>NZ_QDFV01000017.1 GCF_003075395.1 Microbacterium sp. TPD7012 | reverse complement strand
GCGCCTCAGGAGTGCGGCGGACCGAGCGGGAGAGTCGTGTCCGGCCGCGAAGGTCACCACCGGCTCCGGTTGCGCATCTTCCAGCGATTCCGGGTGCCTGTACACCATGAGGGCGCCCGCCTCGCCCTGCATTCCGCTGGGAAAGCAACGCACCGATGCGCCCTGGACCGCGACCCTCCACCCCAGAGGCTCATACTGTTCACGCGCTCTCTCGAAAGCCCAGAACGCGTCCGCGCCCAGGCCCGTGAACACGTGCTGATCGAACTCGACGGAGACCGCGTACTCCCTGCCGTTGGGGCGATCGAAGTCCTGCACTACGGCAACCGTCGCGGGGACAGAGACATTTCCCGCAGCAGCGATGATGCCGCCGTAGGTCAGATTCTTCATCAGTCCTCATCCGTTCGCGCCCGATGTCGAATCGCCTCGTACAGCCGCTCGGTCTCCGCCCGCTGCACGGCCACCGTGGTCACCGACGCGGGATCCACCGGCGCGAACGTGTCCACGAGATCCCCCACGCTCTCGGACGTCATCCGATACGCGCGCAGACCGCCGCCCTGATCACGAGCCATGCCGCTGGGCCAGACGTCGATCTGCGCACCCGCTACGCCGATCCGCCAGCCGAATGGCTCGAGCTCTTCCCGCACGAGACAGAGCGCCTCGAAGGCGTCGTCCGCGCGTGCTTCGGCCGTTCCGAATCCGGAACCGCGTACCTCCACGACCCAGGAGAAGGGCTCCTCGAACCGCCACGACACAGCGGCGTCTCGCACGATCCCTTCGCGCATCACCTGGATCCCGAGCGACCCTGCCGTCATGCTTTCAGGATATCTGCGGGGTTCCTTGTCCATATCCAGTTCGCTCAATTCCCGCCACTGTCGTGCGGACTCGGCGTCGATTCACTCAGTGCCGGCCTCGCTCTCCGCGGAGGCGCATGGGTCCTTTCACAGAGCGACTCTCCACGGCGCACAGGATTCCGTCACGATCGGGCTAGTCTTCGACGCGATGGCATCAGCTGCCGTAAGCAGCCTCGTGCGCGGCGAGATACTCGGGCCCGAGCCTCAGACGCGCGTACTCGTCGACGGCTTCGAGAGCCGATCGCACTTCGTCCCGAGTGCCGCGAATACCCAGGCGCCGCCCGAGAACAGTGGACACGACGGCGTCTCCGCCCAAAGCAATACTGAATCCCCAGTTGCCGCTGCCGTAGTCGTCGTACAATCCGCGGACACTGAACGCGTCGTAGATGACGAAGCCGAGTTCGACATCCGACTTCCTCACCAACTGATTCGCAGCGGGGCGTAGTTCGCCGACCAGGGCGAGGACGTCATCCACGGTCAGAACCTCGTGTGCCATTGTCATTCCTCAGGTCAGGGACGATACGCCTGCATCGTCGTCGGATCGAACACGTACCCGTTACSTSTGCAGTGTTCGATC
>NZ_QDFV01000016.1 GCF_003075395.1 Microbacterium sp. TPD7012 | reverse complement strand
KMCAGGGTGTTGAACCCGTGGTTGACCTCGAGGTTCACGTACTGGCTCGCGTTCTGCGAGACGCCGGCGCCGATGAAGGAGTAGTTCTCCTTGCGGTCGGAGCCCGGGGTGCGGCAGTCGATGAACGCCGAGTTGCACGGCACCCAGTCGGAGCGACGGATGGTCCGGCGTTCGATCTCGTTCGCGTCGACGATGACGTCGGTCGCGTCGACGATGGCGTTGCTCATTTCTTCTTCTCCTTGGTGATCGGGGGATCGATCAGTAGATGTTGGCGAAGGCCACGGGCTCGTCGCCGCGCTGGCCTTGGATCTGCGCGCGAAGCGCGATGTCGTCCCACAGACGAACCTCTTTCACGAGGGCGCCGTTGTGGAAGGTGAACTGCGAGATGCCCAGCACGTCGACCGGCTTGCCCGTGAGCGGTCCGTAGTTCGGGACGCCGTTGTAGTCGCCGACGAACTTCCACACGACGGCCACGCGGAGACCCGCGTACCGCACGTCGTAGTTGGTCTGGATGTCGCGGATCTCGAACTGACCGCCGGGGAACGACTCGAGCAAGCGCAGCAGTGCGCGACGGTAGCCCTCCGGACGGATGACGAGGCGGTTGCCGACCGTCAGGAGCACGAGGTCGCGCTCGAAGAACTTCTCGACCTTCTGCAGATCGCGATCGTTCCAGACGGTCTTGATCAGGTCGATGACCTTCTCGACCTCGGCGCGGTACTCGTCGGGGCGCTCTCCGGAGTCGCCCTTCGCGATGGGGTCGGCGGGTGCCGGCTCGTTCCAGGATCCGGAGAAGCCGCGGAAGGTCTGCGCGCTGGCGACCTCGTCGAGGTCCTCGCCGCGTGCGAGGGGCCCCGCGAGCGTGTCGCGGACGACCCACTCCTCGACCATGCGGCCGCGCCGGTAGAGGCAGTTGGCGATCGTGCGGCTGAACTCGGAGGTCTGCAGGTGACCGGAGAGCACGAGGTGCGAGCTGAGGAACGCGTCGTCGCCGCGCGCCTCCCAGATGACGTCTTCGGCCTGCCCGGTGCGGTCGGGGGTCGCCGAGATGCGCATGAGCGAACCCTCGATGACCTCGTCACGGTTCGAGGAGGTGCCGAGACCGCCGTGCACGATCGAGTCGGGCTCGTAGTTCTCGCGGATGTAGTGGATCGACCGATCGACCCAGATCAGGTCGGTGACCTCACGGATGAAGTCATCGGGGTCCTTGTACGGCAGATAGGCGACCGGATCGAGAGGCACGCTGTTTCACTCCTTAGACAGATGAGTCCGCGTTTCGTCGGTGATCGCGGGCTTCTTTCGTCAGTGTATGCGTATGCACAAACGAGTGCAAGAGAGACTTTCCTGACACACGGGTGTCAGAGGCGGATGCCGCGTCAGCCGGCCGCGGCGGCGGCGAGGGTGCGACGGGGCACGAACGACGACGCGAACCGCACGTTCTCGATCGGAGCCTCGCGGTTCTCGATGCGGCGCACGATGAGGTCGGCCGCGGCCTCCGCCATCCCGATGATGTCGTAGCGGACCGTGGCGAGATCGACGCTGGGCCAGGCGGCCTCCGCGTTCCCGAGGATCTCTCCGTGGTCGGCTTCGACGACCTGCCGG
>NZ_QDFV01000015.1 GCF_003075395.1 Microbacterium sp. TPD7012 | reverse complement strand
CCTTCCTGCAGGCTTCGCGCGCGCTGGCGCTGCTGAACGGCCGCGCGCACGTGCTGCCCGAGGACATCCGCGCCCTTCGTCACCTGGTGCTGCGCCACCGCCTGCTCCTCACCTTCGAGGCCGACGCCGAGGGCATCCGCAGCGAGGAGATCATCGACGAGATCTTCGCGGCCGTTCCGACTCCCTGACCCGCCCATGCCCAGCCTGATCACGCAGGTGAAGAGCAAGCTCTTCATCCACTCGTCGCGCAAGTCGCTGCACGCGCTCGACGGCGCGTACGCGTCGCTGCTGCACGGGCGCAGTCTCGACTTCGAGGATCTGCGCAAGTACGAGTACGGCGATCAGGTGCGCGACATCGACTGGCGTGCGACCGCGCGGCTGGGCACTCCGCTGGTCAAGCGTCATCGCGCGATGCGCATGCACACGATCATGTTCGTGGTCGACACCGGGCGCTCGATGGCCGCGCTCGCCCACGACGAGAAGTCCAAGAAGGATCTGGCGATCCTCGCGACCGGCGTTCTGGGCGTGCTCGCCTTGCGCCACGGCGACGACTTCACGACGGTCTACGGCGATGCGGAGCCGWGATCGTGGCCCGCGCCGGTCGCCTCGGCGCCGTGACCGTCGCCACCAACATGGCCGGTCGTGGAACCGACATCATGCTCGGCGGCAACGCCGAGTTCCTCGCCGTGCAGGAGCTCAAGGGCAAGGGGCTCGACCCCGTAGAGACGCCCGAGGAGTACGAGGTCGCCTGGGACGAGACCTACCAGGCGATGAAGGATGTCGTCGCGGAGGAGTCCGAGAAGGTCATCGAGGCCGGCGGACTCTACGTGCTCGGAACCGAGCGTCACGAGTCCCGTCGCATCGACAACCAGCTCCGCGGGCGCTCCGGACGTCAGGGCGACCCCGGTGAGAGCCGCTTCTACCTGAGCCTCACCGACGACCTGATGCGCCTGTTCCAGTCGGGTGCGGCCGAGGCGATCCTGTCGCGTACGAACTTCCCGGACGACGTGCCGATCGAGTCGGGTCTCGTCTCGCGGGCGATCCGCAGCGCGCAGTCCCAGGTCGAGTCCCGCAACGCCGAGATGCGCAAGAACGTCCTCAAGTACGACGACGTCCTGAACCGCCAGCGCGAAGCGATCTACGCCGACCGCCGCCACATCCTGCAGGGCGACGACATCGCCGGCCGCGTGCAGCACTTCATCGAGGACGCCATCGGCGGAGTCGTGGGAGACCACACCGGCGAGGGGCACAACGAGAGCTGGGACTTCGACGCCCTGTGGACCGAGCTGAAGACGCTCTACCCGGTCGGCGTCACGATCGACGAGGTCGTGTCGGAGGCGGCGGGCCGCAAGGGCGGCATCACCGCGGACGGACTCACCCGCGAGCTGCTCTCCGACGCGAAGATCGCCTACGAGAAGCGCGAGGAGTCGCTCGGCGAGGCCGCRACCCGCGAGCTCGAGCGTCGTGCAGCACGACGCGACGCTCG
>NZ_QDFV01000014.1 GCF_003075395.1 Microbacterium sp. TPD7012 | reverse complement strand
CGGCGGWGTWGGGCCAGCGCGCGAGCGTCTGGCCCTCTCCGCCGACGTAGAGCTCCATGGGCGGCGTCTCGCTGACGTCGTTGGCCTTCCAGTATCCGTGGCGGCTGACCTGGCCGTAATCCGTGATGCCGAGCGCTCCGAGGTCGAGCTGGAGGACGCGGCTGTGGGCGGAGTCGTCGATGATCCGGTCGAGTACCGCAGGATCGTCCACGGGCACGAAGGCGTTCTTGTCGAGCTCGACGCCCCCTGTCAGACGCGCGGTCTCGCCCGGGTAGGAGCGGTACGTGATCGGGGCATCAGCGGTCCCCGAGTCCTCCGCGGTGAGTTCGAACGACTCGGAGCGTGGATACGAGCCGCCGCGGAGGTAGACGGTCGCGCCTTCGTCGAGGCCGTTCGCCACACGCTCGACTCGAAGCGCGTCGCGCGCGGCCTCGAGTGACTTGAGCGGCGCATCCTCCGTGCCGGCGGCGGAGTCATCGCCGTCGGGGGAGACGTAGACCTCGAAGGGACCGGCCGCAGATGCGGGTTGCGCGCCTGCGGGTGCCAGGGCGAGGCCGACGGCCAGAAGGAAGGCGGTGCAGAGGGCGATGGGCATGCGCTTCATTGCGTCGTTTCTCCTCGGTGAGTTCGGCACGCGCTGCGCGGGCAGCTGCGGACCATGCGTGAGATCCGACAATAATCGATAATCGAGAAAACGAAAAGAGGCAAGATGCACGCACTCGAAGGAGCTCACGGATCAGGCTCTCGTCGCCGTGACGCTGCGAGGCGAGCGGGCCGTCGGACTGCTCGTCGGCGTGCGCTGTGCCTCCGCCGGCGACGACGGTGAGCGTCGCCCAGGCGAGCGCGACGAGACCGCCCCATTTGACGGCGGTGGGGATGCCGCGTCGGGTGGCCCGAACGTTCACGTCAACCTCCCCCTCTGAAGGCAACGCACCATCGACACGAACGTGCGTCGATGGGCCGACGATACTCGCGCTTAAGGCGGTTGTCCAGGGCTATTTCGCGCAGCCGCGAACGCTCATCGCGCGATGACGCGCCCGGCAGAATCTCGGCTTGACTTTCCCCAGGTTCTGCACATGTCGTCCCGTGACGGCAAAACCTTCAATCAACCCTTGAACCCGGTTCTCATCCACAGGCTGGGGAATCGAGAAAACCCAGGTCAGCGCGATTAAGAAAACCGATATGCGATGCCATCCACCGGGTTATCCACACSAGCCATCCTCCGTCGCCTGGTCGACGCGGGCACGCGCATCGTGCAGCTCGGGTATGCCGGTGAGGGCGACGCGACCGACATCGTCAACAACGCCCAGGCCGAGATCTACTCGGTCACCGGAACCGAGACGGCCGAAGACTACGTGCCGCTGACCACGGCCGTCGATGCGGCGATCGAGGAGATCGAGGCCGCGAACGGCCGCGACGGCTCGATGACCGGCATCCCGACCGGGTTCAAAGAGCTCGACGAGCTCACCAACGGCCTTCACGGTGGTCAGATGATCGTCGTCGCGGCCCGTCCCGCCATGGGTAAGTCGACGCTCGCGCTCGACTTCGCCCGCGCGGCATCCATCGGCCACGACTTCCCGTCGATCTTCTTCTCTCTCGAGATGGGCAAGAGCGAGATCGCGATGCGTCTGCTCAGCGCCGAGGGCGGCATCCCGCTGCAGAACATGCGCAAGGGAACGCTCGACCCGCGCGACTGGACCACCGTCGCCGCGACCCGTGGTCGCATCAACGACGCGCCCCTCTACATCGATGACAGCCCCAACATGACGCTCGTGGAGATCCGCGCCAAGTGCCGTCGTCTCAAGCAGCGCGAGGGCCTGCGCATGGTCATCATCGACTACCTGCAGCTCATGACGTCGGGAAAGCGTGTCGAGTCGCGTCAGCAGGAGGTCTCCGAGTTCTCGCGAAGCCTCAAGCTCATCGCGAAGGAGCTGCAGGTCCCCGTCATCGCACTGTCGCAACTGAACCGTGGTCCCGAGCAGCGTCAGGACAAGAAGCCCGCGATCAGCGACCTGCGTGAGTCCGGCTCGATCGAGCAGGATGCCGACATGGTCATCCTGCTGCACCGCGACTCGGTCTACGACAAGGATGTGCGTCCCGGCGAGGCCGACCTCATCGTCGCCAAGCACCGTAACGGTCCGACCGCCACGATCACCGTGGCGTTCCAGGGCCACTACTCGCGCTTCATGGACATGGCCCCGGGCGGCGACTTCAACTGAGTCGTCGTCGTCGCCGTCGCGGCGCCGCCGCTACTTCGCGACGAGCGTGGTCTCGAAGCTGTACATGTCGGGCCGGTAGCAGTGGTGGCCGAACTCGAAGGCCTTTCCCGATGCGTCGTAGGCGACGCGTTCCATGGTGAGGACGGGGCCGCCCTTGTCGATGTCGAGCAGGGCGCTCTCGTCTCCCTGCGCGCGACGGGCGCCGATGCGCTGGTTCGCGACGCGGRTGCTGGTGTTCTCCGGCCTCAACCCGGAACTCGACCTCGTCGAGTACGTCGAGCTGCCGCGCGACGTGCACCCGTACTACATCGCGACGCAGGCGCACCCCGAGCTGCGCTCGCGTCCGACCGACCCGCACCCGCTGTTCCGCGGACTGGTGGGCGCCGCGATCGAGCGTCACCGCGCCAGCGAGCTGTTCGACGTCAGCGCCGATGACTGACGCGACCGGAGAGCTCCGCGACGAGCCGTTCTCTCCGGAGGTGCTCACGAGCGACCTCGTCTACGAGGGCAGGGTCTGGGACGTGCGCTCCGACCGCGTGCGGTACGGCGACGGCGAGATGGTGCGGCAGTACGTCGCGCACACGGGTGCCGTGGCGATCCTCGCGCTGGACGACGAGGGCCGCGTCCTGCTGATCCAGCAGTACCGGCATCCGATCCGTCACCGTGACTGGGAGCTGCCGGCCGGCCTTCTCGACGTCGCCGGCGAGGAGCCGCTCGAGGCCGCGAAGCGCGAGCTCGCCGAGGAGGCCGACCTGGTCGCGGCGCACTGGGAACCGCTCGTGTCGTCGTGGACCACGCCGGGCGGCAACGACGAGATGATCCACATCTTCCTCGCGACGGGTATCTCGGCCGCCGAGTCCGCGCACGACCGCGAGGACGAAGAGGCCGACATCCGCGTCGAGTGGGTACCCCTCTCGGACGCGGTCGACGCCGTCCTCGCCGGKCGTGCGCGGAC
>NZ_QDFV01000013.1 GCF_003075395.1 Microbacterium sp. TPD7012 | reverse complement strand
GCACCGGCGAACGCCTCGGCCAGAAGGTCTTCCTCCTCAGCGGCACCGTCGAGCAGCAGGGCACCGAGGTTCAGGTCGTGTACGAGGTCACCGCCGACTACATCAACCTCGCGTCGACCAGCACCGCCTCGCTCGAGGGCCAGTCGGTCGAGGTCACGATGGAGATCACCGAGTGGGACGTGAAGCAGGACATCGTCGCACCGGTCTGATCCGGAGCTGAGAACAGGCGGGCCGAGGCTGATGCCTCGGCCCGCCGTGTTTCTGGGCACGCGACGGTGCAGAGCAGCCGTCAGCCCTCGCTGTTGATCGCGGGGGGCGCGTCGACGATCTCGTGCGTGAAGCGTCGGATGGTCGTCGGCGCTCCGTCCTCGACGAGCGGACTCGTCGAGAGTGAGTCCGCTGTCGGGACCCGCCACCTCGTGCACGTTCTCCGGCGGCACCGGGATGTGATCGAGCAGCGCGTGGCGCGACTGCAGGGAGTTGCGGTCGGGGTCGTCACGCGGGACGAAGCGCTCGTCGCCCCACCAGAAGTGGACCAGCGACCAGTCGATCTCCGACGCACGCGCGTCTTCCGCAGCCGTGCGCAGCACCGCTCCGCCCATCGAACCGCCGGTCAGGGCGATGTGGGCGATCCGGCCGTTCCTCGTGCGCGCGCGGACGCGCGTGAGGAAACGGTCGGCGACCCGGGAGGCGACGGCGGCAGGCGTGGCCTCGACCACCACCCGCTTCTCTGCGGACGAAACCTGCATCGACTTCACTCTCCCGTCTCAGGCGGACCCAGCTTCTCCCAGCCCTCGGTGATCACTCGACCGTACAGGACATCCGGGTCGAGCCGTCGCAGCTCCTCCGCGAGGCACTCCCGCAGCGTTCGCCGCGGCAGGTGCAGATCATGGTTCGGCTGGTCGGGCTGCGTCAGCACCGCGACGCCCGGGGTCGGACGCTCGAGCAGGATGTCGCCCGACGCGCGGGTGAGGCGCACCGACTTGATGCCCTCCTGCCAGTGCTCGGGCTCCTCGTACGACCAGCGCACCGGAACCTCCAGCGCCATCTGCAGCCAGGCCGCGAGCAGCGCCGTGGACGGCGAGGCGGCCGCTCCGCGGACCTCGACATCCGTGATCGACTCGTACGGCGGCTGGTCGAGCACGGCCGCGAGCTGCTCGCGCCAGTGCGTCAGGCGCGTCCAGGCGAGGTCGGTGTCGCCGGGGGCATGCGTGCGGCCGAGCAGAGCGAGCCGGTCGCGCACGTCGGGCGCGGTGGCGGCATCCGTGATCCGGCGCTGCGCGATGCGGCCGAGGGGCGAGGTGGCGGGAGACTCGGGGGCCTCCTCCGGCCACCAGGCGACCACGGGGGCGTCGGGCAGGAGCAGTCCGGTGAGCAGGCTCTCCTCGTTGCTGGCGGCGTCTCCGAAGGCGCGGAGCACGACGACCTCACTGGCTCCGGCGTCGCCGCCGACGCGGATCTGCGCGTCGAGGCGGGACTCGCCCTCGCCGGTGGTGAGCACGATGACGCGCATCGGGTGCTCGCGGGAGGCGTCGTTGGCCGCGTCGATCGCCGCTTCGGCGACGCCGTTGCGGGCAGAGATGACCAGCGTGAGCACGCGTCCGAGGGCGACGGCTCCGCCGTCCTCGCGCACCTTGACGAGCTGCTTGGCGACCTGGCTGACGGTCGTGTCGGGAAGGTCGATGATCACGGGCGTCTCCAGACTCGTCCGTCGCGGGCCAGCAGGTCGTCGGCGGATGCCGGTCCCCACGAGCCTGGCGCGTACTGCTCGACCGGGCCGCCGACGGCCGCCCAGTACTTCTCCACCGGGTCGAGGATCTTCCAGGAGAGCTCGACCTCCTCGTGCCGCGGGAACAGCGGCGGGTCGCCCAGGAGGACGTCGAGGATCAGTCGCTCGTAGGCCTCGGGGCTGGCCTCGGTGAAGGCGTGTCCGTACCCGAAGTCCATCGTGACGTCGCGCACGTTCGATCCGCTGCCCGGCACCTTCGATCCGAAGCGGATCGTGACGCCCTCGTCGGGCTGCACGCGGATGACCAGAGCGTTCTGCCCCAGCTCCGACGCGTTGCCGCGTCCGAAGAGATGCTGCGGCGCCCGGTTGAACACCACGGCGATCTCGGTGACGCGACGACCGAGGCGCTTGCCGGTGCGCAGGTAGAACGGCACTCCGGACCAGCGGCGCGTGTCGATCTCGAGCTTGATCGCGGCGTAGGTCTCGGTCGTCGACTCGGGGTTCATCCCGTCCTCGTCGAGGAAGCCGGTGACCTGCTCGCCGCCCTGCCACCCGCCCGCGTACTGCCCGCGTGCGGTCGCCTGGGAGAGATCCTCCGGCACGTGGACGGCGGCCAGGACCTTCTCCTTCTCGGCGCGCAGGTGCTCGGCCGAGAGACTGATCGGCTCTTCCATCGCGGTGAGGGCCAGCAGCTGGAGCAGGTGGTTCTGGATCACATCGCGCGCCGCGCCGATGCCGTCGTAGTAGCCCGCGCGACCGCCGACGCCGATGTCCTCGGCCATCGTGATCTGCACGTGGTCGACGTAGTTGCGGTTCCAGATCGGCTCGTACAGCTCGTTGGCGAAGCGCAGCGCCAGGATGTTCTGCACCGTCTCCTTGCCGAGGTAGTGGTCGATGCGGAAGATCGAGTCGGCCGGGAACGCCACCTCGAGTGCGGCGTTGAGGGCGCGCGCGGACTCGAGGTCGTGTCCGAACGGCTTCTCGATGACGACGCGGCGCCAGTTCTCGTCGTCGTCGGCGTCCTCTCCGACGAGCCCGGACTCCTTCAGCTGCTTCGCGACCAGCGGGAAGTCCTTCGGCGGGATCGACAGGTAGTAGGCATGGTTGCCCATCGTGCCGCGTTCCACGTCGAGCTTCTCGACCGTCTCTCGGAGCTTGCGGAAGGAGTCGGGGTTGTCGAACTCGCCGGAGACGAAGCGGATGCCCTGCAGCAGCTGGGTCCAGGTCTCCTCGCGGAACGGCGTGCGCGCATGCTGCTTGACGGCGTCGTAGACGACCTGGGCGAAGTCCTGGTCCTCCCAGTCGCGCCGGGCGAAGCCCACGAGGGCGAAGCCGGGAGGCAGGAGGCCGCGGTTGGCGAGGTCGTACACGGCGGGCATCAGCTTCTTGCGTGACAGATCGCCGGTGACCCCGAAGATCACGAGGGCGCTGGGCCCCGCGATCCGGTTGAGGCGACGATCATCGGGGTCACGCAGCGGGTTGTGCCCGCGCGAGATGGGAACAGACATCGGTGGGGGATTCTCCTGCTGTCTACTTCTGTGCGGCTTCGAAGAGGGTGAGCACGTCGTCCGAGGACTCGGTGATCGTCAGCGAGACGACGGGACGCCCGTGCTCCGCGAGCACGCCCGCGTCGCCGGCGGCCTGCGCCTGGATGAGCTGACCGAACGTGAACGGACGGTCAGGGATCTCGAGATCGACCTCGGTGCGCTCGAGGATCTGGAGGAACACGCCCTGGGCCGGTCCGCCCTTGTGGTACTGGCCGGTCGAGTGCAGGAAGCGGGGTCCCCAGCCGAACGTGGTCGGACGGCCGGAGTCGGCCGCGACGAGCTCGCGGAGGCCCTGGAGCTGCGGGACCTCGAGCCGGTTGACGTATGCCTGGATCGACACGTATCCGTCGGCGGGGAGCTGCGCCCAGAGCGCGTCGAGCACGCCCTCGACCGTCCCGGACGCGGCGAGAGCCGGGTCGGACACGCGCACCTCGACGCCGTTCTCGATGAACGCCGGTGTCGTGGGCTCCGGACGCGCGTCGAGCAGACCGCGCGCGGCGATCTTGGCGGATTCGACGTCGGGCTGGTCGAACGGGTTGATCCGCAGCAGGTGACCGGCGATCGCCGTGGCGTACTCCCAGACGATGAGCTGCGCGCCGAGCGTTCCGCTGACGAGGATCTCGCCGGGGTGACGCTCGTGCAGGTGGAACTCGTTGGCGTCGTCGACCAGACGAACGATCTGCAGGTCGGCGGGCTTCGAGTCGAGCTCGGGGGAGACGGGGAGGAGGACGACCGGGAGGATGCCGGTGCCGTCCTTGCCGGTGGACTCCGCGATCAGCTGCTCGATCCAGTCGGGCAGGCCGTTGATGTGGGTTCCGTCGGTGATCAGGCCGAGCTTGTCGCGGCGGGGGCTGGTCGCTGCGATCGCCGCGCCGAGGCGGAGCGCGGGGTTCTCCGCCGAGTCCACGGCGACCTCGAGAAGCGAGGCCTCGGCCTCGTTCAGCAGCTCGTCGATGTCGACGCCGGCGAGGCCCGCCGGCACGAGGCCGAAGGCGGTGAGAGCGGAGTAGCGTCCGCCCACGTTCGGGTCGGCGTTGAAGACGCGGTAGCCGGCTTCTCGCGCCGAGGCGTCGAGCGGCGAGCCCGGGTCGGTCACGACGACGATGCGCTCGGTCGGGTCGATGCCCAGATCGCGGAAAGCCGCCTCGAACGTGCGGCGCTGCGAGTCGGTCTCGACCGTGGAGCCCGACTTCGACGAGACGACGAGCGCGGTGTCGGCGAGGCCCTCGTCGAGGGCGGCGAGCACCTGGCCGGGTGCGGTCGAGTCGAGGATCGTCAGCGGCACGCCGGCCGTCTGCGCGATGACCTCGGGGGCGAGCGACGATCCGCCCATGCCGGCGAGCACGACGCGCGTGACGCCCTTGGCGTGCAGCTCGGAGCGGAGGGCCGTGATCTCGGCGACCAGCGGGCGGGAGATCGAGACGGCCTCGACCCAGCCGAGCCGGATCGCCGCCTCGGCCTCGGCCGCGGCGCCCCAGAGCGTCGGGTCGCCGTTGGTGATGCGCGACGCGACGAGGTCGTGGACGAGTCCGGGGACCGTCTCGTCGATCGCGGCGCGTGCCGCACCCGACGTGTGGATCGAGAACGTCATCGCTGGGCCTCCAGGCCCTCGGCGACCTGGCTGAGCAGGTCGTGCCACGAGTCGATGAACTTCGCGACGCCCTCGTCCTCGAGCACCTGGGTGACGTCGTCGAAGTCGATGCCGACCTCGGCGAGCCCGGCGAAGACGGCGCGGGCGTCGTCGTAGCCGCCCGTGATCGTGTCGCCCGTGACGACGCCGTGGTCGAACGTGGCCTCGAGGGTCTTCTCGGGCATGGTGTTCACGACACCCGGCGCGACGAGCTCGGTCACGTAGAGCGTGTCGGGGAGCGCGGGATCCTTGACGCCGGTCGACGCCCAGAGCGGTCGCTGCGCGTTGGCACCCGCGTCGAGGAGCGCCTTGGCACGGTCGCCGGCGAACGTCTGCTCGAAGAGCTCGTAGGCGAGGCGCGCGTTGGCCAGGCCCGCCTTGCTCTTGAGAGCCTCGGCGGCGTCGGTTCCGATCGCGGAGAGACGCTTGTCGGTCTCGGTGTCGACGCGCGAGACGAAGAACGAGGCGACCGAGTGGATCGTCGAGAGGTCGATGCCGGCGGCCTTGGCCGTCTCGAGACCGGTGAGGTACGCGTCGATGACCGCCGCGTAACGCTCGAGGCTGAAGATCAGGGTGACGTTCACGCTGATCCCGGCCCCGATCGCCTCGGCGATGGCGGGAAGCCCGGCCTTCGTCGCCGGGATCTTGACGAGCAGGTTCGGCCGATCGATCTTGGCCCACAGCTCCTTGGCCTGCGCCACGGTCCCGGCCGTGTCGTGGGCGAGGTCGGGGGAGACCTCGATCGACACGCGTCCGTCGACGTGGTCCGACTTCTCCCAGACGGGACGGAACACGTCGAGCGCGGCGGCGACATCCTGCGTGGTCGCCGCGAAGACGGCCTCTTCCGCGGTGGCACCGGACGCGGCCAGCTCGGTGACCTGCGCGTCGTACGAGGTGTTGTTCTTGTCGGTGATCGCGTTGGCGAAGATCGTCGGGTTCGTGGTGACACCGACGACGTTGCGGGACTCGATCAGCTCGGCGAGGTTGCCGGAGGAGATGCGGGTGCGAGACAGGTCGTCGAGCCAGATGCTGACACCTGCGGCGGCGAGCTCTGCGGTGGGGGTGCTCATGCGTTCTCCTTGGTGCTGTTTGCGGCGATGGTCTCGCGTGCGGCCGAGATGACGGCCTCGGTGGTGATGCCGAACTTCTCGAACAGGGTCTTGTAGTCGGCGGAGGCGCCGAAGTGGTCGATGCCGACAGAGCGTCCGCGGTCGCCGACGATCCCGCGCCAGCTGAGCACGGAGCCCGCCTCGACCGAGACGCGGGCGGTGACGGAGGCCGGGAGCACGCTCTCGCGGTACGCCTCGTCCTGCTCGTCGAACCACTCCAGCGACGGAGCGGAGACCACGCGCACGTTGACGCCCTCAGCGGCGAGGGCCTCGCGGGCGTTGACGGCCAGCTGCACCTCGGATCCGGTGGCGATGATGATGACGTCAGGGGTGCCGTTCGGCGCCTCGGCCAGCACGTACGCGCCCTTGACGGCGTTCTCGGCCGACGCGAACTGGTCACCGGATGCCGCGCCGTTCCCGCGCTCGAACACCGGGATGTTCTGGCGGGTCAGGGCGATGCCCGTCGGACCCTCGTGACGGCGGAGGATCTCGAGCCAGGTGACCGAGGTCTCGTTGGCGTCGGCGGGGCGCACGACCGCGAAGTTCGGGATCGCGCGGAGCGTCGCGAGCTGCTCGACCGGCTGGTGGGTCGGGCCGTCCTCACCGAGGGCGACGGAGTCGTGGGTCCAGACGAAGATGCTCGGGACGTTCATCAGGGCGGCCAGACGCACCGACGGGCGCATGTAGTCGCTGAAGATGAGGAAGGTGCCGCCGAACGCACGGGTCGGACCGTGCAGCACGATGCCGTTGACGATCGCGCCCATGGCGTGCTCGCGGATGCCGAAGTGCAGCACGCGGCCGTAGGGGTTGCCGGACCATTCATGGGTGGACCACTCGGCGGGGATGAAGGACGGCGCATCCTTGATGGTGGTGAGGTTCGACTCGGCGAGGTCGGCGGAACCGCCCCACAGTTCGGGGAGCTCGGCGGCGAGGGCGTTGATCACCTGGCCGGATGCGGCGCGCGTCGAGACCTCCTTGCCGCCTTCGAACACCGGGAGGGCCTCGCCGATGCCGGCGGGCAGCTCCCGCGCCTCGAGCCGGTCGAGCAGGGCCTTCTTCTCGGGGTTCGCTGCGGCCCAGGCGTCGAACGACCTCTGCCAGTCGGCGCGCGCCTCGGCGGCGCGGCCGGCCAGACCGCGCGTGTGCGCGATCACGTCGTCGGCGACGACGAAGTTCTGCTCGGGGTCGAAGCCGAGGACCTTCTTCGTCGCGGCGAGCTCGTCGGCGCCCAGGGCGGAGCCGTGGATCTTGCCGGAGTTCTGCTTGCCGGGCGACGGCCAGCCGATGATCGTCTTGAGGATGATGAGCGAGGGCTTCGCGGTCTCGCCCTTCGCGGCCTCGATCGCGGCGTAGAGCTCGGCGACGTCTTCGACGTACTCGCCGGACTTCTTCCAGTCGACGACCTGCACCTGCCAGCCGTAGGCCTCGTAGCGCTTCGCGACGTCCTCGGTGAAGGCGACGTTGGTGTCGTCCTCGATCGAGATCTGGTTGGAGTCGTAGATCGCGATGAGGTTGCCGAGCTGCTGGTGGCCGGCGAGCGAGGAGGCCTCGCTGGTGACGCCCTCCTGCAGGTCGCCGTCGCCGGCGATCACGTACACGAAGTGGTCGAACGGGCTCGTGCCGGCCGCGGCATCCGGGTCGAAGAGGCCGCGCTCGTAGCGGGCGGCGTAGGCGAAGCCCACGGCGGAGGCGAGTCCCTGGCCGAGCGGGCCGGTGGTGATCTCGACGCCCTTGGTGTGGCCGTACTCCGGGTGGCCCGGCGTGAGCGAGCCCCAGGTGCGGAGCGCCTTCAGGTCGTCGAGCTCGAGCCCGAAGCCGCCGAGGTAGAGCTCGACGTACTGCGTGAGAGACGAGTGACCCGCCGAGAGGATGAACCGGTCGCGACCGAGCCAGTCGACATCGGTCGGGTCGTGACGGAGCACGCGCTGGTAGAGGAGGTACGCCGCGGGAGCGAGGCTCATCGCGGTGCCGGGGTGACCGTTGCCGACCTTCTCGACGGCGTCCGCCGCCAGGATCCGCGCGGTGTCCACCGCGCGCCGATCGATCTCATCCCACTGCAATTCCGACACGGTGAAGCCCTTCTCCGACAGTTCGAGAGCGCCCGGGAAGCAGAATCGCGGTCCGCATCGTTACGGAAGAGGTGGATGAAGCGCCGGGCGCGCGAGTCTTTTCAGCATAGCCCCGTGGGTCGCCCCGTTACCCCCTTTTACGACGCTTCACATGGGGCGGAGAGCGGGTGTGAGAACGGCCGCGGGCGAGGCGCGCGGCCGGTGTGCCATAGACTGGAAGGGCTGTCGTGACGCGTGCGGAGGAGGCGATCGAGATCTCGACGATGTCTGATCAGACCGTTGTGAGGAAATCCATCGGTCGCACCGTGAAGGCGTACGTCGCCCTCACCAAACCGCGCGTCCTCGAGCTGCTGCTGGTGTCCACCGTTCCGGTGATGTTCCTCGCTCAGGGCGGACTCCCGAACATGTGGCTCGTGCTCGCCACCGTCATCGGCGGGTCCCTGAGCGCCGGCTCCGCCGCCGCGTTCAACATGTACCTCGATCGGGACATCGACGCGCACATGCACCGCACCGAGAACCGGCCGCTCGTGACGGGCGAGGTCAGCCCGCGCGGGGCGCTGATCTTCTCGTGGACGCTCGCCGTGACGTCGACGGTCTGGCTGTGGCTCACCACGAACTGGCTCGCCGCGACCCTGTCGGCGGTCGCCATCTTCTTCTACGTCGTGATCTACACGATGATCCTCAAGCGCCGCACCGAGCAGAACATCATCTGGGGCGGCATCGCCGGATGCTTCCCGGTGCTCATCGGCTGGTCCGCCGTGACCGGTTCGCTCGACTGGCCGGCCTTCATCCTCTTCCTGCTCGTCTTCCTCTGGACGCCGCCGCACTACTGGCCGCTGTCGATGAAGTACAAGGGCGACTACGAGGACGTCGACGTGCCGATGCTCGGCGTGACGCGCAACGCCTCGCAGGTCGGACTCCAGGTCATCCTGTACGCCTGGGCGACCGTGGCGTGCTCGCTGCTGCTCGTCCCGATCGCGGACATGGGGCTGGTCTACACCGTGTCGGCGCTCGTGTTCGGCGGATGGTTCATCTACGAGTCGCACCGCCTGTACAACCGGGCCGTCCACGGCACCGAGGCTCGACCGATGCGCGTGTTCCACGCGTCGATCACGTACCTGACCCTGATCTTCGTCGCCGTCGCGCTCGACCCGCTGCTGCCTTTCTGACCCGGCGTCCCGGCTGAGGCCGCTCCCGCAGACGACGGAGCGGCGCCGATCGCTCGACGCCGCTCCGGTCCTGCGCTCGATCAGCGCGTGACGGCGGGCGCCGTCTCCTCGGCGTCCGTCTCGGTGTCGGAGGGGTCGGTGGCGGAGGGGTCGGTGTCGACAGACACGGCGTCCGCGTCGGCCGTGGCGGTGGCGGTGTCGACGGGCTCCGCGTCGTGAGAGGCTCCGACCGAGCCCTCGACGGTCGTGGACGTCGTCTCGATCGGGGCGTCCTTCTCGGTGGGTTCCGCCGTCCAGTCGATCGCCTCGACGACCGCAGGGGCGGGAGCCGGAACGAGCGACCGCGCGGCGACGAGTCCCAGGCTGAGCAGGATCCCGACGATCCCGGCGGCGAGCACACCGGCGCCCACGACGACGAGGGACTGCCCGACGTAGACCTCGACGCCCGTGGCGGTGCCGGCGAGCAGCGTGGTCGTCATCGTGCCGATCTGGCCGGCGATGAGCCAGCCGCCGACTGCCGTCGCGGCGAGGGACACGACCAGGAGCAGCCAGAATCCGATGCTTCGTGTGAGTGAGGTGTTCATGCGGGCCACGATTCCCGATGCGCTGATGAGACGCCGATGCGGGTCCTATGGATCGCCTGTGCGGGGTCAGTCCTCCGCGGCGACCGGTCGCTTCAGATGCAGCACGACGACCGTGTATGCGGCGGCCGACAGGGAGGCGAGCACCATGTGGATGCCGACCAGCAGGGGAGGGAGGCCTTCGCGAGCCTGCAGGACGCCGACGCCGACCTGCACGGCGATCGCGATGACGAGCACGAGCAGCCAGCGTCGCGGCTCCAGGCGGAGCGACCACGCAGCGATCGTCAGCACGAGGACGAGCCCGGCCAGGATGTAGCCAGGCCACGAGTGCACGTGCGCGAGCACCGTCGCGTCGAAGCCGTGCCGGAAGACATCGGCGTCGCCGGAGTGGGGCCCCGAACCGGTGGTCAGCACCCCGAAGACGATCGTCACGGCCAGCACGAGGCCGGTGACGTGGCTGAGGATCGCGAACCACGTCGGCACGGCGCGCTCGCGCGGCCCGGGAGCGGCGTACAGACGCACGAGGAAGGCGGCCGTGACGCACACGAGCAGGAGCGACGACGTGTAGTGGAAGCCGACGATGAACGGGTTCAGGCCCGTGAGCACCGTGATGCCGCCGACCAGGGCCTGTGCGACGACCCCCGCGAGAACGATCCATGCCAAGGCAACGAGGTCGCGTCGCGCAGGCGTCGTGCGCACGGAGTAGACCGCGGCAGCGATGACGGCAATCAGAAGAACGCCTATCGCCAGCGGGGATGCGAGCTTGAGGAAGATCGCGGCCGCGAGATACCCGAGGAGGATGGATGCGACGATATTCACAACGATTGCGCCGATGATACCGGCGAGTGCGAACCAAAGCGCTCGGACGAGGTGACGCCTCCCTCCGAGCGTCGAGACCACCAGCAGGACGACAGCCAGGGCGATGATCCCGACCACGCCGGTCATCATCCGGTTGCCGAACTCGATGATCCCGTGGATCCCCTGCTCCGGAGTCGGCACGAGCGACTCCGGGGTGCACAGCGGCCACTCCGAGCATCCGAGACCCGACCCGGTGAGGCGCACGGCGCCGCCGGTGCCGATGATGATGGTCTCGGTCACGAAGGACAGCCAGGCCAGGATCCGAAGCGCACGCCCCCAGACGGCGGGTCGCGTGCCTGTCGCGCCCGGACCGTCGCCGGTCTTCGCGATGGCGGCGGGGATCTTCGTGTCGGGCATGGGTCCTCCGGACCGGGCTGACTCGGCGGGCACGGCCCGGTTGTCAGGCGAAACCTGTAGAATCGGATTGTTGCGATGAGCGCTGACAGCGCTGAAGCATCGACAACAGTTTAGGCGCGAAGAATGCGCCGGTGATGAGGGCCCAACCAACGGCACACACTCCCGCAGACTCGACGGGGATCACGTGTGCCGGGGCGGATGACACCGTTTCGGGACCTGTGAGGAGAGTATGAGATGTCGGATGTGCTGATCGACCGCCCAGAGCTGGACAGCCTGGGGGTGTACGAGTTCGGCTGGCACGATGAGGATGCCGCCGGAGCCATTGCGAAACGCGGGATCTCCGAAGAGGTGGTCCGCGGCATCTCGGGACTCAAGCACGAGCCCGAATGGATGCTGAAGACCCGTCTCAAGGGATACCAGCTCTTCGGCAAGAAGCCGATGCCGACCTGGGGTGCAGACCTCAGCGAGATCGACTTCGACAACATCAAGTACTTCGTGCGCTCGACCGAGAAGCAGGCGCAGTCCTGGGAAGACCTCCCGGCTGAGATCCGCGAGACCTACGAGCGCCTCGGCATCCCCGAGGCCGAGCGTCAGCGCCTCGTCGCGGGCGTCGCCGCGCAGTACGAGTCCGAGGTCGTCTACCACCAGATCCGCGAGGACCTGGAGGAGCAGGGCGTCATCTTCATGGACACCGACACGGCCCTCCGTGAGCACCCCGAGTTCTTCGAGGAGTATTTCGGAACCGTCATCCCGGCCGGCGACAACAAGTTCGCCGCGCTGAACACCGCCGTCTGGTCGGGAGGCTCGTTCGTCTACGTCCCCAAGGGCGTGCACGTCGAGATCCCGCTGCAGGCCTACTTCCGGATCAACACCGAGAACATGGGCCAGTTCGAGCGGACCCTGATCATCGCCGACGAGGACAGCTACGTCCACTACATCGAGGGCTGCACCGCCCCGATCTACAAGTCGGACTCGCTGCACTCGGCCGTGGTCGAGATCATCGTGAAGAAGAACGCCCGCGTGCGTTACACGACGATCCAGAACTGGTCGAACAACGTCTACAACCTCGTCACCAAGCGTGCCGTCGCCCACGAGGGCGCGACCATGGAGTGGGTCGACGGCAACATCGGCTCCAAGGTGACGATGAAGTACCCGTCGATCTACCTGATGGGCGAGCACGCCAAGGGCGAGACGCTCTCCGTCGCCTTCGCCGGCCCCGGCCAGCACCAGGACGCCGGCGCGAAGATGATCCACATGGCTCCGTACACGCAGTCGTCGATCGTCTCGAAGTCGATCGCCCGCGGCGGCGGACGCGCCGGATACCGCGGCGAGGTCCGCGTGGATGCCAACGCGCATCACTCCGCGAACACGGTGCGCTGCGACGCGCTCCTGGTCGACACGAAGTCCCGCTCGGACACCTACCCGGCGATCGACATCCGCGTCGACGACGTGCAGCTCGGCCACGAGGCCACGGTCTCGAAGGTCAGCGAGGAGCAGCTGTTCTACCTGCAGTCCCGAGGCATGCCCGAGGACGAGGCGATGGCGATGATCGTGCGCGGCTTCATCGAGCCGATCGCGCGCGAACTGCCGATGGAGTACGCGATGGAGTTGAACAAGCTCATCGAGATGGGCATGGAAGGCAGTGTCGGCTAGATGACGGCTCAGGCTACGGCGTCCGCAGGGACGCAGGATACGAACGCGCACATCGACCCGGCAGCGCAGGTCGCCGCCGCGGGCTTCGTCCCGGTGCAGACCCGCTCCGAGCGGCCGCACTCCTTCGAGCCCGCCGACTTCGGCGCGCCGACGGGGCGCGAGGTCAACTGGAAGCACACGCCCGTCGCGAAGCTGGCGCCGCTGTTCGCGGTGGCGTCGCCGAACGACGGCGTCCGCTACGACTTCAGCGCGGGGGAGCAGTACGTCTCGACCCCGCTCGCGGCCGGTGACGCTCCGCGCGGCGAGGTCTTCCTCGCCGAGGACGTGACGGCGGCGGTCGCCTGGCAGGGTGCCGCCGAGGCGCTCCACGTGCGGATCCCGCGCGAGGAAGAGGTGGCGGAGCCCGTCTTCATCTCGATCGCGGGTCTCGGCGCCGATCGCCGTGCCGATGCGCACATCGTCATCGAGGCTCTCGAGCACAGCTCGGCGACCGTCGTGCTCCAGCACTCCGGCTCGGCGCAGTACGCGCAGAACGTCGAGATCATCGTCCGTGACGGCGCGAAGCTCACGGTCATCAGCCTGCAGCAGTGGCAGGACGACGCCGTGCACGCGTCCGCCCACCAGGCGCGCGTCGGAGCGGATGCGACTCTCAAGCACTTCGTCGTCAGCTTCGGCGGCGGCGTTGTCCGGGTCAATCCGAACGTCGAGCTCGCCGGTGCCGGCTCCGAGGGGTACCTCTACGGCCTCTCCTACGCGGATGCCGGACAGCACCTCGAGAGCCAGGTGTACCTGCACCACAAGGGACCGCACACCAAGGGCGACGTGCTCTACAAGGGCGCCCTCCAGGGTGCCGGAGCGCACAGCGTCTGGATCGGCGACGTGCTGATCGGCGCCGATGCCAACGGCACCGACTCCTACGAGGCGAACCGCAACCTGGTGCTCACCGAGGGTGCACGCGCCGACTCGATCCCGAACCTCGAGATCGAGACCGGCGACATCCTCGGCGCCGGACACGCGAGTGCCACCGGTCGCTTCGACGACGAGCAGCTGTTCTACCTGCAGGCGCGCGGCATCTCCGAGGAGGAGGCGCGCCGACTGGTCGTGCTCGGCTTCCTGACCGACATCGTGCAGCGCCTCGGCATCCCGACTCTGGAGACCGAGCTGCTCGATGCGATCGAGGTCGAGCTCGCGGCGGTCGACGCATGACCGCCGAGCGCGTGTGCGGCGTCGCCGACCTCGAGCAGGACACGCCGCTGCGCGTCGATCCCGCCGGCGTGCCGATCACGGTGATCAAGGACGGCGACGGCGTCATCCACGCCATCGGCGACGTCTGCACCCATGGCGACATCTCGCTCTCCGAGGGCTTCGTCGAAGGTGACACGGTGGAGTGCTGGGCCCATGGCTCCGCCTTCTCGCTGCTCACCGGCAAGCCCCAGAACCTCCCCGCTTATGAGCCCGTCCCGGTCTACGTCGTCGAGATCGACGGCGACGACGTGCTCATCGACCCGACCGTGACGAAGGAAGTCTGAATGTCTGTTCTCGAGATCCGCGACCTGTTTGTGACGGTCGAGACCGAGTCGGGGACCACCCCGATCCTCAACGGAATCACCCTCACCATGAACACCGGTGAGACGCACGCGATCATGGGCCCCAACGGCTCGGGCAAGTCGACGCTCGCCTACACGATCGCCGGGCACCCCAAGTACACCGTGACCTCCGGTTCCATCACCTTCGACGGTGAGGACGTGCTCGCGATGAGCGTCGACGAGCGCGCCCGTGCGGGTCTGTTCCTCGCGATGCAGTACCCGGTGGAGATCCCCGGCGTCACCGTGACGAACTTCCTGCGTACGGCCAAGACGGCTCTCGACGGCGAGGCGCCGGCGATCCGCGGCTGGACCAAGGACGTCAAGGCGGCCATGTCCAACCTGCGCATGGACCCGAAGTTCGCGCAGCGCAACGTCAACGAGGGGTTCTCGGGCGGCGAGAAGAAGCGCCACGAGATCCTGCAGCTCGAGGTGCTCAAGCCGAAGTTCGCGATCCTCGACGAGACCGACTCCGGCCTCGACGTCGACGCGCTGAAGATCGTCTCCGAGGGTGTCAACCGCGCCAAGGAGAACACCGGCCTCGGTGTGCTGCTCATCACGCACTACACCCGCATCCTCCGCTACATCCGTCCGGACTACGTGCACGTCGTCGTCGCCGGGAAGATCGTCGAAGAGGGCGGACCCGAGCTCGCCGACCGGCTCGAGGACGAGGGATACGACCGTTTCCTCGACCCCGCCGCCCCCATCGAGGCGTAGGCTGGCCGCATGACCGCGACGCTCACCGACCAGAAGTACGACGAGGTCACCGAGGCCCTGAAAGACGTCATGGATCCCGAGCTCGGGATCAACGTCGTCGACCTCGGTCTGATCTACGACCTCGCCTGGGATGACGAGAACGACGCTCTCGTCATCCACATGACGCTCACGAGCGCGGGCTGCCCCCTGACCGACGTCCTCGAGGAGCAGACCGCCGAGGCGCTGGACAACGTCGTGGATCGCTTCCGCATCAACTGGGTGTGGATGCCGCCGTGGGGCCCGGAGAAGATCACCGATGACGGTCGCGACATGATGCGCGCCCTCGGCTTCGCGATCTAGGAATGCTCCGGGTCACGGCCCTGCCCCTGGCAGAGCTCCGCGAGCGCAGCAGTGAGAAGTGGCGGGAGTACCCCGCCGACGTCCTGCCGCTGTTCGTCGCGGAGACCGACTTCCCGCTGGCACCCGCCATCACGGCGGCGCTGCAGCGCGCCGTCGAGATCGGCGACACCGGGTATGTGGCCTCGCGGACGCCGCTCGCCGAGTCGTTCGCCGCGTTCGCCGGGCGTCGCTACGGGTGGGAACCCGACCCTGCCCGCATGCGGAGCACGGCTGATGTGAGCATGGGGATCGTGGAGATCCTCCGCCGCGTCACACAGCCCGGCGACCGTGTCGTCGTCACACCTCCGGTCTATCCGCCGTTCTACGAGCTCGTCGCCGAGGCCGGTGCGGAGGTCATCCGCGTTCCGCTGCGGGACACCGGGACGACGTGGGAGCTCGACCTCGACGGCATCCGCGCTGCCTTCGAAGACGGTGCGACGGCGATCCTGCTCTGCAACCCGCACAACCCGACCGGCACGGTGCACGACCGCGACGCGCTGACCGCTCTCGCCGAGATCGCGGAGGAGTTCGGTGCCGTGGTCGTCTCCGACGAGATCCACGGTCCGCTGGCGCAGCCGGGGACGGGGTTCACGCCGTTCCTGACGGCGGGTGACGCGGCACAGCGCGTCGGCTATGCGGTCGTGAGTGCGAGCAAGGCGTTCAATCTCGCCGGGCTCAAGTGCGCCCTGATGGTCACCGCCGACGATGCGACGACCTCTGTCGTGCGCAGCCTCCCGGTCGAGGTCGAGTGGCGCACGGGGCAGTTCGGCCTCCTCGCCGCGGTGGCCGCGTTCTCCGAGGAGAGCGACGAATGGATCGACGGGCTCCTGCGCACGCTCGACGAGAACCGCGTGCTCCTGGAGGATCTCCTCGCTGCGCGTCTGCCCGGCGCGCGCTACCGCATCCCCGACGCCGGATACCTCGCCTGGATCGACCTGTCGGCGCTGGAGTGGGGCGAGAACCCCGCGCGACGCATCCTGAAGGACGCCAGGGTCGCACTGCACTTCGGCCCGGCCTTCGGCGCGGAGGGCGCCGGCCACGTGCGCCTGAACTTCGGAACCAGTCCCGAGATCATCACCGAGGCCATCGAGCGCATCTCGGCGCTCGTCGGTCGATGACGCCGGAGGGGACCGCCGCATCGATCTGGGATCGCGATCGCATCTGGGTCACACTCGGAGCGGTCGCCCTGATCTTCCTCGCGGCGATCGAGGCCCTCGCAGTCACGACCGTCATGCCCGTGGTCAGCGAAGCGCTCGACGGACAATCGCTCTACGCTGTCGCGTTCGCCGGCACCCTGGCGACGAGCGTGATCGGCATGGTCGCGGCCGGAGCCTGGTCCGACGCGCGCGGGCCGCGCGGCGCCCTCTACGTCGCTGTGACGCTTTTCGTCGTCGGCCTCCTCATCTCGGGCCTCGCGACGACCATGCACCAGTTCCTCGTCGGCAGGCTCGTGCAGGGACTCGGAACAGGCGGTCAGACCGTCGCGCTCTACGTCGTGGTGGCCCGGCTGTACCCCGCGCATCTGCACGGCCGCATCTTCGCGGCCGTTCGCRG
>NZ_QDFV01000012.1 GCF_003075395.1 Microbacterium sp. TPD7012 | reverse complement strand
GTCGAGATCGATCACCGYGCTCGGCGGCCGTCTGGGCCAGTCGGGCCGCCAGGCGGTGATCGATCTCGACCGCGGTCACGGATGCCCCGGTCTCGAGGATCGCGAGGGTGAGGGAGCCGAGTCCCGGCCCGACCTCGACCACCCGCTCCCCCGGCTGGACGCGAGCGGCCTGCACGATCTTGCGCACCGTGTTGGCATCGACGACGAAGTTCTGTCCGAGCTTCTTCGTCGGGGTCACGTCGAGCTCGGCGGCGAGGCGGCGGATCTCGGTGGCGCCGAGCAGCGTGATGGTCATCCGTCCATTGTCCCCTACCCTCAGTAGTCTTTCGGGATGCCCTCCCTCGGCGAACTCATCGCGCCCCGCCGCATGGGCCGTGATTTCCGCTGGCTGCTCGCCTCCTCCTGGACGAGCAACGTCGGAGACGGCGTCGCACTCGCGGCCGCGCCCCTGCTGATCGCGTCGATGACCTCGTCGCCGATCCTCGTGGCCGCCGGCGCCATTCTGCAGTTCCTGCCCTGGCTGCTCTTCGGTCTGCACGCGGGCGCCGTCGCCGACCGGTTCGATCGCCGTCGCCTGGTGATGTTCGCCAACGGCGCCCGCGCCGTCGTGCTCGCCGGCCTCTGCGTGTTCCTCGTCACCGGCACCGCGAACATCTGGATCGTGCTCGCGGTCGCGTTCCTCTACGGCACGGCCGAGGTCTTCGTCGACACGGCGGGCAGCACCCTGCTGCCGATGCTCGTGGAGCCGGGCGATCTCGGGCTCGGGAACGCACGACTGCAGGCCGGATACCTGGTCGCGAACCAGTTCGCCGGGCCGCCGCTCGGCGCGTTCCTCTTCGCCGCGGGGACGGCCTCGCCGTTCCTCGTCGAAGTGGTGTGCGTGAGTCTCGCGGTCGTGCTGATCTCGCGCATGGCCAGGACGCCGGTGCCGCCGCGCGACCCTTCGACAGGCTCAGGGACCCAGTCGACAGGCTCAGGGACCCAGGAGCGAACGCACCCTCCCGTACACACCGACATCGCCGAGGGCCTGCGCTGGCTGTGGCACAACCCTCCCGTGCGCATGCTGGTGCTGATCATCCTCGTGTTCAACGTCACGTGGGCGGCGCCCTGGGGCGTGCTGGTGCTCTACGCGACCGAGCACCTGCACATGGGTGCCGTCGGGTTCGGCGCGCTCACGACGGCGTCCGCGGTCGGTGGACTGCTCGCCACCGCATGCTTCGGGTGGCTGGAGCGGCACGTGTCGTTCGCGACGCTGATGCGCGTGGTGCTCTCGCTCGAGGTGCTCATGCATCTCTCCTTCGCGCTCACGACCACCGGATGGGTCGCCCTGGTCATCATGTTCTTCTTCGGCGCCTACGCCTTCGTCTGGGGCACGATCTCGACCACCGTGCGCCAGCGGCTCGTCCCGGCGGAGCTCCAGGGCCGAGTGGCTTCCGTGAACATGGTCGGCGTCTTCGGCGGCATGGTGATCGGGCAGGCCCTCGGCGGCACGATCGCTCAGATCTGGGGCCTCACGGCACCGTGGTGGTTCGCGTTCGCGGGCGCGGCGCTCACCCTGCTGTTCGTCTGGAAGCCGATCTCGCAGATCGTCTCGGCGACTCAGTCGAACGAGCCGTAGACGCGGAGCGTGTTCTCGGCGAGCTGTCGGGAGAGCTCGTCGACGTCGATCCCGAGCTCTGCGGCCATGAAGCGCACGGTGATCGGCACGAGGTACGGGGCGTTCGGGCGACCGCGCAGCGGCACCGGCGTGAGGAAAGGTGCGTCCGTCTCGACGAGGATCCGGTCGAGCGGGGTCACCTTCAGCGCGTCGCGCAGGTTCTGGGCGTTCTTGAACGTGACGTTGCCGGCGAACGACAGGTGGTACCCGGCATCCGCGCAGATCCGCGCCATCGCGTCATCGCCGGAGAAGCAGTGGAAGACCGTCCGCTCGGGGGCGCCGACGCGGCCCAGCGTCTCGAGCACCGCGTCGTGCGCATCGCGGTCGTGGATCTGCATCGCGATGCCGTGCTTCTTCGCCAGCGCGATGTGCGCCTCGAACGACGCGTGCTGCGGCGCGCGGCGCTCCGGCTCCGTGCGGAAGAAGTCGAGACCGGTCTCGCCGATCGCGCGCGTACGCGGGTGCGCGGCGAGCTCGTCGATCACCGCGATCGCCTCATCGAGACGACCTTCCTCGGCGTAGGTCGGCGCGTCGTTCGGATGGATGGCCACGGCTGCCAGCACGCGAAGATCGGATGCCGCCGCCTCGACGGCCCACCGCGACGACTCGATGTCGCCAGAAGCCTGCACGACGCCCGCGATGCCGACGGCCTGGGCGCGGTCGAGCTGCTCGGTGAGCGACAGCCCGTGGTTCTCTGAGCCTGTCGAAGGGTCGCCGTCGAGGATCTCGAGGTGCGCGTGGTTGTCGTACACCGGCACGGCGAGCGGCTCGGGAGCGGCCGGATACTTCAGATCCTTGCGGCCGTCTCCCGAGCGCTCGCGGACGTACGTGTCAGCCATGCGTCAGGCCGTGGACTCCACCCGCGGGAACAGCGGTGCGAGCCCGTTGACGCTCGTGCCGGGGCGCAGGGCGCCCCAGGTGCCGGCCTCGCGGATCGGCTGATCCTGCAGGCGTCCGAGCGTCGCGCCGGCGCCGAGCGCATGCCAGAGCTTCTCGGTGGATTGCGGCATCACCGGCGACAGCAGCACGGCGAGCGCACGCAGCCCCTCGGCGCAGGTGTAGAGCACCGTGCCGAGACGCGCGCGCTGATTCTCATCGCGCGCCAGAGCCCACGGCTCGTTCTCGGTGATGTACCCGTTCAGAGCGTCGACGATGGTCCAGATCGACGAGATCGCCTCGTCGATGCGGAACTGCGTGACGGCGGCATCCGCCTTCGACGCGGCATCCGCGACGATCTTCTGGATCGCGAGGTCCTGCTCGGTGTACTCGGCCGCGGGCGGCACGATCCCCTCGAAGTACTTCTCGATCATCGCCGTGGTGCGCGAGGCGAGGTTGCCGAAACCGTTCGCGAGCTCGGACTGGTAGCGCGCCGACAGGTCCTCCCACGAGAACGACCCGTCCTGCCCGAAGGCGATCGCCGACAGGAAGTAGTAGCGGTACGCGTCGGAGCCGAAGACATCCGTGATCTCGGTCGGCGCGATGCCGGTGAGCTTCGACTTCGACATCTTCTCGCCGCCGACGAGCAGCCAGCCGTGCGCGAAGACACCCTTCGGCACCTCGAGGCCTGCGGCCATCAGCAGCGCCGGCCAGATCACGGCGTGGAAGCGCAGGATGTCCTTGCCGACCACGTGGTACGCGGGCCAGCGACGCTCGAACGTCTCCTCGTCCGAGCCGTAGCCGACCGCGGTGGCGTAGTTCAGGAGCGCGTCGACCCACACGTAGATGACGTGCGACTCGTCCCACGGCAGCGGGATGCCCCAGTCGAAGGTCGAGCGCGAGATCGACAGGTCCTTCAGTCCCTGACTGACGAAGGAGACGACCTCGTTGCGCGCCGAATCGGGGCGCACGAAGTCGGGCTGCGTCCGGTACAGCTCGAGGAGCCTGTCCTGGAACTCGCTGAGCTTGAAGAAGTAGTTCTTCTCCTGCAGCAGCTCGAGCGGCTTCGAGTGGATCGCGCAGACCTTCAGCCCCTCGAAGGGACCGGTGCCGTCGACGATCTCGGATTCGGGCTTGAACTCCTCACAGCCCACGCAGTACAGCGCCTCGTACTCGCCCGCGTAGATGTAGCCGCGGTCGTAGAGACGCTGGAAGAACGTCTGCACGTTCGTCTCGTGGCGCTCCTGCGTGGTGCGGATGAAGTCGTCGTTGGCGACGTCGAGAGTCGTCAGCAGCGGGAACCAGCTCTCGCTGACGAGCTTGTCGACCCACTCCTGCGGCGTGACGTTGTTGGCGGCAGCGGCCCGCAGCATCTTCTGGCCGTGCTCGTCGGTGCCCGTCAGCATCCAGGTGTCATCGCCCGCCTGGCGGTGCCACCGCGCGAGGGTGTCGACGGCCACCGTCGTGTACCCGTGACCGATGTGCGGCACGTCGGAGGGGTAGTAGATGGGCGTGGTGATGTAGAACGATTCGCCTGCGGGCATGGGGTCAATTCTAGGTGGGATCAGGGGTCGAGTTACGCGCTCAGGCCACCGTCACGTCGACCCGGTGCCAACCCTGTGCGCCGTCGGGCGCCGGAGCCGCCGGCTGGTCGGTCTGGGTCTCCCCGTCGTCGCTGATCGCACGGCACTCGATCGCGTGCCGACCGCTCTCAGCGGTCCACGGCAGACGCCACTGCACCCAGGTGTCGGCCGAGATCGCTTCGGCGAGTTCGGCACGCTGCCACTCGCCGTCATCGATGCGGACCTCGACGCCCGCGACGCCGACGTGCTGCTGCCAGGCCATGCCCGCGATGACGGTCTCGCCCGACTCGACGCTGCCTCCGCGGGGCACGTCGATGCGCGACTGCAGCTTGATGGGCCCGCGCTCCGACCAGCCGCGCGTGGTCCAGTACGCGGTGGCCCGATCGAAGCGCGTGACCTCGAGCTGCGTGACCCACTTCGTCGCCGACACGTAGCCGTAGAGGCCGGGGACGACCATGCGGACGGGGAAGCCGTGCTCGATCGGCAGCGGCTCGCCATTCATCCCGATCGCGAGCAGGGCGTCGCGGTCATCCGTGAGCGCCTCCAGCGGCGTCGACGCGGTGAACCCGTCCGACGACGTGGAGAGCACCATGTCGGCATCCGACGAGACTCCCGCGCGGGCGAGCAGTTCACGGACCGGATGGCCGAGCCAGCGCGCATTGCCGATCAGCGATCCGCCGACCTCGTTCGAGACGCACGCGAGCGTGACGTCCGCCTCCTGCATCGGCAGGCTCAGCAGCTCGCCCCAGGAGATCACCACCTCACGGTCGACCATGCCGTGGATGCGCAACGACCAGTCGGCAGGGTCGATCCGCGGCACGATCAGGGCGGTGTCGATGCGGTAGAACTCCGCGTTCGGAGTCACGAGAGGCGCGAGCCCGGGGATGTCGAGCTCGGCACCCGCGGGAACGGAGCCCAGCGGCCGCGCCGCCGAGGGCAGCCGAAGCGCCTCGCGGACCGCTTCGATCGATCGGGTGGCGCCGCGCGCGACGTTGCCGGCGATGAGCGTCACGATACCCACGGCGGCGACCCCCGCGGTCCAGACGAGGAACCGCCGGCGGTCCTCGCCGTCCGGCCCGAGCCCCGCGATCGGCCGCAGCCGGCCGATGAGCGTGCGCACCGCGATCACCGCCACGACGCCGGCGACCAGTCCGGGAGCCCAGGCGAACGGTCCGGCGCCGGGACGGGTCATCGCGACCACGAGCGCAAGCGCGCCGAGTCCGCCCAGGATCACCGCGCCGAGGCCCGATCGTCGCAGCTCCAGCATCCCGGCACCGGCGGCGACGACGGCGAGCACCAGGGCGATGCCCGTGATGAGCGCGATCTTGTCTCCGGTGCCGAACAGCGCGATGGCCGTGTCCTTCGCCCAGGCCGGGGCGAGGTCGATCAACCCGCCTCCGATCACGGCGAACGGGCTGGCGGCGGGTTCGACGATCGCCGCGACCAGTTCCGCGACGCCGACGCCGATGACCGCGGCACTCAGCCCGGCCGCCGCCGACCGCAGGCGGTCGCCGGCGCGCGTCTCGCGCATCGCATGCGTCATGACCCGAGCGTAACCCCGGGCGCGAGCGTCAGAGGCCGTTCCGGCGCGCGACCTCTCCGAGCCAGGCCAGCGACGGCTTCGGCGAGCGCGCGAACGTCTCGTGATCGAAGCCGATCAGCCCGAACGTCGGCGCGAACCCGCTCGCCCACTCGTAGTTGTCGAGGGCGCTCCAGTGCTGGTACGCCCGCACGTCGATGCCGTCGGAGATCGCGCGGTGCAGGCCCTCCAGCGCCCCCTGCGTGTAGGCGATGCGCCGGGAGTCGTCGGCCGTGGCGATGCCGTTCTCCGTGACGAGCACGGGAACTCCGCCGCTGCGCTCCCACGCGCTGCGCACACCCAGCTCGAGCGCCTCGGGGAAGAACTCCCAGCCGGTGAGCGTGGTCTCGACGTCGTCGGCGACCGGTCGCGGGCCCTCCGGACCGATGAAGGTGCGCGTGTAGGCCTGCACCCCGACGAAGTCGTCGCCGGCCGACTGGTCGAGGTACCAGTGGTCGCGCGGGTCTCCGTAGGTGGCGACCATCTCGTCGGCACCCGGCTCACCCGTGGAGTGGAAGGCCTGCGTCGCGATGGTCCATCCTGCCTGTACGCCCGAGACGGAGTGCAGGATCTCGGATGCCCGGTGGTGCGCATCGAGCAGGGTGTCGGCGACCGCGAGGTCGGGGTTCGGGAGCCCGAACGCCACGAGGTTCGCGGCATCCTCTCCCCCGGCGAGCATCGCGGCGATGTTGGGCTCGTTGATCGTGCAGACGTAGGTCACGCCGTCGAGGATCGGCAGCACGGTCTCGACGTAGCGCGAGAACAGGTCGACCGCGTCATCCGCTCGCCAGAAGCCATCCTTCTGGAACCACTGCGGCACCGTGAAGTGCATCAGCGTGACCGTGGGGTCGAGCCCGTTCTCCCGCGCCGTGTCGATCATGCGGCGGTAGTGGTCGAGCATCGCTCGCGACACGAAGCCGCGCTCCGGCTCGATGCGCGCCCACTCCACCGAGAACCGGTAGGAGTTCAGTCCGGCATCCGCCAGCAGGCGCATGTCCTCCGGGTACCGGTGGAAGTGGTCGGCCGCGTCGCCCGAGGGCTCCACCATGGGAGACCCGGGCGCATGCTCCATGGCCCACCAGTTGCTGGTCGTGTTGTTCCCCTCCACCTGATGGGCTGCGGTCGCGGCTCCCCAGAGAAAGCCGTCAGGGAATGTGAGCACGAGTGCTCCTTTCGGTCGTACGTTCGCGATCGCGCGGGGATCAGCGCGCCGCGCGGGCAGGATTGGGCACGGCGTCCAGCAGCTGGACCGTGTACGGATCCTCCGGGTGCTGCAGCACCTCGCTCGTCTCGCCGCGTTCGACGACACGACCGCTGTTCAGCACCAGGATGTTCTCGGTCACGAGGCGGGCGCTGAGCAGATCGTGCGTGATGTAGAGCATGCTGATGCCCCACCGCTCTCGCAGATCCTCGAGGAGCGCCAGCACGCCGGCACGGAGGGAGACGTCGAGCATCGACACGGGCTCGTCGGCGATCAGCACCTGGGGGTCGCTCGCGAGCGCCCGGGCGATCACGACACGCTGACGCTGCCCTCCGGAGAGCTGGTGCGGCAGCTTCGCCGCGAACTGCTCCACCGGCGTGAGGCCCACGGTCTCCAGCAGCTCCAGGACGCGCGCCCTGGCCTCCTGTCCCCGGAGCTTCGTGTAGTTCATGACCGGCCGCGTCAGGGCGTACTCGACCGTGTGCAGCGGGTTGAGCGCGGCGTACGGGTCCTGGAACACCATCTGCACGTCCTTGCGGAGGTCGCGGAGCCCTCGCCGCTTGAGCGAGGCGACATCCGTGTCGCCGAAGCGCACCGAGCCGGAGGTCGGCTTCTCGACGCCGGTGATCAGCTTCGCGATGGTCGACTTGCCCGATCCGGATGCTCCGACGAGCGCCAGCGCCTCGCCGGGTTCGAGCCGGAACGAGACGTCGTCCACGGCGGTGACGGCCTCCTGACCGCGGCGCGGTGCCGGGTAGCGCTTCGACACGCCCTCCACGACGATCGCCGCATCGGCGCGCCGGGAGTCGCGCTCCGACACGGTCGGCACGGTCTCGGTGACATCGGTGCGGGAGCGGCCTTCACGACGCCGGGTCCCGAGGTCGACGAAGCCCGGGATGGAGATGGTCTTCGCACGCGGATCGGCGTAGTGGCTCAGCAGCATCCGGGTGTACTCGTCGCTCGGGTCCTCGAGGATCTTCCGGCTCGGCGCATCCTCGACGATCCTCCCCTCGTGCATGACCATCACGCGATCGGTGGCCTCGAGCACGATGCCGAGATCGTGGCTGATGAGGATCGCGGTGAAGTGCTCGGCGTGCTGCAGCTCCTTGATCGTGTCCATCACGGCGTGCTGCACGAGCACGTCGAGCGCGGTGGTCGGCTCGTCGAACACCATGAGCTGGGGTTCGAGCGACAGCGCAAGCGCGATCGACGCGCGCTGCCGCATGCCGCCGGAGAGCTCGCCCGGGTAGCGCTTCAGCACCTCGGCGTCGAGTCCGACCTTGCCGATCAGCTCCCTGGCACGCGCATCGCGGTCCTCGCGCGGCACGTGTCCGTGGGCGGCGAAGATGTCCTGGAAGTGCGCGCCGACGGAGCGCACCGGGTTGAGCGCGTTCATGCCGGACTGCAGCACCATGGCGAAGCCGCCCTGACGCTGCTGCCGCAGCTCCTCGGTGTCGAGCTCGCGGATGTCGCGGCCTCCGAACAGGATGCGTCCGCCGCTGATGCGGGCGGGCGGCTTCTGCAGGCGGGTCAGTGCGAAGCCGAGCGTCGACTTGCCCGACCCCGACTCGCCGACCAGGCCGACGAACTCGCCGCGCCGCAGCGAGAAGGACACGTCGTGCACGGCCGCGACCGGCGTGGTGCCGGGCGAGGCGTACTCGACCGACAGGTTCTGCACGTCGAGCAGGATCTCGTCCTGCTCGGCGGGCGTCTGTGCGGAGACGGTCATCGTCCCTTCCCCTCTCGCAGGCGCGGGTTGGATATGCCGTCCACGCCGAAGTTGATGAGTGTGAGGCTCAGCGCCAGCAGGGCGATGCAGAGACCGGGGGCGAACAGCAGCAGCCACTGACCGGTGAGCAGCGAGTTGGAGTTCTGCGCCCAGTAGAGCATGGTGCCCCAGCTGACGATGCTGGAGTCGCCGAGACCGAGGAACTCGAGGCCCGCCTCGGCGAGGATCGCGGCCGTCGCCGCTCCGAAGAGCGTGCCGGCGATGATCGACGTCATGTTCGGCAGGATCTCCCGGAAGATGATGCGCGCCCTGCTGTCGCCGGAGAACTGCGCCGAGGTGACGAAGTCGTTTCCGCGGAGGGACTGCGTCTGGCTGCGGAGCACACGCGCGCCCCACGCCCATCCGGTGACCACGATCACGGCGATGATCATCAGGATGCCGCCGTTCTGCAGATACGCGGCGATCACGATCATCAGCGGCAGGCCGGGGATGACGAGGAAGAGGTTGACGATGAAGCCGACCACGTCACCGCCGAAGCCGCGCATGTACCCCCAGGTCAGTCCGATGAGGATGGCGACGATCGTCGAGAGGACGCCGGCGGCGAAGCCGACCAGGATGCTGACCTGCGAGCCGTAGATGAGCTGGCTGAGCACGTCCTCCCCCGCCGCGGTCGTGCCGAGCCAGTGCGCCGCCGAGGCGTCGGCGTTGCGGTCGAAGTCGTTGTCCTTCGGCCCGTAGGGCGCCAGCACCGGGGCGAAGATCGCCACCAGCACGAAGACGGCGAGGATGCAGAGCCCCAGGCGCGCCTTGCCGTTGGACCAGAGGGTGCCGACCATCCGTCCGAAGGCCCGCCAGGGGCTCGGAGCGGCGATGCGGTCGGCCGGGATCTTGACGTTCATCGTGGAGGTCATCGGCGGGTCCTCGGGTCGAGTACCCCGTAGAGGATGTCTACGAGGAAGTTGGCGATGAGCACGCTCACGGTGATCATCAGGAAGAGCGCCTGCATGAGCGGGTAGTCCTGCCCGATCACGGCGTTGAAGAGCAGGTATCCGATGCCGGGGTACCCGAAGACCTGCTCCACGAGGATCGACCCGCCGACCACCCCGCCGAGCGTGAGCCCGAATCCGGTGAGGTTGGGGAGGATCGCGTTGCGGGCCGCATAGCGCAGAGCGATCGTGCGACCGCGCAGACCGTTCGCCTCGGCGAAGGTGATGTAGTCCTCGCCGAGCGTGTTGATCATGGCGTTGCGCATGCCGATGATCCAGCCGCCGAGCGATGTGAGCAGGATCGTGAGAGCCGGCAGGATCGCGTGCAGCAGCAGATCGCCGATGAACTCGGGGGTGAAGCCGGGAGTCGTCGTCGCGGAGTATGCGCCCGTCGTCGGGAACCAGTGCAGCACGTAGCCGAAGAAGAACAGCAGCAGCAGCGCCGTCCAGAAGTAGGGGAACGTGCTGAGGAACGATCCGGTGAGCGTCGGCAGGCTGTCGAGCCAGGTGCCCCGGCGCCAGGCCGCGGCGACACCGATGAGTGTGCCGATCACGAACGCCAGGATCGTGACGATCCCGACCAGCCCGATCGTGTACGGCAGGGCGGTCGACACCATGCTCGACACGGACTGCGGATAGAACGTGTACGAGACGCCGAAGTCGAGACGCGCCACCTGGCCGAGATAGGCCACGTACTGATCCCACATCGAGCCGGTCGGCACGCCGAGCTGCGCCTCGATCGCCGCACGCGTGGCGTCGGAGACCGGCCCGTTCTGCGACAGCTTCGCGATCGCCGCGTCCGCGGGCGACCCGGGCATGAGACGCGGGAGGAAGAAGTTCAGGGTGATCGCGGCCCACAGGGTGAGCACGAACAGGCCGAGCTTCTGGAAGACGTACTTCACTGGCCCTCCTCCTTGACTCGCTCGAGCCGCGTGAAGATCATCAGCGGCGCGTTGTCGTAGTTCTGCGGGATCATGTACGGGTCCTCCGCGGTGGGCCAGCCGGTGAACTTGGCGTCGCTGAACAGCCCCCAGATGCCGCCGTAGTAGAGGCCGATGACCGGCATCTGGTCGTAGACGATGCCCTGCAGCTCGTGCACGATCTCCGCCTGTCGGGCCGTGTCGACGGTGCCGCGGTACTCCGCGAGCAGCGCGTCGGCCTCCTCCGAGCGGAATCGCTCGAAGTTGTTCGCAGTGGCCTCGCCGGACGGCACGTAGAACTCGCTGGAGAGCAGGTTGTTGTAGGCCTGGTAGACGTCTCCGCCGCCCATGCCGCCGATCGCCATCTCGAAGTCGCCGTTGCTGATCGCGCTCTGGTATCCGGCCGGCTGCGGGAGCTTGAGACTGACCTTCACGCCGACCTCGGCGAGCTGGCGCTGCACGGTCTGCGCGGCCCTGGTCCAGTCGGAGTAGCCGTTCGCGGTGGTGATCGCGAACTCGAGCTGCTCGCCGTCCTCGCCGACCAGGCGATCGCCCTCGAGCGTGTACCCCGCCTCGGCGAAGGCTGCGAGCGCGGCATCCGCGTCCTGCGTGAGCATCCCCTGGTCGGGGATCTCGGGATCGAGGTACTCCTCCTGGTTCGGCAGGATGAGTCCGGTCTGCCCCGCGGGTTCCATGTAGCCCTCGGATGCCGTCTCGGCGATCTCCTCACGATCGAGGGAGAGGGCGATGCCGCGACGCACGTTCACGTCGTCGAACGGGGCGACCTCGAGGTTCGGCAGGAGCGCGATCACGCCGCCCGGCGGGAACCACCAGGTGTTGTCCGGACTCGCCGCGCCCCACGTGCCCTCGACGTCGGAGATGAACGAGTACGACCAGTCGTAGCCGCGGCTGACGGTGTCGAGCTGCGAGTTCGTCGCGGGCAGGATGATGTGCTCGATGTCGATCTTGTCGGCCTGCCAGTAGTCGGGGTTCTTGTCCACCGAGTACTGCTGGTCGTTGTAGTTGCCGAGCACGAACGGCCCGGTGCCCACCGGGTCCTCGTTGCGGTACGTGCCGGGATCCTTGACGTCCTCCCAGAGATGCTCCGGGACGATCATGGTCTGGCCGAGGATCGTCAGCGCCGGGGCGTCGTCGCCCTGCAGGTGGAGGGTGACGGTGTCGCCGTCGGTCTCGACGGTGTCGAGGTGCTGCCAGGCCCCCTTGATGTCGAGCGAGGGATTGTCCTTGAGCATCTGGAAGGTGAAGGCGACGTCGTCGGCGGTGAACTTCTCGCCGTCGCTCCAGGTCACGTCATCGCGGAGCGTCATCACGATGGTGCGGGCATCTGGTTGCTCCCACTCGGTCGCGAGCCAGGGGTTCAGCGAGCCGTCGAGGTTGTTCATCAGGATCAGCGGCTCGTAGATCCACCGCGAGGCGGTGCGCGTGTTGGTGAGGTAGGGATTGAAGTTCTGGGTGAAGAACGGATTGCCCTTGTCGGCGTTGATCAGCATCGTGTCCGCACCGATCGAGGGATCGGGCTGCGACGTGATCTGGATGCTGCATCCGCTCAGCACGACCGCTGCGCCGGCGAGCGCGACGACAGCCGCTCTCCGCCAGCGTCGGAACATGTGCGTGCCCGACACTCTGTCCGTCTTCGACAACTTTGTCACCATGGGTCGATTGTAAGCGCATACATTTTGCGACGGCAACCCCTTGACATCGATCGCGGACCGTGTGTCCGACCCTGCGATGCGTGGTCAGGACGCGCGCAGCGAGCTCTCCCGCACGACGATCTCGAGGGGCAGGCGCACCGCGACCGGGTCCGCATCGGGGCGCACCAGTCGTCGGGCGAGCACCTGCACCGCCGCTCGCCCGAGCTCGATCATCGGCTGGCGGACCGTCGTCAGGCGCGGGCGCGACAGCGCTGCCGCCTCGATGCCGTCGAAACCCGTCACGATCAGGTCTTCCGGCACCTCGATGCCGGCCGAGCCGAAGGCGTCCAGCGCGCCGAGCGCCATCTGATCGTTGGCCGCCATCAACGCGGTCGGCAGGCCGTGCGCGATCAGCCGCTCCGCCGCACGACGGCCCGATGCGCGCGTGAAGTCGCCGCGCAGCACGACCACATCGTCGATGCGGAGTCCGGCCTCGGCGATGGCGCGGGAGAACCCCTCCCAGCGCTCGGCGCCGTCCGGGGAATCCTCGGGTCCGGCCAGGAACACCGGCGGCGTGTCGCCGGTCTGCGCGAGCACCTGGCGGGTCAGTTCCGCCATCGCCTCGGCGTTGCTCACGGTCACGTGATCGTAGCTGTCGCCGCGGGACGGTCCCGAGAGCACCACGACCGGGATGCGACGGGCCAGCCGCGCGAGCACGTCATCCGGGACACTGCGCGCCAGCACCACGAGGCCGTCGACGCGGCCGGCCATGTCCCGCACGGTCGACCGGTCGGGGTCGTCGCGTCCGACGCCGACCATCAGCACGAACCCCTGTTTCCACGCCTCCAGCTCGGCGCCGCGGAGCACCTCGTCGAGGAAGAGCATCGAGGGATGCTCGCCCTCGGCCTCCGTCTCGTCCTGGACGATCGTGAACGGCGGCGTCGCCCCCTCGATGCTCGAGAGCACGTCGAGCGCGGGCGCTTCTTCGGCGGCGTCGAACCCCGGGAAGTAGAGGCCGAGCACCCCCGTGCGCCGCTCGGCGAGGCCGCGCGCGCTGCCGCTGGGCACGTATCCCAGCGCAGACACGGCATCGAGCACCCGCTCGCGTGTGACCGGCCGCACCGCATCCGGTGAGCGCAGCACCCGCGAGACCGTGGCGATCGAGACGCCCGCACGGTCCGCGACGTCGTACACCGTCGCCGCCTTGGTCACGATCGCCCCTCCGTCGCCGTCATCCTGCCCAGGGTACCCGGCGGGCGATCAGGGCTCCGTGGGGGCGCACGCTCATCTCTCCGGGTTCGCGCTCACGCTGCTCGGCGAAGGCCACCTCGAACCCGGCATCCGCCAGCACGGCGTCGAGAGCATCCGCCGACCAGAAGTACGCCGTGGTGACGGCATGCGCGAAGGGCCGGCGCGGCTCTCCGGCGAAGAAACCGAGGAGCAGACTGCCGCCCGGCGCGAGCACGCGGGCGAACTCTCCGAGCACGTCCGGCACGTCGGCGGGCGGGAGATGGATCAGCGAGTACCAGGCGAGGATGCCGCCGACGGAGCCGTCGGAGAACGGGAGCGCACGGAACGACGCCCGATCGAAGCAGAGGTCGGGAAAGCGCGAGCGAGCGGACGCGATGAACTCGGCGGAGATGTCGAGGCCCGAGACCTCGCGACGGTCGCTGCCGCCGTCGCCCAGGAAGGCGGTCCAGTGCCCCGGCCCGCAACCGGCGTCGAGCAGACGGCCCGGAGTCGCGTCCCGCCACCGCGCGATCGCGTCACGATCGCGCGGATCCATCTGATCGACGGCGCCACCCAGCCTCAGATACTCCTCGGCTCGCACGTCATAGGCGGCTGCGATCGCCGCATCCGCGGGCGAACTCATCGCGTGCGGGCCGCCAGAGCGGCCTGGTACAGATCGCGGGACGAGAGTCCGGTGAGCGCGGCGACCTCGGAGGCGGCGTCCTTGAGACGGATGCCGTCGGCCACGAGCTTCTGCACCTGGGCGAGGGCGTCCTCCGGCGAGGCGTCTCGGCGCGACGCGCCCTCGACGACCACGACGATCTCGCCCTTCACACCCTCCTGCGCCCACGCGACGAGCTCGGATGCCGTGCCCCGGCGCACCTCCTCGTAGAACTTCGTGAGCTCGCGGCACACGGCGATGCGCCGCTCATCGCCGAATGCTGCGCCCATGTCGGCGAGCGCACTCGCGAGGCGGGCCGGCGACTCGAAGAACACCATGGTGCGCGCCTCTGCGGCGAGCGCGCGCAGCACGGAGCGCCGCTCCCCCGGCTTGCGCGGGAGGAATCCCTCGAAGGTGAAGCGGTCGGTGGGAAGACCAGAGATAGCGAGGGCCATCAGCACGGCGCTCGGCCCGGGGATCGCGGTCACCGTGACCCCCTGCGCGACGGCCTCGGCCACCAGCCCGTAGCCGGGATCGCTGACCGTCGGCATGCCGGCGTCGCTCATCACGACGACATCGGACTCCGCGGCGAGCGCGGCGATCTCCGCCGCCTTCTGCTTCTCGTTGTGGTCGTGCAGCGCGATCAGCCGCGGCCGGTTGTCGATCTGCAGCGCCTTGAGCAGCTTCTGCGTGGTGCGCGTGTCCTCGGCCACGATCGTCTCCGCGTTCTCGAGCACCTCCACCAGGCGACGGGACACGTCGCCGAGGTTTCCGATCGGCGTGGCAGCGAGGATGATCACCCGCTCAGCATAGGCGCGTTGTCTAGGCTGGACCGGTGACCGCGCCCGTGCCTCTGCTGCCTGCTCCCGAGGACCGGCTGACGCGTTACGGACAGCTGCGCGATCGCGTGCTGCAGAGCCCGGACTGGGGACGGGCCGTCCGCTGGCTCGCCCCGCTGCTCGTCACTGCGGTGGCGGCCGTGCTGCGCCTGGTGAACCTCGGCCACCCGCATCAGCTCGCATTCGACGAGACCTACTACGTCAAGGACGCCTGGTCCCTGTGGACCCTCGGCTACGAGGGCGTCTGGGGCGAGAACGCGAACGAGGCCTTCATCACGCTGCAGGAGCTGCCGCTCTCCGACAAGGGCGCCTTCGTCGTGCATCCGCCGCTGGGCAAGTGGCTGATCGCCCTCGGGATGGCGCTGGGCGGACCGGACAACAGCGCGGGCTGGCGACTCGCGACCGCACTGCTCGGCACCGCCTCGGTCCTCCTCGTCTACCTCATCGCCCGTCGGCTCTCGGGCTCCGTGGTGGTCGCCACGGTCGCGGGGACCCTGCTCGCGATCGACGGGCTGAGCATCGTCCTCAGCCGCATCGCGCTCCTCGACGGCATCCTCACGTTCTTCCTCCTGCTCGGGGCGCTGTTCGTGCTCATCGATCGACAGCGGACGATCCCGCTGCTCGAACGACGGGACCCCGACGCGCCGGCCCCGTTCTGGGGACCGGTGCTGTGGCGTCGCCCCTGGCTCGTCGCCGCCGGAGCCGCGCTGGGCGCGGCATCCGCGGTGAAATGGTCGGGACTCTACGCACTGGCGGCCTTCGGTCTGTACGTCGTCGTGACGGATGCGCTGGCGCGCCGACGTTCCGGCGTGGTGCTCTGGCCGACGTCCGCCGCCTTCCGCCAGGGCCCCGTGTCGTTCGTCCTGGTGGTGCTCCCCGCATTCGCGGTGTACCTCGTCAGCTGGACCGGATGGCTCGTGACGGCCGGCGGCTACGACAGGGAGAGCGACGCGAATCCCCTGCTCGCGCTCTGGAACTACCACCAGACGATCCTCGGCTTCCACGTCGGGCTGACCAAGGGGCACCCGTACGCGAGCCCCGCCTGGGAGTGGCCCTTCCTGCTGCGGCCGACGGCGGTGTGGGTCGGGTCGGATCCGGGGCCGTGCGGGGTGGACCACTGCATCGCCGTGATCTCGTCGATCCCCAACCCGCTCATCTGGTACGGCGGGGTCGCGGCGTCCGTCTACCTCGTCTATCGACTGGTGCGCGGCTGGATCACGCGCCGACCGGTCGGCGCCGAGGTCGGGCTGCCTCTCGTCGGCCTCGCGGCGACCTACCTGCCGTGGCTGATGTTCCCCGAGCGCACGATCTTCCAGTTCTACACGGTCGTGATGATGCCGTTCCTCGTGATCGCGCTGGCGCTCACGCTGCGGACCATCGCCGGACGACGGCAGGATCCGCTGCACCGGCGCCAGTCCGGCGAGCGGACGGTCCTGATCTGCCTCGCATTCATCGTGCTGGTCTCGGCGTTCTTCTACCCGGTCTGGACCGGCATGAGCGTGCCGTACGACTTCTGGCTGCTGCACAACTGGCTGCCCGGCTGGGTCTGACCCCGGCGGTTCGGCTATGCCGGGTCATCGGTCGCGACGTGCTCCACCAACGGCAGCACGCGCCCGGACAGGTGCGTGCGCATCGCGATCGACGATGCCGTCCGCGCGACGCCGGGCACCAGGGCGACCCGGTCGAGCACCTCCTGCAGCTGCGTCGCATCCCGCGCGACCAGACGCAGCTGCATGTCGCTCGCCCCGGTGACCGTGTGCATGTCGACGATCTCCGGCACCGCGTCGGCCAGTGCCGCCGCGACGTCGTCGTGCCCGACCTTCTGATCGATCTCGACGAGGCAGAAGGCCACCACCCCGTAGCCGAAGCCGCTCGGGTCGATGCGCGGCACGATCGCCTCGATCACGCCGCCCTCATGCAGCCGCGCGAGGCGACTGGTCGCCGTGCCCCGGGCGATCCCGAGTCGCCGTGCGCACTCGAGGATCGGCAGCTGCGGCGACTCGGTGAGCATCCGGATGAGCGCGGCATCGAGGCGATCGATGCGCATCGGCTAGTCCTTCCTGACGCCGGGGCGCGCGACGCTCCGGGTCGCGCGAGCCACCAGCAGGAGCACGCCGGTGAGCCCGAGGGTGAGCAGCAGCTGCACGCGGGCCCCCGGGTCGAACATCGCGAGCACGATGACAGCGGCCAGCAGCAGCAGGCAGAGCACGGAGAGCCACGGGAAGCCCCACATGCGCATCGGCATCGTCTCCCCCGCGGCGTCGGCACGCCGCCGCAGGATGATCTGCGCGACGGCGGTCGCCGTCCAGATGACGAGGAGGGTCGAGCCGACCACGTTGAGCAGCGCGGGGAGCACCACGTCGGGGAACGCCCAGTTGAGCCCGACCGTCACGAAGCCGAAGGCGACGGATGCCAGGACCGCCACGAAGGGAACGCCCTTGAGGCTGGTGCGGGTCGCGGCCAGCGGTGCGAGCCCGCGCTCTCCCAGCGAATACGCCATGCGGGACGCCCCGTAGATGTTCGCGTTCATGGCGGAGAGGAGCGCGATCACGACGATGAGGTCCATCACGAGGCCGACGCCCGGCACGTTCAGCGTCGCGAGAACGGCCGAGAAGGGCCCCTCGGTCACCGCCGGGTCGTTCCAGGGCAGGACCGCGACGATCACGAAGATCGAGCCGACGTAGAAGACGAGGATGCGCACGAGCACCTCCCGCACGATCCGCCGGATGTTGCGCGAAGGATCGTCCGACTCGGCCGCGGCGATCGCGACGACCTCGGTGCCGCCGAAGGCGAAGACGACGATGAGCAGCGCGGCGGCGATCCCGGTCAGCCCGTTCGGGGCGAAGCCGCCGTTGTCCACGAGGTTGGCGATGCCGGTCGCGGGGACGCCCGGGATGAGGCCGACGATCGCGCACGCCCCGACGACGAGGAAGGCGATGATGGCCACGACCTTGATCGCCGCGAACCAGAACTCGAAGCGTCCGTAGTTGCGGACGCCGAACAGATTGACGGCGGTGAGCGCCACGACGAACACGAGGACCCAGACCCAGGCCGGGATGCCGGGGATCCAGTTCGCGACGATCCCCGCGGCACCGGTCGCCTCGGCCGCGATCACGACCACCAGCTGGATCCAGTACAGCCAGCCCACCGCGCTCCCGGCGCTGCGGCCCATCGCCTTCTGCGCGTAGGAGCTGAAGGCTCCCGAGCTCGGACGCGCGGCCACCATCTCGGCGAGCATGGCCATCACGAGCACGACGATGCCGCCGGCGACGAGGTACGAGATCAGCACCGCGGGCCCCGCGAGACCGATCGCCTGACCCGATCCGACGAACAGGCCGGCGCCGATCGCTCCGCCGAGTCCCATCATCGAGATCTGGCGTCGCGTGAGCCCCGGATGCAGGCCCTTGGTGGTCGTCGTCGTGACCGGCGGCTCGGTCAGGGGGTCACGGGTCTCACGGTCAACGGTCATACGGTCGCCTCCTTGCGATCGGTCAGGTCTGATCCCGCGTCGGCCGCGGAGAGCGCGGCCTCCACGCGGTCGATGTCCACGGCGCTGCCGGACGAGATGCGGATGCCCTCCCCGGGGAACGCCCGGGCGATCACCCCGCCGTCGTGGAGCTGCGCCTCGAGCTGCGCGGTGCGCTCCCCCGCGGGCACCCACACGAAGTTGGCCTGCGAGGCGACGGCCGGCCAGCCGGCCTCGGTGAGGATCGCGAGCATCCGATCGCGCTGCGCGACGACCTCGTCGATGCGTCCCGCGAGCTCGTCCTCGGCCGCCAGCGAGGCGCGTGCGGCGGTCTGGGCGAGGTCGGTGACCCCGAACGGCACGGCGACCTTGCGCTGGCTCTCGGCGATCTCGGCCGGGGCGATGGCGTAGCCGATGCGGAGCCCCGCGAGGCCGTACGCCTTCGAGAACGTGTGCAGCACCGCCACGTGCGGGTGGCGGCGGAACAGCCGGATGCCGGCGCCGTAGCTCGCTGTTCTGTCGAAGTGGACGTACGCCTCGTCGATGACGACGAGCACGTCGTGCGGCACGGCTGCGACGAAGCGCTCCAGGGCGTCGACGCCGACGACGGTGCCGGTCGGGTTGTTGGGGTTGCAGACGAAGATGAGACGGGTGCGCGGGGTGATCGCCGCGAGCATCGCGTCGAGGTCATGCGCGTGCTCGGCGTTCAGCGGCACGGCGATCGGAGTGGCGCCCGCGATCCGCACCAGCGAGGGGTACGCCTCGAACGACCGCCATGCGAACATGACCTCGTCTCCTTCGCCGGCGACCGCATGGATGAGCTGCGCGGCGATCTCGACGGAGCCGGCTCCGACGGTGACCAGGGCCGGATCCACCTCGTACCGGGCGGCCAGGTCGTCGCGCAGGACGGCGGCGCTCATGTCGGGGTAGCGATTGATCGCATCGAGGCGCTCGCGCACGGCATCGACGACCGATGGCAGCGGCGAGTGCGGCGACTCGTTCGACGAGAGCTTCGACGCCCCGGCCGGAGCCGAGCGCCCCTGACGGTACGCGGGCACGACATCGAGGGCGGCGCGGGTGGGGAGGGGCATCGTCAGAGCGTCCTTGCTGATCGGGGATGCGGCGTTCCGGCGGCGGACCGAGTGGTCCTGCCCGCCGTCGCGCAACCCTAGACCGGATCCGATCGGCTGAGCAATCGGTGCACCGGATGCTGGGCATCACGCGCAATCATTCCCCGAACTCCCGCGGGAGCCTATGCAGATTGCGCAACCACTGCAGAGCACCCGCTACGCTCGCGGCATGGGCAGCCCTTCCGGTTTCGAGTTCGCCGTGCGCGGCGACGAGGTCGTCATCCGCCACAACGGGACGACGGCCGCGGTCCTGCGCGGCGCCCGCGCCGAGGAGTTCCTCGTGGACGTCGAGCACGGTGATGCCCAGCTGCTGATGGCTCGCCTGACCGGGAACTACCGCCGGGGCAACGAGCGCACCGCGAGACAGCACCCGCGCAACGCCCGCTGACGCTCAGCGACCCGACGAGATCGCGGCCGGATCCGACACCGGCAACCGGCACACGAACGCGCGGCAGTCGTAGGCGCGCTCCACCGTCGCCGCCTTGCCCTCGAAGAGCTCGAACCCGGCATCCGCGAACGCCGCCGCCTGGGCGGGGGCGACCACGGCGATCACGTCGGCATCGGCCCGCTGCGCGGCCCGGGCCAGCGCGCCGCCGGGCTCGTTCGTCACGACCACGATCTGACGAGGGGGTGCGGCGAGCCCCGCCGCCACCCGCAGGAGGCTGCCGTGCGCGAACGGCTGCTCGAGCGCCCGGACCGCGAGGTCCCGCACGGTCCGAGCGGCCGCGTCGCGGTACCGATCCCCCGCGCCCAGTCGCCAGGCGGTCAGTGCCGCGGCCGCGACCGCCGCAGCGTCGGAGGGGAGATCGCCGTCCGTGTGATCCGGCGCCGTCGCGATGCCGTTGCCCGTCAGCAGCGGATCTCGCCCCACGCCCTCCAGCGCGTCGTCGAGGATGCCGCGCGCCGTGACCGCCCAGGACGCCTCCCCGGTCGCCGCGGCGAGGGCGAACAGCCCCTCGGCGAGGAGCCCGAGATCGGCAGCCGTCGCGACCGCGCCCGAGGCTCCCCCGTCGAGCGAGGCGCGCACGAGAGCGCCTCCGGCGCCGCGGTTGACCCGGAGGACGTGAGCGGCGGCGGCCTCGGACGCGCCGATCCACGACGGCTCGCCGAGACGCGCGCCGGCGCGGGCGAGTGCTCCGATCGCGAGACCGTTCCAGCCCGTGATGACCTTGCCGTCGACGGCGGGAGGCGACAGCTCCGCGCGCTCGGGAACCGGACGCAGGTAGTACCCGCCCTCGCTGCGCACGCCGTCGATCCAGGACTCCGAGTCCTGCGCCGCGCCGAAGCCGCCGCCCTCGCGGCGGAGCACTCCGAGCAGGAAGGCCGCGATGCCCCGGACCGCCTCGTCATCGCCCGCGGCGAGCGCGACATCGAGCAGCTGCGCGTTGTCGGTCAGCATCCGCTCGTAATGCGGCACCGACCAGTCGCGCCGGGTGGCATAGCGGAAGAAGCCGCCGTCGGCGTCGCGCAGCGGGGAGCCGGCCATCGCGGCGAGGGCCCTTCCCACGGCGGCGGCGGCCTCGGGCGCCTGCCGACGCACGAGCGGATCCTGCAGGAACCGGAGCGTCGTGGCGACCGGGAACTTCGGCTCCCCGCCGAACCCGCCGTGCCGGCGATCCTCGCGGGCGGCGACGGATTCGGCCGCGCGGGCGATCGCGGCGTCGTCGGGCAGATCGGCGGGCGAGGATTCGGCGGCGCGCGCCAGCGCCTCGGTCACCGCATCCGCAGACTCCTCAGCCTGCGCACGCCGCAGGGTCCACGCCTCCCGAACGGCCGCGAGCACGTCGCGGAACGCCGGCATCGGCGGGCGGGCATCCGGCGGCCAGTAGGTGCCGGCGTAGAACGCCCGCCCACCCGGGGTGGCGAACACGGTGAGCGGCCATCCCAGGTTCTGGGTGAAGGCGGATGCCGCGGCCATGTAGGCGCTGTCGACCTCCGGGTGCTCCTCGCGGTCGATCTTCACCGACACGAAGCCGTCGTTCATGAGGGCGGCGATCGCGGGATCGGAGAAGGACTCCCTGGCCATCACGTGGCACCAATGGCAGGTCGAGTAGCCGATCGAGATCAGCAGCGGCACATCGCGGCGCCGGGCCTCGGCGAAGGCCTCCGCGCCCCAGGGGTACCAGTCGACGGGATTGTCGGCGTGCGCGCGCAGGTACGGGCTGAGGGTGTCGGCGAGCCGGTTGGTCATGGACTCACGCTACGCCGCCCCGGCCGCGAGATCAGGAGACGAGAAGCTCCACGGGTCGGGAGGCCGCGTAGCCCACGAGGGGCAGCGCGCGCTCGGCCGCGAGTGAGATGCGCGACTGCAGGATCTCGGACGTGATCTCGTAGCCGTCGAAGTCGGTGTCGCTCGCGTAGACGCCGAGCGGGAGCGTGAGGGCCTGGAAGAAGCCGAACAGCGGTCGCAGCTGGTGCTCGATGATCAGGGCGTGCCGCTCACCGCCGCCGGTGGCAGCCAGCAGCACCGGCTTGCCGACCAGGTCGTACTGCCCCACGAAGTCGAAGAGGTGCTTGAAGAGCCCGGTGAACGACGCCCGGTAGACGGGGCTCCCGACGATCAGCAGGTCGGCGGTCTCGATCGCGCGCAGCTGCTCCTCGACCTCGGCAGGGAGCTGGTCGCGGCGGAGAGCCCCGGCGAGGCCCGGCCCGATCTGCGTCAGCTCGATGAGCTGCGACTCGATGGGGGCGCGCTCTGCGATGGCGGCCGTGATCGCGCGGACGAGGGCGGTCGTCTTGCTCGGCTCGTGCAGGGAACCCGACACGGCGACGACGCGGAACGGAGCTGTCATGACCTCGACGGTACCCACGACGACGCCCCGTGTCGCGGAGAGCGACACGGGGCGTCATGTGAGCCGTGCGGGTCAGTTCACCTCGTCGGGATGCGAACCGACGCGACCCGAGCCGTCGAGGGGGTCGAGTGCGTCGATGGCTGCGATCTCCGCGTCGGTCAGCGTGAAGCCGAAGACGTCGAGGTTCTCCCGCAGGCGCTCGGCGCGCACCGACTTCGGGAACACGATGATGCCCTTCTGCAGGTGCCAGCGGAGCACCGCCTGCGCGGGCGTGACGCCATGCGCCGCGGCGGCGTCGGCCACGGCGGGCGTGCCGAACAGGTCGTACTTGCCCTGGCCGAGCGGACCCCACGCCTCGGTGCGGATGCCGTGCTCGTCGGACCACGCGACGACGTCGCGCTGCTGGTAGGCCGGGTGCAGCTCGATCTGGTTGACGGCCGGCACGACGCCGGTCTCGTTCACCACGCGCTCGAGGTGCGGCACCAGGAAGTTCGAGACGCCGATGCTGCGGGTGAGGCCCGCCTCGCGCAGCTCGACGAGCTTCGCGAACGCGTGCACGTAGTCGTCCTTCGCGGGGGTCGGCCAGTGCACGAGGTACAGGTCGACGCTCTCGAGCCGGAGCTTGTCCAGGCTCTCGGCGATCGCCGCGCGCGGCTCCTCGTCGTGGTGGCGGTCGTTCCACAGCTTCGTCGTGACGAACAGCTCGTCACGGGCGATGCCGGATGACGCGATCGCCGCGCCGACGCCTTCTTCGTTGCCGTAGATCGCCGCGGTGTCGATGTGGCGGTAGCCGATCTCCAGCGCCTCGCTCACCGCGCGCTCTGTCTCTGCCGGCGGCACCTTGAAGACGCCGTAGCCGAGCTGCGGGATGGAGTTGCCGTCGTTCAGTTCGAGTGCAGGAATGGTCATGATTCCAGCCTATGACCTGTGATGACAGGCGAGGTCGGAATCGCGGCCATCGCCGCCGCTCCGCGCCCCAGGAGTCGCTCGAGGGGGCCGCGTCCCAGGAACATCGACCAGAGCGTCGTCACGAGCAGAAGGCCGATCGCCGTCAGACCCCAGAACGAGTTGCTCGTGGAGAAGCCGCCGGGACCCGCGACCATCATGATCGAGACCACGTGCAGGCTGTATGCCGACAGCGGCATGGAGCCGAGCGCTCCGAGCGGCAGCAGGGGCCAGCGCAGCGGCCGGCTGAGCAGGAGACACAGAGCGATGACGGCGAGCGCGAAGCCACCGGAGCCGATCACCTCGGCCGTCCCGCCGCTGTGCGGGTCGACCGCGAGCAGCGCGCCGATGACGGCCCGGAGCGGATCGTCCTGCGCGAGCGCCTGCGCGTAGCCCTCCCAGCCGCTCTTCATGACGCCCGAGCCGCGCTCGAGGGCGACCGAGGCGCCGAGTGCCTGACCGACGGCCCCCAGACCGTAGCCCGCGACGGCGAGCCCGATGCCGACGCCGAGCGCGATCACGGCGGTGCGGATGCGCTCGGGGTGCAGGCGACCGAGCGCCATGCCGCCCAGCACCAGCGCCATCCAGACCGTGAGGGGATACGACCCGTAGAGCACGAAGCCGATGCCGGCGCCGTACGGATGCAGCGTGACGGCGGCCAGGAACGCCAGCAGGGGCGGCCCCGCGAGCGCGAGCACCCCGGCGCCGAGCAGCAACTGCCACGGCCGCCAGCGCAGGAACGGGATGACCGCGACGTAGATCAGTCCGTAGAGCGTCAGGATCACCGCGATGGGGGTGTTCAGCATCTCGAGGGCGAGGCCGATCGCGAAGATCACCGCACCGCGTCCGACCAGCCGCAGACGGATGTCGGGGAGGCGCTCTCGTTCCGGCACCGTCGAGCGGCCCGTCATCAGCGCGATCGAGACTCCCGCGAGGACGGCGAAGAGGATCGAGGAGCGCCCGTGCACGAGGTCCGTCCAGGTGGTCGGGTCCGTCCAGTCGAACGCCTCGGTCTCGCCGATGTGCGCCCCGGCCATGCCGAGGATCGCGAGCCCTCGTGCGACGTCGAGTCCGAGGATGCGGGGCGGGCGCCCGAACCCGCGGAGCCAGCGCAGCGGGCGCAGGGCGATCGGGGTTCGCGCGCGCTCCGGGGCGGGCGGCAGCTCTGTCGTCGTCACCCGATGATCGTAGGGCCCTGCACTGTGGATGGGGTGCGGAGGTCACCCGCCCAGCACGGCGCGCAGCGCCTCGGTGTAGGCCTCGAATGCCCGCCTCCCCCGCGGAGTGAGCGCGAGGTAGGTGACCGGCGTCCGTCCCCGATGCGTCTTCTCGACCGTGACGTAGCCGGCATCCTCCAGCTTGCGCAGATGCGTGGAGAGGTTGCCCGCCGTCATGTCGAGCAGCTCCTGCAGGCGGGGGAACGCGATGCTGTCGGCGGGTTCCAGCGTCGCGAGCGCCGCGGTGATCCGCAGCCGCGCGGCGGCATGGATCACCGGGTCGAGGTCAACCACGGCGTGCTCCTGCCAGGGGACGGCGCAGTCGGGCGAGGTGGCGGAACGACAGCACCGCCAGAACGAGGAAGCCGAATCCGCCGCCGACGGCCAGCACCAGGAGGACGGCGGGGTACCCGAAGAACGGCGCCGCCGCGGCGACCACGACGATCCACCCGCCGAGGATCAGCATCGGCACCGCTCGCCAGACGGCGGCCCCCACGACGAACATGAGCCCGGCGAAAAGCACGAGCGCCGTGGGGAAGAAGATGCGCGCGAGCGCGGCGTCCATGCCGTTCGCGAGCAGGCCGAGCCCGAGGAGGACGATCGCGACGGTGCCGACGCTCCAGGTGCAGCCGTAGACGATCGCCGGGAACGCCGTCGCCGCGTCACGGCGCATGCCTCGCCCCGAACGAGCGCCCAGCACCGCCGAGAGAACGATCGCGCCGACGATCAGCGCCACAGCGATCGTGAGGGCCACGACCGGCGGCACGGTGAGACCAGGACGCATCCCGTCGATCGACCACAGCGATCCGAGACCGACGAGCCACGCGACGCCCCACGCGGTGAGCAGTACGGGCACGAAGGCCGCGATCCGACCCTCCATACTGCGCTGTTGGGCCTGCATCAGCGCGAGCATCTCCGCCGGCGCGAGCGCCTCTTCCTCAGGGTTCGACGACTCGACCATCAGACGGCTCCGTTCACGGGCAGGCCCATCATGACGAAGACGAGCACGGGAAGGGTGAAGAACAGGTTGACCAGCCCGTGCGCGAGGACCAGGGGCATCAGCCGGTGCTGACGCCGATAGATGAGCCCGGATCCCGCGCCCCACACGAAGAAGGCGCAGACGAACGCGAGCACTGCTGCGGGTGTGGGCGCGTACCAGATGTGCTGCGTGGCGAAGAGCGCCGCGGGCACGAGGATCGCGAGGGTCGTCGGCCAGCGCCTGTCGAGCTCGCCCTGGGCGTAGCCGCGATACACGAGTTCCTCGACCGGGGCGTTCAGCGGCGCGAAGGTGAGCACCCCGACGACCGCGATGACGCTCCAGGTGACGGGATCGAGAGCCGGGATGCTCGCCGGGTCGAAGAAGATCGTCTCCATCCGGGCGAAGATCTCGCTGCCGTACTGCAGCCAGACGACGAGCATAATCGTCGCGACGAAGGGCAGATACATCACCACGACCCACAGCAGTCCCCAGAGGAGGTCGCGTCCGAGGCGCCGCGGCTCATAGCCGAGGAGCTCCCGGACGGTACGCCCCTCGCGACGCAGCAGCCGCGCGACGAGCAGGAGGCAGACCACGTTGACGGGGAGCATCGCGACGACCGCGAGCATCGGCGGCGGCGGGAAGGCGAGGTCGACCTCATCGATCCGGGCGACGAGCCAGACCGAGACGGATGCCGCCGCGACGAGAGCGACGCGCAGCACCGGCAGTCCGATCGCCCATCTCCGTGTCGTCATACTTACTTTGTATCTCAAAGTGCTTTGCAAGGCAATGGCATCCATGATCCGTCATACGATGGAGGGCTATGTCTGCGTCCCTCCCCCTCATCTCCTATCCCCCGGAGCTGCCCGTCAGCGCGGCCAGGGAGGAGATCGCCGACGCCATCCGCGACAACCAGGTCGTCATCGTCGCCGGCGCGACCGGATCGGGCAAGACGACGCAGCTGCCGAAGATCGCGCTCGAGCTCGGCCGCAGCCGTATCGCGCACACCCAGCCGCGACGTCTGGCCGCCCGCACGATCGCCGAGCGCGTGGCGGAGGAGCTCCAGGTCGAGCTGGGCACGCTCGTCGGCTACAAGGTGCGCTTCACCGACAAGGTGTCCGACGAGACCCGCGTCGCGCTGATGACCGACGGCATCCTCCTCAACGAGATCCATCGCGATCGGCTGCTCACCCGCTACGACACGATCATCATCGACGAGGCGCACGAGCGCTCGCTCAACGTCGACTTCCTGATCGGATACCTGGTGCGCATCCTGCCCGAGCGTCCCGATCTCAAGGTGATCATCACCTCCGCGACGATCGATCCGGAGAGCTTCGCGAAGCACTTCGCCCCGGAGGGCGGCGCCCCCGCCCCGATCATCGAGGTCTCCGGCCGCACGTATCCCGTCGAGATCCGCTACCGCGCGCAGACCGACGAGACCGAGGAGGAGGACGAGGTATCGGCGATCGTCGCGGCCCTCCGCGAACTCGACCGCGAGGAGCCCGGCGACGTGCTCGTCTTCCTCCCCGGAGAGGCGGAGATCCGGGACGCCGCGGATGCCGTGCGCGGCGCCTACGCGAAGGATCGCTCTCCCACCGAGGTCCTCCCCCTCTACGGACGCCTGTCGGCGGCCGAACAGCACCGGGTCTTCGAGCGCAGCCGCGTGGCGGGCGTGCGCCGCCGGGTGATCCTCGCCACGAACGTCGCCGAGACGAGCCTCACGGTTCCCGGCATCCGGTACGTGATCGACACCGGCACGGCCCGGATCTCGCGCTACAGCAACCGCTCCAAGGTGCAGCAGCTCCCGATCGAGGCGATCTCGCAGGCCTCGGCGAATCAGCGCTCGGGTCGCGCCGGACGGACGAGCGACGGCATCGCCATCCGCCTGTACGCGGAGGAGGACTTCGAGAAGCGTCCGGAGTTCACCGAACCCGAGATCCTGCGCACCTCGCTGGCCTCGGTCATCCTGCAGATGCTGTCGCTCGGATTCGGCGACATCACCGCCTTCCCGTTCCTCACCCCGCCGGACTCGCGGGGCGTGAAGGCCGCCTTCGACCTGCTCACCGAGCTCGGCGCGGTGGCGCCGTCGCGGCGCGACGATTCCCCTCACCTCACGCGCGTCGGCCGCGAGATCTCCCGCATGCCGATCGACCCGCGATTCGCGCGGATGCTGATCGAGGCGGGGCGCCCTTCGACAGGCTCAGGGACCCAGGTCGTGCACGACGTCCTGCCGATCGTGTCGGGTCTGACGATCCAGGACGTCAGGGAGCGCCCGGAGGAGCGACGCGAGGAGGCCGACCGCCTGCACGCGCGCTTCGTCGACCCGACGAGCGACTTCCTCACGCTCCTCAACCTCTGGAACCACCTGCGGGAGCAGCAGCGCGAGCTCGGATCGAGCGCTTTCCGCCGCCTCTGCCGCTCCGAGCACCTCAACTACGTGCGCGTGCGCGAGTGGTTCGACGTGCACCGCCAGTTGAGCACCCTGGTCAAGGACGCGAGGAAGGGCTCAGGGACCTCGCAGGGCGCTTCCGATCCGGACGCGATCCACCGCGCACTGCTGTCGGGACTGCTCTCGCAGATCGGCATCCTCGACGAGCGCACCGCACCGGCGGGCAAGTCCCATTCCCCCGCCAAAGAGCCGAAGGGGCGGCGCATCGCCGAGTACCGCGGCGCCCGCGGCATCCGCTTCTCGATCTTCCCCGGCTCCGGGCTGCGCAAGAAGAGCCCGCAGGCGGTGATGGCGGCGGAGATCGTCGAGACATCGCGCACGTTCGCGCGCACGGTGGCCGCGATCGATCCGGCGTGGGCCGAGCCCCTCGCCGGCGACCTCGCCAAGCGGCAGGTCACCGAGCCGCACTGGTCGAAGGATGCCGGTGCCGCCGTCGCCTTCGAGAAGGTCACGCTGTTCGGCGTCGAGATCATCCCCCGACGTCGCGTGCAGTTCGCGCGCATCGACCGGGCGGCGTCGCGCGAGCTCTTCGTGCGACACGCGCTCGTCGAGGGCGAATGGGATCCGACGCGCATCGACAAGCGGGTCAGTGCGTTCTGGCGCAGCAACGCCGAACTCCGCAAGCGTCTGGAGAAGCTCGAGGAGCGGGAGCGGCGCCGCGACATCCTCGCCGGCGATGAGGCCGTCTTCCGCTTCTACGACGAGCGGATCCCGCCTGAGGTGTTCGACGTGCGCTCCTTCGAGGCCTGGTGGCGCGAGGCGCTGCAGGCCACACCGAAGCTTCTGGTCATGCGCGAGGCCGATCTGCTCGACGACGAGGCCCGAGCCGATCAGAGCGAGTTCCCGACGCGCTGGAACCAGGGCGATCAGGTGCTCGGTCTCGCGTACCGGTTCGAGCCCGGAGCCGCCGACGACGGCGTGAGCGTGGTCGTGCCCCTTCCCCTGCTCGCGCAGATCGAGGACCGCGGCTTCGACTGGCAGGTGCCGGGCCTCCGCGCCGAGCTGGTCACCGGCCTTCTGCGCGCCCTGCCCAAGGCCATCCGCCGTCACGTCGTCCCCGCCGCGGACTGGGCGGAGAAGTTCGGGGCCGAGCTCGCGGACCAGGGCCCGGAGAACCACGGCGGCCTGCCGCCGCGCACGCTCAAGGAGGCGCTCGCGCGACTGATCCAGCCGCTGGCCAACCAGCTCGTCACGGCGAAGGACTTCGAGGACGAACGCGTCCCCGCACACCTGCGGATGAACTTCCGTGCCGTCGACGAACGGGGCCGGGTCGCCGGATCAGACCGCGACCTGCGCGCCCTGCAGACGCAGCTCTCCGATCGGGCCCGCAGCAGTGTCGCCCGATCGATCGCCGCCCCTCCGCGCACTTCCGGACCGCTGAGGGTATCGAGCGATCCAGCCCCGAAGATCGAGCAGACCGGCCTCACGGCCTGGACCGTCGGAGATCTCCCCGAGGTGCTCGACACGCGCGTGGCGGGCGGCGTGGTGCGCGGCTATCCGGCGATCGTCGACCAGGGCAAGACCGTGTCGGTGCGCGTCGAGTCGACGGCGGATGCCGCGGCGGCGGCGACCCGCGCCGGGGTGCTGCGACTGGTCCTGCTCGGCGTTCCCTCTCCCTCGTCCTACGTGCAGGAGCACCTCACCAGCCAGGAGAAGCTCGCACTGGCGGCGTCGCCGTACCAGACCGCGGCCGCCCTGATCGAGGACTGCCGGGCGTCGGTCGCGCGACGGGTGATCGATGCGGCGACCGACGGCACCGGGATCGTGCGCAGCGAGTCGGAGTTCACCCGCGTGCGCGACGCCGTCTCCGCCTCTCTCGTCGACGACCTGTTCGCCTGCGTCTCGCTGGTCGCCCGCGTCCTGACGAAGGCCAGGGAGGTCGAGCGCGGGATCAAGGCGCAGAACTCCCTCGCGCTCCTCGGGCCGCTGAACGACATCCGCACGCAGTTGTCGGGCCTGCTGCACCCGGGGTTCGTCTCGGCGGCCGGCGTCGAGCGGCTCGCGCACTTCCCGCGCTATCTCGAGGGCATGCTCGACCGCCTGAAGACCCTGACGAACGAGCCGGGCAAGGACCGCGCTCGCATGACGGAGTTCGAGCGGATGGCGAAGGCCTTCGAGGACGCGGGCGGCACGACCCCCCTCGCCGCGGATGCCGCGCCCGCTCTGATCGAGGTGCGCTGGCTCCTGGAGGAGTACCGGATCAGCGTGTTCGCGCAGCGCCTCGGCACCGCGCAGGCGGTCTCGCCGCAGCGCATCATGAAGGCACTCGCCGGCAACGGTCGTTGAGCGAGCGCCAGCGAGACGAAACGCGGCGAGTACCCTGAAGCCATGGCACGCGCGATCGTCTACACCGAGTTCGGATCCCCCGCAGTCCTTCACCAGATCGAGGTCCCCGACCCCGTCGCAGCACGCGGCGAGGTGGTCGTGCGGATCGAGGCCGCCGGTGTGAACCCGATCGACGCGAAGCTGCGCAGCCGCAAGCGCCCGTCGCCGGACATCACCGAGCCGCGGCCGGTCGGCTTCGATGGCGCGGGCGTCGTCGAGGTCCTCGGCGAAGGGGTCGACGACTTCGGGGTCGGCGACCGAGTCGCGATCCGTGATGCGCTCGGCACCTACGCCTCGGCGCTGGCGATCCCGACCGGGAAGCTCGTCGCCCTTCCGGATGCCGTGACCGCGGCCGAGGGAGCGGCGATCGGCATCCCTGCGGGCACCGCCTACCAGGCGCTGCGATCACTCGGCGTGACCGATGGCGACGTGCTGCTCGTCCACGCCGGCTCCGGCGCCGTGGGGCAGGCCGCCGTGCAGTTCGCCGTGGCCTGGGGCGCGACGGTGATCGCCACCGCGAGCCCCGCGCGCCACGATCAGCTGCGCGAGCTCGGAGCCATCCCGATCTCCTACGACGCGGGCCTCCTGGAGCGCGTGCGAGAGGCCGCACCTGCTCCGGTCACGGTCGTCCTGGACTGCGCGGGCACCGACGAGGCGATCGAGACCTCTCTCGCCCTCGTCGCGGACCGGGACCGGATCGCGACGATCGTGCGGGGCCCGGATGCCGCGTCGTTCGGCATCCGCGCGTTCTCCGGGGGCTCCCCCGTGCCCCTGACCGACGAGGAGCTCGCCTGGCGTGCCGAGGCGCTCCCGAAGACCGTCGAGCTGCTCGCGGCCGGCGACTTCACGATCGAGCTCGGCCCGGAGCTTCCGCTCGCCGAAGCGGCGCAGGCCCATGAGCTCATGGAATCCGGCGCCGCCCCGGGCAAGATCATCCTCGTCCCCTAGTCACGGCCACGGGTGCCGTCGGATGCCGGACAGCAACACGTCTGCGCCGTTCCCGTCGACCTCGAGAACGACCTCGTGGTGCGCGGACGGCGGGCCGTCGCGGTAGACCGTTCGGCCGCGATCCGCGCCGTCGAGCAGAGCACCGATACCCGCGCACTCCGATGAGGTGACGCGCAGGGCTCCTGCCGCGATCATCGCCGCGAGAGGGTCATGCAGCGCCCCCTGCCGTGCCCCGTACACGCCATGGTAGAAGTCCAGATAGACGTCGAGCATCCGAACGAGCGCCTGCGGCACCGCGCCCCGTACGCGGGCCAGTTCAACCCGATGCGCGTCGGTCAGCGCATGCCGCATCGTGACGTCCAGCGGCACGATGGTGAGCGGCCAGGACGCCGCGAACACGGTGCCCGCAGCTTCCGGGTCATTGTAGATGTTCGCCTCAGCGGCAGCGCTCACGTTTCCGGCGTGCGAGAACGCTCCCCCCATGACCACGACCCGATCGATCGCGTCCACCAGGTGGGGGCGCGACTCGACGGCCTCGGCGACATTGGTCAGGGGGCCGAGAGCAAGCAGAGTCAGACCAGGATGCTGCAGCGCCAGATCGTCGAGGAGTTCGATCGCCGACCTGCCCTCCGGCGCTCGACGAGCCTTCCCGAGGGCGATGCCGCCGACACCGTTTCGACCATGGACATGCGGAGCACCGCCGCTGAACTCGCCGCGGAGAGGATGTCCACGGCCGACAGCGACAGGGATGTCCGCACGGTCCGCTGCTTCCAGAAGCGCCAGCGTGTTGGCGGCCGCCCGCGATGCCGACACGTTGCCCGATACCGTTCCCACCCCGACGATCTCCACATCCGGGTCGGAGAGAAGATACGCGAGCGCGAGCGCGTCGTCGATGCCCGTGTCGCAGTCGACGAAGATGGGGCGGGTCGGGCGCCCGGATGTCTTACCTCGCATAGGAGTCGAGCAGGTTCAGCGACGGCTGCGATCGTTCATCCGCCACGGCAGCGGCACCGACGGCACACGCGAGCTGCAGTGCCTGGGGATAGGCGTCTCCCCGCGCGATGCTGATCATCAGTGCCGCAGCGAACGCGTCACCGGCTCCGACGGAGTTGCGCACGTCAGTCGTGAGACCGACTGCACGTGCGACCTCCACACCGCGTTCGAGCAGAATCGCGCCTGCGGCACCGAGGGTGACCGCCAGAAGCGGTACGTCGTGGACTTCCGGCAGCTGGCCGTACTCGGTCTCGTTCACGATGATGAGATCCGCCCGGTGGAGGACCTCATGCGGGATCTTGCGAGCAGGGGACGCGTTCACGGCGAACATTCCCGTCGCCTGTCGCGCGGCGGCGACGACCACCTCATCCCGCACCTCGAGCTGCACGAGGAGGGCTTCCCCCGGCTCGACGCGCAACGCACCGGAGTCGATGCTCGCGTTCGCTCCTGGGCAGACCACGATCGAGTTCTCGCCCTCGGAATCCACGACGATCAACGCCGTGCCGGTGGCGTCGGGCACCGTCTGCACGGACGAGACGTCCACTCCGGCCCGTGCGAGCTCCCGCCGCATCTCCCGTCCTTCCGCGTCGTCTCCGACCGCGCCGAGGAGCCGGACGTCCGCGCCCAGACGGGCTGCAGCGGCCGCCTGATTCGCTCCTTTGCCGCCTGCTTGTCGGGTGAGGGAGCCGTCGCCCACCGTCTCGCCTCGGGCCGGAGCCCGGGAGACCCGCGCCGTGAGGTCCACGTTGATCGCACCGACGACAGTCAGTCTCACGTCGCCGGTCATCGCGCCTCGCCGGCGGGAGCTCGGAACGACGCACGGCTGATTCCTTCGACGATCGCCTCGGCGACGGCGTGTGCGTCGAGTCCGGTGACGACTCTCGTGTGTCCTTCGCCGACGTGGAATCTGCTGATGCCCTCGTCGTCACCGTCGCTGACGATCTCCACATGCCCCTCGGGTGAGAAGGTGAACAGCCCCGGTTGCGTCAGGGTCAGGACCGTCACGGGATCGTGGGGCACGTTCCACTCCGTGCCCCAGAACTCCCACCACTGCACGATCTCCGCCTCGATCACGCGCCCTAGCGGGCCGGAGGAACTCATGCGTCCGAGGGCCTCGCGTCCCATCTCGATGAGCCGCGTGACGTCCAGTCCGGCCACTGTGGTGGGAATCCCGGAAGCGAAGACGACCGACGCTGCGTCGGTATCGCTCTGGAAGTTGTGCTCCGCCTTGTCATCGGAAAAGGACCCTCCCATGATCCACAGGTGCCGAACCGCGGGGGCGAATCGCGGGTCGCGTTCGATCGCCGCCGCGATGTTGGTGAGCGGACCGATGGCAAGTACGTCGACGGTCCCGGGGCTGGCGCAGACCGCGTCGATGAGGTATCCGACCGCATCAGCTCCATCGAGCTCGTGCGCTTCGAGCCCGTCGTACAGCCTCGCCTCGTGACCTGCCCACCAGACCTCACGCCCCGAGAGCGTGGCGCTCTCTCCCGCATGAACGGGGATGGTCACGCCCGCGATCTCGGCGATGCGCTTGGTCATCCGTCCGCGCAGGGCGGTGTCGCCGTAGACCGTGGTGACGCCGATGAGTTCGATGCTCGGCGACCCGAGGATCAGCGCCAATGCCATCAGGTCATCGACATCCGTTCCGATGTCGGTGTCGAGGATGACGCGGTGAGGTGCGGACATCTGAGGTGCCTTTCGAGAGTTCGCGGTCATTTCAGACCGGTCGTGCTGACCGACTGGATGAAGTACCGCTGGAAGCTGAGGATGATCGCCAACGGGATGAGGACGAGGATCATCGACGCGGCGAAGAGGACGCCGTAGTCGACCTGGAACTGGCCCTGCATGTTCGACAGCGCGACCGGACCGAGGATGTGCTCCTCGTCGGTTCCCATCAGCAGGGGCCAGACGTACGCCTGCCACTGGAAGAGGAACAGCATGAGACCTGCACCGATGAGAGCAGGGCGGGAGAGCGGCAGGTAGATGCGGGTGAAGATACCCCACCATCCGAGTCCGTCCAGTCGCCCCGCCTCGACCAGCTCCTCCGGGATGGCGAGGAAGAAGGTGCGCAGCAGGAAGATCGCCATGCCGTTGCCGATCCCCGGGAGGATGAGGCCGAGGAAGGTGTTCTGCAGCTGCCAGTCGCGGAACATGGCCGCGAGGGGGATGGCGATCGCATCGAACGGGATGAGGAACGACAGGATGACGACCGAGAAGAGCGCTGCCTGCCCACGGAACCGGAACGCCGAGAGCGCGAACGCGGCCGTCGCGCAGACGACGAGCCCAGCGACCACCGTCACGACGCTCACGAACAGCGAGTTGAGGATGGCGCGGCCGAGGTCGCTCTCGAGCAGTGCGGCGTAGTTGTCGAGGGTCGGCGTAACGGTGAAGAAGGTCTGCCACTGCAGCGGATTGAGGTAGCTGAAGGTCTCCGCTCCGGGTCGGAGCGAGTTGATGAAGGTCCACCACAGCGGGATGAGGAAGGCGATGCCCACCGTGACCGACAGCAGAGTCGACCAGACCAGCAGGACGGTCTTGCGCGAGAACGGTCGTCGCGTCGAGATGATCGTGGTCACGGCTGGTCCTCGGTCTTGAGCAGGCGGAACTGCAGGGCGACGATCACCACGGTGACGAGCACGAGGATGACGACCTCGGCCTGGGCCTTGTTGATGTCGCCGAAGGTGTACGCACGCGTGTAGAGGTCGTGCATCAGGAGGTTCGTGGAGCCGCTCGGCCCACCCTTGGTGAGGATCTGCACGGGCGCGAAGACCAGGAAGTTCGAGACGGTGTCGGCGACGAGGACGAAAGCCAGCGGACGGCGCAGCAGCGGAAGCGTGATCGACCAGGTCTGCCGCCACCACGAGGCTCCGTCGAGCGAGGCCGCTTCGTAGTACGACGTCGGGATGTCGTTGAGCCCCGCGATGAGGAACATCATCCAGTAGCCGACCCCGATCCAGGACAACAGGATCATGATCGACAGCAGCGCCTGGTAGGGCGAGGTGAGGAAGGGCTGCGGCGGGATGCCGATGATCGCGAGGAAGCCGTTGGCGAGTCCGTCCGGGCGGTAGATGACGCTCCAGACGACCGCCGAGACCGCCGGCGGCACGGCGATCGGAAGGATCACCATCGAGCGCCAGAACTTCGACCCGAGAGCCCGTCGGGTGAAGAGCACCGCGAGGAGGAATGCCGCCGCGATCTGCAGCGGGTTGATGACGACCGCGAAGAGCAGGGTGACGGCGAGGGAGTTCTGGAAGTCCGGATTCGAGAAGAGGTCCAGGTAGTTGCCCAGACCGACGAAGGACGTGCCTCCGAGCAGGGTCGTTCGGGACAGGCTGTCGACGAGCGCCACCGCGGCCGGAGCGAGCCGGAGCAGTACCAGGGCGACGAGCGCGGGTAGGAGGAAGAGGAGGGCGATCCCCGCGACGCTTCCGGATCGGCGCTCGCCGTATCTCCCCCGGGCGCGGGAGCGGCCTGCGGCCTCTCCCGCGCCCTTGGTCATGACGGTCATTGCAGCTGACTCCATGCGTCTTCGATCTGCGACTGGGCCTGCTCGAGACGTTCCGCGGGGTCGGCCCCGTTGCGGATGTCACCGAACGCCTTGTTGATGAGCGACTCGAACTGGACGTAGCCCACCGACACCGGTCGCGCGACAGCCGTGTCGTCGATCTCGGACGTGATGAGCTCCGCGACTCCGGCACCGTGTTCGCCGGCGAGCCCTTCGAGAGTGGGGAGATACTCGGCTGCGGCCTCGGTGTTCGCCGGGATGATCGTCGTCGCCTCGGTGGTGGCGAGGTTTCCCGTCGGATCGAGCGCCGCGAACTCGAGGAACTCCTGCGCGGCGGCCTTGTTCGTCGAGGCGGTGTTGATGCCCCACGACCATGACCCCGTCGGCGTCACCTCTGCTCCGCCCTCGAAGTACGGCTGAGGAGCGATGCCCCAGTCGAACGCCGCGTTGGCGGCGAATCCTCCGACGTCCCATGGTCCGCCCACGAAGAACGCGACCTTCTGATCGGTGAAGACGGCGCTCGTCTGGAAGCCACCGACACCGCGCGGCGACAACCCGGATTCGAAGGACTCCGCGTACCAGGACAACGCCTTCTGCCACCCGTCATCGGTGACATCGAGGTCGAGCATCTCCGGGCCGGAGATCCCCGATCCGCCACCGGCGGACTCGATGAGGGGCTGCAGCTGATAGTAGGCCTCGACCTGCTCGAGGAGCAGACCCGATTCGGCACCGGCGGCCTGGGCCGCGCGTCCGGCGTCGGCCGTCTGCTCCCAGGTCCACCGCTCCGCCGGCTCGACGGAGGGAGCGTCGATGCCGGCCGCTGCGAGGAGATCCTTGTTGTAGAACAGCATCTGCGTCGAGTTCCAGATCGACAGTGCGTACATCTTGTCGTCATAGATGTTGATCTCGAACTGCGCTGCCGAAGTCGCGTCCTTCGCCTCCGCCTTCAGAGCGCTCAGGTCCTCGAGGAAGCCCTGCGCCGCGATCTGCGCGAGGTTCGGCTGATCGACCGCGAACACGTCGATCGTGTCGTCCTTCGCCGAGAGCCGCTGCTGGAGCGTGGTGGCGTACTGATCGAAAGGGACCTGCGTGTATTCGACGGTGATGTCGGGGTGGCTCTCCTCGAAGGCGGCGATCACCGGGGCGAACGTCTTCGGGTCTTCCGGCCCCAGGAATCGCACGGTGCCTGCGGCATCCTCGGAGTCCGTCGTGCCGGCATCCGAGCCGGAGCAGCTCGACAGAGCGAGAGCGGCAACGGCCAGCCCCGCGATCAGGGCGACTTGTCGCTTCATCTTCTTCTCCCTTGAATGAGCATCATATCTATGCGGTTAGACGATGCGGTTAGATGGACTATAGCCGTTGATCTGCGCTGAATCAAGGCCCGGTTGGGCGAACTCGGTGCTACGCTGACGTTCGATATCTAACCGCTTAGTGGGGAGAGCCCAATGGCCACCGCCAGAGACGTCGCCGACAGGGCCGGCACCTCGACGGCCGTCGTCAGCTACGTGTTCAACAACGGTCCGCGCAATGTGGCACCGTCCACGCGCGAGAAGGTGCTGCAGGCGGCCACCGAACTCAACTATCGGCCGAATGCGCTGGCGCGGGCGCTGAGTTTCGGCAGGACGCTCTCGATCGGGCTGATCGTGCCCGACATCGCGAACAGGTTCTTCGGAGAACTCGCACGGGCACTGGAAGAGGCTGCGGCAGCACAGGGGAACCTGCTGCTGATCGGCGACTCAGGACTCAACGTCGAGCGCGAGCAGTCGCACGTGGCGGCGTTCGTCGAACGGCGTGTCGATTCCGTCGTGATGGTCTCCTTGTCCGACGCCCCCGATCTCCGCCCGTTCACCGAAGCGGGCATCCCCATCGCCGTGCTGCATCCGGTCGATCCCGGACAGCAGGCGTCTTCGATCTCGATCGACTACCGGGCCGCAGCGCACGCCGCGACAGCTCACCTGCTCGCACACGGATACGGATCCATCGCTCTGCTCAACGGGCCGCATGACTCCGCCGGGTCACGCCAGCACCGCGAGGGTTTCTTCCGTGCGATCGAGGCCCACCACGAAGCAGTCGAGACCGTCGAGATGCAGACCGAGATCTCTCGCGCGCACGCCGCACAGGTCGCCCTCGACGTGCTCGCCCGGCCCTCCCGACCGCGCGCCTTCTACTGCTCGACGGACGAGCAGGCTCACGGGGTGATGTTCGCCTGCCACCGTCTCGGCCTGGCCATCCCCGCCGATGTCGCGGTCACCGGGTTCGACGGCACCGAGCACTCCGCGTACACCTATCCCCCGCTCACGACCGTCCGACAGCCGGTGATGCAGATGGCGGAGCGCGTGATCGCCCTCCTCACCGGGCAGACCGAACTCCCGGTGCACGAGACCGCACAGTTCGAGCTCGTGCTCCGGGAGTCCTGCGGTTCGCACGACGGCGTCGGGCCCTGATCGCCCGCATCCGCGTCACGCCGGGGCGACCGGCCGTCCGATCGACAGCATCAGCCGGTTCGCCCAGTTGAAGAAGGCCGCACCGTGGATGACGTCGGCGATCTCCAGGTCGTCGAGGCCGGCCGCACGGAGCCGCGCGATCTCGGCTTCCCCGAAGGCGCCGGGTGTGTCGGTGAGGGCGACGGATGCCGCGACGACGGCGTTCCACCGCTCGCCGAGGTCCGCCTCCACGCCCTCGTCGAGCAGGCGGTCGACATCGTCGACGCGCTTGCCGTGGTGGGCCGCGAAGCGCGCGTGCACCGACGCGCAGAACACGCACCCGTTGCGGCGCGAGGCCGCCGTCGCCGCGAGCTCGCGCTCGGCCCGAGGAAGACCCTCGGCGACGTTGTAGAAGATGTCCTTGTCGACGAGCGTCCGCGCCTTCAGGATCTCGGGGTCACGGGCGAGCAGACGGAAGTAGTCGTTCTTGGCCCGGGCCGCATCGACGAGTCCGTCGTAGTGGCGCTCGGTGAGCTCGTCCTCGGCCAGCGGCGAGAGGTGCGGCAGCCAGCCGACCTCGCCACGGGTGAAGGCGTGCGGGTGCGGGGCGTCGTGCGTGAGCACGCTCTCGTCGACGGTCATGCTGCCTCCTCATCGGAATCGGTCTGCGCGCTCGACCGGAGACCGGCGGCGGCGAGCACCCGGAGCCCCGTGATGACCCGCTGCTGGAAGGCCAGGAAGGAGACCAGCTGCGACAGCGTGACGATGCCGTCGGCCGACCACCCGGCGGCGAGCAGTCGACCGATGTCGGCCGACGACGCCTCCCGCGGACGGAACACCAGCAGATGCGTGTGCGCCAGAGCCGCGGCGACCCGGCTGCCGAGCGCCTCGGCCGCGGCATCCGACGGCGTGTAGCGCTCGCCCTCTGTGCTCTCGCTCTGCAGGCCGCGTTCGGTGTACGCGCCGAACGGTCCGTCGACCGCGGCGTCCGACGCCTCGGCCAGCACGACGGCCGCGCGATGCGGGTCGGCGGCGAGCGCGCGGTCGGCGTAGAACGTCCCTGTCGCGTCGGAGCTTCCGGCGAGCCGCGTGGCGAACGCGGCGACGAGCTCGCGCTCCGCCTGCGAGACGTGCTCGTCCGAGACGGGGCGGAACAGCGCGTCGAAGCTCGCCTGCAGCTGCTCCCTGGTGACGGGGCGACGACGACGCAGTGCATCGAGCGCCGGCGTCACCCCCGCGATCTGATCGACGATGTCGTGCGTCATGCCTTCTCCTTGATGGTGTCGGTGAGTGCGTAGCCGAGCGCGGGCGCGACCTGCTCGGCGAAGAGCTCGATCGAACGCAGCACGTGGTCGTGCGGGGCGTCGACCGAGTGGACCTGGAACGCGATCTCCGTCGCGCGAGCGAGGGTGGTGTCGGCGGCGAGCGACTCCGCCACCTCCTCCGGCGTGCCGAGGTGCGTGTCGAGCGCGACGATCAGCTCGTCGATGCTGTCGCCGGGGATCGTCTGACCCTGTCGGCGGAACCCCTCGGCCGCCCGCCGCAGCCCGACCTCGGCGAAGCGCACCGCCTCGGCCCGGTCATCGGCGACGAACACGGTGCGAGAGGCGGTGATGCGCGGCGTCGCCCCCTCGGCAAGAGCCTCGAGGTACGCGTCGATGATCGGATCCTGCAGCGCCGACAACGGCGCAGGCAGGGCGTCGTCGCGGCGGGGCTGCGTGCGCGAGAGCAGCAGTCCGTGCCCGTGGATGCCGGCGCGGTGGCCGCCCGGAGCCGAGAACGTCGCCTGCCAGACACGGTCGGAGAGGTCAGCGGCATCCGGGTAGAGCGTGTTGCCGGCGCCGATGTCGCGGCCGTTCAGCGCGTCGAGCAGCACCGCGAGCTTGCGATCATAGGTCGGCGCCTTGTCGCGCACGTCCTCCCCGAAGGGCACGAACGACGATGGCGTGCCGCCGCTGCCGAGCCCCAGGTCGATCCGTCCGTCGGACAGCAGGTCGGCGACCACGGCGTCTTCGGCCACGCGCACCGGATCCTCCAGCGGCAGGGTGATCACTCCCGTCCCCAGCCGGATCCGCGAGGTGCGGGCCGCGATGTTCGCGAGGAACACCAGGGGCGAGGGAAGACCGCCCTCCGCCGCGCGGAAGTGGTGCTGCGCGACCCATGCCCGTCCGATGCCGACGCTCTCGGCCTGCTGGATCTGCGCGGCCGCGAGGGCGTAGCGCTCTGCGGGCGAGGCGTCGTCGAGCAGACGGGTGAAGAACGCGACGGTGGGGGCGGTCATGCGGGGATCTCCGTTCGACCGGGCACCGCAGCCAGCAGCTCCCGGGTGTAGTCGTGCTGCGGGTCGTGGAACAGCTCTTCGGTCGGGCCTTCCTCCACGATCCGGCCGCGGCGCATGACCGAGACCGTGTGGCTGATCCGGCGCACGACGGCGAGGTCGTGCGAGATGAACAGGTAGGTGAGGCCGAGCTCGGCCTGCAGCGAGGTGAGCAGCTCGAGGATGCGCGCCTGCACGGTCACGTCGAGCGCCGACACCGCCTCGTCGAGGACGACGATCTCCGGGTCGATCGCGAGGGCGCGAGCGATCGCCACGCGCTGGCGCTGCCCGCCGGACAGCTCCTGCGGCGTGCGCCGCGCGACGTCGGCGGGCAGCGAGACCCGGTCGATCAGCGCGAGCGCACGCGCACGCTGGTCGGCTCGCGAACCCTGGCGGAAGTTCCGCAGCGGCTCGGCGACGATGTCCGCGATCTGCTGGCGCGGATCGAGCGACGCGAAGGGGTTCTGGTACACGAGCTGGATGCGGCGGCGCAACGCCCGCAGCTGCTCGCGCGACGCCCGCGTCACATCGTCGCCCGCGATCTCGATCGTGCCGGCATCCGGCTGCTGGAAGCGCGTGACGAGCCGGGCGGTCGTGGTCTTCCCCGAGCCGGACTCCCCCACGAGCGCATGCGTCGTTCCCCTGCGCACACGGAACGACACGTCGTCCACGGCACGGAACCGCTCGCGTCCGCCGACCCGGAACTCCTTCACGAGCCTCTCGGCCACGATCGCGTAGGGGTTCTCCGCCGCGACCGCGGCCGCATCGCGGAGGAACGGCGGTGCGTCCGGACGGCGGAAGCCCGTCGTGAACGCGGGAGCATCGGCGAGGAGCTGCTTCGTGTAGGCGTCGGACGGAGCGGCGAGCACGTCCTCGCTCGCGCCCTGTTCGACGATCCGGCCGTCCTTCAGCACGACCAGCCGTCCTGCGCGGTCGGCGGCGACGCCGAGGTCGTGCGTCACGAGCAGGATGCTGGTGCCCTCCTCGCGGCGCAGCTCGTCGAGCAGGTCGAGGACCTTGCGCTGCACCGTGGCGTCGAGGGCGCTCGTCGGCTCGTCGGCGATCAGCAGCCGGGGTCCCAGCGCGATCGCGGTGGCGATCAGCACGCGCTGCCGCATTCCGCCGGAGAGCTCATGCGGATGCTGACGGGCGCGGAGGTCGGGATCGTCGATGCCGACGCGGTCGAGCAGCTCGATGACCCTGGCGCGGCGGGCCCTGCCATCCCGATGCCCGTGCAGGCGCAGGATCTCCTCGACCTGCGCGCCGATGGGACGCACCGGGTTGAGCGAGGTCGTCGGATCCTGCGGCACGAGACCGATCTCCGGCCCTCGGATGCCGCGCAGAGCACGGTCCGACCAGCCGGAGATGTCGAGATCGCCGAGCCGCACGCTGCCGCCGTCCACGCGCCCGCCTTGCGGCAGGAGCCCCAGGAGAGCGTGCGCGGTGGTGGACTTGCCGGATCCGGATTCGCCGACGAGCGCGAGCGTCTCGCCCTCCTGGATCTCGAACGAGACGCCGTGCACGACCTCGCGTCCGGCGTACGAGATCCGCAGATCGGTCGCTGCGAGGACGCTCATCGGGTGCTCCTTCCGAGTCGGTGGCTGATGCGGTTGGCGCTGAGCACCACGGCGACCACGACGAGACCCGGGAGGGCTGTGAGCCACCACGCCGTCCCGATGTAGTTGCGCCCCTCGGCGATCAGGAGTCCCCATTCGGGAGTGGGCGGCGGCGCGCCGTAGCCGAGGAACCCGAGCGTCGAGATCGCGAGGATCGCCGTGCCGAACTGCAGGGCGGCGAGCGCCACGATGGGCGTGAGCGAGTTCGGGAGCACATGCCGGCGGAGCACCGCGAAGAAGGTGGCCCCGCTGCCGTACGCCGCCTCGACGTACTCGGTGCGACGCACCCTGGCGACCTCGGCGCGCATGAGGCGCGCGAAGGCCGCGACGCTGCCCAGACCGACCGCGAGCGCGGCGTTCACCGTTCCGAAGCCGAGCAGGATGATCACCGAGAGCGACAGCAGCAGGCCGGGGATCGCGAGCAGCACGTCGACGACCCGCATCAGCACGTCGTCGAGGATGCCGCCGACGGCGCCGGCGACCGCGCCGATCAGGGTGCCGAGGCCGAGGCCGACCGTCACGGCGATGAGCGCGCCGGAGAGCGAGTGCACCGCGCCGTGGACGACGCGGCCGAACAGATCGCGACCGAGGGTGTCCGTGCCGAACCAGTGGGCGGCGCTCGGAGGCAGCAGCTTGTCGGCGGGGGCTCCGGTGAGCGGGTCGCCCGCCGCGAAGACCCCGGGGATCACGGCCCAGAGCACGGCCAGCACGACGACCGAGATCGCCAGGTACAGACCCCACGGCAGCGCCCGCAGCGGCCTCGCGGGGCGGACGGATGCCGGGGCGACGGCATCCGCCTCGGGTTCCGGGGCGACCGGGACGGGAAGAGTCGTGAGAACGGGGACGGTCATGCCGGGACCTCCTGCAGGGCGCGCGGTGCCGTCGCCCTCGCGACGCTCCGCTGGCGCGGGTCGATGAGCGGCGTCACGAGGTCGACCGCGAAGCTGATGAGCACGAAGCCCAGCGCCGACAGCAGGACCACGCCCTGCAGCACCGGGATGTCCTGGTTCGCCACGGCCTGCTCGGTGAGCCGGCCGACCCCGGTGCGACCGAACACGGTCTCCGTCACCACCGCGCCGCCGACGAGCTCGCCGAACAGGACGCCCGCGATCGTGAGCGTCGGCACGGCCGCGTTCCGGGCGACCGAGCGGGTGAGGACCCAGATCGGGGGCGCGCCCTTGGCCCGCACCACCGTGATGAACGGCTGGGCCTGCACCTGATCGATGCTGCGCACGAGCACCTGCGCCAGCGGTGCCGAGATCGGCACCGCGAGCGTGAGGACCGGGAGGACGAGCCCCGAGACCGGATCGGCGCCGACGATCGGCACCCACCCGAGGCCGAAGGAGAACACCTGGATGAGCAGGATGCCGAGCCAGAAGACCGGCACCGCGACGAACAGCCCGGGGATCTGCCGCAGACCGTCACGCAGCCAGGCGAAGCGCGCGAGCGATGAGAGCCCGGCGACGAGCACCGCGATCACGAGCGCCACGACCAGGCCGAGGAAGGCGAGGAGCAGCGTGGACGGCAGCGCCTCGCCGAGCATCGTGAGCACGGGGGTGCCGAACTGCGTGGAGTACCCGAAATCCCCGGCCAGGAAGCCCAGGCCCGCGTGCAGATACTGCTGCCACCACGGCAGGTCCGCGCCGTAGGTCGCACGGATGCTGTCGAGCTGATCGGGTGAGAGCCCGAGGCTCGGGTCCGAGAACTTGATCAGGATCGCATCGCCCGGAAGCAGCTGCAGCAGGAAGAAGGTGGCCGTGAAGGCCGCGATCAGAACGATCGCGGCCTGCCCGGCTCGTCGCAGGACGAAGCTCATCGGTGCACCGTGCTCATCAGTCCGTGCTCATCAGTGCTCGGCGAGCCACACGCCGGAGAAGGTCGGACGACCCACCGACTCGAAGGCCACGCCCTGCACGTAGGTCGCCGCGCCGTACACCTGCGGCTCCTCGAACAGCGGGATCACATACGCCTGTTCGGCGATGTAGTCCTGCACGGCCTGAGAGGCGGCGATGCGCTTCTCGGGATCGGGCTCGGATGCCACGGCGAGCAGCAGAGCGTCGAGCTCGGCGTCGTTGGAGATGAGAGTGTCGCGGTTCTTCGTGAAGTACTGGCTCTTGATCACGTCGAGGTCCGCACGGCCGACCATCGAGTGGTAGAAGCCGGTCTTGAGCGGGTCGCGGTTGTCCTCGGCCGCGCTTCCGGCATCGCCGGGCTTGACCGTCAGCTCGACGCCGACCTTCGCCAGCTGCTGGGCGACGAGCTCGAGCGTCTGCTTCGAGAGGGGCTGCGGCTTGGCCTCGTACACCGTGAAGGCGAGGCGCTCGCCGTCCTTCTCGCGGATCCCGTCGGCTCCCGGCTTCCATCCCGCCTCGTCGAGCAGCTCTTCGGCCTTGTCGGGGTCGAAGGCGTAGTGCTCGGACTCGTCCTTGAAGCCGAGGGCCTCGGACGACAGGACCGACTTCGCGACCGGGTAGTTCTCGGTGAAGAGGGTGTCGACGACCTCCTGCGCGTCGACCGCGGCCACCAGCGCCTGGCGGACGCGGATGTCGGTGAGCAGCGGGTTGCTGGGACGCAGGCTGATCGCGTTGTTCACGCCGCGGGTCTGCGGCGCGTAGAGGGTGAAGCCCGCGCTCTCGACCCGGTCCTCGTCGAAGGCCTGCACGTAGCGGACGTAGTCGGCCTGGCCGGCGAGCAGCGAGCCGATGCGCACGGAGTCCTCCGGCGTGACGAGCACGTGCACGGCGTCCACGTAGGGGCGCCCCTGGTTCTCCGCGCTCTCCGGCGCCCAGGCGTAGTCGTCGCGTGCCGTGAGCGTGTACTCGGTGCCGAGCTTCTCGTCGGTCACCGTGAAGGGGCCGGAGCCGATGATCTCCTCCGCGTTGCCCGCGCCGAAGTCCTCGATCGTGCCGTCGAGCGTCGCGGGCGAGAGGAGGCCCGAGTTGATGGTCGAGGTGGCCTGCAGGAAGCCGGGCGCCGGAGCCGAGAACCGGAACGTGACGGTGTCCTCGTCGACGACCTCGCTGCTGGCGTAGTTGTTGATCGCCTCGGAGATCGTGAGCCCGCGATCGGCGACGCCGAGCCCGTAGGTGTCGAAGTTCTTCGCGACGGCCGCGGCGTCGAGCGGGGTGCCGTCCGAGAAGGTGACGTCGGGCTTCAGGTTGAACGTGTACTCGGTCGCGTCGTCGTTCACGGTCCAGTCGGTGGCGATCCACGGCTCGATCTCGAGCGACTCCGGGTTCTGCCAGGTGAGCCGGGCGGCGATGTTGTTGACGACGCCGCCGTTCGGGTAGAAGCCGGCCTGCGGCGGGTACAGGTTCGTGTACGTCTGGTGCTCGAGATAGGTGAGCGTGCCGCCGGTGACGGGGTCGCTTCCCGCGGCGGGCGCGTTGGCCGGGGCCGGCGAGGAGGCGCAGGCGGCGAGGCTCGTCGCGAGGACGAGCGGGAGCGCCACGGCGGCTGCGCGGATGAGACGGCGGTTCATGGGAGATGCCTCCTGGGCTTCGGGTGCACGAGTGCGGCGGGTGATTCAGGGGTGCGAGGTGAGGATCACGCTAGGGAAGACGGATGCCGCGCGGCGAAGCGCCGGACACCGACCGTCGCGAGACGAAACGTCCGGTCACGCGTCGACACGGGAGGTCACACGCAGGCGATCGCGAAGCGTCGCGCCGGCGCGGTCGTCGTCGTCGGAGAGCAGTCCGCGACGGCGCAGTTCGGGGGCGGCGAGGCGCGTGAACGCCTCGAACTGCGCCGGCTGGAATGCCGACAGCACGTTGAAGCCGTCGGCCGCGCCCTCGTCGCGCCAGGTCTCGAAGTGATCGGCGATCGCGTGCGCGTCGCCCACCACGAAGGCGGCGGGCACGGCGTGCGCGGCGACGAGGTGCCGCCAGGTGAGCGGGTCTCCGGTCGAGACGCCGACGCCGGCGATGCGCGACACCCTCTCGACGAGAGCGGCGCCGCGCTCCCCCAGCCGAGCGGCGTCATCGACGCTCACCGGCTGGTCGAAGTCGGCGGCGCGGAGCGGATCGTCCGCGGCGACGCCGAGCGCATCGGCGAGCGCATCGACGGTCCGGTTCGTCGGGAAAGCCGTGCGAGCGGCCTGATGCCCCTCTGCCAGCGGCACGAGCGCCAGCAGGCGCTCCACGATGCGGTGCGCCGCGGCATCCGTGTCGGCGACGACCGGGAGCACGGGGGCGATCACCTTCAGCGTCTGGGGTGAGCGTCCCGCCTCCGCGGCGATGGCTCGCAATCCCTCCCTGGTGGCGATCGCGTCGGCCAGGCTCGGCGCGGCGATGAGCGCGAGGTCGGCCTCCGTGGCCGCGAGAGCGCGCGATCGCGGCGAGGTGCCGGCGTGCACGATGGGGATCTGTCCCTGCGGCGGGCGGGCGACGTTCAACGGACCGGTGACCCGCACCCGCTCGCCCTCCAGATCGGCGGCCCGAAGACCCTCGGGGTCGATGAGCACGCCGCGCGCGGCATCCGCGATCCAGGCGTCGTCGCTCCACGAGTCCCACAGCCGCCGCAGCGCCGTGACGAACTCCTCGGCGCGGTCGTAGCGCGTCTCGTTGTCGGCGTGCGCGTCGCGGCCGTGGTTGCCCGCGGCGCGCGGCTCGGCGCCGGTCACGAGATTGATCCCGGCACGGCCCCCGGAGAGCACGTCGAGCGATGCGAGCGACCGGGCGGTCGTGTACGGGTCGGCGTAGGTCGTGTTGACCGTGGCGATGAGCCCGATCCGCGAGGTGATGCCGGCGAGGAACAGCACCGCGCTGACCGGATCGATGCGGGCGAGCAGGTACGCTCTCGTCGGCCTCGGCGATCACGGTTCCTGCGAGTACAGCCTTCATGGTCCTGCCTCCTCAGATGTGGGTTCGAGCGTATAAGACGTGTGCGACATCCGGGTCGGGGTTGCGCGCAGAGCCGTCAATGTGAGAAACAATCCTGGATCTGTTCGGTGCCGAGACGACAGCGGATTGCGCGATCGCGCCGCATCCCGCCTGTCAGGCGGACTGGCGCCCGTAGCCCTCCAGCAGGCGGAGCCAGATCTCGCTGATCGTCGGGTACGCCGGCACCGCGTGCCAGAGCCTCTTGATCGGTCGATCCCGATCGAGCTCGAGGAGAGCGCGCGGATCGACGGCGCCACGACCTGGCAGACGTTCTGGCGGCTGATCTTCCCGCTGCTGGCTCCGATGAGCGCGACGGTCGGCATCTTCGCGTTCCTCTACGCCTGGAACGACTTCATGATGCCGTCGCTGATCATCTCGGATCCCGCGATGCAGACGCTCCCGGTGCGGCAGAACCTGTTCCAGAAC
>NZ_QDFV01000011.1 GCF_003075395.1 Microbacterium sp. TPD7012 | reverse complement strand
ATAACACACCGTTTGTTGGTGCTACGCGTCCACTGAGTGGTTCTCGATGTACGGTCGAGAACCGCATAACAACAATGACTTTGTTATGTGTTTGATTGAAACATCAATAGTGTTTCGGCGGCCATAGCGTGAGGGAAACGCCCGGTTACATTCCGAACCCGGAAGCTAAGCCTCACAGCGCCGATGGTACTGCAGGGGGGACCCTGTGGGAGAGTAGGACACCGCCGGACTTCTTTTAGACAAGAAAGCCACCCAATGCTGGGTGGCTTTCTTGCGTTAACGCGATCATTCGAACTGCTCCCATTCCGGGCAGCCGTCCGTGTGGAACGTGACGTACTCCGGGACGTCGGTCAGGAATGCGTACGCGCCCTGGTTCTCGACGACGATCCCGCCGCTCTCGTCCTGGATGCTCCACGTGCAGCCGTCCGGGACCGGTGCAGGTTCCCCGTGCATCTGGAATCCGCCGTACGGGATGTCGCCTCCGATCGTGTACACGCCCGTCCCCGCGACGGTGACGCCGGCACTGTCCTCGGCTGCGGCGTCGTCTTCAGCGGCCGGTGCCTGCTCCGCGGACGATGACTCGTCCGCATCGTCGGGTGCTGTCGGTTCCGGCGTCCCGACTCCGCACGCCGACAGCGCGAGCGCGGTCAAGACGACGATGCCACCGGCGATGGATCTCCTTCGTGTCGTGTGCATGACGACTCCCTCCTCAGCCCGACTCCCGGGCTCTCCCGTTCTCATGGTGCTCGTCATGCGCTGCTGCGGGCCATGGGGGAATCGAGCTATTCACCCGGCCGGGGGATACCATGACGCCATGTCTCGCGCTGCCCGTCTCGACGCGCTTCTTCGGCAGCTCGTCGTCGTCGATGCAGTGCCTCCTGAGCTGTACCGCGTCACGGCGGGCTCGTCGGACGTCGCCTTCGACAGCGCGCTCGCGGCACTCGCTGCAGTGTGGGCGGGGCAGTTCGGCATCGCCGCTCCGTTGGCGACGGCGGCTCGTCGTGCTGCAGACGACCCCGACACCGTGGTCTTCGCTGAGAGCGTGTGCGGACTCGCCCGGGCAGGGACGCCCATGTCGGCTCCGCCCGAAGAGTTCGCGTCCGCCGCGCGGGCCTCCGCGGGCATCGCGAGCGAGCTCCGCCTGCCCCTCTGCGCTCTTCTCGCCGAAGCGGCTCTCGCGGAGGCGCGCCTCGATATCGCGGAAGGGCTTCTCTCGGTCGTCCCTCCCCGCACGGCGCTGTTCGGTCGACGGGATCACCCGTTCCTGACCGTCATCCGCTGCTTCGTGGCGAGGGTGCGGCTGTTCAGCGGCGATGTGAGCGGCGCCGCCGACGAGGCGGCGCAGGCGTGCGCGGGTGCCGGGACGGAGGCGGAGCGGATCTTCGCGACCGCGACCGCGGCGGTCATCGACGGGAGTGCAGGACGGCGCCAGGAGGCACGGGCGGCGGTGAGCGGCATCCTCGCACGGGACATCGCGCCGGTGAACGCGTTGATGAGCGGGGCGTTCCTGCTCGCGAGCTACGCGGCGATCGTCGGCGACGACGTGCGGACCTCCGCCGCCGCCGTGCTGCGGGCATCCGTGGATCCGTCCTTCGGACAGGTGCGGATCGTCGACCGCGCGATCTGCCTCGAGATCCTGACCAGGGCCGCCGTCGACGCGGGCGACCTCGACGCTGCTCGCTCCTGGCAGCTGCGCGCTGCTCCGCTCGCGGAACACCCGAGCGCGAGCTCGACGGTCGAGCGGATCGCGAGCCGGGTGTCGCTCCTCGCCGGCGATGCCGAGCGTGCGCTCGAGGAGGCCATGCGATCGGTCGCTCTCGCTGAGAGCGCGCGGCGCGCATTGGAGGCAGCAGAGGGTGAGATTCTCGCGGCCCGCGCCAGGATCTCCCTGCGCGAACGAGGAGCGGCCGCACGGCGACTGGCGGATGTCGTGACCGATGCGGATGCGCACGGCTTCGGCGCCGTGCGCAGGTCGGCGTCCCGCGAGCTCCGGTCGGTGGGCAGGCGCCTCCCTCCGGACACGCGCCGCGGGTGGGAGGGGCTGTCCGCCCGTGAACAGGGCATCGCGCTGCTCATCTCCGAGGGGCGCAGCAACGCGCAGATCGCGTCGTCCGAGTTCCTGTCCGAGCACACGGTGCGCATCCATGTCTCGCGGGTGCTCCATGCCTTCGGGGTCCCGACGCGGGTGGGTGTGGCGTCGGCGTTGGGAGCAGCCTCCGCGGCTGCCGGACCCGAGCCGCTGACGGTGCGCCAGCAGCAGATCGTCGCCCTCATCACGAGCGGTGCGACGAACCGCTCGATCGCGGAGCGGCTCGAGGTGAGCGAGTCGACGGTCGAGAAGCATGTGAGTGCGGTGATGCGACGGTGGGAGGTGACATCGCGTTCGGGTATCGCCCGCCGGGCGGCCGGGCAGCACCCCGTCTGAGCGCGGCGGGCCTGATCCCGCTCATCACCTCAGCCGGGATTCCAGGACGGATGCCGTGGCCGTCACGGCATCCGCCAGCGCGCGCTCGTCCCGCTCCTCGCCGGCCCAGGTGACCGCGACGGCGGCCACCGGCCATCCGGCCTGATCGCGCACCGCGACGCCCACCGACCGCAGGCCCTCCGCCACTTCACTGTCCTCCGTCGCGTAGCCGCGCGAGCGGACCTCCCGGAGCAGCTCGCGCAGCTCTGCGGGACGACGAGGCCCGAGTCCGGTGCGGTCGGGGAAAGCGGAGGCGCTCGGGTAGAGCGCGCGCACCTGCTCGCGGGGGAGCACGGCGAGCATCGCCCGCCCGCTGGCCGTGAGATGTGCGGGGAGACGTACGCCGACGTCGGTGATCAGCGCCGGCCGCCGCGGCGCGCGCTCCTCGACGATGTACAGCACGTCGCCTCCGCTCATCACCGCGAGGTGCGCGCTCTCACCCAGACGATCGGACAGCGCGGCGACCAGGGGGCGTCCGAGGCGGGCGAGCGGCTGCTGTCGTGTGTAGCCTCCGGCCAGCTCGAAGGCGGAGGTGCCGAGGCCCCACCGATGCTCCTCCTGGAAGTGCAGCACGAAACCGTGGGTCGAGAGCGTGGTGAGCAGGTGATACACGGTCGATCGGGGGAGCGACAGCTCACGGGCGATCGCGGAGGCGGCGACCGGCGCCGGGCGACCCGCCAGATAGCTCAGGATCCGCAGGGTGTTCTCGGCCGCCGGCACCTGAGGTGCGCCGCTCCCTGAGGCTTGCGAACTGTCTGGGATCACAGACACAGCATGTCATGATCCGCTGTCGCCGTCGACGCTGCGGGTGTGGAATCGGAACATGAGTGATCTCGCCCCTGTTCTCGTCGGTGCCCGGCCGCTGACGCCCGCCGAAGTGGTCGCCGTCGCCCGGCACGGCGCGCCCGTCACGCTCGATCCCGCGGCCCTCGAGCGCGTCGCCGAGACGCGCCGGGTCATCGACGGACTCGCCGCCGACCCCGACCCCCACTACGGCGTCTCCACCGGATTCGGTGCCCTGGCGACCACGTTCATCGCGCCCGACCGGCGACTGCAGCTGCAGGCCAGCCTGATCCGCTCGCACGCGGCGGGCACCGGCACCGAGGTCGAACGCGAGGTCACGCGCGGTCTTCAGCTGCTGCGCCTGCAGACACTGGCGTCGGGTCGCACGGGGGTGCGTCCCGTCGTCGTCGAGACCTACGCGGGTCTGCTCAACGCCGGGATCACCCCGGTCGTGCGCGAGTACGGCTCCCTCGGATGCTCCGGCGACCTCGCCCCACTCGCGCACATCGCGCTCGCAGCGATGGGAGAGGGACAGGTCCGCACGGCGGACGGTCAACTCGTCGACGCCGCCGCGGCGCTGACCGCGGCCGGCCTCGAGCCGCTGACCCTCGTGGAGAAGGAGGGGCTCGCCCTCATCAACGGCACCGACGGCATGCTCGGGATGCTCCTGCTCGCGCTGCACGACCTCGAGACGCTGCTCCTGACCGCCGACATGGCGGCGGCGATGTCGGTCGAATCGCAGCTCGGCACCGATGCGGTGTTCGCGGCCGACCTCATGGCCCTGCGCCCGCAGACGGGGCAGGCCGTGTCGGCGGGCCACCTGCGGTCGTTCCTCGGCGACTCGCCCATCGTGCACAGCCACAAGGGCCCGGAGGACGGACGGGTCCAGGACGCCTACTCGCTGCGCTGCTCGCCGCAGGTGCACGGTGCCGCCCGCGACACGATGGGCTACGCGTCGACCATCGCCGAGCGCGAGCTCGCCAGCGTGATCGACAACCCCGTCATCACCGTCGACGGCCGCATCGAGTCCAACGGCAACTTCCACGGAGCGCCGGTCGCCGCGGTTCTGGACTTCCTCGCCATCTCGGTCGCCGACGTCGCCTCGGTCTCCGAGCGCCGCACCGATCGAGCGCTCGACCCCGCCCGCAGCCACGGGCTGCCGCCCTTCCTCGCCGACGAGGTCGGTGTCGACTCCGGCCTCATGATCGCGCAGTACGCGGCCGCGGGCATCGTGTCCGAGCTCAAGCGCCTGGCGGTGCCGGCATCCGTCGACTCGATCCCGTCGTCGGCGATGCAGGAAGACCACGTCTCGATGGGGTGGGCCGCTGCCCGCAAACTCCGTCGTGCGATCGACGGGCTCGGGCGCGTGCTCGCGATCGAGATCCTCACCGGCGCTCGTGCGCTCGACCTGCGAGCCCCTCTGCAGGCCGGACCCGCCACCGGCGCCGTCCGCGACCTCGTCCGCACCGTGGCCGCAGGCCCCGGCCCCGATCGCTTCCTCTCGCCCGAGATGGAGGCCGTCACCGAACTCGTCCAGTCGGGCGCCGTCGCCCGTATCGCAAAGGAGCACTCCCATGGCTGACACTTCGACCGGCTCAGCGTCCGAGCCGCGCGTCGTCCGCGCCGCCCGCGGCAACCAGCGCACCGCCAAGAGCTGGGGCGCCGAGGCCGCCAAGCGCATGCTCATGAACAACCTCGACCCCGAGGTCGCCGAGCACCCCGAGGACCTGGTCGTGTACGGCGGCACGGGCAAGGCCGCCCGCAGCTGGGAGGCGTACGACGCGATCGTGCGCACGCTCGACGAGCTGGAGCCGGATGAGACGCTGCTCGTGCAGTCGGGCAAGCCGGTCGGGGTGTTCCGCACCCACGAATGGGCGCCGCGCGTGCTGATCGCCAACTCGAACCTCGTGGGCGACTGGGCGAACTGGCCCGAGTTCCGTCGGCTCGAAGAGCTCGGACTGATCATGTACGGGCAGATGACCGCGGGGTCGTGGATCTACATCGGAACCCAGGGCATCCTGCAGGGCACCTATGAGACCTTCGCCGCCGTCGCCCGCTCGCTGGGTCGCGATTCTCTGCGCGGCACCCTCACCCTCACCGGTGGCGCCGGGGGCATGGGCGGTGCGCAGCCTCTGGCCGTCACCCTGAACGACGGCGTCGTCCTGATCGTCGATGTCGACGAGACGCGTCTCGCCCGTCGGGTGGAGCACGGTTACCTCGACGAGTACACGACCGATCTCGACGCCGCCGTGGCGAGGGTCACCGCGGCCAAGGAATCCGGAGAGCCTCTCTCGGTCGGTGTCGTCGGCAATGCAGCGGAGGTCTTCCCCGAGCTGCTGCGCCGCGGGGTGCCGATCGACATCGTGACCGACCAGACCAGCGCGCACGACCCGCTCGCCTACCTTCCGGTGGGCATCTCGGTCGCGGAGTGGAAGGCCGAGGCAGAGCGCGACGCGGAGGACTTCACCCGGCGCTCACGCGAGTCGATGGCGCAGCACGTCGCGGCGATGGTCGCGTTCCAGGATGCCGGGGCCGCGGTGTTCGACTACGGCAACTCGATCAGGGCCGAGGCACAGCTGGGCGGGTTCGACCGCGCCTTCGAGTTCCCCGGATTCGTGCCGGCCTACATCCGTCCCCAGTTCGAAGAGGGGCGCGGCCCCTTCCGCTGGGCAGCGCTCTCCGGCGACCCGGAGGACATCTACAAGACCGACCGGGCGATCGCGGAGCTCTTCCCCGACGACAAGCCTCTGCACCGCTGGCTCGAGAAGGCGGGGGAGAAGGTCCACTTCGAAGGGCTGCCTGCACGCATCTGCTGGCTCGGGTACAAGGAGCGGCACCTCGCGGGCCTCAAGTTCAACGAGATGGTGGCATCCGGCGAGCTGTCGGCACCCATCGTGATCGGCCGCGATCACCTCGACTCGGGTTCGGTCGCCTCGCCGTATCGGGAGACCGAGGCGATGAAGGACGGTTCGGACGCGATCGCCGACTGGCCGCTGCTGAACGCACTGCTCAACACGGCATCCGGTGCCTCATGGGTGTCGCTGCACCACGGCGGCGGCGTCGGCATCGGCCGCTCGATCCACGCCGGTCAGGTCTCGGTCGCCGACGGCTCGGCGCTCGCCGCGGAGAAGCTCGAGCGCGTGCTGACCAACGACCCCGGTACCGGAGTCATGCGACACGTGGATGCCGGGTACGAGCACGCCCGCGACGTGGCCCGCGAGCGCGGGCTGAAAGTGCCGATGCTGTGAGCACCGTCCTGATCACGAACATCGGTGAGCTGACGACCAACGTCGGCGTCGACGGCGACCCCTGCGGGACCCTTCATGACGCGGCGGTGCTCGTCGAGGACGGACGCATTTCCTGGGTGGGGGCGGCGACGGATGCCGACCGTACGATCGCAGGCGAGGTCGTCGACGGGGGCGGTCGCGCCGTGATCCCGGGCTTCGTCGACAGCCACAGCCATCTCGTCTTCGGCGGCGACCGGGCCGCGGAGTTCGAGGCGCGGATGGCGGGGCAGAAGTATGCCGCGGGCGGCATCCGCTCCACCGTCGCCGCCACCCGCGCGGCGAGCGACGACGAGCTGCGCGCGCGGCTGCGCGGATTCCTCGATGAGATGCTCGCACAGGGCACCACGACCGTCGAGATCAAGAGCGGGTACGGCCTGAGCGTCGCGGACGAGGAGCGGCTCGTGCGCCTGGCCGCCGAGGTGACGCCGGAGGTGACGTTCCTCGGTGCGCACGTGGCACCGGCCGAGTATGCCGACCGGGCCGACGACTACGTCGACCTCGTGGTCGGACCGATGCTCGACGCATGCGCTCCGCACGCCAGGTGGATCGACGTGTTCTGCGAGACCGGTGCCTTCACTGTGCCGCAGTCGCGGCGTGTGCTCGAGGCGGGGATCGCCCGAGGGCTCGCACCCCGCGTGCACGCGAGCCAGCTGGGCCCGGGGGAGGGCGTGCGTCTCGCGGTCGAGCTGGGCGCGGCATCCGTCGATCACGGCACGTACCTGACCGATGACGATGTCGCCGCGCTCGCCGCATCCGACACCGTGCTGACGCTGCTGCCCGGGGTCGAGTTCTCGACCCGGCAGCCGTACCCGGATGCGCGTCGTCTCATCGACGCCGGCGTGACGGTGGCGCTGGCCTGCGACACGAATCCCGGATCGAGCTTCACCTCATCGATGCCGTTCTGCATCGCGATCGCCGTGCGCGACATGGGTATGACGCCCGCGGAGGCCGTCTGGGCGGCGACCGCCGGCGGGGCACGCGCGCTCCGTCGCGACGACGTCGGGATCATCGCGCCCGGGGCCCGCGCGGATCTCGTGCTGCTGAAGGCACCCACGCGTATCCACCTGGCGTACCGGCCGGGAGTCCCGCTCGTCGATCAGGTGTGGAAGGACGGCGCCGCCGTCCTCACCGCGCAGGAATCCGGAAGGGGAACGGAAGACCATGGCTCTCTCGCACGATGACCTCTGGCCGCGGGCGGGCTCGTGGCCCGCGTTCGCCGCAGGGGATGACGCGGATGCCGTGCTGCTCGGCGTCCCCACCTGGCGCACGTCGCTGTCGCCGACGGGCGCACATGCCACGCCCGCCGCGGTCCGTGAAGCGCTGACCCGCTACAGCGCCACGCTCATGGGTCCGCCGGCCATCGATCTCGGTGCGGCGCTGCGCGTTCTCGACGCCGGTGACGTGCGCGAGCCGGACGGCGACGCCGGCATCGCCGAAACCGTCGCTCAGGTGCGTCGTGTCTCCGACGCCGCCCGACTCGTGATCGCGCTCGGCGGCGACAACGCGCTGACGTACCCGGTCGCGCGAGGCGCCAGGGCCACCGGTCTCATCACGATCGATGCGCACTTCGATCTGCGCGACGGGGTCTCGAACGGATCGCCCGTGCGGCGACTCGTGGAGGATGCCCCGGAGGGGGAGCGCATCGACCCGGCGCGGATCGTCCAGATCGGCATCGCGGACTTCGCGAACTCCGCGGCCTACGCGGCGCGCGCTGCCGAGTGGGGCATCCGCGTGATCACCCTCGACGAGGTTCGGCACCGGGGCATCGACGACGTCGTCGCCGAGGCGACGAGCATCGCGGGAGCCGGTGCCGCAGCCCGCATCCATCTCGATGTCGACGTCGACGCCGCCGATCGGGCCGCAGCGCCCGGGTGCCCGGCGAGTATCCCTGGCGGGTTCGCCGCGTGGGAGCTGCGCGTCCTCGTCCGCTCGATCGTCGCGGACCCGCGCGTGGTCAGTGCGGACATCGCCGAGGTGGACGCGACCGCCGACACCGACGACATGCGCACGGTCCGACTGGCCGCGCTCTGCGTGCTCGAGATGCTCGCCGCCCTCACCACTCGCTGACCGGTGCCGCAGCGCCGACGCCACGGACGACTGCCGCGGCGAGCAGCCCCGCGGCGGGGACGAGGATGATGCTCAGGCCCGGTTGCAGAACGGTCGCGACGATCAGCAGGACTGTCGCGCCGATCCCCAGAATCCACGAACGCGGCCCGGTCGGCTGGAGACTCAGCATCCCGACCGCGAGGCCGATCGCGCTGACGACGGCCGCAGGTCCGATCGCTCCGACCCAGTACTCGGCGCCCGTCAGTGGTGCGTACTGATCCTGCACCTGCGTCGACGACCCGTACCAGGTCAACCCGAGGATCCATGCAGTGGACAGGGCGGCGAGAACCACGAGCGCCAGTCGTGTCTGTCGATCACGCCGGACGAGCAGAGCGATGAGGGAGCCGACGAGCACGACAGCGAGCCACCCCGTGCCGAGGATGCCCGCGGTGGCGAGGTACCCGATCTCGTCGGCGCATATCCAGGTGCCCGCTGCCTCGGAACCCGGGGGCTGCATCTCGCAGTTGTGGTGCAACTCCTCCCGCACGAGCTCCAGGGCCGAGCTCGCGAGGACGAAGGCGATGACCCCGCTGACCAGCACGGACAGCGCTGCAAGGACTCGGACCCCGAAGCCCGCACCCGATCGCCTGCGACGGGAACTGGTGGATGCATCGTCGGCCATAGATGAGGACCCTAGCAACTGCAGCTGATCCGACTGCATCTGATCCGCTGCTCGTCGTAGACGTGCTCAGAGATCGGGACCTCAGACTCCGGGGATCAGGGCGTGCGCGATCGTGAAGATCGCGAGACCGGCGAGGGCGCCGACGAACGTGCCGTTCAAGCGGATGTACTGCAGGTCGCGGCCCACCATGAGCTCGATCTTCTCGGTGGTCTCGGCGGGATCCCAGCGCTCGACCGTGTCGGTGATGATCGAGGCGATGTCATGCCGGTAGCGGTCGACGAGGAAGACGGCGGCATCCGACACCCAGGTGTCGACGCGGTGCTGCAGCGCGGCATCCGTCGTCAGGCGCTCGCCCACCTCCTGGAGGGCGCGCACGGCGCGCCGACGCAGCCCGCTCTCCGGATCCGCGAGGGCGGTGAGCAGGCCGTTCTTCGCGGTGTTCCATGCCTCGGCCGCGAGGGCGCCCACCCGCGGGCTGTCGAACAGCGACGCCTTCGCGTTCTCGAGCTTCGCCCGGGTCTCGGGATCGTTCTGCAGGTTGTCGGCCAGTCGGGAGAGATACCCGTCGATCGCGATCCGCGCCGGATGCCGCGGGTCGGCCTGCACGGCATGCACGAACTTGATGGCCTCGTTGTAGACGGTGTCGTCGACGAATCGGTGCGCGAGCTTGGGCACCCAACCGGGCAGGCGGCGGGAGACGAGGCCGGAGAACGACTCGGCGTTCGCTTCGAGCCATCGTCCGATGTTGTCCACCGCGAGGTCGACGGCGCCGTGGTGCGCATCGGCGGCGACGATCTTCTCCAGCCAGACGCCCGCGGGCGGTCCCCACTCCGGTTCGACGAGGTGCTCGCGGGCGAGGTCGGTGATGAGGTCGCGGACGTCGTCGTCGCTGAGCGCGTTGAGCACGGCCGTGGCGATCGTGGCGCCTTCAGCGCCCACGCGCTCGGCGTGCGGTCCCTCCTTCAGCCACTCTCCCGCACGCAGTGCGATCGCGGTGCTCGACAGCTTCGTGCGCACGACGCCGGCTTCGAGGAAGTTGGTCTCCACGAACTCGCCGAGCGTGCGCCCGATCTCGTCCTTGCGGCTCGGGATGATCGCGGTGTGCGGGATCGGGAGCCCGAGCGGCCGCCGGAACAGGGCGGTCACGGCGAACCAGTCCGCCAGGGCGCCGACCATTCCGCCCTCGGCGGCGGCGCGCACGTACGCGAGCCAGCCCCATCGCTCCTGGAAGGCGAAGGCGAAGACGAACGCGACCGCCATGAACACCAGCGCGCCGAGGGCCACGGCCTTCATGCGACGGAGGGCGCGCAACCGCTCCTGGTCGGCGGGCGAGAGCTGCGCCATCGGTGTTCGCGGCATGACGCCATCCTTTCACGCGGAGAGTACCCTCGAGACGTGATCGAAGACATCAAGAAGCGCGCTCTGCACCGCACCAGCATCCTCGAGGGTCAGATGCGCGGCGTCGCGCGGATGATCGAGAACGAGGAGTACTGCATGGACATCATCACGCAGTCCCGTGCGATCCAGCGCTCACTCGAGTCGCTGAACCGTTTGCTGCTCGAGAATCACCTGCGCACGCACGTCACGCACATGTTCGACGAGGGGGGAGAGGAGCGCGACAAGGCGGTCGCCGAGCTTCTCAAGGCGTTCGACTTCGACCGCAAGTAGGGTCGGGCCCGACGCGCTCCTCTGCGGTCACCGCTTCCCGTCGAAGATCTCGCCCTCCATCGCGTCGTAGCCCTCGGCCTGCGGGTCTCCGTGCGAACCGCCCGAGAGCGCGTACTCCTCTTCCGGGGAGAGCACGAGGCGGTGCCGGAAGAACAGGCCGAATCCGAGCAGGATGATCGCGTAGACGATCGCGATCGCGATGATGGCCGGACCGAACGTCGGGTTCAGCAGGAAGCCCACGAAGATGAGCGCGGCGATCACGAGCGCGATCACGGCGCCCGGGATGCCCCAGGGGCTCACATACGGGCGGTCGACGTTCGGGAACTTCTTGCGCAGGATGATGAACGACACGAGCTGGAGCCCATAGGCCACGACCGCGCCCCAGACGGCGATGTTCAGCACGATCGCGCCGGCGACGGTCCCTGCACCCTCCGAGTCGACCGCCGTGAGCACATCGAGCACGATCAGAGCGACGAAGCCGATCGCGGCCCCCACGGTGAGGGCCACCCACGGGGTCTGACGCTTCCCGGTGAGGGAGAGGAACCGCGGGTAGTAGCCGGCGCGGGACAGCGAGTACATGTTGCGGCCGTAGGCGAACATGATGCCCTGCAGCGACGCGAGCAGACCGATCAGGGCGAACAGCGCCAGCACCGCGGCGAGCTGGTCGCCGACGATCGCGCGGAAGCCGTCGAGGAGCGGCTCGCCGGCGGTGCCGGTGGCCTCGGCACCGATCACTCCGGTGTTGAGGAACAGCACCAGGAGGCCGGTCACGATGAGGGTGCCCCGGGCCCAGAATCCGGCCTTCGGGATGTCGCGGGTCGGGTTGTGCGACTCCTCGGCGGCCAGCGGCAGCTCCTCGATCCCCAGGAAGAACCACATCGCGAAGGGCAGGGCGAACAGGATCGGCAGCACGCCGTGCGGGAGGAAGGTCGACTGTCCCTCGTCGGGGACGATGTCCCACAGCGCGTCCCAGCTGAAGGCGCCGGAGAAGATCGCCATCACGGAGAACACGAGGATGATGCCGATCGAGATCACCGAGACGACGATCGCGAAGCGGAAGGAGATCGCGGCGCCCGCGGAGTTCAGCGCGATGAAGACGACGTAGAGGATGAGGTACCAGACCCACCCCGGCAGCTCGAGACCGAGCAGCTCGCTCGTGATGCCGTTCGCATACGATGCCGAGAAGTAGACGATCACCGCCGTGGTGGCGACGTACTCGATCGTCTCGGCGGCGCCGGTGACCAGACCTCCCCAGGGGCCCATGGCCGATCGGGCGAACGAGTAGGCCCCGCCCGTGTGGGGCATGGCCGCCGCCATCTCGCCGATCGCGAAGATCATGCCGTAGTACATGGCGACGAGGATCGCGAAGGCGATCAGCATGCCACCGAAGCCCGCGAAGTCGATGCCGAAGTTCCAACCGGAGAAGTCGCCGGAGATGACGGCGGCGACGGCGAGACCCCAGAGTCCCCAGACGCCGGCCGATCTCTTCAGGGTCCGTTTCTCGAAGTAGTCACTCCCGGCACGTGTATAGGTCGCCCCAGCGACCTTGCGGGATTCATTGCTCTGCTCAGACATCCGCTCTCCGTTCGCATGCACACAGGCGCCGGGTGCACCTTGCGGATGATTGTGGCAGTCAATGGTGGTTTCGTCTACCTTTAGACGTCGAGGTGATCTACTCTGAGGGCGAAGCCGGTCGGTCGATCGCCTTCACCACGACGACGGGAGCGAGAAGATGTCGGGAAACCTGAGCATCGAGCAGCTGGATGCCGGCATCGCCGCCGGCGAGATCGACACGGTGATCGTGGCCTTCGCCGACGCGCAGGGACGACTGGTCGGCAAGCGGGTCTCCGCGCGGCTGTTCCAGGAGGACATCCTGCATCACGGCGCCGAGGCCTGCGACTACCTGCTGTCGGTCGATGTCGACATGAACACGGTCGACGGCTACGCGATGTCGGGCTGGAACCGCGGATACGGCGACATGGTGCTGCGCCCCGATGTCGTCACGCTCCGTCGGATGCCGTGGCTCGAGGGCACGGTCCTGATCATGGCCGATCTGGTCTGGCAGAACGGCGAGCCGGTGGGGCCGTCGCCGCGCGCGATCCTCGATCGGCAGCGTGATCGCCTGGCCGAACGGGGATGGACCGCCTTCTCGGGAACCGAGCTCGAGTTCATCGTGTTCGAGAACACCTACCGCGACGCCTGGGCGCGCAAGTACGAGGGACTGACGCCGGCGACCGACTACAACGTCGACTACAACCTGCAGGCCTCGACCCGGATGGAGCCGCTGCTGCGGGACATCCGCAACGGCATGGACGGCGCGGGCATGTACTGCGAGGGCGTCAAGGGCGAGTGCAACCTCGGCCAGCAGGAGATCGCATTCCGCTACGCCGAAGTGCGCGAGACCGCCGACCAGCACGTGATCTACAAGAACGGTGCGAAGGAGATCGCCGCGCAGCACGGGCAGGCGCTCACCTTCATGGCGAAGTTCAACGAGCGCGAGGGCAACAGCTGCCATATCCACCTCTCGCTGCGTGCGGATGACGGCACGCCGGTGATGGCCGGCGACGGAGCGCACGGGTTCAGCCCGGTCATGGAGCACTGGATCGCCGGCATCCTGGCGACGCTCCGCGAGTTCACGCTGCTCTACGCGCCGAACATCAACTCCTACAAGCGCTTCGCCAAGGGCAGCTTCGCGCCGACCGGCGTCGCCTGGGGCATCGACAACCGCACCTGCGCGCTGCGCGTGATCGGCAGCGGTTCCGGGCTCCGGGTCGAGAACCGGGTGCCCGGCGGCGATGTGAACCCGTACATGGGCATCTCGGCGATCATCGCCGGCGGCCTGTACGGCATCGAGAACGAGTTGCCGCTGCCGGAGCGCTTCGAGGGCAACGCCTACGAGGCCGGCGTCGACCACCTCCCGACGACTCTCCGCGAGGCGGCGCAGCTGTTCAGCGAGTCGACCATCGCGAGGGCGGCGTTCGGCGACGACGTCGTGGACCACTACCTGAACCAGGCGCGCATCGAGCTCGAGGCCTACGACGCCGCCGTCACCGACTGGGAGCGCATCCGTGGTTTCGAGCGGCTCTGAACCGGCACCGCTGATCGGTGTCACGACCTATCTGGAGCGGGCGCAGCAGGGGGTGTGGGATGTGCGGGCCGCGTTCCTCCCCGAGCAGTACCTGACCGGGGTGACCGCATCGGGCGGCATCGCGCTGCTGCTGCCCCCGCAGGATCCGGAGACGGCGGAAGCGGCCATCGCCGGAATGGACGGAATCATCCTCTCGGGCGGGGCCGACGTCGCCCCCGAGCTCTACGACGAGGAGCGGCATCCGCTCACCGATCCCGCCCGCACCGACCGCGACGCCTGGGAGCTCGCCCTGTTCCGCGCGGCGGAGCGGCGGCGCATCCCGGTGCTCGCGATCTGCCGGGGTCTGCAGCTCGTGAACGTCGCCCGCGGCGGCACCCTCCAGCAGCATCTGCCCGAGACTCTCGGAACCGAGCGCTACCGTCTGGGCGGCGGCGTCTTCGCCGAGAACGACATCGAGGTGTCGGACGACACGGCGCTCGCCGGGGTCCTCGGTGCGGGCGGGCTGCGGGTGCACAGCTATCACCACCAGGGCATCGATCGGCTCGGAGACGGACTGACCGCAGCCGCGCGCTCCGACGACGGACTCGTGCAGGCGTTCGTCGACACCTCGGCCGGCCATGTCGTCGGCATCCAATGGCATCCGGAGGAGAACGCCGAGGACCGGCGTCTCTTCGCCGATCTCGTCTCACAGGCTCGCGCGTTCGCCGCGCGACGGAAGGAAGAATCGCGATGAGTGCGTTCACCGTCATCAATCCGTCGACCGGCGCGGCGATCCGCGACGTCGCCCGCGCCGACATCGGAGAGACGGATGCCGCGATCGCCCGCGCCGTCGTCGCGCAGCGCCGGTGGGCGGCGCTGGCACCGGTCGCCCGCGCGGACGCGCTCCGGGCGTTCGCCCGCGCGGTCGAGGGTGCCGTCGAAGAGCTCGCCCAGCTCGAGGTCCTCAACTCCGGGCATCCGATCGGCTCCGCCCGCTGGGAGGCGGGGCACGTCGCCCAGGTGCTCAACTACTACTCGGCCGACCCGGAGCGCCTGTCCGGTCGGCAGATCCCGGTGGCCGGCGGGCTCGACGTGACCTTCCACGACCCCTACGGCGTGGTCGGCGTCATCGTGCCGTGGAACTTCCCCATGACGATCGCGTCGTGGGCGTTCGCGCCGGCGCTCGCCGCCGGCAACGCGGTGGTGCTGAAGCCGGCCGAGCTGACCCCGCTCACGGCGATCCGCCTCGGCGAGCTCGCGCTCGAGGCAGGGCTCCCCGATGGACTGTTCGAGGTCGTGACCGGCTTGGGTTCGGTGGTGGGCCAGCGACTGGTCGAGCATCCCGACGTGCGCAAGGTGGTCTTCACCGGGTCGACCGAGGTCGGCATCGAGGTGGCGGCGGGCTGTGCGCGTGCGCTCAAGCCGGTGACGCTCGAGCTCGGCGGCAAGAGCGCGAACATCGTCTTCGCCGACGCCGATCTCGAGCGGGCGGCGGCCGCGGTGCCCGGCTCGGTGTTCGACAACGCCGGCCAGGACTGCTGCGCGCGCAGCAGGCTGCTCGTGCAGCGCTCGGTCTTCGACCGCTTCCTCGAACTGCTCGAGCCGGCCGTCGCGGCCTGGCGCGTGGGAGACCCCGGCAGCTCCGACACTGACATGGGCCCGCTCATCTCGGCCGGGCACCGCGACACCGTCTCCTCCTTCCTCGACGGCGCCGACATCGCGTTTCGCGGTACCGCGCCCGAGGGGGACGGGTTCTGGTTCGCCCCGGCCGTCGTGCTCGCCGACCCCTCCGACCGCATCGCCCAACAGGAGGTCTTCGGCCCCGTCGTCGCGGTGATGCCGTTCGAGGACGAGGCCGACGCGATCCGCCTGGCGAACGACACGGTGTACGGGCTCGCAGGCTCCGTATGGACCGAGAGCCTCGGACGCGGTGTGCGCGTGGCGCGAGGCGTGCGCAGCGGTGTGCTGTCGGTGAACTCGCACTCCTCGGTGCGCTACGCGACGCCGTTCGGCGGCATGAAGGCCTCCGGCCTCGGGCGTGAGCTCGGTCCGGACGCCGCCGAGCACTTCACCGAGACCAAGAACGTCTTCTTCGCGACCGATGAACCCTGATCGCGTCGCACCCCACACCCCACAGAGCGGAGAACCCACATGAGCATCGATCTGACCCAGCGCCTGAAGGACCGCGTCGCCATCATCACCGGTGGTGCGAGCGGCATCGGGTTCGCCACCGCCGAGCGCTTCGCGGCAGAGGGAGCCTTCGTCGTCATCGCCGACGTCGACCCGGCGACGGGCGAGGAGGCTGCGGCGAAGGTGGGCGGGGTGTTCCGCCCTGTCGACGTCGCCGACGAGGCCAAGGTGAACGCGCTGTTCGACGGAGTGGCTGCGGAGTTCGGCCGCATCGACATCGCCTTCAACAACGCCGGCATCTCACCGGCCGACGACGACTCGATCGAGACGACGGAGCTGCCGGCGTGGGACCGGGTGCAGGATGTGAATCTCAAGAGCGTGTACCTGTGCAGCCGTGCGGCGCTGCGGCACATGGTGCCGGCGGGACGCGGCTCGATCATCAACACGGCGTCGTTCGTCGCGCTGCTGGGCTCGGCGACCTCGCAGATCAGCTACACCGCGTCTAAGGGCGGCGTGCTCGCGATGTCGCGCGAGCTGGGCGTGCAGTTCGCCCGGCAGGGGGTGCGCGTGAACGCGCTGTGCCCCGGACCGGTGAACACGCCGCTGCTGCAGGAGCTGTTCGCCAAGGACCCGGAGCGCGCGCAGCGACGGCTCGTGCACGTGCCGATGGGGCGCTTCGCGGAACCGTCGGAACTGGCGGCGGCCGTGGCCTTCCTCGCCTCGGACGACTCGTCGTTCATCACCGCGAGCGCTTTCGTCGTGGACGGCGGGATCACGAACGCCTACGTCACCCCGCTGTGAACGACCACGACGGCGACCTCGTCGAGGTGCGGAGAGCGGTCTATCGGCCGCTGCGGCGCGGCAACGCCCTGGAGGACGCGGTCGCCCGTCTCGTGCAGACGATCCGTCTCGGCGTGGTCGCCCCGGGGGAGTCCCTGCCCCCGGAGCGGGAGCTCGCGGCATCCTTCGGCGTGAGTCGCGACACCGTGCGCGAGGCCATCCGCGAACTGGCCGACACCGGCTATCTCCTTCCCCGTCGAGGACGGTACGGAGGGACCTTCGTCGCGGATCCGCTGCCGCACCCGTCGGTCCCCGGCGCCGTGGCACCGGAGAAGATCGACGATGTCCTCGGCCTGCGGCGCGTGCTCGAGACCGGTGCCGCCCGCGCGGCCGCGAGCCGGTCCCTCGACGCCGCGACCCGTGCGGATCTGTGGGCGCGGCATGAGGCGGCGCTGCCGGCGGGACCGGACGAGTATCGACGCCTCGACACCCTGCTGCATCTCGCGATCGCGGAGGCCGCGGGCATCCCCTCACTCGTCGCGCTCGTGGCCGAGAACCGCGCCGACGTCAACGCCTGGCTCGACACGTTCCCGCTGATGCCGCGGAACATCCAGCACTCGGGTGAGCAGCACGAGAGCATCGTCTCCGCGATCCTCGCCGGACGAGCGGATGCCGCGGAGGCGGCGATGCGCGATCATCTCGCCGGCTCCGAGGCGTTGCTGCGCGGCTTCCTGACGTGACGGTCACCCGGCCGCTCGGATCGCCGGATCAGCGGTCGTCGTATCCCCAGCGGATGCCGAGCGCGCCAGGACCGAAGTCCCGACGCGTCTGATGCACCGAGGTCTGCGGCCGGAGCGGGCGGTAGACCGTGCCGTCCGTCGACTCGGTCCGCTCGAGCTCGTCGAGCCAGTCCGGGACGGCGTCCTCATGGAATCGCGTCCACAGGACGAGGTCGCGGATGGGGCGCACGACGAAGGCGCCGGTCTCCGGCTGCGAGGTGTACTCCTCATGCCCTTCCATCGTGACCTCGATCATCGTCGTCGCGCCGAGCGTGAGCGGCTGGTCGAGCTTCAGGACGTAGGCGTACACGTGCTCGCTGACGTGCAGGTGATCGCGGACCATCCGCGCCCCTCGCACTGTCATCTCCGGGCGGTCGATGACGTCCTCCGCCGACAGCAGGGTGTACGTCACGTGGTCGACGGTCGCGGGGATGACGGACTGGATCAGGGTCTGGGCGGCACGGCGGCGCAGGTAGCCGTCGGCGGACACATCCGCGATCACATGCGTCGAGAGCTCACGGGTGATGTCGAGCGGCGGCGCATCGAGGAGCTCGAGCGTCTCGGACAGCGCCCGGGTGATCTGCTCCTCCGTGAACGGGTTGCGGGGTTCGTGCAGCGCTCCCAGGCGCACGCGCTCCGGCACCAGGCCGCCGAGAGCCCCCGATGGCAGGCCGAGTAGCCGCTCGATGTCCTCGACGGCGGCGAGCGAGGCTGCTCCCTCGGGCGCGCGCTCCCCGGAGCGCCAGTAACTGAGGGTCGTGAGCGAGACGGGGTTGGCGCGGGCGACGAGTCGGCGCTGGAGCGACGAGAGCGAGATGCCGCTCGCGGTGAGCGCTGCTCCGAACGCCCTGCTGAACGAGTCGCGTCCGTCGGGAACCTCAGCTGCCATCCCACCCTCCTCTCCCCGACGATAGTCCCGTCAGCGGTCGAACCCCCATCGGATGCCGAGGATGCCGGGCCCGAAATCCCGGCGTGACTGGTGGATGGAGTCGCGCGGAGACAGCGTCCGCGACACCAGGCCGTCGGTCGCGGGCGTGCGCTCGAACTCCGTCGTCCAGTCGGGGACGGCATCCGGATGGAAGCATGTCCAGACGACGAGGTCACGGATCGGACGCATCACGAAGGCGGCCGTCTCGTCCTCGGCCGGGAGCTCTCCCGCGGGCGGCGGCGGGACAGCCATCCCGATCTCGAGCATCGTCGTCGCGCCCATCACCAGCGGTCGATCCAGGCGGAGCACGCAGGCGTAGACATGCTCGCTCTCGTGCAGGTGCTCGCGCACCAGGGTCGCTCCCCGGAGCGTGCACTCGGGCCGGCGGACGACCCTCTCGACGGACATCAGGGCGTAGGTCATCTCGTGGACGAACGGTGCGACGGCCTGCACGAGGACCTGCGCCGTGCGATCGCGGAGCAGTCCGTTCTCGTCGACGGTCGACACCACGTGCGCGGACAGCGACCTCGTCGCCTCGATCGGCGGTGCATCGAGCAGCCTCAGGGTCTCGGCCGCCGCATCGCGGACCTGGGATTCGGTGAACGGGTTCTGCGCGGGCGCGAGCGACCCGAGTCGTGCGCGCGTGCTCACGAGGTCGAGCAGAGCGCCCGGCTCCAGCCCGAGCAGGCGCTCGACGTCCTCCAGCGCGGTCAGCGACCGCAGGCCCTCGGGGTGCCGTTCTCCCGACCGCCAGTAGCTGAGGGTCGCGACCGAGATGGGGTTCGCCCGGTCCTTGAGCCGTCTGTGCAGCCAGGACAGCGAGACCCCTCGCGCCGTGATCGCCCCCGAGAAGGCCTGAGCGAAGGCCGTCCGATTCTCTTCCCCCGTGTCGAGCATGATGTCTCCCGGGCGCCACCGTAGCGCCGGAGAGAGGGGCGGTATCCGCGCGACCCGATATGCTGCATCACCGCGCTCCGGCGGTCAGAGCACCGCCTGAGCGCGCGTCAGGACGTCGCGGAGGATCTGCTCGATCTCCCGGAACTCCGCCGGGCCCGTGGTGAGCGGGGGAGCGAGCTGGATGACGGGATCGCCCCGGTCGTCGGCGCGGCAGTAGAGCCCGGCCGCGAACAGGGCGGGGGAGAGGAATCCTCGCAGCAGCCGCTCGGATTCCGCATCGTCGAAGGTCTCCTTGGTGCTCTTGTCCTTCACGAGCTCGATTCCGAAGAAGTACCCGTCGCCGCGCACGTCGCCCACGAGGGGCAGATCGCTCAGCTTCTCGAGCTCGGCGCGGAACAGCGGAGAGTTCTCCCGCACGCGGGCGTTGAGTCCCTCCTCGTCGAAGATCGCGAGGTTCTCCAGCGCCACCGCCGCCGACACGGGATGGCCGCCGAACGTGTAGCCGTGGGGGAACGACACGTCTCCGTGCGAGAAGGGCTCGTAGATGCGGTCGCTGACGATCGTGGCGCCGATGGGGGAGTAGCCGCTGGTCATCCCCTTCGCGCAGGTGATCATGTCGGGCACGTAGCCGAGGCCCGTGCAGGCGAACGTGTGGCCGAGCCGGCCGAAGGCGCAGATGACCTCGTCCGAGACGAGCAGCACATCGTGACGGTCGCAGATCTCGCGCACGCGGGCGAAGTAGCCGGGAGGAGGCGGGAAGCACCCGCCGGAGTTCTGCACAGGCTCGAGGAACACCGCGGCCACCGTGTCTGCACCCTCGAAGAGGATCATCTCCTCGATGCGGTCGGCCGCCCAGCGTCCGAACGCCTCGAGGTCGTCGGCGGGCGCGCCCATCTCGGCCGCGCGGTAGAAGTTGGTGTTCGGCACGCGGAAGCCCCCGGGCGCGACCGGCTCGAACATGGCCTTCATCGCCGGGATCCCGGTGATCGCGAGCGCGCCGTGCGGCGTCCCGTGGTAGGCGACCGATCGCGAGATCACCTTGTGCTTGGTGGGCCTGCCCTGCAGCTTCCAGTAGTGCTTGGCCAGCTTCAGCGCGGTCTCCACGGCCTCGCCGCCGCCGGTCGAGAAGAAGACCCTGTTCAGATCTCCCGGAGCCTCGTCCGCGAGCCGGTCGGCCAGTTCGATCGCGGCGGGATGGGCGTAGGACCACAGCGGGAAGAACGACAGCTCGGCGGCCTGGGCGGCGGCCGCCTCGGCCAGGCGGCGCCTGCCGTGTCCGGCGTTCACCACGAACAGTCCGGAGAGGCCGTCGAAGTACTCCTTGCCCGAGGAATCCCAGATCCGGTGCCCGTCGCCCTTGACGATGATCGGCACGCCCGACTCGGCCATCGTGGACTGCCGGGTGAAGTGCATCCAGAGATGATCCTTCGCCATCTTCTGCAGCGCGGATTCCGACGGGGTCGTGCGGGTCGTGCTCATCTGGTCCCCCAGTTGTAGAGCTGCTTCTGCAGCTTGGCGTAGATGAAGGTCTCGGTCGACACCACGCCCTCGATCGGACGGATGACGTCGTTGATGAGGGCCAGCAGCTGATCGTCGTCCTCGCAGACCACCTCGGCGAGCACGTCGAACGCTCCGACGGTGATCACCACGTAGTCGATCGCCTCGACCCGGGCGATCGCCTCCGCGACGACCCGCGTGTCGCCGGAGACGCGGATGCCGATCATGGCCTGACGGTGGAAGCCGAGCTGCATCGGATCGGTCACCGCGACGATCTGCATCACGCCCGATTCGGTCAGCCGCTGCACCCGCTGACGCACGGCGGCCTCGCTCAGGCCGACCACGCGGCCGATGTCGGAGTAGGAGCGGCGTCCGTCCTCTTGGAGCAGCTCGATGATCGTCTTGGACACCGCGTCGAGCGATGAGTGCTTCTTCACCGAACTCATGGTGCGATCTTCGCACTCGGCGGCGCGCTCGGCAACCGATTCCGCGGCCGCAGGTGAAGCTGGGGCGCGATATCGGCAGGATGTCGCCTCAGTCCTCCAGAGGACCGAGCCACGCGCTCGCCGCGGTGGCGTGGGCGGATTCCGGGTCGGAGGGGTGGAAGGCGCCGGCCAGGACATCGCGGTAGAGGCGGGACAGCTCGTTGGCGGAGAAGTACGAGCCGCCACCGCCGACGAGCATGGCCTGGTCGACGACCCGCTTGGCCATCGTGATGGCCCGGTGCTTCACACCGGAGAGGAGGGAGAACCAGCGGGCGCCGTTGTCGACGCGGTCGTCGACATCTCGGGCGAGGGCGGCGATCTGCGGCGGCAGGGCGTCGTAGTCGAGAGCCATGTCCGCGATCCGCCAGCGGATGTCGGGGTCCTGGCTGTACGCGGCGCCGGTCTTCTTGGAGCGGCGCTTCCCGGCGGCGAGCACGGCGAGCTCGAGCGCCCGTCGTGCGATGCCCGTGTACACCGAGGCGAGGAGGATCTCGAACACCGAGAAGATGCCGAAGACGATCGGGTCGGGGGTGGGGCCGGGGTCGATCCGGCGCACCACGTGCACGGCATCCGCCGTCGCCCCGTTCAGGCGTGTGGTCCTGCTCTGCGTCGCGCGCATGCCGAGCGTGTCCCAGTCGTCGCTCGTCGCGACGGCGTCCGTCCGCTCCACGAAGGCGAAGACGAGCTGGGGGGCATCGGGGCTGGTCGTGTCCAGGCCGTGCAGGCCCAGCCGCGTCCAGACCGGGGCGAGCGAGGTGAAGATCTTCGTTCCCGTGAAGGCGTAGCCGCCGCTGCCGTCGGGCACGGCGGCGGTGTCGCTGCCGAAGAGGACGAGGTCGTTGCCGCCCTCGCTGATGCCGAAGGCGAAGACCTCGCCGGCCACGGCGCCGTCCTGCACGAACTCGAGCCCCGGCACACCGCGGTCGGAGAACACCTTGGCGACACCGGTCCAGACGAGGTGCATGTTGATCGCGAGCGCCGTTGCGGGAGCTGCCCCGGCGAGCCGCTGCTGCAGGACCGCGGCCTGGGCGAGCGAGAGCCCGGCACCGCCGCGCTCGGCGGGGACCAGGATCGAGAGGTACCCGGCCGCGCGCAGCTCGTCGAGATCCTGCTGCGGGAAGGTGTTGTCGCGATCATGGATCGGCGCGCGTTCGCGGATCCGCTCGAGCAGGTCGTCGGGGAGGTACGCGGCGGGGTCGAAGTCGCTCATGACAGGGCCTCCAGGAGCTGGCGGATCGATTCCTCGGGCTTGTCGCGGTGCAGGGAGTGGCCGGCGCCCTCGACGACCGACATCGTGAACCGGGGATTGGCGGCGAGCACCTCGGCGGCCAGGTCGCCGGTGAAGATGCTGTAGACAGCAGGATCGGCGGCGATCACGTGCGTGGGGACGGTCACCCGCTCCGCCTGCTCCCGCACATCCCACGGCTGGTTCTGTGCGCTGGTCTGCTCCACGGCCCATGCGCTCGCGCGCAGCACAGCGTCGACCTTCAGCTCGTGATCCTGCGGATGCCAGTGCGGATGCTCCTGCTGCACGACCTCGATCCGGGTGTCGGCGAAGGCGCGCTCCTGGCTCCGGCGCACGATCGACGCGTCGCGTCCGTCGACATGGATCGCCGGGTCGATGAGGACGAGGCGCCGGGTCCACTCCGGATCGGATGCCGCGGCCACCGTGCTGGCGGCCCCACCCAGCGAGTGGCCGATGACCGCATCCCACGAGCCGCCGTCATCGGGCAGCGTCGCGGCGAGGTCGGCGCCGTACGCCGCGACCGAGTAGTCGAGTGACCGGGGCGCGTCGCCGTGACCGCGCAGGTCGACGGCCGTCGTGTGCCATCCGGCCGCGGCCAGCGCATCGCCGAGACGCCACATCAGGGCACCGGAGGAACCGAGACCGTGCACGAGAAGGGCACGGCGAGAGGCCGAAGGAGAGCCCCAGGCGATGCGGGGGAGACGGAGCGGTGCAGACATGGTCCCAGCCTAGAACCGCGGGGTGCGGGCGGCGCCGGGCGCGCAGCGCCGATCAGTCGACCGGGGGCATATCCGCGTGGGTCACCAGCACGCGCGCGGCCGCGGCGTGCCCCGCCGAGAGACGCTCGTGCAGCGGCCGCTCCTCGAGCGTGGCCGCGAGGAATCCGGAGGCGAACGCGTCGCCGGCGCCGACCGGTTCGACCACGTCGACGCGCGGTGCGGGCACGAAGACCGGCTCGTCGTCTCCCGCGAAGGCGGTCGCTCCGACATCCCCGTCCTTCACGACGAGCAGCGGGCAGTTCGGAAGGAAGGCGCGGATCTCATCGGGCGTGACCGTTCCCCAGATCCGCTCGGCCTCATCGCGTCCGACGAAGGTGATGTCGGCGGCATCCGCGAGGCGGGCAAGGGTCGCGGCGGCATGCTCGCGGGACCAGAGAGGGCGTCGGTCGTTCACGTCGAACGACACGGCCGCACCCGCGGTGCGGGCGTCGACGAAGAGCTGATCGACCATGCGCAGGCACGTGTCGGACAGTGCCGGGGTGATGCCGGTCGTGTGCACGATGCGGACGCCCGCGAGGTGTGCGGTCGACAGGAAGCCCGGCTCCATCGCGGAGGCTGCGGAGCCTCGCCGGTAGTAGTAGACCGACGAGCCGTCGGCGCCGGGGTCCTTGAACATCACGCCGGTCGGCGCATCCGTGTCGCGCTCCACCCAGAGCTCGACGCCCCGCCTGCTCAGCTCCGACGCGATGCGGTCGCCGAGCGGATCGTCGCCGAGCCGGGACGCCCATGCCGCTCGATGACCGGATAACGCGAGGCCGGCCGTCACGTTCGACTCCGCTCCCGCGAGTCCGATGGTCGCGGTCTCCGCCGTGGTCAGCGCGGCGCCGACCGGCGTGATCAGGGCCATCGTCTCGCCGACGCAGACGATCTCGGGGGCGGGGGACGACGGGGTGAGGGGGATGCTCATGAAGGGGTGACCGCCAGGGGTTCGGTGTCGGGATGAGGGCTCGCGTCGCGGTGACGCAGGTCGGGGAAGGAGCGCACGAAGACGACGGCGACGAGGAGGCCGACAGCGGCGAACAGGGTCGCGGCGAAGTACGCGCCGCGCCAGTCGCCGAGGTCGACGAGGAATCCGGCGACGGCGGAGCCCGCGGCGGCTCCGATGAGCTGGCCGGTGCCCGCCCAGCCGAACGCCTCGGCGGTCTCGGAGAACTTGACGCTGGCCGAGGTGATCGCGAACAGGACGGCGAGAGCCGGGGCGATGCCGATGCCTGCGAGCACGAGGGTGCCGCCGAGCCAGAACACGTTGAGCATGACCATCGTCAGCGCGAGACCGACCGTGACGATCAGCAGCCGCCGGGCCATGGCCCAGGGGCCGATCGGGATGTGTCCGAACGCGAGGCCGCCGACGAGGCTGCCGACGGAGAACACTGCGAGGACGAGTCCGGCCGTCAGGCTGCCGTGCTCGAACGTCGCGACGACGCCGACCTCGACAGCGGCGCAGGCGCCGATCAGGAGGAAGCCGATCACGGTGGCGAGCAGGACGGGCGGCTTGAGCACGACCTTGCCCAGCGCGTTGCGGCTGCGGGGGATCCGGACGCGTCCTACCTCGGGGGAGAGGATGAACCACGCGCCCCCGCCGACGAGGATGATCGCGACGAGCAGCAGTCCTTCCACGGTTCCGATCTGCGTGGAGACGAGCGTGATGACGACCGGTGCGAGGATCCAGATGATCTCCTGCAGGGAGGCGTCGAGGGAGAACAGCGGCGTCAGCTGCGAGGAGTTGACGAGCTTGGGATAGATCGTGCGCACGGCGGCCTGGATCGGCGGTGTCGACAGGCCCGCGATCATGCCCAGGATCATGTAGCCGGGCACGTTCAGGGGCAGCAGCGCCAGTCCGAGCACGGCGACGACGCAGACGCTGAGGGTCAGCGTGATCACGCGGCGCATCCCCCACACGCCCATCCATCGGCTCGTGATGGGGCCGGCGACGGCCTGTCCCACGCTGGTCGCGGCGAGGACGAGTCCGGCCGCGCCGTAGGAGCCGGTCTGCTGCTCGACGTGCAGCAGGATCGCGAGCGACGACATCCCGTTGGGGAAGCGTGCGGTCAACTGTGCGGCGATCATGCGCGCCACTCCCGGCGTGCGAAGAAGATCCCGGTATCCCGCCACCAGACAACGGTACCGGGCGCCGACGATCGGCGTCGAAGCGACGACCCGTGCGACACGCCGACGACACGCCGAAAGGCGAATTCCACAAGCAATCCGATGTCGGAGGCCCCGCGTAGCGTGCCACCTGTGGATGGATCTCTCACAGGTGGCTCCCAGCCCCGGATTCTCGGGCTTCGCGGCCCTCTCCGACGAGGGGCCGCCTGTGGAAGAAACGGTGGAGAACCTGTGTTGTAACAGGGGAGAGCGGTGGAAAACTACACGGATGTAACTACTACCCCTTGTGGTCGCCCCCAATGTCGGCACCCATATGTAGTATTGAACTCCCGGCGGGGGGTCTGCCGGAAAAAGTCGCCTGATGAGAAGCAGGCCAGAGATTTGAGGGGTCAGAAAGATGTCGATCACGGTCTACACCAAGCCTTCCTGCGTTCAGTGCAACGCGACGTACCGGGCGCTGGACGCCAAGGGCATCGAGTACGAGATCCACGACCTCTCCCAGGACCCGACGGCCCTCGAGCAGGTCAAGGCGCTCGGCTACATGCAGGCGCCCGTCGTCGTCACCGACGAGGACCACTGGTCGGGCTTCCGTCCCGACAAGATCGCCGAGCTCGCGACCCGTCTGGCCTGACCGACTGCCCCTGAGGAGGGAACTATGAGCGCCGCCGTCGCAACCGCTGCGCCGCTCCTGGTCTACTTCTCCAGCGTGTCCGGAAACACGGCACGCTTCATCGAGAAGCTCGGGCTCCCCGCTCGGCGCATCCCGCTCCACCGGCAGGAGGGCGACCTCGTCATCGACGAGCCCTTCGTGCTGGTCACCCCCACCTACGGCGGGGGCGAGGGGCGCGGCGTCGAACGCGGGGCCGTGCCCAAGCAGGTGATCCGGTTCCTCAACGACGAGGCCAACCGGCGTCACATCCGCGGAGTCATCTCCGCGGGCAACACCAACTTCGGCGACTCCTTCTGTCTCGCCGGCGACATCATCAGCCGCAAGTGTCACGTGCCCCACTTGTACCGGCTCGAAATATTCGGCACACAGGACGATGTTGATCGCGTGAGCGACGGATTGGAACGACGGTGGGAATTGCAGTCGAAGAGCACGCAGAGCGTGACGCAGTGACCGAGACGGTGGCATTCAAGGCCAACCCGTCCTACGAGGGGCTCGACTATCACGCGCTGAACGCGATGCTGAACCTCTACGACGCGAACGGCAAGATCCAGTTCGACGCCGACAAGCGCGCCGCGCGGGAGTACTTCCTGCAGCACGTGAACCAGAACACCGTGTTCTTCCACTCGCTCAAGGAGCGTCTGGACTACCTCGTGGAGAAGGAGTACTACGAGGGCTCGGTCATCGAGAAGTACTCGTTCGACTTCATCCAGAAGCTCAACGACCTGGCCTACTCGAAGAAGTTCCGGTTCGAGACGTTCCTGGGCGCGTTCAAGTACTACACCAGCTACACGCTCAAGACGTTCGACGGCAAGCGCTACCTCGAGCGCTTCGAGGACCGCGTCGTGATGACGGCCCTCGGCCTGGCCGACGGCGACGAGAAGCTCGCGGTGAACCTCGTCGAGGAGATCATCTCCGGGCGCTTCCAGCCGGCGACGCCGACCTTCCTCAACGCCGGCAAGGCGCAGCGCGGCGAGCTCGTCAGCTGCTTCCTGCTGCGCATCGAAGACAACATGGAGTCGATCGCCCGCGGCATCAACTCCGCCCTGCAGCTCTCGAAGCGCGGCGGCGGCGTGGCCCTGCTCCTGTCGAACATCCGCGAGTCGGGTGCGCCGATCAAGCAGATCGAGAACCAGTCGTCGGGCATCATCCCCGTGATGAAGCTCCTCGAGGACAGCTTCAGCTACGCGAACCAGCTGGGTGCGCGTCAGGGTGCCGGCGCGGTGTACCTCAACGCCCACCACCCCGACATCATGCGCTTCCTCGACACCAAGCGCGAGAACGCCGACGAGAAGATCCGCATCAAGACGCTGTCGCTCGGTGTCGTCGTTCCCGACATCACGTTCGAGCTGGCGAAGAACGACGAGGACATGTACCTGTTCTCGCCGTATGACGTCGAGAAGGTCTACGGGGTTCCGTTCGGCGACATCTCCGTGACCGAGAAGTACCGCGAGATGGTCGACGACCCGCGCATCAAGAAGACGAAGATCAATGCGCGCGAGTTCTTCCAGACCGTCGCCGAGATCCAGTTCGAGTCGGGCTACCCGTACGTCATGTTCGAAGACACGGTGAACAAGGCCAACCCGATCAAGGGCCGCATCAACATGTCGAACCTCTGCAGCGAGATCCTGCAGGTGAACACGCCGACGACGTATAACGACGACCTGTCGTACGACAACATCGGCAAGGACATCTCCTGCAACCTCGGCTCGATGAACATCGCCCTGTCGATGGATGCCGACGACCTCGGCCAGACGGTGGAGACGGCCATCCGCGCCCTCACCGCGGTCAGCGACCAGAGCCACATCGGCTCGGTGCGCTCGATCGAGGACGGCAACGACCGCTCGCACGCCATCGGGCTCGGTCAGATGAACCTGCACGGCTACCTCGCTCGCGAGCACGTGTACTACGGCTCCGAAGAGGGCATCGACTTCACGAACATCTACTTCTACACGGTGCTGTTCCACGCGCTGCGGGCGTCCAACAACCTCGCGATCGAGCGCGGCACGACCTTCGACGGCTTCGAGGACTCGACCTACGCGTCGGGTGCGTTCTTCGACAAGTACATCGAGCGCGCCTGGGTGCCCGAGACGGAGAAGGTCAAGGAGCTCTTCGCGGGCAAGCACATCCCCACGCAGGAGGACTGGGCGGCGCTGAAGGCCTCCATCCAGGAGCACGGCATCTACAACCAGAACCTGCAGGCGGTGCCGCCGACCGGCTCGATCTCGTACATCAACAACTCGACGTCGTCGATCCACCCGATCGCGTCGAAGATCGAGATCCGCAAGGAAGGCAAGCTCGGTCGCGTGTACTACCCGGCGGCGTTCATGACGAACGACAACCTGGAGTACTACCAGGACGCGTACGAGATCGGCTACGAGAAGGTCATCGACACGTACGCCGCGGCGACGCAGCACGTCGACCAGGGCCTGTCGCTGACGCTGTTCTTCAAGGACACCGCGACCACGCGCGACATCAACAAGGCGCAGATCTACGCATGGCGCAAGGGCATCAAGACGATCTACTACATCCGTCTGCGTCAGATGGCACTCGAGGGCACCGACATGGCCGAGTGCGTCTCGTGCATGCTCTGAGGCGTTTCGTCTCGCTTCGCTCGCTCAACGACCGATCCTAGGAAAATCATGACTCCCTCCTCACCGCTCAAGCTGGTCGACCACGTGCAGGCGATCAACTGGAACCGCATCCAGGACGATAAGGACGTCGAGGTGTGGAACCGCCTCGTCAACAACTTCTGGCTGCCCGAGAAGATCCCGCTGTCCAACGACATCCAGTCGTGGAACACGCTGACCGCCGACGAGCAGCTGCTCACGATGCGCGTCTTCACGGGGCTCACCCTGCTCGACACCGTGCAGGCCACGGTCGGTGCGGTCTCGCTGATCCCCGATGCGATCACCCCGCACGAGGAGGCCGTCTACACGAACATCGCGTTCATGGAGTCGGTGCACGCGAAGAGCTACTCCTCGATCTTCTCGACGCTCGCGTCGACGAAGGAGATCGATGAGGCCTTCCGCTGGTCGGTGGAGAACCCGAACCTGCAGAAGAAGGCGCAGATCGTCACCGAGTACTACCGCGGTGACGATCCCCTCAAGCGCAAGATCGCCTCGACCCTGCTGGAGAGCTTCCTGTTCTACTCGGGCTTCTACCTGCCGATGCACTGGTCGAGCCGAGCGAAGCTCACCAACACCGCCGACCTCATCCGCCTCATCATCCGTGACGAGGCCGTGCACGGGTACTACATCGGCTACAAGTTCCAGAAGGGCCTCGAGACGGTCGACCAGACCAAGCGGGACGAGCTGAAGGACTACACCTTCTCGCTGCTGTACGAGCTCTACGACAACGAGGTGCAGTACACGCAGGACCTCTACGACGGCGTCGGTCTCACCGAGGACGTCAAGAAGTTCCTGCACTACAACGCCAACAAGGCGCTGATGAACCTCGGCTACGAGGCGATGTTCCCGTCGAGCGTGACGAACGTGAACCCGGCGATCCTGTCGGCGCTCTCGCCCAACGCCGACGAGAACCACGACTTCTTCAGCGGGTCGGGCTCCTCGTACGTCATCGGCAAGGCAGAGGCCACGGAAGACGACGACTGGGACTTCTGAGAGTCACCCGTCGGCGAGGGAGTCGCTGACGAATCACAGGCCCCTGGTGGCCGCTTCCCAGGAGCGGTTCACCAGGGGCCTTTTGTGCCACCCACCTCTCCGACACGGAGTGCCGGGTGCCGGCGCATCCTGTCGCGAGGGTGCACCGGCACCGTGGGGGAACCGCGAACGGGGGAGCGTTGCGCGATTCACCTGTAAAGAGTGCGGAATCCCCGCAGAGTGACGAACGCTCACACATCCTGCAGGGAAGCGCCGTCAGAGGCCCGGATCTGAGGAATCTCGCAGGTTCGGGTCTCTTCTGCTCTATCCTTGTGCGCATGGTGATCGGTGTGGTGTATCTCGACGGCTCTGGAGTGAGCCGTCGGCGCATGCATCGCTGATCCCAGATACTCGGCACACCCCAGAGCCCAAAGGTGAGGACGATCCGTCCTCACCTTTTTACGTTCATCGCGAGCGGGGTCTGCTGGGAGTTCTCGCTCGCACAATCGAGGGAGAACTCCATGACCACGCCTGACCAGGTGCTCGACCATCTGAGTCGCACGACCGAGCAGATCTTCGGCCGGGACGATCTGCACGACCGGCTCTCGTCGGGGAAGCCCCTGCGGGTCAAGTTCGGCGTCGACTGCACCGCGCCCGACCTGCACCTCGGTCACGCTGTCAACCTCTGGATGATGCGGTACCTGCAGGACCTCGGTCACGTCGTCGTCTTCCTCCTCGGCGACACGACGACCCGCGTCGGCGACCCGACCGGGCGTAGCAGTACGCGTCCGGTGCTCACGGCGGAACAGATCGAACGGAACGCTCAGGCGTTCCTCGATCAGGTGAGCCTGGTGCTGAGGAACGAGCCGGACGTGCTCGAGATCCGTCGCAACTCGGAGTGGTTCGACGCCATGCCGATCACCGACCTGCTCGGCGAGCTGAGCCTGGTGACCCACAGCCAGCTGATGGGCCGGGACATGTTCCAGAAGCGTGTCGAGGAGCGTCGCGAGATCGCGATGCACGAGTTGATCTACCCGCTGCTCCAAGGCTTCGACAGCGTGGCCTTGCAGTCGGACCTGACGATCGTCGGCTCGGATCAGCTCTTCAACGAGAACATGGGGCGCGAACTGCAGGCGAAGCACGGTCAGCGGCCGCAGACCGTCATCACGAGCACCATCACCCCGGGCCTCGACGGAGGGCCGAAGCAGTCGAAGTCATTGGGCAACTACGTCGGGCTCGCGCAGGCCGCGGACGACAAGTTCGGACGCCTGATGACCTTGAACGACGATCTCATCGGAGTCTGGGCGAAGGTCTACACCGAGCTGCCGATCGCCGCCGTCGATGAGCTCGCGCGACGGGCGGGCCTCGGCGGCATCGATGCTCGCGACGCCAAGCTGGACCTGGCCGAGGCGATCGTCGCGCGCCACCATGGCGCCTCGCAGGCCGCGCGCGTGAGGCGCGACTTCCTCGAGGTGTTCTCTGAGCGCGCAGTTCCCGACGGGATGCCGCGACTCGAGGTGCCCTCGCACGCGACGGTTCTACAGCTCGTGACCGCTGCGCGCCCTGAGCTCACCCGGTCGGAGGCACGCAGACTCATCGCGGATGGCGGCGTTCGCGTCAACGGCGTGAAGCGGCTCGACGGTGACGATGCTGCGTCCCCCGGCGAGCAGGACGTGCTCCAGGCAGGGCGGCGGCGCTGGTTCAGGATCCATGTGCACGACGGCGGATCAGCGCACCGACCGGATGCCGCAGGTCGGTGACGAGGATCCTAGGATGGCTCCGATGAGCGAGCCGACCACCGACGCCGCGGTGCGCGCGACCGTGGGGCGCAAGCTCATCCGCAACCCGATGCTCTGGGGAGCGCTGCTGCTGCTCGGTGCGATCGCCGCGACGATCGCCGGCGACGACCTGAGCATCTTCCCGATGTTGTTGATGCTCGTCGGCGGATGGTGCTTCGGCTTCGCATTCGTGAACGCGACCCTGCGCATGACGCCGTCCCGCAACGGTGCGTACCTGCACATCGGCGTCGCCGTCGTCCTCGGCGCGATCATGACGTTCGTGGTCGAGTTCGGGAGCGAGCTGCTCGCGTCCCTCCCGGAGTCGGTGCGCGCCGTCGCGGTCGTGCTGCAGATCGCCGCGATCCCGGCGACGGGCTGGATCTGGCTCGGACTGCTCAGCCGCGTCACCGACGCGTTGACGCGACGCGACCGGAGGAAACATCCTCTGCCCACGACCGTCGAGTGGGAGCGCGAGGAGAGCGGCGACGGGTCGAGCGTGCGCATCAACGGCATCCCGCTCCGGATGAAGGTCCTCACGGGCGCGATCGTCGGAATCGTGATCGTCTTCGGACTCTTCGGCACGCTGTTGCTGATCGCCTTCGACGACATCGTCATGCGACTGGGGCCGCGACTCCTGATCATCCTGGTGGGGGTCGTGATCGCCCTGCCGGTGTACCTGGCGTTGACCGCGGTGCTGCGGCGGCGAACGGTCGCCTGCGTCATCGCCTTCGGCAACGACGAGCTCCGCGTGCGAGTGGGGGATGAGGATCACGTCGTCGCGTTCCGTGACCTCGAGTTCCTGCTGTGGCGGACCCGAAGCGACTACGCGCGGATCGAGGTGCGCGGGGCCGGCGTCGATCTGTCTGTGTTCGCCGGACTCGCGAAGCCTCCGGCCGGTCGCACGGCCGAACTCCCCGTCCTACCGCGACGCGTCTTCCGTCGCCTGGAGCTCGCGGGGATGAGCGTGGAGCGCGCGCGCCGCGGCGAGGTGATCACGTTCACGCGTCCGTGAGCCTTGTGCGACGACCTGGGCCTCAGGTGCTCGGATACTCCCGCTCTCGCAGCACCCGTGCGAGATGCGCCGCATTCCGAGCCGCTGTCGCCGTCGCGGCGGCCACCTTCTCAGGCACGTCGTCCAGATCCTTGTAGTCGACGGTCTGCATGGCCTCGCCGTTCCAGTAGACGGACGACTGCGACGGGATCGTGTACCCGACGTCGTTCAGCGACTGGAAGAGGATCGCGGCGATGTGGTGTGCGCCGTCTTCGTTGCCGACGATCCCGGCGATGGCGACCTTGTCGAGCAGCGTGAGCCGACCGCGGGCATCGGTCTCGGAGAGCTCCGCGTCGAGCCTCTCGAGCACGCGCTGAGCGACGCTCGAGTGCTGTCCCATCCAGGTCGGCGTGACGAAGACCAGGATGTCGGCGTCGAGGATCTGGCGGCGCAAGCCGGGCCACGCATCGTTCCCGCCCATGTCCTTCTCGACGCCGGGGCTGATCACGTGGTCGACAGCACGGATGACCTCGCCGGTGACACCGTGCCCCGCCAGGGCCGCGAGGATCTGCGACGCGAGCAGGTCCGAGCTCGAATCGCCGGGGGAGGGCTTCAGCGTGCAGGAGATGGCGACAGCCGTCAGCGGAGCGTTCATGGGGAGAGAGAACCACGGCCCTCCGCCCCGACCCAAGGGGGTTTCGTCCGCCCGTCCGGTACGCTAGAAGGCGGCCGCTACGACAGGAGATCCCGTGATCCTCAGCTTCATCTTCTTCATGATCCTCTTCCTCGGAGGCATCTGGCTGATGGGTCTCGCGCAGTCGCTTCCCGTGGAGTACGCGGCCTACGTCTTCGTCGCCGGTCTCCTGATCGTGAGCCTGTCGCTCGCGTTCATGATGCGCCAGCGCGGCTCCGCGACCCGCCGCAAGGACAACTGGTCGGGCAGCCCGACCGAGTGATCGTCGGCGCGCTCAGCGCCGTCGCGCGAGTCGCGCCTCGAGGTTGGCCTTCACCGCCGGCCATTCCGGCTCGATGATCGAGAACTCGACGCTGTCGCGCAGCGCGCCGTTGCGGTAGCGGCTCATGGCTCGCATCACGCCGTCCTGCTTCGCGCCGAGCCGCTCGATGGCCGCGCGCGACTGGAAGTTCACCCACTGCGTCGTCAGGCCGACCCGGAAGACCCCGAGCGTCTCGAAGGCGTGCCGCAGCAGCAGGAGCTTGGACTCCGCGTTCGTGCCCGTGCCGTGCGCCGACGGACGGTTCCAGGTGTATCCGATGTGCAGACGCGGCACATCGGCGACGATGTCGTAGAACGAGGTCAGACCGAGGACGCGCCCGGAGGCGTCGAACGCGGTGAACGGCAGCATCTCGCCCGTGTCGATCAGGCCGATGCGGCGGTCGACCTCGGCGGCGACGCCGTCGGGAGCCGGCACCGACGTGTACCAGGCGGTCTTCCACAGGTCGCCCTCCTCGACGGCCTCCACGAGGCCAGCGACGTGAGAGCGATCGAGCGGACGGAGCTCGACGAGCTCACCGGTCAGGGTGACGGGGGCGGGGGTGACGAGGAAAGCCATGAGGATATTCAATCAGCGCACGCAGGCTGAGCAGAGCCTCCCGCCGCGCTGAACCCGAGCGTCGCATCCGTTCCCTTTCGCCGGAGCAGGCGCTGATACGCGACGACGATCTCTACCGTCACCCCGAGCTCGAACGCGAGGCTCGCCAGGTGCGGTCCGCGCAGGTGCTCGGCCTCCGCGTATGCGCGGGGCGTGATGAGGCGAGCGGCCGCCCATTCGTCAGCCTGCCGTTCCTGCCTCTCGCGAATCGTCGCGGACCTGGTCGGCTCGTGCCCGAGCAGGGCGTGGGCGAGCTCGTGCGCGAGCACGCTGACTGCCGTGCGAGCGGTCATGCCGGGGGCGAGCCGGATGGTACCGGATGCCGGCTCGAAACCGCCGCAGGTGGCTCCGGACCGCTCGACGATGCGCAGGCCATGCTCCTCGGCGAGGCGGAGGAGCTGATGCATGAGGTTCCCTATTCGTAGAGATCGTCGGTGTCGGCGCCGTGGCGGAGGCCGGAATCGAATGCGACTTCCCTCTGATCATGGCGCGGGCCTGGGACATCGGGTCGGCGGCGCAGAACGCTGATGCGCGCGGCAGGGGCGTCGTCAGCGCGCAGACGATCCTCGGCACGGTCGAGGAGCACGTGGGGCTCGAGGCCGACCACCGCGCACACCTGGTAGACGACGGGGATGGGGATCGATCGTTTGCCGGTGACGTAGTTGTCCAGGGCGCTCCGCGCGATGCCGATGTCACGCGCCATGGCGGCGATGCTGCTTCGCGCCGCCGCGATCTCGGCGCGGAGCTGGCTGCCCACCGCTGCGTTGAAGTCGTCTGCAGGTGTCTTCACCCGGCACACGATAGCACCGACGTGTAGCCAGAATATCGTCATATTGGTACAGGCGACCGTTGAATGGAGGCGTATGACTTTGTAGTGTCGACATATGGGATCGGAAGCGGGTCATTTGGTGGCACAGACCGTTCGGCAGCACCTGCATCGACGCGAGTTGTCGTTGGAGTGGCTCGCTGCGGAGATGGGAATCGAGCCTGCAGTTCTGCACGCGAAGCTCTCCCAACAGACGGATCCCACGGGAGCAGACCCCGCGGTCCTCGATCTCACGGTCGTCGACCTGGCGAACATCGCGACCGCGCTCAGGGTCCCCGTCTCATCGCTGGCTCCGAGCTCGCCCGGTGCGACGCCCGATGCGGGCGATCGGCGGGCATCGGGGGTCTTCGACGGGTAGCGTGTCCGACATGAAGACAGTGCCGTTCGGATCCGCCACCGCCCCCGCCGTCGTCGCCGGAATGATGCGCATCGACGACAAGGACGATGCGCACATCCGCGATCTCTACGCCGCCGCACGCGATTCCGGAATCGACTTCTTCGATCACGCCGACATCTACGGCGGGAGCATGCATCACTGCGAGTCGCGGTTCGCCGACGCTCTGCGGCTCACCGCCTCCGAGCGCGACGAGATCGTGCTGCAGACCAAGTGCGGCATCGTGCCGAAGCAGGGGATGTTCGACTTCTCCTACGAGCACATCGTCGCTCAGGTCGAGGGGTCGCTCGCCGCCCTGCGCACCGACCGGATCGACGTGCTCCTGCTCCACCGCCCCGACGCGCTCGTGGAGCCCGACGAGGTCGCCCGGGCGTTCGATGAGCTCGAGGCCGACGGCAAGGTGCGGGCGTTCGGAGTGTCGAACCACACGCCGAGGCAGATCGACCTGCTGCGCACGGCCGTGCGTCAGCCGCTGATCGCGAACCAGCTGCAGTTGTCGATCACCCACGCGCCGATCATCGCGCAGCCCATCGCGATGAACATGGCGGGCGAGGAGCAGAGCGTCGTCCGCGACGGCGGGGGCATCGTCGAGTACTGCCGCATCAACGGCATCACGATCCAGGCCTGGTCGCCGTTCCAGGGCGGCTTCTTCACCGGGGTCTTCCTCGGCAACCCGGAGTACGCCGAGCTCAACACGGTGATCGATCGACTCGCCGCGTCCTACGGCGTCACCCCGATCGCCATCGCGACCGCGTGGATCACCCGGCACCCCGCGCATATGCAGGTCGTGCTCGGCACGACCACGCCGCAGCGCGTGCGCGATGCCGCGGCCGGCGCCGACGTCGAGCTCACGCGCGCCGAGTGGTACGAACTGTTCCGCGCCGCGGGCCACCTGCTCCCGTAGGCCGCGCGGCCGAATCCGGCGTCGTCTACCCTGAACTCATGCCGTTCCTGTTCTCGATCCTCGTCATCGCGCTGATGATCGGCGCGCTGATCGACATCATCACGCGCGACGACTCGCAGGTGAAGCATCTGCCGAAGATGGTGTGGATCATCATCGTGATCCTGCTGCCGTTGATCGGCAGCGCGCTCTGGTTCGGGATCGGGCGGGAGTACGGCGAGTCCGGCATCTCGCTCCCGAGGATGCGGCGGTCCGAGCGGCCGGCGGGACCCGTGGACGTCCGCCCGGCACCGCCGACGGACCTGCGCACGACCGAGCAGCAGATCGCCGACCTCGATCGGGAGATCGAGGAGTGGCGCCTGCGCGAGGAGCTCGAGCGGCGCCGCCGAGACGGCGAGGAACCTGCCGCCGGGGCGGCGTCCTAGAAGCTACGCCGCGGGCGCGACCTTGCGATCGAGGGATTCCCTGACGGCGTCTTCGAGCGTCGGATAACGGAACTCGAACCCTGCGGTCGTGAGCTTTTCCGGCACCACCCACCGGCTCTTGAGAACGAGCTCGGTCTCGGTGCGGATGCCGATGGCCCCGAGCTCCAGCATCCACCGCGGCATCGGCACTCCGATACGGGCGCCGAGCGCGCGGCGCACCGTCGCCATGAACTCGACATTGTCGACCGGGTGGGGCGCAGCGGCGTTGATCGGACCCTCGAGTGTCGGAGTCTCCTCGAGGAAGTCGATGATGCGCGCCACGTCTTCGATGTGCACCCAGCTGAAGCGTTGACGCCCTCGGCGCGCACCGAGGAGGTGCGCGGTGCCCGCCGCGCGGCGAGCACGGCTCACCGGCCAGCGGCCGTCGTGCTGGGCTCCGCCGAGTCCCAGCCGGGCGAGGTTCCGGATCGGGCCGAGCACGCCTCCGTGGCCGAGGACGATCGCGCTGCGCAGCGCGATCCGGCGCGTGCGGGGGAGGTCGGCGGCGAACAGCGCGTGCTCCCAGGCCTTCGCGACCTCGACCGAGAATCCGCTGCCGATCTCGCCGTCCGACTCGGTCATCGGCCGATCCTCCGCATGCCGATAGATCGTGGCGGTGGAGGAGTTCACCCAGAGCGCGGGAGGGGCGGAGGCCTTCTCGATGGCGCGGCTCAGCGACGAGGTCGTCTCCAGGCGCGAGCGGAAGATCTCGGCGCGGTTCTCGGGGGTGTAGCGGCAGTTGACGCTCTTGCCCGCCAGGCCGATCACGAGAGAGGCACCGTCGACCGCCTGATCGATGGCCTCCTGCTCTCCCCAGCGGACATCGGCTCCGGAGCGGGAGATCGTGACGACCTCGCGACCGTCGGACCGCAGACGCGGGATCAGGTACCGTCCCATGAATCCGGTCGAGCCTCCGATGACGACCCTGCCTGCGCTCATCCGGCGGTCTCCCTCTCTGCGACGGTCTCGATGCGGTACTGGAAGTGTCCGCGGTACTCGTACACGCGGCCGATGACCGGGGCGTCGATGCTCACGCTCACGAACTGGCGGTCGACGGCGTCGTCGAACCGCTCGGTGAGGCGGACGACGGGGGAGAGGAATCGGGGGAGTCGTACGCGCAGGCGTCCGAGGCGGAACCCGACCGCGCGGCTCGTGAGCTCGAGGGCTCCGTCGTGGGCGCGCACGTCGAAGCAGGCGGCGATGAGGCCGGGCTCGCCGAGCTCGTCGACCACGCGGCCATGGCGGGTGAGGGCGACGGCGTCGTGCATGACCCACGGCCCGCGCGCCAGGTGGAACGTGCGCTCGCCGATGGCGCGCGATGCGATCGTGCGGTTCTCGATGCGGAAGGGGATGTCGCGTTCCCAGCAGGCGGCGACCACGCCGCGGCGCTCGAGCAGGCGGAGGATCGGCCAGAGCCAGCGTCGTGGCGTCCCGACCCGTTCGAAGACGCCCTCGCCGATGCCGACGGCGCCGTCGGGGATCGCCTGGAAGTACGTGCGAAGCCGCGGATGCAGGTCGTCGAGGCGCTCGCCGAGTGCTCTCGCGTAGGGGGACTGCGGCACGGGCGTCACGCTTCGAGCCTAGCCCGCGTGCCTGCCGCCGCCGGACTTCAGCCCGCCGGTCGCAGCAGCCGGTCGAGGAGGGCCAGAGCCTCGTGCTGCGGCGCGGCATCGTCGAGCAGCCACTGGGTCTGCAGACCGTCGGATGCTGCCACGACGAGGGCGGCGACGGCATCCGGATCCGCGTCCTGGCGAAGGCGTCCACGTTCCTGCTGCTCTCTGACGGCCTCGGCGAGGCGCGTTCGGAGGTCGGCGAACCGTGCCGTCGCGAAGTCGCGCGCCACGGGGTGACCATCTTCCAGGGCTGAGGCGACCAGTGTCGAGTAGAGCTGGACGAGCCCGGGAACCTCGCGGTTGGTGCGCGCGGACGCGATCATCCGCTCGACCGGCGTCGCGTCGTCCGGCACGATCTCCTGCCGGTGGGCGGGGGCGTTGCTCTCTTGGTACACGGCGACGAGGAGCTCTTCCAGCGAGCCGAAGTAGTGCGTCAGTGCGGCGTGCGTGACCCCGACCTCGCGGGCGATGGCGCGCAGGCTGGTGCGGTCGGCGCCGCGCTCGGCGAAAACCTCGATGGCGCGGTCGAGGATCTCCTGGCGCCGCGCGATCCCCTTCGCATAGGCGCCGCGCTGGCGAGGGCGCTCATCGTCGTCGGGCATGGTCGGAGTCTAGCGAATGAAAACTTCCGCGTGGAGGTATTTGGTGATAGCGTGCTGACGTCGGGTCGCGCACCCGCCGTCACCGATGACCGAAGGAGCAAGACCGATGACGATTCAGACCTCCCTCCAGCTGTTCACGATCAAGGAGCAGCTGGACGCCGACCTCGAGGGCTCGCTCGCCGCGGTCGCCGCGCGCGGCTTCGCCGCCGTCGAGCCGTACGACTTCGTGCGCCGCGCCGCGCCGCTGGCCGACGCGCTCACGGCAGCGGGGCTCACCGCGCCGTCCGGCCACGCCTTCCTCGCCTCGCAGTCGTTCGTCAATCCGGACGGCAGCGGGACCACCGTTCCGGTGCCGTCGCCCGCCGAGGTCTTCGCCGCGGCGAAGGTGCTCGGCATGACGACGGTCATCGACCCGTACACCGAGCCGGCCCGCTGGACCTCGATCGAGCAGATCGAGGAGACCGCGCGCCTGCTCAACGAGGCCGCCGCCGTCGGAGCCGCGGTCGGCGTGCGCGTGGGCTACCACAACCACGCGCACGAGCTGGAGGCCGTGTTCGACGGCGTCACCGGCCTCGAGGTGCTGGCGGGACTGCTCGACGAGCGCGTCGTGCTCGAGGTCGACCTCTACTGGGTCGCCCGCGGCGGCGTCGATCCCGTCGCCCTCCTCGAGCGTCTGGGCAGCCGCGTGATCGCGGTGCACGCCAAGGACGGCACGCTCGACCCTGCCCTCGCGAATGCCTACCCGCCGGCCGACCAGGTGCCCGCGGGCGAAGGCGCCGTGCCGCTCGTCGAGGCGATCGCCGCGGCATCCGCCCTCGAACTCGCGATCGTCGAGTTCGATCACTACGACGGCGACCTCTTCGACGCGATCGAGCGCAGCCGCGTCTACCTCGACGAGAAGGTCGCGGGCTGATGGCGGGCGGCACCGGTCCCGTCGGCGTCGGCCTCATCGGCGCGGGGAACATCAGCGACCAGTATCTGACCCAGCTCACCACCTTCCCGGACGTACGCGTCCTCGCGGTCGCGGACGTGATCAAGGAGCGTGCGAAAGCACAGGCGGAGAAGTACGGGGTGCCGCGCGCCGGCGGCGTCGACGTCGTGCTCGACGACCCGGAGATCGACATCGTCGTGAACCTCACGATCCCCGCGGTGCACGTGGAGGTGTCCGAGGCGATCATCGCCGCCGGCAAGCACGTCTGGACCGAGAAGCCCATCGGCGTGAGCCGCGAGGAGTCCCGTCGGCTGCTCGAGAAGGCGGAGGCCGCGGGCCTCCGGGTGGGCGTCGCGCCGGACACCGTGCTCGGACCGGGAGTGCAGACGGCGAAGCGCGCGATCGCTCGCGGCGACATCGGGCGCCCGCTGTTCGGTCAGACGACCTTCCAGTGGCAGGGCCCGGAGATCTTCCACCCGAACCCGGCGTTCCTCTATGCGAAGGGGGCGGGACCGCTACTCGACATGGGGCCGTACTACGTCTCCACGCTCGTGCACGTGTTCGGTCCCGTCGCCTCGGTGGCGGCGCTCGGGCTGCAGGGGACGGCGACCAGGCGCGTGCAGGTCGGCGAGCTGGCAGGCCAGGAGTTCCCCGTCGAGATCCCGTCGACGCTGAGCGTGCTCATGGAGTTCGAGCAGGGCGGTCAGGGGCAGAGCATCTACAGCACGGACTCGCCCGCGATCCGTCAGGGGATCGTCGAGATCACCGGCACCGAGGGCACGCTCGTGATCCCCGACCCGAACACGTTCGGCGGAGCGATCTCGATCACCCGCCCGCTCCGGCTCGGGCAGCAGCCGGTCGAGCAGGAGGTCGTCGACGTCGTGCAGGAGGGCGCGCTCGCCGGTCGCGGCGTCGGGCTGCTCGACATGGCGCGCTCGATCGCCGCCGGTCGTCCGCATGTCGCGACGGGGGAGTTCGGCTACCACGTGCTCGATACGCTGCTGTCGATCGAGGAGGCCGCGGAGAGCCGCCGCTTCGTCGCCGTCGAGAGCTCGCTCGACCAGGTCGGCGCGCTCGACGCGGACTTCGACCCCTTCGCCGCCACGCTCTGAGCGCAGGCACAGGGTGGCGGAGGCGCGCTCAGCGCGTCTTCGCCACCACGTAGGCGTCGACGTTCGCGGGTGAGAGCACCTCGCGGGCGACCATGATCGCGGCGCCGAGCACGGCGGCGCGATCGCCGGCCTGGGACTGCACGATCGCCAGATGCTGCGTCGCCAGCGGGATCGAGCGCCGGTAGACGATCTCGCGCACGCCCGCGAGCAGATGCTCACCGGCCCGGGCGATGCTGCCGCCGAGCACGATGATCGACGGGTTGAGCAGATTGACGACCGTGGCGAGGACCTCGCCGACGTCGCGTCCGGCCTGACGGGTGGCCTCGATCGCGGCGGCGTTGCCCGTGCGCACGAGGTCGACGACGTCGGACGCGCTCTGCACGTCGTGCCCGTCGTCGCGGAGCGCGACGGCCAGGGCCGACCCGCTGGCGAGGGCCTCCAGATCGCGTTCGTCGCCCGGCTCACGCGTGGATCCGGCACCGGTCGGCACCTGGACATGCCCCATGTCTCCGGCAGAACCCTGCGCGCCGCGCTGCAGCTGCCCGCCCGCGATGATGCCCGCCCCGATCCCTGTCGACACCTTGACGAAGATGAGGTCGTCGACCTGCGGCCAGCTCGTGGCCTGCTCGCCGAGGGCGAGGATGTTGACGTCGTTGTCGACGAGCACCGGCACGTCGAAGGTCTGCTGCACGTATCCCGGAACGTCGAAGCGGTCCCACCCCGGCATGATCGGCGGATTGGTCGGTCGGCCCGTGGAGTGCTCCACGGGTCCGGGCACGCCGATGCCGACCCCGAGCAGGGGGAGTCCTGCGGCCGACGGCAGCTCCAGCAGGGCGGTGCCGTCGGTGATGATCGTGTCGAGGAGCGTCTCGGGCCCGTCGCCGATATCGATCGTGCGCGTGCGTGCGTCGAGGATCACGCCCGCGAGGTCGGCCACCGCCACTGTCGCGTGCGTCGCGCCGAGGTCCACGGCGAGCACGAGCCCGGCTCGCGGGTTGAACGCGACACGGGCAGGCGGTCGCCCGCCGGTCGACGCCGCCTCGCCCGCCGGGCGCAACAGATCGGCGGCGAGGAGGGCGTCCACGCGCAGCGCCACCGTCGAGCGGGCGAGGCCGGTGAGAGCGGCGAGCTCGGCCTTGGTGCGCGCGTGCCCGTCGCGGAGGATCTGGAAGATCTCGCCGGTGCCCGGATTCGTCGCGGGGACGGGGCGCAGAACGTCAACCATTGCGTCAGTAAACCACAGGCTTTCACCACTCGGGCGATTGACTTCAAATTACGAAACGATGACTTTTGACGAAGGACTAGCAAAAGTAGCGAAGCGTGTGTCAGAATCGCCGACATGACAACGGATGTCACAGACACCGGTCTCGGAACGATCCGAGCCGGCATCCTCGGCGGAGGATTCATGGCCCGCGTGCACCGCACGGCGGCCCGAGACGCCGGAGGCGAGCTCCGCGCCATCGCCACCCGCTCCGCCGCCGGCAGCCGCCATGCCGCCGACGCCCTGGGTGCCGAGCGTGCAGAGGCCGACGCCATCGCACTCCTGGACGCGGCCGACATCGACGTGGTCCACATCTGCACCCCGAACGCGACGCACGCCGAGCTGGCCCTGCGCGCTCTGCAGGCAGGCAAGCACGTGGTCTGCGAGAAGCCCCTCGCGACGACCGCGCACGACGCGAGGACGCTCGCAGACGCCGCGGAGGCCTCCGGGCGCGTGGCCGCCGTGCCCTTCATCTACCGCTACCACCCGATGGTGCGCGAGGCGCGGGCCCGCGTCGCCCGCGGCGACATCGGCGAGCTCCTCACCCTGGACTGCTCCTACCTGCAGGATTGGATGCTGTTCCCCACCGACGACGACTGGCGGGTGCGCTCCTCCTCGGGCGGTGCGTCCCGTGCGTTCGCCGACATCGGCTCGCACCTGTGCGATCTCATCGAGTTCGTGATCGGCGACCGCATCCGCGCGCTGAGCGCCCGCACGCGCCGGGTGTTCCCCGAACGCGCCGGGCACGAGGTCGACACCGAGGACATCGTGGCGGTTCTCGTCGAGACCGTGTCGGGGGCACTCGGAACCCTTCTCATCTCGCAGATGGCGGCCGGGCGGAAGAACGCGCTCACCCTCGAGCTGCACGGGTCCCGGCAGAGCATCCGCTTCGAGCAGGAGCGTCCGGAGGAGCTCTGGATCGGCACGCGCGAGGAGTCGCGGCTGCTGCTGCGCGATCCGGCGGGCTCCGCTCCCGACTCCGCTCGGCTGCAGCGGGTTCCCGCCGGGCACGCGATGGGCTACCAGGACGCGTTCAACGGGTTCGTCGCCGACGTCTACGCCGCGATGGCCGGTGCGCAGCCGGACGGGATGCCGACCTTCGCCGACGGACACCGCTCGGCCGTTCTCACCGAGGCGGTCCTGCAGTCGGCGGCCGACGACGGACGATGGGTGGAGGTGACGGCATGAACGCGACCACGACGCAGCCGGTGCTCGCAGTGAGCGGCATCCGCAAGTCGTTCTTCGGCGTCGAGGTGCTCAAGGGCATCGACTTCGATGTGCGACCGGGAGAGGTGCACGGTCTCGTCGGCGAGAACGGCGCGGGCAAGTCGACTCTGATGAAGATCATCGCCGGCGTGCAGCCCGCCGATGAGGGCGTCGTGGCGTACCGCGGCGAGGAGGTGCGCCACGCGCACCCCCGGCAGGCGATGGATGCCGGCATCGTCACGGTGTTCCAGGAGTTCACGCTGCTGCCCGAGCGGACGGTCGCCCAGAACGTGTATCTCGGACGCGAGCCGCGTCGCGCCGGGTTCGTCGACCGGAAGGCGATGATCAGCAGCACGGCAGGGCTCCTCGCCGACCTCGGCGTCTCCTTCATCGATCCGCAGGCGCGCGTGGGCTCGCTGACCGTGGCGGAGCAGCAGATCGTCGAGATCGTGAAGGCGCTGTCGTTCGATGCGCAGGTGATCTCGATGGACGAGCCGACCGCCGCACTCAGCGACCGCGAGGTCGAGCTCCTGTACGCGATCATCCGCCGTCTCACCTCCCGCGGCGTCGCCGTGATCTACGTCTCGCACCGGTTGAAGGAGATCTTCGACCTCTGCGACCGCATCACGATCCTCAAGGACGGCTCCCTCGTCTCCACCGACGAGACGGCCGCTCTCACGACGGACGAGCTCGTGCGGCGCATGGTCGGACGCTCGATCCAGTCCTACTTCCCGGATGCCGTCGAGGGCACGACCGTGGGCGAGCCGCGCATCGAGCTCGAGGAGTGCGGCAACGCCTACGTCGACGGAGTGTCGCTGACGCTCCGTGCAGGCGAGATCGTCGGCATCGCCGGCCTGCAGGGCTCGGGGCGCACCGAACTGGTCGAGGGGATCTTCGGCATCCAGGCCTTCACCCGTGGCTCGATGAGGATCGACGGCTCACCGGTGCGCATCAGCAGCGCCCGGTCCGCCGTCCGCGCCGGGCTCGCCCTCGTGTCGGAGGACCGCAAGGCGCAGGGTCTCGCGCTCGGCCAGTCTGTGCTGGACAACGCCCTGCTGGTCGTGCGGAGCGTGTTCCCCGGTCGCACGTCGGCGTCGCGTCGCGAGGTGCCCGGAGTGCTCAGCTCGCTCGAGATCAGCTCGCGGGGACTCGACCAGGAGGCGCGCTTCCTCTCCGGAGGCAATCAGCAGAAGGTCGTCCTGGCGAAGTGGCTGCTCACACGGCCCCAGATCGTGCTGTTCGACGAGCCGACCAGGGGCATCGACGTCGGCGCGAAGTACGCCGTGTACCAGCTCATGCGAGAGCTGGCGGCGCAGGGCACAGCGGTGCTCATGGTCTCGAGCGAGCTGCCGGAGGTGATCGGCATGAGCGACCGCATCCTCGTCATGCACGACGGCGAGCTCGTGGCGGAGCTGCCCGCAGGGTCGGCGGAGCACGAGATCCTCGGCGCCGCGACCGGTGCGGGGGATCCCCGGACCTCGACGGACGGAGGTGCGCGATGAAGCGCATCCGGATCGACTCCACAGTCATCGTCCTCGGCATCCTGATCCTCGCCCTCATCGTCGGGGCGATCCTCATCGGGACCGTCGGACGCAACTTCCTCAGCCCCGGCAACATCCGGGACATCCTCACCGGCATGAGCGTGCTCGGCCTCGTCGCGATCGGGCAGACGCTCGTGGTCCTCGGCGCCTCGCTCGACCTGTCGGTCACCTACGTCATCAGTCTCGCGAGCCTGCTGGGGGCGACGATCATGAACGGCAGCCCGGGCAACATCCCGGCGGCCGTGGCGATCACGCTGCTCGTCTGCGCCGGGATCGGCCTCGTCAACGGACTCATCGTCACGGTGCTCAAGGTGAACGGCTTCATCGCGACGCTCGGCGTGGGGCTCATCCTGCAGGGCATCCTCAACACGAACTTCGAGGGATCGGCGGGAGCCGTGCCGTGGGAGTTCCAGCTGATCGGCGCGACCGGCGTCGGACCGGTGCCCGTGTCGACCATCATCATGATCGCGCTGGCCGTGCTCGTCTGGTTCCTTCTGGACCGCACCCGCACCGGTGCGCACCTCTATGCCGTGGGCGGCGACCCCGAGATCGCTCGCCTGTCGGGTGTCCGCACGCGGCCGCCGCTCATCGCCGCGCACGTGCTGTGCTCGGTGTTCGCCGGCCTCGCCGGCCTCCTGCTCGCCAGCCGCCTCGGCGTCGGCAGCCCGACGGTCGGGCAGCAGGGCGGCTACGCGCTGCTCTCGATCGCCGCGGTGGTCCTCGGCGGCACGCTCCTCCTCGGCGGACGCGGATCGATCTGGGGCACGGTCGGCGGCGTCGCCATCCTGGCGGTCGTCGACAACGTGATGAGCGTGATGCAGGTCAACCCGTTCCTCAAGGACGTCGTGCGCGGCGTCGTCATCGTGGCGGCCGTCGCCGTCTACAGCCGCCGCGCCATCGTGCGCCGCCGGCCGCGATTCGGCACCGGCGGCACCCGCACCGGCGGCGACGACGCGGCCAAGGCGGCCGAAGACGAGATGGCGGCGGCCGCATCGCAGCTCGCCGATACGACTCCCGCAGCGGAAGGAGGACGCGCATGAACGTCCTGCGCTCGCTCATCAGCCCCCGAGGCGCCGTGTTCCTGCTCCTCGTGCTGCTGCTGGTCGCCGTCATGATCCTCAACCCGAGCTTCGCGGAGCCGGGCCAGCTGATGCGATTCATCCAGCGGGTGGCTCCCATCGCGATCGTCGCGATCGGGCAGTACTTCGTGATCATCGCCGGAGAGTTCGACCTCTCGCAGGGGTCGCTCATCACCGCGCAGGTTATCGTCGCCGGCAACCTGGTGGGCCAGGACGATTCGCGCACGGTCCCGGTGCTCCTGCTCATGGTGGTCTTCGGCATCGCCGTCGGGCTCGTGAACGGCCTGATCACGACGCTGCTCAAGGTGCCGTCGTTCATCGTGACGCTGGGCATGATGCTCGCGCTCCTCGGCGGGGTCATGTGGTGGACCGGGGGAGCGGCGACCGGGAACCCGGCCGACAGCTTCCGCGAGATCGGCCGCGGCGGGATCCGCGACGTGCCGTTCCTGGAGTTCATCCCGTGGGCTGTGCTGATCCTCATCGCCTGGCTCGCGCTGGGCATCTGGATCACGAAGATGCCCCTCGGCAAGTCCCTCATCGCGGTGGGCGACAACGCCGGCGCGGTCGACTACGCCGGCGGGCGCCGCGCCTGGGTCACCACACGGGCGTTCGTCATCTCCTCGCTGTCCGCGTCGCTCTCGGCTGTGCTGCTCGTCGGCTACGCCGGTGTGCACCCCTCGGTGGGCCGCGGCTACGAGTTCATCGCCATCACGGCCGTCGTGCTCGGCGGCGTCGTGCTGGGCGGCGGTCGCGGCTGGATCGTCGCCGCCGCGGCCGGGGCGTTCGCGCTCGAAGCGCTCTTCATGCTCCTCAACATCGCGGGGGTCCCGTCGACGCTCCGCGACGCCGTGCAGGGCGTCATCATCATCGCCGCCGTCGCCTACTCCGCCGTCGCCTTCCGCGCCCGGCGCCGGCGCGGCCCACAGACTTCCCCCGACCTCACGACCGCAGAATCCGTATCAACCAGCACCATCCACACAGAGAAGATCAGAGGAGATTAGCAATGCGACGATCAATGAGGATCGCCACCGCAGGGGTGGCTCTCTTCGGACTCATCGCGCTCGCCGGGTGCACGACCGACCCGTCCGTCGCGCCGGCCGAGTCCGACAGTCCCGAGGAGTCGGCGGAGACGACCGAATGGTTCGATCAGGAGCTGTTCGACAAGCAGAACGAGGAGCGAGGTGTCGAGCCGCAGGGGCCGGCCGAGGAGCCGTACCTTCAGCACATCAACGCGGAGATGGTCGACACGGCCGAGTTCGCGAGCGAAGGCGCCAAGAAGGCCTGTTTCGCGAACGCCTCGATCTCCAACCCGTGGCGTCAGACGGGCTGGATCACCATGAACGAGCAGCTGAAGGCGCTGCAGGCCGACGGCGCGATCAGCGCGATGGAGACGCGCGACGCGCAGGACTCCGATGACACGCAGATCGCCGACATCGACTACTTCATCGCCGAGGGCAACTGCGATGTGTTCCTCATCTCGCCGAACAGCACGGCGGCGATGACCCCGGCCGTCGAGCGGGCGTGCGAGACGGGCAAGCCCGTGATCGTGTTCGACCGCGGTGTGAACACCGACTGCTACGTGTCGTTCATCCACCCGATCGGCGGCTTCGCCTGGGGCATCGACACGGCCGAGTTCCTGATCGACAACCTCGAGAAGGGCGACAAGGTCGTGGCGCTTCGCATCCTGCCGGGCGTCGACGTGCTGGAGCACCGCTGGGCGGCTGCCGAGAAGCTCTTCGACGAGGCGGGCATCGAGGCCGTGGACTACTTCACGGGCGCTGATCCCGCCGAGATCAAGAGCATCATCTCGGACGAACTGGCCAAGGGCGACGTGCAGGGCATCTGGATGGATGCCGGTGACGGCGCCGTCGCCGCCATCGAGGCGTTCGAGGACGCCGGAGCGGACTACCCGGTCATGACCGGCGAGGACGAGATGAGCTTCCTCCGCAAGTGGAAGGACACCGGTCTCACCGGTCTCGCGCCGGTGTACTCCAACTTCCAGTGGCGCACGCCGCTCCTCGCGGCGCAGAAGATCTTCGCCGGCGAAGAGGTGCCGAAGGAGTGGGTGCTTCCGCAGAAGCCGATCACGGAGGGCGAGCTCGACCAGTACCTCGAGGCGAACGAGGGCATGCCCGACGGTCACTACGCCAAGTTCGGCGGGGAGAACCTCCCGGGGTACCCCACCGTCTGGCAGGAACGGCAGATCCCGTAACCTGACGGGACGAGTGCGGGCGTTTCGTCTCGCTTCGCTCGCTCAACGACCGAAGCCCGGTCGTTGAGCGACGAGACGAAACGCCCGCCGGCATGATTCGAAGGAGAAGGATGCCCCGCACGATCGCCGTCAACACGTGGGTGTGGACGTCGCCGCTCACGGACGCGACCCTCGAGCCGCTCGCCCGGAAGGCCGCCGGACTCGGCTACGACGCCCTGGAGCTGCCCCTCGAGAACGTGGGGGACTGGGAACCGGTGCGCGCGCGCGAGACCCTCGACCGATTCGGTCTCGGCGCGATCGTGGTCGGGGCGATGGGACCGGGGCGGTCGCTGATCGCCCGCGTCGGTGATGTGGCCGCCACGCAGGAGTATCTGCGGGCCTGCATCGCCGCCGCGCGCGAGCTCGGAGCGGATGCCGTCGCCGGCCCGTTCTACGCCCCGACCGGTGTCACCTGGCGCATGGACGTCGACGAGCGCACCGCGGTCGTCCGCGAGCTGCGGGAGAACCTCGCACCGATCGCCGCCGAGGCCGCGGCTCTCGGGATCACCCTGGCCGTCGAGCCGCTCAACCGCTACGAGACGAGCGTGATCAACACCGTCGAGCAGGGGCTCGACGCACTGGCCCCGCTGTTCGACGCCGGCGTCGGGCTGGCTCTGGACACGTACCACCTCAACATCGAGGAGAAGAAGCCCGCGGAGGCGATCCGTGCCGCGGGAGCGGCGATCGCGCACGTGCAGGTGTGCGGCAGCGATCGCGGCGCCGTCGGCGACGACCACACCGACTGGCCCGAGATCCTGCGGGCGCTGGACGACGCGGGCTACCGGGGTCCGCTGGGACTGGAGAGCTTCACCGGCGAGAACGCCACGATCGCCGTCGCCGCGTCGGTGTGGCGCCCGCTCGCGGCGAGCCAGGACGAACTGGCCGCCCGCAGCATCGCGGCACTCCGAGCATTGGAGCATTCATGAGCACCCACCCCGTCACCCTGTTCACCGGTCAGTGGGCGGATCTGCCGTTCGAGGAGGTCGCCCGTCTCGCGTCCGAGTGGGGCTACGACGGGCTCGAGGTCGCCGCATCCGGCGACCATCTCGACCTGCGGCGCGCGGACGAGGACGACGCGTACGCGGCTTCCCGTCTCGAGGTCCTCGATCGGCACGGGCTGAAGATCTTCGCGATCTCGAACCATCTCACCGGTCAGGCGGTGTGCGACGCCCCGATCGACTTCCGGCACCAGGCGATCCTCCGCGACCACGTCTGGGGCGACGGTGACGCGGAGGGGGTCCGGCAGCGTGCGGCGGAGGACATGAAGCGAGCGGCGCGCGTCGCCCGCAAGCTCGACATCGACACGGTCGTCGGGTTCACCGGTTCGTCGATCTGGCCGTACGTGGCGATGTTCCCGCCGGTGCCGGCATCCGTCATCGAGGGCGGCTTCGAGGACTTCGCGGCCCGCTGGAACCCGATCCTCGACGTCTTCGACGGCGAGGGCGTGCGTTTCGCGCACGAGGTGCATCCGGGGGAGATCGCGTACGACTACTGGTCGTCGGTGCGGGCGCTCGAGGCGATCGATCACCGGAAGGCGTTCGGCTTCAACTGGGATCCCTCGCACATGATGTGGCAGAACATCGACCCGGTCGGGTTCATCGTCGACTTCGCCGACCGCATCTACCACGTGGACTGCAAGGACACCCGGATGCGCCCGCATAACGGCCGTGCCGGCGTGCTCGGCTCGCATCTGCCGTGGGGCGATCCCCGCCGCGGGTGGGATTTCGTCTCGACCGGCCACGGCGACGTGCCCTGGGAGGACTCGTTCCGCGCCCTCGACGCGGTCGGCTACACCGGACCGATCTCGATCGAGTGGGAGGACGCGGGGATGGACCGCCTCCACGGCGCCCCCGAGGCACTCGCGTACGTGCGGTCGCTGCTGTGGCCGAAGCCCGAGGCCTCGTTCGACGCCGCCTTCAGCAACCAGTGACCGCCTCTTCGTCCCGCAGGAGCCCCATGTCGATCCAGCACACCGTCGTCTTCCGCCTCGTGCACCCGGCGGGTTCCGCCGAGGAACGCGAGTTCCTCGCCACGGGTCACGCCGTCCTGACCTCGATCCCGGGGGTCTCGGACTTCACGATCCGCCGCCAGGTCAGCCCGAAGAGCGACCTCGCCCATCAGTTCTCGATGGTCTTCGCGGATCAGGGCGCCTATGAGGCGTACAACGCCCACCCTGCGCACACCGCCTTCGTGGCGGAGCGCTGGGTGCCGGAGGTCGAGGCCTTCCAGGAGTACGACTTCGCCGAGTGAGCGGCGCCGGCTCTACTGCTCGCGCAGCTTGACCAGGCGCTCGTGGCCCGTCTCCTCGAGCTCCGCGATGTCGTCGCGGGACTTGAGGAAGTCGGAGAACGATCGGTAGCCGAGAGCCTTCTCGCTGAACGACGGATCCATGCGGCGCATGTGCGTCTTGACCGCCGAGCTGTGCAGCCATTCGTCGGCGTCGGTCTTGTCGTGCCCGAGGCGCAGCGCACGCTCCAGCAGCTGCGTCGCCTCGCCCTGCTCGTCGACCTTGGGCTCCTCGACCTTGGCCACCGCCGTCTTGGACTTGGCCCTGCGCGGCGCCTTCGCCTTGGGCGCGTCTGCCGGGGCTTCTGCGACGGGCTCGACGGTCTCCGCGACCTGCGGGGCGACGGCCGGCGCGGGCTTCGTCGGACGAACGACGCCGGGGAGCGAGTCGTAGGCCTCGAACTCGTCGCAGGCCGCGGCCAGCGACTTGGCGGTGGAGCCGGCGACGCCGACCCCGATCACGTAGCGGCCGAGCCGCTTGCAGCGCTGGGCGAGCGGCACGTAGTCGCTGTCTCCGGCCACGATCACCACATGGGTGAGGTCGGGGAGACGGAACATGTCCTCGACGGCATCGACCGCGAGACGGATGTCGGCGCCGTTCTTGGCGTATGCCGCCGCCGGGAAGAGCTGCACGAGGTCGACCGCGCGGGCGACGAGCTGGGAGCGGTACTCGGCGTTGACGGGCGACGACCAGTCGGCGTACGCCCTCGTGAGCACGAGGGTGCCGAAGGAGGCGGCGTAGTCGATGATCGCGCCGACCTCGATCATGGCCCGGCTGAGCCGCTCGGCGACATCGGGATCGTTCGGGTTCTCGGTGATCCGCTGGCGGTCCTTGCCGTAGGCGTTGCGGCCGTGGACACGGTCGTACCAGGAGATGACGATGTTGTCGAAGTCGAGGTAGACCGCGACGCGGGCGTTCGTGGGCTCAGCCACGGTCGGACTCCTCGTGCGGGTAGCGCACGCCGATCTGGGATCGGATCTCGTCGAGGGTCCCCATGATCGCCACGGTCTCGGAGATCGGGAGCAGATCGCCCGCGATGTTCCCCTCGGCCACGAGCCGTTCGGCCGCGAGCGCCTCGAACTGCATGCCGCGCCCTTCGATGTCGGAGGCGTACTCCTCGTGGACGGTGCCGTCCGGCAGCACGACGCGGAACGACGTGGGGGCGTACCAGACGTGGTCGATGTCGATGCGCGCGGCCGTGCCGACGATGCTCGCCGTGTTCGGGCCGGCGGCGCGGGAGGACGAGAGGGTGGTCGAGATCGCCCCGCCCTCGTGCGTCATGACCGTCGCGACCTCGGCATCCGCACCGGTCTCGATCAGGCGGCCGACGGCGCGGATCGTGGTCGGGGCGCCGAGGATGTCGTGGACGAACGAGATCGGGTAGATGCCCAGGTCGAGCAGGGCGCCGCCGCCGAGCTCGAGCGCGTTGAGCCGGTGCGCGGGATCGGAGGGCAGCAGCTGGGTGTGGTCGGCGGTCACGGCCCGGATCTCGCCGAGCGTGCCCTCGGCGATGATCTCGCGGATGCGGATCATGTGCGGCAGATACCGCGTCCACATGGCCTCCGTGACGAGCAGCCCCTTCTCGGCGGCCAGCCGCTGCAGGTCCTCGGCCTCGGCGCGATTCAGCGTGAACGCCTTCTCGGCGATGACGTGCTTGCCGTGCTCGAGCAGCAGGCGGGCGTTCTCATGGTGCATCGGATGCGGAGTCGAGACGTAGACGATGTCGACATCCGGGTCCGACGCGAGAGCCTCGTACGAGGGATGCGCGTGCGGGATGTCGAAGCGGCTCGCGAAGGCGTCGGCCGATTCCTGCGAGCGCGAGCCGACGGCCACCAGGTCGAGTCCTGCGGTGCGCAGATCGGATGCGAACGAGGCGGCGATACCGCCGGTTGCGAGGATTCCCCAACGAAGACCAGTCATCGTCTCAGCGTAGACGGTGCTGTCGGTGTGACGGACTGTGACATCGCGTGACGCCCGGCATCGACGGCATGGCAGCGGCGCGCACGCCGAATCTACGGTGGCGATCATGACCGGACCTCTCATCATCGGCGCCATGGTGCGCACACTCGGCGCGTACCCGTCGGGGTGGCGGCAGCCGGGAGCGCACCGCGACCCGGCGGGCGACGCCGACATCCTCCGCCGCATCGCGAGGGAGGGAGAGGATGCCGGCCTCGACTACCTCTTCTTCGGGGACTGGCTGGCGACCGGACCCGACCTGGAGTTCCGCGATCCGTACCTGCTCGCCCGCATCGATCCGGTCAGCGCGGTGCTGTTCCTCGCCGGCATCACCTCGCGGATCGGGCTCATCGCCACGGTCAACACGACCTACGCCGACCCGTACACGACCGCCCGGTCGCTCGCATCGCTCGACGTGCTCTCCGGGGGCCGTGCCGGGATCAATCTCGTGACCGGCGCCGAGCCGCGCGCCGCGGGCAACCACGGCCGCGACGCGCACGCCGACAACGAGACGCGCTACGACCGCGCCGAGG
>NZ_QDFV01000010.1 GCF_003075395.1 Microbacterium sp. TPD7012 | reverse complement strand
GGGAGTGCGATGGTGGACTCAGCACCGGCTGCAACGCGGGCAGGCTGCAGAGATGCTCTCGGCACCAGACACCATTCGACGCCTAGGCGGGCTCGCACGCGGCACCCATCTTCAGACGCTCGGCTTCACGCGACGCGCGCTGTCACGAGCCGTTCGACGCGGCGAGATCGAGCGCATCCGTGACGGAGTGTTCGCCGCCGGGGTCATCTCGCCGCAGGTCCGGGCGGCGACTGCCCATGGCGGGGCGCTGACGTGCGCGAGCGTGCTGCAGCTGCTGCACGTCTGGGTGCTCTCCCCCGTGGTCGTGCCGCATGTCTGGCTCGGAGCCGATCGTCATGCTCATCCGCATGCCGGCTGTGTGTGCGTCTCGCATTTCTACCGCGGCGCGCGACCCCCGCTTGGACGGGTCTCGGTCGAAGTGGCGCTCGCGCACTTCCTGCGATGCGCCGGCGACGAAGCGTTCTTCGCCGCATACGAATCGGCGTTGCGTCTGCGGCTCCTGACGAACGCAGCGCGTGCGCGCCTGAGTGCGATGATCCCCGCGTCCGCTCGCTGGCTCATTCGTCTTGCGCGCACGGATGCCGACAGCGGCCTGGAATCGATCCTCCGCCTGAGGTTGTACGTGATCGGCATCCGTATCGATTGCCAGATCAGCATTCAGGGAGTCGGTCGCGTCGACTTCGTGATCGGGGATCGCCTCATCCTGGAGGTCGACGGCAAGGAGAATCACGATGGCACGACCATGCGCCACAAGGATCTGGCTCGGGATGCTGCGGCATCCGCACTCGGGTACGAGACTCTCCGCTTCGACTACGCGCAGGTCGTGCATGACTGGCCGACGGTCCAATCCGCCGTGCTCGCCGCCTTGACCCGACTCGAGGACCACGCGTGACCCGTTCGACGGACGATGCCCCGATCTGCTGACGTTTCCTTCAGAGCAGTCAGCAGATCGGGACACATCCCGCGGAGCGGGACGCGTCAGCTGAGCTCTCCACCCTCCAGGAGCTCGGTGACGAGGGCCGCGATCGCCGAGCGCTCGGAGCGCATCAGCGTCACGTGTCCGAACAGATCGTGCCCCTTCAGGGTCTCGATCACGCTGGCGATGCCGTCGTGCCGCCCGACCCGGAGGTTGTCGCGCTGACCCACATCATGCGTCAGGATCACCCGTGAGTTCTGGCCCATCCGGCTGAGGACCGTCAGCAGCACGTTGCGCTCCAGGGACTGCGCCTCGTCGACGATCACGAAGGCGTCGTGCAGCGAGCGTCCGCGGATGTGCGTGAGCGGGAGCACCTCGAGGATGCCGCGCTCCACGACCTCCTCCATGACATTGCCCGACACCACGGAGCCGAGCGTGTCGAACACCGCCTGACCCCACGGGCCCATCTTCTCGCCCTGGTCACCGGGGAGGTAGCCGAGCTCCTGCCCTCCGACGGCGAAGAGCGGACGGAACACGATGATCTTCTTCTGCTGCTGCCGCTCCAGCACGGCCTCGAGTCCGGCGCACAGCGCGAGCGCCGACTTGCCGGTTCCCGCCCGGCCGCCGAGGGAGACGATCCCGACCTCCTGGTCGAGCAGCAGATCGATCGCGATGCGCTGCTCCGCCGAGCGCCCGTGCATCCCGAAGATGTCGCGGTCGCCCCGGACGAGGCGGTACTCGCCGTCGCCGGTCACACGGCCGAGTGCCGATCCGCGCTCCGAGTGGATGATGAGCCCGGTGTTGATCGGAAGCCCGCGGGCCTCCTCGCTGATGCCGACCTCGCTCTCGTACAGGTCGCTGATGTCGTCGCCGGAGAGATCGAGCGTGGAGATGCCGGTCCACCCGGAATCCACGGCCTGCTCGGCGAGGTACTCCTCGGCCCGGATGCCGAGCGACGCCGCCTTGACGCGCATCGGCAGGTCCTTCGACACGATGGTGACGTCTTGGCCGTCCTGAGCGAGGTGCATCGCGACCGAGAGGATGCGCGTGTCGTTGTCGCTCAGGCGGATGCCGGCGGGCAGCACCGACGGGTCGGTGTTCGCGAGCTCCACCCGGAGGGTCCCGCCTTCACCGACCTCGACCGGGAAGTCGAGTCGCCCGTGCTCGATGCGCAGGTCGTCGAGGTGGCGGAGCGCCTGCCGGGCGAAGTAGCCGATCTCCGGATCGTGGCGCTTGCCCTCGAGCTCCGTGATCACGACCACCGGGACGACGACCGAGTGCTCGGCGAACCGGAAGAAGGCCTGCGGATCGCTCAGCAGCACCGACGTGTCGAGCACGTAGGTGCGCAGGTCCTGATCCGGCTCGGCGGACGATGCCCGCCTCGTCGTCTTACGGGTGGACTGCTGCGCGGTGCTGGTGGACTGCTGCGCTGTACGTGTGGTCACGACCCACTCCCGACCCGGGGATGATCCCCGCCTGAGAACGAGTCGACCTGGGGCCACGAGTCGCTAACCGGAAGGCCGACTCGATCGGGCTCCTTGCCCGATGCCTAGAACGTACGACTCCTCGACGGCTTAACCGCGCGACGACACGCCATGATTCTTTACGCGTTGATGAACGTCTCGTTACCGAAGGCCGCGAGCGCCTCGTCCAGCAGCTGGAGAGTGGCGGCATCCGTGCCGGCATGCGCGGCGACGCGGACCGAGGACCCGCGGGCGGTGACCACCAGGCCGGCGTTGGCCAGTGCGGCGGCCAGGCGGGCCGGCTCCTCGGGCGAGAGCGCGACGATTCCCGCTCGTGCCGCACGGTCCCGGGGCGAGCTCACCGCGACACCGTGACGGTCGGCGATCTCGAGGATCGTGTCGACATGCTCGGCGATGCGCGCCTCGATCGCCGCCACACCGGCGTCGCGGATGTCGCGCGCGCCGATCGCCAGACGCCCGGCCGCGAGCGTGTCAGGCTGGCTCACCGTGAACGCCTGAGCGGATGCCGCGGGCGCGGGCAGCTCGTCGACGACGAGCCCGGGGACCACGGTGCCCGTGATCCCGGAGAGGACGGGGGTGATCCGCTCCCTCGCGCGGGGCGAGAACCACGCGAATCCGCTCCCCCGGCCGGCGCGCAGCCATTTGTATCCATGGCCGACCACGACGTCGGCGGCGGCGTAGTCGACGTCGACGACGCCGAACGACTGGACCGCGTCGACGATCAGCAGCCGATCCGGCCCGATGAGCTCGCGGAGAGCCGGCAGGTCGGCGCGGAATCCCGTGCGGAAGTCGACGTGGCTGACAGCGAGGGCCGTGACCTCGTCATCCAGCGCCTCGGCGACGGCATCCGTCGTCATCCGTCCGTCGGCCGACGTGACCCAGCGCGGCGTCAGCGCGCGGTTCGAGGCAGCCGCTGCGCGCTCGAGCGTGAGGCTCACACTGGGGAACTCGGCCGTGCCGGCGATCACCGCGCCCGTCATGCCGTAGAGGGCGTGCATGAGGCCCTGTGTCGACGACGGCTGCAGCGTGACGTCGTCCGCCTCGGCGCCGAGCAGCTCGGCGACCAGCTCCTGCGCCTGCCCCACACGCTCCCACACCAGGGACAGGGAGGAGGGACGTCCGCTGCCGAGGAGGTCGGCGTCCGCGAAGATCTCCTCGCGCACCGACGGCGACAGCGGGCCGAACGCGGCCCAGTTCAGATAGCCGGACTCGTTGTCGAACGTGCCGACGTACTCCTCGATGGTGCTCACCGCGTCATTCTGGCACGCCTCGTCACCGCGGACGGACCAGTTCGGCCGAGGGCTCAGCGCCCGAAGCGGCGATCCCTGTCCGCGTAGTCGCGGATCGCGCGGAGGAAGTCGACCTGCCGCAGATCGGGGCCGAGTGCCTCGACGAAGTAGAACTCGCTGTGCGCGCTCTGCCAGAGCAGGAAGTCGCTGAGCCGCTGCTCTCCGCTGGTGCGGATCACGAGGTCCGGATCGGGCTGACCACCCGTGTAGAGGTGCTCGCCGATCATCTCGGGGGTCAGGTGCGCGGCGAGATCCTCGAGGGTGCCCCCCGAAGCCTCGTGCTTGGTGATGATGCTGCGCACGGCGTCGACGATCTCATGGCGTCCGCCGTAGCCGACGGCCAGGTTCACGTGCAGGCCGGTGTGCTCCTTCGTGCGCTCCTCTGCGTCGGCGAGCACGCGGGCGAGCTCGGACGGAAGGATGTCGGCGCGGCCGACGTGCTGCACCCGCCAGTTCTCCTCCCTCGAGACCGCCTCGGCCAGCTCCGCGATGATCTCGATGAGGTCTGCGAGCTCCGCAGAGTCCCGCTTTCGCAGATTGTCGCTGGACAGCAGGTAGAGCGACACCACGCGCACACCCAGCTCGTCGCACCAGCCGAGGAACTCGCGCATCTTCGCGGCACCCGCCCGGTGCCCCTCCGCCGGAGTCGTGAACCCGAGCTGCCGCGCCCACCGCCGATTGCCGTCGATCATCATGGCGACGTGGTGCGGCACGGACGCCGGATCGAGATGGCGTCGCAGCCGGCTGGTGTAGAGCCGGTACAGCGGTCCGCGCCCCGGGCTCTCGCGTGACATCACCCACCTACGCTACCGTGTCGGGCTCATCTGCGCCGTGTGCGGAGGCTGGGGATATGTACCTGCCCGGGCATGCGCGCCCGCCTAGAGTGAGCACGTGAGCACTCCCGAGTCGTCCGAGCCCGAACTCCCCCAGCTGCCGCTTCTCGAGGAGGCGGAATCGGAGGCCGGGGTCGAGATCAGGCCGACCTGGCGCGGATGGATCCACGCCGGCATCTTCCCCGTCGCCCTCGTCGCCGGGATCGTGCTGATCGTGGTCGCGCAGGGCGGGGCGGCGAAGTGGGCGGCGGCGGTGTTCATGACGAGCTCGCTGCTGCTGTTCGGCAACTCCGCGCTGTACCACCGCTTCGACTGGAAGCCGAAGGTCAAGCTGATCCTGAAGCGGATCGACCACGCCAACATCTTCCTGCTGATCGCCGGCACCTACACGCCGCTCGCGACCCTCGCCCTCCCGCCGGGGAAGGGCGCGCTGCTGCTCGCGCTCGTCTGGGGCGGGACCGTGGTCGGCATCCTCTTCCGCGTCTTCTGGATCCACGCGCCGCGCTGGCTCTACGTCGCCCTCTACCTGCTGATGGGGTGGGCTGCCGTGATGTTCATGGCCGACCTGCTCGCGGCGAACGCCACGATGATGGTGCTCGTCATCGTGGGTGGCCTGCTCTACACGGGCGGGGCGATCGTCTACGCGCTCAAGAAGCCGAACCCGTGGCCCGGCCGGTTCGGCTTCCACGAGATCTTCCACGTGTGCACGGTGCTCGCGTTCCTGTGCCACTGGACCGCATGCCTGCTGATCACGCTGGAGCCGCTGTCGCCGTCGTTGGGCGCCTGACGCCTGCTCAGGTGGAGCGGGGGTCGTCGTCGCCCTCGCGGGTGATCGGCAGGTCCGCATCGGTCTCCGTCGCCTCGTCGGCGGCGCGTGCGGCCTCTTCGGCGTCGAGCTCCTCGCGCACCTCCTCGCGGTACCGGACACGGCGGATGCGTCGGTTCATGTCCCAGATGAGGAGGATCACGGCGATGAGCACCACCACGATCGCGGCGAAGCCGACGAAGCCGGGAGTCACAGCCTCCGGAGCCACCGTCATGACGGGTGTCGGCATCGGAGTCTCGGACAGAGAGCGCATGTGTCGGCCTTTCGTACTCAGGTCGCATAACCTGGTATCACCAGCCTAACGACCGGAAGACCGCACCCGTGACGACCGCAGAAGAGCTCGACGAACGCTACGGCCGCACCCGCACGCGGCGGACGCCGTGGATCATCGGCGGCATCGTCGCCCTGCTGGTGGTCGGAGCCTTCGGCTGGATGATCGTGGCCCAGTCGATGAGCTCGGTGGATGCCGACGACCTCGGCTTCGACCTCGTCGACGAGCACACCGTCGACGTGCGGTTCCAGGTCACCGGCGTGCAGGGCAAGGACGTCGTGTGCGTGGTCGAGGCACTCGACGAGGAGTTCGGCGTGGTCGGCTGGAAGGTCGTCGATATCCCCGCAGGAGACAGCCACTCGCAGGCCGTGTCGGCCTCGGTCCCGACCGTCTCCGCTGCCACCACAGGTTTGGTGAACACCTGCTGGGTCGCCTAGACTCTTCGCAGACAGACGACGCCCTGGCACCGTGCCGGGGCGTCTTGGCATATCCCCCGCAGTTCGCCGGCGGGACCGAAAGAAGGAGCTTCGTCATGTCCACCGACGCTCAGGTTCCCTTCCTCACGCAGGAAGCATATGACCGGCTCGTCGCCGAGCTGGAGCACCTGTCCACCACCGGCCGCGACGAGATCGCCAAGCGCATCGAAGCCGCCCGTGAAGAGGGCGACCTCAAGGAGAACGGCGGCTACCACGCCGCGAAGGACGAGCAGGGCAAGCAGGAGGCCCGCATCCGCACCCTGGAGGGTCTGCTGAAGACCGCGAAGGTCGGCGAGGCCCCGGCCAGCCGCGGCATCGTCGAGCCCGGCACCGTCGTCACCGCGGTCGTCGCGGGCGGCGAGGAGGTCTTCCTCCTCGGCAGTCGCGAGATCGCCGCCGGCGGCAGCGATCTCGACGTGTACAGCGAGGCGAGCCCGCTCGGCCAGGCGATCCTCGGCCTCAAGGTCGGCGAGAAGTCCTCCTACGAGGCTCCGAACGGCCGTTCGATCGCCGTCGAGATCGTGAACGTGGAGACGTACACCGGCTGACGTCGGTCACACGCGAGCGCCCCGGTGTCCCTGAGGATGCCGGGGCGCTTCGTCTCTGCCGGGAGATCAGTCGGGGACGACGATCGGCTCGAATCCGGCCCGGCGCAGAGTGTCGAGCGTGTGCTCGGAGTGCTCGGGTCCGCGCGTCTCGACGCTGAGCTCGAGGATGACGTCGCTGATCTGCAGGCCGTGGCCATGGCGCGTGTGCATGGCCTCCATGACGTTGGCTCCCGCCTCGGCGATGAGCTCGGAGACGCGCGCGAGCTGACCGGGCCGGTCGGGAAGCGGTACGCGGATCGTCAGGTACCGGCCCGAGGCCGCCAGGCCGTGCGAGACGACGCGCTGCAGCAGCAGCGGGTCGATGTTCCCGCCGGAGAGCACCGCCATCGTCGTCCCGGATCCGGTGACCTTGCCGGCCAGGATCGCCGCGACGCCCGCGGCGCCCGCCGGCTCCACGACGACCTTCGCCTGCTCGAGCAGCACGAGGATCGCCCGCGCCAGGTCGTCGTCGGAGACCGTGACGACCTCGTCGACGAGGTCTTTGATGATGTCGAACGGGATGGCGCCGGGACGCGCGACGAGGATGCCGTCGGCGATGGTCGGGCGCGTGACGATGTCGACGGGCTCGCCCGCCGCGAGCGACGGCGGCATGGCGGCCGCGTTCTCGGCCTGCACGCCGATCACCCGAACCGTGCGTCCGAGCTCGGCCGCACGGGCCTTGACCGCCGCGGCGACGCCGGCGATGAGGCCCCCGCCGCCGATGCCGAGGACGATGGTGTCGACGTCGGGGGCGTCGTCGAGGAGCTCGAGGCCGAGCGTGCCCTGGCCGATCACGACGTCACGGTGGTCGAACGGGTGGATGAGCACGGCCCCCGTGCGGTCCGAGAAGTCGGCCGCGAGGCGCAGCGACGTCGCCACGGTCTCGCCCTCGAGCACGACCTCGGCACCGTAGCCGCGGGTGGCCAGGAGCTTGGGCACCGGCACCCCCAGCGGCATGAAGATGGTGGCGGGGATCCCGAGCGCCTGAGCGGCCAGCGCGACGCCCTGCGCGTGGTTCCCGGCCGACGCCGCGACGACGCCGCGGGAGCGCTCTTCGGCGCTGAGTCTCGACAGACGGTAGGCCGCGCCGCGGATCTTGAACGAGCCGGTGCGCTGCAGGTTCTCCATCTTCAGCAGCACCGGAGAGCCGAGCACGTCGGAGAGCGCGCGGGACGGCAGCGTCGGCGTGTGCGAGATCACCTCAGCCAGGCTCTGAGCCGCGTTCTCGAACTCGGAAAGGCTGGGGACTGCGCTCATCGATTCCTCCGTTGCCGCTCGCGCGGCACTGTGCTCCAGATCAGATCTCCGCTCGGGGCGGCGCCGGTGCGCCACGATCCCGAGCTCAGGGTCACCGCTGCGACGTTGACGAACGCCGCCAGCGGCACCGCGAACAGTGCGCCGGGGATGCCGGCGATCATCGCACCGCCGGCGACGACGAGCACGACGGCCAGCGGGTGCACCTTGACGGCGGAGCCCATCATGATGGGCTGCAGGATGTGTCCCTCGATCTGCTGCACCGCGAGCACCACGACGAGCATCCACAGCGCGATCCACGGTCCGTTGTAGACGAGCGCGAGGAAGACGGCGATGGCTCCGGTGGCGACCGCACCGACGATCGGGATGAACGAGCCGAGGAAGACCAGCACGGCGACAGGCAGTGCGAGCGGGACCTGCAGGAGGAAGGCTCCGAGGCCGATGCCGATCGCGTCGATCGTCGCGACGAAGAGCTGGGTGCGCGCGTAGTTGACGATCGTCCGCCAGCCGTTGCGGGCCGCGCCGTCGACCGCCGGGCGGGCGTTGCGCGGGAAGAGCTTGACGGTCCAGCGCCAGATGCCGCCGCCGTCGGCGAGGAGGCAGATGAGGCTGAACAGCGCGAGGAGCGCTCCGGTGACGACATGCCCCAGCGTCGTGCCGATCGCCAGCGCGCCCGAGAGCAGCGCCTGCGTCTGCTCCTCGATCATCGCGAAGCCCTGGTCGATGTAGTCGGCGATCTGGCTGTCGGACAGCTGCAGGGGGCCCTCGTGCAGCCAGACCTGGAAGCCGTCGATGGCCTTCGCGGTGCTCTCCTGCACGGCGGGGAGCTCGACGCGGACCTGCCACACGACGAGCCACACGAGTCCGGTGACGATCGCCGCCGTGCCGATGAGCGATACCGCGATGGCGGCCCACCGCGGGAACCGGTGGCGCAGCATCCACTCGAAGGCGGGCCACAGCAGCGCCGTGATGAGGATGGCGACCATCAGCGGGATCACCAGCAGCTTCAGCAGCATGACGAGCCAGATGAAGACGCCGAGGACCGCGGCGATGAGAAGCAGCCGCCACGAGTATGCGGCGGTGATGCGCAGCCTCGGGGGCACGGCCTCGTCGGCCTCGGTCGTCACGGTGCGGTCGGTGGAGACCGGGCGCGGGCGGAACAGGTCTCGCAGCCGGGGTCGCTGGTCCTCGCTCATCGCCCAAGTCTACGGCGGTCGCACGGCGGCTCACGACGCGATGTCACCGGCCGGCGATACGCTGACGACGTGACAGACACCCTCAGCCCCGCCCAGGCTCGCCGCATCGCTCTGGCCGCTCAGGGATTCACCCGTGCTCGTCCGGCATCCGTCTCCCGTCGCCATGTGGATCGGGTGATGGAACGACTCGGCGTGCTGCAGATCGACTCGGTCAACGTCTTCGCGCGTTCGCACTACCTGCCGCTGTTCTCGCGCCTCGGCGCCTATGAGCCGGCGCTGCTGGACCGCGTCTTCCTGGCCCGCACCACGCACTACGTGGAGTATCTCGCCCACGAGGCCACCTTCATCCCGATCGAGGACTGGCCGCTCTGGCGCTTCCGCATGGACGATTTCCGCCGGCGGTGGGCGGGCGAGGACTCGTGGCTGAGCGCCAACGCCCGCACGGTCCGGTGGGTGCAGGACGAGCTGCGCACGCGCGGCCCGCTGCGCCCTGCCGACCTGCGCGCCGATGCCCCGCGGGAACGCGGAACGTGGTGGGACTGGGACGAGGTCAAGCTCGCGCTCGAGCACCTCTGGCGCACGGGCGACGTCGCCGTGAGCGGACGCCGCGGCTTCGAGCGCACCTACGCGCTCGCCGAGCATGTGATACCCGATGCCATCCTCTCCCGCGAGATCCCGCGCGCCGAGGCGATCCACGAGCTGATGCGCCGCGCCGCGCGATCGAGCGGGGTCGCGACGCAGTCCGATCTCGCCGACTACTACCGCATCAAGGATCGGTCGACGGTGGCACGGTCGATCGCCGACCTCGTCGATGCCGGCGAGCTCGAACCCGTGCACGTCCGCGGCTGGGAGCGGAGCGGAAGACCCATCCCCGCCTGGCGCCACCGCGACGCGGTCCTGCCACGCAGGGTCGACGCCGCGGCCCTGCTGACCCCCTTCGATCCGGTGGTCTGGTTCCGCGATCGAGCGCTTCGCACGTTCGACCTCGACTACCGCATCGAGATCTACGTCCCCGCCGAGAAGCGGAGGTTCGGCTACTACTCCCTGCCCGTCCTCGTCGGCGACCGCATCGTCGCGCGGGTCGATCTGAAAGCCGAGCGCGCGACGTCGACGCTGCAGGTGCAGTCCGCGTGGTGGGAGCCGCAGGCGCGAGCCGAAGACGCGGGTCGCATCGCCGAGGAGCTCGCCCTCGCGGCGGCCTGGCAGGGGCTCGAGCACATCTCGGTCTCGGGCTGGGGCGACGCGACCGCCGCGATCCACGACGCTCTTCGCGGCCGCGCCGACGCTTCGATCCAGCGCCATCTGCACGCCAGGGAAAGCGTGTCATGACGCGGCGCCGGTGGTGGCTCGTCGGAGGCCTGGCCGCTCTCGTGGTCGCCGCCGCGGGCGGGGTGCTGATCGGGCAGTCGCTCGCTCGCCCCGGCACTCCGCAGGAGGCGGCGAGCGCCTACGTGCGCGCGCTCGAGTCCGGCGACCCGGCGGCCGTTGCGGCGACCGGAGCAGACGTCTCCGCGACGGCGCTCGGCGCGTTCGCCGGGGCCAGCGCTCTCATCGACGACGCCGAGGTCACCGGGGTCGAGCAGAACGGCGAGGCGGCGGCGACGGCGGACATCTTCTTCCGCCTCGGTGAGGAGAAGCGGACGGCACGGCTGGACATCACCCGGGTCGACGGCCGCTGGACCGTCGGGGCGTCCGCGCTCGGCACCGCGACCGTGACGGCCGACCTGGGTTCGTCCGTCCGCCTCGGCGACGAGACCGTATCCGTCGGCGAGGCGCTGCTTCTGCTGCCCGCCGAGTACGCCGTCTCCGCCGCGCCCTCGTCGCTTCTCGACGGCTCGGCGAACCTGCTCGTGCTGCCGGGCGAGGATGTCGAGGTCACGGTCGAGGTCACTCCCCTGCCGGCGGCGGTCGATGCCGCACAGGAGCAGCTCGACGAGCACCTCGCGGAGTGCACCGCATCAGACGACTCGACGCAGGCTCCGACGACGCCGGTCGGCTGCGGCATCCGCATCCCCTGGGGGACGGAGTTCCGCGACGTCACCGACATCCGCTATCGCATCGAGACGTCACCGGAGATCGCCCTGGACGCGACCGGGTTCCTCGCCGACGGGGGCGTCCTCATCGCGACCGTCACGGGGACGGGGCAGGACGGCACGGAGCGCACGACGACGTACCGCACCGATTCCTGGAGCATCCGCGGCGACATCGAGTTCACCGAGGAGGAGCTGGTCCTCACGGCGTGGTGAGAGATGCCTCAGCGGCGGGTTTCGACTCGCTGCGCTCGCTCAACCTTGATGCGCAGAGCGCATCAGAACTGCACGCGCGGCGGCTCCGAGATCGCGCCGCTGTCGGCGACCTCGAAGAACTCGCGCTCGGTGAAGCCCAGCCCCTTGGCGAAGAGGTTGTTCGGGAACACCTTGATCTTCGTGTTCAGCTCGCGCACGCCGCCGTTGTAGAACCGGCGCGCGGCCTGGATCTTGTCCTCGGTGTCGACGATCGCCTGCTGGAGCTGGAGGAAGTTCTGGCTCGCCTGCAGCTGCGGGTACGCCTCGGCGACGGCGAAGAGACTGCGCAGCGCCTGCTGCAGGTGTCCCTCGGCGATGCCGGCTTCCCCGGGACCGCCCGCGGACAGCGTCTCGGCGCGTGCGCGCGTGACGTTCTCGAAGACGGCCTTCTCATGGGAGGCATACCCCTTGACCGTCTCGATGAGGTTCGGGATGAGGTCGGCTCGTCGCTTGAGCTGCACCGTGATGCCGCTCCACGCCTCATCGACGCGGACGTTCAGCTGCACCAGCGAGTTGTACGTGGCCCAGAGATAGATGCCGACGAGCAGGATCACTCCGACGACGATCAGTACTGGCACGAGCCATTCCATCAGAGGCCCACCCTTCCTCGTGTTTCTCTCATCCTAGACGCGCTGTCTGCACGTGCACTGGGGATCACGCGCTCCGGCGCCGTCCGAGCAGGTCAGTCGCCCAGCACGCGGTCGAGATAGCGGTTGCTGAACCGACGCTCGGGGTCGAGGCGGTCGCGCACGGCGACGAAGTCGTCGAACCGCGGGTAGATCTCGCGCAGCGTCTCGGCGGTCTGCGTGTGGAGCTTGCCCCAGTGCGGCCGCCCTCCGTGCTCCTGCATGATGGCCTCGACGGCCCCGAAGTACTCCGTCGGATCGGCACGCCAGTAGCGGTGCACGGCGATGTAGGCGCTCGCTCGCCCGTGGGCCGTGGAGAGCCACCGGTCGTCCTGCGCGGCGAAGCGCACCTCGACGGGGAACTCGATGCGCCAGCCCCGGCGGTCGATGAGCTCTCGCACGGCGCGGAACGCCGGGACGACGTTCTCGGCGGGGATCGCGTATTCCATCTCGCGGAAGCGCACCGTGCGGCTCTGCGTGAGGACGCGATTCGACAGGTCGGTGTACTCGCGATCTCCGGTGAGCTTCACCGCCAGCCGACTGAACGGCGGGGTGACGGCCGGGACGAGCTGTCCTGCCGCGCACACGAGCCGATAGACGCCGTTGGACAGCAGAGTCTCGTCGATCCACTTCCCCACCGTCGGGAGCGGCTTGCGCACAGCCGATTCGGGCAGGCGGGACTGCCGCTTGGTGAGCGCGACATCGGTGTGCGGGAACCAGTAGAACTCGAAGTGGTCGGATGCCGAGACGTGGCTCTCGAGCTGATCCAGCACGTCCTCCAGCGGCATCGGCTCGTCGACCGCGTGCATGACGAACGTCGGGACGCACTGGAGGGTGACCTCGACGATGATGCCGAGCGCGCCGAGTCCGAGCGCGGCGGCGGGCAGGAGTTCGCTGTTCTGCTGCTCGTCGATGCGGAGGAACTCGCCGGCGGCCGTGATGATCGTGAGGCCGACGACCTGGGTGGCGAGCCCGCCGAAAGCAGCGCCGGTGCCGTGTGTGCCGGTCGAGATCGCCCCGGAGATCGACTGCCGATCGATGTCTCCGAGGTTCTCCATCGCCAGGCCGTACGGCGCGAGGAGCGCCGGGATCCGATGCAGCCGGGTGCCCGCGAGCAGGGTCACGCGCCCGGTGACGGCGTCCGCCGAGACCAGGCCCTGCATGTCGTCGAGTTCCAGCAGCACGCCCGGCGCGACGGCGATGCCCGTGAAGCTGTGACCGGCACCCACCGCCTTCACCGTGAGCCCGTGGTGCACGGCGGCGATCACCGCCCGCTGCACACCCTCGGGGCTGCGCGGACGCTCCACTCGCACAGGACGGACCGACGCCGACCGCCCCCAGTTCTGCCAGGTGCCGCCGATTCTCGTCACAGGAACGCCTTTCCCTCGCCGCGGTAGGTCGGCAGCTCGTCGATGATCTCGTCACCGGAGACGAGGTGGTACCGCTCGATCCGCTCGGCCGGCTCGCCGCTCTTCGCGTGCCGGAACCAGACCCGGTCCCCGACGCCGAGAGAGGTCGCCGCGGGGCCCTGCAGCGGTGTCTGCACCTCGCCGGCGGCCTCGCGAGTGAGAGTCCGGAGACCTTGCGGCCAGACCGGCTTCGGCTGACGTGAGGCGACGGGCGGGCCCGATGCGATCCACCCCCCGCCGAGCACGGTCGCGATGTCGGGAGCCGGACGACGGACGACATCGAAGGCGAAGGCGGATGCCGGAGCCGGCTGGAACGACCGATAGCCGTCGAACAGGTGACCACCGAGGAGCCCGCTGCCGGCACTCGCCTCGGTGAGGGACTCGTCGCTGCCGGTGAACTCGAGCGACCCCGTGCCTCCGCCGTTGAGGAACTCCATCGGCGCGAGGGCGGTGACGGCCTCGACGATCGCCGCCCGGCGCTCGCGCAGCTCGGCGCGCGACCGCGCCTGCACCATGCGGATCAGCGGCGCATCGGACCCGGCGTCATCGCCCTGACCGGCGATCTGCGCGTCGTACATCTGCAGACCCACGAGCCGGAAACCGGGGCGCGCGATGACCTTCCGGGCGAAGCCGGCGACCTCTCCCGCGGTGAAGAGCGCCGAGCGGCGGACGCCGATGTGCCCGAGGACCGAAGACTTCCACGAGGCGTCGACATCGACTGCGACGCGGATCTCCGGACGTTCGCCCGGCCCCTTGATGCTGTCGATGAGGTCGAGATGCGCCGGGTCGTCGACCATGAGCGTGATGCGGCGCGCCGCCTGCTCATCGGCGAACAGGATCTCGAGGCTCGTCCGGTCCACCGTCGGGTAGGCGAGCACGATGTCGTCGTGGGTCTCGGCGAGCCAGAGGGCCTCCGCGAGAGTGAACGCGAGGATGCCGCGGTACCCGGGGAGCTTCAGGACGGCGTCCAGGACCGCACGCACGCGCACCGACTTGGATGCGACGCGGATGGGCAGGCCACCGGAGCGCACCAGCATGTCCATCGCGTTGTAGCGCAGCGCCTCTCGGTCGATCACCGCGACCGGCGCGGACAGGTGCTGCGTCGCGGCGGAGAGGCGAGGCCAGTATCGAGCCGGATCCTGCCACTCGGGGGCAACCACGGGGGCACCCGGAACGGGGCTCAGTTCTTCGGTGAGGTCGAGCACTCCCCCACCTTATGGCTTCTCGGACTCCGGATCACGTCCGGCGGCACCCCGTCGCACGCGCCGGTCGCCGATAGGCTGGCGGCGTGGCCCCCGTAGCCCAATGGCAGAGGCAGGCGACTTAAAATCGCTTCAGTCTGGGTTCGAGTCCCAGCGGGGGCACGCCCGATCCTCACTCGTCGATCACGGCAGGTTCCCGTCGAGCAGCGGCCGCCTCGCGTATCCGTCGCACGACCAGGACCACCAGTGCGATCGCGATGGCCGTGTACACGGCGTAGTCCAGGTATCCGAGGTAGTGCTCGAGCTGCTCGTGCTGCGTGCCGAGCGCCGCGCCCACTCCCAGGAGCAGCGCATTCCACAGCCCGCTGCCGAGGATCGTGTAGACGCTGAATGTGAGCAGATTCATGCGCGATGCCCCGGCCGGGATCGAGATCAGGCTGCGCACGCCCGGCACCATGCGGCCGACGAGCACGGTCCACGCGCCGCTCCGCGCGAACCAGGCCGCGCCCCGCTCGAGATCGGACCTGCTGACGAGGCGCGTGCCGGCGAGCAGCCGGATCGCCCGCGCCATGCCGATGGCCGATCCCAGCCCGTAGAGGAGCAGCGCTCCCAGCCACGACGCGAGCGTGCTCCAGAAGAGGAGCCATCCGAGGGTCAGCTGTCCGCTCTGGCTGAGATAGCCGGCGAACGGCAGGATCACCTCGCTCGGGATGGGCGGCACCAGCACCTCGAGGAAGACGAGCACCCCGACACCGATGTCTCCGAGTGCGGTGAGGACGTCGGCCGCGAAACCGCTCAGGCCGGTGAAGCCGTGGTCGGCATCCGTCATGCGATCCCCGCCTATCGTCCGAAGATGTCGCCGAGCCCCGGGATCCCGAGGTCGCCGAGACGCTCGCCCCAGCCGGTCGCGGTCTCGCCGAGCCCCGACACCGCCTCGCCGGCGGATCCCATCAGCTCCTCCGCACCGCCGGTGAACGCTTCCACATCGACGCCCGAGGCGAGCGCCTCCAGATCGACACCCTCTGCCAGAGCGCTGAAGTCGACGCCGAGCCCCGCAGCCTGCTCCAGGAGCGGAGCAGCGACGGTGCTGAGCACCGCGCCGCCCGCGACCGCACCGAGGATGCCGACCGCCGCGCCTCCGGCCAGGACCGCGGCACCGCCCGTCCCGCTCCCGCGGACGCGGGACAGGAGTCCGCGCATCCGACCCGGACGCAGGGCCTCGGCGCGTCCGGCCGCGCGCGCGAGGTCTTCCGGCGAGGAGGAGTGCGGGCGCTCGCCCGGTGCGAGTTCCGCGCGCATGCGCTCCTCGACCAGGGTGCGCTGCTGCGGCGTCAGGCGGGCGAACGCGTCACGATGGATCTGCTCGATGCGCTGCGGATCTGCGGTCTTCATCAGGTAGTCGTAGCGCGCGATCGCGGCTCGATCGGCGTCGGTCCCTGTCGTGGCCGCTCGAGCTCCCGAGGCCGATCCGACGTGCGCTGCCGTCGCACCGGGAGCGGGCGGCGGCGCGTACGGGTCTGCGGCGGCGGGAGGCGACGGCGGGGCGGGCACCCGGCGTTCTGCGTGGTGCCCGGCACTCTCCGACGGACCTCGCACGGCGTCGACGGCGCCGCGGAGCACGCCGCCCCAATCGGTCGATGACCGGGATCCGTCAGCGGGACTGCCGCTGCGCGCGGACCCGGAGTTCTTCTCCAGGGCTTCGGAGGCGATGCCGATCAAGCGGGAGAGCTTTCCCATGATGGTCCCTTTCGTGGAGCGGTGCGGACCACCGGGATTCCACGACGTCGGACGACGGCAAGAGTCGAGGCAGCCCGCAGAGCGGGTGCCAAGGTCTCCTCCACCCTCTCGGGCCGACGGGCCGGGACACGATCTCGTGTCCGTAATGACGACTCCGCCGCAGACGGGAGTACTCCCCTTGCGCGCTCGACACTACCGAGCCGAGCTATGCGTGACCTCCACGCCGCGCCCTGGAACGCGAACAGCCCTCCCCGGCAGAGGGAGGGCTGTTCGGACGGGCTGAGCCGAGGTGCTACTTGGCGGCGACCTTCTCGGCGACAGGCTTCTTGGCCGGAGCCTTCTTGGCCGGAGCCTTCTTCGCCGCCGGAGACTTCGCGGCCGGAGCCTTCTCCGCTGCCGGAGCCTTCTCCGTCGCGGCAGCGTCGACCGGGGCCTTGTCGTCGGGGACCGCGCCGGTCACGGCGGTGGTCGTCGCGGCATCCGACGACGGCGAGGCCGGAACGGCGGGCGCGGCGGGAGCGGCTGCACGCGGACGTGCCGCGAACTCCTCGAAGACGTAGCGCGGGTTCTGCACGGTCTCGAGGTTCACCAGGTCGCGGCCGAGCCACAGGTTGTTCCACCAGCCCCAGATCACGCGGAACTTGCGCTCCCACGTGGGCATCGCGAGGCCGTGGTAGCCGCGGTGGGCGACCCACGCGACGAAGCCCTTGAGCGCGAGCTTTCCGGACTGGAAGACACCGTTGTAGAGGCCGAGACCGGCCACGGCGCCCATGTTCTTGTGGAAGTACTCCTTCGGGGTCTCCCCGCGGAGCACGGCGACGATGTTCTTCGCGAGCAGCTTCGCCTGACGCACCGCGTGCTGGGCGTTCGGCACGCAGAAGCCGCCGACGCCACCGCCGGAGAGATCAGGGACGGCCGAGACGTCACCGGCAGCCCAGGCGCCTTCGACGAAAGCCTCGGGGGTGCCGACGCGCAGGTCCGCGCGGGTCTGGATGCGACCGCGCTCCTCGACGGGCAGGTCGCCGCCGCGGACGACGGTCGGGTTCGCCATGACACCGGCGGTCCAGACGATCAGGTCGGTCGGGATGACCTCACCGGTGGAGAGCTCGACGTTTCCGTCGACAGCGCTGGTGAGCTGCGTGTCGAGGTGCACGTTCGCACCGCGCTTGGCGAGGTCCTTGAGCACCCACTCGCTCGTCTTCAGCGAGACCTCGGGCATGATGCGGCCCATCGCCTCGATGAGGTGGAAGTGCGTGTCGTCGAACGTCAGCTGCGGGTACTTCGACACCAGCGACGAGGCGAGCGAACGCAGCTCGGCGAACACCTCGATACCGGCGAAGCCACCGCCGACGACGATGACGGTGAGCAGTCGGTCGCGCTCGGGACCGGCGGGCAGGGACGCCGCCTTGTCGAAGTTCGACATGAGGCGGTCGCGGATCGCGACGGCCTCTTCGATCGTCTTGAGGCCGATCGCGTTGTCGGCGATGCCCGGGATCGGGAACGTGCGCGAGACGGCGCCGGCGGTCACGACGATCTGGTCGTACGCGAACTCGTACGGCTCACCGAGCGGCGGCGTGATCGTCGCGGTCTTCTCGGCGTGGTTGATGTTCGTCACCTTGGCGGTGATGACGTTCGTGCGCTTGAGGTGACGTCGGTGCGCGACCACGGAGTGCCGAGCCTCGATCGAGCCCGCGGCGACCTCGGGGAGGAACGGCTGGTACGTCATGTACGGCAGCGGGTCGACCATGGTCACCTCCGCCTCGCCCTTGCGCAGGTGCTTCTCGAGCTTCCACGCGCTGTAGAAGCCCGCGTAGCCTCCACCGACGATCAGAATCTTGGGCACAGTGCTGTTCTGAGGCACAGGGGAACAACTCCTTGGAGTCAGGAATGTGGCGTACGAGAAACGCGCGCCGATCGGATTCGCCGGGCAGCTGCGGTGACGCCAAGCGCTATCAGGATACCAGGGACTGTGAGGGCGATGAGCGGCAGGGTACCGTAGCGCAGCGAATCAGCGCTGGGAAGCAGCGGTGAGCCCGCCTCGGTCGGCGCGTCGGCATCCGGGAGCGGCTCGACGGCGACCGGAGTGATCGTCGGCTCGGGCTGCGGCTCGGTGTCGGCGCGCCGGAAGAAGTGGATCCATTCGGCGAGATCCCCCATGGGATTCTCGTCCACCGGGGCGATGTCGGCGGAGATCGCCGCCGCCGCATCGACGAGCCCGAAGCCGTACAGCGGATCCCTCGGCTTCACGGCGTCGGCGACGGGCATCGCGGTCTTGATGATCCGGTTGATGACGTCGATCGCCTTGATGTCGGGATGCGCCGAGCGGATCAGCGCCGCGACGCCGGCCACGATCGGGGCGGCACCGCTGGTGCCCCTCCAGGAGACGACCTCGCCGTTCGCGGAGACGCCCAGCAGACCTTCGCTGGGAGCGGAGATGCCGATCGTGATCCCCTGCGTGGAGGCCTCGACGCTGGCCGTACCGGTCTGATCGACGCCGCCGACGGTCAGGACGCCGGGGATCGTGGCCGGCGCACCGATGATGTCGGTGCCGCTCCCCCGGTTGCCCGCGGCGACCACGACGACGACATCGTGCTCGAAGGCGTAGAGGAACGCGTCGTCCCAGCTCTCATCCCAGTCGAGCGTGTTCGTGGTGAACGACAGGTTGATGACGTCGGCGCCGTTGTCGACGGCCCAACGCATCGCCTTGGCGACCTGCTCGGTGAACGGCACGGCCGCCGCCGCACCGAACCCCACGGAGATGGACAGGAGGTTCGCCTCGGGGGCGACGCCGATCATGCCGGTGCCGTCGGGGGATCCGCGGCCGGCGGCCAGCGACGCCACCCAGGATCCGTGGTTCCCGTCGACCGCTCCGACCGGCGTGCGGCCGTCGGGGGTGCCGGTCCCGGAGACGTCGGTCCCGCCGATCACGGCGTCGCCGAACGTCTGCGGAACCTTGCCGATGCCCGTGTCGATCACCGCGATCGTGACGCCGGCGCCCCTGGTCGTCTTCCAGGCCTCGCGGATCTTGGCCCCGTCGAGCCAGTACTCCGACGCGCGCACCGGATCGGTGGGGTTGTCGGGGATCGGCGGAGGCGTCGCCGTCGCGCCGAGGAGCAGGACGGATGCCGCCACGACCGCGAGGGCCGTGACGCTGCGCAGCATCCGTCGCGGGCTCACGCCGACCGCGCCGCCTCGTCGCGGGTTGCCGCACCGGGGTCCTCGCAGCGGCACACCGACGGCGACCAGGAGGATCGTTCGAGTGCGATGTCACCGATCGGATTCACGCCCGGCCCTGCCGCGAGCGCATGCCCCGCGAGGGCGTGCAGGCACTTGACGCGGGTGGGCATGCCGCCCGCCGAGATGCCGTCGATCTCCGGCACGTCGCCGAACCGCCCGCGATCGGCCAGATACGCCTCGTGTGCGGCGAGATAGCCGGCTGCGACCGCCTCGTCGTCGGCGAGGAGAGCCGCGAGCTCCGGCATCACCTGCGTGGCCTCGAGGGTCGACATCGCCGCCGTCGCGGACGGGTGGGTCAGGTAGTAGAAGGTCGGGAACGGCGTTCCTTCGGGCAGCCGCGGTGTCGTGGCGACGACCGTCGGATTGCCGCAGGCGCATCGCGCCGCGATGCCGACCACACCGCGTGCAGGGCGGCCGAGCTGCGCCGAGACGACGGCGAGCTCGGCGGGCGTGGGGGCGGGGAAAGGCGGCGTGGTCACCCCACCAGCGTAGGGGAGCCGCCAGGGAGGATGCTCGGAGCGAACACTCAGGGAGCGACGGCCGCGGTGTCGCTGAGCCCCGTCGAGACGAGGGTGCGCAGCAGCTGCGGCATCCAGTCCGCCGGCTTCTCCTCGAGAGTGTCGCTGATCGGATCCTGCTCCCGCGGAAGCGCGGAAGGGTCGAGGTCGTTGTCGATCAGGTACACGACCTCCCCCGGCTTCACGTAGTACAGGCGCTCGCGGGCCTGGGTCGTGATGTAGGCGGGATCGCTCCAGCGCTCGCGCTCCGCGATGAGATCCGCGATCTCGTCCTCGCTGACCTTCACGGAGGCCTCGAGCGCCGCGATCTTCTGCCGCTGATCGATGAACGTGCCGAGTGTCGGCACGAGCACCCACGCTCCCAGCACGACGAGGGACAGCATGATGACGGAGAAGGCGGAGAGACGGATGCCGGAAGCCCACTCGCGGACATCGACACCCTGCGTGCTCCCCTTGGCGCGCTTCCGCCGCGGCGCAGACGCCGCTCGAGCGTCGGCCTTGGCGCGCCCCTTCTTGGGCGTCGACGGCGGGGACGCCGGAGCCTTCGGAGACGCCGAAGGAGGAGCCGGTCGTCGTACCACGGCTCCTCCTCCGGTCACCGCTCAGGCGGTGTGAATCTGACTTCTTTCTGAGCGCGGGCCGGGCTCAGCCCTGGTAGCGAGGGAAGGCCGAACGCCCGGCGAACACAGCGGCGTCGCCCAGCTCCTCCTCGATGCGCAGAAGCTGATTGTACTTCGCGACGCGCTCGCTGCGGGCAGGCGCACCCGCCTTGATCTGACCCGCGTTCGTCGCGACGACGAGGTCGGCGATCGTGGTGTCCTCGGTCTCGCCCGAGCGGTGCGAGAGCATCGCCGTGTAGCCCGAGCGCTGCGCCAGGCTGACCGCGTCGAACGTCTCGGTGAGCGTGCCGATCTGGTTGACCTTCACGAGCAGCGAGTTCGCGACGCCGCGCTTGATGCCGTCGGCGAGGCGCTGCGGGTTGGTGACGAACAGGTCGTCGCCCACGAGCTGGACCTTGGTGCCGAGCGCATCGGTGAGGTGCTTCCAGTTGTCCCAGTCGTCCTCGGCGAGAGCATCCTCGATCGTGACGATCGGGAAGTCGTTGACCAGACCGACGTAGTACTCGGTCAGCGCGGCGGCGTCCCAGTCCTTGTTGTCGAGACGGTAGACGCCGTCCTTGAAGAACTCGGTGGCGGCGACGTCGAGGCCGAGGGCGATGTCGGAGCCGGGCGTGAAGCCCGCCTTCTCGATCGCCTTGACCAGGAAGTCGAGGCCCTCGCGGTTGCTGGGCAGGTCGGGGGCGAAGCCGCCCTCGTCGCCGAGGCCCGTGGCGTAGCCGGCGGCCTTCAGCTCGGCCCGGAGCACGTGGTAGGTCTCGACACCCCACCGGAGCGCCTCGGAGTAGGTCTCGGCGCCGATCGGTGCGAGGAAGAACTCCTGCATGTCGATGCCGTTGTCGGCGTGCTCGCCGCCGTTGATGACGTTGAACAGCGGAACGGGCAGCACGTGCGCGTTCGGGCCGCCGAGGTAGCGGAAGAGGGGAAGGTCGGCGGAGTCCGCCGCGGCCTTCGAGACCGCGAGGCTGACGCCGAGGATGGCGTTGGCGCCGACGCGCTTCTTGTTCTCGGTGCCGTCGACCTCGATGAGGATCTCGTCGACGATGCGCTGTTCGCTCGCCTCGACGCCTTCGATGGCCGGGCCCAGCTCGTCGATGATGGCCTCGACGGCCTTGAGCACGCCCTTGCCGCCATAGCGGCTCTTGTCTCCGTCGCGCAGCTCGTACGCCTCGAACGCACCGGTGGATGCACCGGAGGGGACGGCGGCCCGCTGGACGATGCCATCGTCGAGGAGCACCTCCACCTCGACGGTCGGGTTTCCGCGCGAGTCGAGAATCTCGCGTGCGCCTACAGCCTCGATCAGTGCCACTGATGTGCTCCTTGCTCAGAGAAAACGTTGTGTGGAGCGTCGTCGGTCCGCGCTCAGTCTAGCCCGGCCCTTCGACGAGCTCAGGGACCCGTCAGACGACCAGCGCGAGCGCGACGCCGTCCCAGCCCTTCGCGCCGACCGTCTGCAGAGCCGTCGCGTCGAACCGCGGGTCGTCGCCCAGCATCCGCAGCCCGTCGCGGGTGCCGATCACCTTGGAGTCCGTCGAATCGTCGCGCACGATCTCGCCCTCGCGCCCGATGTTGTCGAGCACGATCACCGTCCCCGGATGGCCGAGCTTCGCCGCCCAGTCGAGGTAGACGGTGTTGGACTCCTTGTCGGCGTCGATGAACACCAGGTCGAATCCGGCGATGAGAGTCGGCAGCACGTCGGCGCCGCGTCCGACGCGGATGTCGACGCGATCGCCCACGCCGGCTGCGTCGATGCTGGCTCGTGCGACGGCGGCGTTGTCCGCCTCTGCCTCGATCGTCACGACCCTCCCCTCCGGGCCGACAGCGCGGGCCAGCCAGATCGTGGAGTACCCGCCGAGCGTGCCGATCTCGAGCACCCGCCTCGCGCCGCTGATGCGGACGAGGAGGTCGAGCAGCTTGCCGGCCACCGGAGCCACCTCGATCTCGGGAAGGCCGGCTGCGCGCTGCGCCTCGAGCGCCGCCTCGAGCGCCGGGTCGTGTCCGACCAGGGTGTCGGCGAGGAAGGCGTCGGCCTGCGTCCATGCTGCGGGGGTGGATTCCATGCCCTCAGCCAACCGTCGGCCCGGCGACGAGTCAAGAGCGTGGAGCGGAGAGCAGCCTTCCCGGTGCGCCGGCGAGTTCCGGCTGCCGCCGGAACTGCCCGGTGGCCGCGAGGACCCCGATCACGACGGCGAGGACTATCCAGCCGGCGACCCCGAGCGGTCCGGCCAGGCCCAGGTCGGGCTTCGCAGCGGCGAAGAGGACGATGAGCCCGCCGGCGGCGTTGAGCGAACCGTGCGCGAGGACCGCCGGCCAGACCGACGCCGAGCGCAGTCGCAGCCAGCCGAGCAGGATGCCCCAGGCGACACAGCCGCCGATCATCAGGAGCACCCCGCTCAGGTCGGTGCGGCCGAAGTTGTAGCCGAGGAGGATGACCGGGCTGTGCCAGACGCCCCAGATCGCGCCGCTGAGAAGCAGCGTCGGCCACGTGCCGAGCGGACGGAGGGCGGGGACCAGCCATCCCCGCCAGCCGAGCTCCTCGCCGAACGCGGGGATCGCGTTGAGGAGCGCCGCCAGCGGGATCATCGCGATCTGTGCGAACACGACCACCTCGACCGGTGGCATCGGCGCGCCCGCAGGAAGAGCCTTCTGCAGCTCCGCGGCGAAGGCGGCGAACGTGAGATCGAGCCGGACGAAGCCGAGGGCGGCGGACACGAGGATGCTCAGCCCGACCAGCAGCGGCGGCACCAGCCAGGCGGCGACCATCAGCCAGACGATGCGCTTCGCCGGACGCAGCGGCCACAGACCCAGGAACCGCGCGCGCTCCCCGCGCGCCGGGGTGCGCAGCGCGAAGGTGACGACGAGCGCCGCGATGGCAGGCGTCAGCATCATCACCGGCAGCAGTGCGGCGGCCAGGGGCTCCGCCAGGCCGTCGCCGAGCCACAGAGGCAGCGCGACCAGCCAGGCGAGACCGCAGGCGAGCACAGTGAAGACGATGACGGCACCCCAGGGCACCCGTCGCGTCTCGAGCGGCGTGGAGTCGTTCATGAGGTCGCCTTTCCCTGGTCGGTCCGGGTCGCGCCGCGCAGACGTGCACGGTCCACGTAGGCCTGGAGCAGCGCCGCGGCCTCCTCGGCGCCGTCGATCGTCACGAGGAACGGTCGTCGGCCGCGACGCGCGACCTCGATCGCGGGTCCGCGGCGGATCACGATGCCGGTCCGCCCGTCCAGGGCGATGCGCCACCCCCACCCGCCGAACTCCCCGAACGGCGAGACATCGACCGCGCGCGCGGACTCGACCTCGTCGAGCGGGATCTCGATGCGGGGCCAGCCGATCAGCGCCCTGGCGGCGAATCCCTCGGGCGTCACGCGCACACGGAACGCGGTGGTGGCCACCATCGCGAAGGCGACGACGAGCACGACGACCGCGACGACCCACCCGCCCTGCACCCCAGTACCGAGCATGAAGGCGGCGAGCGCGGCGAGCGAGAGCAGGAGCAGCAGGAGGACGGCGACCGCGGCGCGCGGCATCGAGGTCGTGGCCAGCCAGACGACGCGCTCCCCCTCGGCGATGCGCACGATCTGACGTGATTCGAGCGTGGGACCCGACTCGGGGCCGACCCGGGGCTGCACCGCCCAGGCGACGGCACCGACGGCCGCGAGCGCGGCGAACGATCCGAGCATCACGAGGCCGATGCCCGGCACGTCGGCCTCGGGCGCGAGATCGCGCTGCATCGCGAGCGAGCCGAGGCTCATGGCGGTGGCGAAGGCGGCGAGGCCCGCGGCGAGTGCGCCCATGAGCCGTGCGGCGCCGCCCCAGTGCGCACCCACCGCGGCGAACGTCGTGATCGCCATGAGAACGGGGAGCACCAGACCGACCCCGAGCAGGATCCAGAGGTAGGTGGATGCCGGGGCGAACCCGTCGGCGCCGCTGACACCCCAGTGGACGGCGACCTGGTCAGGCATCGACGGCAGCCAGGCGACGATCACCGCGACGCCGATGGCCGAGATCACGACGGGCACGACGACCGCGACGAGGAAGAAGGTGAGACGCGCTCTGCGCAGCGGCGCCGGCGGTATGCGGGTCAGGTCGTGTGCGGTCATGGCGAGACCTCCTCGGGGTTCCTGGGGGCGTTCTTCTCGGATCGTGGATCGCGATGCGCGTGCACGATGCCGGCGAGCGTCTCGGCGGAGACGCCGAGGGCACCGGCCCGGCGCACGAGCGCGTCGATCTCCTGCGCGAGCTCGGCCAGCGGCGCCGCCGACCCCGCGATCACCGCTCCCCTGCCGCGACGGAGGTCGACGAGTCCCTCGTCGCGCAGCCGCTGATAAGCGTGGAGAACGGTGTGCTGATTGATGTCGAGGGCTTCGGCGACGTCGCGCGCCGCGGGCAGCCGGTCTCCCGGAACGAGAGCACCGGCGAGGATGTCGGAGCGGACGGACGCCGCGACCTGGTCGTACAGCGGTCGAGAGCTGTCGGTGTCCACTCGGATCAGCATCGGAGTCCTCTCTTTCAAATCGCTACTTATTCTAAGTGAACTAGAACAACTGTGGCAACCCTCCAGTCGTCTTGGACGGTGTGGCGCGCATCCGGGACACTGGCGCCATGCGCATCACTCCCCGCCGTCTGGCGATCGGCATGAGTCTCTGGATCCCGAACCTCTTCAGCGGCATCCGCATCCGCCGGTTCAGCGAGGACTGGACCCACGCGACCGTCGAGCTCCACGTGAACGTCTTCACCCGCAACTACGTCAAGACGGCGTTCGGCGGCTCGATGTCGGCGATGACCGACCCCTACTTCTTCATGCTGGTTATGCATCAGCTCGGGCGCGATCACGTCGTGTGGGACACGCGCGGCGAGATCGAGTTCCTCAAGCCGGGGCGCGGCGTGCTCACCGCCGAGTTCGAGGTCTCGAAGGAGAAGGCCGACGAGATCCGCGAGCGCGCCCGCGGCGGAGCGAAGGTGCTCGAGTGGTTCGAGACCGTGATCACCGACCGTGACGGAGACATCGTCGCGAAGGTGCGCCGGGAGGTCTACATCCGCGAGAAGAAGCGGGTCACCGCCGCACGCGGCTGACTCGACCCCTGTCGTTCACCTGGGCGTGCGACGATGTCGGCATGCTCCTCGCCCGCCGACTGACGCTCGGAGACGCCGTCGCGATCGGCCTGGGCTCCATGATCGGAGCCGGCGTGTTCGCGGTGTGGGCTCCCGCGATGGGCGTGGCCGGCAGCGGCATCCTCATCGCTCTCGCGATCGCCGCCGTCGTGGCGTTCTGCAACGCCACCTCGTCGGCCCAGCTGGCCGCGGTGCATCCCGTCGCCGGAGGCACCTACGCCTACGCCCGTGCGGAGATCGGCCCCTGGTGGGGATTCATCGCCGGGTGGAGCTTCGTGATCGGCAAGATCGCGAGCTGCGCGGCGATGGCCATGACGTTCGCCGCGTACGCCGCCCCCGAGGGCTGGCAGACGCCGGTCGCCGTGGTCGCGGTGGCGGCCCTCGCCACGGTGAACTGCTTCGGAGTGACCCGCACCGCCCTGCTGACGCGGATCCTCGTGGCGTGCTCGCTGCTCGGTCTCGCCGTCACGGTCGCCGTCGGGTTCGGGTCCGCCGCCGCGGCATCGCCTCCTCCGCTCCCCGACGCCTCCGCGTACGGGGTGCTGCAGGGCGCCGGGCTGCTGTTCTTCGCGTTCGCCGGCTATGCGCGGATCGCGACCATGGGCGAGGAGGTCGTCGATCCCGCGCGCACGATCCCCCGCGCGATCGTGCTCGCCCTCGGCGGCGCGGTCGTCGTCTACGCCCTGGTGGGCCTCGCGGTCATCCTCGTGCTCGGGGGCGACGCCGCCTCGTCGACCGCCCCGCTGGCCGATCTCCTCGTCGCCGCCGGATGGCCCGCGCTCGCACCGCTCATCCGGGTGGCCGCCGCCGCGGCCTCCCTCGGCGCGCTGCTCGCCCTGCTCACGGGCATCGGACGCACGACCCTCGCGATGGCCCGCGAGAGCGACGTGCCGCGGTTCCTGGCGAAGGTCGACGAGCGTCGTCAGGTGCCGCAGCGCGCAGAGATCGTGATCGCCGCGATCGTCATCGGCATCGTGCTCGTCGCGGATCTCCGCGACGCGATCGGCTTCTCCTCGTTCGGGGTGCTGCTGTACTACCTGATCGCCAATGCGGCGGCCTTCCGGCAGACCGGACCCGCGCGCCGCTATCCGCGCGTGCTGCAGGTCATCGGGGCGCTCGGCTGCCTCGTGCTCGTGAACAGCCTGCCGGTCATCGCCTCACTCGTCGGGACGGCGGTCGTCGTCTGCGGCGTCGGGTACCGGATGCTGCGCCTGCGCCTCGCCCGCCGCTGAGTCGACGGCGGACGCGGAGCGGTACATCCGCGGAGCGATCCCGAGCACGGACTGGAAGTCCCGCGTCAGGTGCGCGTGATCGGCGTACCCGAGTTCGGCGGCGATCCTCGCGAGATCGGTCGCCGGCTCGTCGCGGACCAGCTGGGCCGCCTCCTGCAGACGCCGCCGACGGATCATCGCGGCGGGCGACAGACCCACGTGCCGGTGCGTCATCCGCTGCAGCGTGCGCACCGACACCGCCAGTCGCATGGCCGCCTCCTCGGGCGTGAGCGCGGCGTCCTCCCCCATCAGTGCGTCGGACAGGGCGTTCGCCTGACGTGCGGCCTCGCCGGGTCGGCCGATCCGCTCGCCGAGCCACCGCGAGAACGACGCGACCGCGCGCTCCCTGTGCCCCTCGCCCGACTCCATGGCCGCGGTCACGGCATCGAGCAGTCCCGGCGCGTCGACCCGTGCCTCGGTGTCGATGAGCGCAGCCGGCTCCTCGACGAGAGCGGGCACCGCGGCGGGGCGCAGCAGAGCCCCCACGGCCCAGCCGCGTCCGCGCAGGTCGCGGTGCGACACGCGGGTCGTCGCGCCCGACAGCGAGACCCCCTCCGGCTCGACCACGAGGTTGAGCGCGGGATACGAGACGACCTCCTGCCGGGACGAGCGCCCCGGGGCGATGTCCCACTCGGGGATCCAGAACCACGCGACGAGGTCTGCCGCATCGGCCGGTGCCGGCAGCCGATGGAACTCCGGCAGGCGCGCCGGGTACAGGATGCCGCGGGTCGGATTCACCATGGGCCCAGCGTAGGGTCCGGCCCCGACACCGCGGAGGACCGAGGTTGGCGCAGATCTTCAAGCCGCCGGCATCCTGCCCCTCGTACCGTGAGGACATGACTGATGAGACCCCCACCACCGGCGCGAACGGCACCTACACGACAGACGGACGACCGAACAGCGCGACGTCGCTCACGCCCTTCCTCGCGATCCCGGGAGCGAAGCAGGCGATCGAGTTCTACCGGGACGTCTTCGGCGCGCGCGTCGTCGACGTGACCGAGTTCGGCGGCGTCGTCGCCCACGCCGACCTCGACTTCGGGCTCGGGCTCCTCCAGCTCGGCGAGCCGAGCCCCGACTACCACCTCGTCCCCTCGCCCGAGGGCGACGACGACTGCTATTCGATGGGCCTGTACGTGCCCGACGTCGACGCGGTGGTCGAGAAGGCCGTCGCCGCGGGAGCGACCGTGCGCGAAGCTCCCGCGCCGTTCGTGTCGGGCGACCGTTTCGCCAGCATCCGCGATCCGTTCGGCGTGCGCTGGTCGGTGATGACCCGGGTCGAGGACATCTCCGACGAGGAGAGCAGCCGGCGCGTGGCCGAATGGGCCGAGTCGTTCACCTCGGCGCCGACGGACGCCGCGAGCTGACGGCGACCTCGGCAGCGCGGCACACGGCAGGGAGCAGCGCCTCCGCCGTGCGCCGGTAGCCTAGAGCGCTCGGGTGGAAGCGGTCGAGGCTGAACATCGCCTCCGGCTCGTCGAAGAACATCGGCCCGACCGCGCGACGCAGGTCGACGGGTTCGGCGCCCGCGTGCCGCGCCGTCTCCGCCTGGATGTCGGCGAGGCGGCGCGACATGCTGGAGGCCAGGCGCCGGAGCGGCTGCGGCACCGGGCGCAGCGCGCCGAGGTCGGGACACGTGCCGACGACGATCTCGGCACCCGCCTCGCGCAGCCGTCGGATCGACTCGTGCAGGTGCTGGGCCGAGAGCGAAGGCGGAAGGCGATGCGTGACGTCGTTCCCGCCCACGACGATCACGGCGACGCGCGGACGGTAGTCGGCGGACAGCCCGTCGAGCTGCGCCGGAAGATCCGGGGACTCCGAGCCCACGACCGCCGCGGTGTGCAGGCGCACGGGACGGCGCATCCGTCGTGCCAGTCCCTTCGCGAGCCGCCCGCCGAGCGTCTCCTTGCGCCGTTCCGCGCCGAGCCCGGCCGCGATCGAGTCGCCGAGGATCAGCAGGTCGATCGGGTCGCCGTCGAGCGACCGGCGCCAGACGCGATCGGCATCCAGCGACTCCTCGCCCAGCGGCTTCCCGATCCGCTCCCTGGCGAGCGCCGCCTGCCGGGTGAGGACGAGACGGATGCCGACGAGGACGGCCGCGACCGCGAGGCCGGCGACAAGACCCCGGAGCACCAGGACGCGGATACGGCTCACGCCACGATTCGACACGACGGTCGTGAACGCGGAATGAACTCCGCCCGACATCCGTGCCTTCTCCGGACAGTCGGGTCGGGTCAGCGGCTCAGGACAGGGGCTTGAGCTCCAGCTCGCCGCTGCCCGCCGACACCGTCGCGAACGCGGTGTAGCCGTCGGCGGCCGAGCGCTCGAGCAGCGCCCTGAGGTTCTTGGTGCGACGCTCGAGACGAACCCGTGCACCGCCCGCGATGAGACGGGCCTTGTGCGCGACGAGCTCGCCGACGGGAACGTCGGCGTCGTGGATGAGCACGACGGCTTCCGCCGCGGCATCCGGTTCCGCCGTCACGAGGTCGACCAGGCGTTCGAACCCGAGCGAGAACCCGACGGCGGGAACCTGCTGGCCGAGGAAGCGGCCGATCATGCCGTCATAGCGTCCGCCGCCGCCGAGCGAATATCCGACCGAGGGGTGCGCGAGCTCGAAGATCGTGCCCGTGTAGTAGCCCATCCCCCGCACGAGGAACGGGTCGAAGACGAGCGGGATCTCTGACACCTGGGTCCCTGAGCCCGTCGAAGGGCCTGTCGAAGCACGCCCGGCAGCCACGGCGTCGCCGATGCCGACCAGGTGCGCGACGATCTCGTCCGGTGCACCGTCGGGCAGCGCCTTGCGGATCTGCCGCTCACCGTAGGGGTTGTACTCCATGGTCTGCGGACGCCGCAGGAACTCCTCGAACGCGTCGACGGGTTCCGTGCTGCTCCCCTGGCGGAGTGCTCGCTCGCGGAGCTCGGCCCCGACGCCCTCCGGACCGATCTTGTCGAGCTTGTCGATCGTGATCAGCACACCCGGCCGCTCGTCGGCCGTGAAGCCGAAGCTGTCGAGCATCCAGTCCAGCACGCGCCGGTCGTTGATCCGTACCGTGGCGCCCTCGAGTCCGAGGGCGTCGACGGCGTCGAGCGAGGCGACCATGAGCTCGGCCTCGGCGCGCGAGGAGTCATCGCCGATGATGTCGATGTCGCACTGCACGAACTGGCGGTAGCGGCCCTTCTGCGGACGCTCGGCTCGCCAGACGGGTCCGATCTGGATCGAGCGGAACACCCCGGGCAGCTGTCCGCGGTTGCTCGCGTAGAACCGGGCGAGCGGCACGGTGAGGTCGTAGCGCAGCCCGAGATCGGACAGCTCGGCCGGATCCTCCGCCGCCGCGCGGATGGCTTCGACGTCGAGACCCCGCCGCAGGATGTTGAACGACAGCTTCTCGTTGTCGCCGCCGATGCCGGCGTGCAGGCGGTCGTAGTCCTCGACGACCGGCGTCTCGATCTCGTCGAATCCATGCGCGAGGTAGCGGTCGCGGATGACGGAGAGCACGCGCTCACGGCGCGCCTTGTCGGCGGGGAGGATGTCGCGCATGCCGCGCGGCGGGTTCACAGTAGCCACGGTCCCATCTTCCCAGGTCCGTCGCCGCGACCGCGCCCGGTCGGTCTCAGGCGCGCGCCTCGGCCGTGCGCACCTCGTCCTCGAGCGTCCGCAGCCGCTCGCGCAGGGCGCGCTCGGCATCCCATCCCTCGGCACGCGCGGTCGCCACCAGCGCGAGGAGCGCGTCTCCGAGCTCGGCCTCGGATGCCGGAGCGGCGGCATCGGCCCGTGGCACGATCCCCGCCCCGGCGGCCCGCCCGACGAGCTTCTGCGCGAGCGCGAGCGCCGGCATCCCCCGGGGCACGCCGTCGAGCACGCTCGTCCTGGTGCGCTTCTCCGCGGCCTTCGCCGCATTCCAGTGCACGAGCACCTCTTCCGGCGTCGTGGCCACCTCACCGGCGAAGACGTGCGGATGCCGGCGCACCATCTTCTCGGTCAGCGTCTCCGCCACGTCGTCGATGTCGAAGGGGTCGTCCGGATCCTGCGCGGCGATCGCCGCGTGGAACAGCACCTGCCAGAGCAGGTCGCCGAGTTCCTCGCGCAGATCGGCGCGAGTGCCGTTCTCGACCGCGTCGATGACCTCGTGCGACTCCTCGATCAGGTACGGGACCAGGTCGCGGTGGGTGATGCGCTGCGACCACACGCAGCGCTCGCGCACCTGGCGCATGGTCTCGGCCGCGGCGCGCAGCGGGTCGTCCACGTTCGCGCGGGGTTCGGGGCCAGTGCTCACGCTTCCTCCTTCGATGCCTTCGGATGCGCTCCGGCCGGTGTCGCTCACGACGACGCGGCCGCGACCCGACGGTACCAGCGCGCCCGCAGCGACACGATGATGCCCGAGAGCACGAGGGCGATCAGCGAGCCGACGAGCACGCCGAGGATCGCCTGGTCGCGGATGCCGCCGTCGTCGGCGAACGCCAGGTTGGCGAGCAGCAGCGAGACCGTGAAGCCGATGCCGCCCAGAGCACCCGCCGCCAGGATGTCCCCGAACGGCAGGGCCGGCGGCGCGCCCTTCGGCCGGATACGCATCGCGATCCATCCGAACAGCGCGATGCCGAGGATCTTGCCCACAGGGAGCGCGACGACGATGGCCCAGAAAGCCGGCGACAGCTGCGCGGGCGAGAGGGCGGGAATCACCACGAAGGCCGCGACGAACGCGAACACCGGCAGGATCACACCGTTCACGGTCGGCTCGAGCGCGTGCCGTGTGCGTCCGGCGGGCACGGGCGACATGACCAGTCCGAGCATCACGCCGGCGATCGTGGCGTGGATGCCGGAGGACGCGACCAGCCCCCAGGTCACGACCCCGACGATGACCATGGCCACCGCGATCAGCGCATGTCCGTGTTCGTGGAGCAGGCGGCTGAGCACCCAGAACGCCGCGACGCCGACGACCGCGAGCCCGAGCAGCAGCCACTGCACGTCGTGGGCGAACAGGACCGCGATGAAGATGATGCCGATGATGTCGTCGAGGATCGCGAGCGCGAGCAGGAAGACGCGCACGCTCGACGGCAGGCCGCGACCGAACATCGCCAGGACGCCGAGGGCGAAGGCGATGTCGGTGGCGGTCGGGATGGGCCACCCCGTCGCCGTGTCGCCGCTGCCGGCGATCAGCAGGTACACCGCGATCGGCACGAGCACGCCGCCGGCGGCGGCGATCGCGGGCTGCACCGCCTTGCGCGGGGAATCCAGCTCGCCGTGGGTCAGCTCGTGCCGCAGCTCGATCGCCACGACGAGGAAGAAGACGGCGAGCAGCCCGTCGGACACCCAGTGCGCGACCGACAGGTCGAGCCCCGTACCGGGCACGGCGATGTGGAAGTCGAGGACGGCGGCGAGCGCATCGTGTGACGGGAGGTTCGCCAGAAGAAGGCCGAGCCCGGCCGCGACGAGCAGGAGGACGGCGGGGAACTGCTGGCCGCGGAGAGGGTTCGCTGAGATGCGCATCCCCTCCATCGTAGGTCGCGGGGTGAGAGCGTCCTCGGGCGTCATGCGTTCAAGACACCCCGACCGACGGGGATACTCTCGAAGGGTGACCCCCGCACAGAGCTTTCCCGAGCCCACGAACACCGAGGCCATCCGCGTGATCGGCCGCTTCGAAGCCGGCCAGGGCATCCCGGATGCCATGCGCTCCGACGTCAGGATGCTGGGCGGCCTGCTCGGTCAGGTGCTGCGCGAAGCCGGCGGCGACGACCTCTTCGAAGACGTCGAGCGTCTGCGCCTCGCGACGATCCAGGCGTACGAGGAGGAGAACTCCGACGCCTTCGAGCGGGCAGCGGCGATCGCCGAGTCCTTCACCGTCGCACGCGCCGATGAGGTCGCCCGCGCCTTCACCTGCTACTTCCACCTGGTGAACCTCGCCGAGGAGCATCAGCGCGTGCGGGTGCTGCGCGAGCGCGCCGGCCAGCCCGGCCCGTCGACAGGCTCAGGCACCCAGTCCGCCGACACCGTCGCCACCGCCTACGCGCGTCTGCGGAGCGAGGTCGGCGACGACGAGGCACGCCGCCGCCTGGACGGGCTGCGCTTCCACCCCGTCTTCACGGCGCACCCGACCGAGGCCCGCCGCCGCGCCGTGTCGTCCAGCATCCGCCGCCTCTCCGAGCTGCTCACGCAGCACGACGCGGCGAGCGAGGGCGGCGCCGAGCAGCACCGCGCCCGTCGCCGGATGCTGGAGGAGATCGACACGCTCTGGCGCACCGCGCCGCTGCGTTCGCAGAAGCCATCGCCGACCGACGAGGTGCGCACGGTCATGGGCGTGTTCGACGAGACCCTCTTCACGACCGTGCCTCACGTGTACCGCCGCATCGACGACGCGCTGCGCGGCGAGGAGTCCGGCTCCAGCGCACCCGTCGTCCCGGCCTTCGTCCGCATCGGATCCTGGGTCGGCGGCGACCGCGACGGGAACCCGTTCGTGACGGCATCCGTCACCCGCGAGGCATCGCAGATCGCCGCGGACCACGTGCTCCGCGGACTGGAGCGCGCCCTCGATCGCATCGGCCGCACTCTCACGCTCGCCGCGGACGACACGCCGCCGAGCGCCGCCGTCACGGCGCTCTGGGAGGCCTTCGCCGCCGCCGAGCCCGACGTCGCCGCCGAACTGGCCGCGCGCTCCCCCGAGGAGCCGCACCGCCGGGTGCTGCTCGTGCTCGCGCGCCGGGTCGCGGCGACCCGTCGCGGAGACGGCGAGCACGGATACGCCCGTCCCGAGGAGCTGCTCGCCGACCTGCGCACGGTGCAGAACTCTCTCGCGGACGCCGGTGCCAGGCGCCACGCGTTCGGCGGGGTGCAGCACCTGATCTGGCAGGTCGAGACCTACGGCTTCCACCTCACCGAGCTCGAGGTCCGGCAGCACTCGCAGGTGCACGCGAAGGCGCTGGCCGAGCTCGAGGCGGGCGAGGCGATCAGCGCGCAGACCGAGGAGGTCCTCGAGCTCTTCCGCGTGATCGCCGAGATCCAGCGTGACCGGGGCGTCCGGGCTGCCGGCCGCTACGTGGTGTCTTTCACGCAGGCCGCATCCGATCTCGCGAACGTGCACCGCCTCGCCCGGCATGCGCTCGGCGATAATGTGCCGGTGCTCGACGTCGTGCCGTTGTTCGAGACTTTCGCCGACCTGCAGGCCGCGCCGGAGATCCTCGCCGAGGCGGTGACCTTCCCGGAGTTCCGCGCGCGCATGGCCGAGACCGGCAACCGCCTCGAGGTCATGCTCGGCTACTCGGACTCGTCGAAGGACGTCGGCCCGGTCGCCGCGAACCTCGCCCTCTACGAGGCGCAGGAGAAGATCGCCCGGTGGGCGCAGGAGTCGGGCATCGAGCTCACCCTCTTCCATGGTCGTGGCGGCGCGCTCGGCCGCGGCGGCGGACCCGCGAACTCCGCGATCCTCGCGCAGCCGCCGCACTCCGTCGACGGCCGGTTCAAGCTCACGGAGCAGGGCGAGGTCATCTTCGCGCGCTACGGCGAGCCTGCGATCGCCATGCGGCACATCGACCAGGTCGCCGCGGCGACCCTGCTCGCCTCCTCCCCCTCGGAGGAGAAGCGCACGAGCAGCGCGGCGGCCCGCTACGCCGAAGTCGCGTCGATCATGGATGCGACCTCGCGCGAGCGGTTCTTCTCGCTCGTCAAGGCCGAGGGCTTCGCTCCCTGGTTCGCGACCGTCACGCCGCTGGAGGAGATCGGCCTGCTGGCCCTGGGCTCGCGGCCCGCACGGCGCGGCCTCTCCGTCGAATCGCTCGAAGACCTCCGGGCGATCCCGTGGGTCTTCGCGTGGACGCAGGCGCGCATCAACCTCGCCGGATGGTTCGGCCTGGGCACGGCGCTGGAGGCCGTGGGAGACGTGGAGCTGCTCACCGAGGCGTACCGGGACTGGCCGCTGCTGCGCACCATGATCGACAACGTCGCGATGAGCCTGGCGAAGACCGACGAGCGGATCGCCCGTCAGTACCTCGCACTCGGGGACCGCGACGACCTCGCCGCCCTCGTGCTCGACGAGCTCGCGCTCACCCGTCAGTGGGTGATCCGTCTCACCGGAGGCGAGGGCCTCCTCGAGAACAAGCCCGTGCTGCAGCGCGCCGTCCAGCTGCGGAGCCCCTACGTCGACGCGCTCTCGCTGCTGCAGCTCCGTGCGCTCCGGGCGCTCCGCTCGGCCGCCGAGCAGGCGGAGGGCTCGGGAGCGGATGCCGAGCAGCAGCGACTGCTCCTGCTCTCGGTCAGCGGCGTCGCGGCGGGCCTGCAGAACACCGGGTGATCCTCGGCCGAGGCGGCGTGAGAGTTCTCACATCCGAGGCACCGCTAGAGTGAAATATCGGTCGTATCCGGCCGTTCCCCTCTCACGCGACACGATCGCCTGCGCCCTCATCCCCCACCAGAAAGCCCACCTCGCGTGACCTCTCCGTCTTCCGTCGACTTCCACCCGCTCTCCGCCGCCGTGCAGCCCGTCTTCGACACGGTGCTGTCGCGGAGCCCGCACGAGCCCGAGTTCCACCAGGCCGTGCACGAGGTGCTGAACTCGATCTCGCCGGTGCTGGAGCAGCATCCGGAATACGTCGACGGCGGCATCCTGGAGCGCCTGGTCGAGCCGGAGCGTCAGATCCTGTTCCGCGTGCCGTGGGTCGACGACGCCGGCCGGCTGCAGGTCAACCGCGGCTACCGCATCCAGTTCTCCTCGGTGCTCGGGCCCTACAAGGGCGGCCTGCGCTTCCACCCCTCGGTGAACCTCTCGATCATCAAGTTCCTCGGGTTCGAGCAGATCTTCAAGAACGCGCTCACCGGTCAGGGCATCGGCGGCGGCAAGGGCGGGTCGGACTTCGACCCGCACGGCAGGTCGGATGCCGAGGTCATGCGGTTCTGCCAGTCGTTCATGAACGAGCTCTACCGTCACCTGGGCGAGCACACCGACGTCCCGGCCGGCGACATCGGCGTGGGCGGCCGCGAGATCGGCTACCTGTTCGGCCAGTACCGCAAGGTCACCAACCGCCACGAGTCCGGCATGTTCACCGGCAAGGGCACCGGCTGGGGCGGCGCCGAGGTGCGCACCGAGGCCACGGGCTACGGCGCCGTGTTCTTCGCCCAGGAGATGCTCGCCGTGCACGACGACTCCCTCGCGGGCAAGCGCGTCGGGATCTCGGGCTCCGGCAACGTCGCGATCTACGCGATCCAGAAGGCGACCCAGCTCGGCGCGACCCCGGTGACGGCATCCGACTCCTCCGGCTACGTCGTCGACGACGCCGGCATCGACGTCGATCTGCTCCGTCAGCTCAAGGAGGTGGAGCGCGCCCGCATCGTCGAGTACGCGAACCGCCGTCCGAGTGCGCGCTTCGTCGAGGGCGGCAGCGTCTGGCAGGTGCCGGTCGACATCGCGGTGCCGTCGGCCACGCAGAACGAGGTGAGCCTGGCGGACGCCGAGGCGCTGATCGCGAACGGCGTGCGCGCGGTCTCCGAGGGCGCGAACATGCCCTGCGAGCCGGCGGCGGTCGACGCGTTCCAGAACGCCGGGGTGCTGTTCGCGCCTGGCAAGGCCGCGAACGCCGGCGGTGTCGCGACCTCGGCGCTGGAGATGAGCCAGAACGCCTCGCGCCAGCGCTGGACCTTCCACGACAGCGAGAACAAGCTGCGCGAGATCATGGGCGACATCCACCGCGCGGCCTTCGACGCGGCCGAGCGTCACGGCCGGCCGGGCGACTACGTGGCGGGCGCCAACATCGCCGGCTTCGAGCGCGTCGCCGCCGCGATGCTGGCGCAGGGCGTCATCTGATCACCGGCGCAGGGCGGATGCCGTCAGCCGCCGACCTGCCGATCGTCGGCGTGCCGCGCGAGCGAACGGCCGTAGCGCTCGGTGAGCTGCACCATCAGGTCGGGAGTGTCGCGATCGACGCCGAACACGTGGCCGGGGAAGTCGAGCTCCGGCTGCGCGGCGGTGATCTCGGCCTCCCGGTCGGGTGACAGCAGCTGCACGGGGTCGCCGACGGCCACCCAGCCGATCGGCACGACGGTTCCCTCCGGGAGCACGGCTCGACGATGCACGATGGCGTTGACCCGCACCTCGCAGCGGTCGCCGACCAGCGCCCCATTGAAGATGCGGGCGCCCGAGGCGAAGAAGACCTCCTCGCCGACGGTCGCGCCGGCGATGCTCGCGAGCGTGCCGATGAGGGTGTGCGCCCCGATGTGCACGGCGTTCGCCGCCGTCGCGCGGATGAGAGCGTTCTCCATCACGATGACGTTCTCGCCGAGCGTGATGGGTCCGCCCTCCGCGGTGATCACGGCACCGTGCAGCACCTGGCAGTCCGGGCCGATCTCCACGTCGCCGGAGATCACGGCGGTGGGAGCGATGACGGCGGTGTCATGGATCCGGGGCCGAGCCCCGAGGTGCTCGTACAACATGCCGCCAGACTAGTCCGGCGGATGTCGCCGTTGACAGTGCCTCACTGTCGCCCTACTCTCCCGGCATGGCGATCACGAGTCTCTTCCCGATCCTGCGCACGACTGATCTCCCGCGACTCCGCGGCTTCTACGAGCAGGCGTTCGGCGGCGAGGTCACGTATCGGTACGACCAGGACGGAGTCGACGTCTACGTGGCGCTCGCTGTCGGGGGTGGTCAGATCGGCATCGGATTCGAGACGGACGTCCTCCGGGGAGAGGCGATCGCGATCTGGCTCTACTCCGACGGAGTCGACGCGACGTATCGTGCGGCGATCGATGCAGGAGCGCTGTCCGTCGCTCCGCCGGAGGATCTCCCCTGGGGCGAGCGGGTCGCGCAGGTGCGCGACCCCGACGGCAACCTGCTGCACCTCGCGACGGCGGCGGCCGAGAGCTGAACATCCGGCTCACTCGGCGAACGATCTGTCCGGTCGCGGTGAACGACGCTCTCGCGAAGCCCCACCGCCCAAGACGACGAGCGTGACGGCGAGGGCGGCCGCGGAGACGAGGACCGCGGCCGCTGCCGGGAACGGGATGCTCTCGACACCCCAGCCACCGGCGAGCACGGCGGCGGAGGAGGCACCGACCGCGATCCCTCCGTTGAAGAGGACGGGGATGAGGGCACCGGCGAAATCACGACGCTCCGGGCCGGCGATGCGCAGGATCAGCGTCTGGGCGAGGGGCGGGAACGCACCCGACCCGACACCCCAGAGCACGACGACAAGCAGGGACCCCGAAGGTTCCGCCAGCGCGGTTCCTGCCACGGCGGCCGCCGTCGTGAGCAGCGCGATGAGCAGCGCACGGATCGTGCCGGTCTCGACCCGCGCGGCGATGCCCACTCCCACGGCCGATGCGATGCCGAACACGATGAGGAGGCCGCCGACTCCGCCGGGGAGCAGAGATGCCGCCGGCTCCGCGAGGCGCGTGATGAAGGTGTAAGCGCCGTAATGACCGATCAGCGCCACGGCGATGAGCGCCGTCACGATCCCGAGCCGGCGACCGGCCGCGCGTGCGGACCTCTCGCCACCCGCCGCTGCGGACGGCTGCCGCACCACGAGAGGAACGGAGACCGCGACGATGATCGCGATTACGGCCAGGGCCGCCGCGAGGACGAGGAAGGCCACTCGCCAGTCCGTGGCATCGGCGAGGACACGCGCGAGCGGAGTGCCGATCACCATCCCGAGTGTCCCTCCCCCGAGCACGAGGCTGATCGCCCGACCCAGCATCCGATCGTCGACGAGGTCGGCGACATAGGCGTTCACCGTCGCCCAGAGCAGGCCAACCGCGGCAGCTCCCAGCATCCGCACGGCGACGACGAAGACGAAGTCCGATGCGACCGCAGTCAATCCGGACGAGACGACCAGCGACGCCAGTGCGACGACGATCACCGGTCGCGCCGGCCACCGACGCGCCCACCGGCTGAGCGGGAAGCTGGTCACGACCACGACTCCTGCCCAGACGGCGACCAGTGAGCCGATCTGGGCCTCGGAGGCTCCCAACCCGACGCTCATCGGCACGAGGAGGGCGGTCGGGAGCATCTCGGCGGTGACCATCAGCATTGTCGCCGCCGCGAGGACGAGGACCGGAGTCCACGGGAATCCGGGCTTGTCATCAGAGATTCTGTGAGTCATGCTGAGAACGTAAACCCTGACATCAATGTCAATGTCAAGGTTTCGGAGGAGAAGTCATGAAGATCGGCGAACTCGCGCGGAGAGCGGATGTCGCGCCGCGACTCATCCGCTACTACGAGCAGCAGGGGCTGCTGACGGCCGAGCGGTCGGAGAACGGCTATCGGCACTACTCCGAGACCGACGCCGAGCGCCTCGAGCGCGCCGCCGGCCTGGTGCGCGCCGGGATCCCCACGCGGCTCGTCAAGGTGCTCCTCGATGCTGAGGACGCGGCAGATCGGATGGATGCCTCCTGCCCCCGCGAGGTGGCTTCGCTGTTGTCCACCGAGCTGACCGGGCTGGACGAGCGGATCGCCTGTCTCACGCGGAGCCGCGACACGATCCGCCGGTTCCTCGCGCGCACGACCGATGACATCGCCGAGCGCGAGGCGGCCGGCTGAGACCGCCCGGCTACTCCACCTTGACGGGCTCGGGGAAGATCGCCGTGAACAGCTGGCCGACCCACTCGAGCAGCTGCGCATCGGGCAGCGGCTCGAGACCCACGCCCACCGCGGCCGGCACGGTCGGCATCGGCACGACCAGCGCCTCTCCCCCGGCGACGAGCTTCGCCTTGGGGTAGAGCCGCTGCAGCCGCACCTTGATGGAGTCCTCCAGGCGCGCCGGCGCGATGCGCAGGTTCGAGCCCATCACGACGACATCCGTCAGCCCTGCCCGTGCGGCACGGCGGCGCAGACGCGAGATCGCGAGCAGCCCCTCGACCTCTTCGGGCGGGGTGCCGTAACGGTCGACGAGCTCCTCGATGACCTGGTCGATCGCCTCGTCCTTCGCCGTGGCTGCCGATGCCGCCGAGAGCTTCTGGTACGCCTCGAGACGCAGCCTCTCGCTGTCGATGTAGTACTCCGGGATGCGGGCGTCGAGCGGCAGCTCCAGCCGCAGCTCCTGCCCGCTCTCGACCTCGTCACCGCGGAACGTGGCCACGGCCTCGCCGATCATGCGCAGGTACAGGTCGAATCCGACACCGGCGATGTGCCCGGCCTGCTCGGCGCCGAGCATGTTGCCCGCGCCGCGCAGCTCCAGGTCCTTCAGCGCCACCTGCATGCCTGAGCCGAGATCGTTGTTCACCGCGATCGTCTGCAGGCGGTCGGCGGCGGTCTCGCTCAGCGGCTTCATCTCGTCGTAGAGGAAGTAGGCGTAGGCGCGCTCGCGTCCACGGCCGACACGGCCGCGCAGCTGGTGCAGCTGACTCAGGCCGTACTTGTCGGCGCGATCGATGATGATCGTGTTCGCGTTCGAGATGTCGAGCCCGGTCTCGATGATGGTGGTCGAGACGAGCACGTCGAACTTCCGCTCCCAGAAGTCGTCGACGACCTGTTCCAGCTGGTGCTCCCCCATCTGTCCGTGAGCGACGGCGATCCGGGCCTCCGGCACGAGCTCGGCGAGCTGCGCGGCGACCCGCTGGATCGACTGGACGCGGTTGTGCACGAAGAACACCTGGCCCTCGCGCAGGATCTCGCGGCGGATCGCCGCCGCCATCTGCTTGTCGCTGCGAGGGCCGACGAACGACAGGATCGGATGCCGGTCCTCGGGCGGTGTCGCGAGCGTCGACATCTCGCGGATGCCGGTCACCGCCATCTCGAGCGTGCGCGGAATCGGCGTCGCACTCATCGCGAGGATGTCGACGTTCATCTTGAGCTTCTTCAGCGTGTCCTTGTGCTCGACGCCGAACCGCTGCTCCTCGTCGATGATCATCAGGCCGAGGTCCTTGAACAGGACGCCCTCGGTGAGGATGCGGTGCGTGCCGATGACCATGTCGACCGAGCCCTCGAGGAGCCCCTGCAGCGTGAGCCGGACCTCCTTGTCGGTCTGGAACCGCGACAGCGCCCGCACCTTGACGGGGAAGCCGGCGAATCGCTCGGTGAACGTCTCCATGTGCTGCTTGACCAGCAGTGTCGTCGGCACGAGCATCGCGACCTGCTTGCCGTCCTGGATCGCCTTGAACGCCGCACGCACGGCGACCTCGGTCTTGCCGAAGCCGACGTCTCCGGAGAGCAGGCGGTCCATCGGGATGGGCCGTTCCATGTCGGCCTTGATCTCGTCGATCGTCTGCAGCTGATCGGGCGTCTCGGCGAAGGGGAACGCCTCCTCGAGCTCACGCTGCCACGGGGTGTCCGGGCCGAACGCATGGCCCTTGGCGCTCATCCGCGCGGAGTACAGCTTGACGAGCTCGACCGCGATGTCGCGCACGGCCTTGCGGGCCTTGCCCTTGGCCTGCGACCAGTCGCTGCCGCCCATCTTCGACAGGGTCGGAGCCTCGCCGCCGACATACTTCGACAGCAGGTCGAGCTGGTCGGTGGGAACGTACAGCTTGTCGCCGGGGTAGCCGCGCTTGGACGGCGCGTACTCCAGGACGAGATAGTCGCGGACCGACTTGGTGGCGTTGCGACCGCCGGTCGACACCTCGCGCTTGGTCATCTCGACGAAGCGGCCGATGCCGTGCGTGGCGTGCACCACGTGGTCGCCGGGCTTGAGCTGCAGCGGGTCGACGACGTTCTTGCGGCGGGAGGCGAGTTTCTTGACGACGCGCTGGTCGCCGCCGATCGTGCGGCCGTAGAACTCGTTGTCGGTCAGGACGGCGAGTTTCGCCTCGGAGATCTGGAAGCCGGCTTCGACCGATCCCGTGACGAGCGTCGCGATCCCCGCCTCCGGCGCCTCGGTGAGCGACTCGACGACGCGTGCCGCGATGCCCCGATCGGCGAGCACGTCGCGCGCGCGATCGACGAGCCCGGAGCCCGCGGAGATCACGACGACCCGCCATCCGTCCGAGACCTTCGCCTCGACGAACGAGATCGCACCGTCGACGTTGCCGTGGAACGACGGGATGACGGCGGCATCGAGGTTCGTCGCCTCGGCGTCGCCTTCGCCGAGGCCCGCACCGAACGGGCTCAGCCGCCACCAGACGCCGCCGCGATCGCGGACGACCTCGCGCAGCTGGGCGATCGTGCGGAAGTCGCCGGCCCCGAGGTCGATCGGCGCCGATGCGCCCGAGGTGGCCGCGCTCCACGCGGCGTCGAGGAACTCGCGGTTCGTCTCGCCGAGCGTGATGGCACGCGCCGTCGAGCGTTCGGGGTCGACGACGGCGGTCGCGCTGCCCTCCGGCAGATACTCGGCCAGCGACTTGAGCGGACCGGACACGGCGGGGAGCAGCGATTCCATGCCCTCGACCGGGATGCCCTCGGCCATCTTCTCGAGCATCCCCGAGATCGCCGGGAATCCGCCGATCAGGGCTCGGGCCCGCTCGCGGACGTCGGGGGTGAGCAGCAGCTCGCGGCTCGGGGGCAGGTCGACACCCGGGATGTCGCCCGGCAGCGAGCGCTGATCGGCGACCGAGAACGCGCGGATCTGATCGATCTCGTCGCCGAAGAACTCGACGCGGTACGGATGCTCCGACGTGGGTGGGAAGACGTCGAGGATGCCGCCGCGCACAGCGAACTCGCCTCGACGCGAGACCATGTCGACGCGCGAGTAGGCGCGCTCGACGAGCTGCTCGGCGACCTGGTCGAGCTCGTTGCCGCGGCTGCCGGTCACGAGTTCGAGCGGCGCGATCTCGCCGAGGTTGCCGGCGATCGGCTGGAGTGCCGCACGCACCGAGGCGACGACGACGAGGGGATGCTCGCCCGACCACTCGGCGATCCGGCGCAGCGTCTGCAGCCGCTGTCCGACCGTGTCGGGGCTCGGGCTCAGCCGCTCGTGCGGGAGCGTCTCCCACGCGGGGAAGGTGAGGATCTCGGCCGTCGGGAGGTAGGCCTCGAGTGCGTGTGCGAGGCTCTCGGCGCGACGGCCGGTCGGCGCGACGGCGAGCAGCGCCGAGGGGTGCCCCGCGGCGCCGCGCTTCTCGAGCAGCCCGGCCAGCGCCGGAGCGTCGAGTCCGTCGACCAGGCCGAGGTCGGCGTCGGTGTGCGCCCAGCTGAGGGCGTCACGGTACAGAGACGCCTCTTCCAAGGCGCGCAGAATCCCCGGAACAGTCACCGGACAAGACTAGTCGCGCCCACCGACATGGCGGCTCGCCTCCTCGTAGGCTGTCGGGATGGAAACGGTCACCCTCACCACCGAACGACTCGTGCTGCGCGCTCCGACCGAGGCCGACATCGACGCGATCGAGGCGGCGTGCCAGGATCCGGAGATCCCGCGGTGGACGACGGTGCCGAGCCCCTACACGCGCGAGAACGCCGTGGACTTCGTACGGCTCGTGGCCGGGTGGTGGGCCGAGGACAAGGAGACGGTGTGGGCGATCTTCGTCGACGATCGCCTCTCCGGCATGATCGGGCTGCACGACATCGATCAGCACCACACCGGTGGTCACGCCGAGATCGGCTTCTGGATGACGGGAGACGCCCGAGGCCGGGGATACCTCGCCGAAGCGGCGCGCGCCGTGATCGACTGGGGCTTCTCGGAACTCGGACTCGTGCGACTCACGTGGCGTGCTGTCGCCGGCAACATCCCGTCCGCGCGCTCCGCCAGGGCACTCGGCTTCCGCTACGAGGGTCTGCAGCGCCAGGCGCTCACGAGTCCGCGCGGTCGCGACGACGGCTGGTTCGCCGGTCTCCTCCCGACCGATGACCGCACTCCGGTCGAGTGGCCGGTGCTCTGAGGCGAACGGTCCTCGGGTGACAGTGTCGGATGCCGGTGGCAGGATGACACCATGCCCGAGATGCCGGAGGTCCAGGGACTCACCGCGTTCCTCGGCGGGCGCGCGGTGGGGCGCACGATCACCCGCGCGACCGTCGCTGCGATCGCCGCGCTCAAGACATACGACCCGCCGATCTCCGCGCTCCAGGGCGCGGAGATCACGACATCCGCTCGTCTGGGCAAGTTCGTCGTGCTGTCGTGCGGCGATGACCTGCATCTCGTGTTCCATCTCGCCAAAGCCGGCTGGCTGCGCTGGTACGACGCCCTCCCCGCGACGCTGATCAAGCCGGGCAAGTCGCCGATCGCGCTGCGCATCGCGTTCGACGACGGCAGCGGGTTCGACCTGACCGAAGCGGGGACGAAGAAGTCCCTCGCGGTGTACGTCGTGCGTGACGTGCAGGATGTCCCCGGCATCGCGAGGCTCGGACCCGACCCCCTCGCTCCCGGCTTCACGCGCGACGCGTTCGCCGCTCTGCTCACGGACCGCCGCATGCAGATCAAGGGCCTCCTGCGCGATCAGGCGGTCATCGCCGGCATCGGGAACGCCTATTCCGATGAGATCCTGCACGCCGCGAAGATGTCGCCGTACGCCATCGCCGGCAAGCTCGACGACGCCGAGGTCGATCGGCTCTTCGCCGCGATGCAGGAGACGCTGACCGACGCCGTCGCCGAGGCATCCGGCAAGCCTCCCGCCGATCTCAAGGATGCGAAGCGTCGGGGCATGCAGGTGCACGCCCGGCGCGGCGAGACGTGTCCGGTCTGCGGCGACACGGTGCGCAGCGTGTTCTTCGCCGACCGCTCGCTCGAGTACTGCCCGACCTGTCAGACGGGCGGCAAGGTGCTCGCCGATCGTCGTCTCTCGCGGCTTCTGAAGTGACCGATGCGCTCTGCGCGATGACGCGGAATGAAATGTGTCCGGACGCGTTGAGTACACTCAGAGCATTGAACGTGCTCCGGGGTCGGTGAGAATCCGAACCGGCGGTGACAGTCCGCGAGCGTCTCGGCCGAGCCGAGATGCCGATCCGGTGGAATTCCGGGACCGACGGTGATGCGAGGGAGACCTCGCTAGTCCGGAAGGGAGGCAGCACGAGGCGCAGCTGCGCGCGCCTTCTGTCTGCCGCTCTCTCCGATCAGGAGAAGCTCCGGAGCCTCACAGGAGGACGACGGATGGCAGTGAACGGGACAGAGCGCGAGGCGATGAGCCGTGCGCTCGAGCTCGCCGCCCGCGGGCCGCGCGGCGTGAATCCGCAGGTCGGTGCCGTCATCCTCTCCCCCGACGGCGAGGTCCTCGCGGAGGGCTGGCACCACGGCGCCGGCACACCGCACGCCGAGGTCGACGCGCTGTCGAAGCTCGCTCCCGGCGCGGCGCGCGGCGCGACCGCGGTCGTGACGCTCGAGCCCTGCAACCACACCGGACGCACCGGTCCGTGCGCCGTGGCCCTGATCGACGCGGGCGTGTCGCGCGTCGTGTACGCGCTGGACGACCCCGGCATCGCCTCGGGCGGCGGAGCGGAGCGTCTGCGCGCCGCCGGTGTGAGCGTCGAGTCCGGCGAGCAGGCGGATGCCGCGCACGCGCTGATCGACGGATGGCTCACCGCTCAGCGTCTGGGTCGACCGCACATCACGGTGAAGTGGGCGCAGAGTCTCGACGGGCGTGCGGCCGCGGCCGACGGCTCGAGCCAGTGGATCACGGGTCCCGCGGCCAGGGCCGACGTGCACCTCCGTCGCGCGCAGGCCGACGCCATCGCCGTCGGCACCGGCACCGTGCTCGCAGACGACCCGGCGCTCACCGCGCGGGACGGCGACGCGCTGCACCCGAACCAGCCGATCCCCGTGGTCATCGGAACGCGTCCGACGCCGTCGGATGCCGCGGTGCACCGGCATCCGCACGCGCCCCTCTTCTACGACACCCATGACCTGCAGAGCATCGCGGCCGACCTGCACGCTCGCGGGATCCAGAGCGTGTTCGTCGAGGGCGGGCCGACACTTGCCAGCGCCTTCCTCCGCGCCGGTCTGGCCGACCGCGTGCTCGCGTACATCGCTCCCGTCCTGCTCGGCGGCGACCGCCTCGCCCTCACCGACATCGGCGTGGCGTCGATCGATGAGGCCCGCCGCCTCACCGTGACGGAATGGGTCCCTCTCGGGCCCGACCTGCTCGCGATCGCGCGCCCCGCCGAAGACCCTCACTCTCAGAACGAAGGAACCGACTGATGTTCACCGGAATCATCGAGGAGATCGGCGAGATCACCGCGATCGCGCCCTCAGGCGACGGCTGGCGTCTGACCGTGCGAGCGCCCAGGGCCGCCGCGGATGCCGTGCACGGCGAGTCCATCGCCGTGTCGGGTGTGTGCCTCACGGTCGTCGGATCCACGGACGACACGTTCGACACCGATGTGATGAAGCAGACCCTCGACGTCGCCGCGATCGGCGGGGCGGTCGTCGGCACGCGGGTCAACATCGAGAAGGCCATGCCGGTCGGTGCCCGCCTCGGCGGCCACATCGTGCAGGGCCACGTCGACGGGGTCGGCGAGGTGCTCGAGGTGCGCCCCGGCGCCCAGTGGAGCGTGCTGCGCATCAGCCTGCCGGCCGATCTCGCGCCGCTCGTCGTCGACAAGGGATCGATCTCGGTCGACGGCACCTCGCTCACGGTGAGCGCGGTGAGCGGCCCTTCGACAAGCTCAGGGACCCAGGGCGGTCACTGGTTCGAGGTCTCGCTCATCCCCGAGACGCTCGCCGCGACCACTCTCGGCGCCCGCGCCGTCGGAGACCGCGTCAACCTCGAGACCGACATCCTCGCCCGCCACGTCGAGCGGCTGCTCGCGTTCAGGCCGACCACCTCCGCCGCACCGGAAGGAGGCTCGCGATGAGCCTTTCCACCATCCCCGAGGCCCTCGAAGCGCTGCGCGCCGGGCGTCCCGTCCTCGTCGCGGACGACGAGAACCGTGAGAACGAGGGCGACGTCATCCTGTCGGCCGAGCTCGCCACCCCCGAGTGGGTCGCCTGGACCGTGCGCTGGTCGTCCGGCTTCATCTGCGCCCCCATGCCCGCCGACCTCGCCGACAGCCTGAACCTGCCGCCGATGGTCGCCGCGAGCGAGGACGCCCGCTCCACCGCCTACACCGTGAGCGTGGATGCCGCGGAGGGCGTCACCACGGGCATCAGCGCACACGACCGCGCCCACACGCTGAACGTGCTGGCGAATCCGGCGTCGACCGCGACGAGCATCATCCGCCCGGGGCACGTGCTGCCGCTGCGCGCCGTCGATGGCGGCGTGCGGGAGCGCAGCGGTCACACGGAGGCCGCCGTCGAGCTGATGAAGCTCGCAGGTCTCCAGCCGGTCGGCGGCATCGCCGAGGTCGTCGCCGAGGACGGCAGCATGATGCGCCTGCCCGGCCTGATGGAACTCGGCGCCCGCGACGGCGTTCCGGTGATCACGATCGAGCAGCTCATCGCGCATCTCAACGAGATCGATCCGGAGGGCTCCACGCCGAAGGCTGTCCGCGGACGCCGTGTGAGCCTGCGCGCGGACGCGACGGTGCCGACCACGCACGGCACGTTCCGCTTCCTCGCATACAAGGACCGGGTGACCGGCACCGACCACATCGCGGTCGTCTCCGGTGAGCTCACCGAGACGGCGCTCGTCCGCGTGCACTCGGAGTGCCTGACCGGCGAGGCCTTCGGCTCGCTCAAGTGCGAGTGCGGCCCGCAGCTCGACGCGGCGCTCGACGCGATCGAGAAGGAGGGCGGCGTCGTCGTCTACATGCGCGGCCACGAAGGACGAGGGATCGGGCTCATCAACAAGCTGCGGGCGTACAGCCTGCAGGAGGAGGGCCTCGACACCGTGGACGCCAACCTCGCGCTCGGCCTGCCTGCCGACGCCCGCGAATACGCTGCGGCCGCCGGCATCCTGCACGACCTCGGAGTCTCACGCGTGCGCCTGCTGACGAACAACACCGACAAGGTGACGCAGCTGCGCGAGCTCGGACTCGACATCATCGAGCAGGTGCCGCTGATCGTCGGCGTCGGCCCGAACAACCACCAGTACCTGGAGACCAAGCGTGACCGCATGGGTCACATCATCGGCGCGGACGAGCTCGCAGAGGCTCTCGCCCACGGAGAGGACCACGAATGAGCGGCGCAGGAGCACCCCAGACCGAGAAGATCGACGGCCGCGGGCTGAACGTCGTCATCATCGCCGGAACCTGGCATGAGGCGATCTCCGACGGTCTGATCGCCGGAGCCGAGCGCGTGCTGGGCGAGGCGGGCGCCACGTACCGCGTCGCGCGCGTGCCCGGTTCCTTCGAGCTGGCGATCGCCGCACAGGCCGCTTTCGCGGGCGGAGCGGATGCCGTGGTCGCGCTCGGGGTCATCATCCGCGGCGGCACCCCGCACTTCGAGTACGTGTCCGCGGCCACGACCGACGGTCTCACGCGGGTCTCTCTCGATGCGGGCAAGCCCGTCGGGTTCGGCGTGCTGACCCTCGACGACGAGCAGCAGGGTCTGGACCGCGCAGGGCTCGCGGGCTCCAAGGAGGACAAGGGCGCCGAGGCCGCGGATGCCGCGCTGCGCACCGCCCTCCTGACGCGCGAGCTTCGCGGCTGAGGTCAGCCTCTCCTTGCTGGCGGAATATCGGCCGGGATCGCTACGGTGAGCGCATGGAGACCCTGCGCCTGATCGTCGTGCTCGTCCATCTCATCGGCTTCGCCGTGCTCTTCGGCTCGTGGGCCGCTCAGGCGTTCGGCGGGGAGCGCAAGATCACCAGGATGATGGACTACGGACTGGCGATCGCCGGTCTCGCCGGTCTCGCTCTGGCGGCTCCCTGGGGCATCGACCACGACCTGAACTACGTCAAGATCGGCACGAAGCTCGTCATCCTGCTGGTCATCGGCGCGATGCTGGGCATCGGGATGGCGCGCCAGAAGCGCGGGGACGCGGTGCCGTCGGCGGTGTTCTGGCTCATCGGCATCCTCACGGTGACGAACGCCGCTCTCGCCCTGCTCTGGCGCTGATCGCGGTCAGCGCCCTCGCGGCGGAGCCGTGCTCTCGCGCACGATCAGCTCCGTGCCCACCAGCGGCGTGTGCAGGCGGTCTTCGCCGTCGAGCTCGGCGAGCAGCGCATCGACCGCGAGCGCACCGACGCGCTCCGGATGCTGCTGCACGGTCGTGAGGGGCGGCCAGAGCTGCGCGGCATCCGGCAGCCCGTCGAAGCCCACGATGCTGACGTCGCCCGGCACTTCGCGACCGGCCTCCCGGAACGCGCGCAGCACACCGATCGCCATCTGGTCGTTCGCGGCGAACACCGCCGTCACGTCGTCGATCTCGCGCAGGCGCAGTCCCGCCGCGTAGCCGGATGCCGCCGACCAGTCCCCCTGCAGCACCTCGGGGACCGGCCGGCCGCGCCCGTCGAGGGTGGCCCGCCAGGCTTCCCGCCGACGCTCCGCGGAGTACGACTTCGCGGGGCCGGCGACATGCCAGACCGTGTCGTGGCCGAGATCGAGCAGATGCTCGGTCGCGAGCCGCGCTCCCTGCGCCTGGTCGGTGTCGACGAACGGATGCAGGTCACCGCGGTTCGAGTCCACGAAGACGACGGGCAGCGCGGCGGGGATCTCGATGTCGGCCTCATCGAGCTGATGGGCCTCGATCACGATGATGATGCCGTCGACCGCATGCTCCTCGAGCCGGCGGAAGGCGCCTTCGACGGTCTCCCCCGCGCTCGACTCGACGGGGATGAGGGTGAGGGCGTATCCGAGCTGCGCGGCGCGCACGGCGATCGCGTCGAGCGTGCGCTGGTTGCCGTAGGAGCTGAACGAGAACATCACCACGCCGATGGTGCGGAAGCGCCCGGATCGCAGGGCGCGGGCGGCGCTGTTCGGTCGGTAGCCGAGGCTCTGCATGGCCGCTTCGACGCGTTCCCGCGTGGCCGCGCCCACGTATCCGCGCGCGTTCACCACGCGCGAGACGGTCTGACCGGAGACCCCGGCCTCCCGTGCCACGTCCTCCATCGACGGCTCGCGACGACGCTGCGAGGGCTCTGCCAGATGCTCCGAGGACACGATCAACCATCCATTCATATGTTGACGTTGACACACTAGCAGTCGATCGCATATGTTGACGTAGACACATGGCGCATCGAGCGCACTTACTCGAAGAAGGTCTCGTCGATGACGACTGAAAACCCCGCAGCACTCGGAGCCCTCGGCATCCGACGCCGCGACAAGCGCGACTGGAAGGGATGGGCCTTCGTCGGCCCGTTCATGGTCGTGTTCGCCCTGGTGTTCCTGACACCGCTCGCCTACGCGCTCTACCTGAGCTTCTTCCAGGAGAAGCTCATCGGCGGCACCGCATTCGTCGGCCTCGACAACTACGTCCGCGCGCTGAGCGACCCGCAGTTCTGGGAGGCGTTCGGCCGCGTGCTGATCTTCCTCGTCGTGCAGGTGCCGATCATGCTGATCCTCGCCCTCGGCGCGGCGCTCGCCCTCGACAGCGCCCGGCTGCGCGGAGCATCCTTCTTCCGCATCATCATCTTCCTGCCCTATGCCGTACCCGCTGTCGTCGCCGTGCTCATGTGGGGCTACATCTACGGCGACCAGTTCGGCCTCGCGAGCAACGTCAACGACTTCCTCGGCATCGACGCGATCACCCCGTTCGCGAAGGAATGGATGCTGGTCTCGATCGGCAACATCGTGACCTGGGAGTTCGTCGGCTACAACATGCTGATCTTCTACTCCTCGCTCAAGACCATCCCCACCGACATGTACGAGGCCGCCTCGCTCGACGGCGCGGGAGCATGGCGCACGATCTTCTCGATCAAGATCCCCTCGGTCCGCGGCGCTCTCGTGATCGCGACGATCTTCTCGATCATCGGCAGCTTCCAGCTGTTCAACGAGCCCAACATCCTGCGCCCGCTGGCACCCAACGTGATCACGACGTTCTTCACGCCGAACATGTACGCGTACAACCTGTCGTTCGCAGGCCAGCAGTTCAACTACGCCGCGACGATCGCCATCATCATGGGCGTCATCACCGCGGTCATCGCCTACGTCGTGCAGCTGCGCGGCTCGAAGTCGGAGGTGCGCTGACATGGCACTCCCCCTCGCCCGTTCCTCGCGCAAGCGCCACGATCCGATGAACCCGCGCAAGTCCCACACGCTGCTGATCGTCATGATCCTGTACGCGCTGTACACGCTCGTCCCGCTGGTGTGGCTGCTCTTCAGCTCGACCAAGACCCAGTCCGGGCTGTTCAGCTCGTTCGGCCTCTGGTTCGCCGACGACTTCGCGTTCTTCGACAACCTCGTGGCCACGTTCTCGTACCGCGACGGCATCTTCCTGCGCTGGCTGGGCAACACGCTGCTCTACGTCGTGGTGGGTGCCGGCGGTGCGACGCTGCTGGCCACCCTGGCCGGCTACGGTCTGGCGAAGTACCGGTTCCCGGGCCGCCGTGCGGTGTTCGCCGTCGTCCTCGGCGCGGTCGCGGTGCCCGGCACGGCGCTCGCAGTCCCGACGTTCCTGCTGTTCAGCGAACTGGGACTGACGAACACGCCGTGGGCGGTGATCATCCCGTCGCTGATCAGTCCGTTCGGCCTGTACCTCATCTGGGTGTTCGCCTCCGAGTCGGTGCCGACCGAACTGCTCGAGGCGGCGCGCATCGACGGCGCCGGCGAGTTCCGCACGTTCTTCACGATCTCGATGCGGCTGCTCGCTCCCGGCATCGTGACCGTCGCGCTCTTCACGGTCGTCGCCACCTGGAACAACTACTTCCTGCCGCTGATCATGCTGTCGGACCCCGCCTGGTACCCGCTCACCGTGGGTCTCAACCAGTGGAGTTCGCAGGCGATCGGCGCCGGATCCCAGCCCATCTACAACCTCGTGATCATGGGCTCGCTCCTCACGATCATCCCGATCGTCATCGCCTTCCTGCTGCTGCAGCGTTTCTGGCAGTCAGGTCTCACCGCGGGAAGCGTCAAGCAGTAGCCTCCCGTACCCCTGCATCACCCTCGCGCTCCGATGCCGGATCGCACCCCCCCGAAAGGACACAGCAATGAAGCACCTTCCCTCACCGACGCGGCGCACCCTCGCAGTGCTCGCCGCAGGAACCGTGGCAGCGCTGGCGCTGGCCGGCTGCAGCACCGGCGGCAGCGGCGACACCGGCGGCGGCTCCGGCACCGGCTCGTTCGACTCCGTGGAGGCGGCCCTCGAGAAGGGCGGCGAGATCACGTACTGGTCGTGGACCCCGTCCGCCGAGGACCAGGTCGCCGCGTTCGAGAAGGAGTACCCGAACGTCAAGGTCAACCTCGTCAACGCGGGCACCAACAACGAGGAGTACACGAAGCTGCAGAACGCCATCAAGGCGGGCTCCGGCGCTCCCGACGTCGTGCAGGTCGAGTACTACGCGCTGCCGCAGTTCGCCCTGACCGACGCGTTCGTCGACCTCTCGCAGTACGGCTTCGCCGACTTCGAAGACGATTACACGGCCTCGACCTGGAACTCGGTGACCGACGGCGACGCCGTCTACGGCCTCCCCCAGGACTCCGGTCCCATGGCGCTCTTCTACAACAAGACCGTCTTCGACGCGGCCGGCATCGAAGTCCCGACCACGTGGGATGAGTACTACGAAGCCGCCAAGGCGATCCACGCGGCGAACCCCGACGCCTACATCACGAACGACACGGGCGACGCGGGCTTCGCGACGTCGATGATCTGGCAGGCAGGCGGCAAGCCGTTCGCGACCTCCGGCACCGATGTCACCCTCGACCTGCAGGACGAGGGGTCGAAGAAGTGGACCGAGAACTGGAACCGCCTCGTCGAGGAGGGCCTCGTCGCGCAGACCAGCAGCTGGAGCGACGAGTGGTTCCGCGGGCTCGGCGACGGCAGCATCGCCACGCTCGTGATCGGCGCCTGGATGCCCGGCAACCTGATCTCGGGTGCTCCCGACGGCGCCGGCGACTGGCGCGTCGCGCCGATGCCGACCTATGACGGCACCCCGGCCAGCGCCGAGAACGGCGGCGGCGGCCAGGCCGTGACGAAGCAGAGCAAGAACCCGGAGCTCGCCGCAGGCTTCCTGTGGTGGCTGAACAACTCCGAGGAGAGCATCTCGATCTTCCTCGAGTCCGGCGGCTTCCCGTCGACCACGGCAGAGCTGTCGAGCGACGAGTTCCTGGCCGACGCGCCGGAGTACTTCGGCGGTCAGAAGATCAACGAGGTGCTCGCGGGTGCGGCCGATGACGTGGTCGAAGGCTGGAGCTACCTCCCCTACCAGGTGTACGCGAACAGCATCTTCGGTGACACCGTCGGCCAGTCGTACCAGAACAACAGCGACCTGAACGAGGGCCTCACCGCCTGGCAGGACGCGCTGGTCGAGTACGGCAACGACCAGGGCTTCGCCGTCAACAAGTAACACGCAGGCCGGATCGGGTCCCGCTGGGTCCCTGAGCCTGTCGAAGGGCCCAGTGGGACCCCTCCGGCCTCCCCCATCGAAAGCACCGCGAAAACGTGACCTCCTTCTCCATCGGCGACACCGACTTCCTTCGCGACGGCTCGCCGCACCAGGTGATCTCCGGCGCCATCCACTACTTCCGGGTGCACCCCGACCAGTGGCAGGACCGCATCCGCAAGGCGAGGCTCATGGGCCTCAACACCATCGAGACCTACGTCGCGTGGAACGCGCACGAGCCCCGGCGCGGGGAGTGGGACGCGAGCGGCTGGAACGACCTCGGTCGATTCCTCGATCTCGTGCACGCAGAGGGCATGGACGCCATCGTCCGCCCCGGACCCTACATCTGCGCCGAGTGGCACAACGGGGGCCTCCCCGTCTGGCTCACCGGCGGCGAGCGCGAGCTGCGCTCCTCGGAGCCGGCGTTCCTGGCCGACGTGAGCTCGTATCTCCGCCGGGTCTACGAGATCGTCGCGCCGCGGCAGATCGATCGCGGCGGGCCCGTCGTGCTCGTCCAGATCGAGAACGAGTACGGCGCGTACGGCTCCGACAAGGCCTACCTCGAAGCGCTGGTCACCGTCACCCGCGACGCCGGCATCACGGTGCCGCTCACCACGGTCGATCAGCCGGTCGACCGGATGCTCGACGACGGCAGCCTTCCCGAGCTCCACAAGACCGGGTCCTTCGGCTCGCGCAGCGCCGAGCGGCTGGCGACGCTCCGGAAGCACCAGCCGACCGGACCCCTGATGTGCTCGGAGTTCTGGGACGGCTGGTTCGACTGGTGGGGCGGCGTGCACCACACGACCGACGTCGCCACCGCCGCTGCCGACCTCGACGAGCTGCTCGCCGCCGGCGCGTCGGTGAACATCTACATGTTCCATGGCGGCACGAACTTCGGCCTGACCAACGGCGCGAACGACAAGGGCCGCTACCTCCCGCTCGTGACCTCCTACGACTACGACGCCCCGCTCGACGAAGCCGGTGACCCCACGGAGAAGTTCTTCGCCTTCCGCGACGTCATCGCGAAGTACGCTCCGGTTCCCGAGGAGCTTCCGGCCCGGATCGCGGCGGCGCCGACCTTCGATGTCGCGCTCTCTCCCCTGGGCGGATGGACGGATGCCACGGCATCCGGTCCCGTCACCGTACATCCCCTGACGTTCGACGAGCTCGGGCACCTCAGCGCCCTGGTGCGCTACGACGTCGAGCTGCCCGGCCAGGGCGGGCTGCTCGCGGTCGAGGACGTCCGCGACCTCGCCTGGGTGAGCGTCGACGGGCAGCCTGTCGGAACGCTGTCTCGCACGCGGCACGATCGCACCATCCGGATCCCGGCCGGCGGCCTGCTCAGCATCCTCGTCGAAGACCAGGGCCGCGTGAACTACGACCACCGCCTCGGCGAGGAGAAGGGGCTGCTCGGCTCCGTGACCCTCGACGGCGTCCCGCTGACGGGCTGGCGCTCGACCCCCCTCGACGTCACGGCGATCACGGCGGCGATCAGCGGACGATCGGACGACGCCGCCGAAGACGGACCGCTGGCATGGGCCGGAGACTTCTCCCTCGAGGAGCCGAGCGACCTGTTCCTCGAGACGTCCGCCTGGAGCAAGGGCTACGCCTTCCTCAACGGCTTCTTCCTCGGCCGCTACTGGCGCAACGGACCGCAGCGCACGCTGTACGTCCCGGCACCGGCGACCCGGTCGGGTGCGAACCGCCTGATCGTGCTCGAGCTGGAGCACCTCGTGGCACCGCGGGCGTCATTCGTCGGCGCTCTCTCGCTCGGCGACACCGAGGAGTGACAGGCGTTCAGTCGCGGAGCGTGTGCCAGAGCACGGCGGACAGCCGCTCGGCATCGTCGTCGTGGATACGCTGCCAGTTCCGACCGTTACGGGCGAAGGTCGCCCGCACACCGGCCGGCACCTCCGCCGGGTCGATCGGTTCCGCGAGCCACTCGCAGCGGCGGACGTGTACGAGGTCCGCCGCTGCGGCGTCGTCTCCGGCGTCGTACGCCCACGGGCCGGCGATGCGTCCCAGATAGGTCAGGCCGTCGACATCCCTCGTCCACACGAACGCACCGATCGGCGCCTTCGCGAACCGCTCGATACGCCACGCCAACCGGATGCCGGACTGCGCGTCTGCCATGACCAAGGCCTCGGCCAGTGAGCCGGGAGCCGGCTCCAGTCTGCCGCCGATGCCGCAGATGCCGAGCTCGAGCGCGCGCTCCGGGCCCACGCCACGGGGCACCGCATCGTCGCGGGAGCGCATCGGAGCGCGGTAGACCGGCATCTCGCTCATCGAACGGGCACCAGCGTCGTCTCGATCGACGCCCCATCGATCGAGACCGTCATCATCGTGCAGACCGGCTGACGCCGGCGATCCGTGGGCGACCCGGGGTTCAGCAGCCGCATCCCGGCCGGTGACACCGTGTCCCAGGGGATGTGCGAGTGGCCGAAGATCAGCAGATCGATGCCGGGGAAGGCCTCGTCCATGCGCTGCTCCCGCCGCGTCGCCGCCCCCGTCTCGTGGATGACCGCGATGTCGACCTCCTCGACGGTGAATCGCGCGACCTCGGGCAGGCGGGCGCGCAGCTCGGGTCCGTCGTTGTTGCCGTAGACGCCGCGGCAGAGGCGAGACCTCGACTCGAGCAGTTCGAGGGTCGCCAGGTCCACCCAGTCCCCCGCGTGCACCACGATGTCGGCCTCGTCCACCGCACGCAGCACGACGTCGGGCAGGCGTCTCGCGCGCTTCGGCACGTGGGTGTCGGCGAGCAGCAGCATCCGCGTCGTCATCCTCGACACGCTATCCGACCCCCACCCACAGCGAACACTCAGGAAGGCGTAAACTCGCCCGAGTCCCTGGCGTACCAGGCACTGATCGGAGAAGCATCTTGAGTACTGCACCCGCGCCCGCGAATCCGCGCTCGCGCGTCATCACGGCCAGCCTCGTCGGCACCACGATCGAGTTCTACGACTTCTACGCGTATGCGACGGCCGCCGTGCTCGTGTTCCCCGCCCTGTTCTTCCCGACGGGCAACGACACGACATCGCTGCTCTCGTCGTTCGCCGTGTTCGGCGCGGCGATGGTGGCGCGCCCGATCGGCGCGGTCGTCTTCGGCCACTTCGGCGACAAGTTCGGCCGCAAGGCGACACTCGTCGCCTCGCTGCTCACGATGGGCATCGCGACGTTCGTGATCGGCCTGCTGCCCACGTTCCAGCAGATCGGCTGGTGGGCGGCGCTCCTGCTGCTGCTCCTCCGTCTCGCGCAGGGCTTCGCGCTCGGCGGCGAGTGGTCCGGTGCCGCGCTGGTCGCGACCGAGAACGCCCCGAAGGGCAAGCGCGCCTGGTACGGCACCTTCCCGCAGCTGGGCGCGCCGCTCGGCTTCATCATCGCGAACTTCCTGTTCCTCGGGATCAACTGGCTGCTGCCCCACGCCGAGAACCCGGCGCTGAAGTCCGAGGCGTTCCTGTCGTGGGGATGGCGCATCCCGTTCCTGTTCTCCGCTGTCATGGTGATCATCGGCCTGTGGGTGCGTCTCAAGCTCGTCGAGTCCGACACCTTCAAGAAGGCCGAGACCAAGGGCGTGATCCGCAAGCTCCCGCTCGCCACGGTGTTCCGTCACCACTGGAAGCACCTGATCCTCGGCACGTTCATCATGCTCGCGACGTACGTGCTCTTCTACCTGATGACCAACTTCACGCTCGCCTACGGCACCAAGGCGGCCTCGCTCGAGACGGCATCCGCAGCCGCCCAGGCCGCTGCCGAGGCCGCAGGCAAGGACTTCGACGCGTCGGCGTTCGCCGCCCAGTTCTATCCCGGACTCGGCTTCGGCTACACCGACTTCGTGCTGATGCAGATCGTCGGCGTGGTCTTCTTCGGCATCTTCACCCTGCTGTCCGGGCCCTTCGCCGACCGGTACGGCCGCCGGAAGGTCCTGCTGGTGGTGACCGGGCTCATCATCGTGTTCGGCCTCACCTTCAACCTGTTCCTGCTGCCCACCGCCGACCCGCGACTGACCACGACGCTCGTGCAGGCGTTCCTCGTGATCGGCTTCCTGCTGATGGGCGCGACGTTCGGGCCCATGGGCGCTCTGCTTCCCGAGCTCTTCCCGACGAACGTGCGGTACACGGGGTCGGCGATCTCGTACAACGTGTCGTCGATCCTGGGTGCGGCCGTCGCTCCGCTCATCGCGGTGGCGCTGTGGGAGCTCGGCGACGGCGCTCCGTGGCTCGTCGGGCTGTACCTGTCGGTGATGGGCGTGCTGACCTTCGTGGCGCTGATCCTCTCGCCCGAGACGAAGGACCACGACTACGAGGAGGACCTCGGAGTGTCGTCAGGCGCCGCGCTCTGACCCAGCGGTCGTGCCGCCGGAGAGGAAGCTCTCGATCGCAGCGATCGTCTCGGCGTTGTCGCGATGCAGGATGCCGCGGATGCCGACGCCGGCGGCACCCACGAGCGACTCGGCGTGGTCGTCGATGAAGAACACGTCCTCCGGGGCGGCCCCGAGCCGACCGAGCGCGAGGAGGTAGGCCCGCGGATCGGGCTTGTTGACGCCCTGCTCGTGGCTGTAGCAGATCGGGTCGAAGACGGCGGCGAACCCGAAGCGGCCTTCCTCCTCCTCCCGCGCGCCGTCTGCCGAGTTCGACAGGATCGCCGTGCGGGCGCGACCGCGGAGCGACCGCGCGTACTCGACCAGCTCGGTGTTCGCCGTGCCGCAGTACGCGTCCCAGAAGTCCGTTCGTATCGCGGTCGCCTGGTCGGCGTCGAGGTCGAGCGCGGCCGCGAGACGCTGCCAGAACACGCCGGCCTGCCCGTCGGTGACATCGATGGGCGGCAGATCGGCGGCGGCGACCCGGGCGTCGAACTCGGCACGATCGAGGCTCGACCGGTCGCGCCAGCGACCCCACCACTGCTCCTGCCAGGTGTCGTCGTCGACGACCTCGAGCACGCCGCCGATGTCGAACAGGATCCACTTCTCGTCGGTCATCCGGACACCCTAGGACAGGTCGCCGAGAGTCAGTACTCGGCCACGATGGTGCGCGCCGCACCGTCCAGCACCATCGTGCCGCCGTGGGGCAGGATCCACTGCGGGCGGGTGTGCCCGAACGGAACGCCGACGCAGACGACGGCATCCCGGTTGTAGCGGGCGACCTGATCGAGCACGGCGTCCCGTTGCGCCGCGCGGAGCGAGGCCGCCTCCCCGGTCGACGGGTGGAACTCGAAGTCGCTCACCGGCGGGCGCGCGACGACCACCCCCGACACCGCGCCCAGGATGCCCCGTTCCCCGAGCCCCCGCACCCAGCGGGCGACCCACCCGGCGGACGGGCGCTCCTCGCTCGTCTCGAGCAGCAGGATCGCGCCGGTCAGCTCGTCGACCGCGGGCAGACGGTCGGCGAGCGCGAGTCCGTCGATCACCTCGAGGCAACCGCCCCAGGTGCGTCCCTCGACGCGCTTCGCCGGACCGGCCCACGCCCACTCCTCGGTCGGGGTTCGGTCGCCGAACTCGGTGAGCGCGCGCGGGTCGTCCCAGCGCCGCCCGACGTCCTCCGACTCCCCGGGCTCGGTGATGGCGAGGGAACCGCCGTCCAGGAGCAGCGCCCGCAGCGAGAGCAGGTGGATCTCGTCGACCCCAGGGCCGGGACCGAGATGCACGGCCGTCGAGCCGCCGTAGTATCCCCGGACGCCGAGACTCCAGAGCCAGTTGAGGATGTTCGTGTTGTCGCTGTATCCGACGAACGGCTTCGGATCGGCCACGGGGAGCGCCGGGTCGAGATGCGGGACCACGAGGATCTGGTCGTCGCCGCCGATCGTGGCGAGGATCGCGCGGATGCCGGGATCGGCGAAGGCCGCGTTCACATCCGCGGCGCGCGCCTCCGGCGATGCGTCCAGCACGCGAGTCGTCGGATACTCGACAGGGACCAGCCCGGTGAGCTCCTGCAGGCGGCGCATCGCCTGCTCATGCAGCGCGGGCGCGACGGCCGGAGCCGCGAAGGCGGGCGAGAGGACGGCGACGCGGTCGCCGGGGACGAGCTTCGGTGCGGACAGCATCCGTCCAGTCTGTCGCCGCACGCGGCCGAGGTCGCAGAATCACACGCATCCGGTGCGGAAATCGCTGACATATGGCGACGGGAGGTGCGGGAGCGCGGGAAGCGCGTCAATGAGTGTTGACAACCGATGGAGCGTCAACAATGATTGACGCAGGAGGCTCATCATGACCACACCGACAGCGATCGCCGAAGACGGAGGCGAGCCGCTGGCAGAGCTGCACCGGCTCGCCGGCATCCGCAAGGAGATCTCCCGCGCAGAGGAGGGCCAGGTGCGCCGCGCGCGGAACGCGGGCTACTCCTGGCAGGCGATCGCGAGCGCACTGGGCGTGAGCAAGCAGGCCGCACACCGGAAGTACGGGCGGCACTGACGCCTGGGCACACAGCCCATCCACAGAATCCGCGCACGCACGAAGTACGTTCTAAGTACCCTTCTCAGATCGAGGTCCCGCATGTCCCGCACGGCGACACCACGCCGCCGCGGACGCGGCGCGCAGCCCGAAGGCCCCCGCGCCACGTTCCGCCAGCTCCTCCCCTTCCTGTTCGAGCACAAGCGCACGCTGATCGTCGTCGCGGTGCTGAGCGTCGTCGGCGCCGCGACCTCGCTCGTGCAGCCGCTCCTCGTCGGGCAGGTCATCGAGGCGGTGCAGTCCGGCGGCACGCTCGGGATCCTGGTCTGGCTCCTCGTCGGCTTCGTGATCGTGTCGTCGATCATCTCCGGCTTCCAGCACTACCTGCTGCAGCGCACCGGCACCGCGGTCGTGTACTCCAGCCGGCGCAAGCTCATCGCGCGCATCCTGCACCTTCCGGTCTCCGAGTTCGACGCCCGGCGCACCGGCGACCTCGTCTCGCGCGTCGGCACCGACACGACTCTGCTCTACGCCGTGCTCACCCAGGGACTGGCGGATGCCGTGGGCAGCGCGGTGCTGTTCCTCGGCGCGCTCATCGCCATGCTGGTGATCGACCCGGTCCTGCTGCTGCTCATCGTCGTCGTGATCGGCATCTCGGTCGTGACCGTGGTGCTGCTCAGCGGACGCATCCGCACGGCCTCGACCGCGCAGCAGGAGAAGGTCGGAGAGCTCGCCTCCGGCGTGGAGCGGGCGATCGGATCGATCCGCACGGTCCGCGCATCGGGAGCGACGGAGCGCGAGACCGCCGCCGTGTCGGAGCTCGCGTCGGACGCCTACGGCATCGGCGTGCGCATCGCGAAGATCTCCTCGCTCGTCGTCCCCGTCTCGGGCATCGCCCTGCAGCTGTCGCTCCTGGTCGTCCTGGGCGTCGGCGGCTTCCGTGTCGCGGCCGGCGTGATCTCGATCGCCTCGCTGATCGCGTTCATCATGTTCCTGTTCCTGCTCGTCATGCCGCTCGCCACGACCTTCGGCGCGATCACCTCGGTGAACCAGGCGCTCGGAGCCCTCGGACGCATCCAGGAGGTCCTCGACCTGCCGACCGAGACCCAGGACGACGAGGAGATCGCGGCCTCCCTTCGACAGGCTCAGGGGCCCATGGAGGCTCAGGGACCCATGGAGGCTCAGGGACAGAGCATCGGCGGATCCGCACCGGCCATCGAGTTCCGCGACGTGCGCTTCCACTACCCCGAGAACGTCGTCGCCGCTCGCCAGGCCGCCGCGAAGGAGGCGCGGAGCCTGCTCGCCGACGCCCACTTCGAACAGGCGGATGCCGAGCCGGCCGCGACGCCGGACCACGAGGTCCTGCGGGGCGTGTCCTTCGTCGTGCCGCGCGGCGCGCGCGTGGCCCTCGTCGGACCGAGCGGGGCGGGCAAGAGCACGATCCTGTCGCTGGTCGAGCGCTTCTACGACCCGACCGGAGGGTCGATCCGGCTCCATGGCCACGACGCACGCACCTACCCGCGCGCTGAACTGCGCGCCCAGTTCGGGTACGTGGAGCAGGATGCTCCCACGCTCGCCGGATCGCTCGCCGAGAACCTGCGCCTCGCGGCCCCCGACGCCTCGGATGCCGACTGCGAGCGCGTGCTGCGCGCGGTCAATCTCGGCGACGTGCTCGAACGCAGTCCGCTCGGGCTCCAGGCCCCCGTGGGCGAGGACGGGGTGATGCTCTCCGGCGGCGAGCGCCAGCGGCTCGCGATCGCCCGTGCGCTGCTGACGAATGCGCCGATCCTGCTCCTGGACGAGTCGACGTCGTCGCTCGACGGCGTCAACGAACAGCGGATGCGAGAGGCCATCGACGCCGTCTCGACGGACCGCACGCTCGTGGTGATCGCCCACCGCCTGTCGACCGTGGTCGACAGCGACCTGATCGTCGTGCTCCAGGACGGCGCGGTCGTCGGGCAGGGCACCCACGCCGAGCTGGTGGAGTCCACCCCGCTGTACCGCGACCTCGCGCGTCACCAGCTGCTCGCCTGACCCTTCGACAAGCTCAGGGACCCAGAACCTCGAGCTCAGGGACCCAGAACCTCGAGCTCAGGGACCCGGAAACCGAACGGGTGATGACAGACGCGAAGGCGGGACACCGGAGACACACTCAGCCATGGGTTCGTCTCTGACGTCCCGCCTTCGCGGGTTCGACCGGCCGCGCGGGCCGGAAGGGGAGGTGCCGACTCCCCCGAGTCGGCACCGGTCTGGGGCTACGCCTTCGCGAGGCGGTAGCGGAGCGAGGCGAGCTCTGCGCGCAGAGCCGCCGGGACCTTGTCGCCGAAGGTGTCGTAGAACGCCTCGGTGAGGTCGGCCTCGGTCTTCCACGCCTCGGCATCGACGGAGAACAGCTCGTCGAGGTCGGCGGCGGGGATGTCGAGTCCGTCGAGGTTGAGGTCCTCGGGGCGCGGCAGGCGTCCGATCGGGCTGTCGACCGCGGGCACGTCTCCCGCGATGCGGCGGATGATCCAGTCGACGACGCGCGAGTTGTCGCCGAAGCCGGGCCACAGGAACCGGCCGTCGTCGCCGCGACGGAACCAGTTCACCTGGAAGATGCGCGGTGCGCGGTCGAAGCGCAGACCGCGACCGACCTTCAGCCAGTGGCCGAAGTAGTCCGCCATGTTGTAGCCGCAGAACGGCAGCATCGCGAACGGGTCGCGGCGGAGCTCGCCGACCTTGCCCTCGGCCGCCGCCGTCCTCTCGGACGAGATGTTCGACCCGAGGAAGACGCCGTGCGTCCAGTCGGTCGCCTCGACCACGAGCGGCACGTTGCTGGCACGTCGCCCGCCGAAGAGGATGACGTCGAGCGGAACGGCCTGCTCCCAGTCCTCGGAGATCTGCGGGCACTGCGCCGCAGACACGGTGAAGCGCGAGTTCGGGTGCGCCGCCGGCCGATCGGAGTCGGGCGTCCAGTCGTTGCCCTCCCAGTCGATCAGGTTCGCGGGCGCCTGCTCGGTCAGCCCCTCCCACCAGACGTCGCCGTCCGGGCGGAGCGCGACGTTCGTGAAGATCGTGTTGCCCCACAGCGTCTCGACCGCGGTGACGTTGGTCGACTCACCGGTGCCGGGAGCGACGCCGAAGAAGCCGGCCTCGGGGTTGATCGCCCACATGCGGCCGTCCTCGCCGGGACGGATCCAGGCGATGTCGTCGCCGAGAGTCTCGACCTTCCAGCCGGGGATGGTCGGACGCAGCATCGCGAGGTTCGTCTTGCCGCACGCCGAGGGGAACGCCGCGGCGACGTGGTACGCCTTGCCCTGCGGATCGATCACGCGGATGAGGAGCATGTGCTCGGCGAGCCAGCCCTCGTCGCGGGCGATCACCGAGGCGATGCGCAGCGCGAAGCACTTCTTCGCGAGGATCGCGTTGCCGCCGTAGCCGGAGCCGAACGAGTAGACCTCGAGCGTCTCGGGGAAGTGCACGATGTACTTCTCGTCGTTGCACGGCCATTCGACGTCCTGCTCGCCGGGCGCGAGCGGTGCGCCGACGGTGTGCACGGTCTTCACCCAGGGCGCGCCTTCGGCGATCCGGCTCGTCACGGCTTCGCCGACGCGGGTCATGATGCCGATCGAGGCGACCGCGTAGGCGCTGTCGGTGACCTGCACGCCGATGTGGGAGAGCGGTCCGCCGACCGGACCCATCGAGAACGGCACGACGTACATCGTGCGTCCGCGCATCGAGCCCTCGAAGATCTCGTCCATCTTCGCGTGCATCTCGGCGGGGGCTGCCCAGTTGTTCGTCGGGCCGGCATCCTCTTCGCGCTCCGAGGAGATGTACGTGCGTCCCTCGGTGCGGGCGACGTCGCTCGGGTGCGAGCGGGCGAGGTAGGAGCCGGGGCGCCACTCGGGGTTGAGCTTGATCAGCTTGCCCTCGGAGACGAGCCCGCGCAGGAGCCAGTCGTTCTCGGCTCGCGAGCCGTCGACCCAGTGCACGGAGTCGGGCTGGGTGAGCGCGCGGATCTCCTCGACCCAGGCGACCAGCTCGGCCATCGCGGGAGTGTCATACGTCGGTGCGGCACCGAACGTGCGCTCCGCGGCGACGGGTGACGTGCGAGGGGTGATGACTTCGGCCATGGCCATGACTGCTCCTTCGAAGTGTGGGGCGTTGCATCCATCTTCTTCCGACTCGGGAGGTATTTTCGGACGAAACAGACGATAAGAATTCAAATTCTTTCGCTAGACTCAAGGAATGGCGTCCTCCGGCATCCATCTCACGACCCTCGGTCACCGCATCCGTCACCACCGACTCGAGAACGGGTTCACGCTCGACGAGCTCGGCGCGCTCGTCGGCGTCGCAGGCTCCCAGCTGAGCCTCATCGAGAACGGCAAACGCGAACCGAAGCTGTCGCTGCTCCAGGCGATCGCGCAGGCGACCAGCACCCAGGTGACCGACCTCATCTCCGGTGAGCCGCCGAACCGCCGCGCGGCACTCGAGATCGAGCTCGAGCGCGCGCAGGAGAGCCCGGTGTTCCGCCAGCTCGGCGTCGCGCCGATCCGCGTCACCAAGGGCACCAGCGACGAGACGATCGAATCGATTCTCGGGCTGCATCGCGAGCTGCAGCGCCGCGAGCGCGAGGCCATCGCGACGCCCGAGGAGGCGCGCCGCGGCAACACCGAGCTGCGACTGCGGATGCGCGCGCAGAACAACTACCTCCCCGACATCGAGAAGCTGGCCGAGAAGCAGCTGAAGTCGGCAGGGCACGTGCAGGGTGCACTGACGCACCGCACCGTGAGCATCATGGCGGAGAAGCTCGGCTTCGAGCTGATCTACGTGAACGATCTCCCTCATTCCACCCGCTCCGTCACCGACCTCGAGAACGGGCGCATCTACCTTCCGCCGGCGTCGATCCCGGGCGGCCACGGACTGCGCTCGATGGCGCTGCAGGCCATGGCGCACCGGCTGCTCGGCCACACGCCGCCGACCGACTACGCGGACTTCCTGCAGCAGCGCCTCGAGATCAACTACTTCGCCGCGTGCTGCCTCATGCCCGAGACCGCGTCGGTCGCCTTCCTCCAGCAGGCCAAGAAGGACCGCAACCTCGCGGTCGAGGACTTCCGCGACGCGTTCGGCGTGACGCACGAGGCCGCGGGGATGCGCATGACGAACCTCGTCACGCAGCACCTCGGGATGCCGCTGCACTTCCTGCGCGTGGATGCGACCGGAGCGATCACGCGCGTCTACGAGAACGACGACCTGCCGCTGCCGATGGACGTCACAGGGGCGGTCGAGGGTCAGCGCGTCTGCCGGAAGTTCCAGGCGCGGGCGGCGTTCACGCAGCAGAACCGCACGACCGAGCACCACCAGTACACCGACACCCCGTCCGGCACGTTCTGGTGCTCGACGCAGACGGGTTCGTCGAGCGACGGGGAGTTCTCCATCACCGTCGGCGTCCCCTTCGACGATGCGCGCTGGTGGCGCGGCCGTGAGAGCGTCGACCGCGCCGTGTCGACCTGCCCGGACGAAGCCTGCTGCCGCCGTCCGTCCAACGACCTCGCGGAGCGCTGGAACGGGAAGGCCTGGCCGAGCGCGCGCGTGCACACGCACATGTTCTCGCCGCTCCCCCGTGGCGCTTTCCCCGGCGTGGACGACAACGAGGTGTACAACTTCCTCGGGCGGCACGCCAGCGAGTGACGCGCCTCAGCTCTCCGTGAAGCGCTCGAAGCGGGCGAGTGACGCCATCGCGGCGTCGGCGTCGGCCGGCGCCGCGAAGTACTCGGGTGGCACTCCCCTGCTCGCGGTCGCGTGCATCCAGCATCCGATGACGCGTCCGTCCTCGACGAGCGTCGCGCGCACCATGCCGTTCTTCCCCGGGCCGACGGTCGCGAGGTGCTCCGGCGCGCAGACGGTCGTGCGGTCGGCATAGGAGAGGTAGTACTCGTCGAAGGCGCCGAGGGCGAGGATGGATGCCGCCCCCGGGGCGCGCCGCGGACGCTCGATCGCGACGAAGAGGCCCTCGGCGACCTCGTCCACGCGTCCGGCAGCACGCACAGCCGCCTCGCGGGACTGGCCCAGCGTGAGCCCCGACCACCAGGCGAAGTCCGCGACCCCCGCCGGCCCGTGGCCCGTGATGTACCGCACGAACAGCTCGGCGAGCGGATCGTCGGGGCGCGCGTGATCGCGGATGTGGTCATCGACGAGCACGAACCGCTGCTCGCGCGTCATCCCCTCGCGGGCGACGACCGGCCCCTGGCAGATGAGTCCGTCGATCGTGAGCACGAAGAGCAGGTGGAGCCCGCGCTGACCGGTGGGGTCGATACCGACGCCCTCGAGGATCTCGAAGATCTCCGCACGCGTCCGACCGCCGTCGTGCAGCGCCGGGGTGAGGGCGCGCACGGCGAGGGCGACCATGTCGTCGTCGATCCCGAGGTCACGGTGCCGCCCCGCAGCCTGCTGCCGCTGCCGCGCCGCCGTCACCGAGAGCACCCAGCCGAGGTCGCGCGCCGGCAGCGTGTGCAGCGTCCCCCGCATCGGCCACGCGCGCACGATGTCGCCGGCGTCGAACGCCCGATCCACGTCGCTCATCCGCGGTTCGCCCCGCGTGCGCAGGGCAAGTGCCCAGCGCCCGGCGGTGAAATCCTGGCTCTGCACGGCGAGCATATGGTGCGCGGCATCCGCCACCGTCTTCGTCGGCGCGGTGAGCCGGTGCGATCGGAGACGCTCGGCCAGCAGGGTCGCGGTCTTCATGCCCCCATCATGCCGGGCACCGCCGACGTCGCGCACCTGCGAGCTCAGGAGTGGAGCGTGACCTCTCGACGCGCGGGGAGCACGACGGGATGCGATCCTGCCATGACCTCCAGGACGCGGATCACCTGGCACGAGTATCCGAACTCGTTGTCGTACCAGACGTAGAGGATCAGGGTGTTCTCGTCGGCGACCGTCGCCAGCCCGTCGACGATGCCGGCGCGGTGGGAGCCGACGAAGTCCGTCGACACGACCTCGGGCGACTCGACGTAGTCGATCTGCTGCCGCAGCTTCGAGTGCAGCGACACACGGCGCAGGTAGTCGTTGACCTGCTCCTTCGAGACCGGTCGCTCCGTGGTGAGGTGGAGCACCGCGAGCGAGACGTCGGGGGTGGGCACCCGGATCGAGCTGCCGGTGAGCCTCCCCTCCAGCTGCGGAAGGGCCTTGGCCACGGCCTTCGCCGCGCCGGTCTCGGTGATGACCATGTTCAGCACGGCCGAGCGACCCCGCCGGTCGCCCTTGTGGAAGTTGTCGATCAGGTTCTGGTCGTTCGTGAACGAGTGCACGGTCTCGACGTGACCTCGCACGACCCCGTAGGCCTCGTCGATGGCCGCCAGGACCGGCGTGATGGCGTTCGTCGTGCACGACGCGGCCGAGACGATGCGGTCGCCGACGTCGATCGTGTCGTCGTTGATGCCGTGCACGATGTTCTTGAGCGGCCCCTTGCCCGGTGCCGTGAGCAGGACGCGGGCGACGCCCTTCGCCTCGAGGTGCTGCGAGAGGCCGGCCTCGTCGCGCCAGCGCCCCGTGTTGTCGACGACGATCGCGTCCTGGATGCCGTAGGCGGTGTAGTCGACGGATGCCGGCGCATCGGAGTAGATGACCTGGATGCGCGTGCCGTTGGCGATGATCTGCTCGGCCTCCTCGTCGACCGTCACCGAGCCGGCGAAGCGCCCGTGCACCGAGTCGCGCAGCAGCAGGGACGCGCGCTTGATCAGATCGTTCTCGGATCCCCGCCGCACGACGATCGCGCGAAGGCGCAGGCCGTTGCCGCCGCCGGTGTGGGCGATGAGGATGCGGGCGAGCAGGCGTCCGATCCGCCCGAAGCCGTAGAGCACCACGTCGGTGGGCGCAGCGGCGACCGCGCCGACCGCCGGAGCGAGCACCTCGGCGACGTAGTCCTCGAGAGGCTGATCGCTCTCGGCATGCCCGGAGACCAGTCGTGCGACATCGAGGGACGAGGCGCCGGGGGCCAGCTGGTGGATGGCCTGCAGGACGGCGAGGCTGTCTTCGAGACGGAGCTGCTCATGCCCGAGCTGGGCGACGCGCTCGTGCACCTCGACGAGTCCCGTGGCGGAGAGCCCGAGCAGGCGGTGGCCGTGGAGCGACGTCACCACGTCGTGTTCGCGCTTGAGTGCGCCGATGAGCGGGATCATCCGCTCGGCCAGCTCTTCTCTCGCCGTCCAGTCGTCGTGGGGTGCGGCGGAATCGTTCATCTGCGTCCTTGCATGTGTGAGCGCGCCGAGATCGCCGGCGCGCGAGGTTGCCGGGTGAGATTCGGGGGATGCCACCAGCGTACGCGTGGTCGGCGGCGGTTTCGAATCCAGGAGTGTTGCCGGAGCATGCGATCCCATTATTCGTCTACAGTGGTGGAATAATGAGTGAGGCAATCTCCGGCGACGACGCCGATCTGATCATCCGCGGCGGGCGGATCCACACCTTCGACGAGTCGGACACGACCGTCCGCGCCCTCGCGGTCCGAGCGGGTCTGATCGTCGGCCTGGATGCCGAGGCGGAACGCCTCCGCGCGCGTTCGACGATCGAGCTCGACGGACGGACCGCGATCCCCGGCATCAACGACGCGCACCTGCACGCGGCATGGCTCGGAGCACGCTGGCCGCACCTGTTCTTCTCCGACACCCCGCCCGACCAACAGCCCTCCGGACGCCTGGTGTCGACCGAGGTCGAACGGCGATCGGCGCTGCGGGCGGCCTGGCGCCTGCTCGCAGAGCTCGGCGTCACGAGCTACACCGAGCCGGGCATCGGCCCCGGTGAGGACGACGGCGAAACCGGGTGCTTCGGCTCGGACATGCTCGCGACCTACGTCGCCCTGCACGGGGAAGGCGCGCAGACCTCGCGGGTGACGATGCTGCGGCTGTTCGGGACGATCGACGGCGAGAGCACGCTCGAGGACTTCGAGCGCGGCATCCGCACGCCGCTCCCGACGACCGATCCCCGGTGGCTCGCGATCACCGGCGTGAAGATCTTCGCCGACGGCATCCCTCCTCTCGCGACCGCGTGGGTCGACGAGCCGTACGCCGACGGCACGACCGGCGGCCTGCTCACGCGCGGCGGCCACGATCCCCTCTCCGCCTTCCACCGGATGCTGGAACTCGCAGCGTCGCTCGGACTGCAGATCGCGGTGCACGCCACGGGCGACCGTTCGATCATGGAGTTCGTGCGGGTGCTCGAGCGGTCCAACGGGCACCCGGCACCTCCCGGACCGCACTATGTGGTGCACGGCGACCTCGCGACCCTCGAGCAGATCGAGCGCATGCGGCGGCTGGGGGCGGGGTTCGCCGTGCAGCCGCTGATCGCCGCGCACACGCACAGCTGGGCCCGCGCTCAGCTCGGCGCGGAGCGGCTCGCCACCGCCTGGCCTCTCGCGGAGATGCTCGCCTCCGGCGTGCTGACCACCATCACGAGCGACGCCCCGATCGCCACGCCGGATTGGCGGCGAGGCCTCGACGCCTCGCTCGACCTGGTCGCCGCGGCGGGATCTCCGGACGACGCCGGCACGCGACGAGCGCTGCTGCGGACCATGACCGTGGACGCGGCGCGTCAGGACGGCGCTCCGACCTGGAAGGGCACCCTCGAGATCGGCAAGGTCGCGGACCTCGCGATCCTCGGCGAGGACCCGCTCGAGCCGGGTCGCGCGTTCTCCTCGCTCGACGTCGCGCGCACGATCGTCGACGGCCGCACGGTCTTCGCTCGGGAGTGAGCACGCTCGGACGGAGCACGTTCGGGACGGAAACGGCGGGCGGCATGTTCACGCATGCCGCCCGCCTCTGATCCCCCTCGGACCAGTCCCTGCCCCGGCGCCGCCTGAGCGGGCGCCGGGGCAGAGCTCATACCGCGGTGGCCAGCAGCACCCGCGGGCTGCCGGGGAGCGCGACCTTGTCATGCACCTTCCACCCGGCGTCATCCAGCCATCCGCGCACCTGCGCCTCGGGATACACGACGGTGCCGTCGATCACGAGGTACTCCCCCGCGTGCAGGGCATCGAGGCCGCGCTGATCCGCGTCGTCATCCAGGAAGAAGTCGAGCACCGTCAGAGTCGCGCCGTCGACCGCGGCCGCCCGCAGGTTGCGGAAGATCTGCGCGTTCTCCTCCGCGGTGAAGCGGTGGATCACGTGGTTCGCGTAGACCAGGTCGTATTCGCCCTGCGGCGTCGCCGTGGCGGTGTCGCCGACCTCGACCGCCGTCCGATCCGCGACACCTGCGGCCTCGACCGCGTCGGCGATGCCGTCTTCGAAGCCCGGAGCGTAGACGAACGTGGTGTGCAGCCCGGGATTCCCCGCCATCACCGAAAGGGCGAACTCGGCGGACAGCCCGCCGAAGTCGAGCGCTCGCGTGGCGCCGGTCAGGTCGAGGTGTCGGCCGAACTCCTGCGCGTGGAGACGGTTGTACGTCATGACACCGGCCATGAATGTCGCCCAGCGCGCGTCATCCATCTGCAGATCACCGGGCTCCGTGGTGTCGACCGTGTGCCCGAACTGCAGCCAGTGCGGATAGCTGATCTCGCCGAGGAAGGTGAGGAAGGGGGCGAGATCGACCTGCGCCTCGGCACCGGTGAGGTACGCCGCAGCGTCGTCGGCCACCGCGTACCGCGCATCGGTGCGCACGAGCAGTCCCTTCGCCGCCATCGCGTCGGCGAGGATGCGGGCGATGCGCTCGCTCACCCCGCAGCGCCCGGCGATCGCCTCGATGGTGTCGGCGCCGTCGGCGATCGCGGCGAAGAGCCCGATGCGGCTGGCTTCGAAGAGCTGCTGCGAGGCCATGTAGCCGGTCGCGATGTCGAGGATGCGTGCGGCATCGGGGGCGTGGGTGGTCGTCATGGTTCTGCCTTTCATGAGTGAGCCGCAGGAGTGCTGCGCCTGTCTGCGTCTGGGAGATGGAGAATCGGCGCTAGGCCGTCAGGAAGCTCTGTACGGCGGTGCGGAACTCGGCGGTGTGCAGAGCCGTGACATGGTCGCCGGGGACCCGCATCGCACGCGCGTCCGGCAGCAGCGCGGCGAGCGCGTCGATGCCGTCGGACATCGTGTCGTGCACGCCGCCGACCAGGAGCACCGGCATCTCCGGGCCTCGAGCCTCAGGCACGAACGGCTCTGCGGCCAGGCCCTCGATCAGATCGAGCAGCTGCGCCGACCGGGCGCCGGGCAAGGAGACCATGTGCACGATCATCGCCGTGAGCGGGTCCTGCGGGGCGGGTCCGCCGCCGATCGCCGCCCTCGCAGCCGCGAGGTCGAGATGACCGAACGGCTCCGCAGCACTGAGCCCGCCGAGCACGAGGCGGCGCACCCGCGCGGACGGACGCTGCGCCAGATCCCAGGCGAGACGTGCCCCGAGCGAGTAGCCGACGAGGTCGATCTCCTCATCGCCGACCGCGAGCGCCAGCGCGTCGATCACCGCCGATGTGGCCGCGGTCCCCGTCGCAGGGCTCCGGCCGTGTGCGGGGAGGTCGACGAGGACCCGAGGACGATCGGTGAAGACCGCCGCCCACTCGGCATCCGGCCAATCCTGCTTCCCGCGCGACGCGAGGCCGTGCAGGAAGACGACAGGCCGGCCGGAGCCGCGGTGGTAATCGGTGTGCAGGGAGATCGTCACGGCGCGCCGTCCTCTCGGATCGGGCGCGTCGCCGTCAGCGGAGTCGCGCCAGGAACTGGTCGATGTAGGTCTCGTAGTCGGCGATGCGCTCGCCGTCCGGGTACATGAGGTTGATGACGGTCGCTCCGACCGCGACCGAGATGTACTCGTTCGCCCTGGCGCCGAAGTCCTGGTCGCGGATCGTGCCCTCGTCGCGCGCGGCTTCCATCCGCTCGATGAGCGACGCCCGCCAGGCAGCGAGGTGGCTCCGGTACAGGTCCGCGAGCGACTCGTTCGCCATCGCGTACTCCCACAGGGCGAGCAGCACCCGGCCCGCGGCGATCTGTGCCTGATCGCGCGGGATCGTGGCCTCCAGGAACCCGCGCAGCGCGGCATCCGCCGTCGTCGGCTCCGCGCCTGCGGCCTGAACGCCCTCCGACATCTGCTGCAGGATCGTCTCGAAGGTCGCGGCGACGATGCTCTCCTTGCCGGGGAAGTAGTGCTTCAGCGCTCCGTTGGCGAAGCCCGCCTCGGCGGCGATGCTGCGCATCGTCGCCGCTTCGAAGCCACCCTTGAGGATGATGCTCTTCGCCACCTCGACGATGTCCCGTCGACGCTGGTCGTGATCGATGATCTTCGGCATGGAGTCCTTCCGGCCGGTCGTGGACGACGCGATGATCCGGCCTGGAGCTACCGTACCGCCGCATCGCGCACCTCCCGGAGAGCGAGCCATTCGGCACGTCGTCCGCGCTGGGCGACGGGGTCTGCGACCGGAGAGGCGAGGCGCAGCCGCTCGGAGTACGGATGCTGTGGCGACCGCGTGACCTGTTCCCCGTCGCCGATCTCCACGATCTCGCCGCGGTACATGACCGCGACCCGGTGGCAGACCCGGCGCACCACGCCGAGGTCATGCGACACGAAGAGGTACGCGACGCCGGTGTCTCGCTGCAGCTCGATGAACAGGTCGAGGATGGTCGCCTGCGTCGTGAGGTCGAGCGCGCTGACCGGCTCGTCGCACACGATGAGGCGAGGTCCGCGCACGAGCGCCCTCGCGATCGCGACGCGCTGACGCTGTCCGCCCGAGAACTCGCTCGGATACCGATCCATGGATGACTCGGGCAGCCGCACGCGATCGAGCATGTCGCGCACCCGGCTCTCGGCGGCCTTCGCGCCGATGCCCGTGGTGAGCAGGGGTTCGGCCAGGATGTCGCCGATCGTCATCGCGGGGTTCAGTGAGCCGTACGGGTCCTGGAACACGACCTGCACATCGTCGGCGAGCGCACGTCTGCCCCGACCGCCGAGGCGGCTGATCTCGTGACCGTCGAAGCGGATGGAGCCGCCGGTGACCGGCGCGAGTCCGAGGATCGCCTTGCCGAGAGTCGATTTGCCGGAGCCCGATTCCCCGACCAGCCCGAGGCACTCGCCCGGCGCGATGTCGAGGGAGATCCCGTGCAGTGCGCGGAATGCACGGCGTCCGTGGCCGTAGTCGACCACGAGGTCTTCCACTTCGAGCAGGGCGGTCATGCCGTCACCTCCGTGGTCTGCACGACCGGGCGCTCGGCACGGTCGAGATCGGCGCGGTCGAGTTCGGCGCGCCCGGCGACATCGTCGAGTGACGCCGAGATGAGGGCGCGCGTGTAGTCGGCGGCCGGCGTCGCGAAGAGTTCGTCGACCGGGCCCGCTTCGACGATCTCGCCGCCGCGCATCACGATGACGCGATCGCAGATGTCGGCCACGACGCCGAAATTGTGGGTCACGATGAGCAGCGCCATCCCGTATTCCGCCTGCAGCTCACGCAGGAGCTCGAGCACTTCCGCCTGCACGGTGACGTCGAGCGCGGTCGTCGGCTCGTCGGCCACGAGCAGCGAGGGCTTGCCCGCGATCGCGCCGGCGATCAGGACGCGCTGTGCCATGCCGCCGGAGATCTGGTGCGGGTAGCTGCGCAGGACGCGGATCGGATCTGTGATGCCGACGCGGACGAGCATGGCTCGAGCGCGCTCCTTCGCCTCGACCCGGCTCAGCCCGTGGGTCCGCCGGAGCGGCTCGATGAGCTGGTGGCCGATCGTGTAGGACGGGTCGAGGTTGCTCATCGGCTCCTGCGGCACGTAGCCGATCTCCCGCCCGAGCAGCGCGTGGCGCTGCTTCCCACTCGCGCGGCTGATGTCCTTGCCGCCCACCCAGATCGCATCGGCCGTCGCTCGCCCTGTCGATGGCAGCAGGTCGAGCACCGAGAACACGGTCTGCGACTTGCCCGACCCCGACTCCCCCACGATCCCGACGACCTCGCCGGGCGCGATGTCGAGGGTGACACCGTGCACGACCTCGGTCTCGCCGTTCGGCGTGACGTGCGCGACACGGAGGTTGTCGATGCGGAGCGCGGCGTGCGCGGCTTCGTGCTGGGCGCTGCCCGTGGCCGAGGTCGATGGCCCAGCGACGACGGCATCCGCCTTCCGACGCGACGCCCGTGGGGTGCGCACCTGCACCAGCTCGGCGAGGGTCGACCCCATGATCGCCAGGACGGCGATCGTGAGCCCGAGTGCAGCCGACGGCCAGAGCAGCATGAGCGGATAGGTGAGCATGAGGCGGAAGCCCTCGAGCATCATCGCGCCCCAGCTGGGGACGTTCGAGTCGCCGATACCGAGGAACTGGAGCCCGGCCTGCATGCCCATCGCGATGCCGGCCGTCAGCGCCGTCTGGATGATCACGGGCGGATACACCGCTCTGATCACGTGGCGGAAGATGATGCGCGCGTCCGACAGTCCGGAGACGCGGGCGGCGTCGATGTACGGCTCGCCCCGCACAGCGAGCGTCTGCGAGCGCGAGATCCGGAAGTAGCCGGGCACCATGAACACCCCGACCGTCGCCATGAGCAGCTCGAAGTTGTTGCGGCTGCCTGCGGCGACCACCAGCAGGATGATCATGCCGGGGATCGACTGCAGCGCATCGCTGATCCACGTCGCGACGCGGTCGAAGACGCCGCCGAAGTAGCCGGCCGCCACACCGGACGGCACGCCGAGCACGAGCGCCGTGACGACCGTGATGAGAGCCCCCCACAGCGTGGTGCGCGTGCCGTAGATGAGACGGGACAGGATGTCGCGGCCGGTGGAGTCCCCGCCGAGGAGGTGCTCCGGTCCCGGCGCGGCCTTCGCCGCGGCGAGATCGACGAGGTTCGGATCCATCGGCGCGAGAAGCGGGGCGAGGACGCCGACCAGCACGACCGCCGCGAAGATCGCCAACGGGATGAAGCCTCCGGGGTGCCGGAGGAAACGGCGGAACAGGCCGGACCGGCGCTTCTGGGCCGCCCTGTCGAAGGCGACGCGGATGTCTGTCGTGGTCATGCGACGCGCACCTTCGGGTTGATCCAGCCGAGCACGAGGTCGAGCAGGAGGTTGATGAGGACGACGAAGACGATCGAGATGACGGTGATGCCGAGCAGCATCGGGATGTCGCCGTTCTGCGAGGACTGGTTGGTGAGCTGCCCGAGACCCGGGAGGCTGAAGATCTGCTCGACCACGACCGCTCCGGAGAGCAGCCCGACGAACATCAGGGCGATCACCGTGAGGGCGGCCGGCGAAGCGTTGCGCAGGATGTGCAGGTTGACCCTGGCGGGCGACAGGCCACGACTGCGGAGGGTGCGGACCCAGTCCTGCCGGCTCTGCGCGATCACCGCATTGCGCAGCTGCTCGGCGACGGCGACGATGCCGCCGAGGGCGAGTGAGACGGCGGGGAGCGTGATCGACCGCAGCCACCCGTCGACGGACTGCGTCGGCGGCACGTAGCCGACCGCGGGGAACCACTTGAGCTGGACGGCGAGCCACATCACCAGCACGAGGCTCACCCAGAAGCCGGGGAGGGCGAAGAGCACGACAGAGATCCCCTTGATGCACCGGTCGAACCACGTGCCGGGTCGGAGACCGGTGATCATCCCGAACACGACGCCGATCACCGCGGTGATGAGAGTCGCGAGCGTCACCACCGACAGGGTCACCGGGACCTTGACGGCGAGCTGCTCGGAGATCGGCTGGAAGTTGCGCCAGGAGACGCCGAAGTCGAGCAGTGCCGCGTGCGAGAGCCAGTCCCAGAACTGCACGAGCAGGGGACGGTCGAGCCCGATCTTCTCGGCGAGGGCGGCCTGCTGCGCGGGGCTCGCCGTGGTGCCGAGGAGCGATGCCGTCGGGTCGCTGATCGCGAGGTGGGCGAGGAAGAAGGTGCCGATCGAGACCGCGACCAGCAGAACCAGACCGGACAGCACGCGCTTCGCCGTGAACAGAAGCATGGGAACCTCTCGGGTCGGAGGGGAAGGGGTGGGCCGGGGCGGACGCGAGCGCCGCCCCGGCCGGAGCATCAGCCCCGAGTGATGTAGCGCAGCGTCGGGAACATCATCCCGACGACCGGCTGCAGCTGGATGCCGCTCGCTGTGTAGTAGATGTTGTTCGCCTGATACCAGAC
>NZ_QDFV01000009.1 GCF_003075395.1 Microbacterium sp. TPD7012 | reverse complement strand
AGCCAGAACATGAGGGCGTCGTCGTCGCCCAGCACACCCGGTGACACATCGAGCCAGCTGTTCCCCATCGTCTTCGCGCCCATCACGGCGACGGCGACGCCGGACTGTGTGACGAGCGCTGCTCCGCTCTCCTCGTCCACCCGCACCAGAAGGACGCCGTTCTTCCGCGCTCCCACGAGGATGCGACCGTCGAGCAGGAAGGCCCGGGTGCCGAACATCCGCTTCTCCTCGACGTCGCCGCCGACGTGGAGCAGCGCTCTCACGCGGTCGGCCAGCTCTTCCCCTGCGGCATCCACCGGTCAGCCACCGCTCACGCGTGCCCGGCGCGCTCCATGGCGCGGAGCTCCTTCTTGAGGTCCTGCACCTCGTCACGCAAGCGCCCGGCGAGCTCGAACTTGAGCTCTGCAGCGGCGGCCAGCATCTGGTTCGACAGGTCCTGAATCGTCGCCTCGAGCTGCTGAGCGCCCTCGGCGGCGATGCCCGTGCGTCGGAGGTTCGGTGTCGGCGACTTGCCCTTCCCGGACTGACGTCCGCGGCCGGAGAGCATGTCGGCTGTGTCGGCGCCCTCGCGCGCCAGCACCTCGGTGATGTCGGCGATGCGCTTGCGCAGCGGTGTCGGGTCGATGCCGTGCTCGAGGTTGTAGGCGACCTGCTTCTCGCGACGGCGATCGGTCTCCTCGATCGCCTTCGCCATCGAGTCGGTGACCTTGTCGGCGTACATGTGGACCTCACCGGAGACGTTTCGGGCGGCACGGCCGATCGTCTGGATCAGCGAGGTTCCCGATCGCAGGAAGCCCTCCTTGTCGGCGTCGAGGATCGCGACGAGTGAGACCTCGGGGAGATCGAGCCCTTCTCGCAGCAGGTTGATGCCGACCAGCACGTCGTAGACGCCCGCCCGCAGCTCGCTGAGCAGTTCGACCCGTCGGAGCGTGTCGACGTCGGAGTGCAGGTAGCGCACGCGGACGCCGTGCTCGCCGAGGAAGTCGGTGAGCTCTTCCGACATCTTCTTGGTGAGGGTCGTGACGAGAACACGCTCGTCACGCTCGACCCGCAGGCGGATCTCCTCGAGCAGATCGTCGATTTGGCCCTTCGACGGCTTCACGACGATGTGCGGGTCGACCAGACCCGTCGGACGGATGATCTGCTCCACGATGCCGTCGGCGATGCCCATCTCGTACTTGCCGGGGGTCGCCGACAGATAGACGGTCTGACCGATGCGGTTCTTGAACTCGTCCCACCGCAGCGGTCGGTTGTCCATCGCGCTCGGCAGACGGAACCCGTGGTCCACGAGAGTGCGCTTGCGCGACGCGTCTCCTTCGTACATCGCGCCGATCTGCGGCACGGTCACGTGCGACTCGTCGATGACCAGGAGGAAGTCGTCAGGGAAGAAGTCGAGCAGCGTGTGCGGCGGCTCGCCGGGCATGCGCCCGTCCATGTGCCGCGAGTAGTTCTCGATGCCCGAGCAGAAGCCGAGCTGCTGCAGCATCTCGAGGTCGAACGTCGTGCGCATGCGCAGACGCTGCGCCTCGAGCAGCTTGCCCTGGCGCTCGAACTCGGCCAGCCGCTCTTCGAGCTCGTGCTCGATGGTGCCGATCGAGCGCTGGATGACGTCGGTGCCGGCGACATAGTGCGATGCCGGGAAGATCGGCACCGAGTCGAGCTTCTCGATGACCTCGCCGGTCAGCGGATGCAGCGAGTACAGCCCCTCGATCTCGTCGCCGAACAGCTCGATGCGGATCGCGTGCTCCTCGTAGACCGGGATGATCTCGATCGTGTCGCCGCGCACGCGGAAGTTGCCGCGCGAGAAGTCGACGTCGTTGCGGTTGTACTGCATGGCGATGAACTGGCGGATGAGGGCGTCGCGGTCGTACCGCTCCCCCACCTGCAGAGCGACCATGGCGCGCAGATACTCCTCCGGCGCACCGAGACCGTAGATGCACGAGACGGTCGACACCACGACGACGTCGCGCCGGCTGAGCAGCGAATTCGTCGTGGAGTGCCGCAGCCGCTCGACCTCGGCGTTGATCGACGAGTCCTTCTCGATGAAGGTGTCTGTCTGGGGAACGTAGGCCTCAGGCTGGTAGTAGTCGTAGTACGAGACGAAGTACTCGACCGCATTGTTCGGCATGAGCTCGCGGAACTCGTTCGCGAGCTGTGCCGCGAGGGTCTTGTTGTGCGCGAGCACCAGCGTGGGGCGCTGCACCTGCTCGACCAGCCACGCCGTCGTCGCGGATTTTCCGGTACCGGTGGCGCCCAGCAGCACGACGTCGGTCTCGCCCGCGTTGATGCGTCCAGCGAGCTCGGCGATGGCCTGCGGCTGGTCACCGGCGGGCGCGTACTCGCTGATGACCTCGAAGGGGCGGACGCTGCGCGTGGTTTGCATGTCTCCAGCGTATGCCGCCCCTCCGACATCGAGGCCGTCAGGCGTTGAGGGTGGCCGTCTCCGCAGAGGATTCCTGCGCCCAGGTCGTCGTCCCGCCGTTGAGGAGGCTCATCGTCGCCGTCGATGTGAGCGGTCCTGGCGCGGATCCGACCACGTTGAACGTGAGCGCCCTGCCGAACCCGGAAGGTGTGGAGACGAACGTGAACGAGCTCGCCGTGCTGCCGAGACCCGGCGTGGCGCTCCAGCCGCCGATCGATGAACCGGCGTCGATGGTGACCGGCGAATCGAAGACCACCACGACGACGAGCGATGCATCCGCCGGCGGGTTCACCCAGGGGTCGGCGCGATAGCTGATCTGGGTGCTGAAGGTCGCCCGCAGGCCGTCCTGGGCCGCGACCAGCGTCGTGAAGTCGCCCTGCGCCTCGGCATCCCAGTAGTAGTTCGCCTCGCTGTTGATCGTGCCGCCCGTGCTCGCCGCCGCGAGCGGCACCGCGGTGGCGACCGCGATCACGGGCAGCGACCACGCTGCGCCCTTGACCATCGTGCGACGAGAGATCCCCGGCTTGTCGTCAGTCATGTTCTGCTTTCCGGCGCAGAAGAATCGTCCCCAGCAGACGCTCCCCTGGGCGTCCCCACGCCTCATATCAGAATATCGATGCAACCCTCCGAGCTGGATGGGAGCGCGGCGCCCCGGCCGTAGAGTGGGGCGCGTGATCGAGTTCATCATCGGCTCCAGCCTCGCCGCCGCTGCGGGGCTGAACGCGTGGATGCCGCTGTTCCTGCTCGGGCTCGCGGATCGACTGCTCCCCGCGATGGCCCTCCCCGCGGGCTGGTCGTGGCTGTCCGGCGACGTGGCGCTCTGGGTGATCGGAGCGCTCCTCGTGCTCGAGATCGTGGCCGACAAGATCCCGGCTCTCGATTCGATCAACGACGTCGTGCAGAGCATCATCCGACCGGCGGCCGGCGGCATCGCCTTCGGGGCGGGTGCCGGCGCGCAGACGATCGCCGTCGACGATCCGGCGTCGTTCTTCGCGGACAACACCTGGGTGCCCGTCGCGGCGGGGATCGTGATCGCTCTCGCCGTGCACGTGCTCAAGGCGACGGCGCGCCTCGCCGCGAACGCCACGACCGGAGGTCTCGCCGCTCCCGTGCTGAGCACGGTCGAGGACGGCACGTCTTTCGCCCTCGCAGCCGCCGCGATCATCGTGCCGGTCGTGGCAGGCATCCTGCTCATCGGGCTCGTCGTGACGGCGATCGTGGTGCTGCGCCGCGCGGCGCGACGACGCAGGGAGAGAGGCGCCCGTCAGCGCGAGGGCGGCGTCCAGACGTAGGGCGTCGTCGTCGAGACCTTGATGAGCCCCGATCGCTCGAGGATCGGACGGGAGAACTCGGTCGAATCGGACTGCAGGTAACGCAGGCCACGGCTCAGGGCGGACCGCGCGCGCTCGGCGGTGAGCGCCCGGTAGATGCCGCGACCACGCCACTCCGGCCGGGTGGCCCCGCCCCAGAGCCCGGCGAAGTCCGTCCGCGCGACGGGCTCCAACCGGCCGGCGCTCACCACGGCGCCCTCCGCCACCGCGATCCACAGTTCGACGGCGTCATCCGCGCGCAGACGTGCGACGAGTGCTTCTGCGCGCGAGCGCCACTCCGCGTCGGCGAACACCTCGCCCTGCATCTCGCCGGCGGCGAGCACCTCCGCATCGGTCCGCGCGCGCCGGATGTCCACACCCGCGGGGATCTCGATCGTCTGCGCGAGCAGCCGGGCCTCGCCGATCATGATCGATTCCGGCTCCTCCGGCACGAAGCCGCGGCGGACGAGGCTGTCGTGCAGCCCAGGGGCACGGTCGTGACCACGGGTCTTCCACTCCACCGAGGAGATGCCGCCGAGCCCGCGGAAATGCTCGGCGGCCGCGTCGACGAGAGCGGCGATGCCGTCGGCATCCGCTCCCCCGAGATCTGCGTACGTGATGAAGCCCTGACCGCCCGGCATCGTCGCGAGACGCAGCGGACCGTGCTCCGTCACCTCCACGGCGTTCGCGATCTCCGCGCCGGTGCGCAGCTGACTGTCGTAGGCCTCGAGATACTCCTGCCGCATGTGACGATCCTCTCAGAGCTGGAAGCTCATCCTCGACCGGTCGGCACCCCGCGCAGGGCCGACCAGGCGGCGAGGGCGGCGGCCGCGCACATCGCCACGACGGCCGCCACGAACCAGTTCCAGCTCGCCGCGCCGAAGACGAGGCCGAGCAGCCAGCCGAAGAGACTGGAACCCGCGTAGTACGCGAAGTAGTAGAGGGACGAGGCCTGCGCTCTGCTCGCCGGGTCTGCGGCGACCGGCGTCCACCCCGAGGCGACGGCGTGCGCGCCGAAGAAGCCGGCCGTGAACAGGAGCAGGCCCACGAGCACGACGGCGGCGGCGGGGACGAGCAGCAGACCCGCTCCGGTGGCCATGATGCCGATCGAGCCGAGGAGCACCGGGAAGCGCCCGACGCGGGAGGCGAGGGCGCCCGCCCACGGCGACGACACGGTGCCGGCGAGATAGGCGAGGAAGAGCAGGGTCACCAGCCACGACGGAAGGTCGAACGGCGGTGCGGAGAGGTGGAACCCCAGGTAGTTGTAGACCGCCACGAAGGCGCCCATCAGCAGGAAGCCCTGCGCGTAGAGCGCCCACTGCAGCGCGGAGCGCAGCGGCGCGCGCAGACGTTCCAGGATGCCGGGCCCACGGACCGCCCGCAGACGGCCGGGCACGAAGCCCCTCGCGCGCGGCGTGAGCCAGAGGAACAGCACGGCGGCCGCCGCGCAGAGCACCGCGACGCTCAGGACCCCGGCCTGCCACCCACCGAACTCTCCCACGATCCCGGAGACGATGCGTCCGAGCAGTCCGCCCACCGTGGTGCCGGCGATGTAGCTCCCTGCGGCCGTGGCGGCGTGGCGCCCCTCGACCTCCTCGCTGAGGTAGGCGAGGGCGACGGCCGGGACCGCCCCCAGCGCGACTCCCTCCGCGAACCGCAGGGCGAGGAGCATGACGATGTCACCGCTCAGCGGGGCGACGAGGCCGAACAGGGTAGCGGTGAGCACGCCCGTCGCCATGGCCGGCACCCGACCGATGCGATCAGCGACCGTCGACCACGGGATGACGGCGAGGGCCAGCCCGAGCGTCGCGGCCGACACGCTGAGCGCCGCCGTCGCCGGGCTGACCGCGAGGTCCGCGGAGATCTGCGGCAGAACGGCCTGCGCGGAGTACAGCTGCGCGAAGGTCGCGATCCCGGCGAAGAACAGACCGATGATCAGGCGCCGGTACTCGCGGGAACCTGGCGCGTGGCCGGAGAAGGTCACTGCCCGCGGATCCGCTCCCAGAGGGCGTCGGTCTGCGCGTGCGTCTCCGCGATGTCGCCGGCCGTGTCGATCACGACGTCGGCGATCGCCAGGCGCTTCTCATCGGACACCTGCGCGGCGATCCGCTCCTGCGCGGCCGTCTCGTCCATTCCCCGCAGCTCGACAAGACGACGCAGGCGCACGGATGCCGGGGCGTGCGCGACGACGATCATGTCCCAGGGATCGTCGACCCTGGCCTCGACGAGAAGGGGAACGTCGTACACGACGACGGCCCGGGGATCGGCGGCGAAGGCCTCCTCGAACCGGCGTTGCGACTCCGCCCGCACAGCCGGATGGACGATGGCGTTCAGCTGCGTCAGCAGCTCGGCGTCACCGAACACCTTGCCGCCGAGCGCCGCCCGGTCGAGGGTGCCGTCGGATGCGACGACCTCGGCGCCGAAGGTCTCCGCGATCCGCGCCAGCACGGGCGAACCGGGCGACTGCACGTCGCGCACGATCTGATCGGCGTCGACGATGATCGCTCCGCGCTCCGCCAGGCGTCGCGCGATGGTCGACTTCCCGGACGCGATACCGCCGGTGAGTGCGATGAGGGGCATGCGGCCAGTCTAGAGTTCGGAGGCTTCCGGTCTCACCGCGACAGGAGCTGGCGACGGGAGCTGATCACCCCGGTGTCGAAGCCCGCCAGATGGAGTCCGCCGTGGAATCGCGCATGCTCGATCTTGATGCAGCGATCCATGACGACCGAGAGCCCTGCCTCTTCTGCAAGGGCGGCGGCCTCCTCGTTCCACGAGCCGAGCTGCAGCCAGAGCGCCTTGGCACCGACGTCGATCGCCTCCTGCGCGACACCGGGGAGATCGTCGTGGCGACGGAACACGTCGACGACGTCGGGCACCACGGGGAGGTCGGCGAGGGAGGCGTACACGGGCTGGCCGAGGATCTCCGTCTCGCGCGGGTTCACCAGGTACACGTCGTAGGCGGTGCTCGACAACAGGTACGTCGCGACGAAGAACGACGCGCGCGCCGGGTTGTTCGATGCGCCGACGATCGCCACGGACTTCGCCCGGCGGAGCAGCGCGAACCGCTCCTGCTGATTCGGGCCGACCCATGTCCGTCCCGATATGGCCGGGGCGACGCCGGGAAGCGCGCATGCCGCGGCGTCCGCCACAGCCGGGACGGCGCAGGCGTCCGCCGTCGCTGGATTCGTCGCGCTCATCGGTTCGCTCCCGTCGCCGTGGTCAGGGCCTGATCGAGGTCCCAGATGATGTCGTCGGCGTCTTCGAGACCGACGGAGATACGGATCAGATCCGATCGCACGCCCGCGGCTACGAGCTGCTCGTCGGTGAGCTGACGGTGGGTCGTGGATGCGGGATGGATCACCAGGGTCCGCGCATCGCCGATGTTCGCGAGGTGCGAGGCGAGCTGCAGGTTCTCGATCAGCGTCTCTCCCGCCGCACGCCCGTCGTCGGCCGCGACGCCGAACGCGAAGACCGAGCCCGGCCCGAGCGGGAGGTACTTGGCGGCGCGCTCGCGGTGCGGGTGCCCGTCGAGCCCCGCCCACGTGACGTAGGCGACCCGCGGATCGGACGCGAGCCAGTCGGCCACGATCCGTGCGTTCGCGAGGTGCGCGTCGATCCGCTGCGGCAGGGTCTCGATGCCCTGCAGCAGGTTGAAGGCGGACTGCGGGCTGAGCGCCGGACCGATGTCGCGCAGCTGCTCGGAGCGCAGCTTGGTCAGGAAGCCGTACTCGCCGAAGTTGTCCCACCACTTGATGCCGCCGTAGGACTCGACGGGCTCGGTCATCTGCGGGAACCTGCCGTTGCCCCAGTCGAACGTGCCCTTCTCGATCACGACGCCTCCGAGCGTCGTGCCGTGGCCGCCGAGGAACTTCGTGACCGAATGGATGACGATGTCGGCACCGTGCTCGAGCGGGCGGGCGAGGTAGGGCGTCGCCAGCGTCGCATCGACGACGAGAGGCACCCCGGCCTCGTGCGCGACGGCGGCCAGCCCCTCGATGTCGGCGATCTCGCCCGAGGGGTTGCCGATCATCTCCACGTACACGACCTTGGTCTCCGGGCGGATCGCGGCGGCGTAGTCGGCGGGGTCGGTCGAAGCGACGAACGTGGTCTCGACGCCGAAACGGCGGAGCGTCACGTCGAGCTGCGTCACCGTGCCGCCGTAGAGCTGCGCAGCCGCGACCACGTGGTCTCCGGCTCCGACGAGGGCTGCGAACGTGATGAACTCGGCGCTCATCCCGGATGCCGTGGCCACGGCGCCGATACCGCCCTCGAGAGAGGCCAGGCGCTCCTCGAGCGCGGCGACCGTCGGGTTGCCGATGCGGGAGTAGATGTTGCCGTACTTCTGCAGGGCGAACAGGTTCCCGGCATCCGCGGCGTCGTCGAAGACGAACGAGGTCGTCTGGTAGATCGGCACGGCGCGGGCGCCGGTCGACGCGTCGGGGGTGCCGCCCGCGTGCAGGGCCCTGGTTCGGAATCCGAAGCGGTGTTCTTCCGTCATGCTGTCCTCCGTTCGGAGTGGTCAGTGAGACCGTGGTGTGAGTTCGGCGGCAGCGAGCACGTCGGCGATGTCGTCGACGGCCCAGGGGTTCTGCAGCGAGGTGGTGTCGCCGAGCGGGTGCGGTTCGCGTCCGGCACGGCGATCCTGCTCGGCCTCCCACAACTGTGCCAGCAGTCGGCGCATGATCTTGCCCGATCGCGTCTTGGGGAGGTCGGGAACGATCACGACGTGCTTCGGCTTGGCGACGGGGCCGATGGCGAGTGCGACCTGGGCACGGAGATCCGCGGGCGTCACCTCGGCTCGACCCGACGGCGTCACGAAGGCGACGACGGCCTGACCGGTGACCGGATCGGCCACGCCGGCGGACCCTGCCTCGCCGACGGTGTCGTGAGCGACGAGGGCGGATTCGATCTCGATGGTCGAGAGCCGGTGTCCGGAGACGTTGACCACGTCGTCGAGGCGCCCGAGGATCCAGATGTACCCGTCGACGTCGCGGGTGGCTCCGTCGCCTGCGACGTAGTAGCCGCCGGACTCGCCATGTCCGGCGTATGCCGACCAGTAGGCGTCGCGGTACCGCTGCGGGTTTCCCCAGACGGTGCGCGCCATGCCCGGCCAGGGTCGCCGCACGACCAGCGTGCCCGATCGCCCGGGGGCGACCTCCCGCCCCTGTTCGTCGACGACGGCGACATCGATGCCGGGCAGCGGGACGGTGGCCGACCCGGGCTTGAGGCTCGTGACGCCGGGCAGCGGCGCGATCATCGCCGCCCCTGTCTCGGACTGCCACCACGTGTCGACGATCGGCAGCTCGTCGCGACCGAAGTTCCGGCGGAACCACACCCACGCCTCGGGGTTGATGGCCTCGCCGACGGTGCCGAGCAGGCGGAGCGTGGAGAGATCGTGTCCGTTCGGCAGATCGGCGCCGAACCAGGTCATGAACGTGCGGATCAGCGTCGGCGCGGTGTAGTACACCGTGACGCCGTAGCGCTCGATGATCTCGAGGTGGCGCTCACGGTGCGGGGCGTCGGGCGTTCCCTCGTAGATGACCTGGGTGAGCCCGTTCGAGAGCGGACCGTAGATCTCGTACGTGTGGGCGGTCACCCAGGCGAGGTCGGCCGTGCACCAGTGCACGTCGTCGGGCTTCGCGTCGAAGTGCGCCCAGTGCGCCCAGCTCGCGTGCGTCAGGTACCCGCCGGAGGTGTGGACGAGTCCCTTGGGCTTCCCGGTCGTGCCGGAGGTGTAGATGATGAAGAGCGGATGCTCCGCGTCGAACGGCTGCGCCTCGTGCACGGTGGCGGCCGTGTCGACGACATCGTGCCACCAGACGTCGCGGCCCTCGGTCCACGGCACGTCCTGGCCGGTGCGGCGCAGCACGAGGACGTGCTCGAGCTCCGGCAGGTCGGCGGCGGCGATGTCGGCGGTGGACTTGACCTCGGTGGCCGTGCCCCTGCGGAACTGTCCGTCGCTCGTGACGAGCAGCTTCGCGCCCGTGTCCTCCAGGCGGAACCGCACAGCCTCGGCCGAGAATCCGCCGAACACGAGCGAGTGCACGGCGCCGATCCGGGCGCAGGCGAGCGTGATCACCACGGTCTCGACGAGCACGGGAAGGTAGATCACCACGCGATCACCGGGACGGATGCCGAGAGCGACGAGCGCATTCGCCGCCTGGGACACCCGACGCTGCAGATCCGCGTAGGTGACCGACACACGATCCCCTGGCTCGCCCTCGAAGTGCAGGGCGACCTTGTCACCGCGGCCGGCGGCCACGTGCCGGTCGACGCAGTTGTACGCCACGTTGAGCGTGCCGCCGAGAAACCATCGCGCCGCGGGGATCGCGCCGTCGGTGGGCGGCTCCCACTCGTGCGCCGTGTGCCAGGGCTCGAACCAGTCGAGGCGGCGCGCGGCATCCTCCCAGAAGGCGGTCGGATCGGATGCCGCGCGCTCGTACGCCTCGGCGCCGATGTTCGCCTGATCGGCGAAGCCGGCAGGCGGCGCGAAGACGCGCGACTCCTGGAGTCGGGCCTCGGTCACAGTCACGTCCATCTTCTGAGCAGGTACTTCTCCAGCAGCGCGAGGATGCCGTTGGTGATGGTGCCGAGCAGAGCCAGCAGCACGATGGAGAGCAGGATGCGGTCGACGCGGCCGGTGCTCTGGGAGTCGGTCAGCAGGAAGCCCAGACCCATCGACGACGCGATGAGCTCCGCCGCGACGAGGAACAGCCACGCCTGGGCGAGAGCGAGACGCAGCCCGGAGACGACCGAGGGCACCACGGCGGGCAGCTGCACGGTGCGGAACAACGACCAGCCGTGCAGGCTGAACGAGCGTCCTGCTTCGACGAGGTGCGGGTCGACGTGGCGCAGCGCCGACGCGACCGTCGTGTACACCGGGAAGAACGCGCCGATCGCAATGAGCGTGACCTTCGACTCCTCACCGATCTGCATCCACAGGATCAGCAGCGGCACCCAGGCGAGAGAGGGCACGGCACGCACGGCGGCGAGCGTCGGGCTGAGGAGCACGTCACCGACCCGGGACAGCCCCACCAGGCCCGCGACGGCGAGGCCGATCACGGATCCGATCGCGAAACCGAGCACGACGCGCTGCACCGAGATCGCGATGTGGGTCCAGAGCTGACCGGTCTCCGCGAGCTCGACCCCGGCGAGGAAGACGGATGCCGGTGCGGGAAGGCGGTACGGCTCGATGAGGCCTGCTGACGTGACGGCCTGCCAGGCGATCAGGATGACGGCGGGCAGGACGAGCCCCGCGAGAATCCGCACGACCGGTCGATCCCATGCGCGACGCGCACCGGCATCCGGGCGCCGCCGCACCCCCTTCGCGAAATCGAGAGCCTCTCTCGAATCCGCCGGGACGTTGACCTGCTGGTCGGGAACGGTCACTCGCCGCCGACCGCCTTCTCGGCGAAGGTCGCGTTCACAATGGACGAGAGCGCCTTGTCGACGGAGTCCTTGCCGCCCTGGACGTCGCCGGACTCGACGAGCACCGGGGCGATCTTCTCGAGCACCGCGATCTGGTCGTCACCGGGGATGCCGCTCACGTCGAGGTTCGAGCGCTCCTCGATGACGGTCGTCGCGACGGCGATGTCGATGCCGGCGACCTCGGCGAGCAGCGCCGCGGTCTCCTCCGGGTTCTCGAGAGCCCACTCGCGTGCCTTCTCGTAGGCGTCGACGACGGCCTGCGCCAGGTCGGGGTGGTTCGTGATGAAGTCCTCGGTGGCGTTGAGGAAGCCGTAGGTGTTGAAGTCGACGTTGCGGTAGATGAGCTTGTCGCCCGACTCCGACTCGGCTGCGGCCATGATCGGGTCGAGTCCCGCCCACGCGGCGACGGATCCGCCGTCGAGCGCGGCGCGGCCGTCGGCGTGCTGCAGGTTCTGCACCTCGACGTCGGAGAGGGAGAGACCGCCCTCCTCGAGCGCCTGGAGCAGGAAGAAGTACGGGTCGGTGCCCTTCGTCGCGGCGACCGACTTGCCCTTGAGGTCTTCGACGGAGGTGATGTCGCTGTCGGGTCCGACGACGATGGCCGACCACTCGGGCTGCGAGAAGATGTCGATCACCTGGATCGGCGAGCCGTTGGCCCGGGCGAGCAGCGCGGCTGAGCCGGCGGTGGAACCGACATCGACTGAGCCGGAGCGCAGCAGCTCGTTCGCCTTGTTGGAGCCGGCGGACTGGATCCACTCGACCGCGACGTCGTCGCCGAGGATCTCCTCGAGGATGCCCTGGTCCTTGATGACGAGGCTGAGCGGGTTGTAGGTGGCGAAGTCGATGGACAGCGTGTCCGCCGACCACTCGCCTGCTTCCGCGGTGCTCTCGCTCTCGGGAGCATCGGCCGTGGCGTTCTCACCGGCGACGCAGCCGGTCGCGACGAGCATCATCGTTCCGGCGATCGCGATCGCAGGGATGATTCGGCGGGTGATGGTGCTCATCGGTTCTCCTCGGTGATGCGGTGATGGGTGTCGACGCCGAGTCCTTCGAGGAGCTCGGCGCGCAGGTCGGCGAGGCCGCGATCCGCGCGGTCTCGGGGGCGGATCCCGGGCACGGCGACCGTTCGGGCGATCGACGGCTCGGCATCGCCGGTGTCTCCGGTCAGCGTGCGCAGCAGGAGCACGCGATCGGCGAGGTAGAGGGCCTCTTCGACGTCATGCGTGACGAGGAGGATGGTGGTGGGCTCCGCCGCGTGGATCTTCAGCAGGAGGTCGTGCATGCGCAGACGGGTGAGCGCGTCGAGAGCACCGAACGGCTCGTCGAGGAGGAGCACACCGGGGTTGCGCGCCAGGGCCCTGGCGAGGGAGGCGCGCTGCGCCATGCCGCCGGAGACCTCGCGCGGACGCTGATCGGCCGCGTGCTCGAGCCCGACGAGGTGCAGCAACTCACGCACACGCTCGCGCCCTGGGCGGCGAGCGGTGCCGCGGGGAAGACCGAGTTCGACGTTCTGCGCGAGCGTGCGCCACGGCAGCAGGCGCGGCTCCTGGAAGGCGATCGCGGTGCGCTCGTCGACGTCCGCGACGCCGGTGCCGTCGAGGCGGATGCTCCCGCGCGTGGGGGTGTCCAGTCCGCCGACCAGACGGAGGAGCGTCGACTTGCCGCATCCGGACGGGCCGACGACGGCGACGATCTCACCCGGGGCGACATCGAGGTCGACCCCGCGGAGGACCTCGCGCCGTCCCTGCGGAAGCGGGAACGCGCGCTCGATGCCATCGAGCCGCACGGCCTGTGCCAGCCCCGCCGATCGCGGGGCGTCGGCAGCGCGCGACGCAGGCAGGAGGGCAGTCATGATCCCCATGCTGGCGGAGCCCGGCGATTGTTACGAATGCCGTCGTAATGTTCCGTCACGCAGGGAATCCCGGGCCCCGGGCATGCGAAACGGGCCGCCACGCCCTCCCGAAGGAGAGGTGACGGCCCGTCTCAGAGCGTGATGCTTACGCGTTGCCGCCCGACAGCTTCTCGCGGAGAGCCGCGAGTGCCTCGTCGTCGGCGAGGGTGCCTGCGCCGGTCGCCTCGCTGGAGAAGACCTGGCCGCCGAAGTCGGCGCCGGCCTCTGCCTCGGCCTCGGCCGCCTTGGTGACCTGAGCCTTGTGAGCCTCCCAGCGAGCCTGAGCCGCTGCGTACTCCTGCTCCCATGCCTCGCGCTGCGTGTCGAAGCCTTCCTTCCACGCACCGGTCTCGGCGTCGAAGCCCTCCGGGTACTTGTACTCGCCGTTCTCGTCGTACTCGGCGAGCATGCCGTACAGGGCCGGGTCGAACTCGGTGCCGTTGGGGTCGACCGACTCGTTGGCCTGCTTCAGCGACAGCGAGATGCGGCGACGCTCGAGGTCGATGTCGATGACCTTGACGAAGACCTCTTCGCCGACCGACACGACCTGCTCGGCCAGCTCGACGTGCTTGCTGGAGAGCTCGGAGATGTGGACGAGGCCCTCGATGCCGTCTGCGACGCGCACGAACGCACCGAACGGAACGAGCTTGGTGACCTTACCCGGCGTGACCTGACCGATCGCGTGGGTGCGGGCGAAGACCTGCCACGGGTCCTCCTGCGTCGCCTTCAGCGACAGGGAGACGCGCTCGCGGTCGAGGTCGACCTCGAGGATCTCGACGGTGACCTCCTGGCCCACCTCGACGACCTCGGAGGCGTGCTCGATGTGCTTCCAGGACAGCTCGGAGACGTGCACGAGGCCGTCCACGCCACCCAGGTCGACGAACGCACCGAAGTTGACGATCGACGAGACGACACCCTTGCGGACCTGACCCTTGTGCAGGTTGTTCAGGAACGTGGTGCGCGACTCCGACTGCGTCTGCTCGAGCAGCGCACGGCGGCTGAGGACGACGTTGTTGCGGTTCTTGTCGAGCTCGAGGATCTTGGCCTCGATCTCCTGGCCGAGGTACGGCGTGAGGTCGCGGACGCGGCGCAGCTCGATGAGCGAAGCCGGCAGGAAGCCGCGGAGGCCGATGTCGACGATGAGCCCACCCTTGACGACCTCGATGACCGTACCGGTGACGACGCCGTCGTTCTCCTTGATCTTCTCGACGTCTCCCCAGGCACGCTCGTACTGAGCGCGCTTCTTGGAGAGGATCAGGCGGCCTTCCTTGTCCTCCTTCTGGAGAACGAGTGCCTCGACCTCGTCGCCGACCTTGACGACCTCGTTGGGGTCGACGTCGTGCTTGATGGAGAGCTCGCGCGAGGGGATGACGCCCTCGGTCTTGTATCCGACGTCGAGCAGAACCTCATCGCGGTCGATCTTGACGATCGTGCCTTCGATGATGTCGCCGTCGTTGAAGAACTTCAGGGTCTTCTCGACCGCGGCCAGGAAGTCCTCAGCAGATCCGATGTCGTTGATGGCGACCTGCTTGGTGGCCGGGGCGGTCGTTGCGGTAGTCATGTAGTGGGTTGTCCTTGTTGGATGGAGTCTCAGGCTGAGACGCAAAGGCCGCGCACGGCCGACTGCATGCTTCCCAGCGGTTGGATTTTGGTGTGCATGACACGAGGGCATGCGTAGGCACGCCACGAGTGACATCTCAGGTTATCAGAAGTCCGGATGCCGGTGGGATTCGGTTTCGCCCCCGTGGCCTGTGGAAAACTCGAGCGGCGTTCTGCCCCCTCGGGCTACCGTGTGCGGGTGAATCACCACCGCCATGTTCTCACCCCGGTCATCGCGCTCGCACTGCTGTCGACGCTGGTCGTGGGTTGCTCCCCCTCGCCTACGCCCACGCCGACCCCGACAGCTGCGTTCGCGACGGAGGAGGAGGCCTTCGCCGCGGCGGAGGAAACCTACCGGGCCTATGTGGACGCAACCAACTCCACGGATCTAGCCGTGCCCGCGACTTTTGAGCCGGTATTCGAGTGGCTCCAAGACGACGCAGCCGCCGCGGCTCGAGAGAACTACAGCGAGTTTCACGCGAAAGGGCTCACTCGCACTGGTCGATCGACCTTCGATACGTTCACCCCGGAGTCGTTCGCGGGTAGGACGGTCGTAGCTCGGCTATGTCTAGATGTCTCCGAAGTCGAGATCTTTGATTCGTCGGGTGAGTCGGTGGTGCCTGATGATCGCCCACCTCGTCAACCACTCGAAGCCGAGTTCACCGCTGCTGCCACTGAGACCGGGCTCGCTATCGTCTCCATGATCCCGGCCGAAGGATTCGAGTGTTAGTCGCAAAGCTGCTCGCTGCGCTTGTGATCCTGTCCTCGACAGGCGCCGGTGCTGCTGAAACCCCGGAGAACCCACCACCCCAGACCGGCATAGAGGGCGCGTGGGTGTCGAACAACACGGATTCGCTCACCGCAGTCGGCAGTCGAACGCGAGAACAGGACGGCGGCGACTCCCCGATCTACGACGACGCCGAGGGAGGCCCCTGGTACCCGCCCAAGGAGTTCAGCCTCGACTCGTGCATCACCGATTGGGACAGCTACAACCGCTGCTTCCGCGCGCGGGAAGATGCAGAAGAGGTCACTGAGGAGCCCGCGATCCCTGCGGTCACGCTCACGGATCTCGCACAGTTCGCACCGGAACCCGTCGTGACGGTGGGCGAGCCCGACAACCTCGGCGTCGCCGGAATGCCGACGAACTTCGTGGCCGCGGCATCCGTCCACACGCGGACCGGCGCGCTCTTCGGGCTCCCGCTGACCGTGCGCTTCACGCCGGTCGGCTTCGACTTCCGGTATGGAGACGGCGACGCCGCCTCCTCAGCCACCGGCGGTCAGACCTGGACGGCGCTGGGTCAGGCGTCGTTCACCCCGACGGCGACCAGTCACACCTACCGCGAGCGTGGCACCTACGAGGCCGGTGTCACGGTCCGCTACACGGCCGAGGTCGATCTGGGTGTCGGATGGTTCCCCGTCGCGGGCCAGCTCACCATAGACGGCCCGACGCAGCAGATCCGCATCTTCGAGGCGCACACCGCCCTCGTCGCCCGCACCTGCGCCGAGCAACCCGCAGCACCCGGGTGCTGAACGTCGACGGTCGTCGTTACTCTGAGTCCATGCCCCGCGCCGACCGCCTCATGCTGCTCGACACCGCCAGCCTTTACTTCCGCGCCTTCTACGGCGTCCCCGACAAGGTGAAGGCACCCGACGGCTCCCCCATCAACGCGGCCCGCGGTCTGCTCGACATCGTCGCGAAGCTCGTCACCCTGTACGAGCCCACGCACGTGATCGCCTGCTGGGACGACGACTGGCGTCCACAGTGGCGCGTCGACCTGATCCCGAGCTACAAGGCGCACCGCGTCGTCGAGGTCGTGCCGGCCGGCCCCGACGTCGAAGAGGTCCCCGATCCGCTCGAGGCGCAGATCCCGCTCATCCGCGAGACGCTCGGAGCCATCGGCATCCCGATCATCGGTGTCGCAGAACACGAAGCCGATGACGTCATCGGAACACTCGCCTCGAACTCCGCCATCCCGGTCGACATCGTCACCGGTGACCGCGACCTCTTCCAGTTGGTCGACGACGCGCGCGACGTGCGGGTCATCTATACGGCCAAGGGCATGAGCAATCTCGAGATCGTCACCGACGCGACCGTCGTCGCGAAGTACGGCGTGCTGCCCTCGCAGTACGCGGACTTCGCCACGATGCGCGGCGATGCCTCCGACGGACTGCCCGGCGTCGCCGGCGTCGGCGACAAGACCGCCGCCACCCTGCTGCAGACTCATGCCGACCTCGAAGGCATCCGAGCCGCCGCCGAAGCCGGCGAAGGGATGAGCGCCGGCGTGCGGGCGAAGATCCTCGCCTCGACCGCCTACCTCGACGTCGCGCCGACCGTCGTCGCCGTCGCCAGATCTCTGCCCATCAACGATCCGAGCATCCCGCTGCACGCGCTGGATCCCGCCGAGGCCGACGCTGCGACAGTCCTCGCCGACAAGTGGAACCTCGGCGGGTCGATGACTCGCGCCGTGGCAGCCGTCTCGAACGCGGCCCTCGCAGCCGGCTGATCACCGGCTCGCGTCACTCGGCCCAGGACAGCAGTCTCTCGAGGCCCCACGTCGTGACGATGCGCGACGCGGGGACCCCGGCGCGCTCGGCCCTCTCGGCACCGTGATCGAGAAGCGACAGCTGCCCCGGCGCATGGGCATCGGAGTCGATCGAGAACAGGCATCCGGCTTCCAGCGCGATCGCGATCAACTCGTCCGGCGGATCCTGCCGCTCGGGCCGGGAGTTGATCTCCACCGCGACGCCGTTCTCCGCGCAGGCGGCGAACACCGCGGCGGCGTCGAACTCCGACTGCGGACGCGTCCCCCGGTCGCCCTGCACCAGGCGTCCCGTGCAGTGCCCGAGCACGTTGACCCTCGGGTGCGACACCGCCGCGATCATCCGCGCTGTCATCGGCCGCCGATCCATGCGCAGTTTGGAATGCACCGAGGCCACGACGATGTCGAGCTCAGCGAGAAGCGAGTCCTCCTGGTCCAGCCCACCGTCGTCGAGGATGTCGACCTCGATCCCGGCGAGCAGCGTGAAGCCGTCTCCGGACTCCGCTCTCACCAACGGCATCTGCTCACGAAGTCGCTCGGCAGACAGCCCACGCGCCACGCGCAACCGCGGCGAATGATCGGTGATCGCCTGATACTCGTGCCCCTGCGCCCGCGCGGCCGCCGCCATCACCGGGATCGAGGTCGTGCCGTCGGACCAGTCGGTGTGGGCGTGCAGATCTCCTCGCAGCTTCGCGCGCAGCTCGGAGACGATCTCCGGCTCGACATCGCCGCGCAGCTCCACGAGATAGTCCGGCACCTGGCCCGACTGCGCCTGTCGGATGACCGCGAAGGTGGATTCGCCGATACCGCGAGCTGCTCGGAGCCGGGTCGGATCCGCCTGGACGTCGTCCGGCAGGTCCTGCAGGGTCTGCGCCGCCTGGCGGAACGCCTTGGCCCGATACCGCGACGCCCGCTCGCGCTCCAGCAGAGAGGCGATCTCGAGCAGTGCGTCGACGGGATCCATGTCAGCCCTCGGCAGCAGCCAGTTCGCGGCTCACGCCGATCCACTGATCGAGCTTCGCCAGGGCGCGGCCATCGTCCACGGCCGCGGTCGCCCGCTCGTACCCTTCGCGGAGCCGCTCGAGGATCGGGCGCTGCACCTGCGTCGCGTCCTGCGAGAGCTCGAACGCCACGATGCCGGCCGCCGCATTGAGCAGGACGATGTCCCGCACCGCCCCGGTCTCGCCCGCGAGCGTGCGGCGGAGCACCTCGGCGTTGTGCTGCGGCGACCCGCCGATCAGATCTGCGAGATCGGCCAGCGGGATGCCGAGATCACGGGGATCGAGGTCATGCTCGTGGATATCTCCGCGCGTGACCTCCCAGATCCGGCTGTGCCCGGTGGTGGTGAGCTCGTCGAGCCCGTCGTCGCCCCGGAACACGAGCGCGGTCGCGCCACGGGTACGGAAGACGCCGGTGATCAGGGGGACGCGTTCGATCTGCGCGACGCCGACCGCGTTCGCCTCGGCGCGCGCGGGGTTGCAGAGCGGGCCGAGCATGTTGAACACGGTCGGCACGCCGAGTTCGGCGCGCACCGGACCCGCGTGCTTGAAGCCGGGGTGGAACGCTCCCGCCCACGCGAACGTGATGCCGGTGCGGTCGAGGATGGATGCCACGGCCGCGGGGTCGAGCGAGAGCTCCAGCCCGAGCGCCCCGAGGACGTCGGAGGAACCGGATGCCGAGCTCGCGGCCCGGTTGCCGTGCTTGACGACGGGGACTCCCGTGGCGCCGATGACGATCGCTGCCGTCGTCGACACGTTCACGGTGCCGACGCGGTCGCCGCCCGTGCCGACGATGTCGAGCACGTTCGGTGAGACGGGGAGCGGAACCGCGGCCTCGAGGATCGCATCGCGGAAGCCGACGATCTCATCGATCGTCTCGCCCTTCGCGCGCAGCGCGATGAGGAACCCGGCGAGCTGAGCCTCCGTCACGCTCCCCTGCATGATCTGCCGCATCGCCCACGTGGACTCCCAGACCGTGAGGTCGCGGCGCTCCAGCAGAGAGGTGAGCACATCGGACCAGGTCAGGGAATCAGCCATGTGTGCGATCCTATCGGCGCCGAGAAAACGTGCAGACGGTTCCGGGCGCGCACCCATCGCGTGGGCATCCGCCGTTTCCCGCGTATTCACCGGGTATTCGCAGTGTTTTCTTAGGGTCCCCTAAGTCCCTGAAGGGCAAAACGAGGCCCTCCGGTGCGAGAATCACCCCCGAGGATCGGCCATAATGGAAGGGTGACGACCTCAGCGACGTATGCCCCGGCGGCGAGAACGATCAAGCGGCCCAACCCGGTAGCTGTCGGCACCATTGTGTGGCTCGGCAGCGAGGTGATGTTCTTCGCGGGACTCTTCGCGATCTACTTCACTCTCCGCAGCACCTCCCCCGAGCTCTGGGCCGAGCGCAGCGACCTGCTGAACGTCCCCTTCGCCGCAGTGAACACCGCGATCCTCGTGCTCTCCTCGTTCACCTGCCAGATGGGTGTGTTCGCGGCCGAGGACCTGCAGCCCTACAGGCTCGACAAGGGACAGAAGAACGGCGCCGGTCGTCGTCGACTGTTCGGCTGGGGCATGGTCGAGTGGTTCTTCCTCACCTTCGCTCTCGGCGCGATCTTCGTCTCGGGCCAGGTGTGGGAGTACGCGCAGCTCGTCGCTGAAGGCATGCCGATCAATGCCGACTCGTACGCTTCCGCGTTCTACCTGACGACCGGCTTCCACGCCCTGCACGTCACCGGCGGACTCGTCGCGTTCCTGCTCGTGATCGGCCGTGCGTACGCCGTCAAGAACTTCCGGCACAAGGAGGCGACCTCCTCGATCGTGGTGTCCTACTACTGGCACTTCGTCGACGTCGTCTGGATCGTGCTGTTCCTCGTTATCTACTTCCTGAAATAAGAGCGGAGCTGATCCCCGAGATGGCACGAGAGAAGAAGCGCCGTTCTGGCGGTCGTCGCAGCCCTTTGGCGGCGGCCGCGCTCATCGGAGCAGGCCTCATGATCACCGGCGCCGTGTACGCCGGCGCGTCAGCCGCGTTCGCGGCGACCGATACGCCGACAGCGGCGACGCAGCTGACCGTCGAGGACGGCGAGAAGCTGTTCACGGCGAACTGCGCCACCTGCCACGGACTCGACCTCCAGGGCACCGCGAACGGACCGAGCCTCTACGGCGTCGGCGAGCTCGCGGCAGAGTTCCAGCTCTCCACCGGCCGCATGCCGCTGCAGATGCAGGGACCGCAGGCGCCGCAGAAGGAGCCGCAGTTCACCGAGGACCAGATCCTCGCGATGGCGTCGTACATCCAGTCGGTCGCTCCCGGCCCCACCTACCCCAGCGAGCACACGCTCGACGGCAAGGGCGACGTCGCCAACGGCGCCGAGCTCTTCCGCGTGAACTGCGCGATGTGCCACAACGTCTCGGCTGCCGGCGGTGCCCTCACCGAGGGCAAGTACGCTCCGGCGCTGACCGAGACCAGCGCGCTGCACATGTACGCCGCGATGGTCACCGGACCGCAGAACATGCCGGTCTTCGGCGACATGAACCTGTCCGACGAGGACAAGCGCGACATCATCTCGGCGCTGCTCTTCCAGCAGCAGGCCGTGCCGGTGGGCGGCTTCTCGCTCGGCAACCTCGGACCGGTCTCCGAGGGTCTCTTCGTGTGGATCTTCGGTATCGGCGCGCTCGTCGCCGTCACCGTGTGGATCACGGCGAAGTCCAACTGACGCTTATTCATCGAAGAGGAACGTACGAGGAGCACCATGGCACACGACGACGACTCGCAGGCTCTTGACAGGGCCTACCAGCCCTCTCCGGGGCTGGGTGTCGCAGTCAGCGATCCCGTGCAGAACCCGGGACTGCCGCCGCACCGCGAGCGGATGACCGACAAGGACCCGCGCGCCGAGAAGAACGCGGCCCGCACGGTCTACACCCTGTTCTACCTCTCGCTCGCCGGCAGCATCTGGGCGGTCGCCGCCTACATGCTGTTCCCGATCGAGAGCGGCGCGCTCATCGACATCCGGCAGAACAACCTCTTCATCGGACTCGGCATCGCTCTCGCGCTGCTGGCCCTCGGCATCGGTGCGATCCACTGGTCCAAGGCGCTCATGTCCGACAAGGAGCACATCGAGTACCGCCACCCCACGCGGGGCAAGGACTCGACGCGCGAAGCGGCCATCAAGGCGTTCTCCGACGCGAACGAGGAGTCCGGTTTCGGGCGCCGCTCCATGATCCGCAACTCGCTGTTCGCCGCGGTCGTCGCCTCCATCATCCCCGGCGTCACGCTCTTCCGCGGACTGGCTCCGCACTCCACGCCGGACGACCCCACCGCGGGCGACCCGGTGGCCCTGCTCAAGCACACGATGTGGGAAGAGGGCTCGCGCCTCGTCCGTGACCCCGACGGCACGCCGATCCGGGCCGCCGACGTGACCCTCGGCTCCGCGTTCCACGTGATCCCCGAGGAGCTCGCAGAGCTCAGCCACCATGACGGCTACCTCGAGGAGAAGGCCAAGGCTATCGTCCTGATGATGCGCCTCCGCCCCGAGCAGCTCATCGAGGCCGAGGACCGCAAGGACTGGTCCTACGACGGCATCGTCGCCTATTCCAAGGTCTGCACGCACGTCGGATGCCCTGTGGCACTGTACGAGCAGCAGACGCACCACCTGCTGTGCCCGTGCCACCAGTCGCAGTTCGACGTCACGGACCACGCAAAGGTCATCTTCGGCCCGGCGGCCCGCCCGCTGCCGCAGCTGCCCATCACCGTCGATGACGAGGGCTACCTGGTCGCACGCAGCGACTTCACGGAACCCGTCGGCCCGAGCTTCTGGGAGCGCCATTGAGCACCGCAACGCTGTCCAAGGACGACAAGGACACGAAGGCGCCCCTCGGCGGCCGCTTCGTGGGAGCCGCGTCGAACTACATCGATGAGCGCACCAGCCTCTCGGGCTTCGTCAAGGAGCTCGGTCGCAAGATCTTCCCCGACCACTGGTCGTTCATGCTCGGCGAGATCGCGCTGTGGAGCTTCGTGGTCGTGTTCCTCTCCGGAACCTTCCTGACGTTCTTCTTCCAGGCCTCGATGGTCGAGACCCACTACACCGGCGCATACGCCCCGATGCGTGGCATCGAGATGTCTGCGGCCCTCGAGTCGTCGCTGCACATCTCGTTCGACCTGCGCGGTGGCCTCCTGGTCCGCCAGATCCACCACTGGGCTGCGCTCGTGTTCATCGCCGGCATCGGCGTGCACATGCTCCGCATCTTCTTCACGGGTGCGTTCCGCAAGCCGCGCGAGCTCAACTGGGTCATCGGCTTCGTGCTGTTCATCCTGGCGCTGGCCGAGGGCTTCACGGGCTACTCGCTCCCCGACGACCTGCTGTCGGGCAACGGCCTCCGCATCATCGACGGCATGGTCAAGGGCATCCCGCTGATCGGCACCTGGACGTCGTTCATCGTGTTCGGCGGCGAGTTCCCCGGCACCGACATCGTCGGCCGCCTGTACACGCTGCACATCCTGCTGCTGCCGCTGCTCGTGATCGGGCTGATCGTGGTGCACCTGATGCTCATGATCGTGAACAAGCACACGCAGTTCGCCGGCCCCGGTCGCACGAACGAGAACGTCGTCGGCTACCCGATGATGCCGGTCTACATGTCGAAGATGGGCGGATACCTGTTCATCGTGTTCGGCACGATCGTGCTGATCGCGACGTTCTTCCAGATCAACCCGATCTGGGCGTACGGTCCCTACGACCCGTCCCCCGTCTCGGCTGGAACGCAGCCGGACTGGTACATCGGTTTCGCCGACGGCGCCCTCCGACTCGCACCGTCGAACCTCGACCTCGTGCTCTTCGATCGGACCTGGTCGTTCGGCATCCTGCTCCCGGTCGCGGTCCTGGGTCTGTTCATCGTCGTCGTGGCGATCTACCCGTTCCTCGAGGCGTGGCTGACGGGCGACAAGCGCGAGCACCACATCGCTCAGCGTCCCCGCAACGCGGCGACCCGCACCGCCATCGGCGTCGCCGGCGTCATCTTCTACGCCGTGCTGTGGGCTGCAGCCTCCTCCGACCTCATCGCGACGCACTTCATGCTCACGATGGAAGGGGTCATCCACACCCTCCAGGCGCTGCTCTTCGTCGGCCCCGTCCTCGGCTACTTCGTCACCAAGCGCATCTGCATCGCGCTGCAGAAGAAGGACCGCGAGATCGTGCTGCACGGTTACGAGTCCGGACGCATCGTCCGCCTCCCCGGTGGCGAGTTCATCGAGGTGCACCAGCCGGTCGACGAGTACGACCGCTGGAAGCTCATCGACGTCGACGGCTATGAGCCGCTGGTCGTCCGTCCGAACGCCAAGGGCCGCATCCCCTGGACCGAGAACCTCCGTTCGTCGATCTCGCGGTGGTTCTTCGAAGACCGTCTCGCCCCGCTCACGCAGGCAGAGGTCGACGAGGCGGACTCGCACCAGCACCACGTCACGGCTCACAACGAGGAGACCGAGGCAGCCGAGATCCAGGGCGCTCATGAGCGTGCGGGAGCACCGGATGCACCGCTCGTCGCCAGCGAGACGCACGTCGAGGAGACGGCGAACACGCCCAGCACCGTGATCGCGACGGAGCCGGTGAAGAAGCCGCGCAAGAAGAAGTCGGAGGAGGGCGAGTAGTCGCCACTCCCCCATCGATGAAGGCCTCGTCCGATCCGGACGGGGCCTTCATCGTTCTCGCTGCTGTGAAAGGATCGACGAGTGTCCTCCGTCGTACAGCTGATCCGTGCCGCCTCTCTCGCGGACGCCCCCTATGCGTACGCGGCCACCGCGCCGGCCGGCTCTCGCTTCATCTTCCTCGCAGGCTCCTGCCCTCTGAACGAAGACGGTACGACCGCCGCGCCCGGCGACTACGCCGCGCAGGCTGCGAAGTGCGTGCAGACCCTGAACGAGGCGCTGAAAGCCGCCGGTGCTGGCCTCACGGATGTCATCAGCACACGCGTGCTCGTGGCGTCGTCTGATCAGGCCGATCTCGTCGACGCCTGGGATGTCGTGCACGCCGCATTCGGTGAGCACGATGTTCCGAGCACGCTGCTCGGAGTGACGGTGCTCGGCTACCGCGACCAGCTGGTGGAGATCGAGGCCGTCGCCGTTGTCCGGGGCGAGCAGCCGTGACGACGTCGGTGCGCCACAGTCGGCCGGCGGACGCCGCAACGATCTCGGAGATCGAAGCCGCCGCCGACAGTCTCCTCATCCAGCGCTTCGACGCGGCCGACTGGCCTCCTCCGGCTACGGACGCAGAGCGGTCGGCTCTTCCCGGCTTCCTCCTCGTCGCGGAGGTCGTGGAGGATGCCGCGCCTCCCGTCGCCGTCGGCTTCGTGCACGTCCTCGAGATCGACGGGCACGCGCACCTGGAGCAGCTCTCCGTGCACCCGGCACACGGACGACGCGGAATCGGCCGGCGACTCGTGCGCGCAGCGCTGGACGAAGCTCGGGAGCGCGGCCACGAGCGCGTGACTCTGCGGACCTATGCCGACGTCCCGTGGAACGCTCCGTTCTACGCCTCCTGCGGCTTCGTGGAGAGCGAGCCCGACTCCGCGTTCCACCGGCGGCTGATCGCCACGGAGGAAGCCCTGCAGCTCTCCGCGCATGGCCGACGCGTGCAGATGACCATCGCGTTCTGATCGCTCCGGAGCGTGGCGCGATTCCGGCGGCAGACGGCGGTAATGCGCTGCTGCGTGGCGACGCCGCCCGCCTAGGCTGAGGGCATGATCGATCGCGCCGACTTCTTCGCAGCCAAGCTCTCCTACGAGACCGACGCCAGTGATGTGCATGCCGCCCTCAAGGCCGGAGACGAACTCGTCGTGATCGACGTGCGCTCCGACGAGGCGTGGGCGCAGGGGCGCGTCGCGGGCGCAGTGCACATGCACTACAGCGAGATCGCCACGAGAGCTCCGAAGGAGATCCCCGAGGATGCCGAGGTCGTCGTGTACTGCTGGAGCCCGGGCTGCAACGCCGGCGCGAAAGGCGCCCTCGAGTTCGCGAAGCTCGGCTATCGCGTCCGCGAGATGATCGGCGGCTTCGAGTACTGGGTACGCGAGGGCTATCCCGTAGAGGATGCCGACGGCGTGCACCACCGCCCCGTCGATCCACTCACCGGTATCGCTCGCATCCGCACCCGCGCCTGACCGTCCACCGCTCGACGCACGAAGAAGGCCCCCGGAGCGATCCGGGGGCCTTCTTGGATGTGTGTCAGCGTGCGAAGTGCCCGCGATAGTACTCGTACACCCAGCCGACGATCGCGACCACGAAGATCGCGAGTCCGATCGGGAGCAGGAAATGTCCGACGGCGAGCCCGACGACGAAGACGCCGGCGGAAGCCGCGAGCACGATCGGCCACCACGACCACGGGCTGAACTCGCCGAGCTCAGGATCGCCGTCGTCGATGTCTGCCGTCAGGATGTCCTCCGGAAGCTCACCGCCCTGGGCGCTGTGCGTACGGTCGAGGTAGAACGCGATCATCGCGCCCATGAAGGCGGCGAAGAACAGCGCGACCGTGCCGACCCACTCGATCCGGAGCGCGAAGTTGTCGTTCGGTGTCGCCAGGATGTGCCAGCCGGTGTAGACGACGCCGACGAGGGCGAAGAAGGCGGTCAGGATCCACCAGAGAATGACGTTGTCGCGCATGACTTAGTGGGCCTCTCGCTCGCCGGGCGCGGTGGTCGCGAACTCGGCCGCCTCGGGGTGGTTCAGATCGAAGGCCGGACGCTCGCTGCGGATGCGCGGGATCGACGTGAAGTTGTGACGCGGCGGCGGGCAGGACGTCGCCCACTCGAGCGAAGCGCCATATCCCCACGGGTCGTTGACCGTGACCTTCGGCGCCTTGCGCGCCGTGATCCAGACGTTCAGGAAGAACGGCAGCATCGAAGCGCCGAGGATGATCGCACCGATCGTCGAGACCTGGTTCTGCCAGGTCCATCCGTCGGCCGCCGAGTAGTCCGCGTAGCGACGCACCATGCCGTCGACACCCAGCCAGTGCTGGATGAGGAAGGTCATGTGGAAGCCGATGAACAGCATCCAGAAGTGCACGTAGCCGAGACGCTCGTTCAGCATCCGCCCGGTCCACTTGGGCCACCAGAAGTAGAAGCCGGCGAACATGGCGAACACCACGGTGCCGAACACGACGTAGTGGAAGTGCGCGACGACGAAGTACGAGTCCGAGAGCGCGAAGTCCAGCGGCGGCGCCGCGAGGATGACACCGGTCAGTCCGCCGAAGACGAACGAGACCAGGAAGCCGAGCGCGAAGACCATCGGCGTCTCGAAGGTCACGGAGCCCCGCCACAGCGTGCCGATCCAGTTGAAGATCTTCACACCCGTCGGTACTGCGATGAGCATCGTCATCAGGGCGAAGAACGGCAGCAGCACGGATCCCGTGACGTACATGTGGTGCGCCCACACGGCGACGGAGAGGGCTGCGATGGCGATCGTCGCGTAGACGAGCGTCTTGTACCCGAAGATCGGCTTGCGGCTGAACACCGGGAAGATCTCCGACACGATGCCGAAGAACGGCAGCGCGATGATGTACACCTCAGGGTGCCCGAAGAACCAGAACAGGTGCTGCCAGAGCAGGACGCCGCCGTTGGCCGGGTCGTAGATGTGCGCGCCCAGGATGCGGTCCGCGGCTGCCGCGAAGATCGCCGCAGCGAGCACCGGGAAGGCCATCAGGACGAGGAGGCTCGTGATGAGCGTGTTCCACGAGAAGATCGGCATGCGCCACATCGTCATGCCGGGGGCGCGCATCGTGATGATCGTGGTGATGAAGTTCACGGCACCGAGGATCGTTCCGAAACCGGAGATCCCGAGTCCGACCATCCAGAGGTTTCCACCGGCGCCGGGCGTGAACGACGCTCCGGCGAGCGGCTGATATGCGAACCAGCCGAAGGATGCCGCGCCCTGCGGGGTGAGGAAGCCGGCGACAGCGATCGTGGAGCCGAACAGGAACAGCCAGAACGCGAAGGCGTTCAGACGCGGGAACGCGACGTCGGGGGCACCAAGCTGCAGCGGCAGGATCGCGTTCGCGAAGCCCGCGAACAGCGGGGTCGCGAACATGAGCAGCATGATCGTGCCGTGCATCGTGAAGAGCTGGTTGTACTGCTCCTTCGTCGGGATGATCTGCATTCCCGGAGCGAACAGCTCGGCGCGGATGACGAGGGCCATCACACCGCCGAGGAGGAAGAACAGCACCGACGCGATCAGGTACATGTACCCGATGGTCTTGTGGTCGGTGGAGGTGATCCACTTGACGACGATGTTGCCCTTCTGCTCCACGCGCGAGGAACTCATCAGAGCGGCCTGGCGGGCGGGCAGAGCGGTGGGTCGAGAGCGAGGGGCCTCATCGGTACGGGGGGCTTCAGTGGTCGACATGGCTTACTCCTCTCCTTCCTCGGAGTCGTTCTTCGGCGTGGTTCCGGGGAGGTTCGAGAGACGGTCGTACTCGTCCGTGATGTCTCCCGTGTTGCCCTTCTCCTTGAGCGACTCGAGGTAGGCGTCGTACTCGTCCTGCTCGACGACCTTCACGTTGAAGAGCATCATCGAGTGGTACTCGCCGCAGAGCTCGGCGCACTTGCCGGCGTACTCGCCGACACGCGTCGGGATGAAGGACCAGGAGTTGTCCGCCCCGATGAACATGTCCTTCTTGTAGAGGAAGTCGATGATCCAGAACGAGTGGATGACGTCGCGCGACCGCAGGTCGATCGTGACCTTCTTGTCGACCGGCAGCACCAGCGTGGGCAGCTGCGCCTGGTCGATGTTGCCCTCGGCGTCGGGCTGGGCCTGGATGCCCATCGTCCAGACGGTGTCGTCGTCGGACTCGGCGTCGTACTGGAAGTCCCACGCCCACTGCTTGGCGATCGCGGTGATCTCGACGTCGGGGTCGTCCCACTTCGCCTCGATCTCCGTCTGATCGCGCGCCGTGAAGAAGAACATTCCCAGCACCAGGATGAGCGGCACGATCGTGTAGAAGATCTCGATCGGCATGTTGTAGCGCATCTGCACCGGCAGGCCGGTCTGGCCCTTGCGGCGGCGGTACGCGATCGCGGCCCAGGCCATCAGGCCCCAGGTGATGATGCCGACGGCGAGCAGGACGATCCAGGAGTTCACCCAGAGGGAGGAGACCCGCTCGGTCTGGTTGGTGGCCGCAGCCTCACCCTCGATGAAGCCGGGGAGGTAGCCGTTCAACTCGGTGGTGGTACATCCCGCCAGGACCACGGCTGCCGCCACTCCCAAGGGGAGAGCGACCCAACGAAGGCGGTGTTTCGAGGGCACGATGCACCTTTCAGATTGCGGACAGGGCACACCCCAAGTCTAGGGCAACCTCACACCTGATTCATGCCAACCACGCAGGTTGGCGGGGGTCGTTCGGATCAGTGGAAGCTGTCGCCGCACGCGCAGCTGCCCGCCGCGTTGGGGTTGTCGATCGTGAATCCCTGCTCGGAGATCGTGTCCTTGAAATCGATGGATGCACCGTCGAGATACGGGACGCTCATGTTGTCCACGATGACCTCGACGCCGTCGAAGTCGACGGTCTCGTCGCCCTCGAGGTAGCGCTCGTCGAAGTAGAGCTGGTAGATCAGACCCGAGCATCCGCCGGGCTGCACGGCGACGCGCAGACGCAGGTCGTCGCGACCCTCCTGCTCGAGGAGGTTCTTGACCTTGACCGCGGCGGCGTCGGTGAGGCTGATGCCGTGCGCGCGGGTGGTGGTCTCAGCGGAAGTCAGTGTGGTGTCGCTCATGTCGCTCCTTGTCACGGGGCCGCAGGGGCACGGCGTTCCCGGTAATTCTACCGCCGGTCGGACCGGAAGGCTCAGAGGTCGCGCGCGTTCATCCGCGCGAGCAGCAGCGCCTCGGTCGCGACGGCGTGCCGGAACGTGTCGAGGTGCAGGGACTCGTTCGGGCTGTGCGCCCGCGAGTGGGGGTCCTCGACCCCCGTGACCAGGATCTGCGCGGTCGGGAACTCCCGCACCAGGTCGGCGATGAACGGGATCGATCCGCCGACGCCGAGGTCGACCGGAGGGACGCCGTAGCCGTCCCGCATCGCGTCGCGCGTGAGGGCGACGGCCCATCCGCTGGTGTCCACCAGGAACCCGTTGCCGAGATCGACGTCCGAGAACTCGAGCTCCGCTCCGAACGGCGCGTGGGCGCGCAGGTGACGCTCGAGCGCCGCGTAGGCCTCCTCCCCCGTCTGCCCGGGGGCGACGCGTGCGCTGATCACGACAGTGACCTCGGGGAGCAGCGTGTTGGACGCCTCCGCGACGCTCGTGGCATCGATGCCGATGATCGTGACCGACGGCTTGTTCCAGATGCGACTGAGGATCGTGCCGTTCCCGATCGGTGTCGTGCCGGGGAGCAGCCCCGCCTCGTCGCGGAGCGTCTCCTCGCTGTAGTCGGGCGTCGGCGCATCGCGCTCGGTCATCCCCTCGACGGCGACGGAGCCGTCGTCGTTCCACAGCGTCGACAGCATCCGGACGGTCGTCATCATCGCATCGGGCGCTGCGCCGCCGAACATCCCGGAGTGCGATGCGTGGTCGAGCGTGCGCACGCGCACCGTGAAGCGGGCGTTGCCGCGCAGCGAGACAGTGAGTCCCGGGGTGACGGAGTCCCAGTTCCCCGAGTCGGCGACGACGATGGCGTCGGCGCGCAGCGCGTCCTTGTTGTCGGAGAGGAACTGCGCGAAGGAGCGGGAGCCGTACTCCTCCTCCCCCTCGATGAACATCGCGATGCCCAGGTCGAGATCGTCGCCCAGCACCTCGCTGACCGCCCGGATCGACGCGATGTGCGCCATGATCCCCGCCTTGTCGTCCGCGGCGCCGCGTCCGTAGAGACGACCGTCGCGCACCGTCGGCTCGAACGGCGGGGTCTCCCACAGCGCATCGTCTCCCGGTGGCTGCACGTCGTGGTGCGCGTAGAGCAGGATCGTGGGCTTGCCGTTGCGCGCCGCGCGCGTGGCCAGCACGGCGGGCTGCCCGTGCTCGTCGGTGCCGGGTATCGCCGCCCGCAGCACGCGCACCTCGTCGAAGACGCCCGTGTCCTTCGCCAGGGCTGCCACGGCATCCGCACTCCGCTCCAGCTGCGTCTGGTCGAAGGCCGGCCAGGCCATCCCGGGGATGCGGACCAGGTGTCCCAGATCCGACAGGGCCGACGGGATGCCCGTCGCGACCGCTTCGAGGACGGCCGCCTCGGATTCGCTGGGCGGTGTCGACGGAGCGGGATGAGCAGAAGAGGTCATGCGAGTAATCTTAAGGTGATCTCTTTTCAGCGAACCGAGGAATCTCGTGGCCACTACCCCTGTCTCCCCTTCGACGAACGACGACGCCTCCGAGACGCCAGCCGTCGGCAAGGGTCGTGCGACGCCGACCCGCGCGGAGCAGGAGGCGGCCCGTCGCCGTCCCCTGGTCGCCAACACCAAGGAGGCCAAGGCCGCCGCCCGCGCCGAGCTCAACGAGCGTCGCGCACGCGCCCAGGCCGGCATGGCCGCGGGTGAGGAGAAGTTCCTCCCGGCGCGCGACAAGGGTCCGCAGCGCCGCTGGGTGCGGGACTACGTGGATGCCGGCTGGCACCCCGCCGAGTTCGTCATGGCGGTCATGGTGCTCGTCATCCTCGCGTCTCTCATCCCCGCCAACCTCGCGATCTCCTTCTACGCCTACATCGTGATGATGGGCTACCTGGTGATCGCGATCGGCGGCATGATCCTGCTCGGCTTCCGGGTGAAGCGCAAGGTCGCGGCGAAGTTCGGCGCCGAGCGGATGGAGCGCGGTCTCGGCTGGTACGCCGCGATGCGCGCCCTGCAGATGCGCTTCATGCGTCTGCCGAAGCCGCAGGTCAAGCGCGGACAGTACCCCGACTGACCAGTCCCCTGTTGAGCTCGCGGCCCCAGAACGGGCCGCGGTAGAGGAACGCCGTGTAGCCCTGCACCAGGGTCGCTCCGGCATCCAGTCGCTCCTGGACATCGGAGGGCGTCTCGACGCCGCCGACGGCGATGACGCAGAAGTCGGCGGGCACGGAGCCGCGCACGACGCGGAGCACCTCGAGCGAGCGCTGCTTGAGAGGTGCCCCCGAGAGACCACCCGCGCCCGCGGCCTCGACGGTCGCGTCATCCGTGAGCAGGCCGTCGCGGCTGATCGTGGTGTTGTGCGCGATGATGCCGGCGAGCCCCTCGTCGACGGCCATCCGCGAGATCGCGGCGATCTCCTCATCGGGGAGGTCGGGCGCGATCTTCACGAGCAGCGGCGTGGAGCCGGATGCCTCGCGCACCGCACGGAGCAGGGGCGCGAGGGTCTCGACGGCCTGCAGACCGCGCAGACCCGGGGTGTTCGGGGACGACACGTTGACGGCCAGGTAGTCGGCGAGCGGGGCCAGCCTCGTGGCGGAGGCGACGTAGTCGGCGGTCGCGTCCTCGACCTCGACGACCCGGCTCTTGCCGATGTTGACGCCGATCACCGTATCGGGCGCGCCGCGGCGGAGCTTCGCGAGACGGCGCGCAACGGCATCCGCGCCCTGGTTGTTGAAGCCCATCCGGTTGATCACGGCGCGATCCGCGATGAGGCGGAAGAGTCGCGGCTTGGGGTTCCCGTCCTGCGGGATCGCCGTCACGGTGCCCACCTCGACGTGCCCGAAGCCGAGCGCTGCGAGACCGCGCACGCCGACGGCGTTCTTGTCGAAGCCCGCCGCGATGCCGAAGGGCGACGGGAAGGTCAGCCCGAGAGCCTCGACGCGGAGCGACGGCTCGGGGCGGGTCATCGCGCGGGTCGCCGCGGAGAACGGCGGCGTCCCGAGGACGCGGATCACCGCCATGCCGGCGTGATGGGCGAACTCGGGATCGAAGCGCGAGAGGACAGCGCGGAAGAGCAGCGGATACATCCCTGCCAGATTACCGGTCCGCGCGCTCCTGCTCCGCGTGGTCGGCGCGCAGATCGGTGATCGCGGATTCGAAGTCCTCGAGGGAGTCGAACGCCTGGTAGACGCTGGCGAAGCGCAGGAAGGCGACCTCGTCGAGCTCGCGCAGGGGTCCGAGGATCGCGAGGCCGATCTCGTTCGTGTCGAGCTGCGACACACCGGTCTGCCGGACCGCCTCCTCCACGCGCTGCGCGAGGACCGCGAGGTCCGCCTCGGTGACGGGGCGGCCCTGGCAGGCCTTGCGCACGCCCGAGATGACCTTCTCGCGGCTGAACGGCTCCATGACTCCGGAGCGCTTGATCACGTTGAGACTCGCGGTCTCGGTGGTCGTGAAACGGCCTCCGCACTCCGGGCACTGACGGCGCCGTCGGATGGAGAGCCCGTCGTCGCTGGTACGCGAATCGATGACGCGCGAATCGGAGTGACGGCAGAAGGGGCAGTGCATCTGACCGATCCTACGCCGTGAAGCGCGCCTCGATCGCCTCGCCGTGCGCGGGCAGGACCTCGGCGTTCGCCAGGGCGACGACGCCCTCCCGCACGGAGGCGAGTGCCGCCCGGTCATAGGAGATGACCTGCTGCGGACGCAGGAACGTGTACGCGCCGAGGCCGGGAGTGTAGCGCGCCTGTCCCCCGGTGGGCAGCACGTGGTTGCTGCCGGCCATGTAGTCGCCCAGGCTGACCGGCGTCTGGTCTCCGACGAAGACCGCGCCCGCGCTGGTGAAGGCGGATGCCGCGTCCTCGGCGTCGGCGAGGTGGAGCTCGAGGTGCTCGGGGGCGTACGCGTTGCTGAACGCGGTCGCCATGGCCCGGTCGTCGACGAGCACGATCGCGGACTGGGGACCGTCGAGCGCGACACGCACCCGTTCGCTGTGGCGCGTCGCGGCGGCCTGCCGGTCGATCTCGACCGCGACCTGCTCGGCGAGCTCGACCGCGTCGGTGACCAGCACAGCGGATGCCTGCTCGTCGTGCTCGGCCTGGCTGATCAGGTCGGCGGCGACGAGCCGCGGGTCGGCGCTCTCGTCGGCGACGATGAGGATCTCGGTGGCACCGGCCTCGGAATCCGTGCCGACCACGCCCGCGACCGCCCGCTTGGCGGAAGCCACGAAGTTGTTGCCCGGACCGGAGACCACGTCGACCGGGTCGAGCCCGATCGTCTGGACTCCCCATGCGAGCGCGCCGATCGCTCCGGCGCCGCCCATCGCGTAGACCTCGCTGACGCCGAGCAGTGCGGCCGCGGCGAGGATCGTCGGGTGGATGCGACCGTCGTGGTCGGCCTGCGGCGGTGAGGCGAGGGCGATCTGCGAGACTCCGGCGACCTGCGCGGGAACGACGTTCATGATCACACTCGACGGGTACACCGCCTTGCCACCCGGGATGTAGACGCCGGCGCGCGCGACCGGCTGCCAGCGCTGCAGGATCCGGGCGCCGGGGCCGATCTCGGTGACCTGCGGGGCGGGCACCTGCGCTGCGGAGCCCTGGCGCACCCGGATGATCGCCTCCTCAAGCGCCGCACGCACGGTCGGATCGACCGATGCGAGCGCCGCGGTGATCTGGTCGGCGGGAACCCGGATGGCGTGACCCGTCACCCGGTCGAACTGCTCCGCCTGCTCCCGCAGGGCGGCCTCGCCACGGTCGCGCACGTCGTCGACGATGCGCGTGGCCGTGTCGAGCGCTTCCGCGCGCGCCTGCGTGGCACGCGGGACGGCGGCGAGCATGTCAGCCGGCGAGAGCTCGCGCCCTCGCAGATCGATCGTTCGCATGTCAGCCCTTCGTGATGTCGGAGATCTCGTGGAGGTAGCCGATCCGGCCGTCGTCATGGCGGATGACGTACGCGCCTCCACGATCTTCGATCACCAGGGCCCAGGCGGTCGGCCCGATGCGGAACAGCGGTTCGCCGCGCTCGTCGTGCACATCGCGCTCCGAGGGCGCGAGGATCCAGAACGGCTGCGCGACGGGAGCGGACTCACGCGGGTTGGTCGCGTCGAGGTCGGCGTCGACGATGTCGTCGCTCTCGACGTAGGGTTCCTCGCCCTCCACGCGCGCCGCGGTCTCGAGCAGCGATTCGATGCTGCCGGTGTCCGACACGATCTCCTGCTCCTGTCCGCGGGACCGTCGGGAGTACGTGGGGACGTACTCGTCATCCGAGGTGACCTGCTCGGTACCGGTGTCACCGCCCGAGGCGTGGGCCACGAGCGGCACCTGCGCCGCGAGGTCGAGGCGCGCGACCTCGTCGGTCGCCTGCTGCCCGGAGAGCTCCCGGTCGAAGTCGGCCGGGAACGCGGTGGTCTCGGTGAAGTCTGCGTTGTTCTCGGGCGCCGGGGCATCCGCTTCCGGACCAGCCACGGCCTCCGGAGCGTCAACCGTCTCGCGAGCGGCCACCGTCTCGGGAGCGGCGACGACCTCGGGGCGCGGACGCGCGATGACCGGGCGGGCCGGGTTGGCGTTGCGGTGCGCCAGGGTCACGAGGCGACCGTGGAAGTCCTCCTTCAGCCCGGGGATGATCGGGGCGAAGACCGTGAGGACGACGAGGGCGAGCGAGGTCACCAGCAGCAGGATCCCGTTCCACGGGAGGCTCCAGAAGCCTCCCTCGATCAGCGTGGAGACCGCGAGCCACAGCGTCCCGACCCACACGGTCGCCGACACCGAGAACGCGACGGAGGCGAACTGATCGATGCCCAGCGAGCCGACGCGACGGATGCCGTCCGGCGAGAAGCGCCGGAGCACGAGGAGGAACACGGCGGCGGTGGGCACGCCGATCGGTAGGATCCACTGGACGCCGACGCCCCAGAGCGACAGCCCGCCGCCCAGAGGGAAGAAGGAGACGACGAAGGACACCAGCCACACGCCCACGATCAGGAGCTCGCGCAGCGTGAAGCCGAGGATGCCGAACTCCGGCGTGACGTCCTCGTCGTAGAGGACGCCGTCGTCGTCGGTGAAGGTCTCGTCCTCGATGTCCGACTGCTCGGGCAGATCCGTGCTCATGGTCGTCCTTTCGTCACGGTGCTCGTCCGGGGCGCGTTGATCGCCCCCGACGGCTCACGATCCTACCCGCTCACCCCAGACAGGCGGGGCCGAGCAGCGACTTGAGGTCACCGAAGAGGTCGGCGGAGACCTTGACCGGCATCGGCACCTCGAAGACCTTCGCGCTTCCGCCGCGGTGCACCCGCAGCAGGACCTCGGTGTCGCCGTTGTGCCGGCGCAGGATCTCGGCGAGCTCGTTCATGACGCGTTCGGTCGCGCGCTGCTCGGCCAGCACGAGCGACAGCGGACCGGCCGCATCGAACGAGCCGACGTCGGGCGCGAACGCGGACTGGGCATGGAGGTTCAACCCGTCGTCGCGACGCGACACGCGCCCGCGCACGGCCAGGATGGAGTCCTGCTGCAGGATGTGCTGGAACTCGATGTACGTCTTGCCCATGAACATCACGGTGACCTCGCCGTTGAAGTCCTCGACGGTGATCATGCCGTAGGGGTTGCCGCTGGCCTTGGCGACACGATGCTGCACGCTGGTCACCAGCCCCGCGACGGTGACCTGGTCTCCGTCCTGCATGTCCTCGGAGTTGTTCAGGTCATGGATCGAGATCGACGCATGCTTGGCGAGCGGCACCTCGAGACCGGCGAGCGGATGATCGGACACATAGAGACCGAGCATCTCGCGCTCGAACGCGAGCTTGTCCTTCTTGATCCACTCCGGCCGCGCGGGGACCTTGGCCGGCGCCACCTCTTCGGTGCCGTCGTAGAGGCTGTCGAAGTCGAATCCGATCGCCCCCTGCGCCTCGTTCCGCTTGCGATCGACGGCGGCCTCGACCGCGTCTTCGTGCACCTCCATGAGGGCGCGTCGCGAGTCGCCCATCGAGTCGAAGGCCCCGGCCTTGATCAGGGACTCGACGGTGCGCTTGTTCGAGACGTGCAGCGGGACCTTGTCGAGGAAGTGATGGAACGAGTCGAAGCGCTCGTCCTTGCGGGACTGCACGATGCCGTCGACGACGTTGCTGCCGACGTTGCGGACGGCGCCGAGACCGAAGCGGATGTCGTCTCCGATGGCCGCGAAGAAGTTGATGGACTCCGAGACGTCGGGCGGGAGCACCTTGATCCCCATGCGGCGGCACTCGTTCAGGTAGAGCGCCATCTTGTCCTTGGAGTCACCGACGCTGGTGAGGAGTGCGGCCATGTACTCGGCGGGATAGTGCGCCTTGAGGTACGCGGTCCAGTACGAGACGACGCCGTAGGCCGCCGAGTGCGCTTTGTTGAACGCGTAGTCGGAGAACGGCAGCAGGATCTCCCAGAGCGCGTTGACGGCCCCGTCGGAGTAGCCGTTCGCGTGCATTCCGGCTTGGAAGCCCTCGAACTGCTTGTCCAGCTCGGATTTCTTCTTCTTGCCCATCGCGCGACGGAGGATGTCGGCCTGACCGAGCGAGAACCCGGCCACGCGCTGCGCGATGGCCATGACCTGCTCCTGATAGATGATCAGACCGTAGGACTCCTCGAGGATGTCGGCGAGCGACTCGGTGAACTCGGGGTGGATCGGCGTGATCGGCTGGGCGCCGTTCTTGCGGAGCGCGTAGTTCGTGTGGGAGTTCGCGCCCATGGGGCCCGGACGGTACAGCGCGATGAGGGCCGAGATGTCGCCGAAGTTGTCGGGCTTCATCAGGCGCATCAGCGAGCGCATCGGCCCGCCGTCGAGCTGGAAGACGCCGAGCGATTCACCGCGGCCCAGAAGGTCGTAGGCGCCGCGGTCGTCGAGGGGAAGATGCTCGAGATCGAGTTCCTCGCCGCGGTTCATGCGGATGTTGTCGAGCGCGTCGGAGATGATCGTGAGGTTGCGCAGCCCCAGGAAGTCCATCTTGATCAGGCCGAGGGACTCGCAGGACGGGTAGTCGAACTGCGTGACGATCTGGCCGTCCTGCTCGCGGCGCATGATGGGGATGATGTCGAGCAGCGGCTCGGACGACATGATGACGCCGGCCGCGTGCACGCCCCACTGGCGCTTCAGTCCCTCCAGCCCGAGCGCGCGGTCGAACACCGTCTTCGCCTCGGGGTCGGTCTCGATGAGGACCCGGAACTCGCTGGCTTCCTTGTAGCGCGGGTGCGCCGAGTCGAACATGCCGTCAAGGGGCATGTCCTTTCCCATGACGGGCGGCGGCATCGCCTTCGTGAGACGCTCTCCCATGCTGAACGGGAAGCCGAGCACGCGCCCGGCATCCTTCAGCGCCTGCTTGGACTTGATGGTGCCGTACGTGACGATCTGCGCGACGCGCTCGGAACCGTACTTCTGGGTCACGTACTCGATGACCTCGCCACGGCGCCGGTCATCGAAGTCGACGTCGAAGTCGGGCATCGAGACGCGGTCGGGGTTGAGGAAGCGCTCGAAGATGAGGCCGTGCTCGAGCGGGTCGAGGTCGGTGATCCGCATGGCGTAGGCGACCATCGAGCCGGCACCGGAACCACGACCGGGACCGACGCGGATGCCGTTGTCCTTGGCCCAGTTGATGAAGTCGGCGACGACGAGGAAGTAGCCGGGGAACCCCATCTGCAGGATGATGCCGGTCTCGTACTCGGCCTGCTTGCGCACCTTGTCGGGGATGCCGTTGGGGTACCGGTAGTGGAGGCCGACCTCGACCTCTTTGATGAGCCAGCTGTCTTCGGTCTCGCCGTCGGGGACGGGGAAACGCGGCATGTAGTTCGCCGCGGTGTTGAACTCGACCTCGCAGCGCTCGGCGATCAGCAGCGTGTTGTCGCACGCCTCGGGGTGGTCGCGGAACAGCTGGCGCATCTCGGCGGCGGTCTTGATGTAGTAGCCGTCGCCGTCGAACTTGAAGCGGTTCGGGTCGTCGAGCGTCGAGCCGGACTGGACGCAGAGCAGCGCCTCGTGCGCGTCGGCCTCGTGCTGGTGGGTGTAGTGCGAGTCGTTGGTGCCGACCAGCGGGATGTTCAGGTCCTTCGCCAGACGCAGGAGATCGGTCATCACGCGCCGCTCGATGGAGAGGCCGTGGTCCATGATCTCGGCGAAGTAGTTCTCCTTGCCGAAGAGGTCCTGGAACTCCGCGGCTGCCGCGCGCGCGGCGTCGTACTGACCGAGACGCAGGCGCGTCTGGATCTCGCCGGAGGGGCAGCCGGTCGTCGCGATCAGGCCCTTGGAATAGGTCTGGAGAAGCTCACGGTCCATGCGCGGCTTGAAGTAGTAGCCCTCCATGCTCGAGCGGGAGCTGAGCCGGAAGAGGTTGTGCATGCCCTCGGTCGTCTCGCTCCACATCGTCATGTGGGTGTACGCACCGGAACCGGAGACGTCGTCGCTCTTCTGATCGGGCGAGCCCCACTGCACGCGCGACTTGTCGCTGCGATGCGTTCCCGGGGTCACATAGGCCTCGAGCCCGATGATCGGCTTGACGCCTGCGGCGTTCGCCGCCTTGTAGAACTCGAACGCGGCGAAGGTGTTGCCGTGATCGGTCACCGCGATGGCCGGCATGCCGTAATCGGCGGCCGCCTGGGTCATCGCCGCGATCTTCGCCGCACCGTCGAGCATCGAGTATTCGCTGTGCACATGGAGGTGGGCGAAGGAGTCGGATGCCATGCCTTCGAGTCTACTTTCGGCATCCGACGTCGGATGCCGAAGAGCCCCGGCACCGCAGAGAGGTGCCGGGGCTCTTCGTGTCGCTCGTCTACGGGATCGCGTCCACGATCGAGACCGTGAAGGTGCGCCGGATGTCGGGCACGTCGCTCGGCGCCATGTCGCCCTCGGCTCCATCCGCGCGATCGAAGCGCACCGTGGACTCGGTCACCCATCCCGTGCTCGTGTCGATCGACACGGTCGTGGTGCTCGGCCCCTGCCAGCCGTCCACGTGCATCCGGTAGGTGACGATGCCGTTGTCAGCGGACACCACCTCGGCGCGCGGACTCAGCTCCAGCGCCTCGAGGAAGATGGCCCGCGTCGCAGCCGGCGCATAGTTCGAGATCAGCACTCCCGCGACGTTGAGCACCGCGCTCCCCTCGACATCCGGCATCTGCGGATCGCCCTGCGCGAGGTCGCGGAAGTACTGCAACAGTGCCGCGGGATCCTGCGGATACTGCGCGTACGACTCGAGAGAGCCGGTGAGGGGAAGCGTCTCTCCGCCGATCCCCCCGGTGTACGTCCACTGATCGATGTCCGGCCGAACCGGCAGCAGGGTGTCCCAGGCCGCTTCACCCCCTGGTCCCTGATCCTCCGGGTAGAAGCGGATGCGCTCGTTCGACGGCCCGTAGCTGCCGACCCACTCCCCGGACCGATCCGCGGGCACCGTCAGCGACGAGAAGGATCGCAGGAGAGCTGCGGAGATGGGTGGATACTGAGTCGGCCGATAGAACCACTGGTAGGTCGACACCTCCGGCCCCCGGTACAGCAGTGACTCGAAGACCGTATCGATTCTCAGGTACTGCCCCGCCTGCGGTGTGGTGCCGGGGAAGGGCTCCGTGATCCCGGTCCCTCCGGTCGGCGCGGGATGCGGGAGCACCTCCCCCGGCTGTCGAGGATCCGCGGTCGGCGCCGGGACGGCCTCCACCTGCGGAGAGGGGGCCGTGAGCTGGGTGATCACGACGACGCCTGCCGTCGCCGCGGCCACTCCCGCCACTGCTCCGGCGATCAGGAACATCGGGCGCCGGGTGAGCTGCTTCCGCTCGGCCGCCCGGCCTGCGTCGATTCCTTCCAGCAGCCGGGCACGAGCACCGATGATCCGGTCCTCCGTCAGGCTCATTCCTGCGTTCACATCACGCACGCGCTCGAAAACGTCCATCGACCGCTCCTTCCTTGTCATTGACGACTCGTTCTCGGGTGATCGCCCTGGCCGGATCCAACCGCGTCCGAACGCGGTTCATGCGGGACCGGACAGTCCCGACGGGGACGCCCAGGGCGACGGCGACCTCTTCATAGGTCAGGTCTCCCCAGGCGTAGAGCAGGAGGGTCTCCCGGTCCTTGGCCGAGAGGGCCGCGATCCGCGGCGCCAGCTCGCGGGTGGATATCTCGGCGTCGAGACGCGCGATCGTCGTCTCGAGGTCTCCGTGGGAGATGTGCTCCTCGCGCTGCGCGGACTCGACGCTCGACCGGAAGTGCTTGGCCTCTCGTGCCCGATGCTTCCTGATCAGTCGCGAAGCTATCCCGTACAACCAGGGAAGCGCCGAGTCCCAGGATGTGTCGAACGACTTCCGTCGTGCGAACGCGACCAGGAACGTCTCACTGAGGATGTCCTCGCCCGCATCGGCGCCGAGACGGCGGGCGGCGTAGCCGCCCACCGTCCTGGCGTGCCGATCGAACAGTTCGGCGAAGGCTCGGGGCTGCCCGAGCGACCGCTGAATGATCTCGCTGTCTGTGCTCACACTATGTATTGCCCCGGAGAGCGCAGACGGTTCGAAAGTCATCACGGCAGCGCGTCGACGACGCTCACGGTGTACGTGTACCGCTCGTCCGGGAGGTCCGCGGGGACCAGGGGCGACGCGACATCGAGCGTCACCGTCTTCTCGAGGACGAGCCCCGACGAGATGTCGATGGTCACTGTCCGACGTCGGATGCCGTCAGCACCGGACAGCGCCTGCTCAGCAGCGGAGAAGCTCAGCGTGACGATGTTCCCCTGGGTCTCGACGATCTCCGAGCCGCTGAGCATGCTCAGCGCACCGTACATCGCCGATCGGACGTCGGGTGACCCGACGTTCTTCGCGAGCAGGTCCACCAGCACCCAACCCACCTTGTAGTCCTGGTCACCCGTCACGGGACCCTGATTCTGCCTGATCCACGCGATCAGCTGGGCCGGATCGCGAGGCATGTCCTGCCAGAAGGATTGCATCGAGAAACCGCTCGAGGTCTCCCAGGGCGGAATCCCGCCGGCGAACGTGTTCGGCCCACTCGGCCCGCCGATCTCCTGCACATGTTGTTCCGCGAGCGCGGCGGCATCGGGACCGAACTCCTGCAGGATCTCGACCTGGCCCCCCACGGAGTACCAGTCGGACGATGTGTCCGCGGGGACGTAGTTGTCCCAGGAGACGGCATCCATCCAGGCGTTCGCCGCGGTCGATCGATCAGTCTGGAATTCTCCCACCCCGGTGTCCGGGTGCTGGTAGACCATCTGTTCGGAGTCGGTGTGCACCCTCAGATACTGCCCCGGTGCGACCGTCAATCCGGTGAACGTGCTCGCGGATGCTCCTGCCGCGCTGAACGCTCCGGCGGCCGTCAACGGCTCCACCGTCGGCTCCGGTGTGGGCTCCACCGACGGCTTCGGCACGATGGTCGGAATGGCCTCGACCCCTCCGGTCGTCGGCGTCGTGAGGTTGCCGACCACGAGAACACCGGCGGTCACCGCCGCGGCGGCGCCGACCAGGCCGGCCGTGATGATCCACGGGCGTCGTGCCGCGCGCGACCGCGCAGGCCGCTGTTCGGCGTGGATCTCGCTCAGGAGTCGCACCCGCGCCGCCGAGATGTTCTCCTCGGCCCCGTCGATCTCCGGTCGGGTCTCCTGCACCTTCTCGAAAACGTTCATCGGATGCTCCCTGCTGCTCGGTCTGTCTGCGTCTGTGTCTCTGTCTGTCGCCTCGCATGCGCCCTGCGAACGGGGTCCAGGCGCTTCCGCACGCGGTTCAACCGCGAACGGACTGTCCCGACCGGGACGCCGAGCGCCGTCGCCACCTCGTCGTAGGACAGCCCCTGCCATGCGTAGAGCAGGAGCGTCTCCCGATCCCTCGGCGCGAGGGCGGCGATACGTGCTCTGAGCCCTGCAACCTCGCGCTCCGCGTCGATCCGCGTCATCGCGTCGTCGACTCCTCCCTCGGAGGAATGCTCCTCACCCGAGACGGACGCCGCGAACGAACGCCAGTGCTTGGCCTCCACTGCGCGGTGTCGGCGGATGAGGCGGGAGGCGATGCCGAGCAGCCAGGGGACGGCCGACTCGACGTCACGATCGAAGTCCGCGCGACGTCGGAACGCCACGAGGAACGTCTCGCTCAGGACGTCCTCCGCCGCATGCCGGCCGATCCGGTACGTCGCGAAGGCGTTGACCACGCGCGCATGTCGATCGAACAGCTGGGCGAAGGCTGATGGTTGGTCCAGAGACCGTTGGATGATCTCGCTGTCTGTGCTCACGCTGTGTATTGTCCGTGCGCCCCTGATGGGTTCACGTTTTCTTCGACGACTTCTTCGATGCCGTCAGATCGAGGCGCATGAGCACGCGCGGGAAGCCGTCGAGGACCGAGTCCGTGTCGGCCGCCTTCGTGAATCCGGCGTCTTCGAACAGGCTCCTCGTGCCGACGTACGCCATCGTGAGGTTCACCTTCTCGCCGCGGTTGTCGACGGGATATCCCTCGATCGCAGGGGCCCCGCGCTGCTTCGCGTAGGCGACGGCGCCCTCGATCAGCGCGTGCGAGATGCCCTGTCTGCGGTGCCCAGGCCGAACTCGGAAGCACCACAGCGACCACACGTCGAGGTCGTCGACGTGCGGGATGAGCCGATTGCGCGCGAAGCTCGTCTCACTCCGCGGATGCAGGGCCGCCCAGCCGACCGGCTCGTCGTCGAGGTAGGCGATCACGCCCGGCGGCGGATCCTGATGGCACAGCTCCCGCACCCGGTCGGCGCGCGCATTTCCTTTCAGCGCGACGTTCTCCTTGCTGCCGATGCGATAGCTCAGACAGAAGCAGACGTTCGACGTCGGCTTCTTCGGCCCCACCAGCGTCGCGACGTCGTCGAACACGGTCGCCGGACGCACCTCGATGCTCATGCGCCCAGTGTGGCGCACCCCGGCGACATCGCACGCTTCGACGGGCTCAGCGGCCCAGATCGGCGCGGACTACTCTCCGCGGAGCACATCGAGCGCGTGCTGGAAGTCCGCGGGATACGGCGACGCGAACTGCACCCACTCCCCCGTCGCCGGGTGGGTGAAGGCCAGCTGGTGCGCGTGCAGCCACTGCCGCGTCAGGCCGAGCCTGGCGGACAGCGTCGGGTCGGCGCCGTAGAGCGGGTCGCCGACGCACGGATGCCGGTGCGCCGCCATGTGCACGCGGATCTGATGGGTGCGCCCGGTCTCCAGATGGATCTCGAGGAGCGAGGCCCCCGGGAACGCCTCCAGGGTCTCGTAGTGCGTCACGGAGGGCTTCCCGTCCGGGACGACGGCGAACTTCCACGAGTGGTTCGGATGGCGACCGATCGGAGCGTCGATCGTGCCGGCGAGCGGATCCGGATGCCCCTGCACGACGGCGTGGTAGATCTTCTCGACGGTGCGCTCCTTGAACGCGTGCTTGAGAGCCGTGTACGCGGCCTCGGTCTTGGCGACCACCATCAGGCCGCTGGTTCCCACGTCGAGACGGTGCACGACCCCCTGACGCTCGGCCGCACCGCTGGTCGCGATGCGGAATCCCGCCGCGGCGAGGGCGCCGATGACCGTGGGGCCCTCCCACCCGACCGACGGGTGAGCTGCGACGCCCGAGGGCTTGTCGACCACGACGATGTCGTCATCGTCGTAGACGATGCCCAACTCGGGGACGGCGATCGGGATGATCCGCGGCGCCTCCTTGGGCTGCCACTCGACCTCGAGCCAGGCGCCGCCTCGCAGACGATCCGACTTGTCCAGGACGACGCCGTCGAGCTGCACTCCCCCCGCGGACGCTACATCGGCGGCGAAGGTGCGGGAGAAGCCGAGCATGCGTGCGAGCGCCGCGTCGACGCGCTCGCCGTCCATGCCGTCGGGGACGGGAAGGGACCGCGACTCCACGGTCAGCGACCGTCCGACGGCGACGAATCCTCGGCGGACGCGACCTCGCCGGCGACCGATGCGGAATCCGCGTCGGCGACGGCATCCGCGTCGTCGAGCATCTCCTGGTCCTCGGCGGCGACAGCGGCGGCCTCGGCCTCCTCTTCTGTCTCGACCGGCGCGTGGTCCCGTTCCCGGGTGCCGTCGAAACGCAGACCGAGCACGACGAGCAGCGCGACCGAGATCATCCCGGTCACGATGAAGATGTCCGCGACGTTGAAGATCGCGGGCATCATCCACGGCATCGAGATCATGTCGACCACGTGACCGTTGCCGAATCCCGGCTCGCGGAAGAGACGGTCGGTGAGGTTGCCGAGCACGCCGCCGAGCAGCGCGCCGAGGACGACTGCCCACCAACGGGAGCGGACGTCGAACGCCTTCCAGATGATGACCACGGCGACCACGCTCAGAGCGATGGTGAAGATCCAGGTCACTCCGCTGCCGAGCGAGAAGGCCGCGCCCGAATTGCGGATGTAATACAGCTGAAGGAACTCCGCGAGCACGGGCACGACCTCATGGAGAGGGAGGTGCTCGATGGTGAGGTACTTCACAAACTGATCGGCGGCCAGCACGACCGCTGCGAGAATCGCAACGATCGCACCGGCCGCCGACCGACGAAGGGGACGACGTCCTGACAAGAGGGCGCCTTACAGGCCGATCGCGGAGACCGGCGTGGAGTCCGTGGAGGCCGACTTCTCGTCGAGGTCGCGGAGCTGACCCTCGATGTAGCCGCGCAGCTGCGACCGGTAGTCGCGCTCGAAGTTGCGGAGCTCGGTGATCCGGGCCTCGAGCGTGTTGCGCTCGCGCTCCAGACGTGCGGCCTCTTCGCGCTGCTTGGCCTCGGCCTCGCTGCGGATGCGGCCGACCTCGGCCTCGGCGTCGGCGATCAGCTGGTTGCGCTTCGCCTCACCCTCGGCGACGTGCTCGTCGTGCAGGCGCTGGGCCAGCTCGATGATGCCGGCCGTCGCGGTGGCGGAACCCGACGGAGCAGGCTCGGCCGGGACCTCGGCGACGGGAGCGGCAGGCGCCTCGGCGACCACGGGGGCGGCAGCGGCGGGCTCAGCGGCCGCGGGGGCTGCGCCCGACTCGTAGGCGGCCAGCTTGGCCTTCAGCTCGACGTTCTCCTCGAGAGCCTTGCGCCACTCGATGACGATCTCGTCGAGGAAGTCGTCCACCTCGTCCGGGTCGAAGCCGTCCTTGAAGCGGACGTGCTGGAACTGCTTGGTGACGACGTCATCCGGGGTAAGTGCCATGATGGCTCCTCTTTCGATGAGTTCGGTTGCCAGTAACGATTATGGCGCGGTCTTTATGTGGCGCGAACCCGGGGCGCGCACCTGGGTGCCAGCATAGTCCCCGAGCCTCGGCGTCGCGATGTCACGACACCCAGGGCGCGAGAACTCGCCGGTCGATCAGATGAACAATCCCACGATGTTCATGAGCACCAGGACGATGAGCATCGTCAGTGCGAACCCGAAGTCCAGCGACAGCGAGCCGATCCGCAACGGGGGGATGATCCGCCGGAAGAACCGGATGGGCGGATCGGTCACCGTGTAGGCGGCCTCTGCGACGACGAGCCCGAATCCCTTCGGACGCCACTCCCGATTGAACATCGGGATGTAGTCCAGGATCAGCCTCGCGAAGAGCACGAAGATGTAGAGCAGCAGCACCAGATGGACGATCCTGGCGACGACGGAGACCAGCTCCACGGGCTACGACTGGTCGAAGCCCGCGGACTCGGCGTCCGCGTGCGCGATTCCCCCTTGGCCCGAGACCGCGATGTTCTCCGGCGAGAGCAGGAAGACCTTCGAGGTCACGCGCTCGATGCGGCCGTAGAGCCCGAGCGAGAGGCCGCTGGCGAAATCGATCAGACGACGCGCGTCGGCGTCGCTCATCTGCGAGAGGTTGATGATGACCGGGACGCCCTCACGGAAGCTCTCCGCGATCAGCTGAGCGTCGCGGTACTGCTTCGGGTGCACCGTGAGGATCTCGTTCACCGTGCCGGCAGCAGGCTGACGGACGGCGACCGGGCGGCGCAGCGGCGTGACGGGAGCCGGAGCCGACTCCTCGCGGTCACGATCGCGGTCGCGGTCACGGTGGGCGCGGGCCGGAGCCTGCGTCTCCTCCTCGTAGACCTCTTCCTCGTCGGCGAGGCCGAGATACACCATGGTCTTCTTCAGCGGGTTACCCATCGTGTCCTCCGGTTCGAACGTTTGGGGTGGTCTGTTCACAGGTTAACCCCGGTCGGGGCGGGGTCCGGTGATTGCGGAGCCGATCCGCAGGTGTGTCGCGCCCGCGTCGATCGCTTCGACGAAGTCACCCGTCATTCCGGCGGAGATCCAGGTGGCCGAGGGCTCGACCTCGCGGATCGCATCGGCGATGCCGCGAAGACGGGTGAACGCCGAGGCAGGCTCCTCGTCGAGGGGCGCCACCGCCATCACCCCGCGCAGACGCAGGGACGGCAGAGTCAGCACGTGCTCGGCCAGAGCGCGGGACTCGGCCGGGGCGACACCGCCTCGCCCAGCGTCGTCCGTCAGGTTGACCTGCACGAGGACGTCGAGCACATCGTCGTCCTCCGCGGCGCGGTGCAGCGCATCGGCGAGTCGACCGCGGTCGACCGAGTGCACGACATCCGCGCTCCGTCGGATCGCCGCCGCCTTGTTCGTCTGCCCCTGGCCGATGAAGTGCCAGCGCAGATCCAGTGCCGAGAGCTCGGCCTGCTTGGCGGAGAGCTCCTGCTGCCGGTTCTCACCGACCTCGCGCACGCCCAGCGCCTGCAGATCCGTCACTAGCGAGGCGGGGTGGAACTTCGTGACGACGATCCGAGTGATCTCCGCGGGATCGCGGTCGGCCCGGCGCGCGGCGTCGGCGATGCGCTCGTCGATCGCCGACAGCCGCGCGGCCAGGTCCGGCTGCTGACTGTCCTCGGCCGTCACTCCTGTCACTTCAGGAATTCGGGGATGTCGATGTCGTCATCCGCGAACGCCGGCTCGATGCTCGTGGCCGGCACACGCTGCTGCACGGGAGCAGGCTCAGCGGTCTCGGCCTTCGCCGGCTCCTCGGTCTCGGTGAGCGCGACCTCGGGCAGCGTCGTGGTGGCGGGACGGGACACGACCATCGGGTCGAGCCGCAGCGACGGCTCTCCTCCGTCGAACCCGGCGGCGATCACCGTCACGCGCACCTCGTCGCCGAGCGTGTCGTCGATGACCGTACCGAAGATGATGTTGGCCTCGGGGTGCGCGGCCTCCTTGACGAGGTCCGCGGCGTCATGGATCTCGAAGATGCCCAGGTTCGATCCACCCTGGATCGAGAGGAGCACGCCGTGCGCGCCCTCGATGCTCGCCTCGAGCAGCGGCGACTCGACCGCCAGCTCGGCGGCCTTGATCGCCCGGTCGGCGCCGCGCGCGGATCCGATGCCCATGAGGGCGGATCCCGCACCCTGCATGACCGACTTCACGTCGGCGAAGTCGAGGTTGATGAGTCCGGGGGTCGTGATCAGGTCGGTGATCCCCTGCACACCGGCGAGGAGCACCTGGTCGGCGGTCGCGAAGGCCTCGATCATCGAGATGCCGCGGTCGCTGATCTCGAGAAGACGGTCGTTCGGCACCACGATGAGGGTGTCGACCTCTTCCTTGAGCTTCGCGACGCCGGCCTCGGCCTGGCTCTGCCGACGGCGGCCCTCGAACGAGAACGGCTTGGTGACGACACCGATCGTGAGGGCGCCGATCGACTTCGCGATGCGCGCGACGACGGGAGCGCCACCGGTTCCGGTGCCACCGCCCTCGCCGGCGGTGACGAAGACCATGTCGGCCCCGGTCAGCGCCTGCTCGATCTCCTCGGCGTGGTCCTCGGCGGCACGACGACCCACCTCGGGGTCTGCTCCGGCCCCGAGTCCGCGGGTGAGCTCGCGGCCCACGTCGAGCTTGACGTCGGCGTCGCTCATCAGCAGCGCCTGGGCGTCGGTGTTCACGGCGATGAACTCGACTCCGCGAAGGCCGAGGTCGATCATGCGGTTCACGGCGTTGACGCCGCCACCGCCGACGCCGACGACCTTGATCACGGCGAGGTAGTTCTGGTTCTGGCTCATGGCCGGCCTCCGATTAGTCGAGCCTTGCGTTCGTTGTCGAGAGAGTGCGGGGCTGAACCTTAAACCTCAACTAGAGGTGTAAAGTATTTCCCGGTATTGCGTTCCCTGAGATCGAAGGTAAGCGCCGCGTGCCCGCGGAAGCGCAGCGACACGGGCGTGTCGCGCCATTCCCGTCGAAAGCCGTCAGCCGACGACCGCGACCTTCGGCGAAGTGACGTCGATCGACGTCGCGCCGGGGTTCGCGTTCAGCGCGGCAGAGAGCGTGAGCGCCTTCAGCCCGGACTCCTCCGCGCTCCCCCACACGACAGTCAGGCCGGTGCTGAGGGTCAGCGTCACGTCGTCGGCCGTCGAGGCGCTCACGCCGGTGAGCGCGCCCCTGATGCCTGCCGGAAGCGATCGGACGACCAGCCCGGCGCTCTCGAACGCCGTCGAGTCGACACCGCCCTCGACCTCGATGATCGGCTGCCCCGCGGGCTGATCCGACGTGGTGGCGAGTGCGACGCCGGCGGCATCCACGAGCGTGTATCCCGCATCCGAGCGGATGACGCCCACCGGTGTGCGCTCCACGATGCGCACGGTCAGATCATGCGGCGGCTTCGCCTCGAGTGCGTAGGTCTCGATGAGCGGGAACGCGAGCAGCGCCGCCTTCACCTCGCTCGTGTCGACCAGCGCCAGCGGGGTGCCGATCTGGTCGGCGAGGGCCGCCTCGATCACCGCGGGGTCGAGCGTCGTGGCCCCGGCCACCGTGATCTTCTCGACGGCGAAGAGCGGACTGTACGCCGCGGCGACGCTCCCCCCGATCAGCAGGAGGACGGCGCCGATGCTGCTGAGCCAGATGATCCTCCGCCGGCGAGAGCGCTGGGTGAACCGGCGGATCTCCGCGCGGAGCGCCTTGCGCCGCGCCCGCGCGGCACGCCACACGTCCCCGGTCGAGGTCGGCTGCGGCGCCTCGTCGGCGGGCGCCGCCGGCTGTCCCGACTCGATGTCGACGACGGATGCCGCCTCGGCACGCTCACGGCGGCGCGGGCGGGTCTCCACTTCCGACGCGGCATCCTTCTGCCCCTTGCCCTCCGGGGCGGTCGGAAGCGGTGCGGGCCGGCGCATGGCTACGCCTCGTCGGTCCGGCGGAGCGACTCCAGCACCTGCGGGATGATCTGGTAGACGTTCCCGCACCCGAGCGTGATGACGAAATCCCCGTCCCGAGCGACGGTGGCCGTGTAGTCCGCGGCCTGCTGCCAGTCGGCGACGTAGTGCACGTGCCCCTGGTCGCGGAACGCGTCGCTGACCAGCGCACCGGTGACCCCGGGAACCGGATCCTCACGGGCTCCGTAGACGTCGAGCATCACGGTGTGGTCCGCGAACTCCTCGAGGACGTCGGCGAACTCCTGATACATGTGCTGCGTGCGCGAATAGGTGTGCGGCTGCTGGATCGCGATGATCCGGCCGGAGCCCGAGATGCTCCGCATGGCCTCGAGCGCCGCGCGGACCTCGGTCGGATGGTGCGAGTAGTCGTCGTACACGGTGACCCCGCGCTCGACGCCGTGCTGCTCGAGTCGGCGCACGGTGCCGGCGAAGCCCTCGACGGCGCGCACCGCGTCGGCCAGCGGGTGGCCCAGCGCACGCAGCACCGCGACGGCTCCTGCCGCGTTGATCGCGTTGTGCACGCCGGGGACCGCGAGCTGCATGCGCGCGCTCTCCCCCTCGTGCGTCAGCGTCGCGGCGACGGGACCTGCGGCGACGATGTCGGTGACGCGGAGATCGGCTCCCTCGGCCTGGCCGAAGGTGATGACGTTGTCGTGCGAGAGCCCCGCGCTGACGCGCAGCGCCCCCGGGTCGTCGCTCGAGATCACGACTGCCTCGGAGGCGGCATCCGCGAATCGCACGAACGCGTCGTGGAACGCCTCGTCCGAGCCGTAGTGGTCCAGGTGGTCGGGATCGACGTTGGTGATCAGCGCGACCGCCGTGTCGTACAGCAGGAAGGTGCCGTCCGACTCGTCGGCCTCGATCACGAACAGGTCGCCCGTGCCGGTCGCGCTCGATGCGCCGAGCTGCTCGATCACGCCGCCGTTCACGAAGTGCGGGTCGGCGCCGAGCTCGCGCAGAGCCGTGACGATCATGCCGGTCGACGTGGTCTTGCCGTGGGCTCCGGCGACCGAGACGAGGCGGCGGGATCCGATCAGCCAGTGCAGCGCCTGCGAGCGGTGGATGACGTGCAGCCCGCGCTCCTTGGCCGTGACGAACTCGGGGTTCTCGGGCCAGATCGCACCGGTGTGCACGACCGTGTCGGCGTCGCCGAGGTACGCCGCGTCGTGGCCGACGTGCACGGTGGCGCCGGCAGCCGCGAGGGCGCGCAGGTTGTCGCTGTCGGCGCGGTCGGTGCCGGAGACGCGGATGCCGGCGTCGAGGAACATCCTCGCGAGGCCGCTCATGCCGGAGCCGCCGATGCCGATGAAGTGCGCGGAGGTGATCGTCTCGGGGATCGGGAGGGAGAGGTCGGGTCTGATCATGTCGTGTTCAGTCTACTTTTCCTCGGTCGTCTCGACCGTCTCAGGCGGCGCCGAGCGCACGATCGACCAGGGCGATCACGTTCTCGGTCCCGTTGCGGGTGCCGACCTTCTCCGCGGCCGCGGCCATCCGGCCGATACGCTCGCGGTCGCCGAGCAGCGGGACGACGATGCGACGCACCGCGTCGCCGTCGAAGGTCGCGTCATCGAGCAGCTGCGCGGCGCCGGCGGCCACGGCCGATGCGGCATTGAGGCGCTGCTCGCCGTTGCCGACCGAGTAGGGCACGTACAGCGCGGGGATGCCGAGGGCACTCACCTCGCTCACGGTCGCCGATCCGGACCGCGACACGATCAGGTCGGCGAGGGCGAAGGCGAGGTCCATGCGATCGACGTAGCGCCGCAGGGCGTAGCCGGGCACCTCAGGATCGACCATCTCGCTGCGCTCACCGGTGACGTGGAGCAGCTGCCATCCCGCCGCGAGCACGTCGCCCCAGGAGTCGGCCATCGCCTCGTTCAGTCGCTGGGCGCCGAGTGAGCCTCCGAAGACGAGGAGGACGGGACGTTCGGCATCGAGTCCGAAGTGCGCCGCAGCCTCGCCGCGAGTCGCCGTGCGGTCGAGGGCGATGACCTCACGACGCAGCGGCATCCCGACGACCTCGCTGCCGCGGAGCGGAGTCCCGGCGAAGGCCACGCCGACGCCGGCCGCTCGACGGGCCCCGAGGACGTTCGCGAGCCCCGGCTTCGCGTTGGCCTCGTGCACGACGAAGGGCACCCCCTCCCTCCGCGCGGCGACGTAGGCGGGAGCCGACGCGTACCCGCCGAAGCCGACGACGACATCGATACCGTGCGTGCGGATGTGGGAGCGCACCTGGGCGATCGCGCGGCGGAACCGGGAGGGGAACGCCGCCGCCTGGCGGTTCGGTCGACGCGGGAAGGGGACCTTGTCGACGATGAGCAGCTCGTAGCCGCGCTCGGGGACGAGCCGTGACTCCAGCCCCTCGGATGTTCCGAGGACGAGGACCGATGCGTCGGCGTCCCGTTCCCGCAGCGCATCGGCGACGGCGAGCAGGGGGTTCACATGGCCGGCGGTGCCACCGCCGGCGAGGAGGTACGAAGTCACCTCGTGACCCTACCCGCTGCGGCTGAGGGCTTCTCCTCCGCGGGGAGGGTGCGCGCGAACGCGAGCAGCACGCCGCACGCGATCAGCACGGCGAGCAGGGCCGTGCCGCCCTGCGACATGAACGGGAGCGGGACTCCCATGACGGGGAAGACGCCGATGACGACGCCGATGTTCAGCACGGCCTGTCCGACGATCCACACCGTGATGCCGCCCGCCGCGACGCGGATGAACGGATCGTCGGTCTTGCGGATGATGTGGAACGCGCCGACCGTGAAGAACGTGAAGAGGGCCAGCACGACGATGCATCCGATGAGGCCCAGCTCCTCGCCGACGATCGCGAAGATGAAGTCGTTGCCGGCCGCCGGAAGCCAGCCGTACTTCTCCTGCGAGTTGCCGAGCCCGAGCCCGAAGATGCCGCCGGACGCCATTCCCCAGATTCCGTGGATGGACTGGTAGCAGTCGGTGTAGTACAGCGACATGTCGTCGCACGTGGCCGTGATGCGACGCATCCGGTCCTCGCTGGAGAGGGCGTACGCCAGCACGGCGACCACGCCGAGGACCACCGGGATGATGAACAGCCGGAGCTTCACCCCGGAGAAGAACAGGCAGCCGAGCAGGATGAGCACGAGCACCATCGCGGTCCCGAGGTCCTTGCCGGCGAGGACGGTGCCGATCGCGAGAGCGCCGACCGGGATGACCGGGATGAACACGTGGTGCCAGGTGCCGAGCATCGTGCGCTTGCGCAGCAGCACGGCGGCGATCCACAGCGCGAGAGCGAGCTTGAGGAACTCCGACGGCTGGAGCGTGAAGCCGGCGATCATGATCCAGTTCCGGTTTCCGCCGTCGGCGATGCCGAGGGGCGTGAACACGAGCATCTGGAGGGCGACGGCGCCGAAGAGCGCGGGCCAGGCCATCTTCTTCAGGAAGGCGATCGGCAGGCGGCTGATCAGGAACATCAACGGGATGCCGAGCAGGGCGAACACGCCCTGGCGCAGCGCGCCGTCCATCGGGTTCGCACCGTCCGCGACCGCGGTCGCACTGGTGGCGGACAGCACCATCACCAGTCCGAAGAGGGTCAGCAGCAGCGCGGTCGAGGCGATGAGCAGGAACTCGGTCGACACCGGTGTGAACCGGCGCCCGAGGGAGACCCGGGCCGCGAGTCCGCCGGACTCAGAACGCGGAGGGCGGGATACCTGCGTCATCGGCGCTCCCCCGGTCGATCCAGTCCCGCACCGCCTCGGCGAAGCGGTGGCCACGGTCCGCGTAGCTGGAGAACTGGTCGAAGGACGCCGCCGCCGGGGCCAGCAGAACCGTGCCCTCGTCGCCGACGATCCCCGCCGCGATCTCCACGACACGGTTCATGACCTGACCAGTCTCGCGAGCATCGACCTCGAACACCGGGACCACGGGCGCGTGTCGTCGGAATGCCGCGACGACGTCGGTGCGCTCGACCCCGATCACGACCGCCGCGCGAGCCGTGGAACCCACGTCCGCGACGAGTTCGGCGATGTCGACGCCCTTCAGATCTCCGCCGACGATCCAGACCGCACCGGGGTACGCCCGCAGGGAGGATGCCGCCGCATGCGGGTTCGTGGCCTTCGAGTCGTCGACCCACACCACGCCCCTGTGCCGGGCGACGACCTGGATCCGATGCGCGTCGAGCTCGAAGCGCTGCAGGGCCGCGTGGATCGCCTCGGGCTCCGTTCCCAGGGACCGCGCGAGGGCGCTCGCGGCGAGGATGTTCTGCACGATGTGCGGGGCGGCGAGGCCCGCGTTGTCGAGGGCGGCGATCGTCGTCAGCTCGAGCGCGCTGCGGGCACGGTCGTCGAGGAACGCACGATCGACGATCAGTCCCTCCACCACGCCCAGGTCGCTCGGACCGGGGATGCCGAGGTCGAAGCCGATCGCACGGGCGCCCTCGACCACCTCCGCCTCCTCGACCATGCGGCGGGTGGCGGCATCCGCCTTGTTGTAGACGCAGGCCACGCGGGTGTTGCGGTAGACGACGGCCTTCGCATCCCGGTACGCCGCCGCGCTCCCGTGCCAGACGAGATGGTCGTCGGCGAGGTTGAGGCAGACCGCGGCGTAGGGATACAGCTCGCCCTCGGGCTGCGACTGGCCGAGGTACCAGAGCTGGTGGCTGGACAGCTCGACGACCAGCACGTCGAAGCCACCGGGGTCGCGCACGGCGTCGAGCACGGGGACACCGATGTTGCCGCACGGCGCGGCACGGAGTCCTCCCTCGACGAGCAGCGACGCGGTGAGCTGCGTCGTCGTCGTCTTGCCGTTCGTCCCCGTGATCAGCACCCAGTCGGCCGGAGTGCCGTCGTCGCGGAGGACCTTGTCGCGCACCCGCCAGGCGAGCTCCACGTCGCCCCAGATCGCGATGCCGGCATCCTGGGCCCACCGGATCACCGGGTGCGACGGCGCGAACCCCGGCGAGGCGATCACGACGTCAGGGCGGAAGTCGACGAGCGCGGCCGGCACCTGGGCGAGGGAACCCAGCTCGAGTCCCGCGCCGATCACAGGGAGCAGCCGCTCGTACTCCTCCTCGGCGGACTCGCTGAGCACGAGAACCTCGGCACCGAGCTCGGCGAGCGTGTCCGCCACCGAGAACCCGGTCATGGACAGGCCGAGGACCGCCGCACGGAGCCCGGTCCACTCGGCGTTCCAGCTCGTGAGGGCGCTGAGCCGATCAGCCGACACGCGTCAGCCATTCGACGTAGAACAGGCCGACAGCAGACACGGCGAGCAGACCCGCGATGATCCACATGCGCACGACGATCGTGATCTCCGACCAGCCGCGCATCTCGAGGTGGTGATGGAAGGGACTCATCAGGAACAGCCGCTTGCCGCGCGTGATCTTGAAGTAGGTCCGCTGCAGGATGACGGAGCCGGAGGCGAGGACGAACACGCCCGCGATCACGAGGAGCAGGAGCTCCGTGCGGGTCAGGATCGCCATCGCCGTGATCACGCCGCCGATCGCCATCGACCCGACGTCGCCCATGAAGACCTTGGCCTTCGGGGCGTTCCACCACAGGAAGCCGATCAGTCCGGCAGCGAACGACGCGGAGATGATCGCGAGGTTGAACGGATCGCGCACCTCGTAGCACCCGCCCAGGGCGTCGGGGTCCCCGCCGATGCAGGGCTGCTTGAACTGCCAGAATGCGATCAGGCTGTAGGCGCCGACCACGATCACGCCCGCACCCGCGGCCAGACCGTCGAGGCCGTCCGTCAGGTTGACGCTGTTCGACGTCGCGACGCCGATGATCGAGATCCAGGCGAGGTACAGGATCCAGCCGAGGATGACCCCGAAGGCGAAGAGATCCAGCCACGTGAAGTCGCGGAACAGCGAGATCGCTCCGCTGGCCGGCGTCTGCCCGAACCGGTTCGGGAAGTTCAGGGCCACGATGCCGAACGGGATGATGACCAGCAGCTGGCCGATGATCTTGCGCCATCCGGACAGGCCGAGGCTGCGCTGACTGCGCACCTTCATGTAGTCGTCGATGAAGCCGACGACGCCGAAGCCGACCATGAGCCAGATCACCAGGAGCGCGGAGAGCGCCGGGACCTCTCCGCTGACGAAGACACCGGTGAAGTATCCGACGATCGAGCCGGCGATGAAGATGACGCCGCCCATCGTCGGGGTACCGCGCTTCGCCTCGTGGCTCGGGTTCTCGGCCTCTTCGGGGGTGCGGATGACCTGCCCCCACCCCCACTTCCGGAAGAGCCGGAGGAACACGGGAGTCAGGAACAGGGTGAAGGCGAGCGAGATCGCCGCCGCCATGATGAGAGACCTCACGAGAACAATTCTCCCAGACGATCGCCGAGATGCCGGAGGCCCACGGAATTGGATGACTTCACGAGCACGCGGTCTCCGTCACGGAGTTCGGTGCGCAGATATTCGAACGCCGCGTCCTGGTCGGGCAGATGCACGGCCTCGCTGTTCCAGGAGCCCTCGCCGACGGCGGCGAGATAGAGCCTCCTGGCCTCGGGTCCGACGACGACGATCCGCTGGATGTTCAGCCGCACGGCGAGGAGCCCGATCCGATCGTGCTCCTCCCCCGCGCTCTCGCCGAGTTCGCTCATGGCGCCGAGCACCGCGACGGTGCGTTCGTCGGGTCCGGTGATCTGCGCGAGAGTGCGCAGCGCGGCGGACATCGAGTCGGGGCTGGCGTTGTAGGCGTCGTTGATGATGCGCACGCGGTCCCCGCCCAGGGGCTGCATCCGCCAGCGCTCCGCGATCTCCACCGTCTCGAGGCGCGCGACGGCGTCGGCGAGGGGGACGCCGAGCACGCCCGCCGCGGCGATCGCGGCCAGCGCGTTCGTGATGTGGTGCGCTCCGAGGACCTGCAGGCGCAGCGGCATCCGCTCGCCGGCCGACTCGATCTCGCACGAGGTGCCGGATGCCGTCACCTGGATGCCGTGCGCACGCACGTCGGCCGCCGCGCCCTGTCCGAATCCGACCACGCGCATGCCGCGCGATCGCGCGAGCTCCTGCATGGCCGCGACGCGGGAATCGTCGACGTTCAGCACGGCGGTGCCGGAGGCCCTGGCCGCAGCCACCAGTTCGGACTTCGCCTTCGCGGTCGCCTCGATGCCGCCGAATCCGCCGGCGTGCGCCATGCCCACCATCAGGACGACGGCGATGTCCGGCTCGACCAGCCCTGCGAGGTGGGCGATGCTGCCCGGGGCGGCGGCTCCGAACTCGCTCACCAGGAAACGGGTGCCGTGCGTCACGCGCAGCATCGTCACGGGGGCGCCGACCTCGTTGTTGAACGACTTGACGGGCGCGACGGTCTCGCCCTCGTCCTCGAGGATGCGCGCGAGGAAGTTCTTGGTCGTCGTCTTGCCGTTGGAGCCGGTGATGCCCACGATGCGGAGATCGCCGCCGGCGCGCACGCGGGCGACCACCTCCCTCGCGAGGTCGCCGAGTGCGGCGACGGCGTCGGGGACCACGATCTGGGACACCGGAGCGTCGACCACGTGCTCGACGATCGCCAGCGCGGCTCCGGCCGCCACGGCGGCGCCCACGAAGCGATGGCCGTCGGTCTCGGCGCCGGGCTTGGCCACGAAGATCGAGCCGGGTTCCATCGTGCGCGAGTCGGTGTCGACGATGCCGTCGACGACCGTCTCCGCCGTGTCGTCTCCGGCGACGCGCAGATCACCGCCGACAGCGGCAGCGATCTCAGCGAGCGTCAGGGCGATCATGTCATCTCCAGGCGCGGCTCTCGCCGGCTATCCGAATTTGGGAAGCAGCTCGTCCATGGGAACAGTGGACGGCATCACGCGATAGGTCTTCATCACCTGGGTCATCGCCTTCTGGAAGGCGGATGCGGTGGCCGCGGACGATACAACCTTAGTCGGCTCGTCGAGGGTCACCACGACGACGTACTGCGGGTCATCGACGGGCGCGAACCCCACCATGCTGGTGTAGTACACGCCCTCCTTGTAGCCGCCGCTGCCGTCGGAGACCTGCGCCGTACCGGTCTTGCTGGTCACCCGGTAGCCGGGAACCTGGATCCGATCGGCGTTGCCGCCCTGCACGGCGACGTTCTCGAGCATCTGGGTCAGCTGCGCCGCCGTCTGCTCGGTCACGACCTGCTCATGCCCCGGTGCGTCGGGCGTGACGACGCTGCCGTCCACCGCGGTGCACGACTCGATCAGCGAGAGGTCGATCTTCTCGCCGCCATTCGCGATCGCCTGGTAGGCCCCGGCGAGCTGCGGCGCGGTGACGGAGAAGTACTGGCCGAAGGTGGTCGTGTACAGCGACTGGTTGTCCCACTCGCTGACCGGGTGCAGCAGACCGGCGACCTCGGAGGGGAATCCGAGCGTCTTCTCGCCGACGCCGAAGCGCTGCAGGTAGTCGTAGCGCACCTCGGGGCTGACCGTGGTGCCGAACTTCGACAGCGCCACGTTCGAGGAGTCGATGAGGGCACCCGCGAGCGTGTAGTTGAACTCCGGGTGCGTGAACGAGTCGTTGATCACGGCGCCGTTGGGGAACGTCTCGCGTGACGAGGCGGGCGCCGTGCTGAACGGGGTGAGACCCGCTCCCTCGATCGCGGCCGCCGCGGTGATGGCCTTGAACGTGGAGCCGGGCTCGAAGTCCTTGTGGAAGATCTGGCTGTACCGGGTCTCCGGGGTCGAGGAGTCCAGATCGTTGGGGTCCATCGCCGGCCATTCGGCCGCGGCGCGGATCTTGCCGGTCTTCACCTCGACGACGGTCACCGTGCCGCCCTTGGCGCCCTGGTCCTGCGCCTCCTCGGCGATCATCTGCTGCAGGTACCAGTTGAGGTCGCTGTTGATGGTCAGCTGCACGGTCCCGCCGTTCACCGCATCCACGGTGCGCTCGCTGCCCGGGATGACGATGCCGTCCTTGCCGGTGCGGTAGGACTCCTCGCCGTCGACGGGCGCGAGGCAGCTCTCCTCCATCTCCTCGATCCCGGCCTGTGCGGTGCCGGTGTTGTCGAGGAAGCCGAGGATGTTCCCCGCCACGGCCCCGTTCGGGTAGACCCTGGTCTCCCTGGCCTCGAAGTGCAGATACTTGAGCTTCAGGTCGCGGAGCTCGATGTACTGCTCGGTCGTCAGCGACTTCTTGAGCGGTGCGTACTGGCTCTCGGCGTCGACGGCGAGGGCGTCGGAGACGATCGTCCGGACCTCGTCGCCGGTCTGCCCCGTCACCGCGGCGATCTTCTCGGATGCCTCGGCCCACGGCAGCTCCGGATCGTCGTCCTCGAGGAGCATGATCACCTGGGGGCTGAGCTGCGCGTCGTAGACCAGAACGCTGGAGGCCAGCACCGTTCCCCCCGCGTCGACGATCGAGCCGCGCTGGCCCGGGATCGTCGAGCCGGCGCCGATGTGCGTGAGCGAGTCGGCGACGTGCTCGTCGGCGCTCACGACCTGGATGTCGACGAGGCGCACGACGAAGGTCGCCAGCACCGTCAGGATGACGGCGAGGGCGACGACCGTGCGTCGCCGCGGTCCGCGCGTGGCTCTGGTCGTCATGCGATCTCTCCGTCGGATCAGGGGCGGTCGGGGGAAGTCAATGCGTGGTGGGGCTCGGGAGCCCGTCGGTGATCGCGGGAGGGAGCTCCTGCGTCGTCTGATCGGCTGTCGTGTCCTCCGTGACCGGGGTGTCGACGGGAGGCGAGGTGACCAGCACGTTGCCGACGGCGCCGGCCCCCTGCGGGTCGACGGTCGAGTTCCAATCGGCGCCGGTGCCCGTGCCGAAGACGGCGCCGTCGCTCAGACGGAGATACGACGGCGATCCGGCGACCACCATCCCCAGACCGGCGGCACCGCTCGCGAGCACCTGCGGGGAGCTCAGACCGGTCAGCTCCTCCTGCAGAGCATGGGTCCGCAGATTCAGCTCGTTCTGCTGCGAGGAGAGTGCGGCCAGCGAGAAGGAGTCCTGCGTGATCGCCAGGGACAGAGCGATCTGCGCGGCGCCGATGGCCAGAGCGCCGCCGAGGGCGATCAGTGCGTAGGCGAGCTTGGGCTTGCGGCGGGTGGCCGGACGGGTGACGGGCTGCAGGCGCCGCTGCGGTGCGCGTGTCGGCTCGATCGGCAGCGCCGGCTGGCGGACCGTGGCATTCAGGCTCATGCGCTCTCCCGCAGCTTCTCGGCGGCGCGGAGCCGCACCGGGATCGCGCGCGGATTGCGCGCGCGCTCGTCGTCGTCGGCGAGTTCTGCGCCCTTGGTGAGGATGCGGAACCGCGGGGCGTGCTCGGGGAGCTCCACCGGGAGCCCGGCGGGTGCGGTCGAGGCGGATGCTGCCGCGAACGCCTGCTTCACAAGGCGGTCCTCCAGGGACTGGTAGGACATCACCACGATGCGGCCGCCGACGCTCAGCGCGTCCATGGCGGACGGGATCGCGTCGGCGAGCACGTTCAGCTCGGTGTTGACCTCGATCCGCAGCGCCTGGAAGACGCGCTTCGCCGGGTGCCCGGCGCGCTGAGCGGCCGCCGGGGTCGCGGCGATGAGGATCTCGACGAGCTCCGCCGAACGCGTGATCGGCTGCTTCTGCCGCGCCTCGATGATGAAGCGCGCGTAACGACCGGCGAGCTTCTCCTCGCCGTAGCGCTCGAAGATGCGGCGGAGGTTGCCTTCGCTGTACGTCGCGATGACATCGGCGGCGGTGATGCCGCTGGTCTGGTCCATCCGCATGTCGAGCGGCGCATCCTTGGAGTAGGCGAAGCCGCGCTCGGCCTCGTCGAGCTGGAGCGAGGAGACGCCGAGGTCGAAGAGGATGCCGGCGGCGCCCTGAGCGTGGAGCCCGATCTCGTCGTACACCGTGTGCACGAGGGTCACGCGATCGCGGAAGCGGGCCAGCCGCTCCCCCGCGATGCGGAGCGCATCCGTGTCGCGATCGAGTCCGACGAGCCGGATGCGGGGGAAGCGCTCGAGCAGGGCCTCGGAATGCCCGCCCATCCCGAGCGTGGCGTCGACGAGGACGGCTCCGTCGGCCTGGAGGGCGGGAGCCAGCAGCTCGACGCAGCGGTCGAGGAGCACGGGGGTGTGTATGTCGCGGAGGTTCATGATCTTTCTCGGGGTGACCTTCGGCTCTGATCCCCCTCCGCTTCGCGACCCGGCACCGGGGAAGTGTGTCGGGGCGGGAGCGGCGGGGCATCACAGCCGTGGTCAGAAGAGTCCCGGAATCACCTCCTGCTCGAGATCGGAGTAGGTCTCCTCACCGGCGGCGAGGTAGGCGTTCCAGCTCTCGGCATCCCAGATCTCGGCGTGGGCGCCGACTCCGGTGACGATGAGTTCCTTCTGCAGGCCTGCGTACTGGCGCAGGTGGACGGGGATGGTGATGCGGTTCTGACTGTCGGGCATCTCCGCACTCGCACCGGAGAGGAACAGACGCATGAAGTCACGCGCCTGCTTGTTGGCGAGCGGCGCCTGACGGATCCGCTCGTGCATCGCCTCGAACTCGGCCGTGCTGAAGACGTAGAGGCAGCGTTCCTGGCCACGCGTGACGACGATGCCGCCGCCAAGATCTTCGCGGAACTTCGCAGGAAGGATGACCCGTCCCTTGTCGTCCAGCTTCGGAGAATGCGTTCCCAGCAACATCGGCCATCACCCCCTCTGCGTCCGGCCAACTCGAGGTGCGCCCCACTTTACTCCACTTTCCTCCACAAACCTACGGCGAATACGCCGATGCGCCGGTTCGATACGAGCGGGGTCGCCCTAGAACCGCGGAATTACGCGGTGAAGGACGGTGGAGGGCAGGTGGAGGGCCAGTGGAGGGCAGGCCTACCCCTGATACCCCGCGGGCGGCTCCGGACGCAGAAAAGCCCGGATGCTCAGCATCCGGGCTTTCGAGAGAGGGAGGAGAGGTCAGCGTCCGTCTTGGCGGCGATCCCAACGATCGTTCATGCGATCCATGAAGGAGGCCGAACTCGGCTGCTTCGAGGCCGATCGCTCACGAGGGGCGGCTGGGGTCGTCCGGCGCACGGGCGTCACGGCGATCATGACTCCGGCCAGCATCGCTGCGAAGCCGATGACACCCACGACGATGCCCCAGACGTCACCGATGATGACTCCGGCGACGAGGCCGCCGACGCCTGCCAGCAGCAGAAGGGCGCCGTACACGAGGTTGCGATAGCTCAGTGTGCGATCGCCTGATGGCGCGCTCACGACGTCGGCGTCGTTGTGAAGGAGATGGCGTTCCATCTCATCGAGCAGACGCTGCTCCTGTTCGGAGAGTGGCATTTCGTCCCCCTCGGGTATCGTGCCTTCCATTCTACGCGCGAGGAGGCGTCCGAGGCTAGCCGATCGCCCCCTCCTTGCTTTACGTATGCTGGGAGTCGTGCCGTCCCCCTCCTCCGTACCCGACGCCGTCGCCGCTCGCCTGGACCGCTTCCTCGCGCTGATGCGCACCGAATCCCTCGAGTACGGCTCGGAGGCGGCGGGGTTCCTCGACGCAGCCGCCGCGACCCTCGTCGGAGGCAAGCGGCTCCGCGCCCGTTTCTGCCATGCCGGCTGGCGAGCCGTCGCCCGATTCCGGGACCGCGACGCCACGGAGTCCGACGTGCTCTGGGACACGTGCGCCGCCCTGGAGATCTTCCAGTCGGCCGCGCTCGTCCACGACGACCTGATCGACAACTCCGACACGCGCCGTGGCCGGCCGGCCGCGCACAGGGCCCTGGAGGCGTCGCACCGTGACGCGGGATGGTCGGGTGACGCGGAGGCCTTCGGCCATGCCTCCGCCGTGCTGCTCGGGGACCTCCTCGTGGCGTGGAGCGACGACCTGCTGGAGTCCGCTCTGGACGGTCACGCCCACGCTCGCGCCGTGCGGGGCGAGTACGCGCGCATGCGCCGCGATGTGACGACCGGGCAGTTCCTCGACATCGCGGAGGAATCGGCCTGGAGCGTCAACGACGGCGGGCTGCACGCCGAGCGCGCGCTGCGCGTGGTCTCGCTCAAGTCCGCCCGCTACAGCATCGAGCAGCCCCTCGTGCTCGGCGGAGCCCTCGCCGGCGCGGAGGACGATCAGATGGCGGCGCTGCGGAGCTTCGGACACCCGATCGGCATGGCCTTCCAGCTGCGCGACGACATCCTCGGCGTCTTCGGCGATTCCTCCGTGACAGGCAAGCCCGCCGGCGACGATCTGCGCGAGGGCAAGCGGACGGTCCTCGTCGCGCTCACGAGGCAGGCGCTGGACGCCTCGGCGAGGAACCTCCTCGACGAGATGCTCGGCGACCCGGAGCTCACCGCGCAGCAGGTGTCGTTCCTGCAGGCGACGATCGCGGAATCCGGAGCGCTCGAACGCGTCGAGACGATGATCTCCGACTACGCCCGTGAAGCCGACCGCGCCCTCTCGGGTGCGCGCCTGGACAACGCGGCGGTCGGCGAGCTGCGCGATCTCGCCCGCGCGGCGACCGTGCGGTCGGCCTGAAGCCGATCGTCCGTCAGGCGAGCGTGCGAGCGAGTCGACGGACCGCGCTCTTGTGACCCGCGAGGAGGGCGGCGATCGGCGACCGGCCGAGGCTCTCCTCGTCCTCGAGCAGCCAGTCGATCAGCTCGTCGTCGGTGAAGCCCGCGTCCTGCAGCACGATGATGGTCCCGCGCAGGGAGCTCAGCGGATGCCCGTCGACGATGAAGATCGAGGGCACCGCGAACACGCCGCCGCGTCGCGAGCCGACGAGGTAGTGCTCGTCGATCAGGCGACGGACGCGGCCGAGCGGCTCATCCAGCACCTCGACGAGGTCGGGCATGGTCAGCCACTCGACAGCAGGGTTCTCCACAACGTTCTCAGACACGTTGCCCACTATCTCACCTCCCATCGGATGCCGCATGTCGGCACTCCAGTCACATCTTTCACTTGCGTCACTTCTGTTGACTTCTGTTTACATCCGTGTCAGCGTGAAGTGCTCGAAAAGGGGGACCCTTGAGACAGAACACCGCCACGCGTCGCACGCGATATCTTCAGCTCGGCATGCCGGCCGCCGTCATCGGCGCCCTGGCCGGAACCCTCGTCGCGGCGCCGGCGGAGTCCGCCCCGTCGCCCAGTGTCGAGCGACAGCGCTCCGCACCGCTCGGGTTGGTCCCCGCCGAGGCCCCTCCGGCCGCCTACGTCGTGCAGCCCGGTGACACCGTCTCCGCGGTCGCGGGCCGATTCGGGCTCGCGACGGTCGACGTCCTGACCTGGAACGGCCTCTCCTGGCGTTCGGTGATCTACCCCGGGCAGACGCTGACACTGCAGGCTCCGGCCGTGGTGGTCGCCGCCCCGGCGGTCGTGGAGGCCGTCGGACCCGCATCGACCGCCCACACCGTCGTCTCCGGCGACACCGTGTACGCGATCGCGGCGCAGTACGGCACCACCGTCGACGCCGTGCTGGGTGCGAACGGCCTGACCCGCGACTCCGTCATCTATCCGGGTCAGGCTCTCGTCGTGTCCGGTGCCGCTGCACCTGCTGCGGCGCCCGCAGCAGCACCCGCGACCTCGGTCGCACCGGCCGCGACGCACGTCGTCGTCGCCGGCGACACCGTCTTCGGCATCGCACAGGCCTACGGCACGACCACCCAGACGCTGTTCGCGCTGAACGGGCTCGATTCATCCTCGATCATCTACCCGGGGCAGACGCTCGCCGTGCAGGGTGCACCGGCCCCCGCGGCGGCGGCTGCCGTCACTCCGGAAGCGACGGCCCTCACGGCCGAGCAGGCCGCGAACGCGGCGCTCATCATCCGTATCGGACGAGAGCTCGGCGTCTCGGACCGGGCGGTCGCGATCGCCCTCGCGACCGGGATGGTCGAGTCGGGGCTGCGCAATCTCGACTGGGGCGACCGCGACTCTCTCGGCATCTTCCAGCAGCGCCCGAGCACGGGGTGGGGTTCGCCCGAGCAGATCATGGACGCGGATCGCAGCACCCGGGTGTTCTACGGAGGCCCGAGCGACCCCAACGGCCTCACGACCCGCGGCCTGCTCGACATCCCCGGATGGGAGGGCATGGCCTTCACGGATGCGGCCCAGGCCGTGCAGATCTCGGCCTATCCGGACAAGTACGGCCAGTGGGAAGCGCAGGCATACACCTGGCTCGCCCTGCATGGCTGAGCGCCGTTCGGAAAACCCACAGCCCTCAGGGGTGAGCCGCTCCCCTGTCTTTCAGGCAGTTCTCCATAGAATTCTGACGTGACGACCAATCATCAGGCCGACCCCCTCATCGGGCGGCTTGTCGACGGCCGCTACCGTGTACGGGCGCGCATCGCCCGCGGTGGGATGGCCACGGTCTACGTCGCGACGGACCTCCGCCTCGAGCGCCGCATCGCCCTCAAGGTCATGCACGCGCACCTCAGCGATGACTCCGCCTTCCAGAGCCGGTTCATCCAGGAGGCGCGAGCCGCCGCCCGGCTCGCCGATCCGCACGTGGTCAACGTGTTCGACCAGGGCCAGGACGGCGAGCTCGCCTACCTCGTGATGGAGTACCTTCCCGGTATCACCCTCCGCGAGCTGCTGCGCGAGCAGAAGCGCCTCACGATCCCCCAGACGATCACGATCATGGACGCGATCCTCGCCGGTCTCTCCGCCGCGCACCGTGCCGGGATCGTGCATCGCGACGTGAAGCCGGAGAACGTGCTCCTCGCGGAGGACGGCCGTATCAAGATCGGTGACTTCGGCCTCGCCAGGGCCACGACGGCGAACACGGCGACCGGGCAGCAGCTGCTCGGCACGATCGCCTACCTGGCCCCCGAGCTCGTGACCCGCGGCACCGCCGACGCGCGGAGCGACATCTACGCGCTCGGAATCATGCTCTACGAGATGCTGGTCGGCGAGCAGCCCTACAAGGGCGAGCAGCCGATGCAGATCGCGTTCCAGCACGCCACCGAGTCGGTCCCCCGTCCGAGCGTGCGCAATCCGGCCGTACCCGAGCCCCTCGACGAGCTCGTCCTCTGGGCGACCGAGAAGTCCCCGGACGAACGACCGGATGACGCCCAGCAGATGCTCGACCGTCTGCGGGAGATCGAGCGCGAGCTGGGCATCGCTCCGGCGGTCGCCGCCGCGACGATGTCGCAGCGCAGCCAGGGCGACTCGGGCGACCTCACCAAGGTGCTGCCCGGCACGATGGTGATCGCCGACCCGACGGCACCGGCGCCCGCGCCGATCGACAACGCGACGGTCCTTCGCCGTCGCGCGTCGCGTCGACGCGCACGTGGCGCGTTCCTGCTCACGCTCGTCCTGCTCCTCGCCGTTCTCGCCGGTGGAGTCGGCTGGTGGTTCGGCTCGGGGCCCGGGTCGCTGATCGCCGTGCCGGATGTCGCCGGCTCGACCTACGAGCAGGCCGCCGAGGCGCTCACCGCGGAAGGGCTCACCCCCTTGCGGGGCGAGGAGTACTCGGTCGACGTCGAGAAGGATCTGGCGATCCGCACCGATCCGCAGGCCGGCGACCGACTGGAGAAGAACGGCGAGGTGACCGTGCTGATCTCGCTCGGGCCTGAGCCGCACTCGATCGAGACCCTCAACGGCAAGACCGAGGACGAGGCGCGCGCCTATCTGGACGCGCTGAACGTCACGGTCCCCGACGAGACCCTGGAACTGTTCTCGGATGCCGACGAGGGGATCGTCATCAACGCGTACGTGACGCCGCGTGCCGGCGGCGACGCCTACGAGTGCGGCGAGGGATGCGACCTCTTCGAAGCCGACACCGTCGACCTCTTCGTCTCGCTGGGATCGCTGCCCGACGTCTCCGACACCTCCGTGCAGCAGGCGACCCAGGCGCTCACCGACAAGGGTTTGAACGTGCTCGACGAACGCGTCGAGCAGTACAGCGACACGATCGCCGAGGGCCGGGTCATCGGCTACGCCGACCGCTCCGAGTCGGGCAACTGGCGTCCCGGTGACGACATGCGGCTGATCGTCTCCCTGGGGCCCGAGCCCATCGAGATCCCCGACGTGTCCGGCATCTCGATCCGCGATGCCGTCAAGCAGCTGCAGGACGCCGGATTCAAGCCGGTCACTGCGGCGCCGGAACTCGTCTGGGACATCTTCACCGCGACGCGCACCGACCCGAAGGCCGGAGAGTCCCGCGTACGCGGGACGGAGGTGCGCGTCTTCGCCGCGGGGTGATGTCGCCGACGCCCCTCGCCCGAAAGACGACAGACGCAGAGAACCCGCCCTCCCGATCATCCGGGGGGCGGGTTCTCTGCGTTCGACGAAAGCCGTCGACTCAGCGCTTCTCGAGCTCCTCCGCGACGAGGAACGCCAGCTCGAGCGACTGCATGTGGTTCAGGCGCGGGTCGCACAGGCTCTCGTAGCGCGTGGCGAGTGCTGCCTCGTCGATCTGCTCGGATCCGCCGAGGCACTCGGTGACATCGTCTCCCGTGAGCTCGACGTGGATGCCGCCGGGGAACGTGCCCACCGCGCGATGCGCCTCGAAGAAGCCGCGCACCTCGTCGACGACGTCGTCGAAGCGACGGGTCTTGTAGCCGGTCGGGGTCGTGATGCCGTTGCCGTGCATCGGATCCGTCACCCACAGCGGCTGCGCGCCGGAGTCGCGCACGGCCTCCAGCAGCGGGGGCAGGGCGTCGCGGATCTTCCCCGCACCCATGCGCGTGATGAAGGTCAGTCGGCCGGGCTCGCGCTCGGGGTCGAGCTTGTCGATCAGCGCGAGCGCGGTCTCCGGCGTGGTCGTCGGGCCGAGCTTCACACCGATGGGGTTGCGGATCTTCGAGAAGTAGTCGACGTGCGCGCCGTCGAGCTCGCGGGTGCGCTCACCGATCCACAGGAAGTGCGCCGAGGTGTTGTACGGCGTGTCCGTGCGCGAGTCGATGCGCGTCATCGGGCGCTCGTAGTCCATCAGCAGACCCTCGTGGCCGGTGAAGAACTCGACGCGCTTCAGCTCGTCGAAGTCGGCGCCCGCGGCCTCCATGAACTTGATGGCGCGGTCGATCTCGGCGGCCATGCGCTCGTAGCGCTGGTTGGCGGGGTTCTGCGCGAAGCCCTTGTTCCACGAGTGCACCTCGCGGAGGTCGGCGAAGCCGCCCTGGGTGAAGGCGCGGATGAGGTTCAGGGTGGAGACAGCCGTGTGGTACCCCTGCAGCAGGCGACCGGGATCGGCCTGACGGGAGCCCTCGGTGAAGTCGTAGCCGTTGACGATGTCGCCGCGGTACGCCGGAAGCGTGACGTCACCGCGGGTCTCGCTGTCGCTCGAGCGGGGCTTGGCGAACTGTCCGGCCATGCGCCCCATCTTGACGATGGGCATCGAGGCGCCGTAGGTGAGCACGACGGCCATCTGCAGCACCGTCTTGATGCGGTTGCGGATCTGCTCGGCGGTCGCGCCGGCGAAGGTCTCGGCGCAGTCGCCGCCCTGGAGCAGGAAGGCCTTTCCGGATGCTGCGCGCGCGAGGCGATCACGGAGGTTGTCGACCTCACCCGCGAAGACCAGCGGCGGGAGAGCGGCGATCTGGCGGGAGACGTCGGCGACGCGGTCCGCGTCGGGCCACTGCGGCTGCTGCTTGATGGGAAGCGAGCGCCATGCATCAAGGGCGTCGATGTGGTGCGGGAGCATGCCTCAAGCCTAGTGGTCGGCGTGCACCCTGGACGCTCCGCTAGCGCCGTGTGACACGGGAGGGAAGACGGTCCTTCACGGTCGAGGCGTAGACGTCCTCGTACTCCTGCTGACCGAGACGATGCAGGGCCACCATGATCTCGTCGGTGACGGAGCGCAGGATGTACCTGTCGTTCTCCATCCCGGCGTAGCGGGAGAAGTCGAGCGGCTCTCCGATGACGATCCCGACGCGCATGATGCGGGGAAGCCGCTGGCCGATCGGCATGGCCGTGTCGGTGTCGACCATGATCACGGGGACGACGGGGACCTTGGCCTCGAGCGCCATCCGTGCGATGCCGGTGCGTCCGCGGTACAGCTTGCCGTCGGGGCTTCGCGTGCCCTCCGGGTAGATGCCGAGCAGGTCGCCGCCGCCGAGCACCTGCAGACCGGTGTTCAGAGAAGCCTCCGAGGCCTTGCCTCCGGATCGGTCGATCGGGATCTGCCCCGTGGCCTTCATGAAGAACTTGGTCGCGAAGCCCTTCAGGCCGCGGCCCGTGAAGTAGTCGCTCTTGGCGAGGAAGGACATCGGGCGATCGATCACCAGCGGCAGGAAGATGGAGTCCGCGAATGAGAGATGGTTGCTGGCGAGGATCGCCGCCCCGTTCGCGGGCACGTTCTTGCGGCCCACGATCCAGGGACGGAAGATCGCCTTGACCACGGGGCCGATCACGACGTACTTCATCAGCCAGTAGAACATCGAGGTGAAGTCTAGCGCCGCGTCCGGCATCCGCTTCGGCGATCTTCGATCGGGATGCACGATCGCGACTCAGTTCCACACGAGGTGCGACGGGGTGTCATGCCCTAGACTCAAGACCACACACGTGCCCGACCGGTACCGAAGGAGCTGCCGTGGTCCAGTTTGAAGTCCCCGCGATCGTCCCCGCCGACCCCGACGCAAACGTCTCGGACCTCTTGTTCCAGCGCGTCAAGGCCACCCCCGACCGCGCGCTGTTCTCGGTGCCCGAGGGCGAAGGCTGGCGCGACATCTCCGCCGCCGACTTCCAGACGGCCGTGATCGCCCTGGCGAAGGGATTCGCCGCCGCAGGCATCCAGCCGGGCGAGAAGGTCGGCTTCCTCGCGCGCACGACGTACGAGTGGACGCTGGTCGATTTCGCGCTCTTCTACGCCGGCGCCGTGATGGTCCCGATCTACGAGACCAGCTCCCCCTCTCAGATCCAGTGGATCCTCGAGGACTCCGGGGCGATCGCCCTCGTGGTCGAATCTCCGGAGCACTTCGCCCGCGTCGACGAGGTGCGCGGCGACCTTCCCCTGATCCGCGAGGTCTGGCAGCTGCACCTCGGCGCCATCGACACGCTCACGGCGCAGGGCGCAGCGGTCACCGACGAGGAGATCGAGCGTCGCCGCAACCTCGCCGTCGGCTCCGACATCGCCACCCTCATCTACACCTCGGGCTCCACCGGTCGCCCGAAGGGCTGCGTGCTCACGCACAGCAACTTCGTCGAGCTCACCCGCAACTCCGCGAAGGCCCTCGACGCGGTCGTGCAGACGCCAGGCGCCTCGACCCTCCTGTTCATCACGACGGCTCACGTCTTCGCGCGCTTCATCTCGATCCTCGACATCCACGCGGGCGTCCGCACCGGTCACCAGCCCGACACGCGACAGCTCCTGCCCGCCCTGGGCTCGTTCAAGCCGACCTTCCTCCTCGCCGTCCCTCGCGTGTTCGAGAAGGTGTACAACTCCGCCGAGCAGAAGGCGGAGGCCGGTGGGAAGGGCAAGATCTTCCGCGCCGCGGCGGATGTCGCCATCGAGCACTCGAAGCTGCTCGAAGAAGGCAAGAAGATCCCCTTCGGGATGAAGCTGAAGTTCGCCCTCTTCAACAAGCTCGTCTACAGCAAGCTCCGCGCCGCGATGGGCGGGAACGTGGTCTACGCCGTGTCCGGCTCCGCTCCCCTGGGCCCGCGACTCGGTCACTTCTTCCACAGCCTCGGCGTCGTGATCCTCGAGGGCTACGGATTGACCGAGACGACGGCTCCCGCCACGGTGAACCTGGCCGACAAGTCGAAGATCGGCACGGTCGGTCCCGCGCTCCCAGGCGTCGGCGTGCGCCTCGGCGAGGATGGCGAGATCGAGGTGCGCGGCATCAACGTCTTCAAGGAGTACTGGAACAACCCCGAGGCCACGGCCGAGGCGTTCAGCGACGGCGGCTGGTTCCGCACCGGCGACATCGGCAGCTTCGACTCCGAGGGCTTCCTCACGATCACCGGTCGCAAGAAGGAGATCATCGTCACAGCCGGAGGCAAGAACGTCGCCCCCGCAGCGCTCGAGGACCCGATCCGGGCGAACCCGATCATCGGCCAGGTCGTCGTGGTCGGCGATCAGCGCCCGTTCATCTCGGCCCTGGTGACGCTCGACCCCGAGATGCTGCCGACGTGGCTCGCGAACAACGGCCTCGACGCCAAGATGACGCTGGTGGAGGCTTCCCGCAACGACGCCGTCCGGGCCGAGGTCCAGCGCGCCGTCGACGGCGCGAACGCCCGCGTGTCGCGCGCCGAGTCGATCCGCAAGTTCACGATCCTCGATTCGGAGTGGACCGAGGCATCGGGCCACCTGACGCCGAAGCTCTCCATCAAGCGCAACGTCATCATGAACGACTTCGCCGACGAGATCTCCGCGATCTACGACGAGCCGGTCTCGACGACCAACGTCGCGATCGGCGGCTGACCCGGCAGGTCGACCCACCCCCTTCCCGACGAACGGCCCCCTCGCGCACACGCGCAAGGGGGCCGTTCGGTGAGAAAGGGAACGCTCGGCGGCTAGAACCAGGCGCTCTCGCGCACCTCGCGCATCGCCTGCTTGCGGGTCTCCGGATCGAGACGCGACAGGAACAGCTTCCCGTCGAGGTGATCCGTCTCGTGCTGAAGCGCCTGGGCGAGGAGACCGTCGCCCTCGAGCACCACAGGATTCCCGTCGAGGTCGATCCCCTCGACGCGCGCCCACGGGTGCCGCTGCGCGTCGTGCCAGAGCCCGGGAACGGACAGGCAGCCCTCTCCGGTCGGCTCGGGTTCGCCCCGCACCTCCACGAGCACCGGGTTGAGCACGTAGCCGATGTCACCGTCGATGTTGTAGCTGAAGGCGCGCAACGCCACGCCGATCTGCGGGGCGGCCACTCCGGCTCGGCCAGGCAGCTCGACCGTCTCGACGAGGTCGGCCACCAGTGCGCGGACGCCGTCGTCGATGTCATCGATCGGGGCGCACACGGTACGCAGGACGGGGTCGCCGAAGATGCGGATCTCGCGGACGGCCATCAGGCGCCCTTCGCCCGCAGGCCCTCGACCAGGAGCGCGGCGAGTCGACGCGCGGCGACACGTGTCTCTGGCAGCAGGTTCGCGAACACGATGGTCCCTCCCCCGGCGATCTGCGGATCGTACGGCATCCGGATCACGCTCTTCGCGCGCGTGGCGAAGTGACTCTGCAGCTCGTTCAGGCGCACGAGGGGCGCGCCCGGTGTCGACTGGTTCAGCACGACGATCGCCTCTCGAGCCTGCTCGGCGTACCCGTTCGTCTCGAGCCAGGTGAGAGTCTCCGAGGCCAGTCGCGCTTCGTCGACGCTCAGCCCCGACACGATGATGATCTGGTCGGCCAGGTCGAGGGTCGCCGACATCACGGAGTGCACGATGCCCGTCCCCGTGTCCGTCAGCACGAGCGAGTAGTAGTGCGCGGCGACACCGGCGACGTCCCTGTAGTCGCTGTCGCTGAAGGCCTCGGCGATGCGGGGATCGGAATCGGAGGCGAGAACGTCGAGGCGGGTGGCATCGCGCGCCACGATGGCGGAGATGTCGTGATAACCCCGGACGTCGTCGTGGATGCGGACCAGATCGCGCACCGACTTGTTGTGAGCCGGACGGACGATGCGTTCCGCGAGGGTTCCTCGATCCGGATTGGCATCGACGGCGATCACGCGGTCGTCACGCGCGTCGGCCAGCGCCATGCCGAGCAGGGCGGTGATCGTCGTCTTGCCGACGCCGCCCTTGCGGGAGAGCACGGGCACGAACCGCGCCCCTCCGGGGAGAGGTGCGGCGATGCGAGCGCTGAGCGCCTTCCGCTCCCGGGCCCGCCGACCGTCGCCGATGTTGATTCGGCGTCCCGACACGGTGTAGAGGAAATGACTCCACGCGCCTTCGGGCTCGGGCTTCGTGAGGCGATGCGGGTCGAGCAGGCGATCGGCGGTGAGCAGATCGGCCGACTCCCGCGAGGAATCGCCCAGATCGTCCAGGCGCTTCGAGGTGAGCGTCACGTCGGCGCGGGCGGCCGCGCGCGTTGGCTGCGGAACGACGGACTTCTCGTCGGGAGTGGACACGGCGGCGGTCTCCTTCACGGCGGGCACTCCCGCGGCGGTGGCTGCGACGGGAGCCGCAGCCGAATCGACGGTCGCCCTCGCCAGGAATCGGGCTGCGACGGCCGCCTCTTCGGCGTGCGTCGCCGCGGCGGCCGGCTCGTTCGCGACGGGGACCGGCTCGGGGTCGGGTTCCGGCTCGGGTACGGGCTCAGGCTCCGGCTCCGGCTCCGGCTCCGGCTCCGGCTCAGGCTCCGGCTCCGGCTCCGGCTCCGGCTCCAGCTCAGGCTCAGGCTCAGGCTCAGGCTCAGGCTCAGGCTCAGGCTCAGGCTCCTCGACGATCGTCGCCGATTTTGGCTCCTCGACATCCGGCTCCTGGTCGATCGGCTCCTCGACGTCCGGCTCCAGTTCCGCTTCGTGGATGGTCTCCTCGGGCGCGGCCTCTTCCGCCGAGGGGGCGGCGGCCACCGGTTCGTCGATCACGATGGGCCCGATGATGATGCCCGGAACCTCCTTCGGCGACGGGTCGGCCTTGGCGGCCTCGGCAACCTTGTCGTCTCCCGGAGACCGGGACTTCAGCACCGCCGGAGTCACGGCGGCGGGCACGGCCTTCGCCGCGGATGCCACCTGCGAAGCCGTGACGATGGGCAGTTCGTCGACGATGAGGTCGCCGACGACTTCTCCCTCGACGACGCCCTCGTCATCGAGGTCGTCGTCATCGTCCTTCGGCAGCGACACGCTCACCTGCGCCGTTCCGCCGAGGATGCCGATGACGGCCGTGTCCACGGACGCGGCGTCATCGAGCACCCCCAGCGGGTTCTCCTCGGGTTCTGCGGTGTTCTTCGGGGTCACGATGTCACTCCAAGCCTGCGCGGGCCTCGGGTGCGCACACGGTGCGCGGCCCTCGCCCGCACAAGATTAGTGCGCGGGACGGATGACGACCAAAAGATCTCCGGCATCCACCTGCTGCGTCTCGGCGATCGCGTGACGCTCGATCACGCCGTCGACGGGCGCGGTGATGGCCGCTTCCATCTTCATCGCCTCGATCGAGGCGATCGGCTCGCCGGCCCGGACGGCAGCGCCGACCTCGGCCTTGAGCGTGACGACACCGGAGAACGGAGCGGCGACCTGGCCGGGGACGTTGGTGTCCGCCCGCTCGGCCTCGTGCGCGTCCACCGCGACGGACCTGTCTCGCACGAAGACAGGTCGGAGCTGCCCGTTCAGAGTCGTCATCACGGTCCGCATGCCCTTGTCGTCGGCGTCGCCGATGGCCTCCAGACCGATGAACAGCTGCACGCCGCGGTCGATCTCGATGCGATGCTCCTGTCCCTGCACGAGTCCGAAGAGGTAGTCGCTCGTGTCGAGGACGGAGAGGTCGCCGAAGAGCTCGCGCCGCTCGGTGTACTCCGCGGTGGGCGCAGGGAACAGCAGGGAGTTGAGCCGCGCACGCCGCTCGGCGCTGGAACCGGCGAGAGCGGCCTCGTCCTCCGCGCTGATCTGCGTGAGCCCGGTGCGCACCGAGCGTCCGGCGAGGACCTTGGTGCGGAACGGCTCCGGCCATCCTCCGGGGAGGTCGCCCAGCTCGCCCGCCATGAATCCGACGACCGAGTCCGGCACGTCGTACTTCTCCGGGTTCGCCTCGAAGTCCGCAGGATCCGCCTTCACGGCGGCGAGATGCAGCGCGAGGTCGCCGACGACCTTCGATGACGGCGTCACCTTCGGAACGCGCCCGAGGATGCGGTCGGCCGCGGCGTACATGTCCTCGATGAGCTCGAAGTCATCCGCGAGACCGAGGGCCTTCGCCTGCTGGCGGAGGTTCGACAGCTGCCCGCCGGGGATCTCGTGGTGGTACACGCGGCCCGTGGGTCCGGGAAGCCCCGACTCGAACGGCGCGTACTGCCGGCGCACCGCCTCCCAGTACGGCTCGAGATCGGACACCGCGTCGAGGGAGATGCCGCTGTCCCGATCGGTGTGCGCGAGCGCCGCGACGAGCGAGGACAGCGACGGCTGGCTGGTGGTTCCGGAGAGCGGTGCCGACGCGGCATCCACGGCATCCACTCCGACCGCGCTGGCTGCGAGGAGCGTAGCCAGCTGGCCGCCCGGCGTGTCGTGCGTGTGCAGGTGGACAGGGAGGTCGAAGCGCTCGCGCAGCGCTGCGACGAGCTTCGCTGCAGCCGCGGGCCTCAGGAGCCCCGCCATGTCCTTGATCGCGATGATGTGCGCCCCGGCCGCGACGATCTGGTCGGCGAGACCGAGGTAGTAGTCGAGCGTGTAGAGGTTCTCGGCCGGGTCGAGGAGGTCGCCGGTGTAGCAGAGGGCCACCTCGGCGACCGCGGTGCCGGTGTTGCGCACGGCCTCGATGGCGGGGCGCATCTGCTCCACGTCGTTGAGGGCGTCGAAGATCCGGAAGATGTCGACCCCGCTCGCGGCTGCCTCGGCGACGAACGCCTCGGTGACCCCCGTCGGGTACGGCGTGTAGCCGACTGTGTTGCGTCCGCGCAGCAGCATCTGGATCGCGACGTTCGGCAGCGCGGCGCGCAGCTTGTCGAGTCGCTCCCAGGGGTCCTCGCCGAGGAAGCGCAGCGCGACGTCGTACGTCGCACCGCCCCAGGCCTCGACGGACAGCAGGCCCGGCGTGAGCCGCGCCAGGTACGGAGCAGCCGCGACGAGGTCCTTGGTGCGCACGCGCGTGGCCAGCAGCGACTGGTGCGCGTCGCGGAAGGTGGTGTCGGTGATCGCGAGTGCCGTCTGCTCGCGGAGGCTCCGGGCGAAGCCCTCCGGACCGAGCTCGAGCAGCCGCTGACGCGACCCGGCGATCGGCTCGGTCGAGAGATCGACGACGGGGAGCTTCGCGACCGGGTCGATGACACCGGGGTGCGCGCCGTGGGGCTTGTTGACGGTGACGTCGACCAGCCAGTTCAGGAGCTTCGTGCCGCGGTCCTTCGAGACCCGACCGCGCAGGAGCTCCGGCCGCTCGTCGATGAAGGAGGTGCTCACGTCGCCCGCGATGAAGGCGTCGTCGTCGAGCAGGGCCTGGAGGAAGGGGATGTTCGTCGAGACGCCGCGGATGCGGAACTCCGCCAGCGCGCGCCGGGCACGCGCGACGGCCGCGGGGAAGTCGCGACCGCGGCAGGTCAGCTTCGCCAGCATCGAGTCGAAGTGCGGGCTGATCTGCGCCCCCTGATGCACCGTGCCTCCGTCGAGGCGGATGCCGGCGCCGCCGGGTGAGCGGTAGGTCGTGATCTTGCCGGTGTCGGGGCGGAAGCCCTGCGTCGGGTCCTCGGTGGTGATGCGGCACTGCAGCGCAGCCCCCCGCAGGTGCAGGTTCTGCTGCTGCAGTCCCAGCTCCGCGAGAGTCTGGCCCGCGGCGATCCGCATCTGACTCTGCACGAGGTCGACGTCGGTGACCTCCTCGGTCACGGTGTGCTCGACCTGGATGCGCGGGTTCATCTCGATGAAGACGACCTCGCCCGTGCGCTCGCCCGCCGTCTCCAGCAGGAACTCGACGGTACCGGCGTTCTCGTAGCCGATCGAGCGGGCGAAGGCGACCGCGTAGCCGTGGAGTGCGGTGCGGATGCTGTCGTCCAGATTCGGCGCCGGAGCGATCTCGACGACCTTCTGGTGGCGCCGCTGCACCGAGCAGTCGCGCTCGAACAGGTGCACGGTCTCGCCGGTCTTGTCGGCGAGGATCTGCACCTCGATGTGCCGGGGGCGCACCACGGCCTGCTCCAGGAACATCCGGGCGTCGCCGAAGGCGCTCGCAGCCTCCCGCATCGCCTCGGCCAGAGCGGGTGCGAGATCACCCGCGGTCTCGACGCGACGCATGCCGCGGCCGCCGCCGCCCGCCACCGCCTTGGCGAAGAGCGGGAAGCCGATGTCCTCCGCCTGGGCGACGAGCGCCTCGACGTCGTCGGATGCCTCGGTCGAACGCAGCACCGGCACTCCGGCCTCGATCGCGTGCCGCTTCGCCTCGACCTTGTTGCCCGCCATCTCGAGCACCTTCGCCGGCGGGCCGATGAAGACGATGCCGTTGGCCGCCGCCTTCTCCGCGAGCTCCGGGTTCTCCGACAGGAAGCCGTATCCGGGGTAGATCGCATCCGCTCCCGCCTCCAGCGCGACGCGGATGATCTCGTCGACGTTCAGGTACGCGCGGACGGGGTGACCGCGTTCGCCGATCTCGTAGGCCTCATCGGCCTTGAGTCGATGGACGGACCCGCGGTCCTCATGGGGGAAGACCGCGACGGTGCGCGCCCCCACCTCGTACGCCGCTCGGAAGGCCCGGATCGCGATCTCGCCGCGGTTGGCCACAAGGATCTTCTGGAACATGCACACCTCTGAGAGCTCGATGCACGGCGTTTTCGGCGTGCAGGGGCGGGGCTGAGTGTTCCCTCAGCCTAGGGGAAGGTAACGTGGTGTTCGTGCACGTACTCAGCGTCAGCTCTCTCAAGGGGGGCGTCGGCAAGACGACCGTGACACTCGGGCTGGCCTCAGCGGCTTTCGCCCGAGGAGTCCGGACTCTCGTCGTCGACCTCGACCCGCAGTCCGACGTCTCCACCGGGATGGACATCCAGGTGGCCGGACGACTCAACATCGCCGATGTCCTGGCGAACCCGAAGGAGAAGGTCGTCCGTCAGGCGATCACCTCCAGCGGATGGGCGAAAGTGCACCCCGGCACGATCGACGTGCTCATCGGGAGCCCCTCCGCCATCAACTTCGACGGGCCGCACCCGAGCGTCCGCGACGTCTGGAAGCTCGAAGAGGCACTCGCGGCCGTCGAAGCCGACTACGACCTCGTGCTCATCGACTGCGCGCCGTCGCTGAACGCGCTCACCCGCACGGCCTGGGCCGCCAGCGACCGCGTCATGGTGGTCACCGAGCCCGGCCTGTTCTCGGTCGCCGCCGCGGACCGCGCCCTCCGCGCGATCGAGGAGATCCGCCGCGGCCTCTCCCCTCGTCTTCAGCCGCTCGGCATCGTCGTGAACCGCGTGCGCCCGCAGTCGATCGAGCACCAGTTCCGCATCAAGGAGCTCCGCGACATGTTCGGGCCCCTCGTGCTCGCTCCGCAGCTGCCCGAGCGCACCTCGCTGCAGCAGGCGCAGGGCGCGGCGAAGCCGCTGCACATCTGGCCGGGAGACTCCGCGCAGGAGCTCGCCGCCGACTTCGATCAGCTGCTCGACCGGATCATCCGCACCGGGCGCATCGCGCTTCCCGAGAACGCCTGACGCTTCGGCAAGCTCTGCGACCCGACAAGGAGCGCAGAGCTCCCCCTCAGGCCCCTGAGCCTGTCGAAGGGTGGGTCCCTGAGCCTGTCGAAGGGTGGATCAGGCGGAGCGCTTCGAGCGGCGCGCGGAGAGCTCGTCGACCGGGTCCGGTGCGGTCGGGTCGAAGGCGACGAGCGTCGACTCGACCTCGCGGAGCACCTTGCCCACGGCGATGCCGAACACGCCCTGGCCGCGGCTGACGAGGTCGATGACCTCGTCGTTCGACGTGCACAGGTAGACGGAGGCGCCATCGCTCATCAGCGTGGTGCCGGCGAGATCGCGGATGCCGGCACGGCGCAGCTCTTCGACAGCGGTACGGATCTGCTGCAGCGAGATGCCGGTGTCGAGGAGGCTCTTGACGAGCTTCAGGACCAGGATGTCGCGGAAGCCGTAGAGACGCTGCGAGCCGGAGCCGCTCGCGCCGCGGACGGTGGGCTCGACCAGCTCGGTGCGGGCCCAGTAATCCAGCTGACGGTAGGTGATGCCGGCGGCACGAGCGGCGACGGCACCGCGGTAGCCGACCTCGTCGTCCATGGCGGGGAGACCGTCCGTGAAGAGGAGTTCGGGTACGAACCGCGGGTCGCCTGTGAGCTCATCCGCATTCATCTGAAATCCTCCCTGGAACGGTTATCTCCACGGTAGAGCAGTGCTCGGGCACCGGCAATGACATCCGTGGGACGTCGAAGGTGTGTCGCAATCAGTTCGTTACGAAAGCACACGCGACAGCGCGTCCTTGACGAAGAGCGAGCGCACTTCGTCGATCTTCGTCGCCAGCTCGGGAGCGAGTTCGCTGGCCTTCGCGCGGGAGGCGGCATCCGTCCGTCGCAACAGCGACGACATCGCCGACTCGATGAGAGCGACCTCGCGCTCGGCCCCCTGACGGAGGGAGCGCAGGTGCCGGGGCTCGATCCCGTGGCGATCCAGCGCGACGAGTCCGCGCAGGAGCGTCACCGTCGCCTCGGGGTAGTTCTCCTGGGCGGTGATGACACCGGTGCTGATCGCGTCGTTCAGCAGCTGGGGTCCTGCTCCTGCCGCCGCGAGGAGCTCTGCCCGACGATAGCGACGCGGCGCCGGCGTGATCGACGGAGGCGGCGCGAGCGAGGCCTCCCCCGCAGAGCTGTCCAGCTGCTCGCGGATCACGCTCAGCGGCAGGTAGTGATCCCGCTGGAGGGTGAGTCCGAGACGGAGCCGCTCGATGTCGGCCGTCGAGAACTTGCGGTAGCCGGACTCGGTGCGCGAGGGGCTGACGATGCCCTGCACCTCGAGGAAACGCAGCTTGCTGGAGGTCAGATCGGGGAACTCCGGAGTGAGACGCGCGAGCACCTGACCGATACTCAGCAGGCCCGCGGACGCAGAGCGTTCGCGGGCGGGAGTGGCCGCCATCAGGCGTTCGCCGCCTGGCGGTCGTGCGGAGAGGCGAAGAAGTTCAGTCGGAACTTGCCGACGCGCAGCTCGGAGCCGTCGACCAGCGCACTGCGGTCGACCCGCTCGCCGTTGACGTACGTCCCGTTGAGCGAGCGCTGGTCGATGATCTCGAACGTCGTGCCGGTGCGCGTGATCTCCGCGTGACGGCGAGAGACGGTCACGTCATCGAAGAAGATGTCGGCCTCGGGGTGGCGTCCGACCGTCGTCACATCGGTGTCGAGGAGGTAGCGGGCACCGGCGAGGGCGCCCGAGCGCACCAGCAACAGGGCCGATCCCGACGGCAACGCCGCGATGGCGGTCTGCTCGACGTCGGTGAGCTCCACGCCGAACGGCACGAAGGACAGGTCCGAATCGTGTCCGAACGTCTGCGTCACGTCATGCTTCTGTTCACCAGAGCGGTGGATCGCGGCTTCTCCGGCCGGTCGGCTGTCGCTGTCAGTCACTGTGCCCTCCTAGGCTGTCCAGACTAACGGATGCCGAGGGGCTCGCGGGAGGCCGCATGCATACTCAGCCGTCACATACCGGCTCTTCATAGGGTGGACCTGTGAAGACCAAAGCCCTGCGCCTCTCCGCCGCCCCCGTCGCTCTCGCCGCGACGCTCCTCGCCGCCTTCCTCGTGCTCGCGTCCCCGCTCTCGGCATCCGCGCACGACGCGCTCACGTCGTCGAACCCGGCAGCCGACAGCGAAGTCGAGACGCTCCCCGCCGAGCTGACGCTCACCTTCAGCGCCAAGCTGATCGACGGCGAGGGCGCCACCGAGGTCGTCGTCACGGACTCCGCGGGCAACGCGGTCACGGATGGACCCGCGACGGTCGACGGCGCCGTGGTGACGCAGCCGCTGGTGTCCTCCGCCCCGGCAGGCGAATACCACGTGATCTGGAAGGTCGTCTCGAGCGACGGGCACCCGACCTCCGACGAGTTCTTCTTCACCGTGACGACCGGTTCCTCCCCGACGCCGACCGAGCAGCCCAGCGCCGCGCCGACGACCGCGGCCCCGAGCGAAGCGGCATCCGCAACGCCGGAGGCGACGCTCACTCCGGCACCCGACGCAGACGACGGTTCGGGTTCGACCGTGTGGATCTGGGTGATCTCGATCGTCGGCATCCTGGTCGCCGTCGGAGTCGCCGTCTGGCTGTCCGTGCGCGGCCGCCGAGGAGGCGCCGAGCCCGGTTCCGAGCCCTCTTCGGAGCGATAGGCTTAACGCATGCCCCATTACGATGTCGTCATCCTCGGTGCCGGTCCTGGTGGATACGTCGCCGCCGTCCGCAGCGCACAGCTCGGCCTCTCCACGGCCATCATCGAAGAGAAGTACTGGGGCGGTGTCTGCCTCAACGTGGGCTGCATCCCCTCCAAGGCACTGCTCAAGAACGCGGAGCTCGCGCACACCCTGAACCACAAGGCCGACTTCTTCGGCATCTCGGGTGAGTTCACGATCGACTACGGCAAGGCGTTCGACCGCAGCCGCGTGGTCGCCGACGGCCGCGTCAAGGGCATCCACTTCCTGATGAAGAAGAACAAGGTGACCGAGTACGACGGTCGCGGCACCTTCACCGGCCCGAAGGCGATCTCGGTCGCCAAGGCCGACGGCTCCACCGAAGAGGTGACCTTCGACAACGCGATCATCGCCACCGGCTCGAAGGTGCGCCTGCTCCCCGGCGTCCAGCTGAGCGACAACGTCGTGACCTACGAGGAGCAGATCCTCAGCCGCGAGCTGCCGAAGTCGATCGTCATCGTAGGCGCCGGCGCCATCGGCATGGAGTTCGCCTACGTCATGACGAACTACGGCGTGAAGGTCACCATCATCGAGTTCCTCGACCGCGCCCTCCCCAACGAGGACGCCGACGTGTCGAAGGAGATCACGAAGCAGTACAAGAACTACGGCGTCGACATCCTCACCTCGACCAAGGTCGAGACGGTCGTCGACAACGGCTCCTCCGTCACCGTGACCTACACGGCCAAGGACGGCCAGCAGTCGTCGATCGAGGCCGACAAGGTGCTCATGTCGGTCGGCTTCGCCCCGAACACCGAGGGCTTCGGCCTCGAGGCGACCGGTGTGAAGCTCACCGAGCGCGGTGCGATCGACATCGACGACCACATGCGCACGAACGTCGAGGGCATCTACGCGATCGGCGACGTGACCGCCAAGCTGCAGCTCGCCCACGTGGCCGAGGCGCAGGGCGTCGTCGCGGCCGAGACCATCGGCAAGGCCGAGACCATGACGCTCGGCGACTACCGCATGATGCCGCGTGCGACGTTCTGCTCCCCCCAGGTCGCCTCGTTCGGCCTCACCGAGCAGCAGGCGAAGGACGAGGGGCGCGACATCAAGGTCGTCAGCTTCCCGTTCATGGCCAACGGCAAGGCGCACGGCCTCGGCGAGCCCGTCGGCTTCGTCAAGCTCATCGCCGACGCCGAGCACCTCGAGCTCATCGGCGCGCACATGATCGGCCCGGACGTCGCCGAGCTCCTGCCCGAGCTGACCCTCGCGCAGAAGTGGGACCTCACCGCGCTCGAGCTGGCCCGCAACGTGCACACCCACCCGACGCTGTCGGAGGCGCTGCAGGAGGGCTTCCACGGCCTCGCAGGGCACATGATCAACTTCTGACGCGACGCGTCAAGGTTGAGTGAGCGAAGCGAGTCGAAACCCCGCACGCGAAGCGCGAAGGCCCCGGTCCCCTCTCGAGGGAACCGGGGCCTTCGTGCGTCAGAGCCCCTGCATCGTGATGAGCCCGGCGGACCAGCGGCGCAGCGGCCGCGTCCCCAGCGTGCGGATGACGAGTTCCCGCGGAACCGCCACGCCGATCGGCGCCGGAGCACCCATCGCCATGTAGAACGCCGACCGGCTCTGGACGATGCGCGTCCTGCGTCGCAGGTCGCGCTCGTAGCCGGCGAGGTCCGGCATCCGCTCGGGGAGCGCGCGCACGAGCACCCGCGCCAGTCGCACGGCGTCCGTCCAGCCCAGATTCATCCCCTGGCCGCCGATCGGGCTGATCTCGTGCGCCGCGTCGCCGAGCAGGACCACGCGGCCGCGCACGATACGCCGGGCGATGTGCTGCGCGGCCTCGAAGACGGTCGGCTGCACGTCATCCGCGAGATCCAGACGGATGCCGGTCCGCGCCTCGACCGCGCCCCGGAAGGCGTCCGCGGCGCCCAGCTGCTCGCCTGCCCCCTGGCGCGCCACCCACCGGCGCCGTCCGCCGGGCAGCGGGAACGACTCGACGAGGCCGGACGGCTCGCAGTGCAGCACGGCGCGGGCGTCTGCCTCCGCGTCGGCGACATCGACCATCGCGTAGGTCGCGCGCCCGCTCCGGCGGCTCCACCCGAGTCCGAGATCCGCGCGCAGACTGCTCCGCACCCCGTCGGCCACCACGACGCAACGGGCGGTCAGCTCGCGGGCGATGTCCGGAGTATCGACCGAGACGCGCACGACGTCGTCCGCCGGATCGACCGAGCGCACGGTCCATCCGTCGCGCAGGGCATCGGGAGCGAGCGACCGCAGTCGCGCTCTGAGCAGCGCATCGGTGCGCGGCTGCGGAAGGATCAGGACGGGGCGCTCGGGCGGGAACGCGAGCGACGCCAGAGTCCTCCGGCGGCTGCGCACCTCTCCCCCGTCGAGGCGCAGCGCCTCGGCCAGGACCTCGTCTCCGAGACCGGCAGCCTCCAGCGCCTCGAGCCCCGGCCGGTGGATGCCGATCGCGCGGGTGCGCGTGTCGGCATCCGTCCGACGTTCGCAGACAGCCACCCGCAGTCCGTCCTGCGTCAGCAGGCACGCCAGCAGCAGCCCCACCAGGCCCGCCCCGACGACGAGCACGTCATGGTCGGGCACGATCGTCCTCCCACCGCACCTCCAGCCGGGACGGCACGCCTCCGCGGACCCGCCAGCCGTGCGGGACCATCGCCCGGAGCTCCGCCACCGTGTGGGAGCGGCGGATGCTGAGGAGTCCGTCCTCGCGGATGAACGAATCGGCGAGGAGGTTCCCGGAGAGCGGCCAGGTGGCCGTCGCGAAGAGCGCATAGGCGGCGCGGCCGCGGGCGATGTCGTGGTGCGCGGCCAGCCCGCCGGGCGCGAGGAGCCGCCGGGAGTCCTCGAGCACGGTCTGCAGCTCTGCATCGTCGAGGTGATGCAGCACGTGGTTGGAGAGCACGACGTCGAATGCCTCCCCCTCGTCGACCAGCTCGGTCGACAGCGCACGGCGGTAGCGCACCCCGGCTCCGCGATCGTGCGCGGAAGCCCATCGGATCGCGCGCTCATCGGTGTCGAGGGCGGTGATCTCCGCGGCGAGCCCGTCGTGGCGCAGCCGTCCGGCGAGGAACCGGCACAGATCGCCGCCGCCGGCCCCGATGTCGAGGATCCGCAGCGGCGCACCGCCGGCTCTCGGGCGGATGTCGCGCCGATAGAGCAGACCGGGCCGGGAGACGACCGCGTTCACGAAGCCGAATCGCCCGTACGTGCGCGCCAGCATCCGCTCGTCCGCCTGCGGATCGTCCATCAGCTCCCGGATGCCGACGTCCCTGGTCGAGAGACCCGCGCTCATGCGTCCGCGGCGGCGGTCACGGTCATCAGGGCGCTCTCGGCCGTGAGGCCCGGCCCGAACGCCATCGCCGAGACGCGATCGCCGACCCGTGCGCCCTCCTGCTCGAGGATGCGCTTGAGCACGAACAGCACGGTCGCGCTCGACATGTTGCCGTTCTCGCGCAGGACCTCCCTGGCCGGGTGCAGCTGCTCGTCGCTGAGGTGCAGCTTCTCCTGGATGCGATCCAGGATGCTGCGCCCGCCGGGATGGATCGCCCAGTGCGCGACCTCTCCGCCGACGGCATCCCCGTCGAAGGCGGCGACCAGGTCGTCCTCCGGCGCGTACAGCGGCCGCAGGGCGCCGATGATCGTCTCGCCGATGATCTGCGGCACGGTCGTGGCCAGGATCATCTCGAACCCGGTGTCGCCGATCGTCCAGGCCATCGCCTTCTCGCCCTCGGGCGCGATCGCGGTGTGGAAGCGGTCGAGACGGAGGCCGGTGACCCCCGACGGGAGAGCCCGTGCCGTCACGATCCCGGCCGCCGCACCGTCGGCGAACAGCGAGGACGCCACGATCGTGTCGGGATCCTCGGAGGACCGCAGGTGCAGGGTGCACAGCTCGACGCTGACCACCAGGACCACGGCGTTCTCGTCCGCGGCGCAGAACTGACTCGCCGCGCGGAGCGCCGGCATCGACGCATAGCAGCCCATGAACCCGAGGTGATAGCGCTGCACGCTGTCGGACAGGCCGAGTGCCCGCACGATCTCGTACTCCGGTCCGGGCGCATGGAAGCCCGTGCACGAGACGGTGATGACGTGCGTCACATCGGCCGGCTCGATGTCGGGGTCGGCATCGAGCGCCCGCCGCGCCACATCGACGAAGAGTCTGGCCGCTTCACGCGTGTAGACCTCGTTGCGTGTCTTCGTGCCCGGCGCGAGCAGCGCTCCCGAGCGGCGGTCGAAGAAGATCGGGTCCACCGCGTCGGAGTCGAGGGACAGCTCGTCGATCACGGTGTGACGGGTGTCGATGCCCGACACTGTGAACGACGTCGACACGATCCGCTGCGCCAGTCGTCCGAGGTCGGGCTGCGCGGCGAACACGTCGCGCACCTCATCCTGGTGGAGGACGGTGTCGGGGACGATCGTCTGCAGCGATCGAAGCACAGGCGGTCGGCTCATGCTGTCACTCAAGCACGCGCCGGGCGCTCCCGGGAAGGGGTTGCGGGCGCCGCCGTCATCGGGCTAGAACCCCAGCGCGCGGGCGAGCTTGGACCCGGATGCGGAATCACGCCCTCCGGCGGCACGGACGGCACGCTCGACCGCGGCGAAGAAAGCCGCTCTCCCGGCCTCGTCGGCGGGTGCCGCCGGTCCGAGCTCCATCTCCCACTCCCGCCATTCGCGCTGCACGCCTCCGCGGAGATCGGTGGCGCGGACCCGGTCGTCGACGAACTCCGCCACGACCCCGTCGGGTCCGGTGAGCAGGTACGCGGTGCGGTCGTTCTCGATCCGGGCGAGCGGCGCGAGCGGCGCGGTGGTCCAGGTGGAGACGGTCGCGGCGACGTCGTAGGGCAGCGCGTCGCCCTCGCCGAGCGGCCAGCCGAGCTCGAGCCGTCCGTCGCCCTGCCTCGGCCCCTTCACGTGCCAGCCCTCGTCCGGACCGCCGGTGCGCCGCCGGAGCGCGACTCCGGAGCGCGCGAGGGTTCCGTCTGCGGTGTCGAAGTAGCGGGCGTCCAGCGCCCGCGCCTCTCCCGCTGTGACGGCGTCGACGCCGGGGATGTCACTCCAGCGGGGCAGCGGTGTGTCGATGTCGACGTCGTACTTGCGCTCGACCTCGACCGTGCGGGACGGCTCAGTCGTCATCGTTGAGAGTGAGATCCTCGAGGGCTTCGTCGAACCAGTAGTCGATCTCGGTGGGACCGTCTTCGGGTCCGGTGTTCTGCGGCTCGCCACGGCGGTTGTAGACCACCTGCGTCTCGCTGTAGGGGACGATCAGCTTGTCGTCCGCGTCGCCGAGGGGGATGATCTGCCCGTCGAGCGGGCCGCCGTGAAGTCGTGCGAGTGCCATGACCTCAGAGTAGACCCTTCATCCGACGAGGACGCCGAGGAGCGCGCCCGCGATCATCCACGGGCCGAACGCGATGCGGGTGGTGCCGTCCGCCCGACGCAGGAGGATCAGCGCGAGGGCGAAGAGCGCGCCCAGCACGAAGGCGGATGCCGCGCCGATCGCGAGCTGCTGCCAGCCGTGCCATCCCAGGACGAGTCCGATGACCGCGGCGAGCTTGACATCGCCTCCGCCCATCCCTGACCGGCTGATCAGTCGCAGCAGGGCGTAGAACCCGCCGAGGACGAGCATGCCGAGGAGAGCGCGGATCGTCGGAGCGCTCTGCCCCGCGACCGCGGCATCGATCACGACGAGGAGGATCAGCGACGCGAGGGTCGGCAGCACGATCCGATCCGGCAGCCGATGCGTGCGCACGTCGATCATGATCAGCCACCCGCCGATGCCCAGCAGGGCGCCGTGCACGAGGGCGACGAGTGCGAGCCGGGGGTCCATCCCGGCAGGTTAGGAGATCGGGCGGATGTCGCGCTCCGTCGGTGTGGATAACCGATTCCCGGCGTCGATTCCGGATGTCCGATGTACGAACTAGCGTCGTCAGTGCCACTTGCTTTATTCGTACATATCTTCGAGGATGGATGCATGGGGATCGGGCTCGATGCGGTGACCGCGCTCTCTCCGACCAGCGATTCTCGCGCCGGAGAGGTGCTGCGTCTGCGCCGCGAGATCAGCAGGATGCAGCGGCGGCGCAGCGAGCACGCGCTGCTCCCGCTCGACCCCTCGCTCGCCGCTCTGCTGCCGGAGGAGGGGCTGCAGACCGGCACCGCCTACAGCGTCTCCCCGTCGCCGAGCCTCGTGCTCGCCCTGCTCAGCGCGGCGTCGCGGAAGGGGCATTGGTGCGCGGTGGTCGGCATGCCGACGCTCGGCGTCGAGGCTGCTGCCGCGTTCGGCATCGACCTCACGCGGTTGATCCTCGTCCCCGAACCCGGCGAGCGCTGGCTCGCGGCGACGTCGGCGCTGGCCGAAGTCGTCCCCCTCATCGTGGTGAATCCGCAGTCGCGGGCACGGGACGCCGACGTGTCCCGTCTCAGCGCGCGGCTCCGTGATCGCGGATGCACGCTCCTGGTCACGGAGTCCCCCGCCGTGGAGCGATGGCCGCAGAGCGAGGGGACGATCCGCCTGCACGACCCGCACTGGCACGGTCTCGGCGCGGGCTGGGGGCTGCTCTCCGACCGCACCGTGACGGTGACGGCCCTGACCCGGCACAGCCCCCGGCCCTCGAGCGTGCGCGTGCAGCTGCCCGGCGGACACGGCGCCGTCGAGGCGGCCGCGGCAGAGCTCACCGCGCTGCCGTCGCTCGCCGCCGAGACGGCGTCCGGCAGGAGCTCGGTCGACGACGCGGCTCCGACCGAGCTCCTGCACTGGGCGGAGGCCGGATGAACGCCCCGCTCCGCGTCCTCGTGCTGTGGTTCCCGGACTGGCCGCTGCGCGCCGCTCTGGGCGGTCCGCCTCCCCATCCGCCCACCGCGCTGGTGCAGGCGAACACGATCGTCGCCTGCACGGCCTCGGCCAGGGAGCACGGCGTGCGCACCGGTCAGCGCCGCCGCGTCGCGCAGGGGCATCTCTCCTCGCTGCGGGTGCTTCCGCACGACCCGGCACGAGACGAGCGCGCCTTCCTCCCCGTGCTGCACCTCATCGAGAAGCACGCCCCCGGTGTGACCCTGCTGCGTCCGGGGCTCGCGATCCTGCGCGCCAGGGGCATCTCCCGCTATCACGGCGGCGAGGCCGAGGCGGCCGGGGCTCTCACGTCCGTGCTCGCGGAAGCGGGGCTGCCCGAGGTGCGCATCGGCGTGGCCGACGGCCCCTTCACCGCCGAGATCGCCGCCCGGGGCCGCGACGCCTGCACCGTCGTCCCGCCGGGGCGCTCGCAGGAGTTCCTCGCGCCCTACCCCGTGCAGGTGCTGCGGGACGAGCAGATCGCCGGCCTCCTCGTCCGTCTCGGTGTGCGCACTCTCGGCGAGTTCACCGCCCTCGCCCCGCTCGACGTGCGCGACCGCTTCGGAGAGCACGGCGCCCGCCTGCATGCCCTCGCCGCCGGCGCCGATTCCCGACCGCTGACCCCTCGCCCTCCCGACCCCGAGCTGGTGCGGGGCATCGAGTTCGAATCCCCGCTGGGCGGAACCGATCAGGTGGCCTTCGCCGTGCGGCAGACGGCGGATGCCGTGCTGCTCGCGCTCGGAGACGCCTCTGTCGTCTGCACGGAGGTGCGGATCGACATGACGGACGACAACGGGACGGTCTTCTCCCGCACCTGGCTGCATCCGACCTGCTTCGACGCCTCCGACCTCGTCGACCGCGTGCGGTGGCAGCTGGAGGCGCTGGCCGCGCAGTCGGCGAAGGAGCCCGTCGACGAGGCACGGGGGTTCGGCGGCATCGTGGCGGTGCGGATCGTCCCGGTCGCCGTGGACGACGCCGCCCACCACCAGCCCGGGCTCTTCGGCTCCGGCACCGATGAGCGGCTGCACCACGCGGTCTCCCGTGTGCAGACCATGCTGGGCCATCAGGGCGTGGTCACGGCCGCCCTCGCGGGAGGCCGCTGGCTCGCCGATCGTCAGGTCCTCACACCCTGGGGCGAGCGGCCGGTCCCGCCGCGCGATCCCGGCTCCCCCTGGCCGGGAAGCCTGCCCGACCCTCTCCCCGCCGAGGTCTTCCTGCCGCCGCGTCCCATCGGCGTGCTCGCCGCCGACGGCGCCGCGATCAGCATCGACGACCGGGGAGCCCTCTCCCAGGACCCCGCGCGCATCGACGGCGTCGCCGTGCAGGCCTGGGCCGGCCCCTGGCCCGTGCACGAGCGCCGCTGGGCATCCGACGGAGGCAGGCGAGGACACCGGCTCCAGATCGTCGACGACCACGACCACGCCTGGCTCGTCTTCCGCACCGGTGAACGCTGGTGGGTCGAGGGGAGGTATCGCTGATGGGCTGGCACAATCCCCCGCAGACCTGGAGCGAGCTCGAGCGCACCCTCAGCGGCGAGGAGCCGCCCCCGCGGCAGAGTGTCGAGCCGCCCGCCTCGCGACCCGACCCCGGGCCGGTGAGCAGACGGCGGCAGCGCACGCCGGTCACCGGCATATCGCGGCCGGCCGATGCGGTGCCCTACGCCGAGCTGCATGCGCACTCCTCGTACTCGTTCCTCGACGGCGCCTCCGCCCCGGAAGACCTCCTCGCCGAGGCCGAGCGCCTCGGTCTCACCGCATTCGCCCTCACCGACCACGACGGCTTCTACGGCGCCGCGCGCTTCGCCGATCAGGCCGAGCTCATGAAGACGCCGCTGCAGACGGTGTACGGCGCGGAGCTGTCACTCGACCTTCCCGCCCCGCAGCGGGGCAGCCCCGATCCGGCGGGCGAGCATCTGCTGGTCCTCGCCCGGGGGATGGAGGGCTATCACCGTCTCTCGGGCGCGATCACCGCCGCCCAGCTGCGCGGGGGCGAGAAGGGGCGCCCGGTGTACGACATCGACGAGCTCGCGGCGAGCGCGGGCGGGCACTGGACGATCCTGACCGGATGCCGCAAGGGCGCGGTGCGCCGAGGACTCGAGGCAGGCGATGCCGCGACCCCGCTCCGGAGCCTCGTCGACCTGTTCGGCGCCGAGCACGTCGCCGTCGAGCTCTTCGACCATGGAGACCCGCAGGACACCCGCCGCAACGACGCTCTCGCCGACCTCGCCCGGCGGATGCGCCTGCCCGTGGTGGCGACGAACAACGTGCACTACGCCAGCCCCGCACAGGCGCCGCTCGCCGAGGCCGTGGCCGCCGTCCGCGCCGTTCGCAGCATGGACGAGCTCGACGGATGGCTGCCCGCACACGGTGGCGCGCATCTGCGCAGCGGTGCGGAGATGTCGGCCCGCTTCCAGCGCTACCCGGGGGCGATCTCGTACGGCTTGGAGCTGGCCTCGGCATCCGCCTTCCCGCTGCGGCTCGCCCGGCCGGCGCTGCCGAAGCAGAAGGTGCCGGAGGGGCACACGCCGATGAGCTGGCTGCGACAGCTCGTGTGGGATGCCGTGCCGTCGAAGTACCCCCGGCTGAAGGACGAGGAGCATCGCCGGATCGAGCGGGAGCTCGACGTCATCGAGGAGAAGGACTTCCCCGGGTACTTTCTCATCGTGCACGGCATCGTCGCCGAGGCTCGTCGGCGCGGCATCCTCTGCCAGGGGCGAGGATCGGCTGCGGCGAGCGCGGTCTGCTACCTGTTGGGCATCACCGCCGTCGACCCGATCCTCTACGGACTCCCCTTCGAGAGGTTCCTCGCCACCACCCGCACCGAAGAGCCCGACATCGACGTGGACTTCGACTCCCGCCGCCGCGAGGAGATCATCCAGTGGGTGTACGGGGAGTACGGCAGGGAGCGCGCGGCCCAGGTGGCGAACGTCATCCAGTACCGACCGAAGAACGCGGTGCGCGACATGGCGAGGGCACTCGGCCACTCGCCGGGGCAGCAGGATGCCTGGTCCCGCCAGGTCGACGGCTGGAGCACGGGGTTGGAGCCCTCCGAGGGGCACGACATCCCCGAGAACGTGCTCGCCTACGCGGGCGAGCTGCTGAAGGCTCCGCGTCACCTCGGCATCCACTCCGGCGGCATGGTGCTCACGGCACGACCCGTCGGCGAGGTCGTGCCGGTCGAGCATGCCCGCATGGAGGACCGTACCGTGATCCAGTGGGACAAGGACGACGCCGCCTTCATGGGGCTGGTGAAGTTCGACCTGCTGGGTCTCGGGATGCTCGCCGCGCTCCAGCACTGCTTCGACATGATCCTCGAGGCCACCGGCGAGCGGTGGACGCTGGAGACGCTCCCCAAGGAGGAGCCGGCGGTCTACGACATGCTGTGCCGAGCGGATTCGATCGGGGTGTTCCAGGTCGAGTCGCGTGCCCAGATCGGGCTGCTCCCCCGCCTGCAGCCGCGGAGCTTCTACGACCTCACCATCCAGATCGCCCTCATCCGTCCCGGCCCCATCCAGGGCGGCGCCGTGCATCCGTTCGTCCGGCGCAAGATGGCGAAGGACCGCCTCGACGAGGAGAACCGGGAGCGGACCGCCCGCGGCGAGGAGCCGGTGGACCTCGAGATCCCCTACCCGCACAGCGATCTCGAACCGATCCTGAAACGCACCCTGGGGATCCCGATCTTCCAGGAGCAGCTCATCCAGATGGCCACCGCGGTCGGCGACTGCACGGCCGACGAGGCCGATCTGCTGCGTCGGGCCATGGGGTCCAAGCGCGGCCTGGAGAAGATCGAGCGAGTGCGCGAGAAGCTCTACGCGGGAATGGCGAGGAGAGGGCTCGACATCGACGCCTCCGATCGCATCTACGCGCAGATCCAGGCGTTCTCGAACTTCGGCTTCGCGGAGTCCCATTCGCTGTCGTTCGCGCTGCTCGTGTATGCCAGCTCCTGGCTGAAGCTGCACTATCCCGCCGCCTTCCTCGCCGGGCTGCTGCGTTCGCAGCCCATGGGCTTCTACTCCGGGGCGACCCTGACCGCCGATGCGCGACGGCACGGCGTGGAGGTCCGTCGCCCCGATCTGCACCTCTCGGGTGCCACCGAGACCCTGGAGCCGCTCGCCGAGCCCATCCGGCGCCCGACCGGCAGGGACGACTGCCTCGCCGTCCCGCAGCCCCCGACGCTCCGCTTCGACAGAGACGCCCCCGACGAGTCGGCCTCCCATCGCCGAGACGGTGGTCACGCCGTGCGACTGGGGCTCAGCGGCATCCGTGGGATCGGCGTGCCCCTGGCCGAGAAGATCGTCGCCGAGCGCGAGGCGAACGGGCTCTACCGCGACCTGCACGACCTGGTGCGGCGCACAGACGCCACAGCTGCACAGCTGGAGGCTCTCGCCACCGCCGGCGCGTTCGCCTGCCTCGGCCTGGAGCGGCGCGAGGCGATCTGGCTCGCGGGTGCGGCGGCCGACGACCGGTCGCGGTTCCTTCCCGGCACCTCCGTCGCCGTGCAGCCGCCCCTGTTCGCCGACCAGACCAGCTATGAGCGGCTCTCCGCCGACCTCTGGGCGACCGGGGTGTCGACCGACGACCACCCGATGGCCCACTTCCGCGACGCGCTGCACGACAGAGGCGTCCTGACCGCCGCCGATCTGCGCGCACACGAGTCCGGCCGTCGCATCGAGGTCGCCGGGCTCGTCACGCACCGCCAGCGACCGGCCACGGCCTCAGGCATCACGTTCATGAACCTCGAGGACGAGAGCGGACTGGTGAACGTCGTCTGCTCGACCGGCGTGTGGAACCGCTATCGGCGTGTGGCCCGCGACTCTCCGGCGCTCATCATCCGCGGCATCCTGGAGCGCTCGGAAGAGGGGGTCGTGAACGTGCTCGCCGATGCCTTCGAAGATCTCCGCACCGGGCTCACGCACCGGTCCAGGGACTTCCGCTGATGCGAAGCGGCGAGAAGCTCACCAGAAGCGTTCCGGCTCCTCCATGGGCGGACGGTCCGTGCCACCCCAGCGGTCGGCCTCGGCCTTCGCAGCATCCGCGGCTGCATCGGCACCGTGCAGCGCCCGCTTCGCCCCGGTCGCCCCCGGTCCGATCGGGTCGACGCGCAGCACCGTGCGCCCCGCACCGCCGATCGTCACCGTGCACTCGAGCACCCGCCCGATCCAGCGGGAGAACTCGCCGCGCACGTCGTCCGCGCGTCGGTAGCGGATGCCGGTGTCGAGGTCGACGACAGCCTGGACGACGGGCTCCTCGGTGAGGGGATCGATCTGCTCGATCACCTCGACCCGGTGGCCGTGGGCGATGGCGACCTGCGCGGTGATGACGAGCAATCTGTCCATGATTACACCCTACGAAACCCCTGCAGGAAGACAACCGGGTCATCGTCCAGAGAACTTTCGTAACTTTCTTTGTCCCCCAAATGGTGGACAAGACAGAATCGATGTACTCTGCTATATGTAGCGGGGGCTACGAGGCTGAGGACTGGGGAATCAGCCGATGAGTGCAGCGATATCTTCGCCGCCTCCCCAACCGTCCGGGTAGGGCGGTGGCCCTCTCGACGAGATCGTCTGGGGACGGGTCAGTCGGGAGGGCAAACCTCCCCCGCGCTTCGCTCGGCCGCCGCCTTCTTGCCCGCCGTCCTCGCCTCGTGCTACCGTTCGGCGATCGTGTTCCGATGAGAGGAGGTGTGACCCATGTACGCAAGAACCACCGTGGGCGCTCCCTCCGTCAGTCCACGATCGCGCGACTGACACCGTCGCCCGAGGGAGCGCCCGCTCGCACATCGCGAAGGGCACTCCCATGCACACCTCTCCCTCTTCTCCCCGCCCTGTCTCTCGGGCTCTCGTCCTGGCCGGTGCCGGAGCAGCCGGCAACGCCTGGCAGCTCGGGCTCATCGCCGGTCTCTCCGAAGCCGGCATCGAGCTCGACGATGCCGATCTGATCGTCGGAACCTCGGCCGGATCGACCGTCGCCGCGCAGATCACCAGCGGCATCCGACCGGCTGACCTCCACGCCGCCATCGTCGCCGAGCCTCCACGCCCCGCGGCAGGTGCGGCACGACGTCCGATGATCTCGGGCCCGGCCTACATGCACTGGTCGGACGAGATCATCGCGTCTTCGGCGGATGCCGCCGACATGCGCCGCCGGATCGGTGCCGCCGCTCTCGCGCGTGACACGTCCGACGGCGCGGATGCCGCGCGTTGGCGGGACATCGTGGCGCAGCGGCTCCCCCGCCACGAATGGCCGGAGCAGCGCGTGCTCATCCCCGCCGTCGACGCGCTGACCGGCGAGCCCGTGGTGTTCGACCGGGACAGCGACGTCGGCCTGGTGGATGCCGTCGCCGCCAGCACCTCGGCGATGACGCCCTACCGGGTCGGAGAGAGCCGGTACCTGAACGGCGGATACCGGCGCAGCTCGAACGCCGACCTCGCCACAGGGTACGACCGGGTCCTGATCCTCGAGCCGTTCGGCGGGAGGTCGCGTCAGCCGCTCACCTGGGGAATGGACCTCGCCGCACAGGTCGACGAGCTGCGATCCGGCGGAAGCATCGTCGAGACCGTCTTCCCGGATGCCGGCTCGGGCGACGTCTTCGATGCCAACGCCCTGGATCCTTCGACACGTCTTCCCGCCGCGCGCGGCGGCCACGCGCAGGGACGCGGTCTGGCGGCACGGCTCGCCGACTTCTGGAGCGTCTGACGGTCAGGCAGCGCCCGCTGTCGCGCCGGCCGTGCGGTCCGAGGGCAGCTGCCTGATGATCGCGTCGACCAGCTCCATCGTGCGCACGTTCTCCTGCGCACTCGGGTCCTCGCCGTTCAGGTCATCGGCGGCGAAGGACTCGATCTCATCGACGAAACCGCGCAGCACCAGATCCTGCGCGCCGCCCGACATCGTGCTCACGGCCGGCTCCATCACCGTGCGCTGTTCGAGCGGACGACGCCAGTCGGTGCCGCCGGCTGCTCCACGATGCACGACCAGCTCTCGCGTGTCGGTCATCGTCACCGTGCCGCGCTCACAGGTGATCGTCGTGACGTCGAGCTCGCTCGTGTGCCCCGGGCCGTCGGACAGGTGGAGGGTGCCGACGGCACCGGACCGCATGCGCAGGGTCACGAGCACCGTGCAGGCCACGGCGGTTCCGGAGAACGCGACGTCGACGCGCTCGACGTCGCCGAAGAGGTGGCGCACGAGGTCGACGTGATGGATCGCCGCGAGTCGGATGAAGTCCGCAGGGGTCGGTGCGAACCCGCCGGCATCCGCACCGAAGCGCACCTCGAAGGAGAGCAGCTCTCCCAGCTCTGCGGCGGTCAGCAGCTCGTCGAGGGCGCGCACCGCAGGGGCGTAGCGCTTCATGAACGCCACTCGGAGCGCGACCCCTCGGCTCGCCGCGTGATCGGCGAGCGCCTTCGCCTCGCCGGCATCGAGGCCGAGCGGCTTCTCGGCGAGCACGTGCATGCCCGCCTCGATCAGCTGATCGACGATCCCAGGCTGATCGGACGGCTGGGCGCAGACGATCACCCGATCGAGGTGAGGAAGGTCGGCCACCAGGTCGCGGACGCTGCCGTACGGGCGCGCGGCCTCGAAGCCGGCATGCGCGAGGGTCACCGCGGAACGCTCGGCGTCCCGGCTCGCCAGACCGATGATCGCGACCCCCGCGAGCGACGCCGCGGGCAGGAGGTTCGTCCGCGCATGGAAGCCCGTCCCGACGAAACCGACAGGGTGCATGACTGTGGCCTTTCCGTAGGGGCCCGGATCTCGCGACGGATGCCGGATCGCGCTCGCCCTTGCTGGTGCGGGATCAGCCTAGGTCAGGAGACCAAGGATTTGTATATGCATTCTTATTTCACATCTGTAAACTGGAGCGCATGACCGCTTCCGAGATCGCGACACAGGACAACTCCCGGGTCGAGTGGATCCGCTCCCGCATGGCACTGCTGGCCGACGTGCGACAGGAGCTCGCGCGCACGCGACCATTCGCCGGCCACCGCATCGGCATGTCCCTGCACGTGGAGCCGAAGACCGCGGTCCTGGTCGAGACGCTCGCGGCCGGCGGCGCCGAGCTCATCGGCACCGGCAACTTCGGATCGACGCAGGACGACGTCGTCGAGTATCTGAACTCCCTGCCCGGCATCACGATCCACGGCCGTCGCGATGACACTCTGGCGCAGCACGAGGCCAACATCGCCGCCGTGCTCGACGGCGCCCCCGACATCATCCTCGACAACGGTGCCGATCTCGTCGCCGGACTCGTCGCACGCGGCACGACCGACACGGTGATCGGCGGGACCGAGGAGACCACCAGCGGCGGCGACCGCCTTCGCGGCGAGCTCGCCGGCGCGGTGCCGTTCCCAGTCATCGTGATCAACGACAGCCTCCTGAAGGCCATCGGCGAGAACAAGCACGCGGTCGGACAGTCGGCGGTCGAGAGCTTCATGCGCATCACGAACGCGATGGTCCCAGGGCGCCGCTTCGTGGTCTTCGGCTACGGCTGGTGCGGCCGCGGCGTCGCGCAGTACCTCCGGGCCCTCGGCGGTCGTGTCGCCGTGGTCGACACCGACGAGCTGAAGGCCTTCGAGGCAGCCCTCGACGGCTTCCGCGTCGGAGGCGCAGCCGACTTCGCCGCCTGGGGAGACGTGTTCATCACGGCGACAGGCCGCCCCGGCGTGCTCCCCTACGAGATCATCGAGCAGATGCACGACGGCGCCATCATCGGCAACGTCGGCCACTTCCCCTGGGAGATCGACGTCGAGACACTGCGTGCCAGAGCGACGTCGACCACCTCGCTCGGCTCCGCTCTCGACCGCATCGACCTCCCGCACGGCGGGCATGTCATCCTGCTGGCGAACGGGCGCATGTTCAACCTCGCAGGCACCGCGCCCAAGGGGAACTCGATCGAGTCGATGGATCTGGGATTCCTCCTGCAGACCCTGTCGCTCGTGCGCGTCGTCACCGACCGTTCTGCTCTCTCCCCAGGCCCCCAGCCCGTACCCGACGACATCGATCGCACGATCGCCCGACGTATCCTGGCAGTCCTCGATTCCTCATCCTGACGACGGAGAGACGCCCTTGGTCGAACAGCAGCCCGACTATGCGGCGCCCGCCGTGGACAAGGCTCTCGACATCCTCGAGACGCTCGCCGCCGCGGCGGACGGACTCAGCCAGCTCGACATCGCGAAGGCGGTCGACCGCTCGCCCGGCCAGATCTTCCGAGTGCTGCTGCGGCTCGAGAAGCGCGGGTATCTCCATCGCGACCCGCAGAGCGGTCTGTACCAGTTGTCGATGCGCCTGTTCGATCTCGCGCATCGCCACGAGCCGACCCGGTCGCTCATCGCCGCCGCGATGCCGGCCATGCGGCGGGTCGCCGACGCGACACGGCAGTCCTGCAACCTCGGCGTGATCGACGAGGGCCGCGTGCGGATCATCGCGCAGGTCGAGAGCCCCGATGACTTCGGCTTCCATGTGCGGATCGGGGCGCTGTTCCCCCTCGACGGCACCGCCAGCGGGAACGTGCTCGCCGCGTTCAGCTCGGTCGTACACACGGATGTCCCCGAGAGCGTGCTCGCGGACATCCGCCGCGACCGCCTGCTCGTCCGCCCCGACTCCGCCCAGCCGGGCATCACCGACATCGTGCACCCGATCCTGCGCAGCGGCCTCGACGAGGCGGTCGCCGCCCTGACCGTGCCGTACATCGCCACCAGCTACAGCAGGGTTCCCGCGGAAGACGTGTCTGCGGCCGCAGCCCGCGGCGCCCGCGAGATCGAACACGCTCTCGGCATCTGAACGGGGGCGTGATCTCGCGTCAGCCCTGGGACCGGTAACGCGACCGCCCGGCGACGATGGTCTCGATCACCCGCGCATCGAGCAGCGATGCCGGTCCGTCGACGAACGGATCGGTGTCGAGGACGATGACGTCCGCGGCGAACCCCGGCGCGATGCGGCCCCGCCAGTCGCCGTCGCCGACGGATGCCGCGGCGTCGCGCGTCGCGTGACCGATCGCCGCCGCGAGAGGCAGGGCGTACTGCGGATGCGCGGCGGCGACCGAGCGGTCGAGCGCGGATGCGCGGGTCGACGCGACGTACATGTTCGCCAGCGCCTCGTGCGGGGCGGTCGGCGCATCCGTCGAGAACGCGAGCAGGGCTCCCGCGCCCTCGTACTCCGGCCACGGGAACGCACGGTCGACACGTTCGTCGCCCAGCATCTCGGCCCAGTTGGCGAAGATGGCCGGGTCGCTGTGCACCGGTTGCATCGAGGCGGTGACCCCGAGCCGCGCCATCCGCTCCGCCGTGCCGGGGGCCGCGTACTCGAGGTGCTCGATGCGGTGGCGACGCGGCCGGTCGCCGTTGACGGCGATCGCGTGCTCGATGGCATCGAGGGCGATCTCGCTCGCGTAGTCGCCGATCGCGTGCTGTGCGACCTGCAGGCCCGCGGCATCCGCCGCAGCGACGACCGGGTTCAGCTGCGCGACCGGCCAGATGGGCGCGGCATTCGTGCCGTCGGCGTACGGATGCCGCATCGCCGCGGTGCACGCGTCGATCACGCCGTCGAGGATCAGCTTGATGCCGACGACGCGGAACCACGGCGAGGATGCGTCGCGGGCGAGCTCGGCCGCACGCGCGACCTGCGCGAGGTTCTCGCTGTCGTCGCCCGTGTTGGTGATGAGCCAGTGCGCGGCGACGCGGATCGGCAGCTCTCCCCCGTGGCGCTCCTGCGCGCGCCGGAGGGCGGCGAGCCCGAACTCGTCGAACGCCATGTCGACCGCGCCTGTCACCCCGGCGGCGAGGTAGGCGTCGATCACCCGGTCCGCGTCGGCATCCCGGTCGGCGTCGGTGGTGGTCGCGTCCCGCTGCGCCCAGGCGTACTGCGTCGCTGCGGTCTCGTACAGCAGCCCGGTCGGCTCCCCCGAGGCGTCCCGTGCGAAGTGGCCGCCGATCGGATCCGGGGTCTCACGGGTGATCCCGAGCTCGGCGAGGGCCGCGGTGTTGACCCAGCAGGAGTGGTAGTCGTTGGCATCGAGGTACACGGGGATGTCGGCGACGACGTCGTCGATCATCGCGGCCGTCGGCGCGCCGCCCGGGATCGAGTCGAAGAGCCAGCCCCGCCCGCGCAGCACGGTGGCACCCGGATCCGACGCCCTCGCATCGCGCAGCAGCGCCTGGATGTCGTCGAGTGAGCGGGCGGCGGTGAGCGGCACCTGGCCGAGCGCCGCACCGGCCATCAGCAGGTGGGTGTGCGCATCCGTGAAGCCGGGCAGGACGAGCCGGCCCTCCAGGTCGACGGTCTCGTCCGCGTCGGGGGCACCGTCGGTGGATCCGACATATGTGATCGCGTCGCCATCGACCGTGAAGGCCTCGGCCCAGGCCTTCTTGGGGTCGGGATCGGCAGTGAAGATGCGTCCGTTGAGATAGCGAGTGGTCATGGTCGGCCGTCCTTTCCGAGGGGCGTGCGCAGCAGTCCGGCGTAGATCACCGCGGCGACGAGCATCCCGACCGGCACGGAGAGGTCGATGTAGCCGGTGAGCTCGGCGACGGGACCGCTCCAGACGCTCGTCGACAGGCACAGCGCGGTGGCGATGCCGCCCAGGAACAGCGCGGTGATTCCAGGGATGCTCCATCCTGCCGAGTACCAGAACCGGCCGCCGGGTCGGTCGTGGAAGAGATCGATGCCGTCGTAGGCGTAGCGGCGCAGCACGACGTCGACGACGAAGATCGCCATGGCCGGTCCCGAGACGATGACGAGGAACTGGAGCATGAGGTTCGCGGCTTCCAGCAGGCTCGACGACAGGACGAGGTAGATCGTCAGCGCCGTGCCGACGACACCGACGATGATCGCCGCGGGGATGCGGCGAAGGCGGAAGCCGATCGCCTGCAGCGCCATGCTCGAGGTGTATGCCGTCATGGCGTTCAGCGCGATCGTGTTGATGACGACGCCGAGCACGAGGACCGGCCCGAGCCAGGAGGGAAGGAGGTCGATCAGCGCGACATCGATGCCGGTCGCGAAGGCGGCCTCGCTCAGACCTGTCGCGAGCAGCACGCCGACGCTCGTGAAGACGATGAACGGGATGGCACCGCCGAGGGCGGTGGCGGCCGCGATGTGCGACGGCTTCGTCTCGCGCGGGAGGTAGCGGGCGATGTCGGGGCTGTTCATGAACGACAGCGGTGTCGACGCGAGGATCGTGAAGCCGATCGAGATCGCCGACCACAGGGCGGGGCCGCTGAGCGTCTCGGGCGCCGAGTACTGCCAGTCGACGGTCGGCAGGATGAAGCCGGCGACGGCCAGGAAGATCACCAAGAGCGCTCCGGCCATGTACGGGTAGGCGCGCAGGATCAGTCCGTGACCGAAGATCGCGACCAGGATCGTGACGGCGGAGACCACGAGGGTCACGCCGATCGGCACCCAGATCGGGTCGTCGATCCCGATGCGGCGCAGCAGGTCGGCGCCGAGGAACGACGAGGCGAGCCAGGTCAGCGAGAGGAAGACCGCGCCGATGAACCATCCGACCACCGCGACGAAGAGCCGGTTGCCGAGGACGCCGTACATCGCCCTCGTGACGACCGAACCCGACGTGCCGGATGCCGGGCCGCTGCCGGCGATGACGCCCGGCAGGATCCAGAGCAGCGACGCGGCGACGATCACGGCGATCGCCTGCCAGATCTCGAGGCCGAGCAGGATGAGCGAGGCGCCGATCGTGAGGTTCAGGATGCTGACGCTGGGGGCCGCCCAGATCAGGAAGAGATCGCGCGCCCTGCCGTGCCGTTCGGCGTCGTCGATGAGCTCGATGCCGCGGGTCTCGGGGCGGGAGGCCGCGTCGAGGCCGTCGGTCTCGACGGTGGGTATCCGGGTCATGGAGTTCCTTTCGGGAGGAGAGCGCCATTGCTATTGGTCACATGCCCAATGGACTATTGGTCACTCATTCAATAGCATGGGTGGGGTGACGTCAAGCACTTCTTCTCCCACCGCCGCTCCGCGCACCCGCAAGCTCCCCGAGGAGCGGCGGGAGGACATCCTCGCCTGCGCCGCCGCGATCGCGATCGAGGAGGGACTCGAACGCATCACGCTGCGTGCGGTCGCCGCGCGGCTGGGCGTGCGCCCGGGCCTGATCACGCACTATTTCCCCGTCGCGGAAGACCTCGTGGTCGCCGCCTTCGCGCGCGCCGCGGTGATCGAGCGCGAGCAGTTCTTCACCACCGGCGGCACTCCCCTGCAGCGCCTGGCGCGCTTCGTGGATCACGTCGAGCGTGGCCGCTCGCTTCCCCTCGCCAGACTCTGGCTCAACGCCCGGCACCTCTCGCGATTCAGCCCGACGCTCGACGCCGAGCTGCAGATCCAGGACGCGCTCGACCGCGAGCGCCTCACGGCGATGCTCGACGACGGCGTGGCCTCGGGCGACTTCCCCGGCGCGAATGCCGAGGCCGCCTGCATCCGCATCCTCATCGCCCTCGACGGCGGCGGCTCGTACGTGAACTCGTCGGCGCCGATCGAGCATCCGGCGCACACGCGGGTGGTCGCGGATGTCGCGGAATGGGCGCTGGGCCTGAAGGCCGGGGCGCTGCGCGTGGCGATTGCGGCGTTGCCGACCTGAGGCGCTGCCGCCGATGTGCGTGCAAGATGTACGGCATGACATCGACCACACCTTCCCCCACGCAGCTGCGTCTGATCATCGAGACCGACGACTTCGACACCGCCCTGCGGTTCTATCGGGACGTGCTCGGGATGCCGGAGCAGCTGGCCTACGCGACCGAAGACGATGATCGCGTGGCGATCCTGCACGTCGGCGTCGCGACGATCGAGCTGGCCACGCCGACGCACGCCCGGAACATCGACGACGTCGAAGGTGCACCGCGCACACCGGGCGCCCTGCGGATCGCGCTGGAGGTCGAAGACACCGAGGAGGCCGTCGCCGCGGCACGAGCCGGCGGCGCCGAGCTGATCTCCCCGCCGGTGAAGACGCCGTTCCAGAGCCTCAACGCCCGCGTGCAGGGACCAGCCGGCTGGCAGGTGACGTTCTTCCAGGAACTGGAGACGCTCGACCAGCGCGCGGCACATGAGGGCTTCACGACCGATGACGCGCGCGAACGCTGACGCGGCCGGTCACGGGCAACCGCTTCAGCGCTCGACGGAACTCTTCCAGCGTGCGGCCGAATCCCTGCAGGAAGCCGGGTGGACGCGCGAGCCTCCCACGCGCGCGGAACAGGACGTTCCTTCCGCGCTGCACACGGCATCCGAACCGGTGATCCGGTGGGTGTCCTCGTTCTCACTCCTGTCGAACTCAGACGAGACGGTGTGGTTCTTATCCCGCGACGACTACTCGACCGGTGCGGAGGGTGCGTTCGCCTGGAACGAGTGGGAACAGTTGAGCATCCAGGCTGCGATAACGGATGCTGAGGCGGAAGCGGTCTCCCGTTTCTGGAAGCACCACTTGCCCATCCTGCTTTCCGTGCGCAACGGCTACGAGTACCTCGCGGTGCGAGACGATGGAGCAGTCGTCCACGGAACGGAGCCGGAGTTCGAAGAGGCGGATGTCGTTTTCTCGCACTTCGAGGATCTGCTGGGGCACATCATCGCGCGGCCAGCCCGACTCGATCACGTCGTCGACAGATTGCTGTTCGATGCCACCAGCTTCCCCGGTGCGACGCCAGACCACTAGCTCGCGGGGGTAGCCTCTTCGTCGATGAGGAACGCGATGGGATCAGTCATCCTGACGCCCCACCTGGATCGGGTCTGTGGCGCCGTCTGGCGTCACGACCTCCCAACGCAGATCCGGCGTTCCGAGCGGGATGAGCGGGTCGATCCATTCGGCCACGACTTCGACGATGGCGTCTTCGAGTTGTGCTCGAGACCATTCCCGGGGTCGGCTCGGAACCGCGGGCTCCCAGCCTTCCTCACCCCAGATCACGCCGAACAGCTCCCGTTCATCGCCGAGTTGCCGGTCGAGGCCGAACGAGTCGGCACCCTCGAAACGCGCCCACACGCCGAACGGCCCCTCGGCATCCTGGTCGACGAACACGTCGATCAGCACCCCATCCACGCCAGCGGTCGCTGCGCGATGGAGAACGGAGAGTCGAGCCGCGGTGGACTTGGATGCCTGGTCGAGCACGGCACTCAGCGCATCACGGTATTCGACGGTTCCCACCGGAGCAGTTTATCGACGGCGCTTCGGGAGCCTACGTGGTGCACGCTCACACGCAACTCCCCCGTGCCCCGGTCGGACACCGGGAGCGCTCGGCGGAGCGGTCTTCCGGTTACGATCCTGGTGTGATCGATACATCCCGACTCCATCTGCGGCGGCCGCGCGAGGCCGACGTCGATGCGGTCTTCGCCTATCGGTCGAGCCCTGATGTGGCCCGGTACCTGCGCGCCGGCCCGTGGACGCGCGAACACACTGAGAGTGAACTGGCTTCATACACAACAGCCCGATTCGCTGGCCCTGGTGACGAACTGGTACTGGTCGTCGAGATTCTCGAGACCGGCGAAGTGGTCGGAGAAGTGGGACTGGTCTGGCTCCACGACGAGAACGCCGAGATCGGGTACGTCTTCAATCCACGCTTCGGCGGGAAGGGCCTCGCGACAGAGGCCGTGGGTGCTGTCCTGACGGCGGCTCGCAACGACTGGGGTTTCGCGAGAGTGATTGCGAAGACCGACGCCCTCAACGCGTCCTCACGTGCGCTGTGCGAGCGCTTGGGCATGACTCTGGTCGCGACGGCGATGACAACGGACGGGCGCAACGTCGAGGAAACCACCTACGCCGTGCCCGCATCCACTACGCCATGACGAGAAACGTGCAACAGTCTCTGGCGGACCCGTCGAGCAGCCGATGGCTCGAGGACAGTGAGCCCTCGAAAACCAATCGCCGCCGTGTCTTGGTCTGAGCCTGGAACGAGAAAAAGCCCCGGAGACCCGCGTTTTTCTGCGGTTCTCCGGGGCTTAATGGTCGGGCTGACAGGATTTGAACCTGCGACCCCTTGACCCCCAGTCAAGTGCGCTACCAAGCTGCGCCACAGCCCGTTGTTCCGCACTTCCGCGCGGGCAACTCCCCTATCTTAGCCTGACCGGACGGCGCTCCGCGAACCGGTGCGTTGCGGGTGTCGGATGCTCGGCGTAGCGTGCGGTCCATGGCGACGATCACGACCGAGGTGGCGACCACCGCCCGCTGGGATGACGTTCAGCACGCACTCACCGGAGGTGGAGACGGCGCGAGCTGTCAGTGCATCTGGCCGGTGCTGAGCAACAAGGACTGGAACGAGACGACCACTCCGCAGCGCACCGAGATGTTCCGCGCCGAGATCGATGACGGGCCTCCGCCCGGGATCATCGCCTACGTCGACGGCGAGGCGGCGGGGTGGATCCGCATCGGTCCGCGAACGAAGCAGGCGCGTGTCCCGCGCACACGCATCATTGCCGCCGCATCGACCGAGCCATTCGACGACGAGTCAGTCTGGGCCGTGACGTGCTTCGTCGTGCGGCGAGAGCATCGCGGCACAGGTCTCAACCTCGAGTTGCTGCACGCCGCGGTCGACTACGCGCGGAAATCGGGCGCTCGGCTGATCGAGGGCTACCCCGTCGACACACGGGGCGAGAAACAGCGCGCGAACGACCTGTTCCACGGCACGCTCGGCACTTTCCTCACCGCCGGCTTCACCGAGACCGCCGAACTCAGGCCGGGGCGCACGCTCGTGACGTTGGATCTCCGCTCATGAGCGACGAATCAGAGCTCCCCGCCGCGATGGGCAAAGTGGCGCGCCGTGAGCTCGCGCTGCACGGGTTGACACGTCTCGATCAGTTCGACGCCGCGTCAGAGAAAGAGCTGCTCGCGATCCATGGCGTGGGGCCGAAGGCGATCCGCATCCTCCGGGAGCACCTGGCCGCGGAAGGTCGGCAGCTGGCACCTTGACCGGGCGCTAGCGTGAAGTCATGAGCGACGAGCATCCGACCATCGACGATCCCGAACTCGGCCCCCTCACTCGCGCGACCACCGAGCTGACAGACGGCAGCGTGCTCACCCACGACTGGTACAGCGGCACCGTCGTCATCGACGGCGCGGAGCTCGAACTCATGCTCGAGGGCACGAATCCGCAGGACGTCACTCCCCTGCTCCCCCGCGTGCGCGAGATGATCGCCGACCTCACGTCGCTCAGGCGGATCGCGTCGGATGCCGTGGTCACGAACTTCAGCAACGGCGAACCCGAACCCCACGAACTCGAAGATGCGGCATCCGACCTCACGCTCGAGACGATCGAGGCCGCGTCCGACGGCACGATCATTCTGCACCTGATCGACAGCTGCGGTGAGCACTTTCCCGAGGGGTACTGGCCTGCCGTTCATCTCGGCAAGAGCGGCGATGTCGAACAGGTCACCGTCGAGTCCTGATCCGGCGGGATCGGTGAAGCGTCGAGAATACGATGGGGGGATGCAGCGCCGCACTCTGAGCCCGACGATCATGTGGGCATTCGTCCCCTTCGTCGCGGTCTCGGTCCTTCACGTCGTGCTCCTGTCCGTCGAGAGCCCGGCCGCCGGACCGACGAAGCTGCTGCTGATGCCACTCCTGGCCGTGCCGGTGCTGCTCTCCGCCCGAGACGTCGCACCGCGTTCCGCACTGATCCTGCTCCTGACCGCTCTGCTGTTCTCTTGGCTCGGAGACAGCGTCGGCGCATTCTTCCCGACCGCGCCCGAGCTGCCGTTGATGCTGCTCTTCTTCGGCATCGCGCATCTGGCATACATCGCCCTGTTCGTCCGCCATCTGGGAAGCAGACGGATGCCGCGGTGGGCACTCATCTATGCGGTGTGGTGGGTCGCGATGCTCGCCTTCCTCGGTCCGCATACCGGCAGCCTGCTCATCGCTGTGGCCGTGTATGGACTCGTGCTGGGCGGCACGGCGGCTTTCTCGGCACGATGCCACCCGCTCGTCGCTGTCGGGGGCGCGTTCTTCCTCGCGAGCGACACGATCCTCGCACTCCGGCTGTTCCTCCCCGGCGCCCTCCCGGCCTGGAGCAGCCCGGCCATCATGCTCACCTACACGATCGGTCAGGGACTCATCGTGGCCGGCGCCCTGGTCGCCCTGCGGAAGAGGAGCTCATGATGGTGGATGCCGCGCGGGTCGACAGCTGGCTCTGGGCCGTCCGCGTCTACAAGACGCGCTCCGCGGCGACGACCGCATGCCGCGCCGGGCATGTACGCGTCAACGGCGAGAAGGTGAAGGCTGCTCAGGCCGTGCGCATCGGCGACGAGATCCGCATCCGGATCTCCGGCTTCGACCGGATCCTCGCCGTGCGACAGATCCTCGTCAAGCGCGTCGGTGCTCCTGTCGCCGCCCTGGCATACGAGGATCGCACGCCGGAGCGCGAGCCGCAGGCGGCGCTCGGACTCCGTGATCGCGGCGCCGGAAGGCCGACCAAGCGCGAACGTCGAGACATCGACAAGCTCCGCGGACGGGACGAGTTCTTCCTCGACTAGTATGCTGCCATATTCGAACATATGTTCTACTCTGGGGGTATGGCACAGCAGCGGACGGACTTCCACCTCGATCTCGAGGGGCGTCGTCGTGTGCTGGATGCGTGGGTGGAGAAGAAGCGGCAGATCGCGGTACTCGAGTGCGAGGCGCTGGAACTGATGGTCGAGCAGATCGGGTTCCACGATGCGGATGTCGCGGGGAACGGGTTCCATCGGGATGCGGTCTACCGGTCGATGATCGCGGAGTTCTCCGCCGCGGGCCGGGTCCCTCAGGGGTCGATCGAGTTCGCGTTCACCGACGCCCGCACGGTGAGTGGCGAGTTGCCCGCGGTATGGGAGGCCTTCGCGGCGGGACGGATCAGCAGCGGGCATGTGCGGGAGATCTGCCGGGCGAGTGCGATCGTGTCGGAGGCGATCCGCAACAAGCGGGTGGACGCCGGCGTGATGGGTTTGTATGAGGCGGCGGTGCTGGTGTTCGCGGAGCGGGAGACCGCGGCACGGACGGGCGCGCACGCGAAAGAGGTCGCGGCGACTCTGGTCGGTGAGACGGTCACGGACCGGCATAAGCGAGCGGCCTCGGAGCGGTGCGTGAAGGTGCGCTCCGTCGGTGACGGACTCGCGTTGCTGACGGCTGTGTTGCCGGAGTGGCTCGCTGTCGCGATCGCGGACCGGTTGGCGCAGATGACCCGACAGGTCATCCGGAACCGGGCTGGCCGTGCCTCCGCTCCCACGCCCGACGAAGAGCCCCGCACCGACACCGATAGCGATACTGACCTCGTCGCCAACTCCGACGTTGACCTCGGCGATAGCTGCGACGTCTGCCCTGATGATGAGGGCAAGATCTTCAGCGACGACACGTTCGCCACCGACCCCGACACGGACGCAGACACCGACACCGACACTGACGCGGACGCGGACGCCGAGAATGTCGCTGCGGATTCGCGCACCTGGGATCAGGTACAGGCGGATCTGCTCGCCGATCTCCTGCTCACCGCCGACCCCAGTGCCGCCCATGGCGACGGGCTCGACAACATCCAGGGGCGGGTGCAGGTCACCGTCGCCGCGAGCACTCTCGCCGGAGCTGATGGCCGGCCCGCAGACCTCGACGGGCACGGCCCCTTGCACCCCGACATCGCCCGAGACCTCGCGGCACGGAACACGGGCTGGTCACGCCTGTTCCTCGACCCGCACGGGTTGGTCACCCAGACCGACACATACACCCCGACGGAGGGGATGCGGCGGTTCCTGCGCGCCCGGGACCAGCACTGCCGATTCCCCGGCTGCCGCACGCCCGTGCACCGATGCGACATCGACCACACCCACGACCACGCCCGAGGCGGCAAGACCAGGCTCGACAACCTCGCCCACCTCTGCCGCACCCACCACACCCTCAAACACCCCGACATCCCCGACACACACCGGTGGACAGCCCGACAAGAACGCGACGGCACCATCACCTGGCACAGCCCCCTCGACCGCGACTACACCGACCGACCCACCCGCCGCGTCATGTTCGTCTGAGAATCGAGCGGATGATCATGCCACCGCTGCGACCCGCGAACTACTTCCTCGCGCGGTCTGCCTGTGCCAGCAGATCCACAAGCCAACCTGCCGAAAGCACCCTGACGGCACCCGCGTGCTCGACGCGTTCGCGGAGCGCTCGGTCGCTGGTCACCGCCAGCACCGTCTCGCCTGCCGCGACTCGCCGCTCGACCTCGGCGACGATCGCGTCGTCACCCGAGGCATCTGCGTTCACGACCGACACCGAGCCGGCATCCAGACCCGAGGCGATTCCGCGTGCCTGGCCTTCCACGACCAATGACACCTCGGGGAACCACAGGTCGCCCTCCACGCCGAGATCCGACGCGGGGACAGCCAGCCCCTCCAGCCGCGACCGCAGCCGGGACGCCGCGCCGGCGCGATCCTTCCACCATCCGTTCGGCACAGAACCGACAACGTTCGCGCCGTCCACGACGACGGCAGGACGAACCTCGAGCAGCGCCCGCAGTGCCGGCCACGCGGCACCGAATCCGGGATGCAGCGGTCGCGTCGCAACCTCATCGACCGGCACCCACTCGAGAGCCACACTCTCCGGGTCGCTGATCACCGGATCGAAGGGCACCTGCACATCCGCGATGACCGTGGTGTACGACCAGATCTCCAGATCGAGCACGCTGATGAATCGGGCCCTGACCGCGCCATCAGGCACGCCCGCTTCCTCCTGCGCCTCGCGGATCGCGCCGACGATCGCCGTCTCACCCTCGTGCAGCGCCCCGCCGGGCAGACCCCACGTGCCGCCGAAGTGGCTCCACGAGACACGATGCTGCAGCAGGATGCCGCGGGCGGGATCGAAGGCGAGCAGCCCGGCAGCTCCGAACCGCCCCCAGTACTTCTCCCCCGACTCCGCGATCACCCAGGCATCGCCCGGGTTCCGCGGCCCGTCGGGGCGACGCGGCTCACCGGTGGCAGGAGGTACGACAGTCACCCCCTCAGCCTTTCACAGCATCCGGGCATCGGCACCACCTGGCGCAACAGGCGGGAACAGCTCAGCGCTGACGCTTCTCGCGCACGCGCATGTTGACGACGATCGGCGTTCCCTCGAACGAGTACAGCTCGCGCAGGCGACGCTGGATGAACCGGCGGTAGCCCGGGTCGAGGAAGCCCGTGGTGAACAGCACGAACGTCGGCGGACGCGTCGATGCCTGCGTGCCGAACAGGATGCGCGGCTGCTTGCCACCACGCAGCGGGTGCGGGTGCTCGGCGACGAGCTCGGCCAGGAAGGCGTTGAACTTGCCGGTCGGGATGCGACGATCCCAGTTCTCGAGCGCCGTCTCCAGCGCGGGGACGAGCTTGTCGAGGTGACGGCCCGTCTTCGCCGAGATGTTCACGCGCGGTGCCCAAGCGACATGCGCCAGGTCCTGCTCGATCTCGCGCTCGAGATAGCGACGGCGGTCGGCGTTCTCGAGATCGTCGTCGTTCAGGCGATCCCACTTGTTGAAGGCGAGCACCAGCGCACGGCCCGACTCCAGCACGAGGTCGATGATGCGCACGTCCTGCTCGCTGATCGTCTCCGACACGTCGAGCACGACGACCGCGACCTCCGCCTTCTCCAGCGCGGCAGAGGTGCGCAGCGACGCGTAGAAGTCCGCGCCCTGCGCCATGTGCACGCGACGACGGATGCCGGCGGTGTCGACCAGGCGCCACATCTTGCCGCCGAGCTCGACGACCTCGTCGACGGGGTCGCGCGTCGTTCCGGCCAGCTCGTTCACGACGACGCGCTCTTCACCGGCCGCCTTGTTCAGCAGCGACGACTTCCCGACGTTCGGTCGACCGAGGATCGCGACGCGGCGCGGTCCTCCGATCTCCTGCTTCGCGACGGCCGAGATCTCGGGGAGCTTCTTCAGCACGGCGTCGAGAAGGTCCGCGACGCCACGGCCGTGGATGGCCGACACCGGGTAGGGCTCGCCGAGACCCAGCGCCCAGAGTGCGGCCGCTTCCGGCTCCTGGCGGGTGTCGTCGATCTTGTTCGCCACCAGGAACACGGGCTTGCCGCTCTTGCGGAGCAGCTTCACCACGTGCTCGTCGGTCGACGTCGCACCGACCATCGCGTCGACCACGAACAGCACCATGTCGGCGAGGTCGATCGCGACCTCGGCCTGCATGGCCACCGAGCGGTCGATGCCGCGGGCATCCGGCTCCCATCCGCCCGTGTCGACGAGCGAGAACCGGCGGTCGGCCCATTCGGCCTTGTAGGTCACGCGGTCGCGGGTGACACCGGGGGTGTCCTCCACGACAGCCTCGCGACGGCCGAGGATGCGGTTGACGAGCGCGGACTTGCCCACGTTCGGTCGACCGACGATCGCCACCACCGGCAGAGCCGGGCTGAACATGATCCCGTCCTCGCCCATGGTGATGCCGGCGAGGAGCGCGGCATCCTCGTCGTCGAGCTCGTAGTCCGCCAGACCTGCGCGGAGCGTCTCGGCGCGCTGCTCGGCGAGCTCCTCGTCGATCAGCTCCATCTTCTCGGCGAGCTGGTCGGGGCCGCCTTCGTATTCGTCGTCAGCCACGGTGTGCTCCTCGGTGTTGCTCGATCACCGAGAGAACGGCGTCGATGGTCTGGGAAAAATCAAGGTCCGTCGAGTCGACGACCTCGACGCCGTCTGCGGCGTTCAGGAAGTCGACGACGGCGCTGTCGGATGCGTCGCGCTTGTGCAGCGCTGCGGCGACGGCATCCGCGTTCTCGCCGGCGAGTTCGCCGGCACGTCGGGCGGCCCGCACTTCGGGGGCCGCGGTCAGGAGGATCCGCACGGGGGCGTCGGGGGCGACGACGGTCGTGATGTCGCGCCCCTCCACGACGACCGCGGGATACGCGGCGTCTGCGACGAGGGAACGGAACAGCTCGTTCACCTGGGCGCGCACCTCGGCGACCCTGGCCACACCGCTGACGGCGCCGGAGACCCGCGGATCGCGGATCGCCTCGGTCACCTCGACGTCGCCGACCCGCACGGTCCGGTCGTCGGGGTCGAGCCCGAGCACGACCGGGAAATCGGATGCCGCGGCTCGCACCGCGTCGGCATCCGAGGTGTCCGCTCCGCGGTCGAGCACGTGCCAGGCGAGTGCACGGTAGGCGGACCCCGTGTCGAGGTAGCCGAAGCCGAGCCTGCGCGCGACAGCCTTCGACACGCTGGACTTGCCGGACCCCGCGGGGCCGTCGATCGCGATGAACTTGGTGGCGTCCGTGGAGGAGAACGAGGTGTCAGTCATTCGTATTCCCTGCAATCCGCCATCCGCGTTCCTCGAGTCCCGTGATCGCCCCGTGCAGGGTCGCCGGCTCGACGCTGATCTCCGCCAGGCCGAACTGTGCGCCCGGCGAGTGCTCGAGACGCAGGTCCTCGACGTTGACACCGAGTTCCCCGAGCTCGCCGAAGAGGCGTCCGAGCTGACCGGGGGTGTCGTCGATCATCACGATGAGCGACTCGAAACGCCGGTTCTGACCGTGCTTGCCGGGGAGCCGGTCGACGCCGTCGTTGCCCTGGCGGATCGTCTCCGCGACGACGCGGCGAGCACCCGGCGCACCGGGCTCACGCAGGGCATCGGAGATCTCACCGAGGTCGGCGGCCAGCGCATCGAGGATCTCGACCACCGGTCCGGCGTTCGCGCCGAGGATCTGCACCCAGAGCTCGGGAGCGGATGCCGCGATGCGGGTCGTGTCGCGGACGCCCTGGCCTGCAAGGCGCAGAGCTCCCTCCTCGGCACCGGCGAGGCGGGCGGCGAGAAGACTGGCGACGACCTGGGGCACGTGCGAGGTCAGCGCGACCGAGCGGTCATGCTCCTCCGGTGTCATCTCCAGCGGCATCGCGCCGACGTCCAGCGCGAGCGCCTCGACGAGCGCGAGATCGGCGGCCTTCGTGTCCTCATCGCGGCAGACGACCCAGGGACGTCCGATGAAGAGGTCGGCACGGGCGGAGATCGCTCCGCCGCGCTCGCGACCGGCGAGCGGATGCGAGCCGATGTAGCGGGTGAGGTCGACACCGCGAGCCTGGAGCGTGCGGAACGGCTCGAGCTTCACGCTCGCGACGTCTGTCACGACGGCATCGGGGTATCGAGCGAGCTCGGCCTCGATCACGTCGGCGGTGACGTCCGGCGGCACGGCCACGACGATGAGGGAAGGCGCGTCGTCATCGGCGGCGAGACGACCGGCGCCATAGTCGACCGCGAGACGCAGCTGCGCCGGTGAGGCGTCGGTGAGGACGACGTCGATCCCCTTCGCCCGGAGGGCGTGCCCGACGCTCGCGCCGAGCAGACCGGCACCGACGATGCGGACGGTGCCGGAGAGCCGAGGCGCGACGACGCCGGCCTTCCGCGCCGTGGGCGCACTCGTCGTATCGGTCACTCGTTCTCCTGCTGCTCGCCTGGCGCCTCGGCGACACCGGAATCCTGGCGCGACAAGGTCAGAAGCGCGCCGAGTTCGATTTTACTCAGTTCCCGCGTCTTCCCCGCCGGGAGGGTTCCCAGGTGGAGCGGCCCGAACTGGCGGCGGACGAGCTCGGTGACCGGGTGACCGACCGCGGCCAGCATCCGACGCACGATGCGGTTGCGTCCGGAGTGGAGGGTCAGCTCGACCAGGCTCGAACCGCGCGACGTGTCGAGCAGGCGCGCCTTGTCGGCCGCGATCGGACCGTCGTCGAGCTCGATCCCCTTCGTGAGCTTCGAGATCGTCTGCGGCAGGACCGTCCCCTCGACCTTGGCGATGTACACCTTCGTCACGCCGAACGACGGGTGGGCCAGCACATGCGCCAGCCCGCCGTCGTTGGTGAGAATGAGCAGACCGCTCGTCTCGGCGTCGAGCCGGCCGACGTTGTACAGGCGCTCCTCGTAGTCGGCGGTGAAACGACGGAGGTCGGGACGGCCGTTCTCGTCCTTCATGCTGCTCACGACGCCGGTCGGCTTGTTGAGCATGACGTACCGTTTGGAGACGTCGAGCTGGATCGCGGTGCCGTCGACGTCGACCAGATCGTGCTCCGGGTCGATCCTCCGGCCGAGCTCTTCGACGACCACGCCGTTGACGCGGATGCGCCCCTCGACGATGTAGTTCTCGACGACACGGCGCGAGGCCACCCCGGCGGCGGCGAGCACCTTCTGCAGGCGGACGCCCTCGGGTGCGCCCTCGTTGGTGATGTCCGTCATCGGATGGTCCCTTCGTCGAAGCCGTCAGCGCCGTCGTCGAGCAGCGGAGAGATCGGGGGCAGCTCGTCGAGCGAGTTGATGCCCAGGTGCTGCAGAAGCGCGTCGGAGGTGCCGTAGTTGATCGCTCCGGTCTCGGAGTCGGCGAACAGCTCGGTGATGAGACCGCGGGCGAGCAGGGTGCGCACCACGGAGTCCACGTTCACCGCGCGGATCGAGGCGACCTGGCTGCGCGTCACGGGCTGCTTGTAGGCGATCACGGCGAGGGTCTCGAGCGCCGCCTGCGACAGACGGGCCGGCGCCTGCCCGCCGATGAACTCGGCGACGAGGCCGTCATGGTCCTCGCGCACGTAGAGCCGCCAGCCTCCGCCGACCTCGCGCAGCTCGAATCCGCGGCGCGGGCCGTGCCCTCGCCCGTCGTAGTCGTCGACGAGCGTCTCGAGCGTCTGCCGGACGGCGGGCACCGGTGATCCGACGGCGGCGGCCAGCGCCATCAGGCCGATCGGCTCGTCCACGATCAGCAGGATCGCCTCGATGCGCTCGGAGAGCGGGGTGTCGCGGACGGTCTCCTCGACCGCGGAGTCCGTCGTGGAGGTGTCATCGGTCATAGTCGGCTCCCAGGGTCGCCAGCGTCTCATCCGACCAGGCGTCGGCTGCCCAGCGGAGCGTGAGCTCGCCGAGCGGTTCCAGTTGTTCGAAGGACAGAGCCGCATGGCGGTACAGCTCCAGCACGGAGATGAAGCGCGCGACGACGATGCCCGGCTCGGTGACTCCGGCGACGAGCTCGCGGAAGCTGACCGACTCCGTGCCGCGCAGCAGCGTCACGACGATCGCCGCCTGCTCGCGGATGCTGATCAGCGGCGCGTGCAGATGATCGAGTCCGACGTGCGGGATCTCCTTCGGCGCGAAGGCCAGGAGCGCGAGGGCGGCGAAGTCGTCGACCGTGAGCGACCACACGAGCTCGGGTGTCTGACGGCGGTGCTTCTCGTCGAGGCGCACCGCGCGCACATGCCGGCGGTCCTCGCGCTGCAGGCAGCGGGAGAACCACGTCGAGACCTCCTTGAAGGCCCGGTACTGCAGCAGGCGGGCGAACAGCAGGTCGCGCGCCTCGAGCAGCGCCACCGCCTCGGCATCGACCAGTTCGCCCTGCGGCAGGAGGCCGGCGACCTTCATGTCGAGCAGCGTGGCGGCGACCACCAGGAACTCGGATGCCTGATCGAGCTCCTCGTCGTCGTCGAGCTGGCTCAGGTAGGCGATGAACTCGTTGGTGACCGCGCTCAGCGACACCTCGGTGATGTCCATCTCGTGCTTGGAGATGAGGTTCAGCAGCAGATCGAAGGGGCCGTCGAAGTTCGACAGCGAGACACGGAATCCCTCGGCGGGATCCGCGATCTCGTCCGCCCGGTCAGCGCTCTCGTCAGGCGACGGCGCCACGGGCGACCAGCTCCCGGGCCAGCCGCAGGTACGCCTGGGCGGCGGCGTGCTCCGGAGCGAACTCGGTGATGGGCACACCTGAGACCGAGGCATCCGGGAACTTCACGGTGCGGCCGATCACGGTCTCCAGCACGTCGTCGCCGAACGTCTCCACGACGCGCTCGAGCACCTCGCGGGAGTGCAGCGTGCGGGCGTCGTACATCGTCGCCAGGAGCCCGTCCATCGTGATCGACGGGTTCAGGCGGTCACGGACCTTGTCGATGGTCTCGATCAGCAGCGCGACCCCGCGCAGGGCGAAGAACTCGCACTCGAGCGGGATGATCACACCGTGCGCCGCCGTGAGCGCGTTCACGGTGAGCAGTCCGAGAGACGGCTGGCAGTCGATGAGGATGACGTCGTACTCCCCCGCCACCTGGCGGAGCACTCGGGCGAGGATCGTCTCGCGAGCCACCTCGTTGACGAGATGCACCTCGGCAGCGGAGAGGTCGATGTTCGCCGGCATGACGTCGAGACCCTCGACGCTCGAGTGGACGATCGCGTCGTGCGCGTCGCGCTTCGTGTCGAGCAGCAGGTCGTAGATCGTGGGGACGTCGTGCGTCTGGATGCCGAGACCGGCCGAGAGCGCGCCCTGCGGATCGAAGTCGACCGCGAGCACCTTGCGACCGTACTCGGCGAGGGCCGCGGCGAGGTTGATGGTGGTCGTCGTCTTGCCGACGCCGCCCTTCTGGTTGCACAGCGCGATGATGCGCGCCGGACCGTGCGACTTCAGCGGCTCGGGCGTGGCGAACCCGTGATACGGACGGCCGGTGGGTCCCATGGGGGTCTCGTCGGCCTTCTGTGCCTTCGCCCTGGACTTCGCCGCTTTCTCAACCACCGGTTCTCCTGCTCCTTCGTGCTTGGTCGATTCTAGCGGCCGCCCTGTTCTGTGGCCTCCCGGCACGCGGCACAGCGCCTCAGCGGGCCCGGGGATGAGAGGTCGCGTAGATGTCGCGCAGCGTGTCGACCGACACGTGGGTGTAGATCTGCGTCGTCGCGACCGACGCGTGCCCGAGGAGCTCCTGCACCACGCGCACGTCGGCGCCGCCCTGCAGCAGGTGCGTCGCGAAGGAGTGCCGCAGCGTGTGCGGTGAGACCTCGCTCGTGATCTGGGCGGCCTCGGCGGCGGCACGGATGATCAGCCACGCGCTCTGTCGGGACAGGGGCGCCCCTCGCGCACCGAGGAACAGGCGCGACGACGCCCGTCCCTTGGCGGCGAGCCCCGGGCGCACCCTGGTCAGGTAGGCGTCCACAGCGTCGCGCGCGAACGACCCGATCGGCACGATCCGCTCCTTCGACCCCTTGCCGCGCAGCCGCAGCACATCGCCGTGGGCGAGGTCGTCGACGTCGAGCCCGATCGCCTCCGACACGCGGGCGCCGGTCGCGTACAGGAGCTCGAGAAGGGCGCGGTCCCGGATGCCGACGGGGGCCTCCGGCGACGGCGCGGCGAGCAGGCGCTCGACCTGGTCGATCGTCAGCGCCTTCGGAAGCCGACGCGGAGCCTTCGGAGGACGGAGCCTCCCGCTCGGGTCATCGGCCTCGATGCCCTCCCTCGCGAGGAACCGATGCCAGCCCCGCACCGACGACTGCAGCCGGGCGAGGCTGGTCGACGCCGGGGGCGGCTCAGCCGACGATCGCTCCGTGATGAAGCGGCCGATCACGGCCGGGGTGATGTCGGCGGTGTCGCCGATGCCGTCGGCCTCCAGCCATTCCCGGTACCCGTCCAGGTCTCGTCGGTAGGCCGCGATGGTGTGCGCACTCAGACCGCGCTCGATCGTGACGTGTCGCAGGTAGAGGTCGAGAGCGCGAGGAAGCAGCATCCTCAGAGCCGATCGCGCAGCCTCTGCGCCGCCGCGAGCACTCCGATCGAGAGGATGCCGTTGCGCATGCGCCCGGCGAGGACGGCGTCGACCGCGTCCGAGAGGGGTACCCACTCGACGCGGATGTCGGCCTCTTCGTCCTCGCGGTCGTGCGCGGACTCGGCGGCCGAGATACCCGTCGCGAGGAAGATGTGGATCATCTCGTCGTTGCCGCCCGGCGTGGTCCACGACGACACGAGCGGTTCCCAGTGCGCCGCGACCAGGTCGGCCTCCTCGGCGAGCTCGCGCTTCGCGGCCTCGAGCGGCTCCTCGCCGGCGACGTCGAGAAGGCCGGCCGGCAGCTCCCAGTCACGGTGACGGATCGGATGCCGGTACTGCTGGATCAGCAGGACGCGGCCCTCGTCGTCCAGCGCGAGGATCGCCACGGCACCCGTGTGCGCGACGTACTGCCGCACCATCTCGCCGTCGCCGTACCGCACGCGGTCGGAGCGCACGTCCCAGACCCTGCCCTCGTAGACGAGGTCGCTCGTGAGCACCTCCGGAGAGAACGGCTCGTCGCGGAGCTCTCCGGTCGCGTCAGTCATCGGCGCTGACGTCGAACAGCTCGCTGGCGCGGTGACGCTCGATCGCGGCGCCCACCAGTCCGCGGAACAGCGGGTGCGGGTCGGTCGGACGCGAGCGCAGCTCGGGGTGCGCCTGCGTCGCGATGTAGTACGGGTGCACGTCGCGCGGCAGCTCGACGTACTCGACGAGGTCGAGTTCCGGGTTGAGGCCGGAGAACACCAGACCCGCGTCGGAGAGACGGTCGCGGTACGCGTTGTTCACCTCGTAGCGGTGACGGTGCCGCTCCGAGGCCTCAGGGGCACCGTAGAGCTCACGGGCGAGTGAACCATCGGCGAGGGCCGCCTGGTACAGGCCGAGGCGCATCGTGCCGCCCAGGTCGCCGCCGTCGAGGATCTCGATCTGCTCGGCCATCGTCGCGATCACGGGCTCCGTGGTCTCCGGGTCGAACTCGCTCGACGATGCTCCGGCGATGCCGGCCACGTCGCGTGCGTACTCGATCACCATGCACTGCAGGCCGAGGCAGAGGCCGAGCGTCGGGATGCCCTGTTCGCGGGCGAACTTCAGCGCCCCCAGCTTGCCTTCGATACCGCGGATGCCGAAGCCGCCGGGCACGCAGATGCCGTCGACCTGGGCCAGCTGCTCCTGGGCGCCCTCGGGCGTCTCGCAGAGGTCCGAGGGGATCCAGCGGATGTTGACCTTGGTCTCCTGCGCGAATCCACCCGCCTTGAGGGCTTCGGTGACCGAGAGGTAGGCGTCAGGCAGGTCGATGTACTTGCCGACGAGGCCGATCGTGACCTCGTGCTTGGGGTTGTGCACAGCGTGCAGCACCTTGCTCCAGCGCGTCCAGTCGACCTCTTCCGCGGCCTTCTGGTCGAGACCGAGACGACGCACGATGTACGAGTCCAGCCCCTGGTCGTTGAGCGTCGACGGGATGTCGTAGATGCTCGGCAGGTCGACGGTGTTGATGACGCCCTCGACGTCGACGTCGCACATGAGCGCGATCTTGTTGCGGTTGCTCGCGCTGACCGGACGGTCGCTGCGGAGCACCAGGGCGTCCGGCTGGATGCCGACCTGGCGGAGGGCCGCGACCGAGTGCTGGGTGGGCTTGGTCTTCTGCTCCCCCGACGCCCCCATGAAGGGCACCAGCGAGACGTGCACGAAGAACACGCTGTCGCGGCCGAGCTCGTGACGGAGCTGGCGGGCGGCCTCGAGGAACGGCTGCGACTCGATGTCGCCGACCGTGCCGCCGACCTCGGTGATGATCACGTCAGGACGCGGCTCCTCGTGAGCCTGCAGGCGCATGCGGCGCTTGATCTCGTCGGTGATGTGCGGGATGACCTGCACGGTGTCGCCGAGGTACTCGCCCCGGCGCTCGCGCGCGATGACCTGCGAGTAGATCTGGCCCGTCGTCACGTTGGCTGCCTGCGACAGGTTGATGTCGAGGAACCGCTCGTAGTGGCCGATGTCGAGGTCGGTCTCGGCGCCGTCGTCGGTCACGAAGACCTCGCCGTGCTGGAAGGGGTTCATCGTGCCCGGATCGACGTTCAGGTACGGGTCGAGCTTCTGCATCACGACGCGCAGTCCGCGAGCGGTGAGGAGGTTGCCCAGGCTGGCAGCCGTGAGCCCCTTGCCCAAAGACGAAACGACACCACCTGTCACAAAGATGTGCTTGGTCGTGTCGTTCTTGGGCCCCGCAGAAGAAGAGTTCATCACGGGCTTCGATCCTATCAGGCAGCAGGGGCGCCGAGGCTGAGAAGTTCTCGGGCGTGGGTCAGAGCGGCGTCCGAATCGGCGAGTCCCGACAGCAGGCGGGCCATCTCGGCCTCCCGCTCCTCGCCCTCCAGAAGCCGCACGCTGGAGGCGGTGACGGCTCCGTCGTTGGACTTCACGACGGACAGGTGATTGTTCGCGAAGGCCGCGACCTGCGCGAGATGCGTGACCGCGATGACCTGCGACTTCTCTGCAAGCCGGGCGAGTCGTCGACCCACCTCGATCGCGGCTGCGCCACCGATGCCCGCGTCGACCTCGTCGAACACGAAGGTCGGCACCGGGTCGGTCCCGGCGATGACGACCTCGATCGCCAGCATCACGCGGGAGAGCTCTCCCCCGGAGGCGCCCTTTCCCACGGAGCGGGGTTCGGCACCCGGATGCGGCGCGAGCAGGATCGCGACGTCGTCGCGGCCGTGCGTGCTCTCTGCACCTTCCGTGACGGCCACCTCGAGACGAGCATCCGGCATCGCGAGGGCATGCAGCTCCTCCGTGACCGCGGCGCCCAGACGCGTCGCGGCAGACGCACGCTCCGTGGTCAGCGCGGCGGCATGCGCATCGAGCTCGGCACGCACCGCATCCCGTTCCTCGGTGAGCCGCTCGATCCGCTCGCCGTCGTCGTCGAGCTCGGCGAGACGCGCGGACCCGGTCCGCCACACCTCGAGGGCCTCGTCGAGCGAGCCGTGCGCGCGGACCAGCGTTCCCAGGGCGGCACGACGTTCCTCGACCGCGGCGAGTTCGTGCGGACCCGACTCGTCGAGATCCGCGAGGTACGCGGAGAGCTGGCCGGCCGCATCCGCGATCCGATAGCCGATGTCGGCGATGCCCTCGGCGATCTCGGTGAGCTTCGAGTCGGAGACGCGCTCGAGCAGCCGGCGAGCCTCGGCGACGAGGCCGGAGGCATCCGGCTCACCCTCCTCGCTCGACAGCGCGCCGTGCGCGAGGGATGCCGCCAGGCGCAGCTCCTCGGAGTTGGCGAGGCGTTCGGCGCGTTCGCTCAGCTCCTGGTCCTCCCCCGGCTCCGGGGCCGTGGCCTCGATGAGGGCGAGGGCCTCGCGGAGGCGCGCGGCCTCCTCGGCGCGGCGATCGCGGTTCTCGGAGATCTCGGTGATCTCGGCGTCGAGAGTCCGCCAGCGGGAGAAGGATGCCGAGTACGCCGCGAGAGCCGTCGCGACGGGGGCGCCACCGAAGCGGTCGAGGGCGTCGCGCTGCGCGGCGGCCGAGCGCAGGCGGAGCTGCTCGGACTGTCCGTGAACGACCACGAGCTCTTCGGCGAGAGCCGACAGCACTCCCGCGGGGGCCGCACGACCACCGACGCTGGCGCGGCTGCGACCCTCGGCGCTCAGGGTGCGGGACACGTAGAGTTCCGCGAGGTCGGCGCCGGCAGGTTCGAGCTCGCCTCCGGCATCCGTCACGATGTCGGCGACGTCGCCCTTCTCGGGAACGATCCAGACTCCGGCGACCGAGGCCTGCGCGGCGCCGGCGCGCACGGCACCGGAATCGGCACGCTGACCGAGCAGCAGTCCGAGGCCGGTGACCACCATCGTCTTGCCCGCGCCCGTCTCGCCCGTGATGGCTGTGAAGCCGGGGCCGAGGGGCAGTACGGCATCGGCGATCACGCCGAGGCCCTGCATCCGCATCTCCTCGATCATGGCGTCTTCCCCGGCTCCTGCCCGCGCCATCCTTCGACGGGCAGACGGAACTTGCGCACGAGCCGATCGGTGAAGGCTGCGTGGTGCAGGCGTGCCAGACGAACCGGACGCGAAGACCGGCGGACGACGACGCGAGCACCCGGAGGCAGATCGTGCGAACGCCGGCCGTCGCACCACAGGATGCCGGAGCCGTCGGTGCGCTCCAGCATCTCGATCGCGACAGCGGCGTCGGGGCTGACGACCAGCGGCTTGGCGAACAGCGCGTGCGCCGACAGGGGCACCACGGCGATCGCCTCGACGCTCGGCCAGATCACCGGCCCGCCGGCGGAGAAGTTGTAGGCGGTGGATCCGGTCGGCGTCGAGACCACCATGCCGTCGCACGCGAAGCTCGACAGCGGGCGACCGTCGATCTCGAGCACGACCTCGATCATCCGCTCTCGGCTGGCCTTCTCGACCGTCGCCTCGTTCAGCGCCCAGGTGTCGTAGACGACGGCGCCCGCCGCGTCCTTCACCCGCACCGACAGGGCGAGGCGCTCCTCGACCTCGTAGTCGCGGTCGATCACGCGGCGCACCGCGTCATCCATGTCATCGCGATCGATCTCGGCGAGGAAGCCGACGTGGCCCATGTTGATGCCGAGCACCGGCGCACCGCTGTCGCGGACGAGCTCAGCTGCCCGCAGGATCGTTCCGTCGCCGCCCAACACGATCGCGAGCTCGAGGTCTGCGGACTCCGACGACGCGTCGAGCACGTCGACGTCGGCGAAGAACCCGTCGACCGCGGTCAGCGCGGCGTGATCGTCAGCCGCGAGGAACGGTCGGGCTCCTGCCCCTCGCAGCGCGTCGATCACGCGACGGGCGGCCTCCACGGTCTCGACGCGGCCGGCATGGGCGACGACCAGGATCCTGCGCTCGTTCATCGTCCCCCTGCCAGTCGATTGATGCTGTCCAACCATTCTGTCGGATTGCTGCCGCGTCCCGGCGCGAGGTGCGCGAGATATTCCGCATTGCCGTGCGTGCCGAGGATCGGGGAGGGAAGGATGCCGAGCATGCCGAGACCGACGTCCCAGGCACTCCATACGGTGCGTGCGACGGCATCCGCGCGGGTGGCGGGGTCGGTCACCAGACCGCCGCGCACGGCGGTGCGGCCGACCTCGAACTGCGGCTTCACGAGGAGCAGGATGTCGGACCCCGGTGCGGCCACGCCGGCGACCGCCGGCAGCACGAGCTCGAGGGAGATGAAGGAGAGGTCGCCGACGAGGAGCTCCGGGAGATCGCGTTCGCCCGTCGTCTCGGCGAGGTTCTCGGGCGTCATGTGGCGAACGTTGTATCCCTCGACCGCCACCACGCCGTCGTCGGCCGCGATCGACGGCGCCAGCTGGCCGTGCCCCACGTCGACCGCGAGCACTCGTCGGGCGCCGCGCTCACGCAGCACCTGGGTGAATCCGCCGGTCGAGGCGCCCATGTCGAGCGCCAGCCTCCCCTCGACGGGGACCGCGAAGCCGTCGAGGCCGGCGATGAGCTTGTGCGCGGCGCGACCCACGTAGTGGTCCGAGCCCGCGATCGTGATCTCGGCGGTGTCCGGCACCGGCGTCGAGGACTTCACGACCGGTCGGCCATCGACGCTCACGAGCCCCTCGGAGATGAGTGTGGCGGCGTGGCTGCGCGAACGGGCGAGTCCTCGGGCGGCGAGGGCGGCGTCGAGTCGCGTCATCGGGATCCCGGGGTCTCCCGTTGGTCGAGCTTCGCGCCGGTCTCGAGACGGCGTGACAGCTCGTCGTGCAGGGCCGAATAGGCATCCGCACGCGCGGGCAGCGGCTGCCCCTCGATCAGGCGCAGGCGACTCCACAGACCGTCGGTCGGCGCGCTCGTCGTCTCATCGCTCACGGTCCTACTGTACGCGGCACGGCGGACGGACGACGGAGCCACGGCGTCCGTCGATCAGGGTCGGTGGAACGGATCGTCGTAGAGGCGCTCCGGCACGCGGAGGACGAACACCGGTGTACCGGATGCCCAGATCGCTGCGGCACCTGCGCGGAGCAGGTCGATCTGCACGCCCGAGTCGGCGACGATCTCGACGTCGGCTCCCGAGACCCGCACAGCGGCTCCGTTCACCTGGAAGACGCCGTCCTTCTCGATCGCCTCGGGGTACGGCTCATGCAGCTCCCGCAGGTCGCCGAGGATGTAGGTGGGACGCGAGCCTTCGGGCGCTGCCAGCACGTGCTTCGGACGATCGATGCCGGTGAGCACCAGCACCGAGTCGATGCCGACACGGCTCGCTCCCATGATGTCGGTGTCGAGGCGGTCGCCGATGAACAGCGCCTTCTGCGCGCCGAAACGCGCGAGGGCCTCTTCGAAGATCGGAGCCTCCGGCTTGCCCGCGACGGTCGCCAGGCGTCCGATCGCGGTGTGCACGGCGGACACCAGGGTGCCGTTACCGGGGGCGACACCGCGCTCTCGCGGAATCGTCCAGTCGGTGTTCGTGGCGATCCAGGGGATACCGCCCTCTTCTTCCGGAAGCTTGAGGGCGAACGCGGCCTCTGCAAGGTCCGTCCAGGCGACCTCGGGAGCGAAGCCCTGAACGACAGCGGCAGGCGAGTCCTCGGCGCTGCGGGTGACCGTGTATCCGGCCTTCGTGACCTCGTCGACCAGACCATCGCCACCGACCACGAGGATCGTGGCGGGTGCCGGGAGGATACCCGCGAGCAGGCGCATCGCAGCCTGCGGACTCGTCACGACGTCGGATGCCGCCACCTCGAGGCCGAGGCTGCTCAGGTGGGCCGCGACGGACGCATCGGTGCGGGCGGCGTTGTTGGTGATGTAGCCGAGTCGTGCGGACTCCCCCGCCCGGTTCAGGCTGTCGACCGCGAACGGCAGCGCGCCCGGGCCGGCGTAGACCACGCCGTCCAGATCGGCCAGCACGGTGTCGACGCCGTCGAGCGGAGTGGACGCGACCGGTCGCTTCCGGGAGAACAGCGCCACTACGCCTCCTGCTCCGAGCCCTGAGCCTTGTGGTCGTCAGGGGCGGCGTCGTCGTCAGAAGCGGCGTCGTCGTCCTCGCCGAGGAGTTCGCGGACCTCGTCCTCGACCGTGAGCTCTTCGATCACGGACTCGTCGGCCGCGATCTCATCGACGACAGAGTCATCTGCAGAGTCTTCGGCAAGGGGCTCGTCAGCGGCGAGCTCCACGGCATCAGCGTCCGTGGCGGACTCATCATCGTCGAAGTCGCCTTCGATGAGGCCGTCCTCGACGATCAGCTCTTCATCACCCGCTTCGTCGACGCCGAGGGCCTCGGCAGCGACGTCGGCGCGGTGCGCCCAGAAAGCAGCTTCCTCGTCGCGTCCGAGATCCTCCAGCACAGCGGCGCGAGCGGCGAACAGCGCCGGGCTCCACTCGAAGGCGCGATCGGGATCGAGTTCGGGGATCTCGAGCTCACCCAGCGCGAGCTCGAGATCGCCCTGGTCGAGGCGAGCTCCGGACATCGCGATCGCGAGAGCGACGCGTACCGGGGTCGTGAGCGCGCTGCGGTCGACGGCGCGACCCGTCTCGAGCGCACGGTCCGGTCGTCCGATGCCGCGCTCGCTGTCGACCATGAGGGCGATCTGATCGTCCTTGCCGGAGATGCGGCGGTAGGTGCGCAGTTCGCGAAGCGCGAGGGCGAAGTCCTCGGTCGCGTAGGCCGTGATGCCGAGGGTTTCGCGAACGATCGCGATCCGTCCGGCACGACGTGACGCCGCCAGGGCGTGCTCGTGCGCCAGCGCAGGATCCTCGTCGATGAGCTGCGACGCCATCGCGAGGTGACGGGCCACGAGGTCGGCGTTCTCCTTGCTCAGCGTCTTGAGCTCATTGCGAGCAGACGTGTGCAGATCGCGGGCCGTGATCTCGTCCGGAATGTGCGGGTCGTTGAAACGCGGACGCTCATCGGCCGCTTGGACCGGACGCTCGCGCCCCGAGCCCCCGCGCTGCGGATAGGACCGGGAGCGATCACGGTCGGAACCGGAGTCACGGCGCGGTGCGGAGTCACGGTTGTAGCTGCCCTCGCGACGCGGAGCGCGGTCGCCGGAGCGGTTGTCACCGTCACGACGCGGTGCGGAGTCACGGTTGTACCCGCCCTCGCGACGCGGTGCGGAATCGCGGTTGTAACCGCCTTCACGACGCGGAGCCGAATCCCGGTTATAGCCGCCTTCACGACGCGGAGCCGAATCCCGGTTATAGCCGCCTTCACGACGCGGAGCCGAATCCCGGTTATAGCCGCCGCCCTCGCGACGAGGAGCCGAATCCCGGTTATAGCCGCCGCCCTCGCGACGAGGAGCGGAGTCACGGTTGTACCCGCCCTCACGGCGCGGCGCGGAATCACGGTTGTACCCGCCCTCACGGCGCGGCGCGGAATCACGGTTGTACCCGCCCTCACGGCGCGGTGAAGAGTCACGGTTGTACCCGCCCTCACGGCGCGGAGCAGAATCACGGTTGTAACCGCCGCCCTCACGACGCGGAGCAGAATCACGGTTGTACCCGCTGCCCTCACGACGCGGAGCAGAGTCACGGTTGTAACCGCCCTCACGACTGTAACCGCCCTCACGACGCGGTGCGCGGTTGTCACCGTCGCGACGAGGAGCAGAGTCACGGTTATAGCCGCCCTCACGACGAGGAGCGGAATCACGGTTGTACCCGCCACCCTCACGACGAGGAGCAGAGTCGCGGTTGTACCCGCCACCCTCACGACGCGGAGCGCGGTCACCGGAGCGGTTGTCTCCGTCACGGCGGGGTGCGGCGTCTCGATCGCGTGCGGGGCGGCCGCCGGAAGGACGCTGGTTGCGCGATCCGCTGTCGTTGTCGCGACGCGGACGGCGCTCTTCGTCTTCCGGCATGATGCTCCCTGTTTTCGTTGTAAACGCAAAATGGCCACCCATCGATGGGTGGCCATTTGCTTAAAAGAAGTCCGGCGGTGTCCTACTCTCCCACAGGGTCCCCCCTGCAGTACCATCGGCGCTGTGAGGCTTAGCTTCCGGGTTCGGAATGTAACCGGGCGTTTCCCTCACGCTATGGCCGCCGAAACACTATTGATGTTTCAATCAAACACATAACAAAGTCATTGTTGTTATGCGGTTCTCGACCGTACATCGAGAACCACTCAGTGGACGCGTAGCACCAACAAACGGTGTGTTATCAAGTCATCGGCTTATTAGTACCAGTCAGCTGCATGCATTGCTGCACTTCCACATCTGGCCTATCAACCCAGTAGTCTGGCTGGGAGCCTCTCACCCGAAGGTATGGAAATCTCATCTTGAGGCCGGCTTCCCGCTTAGATGCTTTCAGCGGTTATCCATCCCGAACGTAGCTAATCAGCGGTGCTCCTGGCGGAACAACTGACACACCAGAGGTTCGTCCAACCCGGTCCTCTCGTACTAGGGTCAGATCCTCTCAAATTTCCTACGCGCGCAGCGGATAGGGACCGAACTGTCTCACGACGTTCTAAACCCAGCTCGCGTACCGCTTTAATGGGCGAACAGCCCAACCCTTGGGACCTACTCCAGCCCCAGGATGCGACGAGCCGACATCGAGGTGCCAAACCATGCCGTCGATATGGACTCTTGGGCAAGATCAGCCTGTTATCCCCGAGGTACCTT
>NZ_QDFV01000008.1 GCF_003075395.1 Microbacterium sp. TPD7012 | reverse complement strand
ATCCTCCAGCTCGTCGTCACCCTGCCGATCGTGGTCGTGGGTGCGTTCATGATCGCGTACTACCTGAACCTGAAGCCCCGCGGCCACCGGTTCGTCCGCGCCCTCATGTTCACGCCCGTGCTGCTCTCGGCATCCGCCCTCGCCATGGTGTTCATCGGCGTCTTCGCGCCGAAGGGCATGATCAACGGCTTCCTCGAGATCCTCGGTCTCGAGCAGTTCGCCCGCCCGTGGCTCGCGAACGGCGACTCCGCGATGCTGTCGATCATCATCGTCACCATCTGGTGCAGCATGTCGGTGTCCGCGATCATGCTCGCCGCGCGACTCAACTCCATCGACGCGACGTCGAGGAGAAGCGGATGTTCGGCACCCGGGCCTTCCTGCTCGACGGTCGCATCCTCGTGGGAGCGCGGAAGAACGGCGTCCTTCTGGTGCGGGTGGACGAGGAGAGCGGAGCAGCGCTCGTCACACAGTCCGGCGTCGCCGTCGCCGTGATGGGCGCGAAGACGATGGGGAACAGCTGGCTCGATGTGTCACCGGGTGTGCTGGGCGACGACGACGCCCTCATGTTCTGGCTCGACGCCGCTCGCGAGGCGAACGAGACCTCACGACGGGAGTGATCAGAGCTCCGCGCCGCGAGTCGAGGCGACGCGTGGGTCTAGGGGCAGTGCACCAGGGTCTTCGGACCGCTGCGGTCGATCTCGTGCTCGGTCATCGGCGCGCCGCACAAGGGGCAGGCGCGCTCGGCGCGCTCCGCGGCACTGGGCGGAGGAGTCTTCTCGTACGGGCCGACCGAGGCGGGTCCGGCGAACCGGATCAGGTTGCTGTTCACCCAGGCGTAGAGCCCACCGGCTTCGCGGATGCGGGTGCGAAGGGGAGTGCGATCCGGGTCGTGTGCCATGTTCATTAGTGTACTAACGATTAGGGTCGATGTATAGTCGCGGTGTGACGGCATCCGACGACCTTCTCCGACTCGAGAACCAGCTCTGCTTCGCGCTGGTGACCGCGGCGCGCAACGTCGTCGCGATCTACCGACCGATCCTCGAACCGCTCGGGCTCACGCATCCGCAGTACCTGGTGATGCTCGCTCTCTGGGAGCGCGCGCCGCGCACGCTCAACGATCTCGCCACCGACCTCGCGCTCGAACCGGCCACCGCCTCGCCCCTCGTGAAGCGCCTCGAAGCCGAGGGCCTGGTCATCCGGCAGCGCAGCAGCGAGGACGAACGACGCCTGGAGATCACGCTGACCGCCGCCGGCGCAGCGCTGCGGGATCGGGCGATCGACGTCCCTCGCCAGGTCATGGCCGCGGTCGGCATGGACGTGTCCGAGGTCTCGGCGCTGCGCGACGGTCTCGGCCCCTTCGCCGGGCGCCGTCCTGACCTCGGCTGAGCGTACTCACAGGGTGCGCGGAGCCGATGTCCGTGGCCCCTCGTAGACTTGACCGGTGCCTATCGTCCCCGTTGCCACCCCAGGAAAACTCAGCGTTCGCGGCGCCCGAGTCCACAATCTCAAGAACGTCGACATCGACATCCCGCGCGACTCGCTCGTCGTGTTCACAGGTCTGTCCGGTTCCGGGAAATCCAGCCTCGCGTTCGACACGATCTTCGCCGAGGGGCAGCGTCGCTACGTCGAATCGCTGAGCGCCTACGCGCGCCAGTTCCTCGGTCAGGTCGACCGTCCCGACGTCGATTTCATCGAGGGTCTGAGCCCTGCCGTCTCGATCGATCAGAAGTCCACGAACCGCAACCCGCGGTCGACCGTCGGCACGATCACCGAGATCTACGACTACATGCGTCTGCTGTGGGCGCGCATCGGCGTTCCGCACTGCCCCGAGTGCGGGGAGAAGATCCAGCGCCAGACCGTGCAGCAGATCGCCGATCAGCTCATGGAGCTGCCCGAGCGCACGCGGTACCAGATCGTCGCTCCGATCGTCTCGCAGAAGAAGGGCGAGTTCGTCGACCTCTTCCGGGAACTCGGCGCGAAGGGCTATTCGCGCGCGATCGTCGACGGAGACCTCATCCAGCTCGCCGAGCCGCCGACGCTCAAGAAGAGCTACAAGCACGACATCGCCGTGGTCGTCGACCGGCTCGTGGCGTCCGACGAGATCCTCAGCCGGGTCACCGACTCGGTCGAGACCGCGCTGGGCCTCGCCGGCGGCGTCGTGCAGGTCAACTACGTCGACGGCGAGGGCGACGACGCCTGGCAGACCTTCTCCGAGAAGCTGGCCTGCCCGAACGGGCATGCGCTGACCCTCACCGAGATCGAGCCGCGCACGTTCTCGTTCAACGCGCCGTTCGGTGCGTGCCCCGCGTGCTCCGGCCTCGGCACGCGCATGTCGGTCGACGTCGATCTGATGCTCGGCGACACCGACCTCTCGATCCGCGAGGGCGTCATCATCCCCTGGACCACGCAGGGCAAGGGGCTGTTCCAGTACTACGAGCGCTTGCTCGAAGGCCTCTCCCGCGACCTCGACTTCTCCCTCGACACACCCTGGCACAAGCTCCACTCCGATGTGCAGGACGCGGTCCTCCGTGGCGAGAACTACAAGGTGACCGTCAAGTGGAAGAACCGGTACGGGCGCGAGATGAGGTACGCGTCGGGCTTCGAGGGCGTCGTCCCCTACATCGAGCGGCAGTACCTGCAGGCCGAGTCCGACACGCAGCGCAGCCGCTGGGGCGAGTACCTCCGCGAGGTGCCGTGCCCCGTCTGCGACGGCAACCGCCTCAAGCCCGAGGTGCTGGCGGTACAGGTGCACGGCCACTCGATCGCCGAGGTCTCGCACCTCAGCCTCGCGGATGCGCGCGCCTTCATGGAGACCCTCACGTTGACCGACCGCGAGGCGAAGATCGCCGCCCAGGTCCTCCGCGAGATCCGTCTCCGCCTCGATTTCCTGCTGCAGGTCGGGCTCTCGTACCTCAACCTCAGCCGCTCGGCAGGTTCGCTCTCGGGTGGCGAGGCGCAGCGCATCCGTCTCGCGACGCAGATCGGCTCCGGGCTCACCGGTGTCCTCTACGTTCTCGACGAGCCGTCCATCGGGCTGCACCAGCGTGACAACCGCCGCCTCATCAACACGCTCATCAAGCTCCGCGACCTCGGCAACACGCTCATCGTCGTCGAGCACGACGAGGAGACCATTGAGGCGGCCGACTGGGTCGTCGACATCGGTCCGGGAGCCGGCGTCAACGGCGGTGCGGTCGTGCATTCCGGACCGTACTCGGCCCTGCTCGACGACAGCGAGTCGATGACCGGGCAGTACCTCTCGGGCCGCCGCGAGATCCCGATGCCGAAGAAGCGCCGGAAGATCGACAAGAAGCGCATGCTCAGCGTCGTCGGCGCCCGGGCCAACAACCTGCGCAACGTCACGGCCGACTTCCCGCTCGGCGTCCTGACCGCCGTCACGGGCGTCAGCGGCTCGGGCAAGTCGTCGCTCGTGAACGACATCCTCTACCAGGTGCTCGCGTCGCGCCTGAACGGTGCGCGCACGGTTCCGGGCAAGCACACCCGCGTGACGGGGCTAGACAACCTCGACAAGGTCGTCCACGTCGACCAGGCGCCGATCGGTCGCACGCCGCGATCGAACCCGGCCACCTACACGGGTGTCTTCGACCGCATCCGCACCCTCTTCAGCGAGACGCCCGAAGCGAAGGTCCGCGGCTACCTTCCCGGACGCTTCAGCTTCAACGTCAAGGGCGGGCGCTGCGAGGCGTGCTCGGGTGACGGCACGATCAAGATCGAGATGAACTTCCTGCCCGACGTCTACGTGGACTGCGAGGTGTGCCACGGCAAGCGGTACAACCGCGACACGCTCTCGGTGCACTACAAGGGCAAGAACATCGCCGAGGTGCTCGAGATGCCGATCGAGGAGGCCGCGGACTTCTTCGAGCCGATCCAGGCCATCCACCGGTACATGAAGACGCTGGTGGACGTGGGGCTGGGCTACGTCCGGCTCGGCCAGTCCGCGACGACGCTCTCCGGCGGCGAGGCGCAGCGCGTCAAGCTGGCGACCGAGCTCCAGCGGCGCAGCAATGGGCGCAGCATCTATGTGCTCGACGAGCCGACGACGGGACTGCACTTCGAAGACGTCCGCAAGCTGCTCGAGGTGCTGAACGGCCTCGTCGACAAGGGCAACACGGTCATCGTCATCGAGCACAACCTCGACGTGATCAAGTCGGCCGACTGGGTGATCGACCTGGGACCCGAGGGTGGTTCGGGCGGTGGGCAGATCATCGCCACCGGCACCCCGGAGCAGATCGCGCGCGTGGAGGAGAGCCACACCGGGCTGTTCCTCGGCGAGATCCTGGGTGAGGGGCGCGCAGCGCGGAAGGCCAGCTGATGGCAGACGTCCTGCCGTACAAGCCGCGGACAGGGGAGATCCCGACGGACCCGGGCGTGTACCGGTTCCGTGACGCCGACGGACGCGTTCTGTACGTGGGCAAGGCGAAGAACCTCCGGCAGCGGCTGTCGAACTACTTCGCTCCGCTGCGAACGCTGCACGAGCGCACCCGCCGCATGGTCACCACGGCGTCCTCGGTGGAGTGGACGGTCGTGCCGACCGACGTCGACTCCCTGCAGCTCGAGTACATGTGGATCAAGGAGTTCGATCCGCCCTTCAACGTGCGGTACAAGGACGACAAGTCCTACCCGTTCATGGCGGTGACGCTGGGCGACGAAGCGCCGCGGGTGATCGTCACGCGCAACCGCAAGATCCCCGGCGCGCGGTACTTCGGTCCGTTCCCCAAAGTCTGGGCCGTGCACGAGACCATCGACCTCATGATCAAGGCCTTCCCGATCCGCACCTGCAGCGACGCGAGCTACAAGCGCGCCATGCAGACCGGGAGGCCGTGCTTCCCCGGGCAGATCGGCAAGTGCGGCGGTCCGTGTTCGATGACCGTGACGATCGAGGAGCACCGCGCCATGGTCGACGATTTCGTCGCCTTCATGGCCGGCGGAGACGAGCGGTTCACGAAAGAGCTCACCACGCGGATGCTGGCCGCCTCCGCGGCGATGGACTACGAGGCGGCGGCGAAGTACCGCGACAAGCTCGGGGCGATCGAAGCCGTGCTCGGCAAGAGCGCTCTCGTTCTCCAGCCCGATGAGGATGCCGATCTCTTCGGCATCGCCGAGGACGAGCTGGCGGCGGCGGTGCAGCACTTCGTGATCCGCGGCGGCCGCGTGCGCGGTGTCCGGGCGATGACGATCGAGAAGGAGATCGACATCACGACCGCGGAGCTCGTCGACCAGGTCCTGCAACGCGCCTACGGCGACGCGCAGGACGTGCCGCGGCGCATCCTCGTGCCGACCCTTCCGGACGACGCCGCGGAGCTCGAGGTGTGGTTGCGCGAGCGTCGGGGGAAGAAGACCGAGATCGCCGTGGCGCAGCGGGGTCAGCGTGCCGATCTGATGCGCACCGCGACCCTGAACGCGCAGCAGGCGCTCATCCGCTACAAGACGCGGCGCACCAGTGACTACGTCGCACGCACCCAGGCGCTGACCGACCTGCAGAGCGCGCTCGGCATGAGCGAAGCCCCTCTGCGCATCGAGTGCTTCGACATCTCGCACCTCGGCGGAACGAACGTCGTCGCATCGATGGTGGTGTTCGAGGACGGACTTCCCCGCAAGGATCAGTACCGATCGTTCGGCATCCCCGAGACCACCGACGACACCGACTCGATGTACCAGGTGCTGCGCCGTCGTCTGGCCTATCTCGACCGTCCGGAGGAACCGGAGGAGGAGGCCGGCGAAGAGGGCGTCGTCCGTCGCAAGCCGCGGTTCGCCTACCCGCCGCAGCTCCTGCTCGTGGACGGCGGCCAGCCGCAGGTCGAGGCGGCAGCGCGTGCCCTTCGAGACGCCGGACACACCGAGATCGCGGTCTGCGGCATCGCGAAGCGTCTCGAGGAGGTGTGGCTGCCCGGCGACGACTTCCCCGTGATCCTGCCCCGCACGAGCGAGGCCCTCTACCTGCTGCAGCGCCTGCGTGACGAGGCGCACCGCTTCGCGATCACCCACCAGCGCAAGAAGCGCCGAGGCGACATCACGACGGTGCTGGCCGAAGTGCCGGGTCTCGGCGCCTCCCGGATCAAGGTGCTGCTCAAGCACTTCGGGTCCGTCACGGCGTTGCGTGCGGCTCAGCCGGGGGAGATCCAGGAAGTCCAGGGAATCGGTCCGGTGCTCGCACAGAATATCCACACGCACCTCTCCACTCGCTAGGCTGGAACGCACGGGGGAGAGGGAGCGCAGAGCAATGACTGGGGACAAGGGCGAGTTTCTCATCGTCACGGGGATGTCGGGCGCCGGCCGGACCACGGTGGCGAACGCCCTCGAGGATCTCGGCTGGTACGTGGTCGACAACCTGCCCCCGCAGATCCTCCGCCCGCTGCTCGACCTCACCGACATGGGCGGCAATGCGCTGCCCAAGGTGGCGGCGGTGGTCGACGTGCGCGGTCGAAACCTCTTCGACGACTTCCCGGGCGTCGCGCGCGCGCTCCGCTCCCGTGGCTCGGTACGGGTCCTCTTCCTCGACGCCTCCGACGACGTGCTGGTCCGGCGGTTCGAATCGGTGCGGCGACCGCACCCGCTGCAGGGCGACGGAACCCTGCTCGACGGCATCCGCATCGAGCGCACGCGGCTGGCGCCGATCCGCGAGGCCGCCGATCTCGTGATCGACACCTCTGCGCTCAACATCCACCAGCTGGCGACGCAGGTGTCCGACATCTTCTCCGAAGAGGGCGAGGCCCGGCACCGCGTCACGCTCCTCAGCTTCGGATTCAAGTACGGGCTCCCGACCGACGTCGACATCGTCGCCGACATGCGGTTCCTCCCCAACCCGTTCTGGAACGAGGAGCTGCGCGGCCTCACGGGTCAAGACGAGACGGTCCGCGAGTACGTCCTCTCCCGCGAGGGCGCCACGGAGTTCCTCGAGTCCTACTCCGCAGCCCTGGTTCCCGTGTTGGAGGGCTATCAACGCGAGAACAAGAGCCACTCCACGATCGCGATCGGCTGCACCGGCGGCAAGCACCGCTCCGTCGCGATGTCGGAGGAGCTCGCGCGCAGGCTCGCCGCCGTCCCCGGTGTGGCCGTCAATGTCCGTCATCGGGACCTCGGCAGAGAGTAGCGGGTCGCCCGGCCGAGTAGGCTGGACGTTTGCGTCGCGATCCGGCGCGTGAACGTGAAGGAGTGTCGTGGCACTAACCACCGACGTCAAGGCTGAGCTGGTCAGCATCCGCAACGCACCTCCGACGGTGCGCGTCGCCGAGGTGACCGCGATCCTCCGGTTCGCCGGTGGACTGCATTCGATCGCCGGCCGTGTGGCTGTGGAAGCCGAAGTCGATGCCGAGACGCTCGCGCGTCGCGTCGCCAGGGACCTCGCCGAGATCTACGGCGTCCGTCCCGAGATCGCCCAGGTGCAGTCGAGCACGGCGAACGACGGTGCCCGGTGGGCCGTGCGCGTGATCACGCAGGGGGAGACGCTCGCCCGCCAGACGGGTCTGCTCGACCAGCGTCGTCGTCCCGTGCGCGGGCTTCCCAACCGCCTGACCACCGGCTCTCGGGCCGAGGTCGCCGGTCTCTGGCGTGGTGCCTTCCTGGCCGCGGGGACGCTCAGCGAGCCGGGACGCTCCGCGATGCTCGAGGTGGTGTGCCCCTCGAGCGAGGCGGCCATGGCTCTCGTCGGCGCCGCTCACCGTCTCGGCGTGGCCGCGAAGGCCCGTGAGGTGCGCGGCATGCCGCGCGTCGTCGTGCGCGAGGGCGAGGCGATCCGGACGATCCTCAACGAGATGGGTGCGCAGAAGACCGCCATCACGTGGGAGGAGCTGCGTCAGCGCCGCGAAGTCCGCGCGGGCGTCAACCGCCTGGTGAACTTCGACGACGCGAACCTGCGTCGCTCCGCACAGGCGGCCGTCGCCGCGTGCGCGCGCGTGGAGCGGGCTCTCGAGATCCTCGCGGACGAAGTGCCCGATCACCTCAAGGTCGCCGGAGAGCTGCGTCTCGCGCATCGTGATGCGAGCCTCGACGAGCTCGGTCACCACGCGGATCCGCCCCTGACGAAGGATGCTGTCGCCGGGCGCATCCGTCGCCTGCTCGCCATGGCCGACAAGCGCGCCCAGCAGGAGGGCATCCCCGGCACCGAGGCTGCGGTGCCCGTCGGACTCGACGTCTGACCCTGACACGAGAAGACCCGCCCCCGGTGCTGCCGGAGGCGGGTCTTTCGTCATATGGCGGAAGGAACTGGTCCCGGCTCGTGTTGTCGTCAGTAGGATGAGTTACGTCCGCTCTACGCCGCACATCGGTGGCGCGGAGGATCGGCAAGCGCCGCGGCGCGGCGCGGATTGGATGAATGCGATATGGCGATTTACACGCTCCCCGACCTTCCCTACGACTTCGCAGCCCTCGAGCCGCACATCAGCGGCAAGATCATGGAACTCCACCATGACAAGCACCACGCGACCTACGTCGCAGGAGCGAACACCGCACTCGAGCAGCTCGCCGAGGCCCGTGAGAGCGGCAATCTCGCGAACGTCAACAAGCTCGAGAAGGACCTCGCCTTCAACCTGGGCGGTCACGTCAACCACTCGATCTTCTGGACCAACCTGTCGCCGAACGGCGGAGGACAGCCCGAGGGCGAGCTGAAGGCCGCGATCGACGAGTACTTCGGCTCGTTCGAGAAGTTCCAGGCCCACTTCACGGCTGCGGCCACCGGCATCCAGGGCTCCGGCTGGGCCGTGCTCAGCTGGGACTCGATCGGCTCGCGCCTGATCATCCAGCAGCTCTTCGACCAGCAGTCGAACACGGCGCAGGGCACCATCCCGCTGTTCCAGCTGGACATGTGGGAGCACGCCTTCTACCTGGACTACCTCAACGTCAAGGCGGATTACGTCAAGGCGGCGTGGAACATCGCCAACTGGGAGAACGTCGCCCAGCGTCTCGAGGTCGCCCGCAAGCAGACGAACGGCCTGCTGGTACTGTCGTAATCAAGACGGGTGTCCCGACGGACATCTCGCCCGTCGGGACGCCGTTGTCCATGCTTGTCTAGTTGAAACCGCGCGTATGCGCACGAGAAATCAGGAGACCTTAGTGTCTGTCAAGATCGGTATCAACGGCTTCGGCCGCATCGGACGCAACTACTTCCGCGCGGCTCTCGCGCAGGGAGCAGACCTCGAGATCGTCGCGGTCAACGACCTCACCGACAACAAGACCCTCGCGCACCTGCTGAAGTACGACTCGGTCGGCGGCGTCCTCGATGCCGAGATCAGCTACGACGACGACAGCATCACCGTCAACGGCAAGGCCATCAAGGCGTTCGCCGAGCGCGACCCCGCCAACCTCCCGTGGGGCGAGCTGGGCGTCGACATCGTCATCGAGTCGACCGGCTTCTTCACCAAGGCCGAGGCCGCCAAGAAGCACATCGACGCCGGCGCGAAGAAGGTCCTCATCTCGGCTCCTGGCACGGGCGTCGACGGCACGTTCGTGATGGGCGTGAACGAGGACACGTATAACCCGGAGACGGACCACATCATCTCCAACGCCTCGTGCACCACCAACTGCCTCGCGCCGCTCGCGCAGGTCTTCAACGACGCGTTCGGCATCGACCGCGGCTTCATGATGACCGCGCACGCATACACGGCCGACCAGAACCTGCAGGACGGCCCGCACAGCGACCTCCGTCGTGCACGTGCCGCCGCGATCAACATCACCCCGGCCTCGACCGGCGCCGCCAAGGCCATCGGCGAGGTGCTCCCCGAGCTCCAGGGCAAGCTCAGCGGCTCGTCCTACCGCGTGCCGGTTCCCACCGGCTCGATCGTCGACCTCACGCTGATCACCGACCGCGAGGACCTGACGGTCGACGAGGTCAACGAGGCCTACAAGAAGGCAGCCGCAGACGGTCGTCTCGCCGGCTACCTCCAGTACAACGCCGACCAGATCGTGTCGAGCGACATCGTGCACAACCCGCACTCGTCGATCTTCGACTCGACCCTCACCAACGTGAGCGGCAACCTCGTCAAGGTCTCGAGCTGGTACGACAACGAGTGGGGCTACTCCAACCGTCTCGTCGACCTGACCGAGTACGTCGCCGAGCGTCTCTGAGCTCTGACACATGACTCTGCGCACCCTGGACACACTGGGTTCGCTCGAGGGCAAGCGCGTCATCGTCCGTTGTGATCTGAACGTCCCCCTGCGGGACGGGGTCATAACGGACGATGGCCGTGTACGCGCCTCGCTGCCGACTCTCAACGCACTGATCAACGCGGGAGCCCGCGTCGTCGTGTGCTCCCACCTCGGACGCCCCAACGGCGCGCCCGACCCCCAGTACAGCCTCGAGCCGGTGGCTCAGCGGCTGTCGGAGCTGCTCGGCGCCCCGGTCGCGTTCGCGCGCGACACCGTGGGTGAGTCCGCTCAGGATGCCGTGGCCTCGCTCGAGGACGGCGGGGTCGTCGTCATCGAGAACCTGCGCTTCAACGCGGGGGAGACGGCGAAGGACGACGCGACGCGCGCTGCTTTCGCCGCCGAGCTCGCGAAGCTCGGCGACGTGCTCGTGTCCGACGGCTTCGGCGTCGTGCACCGCAAGCAGGCGAGCGTGTACGAGCTCGCCGAGCTGCTGCCCTCGGCCGCCGGCCTGCTGATCGAGACCGAGCTCGACGTGCTCGACCGTCTCACCGAGAACCCCGAGCGCCCGTACGCAGTCGTGCTCGGCGGCTCGAAGGTCAGCGACAAGCTCGGCGTCATCTCGCACCTGCTGCCGCGCGTCGACCGCATCCTGGTCGGCGGCGGCATGCTGTTCACGTTCCTCAAGGCGCAGGGTCACGACGTGGCCTCCAGCCTTCTGGAAGAGGACCAGCTCGAGACGGTCCGCGGTTACATCGCGGAGGCCGCGGAGCGGGGCGTGGAGTTCGTGCTCCCGACCGACGTCGTGGTCGCCGCCTCGTTCAGGGCGGATGCCGCGCACGAGACCGTCTCCGCCGACGCGATCGAGTCGACGGCGTTCGGCACGTCCGGCATCGGCCTCGACATCGGTCCGGAGACGGCTGCCCGGTTCGCAGAGGTCATCCGCGGGTCGAAGACGGTGTTCTGGAACGGCCCGATGGGCGTGTTCGAGTTCCCGGCGTTCGCCGCCGGAACCAAGACCGTCGCGCAGGCTCTGACCGAAGTCGACGGCCTCAGCGTCGTCGGCGGCGGAGACTCCGCGGCTGCCGTGCGTCAGCTCGGCTTCACCGACGACCGGTTCGGGCACATCTCGACCGGCGGCGGCGCAAGCCTCGAGTTCCTCGAGGGAAAGAAACTACCCGGCCTGGAGGTGCTCGGATGGGCATAGCGACCCGTACCCCGCTGATCGCGGGCAACTGGAAGATGAACCTGGACCACCTGCAGGCGGTCGCGTTCGTGCAGAAGCTGCACTGGACGCTCAAGGACGCGAAGCACGAGGACGGATCCGTCGAGGTGGCGGTCTTCCCGCCTTTCACCGACATCCGCAGTGTGCAGACGCTGATCGACGCGGACAAGATCCCGTTCGCCCTCGGCGCGCAGGATGTCTCGGCGCACGACTCCGGTGCCTACACCGGCGAGGTCTCGGGTGCCTTCCTGGCGAAGCTCGACGCGAAGTACGTCATCATCGGCCACTCGGAGCGTCGTGAGTACCACGCCGAGTCCGACGAGGTCGTCTCCGCCAAGGTGCAGGCATCGCTCAAGCACGGACTGGTTCCGGTCATCTGCGTCGGCGAGACCGCGGAGGACCTGGAGAAGTTCGGCGCCAGTGCGGTCCCCGCCGGTCAGCTCGAGGCAGCGCTCCAGGGCGTCTCGCCGAAGGCCGACATCGTGGTCGCGTACGAGCCCGTCTGGGCCATCGGCTCCGGTCAGGCCGCGACGCCGCAGCAGGCGCAGGACGTCTGCGCGGCGCTCCGCACCGTGATCGCGAAGGTCCTCGGGGATGACGCGGCCGCGCGCACGCGCATCCTCTACGGCGGCTCGGTGAAGTCGGCGAACATCGCCAGCTTCATGCGGGAGCCCGATGTGGACGGCGCTCTGGTCGGCGGCGCGAGCCTCGTCGTCGACGAGTTCGCCGCGATCATCCGCTTCGAGAAGCACGTCGGGGTGTGAGTGCGGCGGGGCTCCGGCCCCGCTGCACCGTATACTTGACCGTTACGGGGGCGCACCTGCCCCAGCGAAAGGCTCTTTCTCGTGGCAATTCTCGAGTTCGTTCTGCAGGTCGTGCTGGGTATCACCAGCGTCCTGCTGACCCTCCTCATCCTCTTGCACAAGGGTCGCGGTGGCGGCCTTTCCGACATGTTCGGCGGAGGCATGACCTCGGCGGTCGGCTCTTCCGGTCTCGCGGAGCGGAACCTGAACCGCTTCACCGTCGTCCTCGCGCTGACCTGGTTCGTCGCCATCGTCGCGCTCGGACTCATCACGAAGTTCGAGGTGATCTGATGGCTACCGGTGGAAACGCGATCCGCGGCACCCGCGTCGGCTCCGGCCCGATGGGGGAGCAGGACCACGGCTACCATGCCGACCGCATCGCGGTGTCGTACTGGGACGGACTCGGCAACGAGACGGTCCGCTACTTCGCCGCGGGTCTCCCCGAAGAGGAGATTCCGGAGACGATCGATCACCCGCAGTCGGGCCTGCCGGCCGGACGCGACAAGGAGAATCCTCCTGCCCTCGCGAAGGCCGAGCCGTACAAGACGCACCTCGCCTACGTGAAGGAGCGCCGCACCGACGAGGAAGCGGTCCAGCTCCTCGAGGATGCGCTCACGCAGCTGCGCGAGCGTCGGGGCCAGTGATCTCCTGATCTGACGATGAAGAAGCCGCCGCGAGTGATCGCGGCGGCTTCTTCGGTCTCAGCGGCGGCCGTTCAGCGGCACCCCGCTGCGGCATCGATGTAGCTCTGCGGCGGGTAGCCGTAGGCCCACACTCCGTTGGCGTCGTCGGTGTAGCCCATGCTGATGGCCCAGGCGGTCGCCCACTTCTCGATGCTGTCCTGCGTCGACGAGTCGTACATGTCCTCGCACTTGACGCTGATCGCGTGACCGACCTCGTGCGCGACGAGCGCCCTGCTGCGATCCGCCGGCCACTGCTCGGCGACGGAGTCGGACAGCTGGATGACGGATCGGCCGGGCTCGTCCCACCACCAGGTGGTGTATCCGCCCATGCTGCCGTTGAATCCTGCGCCGTTGACGATCGGGGCCCAGTCGAATTCCAGCAGCACGCCGGGGGCGAGCGCGCGGGCGAACGCCTCGATCTCGAGCCGGGCGTCCATCAGCGGGCCGGACTTCTCGGCCAGCTCCTCGTTCTCGGTCGCGACGACCTGCGCCGCGGCACTCTGGAGGCTCGCGTACGCGTTCACGGCCGCGTCGTCGATCGTGGTCGTGGCGATCGCCGCGGCTGCGGCGTCCCGCAACTCGATCACCGCATCGTTCCGGGCGGAGATGTGGGCGGCCTCGAAGGCGACGGCCGCTTCGCCCGCAGAGGTCAGGAGCGCGACGCCGCTCTCGGTGACCGCATCGGAGGCGGTGAGCACGTCGGCAGCTTCGGCGAGGAGCTCGTCGGCGAGATCTGCGGCCTCGTCGCGCTTCTCCTCGAGCTTCGTGGTGGCGCCGAACAGCTCCCAGAACCACACGGGCTTCTCTCCCGCGACGGGGACCTCGGTGGCGATCAGCTGGTCGGCCTCCGCTGCGGCGCTCTCGGCTTCGGCGACCGCACCGGCGAGGGCCGCTTCGGTCTCCGCCGGGGCGACGATGGCCTCGTTCTCGCCGGCGACGATCAGTCCCGCGGAATCCGCGAGGGCCTGGAGGTCGGCGGCCTCGGCACGGAGCTGCGTCTTCTCGCTGTTCGCCGAGGCCACGGCATCCGCATGGCTCTCCGCGGCGGTGTCGTAGCCCATGCTGGCCGAGACCTGGGTGATCGCGATCGCGGCGATGACGGCCGCACCGCCGATCAGGCCGAGGACGAGGCCCGTGCGCTTGCGCTTCGGCTTCCGCGGGGGAGCGGTCGAGGCGCCGCCCGTGAAGCGTGCGGACAGCTCGTGCCCGCCCAGGGGCGCGGATGCCGGCGCATCCGCGCGATACGGGGGGAGAGCGGTCACGTCGTCCTCATTCGATCAGCCTCACGTTCGGAGCTGCATGCAGCGGCACTGCCAGGGTATGCGAGAAGGCCCCCACCGTGCGGTGGGGGCCTTCTGGAAGCGAGGGGCTGACGGGAATCGAACCCGCATCATTAGTTTGGAAGACTAAGGCTTTACCACTAAGCTACAGCCCCGAATCCCGGTGCACTTCGACAGGCTCAGTGACCCGGGGATCGGACCGGAATCGCAACTCCGGCGTGATCGATCATACCGGACCGTGAGGGGTGCTCCCGTCCGTTAGACTCGATGGGGCTGAATCTGCGCGCGGATTCCCCGGGGCGTAGCTCAGCTTGGTAGAGCGCCCGCTTTGGGAGCGGGAGGTCGCAGGTTCAACTCCTGTCGCCCCGACACGGCATCTTCAGCCTGACAGCCGCGTTCACTCGCGGAGACAACAAGGAGAACACACCAGCATGGCGAACAGCACCGTCGAGAAGCTGACCCCGACCCGGGTCAAGCTCAGCATCACGGTCACCCCGGACGACCTCAAGCCGAGCATCGCTCACGCCTACGAGCACATCGCTCAGGACGTCCAGATCCCCGGCTTCCGCAAGGGCAAGGTGCCCGCCCCGATCATCGACCAGCGCATCGGTCGCGGCGCGGTCATCGAGCACGCCGTCAACGAGGGCCTCGACAAGTTCTTCCGCGAGGCGAGCGCCGAGCACAAGCTGCGCGTCGTCGGACGCCCGGCGGCGGACATCACGCAGTGGCCGAACGAGAAGGACTTCTCCGGCGACCTGCTCGTCGACGTCGAGGTGGACGTCCGTCCCGACATCGAGATCCCCTCCTACGAGGGCATCACCGTGACCGTCGACGCCGTCGAGGCCGATGAGGCCGCACTCGACGCCGAGCTCGAGAACATGCGCGCGCGCTTCGGCACGCTCGTCCCGGTCGACCGTCCGGCCGCCAAGGGCGACTTCGTCGACCTCGACCTCGTCGCCACGATCGACGGCGCCGAGATCGACCGCGCCGAGGGCGTCTCGTACGAGATCGGCTCCGGCGAGCTGCTCGAGGGCATCGACGACGCGATCGAGTCGCTCACGGCAGGCGAGGACACCACGTTCCGCTCCGCTCTCGTCGGCGGCGACCACGCCGGTTCCGAGGCCGAGGTCTCCGTGACGGTCAAGGCCGTCAAGGAGCGCGAGCTCCCCGAGGCCGACGACGACTTCGCGCAGATCGCGAGCGAGTTCGACACGATCGCCGAGCTCCGCGCGAGCCTCGCCGAGCGCGTCGCGCAGCAGGGCGTCTTCACGCAGGGATCCGCCGCACGCGACAAGCTCGTCGAGACGCTGCTCGAGCAGATCGACATCCCCGTGCCGCCGCAGCTCATCGAGGACGAGGTGCACAACCACCTCGAGGGCGAGAACCGCCTCGAGGACGACGTGCACCGGGCCGAGGTCACCGAGGCGAGCGAGAAGCAGTTCCGCACGCAGGTGCTGCTCGACACGATCGCCGAGCAGGCCGACGTGCAGGTCTCGCAGGAGGAGCTGAGCCAGTACCTCATCCAGTCCGCTTCGCAGTACGGCATGGCGCCGCAGGAGTTCGTCGAGGCGCTGCAGTCGTCGAACCAGCTGCCCGCGCTCGTCGGCGAGGTCGCCCGCAACAAGGCCCTCGCGATCGCGCTCGGCAAGGTGAAGGTCGTCGACACCAACGGCAAGCCCGTCGACCTGTCTGACTTCATCGTCACCGACGACGAGGCTGAAGCGGCTGACGAGGCTCCGGCGGAGGAGAAGCCCGCGAAGAAGGCTCCTGCGAAGAAGCCTGCTGCCAAGAAGGCTCCGGCGAAGAAGGCCGACGACGCCGAGGCTGCGGAGAAGCCCGCCGCGAAGAAGCCTGCCGCCAAGAAGGCTCCGGCCAAGAAGGCGGCCGACAAGGCCGAGTGATCGGACACGATCCACAGAAGAGGGCGGATGCTGCGGCATCCGCCCTCTTTCGCATCACAGGGAGAGGCGAGCATGAAGAGCTGGAACGAGCGGATCGACGACGTCTGGGCGGATGCCAGCGGCGAAGAGGTCGGCGACGACACGATCGCGCGGATCGACGCCCTCGCGGCGGAGCGCGGAACGGATGACGCGCGTGCGGAGTTCGAGCGGGCCGGAGCTCGGGATTCGGCGGGCCGCCCGGCCGACGCCGTCGTCCTGTACCGACGCGCCCTCGAGCTCGGCCTCGACGAGGAGCACCGTCCGCAGTGCGTGATCCAGCTCGCCAGCTCGCTGCGGAACCTGGGTGCGTTCGACGACGCCCTCGCCGTGATCCGCGCGGAGGAGGAGCTGTCGGCCGACGGTCCGTACCGCGACGCGGTCGCTGCGGTTCACGCCCTCATCCTCGCCAGCGCCGGCCGGCCCGCGCAGGGCCTCTCGGTCGCGCTTCTCGCGCTGGTGCCGCACCTCCCGCGCTACCACCGCTCGATGACCGCCTACGCGCGGGAGATCGCGGAATCCGACACCTGATATGCCGACGGCGAACACGGCCTGGGTGCCGCGCCGACGCCGGTAGATTCGAAGCACGAACACGGAAACAGGAGCTGAAATGGCTGCAGAACCCCTTGTCGCGACGAGCGTCTTCGACAGGCTGCTGAAGGATCGCATCATCTGGCTTGGTTCAGAGGTGCGTGACCAGAACGCCAACGAGATCTGCGCGAAGATCCTTCTTCTCGCCGCGGAAGACTCAGAGAAGGACATCTACCTCTACATCAACTCGCCCGGTGGCTCGATCACCGCGGGCATGGCGATCTACGACACCATGCAGTTCGTGCCGAACGACATCGTCACTGTCGGCATCGGCATGGCCGCGTCGATGGGTCAGCTCCTGCTGACGAGCGGCACCAAGGGCAAGCGCTACATCACCCCCAATGCGCGGGTCCTGCTGCACCAGCCCCACGGCGGGTTCGGCGGCACGTCGAGTGACATCCAGACCCAGGCGCAGCTCATCCTCTCGATGAAGAAGCGCCTCGCGGAGATCACGGCGGGACAGACCGGCAAGTCGGTCGAGCAGATCAACGCCGACGGTGACCGCGACCGCTGGTTCACCGCCGAGGAGGCCCTCGAGTACGGCTTCGTCGACCACATCCGCGAGCACGCCAGCGATGTGACCGGCGGCGGCGGCACCGCGGACGACGCAGAGTAATCCGGATTCGAGAGGACACCATGTACACCCCCACTTTCCAATCCGCAGGCAACCTGCCGTCCAGCCGCTACGTGCTCCCGCAGTTCGAGGAGCGCACGGCCTACGGCTTCAAGCGCCAGGACCCGTACAACAAGCTCTTCGAAGATCGCGTGATCTTCCTGGGCGTGCAGGTCGACGACGCGTCCGCCGACGATGTGATGGCGCAGCTGCTCGTCCTGGAGAGCCAGGATGCCGAGCGCGACATCACGATGTACATCAACTCGCCCGGTGGCTCCTTCACGGCCATGACGGCGATCTACGACACGATGCAGTACGTCGCGCCGCAGATCCAGACCGTCGTGCTCGGACAGGCGGCTTCCGCCGCGGCCGTGCTGCTCGCCGCCGGCGCGCCGGGCAAGCGCCTCGCGCTCCCGAACGCCCGTGTGCTGATCCACCAGCCCGCGATGGGCGAGGCCGGTCAGGGCCAGGCATCCGACATCGAGATCCAGGCGGCGGAGATCCTCCGCATGCGCACCTGGCTCGAGGAGACCATGGCCGCGCACACGGGCAAGCCCGTCGAGCAGGTGAACCGCGACATCGATCGCGACAACATCCTCTCGGCGACGCAGGCCCTCGAGTACGGCATCGTCGACCAGGTCCTCACCACGCGCAAGCGCGCCTGAGAACCTCGACTCCGAAGGGGCGTCCGTCACCACGACGGGCGCCCCTTCGTCGTCTCCGGCGGATGTGCAGGCTGTGGGTGGGCAGCTGCGCATATGAGCACGCGGATGCGCGAACGCAGATCAGGGCTTACTCTGGAAGAGGAAGGAGGATGCCGTGGAAGAAGATCTGCTCATGGTCCGCGTCGCCGAGCTGTACTACGACGAGGACAAGACACAGGACGAGATCGGCGGACTCCTCAAGGTCTCCCGCTGGAAGGTGGGCCGGCTCCTGACGCAGGCCCGCGAGCGCGGCATCGTCCGCATCGAGATCGTGCACCCGCGCGCACGACGCCTCGGCCTCGAGCGTCTGCTCGTCGAGCGCTTCGGTCTGGCCGACGCGGTCGTCGTGCCTGCACCCGACGGCGACGACGGCACACTGGAACGTGTCGCGCAGGCCGCTGCCGACTTCCTCTCCGCCCTCCGGCCGGCTCCGCGCACGCTGGGCGTGAGCTGGGGCCGCACGCTCCGGGCTGTCGCCGAGGCGCTCCCGGACGGATGGGCCAACGGCGTCACCGTCGTGCAGCTCAACGGCGGGGTGAGTCTGAACAGGCGCTCCGGCGGTGCCGCCGGCCTCGCCGTGACGATCGCGCAGCGCGCCTCCGGTCAGGTGTCGCTGCTGCCGAGCCCCGCGATCCTCGAGCGCGTCGAGACCAAGCAGGCCATCGAGTCCGACCGCACCGTCGCTGCCGTCCTCGAGGAGGCCGCAGAGGCGCAGGCGTTCCTCTTCACCGCCGGTCCCTGCGACGCGACGTCCGCCCATGTCGAGAACGGCTACCTCACCGCTGAGGACGTCGAAGAGCTCGCGCGAAGGGGCGCAGTCGGCGATGTCCTGGGCCGCTACGTCGATGCCGAGGGCAACATCGTCGACTCGCAGCTCGACGCCCGCACGGTCGGCGTCTCGCTCGACCGTCTGCGCGGCGCCAAGCGGGCGATCTTCGTCACGGCGGGCCCCGCCAAGCACGACATCGCGCGTACAGTCGTGACCAGCGGCCTGTGCGGCGTTCTGGTGACCGATGAGACCACAGCACGAGCATTGTTGGAGGAACAGTGACGACCAAAGAACTCAGCCGCAGAGCGGCGGTGGACGTTCTCGGCGGTGAGCCGGACGACGCCACTCTCCGACGCTTCCTGCACGGCCTTCCGGGCGTCGACGCGGTGGGACTCGAGCAGCGTGCTGCCGGGCTCGGCACCCGCTCGATCAAGACCACGTCGAAGGCGTGGGCGCTCGACACCATCATCAAGCTGATCGACCTCACGACCCTCGAGGGCGCAGACACCCCGGGCAAGGTCCGCTCGCTCGTCGCGAAGGCGAAGAACCCGGATGCCGCCGACCCGACGACTCCGCGGGTCGCGGCCGTCTGCGTGTACGGCGACATGGTCGGTGACGCGGTCACCGCACTCGGCAGCCTGCACGGCGACCCCGACGACGGACTGATCTCGGTGGCCGCCGTCGCCACGGCGTTCCCGAGCGGGCGCTCGTCGCTCGCGATCAAGCTCGCCGACACGGCTGAAGCCGTCGCCGCCGGAGCCGACGAGATCGACATGGTCATCGACCGCGGCGCGTTCCTCTCGGGACGCTACGGTCTGGTGTTCGACCAGATCGCCCAGGTGAAGGAGGCCTGCCGTCGCGAGGACGGGACGTACGCCTCGCTCAAGGTGATCCTCGAGACCGGCGAGCTCAACACCTACGACAACATCAAGCGCGCGTCCTGGCTCGGCATCCTGGCGGGCGGCGACTTCATCAAGACGTCGACCGGCAAGGTGCAGCCCGCGGCCACGCTGCCGACCACGCTCCTGATGCTCGAGACCGTGCGCGACTGGTATCGAGGCACGGGCGAGAAGATCGGCGTGAAGCCCGCCGGCGGCATCCGTGCGTCGAAGGACGCCGTGAAGTACCTCGTCACGGTCGCCGAGACGGTGGGGGAGGAGTGGCTCCAGCCGCACCTGTTCCGCTTCGGCGCGTCGAGCCTGCTCAACGATGTGCTCCTGCAGCGTCAGAAGCTCAGCTCCGGCCACTACTCCGGCCCCGACTACGTCACGATCGACTAGGGATTCTCATGTCATTTCTGGAATACGCTCCGGCACCGGAGTCGAAGGCGATCCTGAACCTGAAGGACAGCTACGGACTGTTCATCGACGGCGAGTTCGTCGACGGATCAGGAAAGAGCTTCAGCACCATCTCGCCCTCCGACGAGACGCGCATCGCCGAGATCGCCACGGCGGATGACGGCGACATCGACCGGGCCGTCGCCGCCGCTCGACGCGCCTACGAGAAGACCTGGTCGCGGATGAGCGGGCGCGACCGCGGGAAGTACCTCTTCCGCATCGCCCGTCTCGTGCAGGAGCGGGCTCGCGAGCTCGCCGTCGCCGAGAGCCTCGACAACGGCAAGCCGATCAAGGAGAGCCGCGACGTCGACGTCCCGCTCGTCGCCTCCTGGTTCTTCTATTACGCCGGCTGGGCCGACAAGCTCGACCATGCGGGTCTCGGTGCGAACCCGCGAGCGCTCGGCGTCGCTGCCCAGGTGATCCCGTGGAACTTCCCGCTGCTGATGCTCGCGTGGAAGCTCGCGCCCGCTCTGGCCGCGGGCAACACGGTCGTGCTGAAGCCGGCCGAGACCACGCCGCTCACGGCGCTGATCTTCGCCGAGATCCTCCAGCAGGCGGATCTGCCTGCGGGTGTCGTGAACATCGTGACCGGCGCCGGCGCGACCGGCGCGACACTCGTGCGGCACCCCGATGTCGACAAGGTGGCCTTCACCGGATCCACCGGCGTCGGCCGCGACATCGCCAAGGCCGTCGCCGGCACGAAGAAGAAGCTGACGCTCGAGCTCGGCGGCAAGGCGGCCAACATCGTCTTCGACGACGCGCCCATCGACCAGGCCGTCGAGGGCATCGTGAACGGCATCTTCTTCAACCAGGGGCATGTCTGCTGCGCAGGCAGCAGGCTGCTGGTGCAGGAGTCGATCCACGACGAGGTCATCGATCGGCTCAAGAACCGCTTGTCGACGTTGCGCCTCGGCGACCCGCTCGACAAGAACACCGACATCGGTGCGATCAACTCGGCGGCCCAGCTCGCGCGCATCCGGGAGCTCAGCGACATCGGCGAGGCCGAGGGCGCGGAGCGCTGGACCGCGGACTGTGTCATTCCGGAGAAGGGGTTCTGGTTCGCGCCGACGATCTTCACCGGTGTCGAGGCGTCGCATCGCATCGCCAGGGACGAGGTGTTCGGCCCGGTGCTCTCGGTTCTGACCTTCCGCACCCCGGCCGAGGCGATCGCCAAGGCGAACAACACGCCGTACGGTCTCTCCGCGGGCATCTGGTCGGACAAGGGCTCGCGCATCCTCGCGGTCGCCGACCGTCTGCGCGCCGGAGTCATCTGGGCGAACACGTTCAACCGTTTCGACCCGTCGAGCCCGTTCGGCGGCTACAAGGAGTCCGGATACGGCCGCGAGGGCGGACGACAGGGTCTCACCGCCTACCTCAAGGGAGCCGCAGCATGAGCAAGCGACTGAGCGTTCCGAAGACGTACAAGCTCGCGATCGGCGGGGCGTTCCCGCGGAGCGAGTCGGGGCGGACCTACGAGGTGCTGTCGCCGAAGGGCGCGTTCCTGGCCAACGCCGCGCAGGGGTCCCGCAAGGACGCCCGTGACGCCGTGGTCGCCGCGCGCGCCGCGGTCAAGGGCTGGTCGGGCGCGACCGCGTACAACCGCGGCCAGGTGCTCTATCGCGTGGCCGAGGTGCTCGAGGGGCGCCGCGCGCAGTTCATCGACGAGATCGTCGCCCAGGAGGGCGGGTCCGCGTCAGCGGCCGCCGCACAGGTCGACGAGGCGATCGACCTCTGGGTCTGGTACGCCGGCTGGTGCGACAAGTACGCGCAGGTCGCCGGCAACGCGAACCCCGTGTCTGGTCCGTACTTCAACATCTCCGTGCCGGAGCCGACCGGTGTCGTCGCGATCGTCGCGCCGCAGGACTCCGCGCTGCTCGGCCTCGTCTCGGTCGTCGCCCCGGCTCTCGTCGCGGGCAACACCGTGGTGGTGATCGCGAGCGAGCGGCATCCGCTCTCCGCCATCAGCCTCGCCGAGGTCCTCGCCACCAGCGATGTGCCCGGAGGAGTCGTCAACGTGCTCACCGGCTCGCCGGCGGAGATCGCGCCGTGGCTCGCCTCGCACCAGGACGTCAACGCGCTCGATCTTGCCGGTGCGGGCGACCTGGACTGGGTGGACATGCAGATCGCCGCGGCCGAGACTCTGAAGCGCGTCCTCGCGCCGGGAGAGGTCGTGGCCTCGCCCGAGCGCATCGGCGCCTTCACCGAGGTGAAGACCGTCTGGCACACGAAGAGCATGGTCTGATCCGAGACGCGTCGGAGGCCGGGCCCGCAGGCGACTGCGGGCCCGGCCTCTCTGCGTCGCGGTCGTGTCGGAACCGGTACGCGCCAATGCGGCCCTGTGTCGCACGCAGAGGTTAGGCTCGAAGGACGATCTCTGGATCCCCCATAGGAGGACGCGCATGGCCCGTATCGGTGAAAGCGCTGACCTGTTCAAGTGCTCGTTCTGCGGAAAGAGCCAGAAGCAGGTGCAGCAGCTCATCGCTGGCCCCGGTGTGTACATCTGCGACGAGTGCGTCGAGCTGTGCAACGAGATCATCGAGGAGCGGATGGCGGAGTCCTCCGCTGACGGCGTCGCGGAGTTCGATCTGCCGAAGCCGCGCGAGATCTTCTCCTTCCTCGAGGAATACGTGGTCGGTCAGGAGCCCGCGAAGCGCGCACTGGCGGTCGCCGTGTACAACCACTACAAGCGCGTGCGTGCCCACGGCACCCTCCAGACGGCCGAGCAGAAGGCCGAAGAGGTCGAGATCGCGAAGAGCAACATCCTCCTGATCGGACCAACCGGCTGCGGCAAGACCTATCTCGCCCAGACACTCGCCAAGCGTCTCAACGTGCCGTTCGCCGTGGCGGACGCCACCGCTCTGACCGAGGCGGGCTATGTCGGGGAAGATGTCGAGAACATCCTCCTCAAGCTCATCCAGGCCGCGGACTACGACGTGAAGCGCGCCGAGCAGGGCATCATCTACATCGACGAGGTCGACAAGATCGCCCGCAAGGCCGAGAACCCGTCGATCACGCGCGATGTGTCCGGCGAGGGCGTGCAGCAGGCGCTGCTCAAGATCATCGAAGGCACGGTCGCCTCGGTTCCGCCGCAGGGCGGCCGCAAGCATCCGCACCAGGAGTTCCTGCAGATCGATACGACGAACGTCCTCTTCATCGTCGCCGGCGCGTTCGCGGGCCTCGAGGACATCGTGTCGGCGCGCGTCGGCAAGCACGGCATCGGCTTCGGTGCTCCGCTGCACGACAAGACCAAGGACCTCGATCTCTTCAGCGAAGTGCTGCCGGAAGACCTGCACAAGTTCGGTCTCATCCCGGAGTTCATCGGGCGCCTGCCCGTGGTGACGAACGTCTCACCGCTCGATCAGGACGCGCTGATGGAGATCCTCACCGGTCCCCGCAACGCACTGGTCAAGCAGTACCAGCGCATGTTCGAGCTCGACGGCGTCCAGCTGGAGTTCGACGAAGAGGCGCTGCGGTCGATCGCCGACCTGGCGGTCGAGCGCAAGACGGGAGCCCGCGGTCTCCGCGCCATCCTCGAAGACGTGCTCGGCCCGATCATGTTCGAGATCCCCTCGGCCGAAGACGTCGCCAAGGTCATCGTGACCCGCGCCGCCGTCGACGAGGGTGCACCTCCCACCATCGTGATGGAGCGCAAGCGCAAGAGCGCGTGAGTCCGTCCCGCGGAGAGTGATTCCGGGATGTCGGTGGTCGCGCGTAGCGTCGCGCCATGCGCAGCTTCCAGATAGCGATTCCGGACGACGTCATCGACGACCTTCGTGCGCGGCTCTCGCGAACGCGACTGCTGCCGCATTCGCCGCGTCGCCCAGAGGCCGGCATGTCCGCCGAGTACCTCCGTGTGCTCGTCGACAGCTGGGCGGACTTCGACTGGCGGGCTCGCGAGCGATGGCTGAACGAGAGTCCGCAGTACCTCGCCGACGTCGACGGCACCGAGATCCATTTCGTCCGCCTGCCGTCCGATCGTCCCGATGCGCCCGCACTGCTCGTCATGCACGGCTGGCCGCACACGTTCGCCCTCCAGCTCGCGCTCGCCCGGCTGCTGCCGGACTTCCACGTCGTGGTTCCGAGTCTGCCGGGTTTCGCCTTCTCCGCGCCGTTCGACGGAACGCTGACGGAGAGCGTCATGGCCGAACTGATGCACACGCTCATGACGGACGTGCTGGGGTATCGGCGCTACCTGACCTACGGCGAAGACGTCTCCGCGAACGTGAGCGACCTCATCGCCGCGCGCCACCCCGAGGCGGTGCAGGGGATACTCGCGACCCATGCGCACTTCGGCACCGCGGAGGAGCGCGACGCTCTGGACGACCCGGAGGCGCGAGCGTTCTTCGACACACTCGCCGCCCGTGGCGGGCCGGACGGCGCCTACGCGCACATCCAGGCGACACGGCCCGACACCCTGGCCGTCGGTCTCAACGACTCTCCGGCCGGGCTGCTCGCCTGGCTCACCGAGAAGCTCGTCGAGTGGAGCGATACGCCCACCGCGCAGCCGGAGCTGGTCGAGCGGCGGATCTCGCGCGATCGGATCCTCACCGAGGCGACGATCTACTGGGCGACCCAGAGCATCGCGACATCGTTCCGTCCGTATTTCGACGGTGGCGCCGATGAGCGGATCCCTCCGGTGGAGGTGCCGGCGGCCGTCGCGATCCAGACGCACGAGCACGACTACCCGGAGAGCGTCGCTCGTTCCTTCTACCGTGACCTTCGCTCCTTCGATCGGATGCCGGAGGGCGGGCACTTCGCGGCCGCCGAGGTTCCGGAAGCGGTCGCCGAGCGGATGCGTGGCTTCGCGCGCGGGCTCGGGCTGCTCGCGGGCTGAGGTCGCGCCTCAGGATCAGCTCGACGTGCCGTCCACGACGAACTCCGCGAGGAGCAGATCGTCGGTCCCGTCGCTCCAGTCGCGGTGGCGCCGCAACGCGAACCCATGGTGCTCGAACGTCGCGGCGATGCGCGTCGGGCTCGAATAGGGCCGATGAGATCCGCCTCGACTTCTCGTGACGCGATCTCCCGGAGGACGAGACCGGTGCCGGTGGCGACGTCCAGAACGACCCGTGCCTCGGACAGGTCGGTGAACGCGGCCGTGGCGGCGGCGACCGAACGATGCATCGCGCTCTCGTCGTACCGGGCGGCTCGCGCGTCGAACGCCTCGCTGATCAGGCGCAGCGGATCCTTCATGCGCGACTCAGGCCTCGAGACCGCGGCGCGTGAGAAGCGGCCCGATCTCGGCATCGCGGCCGCGGAAGTCGCGGTACGCCTCGAGCGGATCCTTCGACCCTCCGACGCCCAGGAGGCGGTCCCGGAACCGGTCGCCGTTCTCGCGCGTCAGGCCGCCGTTCTCGCGGAACCACTCCACGGTGTCGGCGTCGAGCACCTCGCTCCAGATGTACGAGTAGTAGCCCGCGCTGTACCCGCCGGAGAAGACGTGCGCGAAGTAGGTGGACGAGTAGCGGGTGGGGACCACCGGGTCGTCGAGCCCGATGTCGGCGAGGGCCGCCGCTTCGAAGGCCGCGACGTCGTCGATCTCGGTCGCGGTGCCGATCCGGTGCCACGCCTGATCGAGCCAGGCGGCGGCGAGGTACTCGCTGGTCGCGTGTCCCTGGTCGAACGTCTCCGTGGCCCGCAGGCGCTCGACGATCGCGGGGTGGAGAGGCTCTCCGGTCTCATGGTGGCGCGCGTAGTTGTCGAGGACCTCGGGCCAGAGGATCCACATCTCGTTCACCTGGCTCGGGAACTCGACGAAGTCACGGAACACGTTCGTCCCGGCGAAGTGCGGGTAGGTGACGGTGGCGAACAGGCCGTGCAGCGCGTGACCGAATTCGTGGAACAGCGTCGTCACCTCGTCGAGGGTCAGCAGCGTGGGCTCGCCGTCACCGGGCAGAGGCACGTTCAGGTTGTTGACGACCACGGGCGCCGTGCCGCGCAGCCGCGACTGGCTGACGATCGGATTCATCCACGCGCCGCCGCGCTTGGCGTCTCGGGTGTAGAGATCGAGGATGTAGAGTCCGAGGGCGCTTCCATCGGCGTTGCTCACCTCGAACACCCGCGCGCCGGGGTGGTAGGCCACGAGATCGCGGCGTTCGGCGAACGTGACGCCGAACAGGCGCTCCGCCGCGAAGAAGACGCCGTCCTGCAGGACTCGCTCGGCCTCGAACCAGGGTCGGAGCGCGCCGGAGTCGATGTCGTAGCGGGCGCTGCGCACCTTCTCGGTATAGAACGCCCAGTCGTGCGCCTCGACGGGGAAGGGCGCCGCCTCGGTCTCGTCGACGATCGCCTGCAGCGCCTCGCGCTCCGCGGTGGCGTTCCTCGCGGACGGGGCCGCGAGTCTGCGCAGCATCCGCTCGACGGCGTCCGGGGTGCCGGCGGTCTCGTCGGCTGTGACGTACGCCGCGTGCGACTCGTACCCGAGGAGCTGCGCGCGCTCGGCGCGCAGGCGCACGATCTCGGCGAGCACCGGTCGATTGTCGTTCGCATTGCTGCGCGAGCCGCGTGCTCGTGACGCTGCCATGATCCGCCGGCGCGACTCCCTGTCGCGCAGCTGCGCGAGGTACGGGTGACCGGTGAAGAGCGGGAGGGCGATCAGGAAACCGCCGTCCAGCTCGCGCTCCTGTGCCGCGCGGGCCGCCGCGGAGAGCTCGCCCGCGGTCAGCCCGTCGAGCTCCTCGGCGGAGTCGAACACCACGGCGAGGTCGTTCGTGTCATTGAGGAGGTTACGTTCGAACGTGTTACTCAGGGTCGACAGGTGCTGATTGAGCAGGGTCAGCCGTGCCTTCGCCTCGTCGTCGAGCCCCGCACCCGCGTGCGACATCTCGCGGTGGTGGCGTTCGACGAGGTATCGCTGCTCGGCGTCGAGATCGAGGTCGTCGAGCTGATCGTGCACCTGCTGCACGCGCCAGAAGAGCGCACTGTCGAGCGAGACCGCGTCCTGATGGGCGGCCATCAGGGGAGCGAGCTGCTCGTCCACGGCCTGGATCGCGGGCGTCGCGTCGGCCGAGCTCACGGTGTAGAAGGCGTGCGACACGCGGTCCAGCAGTTCACCTGAGCGCTCCAGCGCCTCGATCGTGTTCTCGAACGTCGGCATGGATCGCACCATCGTGATCCGGGAGACCTCGCGAAGGTGCTCTTCGAAGGCGGCGCGGAATGCGGGGAGGTAGTGCTCGGGGCGGATCGCGCGGTAGTCGGGGAGACCGTAGGGGAGTGCGGACGGCTGGAGCAGCGGGTTCGAGGCGTCGGTCATCCTCCGAGCCTAGCCATCGGCACGGCTCGCGCTCAGGAGGCGTTCTCGCTCAGCATGGTCATCACCCGCTGCAGCGCGTCGACGGTGAGCCGCACCGAGCGGCGCCGCAGGTTCTCCGGTCGAGCGAGCAGATCGATCATGCGGTGGGTGCTTACACCGCGCAGCGGCACGCGGACGATGTCGCGGTCGTCCACGCCGCGCGAGGTGAAGCGGGGCAGCATGCCCAGCACGCCGCCCGCAGCGACGACCGCCGACACCGCGCCGTAGTCGTTGATGCGATGCTGCACCTCGATCGGCCGCTTCGCGACCGCGGATACGGCGCGGAGCACGTCATCGGGGGAGTATCCGACGCGGCTCGTCACCCATCGCTCACCCGCGACGTCCTGCGGCGTGACACTGCGGCGTGACGCGAGCGGATGCGAGGCCGGGACGGCCACGTCGAGGGGTTCGCGGATGAGCGTCAGACTGCGCACTCCCTGGGGCGGCCACGGATCGGAGTGCTCCATGCGATGTGCCAGCACGAGGTCGTAGCGGGCCGTGAGCCCGGGGAACTCGCTCTGCGCGACGTCTTCGTCGGTGAGCTGCACGGTGGGTGCGTCGGGGACATCGGAGAGATCGCGCAGCAGGGGGCCGAACAGCGCCTGGCCCACGCTGTGGAAGCCGCTGACGCTCACCACGCCGGTGGCCGTGCCCTCGAAGTCGTCGAGGGCGTTCCGCGCCGCCGCCATCGCATCGATCGCGTCGGCACCGGCCGCCGCGAGGACCTCACCGGCGGGAGTGAGGACGAGGGTCCTGCCCTCTCGGCGGGTGAGGGGGCTGCGGAAGCCGCGCTGCAGAGCCGCGAGATGCTGCGAGACCGCCGAGGGGGTCACACGCAGGGCCTCGGCCACGGCGGTGACGCTGCCGAGCGCATGCAGTTCCCGCAGGATCTGCAGCTGATGGAGTTCCATCCCGAGAGTTTAGTTCGAGCTACAACGATGGTGCAGACAATGAGGATTGCTCTACAGGGTTCGATGAGGTGGGATCGAGACCATGAAGGCACTGTTCAAAGGCGCACGCGGTGCAGGTCTCGAACTCGTCGACCGGCCCGATCCGGTGGCCGCCGCGGATGAGGTGATCATCCGGGTGCTCCGCACCGGGATCTGCGGAACCGACCTGCACATCCTCCGCTGGGACGACTGGGCCGCATCCGCGATCGCCGCGCCGCTCATCCCCGGGCACGAGTTCTACGGCGAGGTCGTCGAGGTCGGACCCCTCGTGCACGACATCGCCGTGGGCGATCGCGTCTCCGGAGAGGGGCACATCGTGTGCGGCACCTGCCGGAACTGCCGCGCGGGGCGACGTCAGATGTGCATCCGGACGATCGGCCTCGGACTCCAGCGCGACGGCGCGTTCGCCGAGTACCTGTCGCTGCCCGCCACGAACGTCTGGGTGCATCACGCCGAGGTGAGCCCCGAGCTGGGCGCGATCTTCGATCCCCTCGGCAACGCCGTTCACACCGCCCTCACCTTCCCGCTCATCGGGGAGGACGTGCTGGTCACCGGGTGCGGTCCGATCGGCCTCATGGCGATCGCGGTCGCGCGGCACGCCGGCGCACGTTTCATCACAGCGACCGACGTCAGCGCCCCGCGGCTGGAGATGGCACGCCGGATGGGAGCCGACGAGGTCGTCGACGTCTCGAAGCGCGACATCCGCGACGCGCAGCGCGTGCTCGGCCTGCGCGAGGGCTTCGACGTCGGATTCGAGATGAGTGGCTCGGCAGCCGCTCTTCCGGCGATGATCGACAACATGAACCACGGCGGGCGCATCGCGATGCTCGGCCTGCCGAGCGCGGGCTTCGAGATCGACTGGGGCAAGCTCGTGACCCACATGCTCACCATCAAGGGCATCTACGGACGGGAGATGTTCGAGACCTGGAACGCGATGGGGGCGATGCTGCAGACCAGTGCGACGCTCCGGGACTCGATCGGCCGCGTCATCGCCGATGTCATCCCTGCGCGGGACTGGGAGTCGGGTTTCGCCGCGGCGGAGTCCGCGGGCACGGGCAAGATCATCCTCGATTGGACGGAGCTGTGATGTACGGGACATTCCAGAAGCATGTGGAGTCGGAGCTGGCGGGGATCGAGGAGGCGGGCCTCACGAAGCGTGAGCGCGGCATCCGCGGTGCGCAGAGCGCCGAGATCACCGCCGACGGCGCCGAGGTGCTGAACTTCTGCGCCAACAACTACCTGGGTCTCGCGGACGACCCGCGGATCCTGGACGCGGCGACGACAGCGCTGCAGGAGTGGGGCTACGGCCTTGCCAGCGTGCGTTTCATCTGCGGCACCCAGGAACAGCACCTGGAGCTGGAAGGTCGCCTCGCGGGCTTCCTCGGCACCGAGGCCGCGATCCTCTACTCGTCGTGCTTCGACGCGAACGGCGGCGTCTTCGAGACGCTGTTCGGCGCCGAGGACGCGATCATCTCGGACGAGCTCAACCACGCCTCGATCATCGACGGCATCCGTCTCTCGAAGGCGCGCCGACTGCGCTACCGCAACCGCGACATGGCGGATCTCGAGGAGCAGCTGCGTGCGGCATCCGATGCGCGGTTCCGTGTGGTCGTGACGGACGGCGTCTTCTCGATGGACGGGTACATCGCCCCGCTCGCAGAGATCTGCGACCTCGCCGAGCGCTACGACGCACTCGTGTTCGTCGATGACTCGCACGCCGTGGGCTTCGTCGGTGAGAACGGTCGTGGCACCCCGGAGCTCTGCGGCGTCGCGGATCGCGTCGACATCTACACCGGGACCTTCGGGAAGGCCCTCGGCGGAGCATCCGGGGGATATGTCGCCTCGCACGCCGACATCGTCGCCCTGCTGCGCCAGCGCTCGCGCCCGTACCTGTTCTCGAACACCCTCGCTCCGGCGATCGTCGCCGGCACGCTGACGGCGCTCGATCTGGTGGAGGGTTCCGCCGACCTGCGCGCCCGGCTCCGCGAGAACGCCGCGCACTTCCGTGAGCGGATGACGGCTGAGGGCTTCGACCTGCTCCCGGGGGAGCACCCCATCGTGCCGGTGATGTTCGGCGACGCCGCGAAGACCGCGCTGATCGCGAAGGAGATGCAGGCGCAGGGGATCTTCGTCACCGCGTTCAGCTTCCCGGTGGTGCCGCGCGGTCTCGCCCGCATCCGCGTGCAGCTCTCGGCCGCGCACACCGCCGAGCAGATCGACCGGTGCGTCGCGGCGTTCGTCGCGGCACGGGAGTCGGTGGGCTGACTCCTTCCTGTGCAGAGAATCTGTTGCAAAGGAATACTTGCAAAGAAGTCTTTGCAAGAGTATCTTTGCATGCATGACGGATGACACGCAGATCAGGACCCTCGACTCGGGGGCGCTCAAGGCTCTCGCGCATCCGCTGCGGGTGCGGATCTTCGACATCCTCGCGTCCCAGGGGCCGCAGACCGCGAGCTCGCTCGCCGCGCTGGTCGGCGAGACGTCGGGGTCGACGAGCTATCACCTTCGTGCCCTCGCCGCGCACGACCTGATCCGCGAGGTCGAAGGCCGCGGCACCGCGCGGGAGCGGTGGTGGGAGCGACCCAAGGGACGCATCGACATGCCCGGTCCGGACGAGACCATGTCGCCGGCGAACCGCGCAGCCGCCCAGATCGTGACGTCGGAGTTCTTCCGCCTGCGCCATGAGACGTTGATGACCTACCTCAACCGTCCGCAGTCCGAGGTGCCCGAGGAGTGGCGCGACGTCGGACTGACGATGACGACGCACCTCGACATGACGGCCGCGCAGGTGATGGAGCTCCGCGGTGAGCTCGAAGCGATCGTCGAGAGCGCGATCGAGCGCTTCCGCGGGCAGACCGGGCCCGACGTGCGGCGCGTGTCCCTGCGTGCCGAGATCTTCGACCTGCCCCAGGCGGACAGCCGCCGGAACATCCCTGAGGAGGGATCATGACCACCGCGACGCTCCGCCTCGCCACCCCCACACCCTTCGAGCGGATGCTCCAGCGCACCGCGCTCGGGATCGTCCGTCACGTCGAGTGGCGCATCGCCGCGCGCGCCGAGCGCCGCGAGATCGCCCTCGACATGCTCCGCGAACAGCAGGCCCGCAAGCAGGACCCGCGTGCCGTCGACCTCGCTCTCGCGCAGCTGGGGCTCCCGCTGCGCTGATCTGGTTGCAGGTGCGGGGTCAGTCCTGGAACGGACGGGCCACGATGTCGCCTGCGGCGGTCTGGAAGACCTCCCAGCCGGCATCGAGCTCGGCGATCGCCCTGCCCTCCAGCCAGGTGAGGGTCCAATGGCCCTTCGACCCGCTCGACGCGGACAGATCCGCCTCGACCTCGGCGATCGCCGGACGCAGGGCCGCGGGCACCGAAGCCGGTGGCTCCGATCCCGCTGCCCAGCGAGTGCCCAGCTGCATCAGGCGTCCTCGACCGGAGCGAGCTCGATCGCGGTGACCGCGAACTCCTCCGCCTCGACGAACTCGAGCTCCGCGATGCGGCCGACGGCGCGGAGGTCGTCGGCCGCGGCGCGGAGGGCGGCGAGCTTCTCGGCGGGAGCGGCGATGACGGCGCGGGAGACCGGGGTCTTCTGCGAGGCCTTGGCCTCGGTCTTCGCGCGCCGGATGCCGATGAGCGCCTCGCTCGCCACGGACAGCACGGCGGGGTCGCCCTCGCCCTCCGCCGAGCTCAGGGACCCGGCCACCGGCCACGCAGCCGTGTGCACGGAACCCTCCTCGAACCAGGACCAGGCCTCTTCCGTGGCGAACGACAGCACCGGGGCGAGCAGACGCAGCAGGGTCGACAGGGCCAGGCGCAGCGAGAGTGCGGCGGATGCCTGCCCCACGTCGGCCTGGTTGTAGGCGCGCTCCTTCACGAGCTCCAGGTAGTCGTCGCAGAACGTCCAGAAGAACGCCTCGGTGAGCTCGAGCGCGCGGGCCGCGTCGTAGCGGTCGAAGGCCTTCGTCGCCTCGACGACCACGCTGTCGAGGGCGGAGAGCATCGACGCGTCGAGTGCGTGCGTGATCTGCGCGCCCTCGGGCACGGGGAAGGACAGCACGAACTTCGCCGCGTTGAGCACCTTGATCGCCAGGCGTCGGCCGATCTTCACCTGCGTCGGGTTCTGCGGGTCGAACGCCGCGTCCATGCCCAGACGGCTCGATGCCGCCCAGTAGCGCACGGCATCCGATCCGTGATTGTCCAGCACGTCGGCGGGCGTGACGACGTTGCCCTTCGACTTCGACATCTTCTTGCGGTCGGGGTCGACGATGAAGCCGGAGATCGCGGCGTTGCGCCACGGCGTCCTGCCGTCTTCGAGCGTGGAACGGAGCATCGTCGAGAACAGCCAGGTGCGGATGATGTCCTGGCCCTGCGGGCGCAGATCGAAGGGCGCGGTGAGCTGCCACAGCTCCTCGTCGCGCTGCCAGCCGCCGGCCAGCTGCGGGGTGAGCGACGACGTCGCCCAGGTGTCGAGGATGTCGGCCTCGGCGTCGAATCCGCCGGCCACGCCACGCTGATCCTCGGTGTACCCGGCGGGGACGTCGGTCGTCGGGTCGATCGGGAGGGACTCGGCGTCGGGCGCGAGCACGCGGTCGTAGTCGCGCTCCCCGTTCTCGTCGAGGCCGTACCAGAGGGGGATGGGCACGCCGAAGAAGCGCTGCCGCGACACGAGCCAGTCGCCGGTCAGGCCTCCGACCCAGTTCTCGTAGCGCACGCGCATGAACTCGGGGTGCCAGGCGAGCTCGGTGCCGTGTGCGATGAGCTGGTCCCGCAGTTCGCCGTCGCGGGCGCCGTTGTGGATGTACCACTGGCGGGTCGACACGATCTCGAGCGGACGATCGCCCTTCTCGAAGAACTTCACGGCGTGGTTGAAGGGCTTGCCGACCGCGGTCATGTCGCCGGTCTCCTGCAGCTTCTCCACGAGCGCCTTGCGCGCGCTGAACACGGTCTTGCCGCCCATGTTCTCGGCGTACCAGGCGGTGGCCTCGTCCGCGCCCACGGATGCGGGCGCCTCGGGCAGGAAGCGCCCGTCCAGGCCGATCGTGGTCATGTTCGGGAGAGACTCTCCGGCGGTGGTGCGCAGCTCGCGCCACCAGATGATGTCGGTCACGTCACCGAACGTGCAGACCATCGCCGCACCGGTGCCCTTGTCGGGCTGGGCGAGGTGGTGGCCGTGGATCTCGATCTCGGCGTCGAAGAAGGGCGTGCGCACCTTCGTGCCGATGAGGTGCTTGTGCGGACCCTCCGGGTGCGTCACGATCGCGATGCACGCCGGGAGCAGCTCCGGGCGGGTGGTGTCGACGGCGATGGAGCCGGAGCCGTCCGCGAAGGGGAATTCGATGGTGTGGTACGCGGCCTGCTGGTCGCGGTCCTCGAGCTCGGCCTGCGCGATGGCCGAGCGGAAGTCGATGTCCCAGAGCGTGGGGGCCAGCGCCTGGTAGGCCTCGCCGCGCTCGATGTTGCGCAGGAACGCCAGCTGGCTCTGACGGATCGTGTCATCCGAGATGGTGCGGTACGTCTGGGTCCAGTCGACGCTGAGCCCGAGCTGGCGGAACAGCGCCTCGAACTGCTTCTCGTCCTCGATCGTGAGGCGCTCGCAGAGCTCGATGAAGTTGCGGCGGCTGATCGGCTGCTGGTGGGCCGCACGGCTCGACTTGTTGTCGCCGCCTTCGAACGGGGGAGTGAAGTCCGCGTCGTAGGGGAGGGACGGGTCGCAGCGCACGCCGTAGTAGTTCTGCACGCGTCGCTCGGTGGGCAGGCCGTTGTCGTCCCAGCCCATCGGGTAGAACACCGTCTTGCCGCGCATGCGCTCGTATCGTGCCTTGACATCGGTGTGCGTGTACGAGAACACGTGGCCGATGTGCAGGCTTCCGGATGCCGTGGGCGGCGGGGTGTCGATCGAGTAGACGCCCTCGCGTCCGGCCTGTGCCGCGCGGAGGCGGTCGAACAGGTAGGTCCCCTGCTCCGCCCAGGCGGCGTCCCACTTCGCTTCGAGACCTTCGAGTGCGGGCTTGTCGGGAATAGACATGACGGTCTCCTTGCGCGATGTATGCGGCACTGTGTGAGCGTGCCTGAGTGTGGGGTGTGTCGACCAGTCTAGCGAGCCGCGGATGTGCTCCCGCCGGAGGGGGCCGGGTCGATCGGAGCCACACAGATCGACCCGGTCCAACAATTCGGTCATAGACTTGAGGCATCCCGACCCGTTCGTTCTGAGGAATCGTCATGCCCGCACATCCCGCGCGTCGTCTCCTGCCCTTCGCCGCGCTCGCCGCCGCCACCGCGCTCGTGCTGACAGCCTGCGCCGGGCCCTCCGGCGGGAGCGACGGCGAGCTCGTCTGGTCGATCGAAGGAGCGAACCTCTCGGCCGGGCACATGGACCCGCAGGTCAGCCAGCTCGACGTCTCCGGCATGGTGCAGCGCGCGGTCCTCGACTCGCTGGTCTTCCAGGAGGAGGACGGCTCCTTCACGCCGTGGCTGGCGAAGGAGTGGGAGGTGTCGGACGACAGCACCGAGTACACCTTCGCGCTCCGCGACGACGTGACGTTCACCGATGGCGAGCCGTTCGACGCCGCCGCGGTGAAGGCGAACTTCGACCGGATCGTCGATCCCGAGACCGCGTCGGCTCAGGCCGCCAGCATGCTCGGTGCGGACTTCTACGCCGGCACCGAGGTCGTCGACGACCACACGGTGAAGGTGACGTTCACGCAGCCCTATGCGCCGTTCCTGCAGGCGGCGAGCACGCCGCAGCTCGGGTTCTACTCGCCGGCGGTCCTCGAGGAGTCCGCTGACCAGCTGAAGGCGGGCGGCCCCGGCATCACCGTCGGCACCGGCCCGTTCGAGCTCACCGAGTACACGCCCGACCAGGAGATCGTCTACACGCGCAACGACGACTACGCCTGGGGCCCGCACGGCGAGAAGGCACCGAAGGTCGAGACGCTCCGGGTCGAGATCCAGCCCGAGGCGTCGGTGCGTGCCGGCGTCGTGGAGAGCGGCGAGGCCGACCTCGCCAGCAACATCCCGCCGAACCTGGCGAAGGACCTCGGTGACGGCCTCACGGTCGACTCGGTCGAGTACCCCGGACTGCCGTACTCGCTGTACCTCAACGAGAAGTACGGCGTCTTCGCCGACGAGAAGGTACGGCAGGCGTTCGCCCGCGGGATCGACATCGATCCGGCCGTGAAGGAGATCTTCTTCGGCCAGTTCCCGCGCGCCTGGAGCGTGCTGGGATCGACCACCCCCGGGTACGACGCCTCTCTCGAAGGAACATGGGAGTTCGACCAGGACGCCGCCAACGCGCTCCTCGACGAAGCCGGATGGACGGAACGCGATGCCGACGGCATCCGCACCAAGGGCGGGCAGCCGCTCTCCGTGCGCTGGATCGCCTGGACGCCGGTCCCCGACGACCGCGCCGCTCTCGCGAACGCGATCCAGTCCGACCTCAAGGAGATCGGCATCGACGTGGTCCGCGAGGTGCTGGAGCCCGGTGCGTACAACGAGCAGTACGGCCCGAAGACGTTCGACCTCACCGACTGGGGCTTCTCCGGCGTGGATCCCGACTTCCTGCGCAGCCACCTGCACACGGACGGCTTCCAGAACGCGTCGCAGGTGTCCGATCCGGCGGTCGACGCTCTGCTCGAGCAGGCCGTCGCGTCGAGCGACCAGGACGAGCGCAACGTGCTCTACACGCAGCTGCAGGAGTGGAACGCCGAGCACACGGCGATCGTGCCCCTCTACAGCCCGTCCGCGATCACCGCGGTCGGCGAGCGTGTGAAGGGACTCGCCTACGACCTGTACGGTCGGCCGCTGTTCTACGATGTGAGCGTCGGCTGATCGAAGGGCACGTGCTGTGAAGGCTGTGCTGCTCCGTGTCGCCGGCCTCGCAGCATCCGTCGTCATCGTCCTGTGGGGCGCCGCGACGGTCGCGTTCCTCGCCTTCCGGGTGATCCCTGGTGATCCCGTGTCGGTGATGCTCGGACCGCAGGCGCAGGTGAGCGAGGCGGTCAAGGACGGCATCCGTGCCGACCTCGGTCTCGACCGACCACCGCTCGAGCAGTACCTGACGTACATCGGCCAGCTCGCGCGTGGTGATCTCGGCGAGTCGTACCAGCTGCGGATGCCGGTGACCGAGGTCATCGGGCGGCAGCTCGGTGCGACGCTGCAGCTCTCGGTGCTCGCGCTCCTGATCGCGGTCGTGCTAGCGCTGGCCGTGGCGCTGTTCGTCCGCGGTCAAGCCGGTCGCGCCGTCGCGGCGGGGATCGAGCTCGTGGTGCTGTCGTCTCCGGTGTTCTGGATCGGGCTGATCCTGCTCAGCGTCTTCGCGTTCGGGCTCGGATGGTTCCCGGTCTCGGGCGCCCGCAATCCCGCGACGATCGTGCTGCCCGCGATCACCCTGGCGCTCCCGGTGGCGGCGCTGTTGAGCCAGGTGCTCCGCGACGGGCTCGTGCAGGCGGAGCGGATGCCGTTCGCCGAGACCGTCCGCGCGCGCGGCGCCGGTCCCACCTGGTTCACGCTGCGGCACGGCCTGCGGCACGGTGCCGCGGGAGCCGTGACCCTCGCCGCCTACCTGACCGGCTCGGTACTGGGCGGGGCTGTGCTGGTGGAGACCGTGTTCGCTCGTCCCGGCCTCGGACGCGTCACACTCGCCGCCATCAGCGACCGTGATCTTCCGGTCATCACGGGGATCATCCTGCTGAGCGCCGTCGTGTTCGTCGCCGTGAACCTCATCGTCGAGCTGCTGCATCCGCTGATCGATCCTCGGGTGAGGGCCGCGCGCTCCGGCGGTGGCCGATGAGGCGCGCGCAGCGGTGGCTGTTCGGAGTCGCGGTCACCGTCCTGCTCGTGATCGCGTTCGCGGCGCTCTGGCCCGGTGTCCTCGCGACCCACGACCCGCTGCAGACCGACGTGCAGTCTGCGCTCCTGCCGCCCGGTGCCGAGCACCTCTTCGGCACCGATCAGAGCGGGCGCGACGTGTACTCGCGGGTCGTGTACGGAGCCGGACGCTCGCTGGGCATCGGTCTGCTCGCCACCGGCATCGCCCTCGTCGGAGGTCTCCTCTTCGGGGCGCTCGCCGGCGTCGCGCCGCGCGGCATCGACGCGGCGATGATGCGCATCAACGACGTCCTCATGGCGTTCCCCGAGTTCCTGGTCGCACTCGTCGTCGTCGCGGTGCTCGGCCCGGGGCCGGTGAACATCGCGATCGCCGTGACGCTCGCCGCCGGCCCGGTCTACATCCGCCTCGCCCGGGTGCAGACGCGCACGCTGCGGGTCGCGGAGCACGTCGAGGCGGCGCGCATCCTCGGCGTCCCTCCTCTCCGGGCATTCCTCCGGCACGTCGCGCCGGGGGTGCTCGGCTCGCTGAGCGTGCTCGCCACGATCGGCATCGGATCGAGCATCCTCGCCGCCGCAGGCCTGAGCTTCCTCGGTCTCGGTCCGTCCGAGCCGACGCCGGAGTGGGGGCTGATGCTCGCCGGCGGACGCAACGTGCTGGGGCAGGCCTGGTGGATCTCCGTGTTCCCCGGCATCGCCATCACGCTCACAGTGGTCTCGGCGACGGTCGTCGGACGGATCCTGCGGGCACGGGGAGAGGGCCGTACGCCATGAGCGCCGCACTCGAGCTGCAGGGACTGCGGATCGCCTTCGACGGAGCGAGCGTCGTCGACGGTGTCTCGCTCACGGTCGCGCCGGGCGAGTGCGTCGCGATCGTCGGGGAGTCCGGCGCCGGCAAGTCGCTCACCGCACGCGCCCTCCTCGGATTGACGCCGACCGATGCCGACGTGCACGTCGACCGGCTCGTGATCGACGGCACGGATGCCGCAGCTCTCGGTGAGCGCGAGTGGCGGAAGCTGCGCGGTGCGCGCATCGGCCTCGTCTCGCAGGACGCGCTGGTGTCGCTCGACCCGCTGCAGCGCATCGGCGCCGAGATCGCCGAGCCGTTGCGGCTGCACGGCATCGTCCACGGTCGCACCGCGCTGGCCGAACGGGTGCGCTCGCTGCTGGCGCGCGTGTGGATGCCGGATGCCGAGCGCCGCATCCGCCAGTACCCTCACGAGCTGTCCGGCGGGCAGCGACAGCGCGCGCTGATCGCCTCGGCCATCGCCGCGGATCCAGCCGTCCTCGTGGCGGACGAACCGACCACCGCGCTCGATGCGACGGTGCAGGCACGTGTCCTGGACCTGCTGCGCGAGATCGCCGACACCGGGACGGCCGTGGTCTTCATCAGTCACGACTTCGCCGCCGTCCGCAGGCTCGCGGACCGGGTGCTCGTGATGCGCCGCGGAGAGGTGGTCGAGAGCGGGCCGGTCGCCGATGTGCTGGGACGACCGCAGCACGAGTACACGCGACAGCTCATCGCGGCGACGATGCACGAGCCGCGGGTCTCGTCATCGGCGGCGTCCGCTCCCGTGCTCGCCGTCGTGGAGGCGTCGAAGAGCTTCGGCGAGGTCCCCGCGGTCGTCGCGGCATCGTTCTCGGTCGCCGAGGGGCGCACGCTCGGTGTCGTGGGGGAGTCGGGGTCGGGCAAGACGACTCTGGCGCGCATGATCGTCGGTGTCGAGCAGCCGGATGAGGGAACCCTGCGCTGGATCGGCGATCGTCGCGTGCAGCTCGTGCATCAGAACCCGCTCGGGGCCTTCGATCCGCGGTGGACGGTCGGACGCTCGCTGCGGGAGGCGCTCGAGGCGGGAGGCGTTCCTCGCGCCCGACGTGCCGCACGTGTGGCCGCCCTTCTCGCCGAGGTCGACCTCGACCCTGCTCTCGCCGACCGGCGTCCGGCCGCGCTCTCCGGAGGCCAGCGCCAGCGCGCGGCCATCGCCCGGGCGCTCGCCGCCGAACCGGAGGTGCTCGTGCTCGATGAGCCGGTCTCGGCCCTCGACCCGTCGGTGCGCGAGCGCATCCTGGGTCTGCTGACGAGGCTGCAGCAGGAGCGCGGGCTGACGATGATCCTCGTCTCGCACGATCTCGACGTCGTGGGCGCGGTCGCCGACGACATCATCGTGATGCAGGACGGGCGCATCGTCGAGCAGGGGGCGACGGGTGACGTCTTCTCCGCGCCGCAGCATCCGTTCACCCGGGAGCTGCTCGACGCGAGCGGAACCGTCACTCCTTGATCTGGATACCCAGGCCGACGGCGATCACGGGGGCGAGCTGCTGCACCTGGAACCCGGTGAGCGTGGTGCCGCGCAGGCTGTTCGCATCGAGATAGGCGAGGGCGTCGAGACCGCGCAGGTCCACGTCCTTCGCCTTCATGCCCCGGGGATCGACCTCGTCGCTCGACGTGGCCGTGAAGCGCGCGCGGGTGACCTCGGCCTGGGGCAGATCGATCGCGCGGATGCGGCAGCCGGAGATCTCGACGTCGGTCGCGCGCACGGCACCGAGGTTCAAGTAGTCGATGCGCAGGTCGCGGAGCTCGAGCTCGTTGATGCGCGCCCCACTGAGGTCGAGCGTGCCGATCCGGCCTCCGCTGATCCGCAGCCGCCGGATGCCGGCGTCGCGCATCTTCAGCGACGCGATGCGGACGCCGTCCATCGCGACGTCGAGGATCGTCGCTCCGGTGAGGTCGACCTCGTCGGCGTCGGCGCGCACCGTGCACTGCTCGAGCGACGCGTAGGCCAGATCGGCGCTCGCGGTGAGGTCGAGGCTCGCGGCGAGGAGGTCGCCGCTGCGCGTCGGGGCGGCCGGCTCGAACACGTCGGGAAGGTCGGGAGGGGAGACGCGGGGTGCAGCGGGAGATTCTGTCGTGCGGGGCATGGGTCGAGGCTAGTGGGGCGGACCGACAGTCGCGTCGCCCGTGCGCCTGGACAGGACTCGTGCGCCAGACAAGGGCATTCTGCGGCAGGTCGACCTTGTCAGACGTTCTTGTCCTGCGCTGGCGTACGAGTCGCACGGGCGGGCGGGCGGGTGGCCGGCGTAGGGGGTGGAATCGCCGCGCCCGTCTCGCTGCACAGGGAGTGCCCCTTTCGACCTGTCCACATCTGCGGCGTCCTCGCGGCGGGGCGACGCGACGACGGATGCCGGAGCGCCAGGCTGTTCCGGATGACGCGCCTCGATGAACTGTCCGCCTTCCTCACCGTTCTCGGCGGGGTCGCTCGCTCTGTGGTCGTCGCGGAGCGGGGGTTCTCCCGCCGGACGGTCGATGCGGGCGTGGCGCGAGGGATCATCACGAGACCTCGTCGCGGATGGATCGCGGCGACGGATGCCGACAGGCAGCTGGTGGCCGCCGCACGGTTGGGGGTGGTGCTGACCTGCCGCACTCAGGCGAGCCGTCTCGGCTTGTGGCTGCATGATCACCGTGGTCGACCGCACTTCGCGGTGCCGCCGCACAGCGCGCCGCAGCTCCCCGTGGATGCGAAGCTGCACCGGGGACGGGCGCCTCTGCCGCGGCATCCGGACGCGCTGGCCGACCCGGTGGAGAACGTCCTGGCGCACATCGCCGAATGCGAGCCATTCGAACAGGCACTCGCGACCTGGGAATCGGCGCTCCACGGGGGACTGGTGACGGTGGAGTCGCTGCACGGCCTCGCCTGGAAGCCGGCCGCGAGGGGGATCCTGCTCCGCGCGTCGCCGTTCGCCGATGCCGGGCTTGAGACCTACGTGCGCGAGCGGCTTCGCTGGCTGAAGCTGCGCGTCCTGGTGCAGATCTGGATCGCCGGCCATTGGGCGTCCGTGCAGGATCTGATCATGCGCGCGGTCGCTCAGGGCCACCATCTCGCGCGATGAGGCGTACACGTCGAAAGGAGATGTGCGCCTCGCAAGGATGCATCGGCCGTATCCGGCCTTGCGAAGAGCACATCTCCGCGCGGGGCGCTCACGCGCGGCGCAGGCCTCCGCGCCGGAGCGTACAATGGACGCACGAGCATCGATCCGGCATCACCGGGGAGCTCTCGGAAGAACGCTTCGGCAGGCTCAGCGCAGGCAGAAGTCAGTAGAACCGAGCGGGGCAGGCCCGTCACAGCCGCAGTGAGAGTGGCCCGCCGTGAGGCGCGCACGCGAGGTGGTACCGCGGTCCGCGAGGATCGTCCTCGCAGGAGCATCCGCCACGACGATCACTGCGAGACACGATGACCTACCCCCGCCCTTCGACAAGCTCAGGGACCTCCTCCTTCGGCCCCGCCGCCGACTCCGTCGCGCCGAGCCCCCGCTTCCCCCAGATCGAGGAGGAGGTGCTCGACTTCTGGAAGGCCGACGACACCTTCCGCGCCTCGATCGCGCAGCGCGAGGGATCGCCCGAGTGGGTGTTCTACGACGGTCCGCCGTTCGCCAACGGTCTGCCCCACTACGGTCACCTGCTCACGGGTTACGCGAAGGACGTGTTCCCGCGCTTCCAGACCATGACCGGCCACAAGGTCGACCGCGTCTTCGGCTGGGACACCCATGGGCTCCCCGCCGAGCTCGAGGCGATGAAGCAGCTCGGCATCACCGAGAAGAGCGAGATCGAGGCCATGGGCATCGACGTCTTCAACGCGAAGGCGAAGAGCTCGGTGCTGGCGTACACGCACGAGTGGCAGGACTACGTCACCCGTCAGGCCCGCTGGGTCGATTTCGACCGCGGCTACAAGACGCTCGACCTCGGCTACATGGAGAGCGTGCTGTGGGCGTTCAAGACCCTGTACGACAAGGGTCTCGCCTACGAGGGGTACCGGGTGCTCCCGTACTGCTGGCGCGACGAGACGCCGCTCTCGGCGCACGAGCTCCGCATGGACGACGACGTGTACCAGATGCGTCAGGACCCCTCGGTCACGGTCACGTTCCCGCTGACCGGCGCCAAGGCGGAGTCGCTCGGCCTCACCGGCGTGCGGGCCCTCGCCTGGACGACCACGCCCTGGACCCTCCCGACGAACCTCGCGCTCGCCGTGGGACCCGACATCGACTACGTCGTCCTCCCCGCGGGTCCGGCCGGCGCGGCCGACGTGCATCAGACACCGGGAACGACGGATGCGGCGGTCGAGGCCTCCGCCCACCGCTACCTGCTCGCACGCGATCTGCTCGGCGGATACGCGAAGGACCTCGGCTACGAGAACGCCGAGGAGGCGCTCGCCGCCGTCGACGCGACCGTCCGCGGCTCCGAGCTGCAGGACGTCACCTACGACCGGCTGTTCGACTACTACGCGGATGCCGAGACCTACGGCACCGAGAACGCCTGGCGCATCCTCGTCGACGACTACGTCACCACGACGGACGGCACCGGCATCGTGCACCAGGCTCCGGCCTTCGGTGAGGACGACCTCCGGGTGGCGGGAGCCGCTGGCATCCCCACGATCCTCTCGCTCGACGACGGCGGTCGCTTCCTCCCGAACGTCACCGACGTCGCCGGGGAGCTCTGGATGGAGGCGAACACGCCGCTCGTCCGGATCATCCGCGACAACGGACGCCTCATCCGTCTGCAGAGCTACGAGCACTCGTACCCGCACTGCTGGCGCTGCCGGAACCCCCTGATCTACAAGGCCGTGTCGAGCTGGTTCATCCGCGTCACGGACATCAAGGACGACATGCTCGCGAACAACGAGCAGATCACCTGGGTGCCGGAGAACGTCAAGCACGGCCAGTTCGGCAAGTGGCTCGAGGGCGCACGCGACTGGTCGATCAGCCGCAACCGCTACTGGGGCTCGCCGATCCCGATCTGGAAGAGCGACGACCCCGAGTACCCGCGCGTCGACGCCTACGGATCGCTGGAGGACCTCGAGCGCGACTTCGGCACGCTGCCGCGCAACCCCGAGGGCGAGATCGACCTGCACCGCCCGTACATCGACGACCTCACCCGCCCGAACCCGGACGACCCCACCGGCAAGAGCACGATGCGCCGCATCGAGGACGTGTTCGACGTGTGGTTCGACTCCGGCTCGATGCCGTACGCGCAGGTGCACTACCCGTTCGAGAACCAGGAGTGGTTCGACTCGCACGCGCCGGCCGACTTCATCGTCGAGTACATCGGGCAGACCCGCGGATGGTTCTACGTCATGCACGTGCTGTCCACCGCGCTCTTCGACCGTCCCGCGTTCACGGGCGTCAGCTGCCACGGCATCGTGCTCGGCAGCGACGGCTACAAGATGTCGAAGTCGCTGCGGAACTACCCGGACGTGTCCGAGGTGCTCGACCGCGACGGCTCCGACGCGATGCGCTGGTTCCTGATGTCGAGCTCCGTTCTGCGCGGCGGCAACCTCGCCGTGACGGAGGAGGGGATCCGCGCCGGCGTCCGCGAGTTCCTGCTGCCGCTGTGGAACTCCTGGTACTTCTTCGCGACGTATGCCAACGCTTCGGGCCCGGACGGATATGAGGCGTCGTGGCGCACGGATTCGACCGACGTGCTCGACCGCTACATCCTGGCGCGCCTGGGCGACCTCGTGCGCGAGGTGCGCTCCGACCTGGAAGGCCTCGACTCGACGACGGCGTCCGCTCGTCTGCGCGACTTCGCCGAGGTCCTGACGAACTGGTACATCCGGCGCTCGCGCGACCGGTTCTGGGTCGGCGTGACCGACGACCCGAAGAGCCGGGAGGCCTTCGACACGCTCTACACGGTGCTGGAGACGCTGACCCGCGTCGCCGCCCCGCTCGTGCCGCTGGTCAGTGAGCGCGTCTGGCAGGGGCTCACCGGCGGCCGCAGCGTGCACCTGCAGGACTGGCCGGACGCCGCCGCGTTCCCGGCAGCCGACGACATCCGCGATGCGATGGATGCCGTTCGCGAGCTCTCCAGCGTCGGAAACGCGCTCCGCAAGAAGGAGAAGTTGCGAGTGCGCCTGCCGCTGGCCCGCCTCACGGTCGTGTCGCCGCAGGCCGCGTCGCTCGGGCAGTTCGAGGACATCCTCCGCGAGGAGCTCAACGTCAAGGCGGTCGAGCTGGTGACGCTCGCCGAGAGCACGGCCGCCGACTACGGCATCACGCACCGCCTCAGTGTGAATGCCCGAGCGGCCGGTCCGCGTCTGGGCAAGAACGTCCAGACGGTGATCAAGGCGGCGAAGGCCGGCGACTGGTCGCAGGTCGACGGTGTGGTGACCGCCGGCGGGCTGGCTCTGGAGCCTTCCGAGTACGAACTCGCGCTGGAGACCACCGGTCGACCCGAGGGCGAGGCACTCGCCATCGTGCCGTCGGGCGGCTTCGTGCTGCTCGACACGCAGACCACGCCGCAGCTCGAGGCGGAGGGGCTCGCCAGAGATGCGATCCGTGTCGTCCAGGAGGCGCGCAAGAACGCGGGCCTCGACGTCAGCGACCGCATCGTCCTCGCGCTCAACGCCGCACCGGAGCACGCCGCGGCGCTCGAGGAGCACGCGGAGCTGATCGCGGCCGAGACGCTCTCGGTGGCGTTCGCCGTGCAGGCGACGGAGGAGATGGAGACGCTGGTGGATGACGTGACCAGTCCGGGTGACGGGGTCTTCCGCTCCGGCGCCCGCGCGCTCGGCGCCACGAAGGCACCGATCATCGTGACCATCGATGCCACGGCGGTCGTCAGCGGAAAGGCGGCGTCATGAGCGATCGCGAACGGGCCGACGCGGTCTACGAGGCCCTGCTGAGTCGTGCGGGGGAGCGCTGGGTGCAGCCGCGCAAGGAGCGCACCGCGCGCATCCTCGCCTTCCTCGACGACCCGCAGCGGACGTACCGGGTCGTGCACATCACGGGCACGAACGGCAAGACCTCGACCGCGCGGATGATCGAGAGCCTCCTGCGGGCCCATGACCTGCGCACGGGCCTGTTCACGAGTCCGCATCTGGAGCGCTTCACCGAGCGCATCATGATCGACGGTGAGCCGATCGACGATGCCGCGGTCGCCGACGCCTGGGACGAGATCGAGCCGTTCGTCGACATCGTCGACGCCGAGCTCGAGGCCGCAGGCGACGCGCCCCTCACCTTCTTCGAGCTGCTCACCGTCCTGGCCTTCGTGGCCGCGGCGGATGCGCCGATCGACGTGCTCGTGCTCGAGGTCGGCATGGGCGGCGAGTGGGACTCGACGAACACCGCAGACGGCGACGTCGCAGTCTTCGCTCCGATCGACATCGATCACGCGGATCGGCTCGGGAACACGATCGCCGAGATCGCCCAGGTCAAGGCCGGCATCATCAAGGAGGGCGCCGCCGTGGTGTCGGCTCAGCAGCCGCCGGAGGCCGCCGAGGTGCTGCGACGCGTCGCAGCCGAGCGCCACGCGACGATCGCATTCGAGGGCGAGGAGTTCGGACTCGTCGACCAGAAGCTCGCCGTCGGCGGACAGCTCCTCTCGATCCGCGGTCTGGCGGGGGAGTACGTCGAGGAGTACCTGCCTCTCTACGGCGCCCACCAGGGCCACAACGCCGCTCTCGCCATCGCGGCGGTCGAGTCGCTCATCGGCGGCGGCACCCAGCGCATCGCCGCCGAGGTCATCACCGACGGCCTGCAGGGCGCCACCTCACCGGGGCGCCTGCAGCTGCTCGGCATCGCCCCGACCGTCGTCGTCGACGCCGCCCACAACCCGCACGGCGCGAAGGCGCTCGCGCAGGCGCTCGACGACAGCTTCGACTTCGACGAGTGGGGCCTCGTGCTCGGCGTGCTCTCCGACAAGGACGCCGCGGGCATCATCGCGCAGCTCGCTCCGGCGGCGGCGCACGTGTTCGCCACAGCACCCGACTCCGACCGGGCGAGCGATGCGGATGCCATCGCCGACCTGGTCGAGCAGGCGGGTCACCGCGCCACCGTGCATCACTCCCTGGCCGACGCCGCCGACGCCGCGCGCGAATGGGCGGCATCGTCGGACCGTCGCGCCGTGGTCATCGCCGGATCCGTCGTGCTGGCCGGCGAGGCCATCGCCCTCGCCGAAGAAGAGGACTGGAAGTCGGGGTGGCGCGCGTGAGTGCGGATGCCGCGCCCGCCCGCCGGCCTCGTCCGCCGCGCACGCTCGTGCAGAAGCTCGCACCGATCGTGCTGGGCTTCGAGGCGATCGTGGTGTTCCTCGCCGGGCTCACGATCTTCGGCCTGAAGGCTCTCCCCGCCGGCATCGAGCCCTGGTGGGCGATCGTCGCCGGTGCGGTCGTCGGTCTGGCGTGCATCGCCGTCGCCGGCATGATCACCAAGCCGTGGGCGATCGCTGCAGGCTGGGTCATCCAGGTCGTCATCGCGCTGGCGGCGTTCCTCGAACCGGCCATCCTGCTCGTCGTCCTGATTTTCGGCGGCATGTGGGCGTATGCGACGATCATGGGGGCCCGCCTGGACGCACGACGTCCCGCCGAGCCCTCGACCGAGACTCAGACAGAGAGTGAATGACATGGCCACCGAAGAAACACTCGTCCTCGTCAAGCCCGACGGCGTCGCCCGCGGCCTCACCGGAGCGATCCTGGCGCGCATCGAGGCGAAGGGCTACGCGCTCGTCGACATCCGCCTCGTCGAGCCGGACCGCGACCTCCTCGCCGCGCACTACGCCGAGCACGAGGGCAAGCCCTTCTACGAGCCGCTGCTCGAGTTCATGCTCTCCGGCCCGTCGGTCGCGATCCGTCTCGCGGGCAACCGCGTGATCGAGGGTTTCCGCTCGCTCGCCGGCACCACCGACCCGACCACGGCTGCGCCCGGCACGATCCGCGGCGACTTCGGTCGCGACTGGGGCCTGAAGGTGCAGCAGAACCTCGTGCACGGCTCCGACAGCCCCGAGTCCGCCGCGCGCGAACTCGGCATCTGGTTCGACTGAGACCACGTACGACGAAGCCCGCCGGAGGATCCTCGGATCCCGGCGGGCTTCGTCGTCCGTGCGGTGCGAATCAGGAGATCATGCCGATGACCTCGCCGAGGAGGTCGAGACCGCGGAGCTGCACGAGCAGGATGATGACGGCGTAGGCGAGGATCGTCGCCAGCGGAACCCAGACCATGAGGCGGTTCGCCCGCTCCTTGACCTTCTCGTTGCCGGTGAACGTCCCGTTGCGCGTGAGATGGAGCATGGTCGCGAAGAACGTCGGGATCGTGACCGACCAGGTGAGCATGCACCAGGGGCACAGCACGCCGAGGTTCGGAGCGTAGAGGCTCTGACCGATGAGCCAGCAGACGAAGACGAAGGCGAGGAGGACCCCCGCCCCGAACGTCGCCCAGAACCACCGGGGGAAGCGCGCTCCGGCCAGGAGTGCCACGCCCACGAAGATCGGGGCCATCCAGCCCGCGATGCCGAGGATCGGATTCGGGAAGCCGAACAGCTCGCCCTGCCAGGAGTCGAGGTTCTTGCCGCATTGGATCATCACGCTGACGTTGCAGCTGAGATCGGCCTCCGGATTCGCCAGCTGGATGAACTTGTCCATCGTCAGCTGGAAGGCGGCGAACCAGCCGATGACGCCGGCGATGATCAACCAGACGGCGTAGACCACGGGGCGGGTGCGCTGCTCGCTCATATCGGGATTATCTCAGTGACGGCTATGGATGCGACGAGAACAGGCCGGAGAAAACGCGGGCTCGACGGTGGGATGCCGTATTCCACGCGACTTGGTGCGATAATGGCCTGTGATGCGATGGACGGCGCCGCCGTCACGCGCATCGACGCAGACTTCGGGGCCCCATGGCCCCACGCGATCAGAGCCATGAGCCGGTCGCACTTCGATTGAGTTCGCGGCACCCGCGGGTGTCGCATGAGATTTCGCGGAGCACCTGGTGCTCTGCGCAGGGAGCAAGCCAGAGATGGCCGATGAGAACAATGACAACAACGTCCCTACCCTCGACACCTCGGCTGAGGCCGCGGAGTCTCTGACGGAGTCGACGGCTTCCGAGACTGACGCGACGCGTGAGGGCGAGGCGGCCGAGCAGGCCGCGCCGGCGGAGGCGCCGACCACCGACGAGCCGATCATCGACTCCGAGGCCGTCGCTGTCGCGGTCGCCGAGGCCGAGATCGCCGCGGACGAGGCTGACGGTGGAGCATCCGCTGCGGGCGTCGACGAGACGTCCGTCGCCGAGGCGACGCCGGTCGAGGACGAGACCGTCGATGCGCCGGAGGGCGACGCCGAGGTGATCGCCGAGGCCCTCGTCGCCTCCAGCCTCGAGATCGAGTCGGACGTGAAGCCCGCTGATGACGCTGAGCTCCCGGCGGAGCCGGCGGCCGAGACTGAGACGAAGGCGGCCGAGGAGACGAAGCCGGCTGAGGAGCCCGAGGTCGCAGCACCCGTGACCGCGGTGTCGCTGGGCCTGCTGCCCGAGGTGTTCGTCTCCCAGGTCTCCACCCAGCTGCACTTCTACGCGCCCGAGATCGTGCCGCTCCCGGCGCGCCCCGAGCGCAACGAGCGCATCTTCGACCGCATCGCCGAGCGCGACCAGGACGAGCCGGCATCCGGCCGCCGAGGACGCCGCCGTCGCGGCGGTTCCGAAGGCGATGACCAGCGGGACGAGCCCCGTCCGCGTCAGCGCGTCGTCGAGTACATCACCGAGCCGAAGGCCATTAAGGGCTCGACGCGTCTCGAGGCGAAGAAGCAGCGCCGCCGCGACGGGCGTGACGCAGGTCGTCGTCGCCCGGTCGTGACAGAGGCCGAGTTCCTCGCCCGGCGCGAGTCGGTCGATCGCAAGATGGTCGTCCGTGCCAAGAACGGCCGCACGCAGATCGGCGTCCTCGAGGACGGCGTCCTCGTCGAGCACTACGTCGCCCGCAACCAGGACGCGTCGCTGATCGGCAACGTGTACCTCGGCCGCGTGCAGAACGTCCTCCCCAGCATGGAAGCCGCGTTCGTCGATATCGGCCGCGGCCGCAACGCCGTGCTGTACTCCGGCGAGGTCGACTGGGACGGCGTCGAGACCGGCAACCAGCCGCGTCGCATCGAGCTCGCTCTCAAGCCGGGCGACCGCGTGCTCGTGCAGGTCACGAAGGACCCGATCGGGCACAAGGGTGCTCGCCTGACTAGCCAGATCTCGCTTCCCGGCCGCTACCTCGTGTACGTGCCGGGCGGCTCGATGAACGGCATCAGCCGCAAGCTGCCCGACAACGAGCGCGCCCGTCTGAAGCGCATCCTCAAGGAGGTGCTGCCCGAGTCGTCCGGTGTGATCGTCCGTACCGCCGCCGAGGGGGCCACCGAGGACCAGCTGACGCGCGACGTGCAGCGTCTCACCGCGCAGTGGGAGCACATCCGGAAGCAGGTCGAGAACCAGCAGGCGCCGGCCCTCCTGCACGCGGAGCCGGACCTGCTCGTCAAGATCGTCCGGGATGTCTTCAACGAGGACTTCACGAAGATGCTCATCCAGGGCGACGAGTCGCAGCGCACCATCCGCGCGTACCTCGAGAGCGTCGCTCCCGACCTGCTCGAGCGGGTCGAGGCCTACGAGGACGAGACAGACCCGTTCGACGCGTTCCGCATCACCGAGCAGATCGAGAAGGCGCTGGACCGCAAGGTCTGGCTGCCCTCCGGCGGCTCGCTCGTGATCGACCGCACCGAGGCCATGACGGTCGTCGACGTCAACACCGGAAAGTTCGTCGGCTCGGGCGGAAACCTCGAGGAGACGGTCACCAAGAACAACCTCGAGGCCGCGGAGGAGATCGTCCGCCAGCTGCGTCTGCGCGACATCGGCGGCATCATCGTCGTCGACTTCATCGACATGGTCCTCGAGTCCAATCGCGACCTCGTGCTGCGTCGCCTGATCGAGTGCCTGAGCCGCGACCGGACGAAGCACCAGGTCGCCGAGGTCACCTCGCTCGGTCTCGTGCAGATGACGCGCAAGAAGCTCGGCCTGGGCCTGCTGGAGACCTTCAGCGAGGCGTGCGAGGTCTGCGCCGGTCGCGGTGTCATCGTGCACCACGACCCGGTCGTCAAGCACCGCTCCAACGGCAACGATCGCAGCAACGGGAACGGCAACAGCCAGGGCAACCGCCGCCAGCGCGGCGGGGGCAACGGCCAGAGCCAGAGCGCGCCGCCCGCGCCGAACGTCACGCACAGCATTCCCGAGGGCGCCAAGTCGGCGCTCGCGCAGATCGCCGCGTCGACCCTGGCACCCAGCATCGAGCCGGTCGAGATCGCCGCGGATGCCGGTTCGGCCGAGGCGGCGCAGAGCGCTGCGCCGGAGCGCGCGAAGAAGCCGAGGAAGAAGCGCGGCTCCGACCGCAAGGCGCCCAAGTCGCCGGCGGAGGCGCTGCTCGACTCGGTTCTCGACGCGCTGCCGGAGCCCAAGGCTCCCGGTCAGGGCCGAGGACGTCGTCGCGTGAGCACGGCCGCGCTCACCGGTACCCCGGTGTCGGTCAACAACGACGCGTCAGCGGCGCCGGTCGCGTCCGCGGACACGGAGTCCTGAGGCGATCAGTCGTCGCACCAGCTCTTTGCCCGCGACGTGCTCGGCGCCCCCGGCGATGAGCCGGGGGACCAGGTCGGCGGGAACGTCGTAGTGATCCAGGTCGAAGGCGCGCGCGGGGACGTCGTGCGCCTTCGCGAAGGCGTGCAGCTCGTCGAGATCGGCGTCGCTCACCAGGTGGGCCCAGAGGCGCCCGTGCGCGGGCCAGAGCGGGTCGTCGACGAGTACGGTCATCCCGCAAGCCTAGGACGCGGACACGCCACCCGGCTCGCTTTGCGACACCGCTCCGCATCCGGTAAAGTAGTCCCTTGGTGCGTATGCCGTCCCGTCCTCGTCGGTCGGAGCGGAGAGCCTTGCTTTCGCACTCGTCGTCCTGCGACGCATGCAAGCAACAGTCTTCCCGTGAGATTCTCGGAGCCGCGTGCTCCCCAACGAAACAGGTATGAAGTGGTTTACGCAGTAGTGCGCGCCGGTGGGCGGCAGGAGAAGGTCGAGGTCGGCACGATCGTTCAGCTCGACCGTGTCAAGGCTGCCCAGGGCGAGAAGATCGAGCTTGCCGCTGTGCTGCTCGTCGACGGCGCCACGGTGACCACCGACGCTGACAAGCTGGCGAAGGTCAAGGTCACGGCCGAGGTCATCGGCAACCTCCGCGGCCCGAAGATCATCATCCAGAAGTACAAGAACAAGACCGGCTACAAGAAGCGTCAGGGCCACCGCCAGGAGCTCACGCGCGTCAAGATCACCGGCATCAAGTAAGACCGAGGAGACCAGGACATGGCACATAAAAAGGGCGCAAGCTCCACCCGCAACGGTCGTGACTCCAACGCTCAGCGACTTGGCGTCAAGCGCTTCGGCGGTCAGCAGGTCCTCGCCGGCGAGATCATCGTCCGCCAGCGCGGCACGCACTTCCACCCCGGCGTGAACGTCGGCCGTGGTGGCGACGACACGCTGTTCGCTCTGGCCGCCGGTGCGGTCCAGTTCGGCGCGAAGGGCGGCCGCAAGGTCGTCAACATCGTCGCCGCTGCTGAGTGATCTCAGCGCGACACTAGTCATCCGGACGGGGCGGGCTTCGGCTCGCCCCGTCCGTGTATCTGCCCGCCGGGACTTCGGCGGGCAGCACAGATTCAAACAGGAGGAGATCGAGACATGGTCACGTTCGTCGACACCGTGACGCTGCACCTGCGTGCGGGCAAGGGCGGCAACGGCTGTGTCTCGGTCCACCGCGAGAAGTTCAAGCCTCTCGGAGGCCCGGACGGCGGCAACGGCGGTGATGGCGGAGACGTCGTGCTGGTCGCCGACCCGCAGACCGGCACCCTGCTGTCGTACCACCACTCGCCGCATCGCAGCTCCGGCAACGGCGGACCCGGCATGGGCGATCACCGTTCGGGGTTCCTGGGCGAGACGCTGGAACTGCCCGTTCCCGTCGGCACCGTCGTGAAGAACACGGCCGGCGAGGTCCTGATCGACATGATCGAGCCGGGGGAGCGCTTCGTCGTCGCCGCCGGAGGTCAGGGAGGCCTCGGGAACGCGGCCCTCGCGACCCCGAAGCGCAAGGCGCCCGGTTTCGCGCTGCTCGGCACTCCCGGGTACGAGGGCGATGTCGTCCTCGAGCTGAAGACCGTCGCCGACATCGCACTCGTCGGCTACCCGTCCGCCGGCAAGTCGAGCCTGATCGGTGCGATCTCCGCCGCCCGGCCCAAGATCGCGGACTACCCTTTCACCACGCTGCACCCGAACCTCGGTGTCGTGCAGTCGGAGGACTTCCGTTACACGGTCGCCGACGTCCCCGGGCTCATCGAGGGCGCGAGCGAGGGGCGCGGTCTCGGCCTCGAGTTCCTGCGCCATGTCGAGCGCTGCACCGCTCTGCTGCACGTTCTCGACTGCGCGACGCTCGAGCCGGGCCGCGACCCGATCTCCGACCTTGACGTGATCCTGGCGGAGCTCGGGGCATACGAGGTCCCCGAGGGACAGACGCCGCTCCTCGAGCGTCCGCAGATCATCGCCCTGAACAAGATCGACGTGCCGGAGGCGCGCGACCTCGCAGAGATGGTGCGCCCCGACCTGGAGGCACGGGGCTTCCGCGTCTTCGAGATCTCCACGGTCTCGCACGAGGGGCTGCGTCCGCTCACTCTGGCCCTGGGCGAGCTCGTCGAGAAGCACCGGGCCGAGGCGGTCATCGCGCCGCCGAAGGAGCGGGTGGTCATCCGCCCTCGCGGCTCGAAGAAGGAGTTCTCGATCCGCGTCGAGGGCGGCACCTACGGCAACGTGTACCGCATCCTCGGAGAGAAGCCGGTGCGCTGGGTCCAGCAGACCGACTTCCAGAACGAGGAGGCCGTGGGCTACCTCGCGGACCGGCTCGAGAAGCTCGGCGTCGAAGACGAGCTCTTCCGCGTGGGCGCCGTGCAGGGGTCCACCGTCGTGATCGGCGAGGCCGACAGCATCGTGTTCGACTGGGAGCCGACGATGAGCTCGGCCGCCGAGCTGATGGCTGCGCCCCGTGGAACCGACCCGCGCCTCGCGCCGAACGATCGGCGCACCACGTCGGAGCGTCGCGCCACATACTACGAGCGCATGGACGCCAAGGCCGCTGCACGTGCGGAGGTGGAGGCCCAGCGCCTCGCGGCATACCGCGAGGAGGGCGAGTGACCGCTCGCACCCGCGCCGATCTCGCCACCGCCTCCCGCATCGTCGTGAAGGTGGGGTCCTCGTCCATCAGCGGGGAGTCGTCCTGGCGCATCCCGGTGCTGGTCGAGGCTCTCGCCGCCGCGCACGCCCGCGGCGCCGAGGTCGTGCTGGTCTCCTCGGGCGCCATCGCCACCGGCATCCCCTTCCTGCGTCTCGACGCACGCCCCACCGATCTCGCGACGCAGCAGGCGGCCGCGGCCGTGGGGCAGAACATCCTCGTCTACCGCTACCAGGAGTCGCTGCGTCCCTTCGACATCGTCGCGGGACAGGTGCTGCTCACGACCGGCGACCTGGAGCACCCGACCTCGCGATCGAACGCCCGCCGCGCGATGGAGCGGCTGCTCGGCCTGCGCATCCTCCCCATCGTCAACGAGAACGACACCGTGGCGACGCAGGAGATCCGCTTCGGCGACAACGACCGGCTCGGCGCCCTCGTCGCGCAGCTGATCGAGGCGGACGCGCTCATCCTGCTCAGCGACATCGAGTCGCTCTACACGAAGCCGCCGTCCGATCCCGGAGCGGAGCCGATCGACATCGTCGCACCGGATGCCGACCTCGCCGGGCTCGAGTTCGGCGCGACGGTCGTGAACAGCGTCGGTACCGGGGGAGCGGCGACCAAGGTCTCCGCTGCGCGTCTCGCCGCGGCATCCGGCATCGGCGTCCTGGTGACCAGCGCCGACCTGGTGGACAAGGCCCTCGCCGGCGCTGAAATAGGAACCTGGTTCGAACCGGCCATCTCCTAAACTGATCGGATGACCGACCAGACCCCGCAGGTGCGCCTGGAGCGCGCCAAGGAGGCGTCTCGCGCCACTGCCGCCCTCACCAGCGACGACAAGGTGCGCGCCCTCGAATCGATCGCCGTGGCGCTCGAGCAGAACAGCGCCCGCATCATCGAGGCGAACGCCCGCGACATCGAGCGCGGCCGCGCCGACGGCATCGGCGAGTCGCTCATCGACCGGCTGCGGCTCGACGAGAAGCGCGTCGCCGCCCTCGCCGCCGCGGTGCGCCAGGTCTCCTCGCTTCCGGATCCGGTCGGCCGCGTCGTGGGTGGGCACCGCATGCCGAACGGCGTGGCTCTGGAACAGGTTCGCGTGCCCTTCGGCGTGGTCGGAGCGATCTACGAGGCGCGTCCCAATGTGACGGTCGACATCGCCGCTCTCGCCCTGCGATCGGGCAACGCCGTCGTGCTGCGTGGCGGAAGCGCGGCGCGCGAGTCGAACACGGTGCTGGTCGAGGTCATGCGCGACGCGCTCGAGGGCGCCGGAGTCACGGCAGAGGCGATCCAGACCGTCGACGACTTCGGGCGCGAAGGCGCGAAGGCGCTCATGAACGGCCGGGGCTTCATCGATGTCCTCGTGCCGCGGGGGAGCGCCGGGCTGATCGAGACCGTCGTCACCGAGTCGACGGTCCCGGTGATCGAGACGGGCGCGGGCAACGTCCACATCCTGCTCGACGAGACCGCTCCCGACGACTGGGCGCGTGACATCGTGGTGAACGCCAAGGTGCAGCGTCCGAGCGTGTGCAACGCGGTCGAGACCGTGCTCGTGCACCGGCAGGCCGCGCCGCGACTGATCCCGCTCGTCGCCAGTGCGCTGCAGAGCGAGGGCGTCGCGATCCACGGAGACGACGTCGTCGCCGGCCTCGTGTCGAACGTGATCCCCGCGACGGAGGAGGACTGGGCCACCGAGTACCTGAGCCTCGACATCGCGATGAAGGTCGTCGATTCGCTCGACGAGGCGCTCGACCACATCCGCCGCTACAGCACGGGTCACACCGAGTCGATCGTCACGACCGACACGCGCAATGCGGAGCGCTTCCTCGCGGAGGTCGACTCCGCCGTGGTCATGGCCAACGCATCCACCCGCTTCACCGACGGAGGCGAGTTCGGGTTCGGTGCGGAGGTCGGCATCTCGACGCAGAAGCTGCACGCTCGCGGCCCGATGGGGCTCTCCGAGCTGACCAGCACGAAGTGGCTCGCGCGTGGATCGGGTCAGACCCGCGGCTGAGGGCTAGACTGGGGGACGCTGTCCCGCTCAGGATCCCGAAGAGCACGCCACGAAACGGAGTCACGATGAACCTCGTCGCACAGATCGCGATGGCCGCCGCCGAAACCGAGCACCACGGTAACGTCGCGCTCGAGACGGTGATCTTCGGAGTCATCGCTGCGATCGTGTTCGCGTTCCTCGGGCTCGTGACGCTGTCGTACAAGAACGTCGCCAACCGTCATTCGGCGAAGGCCGAGGCCTGGGCCGCGAAGCACGGCAAGGACGGACACGAGGCAGGACACGGCCACTAGGCCCTTATGGACACTGCTGCGACCACGCGCACCCCGCGCATCGGCGTGATGGGCGGAACGTTCGACCCCATCCATCACGGCCACCTGGTCGCCGCGAGCGAGGTCGCGCACTCCTTCGACCTCGACGAGGTGGTGTTCGTCCCGACCGGCCACCCGTGGCAGAAGTCCGACGTCACCCCCAGCGAGCACCGCTATCTGATGACGGTGATCGCGACGGCATCCAACCCCCGATTCACGGTGAGCCGCGTCGACATCGACCGCGAGGGACCGACCTACACGATCGACACGCTCCGCGATCTGAAGCGCGACCGGCCCGATGCGGAGCTCTTCTTCATCACCGGAGCGGATGCCGTAGCGCAAATTCTCAGTTGGAGGGACCATGATGAGTTGTGGGAGTTGGCCCACTTCGTCGCGGTCTCTCGCCCAGGACACGTTCTGAGCACCGACGGCCTCCCGAGCGACAACGTCAGCCAACTGGAGGTACCGGCACTGTCGATCTCATCGACGGTCTGCCGTGAACGCGTTCGCGACGATCAGCCGGTCTGGTACCTGGTCCCCGACGGAGTCGTTCAGTACATCGCGAAGCATCATCTGTATCGGAGCAAGGCATGAGTACTTCGGATCAGCCGGATCACGGTCCGCTGACGCGCAAGCAGCTGCGGGAGATCCGCCTGACGGGGTCGACCCCCGTGATCACCCCGGAAGAGGCGGCAGCCGTCGCCGAGGCCGCCCCGCCGGCGCCGCCCCTGCCCCGCGCCGCAGAGCCGGTGCAGGTCCCGTCCGCCCCGACGGATGCCGTCGACGGCGCGGGAGCCCCGCTGACGCGCCGTCAGGTCCGCGAGCAGGAGCGCCTCAAGACCGGCGCCGTCTCCGTCGGTGAGACCGACGCCCCCGCTGTCGATGACGCGCTTGCCGCTGATGCTGCCGTCGTCGAGCCCGAGGTCATCGAGCCCGAGATCGTCGAGCCCGAGGTCATCGAGCCCGAGGCGGTCGCACCGGCGATCGCGCAGCCTGAGGTCGTCGAACCCGAAGCCGCCGCACCCGAGGCCGTCGAGCAGCCTGCTCCGGCGTCGTCCGGCATCGTGTCCGGACTGCCGGACTTCTCCGCTCCCGCGCCGGTCGAAGCCCCGGCCGACACGGCGGGCGACGACGACGACATCGACGACGAGATCGTGGTAGAGCCGGTCCGCGCCTCCGATGCGTCCGACAGCGTGGGCGTCGTCCCGCTCGACGTCCTCGAGGAGCCGGCGGAGGCCGAGCGACAGGACGACGTCGCCGCGGTCCTCGGGTTCTCGCCCGAGCCGCAGGACGCCGCGGCCGACGACGACGTGCTCGCCGACGTCGATGACGCGGACGACGACGATGTCGTCGAGGATCCTCGCCCGACCGTCAACCCCGCATTCGGCGAGGGCGTCCTGACGGATGCTCCCGACGTGCATGCTCCGTTCCGCCCTTCGTTCGACGAGCTGCTCACCGTGGGCGACTCCACGGGGTCGCAGCATTCCGCTCCCAACGCGCTGATCTTCACCCCGTCCGCGGGGGAGGGCTCGCTGTCCGGTCCCGTCGCCTCGACCGGCGAGATCCTGGTGACCGGCTCGTACGAGCTCCCCAAGGGCCTCGGCTCGCAGGGCCACGCGCACGGGACGACCGACGGCAAGGACGTCGACGCCGTGCTGATCGACGGCGAGCTGCCGCCGGCATCCTCTCCCACGCCGATCGCCGCGAGCGCCGCGGTCAGCACCATCAAGCCCGCGGGCGAAGTCATCCGTCCGCCCGCCCCCGAAAAGGGCAACCGACTCTTGCTCATCCTGGCCATCGTCGCCGGAGGTCTCGCCCTCGCGGTGGGTACTGCCGTCATCGTCGCCTTCTCAACGAATGTGTTCTGATGCAATCACCTGAAACCGCCGAAGAGATGCTGCGCCTCGCAGCACAAGCCGCCATCGACAAGGGCGGTGAGGATCTCGTCGCGCTCAACGTGTCGGAGCCGCTGCCGCTCGTCGACATCTTCCTGCTCGTCACCGGAAACAGCGAGCGCAACGTCGCCGCCATCGCCGACGAGATCGAGGACCGCCTGATCGAGTCGGGGCACAAGCGCGTCCGCCGCGAGGGCCGCGCCGAGGCGCGCTGGGTGCTCCTCGACTTCGGCGACCTGATCGTCCACGTCTTCCACCAGGAGGAGCGGGTCTACTACGGTCTCGAGCGCCTCTGGAAGGACTGCCCCGTCGTCCCGATCGACGTCGCCGAGCCGGCTGCGGATCGTCCCTGACGTGCAGACGCACCTGATCACCGGTGCGGGCTCCGGCATCGGCGCCGTCCTCGCGCGTCGGCTGCTCGATCGCGGAGATCAGGTCATCGCGGTCGCGAGAGACGTCGGTCGCGCCCGCGAGATCGTGGCGGAGCTTCCCGGTGCCTCGACGCTGGTCGCGGATCTCGCGAACCCCGGCCGCATCTCCTGGGCGCTCTCCAAGCAGCACCTGCCGGAGCGCATCGATTCACTGCTGCACGTGGCCGGCGTCGTCGACCTCGGCACGGTCGCGGACCTCCCGCCGACGCTGTGGGAGCAGCAGCTGGCCGTGAACCTCGTCGCACCCGCCGAGCTCACCCGGCTCCTCCTCCCGGTACTGCGCGTGACGCGCGGACAGGTGGTGTTCGTCAACTCGGGCGCCGGCCTGCATGCACACGCCGGGTGGTCGGCATATGCCGCCTCGAAGCACGGACTCAAGGCGCTGGCCGACGCCCTGCGGGCGGAAGAGGCAGAGCACGGTGTGCGCGTCACCTCGATCTTCCCCGGACGGACCGCCACGCCGATGCAGGAGCGCGTGCACCAGCAGGAAGGCAGCGAGTACGTGCCCGAGCGCTTCATCAGCGCGGATGCCGTCGCGACGACCGTCCTCACGGCACTCGATCTGCCGCGTGACGCGCAGATCACCGACCTGACGGTGCGTCCGGGCGTCTGAGCCCGGTCACGCCGTCAGACGCGTCCTCCGGGAGAGCATCCCTCGCTCGGCGCGCGTCTGCGGAGGGATCGCCGAGAGCAGCGAGCGCGTGTACGGGTGCGTCGGGTTCCGATAGACCTCTTCCGTGTCGCCGATCTCGACCATGTGTCCGAGATACATCACGGCGACACGGTCGGCGATGTGGCGCACGAGCGACAGATCGTGCGCGATGAAGACGATGGACATGCCGAGGCGCTCTCGCAGGTCGCAGAGCAGGTCGATGATCTGCGCGCGGATCGACACGTCGAGCGCGGAGACCGGCTCGTCGCACACCAGGACGTCGGGGTCGAGGGCGAGAGCGCGGGCGATGCCGATGCGCTGGCGCTGGCCGCCGGAGAACTGATGCGGGAAGCGCGAGGCCATCTCCGGAGTGAGCCCCACGAGCTCGAGCAGCTCGGCGACGCGGTCGCGTCGGCTCGCCGGACTCCCGGTGCGCGTGGCGGCGAGAGGCTCGGCGATGATCTGCTGGACGGTCATCCTCGGATTCAGCGACATGTACGGGTCCTGGAACACCATCTGCACGCCGCGACGCAGGATCCTGCGGTCGCGCAGTCGGCCTCGGGTCACGCCCTCGTCGCGGTAGCGCAGGGTGCCGGCATCCGGGGAGTCGAGGCCGACCAGCATCCGCGCCAGCGTCGACTTGCCGCTGCCGGACTCCCCGACGATCGCGAGGATCTCTCCGCTGCGCAGCTGGAGGTCGACACCGGCGACGGCGGCCACGCGATGCGCCCGGCGCCCGCTCCCGGATCGGAAGGTGCGTTCGAGACCGCGTCCGTCGAGGATCGGCGTCGAGCCGTCGTCCTCCACCGCGGCGCTCACGTCCTGCGGCACGGCGTTCAACAGCTGCAGGGTGTACGGATGCTGGGGGCGGGTGAGGACGTCGTCGGCCCTGCCGGCCTCGACGATGCGTCCCGTGCGCATGACGGCGACGTGATCGGCGACCTCCATCACGACGCCGAGGTCATGCGTGATCAGCAGGATCCCCATGCCCAGCCGATCGCGCAGCGAGAGCAGCAGATCGAGGATCTGCGCCTGCACCGTGACGTCGAGCGCGGTCGTCGGCTCGTCGGCGATGATCAGGTCGGGCTCGAGGGCGATCGCCATCGCGATCAGGATGCGCTGTCGCTGACCGCCGGAGAACTGATGCGCGTAGTCGTGCACGCGCTTCTCCGGCGTGGGAATGCCGACCAGTGTCAGGAGCTCGACCGCGCGCACCAGTGCGGCACGGCGGCTGTCCGGTCGGTGCGCGCGGATGAGGTCGACGATCTGATCGCCGATGCTGAGCACCGGGTTGAGGGCGGAGAGCGCGTCCTGCATGACGAGACTGACCTTGACGCCGCGCAGACGGCGATGCTGCTCGGGGGAGAGGGCGAGCAGGTCGGTGGAGCCGAGCGTCATGCTGGTCGCCTCGACCTCGCCGTTGTCGATCAGACCCATGATCGCCCGTGCGGTCATGGACTTCCCCGACCCGGACTCGCCGAGCAGGGCGAAGACCTCGCCACGGCGCACCGTGACGTCGATGTCGTCGACCACGCGGTTCGGACGCCCATCGGTGGACAGCGTGACTGTGAGCCCGCGGACGTCGAGGACGACGCCGTTCTCCGGCGCTGACGTGTTCTCCATGCTTGCCATCATGCCAGGAGAGTACCCCCGAATTGTTTCGAACAAGAAACATCTCAGCCGAATTTGTTCAGCAAGGTTGACATTTGCGCCGAAATCATCGAGATTCGAGGAAATCTCCCACTCGTCGATCGGGAGAGGCATCCGCACAACCGAACCGAAGGAGCGCATTCGTGCTCGAAGAAGCAGACCGCTACAGCGGCTACACCGCCTACGACTACCTCGAGGCGGGCAAGGACTACCGCGAGTTCCGCTACGCGAAGCAGATCGGCCGCGTGCCGGCGTACGAGGGTCTCGAGCTCAGCGACTCGCAGAAGGAGCGCACCGAGCGCCTGTTGCGCGAGGAGACCGTCATCTCGCTGCACGAGCACGTGCAGGTGTTCCCGGAGGACATGGGTGAGCTCCGCGACCACATCCGTCAGGGCCGCGAACCCACCGGCTACCAGGGTCTGGCCCGCTCGGGTCTGACCGCCGTCTTCGACAACGGCATGGACGGCACCTGCTGCATCTCCAGCGACGCCGGCTGGAAGTACCAGGACGTGCTGTTCGACCTCGGCGTGCGCATGGCCGACCTCGCGCACCAGGACTTCGTCATCAAGGCCGAGTCCATCAAGGACATCCGGTACGCGGCGGAGACCGGGCGCGTCGCCCACATCTTCGCGCTCGAGGCGTCGACCATGATCGAGAACGAGGTCGACCGGCTCGACGTGCTCTACGGCTTCGGCGTGCGGCAGATGGGCATCGCCTACTCGGAGGCCAACATGCTGGGCGGCGGCCTCAAGGAGCGCGGCGACGGCGGCCTGACGTACTTCGGCGAGCGCGCCGTCGAGCGCATGAACAAGCTCGGCATCGCGATCGACATCTCGCACTCCGGCGACCAGACGTGCCTCGATGTGATCGCGCACTCGCAGAAGCCGGTGTTCATCACGCACGCCGGTGCGCGCGGCCTCTGGCCGACCAACCGCATGAAGACCGACGAGACGATCATCCAGTGCGCGAAGCGCGGCGGCGTGATCGGCATCGAGGCGGCGCCGCACACGACCATCTCGCCGCAGCATCCGAAGCACTCGCTGGAATCCGTGATGGATCACTTCCAGTACTGCGTCGACCTGGTGGGACTCGATCACGTGAGCTTCGGTCCCGACACCCTGTTCGGCGACCACGTCGGCCTGCACGACGCCTTCTCGTCGAACCTCTCGCTCGGCCAGGCGCACGCCAACGTCGAATACGAGAAGCAGCCGTACGTCGACGGCATCGAGAACCCGGCCGAGGCGTTCTACAACATCATCGGCTGGCTTGTGAAGCACGACTACTCCGACGACGAGATCCGCGCCGTCGTCGGGGGGAACACCATGCGCGTACTCGAGGAGGTTTGGGTCTGATGAAGCACAGCAAGTACCTCGCACTCGGCGCCGCCGCGGCTCTCGCCGTCGGCCTCGCCGCGTGCGCCCCCACGGCTCCGGAGCCTGGCGAGACATCGGGGAGCACCGGTCCGAGCGATGAGACGCTCAGCATCGGCACGACGACGGACGTCGTCAACTTCAACCCGGTGCTCGGCAACAGCCGGACCGACTCGTGGATAACGAACCTGATGTATCCGCACCTGCTGAGCATCAGCGAGGACGGCACCAAGGAGGCCCACGTGGCCACCGACTGGGGCTACGTGGACGACACGACCGGGTTCTACGAGATCCGCGACGATCTCACCTGGAGCGACGGCGAGCCGTTGACCGCCGAGGATGTCGCCTGGACACTGAACGCGGTCAAGCGCGATCAGGCACCGGGCACGTTCTTCGGGCAGCTGGGCAACCTCGACACCGCGACCGCGGTCTCGGACACCCGCGTCGAGCTCACGCTCACCCAGCCGGACTCGTCGATCATCGAGGAGATCGGGTTCTGGGGCGTCGTGGTTCCGAAGCACGTGTTCGACCCGAAGGGCTCGATCGCCGAGTTCGCGAACGACGGCAGCGACGGCGGCTGGGTCGGCATGGGCCCGTTCGTGCTGAGCGACTTCCAGGTCGGCCAGCACTACACGCTCGAGCGTGTCGAGGACTACCCGCTCGTCGAGGGCGGCGTCCCCGGTCCCGCCGAGGTCGTCTACCGCGTGTATCCCGACGTGAACACCGAGATCCTCGCACTGCAGAGCGGCGAGATCGACGTGATCGCGAACGCGCTTCCGCCCGCGCAGGTCGAGCAGCTCAGCAGCACCGACGGGCTGCAGGTCATCGAGGCGGCGGGTCTCGGCTACGCGCACCTCGTGTACAACATGGAGAAGCCGGACCTCGCGAAGACCGAGGTCCGTCAGGCGCTCGCCCATGCCGTGGACTACGACGCGATCCGGACGGTGGTGCTGCAGGATCAGGCCGTCTCGACCGGCTCCAGCGCGCTGATGCCGGTGCTCGCGAAGTACTACGACGACTCGGTGAAGGAGTACGAGTTCGACCCCGAGAAGTCGCGTTCCCTCATGGAGGACGCCGGCTACACGGCCGACGCCAGTGGCAACTTCCCGGTGTCGTTCCGCCTGATCTACTCCCTGCAGGACAGCGTCACGAGCCAGTGGGCGCAGATGGTGAAGGACAGCGCGGCGGAGGCCGGCATCACGATCGAGCTCCAGGGCACCGAGCGGAACACGTACCTCTCGATGACCAGCGAAGGGGACTACGACATCTATGCGGGCAACTTCGCCATCATGGACGACCCGGTGACGAACTTCGCCCTGTCGTACCTGCCGGGCGGAGCGATCAACTACACGCACGTCGACGACCCCGATCTGAACGCCCTGATCGAAGAGGGCATGGTCACCTTCGACGAGGACGAGAAGATCTCGATCATGCGCGACGCGAACAAGATCGTGCACGAGCAGGTCTACGACAACATCATGTACACGCAGAACCTGTTCTTCGCCGCCAGCGACGAGTGGGCCGGCTTCATCTCGAAGCCGAGCGAGCTGCTCTCGATCGTGAACCCGCTCTCGCTCGCGAGCGCGCACCCGGTCGAATAACACCACTGAAATCTCGAGGAAGGTCGCCCGGGTGTCCCGAGCATCGTTCATTCTCCGTCGCGCAGGTCGAGGTCTGCTCACGATCTGGTTCGCCGTGACCGTGACGTTCCTGCTCCTGCGGCTGCTTCCCGGTGATCCGGCCCTGGCGCTGGCGAGCCCGAACATGACGGACGACATCCGGGCGACCATCCTCGAGCAGTACGGGCTCGACCAGCCCCTGATCGTGCAGTACGGCCTCTACATGTGGCAGCTGGTGCAGGGGAACCTCGGCATCTCGTTCACGCAGTCCATCCCCGTGCTCGACGTGCTCCTGCAGCGGCTGCCCTGGACGCTGCTGCTGACGCTCACCGCCCTGGCGCTGACGATCATCATCGGCATCCCGCTGGGGGTCGCTGCCGCCTCGCACAAGGGACGATTCATCGACCGGGCGGTGCAGATCGTCGGGGTCACGGGCCAGTCCCTGTTCGTGCCGAGCGTCGCGATCCTGCTCCTGTTCGTCTTCGGGCTGAACCTCGGCTGGTTCCCGATCGGCGGCGCGTACACGAACAACACCTACGGCATCGAGTGGTACCTCAGCGTCGCCCAGCACCTGGTGCTCCCCGCCGTCTCGCTCATGCTCATCCAGGTCGGGTCCTACGTGCTCACGATGCGCTCGACGCTCATCGAGACGCTCGGAGAGGACTACATCCTGCTCGCGAAGGCCAACGGGCTCCGCGGTCGGCGCATCCTGTGGAAGCACGCGCTCCGCAACGCGCTGCTGCCGACGACCACGCTGATCGGCCTGCAGCTCGGCTTCCTCGTCGGCGGGGCGGTGCTGACCGAGACGGTGTTCGCCTACCCGGGCATCGGGCGCGGCATCTACGAGGCTGTCACGCAGCTCGACTTCCCGGTGCTGCAGGGCGCGTTCCTGATGCTCGCCACCACAGTCGTGGTCGCGAACACCGCCACCGACATCATCTACGGCTACCTGGACCCGAGAGTGAAGACCTCATGACCGCGCCGCTCCCTTCGTCCGTCCCTCTCGCCCCGAGCGAGCCCGCCGCCGTCGGCAGCGAGCGCGCCGGTGCGCACACCTGGCGGGCGTTCCGCCGCGATCCGCTCGGCATGATCTCGCTGGGGCTGCTGATCCTGCTCGTGATCATCGCGCTGGCGGCGCCGCTCATCGCACCGTATCCGGCCAGCTACGGACCCGACGTGCTGCGCCCGCCGAGCGGCGACCACTGGTTCGGGACCGACGCGCTCGGTCGCGACGTGTTCGCCGAGGTGATCTGGGGCACCCAGCAGAGCGTGCTCGTCGCCGTCGCGGCCTCTGTGATCGCAATCGTGTTCGGCACGATCATCGCCGTGATCGGCGCCTACTTCCGCAAGCTCGACAGCATCATCAGCGTGATCGTCGACATGACGCTCTCGCTGCCCGTGCTGCCGCTCATGATCCTGATCGCCGCCCTCGTGGGGCCCAGCACCTCGACGATCATCTTCGTCGTCGCGGCGTTCTCGTGGCCTGAGGTCACGCGGCTCGTGCGCTCCCAGGCGCTCACCGTGGTCGGCCTCCCGTACGTCGACGCCTCGCGGCTCATGACGACCTCTCCGCTCTGGATCATCTCGCGGCACGTCCTCCCTGCCGTCACCCCGGTCGTGGTCGTCTCGGTCGTGGTGACGGCGTCTCGTGCCGTGCTCTCCGCCGCGGGCCTCGCGTTCCTCGGGCTCGGGGATCCGACCACCTGGTCGTGGGGGCGCATCCTCTATGAGGCGCAGCAGGCCGGTGCGATGGTGAGCGCCTGGTGGCTGACGCTCTTCCCGTCGATCGCGATCCTCATCCTCGTGCTCTCGGCGACACTGCTGTCGATCGCCTACAACGACGCGCGCAATCCGCGCCATCTCGCCCGCTAGGAGACCGACATGACCGAGTTCGACCAGCGTCTCGACCCCGCGTTCTTCGACCGGGTGCAGGCCCGTGTGCGCGACCGCATGGCCGAAGAGGGCTTCGATGCCTTCCTCACCGACCACCCCGAGGACATCGCGTACCTCACCGGGTTCTTCCACCACCCGTCGGAGCGTCCGGTGGCGATCTGGATCGAGGCCGGCGGGCGCGTGGTGATGCTCCTGCCGGAGCTCGAGCGGGAGTACGCGCAGTCGCAGTCGGCGCGCGCGGAGCTGGTCGCATTCTTCGAGTTCCCGGGGGTCGTCTCGCCGTTCGAGGTGCTCGCGAACGCGGTGGCGCCGCGGGGCCGGGTCGGCTTCGCCTCGACCATGCCCTACCAGCGCCTCTCGGCGGCACGGGCGGCGATGAGCGGTGCGGAGCTCGTCGGGTCTGACCTGCTCGCCCGCGCCCGGTACGTGAAGTTCCCCGAGGAGGTCGTCCTGCACCGCGAGGCCGCGCGCATCACCGACCGGATGCTGGAGGCCGGCGTGCAGCTCGTGAGCGACGCGGTCGCCGCCGGCGGCGACCTCCCCACCGAGACCGAGGTCGAGCGTCACGTGACCTCGGCCGGGACCGCGCTGATGTACGCGGAGCACCGCAACGTGGTCGTCGCCTCGCTGCTCGCGGGCGGACTGGTCTACTCCGGGGCGAACTCCGCTTTCCCGCACGGTCTGCCGTCCGTCAACCGGCTGAAGTCGGGGGACACGTTCATGCTGTCGCTCGGGTGCGCGGTCGGCGGACGCTTCATCGAGGGGGAGCGGACCTTCGTGCTCGGCGAGCCGACGGTCGAGCAGCGGCGCTACCACGACACGATCCACGCGGCGCAGCAGCTGGGCCGGGAGACGATCCGTGCGGGGCTCGAATGCCGCGAGGCGAATCGGCTCTGCCTCGACGTGATCCGCGAGGCGGGTCTCGGCGAGTTCATCCGGCACCGTCAGGGGCACGGCATCGGCCTCGGCATGCACGAGGCGCCGTGGCTGGAGGACGGCGATGCGACCCTGCTCGAGGCGGGCATGGTGGTGTCGAACGAGCCGGGCATCTACGTGCCCGGCCATGCCGGCTACCGCATCAGCGACAGCATGCTCGTGACCGACGACGGCGCCGAGGCGCTCACGACCTTCCCCCGCGGTCTCGACGACTGCACCATCGCGCTCTGACGCACCCGATCTCGAGAAAGAGGACGACATGAGATCCACCCCGCCGGTTTCCCCGGAGTTCGCCGCGGCGACGAGCGCCTACGAATGGGTCGAGATCAACGGCAACCATCTGGCGGTCGAGGTGCTCGGTCCCGAAGGTGCTCCGGTCATCATCACGCACCACGGCGCCCCCGGGCTCGGCTCCAGGGCGGAGCCGCGTGCGAGCTTCGGCCGTCTCGCCGACGAGTACCGGGTCGTCGTCTTCGACGCCAGAGGGAGCGGGCAGAGCGAGGGGGAGGGCACGTACAGCCACGAGCAGTGGGCGGCCGACATCGACGGTCTGCGCGAGTGGATCGGGGCCGAGAAGATCGTGATGGCCGGTGGATCGTACGGCGGATTCATGACGATGGAGTATGCGCTGCGCTACCCGGACCGCGTCGCGGCGATCGTGCTGCGGGACACCTCGGCCGACAACTCCAATGCGCACCTCGCACGCGAGAACGCCCTGGCGTCCGATCGCGTGACGATCGACATGGAGAAGTTCGATCGCATCGACGTCGGCCAGGTGCGCGACGACGAGGACCTGAAGGACTGCTGGCGCGAGATCCTGCCCCTCTACGACTTCGTGTACGACCCGGATGCCGTGGAGCGGAAGGTCCAGGCGACGCCGTACCGGTACCGTGCCCACAACTATGCGTTCTCGGTGAACCTGCCGAACTACGACCTGAAGCCGCGTCTTCCCGAGATCGCCGTGCCGACACTCATCACCGTGGGCCGGACCGACTGGATCACGCCAGTATCGTGTAGCCAGGTGATCGCCGACCTCATCCCGGACTCTGAGATGGTGGTGTTCGAGAAGTCGGGTCACTCCCCGCAGATCGAGGAGGCAGAGGCGTGGACCGAGACCGTGCGCACGTTCCTGCACCGGGTGTACCCGCCGCTGACGCGATGAGCAGCATCCATATCGGCCGTGAGTTCAGCGATCTCGACCGCCGCATCGTCGTCGCCCTGCAGCAGGACGGCCGAGCGAGCTGGACGTCGATCGCCGAATTCGCCGGGGCATCCGTATCGACCGTCACCCGTCGGGGCCAGCAGCTGCTGTCGGAGGGCGTCGTGCAGGTGGGGATCGTGCCCACGCTCGGCAGCGAGGGGCATGTGGAGACCTTCTTCGTGCGGATCAACTGCACGCCCGGTGCGCAGCTGGCCGTCGCGCAGAAGCTGATCGGATCGCCGTACGTGCGGTTCGTGACCCTCGTGACGGGCAAGTTCGACGTGTTCGCCGAGGTCGTGATCCCCGGAGACTCGGCGACGTACGCGCACGTGCTCACCGATCTCCAGGGCATCCCCGGCGTCGAGCGGTGGCGCAGCGACCTGGTGGTGCACACCTACAAGGTGAGCTTCGACTGGGGACGCCAGCTGTACGACGCCCACGCCGAGGCGACGAGCGACCCGAAGTCGTACATGCCTGCTCCGAACACCTGCGACCCGACGCACTTCGACGACGCCGACCGTGCGATCGTCGAGGAGCTGCGGCACAACGGCCGCGCGTCGTTCCTCTCGATCGGCGCGAAGCTCGACATGAACGAGAGCAGCGTTCGCCGCCGCTACGAGCGCATGCGCAACGGGGGCTGTCTCACCACCGTGACGATGGTCCCGGCATCCGCGCTCGGGATGAGCGCCGAGACCCTGCTCATCCTCCGGGTGGAGCCGTCGAGGATCGCTTCGGTGGCCCAGACGCTCGCGCAGCACGTGTCCGTCCGATTTCTCGCGGCCGCCCTGGAGGAGAACTCGCTCTACTGCGAGATCATCCTCCCGAGCACGGAGACGCTGCACGACTTCCTCACCGGGACGATCGCGCACCTGAAGGGCGTGCGCGGCTGGAACGCCTCGATGGAGCTCGTCTTCATGAAGCGCGGCTTCATCGAGACGCCCTGGTGGCGCGCACAGGTCGCCTCGGCGGGTGGGACGGAGATCGAGGGCTAGGGCAGATCGTCCTCGTCGTCATCGGCGGCCCCGGAGGCGACGCGGTCGGCCTCGGCGCTGTCGACCAGCGCATCGTCGATGTCGGTGTCGGGCACCTGCTCGCCGTCGACCTCCTTCGTCGGGACGCCGTCGGGGGTGTCGTCGTCCGGGAAGGGGACGACGGGCGGGATCGGGTTGGACATGATCGCATCCTTTCGCGTGGCGGATCTGGATGCGGTCACGATAAAACGCGCCCGACGTGCGAGAGAGCGGGTTGACCGCGGTCGCACAGCGCGCTAAGACGGGAAAAGCCCCCGGTGACCCGGGGGCTTTCGTTGTGGACCTGGGGGGACTCGAACCCCCGACCCCCTGCATGCCATGCAGGTGCGCTACCAGCTGCGCCACAGGCCCAGAACGCCGCTCCGAACTTCCCGGAGCAACTTGAAAAGAGTACTACACGAATCCGCGCGAACACCAATCGGGGCGGGCCTCCCGGGCGCGTCGTCGCGGGGCGGAACAACGACGTGCTCGAAGACGTTCGATACATCGTGAGCATCCTCGACAGCCTCGTGATCGGTGCAGGGCAGGCCGGCCTCTCGTCGTCGTTCCACCTCTCCCGCCTCGGGATCTCCCACGTCGTCCTGGACTCGGGCGACCGTCCGGGCGGAGCGTGGCAGCACCGCTGGGATGCGCTGACGATGCGCGACGTGCACGGCGTCGCCGAGCTCCCGGACGACGTCGCTCCGCCCCGGGACGAGGAACGTGCGAACGTCGCCGTGCCCGCGTACTTCGCCGCCTACGAGCAGGAGCATGCGCTCCCCGTCATCCGTCCGGTGAAGGTCGACCGTGTCGAGGACCGGGACGGACTCCTCGTCGTGCGCGCTCAGGAACGGGAGTGGACGACGCGCACCCTCGTGAACGCGACAGGCACGTGGACGCACCCGTTCCTGCCGCATGTGCCCGGCATGGAGACCTTCGTCGGGGAGCAGCTGCACACCGTCGACTACCCGGGTCCCGCGCACTTCGTCGGCAAGCGCGTGCTCGTGGTCGGGGGAGGAGCCTCGGCCGTGCAGTTCCTCGGCGCGCTGGCTCCCCTCACGGAGACGCTGTGGGTGACGCGCCGCGAACCCGTCTGGCGCACCGACGACTTCTCTCCGGAGGCCGGTGCCGCCGCTGTCGCGCTCGTCGAGCAGCGCGTCGCGGCCGGACTCCCGCCGCAGAGCGTCGTCAGCGTCACGGGGCTCATGCTGCGTCCCCAGGAGCGCGAGGCGGAGCGCCTGGGCGCCTACGCCGATCGGCGCCCGATGTTCGAGCGGATCGAGGCCGACGGCGTGCGCTGGGCGGACGGCTCGTTCGAGCGCGTCGACGTGATCCTGTGGGCGACGGGCTTCCGTCCCGCGATCGCGCATCTCGCTCCGCTCCACCTCCGCAGCGCCGCGGGCGGCATCCAGCTCGATCGGAACGGGCGGGGCACGACCGCCGTCGCCGATCCCCGGATCCAGATGGTCGGATACGGTCCGTCGGCGAGCACGATCGGCGCGAACCGCGCAGGGCGCTCGGCGGCGACGGGCGTGCAGCGGATGCTGCGCCTCTCCGGGGCTCCGGTCACCGCCGGTTAGCACGTCCGCACGCGGAACCTGTGTTCGGTAGGTCGCGCACCCCGTCGCTACGCTGAGGGCATGCTCCGCATCGTGTTCGTGATCGTCTGGCTTCTGCTCTCGGCCTGGCTCCTCATCTGGGTCGGCGAGGGCCTCTTCGGCGTCGACCAGCGGCATTCGATCCTCCCGTTCTCCGGCGAGGACACGCTCGGCGGGCCGATCCTCATCGGCGTCGCGTGGGGGCTGCTGCTCACCTTCGGCGGCATGTTCCTCGGTTTCCGGGGGCGCAGGATCCCGCGCGGCGAACAGCAGATCGGGGTGGGCACGATCGTCGAGGTCTCCCGCACCGGGCTGACCGTGAACGACGTGCCGCAGTATGACGTCTTCATCCGCGTGACGCCGTCTGCCGGAGACGACTTCATCGGACAGCTGCGGATGCTGGTGGAGGCGACCGACGCGGCCGCGCTGCAGGTCGGCCAGCCGCTGGCGGTCCGCTACAGCCCGACCGATCAGGACACGATCGAGTTGGCCGATCCTTCCGATCCGGCCGTCCGGGACGCCCTGTTGCAGTGGCGGATCGGTCGCGGGCTGATCGATCCGAGTCAGGTACGGGCGCGGACGACCGGCACCCAGGTCCCGGCATCCGTCCTCGAGGTCCGTCCGACGGGCCGTCGCAGAGAGGGACAGAGCGAGCTCGCGCTCCGAGTGCTGATGGCTCCGGAGGGTGCGGCGACGTGGGAGGCGGACACCACGGTCTTCGTCTACCCGCAGGCGATCTCCCATCTGCAGGTCGGCGCGCCGATCTGGGCGTTCTACCGGCGAGAGGATCCGCAGACGGTCGCGATCACGATCGAGAAGGAGGCCGGGCGATGAACCCCATGGAAACGCTGATCTGGCTGCTGAACTTCCCGGCGGCGCACGGCTACGCGATGGTCTTCATCGCGGGATTCTCGATCCTCGGCCTGTTCGCGATGTCCGTGCGTGCAGCCTCGCCGGGCGGCGAGCTCCGTGCCATCCGCGAGCGCGAGGGGCTCCTGCGGCCGGAGGAACGGGCGCGAGGGCAGGTGGGCGGACGCATCCTCCGCGTGTTCTTCCGCATCCTCGCGTTCATCATGCTGGGATCGCTGGTGATCGGCATCCTGAGCCTCACGGGTGTCCCGGTGACGCGCGCCTACATCCACGACAACGGCCGCCCGACCACGGCGACGATGGACGGAGACTGGGTGACCTTCACGACGGCCGAGGGCGTCGAGTACACGCTGGAGAGCAACTTCTTCACTCCGGCGGTCTACCCGGACCGCGACAGCTACCTGCCGAGCGGCTCGCCCGTCGTCGTGCGGTATCTGGCATCGCATCCGCAGGCTTTCGTGATCGACAGCACGCAGACCCCGCGCTGACGTCATCCCCCGCGTCGCACCCGGAGCGTAGGGTGAGGAGCATGTCGCGCATCATCGTGTTCGGCGGCCACGGCCGCATCGCCCTGCTCCTCGCGCCCCTGCTCGTCGAGAGGGGTGACGAGGTCACCGGGGTCATCCGCAACCCCGAACATGCCGACGATGTCGAGGCGGGCGGGGCCCGCGCGCTGGTGGCCGACATCGAGACGATGGATGTCGAGGCTCTCGCCGAGATCATCCGCGGTCACGATGCCGTCGTCTGGTCGGCCGGTGCCGGCGGGGGAGATCCGCAGCGCACCTACGCCGTCGACCGCGACGCGGCGGAGCGGTCGATGGATGCGGCGGAGCGCGCCGGCGTGCGCCGCTACGTCATGGTCTCGTGGATCGGTTCGACCGCCGATCACGGCGTCCCCGAGGGCGACTCGTTCTTCGCCTACGCCGATGCCAAGTGGGCGGCCGACGAGCACCTGCGCGGCACGGGGCTCGAGGGCACGATCCTCGCTCCCGGAACGCTCACGCTCGACGACCCGACCGGCCGGATCCGGATCGACCCCGACGGCCGCGGAGAGGTGTCCCGGGCCGACGTCGCCGCGGTCATCGCCGCGTCGCTCGCAGAGCCGTGCACGATCGGTCGCACCCTCCGCTTCGGCAACGGGAGCACGCAGACCGCGCTGCCCATCGCCGAGGCGCTCGCCTGCTGAGCGTGCCACGGGCAGGGAGAACGAGGAGGAGCGCCGTGACGCGTCGACACCGTGGGTGGGCGGCCGCCGCCCTCGCCGGGATCGTCGTCGCCGTGGTGTGCGTCGCGACGGCCGCGTCGGCGACGGCGACGACGCGGGCACCCGCTCCGGCGGTCGCTGCCGTGCCCTCCGGTCCGAGCGATCGTGCCGACCAGCTCGTCGCCCGGATGACGGTGGCGGAGCAGGCGGCGAGCATCGTCATGGGACACGTGCCGAGCACCGATGCGGGGGCTCTCCGCTCGTACATGGAGTCCGGCATCGGCGGCTTCATCCTGATGGGCGCCAACATCCCGGCGACCGAGGCCGAGCTCCAGGGCCTCACCGCCGCGCTGACCATCGATCCGGCCCTTCCGCCGCTGATCGCCGTCGATCAGGAAGGCGGTCTGGTCTCGCGGCTCGACGGCGACGACTTCGCCGCCTCGACGACCCTCAAGGTCCTCCCGCCGGAAGACGCGGCCTCAGCCTTCGCCGCCCGCGGCTCTCTCGTCGCCCGCGCCGGCATCACAGTGAACTTCGGAACGGTCGCCGACTTCACGGCGGACACCGCATCCTTCAGCTACGGTCGGTCGCTCGGCGCCGACGCGTCGTCCGCGGCCGATCGGGTCGCCGCTGCCACGACGGCTCAGGAGCAGTTCGTCGGGTCGACGCTCAAGCACTTCCCCGGCCACGGGGCCGCACCGGGGGACTCGCACAGTGCGATCCCGAGCACGCCGATGGGCCTGGACGAATGGCGCGCGACGGAGGCTCTGCCCTTCGCCGCCGGCATCGATGCCGGCGCGTCGCTGCTCATGTTCGGTCACCTGTCGTACACGTCGGTCGATCCGACGCCCGCCTCGCTGTCGGCGACGTGGCACGAGATCGCCCGGGAGGAGCTCGGCTTCGAGGGCGTCGCGGTGACCGACGATCTGGGCATGCTGCTCTCCTCCGGAGATCCCGCGTACGCCGACCCGGTGGCCAATGGCGTGGCGGCCGTCGCCGCGGGCAACGACCTCGTGCTGATGATCGCCGGGTCCGATGCCGAGACGGCCGGACAGATGGCCGCCGGCATCGCGGCCGCCGTCGAATCCGGGTCGCTCCCGGCGGAGCGGCTGACCGAGGCCGCGACACGGGTGATGGCGCTTCGCCTCAGCCTGTCCACCGCGACGGCGCAGTGGGCCGTGTGCCCGGACTGCGAGCCGGCGGACTGAGGACCAGGCAGCCTGACGCTCAGGCGGCCTCGGCGGTGCTCTCTCCGAGCCATGCCGTGAGCAGCGCGGAGCGCAGGACGATGCCGCGGTCGGCGAACCCGCGCTGACGGCGCACGTACTCGCTCTTTCCGTCGACGGTCTCGATCGGCACGGGCACGACACCCCAGGCCGAGAGATCGTACGGTGCCGCCTCCATGTCGAGCAGACGGATGTCGCGCGCGAGCTCGAAGGTGTCGAGCAGCAGCTCGCCCGGGATCAGCGGTCCGAGCTTCATCGCCCACTTGTACAGGTCCATCCCGGCGTGCAGGCAGCCGGGTTGCTCGAACAGGGGCTGCTCCTCGCGTGACAGCGCGGTGCGATTGCGCGGCACGGCGTCGGGGGTGAAGAAGCGGAACGCGTCGAAGTGCGTGCAGCGCAGGTCGTGCCCCTCGACCACCGCGTCGGTGCCGGCCTGTCCGAGCCGCAGCGGCACGGGGTGGCGAAGTTCGTCGGTCCGATACACCATGGCCCACTCGTGCAGTCCGAAGCATCCGAACTGTCCGGGTCGAGAGGCCGTGCGGCGCAGCATCCGTTCGATGAGTCCGGCGAGCTCCTGCTTCTCCGCAGCGAACGCCTCGGCGTCGGGCACGACGGAGTTCTCCGTGGAGCCGGGGGAGTACCAGCGCCACGAGGCGCGCTCGGGAGCATCCGCCAGCTCGACGCCAGCCCCCGGGTGCCAGCGCCGCAACTGGGCGGGCTTGTAGGCGTAGTAGGTGAACAGGAAGTCCCACACCGGGTGCTTCTCTCCGCGCGCTGCGCGGTCGCGATGCGCGGCCGTCAGGGCGTCTGCTCGCTCCTGGTGGGCGCTCTCGCGCACCAGCCACTCCTCGCGTGCGAGTGCCATGTCAGTGCAGGATGCCGGCTTCGCCCAGCTGATCGCGGAGCCCTGCGCCGTCTTCGGCGCTGACCCAGGGAGCGGAGTCCGCGGCGTGCGGCTCCGACTCGGCACGACCACCGGCGAGCACGGCTTCGGCGGGGAGCAGGCGACGGATGGCGACGCCCGCCACCGACTCGGGGTGCTCCTCCATGAACTGCGTGTAGATGGACTCGTCGTGCTGACCGTCATCGCCGATCAGCAGCCACTTCACGTGGGGGAACTCCGTGGCGAGTCGCCGCAGGTTGGTGAGCTTGTGCTCGCGTCCGCTGCGGAACCAGCGGTCGTGCGTGGGACCCCAGTCGGTCAGCAGCATGGAGCCGGCCGGGAACAGGTGACGGCTGAGGAAGCGCCACAGCGTGGGCGCCACGTTCCAGGCGCCGGTCGACAGGTAGACCATCGGGGCGCCCGGATGCTGTCGCAGCAGCTGATCGAGGAGCACGGCCATTCCGGGGACGGGGAGGCGCGCATGCTCGTCGAGCACGAAGGAGTTCCAGAAGGCGATGAACGGACGCGGGAGTGCGGTCACCATCACGGTGTCGTCGACGTCGGACAGCACGCCGAACGTGGTGCTCTCGGCCACGATGAACGCCCGCGCCTCTACGGGCTCCTGTCCCTCGACGGAGATCGTGAAGGTCTGCCACCCCGGTTCGAGGTCGGCGTGGATGACGGTGTCGACGACACCGCCGCGGTCGGCGACCACCTGGTGCGTCGACCCGCCGACGTGGACGGCGACGGCAGCGAAGCTCACCGGGATGCCGACGAAGCTGCGCCATCCCCGGACGCTCGCCGGCTCGCCGTCGCGGGTGCGGCGCTGCGGCGGGACGATCAGGACGCGGCCGACGACGCGGACCCAGCCCGGTCCGCCGTATCCGGGGAACGGCAGGATCGTCGCGACCCGTCCGCGGCGACGCGCACGGCCCTCACGCCAGACGTGGAGGCGGTGCTCGAGTCGCGCGAACCAGTGGATCCGGGGCGCCGGGGGTGCGGAAGCCATTGCCTCAGTCTTTCACGTCGGCGTCCGTCTCCGCGTCCTCCGTCTCCAGGTGACGGGATTCCAGGCGCTGGAGCAGCTTCTTCCCGAGGAAGGCGAGCACGAGGAACAGAGCGATGATGCCGACGAAGATGTATCCCGCGAAATGCACCCGGTCGACGAGTTCCCGGAAGCTCCCGGCCGCCAGTGAGGAGACGCTGACGTACGCCGTGGCCCAGATGACGCACGCGGGTGCGGTCCACGCGAGGAACCGGCGGTACGGGTACTCGCTCATGCCGACGGTGAGCGGGACGAGCGAGTGCAGGACCGGGAGGAACCGGGAGAGGAAGATGGCGATGCCTCCGCGGCGCGCCAGATAGTTCTCGGCGCGCACCCAGTTCTTCTCGCCGATCCTCCGTCCCAGCCACGACGCGCGGATGTGTGGACCGAGCCAGCGACCGAGGAAGAAGCCGATGCTCTCGCCGATGAGTGCGCCGATGACGACGGCGATCCCCATCGCGATGCCCTCCAGCGGGCTGGTGACGCCGATGGAGGCGATGATGACGATCGTGTCGCCCGGGACGATGAGCCCGATCAGGATGCTCGTCTCCAGCATGACGGCGAGCCCGGCCACCAGCGTGCGCGTGACCGGATCGATCGACTGCACGGTGTCGAGGAGCCAGAGCAGGAGGTCGTCCACCTCATGAGGATACGGGAGCAGCCCGGTCCTAGGCTGGACGCGTGAGCGAACGCCTGAGTCCCCGAGAGCTGCCCCGGTGGGTGGACCCGGCGAGCGTCTTCCGGATGCTGGAGGACCAGGCGGCCGACGTGTTCTGGCTCGATGCCGGAGCGGCTGCGACCGAGGGCTGGAGCTTCGTCGGCACGGGGGAGCCATCTGACCTTCCGGAGGACGTGCGTCTCGACGTCGCCCCCACGGACGGCGCTCTCCCGCCCTTGACCGGCGGGTGGGTCGGCTGGCGCGACTACGAGAGCGGTGCGAGCGCGGCCGGGGCCCCTGTCTCCGACGACGGGGATGCCGCGGGCTCCTCCTGGCTGCGTGTCACCCGCGTCGTCGCCTTCGATCACGCGTCCGGGCGCACGTGGACGCTCAGTGCGGAGGAGGATGCCGAGACCTGGGCGGTCGCCGTCGCGGCGGCATCCGGTCGTCCGGACGGAGAACCTCGCAGCGCGGACGGCGCCGCTCCTCGGATCGCCGAGGCTCGCCACGATCCCCAGGAGTATGCCGCTCTCATCGAACGCTGCCGCGAGCTGATCCGCGCGGGCATCGCGTACCAGCTGTGCCTCACGACGCGCTTCACGGTCCCGGGGGCGCATGACGCGGTCGCGGTCTACGAACGCCTGCGAGCAGCCACGCCCGCGCATCACGGCGGTTTCCTCCGTATCGGAGGGCGCGCGCTGCTGAGCGCGAGTCCCGAGCAGTTCCTCCACGCTGGGGGAGGAGTGATCCGCTCCCGGCCCATCAAGGGGACGCGCCCCCGCCATGCAGACCCGGAGACGGATGCCGCGCTCGCCGCCGAGCTCGCCGTGAACGTCAAGGAGCGCGCCGAGAACGTGATGATCGTGGACCTGATGCGCAACGACCTCTCGCGGGTGTGCGTGCCCGGCTCGATCCGAGTGGACGGCCTGTGGACAGTGGAGAGCTATCCCGCCGTGCACCAGCTGGTCAGCACGGTCAGCGGAACGGCGGCTGAGGGCACCACGGTCGGGGCCCTGCTCGCGGCGACGTTCCCGGCCGGGAGCATGACCGGCGCGCCGAAGCTCTCGGCCATGACGCGGCTGCACGAGCTCGAGGGCGGCCCGAGGGGCGTCTACGCGGGGTGCTTCGGGTATGTGGGCGTCGACGGCGCCGTCGACCTGGCGATGGTCATCCGCAGCATCGTGATCGACGAGCATGAGGCGGTCATCGGCGCCGGGGGCGGAATCACCTGGGGGTCGGTCGCCGTCGCCGAGGTGGCCGAGGTCGCGACCAAGGCGCGGGCCCCGCTGGCAGCGCTCGGTGCGGAAATGCCCGTGCTCTGGCGTTCCGATATCCTGAACTGATCCCGTTTTTCCCTGCAGATTGGTCGTGCGTTCGTTGTCTGAGAACCTGTCCTTCGGTCCCGCCGACGAGGAGACCCCGTCGGCGCACGCCATCCAGAGCAAGTGGCAGAAGTACTGGGCGGAGAACGAGACATTCCTCACCGGCGGCGATGACGACACCCGCCCGCGGCGCTACGTGCTCGCGATGTTCCCGTACCCCTCCGGTGACCTGCACATGGGACACGCGGAGAACTACCTCTACTCCGACATCGTGGCGCGCTTCTGGCGTCACCGCGGGCACAACGTGCTCAACCCGATCGGCTGGGACTCGTTCGGCCTGCCGGCCGAGAACGCCGCGATCCGGCAGGGCGCCGACCCCCGCGAGTGGACGTACCAGAACATCGCCCAGCAGAAGAAGGCGTTCCAGTCGTACGGCGTCTCCTTCGACTGGTCGCGCGTGCTGCACACCTCCGACCCGGAGTACTACCGCTGGAACCAGTGGCTGTTCCTGAAGCTGCACGAGCGCGGGCTGGCCTATCGCAAGAAGAGCGCCGTCAACTGGTGCCCCAACGACCAGACGGTGCTGGCGAACGAGCAGGTCGTCGACGGCCGCTGCGAGCGCTGCGGCTACGAGGTCGTGAAGAAGAAGCTGACCCAGTGGTACTTCAAGATCACCGACTACGCCGACCGTCTGCTCGACGACCTGAACCAGCTCGAGGGGTTCTGGCCGCACAAGGTGCTGCAGATGCAGCGCAACTGGATCGGCCGCTCGGTCGGTGCCGACGTCGACTTCCGCATCGAAGGACGCGACGAGCCGGTCACGGTCTTCTCGACGCGCCCCGACACGCTGCACGGAGCGACGTTCTTCGTCGTGGCGCCGGACTCCGACCTGGCCGCCGAGCTCGCTGCTGGCGCGCCGGTCGAGGTGCAGGAGCGGTTCCGCACCTACCTGGAGCAGGTGCAGAAGGAGAGCGACATCGATCGGCAGTCCACGGACCGTCCGAAGACCGGTGTCTTCCTGGAGCGCTACGCGATCAACCCCGTCAACGGCGAGAAGCTGCCGGTCTGGGCGGCCGACTACGTGCTGGCCGACTACGGCCACGGCGCGGTCATGGCCGTGCCGGCGCACGATCAGCGCGACCTGGACTTCGCCCGCGCCTTCGACCTGCCGGTCAAGGTCGTCGTCGACACCACGGCCCCCGTCACCGGTGCGATGCCGGTCATCGAGGTCGACGAGGAGGGCGTGCCGATCGACACCGGTGCAGCTCTGGATGAGCAGAACCCGGCGTCCACCGGCATCGCCCTGACCGGCGAAGGCCGCATGATCAACTCGGGCGCGCTGAACGGCCTGTCCAAGCGCAACGCGATCGCCCGCGCGATCGAGCAGCTGGAGGCGTCGGGCACCGGGCGCGCAGCCAAGAACTACCGTCTGCGCGACTGGCTGATCTCGCGCCAGCGCTTCTGGGGCACCCCGATCCCGATGCTGCACGCCGAGGACGGCCGGATCATCCCGGTTCCCGAGGACCAGCTGCCGGTGAAGCTGCCGAGCGTCGAGGGCCTCGACCTGAAGCCGAAGGGCTCGTCGCCGCTGGGCGCGGCCGAGAGCTGGGTGCAGACCGTCGATCCGCAGACCGGCGACCCGGTGCTGCGCGACCCCGACACCATGGACACCTTCGTCGACAGCTCGTGGTACTTCCTGCGCTTCCTGTCGCCGAACAGCGACACGGTCGCCTTCGACCCCGCTCAGGCGTCGCGCTGGGCACCGGTCGACTCGTACATCGGCGGCGTCGAGCACGCGATCCTGCACCTGCTGTACGCGCGCTTCATCACCAAGGTGCTGTTCGACATGGGGCTGATCGACTTCACCGAGCCGTTCTCGAATCTGATCAACCAGGGCATGGTGCTGCTCGACGGCGCGAAGATGTCGAAGAGCAAGGGCAACCTGGTGCTGTTCGAGGAGGAGCTCGACGCCTACGGCGCCGACGCCCTGCGCGTGGGTCTGGCGTTCGCGGGACCGGTGGAAGACGACAAGGACTGGTCCGACGTCTCGACGACCGGTGCGCAGAAGTTCCTGGCGCGCGCCCTGCGGATCGCGGGCGAGGTCGACAGCCCCGTCGACGTCGTCTTCGCCAGCGGTGACGCGGCGCTGCGCCGTGCCACGCACAAGCTGCTGGCCGAGGCTCCTGCGCTGGTCGAGCAGACGAAGTTCAACGTGCTGGTCGCCCGCCTGATGGAGCTCGTCAACATCACGCGCAAGACGATCGACGGCGCTGCGGGTGCGTCCGACCCCGCCGTGCGCGAGGCCGCGGAGACCATCGCCGTGATGCTCGACCTCATCGCCCCGCACACCGCGGAGGAGATGTGGGAGATCCTCGGGCACGAGCCGTCCGTCGGCCTGGTCACCTGGCGTTCGGCCGACCCGGCGCTGCTCGTGGAGGACACGATCACCGCCGTCGTGCAGGTGGGCGGCAAGGTGCGCGCCCAGCTCGAGGTGTCGGCGAGGATCGGCGAGGCCGATCTCGAGGCACTCGCCCGCGCGGACGAGCGCGTGATCCGATCGATCGGCGACCGCGAGATCGTGAAGGTCGTCGTGCGCGCGCCGAAGATCGTCAGCTTCGTCGTCAAGGGCTAGAACCGCTTCCTGCACCGGGGACCGATCCTGAGGGATTGTCCCCGGTGCCTGGTTCTCAGGCTTCGTCGGTTGTCCGGGGCGGCCTAGCGTTGCGGGATGCCTCCAGAGCCGCCCCCGCCGCCGCCGCGACGTCGCCTGCGGTTGAGCATCGGGGCGGGCGTGGTCCTCGCGCTCGTCGTGCTCTCGGCAGCGGTCGGCTTCGGCATCCTGCGCGGCCAGGCGGAGCCGGTGGATTCCCTGCCGCTGGCAGAAGCCGGTGCGACTGCGGGCCCGACGGGTGAGCTCTACGTGCACGTGCTGGGCGCGGTCGCGCACCCGGGGCTCTACGTGCTCGATCTCGATGCGAGGCTGGTGGATGCCCTTGCGGCAGCAGGAGGCACGACCGACGACGCCGACCTGGCGGCGGTGAACCTTGCGCGTGTCCTCGCCGATGGCGAGCAGATCGTCGTGCCCACGGTGGGGGCGACCTCGGATGCCTCGGGCGGCGCGGCGCCGGGGGACGACCGCATCGACCTGAATGCCGCTGACCAGGCGGCGCTCGAGACCCTGCCGCGCATCGGGCCGGCACTCGCGGAGCGGATGATCGCCTGGCGCGACGAGAACGGGCGCTTCGCCTCGGTGGACGATCTGCTCGCCGTGCCGGGGATCGGCGTGAAGCTGCTGGCCGGCATCCGCGAGGCCGTGCGCGTATGAGGCCACGCGATCTGCGTCTGCTGCCGCTCGCGGCCGCGGTGTGGTGTGTGGCCCTCTTCTGCGTGTTCGTCCCGGGGTCGGCGTGGGGGAGCGCGGCGATCTGCGGGATCGCCGCCGTGTCCGTTCTCGGGGCGTTCTCGTGGCGGCGACGTCATGGCGGGCTCCATGCCGGCGCAGGACTTCTGATGGTGACACTGGCCGCGGGTGCCGCGGTGGCGATGTCGACGGGGTTCGCGTCACCCGCGCGTGACCGCATCGCGGAGTGGGACGGACGCGTGGTCGAGGTGGTCGCCGAGGTGACATCGTCGGCGTCGACCGGTCAGGACGGACGGCTCTGGTTCGAGGCCGTCTCGATCGACGTCGGACCGCCGGGGCAGGCGAGGCCGCTGGCGGCACCCGTGCGGATCGGCATCGACCCGGCCGACGGCTTCGACCTCGGAGCGCGGATCCGCGTCACAGGAGAGGCAGCCGCGACCGATGCGGGTGAGCGCTCGGCGCTGGTCGTCTTCGGCGGCGAGGCCGAGGTGGTCTCGCCGGCAGCAGGCGTGTTCGGTGCCGCTGCGGCGCTGCGGCTGGCCTTCGTCGAGCGCTCGCTTCGGCTGCCCGATCCGGGTTCCGGCCTGCTTCCCGGACTCGCTGTGGGAGACACCCGGGCCGTGACGCAGGAACTGACCGACGACATGCGCACGAGCGGGCTCAGTCATCTCACGGCGGTCTCGGGTGCCAACTGCGCGATCGTGGTCGGGGCCGTGTTCTGGCTGACCGCACTGTGCGGTGGAGGGCGGATGCTGCGCGTCGTGCTGGCGGCGATGGCGCTGGCCGGATTCGTGGTGCTCGTCACTCCCGAGCCGAGCGTCATCCGTGCAAGCGTGATGGCCGGCGTGGCGATGCTGACCGTGCTGCTCGGAAGACCGACTGCGGGCGCGGGCATGCTCGCGCTCTGCGTCGTCGTCGTCCTGCTGGCCGACCCGTGGCTGGCTGCGACACCCGGCTTCGCCCTGTCCGTCGTTGCGTCCGGGGCGCTGATCCTGCTGGCGCCGCCACTGAGCCGCGGGATGACGCGATGGATGCCCGCGCCGGTGGCGCTGGCGATCGCCGTGCCGCTCGCCGCGCAACTCGCCTGCGGGCCCATCATCGCCCTCTTCGCCGAGCAGCAGTCGCTCATCGGGATCGCCGCCAACCTGCTCGCGGCGCCGGCCGCGCCCGTCGCGACGGTGATGGGATTGCTCGCGTGCCTCGCCGCACCGATACCGCCCCTCGCCGACCTGCTCACGGCATCAGCCTGGCTGCCGGCCGCATGGATCGCGACGACGGCGACGACGACCGCGCAGCTGCCCATCGCTCAGATCCTGCTCCCGGCCGGGCTCGCCAGCGCGCTGCTGGTGCTCGCGGTCGGCGTGTCGATGGCGTCCGTGCTCATCGGATGGCGCGGTTCGCTCCCTCCGCGGGTCGCGCGCGTGGCCGCGGTCGCACGACAGGGCGCGGCGGGCGTTCTCATCGTCACGCTCTCGCTCGCCGGGGCGCACTTCGCCCTCTCGGGGCCGCTGGCCACGTCGACGGCACCCGACGGCTGGTCGATCGCCGCATGCGACGTGGGGCAGGGCGACGCGCTCCTCGTGCGCTCCGCCGGGCAGGTGGCGCTCATCGACACGGGGCCGGAACCGGGTCCGCTGGCCGAGTGCCTGGCGTCGCTGGGCATCCAGCACGTCGACCTGCTCGTGCTGTCGCACTTCGACCTCGATCATGTCGGCGGAACGGCGGCGGTCTTCGGAAAGGTCGATGCGGTGCTGCACGGCCCCACGGCGGAGCCGGCCGACGAGAGGCTCCTGGACGACCTGGTCGCGGGCGGAGCGCGTCTCACACCGGCTTCAGCCGGCCTGCGGGGCCGTCTGGGGTCCGCCGCGTGGCGGGTGCTGTGGCCGATCCGGGACTCCGCGGCCTTCCCGCCCGGCAACGACGCGAGCGTGGTGGTCGACTTCGACGGCGGGGGAGTACCCCGCTCGCTCTTCCTCGGAGACCTCGCGGCCGAGCCGCAGCGCATGCTGCTGCGCACCGTGCGGCTCGGGACATATGCGGTGGTGAAGGTCGCCCATCACGGCAGCGCGGATCAGGATCCGGGGCTGTACGAAGCCGTGCGGGCGACCGCGGCGATCTTCAGCGCCGGAGCCGAGAACGACTACGGTCATCCTCGGGACGCGGCACTCGACATGCTGACCGCCACCGGCGCCCACAACCTGCGCACCGACACGCAGGGGCGCATCCTGCTCGGCATCCGCGATGAGGAGCTGCAGGTCTGGACGGAACGGTGACCGGGACCGTCGCCGTGTCCCCGGCCCCCGGTAGTCTGGATCCATGGCAGCTTCGCGTCCCCCCTCCCGTGGCGGCGCGAAGGCCGGCAAGATCCCCCAGGTGTCGTGGCGCGAGCCGCATCCGGCACCGCTGGTGCTGGTCTTCGGACCCGAGGAGATCTGCGCCGAGCGCGCGATCGCGGGCGTGCGCGACTACCTTCGCGCCGAGGATCCCTCGCTCGAGGTCAGCGACGTGCGCGCCGACGACTACGAACCCGGCACACTGCTGTCGCTCACCTCGCCGTCCCTGTTCGGCGAGCCGCGGCTCGTCCGCGTGTCCGGCGTGGAGAAGTGCACCGACGCGTTCATCCAGGAGGCGGTGTCGTACCTCGACCATCCTCAGGAGGGCGCGACCGTCGTGCTGCGGCACACCGGTGCGAGCGTCCGAGGCAAGAAGCTCCTCGACGCGCTGCGTGCCGGGAACGGCGGCGGTATCGAGATCGCGGTGCCTGCGATCAAACGCGACAGCGATCGGGTCGACTTCGCGGCGGGGGAGTTCCGCTCCGCGAAGAAGCGCATCGCGCCTCCGGCGCTGCGCGCACTGGTCTCGGCCTTCGCCGACGACCTCACCGAACTGGCGGCGGCCTGCCAGCAGCTGATCGGCGACGTCGAGGGCGACATCTCCGAAGACACCGTCACCCGGTACTACGGCGGGCGGGTGGAGGTCTCGGCCTTCGTCGTCGCAGACACGGCGATCGCCGGTCGCTACGGCGAGGCGCTGATCGCGCTGCGCCATGCGCTGTCGTCCGGCGCCGACCCCGTTCCGATGGTGGCCGCATTCGCCATGAAGCTCCGCACCATGGCGCGAGTGGCGGGCAACCGCGAACCCAGCAGGCAGCTGGCTCAGCGCCTCGGCATGAAGGACTGGCAGGTGGATCGTGCACGGCGCGACCTCGCCGGGTGGAACGAGCGCTCACTCGGCATGGCGATCCAGGCGACTGCGCGGGCCGACGCCGAGGTCAAGGGCGCGGCGCGCGACCCGATCTTCGCGCTCGAGCGAATGGTCACGGTCATCGCCACACGGGAACCGTTCGGCGCGTGACACCGCCGGTGCAGACATCGGGCAACGAAAAAGCCCGCCTCGAGGAGGCGGGCTGATTCAGAAGCTGATGCTCAGAGAGCGGAGACCTGCTTGGCGAGTGCCGACTTGCGGTTCGCGGCCTGGTTCTTGTGCAGAACGCCCTTGCTGACGGCCTTGTCGAGCTTGACGGCGGCCTTCTTGAGGGTGGCCTCGGCGGCGGACTTGTCGCCGGCAGCGACAGCCGTCTTGGTCGAGCGGATGAGCGTCTTGAGCTCGCTCTTCACGGCCTTGTTGCGCTCGTGAGCCTTCTCGTTGGTCTTGTTGCGCTTGATCTGCGACTTGATGTTTGCCACGTGTGGACACTTTCTGTACAGGAGTGATGGGAATGCCGGCAGCAGAAGAGGGCTGCTGCACAGCGGTCGTGAGGGAAGAACCCACACGCAAGCCAAGAGTCGAGTCTATCAGCAGACGGCTCGATCACGCGAAACGACCACGAGAAGCGACACTGAGTCGCGGATCTGCTGGTACCGGGTGCAGAATCAACGGTATCCGGACACCGATGTCGAGGAGCCACATGACCGCCGTCCCCACCCGATCGCCCCTGCCCACCGGACTCCGCTGGTCTGCCGCGACGTCCGCCTTCCAGATCGAGGGGGCTCGCGACGTCGACGGCCGAGGCCGATCGATCTGGGATGAGTTCCTCGAGGCCCCCGGCGCGATCACAGACGCCTCCACGGCCGATCTGGCGTGCGACAGCTATCGGCATCCCGAAGCAGACGTCGCTCTCGTCGCCGGTCTCGGTCTCGATCGCTACCGCTTCTCGATACCGTGGGCGCGCGTGCAGCCCGACGGTCGCGGCACGGCGAACACCGTGGCACTCGATCACTACTCGCGATTCGTGGATCGCCTGCTGGAGGTCGACGTCGTGCCGTTCCCGACCCTGTATCACTGGGAGATGCCCAGCGCGGTCGAGGCCGACGGCGGATGGCTGAGCCGCGATACGGTCGAGCGCTTCGCCGACTATGCGGCGATCGTGGTCGACAGCCTGGGCGATCGCGTCGCGCACTGGTACACGCTGAACGAACCGGCGATGACCACGCTGCAGGGCTACGCGGTCGGTGCGCTGGCCCCGGGGCGACAACTCCTCTTCGACGCCCTGCCGACGGTGCACCACCAGCTCCTCGCGCATGCCCGCGCCGCCCAGGTCATCCGCTCCCGGGCCTCCGCACAGGTCGGCCTGGTCAACAACCACACCTGGGTGCTGCCGCTGAACGACACAGCGGAGGACCGCGACGCCGCAGCCCTCTACGACCTGATCCACAACCGGGTGTTCAGCGAGCCGCTCCTGGCCGGCGAGTATCCGGATCTCGCGGCCTGGGGCCTCCCTGCGATGCCTGTGCAGGACGGCGACCTCGATGCGATCCGCGCGTCGATCGACTTCTACGGCATCAACTTCTACAACCCGACCACCGTCACCGCCGCCGATGCGTCGAGCCCCATCCCGTTCGACATCGTGCCGACACCCGGCGTTCCCGTCACGGGCTTCGGTCCCGAATGGCCGATCATGCCGGTGGCGCTGCGCGATCTGCTGGTCGACCTGCACGCGCGGCATCCGCTGCTCCCTCCCGTCATCATCGGGGAGAACGGCGCTTCCTTCCCCGAACCCGACCGCGCCGCGCGCGTGGAGGATGCCGATCGCATCGCGTATCTCGCCGGCCACATCGCGGCCGTGGGAGAGGCGATCGCCGCGGGAGTCCCCGTGGAGGAGTACACGGTGTGGTCTCTCCTCGACAACTGGGAATGGGCGGACGGCTACACGCAGCGCTTCGGTCTCGTCCACGTCGATTTCGCGACGGGGGAGCGCACCCCGAAGGCGTCGTACGACTGGTATCGGGACCTCATCGCCGGTGCCCGCTCCGCAGCAGCAGCTCGGGAGGAGACACGATGAGCGGTGCGACCAGGGCCGGCGCGCGGTGGATGTCGCTGTTCACGCTGGCGTGGCTCGCCATCTGGACCGTGCAGTTGACGCCCGTGCAGCTCCTCCTGCCTCTCCAGCTCGACACTCCGGAGGACGACTGGATCCGCGGCGTGGTCTCCTCGGGGCTCGTCCTCGGGATCGGCGGACTTGCCGGCATCGTCGCGGGGCCGGCGGCGGGAGCGCTCTCGGATCGCGCTGCCGCCGGACGGCACCGCCGACGGCCCTGGGCCCTCGGCGGCGTCTGGCTCACCGCCGTGTGCCTCGTGCTCACCGGATTCGCGAGCGGCCCCTGGGCGGTGGGAGCCGGATGGGTGGGCGTCTCGATCGGCGTCGCCGTCTCCTCCGCCGCCTTCACCGCGCTGATCGCGGATCAGCTGCCCACCACACAGCGCGGCGCCGCGGCTGCCGCCGTCGGATCGAGTCAGGCAGTCGGCATCGTGCTGGGTGTCGGCCTCGTCGTGCTCCTCGGTCTCGGCATCGTCGCCGGATATCTCCTGCTCGCCGGCATCATCGCGGTGATCGGCACGGCGGCGGCGCTGCTCCTGCCCGACCCTCCGGGGACGGCGGAGCTGCGGCCGAAGGGCGAAGGTCGAAAGACCCTCGCGTCGCTGCGCGACCGCGACTTCGCCTGGATGCTGTCCGGTCGGCTCGTGACCAACATCGGCAACGCGCTCGGCACCGCCCTCTTCCTGTTCTTCCTCCTGCACGGGCTCGGACAGCCGAGCGCCGTCGCGCAGGACAACCTGCTGCTGCTCATCCTCGTCTACACGGTATTCGTGGTGATCGCCGCGGTGCTCACGGGCATCGTGTCCGATCGCACCGGCAATCGGCGCACGCTGACCGTCGCGGCGACGGTCGTGCAGGCGGCATCCGGTGTCGCGATCGCGCTCGTCCCGACGTTCGAGATGACGATGGTCGCAGCGGCGCTGATGGGGCTCGGGTACGGAGCCTTCTCGACCGTGGGGCTCGCCTTCGCCGCAGACCTGCTCCCCGACGAGCAGGACCACGCGCGCGACCTCGGCATCGTCAACGTCACCGCGGCGCTGGGGCAGCTGATCGGTCCGGTGCTGGGGGCGGCTCTCGTCGCACTCGTCGGTGGATTCTGGCTCGTGTTCGTCGCCGCCGCCGTGCTCTCGCTCGTCGGGGGCGCGCTCACGGCCTTCGCCCGCCAGCCCGCGCGGTCATGAGCGGTCGGCGGCGTCGATCGTCGCGACCGCCAGTTCCAGGACGGCGTTGAACACGCGTGGGCGCATCGCCGTCACGAGGTGCGTCGTCCGCGGTACGACGATGAGCTCGGCATGGGGCGCGAGGCGCTGGAACAGTCGTTCGTTCACCCGCAGCTGGTCGTACTGGCCGTTCACGAACCACAGGGGGATCGTGATCCGCTCGACGGCCGTCGCGACATCGAGGGTGGAGAGGCTGCGCAGCGCGGCATCCTGTGTGTCCAAGGCGTAGCCGCCGGCGGCGAAGTCGGAGCGGTTCTCGGCCGGGATGGTCGCTGCCAGCATGCGACGGGTGATCCACATACCGCGATCCGGCAGCGAATCGACCGCGCGGAAGAGCAGCCGATAGGCGGAGAGACCGGCGCCGCGGGGGAGCGAGGTGCAGGCGGCAGCGACGACCCCGGCGACCGGAGGCGTGTCCGCCCCGCCCGCGTAGGTGAGCGAGAGCAGTCCGCCCATCGAATGGCCGACGAGAAGCACCGGTCCGTTCTCCGCGGCCGCTCGCACCGCGGCATCGATCGTGTGCAGCGCCTCGTGGAGGGTGAAGTCCTCCTGCATGCGGGAGCCGTGACCGGGAAGGTCGACCGCGGTGTACGCGTACCCGCGGGCATCGAGGTGGGCGAGCTGCGAGCGCCACATGGTCGCAGACGTGCGGATGCCGTGCACGAAGACGATCTGGACGCTCACGCGTTCAGCATAAGGAAAGCGGGGCCGGTGGATGAACCACCGACCCCGCTGCGGGTCACTTCGACGAGCTCAGTGACCCGGGAGGATCACTTCTCCCAGCCGAGGTTCTCGACCGGGGTGACTCCGAAGAGGTCGAGACCCACGTAGGGCTCCGGGGTCAGGTTCGCCAGCCCCTTCTGCGCCACGTACACCGACGGACCGTTGTAGAGCGGGATGACGCCCCAGGTCTCCTCGATGATCTTCGGCTCGAGCTTCATCGCGGCCGCGGTCCAGCTCTCGGCGTCCTTCTGCGACTCGACCTCGTCAGCGATCTGCTTGTCGATGTCGGCGGTGCCCGTACCGGAGAGGTTCAGGCCGCTGTCGGAGCAGTAGATCTGGCACATCCAGGCCGGTCCGAACGGGTCGGAGTCGGTGAAGCGGAGACCGAAGATGTCCCAGTTCTTCGACGTGAAGTCGTCGGAGAAGTCAGCCGACGCGCGGACCTCGATCTGCACGTCGATGCCGATCTCCTTCTGCTGAGCCTGCAGCGACTTCGCGAGCGCCTCCTGAACGGGGCTGTTGCTGAAGATCGGGTAGATGACCGTGAACTTGACGCCGTCCTTCTCGCGGATGCCGTCTTCGCCCTCGACCCAGCCTGCGTCGTCGAGGAGCTTCTTGGCACCGTCGACGTCGTACTTCAGACCGGCCTCGCCGAACGCGTCGCTCCATCCGTCCTGGAAGGAGTACATGTTGAGCGAGCCTGCGGGGCCCTCTTCGTAGCCGAGGCCGTTCCAGGCGATCTGCTTCTGCTGATCGATGTTGATGCCCATGAAGAACGCCTTGCGGACCTCGAGGTCTGCGAACTGCGGCTTGTCGCCGTCGACCATGAGAACCGTCTTGGCAGTCTGCTGAGCGCGACGGACGACAGCGCCGTCGACGTCCTCGACCTGGGCCAGACGCTCCTGGCTGCCGGCCTCGACCTGGTCGATCTCACCGTTCTTGAAGGCGTTGATCGCGGCGTCGTCTTCCAGAGCCGTGAACGTTACCTTGTCGAGGAGCGGAGCGTTGCCCCACCACTCGGGGTTCGGCTTGAACGAGACGAAGCCCGCGTTCGCGTCGAACTCGTCGACGGTGTAGGGACCTGCACCCCACTCGGCGTTGAGGTTGCCGATGTAGGCGTTGTTGAACGTCTCGACGTCGGCGTGCTTCGGGTTCAGGACGCCACCCGTGAGGAACGCCATGGAGGGCCAGGCGTAGATGCCGTCGAAGGTGACCACGGCGGTCTTCGCCGAGTCGCCCTGCTCGACCGAGGTGATCTGCTTGTAGCCGTCGGTCGCGTTCGGGTTGAAGCCCTCGTCGTACGAGCGGTTCGCCTTCCACGTCGCGTCGATGGCGGTCCAGTCCATGTCGGTGCCGTCGTTGAAGTGGGCCTCGTCCGTGAACGTGAAGGTCAGCGTGGTGTTGCCGCCGTCCTCGCCGATCTCGTAAGCATCGAGGTACGCGTCGTTCTTCGTGACCTCGCCCTCCGGCGAGACCAGGAGGAGCTGCGGCATGTAGTAGTACCAGAGGCGAGCGGTGTCGGCGCTGGCGTCGCTGTTGAAGGCGTTCAGCTGCTCGGGAACCTCGTTGATCTCGAAGTTGACCTCGCCGCCCTCCTTCAGGTTCTCGCGGGGCTGCGGGTTGTAGTCCGCTGCCTTGGTCTCGACGGTCTCGCCGCCGCCGTTGTCCCCGCCGCCGGTGTTACCGGAGCCGCTCGCGCAACCCGCGAGGGCGAGTGCGAGGGCGCCGCTGATCGCGATGGCCCCCAACAACTTCTTGTTCTTCATGGTGCTCCTTCCGCCTTTCGGCGATTCATAAAGGGAAGAATAGTTCGACGGCTTCCGAACCACAGCGGGCGACAGTGAATACCGCCTAACCGTTATCGGACGGTGACCCATGCTCTCCGGCATCCGGTCCCAGGCTCGTTCAGGCGAGAACGGGGCGGGTCGTCATCGTCTCGGCATCGAACACGACACGCTGGCGTGTGCGCTCGATGTCGGGGTCGGGGACCGGGATCGCCGAGAGCAGCGCCTTCGTGTAAGGATGCTGCGGGTTCTCGAAGACCTCGTCCACGTCGCCGTGCTCGACGAAGTCGCCGAGGTACATCACGGCCACGCGGTCGGCGATGTGGCGCACCACCGAGAGGTCATGCGCGACGAAGAGGTACGAGAGCCCCAGCTTCGCCTTGAGCTCGTCGAGGAGGTTGATCACGCCCGCCTGGATCGAGACGTCGAGCGCCGAGACCGGTTCATCCAGCACGACGATCTTGGGGTTGGTCGACAGAGCACGGGCGATGCCGATGCGCTGCCGCTGTCCACCGGAGAACGCCTGCGGGAAGCGGTCGCTGTGCGCGGGGTTGAGGCCGACGAGGTCCATCAGCTCGTCGACCCGGCGGTGCGCCTCCTCCTTGGGGGTGCCGATCGCGAAGAGCGGCTCCGAGATGATGTCGGCGACCGTCATCCGAGGATCCAGCGCGCCCATCGGGTCCTGGAACACGATCTGGATGTCGCGGCGCAGCTGACGCTCGACCTTGTGGCTGTGGATGTCGTTGACGCTGGTCCCGGCGATGACGATGTCGCCGTCGGTCTGCTTGACCATGTCCATGATCTGCAGGAGGGTCGTGGTCTTGCCGCTGCCGGATTCGCCGACGATGGCCATCGTCTCGCCCTCGCGCACGTCGAAGCTGACGCCCTTGATGGCGTGCACCTCGCCGACCTTGCGCTTCAGGAACGCGCCCTTGAGAAGGGGGAACGTCTTGGTGAGGTTCTTGACCTCGAGGGTGATCGGACGCTCCTCGCGCGGGAGCTTCGCCAGCGGGCTCTCCGGAACCTCGCGCACGGGGTACACGGGGATGCCGCCGAGGAGGCCGCCGTCCTCGATCTCGTGGGCGCGGATGCACGCGGCGCGGTGCTGGTCGCCGGAGCCGGTCGCGACCGGAAGGAGCTCGGGCTCCCTGGTGCGGCACGCGTCCATCACGATGGGGCAGCGGTCGGCGAACGGGCAGGCGTCCGGCAGGTTGATCAGCAGCGGCGGGTTGCCCTTGATCGGGGTGAGAGGTTCCTTCTCCGCCTTGTCGACGCGCGGGATCGCGCCGAGCAGGCCGATCGAGTACGGCATCCGGGTCTTGTGGAACAGCTCGTGCACGGGCGCCTGCTCGACAGGCTTCCCCGCGTACATCACCATCACGTCGTCGGCCGTGCGGGCGACGACGCCCATGTCGTGGGTGATCATGATGACAGCGGCGCCGGTCTCCTGCTGCGCCTTCTCGATCAGATCGAGGATCTGCGCCTGGATCGTCACGTCGAGTGCCGTGGTCGGCTCGTCGCAGATGATGAGCTTCGGGTTGTTCGCCATGGCGATGGCGATCACGACGCGCTGGCGCATGCCGCCGGAGAACTCGTGCGGGAACGACTTCATCCGTCGCTCCGGCTCGGTGATGCCCACGAGCTTGAGCAGCTCGACCGAGCGGTTCCAGGCATCCTTCTTCGACAGGCTCCGATGCACGGTCAGCGCTTCGATGAGCTGGTCGCCCACCGTGAACACGGGGGTGAGAGACGTCAGCGGGTCCTGGAAGACCATCGACATGCCGTTGCCGCGGATCACGGAGAGCTGCTTGTCGGTCATGCCGAGGAGCTCCTTGCCCTCGTACATGATCGACCCGGTGACCTTGGCGTTCTCGTCGAGGAGCCCCATGATCGCGAGCGAGGTGACGGACTTGCCCGACCCGGACTCGCCGACGATCCCGAGAGTCCTGCCGGCCTCGAGATCGAACGAGACACCGCGGACGGCCTCGACGCGTCCCGCCTCGGAGGCGAAGCTGACGGTGAGATCGCGGACGGAGAGTACGTTGCTCATGCTCGGCCTCCAGCCGCAGAGGTGGGATCGAGGGCATCGCGCAGGCCGTCGGCGACGAGCGCCATCGACACCGTGAGAAGGGTGAGCGCGGCCGCGGGGAAGTAGAACAGCCAGGGCGACGTGATCAACGAGCTCGACCCCGCGCCGATCAGCGCGCCGAGGGAGACATCGGGGATCTTGACGCCGAACCCGAGGAACGACAGACCGGTCTCGGCCACGACCGCGTTGACGACGCCCAGGGTGAAGTTGATCACGAGGAGCGATCCGATGTTCGGCAGCAGGTGGCGCAGGACGATGCGGAAACCGCGCACGCCCATGTACCGGGCGGCGCTCACGTACTCGCGCTCGCGCAGTGACAGCGCGAGAGTCCAGATCACGCGGGCGGGGAAGTACCAGCCGATCACGAAGATCATGATGAGCGCGATGACGCGCCAGTCGCCACCGGACTTGTTGGAGATCATCGCCAGGATGAGGAACGAGGGGATCACCATCATGAAGTGGATGACGAGCAGGGCGATCCGCTCGGTCCAGCCGCCGAAGTAGGCGGCAGCGGTGCCGACGAGCGCCGAGACGATGGTCACGCCGACCGATACGGTCACCGCGATCATCAGCGAGCGCTGCAGCCCGACGGCCACCTGGGCGAAGAGGTCGTTGCCGGCGTTGTTGGTGCCGAACCAGTGCTCGGCCGTGGGGCCGGTGCTCAGGGCGAGGAAGTCGAGCTCGACATGGTCGTAGCGCGCGATGAGCGGTCCGAAGATCGCGAAGAGCACGAGCAGGGCGAAGATGACGAGGCCGGCGACGGCGCCCTTGTTGCGGGCGTAGCGCCGCGAGTACAGCGTCCACTTCGACAGGCGCCGAGTCGCGACGCGCGTCGTCTCGGGGCCGGCGGGGCTCGGCGCTGCTTCGACGGTGGGGTCGATCATTTCCGAGGTCATGTCAGCTCACTCTCACTCGAGGATCGAGCACCACGACGGCGACATCGGCGAGGATCGCGCCGATCGCGGTGAGGACGGCGCCGAAGGCTGCGACCGCGACCGTGCCGTGGACGTCGTTCTTGGTGATGGTCTCGATGAAGTACTTGCCCATGCCGTTCCAGGCGAAGATCGTCTCGGTGAGGACCGCGCCGGTGAAGATCGCGGGAATGGTGAAGGCGACCTGTGTCGCGACGGGGATCAGCGAGGTGCGCAGGGCGTGCTTGCGGATGGCCTGCTGCTTCGTCAGGCCCTTGGCCCGTGCCGTGCGCACGTAGTCGGCGCCGATGTTGTCGAGCAGGAGCGAGCGCTGCAGGAAGTGGATGCCGGCGTAGCCGACGAGCACGAGCGCTATCGTCGGCAGCGTCAGATGTTGAAGGACGTCTATGAGGACCGGGAAGAACCCTTCGACTCCTCGGCTCGCGTTGCCCGTCACGTAGAAGATGCGGATGCCGGTGGCGTTGTTCAGGCCGATCGCGAGGAGCACGATCGCGAAGGCTGCGACGACGATCGGGATGTTCATCGTGATGATGCTGGTCGCCTGGCCGATCCGGTCGGCGAGCTTGTACTGGCGCGAGGCGGTGTAGACGCCCAGCGCGATCCCGAGGACGGTCGTGAGGATGGTCGCACCCAGGACGAGCTCGGCGCTGACCCACATCCGGTACGCGACCTGCTCGTTGACCGAGCCGCCCGTGGGGCTGACGCCCCAGTCCCAGCGGAGGAGGATGCCGGTGAGCCAGGTCCACCACCGCTCGATGAGCGGGACGGTGTCGCTGAGGTTGCGCGGCGCGAGCGTGTGGACGATCTGCTCTTCGGTCAGCGGCGGACGTCGGCCCACGTAGTTGCTGCGCGGATCGAGGAAGCCCCACGCCAGGAAGTACGTGATGTTCGTCGCGACCACGATCATGAGCAGCCAGCCGAGTGCACGGCGCACGAGATACTTGATCAAGGTGATGATTCTTTCTCTTTTACAGAGATGCGCGGGATCGCCGACGCAACGCTGAGCCGGGTAGACATTCAATCACCATCCACCTCTTTGCGCGACGCGACGCCCTGCACGAGGTCTGTGACGGAGTCCTATCGCTCTCGGGATCCGGTGTCACGGATTGCTCCCGGGCAACCTGGGCAGAATATCACCGCATCGGGCGAATCGAGCATTAGCCTGCCCTGACCGTAGAATCGACGGGACATGTCACCACGCGCCCTCACACCTCTTCAGCCTGCCGCGACGCCGCCTGCGCAGATCCGCAATTTCTGCATCATCGCCCACATCGATCACGGCAAGTCGACCCTCGCTGACCGCATGCTCCAGATCACCGGGGTGGTGTCCGACCGCGACATGCGGGCCCAGTACCTGGACCGCATGGACATCGAGCGCGAGCGCGGCATCACGATCAAGAGCCAGGCGGTGCGGATGCCGTGGCAGATCGAGGGCGAGACCTTCGCCCTGAACATGATCGACACCCCCGGTCACGTCGACTTCACCTACGAGGTGTCCCGCTCGCTCGCCGCGTGCGAGGGCGCCATCCTGCTCGTCGATGCGGCGCAGGGCATCGAGGCGCAGACGCTCGCGAACCTCTACCTCGCTCTCGAGAACGATCTGCACATCATCCCGGTGCTCAACAAGATCGACCTCCCCGCGGCCGACCCCGAGAAGTACGCGAAGGAGCTCGCATCCCTCATCGGCGGCAGGCCGGAAGACGTCCTTCGCGTCTCCGGCAAGACCGGCGTGGGTGTGGAGGAGCTGCTCGACCGGCTCGTCAAGGAGATCCCCGCGCCCACCGGCGATGCGGATGCTCCTGCCCGCGCGATGATCTTCGACTCCGTCTACGACGCCTACCGCGGCGTGGTCACCTATGTCCGCATGGTCGACGGCAGCCTCGCTCCGCGCGAGCGCATCCAGATGATGTCCACCGGCGCGAACCACGAGGCGCTCGAGGTCGGGGTCTCCAGTCCCGAACCCGTCCCCTCGAAGGGTCTGGGCGTCGGCGAGGTTGGCTACCTCATCACCGGCGTGAAGGACGTGCGTCTGTCGAAGGTCGGCGACACGGTCACCACGGCGCGGAAGCCTTCGACGCAGGCCCTTCCGGGGTACACCGACCCGAAGCCCATGGTGTTCTCGGGCATCTACCCGATCGACGGCAGCGACTACGCCGACCTGCGCGAGGCGCTCGACAAGCTCAAGCTGTCCGACGCGTCGCTCGCGTACGAGCCGGAGACCTCGGTCGCTCTCGGCTTCGGCTTCCGCTGCGGCTTCCTCGGGCTGCTCCATCTCGAGATCATCACCGAGCGTCTCGAGCGCGAGTTCGGGCTCGATCTCATCACCACCGCACCCAGCGTGATCTACGAGGTGCTCACCTCCGACACGGGGGAGACCGTCACGGTCACCAACCCGAGCGAGTACCCCGACGGACGGATCGGCTCGGTCTCCGAGCCCATGGTGAAGGCGGCGATCCTGCTGCCGAAGGACTACGTCGGCACTGTCATGGAGCTCTGCCAGGGGCGTCGCGGCTCTCTGCTCGGCATGGAGTACTTCTCCGAGGAGCGCGTCGAGCTGCGCTACAACATGCCGCTCGGCGAGATCGTCTTCGACTTCTTCGATCAGCTGAAGTCCAAGACGCAGGGCTACGCCTCCCTCGACTACGAACCGTCGGGCCAGCAGGAGGCAGACCTCGTCAAGGTCGACATCCTCCTCCAGGGCGAGAAGGTCGACGCGTTCAGCTCGATCGTGCACCGCGACAAGGCCTATGCCTACGGGACCATGATGGCTGAGCGTCTGCGCAAGCTGATCCCGCGCCAGCAGTTCGAGGTGCCGATCCAGGCCGCGATCGGCGCGAGGATCATCGCCCGCGAGACGATCCGCGCGATCCGCAAGGACGTGCTCGCGAAGTGCTACGGCGGTGACATCACCCGCAAGCGCAAGCTCCTCGAGAAGCAGAAGGAGGGAAAGAAGCGCATGAAGATGGTCGGCCGCGTCGAGGTCCCCCAGGAGGCGTTCATCGCCGCGCTGTCCGGAGACGTCGAGGGCAAGGACAAGAAGTAGGGATGCGCCTCCCGGCATACGAGCGCGGTCTCACCCGCCGACTGCTCGAGAACGTGCCGGAGGGGATGCGCGGTGCCGAGCACTCCACGGTCGTGCCGCCGGAGTCGGTCGTCGCGGTCGCCGCGCTCGTCCGCTCGTGGGAGTTCAAGCGGCGCGCCGGCTTCGAGGTTCCCGCGGGTAGCCCCGCCGCCGACGCGGAGGGCGTGCTCGCGAAGCGCGTCCTCGGCATCCGCTTCGTCGAGCCGATCAGAGTCGTGTGGGCGGACGAACGCGGGTTCGGCTACGAGACGAGGCCGGGGCATCCGATCTACGGCGAGGAGTCTTTCCGGATCGACGAGCGGGGAGTGTTCACCGCGCGGTCGATCTCGCGCCCGTCGTCCTTCTTCTGGCTGCTGATGTCTCCGGCGCTCCGCTTCCTTCAGCGCCGTACGCACGCGCGCTACGTCCGCATCGTGCAGGACGCCGCGACTCACTCCCTTCGACAGGCTCAGGGCCCCACGCGAGGCTGAGCTCATCCACGGAGGTTCGCCTCCTGGGTCGCTGAGCTCGTCGAGGCGTCGCCGGCTGACTGGTTCGCCTGGTGCTGGGTCGCTGAGCTTGTCGAAGCGTCGGGGGCTGGCTGGTTCTGGTGCTGGGTCGCTGAGCTTGTCGAAGCGTCGCCCCCTCGCGACCTGGAGAGCGCCGGGAGGTCCTGCCCCCTCAGCTCGATCAGAGCGATCTTCTTCGCACGACTCCAACCTTGGATCTGCTTCTCCCGCCGGAAGGCTGCATCGACGGTGTCGAACTGCTCTGCGTAGACGAGCACCACGGGGCGACGCTTCCGGGTGAAGCGTGCGGCATAGTCCTCATCGTTGTTGTGCTCCCAGACTCGTGATTCCAGATCGCCGTTCGTGCTTCCGGTGTAGAAGCTGCCGTCATCGCACCGGAGGATATACGTCCATGCCATGGCCAATGGTGCCGCTATTCCGGGGACGAGATCGTTACGGCTGTGGATAACTCGCGAGCCCTTCGACAGGCTCAGGGACCCAGGGGGTGGGCCCTTCGACAGGCTCAGGGACCCAGGGGGTGGGCCCTTCGACAGGCTCAGGGACCCAGGGGTGGGCCCTTCGACAGGATCAGGGACCCAGGGGGTGGGCCCTTCGACAGGCTCAGGGACCCAGGGGTGGGCCCTTCGACAGGATCAGGGACCCAGGGTTGGGCCCTACGACAGCTCAGGATCCCGGGATGTGACCTCGCGCGGCGCGTGGGGGTGAACCCTCAGGGAACCCGAAGTAGGCTGGAACTCATGCGGCGCGGGACTTTCCGAGACGACACGGTGGACTATGCGGCCGTGGGTGCGACCCACGCGCCCGATCTGATGCAGTACCCACCGGAACGCAGCATCCCTGCCGAGGAGTCGTGGCGCATCGGAAGCGGCGCCGAGCGGTTCCAGATCGCCGGCGAAGCGCTCCTCTCGTGGACGGCGCAGCGCGCGGCCGGCCTCTCGGTCGACGATCTCCGCCCCGCCCCGGGACCGGCCTACGCGGGCGTGAGCTTCGATGCCGAGGGCAACCCGATCGCTCCCAGCAAGCACGACGTCGAGCCGCGCTACGACGCCGAGGGCACGCCGTTCGTCGGGGCAGGCATGACGCTGCACCTCAAGGGGCGCATCGGCGGCATGCGCGCCGACTCCGAGCTCCGCGTGATCTCGGTCACGGAGGAGACCCGGCGCATCGGATTCGTGCTCGGCACCGTCGGCGGCTCGGTCGTCAGCGGCGAGGAGTCGTTCGACGTCGAGTGGCGCGAGGACAACGACGAGGTGTGGTTCACCGTGCGCGCGTTCGACGCGCCGAATTCCCTCCTCTACCGCACGGTGCCCGCACTGGTGAAGCGCCGTCGACGCGAACTGTTCGCCCGCTACCTCCGCGCGATCTCCCCGCTCTACGCGACGCCCGTCTGATGTCGAGACAGCACTGATGGCGGGACCGCTCCCGCTCGGCGATCCGGCGCCCTCGGACGGCAGGCTGCCCGACGATCTTCCGGTCGATCCGAGCGTGCCGTTCTCCGCCTACCTTCACGTGCCCTTCTGCCGCGTGCGCTGCGGGTACTGCGACTTCAACACCTACACGTCGAGCGAGCTGCGGGGCGCCAAGCAGGAGGACTACGCCTCCACGCTGATCGGAGAGATCGATCTCGCACACCGTGTGCTCGGTGACGCCGGTGCCCTGCGGCCGATGGACACCGTGTTCTTCGGCGGCGGCACGCCGACGCTGCTCCCGGCGGGTGATTTGGCGCGGATGCTGGACGCCGCGGCATCCGCGTTCGGCCTGGTCGACGACGCCGAAGTCACGGTCGAGGCCAACCCCGACACGGTGACCCCCGGCGTCGCGCGCACGCTCGCGGACGCCGGAGTCACGCGGCTCTCGATCGGCATGCAGTCCGCGGTCCCGCACGTGCTCGCCGCGCTCGATCGCACGCATCGCCCGGAGAACGTGCGGACCGCGGTCGCCGCGGCCAAGGATGCGGGCCTCGCGGTCAGCGTCGACCTGATCTACGGCGCGCCCGGCGAGTCGCTCGGCGACTGGGAGGCATCGCTCGATGCTGCGCTCGAACTCGATTCGGACCACATCTCGGCCTACGCCCTGATCATCGAGGACGGGACGAAGCTCGCGAGGCAGATCCGACGCGGAGAGGTCCCGACGCCCGACGACGACCTGCAGGCCGACATGTACGAGCTCGCCGATGCCCGCCTCGCCGCGGCCGGCTTCGACTGGTACGAGGTGAGCAACTGGGCGCGTGCCGCCCACGGTCGCACCACTGAGGAGAACCGCTCACGGCACAACCTCGCCTACTGGCGCGGAAGCGACTGGTGGGGGTTCGGACCCGGTGCACACAGCCATGTCGCGGGGCTGCGCTGGTGGAATGTGAAGCACCCCGCCGCGTACGCCCAGCGCCTCGCCGCATCCGAATCTCCCGCCGCCGGCACGGAGCGACCTGATGACGAGTCCCGCCTGCTGGAGCGGATCCTGCTGCTCAGCCGCATCCGCGAGGGGATCGCGATCGACGAGGTGCCGCCGGCGAACCGCACGCGAGTCGCCGGGCTCATCGCCGACGGGCTGGTCGATCCGGTCGCCGCCGTGAAGGGGCGCGTCCAGTTGACGCTCCGAGGTCGGCTCCTCGCCGACGCGGTGGTGCGCGAGCTGACCGACTGACTCAGCCCGGCAGCAGGTCCAACCCGGCCGCTCGCCGCTGCGGCACCGTCGCGCTGATCGTGTCGAACACGCGCGTCCGGCGCTCGGGGCCGAACACCGGCCACCCGGGATCGCCGGTCTTCACGAAGGCGATCCACGACGCGTGCATCTCCGCGGCGAGCTCTCGCGGCGCATCCGGCCCGGCGAGACGCTGCGCCTCGGGATCGTCGAGGCGATCGAAGACGAATCCGAGTTCGAGCGCATGCGCCGCGCGGAGGTCTCGCACCGGGCTGTTCCACGCGAACTCGTACACGTAGGTCGGTGCCGTCCGCTTCTGTGCGAGGCGCGTCAGCGGAGCCCGCAGCAGCACGTCGGTGGCGAGCTGTCCGAAGATCTCGCCGGTCGACGCACCGGGGAACTCCGCACGATACGCCCGCACGGCAGCGCGCGGGATCCGCAGGGCGAGACGGGCCGCGAGGAGCTTCAGCTCGCTGATGCCGTCGAGCGCGGCCGGCGGGAACCACAGCCGGTACTCGTCGGTGTTGCTGCCGATGAGCAGTGGCGTGTCGATCTCGGGGAGGACCTCGTGCGGGGAGCGGGGGAGGGTCTCCGCGTCGATCGCGAACTGGAAGCCGGGGGCGCCGCCCAGCGGGGAGGAACCGGCGGCGTGCTGCCGCCTGGCCTCGAGCAGGCTGTCGGGGGAGATGTCGGCGAAGGCCTCGCGATCGGGGCGGACCCCGAGCCGCTTCGCGAGCTGCACCGAGATCCGGCCGGCCTTCCGCGGCGTCTGCGCCTCGAGCGGTCCGGATTCGATGATCGCGCGCGCGATGAGCGCGCGGGATGTCTCCTTCGCCAGGAGCCCGGCCACGATCGCTCCGCCTGCCGACTCGCCCATCACCGTGATCCGCGTCGGGTCGCCGCCGAACGCCTCGACCTCGCGGTGGATCCAGGAGAGGGCAGCGGCCGCATCCTCCAGGCCGAGGTTGCGGGGAGCGCCGTCGAGCACCGAGAAGCCCTCGGATCCCAGCCGGTAGTTGATCGAGACGAAGACGATCCCCGCGCGTGCGAAGCGCGTGCCGTCGTAGAGTCCGAGGGCCGCCGTGCCGCGTTCGAGGGCGCCGCCGTGGATCCAGAGCAGCACGGGCGCAGCCGCGGCATCCTCCGGTGCCCAGACGTTCGCGGTGAGGATGTCGTCGCCGTCGATGCGGACGCTGCCGAGGAGTTCGCCGATCGGACCGGGGTACGGCAGCTGCGGGGGAGTCGGACCGAAGTCCACCGCCTCGCGGATGCCGTCCCACGCCGCTGCCGGCTGCGGTGCGCGGAACCGGTTCGACCCGAAGGGAGCGGCGGCGTAGGGGATGCCGAGGAAGCGGCGGACGCCGGCGTCGAGAGTTCCGCGGACGATGCCGCCGGAGAGTATCGCGGTGGGCGGCGTCGTCGTCATGAGCGCCATCCTAGAGGGCGCCTTTCGGGGTATACCCGGCTGCGCGGGGTAGGATTGGCACTCGGGGCATCAGAGTGCCAGCGAGCGTCCGAGTGTCAGCGGAAGGGGAAGGCGATGGTCTCAGAGCGAGGACTCCAGGTTCTCCGTGCGATCGTGCAGGACTACGTCGAGACTCACGAGCCCGTCGGCAGCCGCTCCATCGTGGACCGCTACTCGTTCGGCGTCTCGGCGGCGACCATCCGCAACGACATGGCGCTGCTCGAGGACGAGGAGCTGATCACGGCTCCGCACACGTCGTCGGGCCGGGTCCCCACCGACAAGGGCTATCGCGTCTTCGTCGACCATCTGGCGCAGCTGCGGCCGCTCAGCGTCGCCCAGCGCACCGCCATCGAGTCGTTCCTGACCGCTCCCACCGACCTCGACGATCTGATGATCCGCACCGTCCGCGTGCTCACGCAGCTCACCGGTCAGGTCGCGCTCGCGCAGTACCCGTCCTTCGCCCGTGCGCACATCACGCACCTCGAGCTCGTGGCGCTCGCTCCCAACCGCGTGCTGATCGTCCTCGTCACCGACGCGGGCGGCGTCTCGCAGCGTTTGACTCCGCTCCCCGTCGACGTCGACGAGGCCGACACCGCGGTCCTCCGCGCGCGACTCTCGGCCCTGATCACGGGGCAGGCGGTGAGCGATGCCGCCGAGCGGCTGCAGAACCTCGTCGCCGCCGACGACCAGACGAAGGACATCGCGCTGCGCACGCTCTCCGCCGTCGTCATCGAGGAGCTCGGCGAGTTCCGCCAGGAGCGACTGGTCATGGCGGGAGCCGCGACGCTCGCACGGCGCGAGCAGGACTTCCGCGGCAGCATCCACCCGATCCTCGAGGCGATCGAGGAGCAGGTCACCCTGCTGCGGCTGATGGGCGAGATGGTGACCGACGAGCACGGGCTCGGCGCGAGCATCGGCACCGAGAACGAGCCGTTCGGTCTCGGCGAGGCATCCATCGTCGCCAGCAACTACGCCGCCCCCAGCGGCACGGCACGGGTCGGCGTGATGGGGCCGACGCGCATGGACTATCCGAGCAACCTCGCGGCGGCGCGGGCGGTCGCCCGCTACCTGTCGCGGATGCTCGACGAGGACGAGGCCGGTCGCTGAGGCGACGGCCACGAGAGACACACGCAGAAAGGCGATTGTGGCGGACCACTATGAGGTTCTCGGGGTGTCCCGAGACGCTTCCACCGATGAGATCAAGAAGGCGTATCGGCGCCTCGCACGGCAGCTGCACCCGGATGTGAACCCGGGCGACGAGGCCGCCGAGAAGTTCAAGCTCGTGACGCACGCGTACGACGTGCTCAGCGACGACGACTCGCGACGGCGCTACGACATGGGCGGCGGAGACGGGGCTGCGGGCAACTTCCAGGGCTTCGGCGGCTTCGGAGACATCTTCGAGACGTTCTTCGGCGCGGCTCAGGGCGGCGGCCGCGGCGGGCGCCCTCGCTCGCGTCGTGAGCGGGGCCAGGACGCGCTCGTGCGCGTGACGCTGGACCTCGGCGACGTCGTGTTCGGCGCGCATCGCGACATCGAGGTCGACACGGCCGTGCTCTGCGAGACCTGTCAGGGCTCGTGCTGCCAGGAGGGCACCTCGCCCGTCACGTGCGACATCTGCGGTGGTTCCGGACACGTGCAGCGCCAGGTGCGCAGCCTGCTCGGCAACGTCGTGACCTCCCAGCCCTGCGGCACCTGCGAGGGCTACGGCACCACGATCCCGTTCCCGTGCGGAACCTGCGGCGGCCAGGGGCGCGTGCGCTCGCGCCGCACCGTGTCGCTCGACATCCCGGCAGGCGTCGAGACCGGACTCCGGCTGCAGCTCCCGGGCTCCGGCGAGGTCGGCAAGGCGGGCGGCCCCAACGGCGACCTGTATGTCGAGGTGACCGTGAACGCGCACCAGGCCTTCAGTCGAGAGGGCGACGATCTGCTCGCGACCCTCGAGGTGTCGATGACGGATGCGATCCTCGGCACCGAGACCTCGATCCAGGGACTCGACGGCGAGGTCGATCTGGAGATCCGTCCCGGCGTGCAGTCGGGCGACGTGCTGACGATCAAGGGCCGCGGCATCACTCCGCTGCGCGGTTCGCAGCGCGGTGACCTGCGGGTCGGCGTGCAGGTCGTCACGCCGACGAAGCTCGATTCCGCCCAACGTGCGCTGATCGAGGACTTCGCGAAGAAGGCGAAGGCTCCCGGTCCGCAGCTGGCGCAGTTCCAGCAGGGACTCTTCTCCAAGCTCCGCGACCGGTTCCGCGGGCACTGATCGTGGCGCTGCACTTCCTCGTCGAGTCGTCGACGGATGCCTGTGTCGGAGACGTCGTGTCGCTGACCGGTGCCGAGGCGAAGCACGCGGCCGTGGTGCGTCGACTCCGCGTCGGCGAGGCGGTGACGGTCGGCGACGGCGCCGGAGTGTGGCTCGCGGGCGTCGCCGAAGAGGTGGCGCCGTCACGCGTCGACGTGCGCATCGAGGAGCGTGTCGAGCATCCGGCGCCCGCGCCGCGGCTGGTCCTTGTGCAGGCGCTGGCGAAGGGCGATCGAGACGAGCTCGCCGTGCAGGCCGCATGCGAACTCGGCGTCGACGAGATCGTGCCGTGGCAGGCCGGTCGCAGCGTGTCGCGCTGGGAAGGCCCGAAGGCCGTGAAGGGGCGCGAGCGCTGGTCGACCATCGTCCGAGAGGCGGCGAAGCAGGCGCATCGCGCCTGGGTGCCCGAGGTCACGGCTCCGGCGACCACGAAGCAGCTCGCCGCGCGGGCGAGCACCGACCGCGTGCTGCTGCTCGATCCGACGGCCCCGGTCCGGCTTTCGGCTATTGAGCCGGATGGCCGCGATCTGGTGCTGGTGGTCGGCCCCGAGGGAGGCATCTCCGATGAGGAGCTCGCCCTGCTGACGGATGCCGGTGCGGAGCGCGTGCTCCTCGGCGAGACCGTGCTGCGCACCTCCACCGCCGGCCCTGCCGCCGTCGCGGTGCTGTCGGTCGCGCTCGGGCGCTGGTGATCACGGACCCACGGGCCGGAGTACGTGCCGGTCAGTAGACTTGACACCATGACGGAACCCTCGATCTTCACGCGCATTCTGAACGGGGAGATCCCCGCGGAGATCCTCGGCGAGACCGATCGCGTCTTCGCGCTGCGCGACATCGCGCCGCAGGCGCCGGTGCATCTTCTCGTTGTGCCGAAGTCGGCCGAGTACCGTGACGTCGCCGAGCTCGCTGCCGGCGATCCGTCTCTGCTCGCCGAGATGATCGCCTTCGCGAAGGAACTCGCGGCGACGCACACCGACGACGGCGACTTCCGCCTCGTCTTCAACACCGGCGCGAACGCCGGACAGACGGTGTTCCACGTCCACGCGCATGTGCTGGCCGGCGGATTGACGGAGAAGAGTGTCGGTGCCTGAGAATCACGAGCCCCAGGAGCGGAGCCTCGGCGCGCAGCCGCCGGAGTCGGTCGAGAAGATCTACGCCGACGGCGTCGCGATGGTGCAGCTGCTCGGTCCGCAGGACCGGCTGCTGCGCATGCTCGAGAAGGAGCACCGCGACGTGCAGGTCCTCGTGCGCGGCAACGAGATCACCCTGAGCGGCTCGCGGGAGGCAGTCGCCGGAGCCAAGAGCCTCGTCGACGAGCTGCTCGCGATGACCAGGGCGGGTCACGACCTCGCCCCGAGCGATGTCTCGAACTCGGCGCGGATGCTGCGCCAGGAGGGCGGTCCGCGTCCGAGTGAGGTGCTCGGCGAGGCGATCCTCACGACGCGCGGCAAGGTCATCCGGCCGAAGACGCTCGGGCAGAAGGAGTACGTCGACGCGATCGAGGAGAACACGATCGTGTTCGGCATCGGTCCGGCCGGAACGGGCAAGACCTATCTCGCGATGGCGAAGGCCGTCCAGGCGCTGCAGCGCAAGGAGGTCACCCGCATCATCCTGACCCGGCCTGCCGTCGAGGCGGGGGAGCGGCTCGGGTTCCTCCCCGGCACGCTCACCGACAAGATCGATCCCTACCTGCGACCGCTGTACGACGCGCTCAACGAGATGATGGACCCCGAGATCGTTCCGCGGCTCATGGCCACGGGCACGATCGAGGTCGCCCCGCTGGCGTACATGCGCGGTCGCACCCTGAACGACTCGTTCGTGGTGCTCGACGAGGCGCAGAACACCACGCCGGAGCAGATGAAGATGTTCCTCACCCGTCTCGGCTTCGGCACCCGGATGGTCGTCACGGGCGACATCACCCAGGTCGACCTCCCGCAGGGCTCCTCGGGCCTCCGGCTCGTCACGCGCGTGCTCGACGGCATCGAGGACATCCACTTCTCCCGACTCACGAGCGCCGACGTCGTGCGTCACTCTCTCGTCGGTCGCATCGTCGACGCCTACAGCGAATACGACGAGAAGCGCACCGCGCAGCGGTTCGAACGCGAGCAGGCAGCGGAGTTCGCCAACCGCGCCGACCGGCGAGGTGCGCAGCGCCCAGGACCCCGCGACCGGATGCCGAAACGAGGCCTCTCCTGATGAAACGAGCACAGGCATGATCGAGATCAACAACGAATCGGCGATCGACGTCGACGAGACCGTGCTCCAGCGGCTGACCGACTTCAACCTCGCCCAGCTGCATGTCAGCCCCGACGCCGAGGTCGCGATCGTCCTCGTCGACGAGGGCGCCATGGAGGCGCTCCATGTGCAGTGGATGGACGAGCCGGGACCCACCGACGTGCTCAGCTTCCCGATGGACGAGCTGCGCCCCGGAACCGAGGACCGCCCGACCGCCCCCGGGCTGCTCGGCGACATCGTGCTCTGCCCGCAGGTCGCGGAGACCCAGGCGCAGGCGGCCGGCCACACCCTGATGGACGAGCTCATCCTGCTCACCACTCACGGGCTGCTCCACCTGCTGGGGTTCGACCACGCCGAGCCCGACGAGGAGCGTGAGATGTTCGGACTGCAGAAGGAGCTCATCCAAGGCTTCGCCGCGGCCGAACGCCGCCGATGACAGCGACTCTCCTGCTCATCGCCGCCGTGCTCCTGGTGGCGTTCGGCGGCCTGATGTCGGCCATCGATGCCGCCTACGGCGTCGCCTCGCGTGCGAACCTCGCCGACATGGCGACAGAAGGACGGCGGGCGAAGGCTCTGGGCCGCATCGCCTCCGATCTCGACGCGCACGTCAACGCGGTCGCCTTCATCCGCGTCCTGGCCGAGGTCACGGCCGCGGTGCTCGTGACCGTGGCGTTCACGATCCTCATCGAGAACAACTGGTGGGCGATGCTCGCCGCCGCTCTGCTGATGACAGCGATCACGTTCGTCCTCGTCGGCGCCAGCCCGCGGTCGTTCGGGCGGCAGCACGCCGAAGGCATGATCCGCGGCACCGCGTCGATCGTGCGCGGCCTGCGCATCTTCCTCGGCCCTCTCGCGCAGGCGCTCGTCGTGCTGGGCAACCGGGTCACCCCCGGCACCGGGCGCAGCTCGTTCACGAGCGAGGACCAGCTGCTCAGCATGGTCGACGAGGCGGCGTCCAACGACCTCATCGAAGAGGATGACCGCGATCTCATCCACTCGGTGTTCGACTTCACCGATCAGTTCGTCCGCGCCGTGATGGTGCCGCGTACCGAGATGGTGACCGTCGATGCGACCGCCACCACCGACGAAGCCATGTCGCTCTTCCTGAACCGCGGCGTCTCGCGGATGCCGGTGGTGGACGACGACGCCGATGACGTCGTCGGGGTGCTGTATCTCAAGGATCTGGTGCAGTTCGCGTACCGCGACGACAGCGCCTGGCGCGCGGCATCCATCCGTCCCATCGCCCGCCCCGCCACCTTCGTGCCTGAGTCGATGCGCGCGGAGACGCTCCTGCAGCAGATGAAGCGCGATGCCGTCCACGTCTGCCTGGTGATCGACGAGCACGGCGGCATCTCGGGACTCGTGACGCTCGAGGATCTGATCGAGGAGCTCGTCGGGGAGATCTCCGACGAGTACGATCAGGTATCCGCCGAGTTCGTCGATCTCGGCGATGGCCGGTACCGTGTGAGCGCCCGGCTCTCGCTCGAGGACGTCGGAGATCTCTTCGGCCTCGAACTCGAGGACGAGGACGTCGACTCGATCGGCGGTCTGCTCGGCAAGGCCCTGGGCCAGGTGCCGCAGCCCGGCGCGACCGCGACGGTCTCGGGGCTCGCGCTCACCGGTGGAGCATCGCGCGGCCGCGGTCGAGGAATCGCCACGGTCTTCGTGGAACGCACGGCGACGGAGCCCGACGCTTCGCAGGACGAGGGAGAACGACACGATGACTGAGAACACCCGAAGCGGGTTCGTGACCTTCGTCGGTCGACCGAACGTGGGCAAGTCCACGCTGACGAACGCGCTCGTCGGCGAGAAGATCGCCATCACCAGCGAGAAGCCGCAGACCACCCGTCGGGCCATCCGCGGCATCGTGAACCGCCCGGAGGGCCAGCTCGTCATCGTGGATACCCCCGGCATCCACAAGCCGCGCACGCTGCTCGGCGAACGACTCAACGATCTCGTCGACCAGGTACTCGGCGACGTCGACGTCATCGGCTTCTGCGTGCCGGCGACCGAGAAGGTCGGCCCTGGCGACCGCCGCATCGCCGCGTCCCTCGACGGATACGCGCGGGCGAAGAAGATCGCGATCGTCACGAAGACGGATGCCGCGGGTCGGGACGAGATCACCGAGCGGCTGATGGAGGTCGATGCCCTCCGCGAGGACTGGGCCGCCGTCATCCCGCTCTCCGCACTGACGCGGGACCAGCTCGAGGTGCTCGCCGACGAGGTGCTGAGCCTCATGCCGAAGGGCCCTGCGCTCTATCCGGAGGGCATCACCACGGATGAATCGCAGGAGGACCGCATCGCCGAGATGATCCGCGAGGCGGCTCTCGACGGCGTGCGGGACGAGCTGCCGCACTCCATCGCTGTCGTGATCGATGACATCGCGCCCCGCGAGGGCACCGACCTGACCGACGTGCACGCCTCGATCGTGGTCGAGCGCGACAGCCAGAAGGCCATCATCATCGGGCACAAGGGCAAGCGTCTCAGTGACGTCGGTGCGCGTGCCCGCAAGGGCATCGAGGCGCTGCTCGGCACCCGCGTCTTCCTCGGGCTGCACGTCAAGGTCGCCAAGGAATGGCAGCGCGACCCGAAGCAGCTCGGCCGGCTCGGGTTCTGACATGAGGACCGGCGACACGTCGAGGGCGGCGGGCAGGCCGCCGACCCCGCGGGCATGAACGGGCGCAGCCCGGACCCGGAAGCGCTGCGGAACGAGGTCTTCACACGCGTCTTCGACGACCACTGGGCGTCGGTGCGTCACCACATCGAGTGCGTCGTCGCTGACGACGCCGAGGTGGCGGAGATCGTCTCCGAGGTGTTCCTCCTGGCCTGGTCGCGGCTCAAGCCGACGCGGCCGATGGGCCGCGTGTGGCTGCTGCGGGCGGCCGAGCGGCGCCTGCGCGCTCGGTCGGGGCGCGCCCTCACGCTGCACACCGCGCTCGATGCGGTGCACATCGGAGTCACCGGCGATTCGGCGCCTCCGGGGCGCGTCGGTCAGGCCGAGGTCGTGCGAGCTCTGGGTGTCCTCACCTCCAGGGAACGGCGTATCATCATGCTCACGTACTGGGATGGGCTCGCGGAGGGGGAGATCGCGGAGCTGTTGCGCGGTTCTGAGTCCCGGGTGCGGAGAACACTTCGCCGAGCGCAGGATCGTCTGCGCGCGGAGCTGGGCCTGGAGGGGGTGACATCCGGTGACGACTGAGAACTCGGTTCTCGAGAGGGCGTTGAGCGACGCCGATCCCGGGCGCACCCCGCGCGATGCCGTCCCTGACGCGAAGGCCATCGCGACCCGCGACCGCATCCTCCGCTCGACGGAGGCGCCGAAGAAGCGCCGTCGTGCGCGCGCTCTGGGCTGGGCGTCGGGGGTCGTCGCTGTCGCGACGGCCGCGGTCGTCGCCTTCGCGATGATCACGCCGCAAGTGGCCGCGGTCGCGGGCACGCCCGCTCCGCTGGACTTCGAGGGGGAGTCCACGGTGGCCGACATCGTCGAGGAGGCGCACACCGCCCTCGCCACGTCGGAGGGCCCTTCCGAGGCGGTGCGAACGGTCCGGACGGCGTCGTGGGGCTTCGCGGTCGAGGTCGGCAAGAAGGAGACGAAGGTCGTTCCGAAGCTCTCGACTCTGACGTGGGAGCCCGACGGCTCGGGGCGGATGACGATCATCGCGGGCGTCCCCTACGACCCCGCGGATGCCGTGGCCAACAGCACGGCCGAGGTGACCAGCAGCGGTGAGGTCGTCACTGATCTCATCATGGAACCCGGCGACTTCACGACACCGTGGACGACCGTCCCTGCTGCCGACGGTGCTGACATGTCCGCGATGCTCCGCGCTCTCGGCATGCCAGACGATCCCACCGCCTTCGATGTGGAGACCGCGTTCACGTCGGCCCTCCAGCAGTGGACGCTGACGAACGCGCAGCACGCCGAGCTTCTCTCTCTTCTGGAGGAGGCCGGCGACGGCGTCGCACTCGGCACCTCAACGGATCGTCTCGGACGACCGGTAGCGGGCATCCGCGTGCAATCTCCCGACGGGGCCGCGAGTGACCTCATCCTGATCTCGCGTGAGACGGGCCGGATCGTCGGGGTCGAACGCACCGTGCTGATCGCGGACGAGGTGTTCGACGCAGGGGCGATCATCTCCTACGAGATGTGGGATGTCACGGAAGGAACAATCGAATGACGCGTGCGACCTCGGCCCTTCTCGCGGGTCTCGTCGGAATCCTCCTCGCGATGACCTCGGCGCCGGCCTTCGCGGCTCCGTCCGACGATGCCGAGCCGGATCCGCAGATCACGGCGATGCTCGAAGAGGTTCCCGGAGGTGTCCTCATCGATTCGAGGCACGCGGTGTGGCCGGAGCTCGCGATGGAGCTGACCGTCCATGCGGACAAGGCGCGGTCCGCCCGTTCGGTCGGCAGCTGCGCGACGAACAGCATCTGCGTGTACAACGGCTTGTCGCTGGGGGGCACGAGCACCTTGACGTTCGGCACCTGCGGCAATCACACCATTCCGTCGACGTTCTCGGCGAAGTCGCTGGCGAACGCCCGCACCTCGGGCTACGTGCAGGCGCGCAACGGATCGGCGGTCGTCGCGACCGTGTATGCCGGGAACTGGGCCAACATCTCCGGAGGCGCCACGAGCCTCCGGTGCTACCTCTGAGGACGAGCATGGCATCGCAGTGGATCGCCCGGACCCCTGGTCCGCCGGAGGGGTGGGACTTCGTCGGCTACGAGCCGCCCGCTCCTCGCACCGGTGAGGTCACGATCCGGGTGCGTGCGGCCGGCGTGAACCCGGCCGATGCGAAGCACGTCGCGGCCCCGCGGGGCGGAGTCGAATTCCCGGTGGCCATCGGATACGAGGTCTCGGGGGAGCTGATCGCGATCGGTCCGCACACCTCGATCGGATCGGGCGCCGCCGCCATCGGAGACGAGGTCGTCGCGTTCCGCGTGGGCGGCGGATACTCGACGGAACTCACCGTGCCCGCGGAGAAGGTGTTCGCCAAGCCCACGACGCTGACGCACCCCGAGGCGGCGAACCTCCTCCTCGTCGGCACCACCGCGGCCGAGATGCTCGCGGTCACCGGTGCCGCTCCGGGTGAGACGATCCTGCTCCACGGTGCCTCGGGCGCCGTCGGCCTCAGCGTGCTGCAGCAGGCGCGGCTGCGCGGCATCCGTGTGATCGGCACCGCCAGTGAGAGCCGCTTCGACGAGGTGCGCCGCTTCGGGGGGATCCCTGTCCGCTACGGCACGGGCCTCTCCGATCGGGTGCGTGACGCGGCGGATGGTCCGATCGCCGCCGCGCTCGATGCCGTCGGCACGGACGAGGCCGTGGATGTCTCGCTCGCACTCGTCGCCGACCGTCGGCGCATCGTCACGATCGCCGCGTTCGGACGCGCGGAAGCCGACGGCATCCTGGCCATCGCCGGGTCCATGCCGGCCAGCACGCGGTTCCGCGACGAGGTGCGCGGCGAGCTCGTCTCCCTGGCGCAGAACGGTGACCTCGTCGTTCCCGTGGCACGATCCTTCGCGCTGGACCAGGCACCCGAGGCGCATCGCCTCCTCGCGACCGGTCACCCCGGCGGCAAGCTCGCGTTGATCCCGGACGTGTGAGATCCCTGTTCGGCTGCCGCTCGTCAGCGCGGGGAGTCAAGGTCCGAGCGTGATGATCACGCCGATCGCGGAGAAGAGCGCCGCGAGGATGAAGACCCAGGCGGCGAACGTCGAGACGATCATCCGGGCGTACCGGTCGACCTCGGGGTCTTGATAGATGTCACCGGCGTGAGTCCGCAGGCGCTGCGCGGCCAGAACTGCGAGATGCCGCCGTGAGAAGAGGACGATGAGTCCGATCAGCGCCAGGATCGCGGCGGCGATCAGGGGACCGACGACCTCCCCTACCTGGGACGGGCTCCGACCCGGACTCGGCGCCGAAGTTGCACCGATGACGATCAAGAACGTTCCGAAGGCCATGAACAAGACCCCGAGGATGCGGTTCGACCAAGGTCCTTGAGAGGCGTTCATGTCAGCCCCGCGATGGGCGCTGATCACGTAGTTGGCCGCGACCAGAAAGTCGGTCAGCTGTCGGGCGAAGATGACCGAGAGAAGACCGAACGCTGCGACGAACCCACCGAGAAGGATCTCGATCGTCATCGGGTCGCCGTCATCGTCTCGCGCATGACGAAATGATCGCACAGGCGCCGGCGACGGTCAGTCGATCTCGCGGAGCGACGACGTCACGATCACCACGTCGTCGCCGAACTCGGCGTCCGCGGCATCCTGAATCGTGCCGTCGTCCCACACGACCTGCAGCCAGACGTAGCCGCGGTCGGCGCCCACGGTCAGGGCATCGCGTCCGAGTCGGGCGGAGATGTCGTCTTGGATCCGGGTGAGGTCGACCTCGGCCGTCGTGCCCTCCGTGCCGCCGGTCGGATCCTCCGGCGCGACCGGATCGTACAGAGCGAGCATGATCGGCGGATCCGTGTTCGTCAGCCGCGTCCCGTCGTAGGTCGCGTAGACCGCATACGCGCCCCACGTCGTCTTACCGCTGGTCTCGCTGCCCTCGAGGCCGTCCCAGGACCAGCCCTCGAGCGGGACACCGCTGCACTGCGGCGGGTAGGACTCCATGATCGCGCCCAGACACAGCTGCACGTCGCCCGCGACATCCAGAACGGTGCCGACGCCGATCACGCGTCCCTGCGGAAGGCCGGGCGTGACGTTCTCGAGGCGCTGGTCTGACGGGATCGCGGTGTTCGTCGGGGCGGGGGAGCCGCCGGGGCCGTTCGCGCAGGCGCTGAGAGCGAGGACTCCGAAGACGGATGCCGTCGCGAGAAGCCTGCGACGCTGCGATGTGCTCATACTCCCCAGTGTCGCGTCCGCCGGGATCGTCTCACGACCGTCGAACGCGACCGGAGCTTCCCTGCTAGCATGGCCGCATGCCTTTCGGCGGTCTGCTTCTTCTTAGCTGCCGCGACGAGTCCTAAGAGCTAGGGCCTTCCTCGTCGCGGCGCTTGTGTTGGCCCGTACATCTTGACGAAGAGAAGAAGCCCATCATGCAGAACACTCAGCGCTCCTCAGCGATGCCGATCCACAAGTACCGGCCGTTCCACGAGCAGATCGACGTCCACCTGCCGGACCGCACCTGGCCCGACGCCCGCATCACCGAGGCGCCCCGCTGGTGCGCGGTCGACCTCCGCGATGGCAACCAGGCCCTCATCGACCCGATGTCGCCCGAGCGCAAGCGCGTCATGTTCGAGCTGCTCGTCAGCATGGGCTACAAGGAGATCGAGGTCGGCTTCCCGTCGGCGAGCCAGACCGACTTCGACTTCGTCCGCCAGCTCATCGAAGAGAACCTGATCCCGGACGACGTGACGATCCAGGTGCTGACCCAGGCGCGCGAGCACCTGATCGAGCGCACCTACGAGTCGATCGCCGGTGCCAAGCAGGCCATCGTGCACCTGTACAACTCGACCAGCGTGCTGCAGCGGGAGGTCGTCTTCCGCACCGACAAGCAGGGCATCATCGACATCGCGCTCGAAGGCGCGCGCCTGTGCCGGAAGTTCGAGAAGACCATCCCCGACACGAAGGTCTACTACGAGTACTCGCCCGAGAGCTATACGGGCACCGAGCTCGAGTTCGCCCTCGACATCTGCAACCAGGTCATCGAGGTCTTCGAGCCGACCCCTGACCGCAAGGTGATCATCAACCTGCCGGCGACCGTCGAGATGGCGTCGCCGAACGTGTACGCCGACTCGATCGAGTGGATGAGCCGCCACCTCGCCCACCGCGAGAACATCATCCTGTCGCTGCACCCGCACAACGACCGCGGCACGGCGATCGCCGCCGCTGAGCTCGGCTACATGGCCGGTGCCGACCGCATCGAGGGGTGCCTCTTCGGCAACGGTGAGCGCACCGGCAACGTCGACATCGTCGCGCTGGGCATCAACCTGTTCACGCAGGGCATCGACCCGCAGATCGACTTCAGCGACATCGACCAGGTCAAGCGCACGGTCGAGTACTGCAACCAGCTGCCCGTGCCCGAGCGCAGCCCGTGGGCCGGCGACCTCGTCTTCACGGCGTTCAGCGGTTCGCACCAGGATGCGATCAAGAAGGGCTTCGAGGCGATGGCCGTTCGGGCCGAAGCAGAGGGCGTCACCGTCGACGACATCGAGTGGGCCGTGCCGTACCTGCCGGTCGATCCGAAGGACCTGGGCCGTTCGTACGAGGCCGTCATCCGCGTCAACTCGCAGTCGGGCAAGGGAGGCGTCGCCTACCTGCTGAAGTCGGATCACGCGATCGACTTGCCGCGAAAGCTGCAGATCGAGTTCTCCGGTGTGGTGCAGGCGAAGACGGATGCCGAGGGCGGCGAGGTCACGAGCGACCAGATCTGGTCGATCTTCAACGACGAGTACCTGCCTGCGGATGACTCGGCGGCCAAGTGGGGTCGCTTCGAACTGCTCGCGACCCAGACCCGCAGCGACATGTCGGGCGAGGTCGTGCTCGACGTCGTGCTGCGTGATGACGAGCAGCAGCTCGCGGTGGCAGGGTCGGGCAACGGACCGGTCGCGGCGTTCGTTGAGGTGCTGCGTGCGCAGGGCTTCGACATCACGGTCTACGACTACGTCGAGCACGCGCTCAGTGCGGGCGGCGACGCGCAGGCCGCTGCCTACGTCGAGCTGCAGGTCGGCGACCAGCGGCTGTGGGGCGTCGGCATCGACGGCGACATCTCGACCGCATCGCTCAAGGCGATCGTGTCGGGTGTGAACCGCTCGATCCGCACGCGCGCGCAGCAGCTGGCCGCGGTCTGACGGGTCTCGGCGTTTCGTCTCGCTGCTCTCGCTCAACGACCGAGGCACGTGCCATCGGTCGTTGAGCGAGGAGCGAAGCGACGAGACGAAACGCCGGACTCCGCTCAGTCGCGCGGCTTGACGATCGGGATGGCGCCCGTCTCGGCGGCGACCTTGCGGCGGTAGATGCGTCGCTGCTCGGGGAGCGAGACGTCGAAGCTCACCGCCAGCACACGGATCACGGCGGTGACGACGATGCCGATGATCGCGGCGAGGGTGATCGACATGCCGAAGCCGTTCGCGATCACGATGAACGTGCAGCCGGCGCCGGCGGCGACGGCATAGAGCGAGCCGACGTGCATGATCGCGGTCGGCAGGCCCATCAGCATGTCGCGCAGCACGCTGCCGCCCACTGCGGCGCAGACGCCGATGAAGACGGCGGGCACCTCGGGGATCCCGAAAGCCAGAGCCTTGCTCGTCCCGAACGCGCCGAACATCCCGATCACGACGGCATCGAGCACGACGATCACGGTGTTCAGGCGGCTGAAGAGTCCCGCGAGGAGCATTCCGAAGAGAGCGGCACCGGCGGCCGTGACGAGATACCACTGATTCTGCAGGGTGGCGGGCGTCTGACCGAGCAGGATGTCGCGGATCAGACCGCCGCCCATGCCGATCATGATGCCGATGATCGCCACGCCCAGCCAGTCCAGTCGGCGCTGCCCCTGGAACCCGGAGGCGAACAGCGCGCCCTGCACCCCACCGAGGCCGACGCCGAGGAGGTCTGCCCACAGCGGAATGGTGAAGAGCGGTTCGGTCACCCGTCCATTCTCGCGCACGGAGGATAATCGACGTGTGCCCACCTACCGAGACGAAGTGGTGATCCTGCGCACCCACAAGCTGGGTGAGGCCGATCGCATCGTCACCATGCTGTCGCGGCGGCATGGCAAGGTCCGTGCGGTGGCGAAGGGCGTGCGACGCACGTCGTCGAAGTTCGGCTCCCGGCTCGAGCCCTTCATGGTCGCCGATGTGCAGCTCTATCAGGGCCGCTCGCTCGACATCGTGCAGCAGGCGGAATCGCTCGGCTCCTACGGCACCGACATCGCCGCGCACTACGACCGCTTCACCTCGGCCAACGCGATGGTCGAGACCGCCGACCGCCTGAGCGATTCCGAGGCAACGCCCGAGCAGTACCTGCTCCTCGTCGGCGGTCTGCGCGCGCTCTCGCGGGGCGAGCACGTGCCGCGCAGCATCCTGGACTCGTATCTGCTGCGCGTGATGTCTCTCTCCGGATGGGCGCCCTCGCTCGACGACTGCGCCCGCTGTGCGGCGCCCGGACCGCACAGCACGTTCGTCGCCCAGCTGGGCGGCCTGGTGTGCGTGAACGATGCGCCGGCCGGAAGCCCGCGCATCGCCGAACGCACCCTCGAACTGCTCCGCGCCCTGATCAGGGGTGACTGGGAGTTCATCGACGTGGCATCTCCCGCCGAGTCGGCTGCCGCAGCCGGGCTCGTCGGAGCCTATGCCCAGTGGCACCTGGAGCGCGGCATCCGCTCGCTCTCGCACGTTTCCGACATCCGAGGAGAAGGAGCACGGTGACTCCCAAGCCGTACACGCACAAGGATGCCGTGGCTTATCGCCCGCTCGACTGGACGGGTGTGCACCCGCCCGCGTTCCCCGCGGTGCCCGAGCACGTCGCGATCGTCATGGACGGCAACGGCCGCTGGGCGAACCGCCGCGGCCTGAACCGCGTCGAGGGACACAAGGCCGGCGAGGAGGTGCTCCTCGACGTCGTCGCGGGCGCGATCCAGGCCGGAGTGAAGCACCTGTCCGTCTACGCGTTCTCGACCGAGAACTGGGCGCGCTCTCCCGAGGAGGTGCGCTTCCTCATGGGGTACAACCGCGATGTGCTGCACCGCCGACGTGACCAGCTGAACGAGTGGGGCGTGCGGGTGCGCTGGGCCGGACGGAAGCCGCGGCTGTGGGGCAGCGTCATCAAGGAGCTGCAGTACGCCGAGCAGCTCACCAGGGGCAATGACGTGCTGACTCTCACGATGTGCGTCAACTACGGCGGTCGGATCGAGCTCGTCGATGCGATGCGCTCGATCGCGGCCGATGTCGCCGCGGGCAGGGTGAAGCCGAACGCGATCAGCGAGAAGATGATCCGGCGTCACCTCTACGTGCCCGACATGCCCGACGTCGACCTCTTCGTGCGGAGCTCGGGGGAGCAGCGCACCTCGAACTTCCTGCTGTGGGAGTCGGCGTACGCGGAGATGGTGTTCCTCGACACGCTCTGGCCCGACTTCTCCCGCGAGGAGCTGTGGCGCGCGATCAGCATCTACCTGTCGCGGGACCGCCGCTTCGGAGGAGCCGTCGACGCTCCCGACGCGACAGCCTGAGCGCGGAGCCACTTCTCCGTCTCCCGAGGATGGCGCAGGCGAACGATCGTGAGATGCGGGAAGTGCTCGATGACACCGGGCATGCGCTCCGCCCATTTGTGCAACGTGTTCGTCTGCCAGAGCAGGATGTTCTCCTCCGGCTCGCCGCGCCACATCTGCCATATCGGCTTCTCCACGTTCCCGTTCCACAGCGGGGTACGCAGGATGCCGCGGGCGAGGGTGCGGCGCAGCAGCCGTGAACGCACCACGCGGTACGGGTAGTCCAGCCAGACGACGAGCTGCGCGCGCGGCGGGAGGACCTCGTCGGTCCCCTTGCTCGTGTACTGCCACTCCGTGACCCAGCGATCCTCGGCCGCGAACGCGCGCACGTCGTCGAGGAACTCCGGTCGCGGCGTCCAGTTCGGCCCGTGGAACAGTGCGTCGATCTCGACGTGCCGCAGGCCCCACGCGTCGCCGATCCGCCCGGCGAGGGTCGTCTTGCCCGACCCGGACACTCCCGCGATCAGCACGCGCTCCGGCCTGAGAGGCAGCGGATCGTCGGCGGAGAGCATCCGGAAATCCTATCGATCGCGGGGATTGTCGCGCTCCTCGGTTCCTGAGTGAGGAGCGCAGCGACGAGACGAAGGACGCTCCGGAACTGCGAGATCCGGAATAGCTCACAGAACCATGCGGTTGGATGAAGGTGTGAGCGAACCCATCTCCATCGACATCTGGTCCGACATCGCCTGCCCCTGGTGCTACATCGGCAAGCGCAACCTCGAGAAGGGCCTCGAAGCCGTCTCCGCCGACGACGACGCCCCGGAGGTCACCGTGACCTTCCACTCCTTCGAGCTCTCGCCCGACACCCCCGTCGACTTCGACGGCGATGAGATCGACTTCCTGGCCGGACACAAGGGGATGCCGCGCGCGCAGGTCGAGCAGATGCTGTCGAACGTCACGGGCGTCGCGGCGAACGCGGGCCTCGAGTACCGTTTCGATCTCCTGCAGCACACCAACACCGTGAAGGCGCACGAGCTGCTCCACTTCGCGAAGGCCGAGGGCCTGCAGCACGCGATGGAGGAGCGCCTGATGTCCGCGTACTTCACCGAGGGCAAGCACGTCGGTCGCATCGACGACCTCGTCGAGCTCGCAGTCGAGGTCGGTCTCGACGCCGATCGGGCGCGCGAGGCGCTCGAGAGCGAGACGTACCTGCCGGCGGTCCGTCAGGACCAGGCGCAGGCGCAGGCCTACGGCATCCAGGGCGTGCCGTTCTTCGTGATCGACGGGCAGTACGGCATCTCGGGTGCGCAGCCGCCCGCAGCGTTCGAGAACGTGCTCCGCGATCTCTGGGCGAAGCGCGGAGAGACCGAGGACGAAGCAGCGGCCGTCCAGGCCTGAGGCACCTTTCGGATATCGAGGCGGCGCGAGCTCTGCTCCCGCCGCCTCGATCTGTCTCGGGGTGTCAGAGGCGCTCCTGCTTCGGGGCGAGGGGGAGCGGTTCCATGGGCTGGTCGTCGGCGGTGAGGTCGATGCCGAGGTCGCGGGCATAGACGACGCGAGTGGCGATCGACACGTCCTCGCCCGCCTCCGTGAGTTCGAACACGCGACCGCCGCGCATGCGGTTGCGCTCCTCTCCGTCGAGACCGTACGCACCGAAGCCGGCGCCCGGCGCGTATCCCAGCAGGACACCGTAGTAGTCGCCCACGTAGTCGTTGATGTGGTCGTGCCCGACGAACACGCCCTTCACGTCGCCGCGCTCGAGGATCGCGTTGAACATGCCCGAGTTGAACGGACCGGGGCACTCGTCCTCGTTCCTCTCGCCGACGATGCCGTGCCGGGCCTGGCCGCGTGCGGCGTCCGCCTCCGTGCGGGTGTCAACGCCTCCCCACCACATGAAGCGGTGCTCCCACAGGGCGATGTGCAGGAACATGAGACCGGGCAGCTTCGTTCCGCGGCGCTTCTCGAGCTCCTGCGACTGCTGGCGATACCACGCGACCTGATCCATGCGCAGCCAGTCCCAGGTCGGATAGCCGGCGAAGTCCTGGCCGTTCAACGCGTCGGGGGCGTAGCGGCCGGAGTCCATCAACCACAGTGCGAACGCCTCGCGGTTCTTCTTCGCCGACGAGGCGATCGTCGCGATCGTGTTGCTCGTGCCCGTCACGCCTCGGGTGTTCTCGGCATTCATGTTGTAGTCGTACGACCGGTAGATCGCCAGCATCCCCGCCTCGTCGACGCCCGACTCGGGCAGCGAGTCCTCGTCGTGATTGCCGAAGGTGACCGCCCAGGGGATCTGTCGGGCCTCCATCGGCCAGACGACGTTGTTGATCGCCTGCTTCACGGCGAGCCGCGTCTCGCATCCTCCGGTGATGACGTCGCCGTTGATGACGACGAAGTCCGGCGCCTCCTGATCGAGCACCTTCTCGATCAGCTCCACCGTGCGGCGGTCGGTGAGCTCGTCGTCCTGCGTGTCGTTGAACTGCACCACCTTGAAGGTGCCGTCCGCACGGAACTGCAGCCGCCCTGCCTTGCCGGGCTTCATCTGAGGGGACGGCGAAGCCGCGTTCGCCGGCGGGGTGCCGAGCGGCAGAGCGGTGCCCAGAGCGCCGAGCGCTCCGGCAGTGAGGACGGTTCGCCGGCTGATCGGCAGTCGGTCGGGCATGGTCGGTCTCCTTCGTCTTCCGGCGGATTCGCCGCGGAGAGACTAAGGACCGGCGGTGGGGCGGTGGCGACCGGCAGGTGAACGGACCCCGGTGGAGCTGCGCCTCCCGGGCGGGTGCTCGGGTGACGCGCAGGTGAACGACCCGCCCGTCGAGCGGTCTAGCGGGTCAGAGCCGCTTCGATCGCGCTGACGATCTCGGGGGCGTCCGGCTTCTGCTTCGGGCGGAAGCGCAGGACCTCGCCGTCCGGCAGCACGAGGAACTTCTCGAAGTTCCACTCGACGCGGCCCGCCTTGCCTCCGGCATCCGGGGCCTCCTTGAGAGCCTTGTAGAGCTCGGAGGCGTTCTTGCCGTTCACCTTGACCTTGTCGTTCACCGGGAACGAGACGCCGTAGGTCGTGGAGCAGAACTCGAGGATCTCGTCGACGGAACCCGGCTCCTGCCCGAAGAACTGGTTGCACGGGAAGCCCACCACGCTGAAGCCGCGGTCGCCGTAGAGGCGCTGCAGCTCCTCGAGCTGCTCGTACTGCGGGGTGAGGCCGCACTTCGAGGCGACGTTCACCACCAGCACCACATCGGCACCGAGGTCGTCGAGAGTCTTCTCGTTGCCCTGGGCGTCGGTGAAGGGGATCGAACGGAGCGCAGAATCGGTCATATTCACAGCTTAGGTCGCAGCATCCGCACCGGCTCCGCGTCTGGGAGAATGGAGGGGACATGACTCTCGCCACCGCCCCCGCCCGCCCTCTTCGCATCGGTCCGATCGATCTCGACGTGCCGGTCGTCCTCGCGCCCATGGCGGGGATCACGAACACCGCGTTCCGACGCCTGTGCCGCGAGTACGGCGCGGGGCTGTACGTCAGCGAGATGATCACGTCGCGGGCGCTGGTCGAGCGCAACGAGACCACGATGCGCCTGATCCAGCACCACGAGTCCGAGACGCCCCGCTCGATCCAGCTCTACGGCGTGGACCCGGCGACCATCGCCGAAGCCGTGCGCATCATCGTCGCCGAGGACCACGCCGATCACATCGACCTGAACTTCGGATGCCCGGTGCCGAAGGTCACGCGCCGAGGCGGGGGAGCGGCGCTCCCGTGGAAGTCGAAGCTGTTCGCCGACATCGTCGACCAGGCCGTCAAGGCCGCAGGCTCCATCCCGCTGACGGTGAAGATGCGCAAGGGCATCGACCGCGACCACCTGACGTTCATCGAGGCCGGGCGCGCCGCCGAGGACGCCGGTGCCGCCGCAGTCGCGCTCCACGCCCGCACGGCGGGCGAGTTCTACTCGGGGCACGCCGACTGGAACGCGATCGGCGAGCTCAAGCAGGCGGTCACGAGCATCCCGGTGCTCGGCAACGGCGACATCTGGTCGGCCGAAGACGCCGTGCGCATGATGGCGCAGACCGACTGCGACGGCGTCGTGGTCGGACGCGGGTGTCTCGGCCGTCCCTGGCTCTTCGGCGACCTGGCCGCGGTCTTCGGCGCGGGCCCCGCGACGAGCTCGGGGACCGGCCATGTGGTCGACGCGACTCTCGGCTTCGTCGCGAACGCGTTCCGTCGGCACGCCCAGCTGCTGGTGGAGTTCTTCGACGACGAGGATCGCGGCTGCCGCGACATCCGCAAGCACGTCTCCTGGTACTTCAAGGGCTATCCGGTCGGCGGAGACATCCGCACCGGACTCGCCACCGCATCCAGCCTCGCGGAGATCGACGACCTGCTCGGCCGACTCGACCACACCGCGCCGTACCCGGGTGCCGACGCGGAGGGCCAGCGCGGACGCGCCGGTCACCCGAAGCGCACGGCCCTGCCGGACAAGTGGCTGGAGTCGCGGGAGATCGAGTCGTCGGCCTCCGAGATGATGCGTGGAGCGGAGATCGAGAACAGTGGTGGCTGACTCTCAGGCCGGTGTGCGCGCCGACGGCTACGACGCCCGCGACGCCGAGCGCTTCTTCGCCGAGACGCACCGATCCGAGCGCGACGACTTCGCGCGCGACCGCGCCCGTGTGCTGCACTCGGCGGCGCTCCGCCGTCTCGCCGCGAAGACCCAGGTCCTGAGCCCAGCGAGCACCGCCGACTTCGCGCGCAACCGCCTGACCCACTCGCTCGAGGTCGCCCAGGTCGGACGCGAGCTCGCCACGGCCCTCGGCGTCTCCGCCGATGTGGTCGACACGGCCTGCCTGAGCCACGACCTCGGACACCCGCCGTTCGGGCACAACGGCGAGCGCGCGCTCAACGAGTGGGCCGAGCACATCGGGGGGTTCGAGGGCAATGCCCAGTCCCTCCGCATCCTGACCCGGCTCGAGGCGAAGGTCCTCGACGACGACGACCACTCCGTCGGGCTCAACCTCACCAGGGCCAGCCTCGACGCGACCTGCAAGTACCCCTGGACGGTCGACAGTCCGGTCCCGGACCCGGGCGGTCGACTCAAGTTCGGCGTGTATCCCGAGGACGAGGCCGTGTTCCGGTGGATGCGCGAGGGTGCGCCCGGTCGCCTCCGCTGCATCGAGGCCGAGATCATGGATCTCTCCGACGACATCGCGTACTCCGTGCACGATTTCGAGGACGCGATCGTCAACGGCTACGTCGACGTCGCGCAGCTCGCGGATCCGCGCGGACACGATGCTCTCGTCGGCCGTATCCAGCAGTGGGTGGGCTACGACTTCACCCGTGACGAGCTCGCCGACGCCCTCTATCGTCTGGCCTCGCAGTCGATGTGGCTCCCGTCCTTCGACCGGTCGCGGCAGGCGCTCGCCCGTCTGAAGAACCTGACCAGCGATCTGATCGGCCGCTTCGCGCGCGCCTCCGTCTCGGCGACCCGCGACGCCTACGGGGGAAGCCATCTCGTGCGCTACAACGCTCACGTCGTCGTGCCCCGTGTCGTGGAGGCCGAGATCGCGGTGCTCAAGGGCATCATGGGCCAGGCGATCGTCACGATCGACGCGCGCAAGGGCGTCTACAAGGAGCAGCGGCGCGTGCTGAAGAGGCTCGCCGACTCGCTGTGGTCGACCGACGCCCTGTGGTCGGCGGGCGCCGATGTGCTCGAACCCGCGTTCGCCGCCGACTTCGTCGCCGCGGTCGACGACGCCGAGCGCGCCCGCGTCGTGGTCGACCAGATCGCGAGCCTCACCGACCAGAGCGCGATCGACTGGCACAACCGTCTGGTGGGGGAGATCGACCCCGCCGAGGTCGGGATCTGGACGCCGCGGCACGCCCGTGCGCGGGCAGGCGCGCACGCCGAGAGGCGGCCCGTCGCCGAAGGGGTGGGCTGATGCCCCGCATCCGGCAGGCCGACGTCGACGAGGTCAAGGCGCGCACGAACATCGCCGACATCGTCGGTGAGCGCGTGGCGCTGAAGTCGGCCGGGGTCGGATCGCTCAAGGGTCTGTGCCCCTTCCATGATGAGAAGAGCCCGAGCTTCCACGTGCGGCAGCAGGTCGGCTACTACCACTGCTTCGGCTGCGGCGAGTCGGGAGACGTCTACTCGTTCCTCCGCGAGATGGACCACGTCAGCTTCACGGAGGCCGTCGAGCGCCTCGCCGGCCGAATCGGGTACACGCTCCACTACGAAGACGGGGGAGCGGCCCCCGAGACCAGCGGACGCAGTCGCCTCTATGCCGCGAACACGGCCGCCGCGGAGTTCTTCCGCGCGCAGCTGCTCTCGCCGGACGCCGAGGCCGGACGGCGGTTCCTGGGTGAACGCGGATTCGACGCCGGGGCCGCGGCGCACTTCGGTGTCGGCTTCGCTCCGCGCGGCTGGGACGGGATGCTCAAGGCTCTCACGGCGCAGGGCTTCACCCGTGAGGAGCTCGCCACGGCAGGCCTCGTCTCGACAGGTCAGCGCGGCGTCTACGACCGGTTCCGCGGGCGTCTGGTCTGGCCGATCCGCGATGTCTCCGGGCAGACGATCGGCTTCGGCGCCCGCAAGCTCTTCGACGACGACCAGGGGCCGAAGTACCTGAACACGCCGGAGACCCCGATCTACAAGAAGGCGCAGGTGCTCTACGGGCTCGACCTCGCCAAGCGCGACATCTCGCGCGGAGATCCGCGCCGCGTGGTCGTGGTCGAGGGGTACACCGACGTCATGGCCTGCCATCTCGCCGGTCTCACGACGGCGATCGCGACGTGCGGCACCGCGTTCGGCACCGAGCATATCAAGGTGCTGCGCCGGGTGATGGGCGACGACAACGCCTCGGGCGAGGTCGTCTTCACGTTCGACGGTGACGAGGCCGGCCAGAAGGCGGCGCTGCGCGCGTTCACCGAGGACGACCGGTTCAACGCCCAGACCTTCGTGGCAGTCGCGCCGGACAGCCTCGATCCGTGCGATCTGCGACTGCAGCGAGGGGATGCCGCGGTGCGCGGGCTCATGGACGCCAAGGTGCCGATGTTCGAGTTCGCGATGGACCGGAAGCTGGGCGGCTTCGACCTCTCCACGGTCGAGGGTCGCGTCGGCGCGCTGCGTGCGGCCGCGCCCATCGTCGCCGAGATCAGGGACCGGCTGCTGCGCCCCGGGTACGAGCGCGTGCTGGCGCGTCGCCTCGGCATGGATCCCACCGAGGTGCACAGCGAGGTGGAACGTGCCGCGCGCGGTGCTTCGCAGCAGCCCGCGGCGCGGCGCGAGACGCCCCAGGCCGATCCGTCGACCGGTATCGCCGGCGTCGCGCCCGTCACCCTCGCGAGCCTGCCCCGGACGGCCGACGTCGCGGTCGAGCGCGATGCTCTGATGGGTGCCCTGCAGTACGGGCACCAGGTGGACCAGGATCTCCTGAACCGCGCCCTCGGCGCCCCGTTCCGGACACCGGGTCTCGACGCCGTGCGCGAGGCCGTGGCATCCGCTCCTGACCGCACGAGGGCGGGCTGGGTGACGGATGCCGTCAACGGCGTGCGCGAGCCCTACCGGTCCCTGGCCGGTGAGCTGCTGATGACGCCGTTCCCCGCCAGGAACGAGGAGGGTGCGGTCGCCTCGACGACCGATCTCGCCCGTCGTCTCATCCTCCGCCAGCTGGAGCGCGAGAAGCAGGAGCTGCTCGGCGCGGTGCAGCGGGTGCCCGCGGAGTCGGACGGCGGCCGCGCGCTGCGGATGCGTCTGAGAGACATCGACGCGGAGCGTCAGAGGTTCGCCGAGTCGTAACGCGCCCGCCGGGTCGGCAGAGGGCAGGATGGAGACATGTCCCGCAGGCCAGAATCCCAGAACGCGATCGAATGCTCGGATCTGGTGATCGACCGCATCGGGCACGGCACTCCCACCCGTGCCGTCGACGGTGTGACCTTCTCTCTCGCGCCGGGCGAGCTCATCTGCGTCGCCGGACCGACCGGTTCGGGGAAGTCCACCCTGGTCGCCGCCCTCGCGGGGTCGACCGACCCCTCGGTGCGCGTCGTCGGCGGAAGCGCCGTGGTCTGCGGCGTCGATGTGCGCAGGCCCGGTCGGAAGCACCGCATCCTCACGTATCGCACCGGCTTCGTGCCTCAGGGTGCGGGTGCCGACCTGCCGCCCCGTCTCACCGTCAACGAGGTGATCGCCGAGCCGATCCTCATCCGGGAGCGCCGGGTCAACACGAAGGCGCTGTCGATCCGCGTCGCGACCCTGCTCGACGAGCTGCACCTTCCGCTCGGCACCGCAGCCAAGTTCCCGTACGAGCTCAGCGCTGGCATGCGTCAGCGCGTGGCGATCGCCCGATCGTTCATCCTGGAGCCGAAGGTGCTCATCGCCGACGAGGTGCTCGCGAACCTCGACCTGGAGGTGCGTCCGGTGGTGTTCGACGCGATCACTCGTCGTCGGAGGGAGGAGTCGATGGCCGCTCTCCTCGTGACCAACGATGCGGCGTTCATCCGCGAGCTGAACGCCGAGACGCTCATGCTCCGCGGCGGTCATGTGGTCGCTCGCGGCGTCGGCAAGGACCTGCTCTGGGTTCCCAACGCCGAGTCGGATTCGCGGCACTGAACACGACACGCCCGACCTGCGCCGACCCCGCCCCGGTGTCACGAGTGGGGCTCGGAGTTTGCTAAGCTTGTCGAGTTGCCCGCGCAGCGGTGCACATTCCTCGGTAGCTCAATTGGCAGAGCAGCCGGCTGTTAACCGGCAGGTTCTTGGTTCGAGTCCAAGCCGGGGAGCCAAGATGGCCCGGAACTCCTTCGCGAGTTCCGGGCCATTCCCTTTTCGGCCTCGACGACCCTCAGCCGCGGAGTCCCAGCGGGTCGACGACCTCCGCGACCCGCTCCCGCGCTCCGGCACGAAGCCCGAGCACCGGGCGCGGAAGGCAGTCCGGGGCGACGAGCTGCAGGTGCTCTGCGATGGCGGCCGTGACGCGATAGCTCCCGAACTCCAGGAACAGGTCCCACAGCGGCTGGAGGCGGGCCGATTCGGCGGTCGCGGCATCCTGGTCACCGGCCTGCGCGGCACGCGTGATGGTGAGCGCCGGGTCGGGGAGCGTGCCACCGATGACCGAGTACCAGGCATCGCATCCGGCGTTCATGCCCGTGGCGGCGAACCAGTCGCCCGAGACGCCGATCGACACCGTGTCGGGGATGCGATCGCGGAGTCGATGCACGCGTGCGGAGGCATCCTGGGGATCCACCGGAACACCGGGGATCTTGATGGAGGCCACGTTCGGCAGCGCGGCGATCCGGGCATGGAGCTCGTCGGTGAACGTGACGTGCGTCGTGCCGGGATTGTCGTAGACGACCAGGGGCACCGAGAGTCCGGCCGTGACATCCTCGAACAGCGTGAACACCTCGTCCGGGGTCAGCGCCTGATAGGTGACCGGCGCGAGCAGCACGGCGCTCGCGCCGGCATCCTGCGCATCATCGGCGAGGCGCTGCACCTGGGAGGTGCGGAGCGCGCCGATGCCGACCATCACGGGCACGTCTCCCGCGAGCGCGACGGCTGCGCGGGCGACGCGCCGACGCTCGTCGCGGTCGAGGTACAGGTAGGAGCCGGTCGAGCCGAGCGCCGTGATCGAGTCGACGCCGGCGGTGACCAGCCGCTCGATGAGTCGCGTGTAGGCGGCTTCGTCGAAGGTGTCGTCGCGCAGCGGGGTGAGAGGGAAGGCACTCAGGCCGGTGAACATCGGTGCTCCTGTCTTCCGGCGCGCTTCGGGAAGGGCGCGCCGCCTCAGCGAGCGTAGCTCAGCGTCCGTGCCTGTTCACGCGACCGTGCCCCGCCTGACCCGCAGTACCGCGTCGACGAGCGTCACCTCGGAACCGTCGCGCCAGATCGCCACCCGGTCGACGAGAGCACTCGTCTCCGTGACCCACCCCTCGGGCAGATCGAGCGACGACAGCACCTCCTCGGCGGTCGGGAGCGGCGGCCCGTCGTGGTCGTGGTGGCTGAGCTTCGACCCCGGCGGGACGGACCCGTGCCCGACGACGAGGAGCCGCCCGCCCGGCGCCACCGCCGATGCCGCGCGCCGCAGCACCGCCTCACGCGGAAGCTCGACCGGGGAGTGCAGGAACGCCGACGTCACGAGGTCGAAGACGGAGGTCGGCTCCCACGTCGAGAGATCGTCGCGGATCCACCGGATCCGGTCGGAGAGCCCCGCACGCTGCGCCTGCGCCTGGCCGACGGAGAGGGCCGTCGCGGAGATGTCGACCGCCGTCACCGTCCATCCGTGCGCGGCGAGCCACAGCGCGTCCCCGCCTTCGCCGCACCCCAGTTCGAGAGCCGTCCCGGGAGTGAGGCCGGTGACCTCGCGCTCCACGGCGGCGTTCACGCGACCGCTCCACACCCGGCCGTGCTCGCCGCGGGTGCTCCGATAGCGCTCCTCCCAGAACTCCGCAGGGTTCGGCGCCGGATCGACCGAGGACTCGGTCTCGCTCACGATGCGACCGCCGCGCTCGCGACCAGCGCCGCCGCCGCAGCGACGTCCTGCGCCACGAGCTCCCCGTTCAGCGCGAGGGCTGCGGCGGCGCCGGACCCGGCGGCGATCGGCACGAGAGCGGCCGGGTTCGCCGCGTTCCCCACGGCCCAGACGCCCTCGACGCTCGTCCGTCCGAGAGCGTCGACGGTCGTCCACGGGCCGATCGGCGTGTCGGAGCGCTCAGCCCCGAGCTGACGCAGTGGCTCGTCGAGTGCGATCAGAGCGGGTTCGGCGAACACGACGTCGACGGGGATCGTGGAGCCGTCGTCCAGACCGAGTCCGGTCAGCTCGCCTGCCGCGGTGATCACCTGGGTGACGGCACGCGTCTCCACGCGCATCCCGCGCGCTTCCAGCACGAGCCGGTCCTCGTCGGGGATGCCGTCGACGAGGCCGGTGAACACCGTGATGTCGTCCGAGTACGCCCTCAGCATGTGGGCCTTGTGGAGTCCGCCGACGGAGGTCGCCAGCACCCCGATCGCGCGCCCTGAGGCCTCGTATCCGTCGCAGTACGGGCAGGCGACGACGCCACGTCCCCACTGTTCGGCCAGTCCGGGGATGTCGGGCAGCACGTCACGTGCGCCGGTCGCGACGATGAGGCGGCGCGCGGTCGCGTGGTCGCCCGCCGCCGTCACGACCTCGAAGCCGTCGGCGATCGCGCTCGCGCTGGCGACACGGGCGTCGACGATCACGCCGTCGACCGCGCGCACCTCCCGGTGGCCGTCGGCGACCAGATCGAGCGGGGAGTAGCCATCGCGACTCAGCACGCCGTGCATATGGGGCGCGAACCGGTTGCGCGGCTCCTGAGCATCGAGCACGAGCACGCGGCGTCGGGCTCGAGCGAGGATGAGCGCGGCGCTCAGTCCGGCTGCGCCTCCGCCGATGACGATGACATCCCAGTGCTCGCCCGAGATCGGGGTGTGCGAGAACTCATCTGGGCGGAGAGTGGATGCGGGGGAAGAGGTGTCGTCGATCATGCGTCCAGCTTCCGCGCCTGATACGCTTTCGGCAACTATTCATGCTGAATCAGCAAAGGATGCCGACGTGCCCGACGAATCCCTGGCCCTCATCGGACCACGTCTGAAGAGCTGGCGCGAGAAACGCAGCCTGACCCTCGCGGACCTCTCCGCGCTCACCGACATCTCCCCGAGCACCCTGTCGCGTCTGGAGGCGGGAAAGCGGGCGCCGAATCTCGAGCTTCTCGTGCCGATCGCGCGAGCGCTCGGTCTCGGTCTCGACGACATCGTGCCGCGCGCGGTCCCCGACCCGCGGGTGTCACGCACGACCAGGGAGGTCGAGGGCATCCGCTACGAGTCGCTCTCGCCGGCATCGAGCCCCGTGCAGACCTACAAGGTCACCTTCCCCGCCCGCCCCGCCGGCATCACCGCCGTGCCTCAGCCGAAGGTGCACGACGGCCAGGAGTGGCTGTACGTGATCTCCGGGCGTCTGCGGCTCGTGCTCGGGGACAAGGACGTGACGCTCGGGCCCGGCGAGGCCGCGGAGTTCGACACGCGGGTCCCGCACTGGCTGTCGGCCGCGGGGTCCGGGCCGGCCGAGATCGTGTCGATCTTCAGCAAGGACGGCAAGCGCATCCACCTGCGCGCGCGCCCGGCCGCCTCCTGACGCAGAGAGGGCCCCGCCGAACGGCGGGGCCCTCTCTGGAATCGTGCTCAGATCACTGCATGCGTCCGGATCAGCGAGCGGCGCCCGCGAGGGTTCCGGTGACCGGGCCGGCCGGGTCGGAGATCACGCACTGGATCACGCGGTCGTTGAGCTGGTCCCAGGTGTCCTTGGTCGGGGTGATCGGGTAGACGTCGAGGGCCGACTCGTCCCAGACGACGCCGACGAACGTGGTGAACGCGTCGCCGATGCATCCCTCGGTCGCCGCGTCGACGGCCTCCTCGGAGAACTCGCCGTCCTCCATCGAGAACTCGTGGTAGACCTCTTCGTCGTGCGGCTCCTCGCACGGCACGACGTCGACGGCCTCGATGAGACCCGTCGCGCTGGACATCTTGCAGTCCCCGACCTTCAGCGCGAAGACGTCGATGTTCGCGCTCTCGGTGACCTGACCGGTCTCCTGGTCGCGGTCGGCGTCGCCGGCCCCGCCCCCGAGAATGCTGTTGATGGCGCTACAGCCGCTCAGAGCGATGGAAAGCGCCACCGCGGTACCTGCGAGCATCAGAGCGCGTCGATTGCGCAGTTTCATCATGATTGTGTCCCCTCCACAGAGCCTCTTGGTGCGCGGGCATGCGAAAGAAAGAAGCCCGCCGCGATCACGCTAGCCGCCTCCGAGTCTGTGATGCAACTCCGAGGATGCTGTGATCGCGCTGGGAGCGGATCAGCCCTCGAGGTCGTCGACGCCCGGCATCCAGCTGGCTCCGGGTCGACCCCAGCCGCGCTTGCGCGCGATCTTCTGAACCGTCTTCCAGTCGCCGTCGGAGAGGCGGTCGACGTAGAGGACCCCGTCGAGGTGGTCGAACTCGTGCTGCATGATCCGCGCGCGCCAGCCGTCGACGTCGATCGTGACCGGCTGCCCGTCGAGATCGGTCGCCGTGAGGTGAACCCGCTCGGAGCGACGGAGGGGGAATCGCTCCCCGGGGAAGGAGAGGCATCCCTCCGACTCGAGATCGGGGTCGGGATCGCCCGGCTCGATCGGCGCGATCCACAGCACGGGATTGATCAGCACGCCGCGCCAGGGCTGATCGTCATCGTCCACGTACGCGTAGGTGTAGATGCGCAGCGGCACGCCGACCTGCGGTGCGGCGAGACCGACTCCCGGCGCGGCATCCATCGTCTCGAACATGTCGGCGACGAGTGTGCGGATGTCGTCCGTGATCTCCTCGACGGCCGATGCGGGGGAGTGAAGCACGGGGTCGCCCATGATGCGAATCGGAAGTACAGCCACGTCACAACCCTACTGTGTGCGATGTGCCGGGTAGGGTCGTAGTGTGAGCGCTGGGGTGTGGACGAATGCGGCTGAAGAGGTCGGCGAACAGCTCGTCGGCGCCTTCCAGAACCCCGGCCTGCTGCTCGGCATCCCGCTGGCTCTCGCCGGCGCGGTCTTCATGTCCCTCGGCGCGCAGTACCAGCACCGCGGCGTCGAGAAGGTCGAGCGCCTGAGCGGCTCCGACGGCACCACCGGCCTCACCGGCGGCCAGATCAAAGCGCTCCTGACCCGGCCCTCATGGATCCTCGGCACCCTGATGCTCGGGCTCGCGATCGTGTGTCAGCTCGCCGCGCTCGTGAAGGCACCGCTCATCGTGGTGCAGCCCCTCGGCGCGATCGCGCTCGTGATCACGACGCTCCTGAACGCGCGGATCTCCGGCCATTCGCCGACCCGGAAGTCGGTCACCGCGATCATCTTCTGCGTGGGCGGCATCTTCCTCTTCGTCTTCTTCGCGGCCATCTACGCCACCGAGAAGGAGGTCACCGAACGCGAGCTCTTCGTGATCCTCGCCCTCCTCCTCGTCGTGATCATCGCGCTCGGGGCGTGCTGGCTGATCCTCCGCCACCGCATGCGCGCGCTGTTCTACGTGATCGGCGCCGGCATCCTCTACGGTTTCGTGGCCACGCTCGCGAAGGTCGTCATCAAGCGGATCGAGGCCGGCCAGTTCGAATGGATCACGGCCATCTGCGTGATCGCTCTGCTCGCGGCAGCCTCGGTCGGCGCGTACTTCGTGCAGACCGCCTACAGCTCGGGCCCGCCGGACCTCGTGATCGCCGGGCTCACGGTCGTCGACCCGCTCATCGCGGTCCTGATCGGCATGATCGTTCTCGGCGAGGCCGCTGCGGCGCCGTGGTGGGTGTTCATCATCTTCGGCGTCGCCGGGGCCATCGCGGTCTGGGGCGTCGTCAACCTCGCCCGTTACCACCCGCAGGTGCTGAGCGAGAGTCAGGAGCTCCCGATCGTGCGCGGCAGCGACTCGTCGCCGTCCTCGCCTGCTCCCGAGCCGAGCCAGGAGTCGACGGAGCAGCAGAACCCGTCGGATGCCTGGACCCAGGCCGAGCAGAACCGCCGGCCCGACGCTCCGTAGCGGGCGTTCGGACCGCGCGGGGCCGCGAGGCGTCAGTACGCCTGATCGATGAGGTCGGGGGAGACCTCGGAGGCCGCCGCCTCGTCGACGAAGAACACCGTGCGCTTGCGACCCTTCGCGCCGGCTGCCGGCACGCTCGTGTAGCTCGCGCCGGCCAGCGCCAGCCCGAGGGCGGATGCCTTGTCGGCGCCGGTCAGGACGAGCCAGACGCGCTTGGAGGAGTTCAGGACGGGACGCGTGAGCGTCACCCGCTCGGGCGGAGGCTTCGGCGAGTTGCGCACGGGCAGAGCCGCGGCGTCCGTCACCGTGACCTCGTCGCGATCCGGGAAGAGCGAGGCGATGTGCCCGTCGGGACCGACGCCCAGGAAGCACACGGCGAACGACGGCCAGGGGTGCTCCTCCGTGCCGTACCGCGCGAGCTCGGCGGCATAGGCCGCGGCGGACTCGTCGAGAGTGAGTCCGCTGTCGGGACCCGCCACCTCGTGCACGTTCTCCGGCGGCACCGGGATGTGATCGAGCAGCGCGTGGCGCGACTGCAGGGAGTTGCGGTCGGGGTCGTCACGCGGGACGAAGCGCTCGTCGCCCCACCAGAAGTGGACCAGCGACCAGTCGATCTCCGACGCACGCGCGTCTTCCGCAGCCGTGCGCAGCACCGCTCCGCCCATCGAACCGCCGGTCAGGGCGATGTGGGCGRTGYCGWTGACGAGCGAATCCGAGCCCGAGGACTGGTCGCCGTTATTGGCGGAGTTGC
>NZ_QDFV01000007.1 GCF_003075395.1 Microbacterium sp. TPD7012 | reverse complement strand
TCTCCGAATACTCGGCTCAATATCGTCACGGGTGCGGTCCTCGGCCTCGCCCTCGGGTTGCTGTATGTGCTCCTGCGCTATCTGGTTGATCGTCGGGTCCGCCACCCGCGCGACATCGAGCGCGAGACCGGCGTCTCGGTCATCGGCACGCTCCCGCTCGAGAAGTCGATGTCCGACGAGCGCCAGGTGATCGACKTCAKCGCCCCGCCATGGGCAGTCGCCGCCCGGACCTGCGGCGAGATGACCCCGGCGGCGAACACTCCGTCACGGATGCGCTCGATCTCGCCGCGTCGAACGGCTCGTGACAGCGCGCGTCGCGTGAAGCCGAGCGTCTGAAGATGGGTGCCGCGTGCGAGCCCGCCTAGGCGTCGAATGGTGTCTGGTGCCGAGAGCATCTCTGCAGCCTGCCCGCGTTGCAGCCGGTGCTGAGTCCACCATCGCACTCCCCGTGCACAACTTGTTCCTGCCGCCCTCCTGTGCAAAACGCCCCGATCTGCTGACGCGGTACCGATCTGCTGACCAACCTTCGGGAAAGGTCAGCAGAACGGGGCGACGTCAGCAGATCGGGGCGTCTGCGTCCGGCCGGGCTCAGCCGGGGTGCGTCATCGAGAGCAGGTCGAGCTTCTCGTCGAGCTGCTCGAGCGTGAGGTCGCCGCGCTCGACGTAGCCCAGGTCGATCACGGCGTCGCGCACCGTGATGCCCTTGGCCACGGAGTGCTTGGCGATCTTCGCAGCAGCCTCGTAGCCGATGAGCTTGTTCAGCGGGGTCACGATCGACGGGCTCATGCCCGCGAACGCGGCGGCGCGCTCGACGTTCGCCTGCAGGCCGTCGATCGTCTTGTCGGCGAGCACGCGCGAGGCGTTCGACAGCAGTCGGATCGACTCCAGCAGCGCGGTGCCCATGACGGGGATCGCGACGTTGAGCTCGAAGGAACCGGATGCCCCGGCCCACGCGACCGTCGCGTCGTTGCCGATCACGCGGGCGCAGACCATGAGCACGGCCTCCGGCACGACCGGGTTGACCTTGCCGGGCATGATGGACGATCCGGGCTGCAGATCGGGGATGTGCAGCTCGCCGAGACCCGTGTTGGGACCGGATCCCATCCAGCGCAGGTCGTTGTTGATCTTGGTGAGCGAGACCGCGATGGTGCGGAGCGCGCCGGAGGCCTCGACCAGGCCGTCGCGGTTGGCCTGCGCCTCGAAGTGGTCCTTGGCCTCGGTGATCGGCAGCTCGGTCTCGGCGGCGAGCAGCGCGATCACCTTCTGCGGGAAGCCGAGCGGGGTGTTGATGCCCGTGCCGACGGCGGTGCCGCCCAGCGGGACCTCGGCGACGCGGGGGAGCGCCGACTGCACGCGCTCGATGCCGAGGCGCACCTGACGGGCGTAGCCGCCGAACTCCTGGCCGAGGGTGACGGGCGTCGCATCCATGAGGTGCGTGCGACCGGACTTCACGGCATCCTTCCACAGCTCCGCCTTCGCCTCGAGAGCGACGGCGAGGTGGTCGAGCGAGGGGATGAGGGTGTCGATGAGCGCCTGGGTGACGGCGATGTGCACCGAGGTCGGGAACACGTCGTTCGACGACTGCGAGGCGTTCACGTGGTCGTTCGGGTGGACGCTCGCGCCGAGGATGCCGGTCGCGAGGGTCGCGAGCACCTCGTTCATGTTCATGTTCGACGACGTGCCGGAACCGGTCTGGTAGGTGTCGACCGGGAACTCCCCGTCGTGCGCACCCGAGGCGACCTGGTCGGCGGCCTGCGCGATCGCGTCGGCGATGGCGCCGTCGAGCGTGCCGAGCTCCTTGTTCGCGAGCGCCGCCGCCTTCTTGATGCGGGCGAGGGCGGCGATCTGCGTCGATTCCAGCCCCTTGCCCGAGATGGGGAAGTTCTCCACGGCGCGCTGCGTCTGCGCACCGTAGAGCGCGTTCAGGGGCACCCGCACCTCGCCCATGGTGTCGTGTTCGATGCGGTAGTCCTGCTCGGTCATTCCGAACCCTCCTTGGTTGCGGGGGTGGCCCCCTCGGTATCGATTCCGACCGTGACCACCGGCGACGCGGTGCCCTCGGCCAGACGGTAGTTGGCGCCCACGATGCCCAGACGGCCATCGGCGACGGCGCTGCTGATCAGCTCGGAGGACTGCAGCAGGTCCTTGACCGTGTTGCGCAGGTGCTCCTCGCCGACGAGCTCGGCGTCGATCTCGGCAACCGTGGTGCCGCCGCTCTCGTGCAGCACCTTGCGCGCCGCGGGCACGATCGGGGCGATGAGCCGCCAGATGTGCGGCGGAAGCGGGGCGGCGTCGATGGCGGTGCCGTCGATCGCCGCGCGCACCGCACCGCAGGAGTCGTGCGCGAGGACGACGATGAGCGGCACCTCCAGCACGGCGACCGCGTACTCGAGGCTCGCGACGATCGACTCGCCGAGGACCTGCCCGGCATTGCGCACGACGAAGAGGTCGCCCAGGCCCAGGTCGAAGATGATCTCGGCCGCGAGACGCGAGTCCGAGCATCCGAAGAGCGTGGCGACCGGATGCTGCGCCGCGGCGAGGTGCTGGCGCCTGGCGCCGTCCTGGTTCGGATGCTGGGGCTCGTCGCGCACGAAACGGGCGTTCCCCTCCTGCATCTGCTGCCAGGCTGCGGCGGGGGTGAGCGTGTTCGTCATGAAGCCTCCGAGAGAGCGCGGATCTGCGGCACGAGGGATTCTGCGAGGTCGGCGGTGGATGCCGCGGAGCGCGAGCCGTACAGCAGCACGTAGTCGTCTCCGGCCTGCGTGCCGATCGCGTAGCTGACGTTGGCGTTCGCGCCTGCGTCGCCGAGCTTGTAGACGTCCCAGTCGAGTCCGCCGATGCGCACCTCGTCGGTGGGGGCGTTGCCGTTCAGGCGCTGCGGCGCCCACGAGGAATCGGCGTCGAACGCCTGGGCGACCTTGATGAAGCCGCGTTCGTCGTCGGCGGCCGGTGCGAGGGTGATCTCCCACACGACGGTGGCACCGCTCTGCAGCTCGGCGGCGTTCACGCGCCAGAAGTCATCGAGTTCCGGGATGATCGCGGGGCTGTCCATGGTCGATTCGACGCCGGCCGCGATGCCGGCGACGTCGATCTCGTCGGCCTTCACCGGCTCGCCGCGCGGGACGGCGAAGATGATCACGGCGACGACGGCGACCGTCACCAGGAGCGCCGCGACGAGGTTCCGCACCGTCTGGCTGCCGCGGTACGCCTTGCTGGATGCGGCCTTGCGCGCCGCGGTCTCGTCCGGGGTCTCGGGCCGACCGAGCTCGGCGACGATCGGCGGCTGCTTGCTCACGATGCGCCGCCGGCGGAGTCGGAGTCGGATGCCGCGGCGCGGGCGGCCTCGAGACGGCGCTTCGCGCCGAGGAGCCACTCCTCGCACCTGGCGGCGAGTGCCTCGCCGCGCTCCCACAGGGCGAGCGAGTGCTCGAGCGTAGGGGAGCCCTGCTCGAGCTCGGCGACGACGGTGACGAGCTCATCGCGGGCTGCCTCGAACGACAGCGTCTCGACGGGGATCTCGTTCAGGGCGCTCACTCCTCCATCTTACGGCGTGCGTCGCGGGTGCCCGGCTCAGGAGCCTTCGGCGATCTCGCCCTCCGAGCGCGCGGCGACGGAGCCGCGATCGACGGTGATCGTCAGGGCGCTTCCGGCCGGCGCGTCCGCCGCATCGCGCAGGATCACGCCGCCCTCGAGGTGCGCGATCGCGTAGCCGCGGGCCAGGGTCGCGGCCGGCGACAGGGCGCGCAGCGAGGCGCGGAGCTCGGTGGTGCGGCGTCCGGCCGTGTCGAGCTGCCGGGTGATCGTGTCGCGGCCTCGCGAGAGAAGCAGCCACAGCTCCTGCGCGCGGGCGTCGATGATCGGCGCAGGGGAGCGCAGGACCGGCCGGGAGCGCAGCTGCTCGAGCTGGGCGATGTCGTGGGACAGGCGCTGGGTCAGGCGCGAAGTCGCCCGAGAGCGCAGCTGCGCGATCAGTGCGCGCTGCTCGCCGACATCGGGGACGACGCGCTTCGCGGCATCCGTCGGGGTCGATGCGCGCAGGTCGGCGACGTCGTCGAGCAGGGGATGGTCGTTCTCATGCCCGATGGCGCTGACGATCGGTGTGGATGCCGCAGCGACGGCGCGCACGAGCCGCTCGTCACTGAAGCCGAGGAGCGTCTGCGGGTCGCCTCCGCCGCGCGCGATGATGATGACGTCGACCTCGGGGTCGGCATCCAGTCGCTTGAGGGCGGCGAGGGTGTCGGGGACGCAGCGGTCGCCCTGCACGGCGGCGTACTCGGTGCGGAACCGCACCTGCGGCCAGCGCAGCTCGGCGTTGCGGTGCACGTCCTTCTCGGCGTCGGAGCGCTCACCCGTGATCAGGCCGATCAGGTGCGGGAGGAACGGCAGACGCTTCTTGCGGGTGGCGTCGAACAGCCCTTCCTGGCGGAGCTGCGCGCGCAGCTTCTCGAGGCGCTCGAGCTGATCGCCGAGCCCGACGTGCTTCATCGCCGAGACGGCGAAGCTGAAGTCGCCGGCCTTGACGAAGTAGTCGGCCTTGACCGCGGCGACCACATGATCGCCGACGCCGAGATCGGAGGGGATGCGTGGGCGCACGCTCGACCAGATCCGGATGGAGATCTGCGCGTCGGACTGGGTGTCCTTCAGCCGGGCGAAGATGTTCCCGGCCCGGACGTTCCACGAGGTGATCTCGCCTTCCACCCAGACGGTGTTCCAGCGCGCGATGAAGTCGCGGATCGTCGCATTCAACCGTGCGACGGAGGTGGGTGCATCCGAGGTGGAGTCGCGCGGGGCGACGGCGTCGGCGGGCGGCGTCTCGCCCGGACCCGCGGCCGCTTCGAAGACTGTCATCTGCTCCCGTTCCGTGCCGTCGCGCCGTGTGGCGGCATCCCGGCCTTCCACAGGCACGCGCCGGTAGAATCAAGGGGTGACTTCGACTGCCGTTCATCTCCCCGTCCCCCTCATCCCACGCGTGCGCGCGGCGGCAGGGCGGCTTCAGGATAACCCGATCGTCGGACACAAGCGGATTCTGCTCGCCGCTCCCCGCGGCTATTGCGCCGGCGTCGACCGCGCCGTGGTCGCCGTCGAGAAGGCGCTGGAGCGCTACGGTGCACCCGTCTACGTGCGCAAGCAGATCGTGCACAACATCCACGTCGTCTCCGAGCTCGAGGAGAAGGGCGCGATCTTCGTCGAAGAGGTCGACGAGGTCCCCGCCGGAGCCCACGTCGTCTTCAGCGCGCACGGCGTCTCGCCGGCCGTCGTGAACGCGGCATCCGATCGCGGACTCCACGCGATCGACGCCACCTGTCCACTGGTCACGAAGGTGCACCGCGAGGCCGTGCGGTTCGCCCGGGACGACTTCGAGATCCTCCTGATCGGCCACGAGGGACACGAAGAGGTCGAGGGCACCGCGGGGGAGGCCCCCGAGCACGTGACCATCGTCAACTCGCCGGCCGAGGCCGACACGGTGCAGGTGAAGGACCCGTCCAAGGTCGTCTGGCTCTCACAGACCACGCTGTCGGTCGACGAGACCATGGAGACCGTCAACCGTCTCCGTCTGCGCTTCCCCGAGCTCCACAATCCGCCGTCCGACGACATCTGCTACGCCACCCAGAACCGTCAGGTCGCGATCAAGAAGGTGGCCGCGAACGCGGATCTCGTGATCGTGGTCGGATCGTCGAACTCCTCGAACTCGGTCAGGCTCGTCGAAGTCGCCCTCGAGTACGGCGCCAAGGCGGCGTATCGTGTCGACTACGCCGAAGAGGTCAAGCAGGAATGGCTCGACGGCGTCGAGACCGTCGGCGTGACGAGTGGGGCATCCGTCCCCGAAGTGCTCGTCCGCGAGGTGCTCGATGCTCTCAGCGACGCGGGGTACCGCGACGTGGAAGAAGTGAAGACGGCTGAGGAGGATCTGATGTTCTCTCTGCCCAAGGAGCTTCGTCAGGACTCCGCCGGCCAGCGCGACGCCCGGGCGCTCGGCGGTCGTGCCTCAGGAGGAGGCGCGTAGCGGTGAGCCCGACAGAGGGCGAGCCCACCCTCATCGGGTCGGTGCAGCGCGCTCTTCGCCTCGTCGACATCGTCGCGAACTCTCCTCGTCCGCTGCCGGCGAAGATGCTGGCCGCCGCCACCGGACTGACCCCGGGCACGACGTACAACCTCATCCGCACGCTCATCCACGAGGGATACCTGTCGGCCGAACCCGACGGTCTCGTGCTCGGCACCAGGTTCCCGTCGTTCCAGCAGGAGATCGACTCGCGCGGCGTCTTCCTCGCCCGCGTGCGCTCCGCTTTGAGGAACGTGACGGAGGAGGTCGGCGCGACCGCCTACCTCTCGCGCTTCGACGACGGCGAGATGCACCTCGTCGACATCGTGGATGCCGTGCACAACCCGCGGGTGGAGCTCTGGGTCGGCCTGCAGTCGAGCGCCCATGCCACGGCGCTGGGCAAGCAGATCCTCGCGGAGCTGCCGGACGAGCACCGGCTCGACTATCTGGCGCGGCATCGCCTGGAAGAGCTGACCCCGCGCACGATCAGCGATCGCGCCACTCTGCTGACGCAGCTCGAGCACTCTCCGGGGTGGGTCGTCGATCAGGAGGAGTACGCGATCGGGGCGACCTGCGTCGCGGTGCCGGTGATCGCCCCGAACATCACCGCGTCGCTCGCGATCTCGCTGCCTTCGGAGCTGGCTGTCGTGGATCGGGCCCTGGTGTCGCGCCTGCAGAGCATCGCGCGGAGACTGTCGCTGCAGCTCGGCGCCGATTCTCTGGATGCGGGTGCACCCGACGTCGAGTTCACCATCTGAAGTTTCGGCTCTAGCGCGCCGGACATGCGCTTTCCTATGATCAGAACCGTAGGCGTCTGTGCAAACGGCACTACAGGTTCGCGGAGGGTCCCCAGCTCTGCGTGAGCCCACTTGGATGACGAGCGTCCCCAGCGTTCCGAGTCCGCGGCCCCGAGGAGTCCCCAATTCTCCGGGGCCGCCATCATTTTCGGCCTGCGTCGGCTGTGAGCCGCTCGGAGCGGCGGCGATTAGCATGGCGGGATGACCGATCAGCGTCCTCAGTACGGCGAACTCGCAACCCCCGAGGAGCAGCGGAGGGCGGCCGGGCTCCCGCCGCTGAACGAGGTCGTGGCGGAACCGGTCTTCACGGCCCCCGCACCGGAGCCCGTCATCGCGGATGCCGCTCCGCGTCGTCCCCACCCCGTCGATCGGTTCGTCACCATCGGGCTGCTGGCCTACGGCCTCATCAACGTGATCGTCACCGCGCTGTCGTACCTCGACCTCACGCGGGTGATGAACGAGAGCATGAAGATCCTCGGCATCGACGGAGAGTTCACGAACTACGACCAGGGCAAGTTGTGGGGCACCGTCGCCGCGGTCGTGCTGGTCGTCGGCTGGTCGCTCACGGCGTGGGCGTCGATCCGGCGGCTCCGCAGCGCGAAGGTCGCCTGGTGGATTCCCCTCGTCGGCGCGGTGGTGACGATGCTGATCGCGTCGATGTGCCTGGCGGTGCCGATGTTCGGCGATCCCGCCTTCATGTCGTACGTCGAGAACATGGGCGGCAGCTGATCCCGCCCATCGACGCAGAAAAGGGGTGCCCGGCCGATCGGCCGGGCACCCCTTCGCTTCGACAGGCTCAGCGACCCAGGGGACGGAGCTCAGCGACCCAGGGGGCGGAGCTCAGCGACCCAGGGGCGGATCAGCTCTTCGACTGGCCGTAGGAGCCGAGCTGGCGGGTGGACTCGACGACGCGGGCGGCCATCGCGGTCTCGGCGATCTTGCCCCATGCGCGCGGGTCGTACTGCTTCTTGTTGCCGACCTCGCCGTCGACCTTGAGGACGCCGTCGTAGTTCTTGAACATGTAGTCGGCGATCGCACGCGTGTAGGCGTACTGCGTGTCGGTGTCGATGTTCATCTTGATGACACCGTTGGCGACCGCGAGGGCGATCTCGTCGACGGTCGAGCCGGATCCGCCGTGGAAGACGAGGTCGAGCGGCTTGGCGCCGGTGTTGTACTTCGCGGCGACCTGCTGCTGGATCTCGCCCAGCAGCTCGGGGCGCAGCTTCACGCCGCCCGGCTTGTAGACGCCGTGCACGTTTCCGAAGGTCAGGGCGGCGATGTATCGGCCCTGCTCGCCGAGGCCCAGCGCCTGAACGGCCTGGTCGACGTCGGCGAAGGTCGTGTAGAGGGCGTCGTTCGAGCCCTCGTGCGCGACACCGTCTTCCTCGCCGCCGACGACGCCGATCTCGACCTCGAGGATCGCGTTGATGGCCTTCATGCGGGGGAGGAGATCCTTGGCGATCTCGATGTTCTCTGCGAGGGGAACGGCGGAGCCGTCCCACATGTGGGACTGGAAGATCGGGTTGCGTCCGGCCTTGACCTCTTCCTCGGAAGCCGCGATCAGCGGCTCGACGAAGCCGGCCAGCGCGTCCTTCGGGCAGTGGTCCGTGTGCAGCGCGACGGTGACCGGGTAGTTCTTGGCGACCTCGGTGGCGTAGCGTGCGAACGCGAGCGCGCCGGTGGAGCGGGCCTTGACCGTGTGGCCGGCGAAGTAGTCGGCGCCGCCGGTGGTCACCTGGATGATGCCGTCGGAGCCGGCCTCGGTGAGGCCCTGCAGGACGGAGTTGATCGTCTGCGAGCTGGAGACGTTGAAAGCGGGATACGCGAAGCCGCCGGCCTTCGCGCGGTCGAGCATTTCGGCGTACTGATCCGGGGTGGCGACGGGCATGAGAACTCCTGCGATAGGGGAAGCCGGGACAGCAGTCACTCTATCGGGGTGCATGGGTCGATGACGCAGGCTCCGAGGCGCTGAGCGGCCAGGACTCCTGCCGGACTGTTAAGAATCGGGATTCCTTCACGTGAAATGGGCCGAAAGCCGGGCTGTTCACGATGGCTGATCGATAGGCTGACCGCATGGTGAGTCTGACAGCGGATCTGAGCCCTCTTCATCCCGACCGCAACCTCGCGATGGAGCTGGTGCGCGCGACCGAGGCGGCGGCGATCCGCGCGGTGCCGTTCATCGGCCGCGGCGCGAAGGAGGCCGCCGACGGAGCCGCCGTCGACGCGATGCGCGCGTTCCTCGGAACGGTCGACTTCCAGGGCCGTGTCGTCATCGGCGAAGGTGAGAAGGACAACGCCCCGATGCTCTTCAACGGGGAGGTCGTCGGCACCGGCCGCGGGCCGCTCTGCGACATCGCGGTCGATCCCATCGACGGCACGTCTCTCACTGCGGCCGGACGGCAGAACGCGCTCTCGGTGATCGCCGTGTCCGACCGCGGCACGATGCTCGACGCATCGACGGTGTTCTACATGGACAAGCTCGTCACGGGCCCCGCGGGCGTCGGCGTGGTCGACATCCGCCTCCCCGTCGGCGAGAACATCCGCCGACTCGCGGGGGCCCTCGACAAGCCCGTCGACGAGATCGTCGTCTCGGTGCTGAACCGCCCGCGGCACGAGCAGCTGATCCAGGAGATCCGCGACGCCGGTGCCGGTACCCGCCTGATGAGCGACGGAGACGTCGCCGGTGGGATCAACGCGGCTCGTCACGACGCGCGCACCGACATGTGCGTGGGCGTCGGAGGCAGCCCGGAAGGCATCGTCACGGCCTGCGCCATCAAGGCGCTCGGCGGCCACATCCAGGGTCGGCTCTGGCCGCGTGACGACGATGAGCGTCAGCGGGGCATCGACGCCGGCCTCGACATGGACAAGGTCTACGAGGCCGACGACCTCGTGCAGGGCAAGAATACGATCTTCGTCGCCACGGGCGTCACCGACGGCCAGCTGGTCGCCGGCGTGCGCCGGGAGCGCGGCTTCGTCTACACGGAGAGCGTCGTGCTTCGCGGAGCATCGGGCACCCTTCGCCGCATCGCCTCGGAGCACCTCGTCTCCAAGTGGCTCTGAGTCGCCCGGCATAGTCGTACGGGCCGCTCGGCGAGCGATCTGTGCGCGGGGAGGCCGTGTCATCGTTACCGACCCGGTATCGGGTCGAGACGTCGTGATCCACGCTTCCTCGGGGTGCCGTGTCACAATTGTCCCTGGGTTTGTCGCCGTCGACGGAGCCGCCAGGCACCGCAGGCACCAGGAGGGCGAACAGATGACAACGCAGCATACGAGCGGCTCGAAGGCCGCCCCGACGAAGATCGTCACGACCAACACGGGGCGCATCCTCCGGGTGAGCGCCGACGCCGAGGTGATAGCTCCGGCTCCGACGGCTCCACCGCAGACCGCGGTCAGCGACCCCGCTCGACGAGCCGACGTGCTCTTCCGCAAGCGTCTCGACGAAGGTCATGAGATCAGCGCATGGTGGATGATCGGGGCCTTCCTCGCCACCAGCGGTCTGGTCATCGTGCTGCTGAGCGGCGTTCCGGGCGCCGCCTGACTCACACGTCGTCGAGACGTGCGCGCACCTCTCCCACATCCGCGCGGACCGGGGCGTCGGACTTCTCGTCGTCGATGCCGACGAGTTCCGGTGCGGTGAAGCGGCGGGTGACCCCTGCGGTGACCGCCGGCGCGGCGGGAAGGCCCGAGGCGTCGACGCCGGGGAACTGTCGCGCCGTCACGAGCACACGGGTCTCGAGCGAACCGGCGAACTTGTTGTAGCTGTCGACGGTGCGCTCCAGTGCTCGTCGCAGGTCGTCGGCGTGGCCGGAGAGAGTGCCGAGCCGCTCGTAGAGCTGGGTTCCGAGATTGAGCAGGGTCCGTGCCTCGGTCGACACCTCCTGCTGGGTCCAGGCATAGGCGACGGTCTTCAGCACGGCCCAGAGGTTGACGGGCGAGGCCAGCGCGACACGACGGCTGAAGGCGTAGTCGAGCAGCGTGGGGTCTTCGTCGATCGCCGCGGCGAGGAGGGACTCGCTCGGCAGGAAGCAGATCACGAACTCGGGACTGGCGTCGAGGCCCGACCAGTAGGCCTTCTTCGCGAGCGCATCGACGTGGGCGCGCACGGCCTTGACGTGCTTCTGCATGTGCGCACGTCGCTGCGGCTCGTGAGCGTCTCCGGCGGGGAGAGCGGAAGCCTCGAGATACGCATCGAGCGGGACCTTGGCATCGACGGCGATCGACGTGCCGCCTGCCAGGCGGACGACCATGTCGGGGCGACCGGTGCCACGGTCGGACGAGATCGTCGACTGCAGGTCGAAGTCGACATGGCGGGTGAGGCCGGCCGCCTCGACCACCCGGCGCAGCTGCGTCTCTCCCCAGACGCCGCGCGTCGCGGTGGATCGCAGGGCCCCGGCCAGGGACTCGGTCGTGGCCCGCAGCGCCTCGTCGGACTCCTGCGCGCGCCGCAGCTGCTCGGCGAGGGTGCCGAACTGCGCCTGCCGCTCCTGCTCGATCGCCGTCACCTTCGACTGCATCTGCTGCAGGCTCTCGCGCACCGGCGCGAGGGCGGTGAGCACGGCGTTCTGCTGCTGGACGCGCAGCGCCTCCGCGCGCTGCTCCGTACGGGCGTGCTCGACCGCGTCGCGGTAGAGGTCGTACTGGCGATCCCGGTCGTCGCGCGCGGCTGCCAGCTCGGCCTCTGCCCGTGCCAGGTCGGCGGCCCCTCGTCCTGCGCGCAGGAACCAGCCCACGGCGACACCCGCCGCGAGTGCGGCGAGGACCAGAACGAGCGAGAGAGCATCCATGTCTCTCATGATGCGGCCGGCATCCGACATTGCGGGGCAGCCCCGCTCAGACGCGGCGATCCCCGTCAGGCGACGGCGCGCTCCAGAGCGGGAACCGCGGGCTCCGTCACCCGCAGGCTGAGCGCGTCGGCGAGCGCGAACACGTCGGCGGCGCCGTGGCGGCGGGCGGCATCGATCACGATCTGCGCGCAGGCGCGGGCATCGGCCAGGGCGTCATGGTGCGAGAACTCCGCGAACCCTGCGGCGGCTGCGGCCACCGGCAGGCGGTACGAGTCGAGCTGATACGTCTTGCGGGCGACCTGCAGGCTGCAGAGCGAGCGGTACGGCGGGCACAGCATGTCGGTGGCCTCAGCCGCCCGGCGCAGGACGTTGAGATCGAACCCGGCGTTGTGGGCGACCAGGACGTCGGCGCCCGCGAAGCCGCAGAGACGGTCGAACTGGTCCGCCCAGGTCGCGGCGGAGACCACGTCCTGCGGTCGGATGCCGTGGATGCGCACGTTCCACTCCTGGAACTCGTCGTGCCCGGGCGGAGGCTGGATCAGCCATCCGGCGGTCGCGACGACCTCGCCGCCGCGCACGCGGACGAGTCCGACGGAGCAGGCGGAGGCCGGGCTGGAGTTCGCGGTTTCGAAGTCGATCGCAGTGAAGTCCAGTGGCACGGATCCACTCTCCCTCGCGATTTCGGCGTCGGATCGCAGGCTCGCCGTAGGCTGGCGACATGACGGACGAGCAGGCGACATCCTTCGGCGTGCAGGCCCACAGCTATGAGGTCGGTCGGCCGGAGTACCCCTTCGCGGCGGTCGCATGGATGCTCGACGCTCTGCCGCACGGTTCGCGTCGCATCGCCGATGTGGGCGCCGGGACCGGGAAGCTCACGCGCACCCTCCTCGGTGCACCGGACGCCGAGGTCGTCGCCGTCGATCCCGACCCCGAGATGCTCGCGACCCTGCGCACCGCGGTCCCCGGGGTCCCCGCGTTCGTCGGGACGGCCGAGCGCCTGCCGCTTCCGGATGACAGCGTCGACGCGGTCGTGCTCGGCCAGGCGTGGCACTGGGTCGAGCCGGTGGCGGCCTCCGCCGAGATCGGGCGCGTCGTGCGCAGCGGGGGAGTGCTCGGACTCATCTGGAACATCCGCGACGAGCGCGTGGACTGGGTGCGACGGCTCACCGAGATCATGCACGGCAGCAATGCTGAGATCATGCTCGCCGCGGGAGACCCCGTCGTCGCGGCGCCGTTCGGTCCGCTCGCGCAGCAGCGCTGGGAATGGGTCCGACCCATCACCCGCGAACTGCTGCACACCATGGCGTCGTCGCGCAGCTACGTGATCACGGCATCCGACGATGAGAAGGCACGCATCCGGCGGGATATGGATGCCCTGTTCGACGAGCTCGGCCTCCACGGCGATGACACGATCGATCTCCCTTACGTGACGAGGGCGTTCCGCGCGGTACGCGACTGACTCGCAGGACCACGCGAGGACCGACAGGTAGACTCGTCCTCCGTGGCTCTCACTATCGGCATCGTCGGCCTGCCCAACGTCGGCAAGTCCACCCTCTTCAACGCACTCACCAAGAACGACGTGCTCGCGGCGAACTATCCGTTCGCGACGATCGAGCCGAACGTCGGCGTGGTGAACCTGCCCGACCCGCGTCTCGACAAGCTCGCGGAGATCTTCGGCAGCGAGCGGATCCTCCCCGCAGCGGTGTCGTTCGTCGACATCGCCGGCATCGTGCGGGGTGCGAGCGAGGGCGAGGGGCTGGGCAACAAGTTCCTGGCGAACATCCGCGAGGCGGACGCGATCGCCCAGGTCGTGCGCGGGTTCGCCGACGACGACGTGGTGCACGTGGACGGTGCCGTGAACCCGGCATCCGACATGGAGACGATCAACGCCGAGCTCATGCTCGCCGACCTCGAGACGGTCGAGAAGGCGATCAACCGCTACGAGAAGGAAGTGCGCGGCAAGAAGATCGAGCCCGTCGTGCTCGAGACCGCGATCGCCGCGAAGGATGCTCTGGAGCGCGGCGTGCTGCTGTCGGTCGCCGGCATCGACCTGGCGCCGATCCGCGAGCTGGGGCTGCTCACCGCGAAGCCCGTCATCTTCGTCTTCAACGTCGACGAGGGGGTGCTGACGGATGATGCCCGAAAGGCCGAGCTCGCCGCTCTCGTCGCGCCCGCGAAGGCCATCTTCCTCGACGCCAAGATCGAGTCCGAGCTGATCGACCTCGACCCGGAGGATGCCGCTGAGCTGCTGGCGTCTACCGGCCAGGACGAGTCGGGCCTCGACCAGCTCGCGCGGATCGGCTTCGATACCCTCGGGCTCCAGACGTATCTCACCGCTGGTCCGAAGGAAGCTCGCGCCTGGACGATCCCCAAGGGGTCGAAGGCGCCGCAGGCCGCCGGCGTCATCCATACCGACTTCGAGAAGGGCTTCATCAAGGCTGAGATCGTCTCGTTCGACGACCTCGTCGAGACGGGCTCGGTCGTCGAAGCCCGTGCCAAGGGCAAGGCGCGCCTCGAGGGCAAGGACTACGTCATGAAGGACGGCGACGTCGTGGAGTTCCGCTTCAACAACTAGCCCATCCGGCTCGGCGAGTCAGGGGCGACCTTCGGCGTCTGCCAGGCCTTTCCGATGCTTCGCGGCCGCACGTCTGATCGTGGCCACCTTCGGGTTGTCCGCACGCTCTGCGGGAAGGCTGTCGAGGATGGTGACGTCGGCTCGCGCTGCGAGCGTCAGGAGGCCCCACATTCCGATCGAGTCGAGTTCCACATCGACTTCTTCGGGGGTCGCCGCCGCGAAGGCCGCATGCGCGCTCGCTTCGATCTCTGGGTCGCTCGGCCTCTTCGCCGCGCCCGCGACGGCGTTCGGCTGATTCGAGTAGTTGTCGAGCTTGGTCAGCAGTTCGTCGGCGCGTGCGGTGCCGAGCGCCGATGCGAATGCGGCTTGAATCGGGTATGTCTCGGTCACGCTCGTCTCCAGAGTTCGGTTCGCGGTCGGTGCGATGGCAGCTGTCGGATTCGGCCACCGTACGGGTAGCGTACTCATTCGGACGACGCTCGGGTTCTGCCGGGACCCTCCAGGTGTGAGTGTCCATCTGCGAACATGTCCTCATGCGCCGCGCTGCCACGCTCACCACGACCCTCGCCGCACTCGTCCTCGCGATCGGCGCGCTTGCAGGGTGCGCCGACCCGACAGCGCCACAGGCGGCACCTCCCTGGCCGACGCCTGCCCCCACACCGCCCCAGGAGTACCCTCCGGAGCTGCCCGAGTGGGCGCAGGGTCACCAGGTTTGGCTCATCTACCCGGACGGTTTCGAGTGCGGCGGCACCGAGGGTGCCCGAACGACTATCGCGCGTTCTTCGGCGAGCCTGGTCCCGTCCTGCCCGATGGCGTCGAGTACTACGACCCGGCCAAGCATGACTGCGTGGCCGTGGCGCCCCTGGGCGTGGACTGCTTCGGGTGAACCGCAGACTCGCCTCACCTGCTCTGCACTCTCCGCGCATCTCTGAGAGTCGTCCACAATCGCTCGCATCTGTTCCCAGGATGGCGTGTGCACGTGCAGGCTCGACGCATGCGAGACAGATCCTCCGCGTTGCCTGATATCATTGATGATATCAAGCAAGGAGGTGGTCGTCCCGTGGCATCGATCATCGTTCGTGGACTCGATGAGTCGGTCAAAGTGCAACTCGCCGCGCAGGCGAAGAGCCATGGACGTTCCATGGAAGCCGAGGTTCGTGAGATTCTGACCAGGGCCGCTCGGAGACCGCACATCGGGCTGGCTCTCATGCACGCCGCCCAGCAAGGGGGTGCTGCGGATGACCTGGAGCTTCCGAAGCGCGATGACATCGCGCGGGCTGCGGACTTCGAGTGATCGTCCTCGACACGAACGTCATCTCGGAGGTCTTCCGATCCGCGCCGAATGAGCGAGTCGTCGCCTGGCTCGAGGCGTGCACCGAGGAAGTCTCCATCACTGCGGTGACACTCGCTGAGCTGTTGGCGGGCCTGGAACGGCTCCCGGACGGCCGTCGGAAAACGGAGCTGACCGCTCGCGTTGACGCGGCGATCGAGCCCTTTCGCGGTACCCGTTCCATCCTGGCCTTCGATGACGCCTCCGCAGCTCACTACGCGAGAGTCCTTCTCGCGCGAGAGGCGGCGGGGCGCCCGATCAGCACGGCTGATGCCCAGATCGCTGCCATCTGCCTCGCCCACTCGGCCACGTGCGCGACACGCAACGTCAAAGACTTCGCTCATACCGGGGTCGACCTGCTCGACCCCTGGCGTGTCTTATAGCATCTCGCGCATGCGGAAAGAGGCGACGAACCACCAGAACGTTTCTATAGTCGACTCGTCGCGATGGGCCCACCTGGCGACACGAAGCCTCGGAAGGTCCCGATGACAACGGCCACCACTGCACCGCGCACGAACACCCTGTCCCTCGTCGGCTTCATCGCCGCGTTCGTGATCCCTGTCGCCGGACTCATTCTCGGTGTGTTCGCGCTGCGGCAGCTGCGCGCGCCCGGCAACCTTGAATCGGGGGCGGGGCTCGCTCGCTGGGCGATGGTGATCGGAGTCCTGGGCGCCCTGGCGCAGCTGATCTTCTTCATCGTGTGGTTCACCCTGTTCTTCTCCGCATTCAACGGGCAGTCGTTCGGCCCGGGGCAGCCCGGCTGAATCCACGACACGATCCCGAGGGCCGTCTCGACGCGGAGCATCGGGCTTCTGTGCCGCCCACGGCATCCGGATAGGCTGGACGAAGGCGGCGTGAGCCGCGGTCCGGCCGCAGGCGTCCGCCGAGTTCGTTCCGCCTGCGCTTCCGACACCGACGGCACGAGGAGACTGACGCCGATGACCGACACCCAGACCTTCGAGCCCGACGGCCGCGCCGTTCCCTTCGTCGACGAAGGCGACGGGCCCGTCAAGCTCGTGCTGATCCAGGAGCAGGGGCTCCCCGCCGACGTTCTGGGCGTCGTCGGGCACTACCTCGCCGAGGAAGCCGGATTCCACGTGCTGCGCATCGGCTACCGTGCCGGCGACGCCGACATCTCGCTCGAGGACCGCGTCGACGATGTCCTCGCGGTGATCGACCATGTCGGCCTCACCGACACCTGGGTCGGCGGACACGGATTCGGCGGAACGATCGCACGCGCGCTCGCCGCATCGCACCATGAGCGGGTCAACGGCCTGCTCCTGCTCGGAGTGGAGGGGAACGACATCCCGGTGGCACCGGTGATTCCCGTGCTCATCATCCAGGCCTCCGACGACACCACCACGGCGCCGGCCAACGGCGAGCGTCTGCAGTCGACCGTGCCCGAGCGCGCGAGCGTGAAGACGATCGCCGGCGGCGACCACCTGTTCCCGATGACGCACGCGATCGAGACCGCGGTGAACATCGAGGAATACCTCGACTGGGACTGAGATGACCTCGACCCCCGCGCAAACATCCGCACGGATGCCGCGCACCGCTGTCGTCGTGATCGACGCGCAGGTCGGCGTGATGCCGGGCTGCTTCGACGAACACGGAACCCTCGCGCGCACCGCGACTCTCGTGGAACGCGCACGCGCCGCGGATGTGCCTGTCGTGTGGGTGCACCACGATCCGGTCGGCGACGGAACGCCCGCATGGGACCTCGCCCCGCCGCTGGCTCGTCACGACGGAGAACCGCTGGTCCGGAAGAGCTATCGCGATGCCTTCGCGGAGACGGACCTGCGCGAGACCCTCGATCGTCTTGCGGTCACACACCTCGTCCTGGCCGGCGCGCAGTCGGACTTCTGCGTGCGCACGACGATGCAGCGCGCGGCGGCGGAGGGATACGACGTCACCCTCGTGGGAGACGCGCACACCACGGTCGACGCGGAGTGGGACGGCGTGCCGATCTCGGGTGAGCAGATCATCGCCCACACCAACATGTACTTCTCGGGGCTGCGGTATCCCGGACAGACCTTCGCGGTCGCGCGGCACGACGCCGTCGACCTGTGACCTCGGCGTCTTCGCGGAGCTAGCGCCCCTGGCGCTTCTTGTACGGCTTCGGCTGACCCTTCACCACGGGCGCGCGGCCCTTGCCCTTGGACGCCTTGGCCTTGCCACCTGCCGGGACGACCGGCTTCGCGCTCGGTGCCGGCGCCGCGGCGATCCGCTCTCGTGCCTCCTCGAGCAGAAGCTCGCCGGCTTTCGTCAGGCGCGTGTCGCCTCCGCGCGTGAAGAGCGGATGGCCGACCTCCTCCTCGAGCTGCTCGATCGACGAATACACAGCCGCCAGCGACACATCGAGGGATTCTGCCGCTCGGGGGAAATGCAGCGTCTCGGCGACGGCGACGAAACGCCGAAGTTGAGTGAGTTTCACGGGGGAGAAGTCCTTTCCCGCAGGAGTCGCGGCAGGTCTTCAGCGTACGCGTCTTCCATCGGGATGTCGGCGTACTCTGGGCATGCCGCCGATCGAAGGGTTCGCCGTGTCCGACCACAACGACCGCTCCTCGCACGAGCACATCCCCGCTCCGGGAGAGCCGACCGTTCCGGAACTCGAAGAAGACGAGACGATCGCACCGCGCCCGGAGGAGGAGATCGCCGACGCGCTGCGGGCGAGACCCGACCTGGAGGACCACAGCGCGCAGCACTCCGACTGAGTCCCGCAGGCGGATCGGGTGCGAGCCCGGCGTCCGCGCGATGACAGGATTGAGTCATGACCGCAACTCTCGTGGCCCAGGGCCTGGCCGGCGGATACGGCCACCGCACCCTCTTCGACTCGCTCGATCTGACGGTCGCGCCGGGAGACGTCGTCGGAGTCGTCGGCGCGAACGGGGCGGGGAAGTCCACCCTGCTCCGCCTGCTCGCGGGCATCGACGAGCCGCAGGCGGGGACGATCGCGCTGGCACCGGCCGACGCGTTCGTCGGATGGCTGCCGCAGGAGCATGAGCGCATCTCCGGTGAGACGATCGCCGCCTACATCGCCCGTCGCACGGGATGCGCCGCGGCGACCATCGCGATGGATGCCGCCGCGGCCGCGCTCGGCGACCCTTCGCTCGCCGCCCCGGGCGTCGACCCGGCAGACGCCTACTCGACCGCCCTCGACCGGTGGCTGGCCAGCGGCGCCGCCGACCTGGACGAGCGACTCCCGGCCGTGCTCGCCGACCTGGGTCTCGAACTCGACGGCGGCGACGCCGACGGGATCCTGATGACCTCGCTCTCCGGCGGTCAGGCGGCTCGTGTCGGGCTGGCGGCGCTGCTCCTCTCGCGCTTCGACATCGCGCTGCTGGACGAGCCGACCAACGATCTGGATCTCGACGGTCTCGAGCGGCTGGAGGCCTTCGTACGCGGACTCCGCGGCGGCGTGGTCCTGGTGAGCCATGATCGCGAGTTCCTCGCGCGCTGCGTGACCCGGGTGCTGGAGCTCGACCTGGCGCAGGGCTCGAACCGTGTGTTCGGCGGCGGGTACGACGCCTACCTCGAGGAGCGGGCCACTGTGCGCCGCCACCAGCGCGAGAAGTACGACGAGTTCGCCGAGAAGAAGGCCGACCTCATCGGCCGCGCCAGGACCCAGCGGGAATGGTCGAGTCAGGGCGTGCGCAACGCGATGAAGAAGGCACCCGACAACGACAAGATCCGGCGCAAGGCCTCGACGGAGTCCAGCGAGAAGCAGGCGCAGAAGGTGCGACAGATGGAGAGTCGGATCGCGCGGCTCGAGGAGGTCGAGGAACCCCGCAAGGAGTGGCAGCTCGAGTTCACCATCGCCGCGGCGCCGCGCTCGAGCTCGGTCGTCTCGACCCTGAGCTCCGCGGTGTACCGGCAGGGTGATTTCGCTCTGGGCCCGGTGTCGCTGCAGGTGAACGCGGGGGAGCGCATCGGGATCACGGGTCCCAACGGCGCGGGCAAGTCGACCCTCCTCCGCGCTCTGCTCGGGCAACAGCATCCGGACGAGGGCACGGCGAGTCTCGGAGCGAGCGTGCAGATCGGCGAGATCGACCAGGCGCGCTCCCTGCTGGCGGGTTCCCAGCCGCTCGCGGCGGCTTTCGAGGAGCTCGTGCCCGAGATGGCCACCGGTGAGGTGCGCACGCTTCTCGCCAAGTTCGGACTCAAAGCCGACCACGTGGGTCGCCCGGTCGACGAGTTGTCACCGGGGGAGCGCACGCGAGCGGGGCTCGCCCTGCTGCAGGCCCGCGGCACCAACGTCCTGGTGCTCGATGAGCCGACGAACCACCTCGATCTCGCGGCGATCGAGCAGCTCGAGCAGGCGCTCGAATCGTACGAGGGGACGCTGCTGCTGGTGACGCACGACCGACGGATGCTCGCCACGGTGCACACCGACCGTCGGTGGCGTGTCGAGTCGGGTCGCGTCACCGAGCTCTGACGAGCGGTCTCGACTCAGAGATCGCTGAAGTCGTCGGCGAGGCCGAAGATCTTCGACACCGTGTCGCCGTCGAGCGCGAGCATGACGTACTGCACGCCGACCTCTCCCGGACGGACGAGCGACATCGTGCCTGGAACCTCGCGGGTGCCCACCGCGAGATAGTCGTTCACGCCGTCGCCGTCGTCGTCCATCGGAAGCTCTTCGGCGCCGGCCGCCAGAGCGTCTGCGCGGCTCGAGCCGATGCCGATCCCGTCGGCGACGGTGAACACGACGCCGGGGGTGTCGTCGCTCCCGATCCAGAGCGCGGCCGGCCCCGACTCGGGGACGTTCAGCCGGACGGCGCCGTCCCAGTCATAGGACGTGAACCCGTACGCATCGGGTCCCTGCGCCTCGGGGACGGGCCCCACGACCTCTCCGAGCGCCGCGCGCACGGCGTCGTGGTCGGTATAGGCGATCAGCGGGCCCTCGTCGATCGACAGTCCGTCGATGGTCACCCGCGCGTCCGCTGTCTCCGGTGTCTCGGACGGCGACGATGACGGCGAGGCGGAGCCCGACGAGATGGTGGACTGCGGTGCCGCTGTCGGCGCACACCCGGCGGCGATGACGGTGAGGATCGCGACGGCGGAGACGATCAGGACACGGGGCGCACGAGTTCGCATGCCTCGATGCTAGGGGCGGGTCCCGAGGCGTGCCGTGGCGCCACGCGCCTCGACCCGAAGACGACGGATGCCGCGACCCCTGAGGGCCGCGGCATCCGGAATCCTGTGTCGTCAGGCGACCTTGGGCATCACCGCGAACGAGACGGCGCCCTCGTCGTCGACACCGGCGTCGAGCACCTTGTCGTCGAGCGCGGTTGCGGCCCCCTCATCGAGGAAGAGGCGGGTGCCGGAGATCTCCACGACCTGGTCCTGCGGCTCCGGGTCGGCGGTCACGAGGACGGCCAGACGGGCGCCGCCTTGCGCGTCGGGAGCGGTGGTGGAGTGGATGCGCAGACCGGCATCCGGGGCTTCGCTCTGACGGCTCACGAGGGTGGAGACGATGGCGGTGGCGTTGTCGGTGAGGGTGAGCACGAGACTCTCCTTCCGGTTGGGGCATGCCGCGGTCGCGACACGTCCGGGCCACGATGCCGGACCTCGTCCATCGGCTCAACCCCCTTGCCGCGATTGTCAGGAGGCTCTCAAGCTCCCAGACGTTTCCGCAGGAAGACCTGGGCGGTCCCGTCGCCGTCCGGCACGCGCTCATGCTCCTCGTAGCCGCAGGCTTCGTAAAGCCGCAGGTTCGCCTCGCTCAGGCTGCCGGTGAAGAGCTCGGCCACATCGGCGCTGGAGGACTCCTCGGCGGCGTCGAGCAGCATCCGTCCGATGCCCTCGCCCTGCAGGTCGGGCGCGATCGCTATCCGCCCGATCAAGAGCAGGCCGTCGCGCTCGACGAAACGGATCGCGCCGACGAGTCGTCCGCCGATCCGTGCGACGAAACCCGATTCCGCGCGCAGCTCGGCCTGCAGCTCGGGAAGCGTCTGGGTCAGCGGGGGCATGTCGACGCTGCCGTAGATCGCCGCCTCCGACACGAAGGCGGCGCGCTGCACCGTCAGCACTTCGCCGGCGTCGCTGTCCTGGATCGTGCTGATCTCGATCTGCGATCTCTGCTGCTGGTCGTCGGTCACGGGTCCGCCTCTCTGTCCTCCGGCCACATTCGAGGCGCGCGCGCACCGGTGTCAACCCCCTCGGCGTGCGTCTCCGCCCCCGTTAGCGTCGACCCATGGCTGACACGAAGACGACCAAGAAGACCGCCGGTACGCCGAAGGGCGGAGCGAAGACGACCCGGCGCCAGAACGCCGAGAAGGGCTTCACCGCATCGCCCGATCTGGCAGCGAACCTGCAGGCCGTGCTCGTCGACCTGCTGGAGCTGGCGACGCAGGGCAAGCAGGCGCACTGGAACGTCGTGGGACGCAACTTCCGCGACACGCACCGCCAGCTCGACGAGATCATCGACGACGCACGCGCCTTCAGCGACACCGTCGCCGAGCGCATGCGCGCACTGCACGCCGTACCCGATGGACGCAGCGTCACGGTTTCGGCCACGACGACGCTGCCGGAGTTCCCGGCCGGCGAGGTCTCCACCTCGGAGACCATCGACCTGATCACCGTCCGCCTCGAGGCTGTCGTCTCGACGATGCGCGATGTGCACGACGACGTCGACGAGGCCGATCCGACATCGGCGGACATCCTGCACGCGGTCATCGAGCGCCTGGAGCAGTTCGCGTGGATGGTCAGCGCGGAGAACCGCAGCCCCGCCGGCCGCTGAGCGAGGTGCGCGGGATCACTCCTCTCCGGTGTCGTCGGAGCGGGGCCGCTCGCGCATCGCCCGCGGCAGGGCCAGCCACAGCGCCACGACCAGCACGAGCGCGGCCACGAGCGCGATGATGCCGGCCGTGCGGTTCACCGTGAAGTCGACGATCAAGGTGGTCACGCCGATGGTCAGCGCTCCGATCACGGCCAGGTCGATCCGGACGATGCGGGCGGCGATCCGCACCAGGTCGGGCTTGCGGCGATGCCCGAACAGCGCGCGGTGCATGCCGACCGGCGCGAGCGCGAGAATCGTCGCGATCGCCGCGAGAGCGACGAGGACGACGTACAGATCGCGTTGGAGCTCGTCCATGTCGGTGAAACGCGGCTGGAAGGCCACGGCGAGGAGGAAGCCGGTGAGGATCTGCGTACCCGTCTGCATGACGCGCAGCTCCTGCAGGAGCTCGAGCCAGTTCCGGTCCGCCCTCTCGTTGGGAGTCTCGTCGCGACCGTCGGCCCGATCGTCGATGTCGGGCTCGTCAGGAGGCAGATCCGCTGTCATGATCTCAGTGTCGTGCCGGTGATCCGGTGATGTCCAGCCCGTTGCCCCACCCCGCTGAAAGAAGGAACGATGACCCTTCCCCCGATCGACGACTGGTGGTCGGACCTGTCGCCCGATGCCCAGCAGTCCGTGCTCGACAGCGACTCACATCTTCTCGATGAGGCGGTACGAGAGGAGATCCGCGTGCTGACCGGAGCCGTCGTCGGGATGGTGGAGCAGCTCTCCGGCAAGGACCTGGCCTACGCCCGGGCGCACACCGCGTCGAAGGACTGACCGGAGCGGCCCGTTCGTCAGGCGGCGTCGGGCGAGGCCGCCGGGTCCTCGCCGCGCAGGCGCGGCTCTGTCCGCCGCTCGGGCCGCACGCCGGCCTTGTCGGCGTAGAACGCCCGGATGCGGTCCATGTCGGCAGCCACGTCGCCGGTGAGGTCGATCGTCGGTCCCAGACCCGAGGTCATGGTCGTGCGGTCGACGAACCCCAGGGTCACCGGCATCCCCGTCTCGCGGGCGATGCGGTAGAAACCGGACTTCCAGTACTCGTTGCCGCCGCGGGTTCCGTCCGGTGTGACGACCAGCCCGAAGACCGTGCGGGCATGCACCTGGCCCACGACGTCCTTCACCACGCGCGCCGGGTCGGCGCGATCGACGGGGATGCCGCCGAGTCCACGCATGATCGGACCCCGCCACCCGCGGAAGAGGCTCTTCTTCCCGAGCCAGTGCACGTCGATGCCGAGGCGCCACGCGATGGCGAGCATCAGGACGAAGTCCCAGTTGGACGTGTGCGGTGCGCCCACCAGCACCGTCGGGCGCGTCGGTGCGCCTTCACTCGTGAGCGTCCAGCGGCTGAACGCCCAGAACAAGCGGGCGAGGAGTCGTTTGAGCATGGCTCAACCGTAGGGGAGACCGGCTATCCATCCGCTGTCGGCTGCGAGCGGCCGGCGGCGTTCGAGCGCGTCAGCGCGGCGGCGATGGTCGGATTCAGGCCGGGGACCTCGTCGACCGGCACGGCGAGGGCGAGCAGAGCCCGGCTGAAGAAGTTCCGCGCCGCCGCCGCGAGGGTGATGTCCACGATCTGCCGGTCCGAATAGCCGACGTCGCGCAGGGCCTGCGTGTCGGCATCCGTCATCGAGGCGGGGTCGTCCGACAGCCGCGCGGCGTACTCGACGACCACCTGCTCGGCGGGGGTGAATCCGGCGTCGTCTCCCGCCGCGAAGGCTTCGAGGGCGTCCTCGTCGAGGACCTCGGCTCGCAGCGACTTGCGGCCGTGAGCGAGGAGGCAGTGGGTGGAGCCGATGGCCCGCGCCGCGCCGAGCGTGGCCGCCTCGTACACGCGGATGCCGATCGACGGCACGATCGCGCCGATCAGGTCCTCGAAGGCGGCATGCGCGTCGGGATTCACAGCCATCGCGCGTGTGTGCCCGAAGACGAAGCCGTCGTCGTCGATGTCGCCCGCATACATCTCGGCGACATGGCCCGTTGCCGCGGCCTCTCCCGGCGTCTCGATGATCATGGCGGCTCCTTCGCTGCGGTCGCCGGAGCGCGCACGCGCCCCAGCATCACAGCGAACGATACGCCGGGCGTATCACGCGGGGAAGGGGCGGGCGGCGCCGGTGGCCTCCGGCAGGCGTACCATCGAAGGATGAAGAAGACGCAGCAGGACACCGCAGCACAGGATGCGCCTCTCGCGCCCCCGCCGCTCGCGGGTGCTCTGAACCTGCTCGAGGCCGATGCGGCCGGTTATTGCAGCGGTGGCGTCTGCCACTTCCCTGCGCCGAAGACGCCGTAGCGGGCAGACGCCACCGAGTAGTGCGATCCGTGTCGGTCAGTGACCGCCGTGGAATCCCTCGCCCGCGTCATCAGCGGGCTTGCGCACGAACGGGCTCAGCGCCACCGCGGCCAGGGAGATGATCGCCGCGATCAGGAACGCCATGCGCGCCCCCGGCGCACCGGCGGTCGCCGTCGAGAGGCCTTCGCTCTCTCCGGCGTGCAGGATCGCGGAGTACGTCACCGTGAGCAGTGCGACGCCCGCAGCGCCACCGACCTGCTGCAGCGTGTTCAGCACGGCGGAGCCGTGAGAATACAGCGAGCGCTGCAGCGAGCCCAGCGACGCGGAGAACAGCGGCGTGAAGGACATCGCGAGTCCGACCGACATCGCGGCCTGAACGATGATGAGCACCCACCACACGGTGTGCTCGCCGACCGTCGAGTAGTAGAACAGCGCGGCGGACACGAGGATGGTTCCCGGGATCAGCAGCGGGCGGGTGCCGCGGGAGTCGTAGACGCGCCCCATCACCGGGCCGAGCAGACCCATGAGCACGGAACCCGGCAGCAGGATCAGCCCGGACTGCAGGGCATTGAGTCCCGCGACGTTCTGCAGGTACTGCGGGAGCAGGGTGAGCGTTCCGAACATCGATAGCGCGAGGATCGTCATGATGATGACCGCGAAGGTGAAGTTGCCGGCACGGAAGACCCGCAGATCGAGCAGCGCGTCGTCGACGCGCTGCAGCAGGAGCTGACGCCAGACGAACAGACCGAGTGTCACGGCTCCGACGACCAGGGCGATGATGCCGGTCGTCTCACCGGAGCCGCCCTCGCCGCCGAACTGGCTCAGGCCGAACACGAGCCCGCCGAAGCCGAGAGCCGCGAGCGGGATCGACAGCACGTCGAGCGGGACGCGACGCGTCTCGCCGAGGTTCGTCATCCACTTGACGCCCATACCCAGGGCGATGAGCGCGATGGGGAGCACGATGGCGAAGAGCGCACGCCAGTTGAACGCCTCGAGCACGGCACCGGCGAGCGTCGGGCCGATCGCGGGCGCGAGCGAGATGACCATGCCGACGCGGCCCATCATGCGGCCGCGCGACTGCGGAGGCACGACGTTCATGATCGTCGTCATCAGCAGGGGCATCATGATGCCGGTTCCTGCGGCCTGGATGACACGGCCGACCAGCAGCACGCCGAATCCGGGCGCGACGAGCGCCACGAGCGTGCCGAGCGAGAACGCGACCATCGCCGCGATGAACACCTGGCGCGTCGTGAAGCGCTGGAGGATGAAGCCGGTCGTCGGGATGACGACGGCCATGGTCAGCATGAAGGCGCTGGTCAGCCACTGGCCGAGCTCGGGCGGGATGCCGAGATCGGTGTTCAGGTGCGGGATCGCGATGCCCATGGTCGTCTCGTTGAGGATCGCGACGAAGGCGGCGACGAGCAGCAGCCAGATGACACGCATGTCGGTGCGAGAGATCTCGCCGGACGAGGGCGTGCGGGTGGTCGGGATGGAGCCGGTATCGACGGCAGACATAGGCGGCCTCCTGGGCGACAAGATGAGGGGGATGTGCGAGAGATCGCGCGAGTCTCTCAGCGTAACCACAGGGTCGGACATTTCATTCCGATCCCGACGAAATCCGCCGAGAGCGGATCCCACGGCCCTCGGTGTCCGCTGCGCTGAGTACGCTGGCGCCATGAGCATGGGCGGTGGCAGGGGTGGTGGGCACGGCGGCGGGTTCCGCGGCGTCGACGAAGACGCGCAGCGGAAGCTGAACGCCGAGGCCCCGCGCATCAGCGGTCTCGGCGCCCGCGTGATCGCGCTGTTCCGCCCGTACCGGTGGCGGATCTTCTTCACCGGCATCCTGGTCGTCGCGGGTGCGGCCATCGCCGTCATCCCTCCGCTGATCGTCCAGCGCATCTTCGACGACGCGCTCTTCCCCGTCGACGGCGGCAGCCCGCAGCTCGAGCTGCTGGCCTGGCTGGTCGCGGCCATGGTGGGACTTTTCCTGTTCTCCGCGGTGCTGGGCGTCGCGCAGACCTGGCTGACGGCGACGGTCGGCAACAGCGTCACCGGCGACCTGCGCGTCAAACTGTTCGAGCACCTCCAGGCGATGGAGCTCGGCTTCTTCACCCGCACCAAGACCGGCGTGATCCAGTCGCGGCTGCAGAACGACGTCGGCGGAGTCTCCGGCGTGCTGACCAACACGGTCACCAGCATCCTCGGGAACGTCGTGACGGTGGTGGCGTCGCTCGTCGCCATGATCCTCATCGACTGGCGTCTGACCCTCATCGCGGTGGTGCTGATGCCGTTCCTGATCTTCGTGCAGCGTCGCGTCGGCCAGGTGCGCGCGCGGATCGCGGGGGAGACGCAGGAGTCGTTGTCGGAGCTGACCTCGATCACGCAGGAGACGCTGAGCGTCTCGGGCATGCTGCTCTCGAAGGCGTTCAACCGGCAGCGCACCGAGTCGCAGCGGTATCAGGCAGAGAACCGCAACCAGGTGACACTCCAGGTGCGCAGGGCGATGAGCGGCCAGGGATTCTTCGCCGTGGTCCAGGTGCTGATGGCCAGCGTTCCGGCGGTCATCTACCTCGTCTCCGGTTATCTGATCACCGGAGGGACCGACGCGATCACCGCCGGCACGGTCGTCGCGTTCACCACCGTGCAGGCGCGGCTGCTGATGCCGCTGATGGGGCTCATGCGCGTCTCGCTCGACCTGCAGACCTCCTCCGCGCTGTTCGCGCGGATCTTCGAGTACCTCGACCTGGTCCCCGAGATCGAGGACGCCCCGGATGCGATCTCGGTGGACGATGCGCCTGGTCCGCGCGGACGCATCGAGTTCGCCGACGTCGTCTTCCGCTATCCCGACGCGTCGGCGGAGGCCCGGCCCACGCTGGACGGCGTCTCCTTCGTCGCCGAGCCCGGACAGCACGTCGCCTTCGTCGGGCCTTCCGGTGCCGGCAAGACCACGATCCTCTACCTGGCACCGCGGCTCTACGAGGCGAAGGGCGGCTCGGTGCTCTTCGCCGGCGCCGACGTGCGCGCGCTGACGCAGGAGTCGATCATCGACAATGTCGGCATCGTCTCGCAGGAGACGTATCTCTTCCACGCGACGATCCGCGACAACCTCCTGTACGCCCGCCCCGGGGCGAGCGAGGAGGAGGTGATCGCGGCGTGCACGGCGGCGAACATCCACCACATCATCGCCGGATTCGAGGACGGGTACGACACGGTCGTCGGCGAACGCGGATATCGGCTCTCCGGCGGCGAGAAGCAGCGCATCGCGATCGCGCGCGTGCTGCTGAAGGACCCGCCGGTCCTCCTCCTCGACGAGGCGACCTCGGCCCTCGACACCGTCTCGGAGCGCGTCGTGCAGGAGGCGCTCGACGAGGCCGCGAAGGGCCGCACCACGCTGTCGATCGCCCACCGGCTGTCGACGGTCATGGGCGCCGACGTCATCCACGTCGTCGAGGCCGGCCGGATCGTCGAGTCGGGTACGCACGCCGAGCTGCTCGCCCACGACGGCCTCTACGCCGAGCTCGCCGCCCAGCAGGTCGCGGCCTCGCGCGTGCTCGCGACCGAGGCGGTCGTCGAGGACGCGGTGACCGGCGGCATCCAGGCGGCGCTCACCGATCGCAGGGCCGACCGTGCGCCCGTGGACTCCGCCGGCGCCGATGCGGTGGCCGCGCTCACGGCTGCGGTCCCGCTGCTCGCCGAGCCGAGGGTCGACGAGCGGGTCTATCCCGCCGAGACCTGAGCGTGGCGCGGGTGCCGGTCAGTGCACCGAGAGGCCTCCGTCGACGAAGAGCGAGTGACCGGTGACGTAGCCGGAGCCTGCCCCGGCGAGGAAGACCGCCGCACCGGCGAAGTCGCTCGGCAGACCGTTGCGACCGATCATGGTGCGTGCGGCGAGGGCGGCGATCTTCTCGGGGTCCTCCTGAAGTCGCGCGTTGAGCGGGGTGAGGACGAACCCCGGGACGAGGGTGTTGCTCGTCACCCCCGTGCCGCCCCAGGCCTCGGCCTCGGACCGCATGAGGGACTCCACCGCGCCCTTGGACGCGCCGTAGATCCCGCTGCCGACGAACGCGCGGTGCGCCTGCTGGGAGCTGATGTGGATGAGCCGGCCGTACCCGCGCTCGACCATTCCGCGGGCATAGTGCTGTCCGAGCAGAAAGGGTGCGAGAGTGTTCACCGTCATCGTGGCATCCCAGTCGTCCTCGGTGATCTCCGCGTAGGGCGGCCGGATGTTGATGCCGGCCGAGTTCACCAGGATGTCCGGGTCGCCGAAGGGTTCGGCCGCCGCCTCGGCGAGGGCGTGGATGCCCGCACGGGTGCCGAGATCGCCGACGACACCGGCGACGCGGCATCCGCTCTCCTGCAGCTCGCGCACGGTCTCGTCGATGCGCTCGGCCCCTCGGGCGACGATGACGGTCGACGCTCCGGCACGGGCCAATGCCGTGGCGATGCCGCGCCCGATGCCCGAGCTGCCGCCGGTCACCACGGCGGTGCGGTCCTCGAGTGAGAAGAGCGCGTCGAGGTAGTCGTTCATGGAATCACCGTTCGTCGAATCACCAGGAGAGCGCCGCAGCGATCGCCTCATCGGGGGAGGCGTCGGCGAACTCCGGAAGCGCGCGGAGCTCGTCGATGAACACGGCGACCTCGGCAGCGTAGGCGGGGTCGTCGTGGGTCGCGGCGATGTCGAGCAGCGAGGGCATGTCCATCGCGAGGATCAGGTCGAGCCGCGCGGTGACGGCCGCGCGCTCGCCGGCGTCCTGCAGCACCCGGATGCCGCCGCGGAGGGCGGCGAGATAGTCGCGCAGAACCGGGAGCTGAGACTTCCCCTGCGTGATCGAGGTGCCGTCGGGGCGCACCCGCCAACGCACGACGACGTCGGGGATGACGTCGAAGGAACGGGCCCGGGTGTACATCAGCTGGGCGACGATCTGATCCTCGTACGCGACGCCTTCGGGGAACCGGAGATCGTGCCAGAAGCCGGTGCGGCTGATCTTCGACCAGGCCACGATGTTCGACACCGCTCGCGGGTGCTGCGCGAGAGACGTGCCGAGCCGTTCAGGATCGGTCGCCGCCGAGATCCACGGCTGCACGCGACCGGCGTTGTACGAGTCGCCGTGCGGGCGCAGTCGCACGTACGCGCCCGCGACGAAGTCGCTCCCGGTCTCGGCGAGCGTCCCGGTCAGGCGCGACAGGGCTTCGGGGGCGAGTTCGTCGTCGCCGTCGAGGAAGCCGAGATACGGGGTGTCGACGAGGGCGAGTCCGACGTTGCGGGCCGCGCCGAGTCCGCGGGAGGCCTCGTGTCTGAGCACGGTGAACCGGGGGTCGGTGCCTGCGGCCTCTGCGAAGATCGCTCCGGTCTCGTCGGCCGAGCCGTCGTCGATGAGGATCGCGCGCCAGCGGGTCTCCGTCTGGGCGCGCAGGGAGGCGAGGGCGGCCGGGGCGAAGGCGGCGATGTCACGTCCGGGGACGATCATCGTCACGATCGGGGCGGATGCAGTCACCAGCCGAGTCTATGGCCGCGCCTCAGACCGAGGCCGCTCGCACGGACTCTGTGACGAGGGCCGTCAGGCGCTCCGGCGCGTCGTCGGGAAGGGGCTCCCGGCCGAACGTGAAGCGCACGGAGGTCTGCGCGACCTCGGGCGGGATGCCGCAGGCGAGGAGCACGGGAGACGGTTCGTCGCTGCCCGCCGCGCACGCCGACCCGCTGGACGAGATCACCCCTCGGCGCTCCAGCTCCAGCAGCACCGCCTCGCCACTGGTTCCCGCGAACGTGAAGCTCGCTGTGCCCGGGAGTCGGTGGTCGGGATCCCCGGTGAGCGCCGCCTGCGGAACGGCGCGCAGCACGCCGGCGATGAACCGCGCCGTCGCGGCGCCGACGCGGGCGGACGCGACCTCCCGCTCGGCCTCGGCGAGTTCGAGGGCCGTCGCCAGGCCGACGGCGCCGGCGACGTTCTCGGTGCCGGAGCGGCGTCCGCGCTCCTGACCGCCGCCGTGCAGCAGCGGCTCCAACGGAACCCGACCGCGCACCGCCAGCGCACCGGTGCCCTTCGGGGCGCCGAGCTTGTGTCCGGCGATCGACACGGCATCCGCGCCGAGATCTCGCAGCGGCAGCCATCCGGCCGACTGCACCGCGTCGAGATGAAGCGGGACGCCGGCCGCGCGGGCCACCGCTGCGAGAGCCGCGACATCCTGCACCGTGCCGATCTCGTTGTTCGCGTGGCCGAGGGAGACGAGCGCCGTGTCCTCGCGGATTGCCTCCGCGAGGGCGGACGGCTCGATGCGTCCCGCGGCGTCGACACGGAGTCTCGTGACCGCGACGGAGTGGAAGCGGCTCAGATAGTCGGCGGATTCGAGGATCGACTCGTGCTCGATGGGGGACACCACGAGGTGCCTCCGCCCGGCGTCGAGTGCCGCGAGCACGATGCCCTTGAGAGCCAGGTTGTTCGCCTCGGTGCCTCCCGCGGTGAACACCACGTCGCCGCGGCGCATGCCGAGCACGCTCGCCACCCGGCCTCTGGCGTCGTCGAGCGCGCTCGCCGCGGCCTCGCCTGCCGTGTGGTGACTGGAGGGGTTCCCGAACACCGCCGTGAGGTACGGATGCATCGCAGCGAGCACCTCCGGTCGTACCGGAGACGTGGCGGCGTGGTCGAGGTAGAGCATGGTGCTCAGTCGATCCGCAGGTCCAGGCCGAGGTCGAGGGCTCTGGCCGAGTGGGTCAGCGCCCCGACCGAGATGACGTCGACACCGGTCGCGGCGATGTCGTGCACGGTGTCGAGGTTCACGCCGCCGGAGGCTTCGACGGTCGCCCTGTCGCCGATCAGCGCGACGCCCGCGCGCAGGTCCTCGAGCGAGAAGTTGTCGAGCAGCACCGTATGCGCACCGCCGTCGAGGACCGCCGGGATCTGGTCCAGGCGATCGACCTCGACGACGACGTGCGTCGTGTGCGGCAGTCGGGACAGCGCGTCGCGGAGGGATGTCGCGAGGTCGGCGCCTGAACGCTTCAGCACCGCGAGGTGGTTGTCCTTGGCCATCACGGCATCCGACAGCGAGTAGCGGTGATTGCGCGCTCCGCCCGATGCGACCGCATGCCGCTCGAAGGCGCGGAGCCCCGGCGTGGTCTTGCGGGTGTCGGCGATGCGCGCGCCGGTGCCCTCGATCGCGCGCACGTAGGCGGCGGTGAGCGTCGCGATGCCGCTCATCCGCTGCGTGAAGTTCAGTGCCACCCGCTCGGCGGTGAGGATGCTGCGCGCCGAACCGGACACCGAGGCGAGCACGTCTCCGGCGGCGAACTCGTCGCCGTCGCCCACGTGCAGGTCGACCGTCAGCGTGGGGTCGGTGAGGGCGAAGGCCGTCGCGAAGACCTCGCCGCCGCTGAACACGCCGGCTTCGCGTGCGACGAGGTCGGCCGTGGCCGTCGCCTCCGCGGGGAGCAGGGTCGTGCTCGTCAGATCGCCCCAGGGGGCGTCCTCTTCGAGGGCCGCGCCGACGACGCGCGTGAGGGTGGCGGGTGTGAGCATCAGACGGTCTCCAGGATCGGTGCGGCGCTGCGGGTCTCGGCATCCGTGAGCCGGTAGTGGGCACCGACCGAGCCGGCGCGGGCGAGAGCGGCGGATGCCGTCGCCTCGGCCAGCAGCAGCAGGTTCGCGTCCTCGTGCTCCCCGACCGTGCGGGGCGCGGGCGCACCGAGGCGCCACGCGCGCACGGCGTCGAGGGTGTTCCGAAGGCCCTCGCCGGTGCGCAGGAGTCCGACCTCGTCCCACATCAGCTGCTGCAGAGCTGCGCGGGAGAAGTCCCGGACCTCGCTTCCGTCGCGATACTCCACGGATGAGGGCGCCGGATCGGTCGATTCCTGCGACCCGAGGGAGGTGGATACGGGCCAGGGGTCACCGAGCGCCGCCGCCGCCCGCGCGCCGAAGACGGCGCCTTCGAGCAGGGAGTTGGACGCCAGGCGGTTGGCCCCGTGCACACCGGTGCGCGCGACCTCGCCGACGGCGAAGAGCCCGGGGAGCGTGCTCCGACCCTCGAGATCGGTGACCACGCCGCCCATCAGGTAGTGGGCAGCGGGCGTCACCGGGATGGGGCCGGTCGACCAGTCGAAGCCGCGTTCGCGCGTCACCCTGTCGATGGTCGGGAAGCGCGCGGCGAGGGTCGAGGCTCCGAGCATGGTGGCGTCCAGGCGCACCGGACCGCCCTGCGCCGCGGCCCGGCGGGCGATCGCCCGGGAGACCACGTCGCGCGGTGCCAGCTCGCCGTCGGGGTGGCTGTCGAACACGAACCGCCGACCGTCGTCATCGATCAGCGTCGCTCCTTCTCCGCGCACGGCCTCGGAGATCAGGAAGGCGGGGCCGTCGGCGAGGATCGTCGGATGGAACTGGACGAACTCCAGGTCGTCGACCGCGGCACCGGCGCGCAGGGCGGCGGCGATGCCGTCACCCGTGGTCCCGGCCGGGTTCGTCGTGTGCGCGTAGAGATGCCCGGCTCCGCCGGTGGCGAGGATCACGGCGTCGGCCGCGAGGTCGGATGCTGTCGCGTTTCCCGAACGGTCACGGATCAGCATGCGGATGCCGCGCACCGCGCCGTCGCTCACGACGAGGTCGGACACGAACGCGTGCTCGATCACGTCGATCGTCGCGCGACGCACCGCCGCGACGAGCGCGCGGGAGATCGCCGCCCCCGTGGCGTCTCCGCCGGCGTGCACGATGCGGGCGTGACTGTGCGCGGCTTCGCGGCCGAGCAGCAGCACGCCGTCCGCATCGCGGTCGAACCCGACGCCGCGGGTGATCAGCTCGGCGATCCGGTCGGCGCCGTCGGCGACGAGGGCTTCGACAGCCGCCTCCTCCGAGAGGCCGGCGCCGGCGGCCAGCGTGTCGGCGGCGTGCTGCTCCGCCGAGTCGCCGGTGCCGTAGACCCCGGCCACGCCGCCCTGCGCATAGCCGGTGCTGCCGTCGCCGAGCGCGCCCTTCGTGACGATCGTGACAGCATGCCCGGCCTCCCTCGCGTGGAGAGCCGCGGTGAGCCCGGCGATGCCGGAGCCGACCACCAGGACGTTCATCGCGCGCCGACCGTCACCGGCGGCTTCGCCGCCAGCATCCGCTCCAGGGCCACCCGCGCGGGATCCGCGACGTCGGCCGACACGGTGATGCGGTTGGGCGTGCGTCCGGCCACGAGCTCCTCGAGCACCCAGGCCAGGTATCCGGGGTGGATGCGGTACATCGTCGAGCACGGGCACACGACCGGGTCGAGGCAGAAGATCTCGTGCTGAGGGTACTGGGCCGCGAGGCGGCGGACGAGGTTGATCTCGGTCCCGATCGCGAAGGTGGTCGGTTCCGTGGCGCCATCGATCGCGCGGCGGATGTAATCGGTGGATCCGGCCTCGTCGGCGGCGTCGACGACCTCCATCGGGCACTCCGGGTGCACGATGACCCGCACGCCGGGGTGCTCCGCGCGTGCCTGATCGATCTGCGCCACGGTGAAGCGACGGTGCACGGAGCAGAAGCCGTGCCACAGGATGACGCGGGAGTCGATGAGCTCGGCTGCAGAGGAGCCGCCCAGCGGCCGACGCGGATTCCACATCGGCATCTGCTCGAGAGGCACGCCCATCGCCTTCGCCGTGTTGCGGCCGAGGTGCTGGTCGGGGAAGAACAGGACGCGCTGACCGCGCTCGAACGCCCACTCGAGCACCGTCTCGGCGTTCGACGACGTGCAGACGATGCCGCCGTGGCGCCCCACGAAGCCCTTGATCGCTGCGGAGGAGTTCATGTACGTGACGGGGATCACGGGCACCCGGCCGTCGGCGTCGGCGGTGTCCAGGTCGCCGAGGACGTCGGCCAGCTGCTCCCAGCACTCCTCGACCTGATCGATGTCGGCCATGTCGGCCATCGAGCATCCCGCCGCCAGGTTCGGCAGGATCACGGCCTGTTCGGGCTGCGAGAGCAGATCGGCGGTCTCGGCCATGAAGTGGACGCCGCAGAACACGATCGCCTCGGCATCCGTCCTGCCCTTGGCTGCCGTCGCGAGCTGGAACGAGTCGCCCACGTAATCGGCGTGCCGAACCACCTCCTCGCGCTGGTAGAAGTGGCCGAGGATGACGACGCGATCGCCGAGGGTCGCCTTCGCGGCTTCGATGCGCGCGTGGAGCGCGTCCTCGTCGGCCTCGCGGTAGGCCGCGGGGAGCTCGCCCTGACGCGGGGCGCCGGTCGGGATGACGTCGCCCATCGAGGAGCCGGGGCCGTAGCCGGGCCGGGCGTCGAAGTCCCACGGGCCGGCGGCGAGGTCGGTCGCGCAGGTGGCGTCGGTCGACGCTCCCTCGACGATCGCCTGGATCGCGTGATCGACCGAGGGATCGAGTGCCGGAACCGCGGGCGTGGGGACGAAGGTGATGCTCATCGGGTGCTCGTTTCTTCGGAACCGAGCGGGCCGCGGTCGGCCAGCTCGACATCGGTGTTGTAGCGGTACAGACGTGCAGGTCGGTGGCTCCCGGTGCGGAAGCGCTCGGTGGGGAGCAGGTTGCCTGTCGCCTCCACCTGGCGACGGAAGTTGGCGGGGTCGAGCTGCTTGCCGAGGATCGCCTCGTAGGCCTCCCGCAGATCGGCGAGCGTGAACTCGGCAGGGAGGAACCCGTGCGCGACGCGGCTGTAGCCGACCTTGTTGCGCAGGCGCCAGAGCGCGTACTCGATGATCTTCGCGTGGTCGAACGCGAGCGGAGGCAGGGCGTCGACGTCGAACCACTGCACGTTCTCCGGGGCGCGTCCTGAGGCGATGTGAGCCGCGCTCTGCGCCACCACATCGTCCTGGCGGAGCAGCGCCCAGTACACGATCGACACGACGCGGGTGGGGGAGCGGTCGACGGCGCCGAAGGCGTAGAGCTGCTCGAGATAGCTGGGGGCGAGGCCTGTGGTCTCGGCGAGCGTACGGGCCGCGGCGTCGACGGGCGATTCGTCGGCGGTGAGCCAGCCGCCCGGCAGTGCCCACTGGTGCGCGAAAGGTTCGCGCGTGCGCAGCACCAGCGGCAGCGACAGGACCGCTGCGCCGTTCTCCGCACGGCGCAGCGTGAGGATCACCGTCGAGCCGGCGACCCGGATGCCGCGGGTTTGAGTCATGGGTACCTTAACCTCCGAGATCGATCTTAGTGTCCTTCTGACACTTAGTGAGTGCAGATGACGAGAATTCCCGTCGAGTCCGAAACGTTATCTCCCGACCGGGTGGAGGCTTGTCCGCCGCGGCAGGGTTTGTTAGGTTACTGTCCTAACAAACCCTGCGAGGTCGGCCCAACAGCTCCTCCCGGGTTTCCACGAACCCCAGACGGGGTTCTGCTCCATCCGGAGAAATCCCTCCTGCAGTGCAGCACCGAGAGGAAACAGAAGAATGATCCGTAACGGAAAGCGCAAGATCGCGCTCACCGCCGTCGCAGGGGCATCCGTCCTGGCCCTGGGCCTCACCGCCTGTGGCACCGGCGGCAGCGGCGATGGCGGCAACGCCGATGGCGACCGGGCCCTTCGGGTGTGGGCCGGTAGCCAGACCCCGATCACCGCGAACTACAACCCGTTCGCACCGACCGTGCTCCATGGCGCGCTCGGACCCATCTACGAGCCGCTGTTCTTCTTCAACAAGACGTCCGACTCCGAGCCCGTGGGCCTGATCGGCGACTCGTACGAGTACAACGAGGACGGCACGGTGATCACCATCACCATCAAGCCCGACCTCAAGTGGAGCGACGGCGAGCCGCTCACGGCTGCGGACGTCGCGTTCTCCTTCAACTACGAGGCGAACAACCCCGAGGGCAACGGACTCGTGTCCGCTGAGGCCACCGACGACACCACTGTGGTGCTCACCTACGCGGCCGCGCAGTACACCACCGAGTTCCAGCGCCTCGGCTCGACGTACATCCTGCCCGAGCACATCTGGGCCGACGTCGCCGACTTCGCGAACTTCGCGAACGAGGAGCCGGTCGGATCCGGCGCCTACGTCGTCGACAAGACCACCAGCGAGTCGTACACGCTCGTCGCGAACGAGAACTTCCGCGACGCCGACAAGCTCGGTGTGAAGAAGGTCCAGTACATCGCGGTCGACAACAACCAGACCGCACAGGATCTGCTCGCGGCCGGTGAGCTCGACTGGACGGGCATGTTCATCCCGAACCCGGACGATGTCACGGCCAACGGCAAGATCAGCTGGGTCAACACCCCGCAGGACCCGACCGTGCTCTACACCTGCTCGAACGCCGACCTCGGCTGCACCGGTCCGCAGACGGATGTCGCCGTGCGCCAGGCGCTCAACGTCGCGATCGATCGCGCGGCGATCAAGGACAAGGCGTTCGTCGGTCTCACCGGCGACATCTCCCCGACCTACGCGCTGCTCCCGCGCGACGAGAAGTGGGTCGCGGATGCCGCCAACGAGGTCAGCCCGCAGGAGGCGGACGCCGCCGAGGCAGCCAAGATCCTCGAGGCCGCCGGCTACGTCAAGGACGGCGACTTCTACGCGAAGGACGGCGTGCCGCTCGAGCTCACTCTGACCTCGGTCGACGGCTGGACCGACTACAACGACGCAGCCAAGCTGATCGCCGAGCAGGCCGCGGCCGCGGGCATCAAGATCACGGCGTCGACCGTGCAGTGGCAGGAGTTCTCGGACTCCCGTCAGGGCGGCGAGTACCAGCTCATCGTCGGCGGCATGATCGGCACCTCGGTGGCCGACCCGTTCCAGATCTACCGCGACTGGGTCGGTGGCACCGCGGTCCAGTCGACCAGCCCCGTCGGCACCGAGGTCCCCGCCGGACGCTGGAACTTCAGCCGCTACGACAACCCCGTCGTCGACGCCGCGATCCAGTCGGCGATCAGCACGAACGACGAGGCCGAGAAGAAGGCGCTGTACGGCACGATCCAGACGGAGATCGTCCGCGACCTGCCCTACATCCCGCTCGTCATCAACGCCACCCAGACCTTCTACAACACGAAGGACTTCACGGGTTGGCCGACGGAGGAGGAGATGTACGCCTTCCCGCCGTCCTGGGGTGCGATCGCGGCAGGCTACGTCCTGACGCAGCTCCAGCCGGCTAAGTAGGACGAAGGGACGGGGAAGCAGGAAGCAGTGACATGAAGTTCTATGCACGAAGAATCGGGTTCTACGCGTTCACGCTCTGGGCCGCGATCTCTCTCAACTTCCTGCTTCCCCGGCTCATGCCGGGGAACCCCGCCGACATCATGATCGCCAAGATGCAGCGGGCCGGCGGCGAGATCTCCGAGACCACCATCAGGAACATCAAGCTCCTGCTGGGCGGCGACGACTCCTCGCTATGGGAGCAGTACCTCTCCTACTGGGCGCGCATGTTCCGCGGCGACCTCGGCATCTCGGTCACGAAGTACCCGACCCCGGTGACCGAGCTCATCGCCGGCGCGATCCCGTGGACCCTCGTCCTGGTGGGTACCGCGACCGTCATCTCCTTCATCCTCGGCATCGCGCTCGGCGCCTGGGCGGGGTGGAAGCGCGGGACCTGGGTCGATCATCTGATCCCGGCCACGACCGTGCTGCAGTCGATCCCGTACTTCTGGTTGGCGCTGATCCTGGTCGCGGTGTTCTCCGTGGGGCTCGGCTGGTTCCCGCTCTTCGGCGGGTACGACGTCTTCGACTTCCCCGACGGGCCGGAGCCGACCTGGGCGTTCTTCTCCGATGCCTTCTCGCATGCTCTCCTTCCGGCGATCACCATCGTCATCTCCTCGGTGGGCGGCTGGATGTTCGGCATGCGCAACATGATGGTCGCGACCCTCGCCGAGGACTACGTCCTCACCGCCGAGGCCAAGGGCCTTCGCCCGCGGCGCATCCTCACCACGTACGCCGCGCGGAATGCGGCGATCCCGTCGATCGCCGGCTTCTCGATCACCCTCGGCTTCGTCGTCTCGGGCTCCATCGTGATGGAGCAGGTGTTCACCTACCCCGGCATCGGCAAGCTGATGTTCCAGGCGGTCACCAACAACGACTACGCGCTGATGCAGGGGCTGTTCCTCGTGATCACCATCACGGTGCTCGCGGCCAACTTCTTCATGGACCTCGTCTATGGCTTCATCGACCCGAGGGCTCGCCAGAATGTCTGATCCGCAGAACACCGCCGGCCTCCTCTCCGTCGAGGAGACGCCCACGACGGCACCCGCCAGCACGATCGCGATGGCGACGCAGCAGGACCGCAAGCGCCGTCGCATCCTTCCCAGCACGTCGCCGAAGTTCATCGTCGGCTCGATCCTGGTGCTCGCGACCGTCCTGTTCGCGATCATCGCGCCGATCTTCACTCAGAACCCGCGCAGCACCGCGAATCCCGCTCTTCAGGCGCCGTCGGCGGAGCACTGGCTCGGCACCACGAAGCTCGGCAACGACATGTTCGCCCAGCTCGCGATCGGCGCTCAGGGCTCGCTGCTCGTCGGACTGATCGCCAGCGTCATCGCCATCGTGCTGTCGCTCCTCTTCGGCGTTCTCGCCGGCTACCTGGGCGGATGGCGCGAGGATGGACTCGCGCTCATCACCAACGTGATGCTCGTGATCCCCGCATTGCCGCTGGTCATGGTGATCGCGTCCTTCGTCCCCCAGCGCACCTGGCAGCTGGTGGCGATCTTCCTCGGCATCACCTCCTGGGCGGGCGCGGCCTACGTGCTGCGTCTGCAGACACGCTCGCTGCGCACCCGCGACTACGTCTACGCCTCGAAGGTCGCCGGAGAGAGGTCGCTGCGTGTGATCCTCGTCGAGATCATGCCGAACCTCCTCCCGCTTCTCACCGCGCAGTTCCTGTTCGCCCTCATCTTCGCGATCCTCGGGGAGGCGGGACTCTCGTATCTGGGACTCGGACCCACGGACTCGATCACCTGGGGGACGATCCTCAATGATGCGCAGTCCGGTCAGGCTCTCGGACGAGGGGCGTGGTGGTGGTTCGTGCCGCCGGGACTGATGATCGCCGTCATCGGCGCAGGCCTCGTCCTCATCAACTTCGCGATCGACGAGGTCATCAACCCGAAGCTCCGCAACGCGCCGGATGCGGCCCGCCGCGTGCGCAAGGCCGCCAAGACCAAGGGGGTCACCGCATGAGCGACGCCGTGCTGACAGCGACGAACGTGTCGATCGAGTACGAGGTCGATCCGCCCGTCAAGGCCGTGCGCAATGTCTCGCTCACTTTGAACCGCGGCGAGATCCTGGGACTCGCGGGGGAGTCCGGCTGCGGGAAGACGACGCTCGCCTACGGGATGAATCGTCTGCTCAAGCCGCCGGCGCTGATGACGAGCGGCGAGATCGTGTTCCACGACCGCGATGGGCACGACATCGACATCGTGGGCCTCGACGGCGACGGTCTGCGGGCGTTCCGGTGGGACAAGATCTCGATGGTGTTCCAGGGGGCGATGAACTCGCTCAACCCGGTGATCGATGTGAAGGCGCAGATCTTCGACATCTTCGACACGCACCGCCCCGGGATGTCGAAGAAGGACAAGACCGCGCGCGCCGAGGAGCTGCTGACCCTGGTCGGGGTGGACCCGTCGCGTCTGACGAGCTTCCCGCACGAGCTCTCCGGCGGCATGCGCCAGCGCATGATGATCGCGATGGCCCTCGCGCTGGACCCGCAGGTGATGATCATGGACGAGCCGACCACCGCACTCGACGTAGTCGTGCAGCGGGGCATCATCCGCGAGATCATGCGGCTGCGTGAACGACTCGGGTTCGCGGTCATCTTCATCACGCACGACCTGCCGATGCTGATCGAGATCAGCGACCGGATCGCGGTGATGCTGCAGGGACAGATCGTGGAGCAGGGGACGGCGGAGGAGATCTACCGGACCCCGCAGCACGAGTACACGAAGAAGCTGTTGTCGAGTTTCCCGTCGCTGAAGGGCGAGCGGGGCGACTTCGTCCGCACGGGCGTGAGCCAGGAGGGGACCCGATGAGCACGAAGACGGATGCCGCGCGCGGCACGGGCACGCTGGAGGCGCGGAACCTGACCAAGGACTTCCACCTGCGTTCCGGGTTCAAGACGACGACCCTGCATGCGGTGAAGGATGTGTCGTTCACGCTCGAGCCGGGGCGGACGGTCGCGCTGGTGGGGGAGTCCGGGTCGGGCAAGTCGACGATCGCGCGGATGCTGATGAAGCTGGAGACCCCCACGAGCGGGGACATCCTCCTCGACGGGGTGCCATCGGGGACGCACGGGCGCACGTTGGAGCGATACCGGTCGGATGTGCAGATGGTGTTCCAGGACCCGTTCGCGTCGTTGAACCCGTTCCACACGATCGTGCATCACCTGGAGCGACCGATCCGGCTGCATCACCCCGAGTTGAGCAGTGCTCAGGTGCGGGAGCGGGCCGTCGAGCTGCTGGAGCGGGTGCGGCTGACACCGGGGGAGAGCTTCGCGGAGCGTCGCCCGCACGAGCTGTCGGGTGGGCAGCGGCAGCGTGTCGCGATCGCCCGGGCGCTCGCGCCCGGGGCGCGGTTCATCGTCGCCGACGAGCCGGTGTCGATGCTCGACGTGTCGATCCGCCTCGGCGTGCTGAATCTCCTCGCCGAGCTGCAGCGTGAGGAGAACCTCGGGGTGCTGTACATCACGCACGATCTCGCGACCGCCCGGCACTTCTCCGACGAGATCATGGTCCTCTACAAGGGTGACGTCGTCGAACGCGGACCCGCCGACGAGGTCATCCTCCACCCCCAGCACGACTACACCAAGACGCTCCTCGGCGCGGCCCCCGAGCCCGAGAACCTCGGACGCCTCCGTGACGAGGTCCGCGCCGAACTCGGCATCCGATCCTGAAGGGCTCCGGCTAGACTGAACCCCACAACTGAAGACAGGCCGAATGACCCCCGCGGGAGAGCCCCGGCGAATGCAGCCGGGCACCGAAGGAGCAAGCCTCCCCGCCAATCTCTCAGGTAACGCGTACCGCGCGGTTCCGGCCACTCTGAAAAGCGATCTCGAGCGAAGCTCGAGATCCGCCGACGGTGAAAGCCCCCGCGCGGGCGAAGCTCTCAGGCCCATGACAGAGGGGGAGTTCCGAGGAACGTCGACGTCGTCGTTCCGCCCGAATCCGCACGGGAGAACTCCATGTCCGATCCCCGCTACACCCCGCTCCGCGAGCGCCATGAGGCGCTCGGGGCGTCGTTCACCGACTTCGGCGGCTGGCAGATGCCGGTGCGCTACACCTCCGACCTCGCGGAGCACCACGCCGTCCGCCGGTCGGCCGGTCTCTTCGACATCTCGCACATGGCGGAGTTCCTCGTCACGGGTGAGAGCGCCGCGGAGTTCCTCGACTACGCGCTCGCCGGTCGCCTGTCCTCGATGGCCGTGGGCAAGGCGAAGTACTCGCTGATCCTGTCGGAGTCCGGAGGGATCGTCGACGACGTGATCGTCTACCGGCTCGCCGACGATCGCTACCTGGTGATCGCGAACGCCGGCAACCGCGGCTACGTCGACGCGGCCTTCGCCTCGCGCGTGCGCTCGTTCCCGTCCCTCGTCGAACGCGAGGGGCCTCCCCGGGCGGAAGGGGAGGAGCGCAGCTTCGCCGGGTTCCTCGGCGACCGAGGGGTCGACGTCGAGGACGTCTCGGACTCCTTCGCCCTCCTCGCCGTCCAGGGCCCCGCGGCCGAGGCCATCGTCGCGGCGACCGAGGGCATCACCGAGGTCGGTACGCCCTGGGCCGAGCAGAGGTACTACGCCTGGGCCGACGCCCGCTTCCACGGTGAGCCCCTGCTCCTCGCCCGGACCGGATACACCGGCGAGGACGGCTTCGAGCTGCTCGTCCCCAGCACACTCGCACCCGCGTTGTGGGACGCCCTGCTCGCCGCCGGAGAGCCGCACGGCCTCGTTCCCGCAGGTCTCGCCGCTCGCGACACGCTCCGGCTCGAGGCCGGGATGCCGCTCTACGGGCACGAGCTCTCCCTCGAGACCCGACCGGCGCAGGCCGGCCTCGGTCGAGTGGTGGTGGCGGACAAGGAGAGCTTCATCGGGAAGGACGCCGTCGACGCGGCCCCGGAAGCTCCCGTCCTCGTCGGACTCGCCGCCGAGGGCAAGCGCGCCGGGCGCGCCGGCTACGCCGTGGTGGATGCCGATGGCACGGTGCTCGGCGAGATCACCAGCGGCGCCCTCAGCCCGACCCTCGGCCACCCGATCGCGATGGCCTACGTCGATCCTTCTTCCGCGGAAGAGGGAACAGCAGTATTCCTTGATGTGCGGGGGACGAAGATCCCCGCGACCGTGACCGCCCTGCCTTTCTACCGGAGGACCAAATGACCGACCTCAGCGCACTGAAGTACACCGAAGAGCACGAGTGGATCGCGACCGGTCCTTCGACGGGCTCGGGAACCCAGACCGTGAGCATCGGCATCACCGACTACGCCGCCGAGAAGCTCGGTGACGTCGTCTTCGTCGAGCTCCCCGCCGTCGGCGCCGAGCTCACCGCAGGCGCGGTCGTCGGCGAGATCGAGTCGACGAAGTCGGTCGGAGAGCTCTACGCCCCGGTCGCCGGCACGGTCGTCGAGATCAACGACGCCGTCGTCGACGACCCGTCACTCGTCAACGCCGAGCCCTTCGAGGGTGGCTGGCTGATCAAGGTCTCCGTGGCAGACGGCGCCACCGACGACCTGCTCGACCGCGACGCGTACGTCGCACTGACGGAGGGCTGATCCACCCGTGGTCTCCTTCGCCGATCGTCACATCGGACCCACCGACGCCGCCCAGCGGACCATGCTGGACGCGCTCGGCATCCACCCTTCGACAAGCTCAGGGACCCAGGGGGCAAGCTCAGGGACCCAGGGGGCAAGTTCAGGGACCCAGGAGGGAGATGCCGTCGAGGCGCTGATGCGCCAGGCGGTCCCGTCCTCGATCTTCACCGGACCGACGGGCTCGCTCGACTCGACCATCCCGGCAGCGGCGAGCGAGACCGAAGCGCTCGCCGAACTCCGCGCCCTCGCCTCGCGCAACGCGGTGAACCGGCCGATGATCGGCCTCGGCTACTACGGCACGATCACTCCGCAGGTCATCCAGCGGGGTGTACTGGAGAACCCGTCCTGGTACACGGCCTACACGCCGTACCAGCCCGAGATCTCGCAGGGCCGTCTGGAAGCGCTCATCAACTTCCAGACGATGGTCGCCGAGCTCACCGGGCTCTCGACCGCCAACGCATCCATGCTCGACGAGTCGACCGCGGTGGTGGAGGGCATGCTGCTCGCCCGGCGTGCCTCGAAGTCGACGTCGAACGTCTTCGCGGTCGACGCCGATGCCTTCCCGCAGACGAAGGCGCTGCTCGCCACCCGTGCGGATGCCGTCGGCATCGAGCTCGTCTCCGTGGACTTCGCCGCGGGCGAGGAGCTCCCGGCGGAGCTGTTCGGCGTCTTCGTGCAGTATCCGGGAGCATCCGGTCGGGTCTGGGACCCCTCGGCCGTCATCGACGCCGCACACCTCGCCGGCGGTCTCGCGGTCGCCGCCGCCGATCTCCTCGCCCTCACCCTGATCGCGTCGCCCGGTTCGCTGGGCGCGGATGTGGCTGTCGGCACGACGCAGCGCTTCGGTGTGCCGATGGGCTTCGGCGGTCCGCACGCCGGGTACATGGCCGTGCGCGCAGGCCTCGAGCGTCAGCTGCCAGGGCGCCTCGTCGGCGTCTCGGTGGACGCTGACGGCAAGCCCGCCTACCGCCTCTCGCTGCAGACCCGCGAGCAGCACATCCGTCGCGAGAAGGCGACGTCGAACATCTGCACCGCACAGGTGCTGCTCGCCGTCATGGCCTCCATGTACGCGGTGTACCACGGGCCCGACGGCCTCGAAGCCATCGCGTCGGAGGTCGCGACGAAGGCCGCGCTGCTGCGCGACTGGCTCGTCGAGGCCGGCGCCGAGGTCGTGCACGACGCCTTCTTCGACACCGTCTCCGTGCGTGTCCCTGGCCGTGCGGACGAACTCGCGAAGCAGGCGCACGACGGTGCGGGTGTCCTCCTCCACGTCGTCGATGCCGACACGCTCAGCATCGCGGTCGACGAGACCACGACGACCGCGGAGCTGCACCAGGTCGCGCACGTCTTCGGCGGCACGAAGGAGCGGGTCTTCGGATTCGGCGACGGCGACCACGCTCTTCCCGGCGCGCTCATCCGGCAGGACGAGTACCTGACCCACCCGGTCTTCCATGCGCACCGCAGCGAGACCGCCATGATGCGTTACCTGAAGAGCCTCGCCGACCGCGACTACGCGCTCGACCGCGGCATGATCCCGCTCGGGTCCTGCACGATGAAGCTCAACGCCGCGACCGAGATGGCCGCCATCACATGGCCCGAGTTCGCCGGCATCCACCCGTTCGCGCCGGCATCCGACGTGCAGGGCTATCTCGATCTCATCGAGCAGCTCGAGGGCTGGCTCGCCGAGGTCACCGGGTACGACGCCGTCTCACTGCAGCCGAACGCCGGCTCGCAGGGCGAGCTGGCGGGGCTCCTGGCGATCCGCGGCTACCACCTCGCCAACGGCGACGCGCAGCGCACCGTCTGCCTGATCCCGTCGTCGGCGCACGGCACGAACGCGGCATCCGCCGTGCTCGCGGGCATGAAGGTCGTCGTGGTGGCCTGCGACGAGCTCGGGAACGTCGATCTCGACGACCTCCGCGCCAAGATCGCCGCGCACGCCGACACCCTGTCGGCGCTCATGATCACCTACCCGTCCACGCACGGCGTGTACGAGCACGACGTCGTGGAGATCACGACCGCGGTGCACGACGCGGGCGGCCAGGTGTACGTCGACGGCGCGAACCTCAACGCTCTGCTCGGGTACGCGCGCTTCGGCGACCTCGGCGGCGACGTCTCGCACCTCAACCTGCACAAGACGTTCGCGATCCCGCACGGCGGCGGCGGACCCGGTGTCGGACCCGTGGCGGCGAAGGCGCACCTCGCGCCGTTCCTCCCGTCGCATCCGCTCGCGCAGCGCAGCGAGCACTTCGGCGGTTTCACGTTCGAGGGCGGAGCCGTCTCGGCCGCGCCGTACGGGTCGGCGGGCATCCTGCCGATCTCCTGGGCGTACGTGCGCATGATGGGGGCAGACGGCCTGCGGCGCGCGACCGCGGCCGCCGTGCTGTCGGCGAACTACATCGCCGCCCGCCTGGGCGAGCACTATCCCGTGCTCTACACGGGCGAGAACGGCCGAGTGGCGCACGAGTGCATCCTCGACCTCCGCCCGCTCAAGGAGGCCACGGGCATCACGGTCGACGACGTCGCCAAGCGCCTGATCGACTACGGCTTCCACGCCCCGACCATGTCGTTCCCCGTGGCGGGGACCCTCATGGTCGAACCGACGGAGTCGGAGGACCTCGGCGAGATCGACCGCTTCATCGAGGCGATGATCATGATCAAGGCGGAAGCGGATGCCGTGGCGGCAGGGCGCTGGCCCGCCGACGACAACCCCCTGGTGCACGCGCCGCACACCGCTGTCTCGCTGATCGCGGGGGAGTGGACGCACGCCTACACCCGGGAGGATGCTGCGTACCCCGTGCACGCGCTCGTCGCCGGCAAGTACTGGCCGCCGGTGCGCCGCATCGATCAGGCCTACGGCGACCGCAACCTCGTCTGCGCCTGCCCGCCCGTGGAGGCCTTCGCCTGACACCGGATCGACCCATCTGAACGGAGTCGCGCTCCTCGCCGGGGAGCGCGGCTCCGTCGCGTCTTTCCGGGTGTTTCGCGGATGTTACGGATGGTCACCACTCAGTAACAGTTCGTTAGCTGAGTGCGTTCGCGAGCCCGACCCCGGGTTACGCTCGACTATCCCTACGTGTTCAACGGTGAGCGCGCAGTCTGAGTAACAGTCCAGGAGGACACAAAGTGAAGCGCAACAAGATCGCCCTCGCGGGCAGCGCATTTTTCCTGATCGGGGCCCTGACTCTCGCGGGCTGCGCGAGCGGCGGGGGCAACGAGCCCGCCGAGGAGTCGTCCGGTGACGCCACGGCGATCATCTCGGTCAACAACACCGAGCCGCAGAACCCGCTGATCCCCACGAACACCAACGAGGTCGGCGGCGGCCTCGTGCTGCAGAGCATCTTCGCCGGTCTCGTGTACTACGACGCCGAGGGCGCCGTGCACAACGACCTCGCCGAGTCCATCGAGACCGACGACGCGCAGACCTACACGATCAAGATCAAGGCCGACCAGACCTTCGCGAACGGCGACCCGGTCGACGCCGAGTCGTTCGTCAAGGCCTGGAACTACGGTTCGGCGCTCGACAACAAGCAGCTCTCGAGCTACTTCTTCGAGTCCATCGAGGGCTTCTCCTACGACGAGAACGTCCCGGAGCTCTCCGGCCTCAAGGTCGTCGACGACCTCACCTTCACGGTGAAGCTGAAGCAGCCCGAGTCGGACTTCCCGCTGCGCCTCGGCTACACGGCGTTCTTCCCGCTCCCCGCAGCGGCATGGGACGACCTCGAGGCCTTCGGCGAGAACCCGATCGGCAATGGCCCGTACGTCTTCGCCGAAGAGGGCGCGTGGAAGCACAACGAGAGCATCGACCTCATCAAGAACGAGGACTACACCGGTCCCCGTGAGGCGGTGAACGGCGGCGTGGACATGATCCTCTACGCCAGCACCGATGCCGCCTACGCCGACCTCCAGGGCGGCAACCTCGACATCCTCCAGGAGATCCCGGACAGCGCCCTGCAGACGTTCGAGAGCGACTTCGAGGGTCGCACGGTGAACCAGCCGGCAGCGGCCAACGCGACCATCACGATCCCGGAGCGCCTCGAGCACTTCAGCGGTGAAGAGGGTCAGCTGCGACGTGCGGCGATCTCGCACGCGATCAACCGTGAGGAGATCACCGATGTGGTCTTCAGCGGCACCCGCACCCCGATGAAGGACTTCACCTCTCCGGTGATCGACGGCTACTCCGAGGACATCCCCGGTTCCGAGGTGCTCGAGTTCGACCCCGAGAAGGCGAAGGAGCTGTGGGCCGAGGCCGACGCCATCGCACCGTGGACCGGATCGTTCCAGATCCAGTACAACGCGGACGGCCCCAACCAGGGCTGGGTCGACGCCATCGCCAACCAGCTGAAGAACAACCTCGGCATCGAGGCCTCCGGCAACCCGATCCCGACCTTCGCCGAGCACCGCACGCTGATCACCGAGCGTCAGTCGACCACCGCCTTCCGCACCGGATGGCAGTTCGACTACCCGTCGATGTTCAACGGCCTCGGCCCGCTCTTCGGCACCGGTGCCGGTTCGAACGACGGCGACTACTCGAACCCCGAGTTCGACGCACTCCTCGATGAGGGCGCATCCGCTGCCGACGTCGAAGAGGGCATCACGAAGTTCCAGGAGGCGCAGGAGATCCTGTTCAAGGACCTGCCCGCCATCCCGCTCTGGTACACCAACGCCATGGGCGCCTGGGGCGAGTCGGTCGACAACGTCGAGTTCGGCTGGGACACCTGGCCGATCCTCTACCAGGTCACGAAGGACGGCGAGTAAGCCGGACGGCACTCACCTGTGAGGCGGTGACGATTCGTCGTCACCGCCTCGCGGGCTGTGTTCGACAAGCTTTTCCGCCTCCTCGCAACGGGACCACAGATGTTCGGCTACATCCTCAGACGTCTTCTGCAGGTGATTCCGGTTTTCTTCGGAGCCACCCTGCTCATCTACTTCCTCGTGTTCGCCATGCCCGGCGATCCGATCCTCGCCCTGTTCGGCGACCGCACCCCGAACCCTGCGGTCGTGGAGCAGCTGCGTGAGCAGTACCACCTGAACGATCCGTTCCTCGTGCAGTACTGGTACTACATCACCGGTGTGTTCCAGGGCGACCTCGGAAACACGTTCTCCGGCCGTCCGGTCTCGGAGGTCCTCGCAGAGACCCTCCCGGTCACAGGGCGCCTGGCGGTCATGGCGATCGCCATCGAGTTCACGCTCGCGATCGTCATCGGCACGATCTCGGCGCTGCGCAAGGGCAAGGTCTTCGATCACGCGATGCTCGGCATCGCCCTCGTCGCCATCGCCATCCCGATCTTCGTGGTCGCGTTCCTCGCGCAGTACTTCCTGGCGATCCAGCTCGGCTGGTTCAAACCCACAGTGGGCTCCGACAACGACTGGGGCGGCCTGTGGCTACCGGCGATCGTGCTCGGCTTCAGTCTGTTCGCGGTCAGCATGCGTCTGATGCGGAGCTCCGTGATCGACACGCTCAACCAGGACTGGGTGCGCACCGCCTACAGCAAGGGGCTCTCGCGCAGTCGGGTGATCCCGGTGCACGTGCTGCGCAACTCGCTGATCCCCGTGATCACCAACTCGGCCACCAACTTCGGTGTGCTGCTGGTCGGAGCGACCGTGACCGAGGGGATCTTCAACGTCCCCGGCGTCGGCAACACGCTGTACCAGGCCGCGATCCGCAACGAGGGCCCCACCGTGGTCTCCTTCGTCACGGTGTTCGTGATCCTGTACGTCCTGGTCAACCTCGTCATCGACCTGCTCTACGGTCTGCTCGACCCAAGGATCCGCTATGCATGACCCCAACTCGCAGAATCACTTCGTCGCGCCCGTCGAGACGGAGAGCATCTCCGTCGACGCCGTGCGCATCGCGGAGAAGCCGCGCAACCTGTGGCGCGATGCGTGGACCGACCTCCGGCGGCGTCCGCTGTTCTGGTTCTCGGTCGTGCTCGCACTCTTCTTCCTGGTGATGGCGCTCTGGCCGACGCTGTTCACATCGACCCCGCCGAACAGCGGGTGCGAACTGGGCAACAGCAATGCCGGACCGACGGACGGGCATCCGCTCGGATTCACGTTCCAGGGCTGCGACATCTACGCCCGCATCGTCTGGGGCGCGCAGACCTCGCTCGCCGTCGGTCTGCTGGCCACAGCGATCGGCTCGATCGTCGGCCTCATCATGGGTGCGCTCGCCGGCTTCTACGGCGGATGGCTGGACTCGCTGCTGTCGCGCATCGGCGACATCTTCTTCGCCATTCCCTACATCCTCGCCGCCGTGGTCGTCATGACGGTCTTCTCGCAGTACCGCTCCGTTCCGGTCCTCGCGTTCGCGATCGGTGGTTTCGCCTGGGCGTCCACCGCGCGTGTCGTGCGTGCGGAGGTCCTCCGGGTACGTCAGGCGGACTTCGTGGTCGCCTCTCGTGCGCTCGGACGCTCCAAGTTCGGCACGCTCGTCGGACACGTCATCCCGAACGCCCTGGCGCCGCTGCTCGTCGTCTCGACGCTGTCGCTCGCGGCATCGATCGTCGCCGAGGCGACCCTGTCGTTCCTCGGCGTCGGCCTGGGAAGCGACACCATGTCGTGGGGAAATGACATCAGCGCGGCACAGTCGTCGCTCCGGGTGGCGCCGATGGCGCTCATCTATCCGTCGATCGCGCTCACGCTCGCCGTGCTCGCGTTCGTGACCCTGGGCGAGCTCATCCGAGACGCCATCGATCCGAGAGCGAGGGCACGCCGATGAGCGAGCGCACTCCCGAACAGGTGCCGCTGCTGAGCGTGCGCGACCTCAAGGTCGCGTTCCGCACACAGGAGGGTCTCCGCGAGGTCCTGCACGGCGCGAGCTTCGACATCTTCCCCGGCGAGACCGTCGCCATCGTGGGCGAGTCCGGCTCGGGCAAGTCCACGACCGCCAGTGCCATCGTGAACCTGCTTCCCGGCACCGGAACGATCACGGGCGGATCGATCACCCTCGACGGCCGCGAGCTCACCACGCTCGGGCGCCACGAGATCGAGACCGTCCGCGGCCGCGAGATCGGCTTCGTCCCGCAGGATCCGATGTCGAACCTCAACCCGGTGTGGAGCATCGGCTTCCAGGTCAAGGAGGCGATCCGCGCGAACGGGATCGCCCGTGGCAAGGCGGATGTGAAGGCGCGGGCGATCGAGGTGCTGCAGCAGGCAGGACTCGGCGACGCCGAGCGACGCCTGCACCAGTTCCCGCACCAGTTCTCCGGCGGCATGCGCCAGCGTGCGCTGATCGGCATCGGACTGGCCGCCGACCCGAAGCTCCTGATCGCCGACGAGCCGACCTCGGCGCTCGACGTGACGGTGCAGCGGGTCATCCTCGATCACATGGCGACGCTCACGCGTGACAAGGGCACCTCGGTGCTCCTCATCACTCACGACCTCGGCCTCGCGGCCGAGCGCGCCGAGAAGATCATCGTGATGAGCAACGGCAACATCGTCGAGGCCGGCCCGAGCAGGCAGATCCTCGAGAATCCGCAGCATCCGTACACGCAACGACTCGTGGGTGCAGCCCCGAGCGTCGCCTCGCAGCGCATCCAGGCCGTCGTCGAGGACCGCGGCATCGAGACGCTCGAGGACCTCGCGGACATCCCGCCGACCGTGCGGGTGGCGGGACTCACGAAGGACTACAAGATCCGTCAGGGGAACTTCCGCAGCGAGGCGTTCCGTGCGGTCGACGACGTCTCCTTCGACATCCCGCGCGGGAAGACGCTCGCCCTCGTCGGCGAGTCGGGTTCCGGCAAGTCGACGGTCGCCAAGATGGTGCTCAAGCTCGAGGAGCCCACGAGCGGCACCATCGAGATCGACGGTCAGGATGTGTCGAAGCTCTCGAACGCGCAGGCGTTCGGGCTGCGCCGCCGCATGCAGCCCGTGTTCCAGGATCCGTACGGATCGCTGGACCCGCTGCGCAACATCGGGAACACGATCTCCGAGCCGCTCCAGATCCACGGTGTGGGGGATCGGGCTTCGCAGCGCGAACGCGTCGAGGAGCTTCTCGACCAGGTGGCGCTGCCGAGGACGCTCGCGACCCGATACGCGAACGAGCTCTCCGGCGGACAGCGGCAGCGCGTCGCGATCGCCCGGGCGCTCGCGCTCAAGCCGGACATCGTCGTGCTCGACGAGGCCGTCTCGGCGCTCGACGTGCTGGTGCAGGATCAGATCCTGAAGCTGCTCGCCGAGCTGCAGTCGGAGCTGAACCTGACGTACCTGTTCATCACGCACGACCTCGCTGTCGTGCGCGTGTCGAGCGACCTCGTCTGCGTCATGGAGAAGGGGAAGGTCGTCGAACAGGGAACTGTCGACGAGATCTTCGCCAACCCCCAGCAGGAGTACACCGACCGGCTCCTCAAGGCGATCCCCGGGGCGTCGATCCCGCTCGGCGGGCGCTGAACGTGCCGACCGATCCAGGATCGGGGGCCGCACGGACTTTCCGTGCGGCCTCCGGTCCGGTCTTCCTCGTCCTCTGCTCGCTGCTCGCGCTGTTCCTGCTCGGCGATGCCGTCGTGCGCGCGGGGTGGGGGCAGTCGCTGCTGCTCGCACCGTGGATCCTCCTCGGGCTGTGGGTCGTGTACGAGGTCGCCTTCGTCTCGTTCGTCCGCATCGACGACGCGGAGGCGACCGTGCAGAACATGCTGCGACGCACGACCTTCGGGTGGCGTCGTGTGCGTGACATCGATCTGCGCTGGCAGCTCGTCTTCTCGCTCGATGACGGCACCGACGTCACGTGCTACGGCGGGCCGGCCAGGGCGCGGCAGCGGCGCGCCGCGGGTCGGCAGGACGAGGAGCCCAAAGCCCCGGCCAGCCTGCGCGATCTGACCGACATCCGCGATCGCTGGGAGGCGTCCGATCCCGCCGCCGATGCTCCCATCCGGCGGAGCTGGGATCGTCCCGCTCTCCTCGCCCTGGCCGTCATCCTGGTCTGGGCCGCGGTGGCCGTGTTCATCGCGAACGCCGGCTGACCCCGTCTCAGCTCGGCAGTCCGAAGAGCTCCGGCCAGGTCGCCGCCGCCCAGGGATAGCCGACGAACACGGTCGCGTCGATCAGGAAGTGCGCGACGAGGAACGGCAGCAGACGACCGCTGCGCTGGAAGAGCCAGCCGAACAGCAGCCCCATCGCCAGATTCCCGATGAACGCGCCGGGCCCCTGGTACAGGTGGTAGCTCGCACGCAGCACCGAGGTGGAGACGATGATGGTCCACGGACTCCATCCGAGCTGCCGGAGGCGCGCGAAGAGATATCCGAGCACGACGAACTCCTCCTGCAGCGACGCCCGCGCGGCGGCGAGCAGCAGGACGGGGACAGTCCACCAGTACGCGTCGAGTCCCGCCGGATTCACCGCGACGAAGAGCCCCGAGGCGCGTCCGGCGATGTAGAGCGCCAGACCGGGGATGCCGATGGCGAGGACGAGGAGCATGCCGCGCCCGGCATCCGCTGCGATCCTCGTGCCGTCCAGTCCCAGCCTGCCCAGGTGCGGACGGCGCGACTGCCAGAGGAGGAAGCACACCAGCAGCACCGGCACGAGCGAGAATCCGATCGACAGCACCTGATAGATGAGATCGAAGAGCTCGCGGTCGCTGCGCGACGGGTTGAGCGTCGCGGTCTGATCCGCCAGCGGCGTCTCATCCGTGAGCCGGTAGGCGAGCTGCACGATCGCGTACACGGCGGACTGGCCGAGGCCCAGCGCGAGCACGATCGCGATCTCCCACCCGATGCGGCCGCGGGAGGGTGCAGGAGGGTCCCAGGAGAGGGGGTCCGGGACAGGTCGGGAAGTCACGATCCCGATGCTACGACGTCCGCTCAGGAACAGACCCTCAGCTTGCGTTATCCTGGAACGTCGGCTTCCCGGCGCAATCCCACACCTCTTTAGGACTTCTGCATGGCGCACGCCCTCCGCTCTGACCTCCGCAACGTCGCAATCGTCGCGCACGTCGACCACGGCAAGACCACTCTCGTCGACGCCATGCTGCGTCAGACGGGCTCCTTCGGCGAACACGCCCACGTGGACGAACGCGCCATGGACTCGAACGACCTCGAGCGTGAGAAGGGCATCACGATCCTCGCCAAGAACACGGCGATCACCTACAAGGGCGTGCACGCCACCGACGGCGAGGTGACGATCAACGTCATCGACACCCCCGGTCACGCCGACTTCGGCGGAGAGGTCGAGCGCGGCCTCTCCATGGTCGACGGCGTCGTGCTGCTCGTCGACGCCAGCGAGGGCCCGCTCCCGCAGACCCGCTTCGTGCTCCGCAAGGCGCTCGAGGCGAAGCTGCCCGTCATCCTGCTGGTCAACAAGACCGACCGTCCCGACGCGCGCATCGCCGAGGTCGAGGAGGAGGCCCACGACCTGCTCCTGGGTCTCGCGTCCGACCTCGTCGACGACGTGCCGGATCTCGACGTCGACGCGCTGCTCGACGTGCCGATCGTGTACGCCTCCGGCCGCGCCGGTGCCGCATCGCTGAACCGCCCCGAGAACGGCACGCTGCCGGACAACGAGAACCTGGAGCCGCTCTTCGGCGCCATCCTCGAGCACATCCCGGCGCCGTCCTACGACGACGAGGCCCCGCTGCAGGCCTGGGTCACGAACCTCGACTCGAGCCCGTTCCTCGGTCGCCTCGCTCTCCTCCGCGTCTTCAATGGCACGCTGAAGAAGGGGCAGACGGTCGCCTGGGTCCGTGCCGACGGCTCGACCAGCAACGCCCGCATCACCGAGCTCCTGAAGACCCGCGCCCTCGAGCGCTACCCCGCGGAGTCGGCGGCGCCCGGTGACATCGTCGCCATCGCCGGCTTCGAGGACATCACGATCGGCGAGACGATCGCCGACCCCGAGGACGTCCGCCCGCTTCCGGCGATCACGGTCGACGACCCCGCCATCTCGATGACGATCGGCACGAACACCTCGCCCCTCATGGGCAAGGTCAAGGGCCACAAGCTGACCGCCCGCATGGTCAAGGACCGTCTCGACCGCGAGCTCATCGGCAACGTCTCGCTCAAGGTCGTCGACATCGGCCGCCCCGACGCGTGGGAGGTGCAGGGACGCGGCGAGCTCGCGCTCGCGATCCTCGTCGAGAACATGCGCCGCGAGGGCTTCGAGCTCACGGTGGGCAAGCCCCAGGTCGTCACGAAGCAGATCGACGGCAAGACGCACGAGCCGTTCGAGCACCTCACGATCGACACGCCCGAGGAGCACCTCGGCGCGATCACGCAGCTGCTCGCCGGCCGCAAGGGTCGCATGGAGAACATGACGAACCACGGCACCGGCTGGGTGCGCATGGAGTTCATCGTCCCGTCGCGCGGCCTCATCGGCTTCCGCAGCGAGTTCCTCACCACGACCCGTGGCACCGGCATCGCCAACGCGATCTCGCACGGCTACGAGCCGTGGGCCGGACACATCACCACGCGCCAGAACGGCTCGATCGTCGCCGACCGCCAGGGCGTCGTGACCCCGTTCGCGATGATCGCCCTGCAGGAGCGCATGTCGTTCTTCGTGCAGCCCACGCAGGAGGTCTACGAGGGCATGGTCATCGGCGAGAACTCGCGCGCCGACGACATGGACGTGAACATCACCAAGGAGAAGAAGCTCACCAACATGCGTGCAGCGAGCTCCGACACGTTCGAGTCGATGACCCCGCCGCGTCAGCTGACGCTCGAGGAGAGCCTCGAGTTCGCCCGTGACGACGAGTGCGTCGAGGTGACGCCGGAGGTCGTTCGCATCCGCAAGGTGAACCTGGATCAGAACACCCGCGCTCGCGAGACCGCCCGCATCAAGCGTCAGGACGCGAACGCCTGACCCTCGTTCGAGAGTGCTCTGCAGAGGGCCTCGCACCGCCGAAAGGCGCGTGCGGGGCCCTCTTCTCATGTAAATCCCAGATGAGGCACAATTTTCGTTCAGGAAGGCATGGCAGGCTCGAACACTTGCGCCTGGGACGAGCTCCCGATGAGTCTCCTGTATTGGGCGTACGACGACCCGAAAGTCGAACCATGCTCCATGAAACCCGTGCGCTTCGGCGCGCCTCCGCCGCGGCATCCGCGCGCGCCACGACCCGCCGTCCGATGATGATCCTCGGGACCGCCGCCGCCGCTCTCCTCGGCATCACCCTCACCGCCGGCATCGTGTCTGCCCCGGCCGCCGGCGCCGAGATGCCGGACGCGACGGCCGCCGTCGCGCAGCTGGTCGCCGGCACCGAGTCCCACGCGAAGGTCGCGGACGACGCGGCGGTGCCGCTGGTCGATGCGAAGGATGCCGTGCTGAGCGCGCAGGCTCTGACGTACGACGTGACCGCCTCGGGTCTCGACGTGAGCGCCGCCCCGCCCGTCGACGTGTCGGAGCTGCAGGACGACATCGACGCGCTCGAGGACCGCGACGCGATGTCGCCCCTGGTCGTCACGGTCCTCGCGGGCGAGGTGGAAGCCGAGACGAAGGCGCTCGCCACGGCGACCGTGGCGCTGCAGGGCGCCTTCACCGCTGCGCAGGAGAAGAAGGCCGCGGATGACGCCGCCGCCGCGGCCGCCGCCGAAGCAGAGGCCGCCGCCGCGGCTCTCGCCTCCGCGAACACGGTCGAGGGTGCGAAGGCCACCGCTCAGCAGATGATGTCGAGCCGCTACGGCTGGGGAGGCGACCAGTTCTCCTGCCTGGAGTCGCTCTGGAACAAGGAGTCCGGCTGGAACTACCAGGCGTACAACCCCAGCGGCGCGACGGGCATCCCGCAGGCCCTTCCCGGCAGCAAGATGGCGTCGGAGGGCAGCGACTGGGAGACGAACGCCACGACCCAGATCGCCTGGGGTCTCGGCTACATCTCGTCCGTCTACGGCACTCCGTGCAGCGCCTGGGGGCACTCGCAGGCCACGAACTGGTACTGATCCTCTGGTCGGAGGGCCCGACGAACGCTACGGTGTGACTGACGGCTGGGGACGTCTCCGATCCGAGGAGGACGCGTGCTCGACCCCGCCGCCTGGCTCGACGTCCCGCAACAGGTGTCCACCGGCACGCTGCCCGGCTGGGACCGCGTCGAGGACATCGTCCGAGAGGCGCACTCCCGGTTCTCCGGTGAGCACGGCGGACGCGTCGCCGACTACATCCCGGTGCTCGCGGAGGCCGCCCCCGATCTCTTCGGCCTCGCGGTCATCGAGGTGGGCGGCGGTCTCCACGACGCCGGTGACGCGCTGCATCCGTTCTCGATCCAGTCGATCTCGAAGATGTTCGTCTATGCCCTGGCGATCCAGGAGCACGGGCATGAGCGTGTGCGCGACATCGTCGGGGTGAACAACACTGGGCTCGCCTTCAACTCCGTCGTCGCGCTCGAGCTCAACGACGGGCATCCGATGAATCCCATGGTCAACGCCGGGGCGATCGCGACGACCGCGCTGATGCCCGGATCGACGACGGCCGAGCAGTGGGAGCGCGTCCGCGAGGGGCTCTCGGCCTTCGCGGGGCGCTCGCTGAGCCTGGACGGCGTCGTGTACGCCTCCGAGGCGGCGACGAACGAGCGCAACCGCGCCCTCGGGTGGCTGCTGCGCAGCTACGGCCGGCTCAGCGGCGATCCCGACGAGGTCGTCGACGTCTACACGCGTCAGTGCGCGCTCGGCGTCACCGCCCACGACCTCGCCGTGATGGGGGCGACGCTGGCCGACGGCGGCGTGAACCCGGTGACGGGGGAGCGCGTGGTCTCGGCGGAGGTGTGCCGGGACACGCTCGCCGTGGTCGCGTCGAGCGGGCTCTACGAGCGCTCGGGGGACTGGCTCTTCGAGATCGGGCTTCCGGCGAAGTCCGGCGTCGCCGGCGGGATCGTGGCCGTCGCACCCGGCAAGGGCGCGGTGGCCGGATTCTCGCCGCGACTCGACGATGCCGGCAACTCCGTGAGAGCGCAGATGGCGATCGGCTACCTGTCGCGAGCGCTCGGTCTGAACCTCTTCGCCTCGGCTCCCGCGCCGGAGCATTCCGCCGCTGTTCCTCGATCCCCCGAGCAGGAGAAGCCATGACGCAGACAGAGCAGCCCGAGACCAAGACCTCCTGGCTGCCGATGGTCAGCCTGTTCCTCGCGCAGGTGCTGATGTCGTTCAACGTGGCCGCACTGCCGATCTCGCTCGGCGGGATGGTGAGCGACTTCGGGGTGCCTCCGACCGTCGCGAGCACGACCATCGTGATGTACGGCCTGGCGGTGGCCGCACTGGTGATGACGGGCGCGAAGCTCGGCCAGCGCATCGGCTGGGTCCTCATCTTCCGGATCGTGATCGCGCTGTTCGCGGCATCCTCGATCATGATGCTGGTCGCGCCGACCGTGGGATGGGCGATCGCGGGTCAGGCGGTCGCGGGGTCCGCTGCGGCGATCATCGTGCCGTCGATCGTCGCCCTCATCGCCGAGAACTACCGCGGGGCGCAGCAGGCGACCGCGATCGGCGCCATCGGCTCGGCGCGGGCGATCTCCGGCGTCAGCGCCTTCCTGATCGGCGGCACGCTGGGAACCCTCGTCGGGTGGCGGCCCATGTTCTTCATCGTGCTCGGGATCGCCGTGCTGGTCTTCGCGCTCAGCTTCACGCTGCGCGGCGACCGCGGCGACGCCTCGATCCGCATCGACCTGGTCGCCTCGCTGCTGATCGGCGCGGCGATCGTGCTGCTCACGCTGGGGTTCAACAACCTGAACGCGTGGGGTGCGGTCGCGGCGACGGACGCGGCACCCTTCAGCATCGTCGGGCTCTCGCCGGCTCCGGTCTTCGTCGTCGTCGGTCTCGTGCTCGGGCAGGGCTTCTTCCTGTGGACGAGGAAGCGGATGGCGGAGGGCAAGGTCCCGCTGATCGACCTGAGCGTGCTCGGCTCTTCGCGGGAGCGTGCCGCGGTGTACGCGATGTTCATCGTCGTGGCTCTGGAAGCGTGCGTGAACTTCACGATCCCGCTCTACATCCAGATCGTGCAGGGGCGCACGCCGTTCGACACCTCGATCGCCATGATGCCGTTCAATCTCACCGTCTTCATCACGGCGACGCTCGTGGTGCGGTTCTACAGGCGGTTCCCGCCGCGCACGATCGGCGTCTTCGGCTTCATCCTCACCACGGCGGCTCTGGTCTGGCTCTCGTTCGTCGTGAGCAACAACTGGGAGACGCTGCCGACCATCCTCGGCCTCATCGTGTTCGGCATCGGCCAGGGGGCGCTCGTGACCCTGGTGTTCAACGTGCTGGTGACGGCGGCTCCCGCCGAGCTGGCGGGCGATGTGGGATCGTTGCGCGGCACCACGCAGAACCTCGCCTCGGCGGTCGGAACCGCGCTGGCCGGGGCCCTGCTGGTGTCGCTGCTCGGTCTCAGCATCGGACGCGCGGTCGTCGAGCATCCGGATCTTCCGCCGGCGCTGGTGGCCCAGGTCGACATGGACAACCTCAACTTCGTCAGCAACGACGATCTCCGGACCGCGCTCGAAGCGACGGATGCGACGCCCGAGCAGGTCGATGCGGCCGTGGTCGTCAACGAGGAGGCGCGCCTGGGGACGCTCAAGCTCGGCCTGCTCCTGCTGGCCGGGATCAGCGCTCTCGCGATCCTCCCGGCGTCGCGGCTGCCGCAGTACCGGCCGCACGAGATCCCCGATCCCTCGCCCGCGGGCGGTGCCGAGTGAGTGGGGAGCGGGGGACGATCAGCGCAGCTCGGAGATGAGCACGGCGCTCGTGCCGGATGCCGTCGCCTCGAAGATGTGCGGCGCGTCGCCGGCGTACGTCAGGTAGTCGCCGGGGTTCAACAGGATCGGCTCCGTCACCGGCCCGACCTGTGCCTGCCCGGCGATCAGGATGACGTGCTCGATGGTCCCGGCGTGATGCGGGTCGGAGAGCCGCGGGTCGCCGGGCTCGGCCTGGATCAGGTAGACGTCGCGGCGGGCCCCCGGAGGGCTGGCGGACAGCAGCGTCGCGCTGTAGGCCGCGGCGGACGACGGTACGCCGGCGAGATCGTCGGCACGGATCAGCGTCGGCGCGTTGGACTGCTGGTCGACGAGCACCGCGAAGGGGACGCCGAGTGCGACGCCGAGAGCCCACAGCGTCTCGACGCTGGGGTTGCCCGCACCGCTCTCGAGCTGGGACACGGTCGCCTTGGACACGCCGGCGCGCCGCGCGAGTTCGGAGACCGAGAGGCCGACGGTCTCGCGCTCGCGGCGGAGAGTGCGGGAGATACGGGTGCGGAGATCCTCCATGTGTTCATCATGTCAAACGATCGTTCGCTTGACTATCCGTTCTTCGGTGTTCAGAATGATAGGCATGTGTTCACCAGATCGAACGAGCCTGGGATCGGCGCGATGACCGCCGAGCGTGAGGTCTGGCGGGAAGCTCTCGGCGTCGTGCTGGCGACGAGCGCCTACGGCATCTCGTTCGGGGCGCTCGCCGTGGCATCCGGTCTCGATGTCTGGCAGACCTGCGTGCTGAGTCTGCTCATGTTCACGGGCGGATCGCAGTTCGCGTTCGTCGGGGTCTTCACCGCCGGCGGGTTGGCCGCGCTGCCCTCGGCCGTCGCCTCCGCCGCGCTGCTCGGGGTGCGCAACGTCGCCTACGGGATGCGCATGTCGCCCCTCGTCGGAGGCGGACCCGTGCGGCGAGCCGCCGCTGCGCATTTCACGATCGACGAGTCGACGGCAGTGGCGATCTCGCAGACCGTCCCGCGCCTGCGGCAGGTCGGCTTCTGGGTGACCGGCATCGGCATCTTCGTGGGCTGGAACATCACGACGCTGGTCGGCGCGCTCGTCGGCGACGTGCTCGGCGACCCCCGCACCTGGGGGCTGGATGCGGCGGCGGCCGCCGCGTTCCTCGCGCTGCTCTGGCCGCGACTGAAGCAGCGCCAGGCGATCGCCGTCGGCGTGGCGGCGGCCGTCGTGGCGGCAGCGCTCACCCCGTTCCTCATGCCGGGGCTGCCTGTGCTCATCGCCGCCCTGGTGGCCATCGTCGTCGGCTGGTTCAACTGGCTCGGACGCCCGCCGCAGCAGACACCCGTGGCGGACTCCGGAGCGGAGGAGGGGGCATGAGCCTGTGGAGCGCGATCCTGCTCGCCGCGCTGATCTGTCTCGCGCTGAAGGCGGTCGGGTACCTCGTCCCGCCGAAGCTGCTCGAAGCGCCGCGGCCCGCGCGCATCTCGGATCTGCTGACGGTCGCACTGCTCGCGGCTCTCGTGGCGGTGCAGACTCTCGGCGACGGCCAGGCGATCACGGTGGATGCGCGCGTGCCCGCGCTGCTGGTCGCCGGCGGTCTCCTCTGGCTGCGCCAGTCGTTCCTCGTCGTCGTGGTCGCGGCCGCGCTCGTCGCGGCGCTCCTGCGGCTCTTCGGTCTCGCGGCGTGAAGCCGAGGCCCCACTCCGGATCCACAGGCCGCGCCGGTAGGATCGAGGGGTGCGTGTGAGCTGGGTGTCGAGAGTCCTGTCGTGGGTCGCGGCCGCCCTCGTGGGCGGCGTCTACGGTGTCGCCGGGACGATCGGGCACAGCCTCATGTGGGGCCCGATCCCGGTCGGGCTGATCGTCGGGGCGATCGCGTGTGCGGCGATCCTCATCGCGGTCCGCGCGCTCACCCACGATCGGGGCGCCGCCGTCGCCGCCGGCCTCGGCATGATCGGGATGCTCGTGCTGATCTCCGGCGTCGGACCCGGCGGTTCGGTCGTCGTGGCCGACTCGCTCGCGGGACGGATCTGGACTTATCTGGTCGCCGGCCTCGTGCTGCTCGTGGTCGCCTGGCCGTCGCTCTCGCGGCTTCCCGTGCGCACGGAGACCCCCTCTGCGGAGCAAGCGGTCGCCCGCGAGTCGTAGACTGGGGGAGTGACGTATGTGATCGCCCTCCCGTGCGTCGATGTCAAGGATCGCGCCTGCATCGACGAGTGCCCCGTTGACTGCATCTACGAGGGTGAGCGCTCGCTGTACATCCATCCGGACGAGTGCGTCGACTGCGGTGCCTGCGAGCCGGTGTGCCCGGTGGAGGCGATCTACTACGAGGACGACCTGCCCGACGAATGGCAGGACTACTACAAGGCCAACGTCGAGTTCTTCGACGAGATCGGATCGCCCGGCGGCGCCGCGAAGGTCGGCGTGTACACGTTCGACCACCCGATCATCGCCGCTCTGCCGCCTCAGGGCGAGTAGGCGCCCCTGTGAGCGTCCGCGACCTCGCCGACTACCCGTGGGACGCCGTGGTGCCGTTCCGCGACCGCGCCGCGCAGCATCCGGGTGGTCTGGTCGACCTGTCCGTCGGCTCTCCCGTCGATCCGACGCCGGAGATCATCCGCCGGGCTCTGGCCGAGGCGACCGACGCGCACGCGTACCCGCAGACTCTCGGCACGCCCTCGCTGCGCGAGGCCATCGTCGCCTGGTACGCGCGTCGGCGCGGCGTGCCCGACCTCACGGTCGACAACGTGCTCCCGACGATCGGCTCCAAGGAGCTGGTCGCCCTGCTCCCCACGCTGCTCGGGCTCGGCGCGGGCGACATCGTCGTGCATCCGCGCGTCGCCTACCCGACCTACGAGGTCGGTGCCCGCGTGGTCGGTGCCGAGCCGGTCGCCGCGGACGACCCCGCCGAGTGGCCCGAGGGTGCGAAGCTCATCTGGATCAACACGCCGGGCAACCCCGACGGACGCACCTGGACCGTCGACGAGTTGGCCGCGGCGGTTCGGCGTGCGCGTGAGCTCGGCGCGGTGCTCGCGAGCGACGAGTGCTACGCGGAGCTGGGCTGGGACGGGCCGTGGGCGACCGAGCCCATCCCGTCGATCCTCGACCCGCGCGTGACGGGCGGACGGCGGTCGAACCTGCTCAGCGTGTACTCGCTCAGCAAGCAGTCGAACCTCGCCGGGTATCGCGCCGCCTTCGTCGCGGGCTGCGCCCACATCGTCGGCGATCTCCTCACGGCCCGGAAGCATCTGGGGCTGATGCCGCCTGCGCCCGTGCAGCACGCCATGGCGAGGGCACTCGGCGACGACGAGCATGTCGCGGTCCAGAAGGAGCTCTACCGTGAGCGCCGCGATGCGCTGCGTCCGGCGCTGGAGGCCGCGGGCTTCCGCATCGACGGCTCCGAGGCGGGGCTGTACCTCTGGGCGACCGAGGGGCGGGATGCCTGGGAATCGATGGGCCGGCTCGCCGATCTCGGCATCCTCGCGGGTCCGGGTCCGTTCTACGGAACGGCGTCCGGGCAGCACGTGCGGCTGGCGCTGACCGCGGCGACCGACCGCGTCCTGGAGGCCGCGCGACGCCTGAATGAAGGAAAGCTGTAGATTCCCTCGTCAAATCCGCCGTCCGTTTGGCGGATGTCACAGTAGGCCTGCGTGCCTACTAGGCTGTAAAGGCGATTCGGTCGGGTACCGACCTGGTGCCTCAGCGCCGTGAGATCGCCAGTTCCGGCTTGATCAAGATCTTGTCCGACACCGACGCGACGAGCGGGGGTCGGACACCAGGAGGAGGTCCGCGTGAGCGCAGCGGCAGACCAGACGGCGAAGCTGACGATCGGCGACACGACCGCCGAATTCCCGCTGGTGCGCGGCACGGCAGGCCACGACAGCATCGACTTCTCGACCCTGACCCGGCAGACCGGCTACACCGGTCTGGACTACGGATTCGTCAACACCGCGTCGACCAAGTCGGACATCACCTTCATCGACGGAGACAAGGGCATCCTGCGCTATCGCGGGTACCCGATCGAGCAGCTGGCCAACTCCACGAGCTACCTCGAGGTCGCCTGGCTCCTCATCTACGGTGAGCTGCCGTCGGCCTCCGAGCTCGCCGAGTTCGACGAGAAGATCCGTCGTCACACGCTGCTGCACGAAGACCTCAAGCGGTTCTTCTCGGCCCTGCCGCACACCGCGCACCCGATGTCGGTGCTGTCCTCGGCCGTCGCCGCGCTCTCGACCTACTACGAGGGCCAGACCGACCCGCACAATCCCGAGCACGTCGAGCTGAACATGATCCGCATGCTCGCGAAGCTTCCGGTGATCGCGGCGTACGCGCACAAGAAGAGCGTCGGCCAGGCCTTCCTCTACCCGGACAACTCGCTCGGGTTCGTGGAGAACTTCCTCAAGCTGAACTTCGGCGTGCTCTCGGAGCCCTACGAGATCAACCCGGTCATGTCCAAGGCTCTCGAGCTGCTCCTCATCCTCCACGAGGACCACGAGCAGAACGCGTCGACCTCGACCGTGCGCCTGGTGGGTTCCACGGGCGCGAACCAGTTCGCGTCGATCTCGGCGGGCATCCAGGCCCTCTCCGGTCCGCTCCACGGCGGGGCGAACGAGGCCGTCCTCACGATGCTCGGCCAGATCCGCGACTCCGGTCAGAGCGTCTCGCGCTTCGTCGAGCGGGTGAAGAACAAGGAAGAGGGCGTGAAGCTGATGGGCTTCGGGCACCGGGTCTACAAGAACTACGACCCGCGCGCCAAGCTCGTCAAGGAGGCCGCGGACGAGGTGCTGTCCTCGCTGGGCGTCACCGACCCGCTGCTGGACCTCGCGAAGGAGCTCGAGGAGCTCGCGCTCGCCGACGACTACTTCCGCGAGCGCCGTCTGTACCCGAACGTCGACTTCTACACCGGCGTCATCTACAAGGCGATGGGCTTCCCGACCCGGATGTTCACGGTGCTCTTCGCGATCGGCCGGCTGCCGGGCTGGCTCGCACAGTGGCGCGAGCTGCAGCTCGACCCGCAGACGAAGATCGGTCGCCCGCAGCAGCTGTACACGGGGTCTCCGGAGCGCACGTTCCAGACCCGCTGACACCGGCGTCCGATGCCCGTCGTCAGCGCCGAAGCCGTCGTGCCGGTGGACCCGGCGACGGCCTTCGCCGTCTCGCAGACGACGGGAGCGATCCGTCGACGCTGGGATCCGTTCATCAGCGAACAGCATTTCCTGGACGAGGCGGATGCTCCGGCCAAGGGTGTGCGCACCTTCACCCGGCAGCGTCTCGGCTTCGCCATGGTGAGCAGCTACGTCTCCTATGCGCCGCCGACCAACGTCGGAATGGTGATGGAGACGGGGCCGTGGTTCTTCGAGAAGCTCGGCGGAGGGTGGCGGTTCACGGCCGTGGCTGGCGGCACGCTGGCCGTGTGGAAGTACAACTTCTCCTGCCGACCGGTCTGGCTCGCACCGATCGCCGAGTGGCTCGGCGCGCGGGTGCTCGGCTTCGAGATCCGGCGACGTCTCGCGGGCTTCGTCCGCGGGTGCTCCGACCCGGTGGTCCTGGACGCGGTGCGGCGCTGACGCCCCGCCACGGGGACGCAGAAGGTCGCCGCGCGAATGCGCGGCGACCTTTCGCGTCACCTGATCTGCGAGCGGATCAGGTGGGGAGACTCAGCGTCCCTGGTAGCCGCGACCGCCCTGGCCCTGGCGCGAGGCGCCGCCCTGACGGGCCTGGCCGCCCTGGCCCTGGCCGCCCTGGCCCTGGCCGCCCTGGCCGGAGCGGGGACGACGGCGACGTGCCGGGGGCGTGGAGGCGCCGGCACGCTCTCCGCCGGCCGGACGCTGCTTGGCCTGACGCTGCGGCTGCTGCGCCTGGATGGGAGCCGGACGCACGTGAGCCGCGCGCTCGGGCACGAGACCGGTGATGGCATCCTGCGTCGCGTTCTCGAGCGGTGCGTCGATCGCGGCCTTGCGCAGCAGGTCCTTGACGTCGCGACGCTGCTCGGGGAGCACGACCGTGACGACGGTTCCTGCGGCGCCGGCGCGAGCGGTGCGACCGGAGCGGTGCAGGTACGCCTTGTGCTCGACGGGCGGGTCGACGTGGACGACCAGGTCGACGTTGTCGACGTGCACGCCGCGGGCGGCGACGTCGGTCGCGACGAGCACGCGCACGCCACCCTTGTCGGGAGCGGTCGAGAAGGCGCTGAGGTTGCGCTCGCGCGCGTTCTGCGACAGGTTGCCGTGCAGGTCGACCGCGGGGATGCCGGCGGCGGTGAGCTGCTTGGCGAGCTTCTTCGCCTGGTGCTTCGTCCGCGTGAAGAGGATGCGGCGACCCGTGCCGGAGGCGAGGTCGCGCACGAGAGCGGTCTTGTTGTCCGTCGAGTCGACGACCAGCACACGGTGGGTCATCTCGCCCACGGGCACGCTCTCCTCATCGACCTCATGGCTCACGGCGTTCGAGAGGAAGCGACGGGCGAGAGTGTCGATGCCGCGGTCGAGGGTCGCGCTGAACAGCAGGCGCTGACCGCCCGCCGGGGTCGCGGTGAGGATGCGGGTGACACCCGGCAGGAAGCCGAGGTCGGCCATGTGGTCGGCCTCGTCGAGAACGGTGACCTCGACCGCGTCGAGCTGCACGACGCGCTGCTTCATGAGGTCTTCGAGACGGCCGGGGCACGCGACGACGATGTCGACGCCGCTGCGCATGGCCTGCTCCTGCGGGCGCTGGCTGACGCCGCCGAACACGGTGGTGACGCGCAGGCCCTTGGCTGCCGCGAGCGGCGCGATGGTCGCGGCGATCTGGGTGGCGAGCTCGCGGGTCGGAGCGAGCACGAGACCACGCGGGTGGCCGGGGCGGCTCGTGCGCGACGAGGCGGCGAGGCGGGAGACGAGGGGGAGCGCGAAGGCGATCGTCTTGCCGCTGCCGGTGCGGCCGCGGCCGAGCAGGTCGCGGCCGGCGAGGGAGTCGGGAAGCGTGTCGCGCTGAATCGCGAACGCCTCGGTCTTGCCGTCCTTCGAGAGGACGGCGGCGAGGTCGGCGGGCACGCCGAGATCGAGGAAGGAAGTCATAGGGTATATCTCCGAGAGTGCACGCGCGAACCATCAGGGCCGGGTGCGGAAGGTGGGCGACGGCGCGGGATCGCGCATCGTTTCGCCGTTCGAAATGGCCAGAACCAGGCAAGTGGCGCGGGAGCGTGTCGACGACGCAGACGTCTCGCACTGCGAGGAGCGTCATGCCGACACTATCACGCACAACCTGTGTGCCGGCCCGCCACGCCCGGCGGACGCCGTCGGACGGGTCAGGGATCAGGCGTGCAGCGCCTCGTTCAGGGTCACGCCGATGCCGGCGCGGCGCACGGCCTCGACCGCGCCGCTGAGCGAGTTGCGGCGGAACAGGAGCCCGTCCTGGCCGGAGAGCTCGGCGCCCTTGACCGTGACGCGACCGCCGTCAGCGGTCTGCGGGCCGTCGACGAGCACGATCTTCGTTCCGGCCGTGACGTAGAGCCCCGCCTCGACGACGCAGTCGTCTCCGAGCGAGATGCCGATCCCCGCGTTCGCGCCGAGAAGGGTCCTCGACCCGATCGAGACGCGGTGCGTGCCGCCACCGGACAGCGTGCCCATGATCGACGAGCCGCCTCCGATGTCGCTGCCGTCGCCGACGACGACGCCCTGGGAGATGCGTCCCTCGACCATCGACGCGCCCAGCGTGCCGGCGTTGAAGTTCACGAAGCCCTCGTGCATGACGGTCGTGCCGGGGGAGAGGTACGCTCCGAGGCGCACGCGCGACGCGTCGGCGATCCGCACGCCGGCGGGCTGCACGTAGTCGGTCAGGCGCGGGAACTTGTCGAGTCCCTGCACCTGGATGCCGGCGCGCTGCAGCAACGGACGCAGGCGGGCGGCGTCCGCGGGGTGCACGGGGCCGGCGTTCGTCCACGCCACGTTCGGCAGGTGGCCGAAGATGCCGTCGAGGTTGAGCTCGTTCGGTCGCACGACCAGGTGCGAGAGCGCGTGCAGGCGCAGGTAGGCGTCAGACGTGGAGGCAGGCGGGGCGTCGAGGTCGATCTGGAGCTGGACGACCTCGACCGTGACCTTGCGGCGGTCATCCGGGCCGGTGAGCGCCTCCCAGGTGGCCGCTGCGGCGGCGGCATCGCCGGCCGTCGGCGATCCGACGCCGACCTCGGGGTACCACGCGTCGAGCACCGTGCCGTCTCCGGCGATCGTGGTCAGTCCGATGCCCCACACGCTGCGCGATTCACTCATGCTTCCACGCTATCGCGCCCGCCGATCGACCACGTCGCACATGACGGTGTAAGTAGGCTGGTGGACATGCTGCTCGATCTGACCGCGTCCTCCGTGGAACTCACCCGCGCACTCTGCGACATCCCGAGCGTCTCGGGCGATGAGAAGGCCCTCGCGGACGCGATCGAGGCGGCCGTCGCTCCCCTCGCGCATCTGGAGGTGATCCGCCACGGCAACACGATCGTCGCGCGCACGAACCTCGGCCGCGCTCAGCGCGTCGCGATCGCCGGGCACATCGACACAGTGCCGATCAACGAGAACGTGCCCACGAAGGACATCGAGATCGACGGGGTCCCCTTCCTCTGGGGGCGCGGCACGGTCGACATGAAGGCCGGGACGGCGGTGCAGCTCAAGCTCGCCGCCGAGCTCGCCGAGCCCGCGATCGACGTCACCTGGATGTGGTACGACAACGAGGAGGTCGAGGCCTCGAAGAACGGTCTCGGGCTCCTCGCGGCCGTGCGCCCCGACCTGTTCCAGGCGGACTTCGCCATCCTGGGCGAGCCGTCCAACGGCGAGGTCGAGGGCGGATGCAACGGCACGCTCCGCGCGATCGTCCGCACCACCGGCGTGCGGGCGCACGCGGCACGCGCGTGGATCGGCGAGAACGCGATCCACCGCGCCGCGCCCATCCTCACCCGTCTGGCCGAGTACCGGGCCAAGGAGGTGCCCGTCGACGGGCTCCTGTACCGCGAGAGCCTGAGCGCCGTGCGCATCGCCGGCGGTGTCGCCGGGAACGTGATCCCCGACGCGTGCGAGGTCGAGGTGAACTACCGCTTCGCTCCGAGCAAGTCGGCGGCCGACGCCGAGGCGCACGTGCGCGGCGTGCTCGCCGGGTTCGACGTCGAGATCACGGATGCTGCAGAGGGAGCCCGCCCCGGGCTGGACGCCCCGATCGCGCAGCAGTTCGTCGCGGCCGTGGGCGCGGAGCCACGACCGAAGTACGGCTGGACCGATGTCGCGCGCTTCTCGGCGCTCGGCATCCCGGCGGTGAACTACGGCCCCGGCGATCCCCACCTGGCCCACCACGACGAGGAGCGCGTGCCTCTGGCGCAGATCGACGCCGTGGAGCGGGGCCTGCGCGCATGGCTCACCTCGCACTGAGCGCGGCCCGTCGCTGGGCGCAGGCGCCCCTCGCCCTGCGCATCGCGGTGATCTATCTCGTCGCACGTGTCGTCACCACGGGGTTCTTCCTCGCGGCGGCTTCGGTCTCGACGTCGCTGTCGCGCTTCGGAGCGGATGCCGGACTCATCGACTTCGTGCTCGGCTGGGACGCGCAGTGGTACTGGCTGGTCGCCGAGAGCGGGTACCCGGCCGAACTGCCGCTGACCGATTCCGGCGATGTCGCGGAGAACGCCTGGGCGTTCATGCCGGTGTTCGCATATGCGGCGAAGGCACTCGGCTTCGTGTTCGGCTCGTGGGGCGCCGGAGCATTCCTGCTTTCCTTCGTCGCCGGGTACCTCGCCTGTCTGGCGCTGCACCGACTGCTACGCGATCGCATCGGGGCCTCCGCCGCGACCTGGGCCGTGGTGTTCTTCGCCGCAGGTCCCCTCGCCGCGATGTTCCAGGTGGGTTACGCAGAGACGCTGTTCCTCCTGCTGCTCTTCCTGGCGCTCGACGCGATGACCCGTCGACGATACGCGTGGCTCTATGTGCTCATCCCGGTGATGGCCTTCACCCGGCCGGGAATCCTCGCCTTCGCGCTCTACATCGGACTGCACGGCATCGTCCGGTGGGTACGTCGCCGCGACGATCCCCTCACCGGTGTCGAGATCGCGCACATCGTCGCCCTGGGCGCTCTCGCGACCGCGACCGGCTTCGCCTGGCAGCTTCTCGCCGGCATCGTCACGGGCGATCCGGGCGCCTATCTCGCCACGGAGCTCGCATGGCGGCGGCACTGGATCGCCGGCGGCGTCGAGGGATTCGTGCCGTTCGAGGGGTGGGTGCAGGCGTCCCAGTTCTGGTTCGGGCTGTGGGGGCTGCCTGGGTGGGCGGGGCCGGTGGCACTGGCGCTCCTGGTCGTGGCCGCCGGAGCCGCGCTGCTGTACCTCCCGCAGGTGCGCGCCGTGGGGACGGACCTGCGACTGTGGAGCGCGAGCTATCTGCTGTATCTGCTCGCGGTGTTCTTCCCGCAGTCGAGCACCTTCCGGCTGCTGCTGCCGCTGAGCCCGATGTGGGGAGCGCTGGCTGTGCCGCGATCACGGTGGTGGCGAGTCGGTGTCCTGGTGCTCTGCCTGGTCGGTCAGTGGGCCTGGATACTCCCGATGTACGCCCTCGGGAACACGTTCTGGCAGGTGCCCTGAGAGTGAACGCTCATCGCTTTTCTTCACAGGTGACGTCCAGGCGCCGGTGACACCCGATAAACTCATTCCATACCACCGGAGGAAAAGGAGCCACGATGGCAGCGATGAAGCCGAGGACCGGAGACGGACCCATGGAGGCCGTGAAAGAAGGGCGACTCATCATCGTGCGCGTTCCGCTCGAAGGCGGCGGCCGTCTGGTCGTCTCCGTGAACGACGCCGAGGCCAAGGAACTTCACGACGTGCTGGCCGCCGTCGTGGCACCGGCCTGATTGACCCCGGATCCGCGATGCGGGTCTGCGAGGGCGATGGATCTCCGGATCCGTCGCCCTCTTTCTCGTTCCGGGTGGCTGACGTCCGGAACGAGAGTCAGGCGCGATCGGCGATGCTGACCAGCTGAAGGAGCCCTTCGCCGGCGGGGGAGACCGTCGCGAGCACGGCCGACGACTCCTGCGTCTCCTGCACGAGCGAGCGGTACGCCGCGGTGATCTCGTCGCGCTGCACGGGATCGGCGACGCGGCCGCCGCCGAGCACGCGCGGAACGAGCACGATGCCGCCGGCGCGGGCGAGGCGCAGACCGTGTTCGACATACTCGATGACGTTCTCGGGGTCGGCGTCGACGAGCACGATGTCGTAGGAGGCCTCGTTCATGCGGGGAAGCACATCGGAGGCGCGTCCGGTGATGAAGCGGGCCTTCGTCGAGGGCACTCTCGCATCGGAGAATGCCTGGCGGGCGGCGGCGAGATGCTCCGGCTCGTTGTCGATCGAGGTCAGCACGGCCTGCGGCGCTCCACGCAGCAGCCACAGTCCCGAGACGCCGGCTCCCGTGCCGATCTCGACGATCGAGCGGGCGGCGGTCGCGGCGGCGATCACGGCGATCTGCGATCCGACGACGGCGCTGACGGGCGCCGCTCCCAGTTCGACCGCGTGGGCCCGGGCGCGCGCGATGGCATCCGGCTCGATGATGGACTCGCGAAGGAAACGCGCGTTCGCTTCGTGCTCGCTCATGGCCTGCCTTTCCGTGCTTGCACTGTGATCGATCTCAGCGTATTCGCTCGGTGTGCGCGGGGAGTGCAGGCGCGGCGGTAGCCTGTACAGATGACGTTCGGGCTCACTTTCGAGAAGCTGCTGCTGATCGGCCTCATCGCGGTGCTCATCATCGGCCCTGAGCGTCTTCCGCGGGCCGCAGAGGGATTCGCCCGCATGGTCCGCAAGGTCGGCGAGTACGTCCGCGACACGAAGTCGAAGATGCGTCAGGAGATGGGTCCCGAGCTCGATGACGTCGACTGGCGCAAGCTCGACCCGCGGCAGTACGACCCGCGTCGGATCATCCGCGATGCGCTGATGGAGGAGCCGCAGCCCGCGACCGCGACGAAGGCGCGAGCCACCATCGCCGAGCCCGTCGCACCGCGTGCGCCGCAGACGTTCAGCGCCGAGAACCGGCCGCCGTACGACCCCGAAGCCACGTGAACCCTGCGGGGTCGCACCTTCGCCCCGCAGCCCGACTCCGCCTCGCGGTGGTCGCCGCGGTGCTCGGCACCGTCGGCGGCGCGCTGATCTGGATGCTCTGGGTCCTGCCGATCGTCGCCTCCGTCGACCGCGCGGAGCCTCATCCGCTCGGCGACGCGATCGTCGTCGATCTCGATGCGGATGAGCGCGCGGGCATCTGGGCGCAGGGGATCTCCGCGAACCTCGGAAGCCTGGAGTGCGTCGTCGTCGCCCCCGGTGGCGAGCCCGTCGCGCAGCGCGGGGCGCCGGCGCTCGACTGGAGCAGCACCCTCTGGTGGATGACGCCGAAACCGGGATTCGAGCAGACCGCGCAGTTCACCGCACCGGCCGCGGGGCCATACGAGGTCCGGTGCGCGGATTCGCTCGACATCTACGACGGCGCGTTCCTGATCGCAGGCGACTCGTTCGGCGGCGGGAGCATCGGACTCGGCCGCGGAGGCGGCGCCGACTACCCGATCGGGACGATGCTGTCGTTCGGGGCGGTCTTCCTCCCGCCGTTCGCGGTCGCGGTGACGATCATCGTGCTGATCCGCGTCGCGGCGTCGCGCCGGACCAGGCGTCGTGCGGAGGGCATGGCTGCCTAGGCGATCTTCGCGCGGAGCGTGGCGACGTCCTCGTCGCTCAGCAGCGCGCGCGGGATCGCCGTCGCGACAGAGGCGTCGCGCAGCTTCAGCAGCACGGCGTCCGCGCCCACCCTGACGCCCTGGAACGTGCTGTAGGCGATGGTCGAGCGACGGTCGCCGCTGCCCACCTGCAGCACCTCGTCCTCCAGCGAGACCCAGACGAGCGTCGCCGGTGGCATCGCGGCGCGCACGGCGTGACGGGCGCTCGAGACGGACATGACGATCGCGATGACGGCGAGGGCGATCACCAGCGGCGGCATCCATGCGGCGAGACCGCCGTCGTCCTCGCCGGCGGCGACCAGCCCCGACAGGTTGAGGATGCTGATGCCGAGGGCCGCGGCGAGTGCCACCCACATGATGATCGCGACCGGGCGTGTGAGCGAGTAGACGGCGGCATCGCGCGCCATCCGTCGGAGCAGGCTCTCATCGATCGTGAGGGAGCGAGGGGGCATCGTCCCATTCTCCCACGGGGCCTTCGGGCCGTCGGCTGCTCAGCCGATCGACATCGGCAGCGATCGTCCGGCGAGACCGCGACCCTGACCGGCGAGGGAGCGCGCGAGCGCGCGGATCGTGGTGGCGGCGGCATCCGTCGACTCCGTCGTGACGATCGGGATGCCGACGTCGCCGCCTTCGCGCAGCGCCGGACTCAACGGGATCGACGCCAGCAGCGCCACGTCGTCGCCGCCCTCGGACAGTGCAGCGGCCACAGCCGCGCCGCCGCCCGACCCGAACAGGTCGACGACGGTGCCGTCGGGGAGGGTGTACGCGGCCATGTTCTCGACGACCCCGATCACGCGCTGCCCGGTCTGCCGCGCCACGAGGCCGCTGCGGATGGCGACGTCGGATGCCGCGGCCTGCGGCGTCGTCACCACCAGGACCTCCGCGTGAGGCAGCAGCTGTCCGATCGAGATGGCGATGTCGCCGGTACCCGGGGGCATGTCGATCAGGAGGATGTCGAGATCGCCGAAGAACACGTCCGTGAGGAACTGCGAGACCGTGCGGTGCAGCATGGGCCCTCGCCAGGCGACCACGGCCTCGCCGTCGCGGAGGAACATGCCGATAGAGATCGTCTTCACGCCGTGCGCGACCGGAGGGAGCATGAGATCGTCGATGCGCGTCGGCTGGGTTCCCGCCGGGATGCCGAGAAGACCGGGGATCGAGAAGCCGTGCACGTCGGCGTCCACGAGCCCGACGGACAGGCCCTGATCGGCGAGGGCGACGGCGAGGTTCGCGGTGACCGTCGACTTGCCCACACCGCCCTTGCCGCTGGAGACGAGGATGACCCGGGTGAGCGATTCGGGGCCGAAGGGCATCTGCCGCGCCGGGCGTCCGTCGCGGAGCTTCTCGGTCAGCGCCTTGCGCTCGGCCGGAGTCATCACGCCCACCGAGACGTCGACGGCGGCGATGCCGGGAACGGATGCCGCGGCCTCCCGCACATCCGATTCGATGCGTGCGGCGGCGGGACAGCCGACGATCGTGAGCACGATCCCGACCCGCGCCCGGTCGCCGTCCACCTCGATCTCGCGCACCATGTCGAGGTCGCCGATCGGACGGCGCAGCTCCGGATCCGTGACCGCGGCCACGGCGGCGCGGACTCTGTCGGCCGCTGTCATGAGGCGGCGCCGGAGCGCTTCTCGGCGTCGTGCCTGTCGTCGTGCTTCTCATCGTGTTTCTCGTCGGAGCCGAGCTCCGCGAGCAGCGCCTTCAGCTCGTTGCGCAGGACATCGCGGGTGACGAGCTGCGTGTTGCGCTCTTCGAGCGCCATGCGCAGCGCGACGATCTCGCGCGCGAGGTACTCGGTGTCGGCGAGGTTCCGCTCCGCGCGCTGACGGTCCTGCTCGATCTGCACCCGGTCGCGGTCGTCCTGGCGGTTCTGCGCGAGCAGGATCAGCGGCGCGGCGTACGAGGCCTGCAGAGAGAGCATGAGGGTGAGCGCGGTGAAGCCCAGTGCCGCATCGTCGAATCGCAGATGATCGGGCGTCAGGGTGTTCCAGAGGATCCAGGCCACGCAGAACAGCGTGAGCATCAGCAGGAACGCGGGGGTCCCCATCGCGCGGGCGACCCATTCGGTGAACCGGCCGAAGCGGTCGCGTGAGGTGGGGCGGGCGCGTGTGGTGCCCCGACCGAGGGGCGCGTCGAGGCGGGGCGAACGTGCCATCAGCGCACCTCTTTGGCGGTCGGCGTCGGCTCGTCGTCGTCATGCGAGCGCCAGTCGTCCGGCAGGAGGTAGTCGAGCACGTCGTCGATGCTGACCGCGCCGACGAGGCGACGCGCGGCATCGACGACGGGAAGCGAGACGAGGTCGTAGCTCGCCAGGAGACGCGCGACCTCGGCGGCGGACGCGTTCGCGGGCACGGGCTCGAGACTGTCGTCCATGATCCCGCCGAGACGTTCGTGCGGCGGATAGCGCAGCATCCGCTGGAAGTGCACCATGCCGAGGAGGCGGCCGGTCGGGGTCTCGAACGGCGGGAGGGTCACGAACACGGCTGCCGCCAGCGCCGGGTGGAGCTCATGCCGACGGATCAGCGCCAGGGCCTCGGCGACCGTGGCATCCGCCGAGAGGATGATCGGCTCCGGGGTCATCAGACCGCCGGCGGTGTCCGGGCCGTAGCGGAGGAGCATCCTGACGTCCTCTGCCTCCTCGGGCTCCATCAGCTCGAGGAGCTGCTCGAGCCGGTTGGGCGGCAGCTGGGCGAGGAGGTCGGCGGCGTCGTCCGGCTCCATCTGGTCGAGGATGTCGGCGGCGCGCTCGTCGCCGAGGCGATCGAGGATGTGGACCTGCTCGTCTTCGGGCATCTCCTCGAGGGCATCGGCGAGACGATCGTCCGACAGCTCCTCGGCGACCTCGATCATGCGCTGCTGAGGAAGATCGAGCAGCGTGTTCGCGAGGTCGGCGGCATGCAGCTCCGAGTAGGAGGCGACGAGCTGCTCGGCCGACTGGGCCTCGCCGGGGGAGTGCTGCTCTGCGACCTCGTTCCACGCCGCGAATGTCGTCGGCCCTTTCGCGAACGGCGAGGCGCTCGTCTTCGGGCGGCGGAGGAACAGTTGGCTGACGGCCCATTCCCCGAGTCGGTTCGGCTCGATCGCGACGTCCTCGATCACGGCCGTGCCGGTGCCGTCGACGAGGTTCACGCGACGGCCGAGGAGCTCGGCGAGCACACGGACCTCACCGGCGCGCGGAGAGAACCGGCGCACGTTGATCAGACCGGTCGTGATGACCTGCCCGGCGCGGATCGATGTGACACGCCCGATGGAGAGGAAGACGTGGCGGCGGCCCGGGATCTCGACCACGAGGCCGATGACGCGAGGAGCAGCGGTACTTCGGTACACGATGACGACGTCGCGGACTTTGCCGAGGCGGTCGCCCAGGGGGTCGAAGACGGCGCACCCGGCCAGGCGCGCGGCGAAAACCCTTTGTGTGCTCACCTGCCCAGCGTAGTGCGCGGGCCCGAGAGCCGCCGTGAGGGTTGCGCTCCCCGGGCCCGGGATGGCAGGGCGTGGAAGAATAGCCGGATGAGCATGTTGAACCGTCCTGTGAACGGTACCGAGACCGGCGAGATCGTCGCGTCGACGCGCGACTACGAGAGCGCGCAGAAGACGGTCTCGAAGCTGATCGCCGGGGAGGTGCCCGCGCGGGACATCGCGATCGTCGGCCAGAGTGTTCGCACCGTCGAGAGGGTGACCGGCAAGCTCGGCTATGCCGCTGCCGCCCGCTCCGGTGCCATCAACGGCGTGCTGCTCGGGCTCTTCCTCTCCGCGATCCTCGTGCTGGGCAACCCCGAGGTCCCGATCCAGCTGTTCGTCGGCTTCGTGTTCATCGGCGTGGCCGTGGGAATGCTGCTGAGCCTCGTGACCTACGCGATCGTGCGTCGTCGCCGCGACTTCGCGAGCGTCACCCAGTTCGCCGCGGACCACTACGAGGTCACGGTGATGCCCACCTCGCTCTCCAAGGCTCGTCAGGTGCTCGGCTCGGCGCACGTCGCCCCGGTGCGACCCCCGGTGAACCTCGACGAGCCGCCCCGGTACGGGGAGCGGATCCCGGCCGGCGCTCCGGCGCCGGCGCCCGAGCCCGCTGCGGAGCCGGTGGTGCCGCCGCGCCCGGCCGACCCGGTACCGCAGCCGGTACCGCAGCCGGAGGGGACGACGCCCGAGACGCCCGCACCGGGTCCCGTCGATGAGCCCGGTGTCGCGACCCAGGTCGAAGGCCCGCGGGACGACACTCGATGACCTCGCACGACCCTCAGACGCCGGGCGAGTTCACGCCGCCGCCTCCTCCTGCACCGCCGGCGGCGCCCGCGTATCGGCCCCTGCCCGCACCGGGGGCTCCGGGCGGCTACGCCGCTCCCGGGCACGTCGCGCCCGGGTACCCGGCGCCCGGATATCCCGTGTACCCGGCGGCCGTGCCGCCGCGTGGCCTGCTGCCCTGGGTGCTCGGGTTCCTGATCGTCATCCCGTTCCCGTTCGCCGGCGGTCTCGCCTCCGGAATCGCGATGGCGGTGAGCGGCGGATCGTCTCTCCGCGCGGGCGGCACGGCGCGCGAGAACGCGCGGGCGGCGCGGAACTGGGGACTCACCTACCTGATGGTGTCCACGCTCCTGCTCATCCTGCACTTCGTGCTGCTGTTCGTCCTCACGTCGCAGTCGCCGACGACGGGCTTCTACCCGCTCGGCATCCCGATCACCGTGTACTTCGCGCTGTCGCTCGCCCACCTCGTGATCGTGATCATCGGCACGGTGCGGGCGTCCTCGGGCAAGGTCATGCGCGTGCCGTTCGCGATCCCCTTCCTGCGCTCCTGATGGTCCGGATCGCCGTCGAGCTGCCGACCGGACCGACGACGGTCTCCGCGGATTGGTCCTCGGGTGAGAACGGCGTGACGGTCATCGTCGCGCATGGGGCGGGCACGGGGAAGGATCATCCGTTCCTCACCGGGTTCGTCGATGCGCTCGGCGAGGCGGGCTTCTCGACCCTGCGGTTCAACTTCCCCTACGTCGAGCAGGGGAGGCGGATGCCGGGCCCGGCGACGCACGCGATCGCGACCTGGAATGCGGTGGTGGCCTTCGCCCGAGCCGCCGCCCCCGACGCGACCGTCTGGGCGACCGGGAAGTCCTACGGCGGACGGATGGCGTCCATGGCCGTCGCCGACGGCCTCGCCGTCGACGGGCTCGCGTACCTCGGCTATCCGCTGCATGCCCCCGGAAAGCCGGAGAAGCCGCGGATCGAGCACCTCCCGGCCATCGCCGTGCCGCAGCTGTTCGTGGAGGGGACGAACGACCCGTTCATCCAGCCGATCTCCCAGTTCGAGGATGCGGTCGCGACGTGTCAGAACGCGGAGGTCGTCTGGATCGAGGGTGGAGGGCACACCTTCGAGGTGAAGGGGCAGAAGCGCCCGGCATCCGAGATCGGTGCGTCTCTGGCGCCGATCGTCGCGGAGTTCGTGCGCCGCTGAGTGCGAGGAACGAGGAGGCAGTCGTGAAGGGTATCCACCACGTGGAGATCTGGGTCGCCGATCTCGATGCGGTCGTCGACTCCTGGGACTGGCTGTTCACCGCGCTCGGCCTCCCCTGCACGGGGGAGTGGCCGAGCGGTCGGACCTGGGACGCCGGTGGGGCATACGTGACGCTGACGAACTCGCCGAACCTCTCGGCCGCCGATCATGACCGCCGTCGTCCTGGGATGAACCACCTTGCGCTTTGGGGAGGATCCCGGGCGGAGGTCGATGCGGTCATCTCCGCGGCTCCGGTCAACGGCTGGCAGCCGCTCTACAAGGAGCGCTATCCGCATGCCGGCGGACCCGACCACTACGCGGGATGGCTGGAGAACGCCGACGGGTTCAAGGTCGAGATCGTCGCGAACTGACATCGTCCGTCCCCGCGTGCGAGCGATGATGGATCAGAAATGCTCGCGCGGGCCTCGAGTCAGCAGCGTTTCTGATCCATACAGATGGCTTACGGGAATGCTTCCGCCATGTCTCTCGCGTTGTTCGACCTCGACGGGACACTGGTGGATCAGGAGAGCGCCGCAAAGCGATGGGTGAAGGATCTCGTGCGAGCTTCTTCGCTCCCGGATGCCCTGGTGACTCCGATAGCGACTGCGCTGTCGCAGCGTCGACCGAAGGGTGAGGTGTTCGCCGACATCGTGGAGGAGTTTTCGCTGCCGTGGGATCCAGAAGCGCTGTGGGAACAATACCGGGTGCAAACGCCCGGCCTGGTCCAATGCGCAGCCGCGGACCTTGACGCTCTGCGGCGGCTCCGTGACGCCGGTTGGACACTCGGGATCATCACCAACGGCGAAACAGACAATCAGGAAGGCAAGATCCGCAGCACCGGGCTCTCCGACCTGGTCGACGGGTGGGCGATCTCGGCGGAGGCGGGCTATCGGAAGCCCGATCCCGCGCTCTTCCGATTGATCGCCGACAGACTCGGTAAGCCCCTCGACGGCTGGATGGTCGGAGACGGACTCGACGCAGACATCGTCGGTGGAGCGGCCGTCGGCCTGCAGACGATTCTGATCGCCAAAGACTCCTCCGAATCACGCGACGCGATGGCTGGGCGGGTGCCTCCGACCGCTATCGTTCCTGATGTCGCGACCGCCGCCGGGCTGATTCTCGACGCATCGCACGACTGAGCTGCCTTCACGCCGTCAGCCCCGACAGCTCTTCATCCTCCAGCAGCCGCCGCATCGTCGAGATGCCCAGTGCGCTCATCGGCGGATTCGACTCCTCGTAGTACCAGACGAGGCCCATCGCCTGCTGGAACGCCCATGCCGCTCCGCGCAGCCACTCCCCATCGCTTGCGCCGACACCGTCGCGCAGCATCCGGCGTCGCGGGGCATCGAACAGATGCCACGCGGCGACGAGGTCGAGCGCCGGGTCGGCCGGTCCGAAGCTCCCGCCGTCCAGGACACCGGCGAGCCGATCGTCGCCGTCCCGCTCGGTGACGAGGAGGTTGAACGGGGTGAGGTCGCGATGACTCATGACGTCGGGCCCGGCTGCCGGCAGCACGCGCAGCGACGCCCAGAGCTCTGCGGCCCGACGGGTGTCGAGCAGGTGTCCGCTCTGCGCGAGACACGTCGTGATCCACTCGTCATGATCGGGGAGATGCCCGCCGCGACCGGCGCCGTCGAACACGCGCCCGCCGACCGGGACGCTCCGCATCGTCGTGATGAGCGTCACGATGTCACGGGCGAGAGAAGCGGATGCCGCGTGCCGATCGTGCCCGGCCACCTCGCCGTCGAGCCACGTCTGCACGGACCACGCCGAAGCGAACCCGTCGGAGGCGCTCGCGACCCCGTAGGGACGTGCTGCGGGGAACGGGCTGGCGTCGGCCAGCTCGGCCATGGCGTCGGCCTCGGCCCGCAGCTCCGCCTCGGACGCGCCGAGGAGCGGGAACCGCGCGACCAGTTCATCGCCCAGTCGCATGATGGTGTTCACCGTGCCGGTCGTGGGCACGCGCCGCAGCGGCCGACCGCGCAGCTCTGGGAAGCGTGCGGCGATCAGCCGCTCGGCGAGATCGTCGTCGAGCGGCAGCTCGCCCTCGTGCACCGGGATCGCTCAGCTCTGGACGCGGGCGATCCAGGCCTCGACCTCGTCGGCGGTGCGGGGGATTCCGGCCGAGAGATTCACGGGGCCGTCGGCGGTCATCAGGATGTCGTCCTCGATGCGCACGCCGATGCCGCGGAGCTCCGCGGGGACCGTGAGGTCGTCGATCTGGAAGTAGAGGCCCGGCTCGATCGTGAACACCATGCCGGGAGCGAGGATGCCGTCGTAGTACATCTCCCGCCGCGCCTGCGCGCAGTCGTGCACGTCGATGCCGAGGTGGTGCGACGTGCCGTGCACCATGTACCGGCGGTGCTGTCCGCCGGCATCCGCGTCGAGGGCCTCCTCGGCCGTGACCGGCAGCAGACCCCACTCGGCGGTGCGCGCGGCGATCACGGTCATCGCCGCGGCGTGCACATCGCGGAACCGCACGCCCACTCGTGCGGCGGCGAAGGCGGCATCCGCGGCCTCGCGCACGGTCTCGTAGACACGACGCTGCACCTCGGTGAACGTGCCGGACACCGGCAGTGTGCGGGTGATGTCGGCCGTGTACAGGCTGTCCGCCTCCACACCCGCGTCGACGAGGATCAGATCGCCGGGGACGACGCTGCCGTCGTTGCGGGTCCAGTGCAGGTAGCACGCATGCGGGCCGGATGCCGCGATGGTGTCGTACCCCTCGCCGTTCCCGTCCTCGCGCGCGCGACGGTGGAAGACGCCCTCGACCACGCGCTCTCCCCGAGCATGGTCGATCGCCTGCGGCAGTTCGCGGATGATGTCGTCGAAGCCCTGCGCGGTGATGTCGACGGCGCGGCGCATCTCGGCGATCTCGAACTCGTCCTTGATCAGGCGCAGCTCGGAGACGACGCGGGTGAGCGCCTCATCCTCGTCGAGAACGAGTTCGCCGTCCGCTGGCGCGAACTCCTCGAGGTGCGCGGTCTCGATGGCGAGGTCGGCCGAGACGCCGGCGAGCGACGGGCGCGGGCCGATCCAGAACTCGCCCACCGTGGCGTCGGCGTAGAACTCGGTCGTGGTGCGGTCCGCGCGCTCGCGGAAGTAGAGGGTGATGTCGTGTCCGGCATCGGTCGGCTCGAAGACGAGGATCGAGTCGGGCTCGGCGTCCGACGCCCATCCGGTGAGATGAGCGAACGCCGAGTGCGCGCGGAACACGTAGTCGGTGTCGTTGCTGCGCTGCTTGAGAGAGCCGGCGGGGATCACCAGTCGCTTGCCCGGGAAGGCCGCGGAGACCGCTGCGCGGCGCGTCGCCGCGAACGCGGCCTGTGCCCGCGGAGCCGGAAGCGTCTCCGGTCGCTCGGCCCAGCCGGTCGAGATCGTGTCGAGGAAGCCCTGGGGGAACGGCTGCTTGCGGTTGGTGCTGCTGTTCTCGACGGTCTCCGTCGTGACTTCGGCGGGGATCTCTGCGGCGGCGTCTGCGATCGTGTCGCGCTCTGCGGTGCTCATCCCTCCAGTCTGTCATCTGGCGGGCATGCGCAGAAGCTCAGCCGGCCGGCTCCAGCTGCACGACGAGGGCGCGGTGGTCGCTTCCGCCCGCGTCGTCGAGCACGACCGAGCCCGAGGGCGTCCAGTTCTGCGAGACCATGACGTGGTCGATCGGTGCCCCCGCGAGCGGAGGGAGCGAACTCGGCCACGTGCCGGTCATGCCGTTGCCGGTGCGCGATGCCACATCGCGGCAGTATCCGATGTCGCCGCCGTCCATGCCGAGCGGCGCCATGTGATCGATGGTCGCGTTGAAGTCGCCGGCGAGGATGAAGTCGCCCTGGGGGCACTGGTCGGCGATCCACTGCAGGTCATGCCGCCACTGCTCCATCTCCTCCATACGCGGCGCCACCGCATGCACGGCGACGATCGTGGGGCCGGCGCCGTCGATGGGCATGAGCACCGCGCTCGGCACCGAGCCCGTGTTGCTCGTGCCGTCCTTCGACGACTCGATCACGGAGTACTCGCCGAGGTCGGGGGCGACCAGCACCGTCGTCTGCCAGGACTGCGGCCCGTCCTGCACGTCGGGGCGGAACTGCACGTGATGCACCCACATCGGGTGCCCCTGCTCGCGCAGCATCAGCGCGATCTGCTCTCCGACCGCCTGGGTGGTCTCCGGGAGCGCCACGATGTCGGCGCCCTGCTCGAGGATCTGCTGCGCGATGTGCTCGGCCGAGACCGCCTCGCCCGCTGTGTTCCAGGTCAGGACGCGGACGCTTCCCTCGCCCTTCCCCGGGAGGGCGGACGTGCCGAAGCCGCGCACGGCTCCGATGGCGCCGATCGCTCCCGCTCCGAGCAGGGCCACGATGAGCACCGATGCTGCGAACCCACGCAGCGGACGGGCGAACAGGAGCAGGAGAGCGAGCACCGCCACGATCAGGAATCCCGCCAGAACCGGCCCGCGAGCCGACACGAGCTGCGCGAACGGGTAGGTCTGCTCGAGGTGGAAGAACTGCGGCCACACCACGATCGCCGTCGCGATCGCGAGCAGCACGGTGAACAGGACCCCCAGTAGTCGAAGCATCCCGACAAGCCTAGAAGCGCCGCCTGTGAAGTCCCTGCCGCCATGCTCGGTACGCTCGGAGGATGGCCACTCCGTCCTCTGGATTCGCCGGTCCCGCCGACCTGCACCTGCACTCCAACCATTCCGATGGCACGGAGAGCCCTGCGGAGGTGGTGCGCCAGGCGCACGCGCACGGCGTGCGGACGCTCGCCCTGACCGACCACGACCGCTCGACCGGCTGGCAGGAGGCGGGGGAGGCGGCCGCCGCGCTCGGGGTGACGTTCATCCCCGGGATGGAGCTTTCGGCCAAGCACGAGTGGCGCAGCGTGCATGTGCTCGGGTACCTCTTCGATCCGGAGGACCCGGCTCTCTTGGCCGAGACAGAGCGCATCCGCGGCGACCGGATCGGACGCGCGGAGCGGATCGTCCGCAACATCGGCCGCGACTACGACCTGCACTGGGACGACGTCGTCGCCCAGACCACGCTCGACGCCACCGTCGGTCGCCCGCACATCGCCGACGCCCTGGTCGCCCGCGGGATCGTGCGCGACCGCACCGAGGCCTTCGACGGCATCCTCCATCCGCGCGAGGGGTACTACGAACCCCACTACGCCCCGGACCCGCTCACGGCGGTCCGACTCATCACGGACGCCGGGGGAGTGGCGGTCATCGCCCACCCGGTCACCGGCCGTGATCTGATGATGCCGGTGCCCTACCTCGAGCGCCTCATCGCCGCAGGCCTCGGCGGATTCGAGATCGACCACCGGGAGAACACCGAGGCGGGCAAGCGGAAGCTGCGGGAGATCGCCGCCGCGCACGACCTCATCGTCACCGGGTCGAGCGACTACCACGGCAGCGGCAAGCCCAACCGCCCGGGGGAGAACACGACGTCCGAGGAGATGGTCGCCCGGATCATAGACCGCGCGACCGGAACCGCCCCGCGCTTTCCCTGATCCTCGGCATTCTGTCGGGACACTCCCGGCCGGCTGTCGAGCGCCACGGATACGGTTCCAGGCATGCAGCGAGCGACTTCCCTGGAGCGCCGCGTCGATGCCGCCGCGAGGCGCGTGCTCCTCGGCGCTCCGGCGGACGGCATCCGCGCGGGACTCGTCGAGTTCGCGGTGTTCGTCCTCAAGCAGGCCTGGGCGTGCATCTTCGGCGCCGCGCTGCTGATCGTGATCGTCGCCGCGCAGCTCTGGTATCCCGACGACGCGGCCCTCGCCCGCAACGACGCGCTCACGATCGCCGCGGTTCTCATCCAGATCGCGATGCTGGTGTTCCGCCTCGAGAGCGGACGCGAGCTCTGGGTCATCGTCCTGTTCCATCTCACCGGCACGGCGATGGAGCTGTTCAAGACGGATGCCGGCTCGTGGGCCTATGCCGCCGACGGCGTTCTCCGCATCGGCGGGGTCCCGTTGTTCAGCGGCTTCATGTACGCGGCCGTCGGCTCGTACATGGTGCGCGTCTACCGGCTGTTCGATCTGGGGTTCACCCGCTACCCGCGTCGATGGATCACGGCGATCCTGGCCGCGGCGATCTACCTGAACTTCTTCACGCACCACTGGTGGTGGGACGCCCGCTGGGTGCTGCTCGCCGGGGTCGTGGCGCTCTGGGTGCCCACCGTGATGCACGCGCGTGTGTGGCGTCGCACCGTTCGGCTGCCGCTCCTGCTCGTCTTCGGCGGCGTGGCGGTGTTCATCTACCTCGCTGAGAACATCGGCACCTGGGCCGGGGCGTGGGCGTACCCCGATCAGGCGGAGACCTGGCAGCCCGTCTCGCTGAGCAAGCTGAGCTCGTGGTTCCTGCTGATGATCATCTCGGTGGTGCTGGTCGCGTGGGTCTATCCGCCGCAGATTCCCGGGGCGAGGCTGCGCGCCGGTGCCGGAGACAGCGGAGGGGCGGATGCCGCTCGCGCAGCATCCGCCCCTCCGACGTCGATCAGGCCCCGGTGACGGGGGCGGCGCCGGGGGCGCCGGAGCCGCCGCGACGGCGACGACGACGGCGTGCCGGGGCGGGCTTCCCGTCGTGGTGCTCCTTGCCCGCACCGTCGTGGGTGCCGCTGCCGTCGGCGCCGCGATCGGCGGACGGAGCGGTCTGGCCGTCGGAGGCGGTCGACTCGGAGCCGCCCTCGGCGAAGGTGGAGCCGACCGGGTTCTCGCTGTTGCGACGGCGACGGCGGCGACGCGTGCCGCTCTCATCGCTGCCCTCGGCGGCGGCATCCGCTGCGCGCTCCGGGCGACGCGTGCGCTCGGTCTTCACCGACTGCGTCTTCGGGGCGGTCGTCAGACGACCCTTGGTGCCCTCGGGGATGTCGAGGTCGGAGAACAGGTGCGGGCTCGACGAGTAGGTCTCGACGGGCTCGGGCTGGCCGAACTCGAGGGCCCGGTTGATCAGGGCCCACTTGTGCAGGTCCTCCCAGTCGACGAAGGTCACCGCGATGCCGGTCTTGCCCGCGCGACCGGTACGGCCGGCGCGGTGCAGGTACGTCTTGTCCTCGTCCGGGATGGTGTGGTTGATCACGTGCGTCACGTCGTCGACGTCGATGCCGCGGGCGGCGACATCGGTCGCGACGAGCACATCGCGCTTGCCGGCCTTGAACGCGGCCATCGACCGCTCGCGCTGATCCTGACCCATGTCGCCGTGCACGCCGCCGACGTTGAAGCCGCGGTCGCCCAGCTCGTCGACGAGGCGCTGCGCGGCACGCTTGGTGCGCGTGAAGATCACGGTCTTTCCGCGGCCCTCGGCCTGCAGGATGCGGGCGATGATCTCGTCCTTGTCCATCGAGTGCGCGCGGTAGACGAGGTGCTTGATGTTCGCCTGCGTGAGGCCCTCGTCCGGGTCGCTGGCGCGGATGTGGATCGGGTTCGTCATGAAGCGGCGGGCGAGTGCCACGATCGGGCCGGGCATGGTCGCCGAGAACAGCTGCGTGTGCCGGACGGCCGGGACCTTCTGGAAGATCTTCTCGATGTCGGCCAGGAAGCCCAGATCGAGCATCTTGTCGGCCTCGTCGAGCACGACCTCGGTCGCGTTGGAGAGGTCGAGCAGGCGCTGCCCCGCGAGGTCGATCAGACGACCGGGCGTGCCGACGACGATCTGCGCGCCGGCCTTGAGCTGGTCGATCTGACCCTCGTAGGCCTTTCCGCCGTAGATCGCGACGACGCTCGTGGAGCGGTTGCTGGTGAGCAGATCGATGTCCTCGTACACCTGCACCGCGAGCTCACGGGTCGGGACGACGATGAGCGCCTTCACCCCGTGCTCCGGGTCCTTGCCGAGCCGCTGGACGACGGGGATGCCGAAGCCGAAGGTCTTGCCGGTACCCGTCTTCGCCTGGCCGATGATGTCCTGGCCGGGAAGGCCGAGGGGGATGGTCTGCTCCTGGATGGGGAAAGCGTCGACGATGCCCTTGGAGGCGAGCGCGTCGATGATGTCCTGATCGATATTGAGATCAGCGAAAGTTGTCACTTGTTCAGATGCCTGTCCGGCGACCCTCTGGGGCGCCACGTAAACGGATCCACGCCGTCTCTTGTGCCACAGGCGCGGGGGCCCGCTCCGACGGCGGGACACGCCCAGCCTACCCGAGGGGCGGTGCGGGCCAGGAAGAGGTGCTGCGCCCGAGTATTGTGAACGACGTGGTGAACTCGACAGGGAGGCCCCGTGGTTAAGTGGTTCTGGCAGCGCGACGCCGCGCCGCGCCGCACGCTGGCCCTCCGCAGCCGGGGCGATCAGGGCGACGCGACCCGCGTCGACTTCGCCGAGCTCGCGCCGGAGCTGAATCGCTTCCTCGGGCAGGCCGCGTACCTCCAGCTCGGCTACTTCGAGACGCTCACGCGTCTGATCCGCGCGACGCCCGAGCTCTCCGAGAAGGAGTCCCTCTCCCGCGCGGCCGGAGCGGCGCTGACGAAGCATCGCGCGATCGTCGACCTCATCGCGGAACGAGGCGACGACCCGACGCAGCTCATGCTGCCGTTCCGCGAGAACCTCGACGCCTTCCGCCGCAAGACCATCGGCGCGCGCCCCCGCGAGACCCTGCTGGCGGTCTACATCACCGCGGGGATGCTCGACGACTTCTATCTGGCGCTGGCCTCGAGCTACGCCGACACCGGACGCCGGGTGGTCGAGATCCTCCGGGAGGACGATGCGCGTCACGAGATCGTCGCGATCATCCAGGAGACGATCGAGAGCGACGAGGAGTGGCGTTCGCTGCTGTCGATGTGGGCGCGTCGGCTCGTCGGCGACACGATCCTCGTCTGCCGCTCAGCGCTGCGCCCGGAGCGGCTCGCGGCCGACGACGAGCGCATCGAGCCCGTGTACACCGAGCTGATGGGCGCGCACGCGCGGCGCATGGACGCGATGGGGCTCGCCTCCTAGGCCGACCGCGTCCGCTCCAGCTTCCGGGTCAGGCGCCAGGCGATGACGAGCGGGATCACGCCGAGCACCCCGAACGACATGTCGATCAGCTGCCATCCGAGCGGGATGCCGCGGATGCCGCCGGCGATCAGGGCGAGCGGGATGATCCCGGCGCAGGCGATGACGCCGAACTGGATGACCCAGATGTTGCGCACCGGATCGACCAGCGGGCCGATGAAGACGACCGCGATCACGAGATGCGCGTAGGCGAGCCAGTCCGTGCCGTAGGAGATGAACGGGTAGCGTCCGTCCACGTCGGCCAGCGCATCGGCCACCCGGTCGACCCACGCCACGGCGTCGGGGAACCAGCCGGCGGCAGGAGATGCGTGCAGGATGTCGGAGCCGATCGCGAGTTCGATCCGCAGCGGAAACGCCGTGACGCCGCTCACGAACAGTCCGAGGATCATGATCCCGATGCAGATCCTGATCCAGCGCAGCGTGCGCCGCTCGTCCACGTCAGCTCGGTCGCCGGGTCAGATCCCGAGCGCGGCCTTGGCCTGGGCATCCGATCGGCGGCGCACCGCGACGATCGCCACCGTCGCCAGGACTGCGACGGCCACGGCTCCGAGGACGCTCGCGAGCCAGAGCCAGATGCTGTCCTCGCCGAGCCCCGCCCACTGCAGGCCGGTGTACGCGATCGCCGACACGGCCGTCGCGATGGCCGGAGTCACGGCGACGCCGCGCAGGTCGCGGCCGCCGATCAGATAGTGCGCGCCGATGCCGAGAGCGCACGCGCCGATGAGCGCGAGGAGGATGTACATCGTCCGGTCAGGCGACGAAGCCGACGCGGCGGGATTCCTCGGAGCCCAGCTCGATGTAGGCGAGGTTCGCGGTCGGGACGAGGTAGGAGTTGCCCTTCACGTCGGAGAAGTTCAGGTGCGTCGAGCTCTGCTCGAGTGCGGCCGAGACCTGGGTGCGGACCTCGTCCGCGCTCGCGCCGGTGTCGAAGCTCAGCTCGCGGCCGGTGTTGATGATGCCGATGCGGATTTCCACGCGTGCTCCTTGAAGTTCGTCGGACGTCCCAACTCTACCCCGCGCGCACCGGGCAGGATCGGCCGCCGGAGCCGGTTTCGCCGTGAGCGCACACGGCGTGCGGGCAGGGCGCGGCGACGATGTCCGCGCGCCCCGATACCGTGGAGGACATGACACCGGATGCCGCGCAGCGAGCCGTCGTCGCCGCCGCGTCGACCGCCTCGGGGGTCATCATCGGCGCGCCGGGCACCGGGAAGACCCGCACCCTCGTCGATCGCGTCGTGCACCTGCTCGACACCGAGGGGATGCGCCCGGAGGAGGTGCTCGTGCTCACGCCGAGCCGCCAGGCCGCGACCGCGCTGCGCGACCGGATCGGCGTGCGCATCGGGCAGGCGACTCCGGGGCCCCTCGCTCGCTCGCTGGGCTCGTTCGCCTTCCAGCTCGTGCGCGGCGCGATGGTGCGTGCCGGCGCCGAGCCGCCGGCTCTGCTCACGGGCGCCGACCAGGACCGCATCATCGCGGAGCTGCTGGCGGGCGACGCCGAAGACGAGCGCATCCCGTGGCCCGAGGCGCTCAGCGCATCCGTGCGCGCGTCCAAGGGATTCCGCTCCGAGCTGCGAGCCTTCCTCGCGGAGTGCACCGAGATCGGCGCCCACCCCGACGAGCTCCGCGCGTCGGGCAACGAGGTGTGGGCCGCCGCGGCCGAGTTCCTCGTCGAGTACCGTGCGGTGCTCGACGCCCTGCGCTCGGCGCACCGCGACGCCGCCGACCTGCTCAGCGAGGCGAGCGCGATCCTGCAGACCGCCGAGCCCGCTGCGCTCGGTCCGCTCGCGTCGCTGCGGGTCGTGCTCATCGACGACGCGCAGGAGCTGACCCGAGGCGGGATCGCCGTGGTCGGGGCTCTGCGGAGCCGGGGGATCGCGGTGCTCGCGTTCGGCGATCCCGACATCTCCTCCGGAGCCTTCCGCGGCGCCAGCCCCGAGCTCTTCGCACAGCTCGCCGGCGTGCTGGGCGACGTGCGCGTCCTCGACGGGTCGCACCGTCAGCGTCCGGCGCTCACCGCTCTGACGCGCACCGTGACCCAGGCGATCGGCGTCTCCGGTCGCGTCGAGCACCGCCGGGCGCCGGTGCCGGTGGCCGACGAGGCTGCGGCGGCCGTGAGCACCTTCATCGCCCCTTCGCCGTACGAGGAGCTGGACCGCATCGCGGGCGTCATGCGCGACTGGCATCTGACCGACGGCGTCCGCTGGGATCGCATGGCCGTCATCGCGCACGACACCCGTCAGGTGACGACGCTCGAGACCGAGCTGGCGGCCCGCGAGATCCCGACACGAGCGGCAGGCGTCCAGCGTCCGCTCGGCAGCGAGGGCATCGTGCGCGACATCGTCGGCGTCGTGCGTCTCGCGCTGACGCCGGCCGACGAGCGGACCCCGCAGGCGCTGGAGGAGGCGCTGCGCACCCCGTTCGGCGGGATGGACGCCATCGGGCTACGGCGTCTGCGTGCGCGGCTGCGGCACATCGAGCTCGAACAGGGCGGGTCGACCCCTGCCCGCGAGCTGCTGCGGCAGGCGATGGCCGCTCCCGCCCACCTGACGCTGATCGACGCTGCCGAGTCCCGCAGCGCGGCGCGGTTCGCCGAGACGATCGCTGCGCTCGCCGATGCCGCGTCCGCGGGAGAGACCATCCACGACCTCCTGTGGCGGGTGTGGGACCAGGCCCGCGCGGTCGACGGACGCAGACTGCATGTGGCCTGGCGGGAGATCTCGCTTCTGCCGACCGGTGCCGAGACCGCACGTTCCCTCGATGCGCTGGTGTCGCTGTTCGACGCGGCGAAGCGTTTCGTCGAGCGCTCGCCGAACGAGAAGCCCGAGACGTTCGTCCGCGACATCCTCGACAGCGAGGTCCCCGAGGACTCGCTCTCGACGCCGGATCGACCGGGCAAGGTGACGCTGCTGACGCCGGCGACCGCGCTCGGCACCGAATTCGACGTCGTGGTCGTCGCCGGTGTGCAGGACGGCGTCTGGCCCAACGTCCGCCTGCGCGGAGGACTGCTGCAGACCTGGCGGCTCGCCGACGAGATCGAGGCCGCTCGGACGGGGACGAGAATCGAGGCCCCCGGCGTCGTCGACCGTCGCCGCGCGGCTCTGCACGATGAGCTGCGCCTGTTCGTGCGGGCCATCTCGCGCGCGCGCGACCGGCTCCTCATCACCGCGGTCGACGACGACGACATGACGCCCAGCGCTTTCTTCGGCTTCCTGCCCGCCCCCGAGCCGCCGGAGCGTCACGTGTCGGCCGAGCATCCGCTCACCCTGCGCGGCATGGTCGCCCGTCACCGTCGCACGCTCACCTCCGTGACCTCCGAGACGCTGCGGCGCGAGGCGGCCGCGCAACTCGCCGTCCTCGCCCGCGAAGGCGTGCCGGGCGCCGATCCGGCCGAATGGTACGGCGTGACCCCGCGATCGACGGATGCTCCGCTGCGCGATCTGGCGGTCGCCGGGGCGCGCGTGTCGCCCTCGAAGATGGAATCGTACGAGGAGTGCGGCCTGAACTGGGTCGTCGCGGCTCTCGGCGGCGACACCGTCATGCCCCCCACGGCGGGGATCGGGACGATCGTGCACGAGGTGATGGAGCGGGTTCCCGACGGCGACCTCGAGCAGATGCGCGCGATCGTCGCCGAGCACTGGCCCGAACTCGACTTCGAGACCGAGTGGATCGGGCGCAAGGAGCGTCGGCGCGCCGACCTGTTCGTCGATCGGCTGCATGCGTACCTCGGCGACGTGCGCCGTGACGACGGCCAGGTCATCGGCAGCGAGGTCGAGTTCCGGTTCGCCGTCGACCTGGCGGACGAGGAGGCCGCACCCGTCGTGCACGCCGTCGGCGAGGACCGCGCGAATCAGGCCATCATCCACGGGTACATCGACCGGGTCGAGGCCTATCCGCCGGGGCTCGGCGAGCATGCGCATGCGCGCGGCCGCGGCTGGGAGTCGATGTCGGGCGGTCCGGCCGGGCCGACCGTGGTGGTCGACCTGAAGACCGGCAAGACCGATCCGGAGTCCGACTCCGGCGTGCTCGAGCATGCCCAGCTCGCGGCGTACCAGGTCGCCGTGCAGCAGGGGCTGATCGAGGGTGCTCCGCCCGAATCGCTCGCCGGTGCGCGCCTCGTTATCGTGTCGAAGACCCTCGCGAAGAGCGACTACCGGATCGCCCACCAGCACACGCTCGACGACGAGTCGCGCTCGGCCTTCCTGCGCCGAGTGGCGGGCGCGGCGCGCGGCATGTCGGCGTCGAGCTTCACGGCCCAGGTCGAGTCGCACTGCGCCGACACGCAGCGCCGCGTGCACCCGTGCCGCATCCACACCGTGCCGGCGGTGAGCTCGTGACGGCATGGGCGGTATCCGGCAGCCTGTCCGCGACCGACATCGCCGCCGCCCTGGGGCAGCCGCCGCCCACCGCGGCGCAGCAGCGCGTGATCGAGGCGCCACCTGAGCCGGCGCTCGTCGTCGCCGGCGCGGGCAGCGGCAAGACCGAGACCATGTCGGGACGCGTCGTATGGCTCGTCGCCAACGGGCACGTGCGCCGCGACGAGATCCTCGGGCTCACCTTCACGCGCAAGGCGGCAGGGGAGCTCGCCGAGCGGATCGGGACCCGCCTCTCCGTGATCGACGAGTACGGACGACGGGGACTGCTGCCGCATCTCGACGAGATCGTTCGCGGCGATGCGCTCCGCCGCGTCACGGATGCGGCGTCGGGACGTCAGCGCGAGCTCGTGCGCACCCACGTCCTCGACGAGCTGGCGTCGGGATTCGGGACGGGGTGGGATCCGGCGACGCCCCGCGCCGCCGAGGACCTGATGATCCGTCCGCGGGTGTCGACGTACAACGCCTTCGCCGACGGGATCGTCCGCGAGCACGCCGCGCGGATCGGTCGCGACCCCGACGTGGCGATGCTCAGCCAAGCCGCGTCCTGGATGCTGGCGCGCGAGGTGGTGCTGCGCAGCGACCTTCCCGAGCTCGAGAGCATCGACTTCGCTCTCGGGACCGTGATCGACGCCGTGCAGCGGCTGGCCGGGGATGCGCTGGATCACCGCGTCGATCTCGACCTCGCGGAGCGGATCGCGCGGGAGCAGGCACTCGCCTTCGCCCCCTACCGGTCGAACGCCGACGTCGAGAAGGCGGCGTCGAACCTGCTGAGCCTGCCCACCCTCGCCGACCTCGTTCGCGACTACATGGCCGAGAAGGAGCGGCGCGGCGTGCTCGACTTCGCCGACCAGGTGGGCGGCGCCTACGACATCGTCGAGTCCGCCCCCGACGTGCGCGCCGAGCTCCGCGAGCAGCACCGTGTCGTGCTCCTCGACGAGTATCAGGACACCTCCGTCATCCAGACCCGGTTCCTCGCCGAGCTCTTCCGGGATTCCGCGGTCATGGCGGTCGGCGACCCGCACCAGTCGATCTACGGGTGGCGGGGCGCGAGCGCCGACAACCTGTACGCCTTCTCGAAGACATTCGCGAGCACGGGAGCCGCGCAGACGTACAGCCTGATGACGAGCTGGCGCAATGACCGCGGCATCCTCGACATCGCGAACCGCGTGCTCGAACCCCTGCAGCGGCCGGGACTCGATGTGCCGCCGCTCGAACCGCGTCCGGGCGCGGGCGACGGAGTCGTGAGCGTGCGCTTCCCGTTCACGGTCGACGACGAGGCCGCGGCCGTCGCGGAATGGTTCGCCGAGCGTCGCGCCGCGCACGAGGCGCAGGGTGCAGCCGGAGGGCAGGGAGACCACGGTCCCCACACCGGCGCGATCCTCTTCCGGTCGAAGAGGCACATGCAGACCTTCGCCGGAGCGCTCGCCGCCCGCGGCATCCCGCATCGGATCCTCGGCCTCGGGGGACTGCTCACGACGCCCGAGGTGGTCGATGTCGTCTCCACGCTGCGGGTCGTCCACGACCCGACGGCGGGGTCGGCACTGATCCGCCTGCTCACCGGACCGCGCTTCGGCGTGGGGGTCGCCGACATGGGTGCGCTGTACGACCTCGGTCGCACGCTCGCCGAACGAGACACCGACATGGCGCCCTTGCCGGAGGAGGTGCGGGCGAGGCTGCGTTCGTCGCGCGGGGCCGACGAGGCGGTGTCGATCATCGACGCCGTCGACGTCGTGCGCGCGGTCAGGGACGACTACCGCATGCTCGAGGAGATCACGCCGGAGGGGCGCGCACGGATCCGCGCGGCCGGCGAGATGCTCGAGCGCCTGCGGCGGGCATCCTCGCAGCCGATCCCGGAGCTGATCCGGTTGATCGAGATGGAGCTGCGGCTGGACATCGAGCTCGCGTCGAACGAGACCAGGGGCCCTGCCCGGATCGCGGCGACCCAGCTGCGGGCCTTCGCCGACGAGGTGCGGGCGTTCCTCGCCGCGGACGACCGCGGCACCATCGGAAGCCTCCTGGCCTGGCTCGACAAGGCCGAGAGCACCGATGAGCTCATGCCCCGACCGGAACCGCCGGAACCGGGGGTCGTCCAGCTGCTCACGATCCACGGTTCGAAGGGGTTGGAGTGGGACGCGGTCGCCGTGGTCCGGCTCGTGGCCGACGAGCTGCCCAGTCGCGTCTCGGACACCTCGGGCTGGTTCGGCTTCGGCGTGGTGCCCTTCGCGCTGCGCGGCGATCGCGATGCGCTGCCGCGCTTCGAGTGGGATCCCGTCGAGGCGATGGGGGAGGAGACCGACCCCGAGAAGCGGCAGAAGCTCGCGCAGGCCTCGCTCTCCGGCGGAGCGACGAAGGCCAACCCTCAGGGCGGGGCCCTCAAACGCTTCAAAGACGCGCACCGCGCGTATCAGCAGCAGGAGGAACGTCGGCTCGCGTATGTCGCGGTGACGCGTGCGCGGACCGACCTGCTGCTCAGCGGTGCGCACTGGGCGGGGCAGAAGGCGCCGCGCACGCCGAGCCCCTACCTCATCGAGGCCATCGAGGTGCAGGGGCTGGAGCCGATCGAGCCGGTCGACCCGGACGAGAATCCCTACGAAGGGCCGGGGTCGACGCTCACCTGGCCGCTCGATCCGCTGGGTGCACGGCGCGCCGCCGTGACCGCGGCGGCGGCAGCTGTCGATCAGGCGACCAGGACCGGCGTCGCGCAGCCTTCCCCGGAGCTGACCCGCCTGCTCGCCGAGCGCGCCGCACGCCAGCGGGGGACGGATGCCGCGGCCCCGACCCGCGTCCCGGCCTCGCGCTTCAAGGACTACGTCACGGACTTCACCGGAACGCTGTCCTCGATCGTGCGGCCGATGCCCGAACGGCCCTACCGGCAGACGCGGCTGGGCACGCTGTTCCACGCCTGGGTCGAGCAGCGCTCAGAGCTCGTCGGCGTCGGAAGCCGTGTCGATGAGGCGCTGTGGGAGCTCGACGAGGACGAGCCGCCCACCGAAGCCGGGTTCGCCGCCGGCGGCAGCGCCGACGGTCCGACGTCGTCGGCGGATGCCGCAGATCTCGCGGCGCTGCAGGAGACGTTCGAGCGCAGCGAGTGGGGCGGCCTGAAGCCGATCGCCGTCGAGATCGAGATCGACTTCGCGCTCGGCGCGGGTGTCGACGGGACCGAGCAGGCGCACATCGTCATCTGCAAGCTCGACGCCGTCTATCGTCGTGACGACCGCGGCGGGCGCATCGAGATCGTCGACTGGAAGACGGGCAAGGCGCCGCGCACGGCGCAGGAGCGGGACGAGCGGATGCTGCAGCTCGCGCTCTACCGTCTCGCCTACCACCGACGCTTCGAGGTGCCGTTGGACGAGATCGACGTCGCGCTGTACTACGTCGCGGACGATCTCGTCATCCGCGGCGACCGGGTCTACTCGGAGGACGAGCTCTTCCAGCGCTGGAGCGCGGCGCGCGCCGCGCGCTGAGCCTCTTCCGAGTCGTCGGCGGATTCCTCCGCGGAGGCGTCGCCCGAGGCGTCGGCTTCGCGGCGCTGCGGAGCCAGCGGATGCGAGTCCTCGCGCACGCCGGCGACCCCGTTCGTGCCCGCGAACATGCTCGCGACGCCGGACAGATCCTCGGTCTCGAGATTCAGCATCTCGGCGCGGTGGGCGGCATCGGCGCTCTCCGGGTCGGATGCCTCCTCGCGTGCGGCCCACGGCGGGGTGGGCTCGGCATCGGCATCGGCGTCATCATCGTCATCGCGCGCGTCGTCGGAGTCGGCGGCGGCGGCCCAGAGCTCGTTCGGGTTGTAGGCGTCCGTCTGCATGGACGTGTCCACGTGGGTCGCGGCGGTGGCCGGCACACGGTCCAGAGCGTCGAGTGCGGAATCTACCCCCTCGCTCCGGGCCGCGATGATGCTGAGGTCGTCGGTGCGCAGGCCCTCGGCGAGGGATTCGAGCAGCGCGGCCGCGTCATCGACGATGTCGGGCCGGCGTATCGCGTCGCCGTGCACCAGCCACCGCGCGAATTCGAGCTCTGCCAGCAGTCGTGCGCGGACCTCGAGACCGGGATCCGGTGCGCGATCGACCGCACGCGCGTAGGTCGCGTGCACGTCGGGCGCGGCATCCGGTGCAGCCGACAGCCAGGAGAGATCGACGGCGGGGTCGCCGACGGAGAGCCCGTGCCATCCGACGAGGCCGGTGACCTCGGGGCCGCGCTCGGGGTGATCCGTGAAGACGAACGAGGTCGCCTGGACGCCACCGAGGACCACGGTCGACTCGAACCGCCACAGGTCGTCGTCGGCGACGGCGTCGCGCCAGCGCACCGTGAGGCGCGCGGGCACCCGGCCCGTCGCCGCTGCGGAGTCGATGAGGCGGCTCAGCTCGTCACGGGTCTCGTCTGCCGAGCGGGTCACGAGACCGGCTCCGCGGACGACCGAGGTCGGCATCCCGTGGACGGCGGCGATCGCGGCACCCATCGATTCGGCCGCGCCACGCCCGGCCGGGACGAGCGAGGCGTCGATCTGGAATCCGGGGAGGAGCTCGGTCACCAGCGCGCGGCCCGCGCCGACCGATGTCTCGCCGATGTACTCGGGCGCCTGGAACGGCAGCATCGCGCGGGCGCCGTCGGTCAGGGCACGCAGCGCCAGGGCCTCCGCGGCCAGTTCTCGAGCGGCCTCCTCGTCGTCGGCGACGCGGATCGCGAGTTCACGGCCGTCGGCCAGAGAGGCGACCGCCGAGTCGAACCGGCCGTCGCCGTCGGCGCTCAGAGGGCGAGCACCCGTGACCTCCGCGCCGGGCAGTGCGGCCGTCACCGCCGCGGCTAGAGTGAATGGAGAGCGTCCCATGCCCCCAGGGTAGGTCGACGCCGGGGCGGTCCCGCCTCCGCCACGCCCGTGAGAGAGGGAGTCGATGACCTTTCAGCCCCCGTCCCTCGACCGCGCCGCCGAGCTCCGCGAGGAGCCGGACGTGCTCGAGCGTCTGCGAGACGACCCCGGAACCCGGGTCATCGTGGTGCGCGAGGGGCGCGTGCGGGTCGTCGACTCGACCCTGCTGCGCGTGCAGGCGGACGCCGTCGGCGACGCGATCTGGGCGCTGCTGGGTCGCGATCAGGACGGGACCGTGCTGCTGCTCGCCGTCGCACCGCCCGAGAACGATGCCCTCGACACGGCTCCGGACGAGATCTGGCTCGGGCTGCGCGACCTCGGCGGACGCATCGACCGCGTCGAGTCCGAACTGCTCGTCGAGGCGATCGCACTCGCCGGATGGCTGCGTGACGCACCCTTCTGCCCGACCTGCGGCGGCGGCACCGAGGTGCGGCAGGCCGGCTGGTCGCGGCGCTGCCTCGTCTGCGGGCGTGACCACTTCCCACGCAACGACCCCGCGGTGATCGTCGCCGTCGAGAGTCGCGACGGCGAGCGACTGCTGCTCGGAGCGAACGCGAACTGGGGCGGGCGCATGTACTCCTGCTTCGCGGGTTTCACCGAGGCCGGGGAGTCGCTCGAGGCGACCGTGCATCGGGAGATCGAGGAGGAGTCCGGCGTGCGCCTCTCCTCGCTGCGCTACATCTCGTCGCAGGCCTGGCCCTTCCCGCGCTCGCTGATGATCGGCTTCCGCGCGGTCGTCGACGACGAGTCCGCGGCTGTCGCCGACGGCGAGGAGATCGTCGACGTCCGGTGGTTCACCCGGAGCGAGATCGCCTCCGCCCTCGCCGGCGACGGCCCTGTGGGGCTGCCGGGTCCGGCATCCATCGCGCGCGCGCTGATCATCGACTGGTACGAGGACCACGCGTGAGCGCACTCGATGCCCTCGACGAGCGGCAGCGGGCTGCGGCATCCGTCCTGCGGGGTCCGGTCGCCGTGCTCGCCGGCGCGGGAACCGGCAAGACCCGCGTGATCACGCATCGCATCGCACACGGCGTCGACACCGGGGCGTATTCGCCGTCGCGGGTCATGGCGGTGACCTTCACCGCGAAGGCGGCGGGGGAGCTCCGAGGACGGCTGCGCGCTCTGGGGGTCGAGGGCGTCGCGGCGCGCACGTTCCACGCCACCGCCCTCGCGCAGTTGAACTTCTTCTGGCCGACGCTGGCCGGCTCGCCCGCCCCGGCGATCATCACCAACAAGGTGCGGATGCTGGGGCAGGCGGCCGACGCGATCCGGCTGCGACCGAGCACCGCCACCCTCCGGGACATCGCTTCCGAGATCGAGTGGCGCAAGGTGTCGATGCTCTCGATCGACCAGCACGCCGCGCTCGGCCGCACGGTGACGGGTGTCGACTCCGGGCAGCTGGTCGAGCTGATGCGCAATTACGAGGCGCTGAAGGACGAGCGCCGGCAGCTCGACTTCGAAGACGTCCTGCTCGCCTGCGCCGGCATGCTGGAGGCGGAGCCGCGCGTCGCGGCATCCGTCCACGAGCAGTACCGCCACTTCACGGTCGACGAGTTCCAGGACGTCTCGCCGCTGCAGAACCGGTTGCTGGAGCTCTGGCTGGGGGATCGCCAGGACATCTGCGTCGTCGGCGACGCCAGCCAGACCATCTACTCGTTCGCGGGCGCCGAGCAGCGCTTCCTGCTCGAGTTCGAACGCCGTCACCCGGATGCGACCGTCGTGCGGCTCGAGACGAACTACCGGTCGCAGGCTCCCATCCTCACCGCGGCCAACGCGCTGATGCACGGTCGTCCCGGCGCTCTCGAACTCGTCCCCGCCAGAGAGCAGTTCACCGCGGATGCCCCCACCGTCACCGCCTACGACTCCGAGTCCGAGGAGGCCGCGGGCATCGCCGCGGCGATCTCCGCCCGGATCGCCGCGGGGGCCTCGCCGGCCGAGATCGCGGTGCTGTACCGCGCTCACGCGCAGTCGGCGGTGCTGCAGCAGGCGCTCGCGGCGGAGGGCATCCCGACCTCCGTCCTCGGCGGCACGCGCTTCTTCGCGATGCCTGAGGTGCGACAGGCGATCCTCGCGCTGCGCGCCGCGGCCGTGGCTCCGACCGAGCAGGGCTTCCTGCCGAACGTGCAGCGGGTGCTGCGCGAGCTCGGCCTGACCGACGAGCCGCCCGCTGCCGGCGGCGCCCAGCGCGACGGCTGGGAGGCGCGACGGGCGATCCTGCGACTCGCGGAGGAAGCGGGCTCCGAGGCGAACCTGCGCACGTTCAGCGACGCCATGATGGCGCGGGCGAAGGATCAGCACGAGCCCACCATGCGCACCGTGACGCTGTCGACCCTGCACGCCGCGAAGGGCCTCGAGTGGCCGCACGTGCACCTCGCGGGGTGGGCCGAGGGATCGCTGCCGATCTCCTACGCATCGAGCTTCGAGGCCATCGACGAGGAGCGGCGACTGGCCTATGTGGGGGTCACGCGCGCCGCACGGACGCTGGACATCTCGTGGTCGCGGTCGGCAGGGCGAGGAGAGCGGGCACCGTCGCGGTTCCTGGCGGAGATGGGGACGACGGCGCGCGGCACCGGCATCCTTCGTGAAACGTCACCGCGCGATGCGCGCGCGAGCCGTCCGCGCTGACCCGCACGATCTCGCCGCCGTCTCCCGCCGCGAGGAGTCGCGCCGCCGCGAGTGCTCCCTCCGCCACCTGCGCCGCCCGCAGCACAGCGGCACCGCGGCCGATCATCTGTGCATGCAGCAGCGGCCACGCCGGGTCGAGGCGCGCATCGTCGGCGTCTCGGCAGGCCAGACAGGGTGACTCCCCGGGGAGTACCAGGGGACCGGCCGTGACCCGGCCCGGCTCGAAGGCGACGGGGAGATGGGGGATGTCCTCGCGCAGGTAGCGCGCGAACTGCACGGCGGCGGCGGCGCCCTGCACGAGGATCACGCCGACCGCACCGCGGACCGAGCGGTCGACCAGCGCGATCCCCTCGTCCTCGAGCACCTCTCTGGCGCGGTGGGCGGCGCGTCCGTCGGTGACGCCGATGATCTCGACCCAGGCGGGGCGAACCGTCGGCGGATCGTCGATCAGCAGGTGCTCGATCCTGGCCAGCAGTATCCGGGCGTCCTGTCGCGGGGCTCCCACGCCGTGCGCGATCACGTCGAAGGCGGCTCGGCGGAAGCCGGAGCGCAGGCGACTCAGCAGCAGCTCCACCCACGGTGCGTCGACCGCGATGCGCAGCCCCTCGTCGACGCCGAGCTGGAGCGTCCGCTCATCCCGCCAGAGCAGCGGCGCGCTCGGATCCAGACGGGTGAGGGTCGGCGGGGTCAGCGGCATCCCCCGATTCTGGTGAAGCCCAGGATGCCGTGGTGCGGAGAAGGCCGGTCCGTGGAGAACTTCCGTGCTTCCCGAGCCAGGGGAGGAGCGGTGCGCATCGCCCGCTCCACCCGGAGACCTCAGACCGGTCGTTCGCCCTCGGGTGTGCCATCCCCGTCCGGGTCGTCGGACCCGTCGGCATCGTCCGTCTTCTCCGTCGGATCCTCGGCGGAGAAGTCGTCGCCGTCGAGCAGACGGGCGAGAGCCTCGTCGAACTCGTCCGCGACCGGCTGCTCGCCGCGCTCGGCGGCCTGCAGCCGGGCGACCAGTGCACTCGGGTCGTCGATGTCGTCGGCGGTCGGCATGAGGTCGGGATAGTCCCACAGGGCATCGCGGGCGCCGATGCCGACGGCATCCGTCACGGCTTGCCACATGGCCGAGGCCTCGCGCATCCGCCGCGGACGCAGCTTGAGACCGACGAGAGCGCCCAGGGCGTCTTCGGCAGGGCCGCCGACCGCGCGACGACGACGGGCCGCCTCGGCGATGCGCGCCCCGTCGGGGAGCCGCGCGGTGGCCTGAGCGGTGACCACGTCCACCCAGCCGTCGATCGTCGCGATGAGGTTCTCGAGACGCGTCAGGGCCTCGCGCTGAGCCTCGGTCTGCGCGGGGAGCAGCGCCCCGCCCTCGATCGCCGCCCGCAGCTCCTCCGGGTCAGAGGGGTCGAGGCGGCTGGCGACGTCTTCGAGCGCATCCACGTCGACGCTCACGCCGCGTGCGAAGTCGGTGATCTGCGCCATCACGTGCAGGTGCAGCCACTTCGCGTGCCGATACAGGCGCGCATAGGCGAGCTCGCGCGTCGCCAGGTACAGCGCGATCTGGTCCTCGGGGATCTCCAGTCCCTCGCCGAACGCGGTGAGGTTCTGCGGGATGACGGCGGCCGTCCCGGCAGGGAGCACCGGGATGCCGACGTCGCCGCCGGACACCACCTCGAGCGAGAGATTGCCCAGGACCTGGCCGAACTGCGCGGCGAACACCGAGCCGCCGAGGCCGCGCATGAGCTTGCCCGCGCCCTGGACGACGCCGCGCATCTCCTCGGGCACCTGGGTGTCGAGGGCGGAGGTCAGCGCATCGGCGATGCTCGTCGACACCGGCCCGGCGATCTCCTTCCAGACGGGCAGGGTCTTCTCGACCCACTCGCCGCGGGTCATCGCGGTGGGAGCCTCGCTCAGTTCGGAGATCGTCGTCGCCTCGCCGAGCCACAGGTTCGCGAGCGTGAACGAGTCGACCAGCGAGCTGCGCGAGCCGTCGGTCACCCCCTGGCCGTCGCGATTCGCGATGTGCAGGGCCTGGCGCTGCGCGTTCTCCCACGGGTCTCCGCCGAACGCACCCTGCAGCTGCGACATGATCGTCTGCATCATCGCGGGGTCGAACTGGAAGCCCTCCATGCCCTGCATGGCATCCCGCAGGGCCTCGGGGTCGATGTCCCCGCCGCCCTGGTTCGAGAGCATCTTTCGGAGGAACTCCTGGAAGTCCTCGGGAGTCGGGTCGTTGTCTGCCATGTCGTTCGCCCTCTCAGCACGCCTATAGCCGTGGCATCTACGCTAGTCACAGGTTTCTGCACGCGTCCCCGAAGCGAGCAGATCGCTGTACGCCGCTCGCGAACGACGGAGGAATGCTGTGGATCGAACGCGGTCTGGAAAGCCCGGACTCGGTGTCTGGGCGCTGATCGTCGCGCTCATCGCCCTCGTGGTCCTGACCTTCCTGCCGACGCCGTACGTGATCCAGCGTCCCGGTCCCGTCTACGACACGCTCGGCACCGCGACGGGGACCGACGGCGAGCAGGTGCCGCTGATCAGCGTCGAGGGTGCCGAGACGTTCGAGACGGGCGGCACGCTCGACCTCACGACCGTGCAGGTCGTCGGCAACCGCGAGCGCACTCCGAGCTGGTTCGAGCTCGCCCTCGCCTGGATGGACTCGTCCCGCGCGGTCGTGCCGCTCGACTCGGTCTTCCCTGAGGGCGTCACGACCGAGCAGCGCGATGAGCGCAACGCGATGCTGATGGTCGATTCCCAGCACGAGGCGACGGCCGCAGCCCTGAACGAGCTCGGCTACGACACGGGAGCGAAGGTCGTCGTGCAGGAGGCCGTGGCGGACGCCCCGGCCGACGGGCTGCTCGAGGGCGAAGACGTGATCACCGCGATCGACGGGACGCCGGTCACCTCCGCCACGCAGCTGCGCGAGGCGATCCAGAAGGCGGGCGGCGACCCGGTCGCCCTCACCGTCCTGCGCGCGGGCGAGGAGAAGACCGTCGAGGTGACTCCCGAGGAGCACACCGAGAACGACGTGACCACCTGGCTCATCGGCATCACGCTACGCACGGACTACGACTTCGAGGTCGACGTCACGCTCCAGCTCGACAACGTCGGCGGCCCCAGCGCGGGGATGATGTTCGCACTCGGCATCATCGACACGCTCACCGAGGGCGAGCTGAACGGCGGCCACAACATCGCCGGCACCGGCACGATCGATGCCGAGGGCACGGTCGGGCCGATCGGCGGCATCCGTCAGAAGCTCTACGGCGCGCGCGACGCCGGAGCGGACTACTTCCTCGCGCCGGCCTCGAACTGCGACGAGGTGGTGGGGCATGTGCCCGACGGACTGCAGGTGATCCGCACCGCGACGCTCGAGGAGTCGCTCGACGCGCTCGAGGTGATCTCGGCGGACGGCGACGTCTCCTCTCTCCCCACGTGCGAGCTCGCCGGCTCGTGAGCAGGGGAGCGGCCGTGACCTCGCCGTGACCGGGATGACAGCCGCCGCACAGTGAGGCGCGCCTAGGATGGAACGGTGACCTCGAACTCAGCCACTGCTCCGAATCCGGCCACGCCTCGAACCTCCCGACGCATCCTCGGCATCTCCCTGGTGATCATCGCCGCCCTGATCGCGGCGTTCTTCGTGTTCGCCTCGCTCTACACGGAGTACCTCTGGTTCGACCAGGTGGGCTTCACCGGCGTGCTCACCACGCAGTGGATCGCCACGGCCGTGATGTTCGTGGTCGGCTTCCTCGGCATGGCGGCGCCGCTCTTCCTCGTGATCCAGCTGGCCTACCGTCTGCGTCCCGTCTACGTGCGGCTCAGCTCGCAGCTGGACCGCTACCAGGAGGTCATCGAGCCGCTGCGTCGCCTGGCGATGTGGGGCATGCCGATCTTCTTCGGCCTCTTCGCCGGCTTCGCCGCCGCCGGACAGTGGAAGACCGTCTGGCTGTGGGCCAACGGCGTGGCGACCTCGACGGTCGACCCGCAGTTCGGCATCGACACCGGCTTCTACATGTTCGCGATGCCGTTCTACTCGATCCTGCTCGCGTTCGTCTCGGCCGTGCTGCTGCTCTCGCTCCTCGTCACCGCTCTCGTGTCGTACCTCTACGGCTCGGTGCGCGTCGGCCAGGGCGAGCTGCGCATCTCGAAGCCCGCGCGCATCCAGCTCGCGGTGATCGCCGGTCTCTACCTTCTGGTTCAGGCGGCGAGCTTCTGGCTCGACCAGTACAAGACCCTGACCGCTCCGGACGACCGCATCACCGGTGCGGCCTACACGGGTGTCAACGCGACCATCCCCGGTCTGGCGATCCTCTCGGTCGTCGCCGCCGTGGTCGCCGTGCTCTTCTTCGTCACCGCGGTCATCGGCCGCTGGCGCTTCCCGCTCGCGGCGACCGCGCTGCTGATCGTCACGTCGCTCGTCGTCGGGGTCGGATACCCGTGGATCGTCACCACCTTCCAGGTGAAGCCGAACCAGAACGCCTACCAGGCCGAGTACTACCAGCGGAACATCGACGGCACGAAGGAGGCCTACGGCATCGCCGACCTCGAGACCACGGCCTTCGAGGCCGAGACGGATGCCGCCGCGGGCCAGCTGCGTGAGGACGCCGAGACCACGGCGTCGATCCGCATCATGGACCCGAAGGTCATCCCGCCGACCGTGCGCCAGCTCGAGCAGTACCGCGGGTACTACCAGTTCCAGACGACGATGGACGTCGACCGGTACGAGATCGACGGCGTGATGCAGGACACGGTCGTCTCCGTGCGAGACCTCGACATGTCGGGTCTCGGCGACGGCGACAACTGGAACAACCGCGTCGCGGTCTACACGCACGGCTACGGCCTCGTCGCTGCCGCCGGCAACCAGCGCACCAGCGACGGCGAGCCGGTGTTCCTCGAGCGCGGCATCCCGTCGTCCGGGTTCCTCACCGACCGCGAGAACTTCGAACCGCGCGTCTACTTCGGCGAGAACTCCCCGGAGTACTCGATCGTCGGCGCCCCCGAGGGCTCGGAGCCGGCGGAGATCGACTACCCGCGCGGCAAGGACGGGTCCAGTGAGACGAAGACGACGTTCGAGGGCGAGGGCGGCCCCGCCGTCGGCAACACGTTCACGAAGCTGCTGTACGCGCTGAAGTTCCAGTCCGAGCAGATCCTGTTCTCGAACCTCGTGAACGAGGATTCCCAGATCCTCTACGACCGCGATCCGAAGACGCGCGTGCAGAAGGTCGCCCCGTACCTCGAGCTCGACAGCGACCCGTACCCGAGCGTCGTCGACGGCCGCATCGTCTGGATCGTCGACGGCTACACCACCAGCTCGACGTACCCGTACTCGACCGGCGTCAGCCTGTCGGACGCGATCGCCGACTCCAACGTCCCGTCGCCCACGCTCGCGATCGACGACATCAACTACATCCGCAACTCCGTGAAGGCCACGGTCGACGCCTACGACGGCTCGGTCACGCTCTACGCGTGGGACGAGGAGGACCCGGTGCTGGAGACCTGGCAGAAGGTCTACCCGTCGACGGTCAAGCCGATCAGCGAGATGTCCGGCGAGCTCATGAGCCACGTGCGCTACCCGACCGACCTGTTCAAGGTGCAGCGCGACGTGCTGGGGATCTACCACGTCGACACGGCCGGATCGTTCGCCCAGCAGGACAACCGCTGGCAGACGCCGAACGACCCCCGCAGCGACGCGATGCTGCAGCCGCCGTACTACCTGACGATGCAGATGCCGGGGCAGGATTCGCCGCGCTTCTCGATGTTCTCCACCTTCATCCCCGTCTCCCAGGGAGCGGGCGGCAGCCGAGACGTGCTGATGGGCTACCTCGCGGTGGACTCGGATGCCGGGTCGGAGGCCGGAGTGAAGGGCGAGGGCTACGGCCAGCTCCGGATGCTGGAGATCGACACGGACACCACTGTGCCCGGTCCCGGCCAGGTGCAGAACACCTACAACTCGGACACCGCCGTCGTGCCGCAGCTGAACCTGCTGCAACAGGGCGAGTCCGAGGTGATCTACGGCAACCTGCTCACGCTTCCGGTGGGTGGCGGTCTGCTCTACGTTCAGCCCGTGTACGTGCAGTCCTCCGAGGGCACGCAGCTCCCGAGGCTGCAGAAGGTCCTCGTCGCCTTCGGTGATCGGGTGGCCTTCGAGAACACGCTCACCGAGGCGCTCGACACGCTCTTCGGGGGCGACTCGGGTGCGACCGGCGGTGACGACACCGTCGAGCCGACGGAACCGGGTGAGGACGATCCGAGCACCGGCGAGACGCCGACCGAGCCGACCGAACCCGCAGAGCCCACGGGCGATGAGGCCGCGGCCCTCGCGGCCGCCCAGCAGGCGCTGCTCGACCGCGAGGCAGCGCTGAAGGCAGGAGACCTCGAAGCCTTCGCGGCCGCCGACAAGCGCCTGACGGCAGCGGTCCAGAAGCTCCTCGAGCTGGACGGTGCCGCGCAGTGACCTCGCGCGACTGAAGCGCATCGGGCGTCCCTTAGGGGGCGCCCGATTCGCGTATCGGCGAACCCTATGGGCTCCATCGGATTCCGGGGATGGGACGAGATCGGGCGGCGACCTACTGTTGCACCATGAACGAGCCCCAGCGCGATATTCCGGAGCCCGCCGCCGTGCAGACCGAGGTGGCAGCACCGAGGGCGACGGGGATCGAGGTCAAGTCCATCGACTGGGTGCCGCTCTCCGAGCGCACCGGCGAGCCGTCGAGCCTGTTCCCGCTGTGGTTCATGTCCAACGCCAACCTCACCACGCTCGCGACGGGCATGGTCGGGGTCGCGATGGGCGCGAACTTCCTGGTGTCGCTGCTCGCGATCATCCTCGGCGTGTGCGTCGGCACCGTGTTCACCTCGTTCCACTCCGCGCAGGGACCGCAGCTGGGTCTGCCGCAGATGATCCAGTCGCGGGCGCAGTTCGGCTACCGCGGTGTCGCCATCGTGTGCCTCGTGGTCGTCGCCAGCATCGTCGGATTCAACATCTTCAACCAGCTGCTCGCCGGGCAGGTGCTCACCGCGACGACCGGAGTCGACGCCGGCGCCGGCTGGTACGTGCTCATCACGGCGCTCGCGCTCACGCTGGCGATCGTGGGGTACCACTGGATCCACCGCGTGCAGAAGTGGCTCACCTGGCTGTTCCTCGCGACCTTCGGCGTGTTCAGCGTCGTGGCGCTCTTCGCTCTCCCGCTCCCCGCGGCGGACTTCTCGCTGGGGGCGTTCGACGGTCCGGCGTTCCTCGTGCAGTTCGCGGCCGCCGCGGCCTACGCGCTGGGCTGGGCGCCGTACGTGTCCGACTACTCGCGGTACCTGCCGCCGCAGACGAGTCCGCGCAAGGCGCTGTTCTACACCTCCTCCGGAGTGATCGTCGGCGCGGGGTGGCTCATGATCCTCGGGGCGTTCGTCGCCTCCCTGTTCGCGGATGCCGACCCTGTGCAGGCGATCACCGCGGCGGCCGACGCGATCGTGCCCGGCGCGGGTGCGGTGCTGCTCTGGTCGGCGCTGCCCGCCCTGATCACGGTCATCACGATCAACATCTACGCCGCGAGCATCGAGCTGATCACGGTGGCCGACTCCTTCCGCTCCGTGCGACCGACGCGGTTCGCCCGCATCGTCGCCTGCAGCATCATCGGACTCGGCGGTCTGCTGGGAGCGGCGTTCTCGACGGGGGAGTTCCTCGACTCGTTCGGGAGCTTCCTCGTGGTGCTGCTCTACGTGCTCGTACCGTGGACGTCGGTGAACCTCGTCGACTACTACGTCGTGCGGCGCGGGCGCTACGCGGTCGCCGAGATGTTCCGTCCGAACGGCATCTACGGCTCCTGGGGATGGCGCGGCATCACCGCCTACGTCATCGGCATCGCCGCGATGATCCCGTTCGTCGTGACGACGTGGTTCACGGGTCCGATCGCCGCGGCGATGGGCGGCATCGACATCGCGCTGTTCGTCGGGCTCGCAGCATCCGCTGTCGCTTACGTGCTTCTCGCGCGCGGACTCGATCTCGGCGCGGAACGTCGACTCGCCACGGAAGAGGCCGAGGCGATGGGAGTACGCTCGGTCAGCTTCGGTGCGGAACGCGGCTGACGGCGGTCGCCACGGCCTCCGTCAGCGGGTGAGCGAAAGGCCCCTGATCGGGATTTCTCCTGATCAGGGGCCTTTCTTGTGTCGCATTCTCGTTGCGGGGACAGGATTTGAACCTGCGACCTCCGGGTTATGAGCCCGGCGAGCTACCGAACTGCTCCACCCCGCGGCACAAGAAGTAACTTATCACGGATTCGAGAGGTCGGCGAATCGAGGCCGGGTGCGCACGGATGCGAGAGGATGAGGTCATGTCCGAGACCGTAGCCGTATCCGTCGCCGTGTGCCAGTTCGCGCCGACGGCGTCCCGTTCCGACAACCGCGAGCGGATCGCTGCGCTGACGGCGGATGCGGCGGCGCGCGGTGCGAAGCTGATCGTGTTCCCCGAGTACTCGAGCTACTTCGTCGATCCGATGGATGCGACGCTCGCCGCGAACGCCGAGGGGCTGGACGGCGAGTTCGTCGCGACCCTCACGTCTCTGGCCGCCGACTACGCGGTCGTGATCGTCGCGGGCCTCGCGGAGCGTGCTGCGGACGGCGAGCGGGTGCGGAACACGGTCCTGGCGGTGCGCGGCGACGGCATCCTCGCGGTCTACCGCAAGCAGCACCTCTATGACGCCTTCGGGCAGACGGAGTCCGATTGGGTCGAACCGGGTGACCCGGGGGAGCCGGCCACGTTCGTGCTCGGTGGCCTGCGCTTCGGGCTGATGACCTGCTACGACCTGCGCTTCCCCGAGCTGGCGCGCACCCTCGTCGATGCGGACGCCGACGTGCTGGTGGTGCCGGCCGAATGGGTGCGGGGTCCGCTCAAGGAGCACCACTGGACCACCCTGCTGGCCGCGCGGGCGATCGAGAACACGGTCTACGTGGTCGCCGCCGACCACCCCACGCCGATCGGCGTCGGGCACTCGCAGATCGTCGATCCGCAGGGCGTCGTCCTCGCCGGCGTCGGCACCGCCGAGGGCATCGCGGTCGCGGCTCTCGAGCGGTCGGCGATAGACCGCGTCCGCGCCGTCAACCCGTCCCTGCGGGTGCGGCGGTACGCGGTGGTTCCCCGCTGACGCGGAGCAGCACCGCCTCAGAGCGCCGAGGCGGCGAGGCGCGCGGCGGCCTCCTCGAGGACCTCGACGCGCTTGCAGGCGGCGAAACGCACCAGCCCGCCGTACTCGCTGCGCCGGTCCGCCGACACGAACGCCGTCAGGGGGATCGCGACGACACCGGCGCGCTCGGGCAGCGCGCGGCAGAACGCCGCGGCATCCGCTCCGCCGAGAGCGGTGGCGTCCGCGACGGTGAAGTAGCCGCCCTGCGGCGCGTGCACGGTGAACCCGGCGGCACGCAGGCCGTCGCCGAGGATCCCGTGCTTGTGCGCGAGCGTCGCGGCGGCCCGGGTGAAGGTGGCGTCGTCGAGACGCAGGCCCACGGCGATGGCCGGCTGGAACGGCGAGCCGTTGACGTACGTGAGGTACTGCTTGACCGTGAGCACAGCCGTTATCAGATCGGCCGGGCCGTGCACCCAGCCGATCTTCCACCCGGTGGCGGAGAAGGTCTTCCCCGCGGAGGAGATCGTGAGAGTGCGTTCGGCCGCGCCCGGCAGCGTGGCGATCGGCGTGTGCGGCGTGTGGAACGAGAGGTGCTCGTAGACCTCGTCCGTGATGATGATCGCGTCGTGCTGCTGGGCGAGACGGACGACCTCGGCGAGCACCTCCGCGCCGAACACGGCTCCGGTCGGGTTGTGCGGATCGTTCACGAGGATGATGCGGGTGCGATCGGTCACCGTGGCGGCCAGCAGATCGAGATCGGGCTGGAAGTCGGGGGCGCGCAGCGGCACGGTGCGCAGGCGGGCGCCGGCGAGGGCCACGGCCGCCGCGTAGGAGTCGTAGTACGGCTCGAAGACCACGACCTCGTCGTCGGGGCCGTCGATCAGCGCGAGCAGACTGGCTGTGAGGGCCTCTGTCGCACCCGCGGTGACGATGACCTCGGACGCCGGGTCGACGTCGAGGCCGTAGAAGCGATGCTGGTGCTCGCTGATCGCGGCGAGCAGGTCCGGGATGCCGCGACCGGGCGGATACTGGTTCGCGCCCGCGGAGATCGCGGCGCGCGCGGCCTCCAGCACCTCGGCGGGGCCGTCCTCATCGGGGAAGCCCTGGCCGAGATTGATCGCCCCCGTTCTGGCCGCAGCCGCTGACATCTCTGCGAAGATCGTAGGTGCGACGGTTCCGTCTGCGGCGAGCAGACCTGCACCGGCCGCCGTGCGCCGCCATGCGCCGGGAATGACACTCATGAAGAACAGGCTAAGGCCATAGCTGAAACTCATCTTCGCCATACGAAACGCACAGATACAGGCGGCAGTCTGAAGGGGCGTCGATGAAGGAGCACACCATGAACGAAGACGAGACCCAGAACCAGTCGGCACCCGCGTCGCACGACGCCGTGCCGTCCACCGAGGCAGCAGAGGCCGCCGCTCAGCCCGCGCCCGCCGCCGAGACCACGGCCGCGTCGGCCCAGGGACACGAGGTGCCGTCGACCTTCACGTCGCAGGCGCCCGCCGCGCCCGCCGTCGCCGCGCCGGCTTCCGCCCCGACGGCCCCCGCAGCGCCGCAGCCCTTCGCCGCGCCGCACACGGCGCAGCAGGCGACAGCCTCGGCTCCGGGAGCCGCCTTCGGCATCCCCACCGCGACCGCGCACACGCAGCCGACGCAGCCGCTCGACGGCACCGCGCCCCTCGGGTTCGGCGCACCGCCGGCCGACGGGGTCAAGACCAAGGAACCCAAGTCGCGGGGCGGCGCGAAGTTCGCGGCGTTCATCGTGGCCGCGGCCCTCGTCGGCGGCGTCGCCGGTTTCGGCGGCGGCGCGCTGCTGAGCGGTCTGCAGGACCAGCCGACCGGCGGCACCGCCGGCGGACCGCAGACCGTCACCGTCAACAACCCCGGATCGGTCAACGAGACCACCGCGGTCGCGACCGCCGCTCTTCCCTCGGTCGTCACGATCGAGGTCGCGGGATCCCAGGAGGCCGGCAGCGGCTCGGGCGTGATCATCAGCGAGGACGGCTACGTCCTGACGAACACGCACGTCGTGACCCTCGGCGGAGCCGTGGCCGACCCCAGCATCCGCGTGACGACGTCCGACGGCCGCATCTTCGACGCCACCGTCGTCGGCACCGACCCGATCTACGACCTCGCCGTGATCAAGCTGACGGACGCGAAGGGCCTCACGCCCATCGAGTTCGCCGACTCGTCGAAGCTCAACGTCGGTGACACCGCCGTCGCGCTCGGGGCTCCGCTCGGTCTCGCGAACTCCGTCACCACGGGTATCGTGAGCGCGCTCAACCGCAGCATCCAGATCGCGTCCTCCGCGCTGCCCGACTCGTCGTCCGAGGACGCCCCGGAGGAGCAGGCGCCGGAAGAGGGCGAAGGACAGGGTCCGTTCCAGTTCGATCTGCCGGGCAACACCGGACAGCAGCCGACCGAGTCGATCTCGATCGCCGTGATCCAGACGGATGCCGCGATCAACCACGGAAACTCCGGCGGCGCTCTCGTGAACAGCAAGGGCGAGCTGATCGGCATCAACGTGGCGATCGCGAGCTCGGGCGGATCCGAGGAGTCCGGATCGATCGGCATCGGCTTCGCGATCCCCGCGAACATCGCGCAGCGCGTCTCCGAGGAGATCATCGCCGACGGCGCCGCCACGCACGGCCTGCTCGGCGCCTCGGTCCGCGACGCGGCGAGCGTCGAGGGCGCGAACGTCGCGGGAGCGTACATCGCCGAGGTCACCGACGGTGGAGCGGCGGCCGCGGCAGGGCTCAAGGCCGAAGACGTCGTCACGGCGTTCAACGGGGTCCCGATCAGCAGCGCCAGCGATCTCACGGCGCAGGTGCGTGCGGCGGCCGCGGGCAGCGATGCCAAGGTGACCTACGTCCGCGGCGGCAAGGAGTACGAGCTCGAGGTGACACTCGGCGAGCTCGCCGGCTGATCCGGAGTTCGCCGAGAAGGACGCCACCCCGCGATAGGCTCGCGGGGTGGCGTCCTTCTCCTTCGGCACCGGCAATGCGGCCAAGCTGCTCCGGATCCCGCTCTATGCCGCAGGACGCATGGGTGCGTTCCTCGTCCCGCGCGGTCGACGCTGGGTGTTCGGCTGCGGCGCCGGGATCGGCGACGGCGCGCTGGCTCTGCAGCGGCACGCGTCGGAGGCGGGACACGACACGCTGTGGCTCACGTCATCGGATCGCGAGGATCGGGATGCCGCCGCGCTCGGCCTCCGCACCGTGCGCAAGAGCGGTCTGCGGGGCTGGTGGGCGACGGCCAGGGCCGGCGTGCTCGTCGTCACGCACGGCCTCGGCGACGTCAACCGCTACGCGAACGGCGGGGCCTTCGTCGTGCAGCTCTGGCACGGCATCCCGCTGAAGCGCATCGGCCTCGACTCGCCGGCCACGACGCAGGTCCCGAACGTGCCGGGCGCGCCGCTGCTGCGCCGGGCCGTCGGGCTGCTGTACCGCGGAGCCGCCCAGCGCATCCGAGTGCTGCCCGCCGCCTCGCATCGCTCTCGCGGTCGTCTGGAATCCGCGTTCGGACTGGGCGCCGACCGGGTCGTCGTGACGGGTGAGCCGCGCGTCGACGTGCTCTCCGCCGGATCGGTCGACGAGCGCCGGGCGGCGGCCTCCGCTCTGCTGGATCGCGCCGTCGGTCCTCTGCCGGAGGCCGCGCGCGTGATCCTCTACGCTCCGACCTGGCGCGACGGCGCGGCGGACCCCGCGGTGCCCTCCGCGGCGGAGTGGGTGCGGATCATCCGTGTGCTCGAAGACGAGGACGCGATCCTGCTCGTGCGATCGCATCCTCTCGGCGAGGGGGGCTATGCCCCGCCGCTGCCCAGCAGGAGGGTGCGGATGCTGGGCTCGTCGGTGCTCGCCGACGTCACGCCCGCGCTCGCCGCGGTCGACGTGCTGATCACCGACTACTCCTCGCTCGCGTACGACGTGGGGCTGCTCGCGACACCGGTGCTGTATCTGGCCCCGGACGCGACCGAGTACGCGCGCACACGGGGCTTCTACGGCCGATACGAGGACGTCGCGGGCGCAGACCCCGCGGCCGACTGGGACGCACTCCTCGGGCAGCTCCGGCGCCTTCTCGCCGACGACGCCGCCTACGACGAGGCGTCGGCGCGTTCCGCTACGCTCAGCGCGGAGATGCATGCATTCCGAGACGGGCGCAACACCGATCGGGTGTACCAGGCAATCCGCGCGCGGGGGATCCCCGCACCGAAGGGAGCAGCATGACAACGGCCCGGATCGATGAAGCGGCCGAAGCGCTGATCATCGCAGGGACCGGTCAGCGACCGGCGACAGCGCAGCTCTCCGGACCGCGGGCACGTGTCGATGCGCGCATCACCGGCGGGGGCAAGACCTGGAAGGCCGTGTTCCCGCTGCAGGCTTCGCGCTGGGGCGGGCCGGCTCTGCCGCTGCCGTCCGGCGAATACGAGCTGCGCATCGCCGACACGGATCTCGACGACCTGCGGATCGCGCCGACCGTGATGACCGGTGTCCGCGTCGCTGTCGACGGCGGCGCTGTTCGCATCGCCGCACCGATCGATCCCGTCTACGAGACAGTCGAGGGGCAGTCGACGCTGGAGGGACGCTACGTGGCCCAGACCGGCGGCACCGAGAACGCCGTGTTCTTCGAGAGCTTCTACGGCCGCAGCGTCGGCTGCAACCCGCAGGCGATCGATCGGGAGCTCGCGTCCCGCGTGCCGGATCTGCGGCGCTACTGGAGCGTGGTCGACCTCTCGGTCGCGGTGCCGGAGGGGGCGATCGCCGTCGTCGAAGGCAGTCCGGAGTGGTGGCATGCCCGCGGTGCCGCCCGACTGCTGGTGGTGAACGACTGGCTGCGTCGCCGGTTCGAGCGCAAGCCGGGGCAGAAGGTGCTGCAGACCTGGCACGGCACGCCGCTCAAGCGACTCGCCCTGCATCGTCCCGGGTTCGACCCTCGTCGCATGGCGGCGGTCGTGAAGGAATCGCGACGATGGGATGTGCTGCTCGCGCAGAACACCTACTCCGAGCGCATTCTCCGCAAGGCATATGCGTTCTTCGGAAGGCCGATCTGGGTCGAGGGCTACCCGCGCAACGACGCGCTCACCACCGGGGATCCGGCCGCGGTCCGTGCGGCTCTGGGGATCGGCGAGGGGGAGCGTGTGCTCCTGTACGCACCGACCTGGCGTGACGATCGCAGCGAGATGGTCGACTTCATCGACCCGGAGCTGCTCGCCCGGCAGGCCGACGCCGTGGTGCTCGTCCGCGGACACACCCGCACGCTGCAGCAGGGGCGCGATCGTTCCGGTGCCAGGGTCATCGACGTGACCGGCTATCCCGAGACGGCTCAGCTGCTCCTCGCCGCCGACGCGCTCATCACCGACTACTCCTCGGTGATGTTCGACTTCAGCGTCACCGGCAAGCCGATGTACTTCCTCGTTCCCGACATGGATCACTACCGCGGGCAGCTGCGCGGCTTCTACTTCGACCTCGCCGAGCGCGCGCCCGGCCCCCTCGTGCGCACGCAGGACGAGCTCGCCGCGGCGCTGGGCGACCCGGGCCAGGAATCCGCCTACGCGAGCAGGTACGCCGCGTGGCGCGCGCAGTTCAACAGGCGGGACGACGGGCACGCAGCCGAGCGCGTGGTGGACCGGATCCTCGACCTCGGGTTCGTCAGCCGCTGATCCGAAGGGCCGGCGTCACGGCAGCGGCGTGTTCTGCGTGCCGAGACGCGATGCGTCGACCGTGTCGCGCGCACCACGCAGCACGCCCCCGAGGAACCCGATGCCCCAGGACAGGTGCATCGTCGGCAGCACGAGCAGGGTCCACAGCTTCTGACGCAGCCCGCCTCCCCCCGGAGCCAGGGCGACGGCGAGCACGAGGAGCAGATACAGCGCGAGCGGGACGTAGGCCACGATCGCCGCGATCAGGGACGCGACGCCCGTCAGCACGCCGGTGAGCTGCAGCGCACCGACGATGACAGCGAGGGCGACCACGAGGACGAGGGCGGGCGGAGCGAAGTAGCGGATGCCGTTGCGGCGGCCGAATCGGCGCACGAGCTCGCCGCGCCAGGCGCCGGTCGCGCGGAACTGACGCGCGAGGCGGAGCCAGCTCTCCCGTGGCCAGTACGTCACGGACAGGGTCGGGTCGAACCAGACGCGGTGTCCGGCCTGGCGGATGCGGAGGTTGAGCTCCCAGTCCTCGCCACGGCGGATCGTCTCGTCGAACAGTCCCACCTCGTCGAGCACCTCGCGGCGCATGACGCCGAGGTACGCCGATTCGGCCTCGCCCTCGTGCGTGCGGCCGTGGTACGCGCCGCCGCCCAGACCGACGGGGGAGTTGTAGAGGCGCGCGACCGCCTTCTGGAAGGGCGTGCGGCCCTCGGCGTGCATGACGCCGCCGACGTTGGCCGACTGTGTGCGCTCGAGCGTCTCCAGGGCGCGGGCCGCGTAGCCGGGAGACAGCTCGGAGTGGGCATCCACGCGGACGATCGTCGCGTACCGGCTCGCGCCGATCGCGGCGTTCAACCCCACCGGGATGTGCGCGGCCGGGTTCCGGACCAGCCGGATGCGGTCGTCGGCCGCAGCCAGCCGCTCGGCCAGCTCGGTGGTCCCGTCGGTCGAGGGGCCGAGCGCGAGGACGAGCTCGGCGGGTCCGTCGACGTCCTGGGCGAGCACGGAGGCGACGGCGTGCTCGAGGTACGCCCGCTCGTTGAGCACCGGCATCACGAAGGACACCCCCGCGTCGGGCGTGACGGATTCGTTGGCTGGCACATGACGATCATGGCACGACGACATCGGGCGTTCCCTGATCCGTCCGCGGGGCGAGAGCGCGGAACGAACTATTCTGGAGGGATGGGTGCATTGTCTGACGCCAAGAAGGCGTACCGTCTCCTCACGCGCGCGCTCGCGTCTCGCAGCGCCGTGCAGCGGGTGCGGCGGCGCCTCGCCGAGCGCGAACCGCATCCGCTCGATCACTTCCAGGTCGCGGTGTACTTCGCCGACGGCGCGGTGAACATGTACCAGATGCGCCAGTGGTACCGTCCGCTCGCGGAGCTCGCGAAGCGCTGGCCGGTCGTCGTGCTCTCCCGGTCGGCGACGGGCGCCGAGAAGCTGCTCGACGAGGACGGACCGCCGGTCGCCTTCGTGCCGAAGGTCCGCGACCTCGAGCGGTTCATCGCCCATCAGGACATCCGGGTCGTGCTGTACGTCAATCAGAACACCCGCAATTTTCAGATGTTCCGCTACGGACGCCGCTGGCACGTGTTCATCAACCACGGCGAGTCCGACAAGATGTACATGACCACGAATCAGTACAAGGCCTACGACTACGCCTTCGTCGCGGGTCAGGCGGCGCGGGATCGTCTCTCGCGCACGCTGTGGGACTACGACGTCGACCGTCGAACGATGGACATCGGTCGACCGCAGGCGGATCACTATTCGGGGACGCTGCCCTACACGCCGGATGAGCGCACCGTGGTGCTGTACGCACCGACCTGGGAGGGGGACCGTCCCAGCGCTCACTACGGTTCGATCGCGACGCACGGCGAGACGCTCGTGAAACAGCTCCTGGCGACCGGCCGGCATCGGGTCATCTACCGACCGCATCCCCGCAGCGGGGTCGTGGATGAGGCGTACGGGGTCGCCCACCGCAGAATCATCGCGGCGATCAACGCGGCCAATGCCGCGGACCGCAGCGCGCAGCACGTCTACGACGACGGACCGGAACTCGGCTGGCAGCTGTCGGCCGCCGATGTCGCCGTCGTCGACATCTCGGCGATGGTCTACGACCGTCTCGCCGCTGGCAAGCCCCTCATGATCACGCGCCCCGCAGACGAGCGCGCCGCGATCGACTCCACCGGCTACCTCGCGGACTGCGAGTGGCTGACGGTCGACGACGCGTCTCGCATCGTCTCCGAGGTCGAGCGCGTCCGTGCGGAGGAGGCGGCCGTCGCCCGGCTCCGGATGTGGGTGCAGCACTATTTCGGCGACACGACTCCGGGCGTCGCCACCGAGAAGTTCCACGCAGCCGTCGAGCGGCTCATGCACGAGTGGGAGCAGTGGCACGCGAACGACATCGGCGCGATCCGCGAGGACGAGGACGACGATGACGAAGAGGCCGACGAGGAAGACGCATGAGCGGTGACCTCCCGCGCTCCCATGGTGTCGCGGCGCGCCTGGAGGTCCTCCCGCGCACGGGCTCGACGAACGCCGATCTCCGCGAGCGGGCCGACGATGTCGAGGGCTGGCCGCACCTCTCCGCCCTGATCACGAGGAACCAGACCGCGGGGCGCGGGCGTCTCGACCGCACCTGGGTGGCTCCCGACGGCGCAGCGCTCGCGATCTCCGTGCTGCTGCGCACCCTGCCGGACGACCCCGCCGCACGCGGCTGGATCCCTCTAGCCGCAGGCCTGGCGATGACAGAGGCGGTGGCCGCCCAGCTCCCGGGGCGAGACGTCGCGGTGAAGTGGCCGAACGACGTCCTGGTCGACGGGCGCAAGATCTGCGGGATCCTCGCCGAGGCGACGACGGATGCCGTCATCGTCGGCTCCGGTGTCAACACGGCCATGACTGCGGAGCAGCTCCCCGTGCCGACGGCGACCTCTTTCGCGGTGCTCGGCGTCGAGGTCGACGAGGACCGGCTGCTGGCGGACTACCTGCGGGCGCTGTCCTCCACCGTCGCCGCGCTCGCCGCGGCCGATGACGCGGTCGCGAGCGGGTTGCACGCCGCCGTCACGGCCCGATGCGCGACCCTGGGTCTCGTCGTCCGCGTCTCGCTGCCCGGCGGTGTCCTGCTCGAGGGCCGCGCCACGGCGCTCGACCCTCAGGGCCGTCTCCTGGTGTCGGCGGACGGCTCCGCGCACGCCGTCTCGGCGGGCGATGTCGTGCACGTGCGGCCCGCCTGATCTGACACGCCGCCGCGCAGTCCGCTTTGTCGCAGATCACGGGCACAATGGTGGGGTGACTCAGCCCGTGACGCTCGGAGGCCGGCCGGTGATGCCGCCGCCCGGCGTGCCGACCGAAGAGCTGCTCATCGCGCGGCTGCGGAGCCACGCCCGTCGGCTGTTCTGGTCGGCGCTGGTCCTGATCGGCGTCTTCGGGGCGACGGCCTACTTCTACGACAATCTGCCCGCGGGTCTCGAGAACTGGATGCTGCTGTCGGCGGCCGGTCTCGTCGTCCTGCTCGTCGTCGTGGTGCCGTTCATCGTCTGGTACTCGCAGAGCACGACCGTGACCACCCGGAGGGTCATCGCGCATCAGGGCATCGGGGCGCGTCGTCGGCGCGAGATGTCGCACGCGAGGGGCTACACGATCGCCGTGCGTCGCGGGCCGCTGCAGCGTCTGTGGGGAACGGGCACGATCACCCTCTCGAACGGTGTCGACGAACCGCTGCGCCTGGCCAATGTGCCCAACGTCACGCTCGTCCATGAGACGCTCGCCGACCAGATCGAGGTCGGCCAGATCCTCGCGCATCGAGACGCGCAGGGCAGCACCGACAACCTCGACGACATCTGACTCCCGCGGTGCGCGGCGCCGCCCGAGCGCCGCGGCACCCGTGTCGGACATCGTCGCCTGCGTGCGCGAGAATGGTCGAGACGAATGGAGGCGGCACATGACGCTGCGTGTGGGCGTGATCGGCGGAGGACAGCTGGCCCGGATGATGATCGCTCCGGCGGTCGAGCTCGGACTCGACCTGCGGGTGCTCGCGGAGGGCGACGGCATGTCCGCCCGCCTCGCGGCGACCGCCGTGGGCGATTACCGGGACATCGACGCCGTGCGCGCGTTCGCGGCCGACGTCGACGTGATCACCTTCGACCATGAGCATGTTCCACAGGAGGTGCTGCGGGCACTCGTCGCCGAGGGCGTCGTCGTGCACCCGGGTCCGGACGCCCTCCAGTTCGCCCAGGACAAGCTGGTGATGCGCGCGCGCCTGACCGAGCTCGGCATCCCGCAGCCGGAGTGGGCGGCCGTGCGCAGCGTGGATGAGCTCCAGGCCTTCCTCGACGGCCACGACGGCCGAGGTGTCGTGAAGACGCCGCGCGGAGGATACGACGGCAAGGGTGTGCGGGTCGTCCGCGCCGCCGATGAAGCCCAGGACTGGTTCGAGGCGGTCGCCGACGGCGATGCGCTGCTGGTCGAGGAGCTCGTGCCGTTCGTCCGAGAGCTCGCACAGCAGGTCGCGCGTCGGCCCTCCGGTCAGATCGTCGCCTACCCGGTCGTCGAGACCGTGCAGCGCGGTGGCGTCTGCGCCGAGGTCATCGCGCCCGCGCCGGCGGCGACCGAACGGCTGTCCCGGGTCGCGGAGGAGATCGGACGCACGATCGCCGAAGGTCTCGGGGTGACGGGCATGCTCGCCGTCGAGCTCTTCGAGACCGACGACGAGCGCATCCTCGTCAACGAGCTGGCGATGCGTCCGCACAACAGCGGGCACTGGGGTCAGGACGGAGCGGTGACCGGGCAGTTCGAGCAGCACCTGCGCGCCGTGGCCGATCTCCCGCTGGGGAGCACGGCGCCGCGCGCGGCGTGGTCGGTGATGGTGAACATCCTCGGCGGTCCGACCGAAGGCACTCTCGAGGCGCGATTCGACGCGGCGATGGCCGAGCACCCCACGGCGAAGATCCACACCTACGGCAAGGCTCCGCGTCCGGGTCGCAAGGTCGGGCACGTGAACGTCTCTGGTGATGATCTCGACGACGCGGTGTACGTCGCGAGGGCGGCAGCCGCGCACTTCGACTGACCGTCCCGCAAGACCGGGCAAGAGGTGTGCCGTTCAGGGCTTCTCACAGCAGCAGACCGTAGCCTGATCTGGTGACCGAGCCACTGCACTCCTCCGCCGCGCCGCTGGTCGGCGTGATCATGGGATCCGACTCCGATTGGCGTGTCATGAGCGACGCTTCGCAGGCGCTCACGGACTTCGGGATCCCGCACGAGGTCGAGGTCGTCTCGGCGCACCGCACGCCGGACAAGCTGATGTCCTACGCGCGCGAGGCACGTTCCCGCGGCATCCGCGTGATCATCGCCGGCGCCGGGGGAGCGGCCCATCTGCCGGGCATGGTCGCCTCGATGACGGCGCTCCCGGTCGTGGGCGTGCCGGTGCCGCTCGCGTATCTGGACGGCATGGACTCGCTGCTCTCGATCGTGCAGATGCCGGCCGGCATCCCCGTCGCGACCGTCTCGATCGGGGGCGCGCGCAACGCCGGGCTTCTCGCCGCACGGATCCTCGGTACCGCCGACGCCGACCTCGCCGACCGGGTGGAGGCGTACGCGCGCGACCTCGAGGCGCAGGTCGAGGAGAAGAACGAACGGCTGAAGGGCTCGCTGTGACCCTTGCGCCACCGCGCGCGACAGGGCGCCCGCTGATCGAGAACCGGCCGCTGCGGCATCCGGACTCCTCCGACCCTGGGCAGATGACGAAGCGCGGCTGGTGGCTCGTCGCGCTCAATCTCCTCGTGCCCGGTTCGGCGCAGATCCTCGCGGGCAATCGTCGGCTCGGACGCTTCGGGCTGCGCGCGACGCTGATCGCCTGGTTCCTGGTGATCGTCACGGCCGGCCTGGCGCTGTTCGCGCGCCCGGTGCTGCTCTGGCTCACCATCGGCGGCGGATTCTTCTCCGCCGCCGTGCTGACGATCGTGCAGGTGCTGATCGTCGCGTACGTCGTGCTCTGGATCGTCCTGACATTCGACGCCCTGCGTCTGGTGCGTCTCGTGAAGGTCTCGGGTCCTTCGCGGTTCGCGATCCCCATCGTCGCGCTGATCCTGCTCGGACTCGTCGGCGGCGCCGCGGGATACGCCGCGACCGTGGTGGGGTCCGCGCGCAGCACCATCTCCACGATCTTCGGGCAGAGCGGACCGAGCCTCCCGCCGAGCGACGGGTACTACAACATCCTGCTCCTGGGTGCCGACAGCGGTGACGGGCGCGACTCGATGCGGTTCGACAGCATCTCGGTCGTGTCGGTCAACGCCGACACGGGCGCCGTGACGATCACCGGCATCCCGCGTGAGCTCCCGAATGCTCCGTTCAGCGAGGGCAGCCCGATGCAGGAGCTCTATCCGAACGGCTTCGAGGGCTACAGCTCCGACGACTGCGGCTGGAACGGCTGGATGAACCACGTGCGCAACGCCGCGGAGATCTGCCGTGAGGATCAGGGAGCCTCGCTCTACCCCGACGCCGTCGCGCAGGGATCAGACCCTGGCATCGAAGCGACCAAGGATGCCGCGGAAGGCGTCCTCGGAATCGAGATCCCGTACTACGTGTTCGTCGACATGCACGGATTCGCGGAGCTCGTGGATGCGCTGGGCGGCGTCGACATCAACGTGACCGAGCGCCTGCCGATGGGCGGCCCGCCGGAGGGCTGGGAAGGCACGGATGTGAACGAGTGGGCGATCGGCTGGATCGAACCGGGCCAGCAGCTCATGAACGGCGACACCGCGCAGTGGTACGCACGCTCGCGGTACACCACCAGCGACTGGGATCGGATGAAGCGGCAGCGCGAGCTGCAGGAGGCGATCCTCGCCCAGTTCACTCCGCAGACGGTCCTCACCCGCTTCAACGAGGTGGCGGCGGCGGGGACGGCGCTCATCAGCACCGACCTGCCGCAGGACAAGCTGCCGGAGTTCTTCGATCTGATGCTCAAGGCCAAAGAGCTGCCCGTCACGTCGATCGAGCTGACCCCGGACTTCGGAGTCGACGAGTTCGAGCCGGACTACGGGTACATCCAGGAGATGATCCGGCAGACCCTGCATCCTCCGACCGAGACGCCGACGCCGGAGCCGTGACCCGAAGGTCCGCGAGCCGCTGATCCGTGAGCTGGTGGTCCGTGGACCGCCGACTTCACCGGGAGAGATGCGATCGTCCGCGATCAGCGGCGGTACGCCGTCCGCGGGCACGCCGCAGCCCACGACCGTCTCCCGGAGGAGCAGGCCGTGGGCTTCCGGTGCGGCCACCGGGATCGCCAGACGACGGTGATCGGAGGGGGAGGGATCACCGTCGTCCAGCCGACCACCGCACGAGGCGGCAGCCAGACTCAGGCGCGCTTGCGGCGAGCCGCACCGGCGGCGACCAGGGCCCCACCGGCGACGAGAGCGACGGCTCCGCCGCCGAGGATCCACGGCGATACGCTTCCGCCGGTGAGCGCGAGCTCGAATCCGTCGCCGGTGAGCGGCAGCTCCGACCCTGCGGGCGCGACAGACGGATCGTGGTCGCAGCTCACAGCGGCGTCGTGTCCGTGCGAGACCGTGATGGTCGCGGTGTACGAGCGCGAGCCGCCGAAGGCGATGGCGTAGGAGCCCTCTCCGTCGGACGGCGGGCGGAACGTCACCGTCATGCTTCCGTCAGCAGCGGCGGTGTTGCCCGAGACGGCCGCGTTCGCGGCGTTCAGACCCGACACCGACACGTTCACGTTCTCGGACGGCAGGAAGTAGCCGGGGCCGAAGACGATGGTCGAGACCTCGCAGATGTCGATGATCGGATCATCGACCTTCACGCCAGGGGTCTCCGCGTAGGAGTCGGTCGTCACAGCCGGGCCGGAAGGCGCAGCGGTTGCGACGGAGGGCGCGATGAATACCAGCGCGCCAGCGGTCAGGCTGATGGCAGCCAGTTTCTTCAGCATGATTTCTCCCCAGAATTTCACGCGGAATCGCACCCGAGCACACCCCTGCGCTCGACTGCGTGGACTCATCCTGCCCCCACGGCAGGAAGACAGAGCCCAGATATTCCCCAGTGAGTCGACAGTAGCCTATTCGGAGGCGAAAGTCACGAACCGCAGCGGAGTTCTTCGCGGGAGATCTCCGGAGCCTCGATCAGCGGGGTGACGAGCGCCTCGGTGAGGCGTTCGCCGGCACCATCGCCCTGGAATTCCACGGTGATCGTGGTCGACTCGCCCGGTGCGAGCAGCACCTCGTGCTGCACGACGGAGCGGTCTCCGAGCATCGCCGTCTGCACGCCCTCCTCGGAGCCGTCGCGGTCGATGTGCGAGGCCGTGGCTCCCTCCGGTCCGTAGACGGCGATGAGCGTCCGCACGGACCCGGCGGGGACGCCGTAGTACCCGGCGCCCGTGACATACGGCGGCAGTGACGTCGCGGCATCCGCGGGTGCCTCATTGGTCCACGTGACGCGGACCTGCGTCGTCGGCTCGCCCCGGCACGTGCCGATCGCGGTGGCGACCGACGCCCGCGTGTAGTAGTCCATCTTGGCGCCGGTGGTGTCGTTCATCAGCACGCCCACATACGTCGCATCGACGCTGTCCGTCGGGATCGTCCCGCCCAGGGCGGAAGCCGCGAGCACGGACTCCTCGTCCTCATGGGCGCTCCAGATGCGGATGCGGCCCTCGCCCGCCGACTCGGCCAGCGCGCCGATGAGGGCCTTCGTGTCGCCTCCGGAGAGCGCAGCGCCGAAGAGGCCGCTCGCGGCCTGGGCGAAGACGTCGTCCTGGGCCGCGGGGTCCGGGATGGCGGCATAGATCTCGGAGAGCAGAATGCTGATGACGGTCTCGGAGGTCGCCGTGAACGGACCGAAGCTGAGGTCTCCGGTGGCCTCCATGAGGTGCTCGGCCACGACGGCGTCGACGGCGATCACACCGTCGATCTCGCCGCCGAAGCGTCCCTGCCACCGTGTGGCGATCGTCGCCCCCGCCTCGGCGAAGTCGGGGATGCTGGTGATGTTCTGCAGGTACCGACCCGGCCGGTCCTCGAACAGCGCGACGGTCGACTCGCTGAGCGGCAGCGGGACGTCCAGCCCCGGGAAGTCCCTGGTGGACGCCTGGGTTCCCAGCGTGATCCGGCCGCCCTCCGCATGCAGCAGGGCGATCGATCCGATGATCCCGCCCGACGACCGCAGCTCGGCGTTGTTCTGCATGGCCAGCACGTAGTCGCGCGGCTCGTCGCCTCCGAGCATGGTCGGCAGGAGAACCGCGGCGCCGTGGAGCGACCCGACCACGGTCGCAGCCTCGGTGACGGACGCACGGAGCTCGCGCACGGCGTCGGCGAGCGGGGGGAGGGTCGCATCCGCGTCGATCTGCTGGGCGCGCTGCTCCGCGGAGGTGAGCGCGGCACTCGCCGTGCCGAGCGGCTTCTCGATCTCGGCGAAGGGCTCGAGGTCGATCGCGCCGTCCGCGAAGCCGAGGCTGCCCAGATCGAAGCCGGCGGCGACGTCGAGGAGCGGCGCGAGGGCATCCGCCGACACATCGTCGGCGATCTCGGCGACGTCGCTCACGGCGCGGAAGTTCGGTCCGAGCCAGGGGATGTAGCCGAAGGCCTGCCAGACCGGATCGGAGGTGAGATCGCGCGCCGATTCGGCGTTGCCCGCGATGCTCCCGGCGATGGGCTCCGCCCCCTCGAGGTCGCCCTCGGCGATCGCCGCCTTGAGCTGCGACGCCCCCTTGGCGACCAGCTGCAGGTCGCTCACCGCGCCGATGCCGCGGACGGCGACCCATCCGATCGCGAGCACGAGAAGCGTCAGGACGATGCCGACGGTCCAACCGATCCATCGGCGCCGCCGGGGAAGTCGACCGTCGCTCACGTGAGCATTCAAGCACGAACCGCTGCCGGACCGGAGGACGGATGCCTCGGGAAGCCCGATATTCGCACGGCACGGGGGTGGGATCCACGGGAGAGCGGTGCCGCGAGGATAGCCTGAGCGCATGGGTGCTCGGCTGCGTGTTGTTCTGGATCAGCTCGTGCACGTCGTCGATGCGGATCAGGCCGCGGCCGCGGTGGATCTGGCGATCGGTCTCGTGGCTACGGCCCCCACCGGGTGCACGGTCGATGCCATCGTTCCCGCCGGTGCCGAGGTCACCGTCACGGGGGTCTCCGACGTGCGCACGCTCAACCTCGCGCGGCGTGAGCTGGCCGCCGCCTGGCAGCTGGGCATCGCGCCCGGCGTCGGCGGAGGCCTGATCCATTCTCCGAGCCTCATGGCACCGCTCGTGCGCCACGACCGCGTGCACGACAACGATCAGACCACGGTGACCGTCTGGGACCTGCAGGCCTGGGATGCTCCCGAGCTTCTCTCGAAGAGCGCGGTGGCCTGGCAGCGCGCCATGCTGAAGCGCGCGGTGAAGCATGCGGACGCCGTGGTGGTGCCCTCGCACGCCGTGGCGGAGCGACTGTCCGAGGTGGCGAAGCTCCGTGGTCGCGTACGGGTGATCGCCGGCGCCGCGCCGCGGGGGTTCGTGACGCCGCGTGACGCCGAGACGCGTCGCGCCGCGCTGTCGATGCCGGGGGAGTACGTGGTGCTCACCGGCACACCGGCATCGCTCGAGGCGGGATTCCGCGGTGCCGTCGCTGCGGGGCTCGACGCGGTGGTTCTCGACGCGCCCGAGGGGGCGGAACCGCGACTCGCCGAACGGGCATCGGCCGCGGGGCTCCCCGAACGGCGCGCCCACGTGCGCGGGGTGCTGTCGCCGGAAGACCGAGCCGCCGTCCTCGCGGGCGCGGCGGCATTCGCCGCCACGAGTCCGGTCGCGGGCTGGCCGTGGCGGGCGGTGGAGGCGATGACACTCGGCATCCCCGTCGTCGCGGTCGACAGCGGCTCGCACCACGACGTGATCGCCGACGGAGGGCTGCTGGTGCCGGCGGACGGCGTCGCAGACGCACTCGCGGCGGCCTCCCGCGAGGGAGCGGCCCGCCTGCGGGTCCTCGCCGCCGACAGGTCGCGGGCGTTCTCGTGGGCCGGCTCGGCAGAGCGCGTGTGGGGGCTGCACGCCGATCTCTGACGGCGGAAGCCGGCTCGCACCAGCGAGCGACGCGCGCGATCCATACAGCGGATTCTCAGTAACAGTGGCATCATCCTGTAACTTCCGTCACACTGGTCACATGTCTCGACGTGCCCCACGCTCGCGAAACACCCTGAGGATCACCCGACTCCTCACCTGTTTCCTCGCCGCCTCCGCCCTGATCGTCGGCACGGTGGTCCCCGCCACCGCCGCCACGGCATCCGTCTCGTCGAGCGTCGCGACTGCGGCGAACCCCTCTGCCGACCCCGTCGCCGCCGGACTGGCGAAGACGACGCTCGTCGGCTTCAACGCGGGCAATCTCATCAGCGACGCCGTGTTCACGAACAAGAACTCGATGACCGAGGCGCAGATCCAGACCTTCTTCAACAGCAAGGTCTCCCGCTGCCTGGGCGGCACGGACGAGGACGGCCGACGGATCGTCTGCCTCAAGGACTTCACGATCTCGTCGGTGACGCGTCCGGCTGACGCGTACTGCAACGGATACACGGGGGCCGCGAACGAGACCGCGGCGCGCATCATCTACCGCGTGGCGCAGTCGTGCAACATCAACCCGCAGGTGCTGATCGTGATGCTCCAGAAGGAGCAGGGCCTCGTCACGCACTCGTGGCCGAGCGCGTGGCGCTACGACATCGCCCTCGGACAGGGCTGCCCCGACACCGCGCCGTGCGATCCGCAGTACGTCGGCTTCTTCCACCAGATCTACGGTGCCGCGCGGCAGATGCAGATCTACATGGAGGGCAAGTGGTTCCAGTGGTACGCGCCGTACCGGACCTGGAACATCCAGTACAACCCGAACGCCGGGTGCGGTTCCTCGCCGGTCTACATCGCGAACAAGGCCACGTCGGCGCTCTACTACTACACGCCGTACCAGCCGAACCAGAACGCGCTCAACGCCGGATACGGCGACAGCGGCGACCCGTGCTCCGCGTACGGCAACCGCAACTTCTACAACTACTTCACGGACTGGTTCGGCTCGACGCAGGTCCCGACCTCGATGACGCCGACGCTGTCCTCGATCGATCAGAGCTCGTTCGTGCTCGGAGTCGACGGCGCGGGGGACGTCTTCGGCTATCCGTACCTGAACGGCGCCTGGGGCGATCGTGTCAAGGTCGGCGGAGGGATGACCGGGGTCAAGAAGTTCTTCGGCGTCGGAGACCTCGACGGCGACGGGCGTCGCGACTTCGTCGCGATCAAGACGTCCGGCCCGGCGCAGGTCGTGCGGAGCAACGGGACGACCACGATGCCCGCGCCGACCACGCTGGCCGGTGACTGGTCCGGAGTGCTGCTGGCCACACCCGCCGGCGACTTCGACGGAGACGGCGTCCCCGATCTCTTCACGACGGACTCCGCCGGCCGTCTCATGCTCCGGGCGGGCGACAACCGCGGGGGCTTCCTCGCCCCACGCGTCGTCGGAACCGGATGGTCCGCGATGAACCTGATCAGCGGCAACGGCGATTTCGACGGCGACGGCCGGCCCGACCTCGTCGCTCGAGACGGTGGAGGGCGCCTGTACCTCTACTCCGGCAACGGCAGCGGCGGCTGGAAGGCGTCGAGGCAGATCGGGAACGGGTGGCAGGGCTTCACCGACATCTTCAACACCGGCGACTTCAACGGCGACGGCGTCTCCGACCTCCTCACGATCAACTCGTCCGGCACGCTGCGCCTCTATCGCGGCGCAGGCGGCGGAGCGATCGGTGCGGACATCGCGATCGGCCTGGGCTGGCAGACCGTCAACGCGTCGGTATCCGGCGCGGCGGTCTGGGGTCCGCGATCCCTCCCGGCCGGTGTGGGCAACGTCGACGGCGTGGCCGGTCGCGACATCGTGGCGATGACGACGGCCGGCGAGGTGCGCGTCTACGGCACGACCGGGAACGGCAACTGGGGCGGCATCGCGCGCCCGGCCAGCACCTGGGCGGCGACCGACAGGCTGACCCCGATGGGCGACTTCAACGGCGACGGATTCAGCGACCTCGGTCAGATCGACGCCGGCGGCATCTTCTATCTGCACCCCGGTCTGGCGGGCGGCGGCTTCGGCCCGCGCATCGTCATCGGCAACGGTTGGGGCTCGTTCCTCCGCATCGTCGGCGGCCTCGACTTCGACGGGAACCGGACGCCGGATGTGCTCGTCGTCGACGCGAGGGGCGACCTCCGGCTCTACCGCGGGAACGGCGCCGGGGGATGGGGTGCCGGTCTCGGCACCACGATCGGCCAGGGCTGGGCCAGCTTCACGGATCTCTTCAGCGTCGGCGACTTCGACGGCGACGGCAAGGCCGACCTGATGGGCCGCACCGCCGGGGGAGTGCTCATGCTCTACTCGACCACCGGCGACGGCAACTGGGGCAACGCGCGCTCGATCGGACAGGGCTGGGGCGGGATGGCCTCGGTGTTCAGCATGGGCGACTTCAACGGCGACGGCAACAGCGACGTGCTCGCGGTCACGACGACCGGCGACATGTACATCTACCGCGGCAACGGCCGCGCCGGCTGGACCGCCGATCCGACCCGCATCAACATGGGGTGGCAGATCATGAAGCAGATCATCTGACCGGCGTGATTCAGGACACGAGGGCACCCTTCGGGGTGTCCTCGGCCTGCTTCCAGGGGTGCCATAGGATACTGGGATGCGTCGTGGCGACCGCCACCGCAGCTGAATGAGTGGGCCAGTGACAGATACCCGAGATCTTTTCGCCGTCGTCCCGCGTTCCGAGTTCGATACCCCCGGCACCAGCCGAGGACTCATCGATGTCGTGCGCTGGCGCTATCTCCTGTACCTGCTGGTGCGAACGGGAGTCACGACCCGCTACCGCAACTCGGTGCTGGGCTGGACCTGGTCGTATGTGCGACCCGGAGCGCAGTTCCTCGTGTTCTGGGTGGTGCTCGGACTCTTCCTGAACCTCAACCGCGACATCCCGAACTACCCGGTGTACCTGTTCTCCGGCATCGTGGTGATCAACCTGTTCTCCGAGGCGTTCAAGAACGCGACCACGTCGATCGTGAACAACGCGCCGCTGGTGCGCAAGGTGTTCCTGCCGCGCCAGCTGTTCGCCGTCTCCTCGGTGGTCGTCGCCTTCATCCACTTCCTCCCGCAGCTCGCCCTGCTGCTCATCGTGTGCCTGTTCATGGGGTGGATCCCGAGCGTCTCGATCCTCGGCGTGCTCGCCGCACTGGCCGCGATGATCATCGTGTCGCTGTTCGCGCTCGGTATCGGGCTCTTCTTCGGCGCGCTCAACGTGCGGTTCCGCGACGCGGAGAACATCGTCGAGCTCCTGCTGCTCCTCGCCACCTGGGCATCGCCGGTGCTGTACGCCTGGACGATGGTGCAGGAGGCGATGGACAAGCTGGGGTGGCCGGACTGGCTGGTCGACATCTACCTGCTGAATCCGATCACGCAGGGCGTCGAGCTGTTCCACTACGCCTTCTGGCGGCCGGTCACCGACACCACGTTGGCACTCCCGCCCGACCTCGCGTGGAACACGCTCTGGACGTTCCTGATCGCGGTCGGCACTCTGTTGCTCGGTCAGCTCGTCTTCCGCCGTCTCGAGGGAAAGTTCGCCCAGGACCTATGAGCACTGCAACCGCTTCGCGCCCGAGCATCGTCGTCGACGGTGTCCGCAAGAACTTCACCCTGAACCACGCGCTCTCCTTCAAGGACACCGTCGTGGCCTGGATCCGTCGTCGGAAGACGAGCAGCACCTTCGAGGCGCTCAAGGGACTCGACCTCGTGATCAACGAGGGAGAGTCCGTCGCCATCCTCGGCCTGAACGGCTCGGGGAAGTCGACGCTCCTGAAGCTGATCTCCGGGGTCATGGAGCCCGATGCCGGCGAGGTGCTCACTCGCGGTCGGGTCGCCGGTCTCATCGAGGTCGGGGCAGGCTTCCACCCGGAGCTCTCCGGTCGTGAGAACGTCTTCCTCAATGCGGCCATCCTCGGGATGCAACGCAAGGAGGTCGAGGAGCGCTACGACGAGATCGTCGCGTTCAGCGAGATCGAGCAGTTCATCGATCAGGAGGTCAAGCACTACTCCTCGGGGATGTTCATGAGGCTCGCCTTCTCGGTGGCGATCCACGTGGAGCTCGACGTGCTGCTGGTCGACGAGATCCTCTCGGTCGGCGACGCCCCCTTCCGTGAGAAGTGCCGCCAGAAGTTCGGCGAGCTGATCGCACAGAAGAAGACGCTCGTCGTGGTCAGCCACGACATGGAGATGGTCCGAGAGCTCTGCACCAGAGGCGTGGTGATCAACAAGGGCGAGGTCGTCTACGACGGCGAGATCGAGGGCGCGATCGCGCTGGTCGACGAATGATCACCGACTGGCTGGCGCATACGGGGCTCTTCGCCCTCGCTCTGGCCGTGGTGTTCCTCCCCGGTCTGCTCCTCGGCCTGGCGCTGCGGCTGCGCGGTCTGGTCCTGTGGGCGGCCGCCCCGGGCATCTCCGTCGGCCTGCTGGCCGTGCTGGCGATCGTGTACTCGTTCCTCGGCATCCGCTGGGGTCATCTGAGCGTCGGCGTCGGCGTCGTCGTCATCGGCGCGCTGCTGTACGCGCTCTCGCTGCTCGTCGGCCGTGGACGCGGATCGACGGGAGGTCGACTGTCTCTGCCGCGACCGCGGTCGCGCGTGCCGAACCTGCTGCTGTTCGCCGGCCTCGTCGTCGGAGGTGCCCTCAACGCCGCCCGTCTGATGACGTACGTCGGCTTGCCGGGAGCGCTCTCCCAGACGAACGACGCCGTGTTCCACCTGAACGTGCTGCGGTGGATATCCGAGACGGGGACCGCGTCCTCGCTCGACGTGTCCGGTCTGATCGGCGGCACGACCTTCTACCCCGCGGCGTGGCACGCCGTCACATCGCTCGTCGCGCTCGAGGTCGCCCAGATCCCGGTCGCCGCCAACATGGTGTCGCTGGTGATCGCGGCGGTGATGTGGCCGCTCGCGATCGCGCTCTTCGCCCGGGTGGTGAGCAACGGCAACCGTGCGGTCACCGCGCTGGCTGCGGCGCTGTCGGCGGGCCTGCTCGCCTTCCCGCAGCTGATGTTCGAGTGGGGAGTCCTCTATCCCTACGCGCTCTCGCTCGCCGTGATCCCAGCCGCTGCGGCGCTCACGATCGACGTCGTGCGGATCTGGATGGGTGCGGCGCCCGGCGAGAAGGCTCGCCGCGCGATCGGCATCGCGGTCGCCGCCGTGCTCGCCGTGGCCGCGACGACCCTGTCGCAGCCGTCGTCGGTCCTCGTCTGGGGCGTGCTGGTGATGCTGTGGCTCACCGGGACCGTCCTGCGCCGCTATCGCACGGCCGACCGTGTCTTCCGTCGCCGATCGCTGGTGGTGCTCCTCGGCGGATGGGCAGCGGTCGTGGCGGTCTGGCTCGCGCTGGCTTACCTCGCCGGGCACGTGCTCTGGCGGTCGTACCGGGGGATCCCGGGAGCCCTGGTCGATGTCATCCTGAACAGCCACTCGCTGCTCCCGCCGGCATGGGGGATGAGCGCGCTGCTCATCGTCGGGCTCGTGATCGCCGTGCGCGCGCCGCGCCTGCGCTGGCTGGTCGTCGCCTGGGCCGGTATCTCGCTGCTCTACGTGATCAGCGTGGCCACGGACCTCCCGGTGGTCAAGCGCGTGCTGACGGGACCGTGGTACGGCGACTCCTTCCGTCTCGCTGCCGTCGTGCCGCTGATCGTGGTGCCGCTCGCAGCCGTCGGGCTCGCCGCGGTCATCCGCGTCGTCGCCCGCCGGTGGTCGGACGTCAGCGTGCTCGCCCGCACTCCGCTGACGGTCATCTCGATGGCCGTCATCGCCGTGGTGGGCGTCATCGGCGTGATCATCGCACCGGTCGTCCTGCTGCGCGTCGCGGCCGAGACGGACGAGCAGTCCCGCTACGCGATGGACGCGGACAGCTACCTCTCGACCGACGAGTACGCGCTCCTGCGCGAGCTCCCCGATCTGATCCCCGAGGATGCCGTGATCATCGCGAACCCCTCGACCGGCGCCGCATTCGCGTACGTGCTCGGGGACCGCGACATCATCCCGCGCACATGGTCGCCGCCGCAGTCGCAGGCATGGGACACGCTCGCGGTCGGTCTCCGCGATGCCGGGGACGACCCCGCGGTCTGCGAGGCCCTCGCCGCCTACGGCGCCCCCGAGTACGTGCTCGACTTCGGCATCGGCGGCACGGGGCCCGGCGAGTACCTGATGCCGGGGATGACCGGGTTCGAGGGGCAGCCCGGTTTCGACGAGGTCGCCCGTGAGGGAGAAGCGAGCCTCTGGCGGATCACCGCCTGCGACTAGCGGCTCTCCGGCTGCCCGGCATCCGACTCGTCGGGCTGCTCCGACGGGCTCGACGCCTGGAGCAGGGCAAGCTTGCGCGCCAGCAGCGTGAGTCGACGCTGCTGGGCGGCGTTCCGACGCGACTGCGTGTAGACGAACACCAGGAACATCAGCACAAGGGCGTAGAGCAGCAGGTCGGTGCCGCGGCCGACCCCGACGAGGTTGGCGACCCACGTCAGCCACTGCGGGAACAGGATCGACACGATCGCGACGAGCACGAACACGCCGAAGAGCAGGCGGCGGATGGCGAGATGGCTGTCGGCGCCGGTGCGACGCATGAAGACGGCGCCGATGGCGACGACGCCGACGATGAGGACGATCTGGATCCACATGGCGTTACCTCACGATCAGGTCGACGAGGATGTTGACGGAGTTGAGCACCGACTGACCCTTCGACTTCGAGTAGTCGGTGTACAGGAGCTCGACCGGATGCTCGATCCACGGGAGTCCGGTGTGTCCGAGCTGCAGCACGATCTCGGTGGCATGAGCCATCCGGTCCTGCTTCAGCGAGATCCGGCTCGCGGCGTCGGCGCGGATGACCCGCAGACCGTTGTGCGCGTCGGTGAGCTTGACGCTGGTGGTGAGGTTCGTCACCCAGACCGCGGTCTTGAGGATGACGCGCTTCATCCAGCCGGGGTTCGTGCGGTCGTCGAGGAACCGGGAGCCGAAGACGATCGCCGCACCGGTCTCGCGAGCCGCGGCGACCATGGCGATCGCATCGTCGACGCGGTGCTGGCCGTCGGCGTCGAAGGTCACGATGTACTCGCATCCGGGCTGCGAGAGCGAGTAGTCGATGCCCGTCTGCAGTGCGGCGCCCTGACCGAGGTTGATCGGGTGCTCCACGATGTGGGCACCGGCCGCGCGCGCCTCCTCGAGGGAGCCGTCGGTGGAGCCGTCGTCGATGCACACGACGTTCGGGAAATGGGGGAGAAGCGTCGCGATCACCCCCGAGATGACGGTCGCCTCGTTGAACAGCGGGACGACGACCCAGGTATGCGGATCGGGGCTGACTGGGTTGATCACCCTCCTATCCTCTCAGGAAACGACTGGGTGAACAGATAGGATGACCGAGTCCCCTTCAACACGTACGAGGAGAACCCGTATGCCCTCACCGACCGATGTCCGGATCGTCGATTCGGCCGATGTGTCCCCTGAGGCGAAGATCGGTGCAGGAAGCTCCATCTGGCATCTGGCACAGGTGCGCGAGGACGCGCAGCTCGGAGAGAACTGCATCGTCGGTCGCGGGGCCTACATCGGCACCGGCGTGATCATGGGCGACAACTGCAAGGTGCAGAACTACGCCCTCGTCTACGAGCCGGCGAAGCTCGGCGACGGCGTCTTCATCGGACCGGCCGTCGTGCTGACCAATGACACGTACCCGCGGGCGATCAACGCCGACGGCACGATCAAGAGCGCGCACGACTGGGAGCCGGTCGGCGTGACGATCGAGCGCGGCGCGGCCATCGGCGCCCGTGCGATCTGCGTCGCCCCCGTGACCATCGGCGCCTGGGCCACCGTCGCCGCCGGCGCCGTGGTCGTCAAGGACGTGCCGGCCTACGCCCTCGTCGCGGGCGTCCCCGCCCGCCGCATCGGCTGGGTGGGAGAGTCCGGCGTCCCCCTCGTCGCCGGCGAGGACGAGAAGACCTGGGTGTGCCCCTCCACGGGTGCGCACTACATCGAGACTGACGGAACACTGATCAAGGAGACCGTGTGAGCGAGTTCATTCCCCCCGCAAAGCCGATCATCGGAGATGAAGAGCGCGCTGCTGTCGATCGCGTGATGCGCAGCGGCATGATCGCTCAGGGGCCCGAGGTCGCGGCGTTCGAGAGCGAGTTCTCGGCGCACTTCGTGCCGGGGCGCCCCTCCGTCGCGGTGAACTCCGGCACGGCGGGTCTCCACCTCGGTCTGCTCGCCGCCGGCGTCGGCGCGGGCGACGAGGTCATCGTGCCCTCCTTCACCTTCGCCGCGACGGGCAACTCCGTCGCGCTCACCGGGGGGACCCCGGTCTTCGTCGACATCGAGCCCGACACGTTCACGCTCGACCCCGAGGCCGTCGCCGCGGCGATCACCCCGAAGACCAAGGGCATCCTGCCCGTGCACCTGTACGGCCACCCCGCACGCATGCGCGAGCTCGAGAAGCTCGCCGCCGAGCGCGGCATCGCCCTCTACGAGGACGCGGCCCAGGCGCACGGCGCATCGCTCGACGGCCGCCCGGTCGGCTCGTTCGGCGAGTTCGCGATGTTCAGCCTCTACCCGACGAAGAACATGACCAGCGGCGAAGGCGGCATGGTCACGACGGCGACCGACGAGATCGCCCGCCAGGTCAAGCTGCTGCGCAACCAGGGCATGGAGCGACAGTACGAGAACGAGGTCATCGGCTTCAACGCCCGCATGACCGACATCCACGCGGCGATCGGTCGCGTGCAGCTCACGAAGGTCGACGCCTGGACGAAGACCCGTCAGGCGAACGCGGCGTTCCTCGACGCGAACCTCCAGGGCGTCATCGTGCCGCCCGTCGCCGACGGCGCCGTGCACGTGTACCACCAGTACACGATCCGCGTCCCCGAGGACCGCGACGGCTTCGTCGCCGCGCTCAAGAGCGAGCACAACGTGGGCGCCGGTGTCTACTACCCGATCCCGAACCACCGTCTGCCCTCGTTGACGCACTTCGCTCCGGGCCTCGACCTGCCGGAGACCGAGCGCGCGGCCCGCGAGGTCGCGTCGCTGCCCGTGCACCCGTCGCTGAGCCAGGACGACCTCGAGCGCATCGTCGCCGCCGTCAACACCGTCGCAGGAGCGGGCGCCTGATGGCCGATCTGCGTGCCGGCCTTCTCGGCGTCGGGATGATGGGTCGCCACCACGCCCGCGTGCTGCGCGACGTCGACGGCGTCGACCTCGTCGCCATCGCCGATCCCGGGGGAGACCCCCACGGTGTCGCCGGCGGACTCGAGGTCCTCCCCGACATCGACGCGCTCATCGCGGCCGGAATCGACATCGCCGTGGTCGCCGTGCCGACCCGCTTCCACGAGGACGCGGCGCTCAAGCTGGCCGAGGCCGGCGTGCACACGCTCGTCGAGAAGCCGATCGCCCACAACGTCGAGGCGGGGCGTCGGATGACCGATGCCTTCGCATCACGGGGCCTCATCGGCGCCGTCGGTCACGTCGAGCGCTTCAACCCCGCTCTGCAGGAGATGCGCCGCCGCCTGGAGGCGGGTGAGCTCGGAGACGTGTTCCAGATCGCCACTCGTCGTCAGAGCACGTTCCCCGCGCGCATCGCCGATGTCGGCGTCGCCAAGGACTTGGCCTCCCACGACATCGACCTGACCAGCTGGGTCGCCCAGAGCGAGTACCGGACCGTGTTCGCGCAGACGGCGCACCGCAGCGGCCGCGAGTTCGAGGACATGATCACCGTCACCGGTCGCCTGGCGAACGGTGTGATCGTGAACCACCTCGTCAACTGGCTCTCGCCGATGAAGGAGCGCGTCACCGTCGTCACCGGCGAACGCGGCACGTTCATCGCGGACACCGCGACCGGCGACCTCACCTTCTACGCCAACGGCACGATCCCGCTCGAGTGGGACTCGATCTCGTCGTTCCGCGGCGTCTCGGAGGGGGACATCACCCGTTACTCCTACGCGAAGCGCGAGCCGCTCAAGGTGGAGCACGAGGCGTTCCGCGATGCCGTCCTGGGCAAGCCGAGCGACCTCGTGACGATGGAGCAGGGTCTGCACACCCTCGCCGTCGTCGAGGGTGCGGTCACCTCGGCCGCCACCGGCGTGTCGACCACTTTCTGAGCAGCGGAGCGTATGAAGAGAATCTGGCCGGTCCTGAAGGACCTCCTTCCGCTGCTGCCCGAAGGCGCACGGCGTTACTTCGCCGGCTACATGGTCGCGACGACCGTGATCACCGCACTCGACGTCATCGCGATGTCGCTGCTGGCGCTCATCATCGGTCCCGCTCTCTCGGGCGGAACCCTGTCGCTGCCCATCATCGGCGAGGTGTCGGCCGAGATGATGCCGCTGCTCGCTCTCGCGGCCTGCGTCCTGATCATCCTCAAGTCCGTGCTCTCTGTCACGCTGCACTGGTTCGCCACGCGCCGTTTCGCCCAGTACGAGCTGGAGATCGGCGATCGGATGTTCAACGCGTACATCAACTCGAGCTGGGAGGAGCGCTCGAAGCGCTCCGTCGCCGAGATCACCCGCATCGCGGATGCCGGCATCGCCAACACGATGGCGGGGTTCCTGCTGCCGCTGATGCGCGTTCCGAGCATGATCTTCACGTTCGTGCTGATCATCGCAGTGCTTCTCGTGGCCGACCCCTGGACGGCCATCATCGCCTTCGGCTACCTGGGGCTCGTGGCGCTCATCGTGCACCAGGTCGTCACCAAGCGGTCGCTCGAGGCCGCGCAGGTCAACCTCACGTACAGCTACCGGGTCGCCATCCTGATGACGGAGATGATCGAGGCGCTCAAGGAGCTGAGCCTCCGCAACCGTCTTTCCGAGGTCTCCGACCTCGTCACGGCGAACCGCAGCCGGTCTGTGCGTGCGCGGGCCAACGGCTCGTTCCTCGGCATCATCCCCGGCTTCGCGTTCGAGGCCGCGCTGATCGGCGGTGTCATCCTCATCGGCGGGTTCTCGTTCTGGCAGGGCGGCCTCACGGCCGCGCTGTCGTCCGTCGCGCTGTTCGCCGCCACCGGATTCCGGCTGATCCCGGCGATCACGGGCATCCAGGGCGGCATCGTGCAGGCGGTGGCGAGCACGCCCTCGGCTCTCGATGTCATCGGCGACCTCATGTCGGCCGAGAAGGACATGGAGACCTCCACGACCCCGGCGGACACCGCGATCCTCTCGGAGAACCCGCGGGAGCTCCGTCTCGACGATGTGCGATTCCGCTACCCGGGCGCCACCGAGGACGTCATCCGCGGAATGTCCCTCGACATCCCGCTCGGCAGCTCGCTCGGAATCGTCGGGCCGTCTGGAGCCGGCAAGTCCACGCTGATCGACCTGCTGCTCGGCCTGAGCCAGGCCTCCCGAGGAGAGATCTCGATCGACGGCGCGCCGCTCAGATCGGTGCTCAAGCAGTGGCGCGGCCGCGTCGGCTACGTCCCGCAGCGCGTCGCGCTGTTCGACGGCAGCATCGCGCAGAACGTCGCTCTCACCTGGACCGAGGAAGTCGACGAGGAAAGGGTTCTCAACGCGCTGGAGCGCGCACAGCTCGGACCGCTGATCCGCTCTCGGCCCGGCGGCATGCACGAGCGCATCGGGGAGCGCGGCGTATCGCTGTCCGGCGGTCAGCAGCAGCGCCTCGGCATCGCACGCGCGCTCTACACCGATCCTCTCGTGCTCGTGCTCGACGAGGCGACCAGCTCGCTCGACACCAAGACCGAGGACGAGGTCACGAAGTCGATCCGCGCGCTGCAGGGTGAGGTCACGCTGATCTCGGTGGCGCACCGCCTCTCGACGATCAAGGACTACGACCGGATCTGCTACGTCGACGAGGGCGTGATCGCCGCCTCCGGCACGTTCCTGGAGGTGGCCTCGATGCTTCCGGACTTCGCCGAGCAGGTCGTGCTCGCCGGGCTCGCCCGAGACCTCGACTGAGTCGAATCGGGTCGGGGACTGCGGTCAGGCTGCGCTCATCGAGCGCAGCCCCGCGAACAGGGTGCGGAACGGCGCCTGCCCGTGCAGCGCGAGGAACGGATTCCTGGGCGTGAGCGCGCCGATCGTGCGATAGTTCCACCGCGCGTCGAGGAGGTGGAGGATCCGCGCCTTCTCCGGCTCGTTCACCTGGAGCTCGTCGATCACCTGGCGGTCGACCCTCGCGAGGAGACGCAGCACTCCGGGTGCCATCCGCTCCAGGCGCTCGATCACGGCGATCAGGTCGAGCCGGTGCGCGCCGAGTCCTTCCGGCGCGTTCGCGCGCGCGAGGATCGCATCGAACAGGTGCACCCGCAGGATCTTGATCGCGAGTGCCCGGCGCTCGGCGCGACGGAGGCGGGGATACCAGGGGGCGGTCTCGATGGCGTCGAGGAACGCGAAGTCCGCGGCGACGTCTCTGCTCGAGAAGGTGACCCGGTCGTCGGCGTCATCGTGCACGAGGTAGGCGGGCCCCGTCATGTCATAGGCGATGTGCTGACCGGTGAACCAGAGCGTGGCGGTGTAGGCGAGGTCCTCGCCGGACGGCAGTCCTTCGGTGAAGCGGAGGTCGGCGAACCGCTGCCGGTCGACAACGCCGAGCGGCGCGGAGCGGTAGGTCAGCCGATCCTTCCTGGCGTCGAGTTCCCGCTGACGCCGACCGTTGCGCACCGGAGGATACGGATCGCTTCCGCGCCCGACGATGCGGATGCGCGCGAGAACCGTCGTCGCACCGGTCTCCGCCTGCAGGCGCAGCCACGAGTCGATGGCCCCAGGAGCGAGTTCGTCGTCCGATCCCATCACGGAGAGGAAGGGGGCGGTCGCCTGATCGATGCCGTGGTTCATGGGCCCCGCAGGGGAGCGGATGCCGTCCTCGAACGGGAGCAGGCGCACGCGGGCGTCCGACAGCAGCGTGCCCAGGTTCGACGCGATCACGGCCGGGTCGATGTTGTGCGCCACGACGTTGACGCGCACGTCCGCGCTCGTCCCGTCGAGGACGGACCGCACCGCGCGATCCACGGGACGGGTGGCGGAGTGCACGGGAATGACGACGTCGATCTGCGGGGTGCTCATCACTGGAATTCTACGGGGCGGCGGGGTCCGGGCGAGGCGCCGGGTATCCTGGACTATCGACCGCCCCCGATACCGGAACCGAGACGAGATGTCGCTGCCCTCCCGAAACGTCCTCGCCGAGCCGACGCAGCGACTCGACGCATTGACCGGGCTCCGGTGGTGGGCGGCTTTCCTGGTGTTCTTCTATCACATGCTCGTCTTCGCACCGGTCCCGGGGCTGCTGGCGCAGGTGTTCTCCTACGGCTACTTCGGAGTCACGTTCTTCTTCGTGCTATCCGGCTTCGTGCTCACGTGGTCGGCGCGCCCCGCGGTGTCGAACTCGACCTTCTACTGGCGGCGCTTCGCCCGGATCTGGCCCTCGCACATGGTGGCTCTGATCCTCGCGATCCCGGTGTTCTACACCTTCGCCGCCATCCCGGAGGGCAGCTTCCTCAAGCCGTTTGATCTCGGCATCCTCGCGCTCTCGGTCGTGCTGCTGCAGGCCTGGTGGTCGAATCCGATGATCCTCTTCTCCGGGAACCCGGCGGCATGGACTCTGACCTGCGAGGCGTTCTTCTACGCCCTGCACCCGTGGATCTCGCGCGTGCTCGTCCCGATGGCGAAGCGGGGAGCGCTCCTGCTGGCGGCGGGTGTCGTGCTCTACGCGTTCGTGTACCGCGCCGGCGTCGCCCTGGCCCCCGACTCCTGGCTGCCGCTGGTGCCGCTGCCGGTCCAGAGGCTTCCCGAGTTCGTGCTGGGCATGGCGCTCGCGTGGGCCATGCGCAACGGCTGGCGTCCGCGCATCCACCCGTTCGTCGGCGTCGGCGCGATGGCGGTGGCGATCCTGGCGATCCTCCTCAGCAGCCGCCTGAACGGAGTCGTCCCGCTGATCGGGTACGTCGGCACCTTCGCCAACGAGCTGTTCACCGTCGGCTGCGCGATCGCGATCGTCGCCCTCGCGTCCGCGTCCCTGAACGGCCGCCGCGTCTTCTTCGACACCCGTCTCCAGGTGAAGCTGGGTGAGTGGTCGTTCGCGTTCTACCTGATCCACGCGACGGTGATCTACACGGCCCTGCGGATCTTCGGCCTCCAGCCGCCGTCGTGGACGAACCTGATCTGGTACGTCGTGCTGCTCGCGGTGTGCATCGTGGCCGCGTGGGCGCTGCACGCGTTCGTGGAACGCCCCGTCGAGCGTCGGATGCGTCGCTGGAAGGACAGGCGCGACGCGACGCGCTCAGTCCCCGTCGGGGCGGCCTGAGCGGTCGATCCATCCGTCCAGGAGGACGGCGGCGCTGCGTGCGCCCGAGTGCACCGCCTGCACGTAGCCCGGTCCGCTCTCGGCGATCGCGCGCGCGCGATCGGGGTCCGCGAGCAGCCCGCTGACCACGTCGCGGAGCGTGTCGGGGGTGGCCTCGACGATCGGCAGCTCCAGGCCGGTGTCCGCGTGGATGAGCTCGCGCACCTCCGGCAGGACGTGCCCGACGACGATCCGACCGGCCGCCATGGCCTCGCAGGCCGCGACGCCGTACGACCCGATCCGGAACTGGTCGAGCACGATGTCGGCGCCGCCGATGATCGCCGGCATCTCCGCGGAGCTCACGCCGGTCACGAGGTCGTAGCTGATCGCCCGATCGTCGACGAGAGGCTGGAGGGCCGGCGCGATGTGATGGCTGCCCTTCTGGACGGCGGAGCTCGAGATGTGGATCACGCGCGGCGTCTGCCCGAGGAGCACGGAGCGGTCCTGGGCGAAGCGCTCGGCGTCCACGACGACCGGACACCATCGCGCCCAGGGGACGTCGAGGAGCAGATCGGGTGTCGAGACGAACGTGGGGCGCCGGAGCGTGTCGAGGAGCGCGATGTTCTCATCGGCGTCGGCCTGGAGCGTCTCGGTACGGGGGTCCTCCGGGTAGGGCGACCAGGGCGTCAGCGCGGCGTGCGCCCGAGGGCTGCGGATGTCGGTGCCGTGGCTGAGGAAGGCGACGGACAGCCCGGCCTTCTCGAGCGCCTCGACCTCGGCGAGCACCCGGCGGCCGAAGAGCCCGCCGAAGATCGGCCGCTCCGCCTCGATCAGCACATGCGTGAAGGCCTGCACCGCCTCCCACTCGGCGCGCTGCCACTCGGCGGAGGCGCTGTTGACGGCGATGGGCACGGTCGTGTCAGCTGGGAAGGCGAATCCGCCGGGGATGTCCACGGCCATGTTGCGCGCGCCGACGTCGCTCTGCGCCCGCTCGAGCGCCCGCGCCCAGAGGAAGCCCTGACCGGAGTAGTTGGTCGGGGCGATGTAGACGCGGACGGCCGTGTCCGGCGCCGAGGTGTTCGCAGCGCCGCCGCCGCCGAGGATCCGATAGGCGAGTCGACCGATCAGGCCGTCCGGGTTGCGCGCGGGCGCATCGATGATGCGCGTCGCCCAGGCGGGCAGGGACGAGCGGCGGCGGACCAACCAGCCGGCGATGTCGTGCAGACCGGCCATCTCAGCGCTCCTCGGAGCGGACGGCCGCGGACTCGATGTTGTCGACGACGCGCCGCGCGACGGCCGTGAGGGAGTGCTCTTCGGCTGTCCAGCGTCCGAGGTCCTCGCGCTCCTGCGCGGAGAGCGGTGTGATCGCGAGCTGCTCCATCGCGATCGCGATCTGGGCCACGTCGTACTCGCAGGCGATCCCGGCCCGCACGTGGCGGTTCGCCTCCCGCAGGAACGGCGCGGTGGGGCCGGGGCCGGCGAACAGCACAGGGCATCCCGCCGCGAGCGAGGAATACGCCTTCGTGGTGAAGGCGTAGTCGTAGCCGGTGCCGGGGCGCAGGGTCGCCATGCTCGCGACGGCCTCGTTCAGGTGCGGGAGGAGCTCCTCCGCCGGCATCGCGGCGAGGAACTCGACCGCGTCGGCGACGCCGACCTGTCTCGCGCGCTCCTCGATCAGCTCGCGTTCGCTGCCGTTGCCGATGAACCGCAGCGTGTAGCCGGGATGCTCACGGGAGAAGATCCCGAAGGCGTCGATCAGCGCCTCCGCGCCGTGCCAGGGCGAATAGCTCCCCGCATAGACGAAGAGCTTCCGGACGGGGACGTCGGAGTCCGGGGCGAACGCCCCCGTGTCCGCACCGAAGCCCGTGACGGCGATCCTGCGGGAGACGCCCAGCGCGCGAGCGCGCGTGACGACGCCCTGCGAGATGGTGACGAGGCGCTCGGCGCCGCGCATCCCGAATCCCTCCATGGCGCGGAGCACCCGGATCACGAGCGAGGAGTTCGTCGCCTGGTCGGCGGCATCCGACCAGATGTCCGCCGCGTCGTAGACGTAGGGGATCCGCCGCAGGGCGCAGATGACGCGCACGACGACCCCGGTGGTGGGCGGCGGCTCCATGAAGACGACGTCGGGGCGCCGCAGGAAGAGCAGGCGGAAGGCGAGGGGGATGTCGAAGCTCAGGTAGGGGATGTACCCGCGCACGTAACCCTGGCGGTCGCGGACCACCGGGAAGGTGCGGACGGTCTCCACATGACGCGGAGTCCTCGTGCTCTTCGGCGGCCGGGCGGTGAGCACGACCACCCGATTCCCGCGGCCGGTCAGCTCGTCGGCGACGGCGCCGAGGAAGAGCGAGGCGGCAGACGGCTCCGGTCGGTAGATGCGGGAGACGATGGCGACGCGCATGGATTCAGACCGCCAGGAAGTGCTTCACGAGCACCTCGCGGGAGAAGGCGCCGTCGTGGAGGCGACGCACGAACGCCGGTCCGGACGCGGCGATCGCACGGTAGTGCTCGCGACGCGCGACGATGTCGCGCAGCACCGCCTCGATGTCGTCCGGTGTGGCCTCCACGACGGGGAGCGGCATCGAGGCGTGGCGCTCGACCTCCTGGCGCACCTGATCGGTCACGTGCGCCAGCACGAGGCGGCCGGCTGCCATGGTCTCGCAGGCCGCGACGCCGTAGTCTCCGACGCGGAACTGGTCCAGCACGACGTCGGCGGATGCGAGCACGGCGGGCATCTCCTCGTTCGGCGTGCGCTCGAGCTGCACGAACTCGATGAGACCCTCGTCGTGGAGCCGCTGCGCCGCGGGAACGATGAGGGGCGTGCCCTTGACGTGGGGGTTCGTCGGAGCATGGACGACCTTCAGCCGGTCGCGCTGCAGGACGGGCTCGTCGTTCACCCACCTGTCCGGGTCGATGACGACGCCCAGGAAGTGCGCGTCGGGGATGTCGATGAGCAGCCCGGCGGTCGAGACGAATGTCGGCAGTCCGAGCTCGCGGATGACCCGCAGGTTCTCGGCGACCACGGTCTCGACCTTCTCCGCAGCGACCCACTCGTCGCTGTCCACGAAGTGGGACCAGGGCGTCGACTGCACGTGCGTCGAGGGGAGCCGCACGTCCGTGCCGTGTCCGATGATCCCCACGCGGGCGCCGCCGCGCTGCATGAGCGCCACCTGCCGCCGCAGATCACCGGAGAACATGCCGCCAAGAACCGGAACGCAGGCCTCGACGAGAACGTGCGTGTACTCCTGGGCGATCGTCTCGACCATCGCGCGCTGCCACGCGCGGGAGTGCTCCGAGGTGCGCCACGGCACGACGTAGTCCGCGGGGTACTGCAGGACGTTGTTCTCGGCATGGACGAAGTTCTTCGCCGAGACGTCCCCGGACTCCTCCATCGCCCGCGACCACCGGTAGCCCTGGCCGGCGTAGTTCACCGGGCCGATGAGCACGCGGTGCGGCCGGGTCAGGTCGGGGTGGGGCGGGGGCGGGGGCACGACGCCGTTCGCCCTGTCGACACCGGCGGCGATGGAATCCTGCACCGGCTTCGGCACCAGCTTCCAGATCCGCTCAATCGCGGGATGCATGCGCGCCACCTTCCTGGTCTGTGCTCGTGCGTGGACGGATCCACTCGTCTGTCAGGACCGCAGCGGCCATGCGTCCGTCGTGGACGTGCCGCACGAAGTCGATGCCTGCTCGGATGATCGCGGAGCGATCCGGAAGCGCGGCGAGTCGACGCAGTGTCTCCTCGATGCTCGGCGGGTCGCTCTCCACGACGGGGAGCGCGAGTCCGGTGCGCCGCTCGACCTCGCCGCGGACGCGGTCGGCGACGTGTCCGACCACGATGCACCCCGCGGCCATGGCCTCGCAGGCTGCGACGCCGTAGGAGCCGATGCGCACCTGATCGATCACCACGTCGGCGGTGGCGAACACGGCCGGCATCTCGGCGCTCGGAACGCCCTGCACGAGTCGGAGGTCGATGACCCCTTCCTCGGCGAGCTTCTCGAGCGCGGGGAGGATGAGCTGGGTGCCCTTCACCGCCGACACCGACGGGACGTGCGTGACGCGCAGCGGGCCGTCGGAACCGCTCCGAGGCGCGGCGGCCCAGCGCGAGGGGTCGACGACGACCGGGCACCATCCGGCGGAGGGCAGATCCTCCAGCAGGTCCGGAGTCGAGACGAAGAGAGGACGGCCGCTCTCGGTCAGCAGTCGGATGTTCCTCGCGGCGAGGACCTCCGCCCTGGGCGCGTAGATGTCCGGGTCTCCGTAGTGCGACCACGGGTTGTCCGTCATATGGCGGGAGGGGAGCCGGACGTCGGTCCCGTGCGCGAGGAACGCGACATCGACGCCTCTGTCCAGCAGGGCCTCGGCCTGAGCGGCGACCGACCGCGACAGCATCCGCCCGAACGGGGGCTCCTCGGCCTCGATCAGCACATGCGTGGCGCGGCTCGCAGCCTCGAACTCGCGCTGCTGCCACTCGGCGCCGTTGTGGTACGTGCCGACGGGGACCACGAGGTCCGCGTCGAACGAGAAGCCCCCGGGAACGTCGACGGCGGTGTTGCGGGCCGAGATCGAGGGGTCCGCTGCCTCGAGCGCGCGCGCCCAGGCCCGGCCCTGGCCGGAGTAGTTCATCGGGGTGATGAGGACCCTGATCGGCTTGTCGTCGAACTCCGTGGCGGGAACGGCTCCGGCCGGAGCCGGGGCACCCATCCGGCGGGCCGCGATCCGGCCGATCGGACTCATCGGAGCATCCGCGATCCGATCGATGAGCGAGTTGATCCAGCCAGGCAGACGGTAGCGGTTCACGAGCGCGGAGCGATCGTGGAACGGACAGCGGTCATCCGCCCAGTCTACCGAGGCGGACATGTGTCCTCCGGGGAACCGCGCTGAGGCCTCCTAGACTGGAGCGCATGAGTGTCCGGATCGCATACGAGGACGTCCGCCCTTCCCCCTCCGGGACCGTGACGACGTGGTGACCTCGTCTGCGCGGCCGCGGGTCCTCATCCTCTCGTACGACGCGATCGACATCGATCCCCGCGTGATCAAGCAGGTGCGCCGGCTCGCCGACGAGTACGAGGTCACGACCTGTTCGCCCGGTGCCTCGCCGGATTCTCGGGTCGAGCACATCGCCCTCGACCCCGATGACGTCCGGCCCCGCGGACGCTGGGGAGACCTCGTCGACGACATCGCCCGCGAGCGGGAGTGGTTCCGCTGGGGGTACGACCACGTGCCCCTGGTGCAGCAGACCCGTCGTCTCCTGCGCGGACGCCGGTTCGACGCGGTCATCGCGAACGACGCGGAGACCCTCGGAGCCGCCATCTCGGTGGCGGGAGCGGAGCGGGTCCACGCCGACCTCCATGAGTTCTTCCCCGGCCTGCCCGTCGACGATACGAAACTCGGACTCCGGCAGCGGCGGTACTGGACCTGGCTCATCACACGGTTCGCGTCCCGCGTCCGGTCCTCCACGACCGTCGGTACCGCGATCGCCCAGCGCTACCGCGAGTACGGCCTCGAGCCCGGCGTGGTGACGAACGCGACCCCGTTCCGGGACTTCGCGCCGACGCCGACGGGGCGTCCGATCCGGCTCGTGCACAGCGGCAATCCGTTCCGCGAGCGAGGTCTCGCCGAGATCATGCGGGCAGTCGCCGCCTCCTCGGCCGACGTCAGCCTCGACCTCTACCTGACGTACAACCCGCCCACCGATCGTGAGCAGCTCGTCGCTCTCTCCGACGAGCTCGGATCTCGGATCACGGTGCATGAGCCGGTCGCGCAGGCCGAGCTGATCGATGTGCTGCACGGCTACGACGTGGGGATCCACGTGCTGCCGCCGACGAGCGAGAACAACGCGCTCGCGCTGCCGAACAAGTTCTTCGACTTCGTGCAGGCCCGACTCGGCATCATCGTCGGTCCGTCCATCGAGATGGCCGGCATCGTGGAGGAGCGGGGCCTCGGCATCGTCACGGCGGACTTCACGGAGTCGAGCATCCTCGCGGCCGTCGACGGACTCACTCCCGAGCGGGTCGACGGGTTCAAGGCCGCTGTGCAGGAGCACGCCGCGGCGCTCTCCGCCGAGGCGCAGGTGGAGAACTGGGCGACGGCGGTCAGCGCGATCGTGCGCTCCCGCTGACCGCGACTCTCAGCCCTGCCAGTCGCTCTCCAGGAGTGCGGCCCACTCGTCGAACTCCGGTGCGCCGGTGATCCGTCCCAGAGCGTGGAGCTGCTGGATGTGGATCGGGTGGTACGTGGCGTTCTGCCATTCGACACGGCGGCAGTAGTCGCGCTGCGTGCAGTAGTACGACACCGCACCCTCGCCGCCGCGGATCAGCGGCATCGCGGCCAGGATGGCCGTCGCGCCGCCGTCGATGTAGGTCGCGACCCGCTGGTCCCCGCTGAGCAGCCAGTACTCGTAGAGCCCGAAGATCGCGAAGACGTGCCCGTTCATGACCAGGAGCGGCGGCTGGTCGCCCGCGTATTCCTCGAACCACAGGTACCCGTTGTCGACGACGGTCGACCACGGTGCGGTGTTGCCCTCGCCGCGCTGGAAGAACGACTCGACCGTGCGGTCGGCGGCCTCTCGCCACTGCGGATTCTCGGGCTGGATGGTGGCGAGGCGGGAGAACACCGTCAACGCTTCGCCCTGCGCCATCCCCGACCACCAGGGTGCGGTGAGCGTGCGATCCAGGTAGGTCCAGTCCCAGTCGTATTGGAACCACCACGCGCCGTCTCGCTCCACGTGCGTGTCGACGAGCTCCTGCGCGTTGCGGATGGCTCGCGTCAGCCAGATGTCGTCGCCGGTCTCCTCCCACCGCAGCAGGGCCGCCATCGCATACTGCGCGTTGACGATCGGATGCGGCAGCACCTTTCCGGTGGCCTGCTCCCGGTACAGCGCGAGACCCGAGTCGTCGATCTCGGTGATGTCGACGTCGACCTGGATCCGGTCGTAGAAGGGGTTGAGGACGTCGGTGCGCAGAGTCCATCCGGATGTCGCGAAGCCCTCGGTGTTGAGGCTCGTCTCCGGCGCGGGGGACACCGTCGGGATCGGGGAGGGGGATGCCGAGGGGGCGGGGGAGGTGCACCCGGCGAGCAGGAGGCCCGCGAGGAGGATCGAACCGATCCGCGTGAGGAGCGTCTGACGCCGCGATGTCATCGCGCAGGCTCTGTCGCCGAGGCCAGTGCCAGCGCCAGCGCTCGTGCGCTCGCGCTCGCCGAGGCGTTGGCCATCGCCCACGCGTGTCCGCGTGCGGCCTGCGCGGCCATCTCCTCGGGGTGCGCGAGCACCGTCAGCAGTGCGTCGTGGAGCGTGTGCACGTCGGCGATCACCCAGGCCTCGTCGGCATCCTCGCCCAGATCGGGCTCGTCGGACGCGCGGGCGCTGGTGACCAGCACGCAGCGGCGCGCCATGGCCTCGACGCCGAACACACCGGGCACCGAGGCGTAGAACTCGTTGAGGGCGACGTGCGCATCGTCCAGAGCCGCCAGCACCTGCTCGTGCGGGACGCCGATCAGCTCGCGGTACTCGACGTGCGGATGGGACTGCGTGATCCGAGCCATGACCTCGCGCACGGCATCCGTGCCCTTCAGCAGAGGGTTCGAGGGGGCATGCACGACGACGATGCGCTCCGGCGCATCGAACTTGACGGTGCTGTCGACGAACTGCTCATCCGGGTAGAAGTACAGGAACGGGTGCGTGTGCCCCTCGAGGTAGGAGAGCTGGTCGTTGCGGGCGTTGAAGATCGCCTCCGCATGGCGCTCGGCCACCTGCGCGCGTGTCCGCCGGGCCAGGTCGTACTCGGGTGCGGCGAAGATCGGGTCGATCGTGGCGAGTATCGATCCGATGTTGGGACGTCCCGTCTCCTCCGCGCGCTGCTGCGACAATCGGGGCGAGCGGATGTCGTTGCCGGTGAAGTAGCAGACCAGACGTCGCCCGTGCCGCCGGATGAACGCGAACTCGAACTCCCGCTCGTCGTGGTGCCCCTCGAGGAAGGCCCCTCCGCCGACGTAGATGAATCCGCGCGCACGGTTGACGAGCCAGGCCAGCAGGATCGGTCCGCCGTACAGGCGGCGCCAGGTCGCGAGGCGGCCGCCGAGGGCGGTGGACGTCGTCTGGATCACGGCGTCGTACTCCACGGAGTAGAACGGATTCCTCGCGTGGATCGCGGTGTAGCTGTTCGGTAGCGCCTCCGCGATGTGGGTGGCCATGAGCGCGATGTCTTCGGGGCCGACGACCCAGTCGATCCGCCTCGTGAACAACGCGAACGGCTTGAACACCCAGAAGAGGGTGCGCAGCAGCGCCTGCTGGCGACGGAACACCACCGAGGTCGACGCGGCCATCATCGCTTCTTGCGCGGGATGCAGAACTTCACGTAGAAGCTCTTGGGAACGCGATCGAGCTTCCACATGAGCCAGAAGAACGGGCGGAGCAGTTCGAAACGCCGCTTGTACGTCGAGTAGTCCGTGTAGTCCTTCTTCGGCATCGTCATCACGTGCTCGAAGCCCGCGTCATCGAAGCCGATGCGCTTCTTCACCATCGCGATGAGCTCGGGATCGCCGTGGCGGGGCTCGATGAACTGGGCGGCGGCGAGCCTCCGGTCCATCTGGCCGGAGCGCACCAGCGCCGAGAGCTCGATCTGACGGAAGTTGATCCCGAAGCGGGTCGGCAGGAAGTACGTGTGGTAGAACGCCGTGAAGCGGTTCTCCAGGTGGTGGCCGCCGTACCACTGCCATCCGTACTCGTCGGCGAGGAAGCGCTTCGCGGCCTCCTTGTTGTAGTCGATCCAGTACAGCGGGCGGGTGCGCTGGATCCTGCTGAACGCCGACCACTTGACGAAGTTCGTGAAGTCGAGGTTCGGATAGGTCTTCATCGGCACCGTGCCGAAGCGCTTGTGGACGCCCTTGATGTAGCCGCCGTCCATGTACAGCCAGCCCATGGGGGAGATGCCCTCGGTGCGGAACGAGTGGCCCTCGACGATGTGGCGGATGCCGTGCTTCTCGGCGGCGCGATACAGCACGCCCATGAAGCCGATGTCGGTCGGAGCCTCGATGTCCTTCACTCCCGCGAGCATGAACGAGCGGTAGATGTCGTCGTACTCCGCGTTGTCCACGACGTAGGTCTCGAGGTCGACCCCGAGCTTGTCGAGCACGGCGAAGATGTTCGACGTCGCCGTGGGGGAGTTCCAGGTGTTGTCGAAGTGCACGGCGAGCGGGCGCACGCCCTTCTTCACCAGCAGGTGGGCGAGGTACGACGAATCGGTGCCGCCGCTCACCCCCATGATGCAGTCGTACTTCTTGCCACGGCCCGCGGCCTTGAGCTCGGCGACGAACTTGTCCAGCGCCTTCTCGCTCTCGAGCCCGATCGGGTACTGCTTGTCGAGCGAGTCGTGCAGGTGGCAGTAGTAGCAGACGCCGTCGGCGTCGAACGCCGCACCGGGAACGTCGGAGGTGATGATGCAGCGGCGGCACACGTCCGGCGAGCTCAGGAACTCGTCGGAGGTGGCGGCATCCAGGTCCAGCCCGAACTGCTGCGCGGCGATGGGCTCCCCGCGGCCGTCGAAGAGGTGGCCGAAGAGCGCGTCGATCTGCGGACGCGTCGGGTAGTTGATCAGCACGCTCTCGCGCCCGGACTGCATCACGAACGCGGTTCCGGCGGCGACGGCCGACGCACCGGCATGCTCGATCGGTGCGACGAGGTCGCCGCGTCCGCCCACGCCGCCGTGCGCGATCACCGGGACGGCCGCGGTCGCCGCCACCGTGCGGACGAGGTCGAGGTCGATGCCCTCTCGGGTGCCCTCGTGGTCGATGTTCGTGACGAGGATCTCGCCGACCCCGACATCGGTCGCCAGCGCGACCCACTCGTCGACCGTGAAGGCCGCGGCATCCGCTCCTCCGCCGGTATGGACGACGTAGCCGTCGTCGGTCCCGCGCACGTCGAGGCTCGCGACGATGGCCTGCGACCCGAGGGCGCGGACCATCTCGCGGACGGCGTCGGTGTGCGTGACCAGCGCGGTGTTCACGATGATCTTCTCGAAGCCCGCGGCGATGATCGCCTGCGCCTGCGCGGCGGTCTCGACGCCGCCGCCGTAGGCGAGAGGGATGAACGCCTCGGTGGCGATGCGGTTCAGCAGCTCCATCCGGGCGGGCACGCGGCTCTTCGCCGCGCCGATGTCGAGGATCACCAGTTCGTCGACCTCGAGGTCGTTGAAGATGCTGATGACGTTGACCGGGTCGCCGACGTAGCGGGGGTCCTCGAAGCCCTTGGTCTTCACGAGACGGTCGCCCTCGAGCAGCAGGACGGGGATCAGCCGGGGATAGACGTGCATCAGGCCTCCGCCACCGCGAACTCGCCGAGGAGCGTCAGTCCGAAGCGGTGGCTCTTCTCGGGGTGGAACTGGATCCCGATCACGTTGTCGCGCTCCACCGACGACGCATAGCGCTCGCCGTACTCCGTCCAGGTGAGGACGTCGGCCTCGTCATCGGGGGTGACGGCATAGGAATGGACGAAGTAGAACCGTCCGCCGCTGCCCAGCGACGGTGCGAGTCGCGACGGCTTCGCCGCGACGGCCGCGCTCCATCCCATGTGCGGGACGAGCAGGCGCGCACCGTCGAACTCGTCGGGGAAGCGGTGGGCGCGTCCGGGGATCAGGCCCAGACCCGGTCGCTCGCCTTCGTCGCTGCCGTCCATGATCAACTGCATGCCGAGGCACACACCCGCGAGCGGCGTGCCCTTGTCGCGGGCCGCCGTCACGACGGCCTCGCCGAGGCCGCTCTCGGTCAGGCGGTCGACGGCGTGGTCGAAGGAGCCGACCCCGGGGAGGATGATGCGCGCGGCATCGATCACGGTCTGCGGGTCGCTGGTGACCTCGGAGGAGCGCCCGACCTTCGCCAGCGCATTGCGCAGCGAGCCGAGGTTCCCCACGCCGTAGTCGACGATCGTGACATCAGGTCGGGTCATCGTGTCGCGCTCTCCTCGATGCTCAGTCGCAGCGCGTCGGCGATCGCATCCATGTCGTCCTCGGTCAGCTGCGGATACAGCGGGAGCGTGAGTGCCTGGTGGTGGGCGCGCGTCGTGTGGGGGAGCGCCTCGTCCGGGATGCCGAACCGCTCGCGGAAATACGGCTGCAGGTGCATCCCGTACGTCCCCAGCGTCGTCTCGATGTCGCGCGTTCGCATGCGACGGATGACCTCGTCCCGATCGATGCCGTCATCGAGGAGCACGACGTACGACTGGAAGGTGTGGGCGGTGCCTGCGGGTTCCGTCGGCACCTGCACGCCCTCGATGCCGGAGACACGGCTGGTGAGCTCGGATGCCGCGCGTCGGCGACCCGAGACGATGTCGTCGATGCGGGTCATCTGGGCGAGGCCGATCGCCGCGTGGACGTCGCTGAGCCGGTAGTTGAATCCGGCCTCGACGAACTCCATGTACAGCTCGCCGCGGACGGCGCCGTGCGCACGCAGCACGGCGATGCGCTTCGCGAGCTCGTCGTCATCGGTCGTGATCATCCCGCCCTCGGCGGTCGTGATGATCTTGCGAGGGTGGAACGAGTAGACGCCGGCGGTGCCGAGCGTGCCGGCGTGACGGCCCCCGTACGTGCCGCCGAGAGCGCACGCGGCGTCTTCCAGCACCGGCAGCTCGTGCCGCGCGGCGACGGCGTTGATGGCGTCCATGTCCGCGCAGAGGCCGAAGGCGTGCACCGGCATGATGGCGCGGGTCCGATCGGTGACGGCTGCGTCGAGGAGCGCGGGGTCGAGGTTGAACGTCGCCTCGTCGATGTCGACGAACACGGGCGTGGCGCCCTGCTGGATCACGGCGTTCGCCGTCGCCGGGAAGCTGAAGCCCGGGATCACGACCTCGTCTCCCGGCTGGACGCCGAGCGCGACGAGGGCGAGGTGCAGACCGGTCGTGGCGGAGCTGACGGCGGCGGCGTGGCGGGCGGCCGTGTATCCGCGCACCGCCTCCTCGAACGCCGCCGTCTTCGCACCCTGCGTCAGGTAGCCGGACTCGATGACCTCGCGGACCGCGTCGACCTCCGGGGCGCCGGTCAGCGGGATGTTGAGCCTCATGACAGGACCGAGGTGTACCACTCGACGGTCTGGCCGAGCGCGTCGTCGGTGAGGCGCGGCGACTGGTGACCCAGGAGCGACTCGAGCTGCGACACGTCGGCGAGGTGGCGGCGGACGTCGCCGGGGCGCTCCTCCGTGTGGATGACCGGGTGGTCGGGGCGTCCCATCAGACCGAGGATGCGCGAGACGAGCTCGTTGACCGAGGTCTCGACGCCGGTGGCGAGGTTCAGCACCTTGCCACGGCACTCGTCGGAGTCGTGGACCTGGGCGATCAGGTCGGCGCTGTCCTTGACGAAGATGAAGTCGCGGGTCTGCTCGCCGTCGCCGAAGATCTCGATCGGCTCGCCGTCGAGCACACGGCGGACGATGATCGGCACGATGCCGGCGTAGGAGCCGGGGTTCTGGCGAGGACCGATGTTGTTGAAAGGCCGGATCACGGTGGCGTCGATCCCGAACGTCTGCACGTAGGACTCGATGATGTGATCCGCGGCGGACTTGCTCGCCGCGTACGGGGTGATCGCGTCGTGCGGGTGCCCCTCGTCCATCGGGATGTAGCGGGCGGAGCCGTAGGCCTCCGAGCTGGAGACGTGGATCAGGCGCTCCACGAGTCCGCGACGGGCGATCTCGCAGAACGTCGTGGCGATGCCGACGTTCGTCTGGACCGTCCAGGCCGGGTAGGTCAGAGAGGTCGGCAGCGGGATGACGGCGAGGTCGAACACCGTGTCGATCTCGTGCGTCGTCACGACGTCCTGCATGGCGGCGAGGTCGGAGGCGTCGAGCCGGATGACGTCGATGTCCGGGCGCGCGGCCTGCGCGGCCGTGAGGTTCTCCATGCTGCCGAGGAAGAAGTTGTCGACGACGGTGATCCGTCGGGGCTCGTCACGGATGAGTCGATCGACCAGGTGGCTCCCGATGAAGCCGGCGCCGCCGGTGACAAGGATGGATTTTGAACGCACAGACATGGATTTCGAGTTCTCTCGTTATCGAGCTCCCGTGGCATCACGGAAGCGGGCAGACTGCTAAGTATCATATGGGATGGAGGTGCGCCGAACCGTGAGAGAGCCCGCTGAGTCGCCGAACCAGGAGGTGCCCGCGTGGCACGGCCTCCCCGCCAACAGATTCAATCCGCACGCGTGGATCGTCGGTGAGCCCGAGATCGGCGACGGCGTCTGGATCGGGGCGTTCACGGTCATCGACGGCAGCGGCGGCCTCGTGATCGGCGACGGCTGCGACATCTCCGCCGGTGTGCAGATCTACACGCACTCCACGGTCGAGCGCTGCGTCAGCGAACGCGCCCGAGACATCCAGCGCGCGTCGAGTCGGATCGGCGGCCACGTGCATATCGGTGCGAACGCCGTGGTCCTCATGGGCGCGGACATCGGCCACCACAGCGTCATCGCCGCCGGAGCGGTCGTCACCGAGAACACGGTCGCTCCTCCGTACAGCGTCCTCCGTGGCGTGCCGGCACGCGTGTTCCCCGACGCCGCCCGCCGGTTCGCGGACTGAGTCGGGTGCGGCGCGGCGCCGCGCTCTAGGCTGAGTGATCGTGAAGATCATCAGCGTCGTCGGCGCCCGCCCCCAGTTCGTGAAGCTCGCTCCGATCCACAAGGCTGCGCTCGCCGCCGGCGTGGAGCACGTCATCGTGCACACCGGTCAGCACTACGACCCGATGCTCTCCGACGTGTTCTTCGAGGACCTGGGCATCGCCGCTCCCGACGTGCACCTCGGTGTGGGAAGCGGATCCCACGGCGTGCAGACGGGCTCGATGCTTGCTGCGCTCGACGCCGTGTTCGACGAGCACCGCCCGGACTGGGTCCTCGTCTACGGAGACACGAACTCGACGGTCGCCGCGGCGCTGAGCGCCGTGAAGATGCACATCCCGGTCGCGCACCTCGAGGCCGGTCTGCGCAGCTTCAACCGCCGGATGCCGGAGGAGCACAACCGGGTGCTGACCGACCACGCGGCTGACCTCCTGCTGGCTCCCACCGAGGTCGCGGTCGAGCACCTCGCGAACGAGGGGCTCGCCGAGCGCACGGTGCTCGTGGGGGACGTCATGACCGACGTGCTGTTCGAGGTCCGCGACCAGGTGGCGGGGGCTCCCTCCGCCCTGATCGAGGAGCTCGGCCTGGAGGCGGGAGCGTTCTACGTCGCGACCATCCATCGCGCCGAGAACACCGACGACCCCGCGCGCCTGGCGGAGATCGCCGCCGGTCTTGCGGACCTCGACAAGCCCGTGGTCCTGCTGGCTCATCCGCGCGTCGTCGCGAAGGCCGCCGCCCACGGCATCGCGCTCACCCAGGGATCGCTCATCGCGCATGCGCCGCTGGCGTACGCCGACCTCATCGCCGCGGCCGTCTCGAGCGCCGGCGTCGTCACCGACTCGGGTGGTCTGCAGAAGGAGGCGTTCCTCCTGCGCGTGCCGTGCACGACGGTGCGCACGGAGACGGAATGGGTCGAGACCGTGCAGCTGGGCTGGAACGTGCTCGCGAACACGGCGCAGGAGATCGCCGCCGGAGTGACGCGCCCACGGCCCGCCGACACGGACCAGGCGCCCTACGGCGACGGTCACGCGGCCACCCGCGTCATCTCCGTGCTCGAGGGGCAGCGCCGCTGACCGGAGCCTCCGCACACTCCGCGCACATCCCGTGAACAGTCTGCGCGGGTACGCGGGGGAGACGGGGATGGCGAGGCCGACCTCCGTCCGCGCCATAGAATATCGCTCATGCGTATCGCCGTCGTGGCCCTCGGAAAGATCGGCCTCCCTCTCGCTCTGCAGTTCGCCGACCGTGGACATGAGGTGATCGGCGTCGATGTGAACCCGACGCTCGTCGAGGCCGTCAACAGCGGGGTCGAGCCGTTCCCCGGTGAGGCGCAGCTGCAGGAGAAGCTCACCGCGGCTCTGGCAGCCGGGCGCCTGCGCGCCACGACCGACTACGCCGAGGCGATCCCGTCGGCGGAGGCCGTCGTCGTGGTGGTCCCGCTCTTCGTCAACGAGGAGACCGCGGAGCCCGAGTTCGGCTGGATGGACCAGGCCACGAGGTCGCTCGCGCAGCATCTCCGCCCCGGCACCCTGGTCTCGTACGAGACGACGCTCCCCGTGGGCATCACCCGCGGTCGGTGGAAGCCGATGCTCGAGGAGGTCTCCGGACTGACCGAGGGCGAGGACTTCCATGTCGTCTTCTCGCCGGAGCGCGTGTACTCCGGCCGCATCTTCGCGGACCTCCGCAAGTACCCGAAGCTGGTCGGCGCGCTGTCCGACGAGGGTGCGCGTCGCGCCGTGGAGTTCTACGAGGCCGTCCTCGAGTTCGACGATCGTCCGGATCTCGCGCGGGCCAACGGCGTGTGGGACCTGGGCAGCGCGGAAGCCGCGGAGATGGCCAAGCTCGCCGAGACCACGTACCGCGATGTGAACATCGGGCTCGCGAACGAGTTCGCCCTGTTCGCGGGGGCCAACGGGATCGACGTCTACCAGGTGATCGAGGCCTGCAACTCCCAGGTCTTCAGCCACATCCACCGCCCGGGCATCGCCGTCGGCGGTCACTGCATCCCGGTGTATCCGAAGCTCTACCTCTCGACGGACCCCGGCGCCGACATCGTGCGGACCGCGCGTCGCGTGAACGAATCCATGCCGGAGCGACTGGTCGCCCAGGCCGAGGGCATCCTCGGATCGCTGTCCGGGCTGCGAGCTGTCGTCCTCGGCGCCAGCTACCGCGGCGGTGTGAAGGAGACGGCCTTCTCTGGTGTGTTCCCGACCGTGGCTGCTCTGCAGGCGCGCGGGGCAGCCGTCCAGGTGCACGATCCGCTGTACAGCGATGAGGAGCTGCGCCGACTCGGATTCGAGCCGTACACGCTGGGCGACGACATCGACATCGCGATCCTGCAGACCGACCACGCCGCCTACCGTGAGCTCGAGCCTTCGCAGCTTCCCGGCATCAAGCTGCTCGTTGACGGTCGCGCCGCGACGGATGCCGCGCGCTGGGCGGGCACTCCGCGCATCGTCGTCGGCACCGCGGTCGAGCTGATGGCCACCGCAGGGGCCACGACCTGAACCGCGCACGGCCCGCCCCTCCTCGGCGTGCCGCGTTCCGTGCGGACATCCAGGCGCTCCGCGCGATCGCCATCGCCGCGGTGGTGCTCAACCACCTCTGGCCGACCCGCCTGACCGGGGGCTACGTCGGCGTCGACGTGTTCTTCGTCATCTCCGGGTTCCTGATCACGAGTCATCTCACCCGTGAGGTGGCCGCCACGGGGCGCATCGCGCTCGCCGCGTTCTACGCACGCCGGGTGCGCCGGCTCCTTCCCGCCGCGCTCCTGGTGCTGATCGTCAGCGCGATCGGCACCCTGCTGCTCCTGCCGTACCCTCGCTGGCCGCGGGCCGGCGCCGAGATCGCGGCGAGCGCCGGCTACGTCGAGAACTGGTTCCTCAGCGCCATGTCGGTGGACTACTCGGCGCTCAACGACCAGGCGACCGTCGCGCAGCACTACTGGTCCCTGTCGGTCGAAGAGCAGTTCTATCTGCTCTGGCCGCTGCTCCTGCTGGCCGCGGCCTGGTGGGCGGCCAGGCGGTCGGCGCGCCCGCGGGTCGTCGCGGTCGTCGTGCTGGCCGTCCTCGTCGTCACCTCGCTCGCGGCGAGCGTGATCGCCACGACGCTCATCCCGAGCCAGGCCTACTTCGCGACCTACACCCGCGCCTGGGAGTTCGGCGTCGGCGGCCTGCTGGCGCTGACTGCGACACGACGTCTCCCGCGCGTGGGGGCCGATGTGCTCGCGCTCGGGGGCCTCGTCATGATCGCGCTGGCCGCCGTGTTCTTCGGCCCCGCGACGCCGTTCCCCGGATACGTGGCGCTGCTGCCCGTGCTCGGCACGGCGGCGGTGATCCTCGCCGGAACCGGACGCGAGCGCCTCTGGCACACCGCGGTGACCGGGACCAGGCCGGTGCAGTGGATCGGCGACGTCTCCTATTCGCTCTACCTCTGGCACTGGCCGCTGATCGTGCTCGTGCCGTTCCTCGTCGGAGCAGCTGCGTCGACCGTCATGAAGCTCGGCATCCTGGCGCTCTCCCTGCTGCTGGCCTGGGCGACGGCCCGTTTCGTGGAGCGCCCCGGTCAGCGCTGGAAGGTCCTCGCCGCCTCTCCGCGTCGGACCCTCCTCGCGATGCTGGGCGCCGTGGTCACCGTGGCTCTCGTCGGCGGCGGGCTCGTCCTGGCCGGCCGAGCGGCGTCCGCGGCGGACGTGCCGCCCGTGACCGTCACGATCGAGGAGTGCGTCGGACCCCAGGCGATGGATCCCGGCGCGGAGTGTCCTGACCGGTTCGGGCCGGCGGCCGACGTGGTGATGGGCCCGGGGAACGCCTATTTCGACGTGCCCGACGAGTGCGGGGCCGATCCGGCGCTGCTGCCTTTCGGCGACACGACGGCGACGGTGGTGTGCGATTTCAGCGCGGGATCCGCGGATGCGCCGACGGTGTGGCTCGTCGGCGATTCGCACGCACAGCAGTGGCAGGGCGCGGTGTTAGACCTCGCCCGCACCGAGGGGTGGATCGTGACCACGTCGTTCGGCGGAGGGTGCCCGGTGATCGACGCCCCCTTCGTGGGGTTCCGCACGCCGGCGAGTGCCGCGGAGCAGGCGCGCTGCCGGGAGTGGTCGGCCGCCGTACAGGCCGCGGTCGTGGAGGCGGCTCCCGACGTCGTCCTCACGTCGTCGGCGGGCCGGGTGCAGCTCGTGGACGACGGCACCGACCGCCCGCAGATCGACCAGTTCGCAGACGGCCTGCAGAGCACCTGGCGCGCCTGGGCGGATGCCGGTGTGACGGTGATCGCCCTCGGCGGCGTACCGTTCAACGGTGAGGTGCGCTCGCCCGACTGCCTCCTCGTCAACGCGCGCAACCCGCTCGCGTGCGCGGTGCCGATAGCCGAGGCGCAGCCGGCCGATCCCTATCTGCTCGCGGCATCCACGGCGGACGATCCATCGATCCGGTCCTTCGACGCCGGACCGTACTTCTGCGACGAGACGCGGTGCTACGCCGCGATCGGCGGCACGGCGGTCTTCTACGACGCGGACCATCTGAACCTCGACTACGTCCGCCGATTCGCTCCGATGCTGGCCGACGTCATCGGGCCGATCGTGGGCGACTGAGCTCCCAGGTACACGCCGATACGATTGCAGGTATGGATCTTCTCGTCGTCGGGTCGGGCTTCTTCGGCCTCACCATCGCGGAGCGCGCAGCAGAAGCGGGCCGCAAAGTCACCGTCATCGATCGTCGTCACCACATCGGCGGCAACGCCTACAGCGAGGCGGAGTCCGAGACCGGGATCGAGGTCCACCGCTACGGTGCGCACCTCTTCCACACGTCCAACGCGACGGTGTGGGAGTACGTGAACCGGTTCACGACCTTCACGAACTACGTGCACCGGGTGTACACGACGCACAAGGGCACGGTCTTCCCGATGCCCGTGAACCTGGGGACGATCAACCAGTTCTTCCAGTCCGCGTACACCCCCGACCAGGCGCGTGCGCTGGTCAAGGAGCAGGCGGGGGAGTTCGACGCCAAGACGGCGGCGAACTTCGAGGAGAAGGGCATCGCCCTCGTCGGCCGTCCGCTGTTCGAGGCGTTCTTCCGGGACTACACCGCGAAGCAGTGGCAGACCGATCCGCACAAGCTCTCCGGCGACATCATCAGCCGCCTCCCGGTGCGCTACACCTACGACAACCGGTACTTCAACGACACCTGGGAAGGCCTGCCGACCGACGGCTACACCGCGTGGATCGAGCGGATGGCGGATCACCCGAACATCGAGGTGAAGCTGAACGTCGACTACTTCGACGAGTCGCAGCCTCTGAGCAAGAAGGCCACGGTCGGGCAGGTGCCCGTCGTCTACACGGGCCCTGTCGACCGCTACTTCGACTACGCGGAGGGCGCGCTCAGCTGGCGCACGCTCGATTTCGAGCAGGAGGTGCTGAATGTCGGCGACTTCCAGGGGACGAGCGTGATGAACTACCCCGACATGGACGTGCCCTACACGCGCATCCACGAGTTCAAGCACTTCCACCCGGAGCGCAAGGACGTGTTCGAGCAGGACAAGACGGTCATCATGCGCGAGTTCTCGCGTTTCGCGAACCGCGAGGACGAGCCGTACTACCCGGTGAACACGCCGTCGGATCGTGAGGGGCTGCTGGCTTACCGCGACCTGGCGAAGGGCGAGAAGGACGTGCACTTCGGCGGACGCCTCGGCACGTACCAGTACCTCGACATGCACATGGCCATCGGCTCGGCGCTGTCGCTCTGGAACAACACTCTCTCCTAGACTCGACATCGTGAGTCACGCTGCTGTCGGGGCGCCCGGGACGCCCCGGCGCTATCTGCATTCGCTGTGGCTGCTGTCGGCCCGCGACCTCAAGGTCCGGTACGCGACGAGCTTCCTCGGCTACCTCTGGTCCGTCCTCGATCCGCTCGTGATGAGCGCGATCTACTGGTTCGTCTTCACGCAGGTCTTCCACCGCACCGTCGGCGAGGATCCCTACATCGTGTTCCTCATCGTGGCGCTCCTGCCGTGGGTGTGGTTCAACACCTCGGTGTCCGACTTCACGAGGGCGTTCAAGAAGGACTCGCGCCTGGTGCGGTCGACGGCCATCCCGCGATCGATCTGGGTGAACCGCATCGTGCTGAGCRCCGCGCGGATCTCGTCTGCCGTGACGACGGACTCGACGCCGGTCAGGTCGCGCGGTGAGAAGCCCTCCGCGTGCCGGCGCAGGACGGAGACCTCGGCATCGCGCTCCGGCATCCCGACGACGAGCTTCATGAGGAAGCGGTCGAGCTGCGCCTCGGGCAGCGAGTACGTCCCCTCGTGCTCGATCGGGTTCTGCGTGGCCGCGACGAGGAACGGATCGGGCAGCGGCCGGCTCACGCCGTCAGCGGAGACCTGGCGTTCCTCCATCGCCTCGAGGAGAGCTGCCTGCGTCTTCGGCGGCGTGCGGTTGATCTCGTCGGCGAGCAGGATGTTCGTGAACACCGGGCCCGCACGGAAGTCGAACTCCCCGGTGCGCGCGTCGTACACGAGGGAGCCGGTCACGTCGCCGGGCATGAGGTCGGGCGTGAACTGCACGCGCTTCGTGTCGAGCCCGAGAGCCCGCGCGAACGAGCGCACGACCAGGGTCTTCGCGACACCGGGCACGCCTTCGAGCAGCACGTGCCCTCGGGCGAGCAGCGAGACGAGCAGGCCCGTCACGGTGCCGGCCTGACCGACGACGGCCTTGTCGACCTCGGTGCGCACCCGGTGCATTGCCTGACGC
>NZ_QDFV01000006.1 GCF_003075395.1 Microbacterium sp. TPD7012 | reverse complement strand
CCACCGAGATCCGCCGCCTCGCCGCCGAGCTCGACGTGACCCCGACGAAGAAGCTCGGACAGAACTTCGTCGTCGATGCCAACACGGTGCGCAAGATCGTGCAGGCCGCTCGCGTCCAGCCGGGGGAGCGGGTGGTCGAGGTCGGGCCGGGACTCGGCTCCCTCACCCTCGCGATCCTCGAGACCGGGGCATCCGTGACCGCGGTCGAGATCGATCACCGCCTGGCGGCCCGACTGGCCCAGACGGCCGCCGAGCACGGCGTCGAGCCGGACCGGCTCACGGTGGTCGACGCCGACGCCCTCCGCATCACCGAGCTGCCCGGTGAACCCACCGTGCTCGTCGCCAACCTGCCGTACAACGTCTCTGTGCCGGTGCTCCTGCACTTCCTCGAGCACTTCGACTACCTGAAGCGCGGCGTCGTCATGGTGCAGGCCGAGGTCGCCGAGCGGCTGGCGGCCAAGCCCGGCTCGAAGATCTACGGCTCGCCGAGCGTCAAGGCCGCCTGGTACGGCGACTGGAAGCTCTCCGGGACCGTGTCGCGCCAGGTGTTCTGGCCCGTGCCGAACGTCGACAGCCTGCTCGTGGGATTCGACCGATCCGAGGGCGAGCGCGGCACCGAGGACGAGCGTCGTCGCACCTTCCAGATCGTGGATGCCGCCTTCAACCAGCGCCGCAAGATGCTCCGGCAGGCGCTCTCCGGCGTGCTCGGCAGCTCCGCCGCGGCATCCGAGGTCCTGATCGCCGCCGGCGTCGCGCCGACGGCACGCGGGGAGGACCTCACGGTCGACGACTATCAGCGCATCGCGCAGCACGCGGCGTCGATGAACGAGGCGGCCGTCAGGGACTAATCTGGCACGGTGACCGACTCCCCGCGCTTCCGCCCCGACGTTCCCGAGCTGCACCGTCCGTACACCGCCGACGAGAGCCGCTATCAGCAGTTCGACTACCGTCAGGTCGGCACATCGGGTCTCTACCTCCCGCCGATCTCGCTCGGCCTGTGGTGGAACTTCGGCGACAACATCCCGCTCGACAACCAGCGCGCGCTGCTGCGCCACGCCTTCGACCGCGGCATCACGCACTTCGATCTGGCGAACAACTACGGCCCGCCCTACGGTTCGGCCGAGAAGAACTTCGGCCGCATCTTCGCGGAGGACTTCCGTCCGTACCGCGACGAGCTGATCATCTCGTCCAAGGCCGGCTGGGACATGTGGCCGGGACCGTACGGCGACTTCGCCAGCCGCAAGTACATCCTCGCGAGCGCCGAGCAGTCCCTGACCCGGATGGGCCTGGACCATGTCGACATCTTCTACTCGCACCGGGCCGACCCGGTCACGCCGATCGCCGAGACGATCGGCGCGCTCGACACCCTCGTGCGCCAGGGCAAGGCGCTCTACGTCGGAATCTCGTCCTACAGCGCAGAGCGCACCGCCGAGGCCGTCGCGATCGCGCAGGAGCTCGGTACGCCCCTGGTCATCCACCAGCCCGCGTACTCGATCCTGAACCGCTGGGTCGAGGACGGTCTCACCGAGACCCTGGAGCAGTCCGGACTCGGCGCCATCGCGTTCACGCCGCTGGCCCAGGGTCTGCTCACCGACAAGTACCTCGGCGACGGCACGGCGGATCGTGCGCAGAAGCGCGGATCCCTTCCGGACGGCCCCCTCGGCGACGAGGCCGTGCAGACGCTGAGGGCGCTGAACGAGATCGCGAAGGGCCGCGGCCAGTCGCTCGCGCAGCTGGCCCTGCAGTGGACCCTGCGCAACCCCGTCGTCGCCTCGGCGCTGATCGGCGCCTCCCGCCCCGAACAGCTCGACGAGAACATCGCCGCGGTCAACGGCCCGGCGCTCACCGCGGAGGAGCTCGCGCGCATCGACGAGCTCGCCGGTTCCATCGACGTGGATCTCTGGGCGACCTCGACGGAGCTGTGACCGGATCATGAGCGTCGCCGCGTCCGCCGGATCCGTGCACGTGCGCGCGCCGGGGAAGATCAACGTCTACCTCGGTGTCGGCGGGCGTCATGACGACGGCTACCACGCCCTCGCGACGGTGTTCCAGGCGGTGTCCCTCTATGAGGACGTGATCGCGCGGCACGCGGACGACTTCTCCCTCACGGTCACCGGCGTCGAGGACGTGGATTCGGTGCCGCTCGACGACAGGAATCTCGCGATGCGAGCGGCCAAGCTGCTCGCGACCGCCACGGAGTACACCGGCGGTGTGGCGCTCGAGATCCGCAAGAGCGTCCCGGTCGCCGGCGGCATGGGCGGCGGCTCGGCGGATGCCGCGGCTGCGCTGGTCGCGTGCGACGCGCTCTGGGGCACCGGACTCTCGCCGGCGCGGATGCACGACCTCGCCGCCCGTCTCGGGGCCGACGTGCCGTTCGCGCTCCACGGCGGCACCGCTGTCGGCACCGGACGCGGCGACCAGCTCAACCCCGCGCTCGCACGCGGCCGCTTCGACTGGGTCCTGGTCACGAGCGAGCAGGGGCTGTCGACGCCGGTCGTCTACGAGCGGCTCGACATCCTGCGCGGCGAGGAGGGAGCCCTGGCGGACGATCCTCCGCTGTCGCTCGACGTCCCGATCCCGGTGCTGCAGGCGCTGCGCTCGGGCGACGCGGTACAGCTCGCCGAAGGCCTGTTCAACGACCTCCAGGCCGCGGCCGTCTACGAGCGTCCCGACCTCGAGGACGTGATCCGCCAGGGCGTCGAGGCCGGTGCCCTGCAGGGGCTCGTCTCCGGATCGGGCCCCACCGTCGCGCTGCTCTGTCCCGACCCCGAGACGGCGCAGGACGTGCAGACGACGCTGCGTGGTGCGGGCCTCGATCCCCTCCATGTGCACGGGCCCGTGGCGGGTGCGCGGATTCTGTGATCGGTAGTCTCGGCGCCTGAATAGTCTCGGATCACGACCTCGGAGAAGGAGTGGATCATGGGACTGTTCAGAGTCACCCGCAAGTCGCAGCAGGAGCGCCAGGAGGAGGGTCTCCAGATGGCCGACGACATCGCCGCCGGCCGGGGGTTCCTCGGCAAGATGACCAAAGCCTTCCTGGGGAGCGAGTTCACCGAGGCGATGCAGCAGGCGACGTCGTCGATCCACCAGGCCGAGCACGTGGCGGCGCTGCGGGCGGCCGGCGTGCCCACGCAGCCGGCGACGGTGCTCGCGATGCAGGACACCGGCCAGACGATCAACGACAACCCGCGGGTCGTGCTCACGCTGCAGCTCGGCGTACAGGCGGTGGCCGTCCACGCGCTCATCTCGCGTCTGGAGATCCCCCGCGTGGGGGAGTCGGTTCTCGTGATGACAGATCCCCAGACCGGGGAGCTGCTCTACGCCGGGCTCGCTCCTCGAGCCTGACGCGGCTCAGCGGGCGCCGGGGGCGAGCAGTCGGAGCTGCACCATCGCCGAGAACCGCGCGTCGGGATCGGCGAGGTCGAGCCCGCTGATCTCCGCGAGCCGGCGCAGCCGATAGCGGAAGGTGTTCGGGTGGGTGTACACCCGGGCGGCGGCGACGGTGACATCGCCGAAGGCGTCCAGCCACGCGGCCAGCGTCTCGACGAGGTGCGTGCCCCGTTCCCGATCGTTCTCGATCAGCAGCGCCACCGGGCCGGTGGGCTGATCGCCCCGAGCGCGGACGAGATCGCCGAGCTCCACCAGCAGGGCTTCCATCTGCACGGCGGAGAACAGGGCGACGGCATCCCTCCCCGAGGACTTCTGCAGCACGCGCAAGGCGCGGTCGGCGTTGACGCGCGACAGCGGGATGCTCGATGTGTCCTCCGCGAGCGTGCCGATGCCGACGCGGATGTCGGAGGCGGCACCGAGTCTGCCGAGGAAGTCGGTGGCGACCGAGGCGGCGCGCAGATCCGTGTCGGCCTGGTCGGGGCGCACACCGACGACCGCGTAGACGACGTTGCCGATGACGGCGACGGCGGAGCGCAGGTAGACGGCACCCAGATGCACGGCGAACGCGTCGGCGATGCGGTGCCGCTCCGCCGTGGTCCTGGCGTCCGGCGCCAGAACGTCGCTCTGCTCGTCTGCCGCGGAGAGAGCCATCACGACGCAGCGATGATCGTTCAGGCGCAGCCGGGCGGCGGCGTCGACGGCGCCGACACCGCCCTCCAGGATCGTCGAGAGCAGATCGGCGCGGAGTCGTCGTTCCACGTCGGCACCGGCACGGAGGCGCAGCAGGTGCAGCGCCACGAGACCCGCGGAGTCCTTGAGGGCGCGGACGCGGTCGCTGGTGAGCGGAGCCTGCACGGCAGCCCAGATGGAGCCGAGGATCTCATCGCCGGCGCGCACGGCCAGGGCGACCCGGGGGAACGAGGGTGCCCCGTCCGTCGTGCCGACGGGGTCGACGTCGATCGGGTCCTCACTGCGGTACAGCTCCTGGAAGACGCCGCGCTCCTCGAGCTGACGCGTGAACCGCTCCGGAACCTGGCGCCCCAGCACCGTCTCGATACGCGCAGGGTCGGCCTCGTCCTGCCGACCCGAGAAGGCGACGACCCGGGAGTTCCGGTCCTCGATCGTCACCGGCGCGTTCAGCAGCGTCGCGATCGCGTTGGCGAGCGCGAACAGGTCGCCCGCCGGCATCCCGCCGAGCATCTGCGCCCCCTGATCGCCGACGTCTCCCTCCGCGATCAGGGATCGCAGCATGGCCGTGAGCTGCGCCCAGGACGCCCCTCGGGTGAGCGCGAGGACGGGGATGCCGGTCTCCTCCGAGGCGCGGAGCACACCCTCGTCGGCGCGCACGGGAGCGCGGAGGACCAGTGCCGTCGCCTGCTGCGCCGCGAGCGAGTGCAGGAGCGCGGCGATATCCGCCGGGTCGCTGAGGCCGACGCCGAGGACCAGCGCGCGCCGCATGGGCATCGCGTCGTCGAGCACGTCATGGATGACCACGGTCTCGATCTCGGTGTCCTGATCGGCGTTGCCGCTCACCACTTCGAGCAGCGTGGTTCCGAGATCTTCGATCACACGGCCGAGGCTGGCACGGGGCCGTGTCGTCAATGACATGAGCACGAGGCCCAGGTTAGGCGTCGACGGGGGGAGACGAGGCTGTGGGGCACGACGAAATCGTATCCGGATTTCGTCGTGCCCCACAGATTCTGCGTGCGGATCGGCCTCAGAACGTGATCCACTCGGTCCGGGTCGTGACGGCCTCGAGCGCATCGGCGTGCGGCGTCACGCCGATGCCGGGACCGGTCGGCACCGTCAGGGTGCCGTTCTCGACGACGAACGGGTCGGTGATGTCGCTCGTGTAGTAGCGGTTCGAGCCCGAGGTGTCGCCCGGCAGCGTGAATCCGGGGAGCGCGGCGAGGGCGACGTTGGCGGCCCGGCCGATCCCGGTCTCGAGCATCCCGCCGGCCCAGACGGGGATCTCGTTGGCGCGGCAGACGTCGTGGATGCGTCGAGCCTCGAGGTATCCGCCGACGCGTCCCGGCTTGATGTTCACGATCGAGCAGGCCCCGATCGCGATGGCGTCGGCGGCCGCGCGGGCCGAGACGATCGACTCGTCGAGGCAGATCGGCGTCTGCACGAGCGCGGCCAGCTGCGCGTGGCCGAGGAGATCCTCCTCGTCGAGCGGCTGTTCGATCAGGAGCAGGTCGAACGGGTCGAGCTTGGCCAGGTGCCGGGCGTCGCCGCGCCGGTACGCCGTGTTCGCGTCGACCTGGAGCAGGACGTCGTCGCCGAACCTCTCGCGCACCGCACGGACGGGCTCGATGTCCCAGCCGGGCTCGATCTTGAGCTTGATGCGCACGTACCCCTCGTCGAGGTACCCGCCGACCGCGTCGAGCAGTTCGGGGATCGAGTCCATGATGCCGACGGAGACGCCGCAGTCGACCGTGTCGCGGACGGCGCCGAGCTCACGCGAGAGCGGGACGCCGCTGGCGCGCAGCTCCGCGTCGAGGATGGCGAGCTCGAGGCCCGCCTTCGACATCCGGTGTCCCTTGAACTTCGCCAGGGCGGGGGCGATCTTCGAGGCGTCGAGGTCGGGGACCTGGGCCAGGGCCGGGAGCAGGAAGCGCTTGATGACGTCGAGGCTCGCCTCGACGTACTCGGAGGAGTACAGCGGGTCGCTCATCGCCACGCACTCGCCCCAGCCCTCCGCCTCGTCGGTGACGGCCCGCACCAGGATCGCCTCGCGGACGGTCTCGACCCCGAACGAGGTGCGGAACGGGGCCACCAGGGGCATCTCGATGACGCGGAGCTCGATTCCGGTGAGCTTCATGGGTTTTCTCCTCTGTCGATGGTGTACGTGCCCGTGCGGTCGAAGGACACGACCTCGGCGCCCTGCTCGAGCAGGGAACCGAGGGTGTCGCGCACGGCGAGCCGCCACCGCGTCGCCCGTTCGGGATCGGTCGTGCGGAGCGTCTCGATGTCGCGTGGCAGCGACACCCGCACGAGCCGTGCCGCGGTCTCGTGCCGCGCGGGCCCGAGATCGGCGTCGACCGTGAGCAGATCGGCGCCCGCGGGCGCCTCGACGGCGGATGCCGTGCCACGGCAGGCGTCGGCCACGCGCGGATCGTGCACGTACCAGGTCACGAGCATCCGGTCGGTGTCGTCGCCGCCGTTGAGCGCGTCCGTCATCTGCCCGTAGAAGTTGCTGTGGTAAGCCACCGGGGTCGCCGCGAGCTTGACCAGGTTGAAGTAGGCGTTGCGGCTGATGAGGGGGTCGAACGTCCAGGAGATCTCGTCGAGCTCCTGATCGATCGCCCAGGAGCGCTGATGGACCTTCAGGGCGAAGCCGACGCTGCGGCCCCGCATCCGCTCGGAGACGCCGGCGATGTGGCTGTGCAGGGCTCGTCGTCCCGGTGCCGCGAAGAAGCCGAAGCAGGCTCCGACGAGATCATCGCCTTCATAGGCCCCGCCGACGTAGCTGCCGGCTTTGGAGATCGCCCGGAGGGTCTCGACGTTCACGGGCGACTGGCTGCCGTCGGAGGCCCAGATGCTCTGGAACAGCCGGGCGACGTCGGCGAACTCGGCGACGGTGGAGAGGAGACGGATCTCCACTCCCGCGTCGGACGCGGCCGCCCTCGCGGCGTCCGCCGCGTCCTGGGCGGCGCTCTGCGGCACGGTGTGCATGGTGCTCATTCCTGTTCTCCCGCCAGGACGTCGGCGATGAGCGCCGTCAGGAGGGTCGTGCGTTCCGGGATCATCGAGACGACCACGTGCTCGTCGTCGGCGTGCGCCCCGCCGCCCACGGCCCCGAGTCCGTCGAGTGTGGGGATGCCGAGACCGGCGGTGAAGTTGCCGTCGGACGCGCCTCCGACCTCGACGCCGTCGAACGGCGTCAGGCCGGCATCCGCCGCGAGCCGGGTCGCCCGCGCGAACAGGGCGGCGGAGGTACCGGGCTCCATCGGGCGGCGGTTCGCACCGCCCTCGATCCGCACGACGGCGCCGTCGACGCTCGGTCCGATCGCACGGATCGCCTGATCGACCCTGTCCTGCTCCGCGGTCGTGCGCACCCGCACGTCGACGGCGAACGCCGCGTCGGACGGGACGGTGTTGGTCGTGTGCCCCGCATGCAGAAGCGTGGGAGTCACCGTCGTTCCGCGTTCCGCATCGCCGAGTCCGGCGACCGCCAGGATGAGGTGCGCCGCCTCGACCGCGGCGTTCACGCCGCGCTCCGGCTCGAGTCCGGCGTGTGCGGCACGGCCGGTCACCACGACGCGGTAGAGCGAGACGCCCTTGCGTGCGACCTTGAGCGCTCCGCCGTCGGCCGAGGCCTCCAGCACGAACACCGCGTCGCAGTCTCGCGCCTCCTCCTCGATCAGCGTCCGAGAGCTGGGCGAACCCAGCTCCTCGTCGCCGGTGATGAGGATGCTGATCCCGTCGCGGTCCGCAAGCGCCGCGGCGGCGTGCAGCGCCATCACGACCCCGGTCTTCATGTCGAAGCATCCGGGCCCGCGGAGGACGCCGTCCTGCACCTCGAACGGAAGCGTCTGCAGCGATCCGAGCGGCCACACCGTGTCGTGATGACCGAGCAGCAGCACCCTCGGTGCGCCGAAGCGCCACCGCAGGTGGGTACGCCCGTCGAGCACGATCCGCTCCGGCGCGCCGCCGAGGATCCGCTCGCCCAGCTCTGCCGTCACGTCCGCGCTGCGGGCCACGGCGTCGAGGTCGGTCGACGGCGACTCGCAGGTCACGAGCGTCTCGATGTCCGCGACGAGCGTGTCGACGAGCGCCTCCTGCGTGATCATCACGACACCTTCGGCGCTGCACGCACGCCGTAGTGCACGTACTTCTCGCCCGTCGCGAGCGTGTAGAAGACCAGGGCCTGCCACGCCTGCGTGCCCTCGGGGCGGATCACGAACTCGTTCTCGCGCACCGGGATCAGGTCATGCTCTTCGATGGGGTCGGGCAGGAGCGACGCGAGCGGTCCCGTGACGACCGTGCGCAGTCGCAGACCGCTGTCTTCGTCGAAGATCTCCATGCGCACGCCGGCGCGGTCGTAGACGCCGACGATGTCGGAGAAGTCGGCCTCGAACGGCTCGGCCGGCGGCGTCAGGTCGTCCGGCAGGTGCACATCGGCGAGCTCGGAGAAGATCTCGTCGAACAGCTCGTCGTACAGGTCGCGCGTGTTCCCGCCGTTCGAGAGCAGCGTGACGGCGAGCCCTTCCTCGGGGAGGATGCGCAGGAACGACGACTGCCCGATCGTGTTGCCGTCGTGGCCGATGAGCTTCTTGCCGTCCCAGTCGAACAGGATCCATCCGACGCCCCAGGCGTCGCCGATCGAGTACGGGTTGGGAACGTCGACCTGGCGCTCCTGCATCCGGGCGACGCTGTCCTCCGAGAGCACCCGGGTGCCGTCGGCCGACAGGCCACCGGTGAGGTGCAGGCGGGCGAACTCCAGGACGTCGGCCGTCGTGGAGTTGATCAGCCCTGCGGGACCCATCGAGCGCGGCAGCATCCATGCCGGGGCGAGCTCAGGCCGCCCGTCGTCGCCGATCGTGGTGTGCCCGCTGGCCGCGCGGAACATGATCGCCTCCTCCGGGAGGGTCGACGAATGCGTGAGCCCGAGCGGCGTGAACACGAGGTCGCGCATCGCCTGGTCCCAGGTCGTGCCCGTGAGCTTCTCGATGACCCGCCCCGCCAGCACGAAACCGGAGTTGCAGTACGACATCGTCGATCCGAGCGGATGGTTCTGCGCGACGCCGTCGAGGATCTCGACGTACTTCTCGAGGGTGTCGTCGCCTCGTCCGGTGTCGGTGAAGACGTCGCCGTCGATCCCGCTCGTGTGGCTGAGCAGGTGGCGCATCGTGACGGTGCGCGTGACCTCGGGGTCGGACGCCCGGAACTCGGGAAGGTACTGCACCACCGGAGCGTCGAGGTCGAGCAGGCCGTCGTCGACGAGCTTCATGGCCGCCGTCGCCGTCCAGACCTTGCCCATCGACCCGATCTGGAAGACGGAGTCGTCGGTCGTCTCGATGCCCGTGCGGATGTTGAGGATGCCGTGGTGCGCGAACACCGGCTCCTCGCCGAGGCGCAGGATGCCGAGCGTGGCGCCGGGGACGTGGTGCGCCTCGGCCAGGGCGCTGAGCCGCTGCTGCCAGCGGAGCGCGTCCAGACGCGGACGGATGCGCGTTCCGGCGGGCGGCGCGTACTGCTCCACCCAGTCGACGATCCGCTGCGAGAAGTCGGCGCGATGCGACGGCGGCCCGGACAGCGGGAAGAGATGCGAACCGCCGGGGTACAGCACGAGGCGCGTCGGCACGTCGCGCTCGCGCAGCGCGGCGAACCACTGCTCGGCCTGCCCGACGGGGCAGCGATCGTCGGCGGCGCCGTGCAGGATCAGCGTCGGCGTGGTGACGCGATCGACCTGGGTGAAGGGCGACTGGGCCGCCAGCTTCTCCTGGTCGCGCCACGGAAGGCCGCCGTTCTCCTTGGCGGAGAGGTAGTGACCGACGTCCGACGTGCCGCCGACGCTGGAGAGGTCGCTGACCACGCCACCGGCCACGGCAGCGGCGAAGCGGTCGTCGCGTGACGTCAGGTAGCAGGTCATGAAGCCGCCGTAGCTGTAGCCCGTGACGCCCAGACGCGCCGGGTCGGCGATGCCCTCGGCCACGAGCTGGTCGATCGGCTCCAGGAAGTCGTTCGCGTCGTTGACGCCCCACCCTCCCGAGACGGCGCGGAAGAAGGCGTCGCCGTAGCCGTCGCTGCCTCGAGGGTTGATCGTGAGGATCGCCCATCCGCGGTTCGCGAGCAGCTGGTGGTACGGGTGGGTGAGGTCGGCGGCGCCGTTCCAGGCGTTGTGCGGTCCGCCGTGGATGTCGAGCAGCAGGGGCAGGGGTCCCTGGGCATCGGGGTCGCGGCGCAGCCAGCCGGTGACGACGGTGCCGTCGGCGATCGTGAAGCGACGCTCCTCAGCCGGGGCGAGCGGGACGTCGACGGACCCGTACTCGGTGAGTGTGCGCAGGGTTCCGTCCGCGAGGTCGACCAGGCCCACCTCGCCGAAGGAGTCCGGGGTGGCCACGACGACCGCGGCCCGCGAGCCCGACACCGAGAGGCCGGAGACGTTGGTGGTCCCGGCGACGAGAGCCCGCGCATCCGTCCCGTCGGCGGCGACCGAGTACAGGTGCGAATAGCCGTTGTCGCGCAGGCAGAACACCAGGCGCCCCGCATCGTCCTGCTGGGGCATGCCGCCGGGGTAGCCGGGACCGCCCGGCATCACGTTGCGGTCGAGCGCGGCGGCGAGGTCGACCGGCGCACCGCCGTCGACCGGGAAGAGCAGCAGACCGGCGATGCCGATCGCGGTGTCGGTGCGTCCCGCCGCCACGACGTGCGCGCCGTCGGCGGTCCAGCCCGTGACCGAGGCCTGGGTGTCGGCGGATCCGAGTCGCACGGGTGCGGCGTTGGCATCCGTCGACGACGTGACGAAGACCTGGATCCGCATCGTCAGGTCCGCGTCGTCGTCGGGCGCCGAGGAGAACGCGAGACGGGTGCCGTCGGGCGACCAGAAGGGATCGGTCGTGTGCGCGGTGCCGCGCGTGAGCACGGTGACGGCGCCGTCGTCCACGGCGACGACGTGGATCTGCTGGACGAGCGTGCCCAGGTTGCCGGCGCCGTCCGCCTTGTAGCCGAGACGGTCGGCGACCGCCGGCGCCGACCGACGCGCGAGGATCTTCGCCGTGTCGTCGCCGGGCAGCGCCGCGCTGTCGACGGGGGCGGCGAACGCGATGCGGGTGCCGTCGGGGCTCCACTGCGGGGATCCGGCGCCGAGCGGCAGCGACGTGAGTGCGCGCGGCTCACCGCCGTTCGCAGGGAGCAGCCAGAGCTGGGCGCCGCCGTCTCCGGCGCGGAGGAACGCGAGCCGGGTGCCGTCGGGGCTCCACACGGGAGACGAGTCCGCCGTGCCGTGCGTGAGCCGGACCGGCGCGCCACCCGCCGTCGGCACCTGCCAGAGGGAGCGCTGGTCCTTGTCGCCGTCTCGGTCGGTCGTCCGCAGCGCGTACACGATGCGCGAACCGTCGGGGGAGAGGGCCGGCTGCTCCGGCGAGGTGATCGCGAGGAAGTCGTCGATGGTCACGCGGCGGTTCATGGATGCTCCAATCGGATGGTCAGTTCACTGTGTCTGCTGCGAGGGGCAGCAGTGTTGTGTCGTCGGCCGAAAGGATCGCCGCCCTTTGGGAGTTCGGCACAGTGGTGTTCGGCGCAGTCCCGACCGGGAGGTCCGCTCCCGTGCCGGCGAAGTGGCAGGCGGCGCCCGCGCTCCCCGAGGGCTGCAGGGGCTCGGAGATGACGCAGAGCTGTCGATCCGGTCGCGCGGCGGGCCCGATCGGGCACCGCGGGTGGAAGCGGCATCCGCTGGGTGGCGCGTGCGGGTCGGGCGGCTCCACGGCGACGGGCGCGAGCGGATCGATGTCCAGCAGGCTGCCGTGGCGCGTGGGCGCAGAGGCGAGCAGCTCCTTCGTATAGGGATGCTGGGGATCGGCGAGCACCTGATCGGTCGGACCGACCTCGACGATCTTGCCGAGATACATCACCGCGATGTGGTCGCTGAGGTACCGCACCACCGCCAGGTTGTGCGAGATGAAGAGCATGGTCAGGTCGAGCTCGGCGCGCAGCGAGCGGACCAGGTTCAGGACGGAGCCCTGCACCGACACGTCGAGCGCCGAGGTGATCTCGTCGGCGATGATGACCTCGGGGCGCGCGGCGAGGGCGCGGGCCAGGGCGATGCGCTGACGCTGACCGCCGGACAGGGCCCCGGGCAGCGATGCCGCGCGCTCGGGATCGAGGCTCACGAGCTCGAGCAGCCGGGCGACCTCCGCACGTCGCGCCGCGGGCCTGCGGATGTCGCGGGGAAGCGCCTCGGCGATCGACTCGCCGATCGTCATCCTCGGGTCGAGCGAGGAGAACGGGTCCTGGAACACCATCTGGATGGGACGGTTCCGGCGGAAGCGGCGCACATCGACGCCGTCGAGGGTGATGGTGCCCTCGCTGATCGGAGAGAGGCCGATGGCGGCCCTGGCGAGCGTGGACTTGCCGGACCCGGACTCGCCGACCAGACCGACGACCGAGCCGGAGGGAACGACGAGGCTCACGCCGTCCACGGCCGTGAGTCCGGAACGGTGGGTTCCGAACCGCACGCTCACGGTGTCGAAGCGCAGTTCGCTCATCGGACGGCTCCTTCGTGCTGGGCGATCGGCAGGGCCGACGTGACCGCGGGGATCGCGGCGTCTGCGGCGGGGGCATCGCCGTCCACCGGATGCCAGCACGCGACGCGGTGGCCGCCGGCGTCGACGACGAGTTCGGGGTCGCGCTCGCGGCAGAGGTCGGTCGCGAGCGGGCAGCGATCGGCGAAGGCGCAGCCGACGGGGAACGCTCCCGGTGCGGGCGGGCGCCCGGGGATCATCTTGAGCGGCACCGAGCGGTCGGTGTCGAGCTCGGGCACCACGTCGAGCAGCGCGCGGGTGTACGGGTGCCTGGCCTCGGTGTGCAGCTGCGCGGCGGGCAGGTCCTCCACGATGCGTCCCGCGTACATCACGAGCACGCGGTCGCAGGTCTGCGCGATCACGGCGATGTCATGACTGATCAGCAGGATCGCCGCATCGGTGTCGCGTCGCACCCCCGCCAGCAGCTGCAGGACCTGGCGCTGGACCGTCACGTCGAGCGCCGTCGTCGGCTCGTCGGCGATGATCAGCTTCGGGTGGTTCATCAGTCCCATCGCGATCATGGCGCGTTGGCGCATGCCGCCGGAGAACTCGTGCGGGTACTGACGTGCGCGCCGAGCCGCCGCGGGAACGCGAACGGCCTGGAGGCGATCGACGGCGCGGGCCATCGCCTGGCTGCGGGTGACCTCCTGGTGCTCGGAGGCGGCTTCCGCGAGCTGCGACCCGATCCGCCTGGTCGGGTTGAACGAGGTCATCGGGTCCTGGAACACCATGGCCAGAGAGGTGCCGAGCAGGCTGCGCACCGAGCGCTCCGGCGCGTCGAGCAGCGGCGTGCCGCAGAACGCGAGCTGCGCCGCCGTGACCTGACCGGGACGCTCGATGAGCTGCGCTGCGGCGAGTGCGGTCAGGCTCTTGCCCGAGCCGGACTCTCCGACCACGCCGATCGCCTCGCCGCGCGAGACGGTGAAGCTCACTCCGCGCACGGGGGTGAGCCAGCCGTCGGGTCCGGGAAAGGACACGCGCAGGTCGTCGACGAGGAGCACCACGTCGTCGCCGCCGACCTGCGCGTGAACGGGGTCGCCCGTGCGGGCGGTGCGGGGAAGCCTGCGGCGACGGCGGGACGAGCGCCCGCCGATCACCGACGCGGCGGTCTCGCCGAGGAGGTTGAACGCGAGGCCGGCGACGATGACCGCGACGGCGGGTCCGATCGCCGCTGCCGGGTTCAGGTAGATGCGGTTCAGTCCCTCGCCGAGGAGGCGGCCCCAGTCGTACGCGGGCACCTGCACGCCCAGGCCGAGGAACGACAGGCCGGCGAAGGCGAGCAGGGCGGATCCGGCGCTGACGGTCGCGTTGACGACGAGGGGCTCGCCGATGTTGGGCAGGACGTGCCGGATGAGCACGCGGACGCGGGAGACCCCGGCGACGCGTGCAGCCGAGATGAAGTCGCGCCCGGCGATCGAGGCGGAGAGGGTCTGGGTCAGGCGGGCGAACTGGGGCGCCATGGCGAAGCCGATCGCCAGGACCGCGCCGGTCGTGCCGACGCCGAAGATCACGGCGAGGAACAGGGCGAGCAGCAGGCCGGGGAACGCCACGGCGATGTTCACGGTCCCGGCGATGAAGCGTCCTGCCCAGCGCGGGAGCACCGACGGCGCCGTCCCGAGGAGGGTGCCGGCGGTGACGCCGATGAGGACGGCCAGCACCGCCAGCACGATCGACAGCTGCGTGGCGACCATGACCCTGGCCAGCACGTCGCGACCGAGGGAGTCGGTGCCGAGCAGGTGCGCGGCGCTGGGCCCCTGCATGATGGCGGTCGGATCGACCTGCTCGGCCTGCGGACCCCAGATGAGCGGGGCGAAGACGGCGGTCAGGGCGACGAGGATCACCAGCCCGAGCGCGGTGGCCCCGAGCGGGGAGCGGACGACGTCGAGCCATTTCGACTGCGCGGACATCAGGCCTCCCGGATCGTGGAGCGAGGATCGAGGAGTGCGAGCACCACGTCGATGATGAGGTTCACCAGGAGCACGCCGATGCCGTAGACGAGGACGATGCCCTGCACGACCGAGTAGTCCTTGGTGAGGATGGATTGCACGATCATCGTGCCGAGTCCCGGCCAGGCGAAGACGTTCTCGACGAGCACGGTGCCGGCGACCATGCCGGTCAGCAGCAGCCCGGTGAGGGTCAGAGTCGCCGTCATGGCGTTGGGCAGCGCGTGACGCGAGTAGATGCGGCGTGGGGCGAGGCGCTTGGCGCGGGCGGTGCGGATGAAGTCCTGGCCGAGCACCGCGAGCACCTCTACGCGGATGATCCGGGAGAACACCGCGATCGGGCCGATGGCCAGGGCCAGCACGGGGAGGACGAGCGAGAGCGGTGCGGTGTTCCCCGCCACCGGGAACCAGCCGAGCGAGACGGCGAAGATGTACACGAGACCGACCGCGAGCAGGAACTCGGGGATCGCGGCCAGCACCACGCTCGTCGTCGCGAAGCCGAGCTCGAGTCCGCGCCGTCGTCCGCCGCGCGTGGCGACGGCCATCGTGACCCCGAGCGGCACCGCCACGAGGAGGACGAGCAGCACCGCCAGCAGAGCCAGCTGCAGGGTGGCGGGGAGCCGGGTCGCGATGATCTCGCTGACCGGCTGGCTCGTCAGCATCGACGTGCCCATGTCTCCGGTGAAGAGTCCGGTGATGTAGCGCACATACTGCACGGGGAGCGGCTGGTCGAGGCCGAGCGCCGCACGACGGGCCTCGACCAGCTCGGCGGGGGCGTTCATCCCGAGGGCGGCGCGGACCGGATCGCCCGGCACCAGGTGGATCATGAGGAAGGCAGCCGTGACCAGCACCCACACCGCGAGGACGAACTGCCCCCCGCGACGGACCAGGAAGGACAACCAGGGGTTGTCCGACCGTGCGGATCTGATCAATATCGCCTGCGTGGCGGTGGTGCTGGCCATCGGCTGCCTTCCGGTCTCACTCGTACATGCGGATCGACGCGGGGTCGATGCCGTCGTTCTCGATGAAGGTCGCCTTCTGCGCGTACGTCGAACGATCCTGGTTCGCGAACGGGATGACGCTCGTGGTGGCGTAGAGCGCCTGCTCCGCCTTGCCCCAGTCGTCGCATCCCTCGTCGCCGGCCTTGTTCGACGCGGCCGTGACCGCGGCCGTGTAGTCGGCGTTCTCGATCGACGCGAAGTTCGTGCCGTTCGGCGGCGTCGGGCCCGAGTAGAACGGCACGAGCATGCTGGGCAGGGACACCGTGATGGGTGCCGCGGAGACATCCCAGTCGCCGGTGACGAAGAGCGTCTCGCTGAGCGTGGGGGAGTCGGCCGACTTCACGGTGAGATCCACGCCCAGCTCCTTCCAGGTCGCCTGGATGAGCTCGGCACCGGCGTTGCCGGCGTCGCCCTGCAGCGAGGAGTAGATCATCCCCAGCTCGAGCCGCTTCCCGTCCTTCTCGCGGATGCCGTCCGAGCCGGCGATCCAGCCGGCGTCATCGAGCGCCTTCGCCGCCGCCTTCGCGTCGACCTCGGGGAGGAACCCGTCGACGACGTCGGCACGGCACGGGTTCGGCGAGATGGTGACGAGCCCGGTGGGCACCGTCCCGACTCCGCCGGTGAGCACCTGCCGCAGCTGGGGGAGATCCAGCGCCTGCATCAGGGCCTCGCGCACCTCCTGATCGGCGGTGGGGCGTCCCTCCGCCTGGTTGAAGATCATCTGGCCCACGGCGACGGGGAGCGCGGTCTTGAACAACCCGGCGTCCTCCAGCCGCTTCGCGTCCGGTCCGATCACCAGGGCGGCGTTGACCTCGCCGGAGAGCAGCAGGTTGGTGGCCGTCGTCTCGTTGGGGACGACGCGGAACACCACCTTCTCGGGGAGTCCTGCCTGTTCCGGGTCCCAGTCGCCGGGTCCCCAGGTGAAGTCCTCGCGTCGGGTGAGGGTGTATTGGCTGTTCGGGATGATCTCGGTCATGGTGAACATGCCGGTCGCGCCCTCGCCCTTGGCGAGCGCGTCCGGGTCGTCGAGCACGGTGCCGCAGACGATCGCGATGCTGCCGATGTTCTGGAGGAGGAACGAGTCGGGGCGGCCGCTCGTGACCGTGACGGTCCCGGCGTCGTCGTCGCCCACGGCCGACGTGCCCGGCTGTACTTGAAGGCCGACGAGCGGGGAGCCGTTCGCCGGGTCTCCGATGTGGCTGATGTTCGCCGCCACGTCGGTCGCGGTCAGTGGCGTCCCGTCCTCGCAGGTGATGCCGTCGCGCAGGGTGAACGTCGCCGTCGTGGTGTCCGCCTCCCACTCCGAGGCGAGGCCGGACACCACGCTCCCGTCGTCCTGCACCTCGACGAGGCGCGAGTACAGGAAACGGTCGATCGACCTGGCCACGGACATGACCGTGATCAGCGGATCGAGGCTGCCCGGATCGGTGGAGATGACGGTCGTGAAGGTCTTCCCCTCCGCGAGGGCACCCGTGTCACCGCCCCCGCCCGGCGAGGCGCCGGACGCGGCGCACGAGGTGAGAGCGAGCGCGGCAGCGCCCATGAGAGCGACCAGCGAGGTACGAGAACGCATCTGTTGCCTCCAGCAGGGGTGGGTGGTGCTTCGGGTGGGATCGGGTCTTTCAGAGGGTGAGCGAGCGGATGTGCTCGACGGCGGCGCACGCGGCTCGGCCGATCGACGCGTCGACGGCAGGCAGGCGCTCGGCGAGCGAGTCGGCGCGGGTGAACACCGCGACCGCGTACTGCCGTCCGTCGGGATAGGTGACCACGCCCGCTTCGTTGCGCCACGCGGGGACCGTCCCGGTCTTCGCCGCGATCTTCACCTCGGAGGGGAAACCGGAGGAGAGCCGGTGCGGCCAGATCTGCTGCGCCATGATCTCGCGGGCGGCGGCGGATGCCGCGGCGGGCGCTGCCGTGTCCGTCCACAGGGCGTTCAGCAGCGTCGTCACCTCGCGCGGCGTGGATGCCGACGTGCGTGCGGGCTCCAGGACGCCCAGGCTCCAGATCTGCTCGGGGGTCGCGCCGGCCAGCAGCTCGTCGAGATCGCTCCCCGGCGTGCCGCCGAGGTCGGCGATCACCGAGTCGAACAGCTCCTCGCAGCATCCGACGAGATGCGTGCCCTCGAGCCCGAGGTCGGTGATCACCTGCCGCACGGCCTCGGCGCCGACCCGGTGGTAGATGACGTCGGTCGCCGCGTTGTCGCTCATCGACATCATGTTGAGTGCCAGGTCGCGCCAGCTCGCCTCGACGTCGTCGGAGAACCCGGCGGTGCCGACCCCGCCGATCCGGTAGCGTGACGTCACGGTGGTGCGCCCGACGGGATCGAGCTCTCCCGACTCCACGGCCCGCACGTAGGCGGTGAGCACGAGGATCTTGAACACCGAGGCGAGCACGACCGGCTCATCGGCGCGCACGCTCACCTCCGGCCCGTCAACGACGCCGATCTCGGCGGCGTGGAGGAAGCCGACGGCGCCGGCCTGCGTGAAGATCTCGGCGATGTCCGTGGTCTCGACGGCCGGCGCGCTCATGCGTCGACCCGACGGTCTGCGCGACCCGTGTGCAGGTACAGCGCGCGGCCGGACCCGTCGTCTCCGACGAAGGCGTGCGGCATGTGCATTCCCCGTTCGGGGACGGCGGGAACGAGGCTGTCGCCGTTCCACCCCACCAGCTCGAAGGGCTCAGGCGCCGGGCCGAGCTCGGCGAAGATGCCCTTCATCGTCCGCTCGAGCCAGATCCGGCCTGCCTCGTCCTGTCGCACGACGGAGTCGGAGACCGAGGACGAGTACGTGCCGAGGATGCGCTCCAGGTCGACATCGACCGGCGAATCCGGCGGCACGGGGAGGGCGGGCATCGTGACGCCGGCGATCTCACCGAGGATCTTGGTCATCAGGGTCGCGTAGAGCGAGACGGGCGATCCGCCGTTGGTGAGGATCACGACGGCGACGCCGGTGCCAGGGACGATGCGGAGGAACGCGCTCTGGCCGATCGTGCCGCCGTCGTGCCCGACGACCGGGCCGCCCTCCCAGTCGAAGATCTCCCAGCCCAAGCCCCAGGCGTTGCCCATCAGGCCGAGGTCGGGGAGCTCCACCTGGCGCTCCTGCATGGCCCGGACGCTCTCCGCCGACAGCACCTGCGTGCCGTCGGGGCCCGTGCCGCCGTCGATGTGCATGCGGGCGAAGCCGAGGAGGTCACGTGCCGTCATCGCGAGCATCGATCCCGCCGGGGCGTTGGAGCGCACCAGACTCCAGACCGGAGCCGGCTCCGGCACATCGCTGCCTTCGACCGGGATGTGGCCGAGAGCCGCACGGAACATGATCGCCTGCGAGGCGTCGGTCGCGACGTGGGTGAGCTTCAGCGGTCCGGCCAGGTGCTCGTGCAGCGCACGGTCGAACGGCTTGTCCCTGAGCACCTCGATGATCCGGCCGAGCACCACGAACGCGGCGTTGTTGTAGGAGAAGCGCTCGCCGGGGGCGAAGAGCTGAGGTGCATCGGCGATCGCCGCGAGGTACTTCTCGACGCAGTCGTCGCCGACGCCGGTGTCGATGAAGAGGTCGCCCTCGAAGCCGCTCACGTGGCTGAGCAGCTGACGGGTCGTGATCGCGCTCGCGGCGGCGTCGTCGGCGATCGTGAATGCCGGGACGGTGTCGCGCACGGGTGCGTCGAGGTCGAGGAGTCCTTCGTCGACGAGCTGCATGATCAGGGTCGTGGTCCAGGTCTTCGTGATCGAGCCGATCTGGAAGACCGAGTCGACGTCGGCCTCGACGCCGGTGTTCTTGTTCAGGATTCCCGCGGCGGCGGTGAAGACCTCCCCGCCGGCGAGGATGCCGACGGATGCGGCGGGGACGTTGTCTGCGGCGATGAGCTCCGCGAGGTTCTCGTGCACCCAGGTGCCGATCTCGGACAGCGTGGACATGTGCGCTCCTCTGCAAGGAAGGGATCAGCGGTCGGGAGACCGTCGACGATGGGCCCGAGACTATGCGTCCCTCGGATTCGGGCGTTTGTTCGGGGGGACGAGACTTCGTGGGGTGTTCGTACGCGGCGACCAAAGCCGCGGAGCGTCCCTATTCGTACATGCGGATCGACGCCGGGTCGATGCCGTCGTTCTCGACGAAGGTCGCCTTGTAGCCGTATGTCCCGGTGAGCTGATCGGCGTAGGGCACGACGGTGGTCGAGGAGAGCAGCGCCTTCTCGGCGGTGTTCCAGTCGTCGCAGCCCTCCGCACCCGTCTTGTCGGATGCCGCCGTCACCGCGGCCGTGTACCCGGCGTCGTCGATCGACGCGAAGTTCGTCCCGTTCGGCGGTGTCGGCCCGGAGTAGAACGGGATGAGCATGTTCGGCAGCGAGACCGAGATCGGCACGGCGGAGACGTCCCAGTCGCCGGTGGCGAAGAGGGCCTCGCTGATCGCGGGGACATCGCCGCCCTTCATGCTGAGGTCGACGCCGAGCTCCTTCCAGGTCGCCTGGATCAGCTCGGCCGCGGCGCTGCCCGCGTCGCCCTGCAACGAGGAGAACAGCAGGTGCAGCGCGAGCCGCTCGCCGTCCTTCTCGCGGATGCCGTCGGAGCCGACGACCCACCCGGCGTCGTCGAGCGCATCGGCCGCAGCATCCGGGTCGGCCTTCGGCAGGAACCCATCGACCAGATCGGCGCGGCACGGGTTCGGCGAGATGGTGACGAGACTCTTCGACGCGGTCCCCTCCCCGCCGGTGAGGATCTGGCGGAGCTGATCGAGATCGAGAGCCTGAACGAGCGCCTCGCGCACCGCCTGATCGGCCGTGGGGCGTCCCTCTGCCTGGTTGAAGATCACCTGCCCGGCGGCGACGGCAAGGTCGGTGCGGAACATCCCGGCATCGTCGAGGCGCCTCTTGTCCGGGCCCAGGACCACGGCGGCATTGGCTTCCCCGGAGAGGATCAGGTTGGTCGCGGTGGTCTCGTTCGGCACGATGCGGAACACGACCTTCTCCGGGAGTCCTGCCTGCTCCGGGTCCCAGTCGCCGGGTCCCCAGGTGAAGTCCTCGCGGCGGGTGAGCGTGTACTGGCTGTTCGGGATGATCTCGGTCATGGTGAACATCCCGGTCGCGCCTTCGCCCTTGGCGAGGGCATCCGGGTCGTCGAGCACGCTCCCGCAGACGATGGCGATGCTGCCGACGTTCTCGAGCAGGAACGCGTCCGGACGCCCGCTCGCGACCGTCACGGTGCGTGCGGCATCATCGCCGACGGCGACCGTCCCCGCCTGCACCTGCTGTCCGACCATGGGCGAGCCGTTCGCCTCATCGCCGATGTACGAGATGTTGGCGGCGACGTCGGTCGCGGTGAGCGGTGTCCCGTCCTCGCACGTGAGTCCCTCGCGCAGAGTGAAGGTCGCCGATGTGGTGTCGGACTCCCACTTCTCGGCGAGACCGGCGACGATGCTGCCGCCGGTCTGCATCTCGATCAGCCGCGAGTAGAGGAACCGATCGATGTTCCGCGCGTACGACATCACGGTGACCAGCGGATCGAGGCTCCCCGGATCGGTGGGGATGATGCTGACGAACGTCCTGCCCTCGGCGAGCGCGCCCGTGCCGCCCTGATTCGACGCCCGCGGTCCCGCGCAGGAGGTGAGGACGAGAGCGGTGACACCGGCGACGGCGGCGATGACGGCGCGGGAACGCATCCGGGCGATCATGCGTCGACCCTCCGTCCGACCCGACCGGTATGCAGATAGAGCGCTCGCCCGGTGCCGTCGTCGCCGACGAAGGCGTGGGGCACGTGCATGCCGAGTTCGGGGACCCGGGCGATCAGGCTGTCGCCGCGCCAGCCGACGAGCTCGGTCGGCTCGGGCGCCGGGTCGAACTCCGCGAAGACGCCCTTCATGGTCCGTTCGAGCCAGATCCGACCGTCGTCGTCGAGGCGGACGGTCGAATCGGAGACCGAGGAGGAGTAGGTGCCGAGGATGCGGTCGAGATCGACGTCGACCGGAGCCTCGGAAGGCACCGGGAGCGGCGGCACCTCGACGCCTGCGACCGCGCCGAGGATCTTCGTCATGAGGGTCTGGTAGAGCGCGGCGGAGGCGCCGCCGTTGGTGAGGATCGCGACCGCGACCCCGCTGCCCGGGACGATCCGCAGGAACGCCGTCTGGCCGATCGTGCCCCCGTCGTGCCCGATCACCGGCCCGCCCGCCCAGTCGAAGAGCTCCCAGCCGAGGCCCCAGGCGTCACCCATCAGGCCCAGCTCGGGAACATCCACCTGGCGCTCCTGCATCGCGCGGACGCTCGCAGTGGAGAGGATGCGGCTGCCGTCGGGCGCGAGCCCTTCATCGAGGTGCAGACGCGCGAAGCCCAGCAGGTCGCGCGGTGTCATCGCGAGCATCGCGCCGGCGGGCGCATTGGAGCGCACCAGGCTCCAGACGGGGGAGGGCACGGGCTCGCCGCCGTCTTCGGCGTCGACGTGACCGAGCGCCGTGCGGAACCGGATCGCCTGCGAGGCGTCGGTGGCGACATGCGTGAGGCCGAGCGGGTCGGCCAGGCGCTCGCGGAGGACGTGGTCGAACGGCTTGCCGCGCAGCACCTCGATGATGCGGCCGAGCACCACGAACGCGTCGTTGTTGTACGAGAAGCGCTCGCCGGGGGTGAACAGCTGCGGGGCATCGACGATCACGGCGAGATACTTCTCGCCGCAGTCGTCGCCGACACCGGTGTCGAGGAAGCTGTCGCCTTCGAATCCCGCGACATGAGACAGCAGCTGCCGGGTGGTGATGGTGCTCGCCGCCGCCTCGTCGGCGATGGCGAACGCGGGGAGGGTCTGGCGGACGGGGGCGTCGAGGTCGAGCAGCCCCTCGTCGACGAGCTGCATGATGAGGGTCGTCGTCCAGGTCTTGGTGATCGAGCCGATCTGGAAGAGGGAGTCGACGTCGGCCTCGACGCCGGTGTTCCTGTTCAGGATGCCGGCCGCCGCGGTGACGATCTCACCGTCGGCGAGGATTCCCACGGAAGCGGCGGGGACCTGATCGGCGGTGATCAGGTCAGGGAGATTGTCGTGCAGCCAGGTGCCGATCTCGGACAGCATGGACATGTGCGCTCCTGTTCAACGAGCGCCGTCGGTCGGGTGAGGACGGCGATGGGCCGAGACTATTCGCGACTCACGGCTCCACCCGTTGTGCGGAGGGACCACAGTTCCTCGTCCCGGCGTTGGCTCCGCACAATGCGGATCGGCATCAGCGCCGACGCACCGCGCGCAAGCCCAGGTGCAACAGTTCGGGTCCGCCTTCCGAGGGATCCAGCGTGCGGCCGACGGCCTGACCGTCGTCGGTGATCAGCGCGCCGTCGGCGCGCACCCGAAGCCGCATCGGCGGACGGGGAGGGATGCCGAGCGCGATGATCTGAGGCGAGAACACCATCGCGAACTCGAGCGCGTCGCCGACCCTGGTCACGTCGTAGTGCCACTGGCCGGCGTCGTAGGTGCCGGTCAGCTCGTCGAGCGTGTCGGGCGATCGGAGCTCCGTCCCGGCGGATGTCGTCGAGACGCCCCGCAGATGTTCGAAGCACCAGTCGACGATCCGCGAGCCCAGGGCTTTTCCGCCGCCGCTGTTGGTGAGCACCGTGATGGCGAGGTCATGGTCCGGCGCGAGAAGGAACTCGCTGATCTGGATGTCGGAGATGTTGCCGCCGTGCATGACGACTCGGGCGTCGCCGTGATGGGTGAGCAGCCAGGGGTGGCCGATGGCTTCGACAGGCGGTCCGGCGCTCAGCTGCGGCTGCTGCATACGCAGGCGGGTCTCCTCGCCGACAGGTGCGGTGCCCTCGGTCTCGCCGCGCAGGTGGAAACGTGCGTAGCGGAGCTGGTCGCCGACGGAGGACACGATGCCGCCTTCGGCGTTCATGTCGCGGGTGATCCCCCAGAGGGGGAAGGGTGCCATCGTGCCGTCCTCGCCGGGCACGTGCCCGACGGCGTGCGGGCGGGTGATCACCTCCCACGGGAAGAAGAAGGTCTCCGTCATGCCGAGCGGATCGAGGACGATGCGCTGCACCGCCTCCTCGAAGGTCTGGCCGGTCACGACCTCGATGACCCGGCCGAGCAGACGCATCCCTGCGTTGCTGTAGGAGGCGATGGTGCCGGGGGAGAAGAACTGGGGGAGCGACCCGTACGTCGCGATGTTCCGCGCGAGCGCGTCGTCGCCCCACCCCGGCAGCTCGTCCGCATCGCCCAAGAATCCTCCGGAGTGCGTGAGGAGATGCCGGATGCGGAGGCTCTGCACCGCGGTCTCGTCCGCGAGTCGCAGGTCCGGGAGCACGTCGATCACGTGGGTGTCGAGCTCGAGCAGCCCGTTCTCGATCAGGTGCATCGCAACCGTCCCGGTGAACGTCTTCGAGGTCGACCCGATCTGGAAGAGCGTGCTCTCCGTCACCGGGGCGCCGGTGTCGGCGGCGGCAACGCCGGTCGTCAGCACATGCTCCTGATCGCCGTCGACGATTCCGATCACCGCGCCGGGGACGCCGAGCTCGCGAGCGCTCTCGTCGAGCAGGGCCTGCAGTCCGTCCCCCATCAGGCTTCTCCTCGCACGGCCCGCCCGGGATATGCCGCGGTCAGCATATGACCGTCTTCGATCACGGCGTTCCCGTGCACCAGGAGGTGCCTGACCCCCTGGGATGGGCGCGTCGGGTCGAGATAGGTGGCCCGATCCGTGACGGTGACAGGATCGATCACGACGACGTCGGCGTCGGCGCCGATCCCCAGATGTCCCTTGCGGCGCATCGCGGGCGCCGTCTCGTCGAGCACGCGGGCGGGGAGATAAGCGCAGCGGCGGAAGGCCTCGAGCCAGGTCCAGGCGCCGGACTCCCGCACCATGAGCCGGAGCGACTTGGTGAACGTGCCGGCGGTGCGCGGATGCGTCTGGCCGCCGGGAGGCAGGGGCCACTCCCGCTGCTCGCGCGCGGCGGGAGCCCCATCTCGCGCGGCCCAGAACACCGGCATCGCGTCGCTCGCCACGATCAAATCCGGGAAGGCGAGCGAACGGTGCAGGTGCGCGCGATCGACGGGGTCCTCTTCATCGAGGAAGGTGACGATGCAGGCGGCTGCGGGGTCGGTCGCGCGGATCTCGCGGAGCCGCCGCTCGTCGGCGATGCGCTCGCCGGTCTCGACGAGCACCAGGGCCGACGGCGTGATCCCGAGGCCAGGAAGCTTCTCGGGCGCGAGGAAGAAGGCGCCGATCGCGGTGCTCCCCGCGCCGTACGGATACGCCTCGACGGTGACGCGGGACCCCGCGGATCTGGTCGACTCGAATTGCGCCAGCACGCGATCGATGTGCCGCAGCGACGTGCTGTTCACATGGCAGTGGTGCATGGCCGCGCCCGTCTCGCCGGCGGCGCGGAGGAGCTCCTCGGTGCCGTCGATCGGAGTCTCGGGATCCGCCTCGATCAGCTCGCGGACATGGGTGAAGGTCGGGGCACCGGCGGATGCCGCGAGCCGGGCGACATCCAGATACTCGTCGGGTTCGGTCCGCGGGGCGTACCCCATGAGGACGCCGATGCCGAGCGCACCGCGCGTCAGCTCGTCCTCGAGCAGGCCCAGCCATCGGCGGCGCTCGGTCGGGCTCGATGTGCGCTGCCACTCCTGGTCGCCGAGGAGCTCCATCGAGGCGTGGATGTCCGGCTCGGGGAGCCGGTCGAGGTGCGCGTACGCACGGGCCTGCGCCCAGGATGCCGAGAAGCCGTAGTTGAGCGGTCGCCCTTCCGCCTCGGCGCGAGCGATCGCGTCGTCGACGGGCATGAGACCCGCCTCCAGGTCGAGCGCGGTGGTGACCCCGTCCATCGCCTGCAGGCGCTGGCCCGCGATCGAGTGCACGTGGCTGTGCAGGTCGACGAAGCCCGGGCCGACGATCAGGCCTCCGACGTCGATCACGACGGCATCCGTCGGAGCGACGAGGTCGAGACCGATCGCCACTACGCGCCCGTCCGAGATCAGCACGTCCGCGATGCGATCCGTGTCGGTGCCAGGGTCGATGACGCGCCCGCCGCGCAACAGAGTGTCCACACGATCACCGTTCCATGCCGGCGCCGATCCATCCGGTGCGTCCGCACGAAACCCGCCTGCGATTCCGGTGCGATCCGACAACGCACGGAATGCTCCGGTGTCTGCGGACGCCCCCACCGGACCCGTGAAGATGCACTCGACCGGTCGGGGAGACATAATGAAGGGACGATGTGACCGTGCACATGCAAGGAGGCCTGCGATGTCCACCGCCTCCGAGCGTGCCCGGATGCCGAGCATCCGCGACGTCGCGCGTCTGGCGGGTGTCTCGCATCAGACCGTGTCCCGGGTGCTGAACGATCACCCGAGCATCCGCCCGGAGACGAAGGCCAAGGTCCTCGACGCGATCTCCGTGCTCGACTACCGCCCGAACCTCGCGGCGCGCGCCCTCGTGACCAGCAAGTCGAACATGCTGGGGATCCTCTCCGCGACGATCGGCGAGTTCGGTCCGACATCGTCGATCGCGAGCATCGAGGATGCCGCGCGGGAGGAGGGATACTCCGTCTCGACGCTGAACCTCGCCGACACGACGCCCGAGGCGATCGGCACGGCGGTGCGCCAGCTGGCGCGGGAGCAGGTCGACGGCATCGTCGTGCTCGCCCCGCAGGTGCGCGTCTTCCACGTCCTGCGCGGGATGTCGCTGGACATCCCCTTCGTCAACCTGCAGACGGCATCCGGCTCCGACGGCGTGAGTCTCTCCGCGGATCAGGTCGCCGGTGCGCGCGCGGCGACGGAGCACCTGATCGCCCTCGGCCACAGCGACATTCTGCACCTGGCCGGCCCGCAGGACTGGATCGAGGCGGAGTCCCGCATGCGCGGATACCTCGACGGGTTGCGGGAGGCGGATCTGCCCACGTTCCCGCCGATCCGCGGTGACTGGACGGCGGACTTCGGGTACTTCGCGGGGCAGGAGCTGTCGCGCCGCCGCGACTTCACGGCGGTGTTCGCCGCCAACGACCTGATGGCGATCGGTCTGATGCACGGATTCCGCGACGCCGGGGTCCGTGTGCCGCACGACGTGAGCGTGATCGGATTCGACGACATCCCCGTCGCAGCGCACGTCGCGCCCACGCTGAGCACGGTGCATCAGGACTTCCCGGAGCTCGGGCGGAGGGCCGTCCGCATCCTCCTGGCGCAGATCCGCAACGAGCAGGTGCCGGAGTTCGGCCCGCTCAAGACGCTCCTGCGTGCCCGCGAGTCGGCCGCATCACGGTAGCGACACGAATTCTGCACGCGGACTTGACAGCGGTCCCTCGTGCGGGGACGATGTAATCCAATGTGAACGGTCACATCGAAGGTGACCGCACGTCTGCAAGGAAAGATCCGTGAGCACCACAGCAACGTTGCCGACAGTGTCAGGCCCCATCCTCGAGATGCGCAGCATCACGAAGGAGTTCCCGGGGGTCAAGGCACTCGCCGACGTATCCATCACCGTGCGCGCCGCCGAGATCCACGCGATCTGCGGCGAGAACGGCGCCGGGAAGTCCACTCTCATGAAGGTGCTGTCGGGGGTCTACCCCTACGGGACGTACGAGGGCGAGATCCTGCTCTACGGCGAGGAGCAGCGCTTCAAGGACATCGTCGCCAGCGAGCAGGCCGGCATCGCGATCATCCACCAGGAGCTCGCGCTCATCCCCGAGCTCTCCGTCACCGAGAACATCTTCCTCGGCAACGAGATCCGCCGCTTCGGCCGCATCGACTGGCAGGCGCAGAAGCAGCGGGCCGCCGAGCTGCTCGCCCGCGTCGGGCTGAACGAAGACCCCGACGTGCAGATCAAGACGCTCGGCGTCGGCAAGCAGCAGCTCATCGAGATCGCGAAGGCGCTCAACAAGGACGTCAAGCTCCTCATCCTCGACGAGCCGACCGCCGCGCTGAACGAGAACGACTCGCAGCACCTGCTCGACCTGATCCTCGGTCTGAAGGCCAAGGGCATCGCGTCGATCATGATCAGCCACAAGCTCAACGAGATCGAGCAGATCGCCGATGAGATCACGATCATCCGCGATGGGCGCACGGTCGAGACGCTCGACATCTCGCGCGGGGAGATCAACGAGGACCGCATCATCCGCGGCATGGTCGGCCGGTCGCTGGAGAGCCGCTACCCCGACCGCACGCCCGACATCGGAGAGGTGTTCTTCGAGGTGAAGGACTGGTGGGTGCAGCATCCGACCGTCTCCGAGCGCATGGTCGTCAAGGGCTCGAACCTCAACGTCCGCCGCGGCGAGGTCGTCGGCATCGCCGGCCTCATGGGCGCCGGGCGCACCGAGTTCGCGATGAGCATCTTCGGCCGCTCGTACGGCACGTTCCTCTCGGGGACCATGATCAAGGACGGCCAGGAGGTGGTCCTGCCCGACGTCGCCTCCGCGATCAAGCACGGTCTCGCCTACGTGAGCGAGGATCGCAAGTCGCTGGGGCTGAACCTCCTCGACACCATCAAGCGGTCCGTCGTCGCCGCCAAGCTCTCGAAGATCTCCCGCAACGGAGTCGTCGACGCGCGCCAGGAGTTCTCGGTCGCCGACGACTACCGCAAGGCGCTGCGGATCAAGACGCCTTCGGTCGAGGAGGGCGTCGGAAAGCTCTCGGGCGGCAATCAGCAGAAGGTCGTCCTGGCCAAGTGGATGTTCACGGATCCTGACCTGCTGATCCTCGACGAGCCCACCCGCGGCATCGACGTCGGAGCGAAGTACGAGATCTACGCGATCATCAACCAGCTCGCGGCGCAGGGCAAGGGCGTCATCGTCATCTCCAGCGAGCTGCCGGAGCTGCTGGGCATCTCCGACCGCATCTACACCGTCTTCGAAGGTCGGGTCACCGACTGCATCCCGGCCGATCAGGCGACACCCGAGGCCCTCATGCGCAGCATGACGTCCGCGACCCAGAAAGCATCCGCATGACCACCGAATCCACCCCCGCGAAGACCGGGTTCCACTTCAAGGACATCACCAAGATGTTCGGCGGCGGCGGAACGTCGACGCTGCGTCAGTTCGGCATCCTCGGCAGCCTGATCGTCATCATCGTGCTGTTCGAGATCCTGACCCTGCTGCGCAACGGTCCGAACGGTGCGACTCTCACCTCGGGCAACCTGATCAACGTCATCAACCAGTACTCGTTCATCCTGATCCTCGCGATCGGCATGGTGATGGTGATCATCATGGGGCATATCGACCTCTCGGTCGGCTCCGTGGCCGCGTTCACCGGCATCATCGTGGCGAAGTCGATGGCGGAGTGGAACCTCCCCTGGCCGCTCGCGATCCTCCTCGGCCTCGCCGTGGGAGCCGCAGTCGGCGCCTGGCAGGGATTCTGGGTCGCCTACGTCGGCGTACCGGCGTTCATCGTGACGCTGGCCGGCATGCTGTTCTTCCGCGGTGCGCAGCAGTGGATCGGCGACGCGCAGACCATCCCGGTCCCGAAGGGCTTCCAGATCATCGGAACGGGCTACCTGCCCGAGATCGGGCTTCCGCTGCCGTTCAACATCCCGACCATGCTGCTCGCGCTCGTCGCCGTCGCCTGGCTCGTGTTCTGGGAGATCCGCACCCGCCGCGTGCAGCGCAAGATGGGATCCGACCGCGCCCCCGTCTGGGTGAGCGTGACCAAGGTCGTGCTGCTCTCGGTCGTCGTCCTCGCCGCCGCCTGGATGTTCGCCACCGGCCGCCCGGGCACGAGCTTCCCGGTTCCGGGTCTCATCCTGCTCGCTCTCGTGATCGTGTACACCTTCATCACGAGCAACACCGTGTTCGGCCGCCACATCTACGCGGTCGGCGGCAACCGGCAGGCCGCCCGCCTGTCGGGTGTGAAGGACCGCTGGGTCGACTTCTTCGTGATGATGAACATGTCGATGCTGGCCGCCCTCGCCGGCATGATCTTCGTCGCCCGCTCGCAGGCGTCCGGCCCGAACGACGGAACCGGCTGGGAGCTCGACGCGATCGCCTCGGTCTTCATCGGCGGCGCGGCCGTCGCCGGCGGCATCGGCACCGTGATCGGCTCGATCATCGGTGGTCTCGTCATGGCGTTCCTCAACAACGGCCTCGCGCTGCTCGGCCAGGGTGCCGACGTCGTCTCGATGATCAAGGGCCTCGTGCTCCTCATCGCGGTCGGCATCGACGTCTGGAACAAGCAGCAGGGCCGCCCCTCGCTCATCGGCTTCATGACCCGCCGGTTCGGCCGCAAGGAAGACCCGGCGCTGCAGACCTTCGAGCCCAACAAGACCTACCAAGCCCCACCCGTCGACAAGACGAGCGGACAGTAGGGGTCGAATCGCGTTCGCACGCGTGAGGCGACCTTCACACACCAGAGAAAGAGATCACATGAAGAAGATTCTTCTGTCGGCGACAGCGCTTGTCGTCGCGGGCGCCTTCGCCCTCACCGGCTGCTCCTCGGAGCGCGGCGGGGACACCGGTGGATCGGGGGAGGAGACCGCCAAGGGCTTCGACGCCGGTGCCACGATCGGTGTCGCCCTCCCGGACAAGACCTCGGAGAACTGGGTCCTCGCCGGTCAGCTGTTCACGGACGGTCTCGAGAAGGCCGGCTTCAAGGCAGACGTGCAGTACGCACCGGCCAGCAACACGGTCGCCGAGCAGCAGAACCAGATCCAGGCGATGGTCACCAACGGCGCCAAGGTCATCATCATCGGCGCGAAGGACGGCAAACAGCTGGCCACGCAGGTGCAGGCGGCCAAGGACGCCGGCGCCACGGTCATCGCCTACGACCGTCTGATCGAGAACACCGAGGCCGTCGACTACTACGTCGCCTTCGACAACTTCAAGGTCGGTCAGCTCCAGGGCCAGGCTCTGCTCGACGGTCTCGCCGAGCGTGCCGGTCACGAGGCTCCGTACAACATCGAGCTGTTCTCCGGCTCGCCGGACGACGCGAACTCCGCGGTCTTCTTCGACGGCGCCATGGAGGTCCTGCAGCCGAAGATCGATGACGGCACGCTGAAGGTCGTCTCCGGCCAGACCGAGATCGCCCAGACGGCGACCGAGGGATGGCTCGCCGAGAACGCCCAGAACCGCATGGACACGCTCCTGACCGGTTCGTACAGCGGTGACACCGTCCTCGACGGCGTCCTCTCGCCGAACGACACGCTGGCTCGCGCCATCATCACCTCGGTGCAGCAGGCCGGCAAGCCGGTCCCGGTCGTCACGGGTCAGGACTCCGAGGTCGAGTCGGTCAAGTCGATCATGGAGGGCATCCAGTACTCCACGATCAACAAGGACACCACGCTCCTCGTCGAGCAGTCGATCAAGATGGTCGGCCAGCTGCAGAAGGGCGAAGAGGTCGACGTCAACGACACCGAGTCGTACGACAACGGCGCCAAGGTCGTCCCGGCGTACCTGCTCGAGCCGCTGATCGTCACGAAGGAGAACGCGGCCGAGGCGTACGCCAACGTCCCGAGCCTCCTCGAGATCGTGAAGTCGTACCAGTAAGACACCCGCCCTCTTCGAGGGCATCGCACGAGCCGTCCGGATCTCCTCCCTCGGGAGCGGTCCGGGCGGCTCGTCGCCGTTCGGGCGTACGGAGATCAGATCGCCGCGCCGTCGATCTCTCGCAGCCGGAGCTGCAGTGCGAGGACCAGACGGAGATCCGCATCGTCGATGTCGATGACCTCGGCGATGCGCCGGAGTCGGTGGCGCAGGGTGTTCGGGTGCAGCATCAGGAGCTCTGCGGCGCGCGCGACGTCGTGGTTCGCGCCGATCCAGCGGCTGAGGCTCTTGACGTAGTCGGTGCCGTTGGCCGCATCGTGCGCCAGGAGCGTCCGGAGCGGCTCGCCCGAGACGAGTTCGCTCTGACCGAGGCTCGAGTGGATCTCCATCAGGAGCAGTCCGGGTCCGAGGCGTTCGTGCAGTCCGATCTCGCCGTGTCCCGGCATGTGCGCGACCACGCGCCAGGCCTGAGCAGCTTGTGCGGCGGCGGACGGGATGCCGGTGAGCCCGGGGAGCGTCGCGCTCACGCCGGCGCGCCATCCGCTGCCGATGCTCTCGTTCGCCCTCGCGATCACTGTGGCGATGATCGACTGCAGCACGGCCGTGTCGGCGGATGTGCCGGCGACGGCCATCGCGCGGCCGTCGAAGGCGCCGGCTGCCGCGGGGATGCGATACGCGGACAGTCCGGTGCGGAGCAGGTCGCCGACGTACGCCGCCGCCGTGTGCATCGAGACGCCGCTGCGGGAGGCGCGATGCTCGGCGATCCGGTCGATGACGATCACGGTGGTGGCGGATGAGGGCTCGAGACCGAAGTGCCCGGCGATGCTCGCGGTCGCCCCTGATCCCCGGATGAGCCAGCCGAGGCGTTCCGTGCGCTGACGCCGGTCGGCATCCGCGACGAGGTTGAATCGCGCGAGCTGGGCGGCGGCGCGCTGCGCGGCCTCGGCGAGGACCTCCCCGGCGTCCGCCGAGAGCGGCGTCGATCCCTCGAGCACCCAGATGCTGCCCAGCGCCTCGCCGCGGTCGCGCACGGCGATCGCGAGACGGGGAAGATCCTCCTCCGTCGGCAGGCTGCGCACCGCGGTCATCGAGCGCAGCACGGCGGCGTACTCCTCGGCGTTGGACGGATGCTCGGGGACCCGGCGTCCGAGGATCCCGTCGCGGCGCAGTCCGTCGACCTCCTGGCCGGGGATCGTCGAATAGGCGAGCACGCGCATGGCGAGATCTTCGATCGTGACGGCCCCACCCGTACGCAGCGCGATGTCGTTCGCGAGTCGGAAGAGGTCGGTCGAGTGACGGCTGTCGGAATCCGAGACCGGTCCGGACATCGTCTTGATCGCATCGACGAGCGTGTACAGCCGTCCCCAGGTGACATCGGGGGACGATTCGAGCACGGCCACCCCGGTGCGCCTCGCCGCCTCACCCCACGCCGAGGCGTCGATCGCGCCGGTGCGCACCACCAGCGCCGCCGCGCCCGTCTCGGCCGCCCAGTCCATCAGCTCCGCGGACGGTCGCCCGGGAGCGAGCACGATCGCATCGCCGGCGTGCGGGTCGGTCGAGTCCGGATCGAGGATCAGCGGATGCCCCGCGCTCCGGTCGCGTCCCTTCGGCAGCGCCAGGGCACGGAGCACGGTGGAGCCGAGGGTGTCGAGAAGGGTGCCCAGCGTCGTGGACGACTCGGCGGCGTGCTCAACGGTCATGATCTCAGGATGCCGTGTCGAGCCCGCGCGGGACGCCGACGAGCGCCGTTCCCTCCGGTTGCCGTACGAATCGCATCCCGTCCACGCCGAAGATCCCGAGCCGCAGATCGTCTCCGTCGCGGCGCACCGACGCCGGACCGACCAGGAACGTTCCATCCGGCCCCGCCTCGACTTCGCCGGCGATGTCGAGGCCGAGGCGGAACCTGCCGTCCGGCTCGATGAGCACGAGCGTGCCGAGCTCCGGGCTGAGATAGGTCCCCGCCGGCGGGGGCGTTGACGCGTCGGGGGCGGCGCAGCGTTCGAACGTCAGATCCCGCCCCGGCCGCATGTGGACCCGAAGCACGAGGCGGTCACCGTCGATCAGCAGCTGCAGTCCCTCATCCCGGTCCTCGCCGTACCAGCATCCGTCTTCGGCGAGTGTGAAGCGCCCGCTCTGGAACCCCGAGAGGGTGAGCGTCCCGTCGAGACGAGCCTCGGTCCGCATGGATTCGTCCGCGCCCGGCATGATCCACCATCCCGCCGCCGCGCGGGCCGACTCAGTGTCGTGGGCCGGTGCCGGGACAGGTGCTTCCGGGACACCGACCGCGAGCCGCGCGACCGCGTTCGCGATGACGGTGGCCCGCACGGCGGAGTGGTTCGCCAGCACGACGACGCCGAGGTCGTGGTCGGGCAGGTAGCAGAGGTGCGAGCGGTAGCCGGCCACGGCGCCCGCGTGACCGATCGTGCTCTCGCCGCCGAGGTCCGCATGGTAGATGCCGTAGGCGTAGGGCCCGGCGCTCCCGTCCGGGAAGACGGGGGTGCTGTCGACCAGCGTGTCGCGGATGTCTTCGCCGAGGACGTCTCCGTCGCGCAGGAAGCGGAGCCAGGGACCGAGCTCGCTCAGGCTGGTCACGAGACCACCGTCCCCGACGGCGCATTCCTCGCTGTCGGCACGGAGCACACGGTCATCGATCGATTCGTAGCCGTAGGCGAACCCGGGGAGGACGGCACGGCTGTCCTCGCGAAAGAGCGTGCGGTGCATGCCGAGAGACCGGAAGATCCGCTCGGCGGCGAACTCGCCGAGGGTGCGACCGGTGACGCGGTGCACCAGTGATGCCGCGAGAACGTACCCCGTGTTGGAGTAGCGGAACGCCGCGCCAGGGGGGAAGTCGAGCGTCGAGAGGCCGGAGACGAACTCCAATGTCTGATCCTGGGTGATCCGGGTCAGGCTCCGACCGGCGACGGCGGCGAGGGCCAGCCATTCGCGCAGCCCACCGGTGTGCTGCAGGCATTGCGCGATCGTCACGGGGGTCTCGAGGCGCAGCTCGGGCAGGTGCGCGCGGATGTCGTCGTCGAGGCTGACGAGACCGTCTCGGTCCAGGAGCAGGACCGCGGTGGCCGCGAACTGCTTGCTCATCGAGGCGATGTCGAAGCGGGTGTGCTCGTCGATCGGCACGCCGAACTCGACCGAGGCCAGTCCTGCCGTGAACTGGCTCACCAGCACTCCGCCGCGGTAGACGCCCACCGCCAGTCCCGGGCCGGTGGGCGCTGCGTAGCGGGAGACGAGGCGGGCGACGGCGTCGGTGTCCATGTTCGAATTCTTCCGATGCGCACTCGAGGCCGGCTTGTCCTCGCGGGCAAAATGTGCGGCCCGGGTTTGGTCTCCGCGACACCGGCTCGTGTGCTCAGAACGGTGCGGGTGCGCCCGCGCTGTCGTCGAATGCCGTGCTCTCGGCGAAGGTGACGGTGTTCTGCACGGGGGGCTCATCCGTATAGACGCGGCCGGTCGGACTCGTCCACTCGAGAACTCCACCCGCCTTCTGACTCACGTGCCACGGCGAATGGTGCTTCAGCATGTGATGCCGTCGACAGAACGCCGCGAGGTTCTCGTGGGAGGTGGCTCCACCCGCGGCCGCTGCGACGTTGTGATCGACGTCGCATTTTCGCGCGGCCAGACCGCAGGTCGGAAAACGACATCGCTGGTCTCGGGCTCGAAGATGCCGCCGGAGCTGCTCGCTGGGACGATACCGGTCGACCGAGAGCATCGCGCCGCTGGTCGGATGGGTGAAGACGCGATCCCACCCCGCTGCGGTCGCGGCGAAGAAGCGGGCGGTCCAGGAATCGAGCGGCATCGTGCCGTCCAACTCGGCCGGTGGGGAGCACGGCCCCGCCGAGGAGGTCGTTTCGCCGTTCATCAGGGACGATGCGGGCACGGTGACCTCGACCCGCGCGTGGATCGCGCCGAGCAGCCCGTCTTCGGTGTCGTGTGCGGTCGGCGCGCCGGTGAGGACGAGGTCGGCGAGCAGATCGGCACGCAGCTGATCGATCGTGCGTTCGTCGCGGACGCCGTCTGCCTTCTTCGCCGCTCTCGCGTTCTCTTCTTTGAGGGCGTGCGCCATCTGTGAGAGGCGGTCGAACACGCCGTGAACGAGGGTCGCGGGGCCGTGCATGCCCAGCTCGGCCATGCCGTCTTCGCCGTCCTTCATCCAGACTCGCCGCTTCTCGCGGGCGGTGCGATGCCGCTCGGTCACCGTGCGCTTCTGATACTTCTCCGCGAGCCGCCGAGCGATGCGGCGCAAGCGGTTCGGCGACTCGACAGCCGCGGCCGCGAGGGCCTCCGCGGCGTAGGCCGCGCGATCCGCCTCGTCGTCGAGATGCGCACCCGCGTCGACGACCACGCGCGAGTGTGCCGCGTTGATCCGCCCCTCACCCTGCGCCTGCCAGACCGACGGGAAGCGGTCCACCACCCAGGAGGCATCGGACATGCGGCGCTCGACCGTGCGGTCGCTCACGCGCTGCACGGCGCCGATCTCGGCGGCGACGGACCGAATCGTCATGTCACCGCCATCGGGGTGGTCCGCCTGCTGCGCGATGTCGACGGCGAGGCGGCCAGCCAGCGCCAGCAAACCGTCGCGTGCGGCCTGCATGCTGCTCAGCGTCGCCTCAGCGGCAGCCAACGACGCGACCAGATCGGCGAGTGTCGCCATCTGAGAGTCTGTCGCATCGACCATCGCTTCCATGACTTCAGTACATCATCGGCCACCGACATTCGAAGATATGTTCGCCGTCGGCCGCCTAGTCCCAGATGGGGTCGTCGGGGTCGGGGGAGTCCGTGCCGTCGGCGTCGGTCATGATGCGCGCCTCAGCGATCCATGACGTCAGCCGATCGTCGTGGAGCATGTGCGGTCGCGGCGTGCCGAGAAGATCGGGGTTCGTCACGATGTCCAGTGGCTCATCGCTCGCGAAGACGACGACGTTGCTGAGCGGTCCTTCATCGTCGTCCGGTTCTGCGTCGAGAACGACGGCGACGTGCTCGAACACCGTGCCCAGCGTGGCCGCCTGTCGCCGTGAGTACTCGAAAGGATGCCCATCGAGCAGGTTGACCGCCACGACACCGTCGGTCGCGGAGCGTGCGGCGACCCGGCGGTAGAACTCCTGGCTGGCCACATGGTGTCGGATGACGGCGGCATCCCAGAGATCGACGACGGTGAAGCGCGCATCCACCCAATCGGTGTCGACGGCGGTGGCGCCCGTCGGTGCGGCGCCGAGCACGGGGGACGGGGATCGCCCCTCGCCGGGGAGCTCCGCGTCTGCGATCGCTCGCGCATCGCCGAAGATGACTCGCAGGTCGGCACCGGCGGGAAGAGGCAGCGCGGCGATCACCGCTGCATAGAGAGCCGGCTCGAACTCGACCACGAGTTGAGGCGACCCGGCACGGGTGGCCTCGACGTAGCGTGCCAGCGTGAGCGCTCCGGCCCCCAGATGCACGGTGAACAACGGCTCGCCCGGCTCGGCCGCCGCATCGATCGCTCGGGCGATGTGCTGGATGTAGGCGTATTCGAGGGCGGTGGGCTCGGTCATCGAGACGACGGACTGCGGAATCCCATCGACGCTGAGCTCGTAGCGACCGGGGCGTCTCTTCGACTGCATCAGCTTCGCCTTGCGATTGTCGAGCGAGAGCGAGAACACCCGGTGTTTCCTTGGCACCCGTCGATCTTAGGCCGGGCGAGACCGGGGACGTTGCGCTCAGCGCACGCGAGTACCCTTGAGAGGACATGGCACATCTTCTCGGGGCCGAAGGCCTCCACCTCGAATATCCGACCAGGGTCGTCTTCGACTCCGTGACCCTCGGCATCGAGGAGGGTGACCGCATCGGCATCGTCGGGCGCAACGGCGACGGCAAGTCGAGCCTCCTCGGCATGCTGGCCGGCACGAAGCAGCCGAGCGCAGGACGCGTCACCGTGCGCGGCGGCATCCGCATCGGCGTCCTCGACCAGGCCGACACGCTCGCCGATGACGTCACGATCAGCCAGGCCGTCGTCGGCGACATGCCGGAGTACGAGTGGGCCGGCGACTCCCGTGTCCGCGACGTCATCGAGGGGCTACTGAAGGACCTGCCGTGGGATGCCGAGATCGGCTCGCTCAGCGGCGGTCAGCGGCGCCGTGTGTCGCTCGCGAAGCTGCTCGCGGGGGACTGGGACGTCATCGCCCTCGACGAGCCCACCAACCACCTCGATGTCGAGGCGATCACCTGGCTCGCCGGACACCTGAAGAAGCGGTGGACCGCGAACTCCGGCGCCCTCATGGTCGTCACCCACGATCGGTGGTTCCTCGACGAGATCTGCACCGAGACGTGGGAGGTGCACGATCGCATCGTCGAGCCCTTCGAAGGCGGATACGCCGCGTACATCCTGCAGCGCGTCGAGCGCGACCGGATGAACGCCACGATCGAGGCGAAGCGCCAGAACCTCGCACGCAAGGAGCTCGCGTGGCTCCGCCGCGGTGCGCCCGCGCGCACCGCCAAGCCCAAGTTCCGCATCGACGCGGCCAACGAGCTCATCGCCGACGTGCCCGAGATTCGCGACAAGGTCTCCCTGCAGTCGCTCGCCGTCTCCCGGCTCGGCAAAGATGTCGTCGACCTGCTCGACGTCGGGGTGACCTACCCCCGCCCTTCGACAAGCTCAGGGACCCAGGAGGGCGGCTCAGGGAACCAGGACAGAGTGGTGCTGCGCGATGTCGAATGGCGCATCGCGCCGGGGGAGCGCACCGGCATCCTCGGCGTCAACGGCGCCGGCAAGTCCACGCTCCTGGGCCTCATCGCGGGCACCGTCGAGCCGACCGTCGGCCGCGTCAAGCGCGGCTCGACCGTGATCGTCAAGACGCTCACGCAGCGCCTCGACGAGCTGGAGGACGTGCGCCGCGAGCCGGTCCGCGTCGTGATCTCCCGCCTGCGCACCTCGTACACGCTCGGCTCGGGCTCGAAGGCGCAGGATCTCACGCCCGGTCAGCTGCTCGAGCGGCTCGGGTTCGACTCCGCCCAGCTGTCGACGCCGGTGAAGGATCTCTCCGGCGGGCAGCAGCGCCGGCTGCAGCTCCTCCTGGTGCTCCTCGATCAGCCCAACGTGCTGATCCTCGACGAGCCCACCAACGACCTCGACACCGACATGCTCGCCGCGATCGAGGACCTCCTCGACTCGTGGTCGGGCACTCTCCTCGTCGTGAGCCACGACCGGTACTTCCTGGAGCGCGTCACCGACCAGCAGTACGCGATCCTCGACGGCCACCTCCGTCACCTGCCGGGGGGAGTGGACGAGTACCTGCGGCTGCGACAGCTGCAGGATGCCGCACCGAGCAAGTCGCAGACGGCGACGAACACGGCGAAGAAGGCATCCGCCTTGGACGGCGCAGCCCTCCGCACGGCTCAGAAGGAGATCTCCGCGCTGGAGCGCCGCATCGAGAAGCTCACGCAGCAGATCAACAAGGCGAAGAACGCGCTGGCCGAGCACGATCAGTCCGACTACGCCGGCATCGCCGACAAGATGAAGGCGATCGGCGAGACGCAGGCCGAGATCGAGGAGCTGGAGCTGCGCTGGTTCGAGCTGTCGGAGGAGCTGGCCTGACCGGAGCCGCCTGGAAGCGGTTCATCGCCGCGCGATCACGGCGACGATCGGCCGGTGATCGCTCCCGGCTGCATCCGTGATCACGGATGCCGTGCGCACCTCCCACGCTTCACCGACCAGCACGTGATCGATCGGTGAGGCGAGCCACGGCGGCGCGGACGCCGGCCACGTACCGACCGCGGAGGCGCCTGTCTCGAGCGCGGCATCCCGGCAGCCGTCGAGCACGCTGCCGAGATGGTCGACCGTCGCGTTCAGGTCGCCGGCGATGATGACATCCGGGTCGGTGCAGCGATCGGAGACCCAGTCGAGCCCCGCGTCCCAGTCGTCGAACATGCCGGGCAGCGGCGGCAGCGGATGTGCGGCGACGATGCGGGGACCGGTGCCGTCGACGGGCTCCCACACGGCGCTCGGAAGGTTCGGGGTGGAACCCGCGCCCTCGTCGATCCGATAGTCGCCCAGATCGGCCGAGAGCAGGAGGGAGGTGGGGATGTCCGCATCGCCCTCGGGGCCGCGGGTCGTGTCAGCGGTCATGGGCTTGCCGTCGACGGCCACGAGCCGGGCGATCTCCGCCACCGCCGCCTCGTCGGTCTCGGGCAGGCTCACGATGTCGGCATCCGTCGCGATGACGAGCCGGGCGATCGACTGCGGCGTCGCCGCCCCGCCGAGTGTGTTCCACGCGAGGACCGTCAGCTCGCCCGAGCCCGAGCCCGAGCCCGAGCCCGAGCCCGCGGTCGCACCGCCGCCCCTCGCGAGCAGCACACCGGCGTTGGCCGCCGACGATGCGAGGAGCAGCACCGCCAGCGCCGCGGCGATCGACCAGCGTCGTCGCGCGCGTGCGACGACGGCGAAGACGATCCCCGTGATGAGCAGAGCGATCGCGAGACCCGCGCGGAGGGCGATCAGCTGCGCGATTCCCGGGAGGCGCTCGGCCCCAAGGGCCTGAGGCCACGAGAGCAGCAGGGCGATCGGGGCGCCGAGCAGCGCCGTCAGCACGAAACCGGGTCGCACGCCTCGTCTGCCGGCCGTTCGGTCGGGGAGATCCCGGTCCTGCGCGCTCGCCGTCGTCATCCGTTGCTCCTCGTTCCCGCGGGGTGTCCGGCTCAGTCTCGTCGACGAAGGTCGAGAGAACCTGACCGTCGGCGCGTGATGAGGAATATCCTTCTCCCACAGGTGTTGGGAGGTAGTGATGGAAGGCCTCGAAGTAACCGTCCTGCTCGGACTCACGATTCTTGTCGGAACCCTGATCGCACCGCGTGTGCGCCTCGCACTGCCCCTCGTCCTCGTCATCTTCGGGCTGCTGCTCGGCTTCGTGCCGCAGCTGCGCGAGGTGCAGCTGCCGCCGGAGACGGTGCTGCTGCTGTTCCTGCCCGTGATCCTGTTCTGGGAGAGTCTGACGACCTCGCTGCGCTCGATCCGCCGCGACTTCCGGTACATCCTGCCGATGAGCACGGTTCTCGTCGTGGCATCCGCTTTCGCCGTCGCCGGCATCGCCGTGCTGTTCGGCATGCCGTGGGAGATCGCGCTGATCCTCGGTGCGGCCGTCGCGCCGCCGGACGCCACGGCCGTCGCCGCCCTCGGACGGCTGCTGCCGCGACGTTCGTTCATGAAGCTGAAGGCGGAGAGCCTCACCAACGACGGCACGGCTCTCGTGCTCTACGCCATCGCGGTGTCGGTCGCGCTCGGCGGGCAGATCACCCCGCTCTCGGTCACCTGGGACGTGCTGGTCTCGTACATCGGCGGCGTCGCGGCCGGAGCCGCCGTCGCAGCTCTCGGCTATCTGCTGCTGAGCCGTACGACGTCGACCATCGTGATCAACGTCACCCTGCTGCTGATCCCGTTCTCGGCGTTCCTCGTCGCGGAGATCGTGCATGCTTCCGGGGTGCTCGCGGTCGTCGTGGCGGGTCTCATCGTCGCCTACATCTCGCCACGCGTGACGACGGCGTCGTCGCGACGGCAGGCGGATGCCGCGTGGCCGTTCGGCGTCTTCCTCCTCAACGGCGCGCTCTTCGTGCTCATCGGTCTCGAGGTCCAGTACGTCGTCCACGAGATCTCGGCTGCGGCGATCGGACGGCTCGTGCTCATCACGCTCTCCGTGTGGGTCACGCTGCTGGTCGTGCGATACCTGTTCCAGCTGATGAACGTCCCGTTCCAACGTCGCCCGGCGACCCCGCTTCCCCGGGGGATGCGGTCGCGGGCGCGTGCGGTCTCCACGGTCGCGGGGATGCGGGGAGCGGTCTCGCTCGCCATCGCCCTCTCCGTGCCCGCCGGGATCAGCGAAGGCGGCGCGGTCGCGGGGCGCGACGAGATCGTCTTCGTCACCGCGGGCGTCATCCTGCTGAGCCTCCTCGTGCAGGCGCCGCTTCTGCCGATGATCGTGCGCTGGGCGAAGTTCCCCGTCGACCATGCCGAGGACGAGGAGTACGAGCTCGCGGAGCGGGCGATCTCCGGTGCGGCACTCGCCGCTCTCGACGACCTCGCGGCCGAGCATGGAGTGGGTCAGGAGGTCCGCGACCGGGTGCGCGGCGAGGGCTACCAGATGCTGGAGTTCGAGAACGCGCGCTCCCTGGCTCGCGAGCAGGCTCTCGTGGACGCCGAGGCGGAGGCGCTCGACGACCTCCTCGACGAACCCGATCCGCTGGGCATCGGCGGGACGGATGCCGGCGATGCGACGCCGCTCGGCGTCGCGGGGACGGATGCCACCGACGGTACGGTGCTGCAGATGATCGCCACCTCGGCCGACGTCGACCTCGCCCAGCGCTCGCCGCTCATCCGCCATGAGGAGCACACGCGGCTCAAGCTCGCCCTCCTCGACCGCAAGCGCGAGGTGCTGCTGGGGCTCCGCAGCGCCGGCACCGTCGACGACATCGTCGTGCGACGGATCTCGGCGCGGCTCGACCTGGAACAGGTGCGCCTGCAGGGCATCGAAGAGTTCGACTGAGCGGCATCCGCTCACGCTGTGACGTCGTGTGACGGTCGATTCCGCGTGCGCGCACGAGCCTGCCTAACGTATTCGAGTCCCCCCACGAGAGGAACCCCTTCCCATGTCACGTCGCACCACCTCCGTCATCGCCGCGCTCGCCGCGGTCCCGCTCTTCGTCGCGCTCGCCGGCTGCGCCACCGCGTCGTCCGACGCCGGCTCCGACGGCGGTGGATCCACCGAGAACGAGGTCGTCAAGGTCGGCATCGTCGGCAAGGGCGACGCGCAGTGGGAGCCCTTCGTCGAGGCCGCCGCCGAGGAGGGCATCACCGTCGAGCTCGTCGACTTCGGCAGCTACGAGCAGCCGAACCCCGCTCTCACCGAGGGCGAGGTCGACCTCAACCAGTTCCAGCACATCGTGTACCTCGCCGAGTACAACGAGGCGTCGGGCTCGGATCTCACCCCGATCGGCTCGACCGCGATCTACCCCCTGGGTCTGTACTCCACGAAGTACGACGACGTGAAGGACATCCAGAAGGGCGAGACCGTCGCCGTTCCGGACGACGCCTCCAACCAGGCGCGCTCGCTCAATGTCCTCCAGCAGGCGGGTCTCGTCGAGCTCAAGAGCGGCGGCACGCCGTACTCCGACCTCGCCGACGTCGACACCGAGAAGTCCAAGGTGCAGGTCAAGGCCCTCGAAGCCGCACTCACCCCGACCTCGCTCCCGGACGTCGCCGCAGCGATCATCAACAACGACTTCGTGAAGGATGCCGGTCTGACGTTCGAGGACGCGCTGGCCACCGACGACATCGAGGACCCGAACGCGTTGCCGTACGTGAACATCTTCGCCGCGCGCGCCGAAGACGCTGACAACGAGACGTACCTCAAGCTCGTAGAGATCTTCCAGACCGACGAGGCCGTGCAGAAGGGCCTCGCGGAGTCGTCGGGCGGCACGGCCCTGTCGCTGCAGACGCCGGTCAAGGACCTCGTGGACTCGCTGAAGAAGGTCCAGAAGGAAGCTGCAGAGAACAAGTGAGCGCGCGCGGGAGCGATCCCGCCTGATGCGAGAATCGGGTGACGCCGTGTGCGTCACCCGATTCTCATTTCCCGAGAACCAGACCGGAGAAGCACATGCCGATCGTGAGCCTGACCAATGTCTCGAAGGCCTACCCTTCGCGGAACCCCGGAGACGGCGAGATCGTCGCGGTCGACGACGTCACCCTCGAGATCGAGAAGGGCGACGTCTTCGGCATCATCGGATACTCCGGAGCCGGCAAGTCGACGCTCGTGCGCCTGATCAACGCGCTGGAGCCGGCGACCGCCGGCAGCATCCTCGTCGACGGCGTCGACATCACCGCGCTCAAGGAGAGCGAGCTCCGGCGCATCCGCGGCGGCATCGGCATGATCTTCCAGCAGTTCAACCTCTTCTCCTCGCGCAGCGTCAAGGCGAACATCGCCTATCCGCTCACGCTCGCCGGGTGGAAGAAGGCCGACATCGAGGCCCGAGTCACCGAGCTGCTCTCGTTCGTCGGCCTGTCCGACAAGGCCAAGGCCTACCCGGAGCAGCTCTCCGGTGGCCAGAAGCAGCGCGTCGGCATCGCCCGCGCTCTCGCGACGGGTCCTGCGATCCTCCTCGCCGATGAGGCGACCAGCGCGCTCGACCCGCAGACGACCCACGAGGTGCTCGACCTGCTCCAGCGCGTGAACAAGGAGCAGGGCGTGACGATCGTCGTCATCACGCACGAGATGGACGTCATCCAGACCATCGCCACGAAGGTCGCCGTGATGGAGCGCGGCCGGGTCATCGAGCAGGGTGACGTGTTCGACGTGTTCTCGGCCCCGCAGAACCCGGCATCGCAGCGCTTCGTCGGCACCGTCGTCAAGGGCGTGCCGTCGCCGTCGGAACTCGCGGTGCTTCGCGAGCGTCATCAGGGCCGCATCGTCACCTTCTCATTCCGCGACGGGGACTCGTCGCAGGCGCAGGTGTTCCTCGACCTCGCGAACGCGGGCCTGGACTTCGAGCTCGTGTTCGGCGGCATCAACGACATCCGCGGTCGCGCCTTCGGTCATCTCACGCTCGCGATCCGGGGAGAGAGCGCGGCGATCGACGGCGCGCTGGCGTCGATCGGCGACCGTGTCGAAGTCACCGAGATCGCCGGAGAGGAGGCACGCTGATGGATCGTCTGATCGAACTCGGGCCGGAGTTCTGGCAAGCGGCCCTCGAGACCCTGTACATGACGTCGTTCGCGCTCGTGCTGGGTGGCGTGCTCGGCCTCGTGATCGGCATCATCCTCTACGTGACCAGACCGGGCGGGCTCGTGCAGAACGCGTTCGTCTCGACGATCGCGAACCTCGCCGTCAACTTCTTCCGTCCGATCCCGTTCGTGATCTTCATGGCCGTGGCGCAGCCGTTCGCTCGCGCGGTCGTCGGCGTCGGCATCGGCACCACGGCCGGCGCCTTCATCATCGGTCTCGCCGCGGCCTTCGCGATCGGCCGCATCGTCGAGCAGCACCTGGTCTCGGTCTCGCCCGGTGTGATCGAAGCCGCACGGTCGATGGGTGCCGGTCCCTGGCGCATCCTCTTCACCGTCGCCATCCCGGAGTCGCTCGGACCGCTCATCCTCGGGTACACCTTCATCGTCGTCGCCCTGATCGACATGACGGCGATGGCGGGTCTGATCGGCGGTGGCGGTCTCGGCGCCTTCGCCCAGATCTACGGCTTCCGGCAGTTCGAGCCGGTCGTGATGTGGGCTGCGATCGTGCTGATCGTCGTGTTCGTGCACTTCGTGCAGCTGCTCGGCACGAAGCTCGCGCGCAAGATCATGCGGCGCTAGGCCTCCTTTTCGATCGGGTCACGAATCGTACCGGCGGATGGCGAGGTCGGTCCCACGGGAGGATGCGCGATGCGTGCTCTCCGAGAAAAGATCGAGTCCATGAGGATCAGCGCGGCAGCAGAGATGACCGAGGTATCGACCCGCGTGCTCGCCGGGAGCGGCAACGGCGTCTACGACGCCATGATGGATGGCACCGGACGACTCCTCGACCTGATCGAGCGCGATCACAGCGACCACGCCCACGTGCTGTGGAGCGCCTACGTGCTGTGGTCCGAGATCTGCGATCGCTGGGAGACCTCGGACGGACCGGATGCCGTGGCCGCCGTCGCAGCCGCGGCGCGGGAAACATCGACCGCGTGGCTCGCGATCGACTCGACCGCCGAGCGTGAGGTGGATGCCTTCTTCCGCGAGCGCTTCCCTGCGGGCGGTGCGTGACCGGCTTCGCTTTCAGGCGGACCCGGGGCTCTCCTGCAGCGTCCGCCGGGTGGTGAAGACGCGGTCCTCGCCGCTCAGAGGATCGACGAACCGCAGCTCGCGCGCGAGCAGCTGCAGCGGCCGGGCGTAGTCGTCCGGCCCGTCATCGAGCAGCTCGGGATAGAAGCGGTCGTTCAGGATGCCGAGGCCGATGGCCGCGAGATGCACGCGCAGCTGATGCATCTTGCCGCTGTGCGGGCGCAGCAGCGTGTGCACGACGCGGTCGTCGGCGTCGATCACCTCGATGAGAGTCTCGGCATTCGGTTCGCGCGCGTCGTCGACCTCGACGCGCACCTGGGCGCGCAGCTTCTCGATGTGGTTGCGATACACCAACGGGAAGCGGGTCGCGTCCCACCGATCCGGACGCGCCGACACGGCCTCGTAGACCTTCTGCACCTGCCGCTTCTCGAACAGCAGCTGGTAGGCGCCGCGCGTGGCCGGGCGCACCGCGAACATCAGCAGTCCTGCCGTCGCACGGTCCAGGCGGTGGATCGGCGCGAGGTCGGGATTCCCGAGGCGGTTGCGCAGCCGCACCAGGGCGGAGTTCTGGAGGAACTTCCCGCCCGGAGTCGTCGGCAGGAAGTGCGGCTTGTCGACGACCACGAGGTGATCGTCCTGGTGCAGGATCTCCTCGGTGAACGGGATCGCCTGCTCCGTCGGCGGCTCGCGGTAGTACCAGACGAACTCCTCGGAGCCGAGAGGGGCGTCGCGCGCCACCGCCGACCCGTCGCTCGCGACGATGTCGCCCTTGTCGAACCGCTGCAGCAGCAGTTCGGGATCGAGGTGGAAGAAGCGCTCCACCATATAGGCCGACACGGTCGGCCAGGGTCCGCGCAGCGGCACATGGAGCCGTGTCGCGCCCACGCCGTCGCGCATGGGGAGAGGAGAGGGCATGCCCATCAGTCGGATGCCCTCCCGCGTCGGAGCGCCCTCATGAGTCGAAGCTGAGGCTCAGCTTGCGCAGCAGACCGGCCAGGCGTTCGCGGTCGCTCCGCGAGAGCGCCTGCAGGAGATCGGCCTCGACGTCGACGAGACGCGTGATCGCGGCATCCACTCTCGTGCGACCGTCTTCGGTGAGAGTGACGAGCACGCTCCGGCCATCACCGGGATCGGCCTCCCGGCGAACCAGTCGACGGGCGACGAGTCGGTCGATGCGGTTCGTCATGGTGCCGCTCGACACCAGCGTCTGCTGCAGGAGCTGCTTGGGGGAGAGCTGGAACGGAGCGCCCGCGCGACGCAGAGCCGAGAGCACGTCCCACTCCCACGGCTCGAGGTCGCTGCGGCGGAACACGTCACGGCGGGCGCGGTCGAGGTGCCGAGAAAGGCGGTCCATCCGCGACAGCACCTCGAGAGGGGAGAAGTCGAGGTCGGGGCGCTGCGTGTTCCACGCACCGACGATCCGATCGACCTCATCCTCTTCGCTCATCCGCTCATTATCCCGTGCGAACCTCCGGTGCGGATGCCGTGGGCAGGGCGAGCGTCATGAACGTGCTCAGCGGATCGGGGCGGTAGCGGCCGAACGGCGGGCACTCGACGAAGCCGGCGCGGGCGTAGAGCGTGCGGGCCGGGAGGAAGAACTCCATGCTGCCGGTCTCCAGCGAGATCCGGCGGATGCCGCGAGCTGTGGCATCCGCGAGCAGGAAGGCGAGCATGGCCCGCCCGAGGCCCTTGCCGCGCATGTCCGGATCCGTGCGCATCGACTTGAGCTCCTCGTGCCCGTCGTCGAGCGCGGCGAGTGCGCCGGTGGCGACCGGCCGCCCGTCATCGAACGACGCGAAGAGGCGCACGCCGGGGACGAGGAGGCGGTCGAAAGGCAGCGCGTGCCGGCTCTCCGCCGGTGCCGTGTCGGCCATGTCGGCGTGGTGCGATTCGAGGAAGGCGGCGAGAGCCGGGGTCGCGGTCTCGACCCGCGCGATGACGATGCTCATCCCGTCAGCATCCCAAAGGCGTGTTTCGCTCGGATGACGGGGTGCACGTCAGCGGAGGATGAGCCGGGACATGGCAGACTTGACAGGCGGCGTCCTCGCGGGCGGCGCGGTCCGCCGTGGTGTAATGGCAGCACGACAGCCTTTGGAGCTGTGAGGTCTAGGTTCGAGTCCTGGCGGCGGAGCATGACAGGTAACCTCGCGATCATCATCCTCGCCGCAGGCCAGGGCACGCGCATGAAGTCGCGCCTCCCCAAGGTGCTGCATCCCATCGGCGGCCGCCCGCTGGTCGGACACGTGCTGACCACGGCGGCGCGGCTCGAGGCGCAGCACATCGAGGTCGTCGTGCGTCATGAGCGCGACCAGGTGGTCGCGGCCCTCACCGCCGACTACCCCGACGCCGTCTTCATCGACCAGGACGACGTCCCCGGCACCGGCCGTGCGGTGCAGGTCGCGATCGACGCCCTGCCCGGCGACTTCGACGGCGACGTGCTCGTGCTCTCCGGCGACGTGCCGCTGCTCGAGGTCGAGACCCTGCGCGGACTCATCGACGGGCACCGTGCCGCCGCCGCGGCAGCCACGCTGCTCAGCGCGCGTCTCGACGACCCCACCGGCTACGGTCGTGTGATCCGCGACGACGCGGGCACCGTGCAGCGCATCGTCGAGCAGAAGGACGCGACGGCCGACGAGGCAGCCGTGACCGAGATCAACGCCGGCGTCTACGTCTTCCGGGCACCCGCGCTGCGCACCTACCTCGCGCAGGTCGGCCAGGACAACGCCCAGGGCGAGATGTACCTCACCACCGTGATCGAGCTGCTCCGCGCCGCCGATCAGCGCGTCGCGGCCGAGATCGCCGCCGATACGGCCTCGACCTTCGGCATCAACGACCGCATCCAGCTCGCCGAAGCGGGCCGCGTGCTCAACGACCGGATCGTGCGCCGCTGGCAGCGCGAAGGCGTCACCGTGATCGACCCGGCGACCACCTGGATCGACGACGACGCGAACCTCTCGTCCGATGTCACGATCCTCCCGAACACCCACATCCTGCGCGCCACCGCGATCGCCCCCGGTGCGATCATCGGCCCGGACACCACGCTCGTCGACTGCGAGGTGGGGGAGAACGCGATCGTCCGCCGCACCGATGCCACGCTCGCCGTGATCGGAGCCGAAGCCACGGTCGGGCCGTTCTCGTTCCTGCGTCCCGGCACGGTGCTCGGCGCCAAGGGAAAGATCGGCGCGTACGTCGAGACCAAGAACGCCGAGATCGGCGAGGGCAGCAAGGTGCCGCACCTCTCCTATGTGGGCGACGCGACGATCGGGCGCGGGGTCAACCTCGGCGCGAGCACGATCACCGCCAACTACGACGACGTGAACAAGCACCGCACCGAGATCGGCGACGAGGTGCACACCGGGTCTCACACCGTGCTCGTCGCGCCCGTTAGGCTGGGAGCAGGTGCGAAGACCGCCGCAGGCGCCGTCGTCCGCAAGGATGTCCCCGCCGGCGCGCTGGCCATGAGCGTCGCCCCTCAGCGCAACATCGAGGGATGGGTCGAGAAGAACAGAGCAGGCACGGGTGCGGCGGATGCTGCATCCCGCGAGAATTCGGCGGAATAGGCGGACATGGCGCGCAAGAAGAAGATCGTCGATCTGGATCGCGACAACGGCGTGGCCCCCGGCCTCGTCGCGAAGACCAAGAAGCGCCTGGTCATCGCCGGCGGGCGTTCGCATCCGGCGCTGACCGCGGCTGTCGCGGAGGCGCTCGGCACCGAGATCGCGCCGACGGAGCACCGCACGTTCGCGTCCGGCGAGATCTACGCCCGCTTCGAGGTGTCGATCCGCGGCTGCGACCTCTTCCTCTTCCAGACGTTCGGCGAGCCGGTCAACGAGTGGCTCATGGAGACGCTCATCATGATCGACGCAGCCAAGCGCGCGTCGGCCAAGCGCATCACGGTCGTCGCGCCCTACTATCCGTATTCGCGCCAGGACAAGAAGGGCCGCGGTCGCGAGCCGATCAGCGCCCGACTCGTCGCCGACCTGCTCAAGACCGCCGGCGCCGACCGCGTGATGAGCGTCGACCTGCACGCCGCGCAGATCCAGGGCTTCTTCGACGGCCCCGTCGACCACCTGTTCGCGAAGCCGGTGCTGCTCGATCACTTCGAGCGCACGCTCAGCCCCGAGGACCGCGAGATCCTCACGGTGGTGTCGCCGGACATGGGCCGCGTGCGCGTGGCCGACACCTGGTCGGACAGCCTCGGCGCCCCGCTGGCCATCATCCACAAGCGCCGCGACCCGAAGGTGGCGAACCAGGTCTCCGTGCACGAGATCGTCGGAACCGTCGACGGACGCACCTGCCTGCTGGTCGACGACATGATCGACACCGGCGGCACGATCGTCAAGGCGGCGCAGGCCCTGAAGGCGGCCGGTGCGCACCGCGTCATCGTCGCGGCCACGCACGCGATCTTCAGCGACCCGGCGCACGAGCGTCTGCAGGATGCCTCGATCGACGAGGTCGTCGTCACCGACACGATCCCGCTCACCGAGTCGCGCCGCTGGGACCGGTTGACGATCCTGCCGATCGCCCCGCTGCTCGCCCGCGCGGTGCACGAGGTCTTCGAGGACGGCTCGGTCACGAGCATGTTCGGCGGCGACGCGTAACACATCGGATCGGCACAGCCCGCGCATAGCCGGAGTGCCTACGGTCGATTCAGCGGCATACAGTCGCCAGACACCGAGCCGGGAGGACCAGCATGATCCGCACGACCGTACCGACCTCTGTCCACAAGGGAGCCGCCCTCATCGGCGTCGCAGGACTCCTTGTCCTCGCCGGCTGCTCCAGCACCCCTGAAGCCACCGAACCCTCGAACAGCGCCGACACCGGCACCGACAGCGGGTCGACCGCAGCGCCCAGCGGCGGCGACACCGCAGGCGCCTACACCGACGGCACCTACACCGCCGAGGGCTCGTACCAGACGCCCGAGACGGTCGAGAAGATCTCCGTGACGCTGACGCTCACCGACGGCGTCGTGTCCGACGTCGAGGTGACGGGTGATCCGCAGGCCCCGGAGACCGAGCAGTACCAGGGCCAGTTCATCGACGGCATCGCCGAGGTCGTCGAGGGCAAGTCCATCGACGAGCTGGACGTCAGCCGCGTCGCCGGTTCCTCGCTCACCAGCGGCGGCTTCAACGACGCCGTCGAGTCGATCAAGGAGCAGGCGGCCGCCTAGGCGCCGGCGGCCTCGTCATGGCGACCTGGCGCTTCGACGCGATCGGCACCCGCTGGGAGATCGAGACGGCGGTCGACCTCGACGAGAGCGATCGCGCGGCCGTCACCGACGAGATCGCGCGCTTCGATCGCGAGTGGTCGCGGTTCCGCACCGACTCCGACGTCGCCCGACTCGGTCGGGAGGGCGGCGCGCTCGTGTCGGCCGACGCCGGGGTGATGCTCGACGCGTACCGCGACCTCTCTGGCGCGACCGATGGCGCGGTGAACCCCCTCGTGGCGGACAGCCTCGTCGCCCTCGGGTACGACGCGGAGTACTCGCTCGTCGCGGGGGAGCCGGTACGCGCCCCCGCGACCTGGGACGAGCGCGTGTCGTGGACGGATGCCGCCGCGACGGCATCCACTCCGTCGCTGATCGACGTGGGCGCGCTCGGCAAGGGGCGACTGGTGGACCTGATCATGGCCGTCCTCGCGGACGCGCCGGGCGACCTCGTGGTCGACGCCGGAGGCGACATGCACGTGCGGGGCGGCGCCGTCCGCGTCGGGCTCGAGCATCCGTACGACCCGACCAAGGCCATCGGCGTCGTCGAGGTGCGGGACCAGGCGCTGTGCGCATCCGCCGTCAACCGACGAGCCTGGGGCGACGGCCTGCATCACGTGCTCGACGCGCGCACCGGCATCCCCGTCCGCACCTGGGCCGCGACCTGGGCCCTCGCACCCGACGCGATGAGAGCGGATGCCGTCGCGACCGCGCTCTTCTTCGACGGCGGCCCCGCACTCGCCGAACGCTGGGGCGTCGAATGGGTGCGGATGACGACCGACGGCCGGGTCCAGCGGTCGCCGGGATGCCCGGCGGAGATCTTCGTCGCCGGGGGCGGGCACGGAGTGCGCCCCGCACATCAGAACTAGGGAAGAGTGGAACACGTGATCACGTCTCTCGCCGCCGCACGTCAACGAGTCCTCGCCGTCCTCGGCTCGCTGTCGATGTATCGCCTCGTGCTCTTCGCCCTCGTGGCCCTCGCCGCCGTCGCCTTCGTGCTGTCGCTGCTCGGCGTGATCGTGTCGCCGACGCCGTGGGAGCTCCTCGCCTCGTTCCTCGTGCTCGCGGTCGTGATCTCCGTCGTGGATGCCGCGGCGCAGCGCATCCTCCGCCTGCCGTGGCGCATCGAGTCGTCGCTGGTCACCGCGCTGATCCTCCTCTTCGTCCTGCGTCCGGGCCTGGAGCCGGCGTCGCTGATCGGGCTGGCGCTCGCCGGCGCGCTGGCCAGCCTGTCGAAGTACCTGATCGCGTGGCGCGGGCGACACATCCTCAACCCCGCCGCCTTCGGTGCGGCCGTCGTCTCGATCCTGGGCGCCTTCGGCGCGTTCGAGTGGCTCGGCACCTCGTCGTCGTGGTGGATCGGGACGCCGTCGATGGCCCTCCCGGTCGCGGTTCTCGGCCTCGCGGTGCTCTGGCGCACCGAGAAGGTGCGGGTCGTGCTGGTCTTCCTCCTGGTCGCGGTGAGCGTGTCGATCGTGCGGCAGGCCGTGCAGGCGCAGCAGTTCGACATCGGCTTCGACTTCGTGACGGCGCTGCAGTTCGCGGTGCTCCAGTCTCCGTTCCTGTTCCTCGGCGCGTTCATGGTCTCGGAGCCGCTGACACTCCCGCCGCGTCGCCGTCAGCAGTTCGCCGTAGCCGCGGTGGTCGGCGTGCTCGCCGGATGGCCGATCTCCGTCGCCGGGCTCTTCACGCTCGGCCAGGAGCGTGCGCTGCTGATCGGGAACCTGGTGGCCTTCGCCTTCGCGTTGCGCGGTTCCGTCCGACTGGTGCTGGAGCGACGGGAGTTCGTCACACCGACCGCGCAGGAGCTGACGTTCCGCGCCAAGGGCAAGGTGAAGTTCCTGCCCGGTCAGTATCTCGAGCTCGATGTGCCGCATCACCGGCCCGATGCCCGTGGAACGCGGCGGGAGTTCAGCATCGTCTCGGCTCCGGCCGATCTGCCGACGCTGCGCATCGCCTACAAGAACGGCGATCAGAAGCATCCGTCCAGCTACAAGCGCGCGCTCGCCGAGGCCGCACCGGGCGCGACGCTGGCCGTCACCGGCACCTGGGGGGACTTCATCCTGCCCCGCGGCGACGCGCCGGTGCTCATGGTGGCCGCCGGCATCGGCGTCACGCCCTTCGTGTCACAGCTGCGTCAGCTGCAGGCATCGGGGCAGCATCGCGACGTGGTGCTGGTGTACGTGGCATCCGAGGCGAGCGAACTCGCGTTCCGCGACGAGCTGGCTGCGACGGGGGTGCGCACCGTGGTCTTCACGCGCGACGAGCCCGCCGACCTGCCCGCTCACTGGACGTGGGCGCAGGGTGCCAGGCTCGACGCCGACACCCTGGAGCGGGCGGTCCAGGACATCGGGGCCCGTCACGCGTTCATCTCGGGACCTCCTCGGCTCATCGCCGACCTCGCGCCCGCGCTGCAGAAGGCCCACAGCCTCACGACCGACGCCTTCGCCGGGTACTGAGCCCAGCGCTCCCGACGGGTGTGCTGTGCGGATGCCCGGGTGATGAGTCAGTCGGACTCGGGGGCCGCCGCCGGCGTGATCGGCAGGCGCACGGTGAAGGTCGTGTCGCCGGGCGTGCTGGCCGCGGTGATCGAGCCGCCGTGGCCGTCGACGATCGCCTTCACGATCGCGAGGCCGAGCCCTGTGCCGCCGGTCTGCCGCGCCCGGGACGTGTCGCCGCGGGCGAACCGGGCGAACAGCTCCTCGCGGAGCGCGGGGTCGATGCCGGGGCCGTCGTCGTGCACGCTCAGCACGGCATCTCCGCCCTCGCGCCCGACCCGGAGGGTGATCGTGGTGCCCGCCGGCGTGTGCGTCCGCGCGTTCGCGAGCAGGTTCGCCACGACCTGGTGCATCCGCCCGGCGTCGCCGACGATCGTGACGGGCTCGTCGGGCACGTCGATGACCCAATGATGGTCGACCGCGGTCGGTCGCGCGTCCGAGAGCCCCTCGAGGGCCAGCTGGGTCAGGTCGACCGTGCCGTACACGAGCTCGCGCCCCTCGTCGAGCCGTGCGAGCAGCAGCAGGTCCTCGACGAGCCGCGTCATCCGCAGCGACTGCGCCTGGATGCGCTCGAGCGACGAGGTCGTGCTCTCGATCGCATCCGGTCCGTCCGCTCCCGCCGGAGCCTGACGAAGGGCGCGCAGCGACAGCTCGGAGTAGCCGCGGATCGACGCGAGAGGGGTGCGCAGCTCATGGCTGGCGTCGGCGACGAACCGCCGCATCTGCTCCTCGTTCTTCTGGCGAGCCGCGAGCGAGGTGTTCACGTGATCGAGGAGCTTGTTGAGGGCGGCGCCGACGAGCCCCGTCTCGGTGCGCGGATCGGCCTCGGATGCCGGCACGCGCTCGGTGATGATGACCTCGCCCCGGTCCAACTGCTGGTTCGCCACCCTGGTGGCCGTCGACGCCACCGCACGGAGAGGTCGCAGGCTGACGCGGATGGTGATCGCCGTCGTCAGAGCGAGCAGGATGAGGCCGCCGATGGTCGCGAGCGCGATCACGGTGAGCAGCTGCGTGAGCTGGTTCTGGATGTCGTCGCGGGGGAGTCCGGTGACGACGACGACCCCCGTGTTCGCGGTCGTGACGGCGACCCGGTAGGACCCCAGATCGGTGAGGGAGACCGTCGAGAAGGGCCCTCCGCCCAGGCCCGCGTTGATCTCTCCGAGCTGCGCCGTCGTGAGCTCCTTCAGCGTGCCGTTGATCTCGTTCCCCGAGGAGTTCACGGTCACGCCGCTCGCGCCGGTCACCGGGCTCCAGACGGCGAACAGCAGTCCGGGGACGGGAACGGTCTTCCCCGCCAGCACGTTGCCGGCGGTGGCCTGGCTGGGAGGCTCGATCTCGACCCAGCGCGTGATCTGATGCGCATAGCTGGTCAGCTCGTCGTCGAGCTGATCTTCCAGCGTCCTGCCCAGGGTCGCACTGGTGATGATGGCGACGATGACGAGGATCAGCGACACGAACCCGATCACGGCGGTCATCAGCCGTGTCTGGAGGCTCATCGGACGCGGCGTCATCGTCGCACCGCTCACTGCGGGGCCTTGATCATGTAGCCCACGCCGCGGACGGTGTGCAGCAGGGGCGTGCGCCCCGCGTCGATCTTCTTGCGCAGATATGAGATGTACAGCTCGACGACGGATGACTTGCCCCCGAAGTCGTAGCTCCACACGCGGTCGAGGATCTGCGCCTTCGACAGCACGCGTCGCTCGTTGCGCATCAGGTAGCGGAGCAGCTCGAACTCGGTCGCCGTGAGGTCGATCTCGACCCCGTCGCGCGCCACCTCGTGGCTGTCCTCGTTGAGGGTGAGGTCGGCGACGCGCAGGATCGACTGCCCGTCGTCCGCCGTCGCGTGACCGGTGCGGCGGATGATCGCGCGGAGGCGCGCGATGACCTCCTCCAGGCTGAACGGCTTGGTGACGTAGTCGTCGCCGCCGGCGGTGAGACCGGCGACCCTGTCGCCCACGGCGTCCTTGGCGGTGAGGAAGAGCACCGGTACCAGACTGCCGGCCTCGCGGAGTCGGCGGAGCACGGCCATGCCGTCGAGGTCGGGCATCATGATGTCGAGCACGAGGGCATCGGGCTCGAATTCCCGTGCGACCTGGAGCGCCTCCATGCCCGAGGAGGCGGTGCGCACCTCCCAGCCCTCCATGCGCAGCGCCATCGCGAGCAGATCGGTGAGCATCTGCTCGTCGTCGACGGCGAGGATGCGGAGGGGTGAGCCGTCCGGACGGCGGAGGTCGGGCAGGTCGCTGGTCATGATCCCATTCTGCGGAATCTCCTATGTGATTTCTATGGAACTCGTTATGCGTTCCCTGGGAGCGGTGTCGGAGTGCCTGAGTATCGTGTCGGCATGGCTGACAGCACCGATGCTTCCGCACCCCGCGTCCTTCGTCCGTCGTCTGCCGAGGAGGTCGCCGAGATCGTCCTCCTGGCGACGCGAGAGGGCGTCCCGCTCACCGTCGTCGCCGGCGGCCACGGTCCGTGGTCGCATGGTCCGGCCGACGGCATCCGCCTCGAGCTCGGCGCGCTGTCGGGCATCGACGTCGACGGCACGACGGTCCGCATCGGCGGAGGGGCGGTGTGGGGCGACGTCGCGACGACGCTGGGGGCGCACGGTCTCGCCCTCAGCTCCGGCGACACGGCCAGCGTCGGCGTCGGGGGACTGACGCTCGGCGGGGGCATCGGATGGATGGTGCGGGCCTGGGGGCTCGCTGTCGACCAGCTCATCGGTGCACAGGTGGTCACCGCGGCCGGTGAGCTCGTGGAGACCTCGACCGACGTCCATCCCGAGCTGTTCTGGGCGCTGCGCGGGGGCGGGGGCAACTTCGGGGTGGTCACCAGGTTCGATTTCGCCGCGCATCCGCTCCCGGGCATCGTCTTCGCCGAGAACGTCGTCGACGGCGACCCCGCCGTCGTGCTGCGTGCCGCGCGCGACCTGCTCCGCGATGCGCCGCGCGAGTTGACCGTCACCTACATGGACGTGCCGCCGATGGATCCGAGCGCCCCGGCCGGAGCGCGACTCAGCGCGGTGTGGGCGGCGCCGGAGCCGGATCGGCTGCGTGCCGTCCTGGAGCCGATCTCCGCGATCGACGGAGTGCGGACCGAGATCACGTCGCCCGCCTATCGAGAGATCCTGCTCGAGATGCCCCAACCCGAGGGGGAGGAGCAGGCGGAGCCACCCGGGTTCATCGGCGGGAACGGCCTCTACGCCGACCTCGATGACGAGCTCATCGAGCGCCTCGTGGCGTTCCGCCGCGCGTATCCGGCATCCGTCGTCTTCCTGCGCTCGCTCGGCGGCGCCTTCGGTGATGTGCGGCAGCAGGACACGGCGTTCCCCGCGCGCTCGGCGACCTGGTTCGTCATGGCGGGAGCGTTCGACATCCCCGGCATGGTCGACGACGCGGTCCGCGACGCGGTCGTCGCGGATTGGGCGGCGATCGAGACGGGGCGCCTCGCCGAATACGGCAACTTCGCCGACACCGAGCGTCCGCACGCGGTGCCCGGCATGTTCGACGCCGAGGCGCTCGCGCGGCTGCGCCAGGTCAAGGCCGCCTGGGACCCACGGAACATCTTCTGCCGCAACCACAACATCCTCGTCTGAGGACCGGTGTGCGGCCGAACCCGCTCACGCCAGGCGGTCGTCCGGGAGCGCGAGGAAGTCGATGCCGACCTGCAGCGCGAGAGCGTCCGCGCGCGCCCCGTTCGGGCTGTCGAGGTGGCCGTTCGCCCGCACGCTCAGGCGTCTCGGTCCGGTCAGTGCGTGGTACACCGCGAACTGACCGCGCGGATCGACAGCAGGGTCGAGCGCTGCTGCGCTGACAAGCGCCGGGAGCCGGAGCCGTCGCGCCGCGATGGCCGCGTCGTAGTAGTCGAGGACAGGCCGGGCCTCGGGGTGGTGCCGCAGGTGCTGACGGACGGACTCGCCGCTGCCCGTGCATCGCCGCGTGAGACGGACGGCGTGGTCGCCGAAGCTCGGCACGTCGAGCACCGCCCGGCGGAAGCGCCGATCCCAGGGGAGAGCCATCGCGCCGATTCCTCCGCCGAAGCTGCCGCCGCTGAAGTCGAGGGCTGCTCCCGCCGCGGGGGCGATGTCGAGCAGGACCGTCGCCGCACGCCAGATGTCGGCCGCCGCGAACCGATGCGAGTACGTGTCGCGATGCGCGATGCCGGCCAGCACGTGCGCGTCCGGGTCTGCCGGGAAGCGGCTCGGGGTCCGGGCGTGCGTCCCAGGAGCGCAGGGGAAGATCGCGGCGGTGTCCGCGGGGACGCGGTCGATGTCCGGCGCCGTGCGCCCCCCGTATCCGTGTCCGCCGACGAGGCCGCGCCGGATCGCCTTCTCGTCGTGCGGCACCATCACGTACGCGGTCGCCTGCTCGTCCGCCGAGGAGCGGAAGCGGATCTCCACGACCCGATGCGTCGCAGTGGGCTCGCCCTCCGCGCTGACATCCCAGGCGACCGCACCCGCTCCGAACTCCTCGAAGGTGGACTCCCAGAACCGGTCGAAGTCCGCCGGCTCGGCCGGGGAAGTGCGGGGCGTCAGGAGCGCGCTCAGCGCGTACTCCGTGAGCTCCTCATGAGGGTCCTGATTCACCGCGGGCAGTCCTTTCCGGTGGATGTGCGCTGTCGAGGCTACCGGCGCGGCGCGCGGACGGCGGCCGCCGCGGCAGAGAGCAGCATCATTGACATGATCGCATAGTGATTGCAGTATGTGCATCATGGATTCAATTTCTGACGCAGGAGCCGATGACGATTCCCTGCTGTGGAGCCGACGGACCGTGCTGCGGATGCTCGTGATCGCCGGTGTGCTCCCTCCGGTGATCGGTGCGCATCCCGGGATCGCATCGGCGGCGGCCACGGAGATCACGACGGTCGGCGGCGCCTATCCGGACGCACTGCGTCGGCTGGACAAGCCGAACCTCGCCTTCGCCCAGGTCGCGCAGCTGGAGGGCGAGAACCACCGGATGACGTTCTTCCAGGCCACCTGGGACGGCGGAGCGACCATCGTCCGAGACCTCGAGGTGAGACACGACGGAGGCTGGCTGCCGCTCACCGATCCCGAGCACCGCTTCGACGAGCAGTGGGTCGTCTTCGAGGGGACGCTGCCATCCGGCAGCGCACCGGAGCTCTACGGTCCCCTGGCTCCGAGCTGGCTGGGGTTCACCTCCTTCCAGGTGCTCGGCCCGCAGGCGATCGAGCTGTCCACCAGCACCGACGACGTCGACCTGGTCGTGCGCTGGCGCCTCGAAGGGGCCAATCCGGAGGCTCATCACGTGCTGACGGCCAAGACCGCCGGCGATTACATCGTCGGCTATCAGAGCCAGGACGCCAAGTCCCTCGACGAGGTGGCCGAGGTGCTGTGCGGCTCCTACCAGCACGCGCTCTCGGTGCTGGACGGATCGGCACCGCTCGGTGCATGGGAGCTCTTCGCACCGATGGCTCTGACGCAGTACGCCGTCGGTGACCTCGCGGTCACTTCGGGCGTGTACCTGCCCGCCGAGGTGGCCGAGTTCGCACACGAGCGTCAGCTGATGTCGGATCGGCAGCCGTACGGGATGAGCCTGCGCAGCGACAGCCTCGACATCGTGCCCTGCATGTACTCGCCGCAGCCCGGGCTCCGCACGGTCATGGCGGTCGGAGAGCAGCGCGGCTTCGCGTTCGGCGTCGCTGCCCGCGTCGACACGCTCTACGGCACCTACGCGCACCTGTGCCGGAGCGAGTACGGTCTCGCCGCCTATCGGCAGAACGTCTACGACCGTTCGCTCACGGATGCCGTGCATGCGATGGCGGCGCTGATCGCCGTGGAGCCGGACGGCGACGACTCGGTCGACTACATCCCGTCGTTCTCGGGCTGGTGGAACCGGGCCAAGGGCTTCGTCGACGTGGAGAACGAGGATGCCGTGCGCGCGGCCGCCAGCGGCGTCGTGCTCGCCGCCCACTATCTGACCGGAACGGGCGACAGCACGCTCTACGACAGACGTGCGCGTCCCCTCATCGAGTACCAGCTCTCCCGGAAGGGCATCGGGCACTCGCCCGTCATCGGCAGTCCGGTGTACAACGACACGACGCAGTACCGGATCGGCAGGATACCGACGGATGCCGTGAACCTCACGTCCCTGTATCAGCTCACGCACGGTCGCAACGCGGGGATCCAGCGTCTCGCGCTGCAGGCCACCAAGGCCGGCGTCGTCGGTCAGAGCCGTGCCCCCTTCTCGAACGCGCTGGCGACGTATCGGGCGACGGGCGATCCGGCCTATCTGGCCGAGGCGACGCTGATCGCCCGGCGCTACGTGCAGGAGCAGATCCTCACGCCGTATCGTGGCAACGGCCAGCCGCCCGGCGGGTTCGCCTACAGCTTCTCGAAGTACTGGGTCGACCTTCTCGAGATGTTCGAGGCGACGGGGGAGGCGGAGTTCCTCGCAGGCGCCTATCGCGAGGTGCAGCGATTCATCACGCAGACGGCGGTCCGCCCTGTGCCCGATCAGACGGTCACCGTTCCCGAGGGGCACATCATCACCCAGCAGTACGACTGGGAGTCGCGCAGCTCGCTGCCGTCCTATCCCACCACCGACGTCCCGACCGAGACGGTGCCGGCCTGGTACGTCTCGCCCTCGGGTCTCACGTTCGAGGCGCTGTCCTCGTTCAAGCTCGGGGTCAGCACGCTGACGGACCCCGGCGGCGGCTACGTGTTCAACCCCTGCTGGGCGGGCGCGCTCCTGCGGCTGGCGCATCACACCGGCGACGCGCTGCTGGCCGACGTGGCGCACAACATGGTCATCGGCCGATTCACCACGTATCCCGGCTACTACGGTCGCCAGTTCCAGGTGGCCCACATGAAGCCGGACTTCGCCACGAGCGGTCCGGTGGGGATCACCGGGTACTACTTCCATCACGCGCCCGCCCAGCTCGGCCTCGCGATGGACTATCTGATCAGCGAGAGCTTCTACCGGAGCGGGGGCAGCATCGATTTCCCGCACGTGTTCGAGGCGGACTTCGCCTACTTCAAGTTCTTCGCCTACGGCCACGCTCCCGGCACGTTCTTCGGCGAGGACGGTGTCTGGCCGTACTTCCCTGCGGGGCTGATCGCGCTCGACAACCCGCTGGTCAACTGGATCGCCGGCGTCGGCAACGACTCGCTCTACATCAGTCTCACCAACTCGGCGGGTACCGACCAGCAGGTCGTCGTCGATCTCGCCACTGAACTGACCGGCGCGCACCGCGCGGCGGCGCTTCCCGTCGAGGTCATCGCCGCCGACGGAAGCCGTTCGAACCGGGCGGCGCGAAGAGGGCAGATCGCCGTGACCGTGCCTGCTCGCGGACTCGTCGCCCTCGTGGTGCGGACCCTCGCCGTGCAGCGGCCCGCTCTGCCGTCCGACGACATCGTCGACCACGGAGCCGACAGCTTCCATGAGGTGGACGCGGATCCCGCCACCGAGTACGGCATCGCGCGAGGTCTGCTGCTGGTGCGTCCTGGCGGTCAGGGATACGACGCCTACGTGCAGATCGATACCGAGCAGCCGGCGACCCTGTCCTACCGGATCGGCGACGGGGCAGCACAGCAGGCTCCGGCGAAGGAGTTCCCCTACGAGTGGACGATCGGCGTCGACGACATCGAGCAGACGTTCCGCTACACGATCTCGTTCGGCGGCGCGACGACGGAGGAGGTCACGCTCCGCCTCCCGGCGAGGATCACCGGCGCCAACCCCGGAGTGGCGGGAGACGTGGTCGCCCAGGCGAGCGGAACCGCCGGCGACCGGGTGCCGCTCACGATCGAGGTGCGGAACGCGACAGACGATCCGGTCACCGGCGATGTGGCCGTGACGCTGCCGAGCGGCTGGCAGCTCGAGGGCGCCGTGCCCGCGATCACCGTGCCGGCAGAGGGCGTCGCGCGCGTGGAGGCGGCGGCCGTCATCGCCGCCTCCGCCGCCCTCGGCGAGGTGAAGGTCACGGCGAAGCTGTCGATCGCCGGCGAGGACCCCGTGACGCTCCGCCCCGCCACGATCGAGGTCATCGACCGACGCCGGCTGGTGTCGCTGACGACCGACACCGACATCATCAGCGGACCCGGCGCGGTGGTCCAGCTGACCGCGCTCGTCATCAACACCGGGGTGACGCCGATGCAGGGCACGCTCTCGCTGTACGGGACCTCCGGATGGAGCATCGGGCAACGGGACGCGGTCGTCACCGTGCCGCCGCGTTCCGATCTGACGCACACCTGGACCGTCACCGCCGGTTCGGGCATCGCGCCGGGGTCGTCGACCCGGTTCGAGGCGCGGCTCGATCAGAACCTGCGCCGCGGCGTGCTGGTCCGGGTCGCCGACGAAGGCGTGATCGCGCACACCCAGTCGCCCTGGCCCGGATACCTGGAGGCGGGCACGTGGTACCCGAGCGGCCTCTCCGGGTGGAACGGCACCAGGACGCGATACAGCGACTCCGACTCGGTGGGCAGCACGGTCACCTGGAACGTGTCCCTTCCGCAGTCCGGGCTCTATCGGGTGTCGGTCTGGTATCCCACGAATCCGACGACCACGACGTCGGCCGCCTACGTGGTCGAGCATCAGGGCGGGAGCTCGGAGGTCATCGTCGATCAGACGCAGGGCGCCGCGGCCTGGCGCTCGCTGGGCACGTTCCGATACGACGCGGGCGCGACGGGAGTGGTGCGGCTCGAAGTCCGCAACACCAGCATCCACCGGGTCAGCGCCGCGCAGTTCGTCCGCATCGGGGACTGACGCGGAACGGGTGGGTGGGGCCGGAGTGAAGACTCCGGCCCCACCCACCCGTTCTGTCGTCGTGGGCGGTGCGGCGCGCTCAGTGCCGCACGTACTCCTGGATGGCCGCTTCGTCGACGGTCACGCCGAGGCCAGGGCCGGTCGGGACGAGGAATCCGCCGTCCGGGCGCACCTCGAGCGGGCTGGTGAGCAGACGGTTGGCGACCGGCAGGGTGAACGGCTGGTACTCGAACGCGAGCAGCGAGGCCGCGCTCGCCGCGACGTGCACGCCTGCGGCCATCGCGATGCCGAAGGCCGCGGAGTGGTGCGGCGCCACCGGCACGTGGAAGGCATCGGCGACGGCGGTGATCGCGAGTCCCTCCGTGATGCCCGTACGACCGATGTCGGGCTGGGCGACGCCGAGGGCGCGGCGGGCGAGCCAGTCCGTGAACTCGAAGCGGCTGCGCATGGCCTCGCCGACGGCGATCGGCGTGGCGAGAGCGACGGCGAGGTCTCGGTGCCCCTCGACGTCCTCGGGTGCGAGAGGCGCCTCGAAGAACCAGGCCCTCCGGTCATCCAGCTCCCGACCGAGCGCGCGCGCCTCGCCGAGACGGTAGGTCCAGTGCGCGTCGAGCGCGACGTCGAGATCGGGATGCACGGCGCGGATCGCGTCGAAGGTCGCGAGATCGGTGCGGATGTCGACGCCGAGGTGCAGCTTGATCCGTCGGACGCCGCCTTCCACCAGCTCGGCGGCCTTCTCGGCGCGCTCGACGTCATCGACGCCGCGGATGCCGGACACGTAGGCGGGCAGGACCTCGTGGAAGCGTCCTCCCGCGAGCTCGGACACCGAGAGCCCGGTCGCGTGACCCCAGAGGTCCCAGAGCGCGATGTCGACGGCGGCCATCGCGTCGGCCTGGTGGCCGGTGAGGTGTCCGCGCTCGCGCATCGACTCCGACATGCGGTGCCAGAGGGTGCGGACGGAGCGCGGGTCCTCTCCGAGGATGAGCGGCGTGAGCAGATTGTCGACGATGGCGGCGGCGACGACCGGGGCGACGGGGGCGAGGGCCTCGCCCCAGCCGACGAGACCGTCATCGGTCTCGATCTTGACCAGCAGCGTCTCGTATCCGGGGGAGTAGAGGCTCCGCCACGGCGGACGGATGACGTAGCCGCGATGCTCCACGCCCGTGTCGCCGGCGTAGGAGTTGTTCGCATCCTCCTTGGAGAGGTAGAGCGGGAAGGTCTGGACGCGCGTGATTCTCACAGGGGTCTCCAAAGACATCGATGGGCGAGAAGCCGGCGGCGTGTGCCACGGCAGAAGGATCGGGGTGCCGCGGTCCGCCGCGGCGGGGGCTCAGAGCGTCGCGAACGCGGTGGCGGTGCGGGAGGGGCTGTAGCCGAGGGCGACGGAGATCTCGTCCGCGGCCTCGATGAGCTGCAGGGCCAGCTCCTGGTGCGGGGCGTGGAGATCCAGCACCGAGAGCGGGCCGCTGGCGGAGAGGCCGGCGACGATCTCCCCTGCGCGGTTGTGGATGGGGGCGGCGATGCAGGCGCGGCCGAAGGCGAGCTCCTCGATCTCGGTCGCGTAGCCCCGGCTGCGGGTCTCGTCGAGCGCGACCTGCATGGCGTCGCGGTCGACGATCGTGTGCGGGGTGAATCGCTGGGGGGTCTGAGCGAAGTACTCGTCCACCTTGTCGGAAGTCATCCCGGACAGCAGGGCCTTGCCGAGGCCCGTGGCGTGCAGCGGACCGGTGCGGCCCGCCATGGCGAACGACTTGGGGGCGAGGGCGCCCTCGAAGTTGCAGAGGTAGGTGAACGTGAAGCCGCTGAGCTCGGCGACGTTCACGCCGATCTCGATCTTGCGGGCCAGGTTCTGCGCGATCTGCCGCGAGGCGCGGAAGATCGGCGAGCCGTTCAGGGCGATCGTGCCGAGCGAGACGGCTGCGGGGCCGAGTCGGTAGAGTCCCGTGCGACCGTCCTGGACCACGAACTTCATCCGGTCGAGCGCGGACATCATGCGCGAGACGGTGGACTGACCGAGCCCGGTGAGCGTGCACAGCTCCGAGACCCTCAGCTCACCCGACTCCTCGGTGAAGCAGGCGAGCAAGGACATCGCCCGTTCGACGGTCTGGGTGCCGCCCACCGATTCCGATGCCATCGTGACTCCTCCTCCATACGGTCGCCGCTCCGCGACGCTGCGGCTCGTCACCGCTGCCAGTCATCCTAATGAGAGAAATGGCGGCGAGCAACACAAATGTGGGTGTCTTATGCATTTTGTGGATTTCGCATCCGCAATGTGGTTGACTTGCGGCACGTCGACGTCGACGACTGTGACGACGACGCGCAGGGCCCCATCCGGGGTCGTCCCTACTGGAAAGCGACTGCAATGCAACAAGCCATCCTCGAGCGGCCCGCGAAGAGCGAGCAGGCCGAGCCACGTTCCGGGCGGCGCTCCACGCTGGGCGCGAAGGACCGCACCTTCGGTTTCATGATCGCACTTCCCGCGGTCCTCCTGTTCCTCGTGATCGCGATCTTCCCGCTCGTGTCGAGCATCGGCACCAGCCTCTACGATCAGTCGCTGCTGCGCCCGGAGCGCACCTTCGTGGGGCTCGGCAACTACGCCGCGATCTGGGACGAGTTCTTCGCCCGCCTCGGCACGACGCTGATCTTCGCCTCGCTGTCCACCGTCTTTCCGCTCGTGCTCGGCGTCGCCCTCGCCCTGCTGCTGAACGCACGACTGCGCGGACGGAACATCCTGCGCGGCGCCCTGATGCTGCCGTGGCTGCTCCCCGGCGTCGTCGTGTCCTTCCTCTGGGCGTGGATCTTCAACGACAGCTACGGCGTCGTCAACCACGTGCTCGCGATCTTCGGGATGCCGGAGGTCAGCATGCTCGGCAACCCGGTCGGTGCGATGGCCGCAGTGGTCATCGCCAAGACCTGGCACTCGTTCCCCTGGATCATGGTCGTCGCACTCGCGGTGCTCCAGACGCTGCCGAGCGAGCAGATCGAGGCCGCCACCATCGACGGCGCCACACGAGCGCAGCGCTTCCGCTACATCTCCCTGCCGCACATCGCCGGCCCGGTCACGCTCGTCGCCGTGCTGGAGTTCATCTACAACTTCGGCAACTTCGACACGATCTTCGTCATGACCGGCGGCGGCCCGGGCAACTCGACCACGACCCTCGCGGTCAGCCTCTACCACCTGGCCTTCGGCAGCTACGAGCTCGGGAAGGCCTCAGCGATGGGCGCCCTCTGGCTCGTGCTCCTCGCCATCATCTCGAGCGGATACCTGCTCCTCAACCGACGACTGGAGAAGTGATGCGCCGTTCCCGCGACATCGGCGAGTCGATCATCCGCCCCCACCTTTCCATCCCCGGGCGCGTCCTGCTCCTGCTGCTCGCCCTGTTCGGTCTGCTGCCGATCTACTGGCTCACGGCGACCGCGTTCACGAAGAAGGAGGATGTCTTCGCGGTGGATCGGCCGTTCTTCCCGGTCGATCCCACGCTCGAGAACTTCATCGGCTTCTTCCAGAACGACGCCCTGCTGAAGAACCTCCTGAACAGCGTCATCGTCTCGACCGGAACCGCGGTGCTCGCGGTCCTGGTCGGCGGGCTCATGGCGTACTCGCTGTCGAAGTTCCGCTACCGCGGACGCAACGCGATCATGTTCATGTTCCTGATCGGGCAGCTGATCCCCGGCGCCCTCCTGCTCATCTCGCTGTACCTGATGCTGAGCTCCGCCGGGCTGCTGTACACGTACACCGCCCTGATCATCTCGTTCACGACGTTCACCCTGCCGCTCGCGGTGTTCCTGTTGAAGGGCATCATCGACGGTCTCCCCGACGACATCCTCGAGGCGGCGAAGGTCGACGGACTCTCCCGCACGGGCACCATGTTCCGCATCGTGTTCCCGCTCGTCGTGCCGGGACTCATCACGGCGGCGATGTTCGCGTTCATGAGGGGCTGGAGCGATCTGCTGTTCGCGCTCACGCTCGCCGGACCCGACAAGCAGACGCTCCCCGCGGGCCTCACCCAGGCGTTCATCCGCGAGGGCACCGCCGACTGGCCGGCCCTCATGGCCGCGTCGCTCGTGACGTCCCTGCCGCTCGTCCTCATCTTCATCCTCCTGCAGCGCTACTTCGTCTCCGGTCTTGCGGCCGGTGCGGTCAAGGGGTAGCCATGCACCGCCGAACAGCTCGACCCCCACACCTCGAAGAAGGAGCAGTCACCATGAACATCTCGAACTCGCAGCTGAGCCGTCGCGCCTTCCTCGGCGGCGGCACGGCACTTGCCGCCTTCGGCGCGCTCGCCCTCGCGGGCTGCGCGACGCCCGCGGCCCCCGGCACCGGCGCCGGGAGCACCGCGAATGCGGCGACCAAGGCCGAGACCATCAACTTCTACGGCAACTCGCTCGGCGAGGAGGCGCTGAAGCCCGCGTGGCAGGGCATCCTCGACGGCTTCGCCAAGGACTCCGGCGCGACCGTCGCACCCGTGATCTACCCCTACGACCAGGCCGCCACCCAGCTCGCCCTGACCGGCCGCTCCGGCAAGCTCCTGGGCGTCGGGCAGTCCGGCGGGTGGCAGGTGCTCACGCCCATGGACGTGCTCGCCGACCTGACGGACCTCGCGAAGGGCCTCGGCATCCCGCAGGGCGTCCTCGACTCGTACACGATGGACGGGAAGCTCCTCGTGCTTCCGCTGACAGCCGCAGGCATCGGCATCATCACGAACGGCGAGATCGCGAAGAGCGTCGGGATCAAATCGGGCATGACGGTCGAGCAGTTCGCGACCGCGCTCGAGAAGATCAAGGCGCAGGACGCCTCGCTCATCCCGTACGCCGCGGTGACCAAGAACCCCGATCTGAAGGATGCCGTGCACTGGATGTGGGGCTTCGGCAGCGAGGTCGTCACCGACGACTTCACCTGCACGATCGGCGACGCCGAGAGCGTCAAGGCCATGACCTGGTACAAGTCGCTCCAGGATGAGGGCCTCACGCAGACGAACGTCGCCCGGAGCGACGCGCGCATCCTGTTCGCGAGCGGCCGGGCCGCGCTGTACGACGATGCTCCGCTCGCCTCGACCTTCGTCAAGACGAACGGCGCGCCGCAGAACATCATCGACAACATCGGTGCCATCGCCCGCCCGACCTCGGGCAAGAACAAGTCCTACAACCGCGCCTGGGGCTCCGGCCTCTTCGCGAGCGCGGGCGAGGGCGAGCTCACCAGCCGCGACTTCATCACGTACGCGGCGACCGACGTGAAGGCGGCGACGGCCCTGTACGAGCGCTCGGCGGTGGCTCCGGCGGCGAAGTCGGTCGCGGACCAGATCCCCGCGCTCGCGGCGGACAAGTTCCAGACCGCCTTCCGCACGGAGGTCTCCGAGCACGCGCGCGGTGCCGCCTGGGACCGGGTCGCCGTGACGGCGCAGATCGATGCCGCGATCGGCGGCGGAGTCGCGACCATCCTCGCCGGACAGGTCGACGTGCAGGCGGGCCTCAACGCCCTGAAGAAGGAAGTGCAGGGTCTGCTCGACGCCAACTCCTGAGCGTCGCCCCTCTGCACGCGATCGCCGTACCCGGTCCTCGGGTGCGGCGATCGCGTGCGTCCGGTCGCTGTGGCGGCGAGAGAGAGCCCAGAGGCACCGGGTGAGACGCCACTGGCCCCGAGGCGTCGTGGACGACGGCTCAGGGCCAGGTGTGGTCGCTGTCGGGTGTGTGTCAGAGCCAGCGTTCGCGCAACGCGGGCTTGAGCCAGGCGGCCGGCGACGAGATCGACAGGCCGCCGTCGACCGCGATCGACGTGCCGGTCACGAACGAGGCGGCATCGGAGGCGAGGAACGCCACGACGGCGGCGACCTCCTCCGGACGCCCGATGCGGCCGAGGGGGTAGCCCTCGCTCTCGCCGGTGTCGGTCGCGGAGATGCTCCCCGGCTGCACGGCGTTGACGCGGATGCCGCGCGGGCCGTAGTCGAGCGCCAGCTGCCGCACGAGCCCGTCGACCCCGGCCTTGGCGGCGGCGTACGCGGGGAGCGCGGGAGCGGCGAGCGAGGAGTTCACCGAGGTCACCGCGACGATCGATGAGCCCGGTGCGAGACGGGGGAGCGCGGCGCGGGCCACGAAGAACGCCGAGTCCAGCGTCGCGCCGATGGCGCCGCGCCAGTCCTCGTCGCTCGTCGCGTCCGCCCGGCCGATCGGCATGCGAGCGGCGGCGAGCACGACGACGTCGATGCGGCCCAGGGCCGCCTCGGCATCCGCGACGGCGAGATCCGCGGCATCCGGTCGGCTGCAGTCGGCGACGAGGTACTGCTCGAAGACGGGGTCCGTCGAGTGCTCGAGTCCGACGCCGACGACCGCATCCCCGCTCTCCGTGAAGGCGCGGGCGATCGCGAGCCCGATGTCGGAGCCGCCGCCGATCAGCAGCACGCCACGGCGGCTCACACGCGCACCGTGGTCGGCACCGGCGGGAGGTCCAGTTCCTCGATCACGAGCTTGACCGCCGCGCGGCTGCCGGCGTCGAGGCGCGAGGCGGGGTAGCGCACCGTGGCGTGCTCGATCACGCCGCGCGCGACGAGCACCTCCTTGTGCACCGCCCACGCGATGCCGCCCTGCAGACCGATGAGCACGAGAGGGAGCATACGACGGAAGTCCGCCCGCGCCTCCTCGACGCGCCCTTCGACGAACTGCGCGAGCACGGGAGCGAGGAGGTCGGGGAACTCACATGCGGGCATCGTGCCGACCGCACCGCGGGCATACTCCTCGAGGCAGAACTGCGCGTTCTGCCCGCCCAGCACCGCGAAGCGGCTGTCGCCGATAGCATCGACGACAGCGCCGACCTTGGGGGCCGTCGGGGGCGCCTCGACCTTCACGGAGTCGACGCCGTCGAGACGGGCCAGCTCCGCGATCAGCGCGGGTGTCATGGCGACTCCGGTGACGCCGGGGGCGTCCTGCACCATGACCGACAGCGAGGTGGCGGCGGCGACGTCGCCGTAGAAGTCGACGAGGGTTCCGGCGGGAGGCTTGACCATGAACGGCGGCAGCACCATCAGCGCGTCGGCGCCGCCCTCTTCGGCCAGAAGCGCCTGCTCGATCGAGGTGGCCGTGGAGGTGCCGTTGACGCCGGCGATCACGGGGACGCGTCCGTCGACGAGCTGCACGACGTCGTCGAGGATGGCTCGGCGCTCCTCCGTCGTGAGGGCGAACCCTTCGCTCGCCATCCCGAAGACGGCGACGCCGTCGACGCCGGAGGCGAGCTGGAACTCGACCAGGCGGCGCAGACCGGCGCGGTCGAGGGCACCCGTCTCGTCGAACGGCGTCGCCAGGATGGGCATCAGGCCCTGGAGTGTCGGAGCCATCGGCTTCTTCCCCGCTTCTTCATCGTGTGCGCAATTCTCGCAAGTGTTATGCATATTGTGAGATAGTCTGCCACATAACGGTTATGACCTACCACTGAAAGATGACACGGATGTCACGTTCCCCGCTCTCCCGCACCGTCGAGATCCTCTCCGACGCGAGATACGTCCAGGCCGAGTCGCCCCGCTGGGACGGCCGCGACGGCGGCCTCGCCTGGATCGACATGGCGACCGGCGCGTTCCACCGCGGCCGCCTCGAGCAGGGGAGAGTCGTCCCGGAATCCGCCGTGCGCGTCGGGGCGCAGATCGGCGCCCCCGTGCCGCTCGCCGCACCGGGAGCGGGCTGGGCCGTCGCGGTCGACCGGGGCGTCGTCCACGTGAGCGATGCCGGCGTCGTCTCGCCGCTCGTGACGGATGTCGCGGCTCCCGGCCACTACATGAACGACGGCGGTGCAGATCCCTCCGGCCGGTTCTGGGTCGGCAGCCAGTCCATGCCGCGTGCACCGCACTGCGCGCTCTGGAGCCTCGAGACCGACGGGACCATGACAGAGCGCCTCGCCGGGGTGACGGTCTCGAACGGGCTCGCGTTCGATCGGACAGGATCGACCCTCTACTACATCGACACGCTCCCGCACCGGAGCATCGAGGCGTTCGACGTCGCACCCGACGGGCGTCTCTCGCGTCGCCGCACCGTCTGCGAGGTCGACGGCGGCAACCCCGACGGCATGACGATCGACGACGAGGGCATGCTGTGGGTCGCGGTGTGGGATGCCGGCGAGGTCCGGCGCTACTCGCCGGACGGGCAGCTGCTCGAGGCGATCGCGCTTCCCGCGTGGCGACCGACGGCTGTCGCGCTCGTCGATCGCCTGTTGGTGATCACGACGGCGAGAATCGGGCTGTCGCAGCCCACCGACGCGGATGGTGCGCTGCTCGGCGTCGAAGTCGAGGTCGGCGGTTCGCCGGCGTCGCCGTGGCGAGGGGAGCCGGTGCGATGAGTGTGGTCGACAACCAGCAGCTGCGGGAGCGGATCGATGCGGAGCGCATCGTCGCGATCCTCCGGGGGACCGATGTCGATGCCACGGTCGACGCGGCGCTGACGCTGATCGACGCCGGCATCCTCACCCTGGAGATCGCACTCACCCTGGAGGGTGCGGAAGAGGCGATCGCCCAGGTCGTGCAGACTGCTCGGCCGGAGGCGCTCATCGGCGCGGGCACGGTCCTCACCGAGGCGGACGCGGATCGCGCGCTGTCAGCGGGGGCGCAGTTCCTCGTCACGCCCACGCTCGCCGCGTCGGTGGAGTACGCGGTCCGACAGGGCGTCGGCGTCCTGCCCGGCGTCTACACGCCGACAGAGATCCAGCGCGGCCTGGACCTGGGCGCGGCGGCCGTGAAGCTCTTCCCGGCCTCGGCTCTCGGGCCGGGGTTCATCCGCGCGGTCCACGACCCGTTCCCGGAAGCCCGGATCATCCCCGTCGGCGGAGTGGGCGTCGACACCATCGGCGCGTACTTCGCCGCAGGAGCCTTCGCGGTCGGCGTCGGGGGACCGCTGGTCGGCGACGCGGCGACTCCCGGGGGAGATCGGATCGCGCTCGCCGCGAGAGCGCGGGAGTTCGTCGCGGCCGTCCGCAGATGAGAGAAGGGCCGGGCACCCGCAGGTGCCCGGCCCTTCCCGATCGGATGCCGATCAGTGCGTGTCTTCCGCCTCGATCTCGGTGCGGTCGCCCGACCACTGCGTGTGGAAGGTGCCCGGCTTGTCGATGCGCTTGTAGGTGTGCGCGCCGAAGAAGTCGCGCTGGCCCTGCACGAGGGCAGCGGGGAGGCGGTCGGCGCGGATGCCGTCGTAGTACGACAGCGACGACGAGAACGCCGGGGCCGGGATGCCGGCCTGCGCGGCCGCGACGACCACGCGACGCCACGGCGCCTGAGCACGCGTGATCGCTTCGGTGAAGTACGGAGCGGTCAGCAATACGGGCAGGCCGGGTTCTGCGGCGTAGGCGTCGGCGATGCGGTTCAGGAACTGGGCGCGGATGATGCAGCCGCCGCGCCAGATCTTCGAGATCGCGCCGAGGTCGATGTTCCAGCCGTACTCGGCGGCGCCGGCGCGGATCTCGTCGAAGCCCTGCGAGTACGCGACGATCTTCGACGCGTACAGCGCCAGGCGGACGTCCTCGATGAACGCGGCCTCGTCGGTCACCGTGAAGCTGGGTCCCTGAGCCTGTCGAAGGGCGTCGGGGCCGGGCAGGGCCGTGGCGACCTCGCGCTGCTCCGGGTGCGAGGAGAGCGAACGGGCGAAGGTGGCCTCTGCGATGCCCGAGACGGGCACGCCGAGGGACAGGGCGGTCTGCACGGTCCACGCGCCCGTGCCCTTGGCGCCGGCCTGGTCGAGGATGACGTCGACGAGCGGCTTGCCGGTCTCGGCGTCGACCTGGCGGAGCACCTCGGCGGTGATCTCGATCAGGTACGACTCCAGCTCGCCCCGGTTCCACTCGGCGAAGATCTCGGCGATCTCGGCGGGCGACTTGCCCGTGCCGCGGCGGATGAGGTCGTACGCCTCGGCGATGAGCTGCATGTCGGCGTACTCGATGCCGTTGTGCACCATCTTGACGAAGTGGCCCGCGCCGTCGTGGCCGACGTGGGTGACGCAGGGCTCGCCCTCGGCGACCGCGGCGATGGACTTCAGGATCGGGCCGAGCGTGACCCACGACTCGTCCGAGCCGCCGGGCATGATCGAGGGGCCGGTGAGGGCGCCCTCCTCGCCGCCGGAGATCCCGGCGCCGACGAAGTTGATGCCGGTCTCGCGGACCGCCTTCTCGCGGCGGATCGTGTCCGGGAAGTACGCGTTGCCGCCGTCGACGATGATGTCACCGGGCTCGAAGACCTCGACGAGCGAGTCGATCACGGCATCCGTCGGGCCGCCGGCCTTGACCATGATGATCGCGGTCCGCGGCTTCTGCAGCGAATCGGCGAACTCCTGATAGGTCTGCGCCGGGACGAACCCGGCCTCGGGGTGCTCGTCGAGGAGCGTCCGGGTCTTCTCGTGGCTGCGATTGAAGATCGCCACGGTGTTGCCCTCGCGGCTGGCGAGGTTGCGGGCGAGATTCGAACCCATGACGGCGAGTCCGACGACTCCGATGTTCGCTGATGCTTCGGGCACAGAAGGCTCCTCGATCGTGAAGAAGGGGTCCTTTTAGCGTATCGCTGTGTCACGGGTCGTTGCGCCCTGTGACATCCGCCCGCGCACGGCCCCTACGCTGGTCGGATCGAGACGTTCCGAGGAGGATCAGCGTGGGAGAGACCGAGACCAGACTGCGAGCGGTCGTGGCGGTGCCGCTGCCGGAGGAGCTGTGCGTGCTCATCGAGGAGCTCGAGCCGCGCCTGGAGGTCATCCGCGATCATTCGCTGACGCATCCCGCGCGGTGGGCCGCCGACTGGTCCGGCGACCCGGAGCACACGCGCACACCGGCCGAGCAGCAGGCCTTCGACGCGATGGTCGACTCGGCCGACGTCCTCTTCGGTGCTCCCGACGTCGACGCCGACGCGCTCGCGCGCACGATCGCGGCGAACCCGAGACTGCGCTGGGTCATGACGACGGCGGCGGGCGGCGGGAGCACCGTGAAGGCCGCGGGTCTCTCTCGCGCCGACCTCGACCGGGTCGTCTTCAGCACGAGTGCCGGCGTGCACGGCGGAACGCTCGCCGAGTTCTCCGTCTTCGCGGTGCTGGCCGGCGCGAAGGGGCTTCCCCGTCTGCTGGCCGACCAGCGCAGCCGGACCTGGCCCGACCGATGGCAGATGCGCCAGCTCGACGAGATGACGGTGCTGATCGTGGGGCTCGGCGGCATCGGGGCGGAGTGCGCGCGACGCTTCCACGCCCTCGGTGCTCGGGTCTGGGGGACGACGCGCTCGGGCGAGCCCGTCGACGGCGTGGACAGGCTCGTCCCGCTCGACCGGCTCACGGACGCGGTCGGCGAGGTCGACGCGATCGTCGTGACGCTCCCCGGTACGGCGCAGACGCATCACCTCATCGGGGAGGAGGTCCTCGCCGCCGTGAAGCCCGGCATGATCATCACGAACGTGGGTCGGGGCACGGTCGTCGACGAGGTCGCCCTGCTCGGGGCGCTCGACGACGGCAGGGTGGCGTTCGCCGGTCTCGACGTGTTCGAGAACGAACCCCTCGACGCCGCATCCCCGCTGTGGGATCACCCTGGCGTGCTCGTGAGTCCGCACACGGCGGCGATCAACTCGAACGAGGAGGAGCGCATCGCGCGTCGGTTCGCCGAGAACGCCACGCGACTTCTCGACGGCCTGCCGCTGCGCGCCGTGGTCGACACGGTCGAGTTCTACTGAGAGGGCGCCGAGGCGCCCGAGGACTCAGTCCTTGCGGTAGCCGGAACGGCCGAGGGAGAACAGGGCGGCGAAGCTGCCGACGACGGCGCACACGCTCATCGCACCGATCAGCCACAGGAGTACGTGCGAGAGGAAGGCGCCGTCGAGCATGGGGTTCTCCGTGATCTGCAGATAAGGACCGGTGTCATCAGCCTATCGGGTGATCCGGTACCATTGATCTCGTACCTCGGCGAGGGATGCTTCTGCGCGTGCGCTGGCATCCGTTATCGACGCGGCGAAGCAAGCCCGGTGGCTTTCCTCACGCGTCTGCGTTCGAGCTCACAATTCCAAGACCACCGCGCGGCGCCTTCGCTGCGTGTCCTGAAGGAGAACCGCATGTCTGAAGACACCAAGGTCCACGCCGAGCTCCGCGAGAGCTTCGGCAAGGGCTTCGCCCGTCGCCTCCGCGCCGCCGGCAAGATCCCCGCCGTCATCTACGGCCACGGCACCGAGCCGGTGCACGTCGCACTGCCGGGCCACCAGGTCTCGCTCATCATCCGCCGCGCCAACGCGCTGCTGGAGCTCGACATCGATGGCAAGGAGCAGCTCGCCCTGGTCAAGGACGTCCAGAAGGACCCCGTGCACCAGATCATCGAGCACATCGACCTGCTCGTGGTGAAGAAGGGCGAGAAGGTCACGATCGACGTCCCCGTCATCGTCACCGGCGAGTCCGCTCCCGGCACGATCGTCAACCAGGACGCCAACACCCTGTCGATCGAGGCCGAGGCCACGCACATCCCGCAGAACCTCGAGGTCTCCGTCGAGGGGCTCGAGGAGGGCGCGCACATCACCGCCGCCGACGTGAAGCTCCCCAAGGGCTCGACCCTGCTCGCCGACCCCGAGGTCCTCGTCGTCGCGATCTCCGTGCCGGCTGAGCAGGACCTGGGTGAGGACGACGCCGCCGCCGAGAGCACCGAGGGTGCTGCCGAGGGCGAAGCAGCAGCCGAGGAGGCCGCTGCGGAGTGATCTCCGACAGTTTCAGGACAGAGGGGACGCGATCAGATCGCGTCCCCTCTGTCGTATCCTGACCGGGCCCCGCACAGGACCCGGCGCGAAAGGACGAGGACATGTCATCCACCTGGCTGGTGGTGGGGCTCGGCAATCCGGGCCCGCGCTACGAGGCGACCCGGCACAACATCGGTCAGATGGTCGTCGACGAGCTCGCGGCACGTCGCAGCGAGGCCTTCCGCGAGCACAAGGGCGGCGCACGCGTCGTGGAGACGTGGCTCAAGCCGGGCGCCGACAAGCTGGTCCTCGCCAAGCCGAACACGTTCATGAACGTGTCGGGGACCCCCGTCGCGGCACTCGCGCGCTTCTATTCGGTGCCGGTCGAGCAGGTCGTCGTCGTGCACGACGAGCTGGACATCTCCTTCGACACGGTGAAGCTCAAGACCGGTGGGGGGCACGGCGGGCACAACGGAGTGCGCGATGTCGCGCGCGCTCTCGGGACCGCCGACTTCCCGCGCGTGCGGGTGGGCATCGGCCGGCCGGTGGGACGCCAGGATCCGGCCGACTGGGTGCTCGCGCCCTTCGGCAAGGAGGAACGGCCGAACCTGCCGATCCTCATCTCGGACGCGGCGGACGCGGTCGAACTGCTCGTGGCTGAAGGCCTTCTGGCCGCCCAGCAGAAGCATCACGCCCCGCGCTGAGCCGCTGCACGGGGGCGAGGCGAGCGTCAGCTCGCGAAGTCGATGAACCCGGCTGCGCTGCCCGCGGAGAACGCGAAGAGCAGCACGACGAAGAAGATCATCGGGGCGATCACTGCGACGACCAGCGCGCCGATGCCCGCGCCGCGTCCCTGCTTCTTGCGGATGGCGATGATGCCGATCACGATCGCCGCGATGCCGAGGACCGTGCCGGTCCAGAACGACAGCTCTGCCCACAGCACCTGGTCGCGGGCGGGGGAGAGCGCGCTCAGGACGTCGTCGGTCGTCGTGGAGATGCCTTCGGGCAGACGGCGCCCGATCTCGAATCCGGCGACGCCGACGACGATCGGCGTGACGACGGCGGCGACGACCGCGAAGATCAGCGCGAGGATGCCGAGGAAGCCGGATGCGCGCGGGGCCGCGTCGGGGACCGTGTAGGCCCCGGTCGGGACGGCGTAGCCGCCGACGGGCACCTGGTAGGCCCCCGGAGGCGCCGCCTGGGGAGCGGGTGCCACGGGGTAGGCCGGAGCGGTCTGGTAGGCGGGCGGTGCCGGAGGAGTGACCGGGGCCTGATACGCCGGCGGTGCCGGAGGAGCTGCCGCCGGTGCCGGCGGCGCCGCGGGGAACGCCGGGGGAGGCGGGGGGACCGCACCGAACGGCGCAGGCGGAACGGGAGGAACGGCGCCGGACGGAGGTGGCAGCTGCGGATCGGTCACGACCCCCATCCTAGAGGCGTGCTCAGACGCGGCGGAGCAGACCCACCCGGTCGTAGACGTCGGACAGGGTCGCGTCGGCGACGGCATCCGCTCGTCCGGCGTTGTCCGCCAGGATGCGGTCGAGCTCGGCGGGGTCGTCGAGGAGCTCGAGGGCGCGGGCGCGCACCGGCTCGAACTCGTTCACCACGACCTCGGCGAGGCCCTTCTTGAAGTCGCCGTACCCGCGGCCGGCGTAGTCGTCCTCGATCGCGGCGACCTGACGGCCCGTGAGGGCAGCGTAGATCGTCAGCAGGTTCGAGACGCCCGGCTTGTTCTCGCGGTCGAAGCGCACGGATCCTTCGTTGTCGGTCACGGCGCGCATGATCTTCTTCGCGGACTTCGCCGGGTCGTCGAGCATCCACAGCACGCCGGCGTCGCTCTCCGCCGACTTCGACATCTTCGACGTCGGGTTCTGCAGGTCGTAGATCCGCGCCGTCTCCTTCTGGATCACCGGCATCGGCACCGTGAACGTGACCCCGAAGCGGGAGTTGAATCGCTCGGCGAGGTCGCGCGTCAGCTCGACGTGCTGCTTCTGGTCGTCGCCCACCGGCACCACATCGGTCTGGTACAGCAGGATGTCGGCCGCCATGAGGACCGGGTAGGTGAACAGGCCGACGCTGGTCGCGTCCTGTCCGTATCGGGCCGACTTGTCCTTGAACTGGGTCATCCGGCCGGCCTCGCCGAAACCCGTGATGGTGCTGAGGATCCACGCCAGCTCGGCGTGCGCGCGCACGTGCGACTGCACGTACAGCGTCGACAGCGACGGCTCGATGCCCGCCGCGATGTACTGGGCGGCGGTGCGTCGGGTCTTCTCGCGCAGCTCCTTCGGGTCCTGTGCGACGGTGAGCGCGTGCAGGTCGACGACCGAGAAGTAGGCGTCATAGGACGTCTGCAGGTCCCGCCACTGGAGGAGCGCGCCGATGTAGTTGCCGATCTGGAGGGAGTCGGCGGAGGGCTGCATTCCGGAGTACAGGCGAGGTTTCGTCACGACATCAATCCTATGGGGATGCCGGTGGCCGATCTGCGCGTCGGGGCGTTCTACGCTGTGGGCATGATGTTCGCCGCTCTTCGGACCTCCCGCACCCCGCGACGGCGAGACCGCGCCGTCTACGTCGAGATCCTCATCGACGCGCCGATCGAGACGATCTGGGACCTCACCCAGACGCCCGAGCAGCATGCGCGGTGGGACGGACGGTTCTCCGCCATCATCCCGACGCGGCAGCGGGCGAACGGTGCGCAGGAGTTTTGCTACGAGCTCGATCTCGGGATCCACACGATCCGCGGCACCGGCGTCTCGCTCGGCGACCGACGAGGGAAGGCGGGTGAGCGCACGTCGGCCCTCGCCTTCGACACGTCCGACCGGCTGTCCCCGCTCGGATCCGGTCGCGGGTACTGGCGATACGTGCCGACGCCCGAGGGCGTCCGGTTCCTCACCGGCTACGACTACGCGCCGGGATGGGGGCTCATCGGCCGCGTGCTCGACCCGCTCGTCACCCGCCGCTTCGTCTGGTGGCTCACGGCGTGGAGCTTCGATCGCCTTCGTCTGTGGGCCGAGGACGGCGTCCCACCGGAGGAGACCGGCTGGTGGCGCTCGCTCCGACCAGGACGGCGCCCGCGCGCCCGCGCCCGCCGGTGCCGGAAGCGCCCTGCCCGGACGGGCGGCAGGACCATCATGCAGAACGCGCCGGCGACGTTGACGGAGATCGCCGTATGAGCGCGCAGGGCGTGTTCGAACGCGCTCTCGGCGACGACTTCGCGCGCCTGCACCCGCAGATGAGGAAGCGCTTCGGCGTCGGGGTCGGTGCCGGCTACGGCTGCATCGGCCGCGGGGTGATGACCGAGGTCCGGCGCGGGCCCTGGTGGACGCTTCCCTTCCTCATGATCGGGACGATGCGCAACATCATGTTCCCCGAGCGGGGTCGCGACATCCCCTTCCAGATCGACAATCACGCCTACATCGACAGCCTCGGCAGGGAGACGGTCACCTTCGTGCGGACGATGACGATCCGGCCGGGCAGGCGACGCCGGTTCGACGCGACGATGATCTACAGCGAGAAGCGCGGGAGGATCGTCGACTATCTCGGCACGCATCAGCACCTCGCCGTCGACCTCGACCTCGCCGTCACCGACGAGGGGGGCCTCCGGCTGTCGTCGGGTCCCCAGCGCTTCTATGAGGGCCCCCTCGCCTTCCGCTTCCCGATGCTCTTCAGCGGACGAGCGCACCTGGTCGAGCGCTTCGACGACGAGCGGGGGTGTTTCGTGATCGACCTCGAGGTGCGCAACGACCTGCTGGGGTTCCTCTTCGGCTATCGCGGCACCTTCGTCTGTGAGTTCCCGGAGGGCGCGGAGGTGCCCGAGACGGTGAAGCCCACCCGCGAGGAGGTGCGCGAGTGACCGCCAGGGGCGAGGTCTTCCTCGCGGCGCTGGGACCGGATGCCGAGCGCCTGCACCCGGAGATCCTCGCGCAGATGCGGGCCCCGGCGGGGGTCGACCGCGCAGAGGGCGTGTTCACGGTCGCGGGCAGCCGCTTCGGGCGGCTCGGCATCCTCGCTCTGCCGGTGGTGGGACCGCGGATGCTGGTCACCCGCTTCGGGCGGGATGTGCCCTTCTCGCTCCGGACGCGTGCCGGTCGCACGTCGTCCGGGCGCGCGACACTCGACACGACCAGGGAGTTCCGCTTCCCCGGCACGACGCAGTTCATCTCCGACAGGCTCACCGTGAGCGTGGTGCCCGGCCTCGTGCGCAATCTGCTGGGCGCGCGGGGGCGCGTCGAGCTCATCGAGGAGTGCAGTGTGACGGCGCAGGGCGCGCTGCGGATGCGGACGCGCCGGATCGCCCTGCGCCTGTGGGGCCGTCGCTTCGCTCTGCGCGGCATCCTCGGCATCTCGGTCGATCTCGAGGACGGCTGGGACGAGGCGCAGAAGCGGCGCACGATCGAGATGCGCGCTACGAACCCGCTGGTGGGGACCATCCTCGAGTACCGCGGCTGGTACCGGCACCGCGACGAAGATCAGCTGACCCCGCAATAGGAGAAGACGGTGGTGGTCGGGTGCGCCGACTGCGAGACTTCCTGCATGTCTTCCACGCAGAGCCCTGCCGTCGGAGGCGGTGTGCGGATCGTCGGCATCGTCCTGACCGTCCTCGTCGGCGTGCCCTTCCTCTTCTTCGCCTGGATCGCACTGAGCAGCCGATTCGCGTCGGGCAGCGCGGATCCGCACGGATACGCACTCATCTTCGGCACGTTCCTGGCACTCGTCGCGGGAATCGCGCTCGCGCTCGTCGTCCCGCTGATGTTCCGCTCCGGACAGCGCGGTTCCGCCTACCTCGGGAGCCTGATCGTCTACGTGCTCGTCGCGGCCGCGCTGATCATCTCTCTGATCACGGCCTGACGCGCGGCGGTCGGAGTCGACCGGATCGCGGTCAGAAGGTGTAGTCGACGACCACCGGCGCGTGGTCGCTCCAGCGCTGGTCGTAGGCGGCGGCCCGAGCGACGTGGTACGTCTGCACGCGCTCCGCCAGCGCCGGCGTCGCGAGGTGGTAGTCGATGCGCCACCCGGAGTCGTTGTCGAACGCCTGGCCCCGCATCGACCACCACGTGTACGGGCCGTCGACCTCGCCGTGGAAGCGACGTCCGACGTCGACCCAGCCGAGGCCGGTGCCCACCGAGCCGTCGACGCCCGTCACCTGTGCGCCGGCCTCACCCAGGAAGCGGTCGAAGTAGGCCCGCTCGCGGGGGAGGAAGCCCGCCTTCTTGCGGTTGCCGCGCCAATTCTTGATGTCGAGCTCGCGGTGCCCCACGTTGAGGTCGCCGGTCACCAGCGCCAGTGCGTCGTCGGCACCCAGCTCGGCGAGACGGGTGCCGAAGGCGTCGAGGAACTTCCACTTCTCCTCCTGCTTCGGGGTGTCGGCCTCGCCCGAGTGCACGTACGCGCTCACGACGGTGATCGGACGATCACCGATGCGGAAGTCGGCTTCGATCCAGCGCCCCTTCGAGTCGAAGTCGTCGGGACCGAGCGTGGTGCGCGAGGCGAGGGCCGGCGTGCGGCTGGCGATCGCGACGCCCGCGCGACCCTTGGCGGTGGCCTCGTCGTGCACGAAGGACCAGCCCGGCAGTGCGGCCTCGAGATGCTCGTCCTGTCCGCGGACCTCCTGCAGCGTGAGGATGTCGATGTCGGCGGCGTCGAGCCACGAGCTCATGCCGTTTCGAGCGGCCGCTCGGATTCCGTTGACGTTGACCGAGGCGATACGCAGATGGGGCATGGACACAAGCCTAACGAGCGCCGCCGACATCCCGAGACGGCCGGTGCAGGTCCGTCAGGAGGCGCTGAGCGAGCGGCGTCGGCTCCGGCGAGGGAGGCGCAGACGCCTCGAGCGCCGCGAGCTCCGCCTCGGCATCCCGCACCGCTCGTCCCGCCTGCCAGGCGCGGTACCAGGGCGCGCCGTCACGAGCGACCTCCGCCTCGCGCAGGCGGATGCGCGCGGCCGACACCAGCGTCCGATGCTCCGCGGCGCGTCGTTCCGCCTCGGTCTGCGACAGCAGCGGGAGATCGCGGTCCAGCGCGGTGACCGCGATCCAGGAGGACGCCACCAGCATCACCACGCCGTTCACGCGGAACCACAGCAGGAGGCCGATGAAGATCGCGAAGGTGGCGAGCAGCGGATTCGACGGCGTGTAGCTCAGCAGGAACCCCGCACCGTACTGGAGGATCGTCATCGCGCCGCCGCCGAGGAGAGCGCCCGGCCAGATGACGCGCCAGTCCAGCGACGTCCCGGTGAGGAACCGCACCATGGCGGCCAGCGCCGAGGAGAGCAACGCGAACGAGACGAGCACGGTGCCGAGGCGGATGCTGATGTTGATGCCGTCGGAACCGGAGTCCCAGTCGAGCAGGCTGAGCGCCCAGCTCAGGGCCGCAGCGCTCGCGGAGCTGAGGATCGAGCCGACGATGAGGGCGACTCCGAACAGGAGCGCCGCCAGCAGGTCGCGCGCCTTGAGGAGCACGTAGCTGCGCAGGTCCGGCGGCAGGCCGAAGATGTCCCTGGTCGCGCGCCGCGAGAACGTCACCCATCCGATGGCCGTCCAGATCACGGTGCCGAGGGCGATCAGACCCGTGACGCTGAGCACTCCGGTCGTGCTCGCGGCGATCTCCTTCACCTGCTCGGGAGTGAACACTCCGCCCTGCTCCTCGATCAGGTGGGGGATGTAGCTGTTGATGATCTCGATCATGCCGTCGACGGCCTCGGTGCTTCCCCCGAGCCAGAGACCCGCGATGGCGAAGGCGAGATAGATCGCCGCGAAGATCGCGAACAGGGCCTGATAGCTCACGCCCGCGGCGAGGAGGAAGCCGTTGTGCTGGAGGAAGTGACGCCACACCCGCACGGGGAACAGGCCGAGCGTCCGCTGCGTCAGCGCGGTCGCGCGCTCGACGGCGGCATCGAGGCGACCGGGCTCGGCTGCGGCGCGATCGGGATCAGACACGCTCTCACCCTATCCACACAGCGAGAACGGGCGGGCTCCCGAAGGAGTCCGCCCGTTCTCGTCCGACGATGCGCCGCGTCAGGGGCGTCCGCGGAGGACGGCCTGCTTGACCTCGGCGATGGCCTTGGTCACCTCGATGCCGCGGGGGCATGCCTCGGAGCAGTTGAAGGTCGTGCGGCAGCGCCAGACGCCTTCCTTGTCGTTGAGGATGTCGAGACGCACCGCGGCGTTGTCGTCGCGCGAGTCGAAGATGAAGCGGTGCGCGTTCACGATCGCCGCCGGACCGAAGTACTGTCCGTCGGTCCAGAACACCGGGCACGACGAGGTGCACGCGGCGCACAGGATGCACTTGGTGGTGTCGTCGAAGATCTCGCGGTCGGCGATGGTCTGGACGCGCTCCTTGCCCTTCTCCGGCACGGAGCTCGCGACGAGGAACGGCTGCACCTCGCGGTACGACGCGAAGAACGGCTCCATGTCGACGACGAGGTCCTTCTCCAGCGGCAGTCCCTTGATCGCCTCGACGTAGATCGGCTTCGAGATGTCGAGGTCCTTGATCAGGGTCTTGCAGGCGAGGCGGTTGCGTCCGTTGATGCGCATGGCGTCGGAACCGCAGATGCCGTGGGCGCAGGAGCGGCGGAACGTGAGCGACCCGTCGACCTCCCACTTGATCTTGTGCAGGGCGTCGAGCACGCGGTCGGTGGAGTAGAGCTCCACGTCGTAGTCGACCCAGTGCGGCTCGGCGTCGACCTCGGGGTCGAACCGGCGGATGTTGAACGTGACGATGAAGGACTGGATGCCGGTCTCTTCGGTCGTGCTCGCGGGGGATTCTGCGATGGCGGTGGACATGCTCAGTACTTCCTCTCCATCGGCGGGTAGTTGAACTCGCCCTGCTCGTTCTTCGTGAACACGACGGGCTTCCAGTCCAGCTTGATGTGGTCGCTCGGCGTCGAGGAGTGCGGGTCTCCCGTCAGATACGCCATCGTGTGCTTCATGTACTTCTCGTCGTCGCGCTTCGGGAAGTCGTCGCGCATGTGGCCGCCGCGGCTCTCCTGGCGGTTCTGGGCGGCGTAGACGACGACCTCGGCGATGTCGAGGAGGAAGCCCAGCTCGACGGCCTCGAGCAGGTCGGTGTTGAACCGCTGGCCCTTGTCGTCGACGTGCACGTTCATGTAGCGGTCGCGCAGCTCCTTGATGACGCCCAGCACGTGCTCGAGGGACTCGTGCGTGCGGAAGACCTGCGCGCCCTTGTCCATCTCGTCCTGCAGGGCCTTGCGGAGCACGGCGATGCGTTCGGTGCCCTGGTTGTTGCGCAGGCCCTCGAGCATGCCGGAGACGAAGGCCGCCGGGTTCTCGGGGAGCGGTACGAACTCGGCCGTCTTGACGTACTCGACGGCCTTGCGGCCGGCGCGCTTGCCGAACACGTTGATGTCGAGCAGCGAGTTGGTGCCCAGTCGGTTGGCGCCGTGCACCGAGACGCAGGCGCACTCGCCGGCGGCGTACAGGCCCGGCACGACGGTGTCGTTGTCGGCCAGCACCTCGGCGTCGTTGTTGGTGGGGATGCCGCCCATCGCGTAGTGCGCGGTCGGCATCACCGGCACCGGCTCGACGACCGGGTCGACACCCAGGTACGTGCGGGCGAACTCCGTGATGTCCGGGAGCTTGGTCTCGAGCACCTCGGCACCCAGGTGGGTGCAGTCGAGGAGCACGTAGTCCTTGTGGGGACCGGCGCCGCGGCCTTCCGCGACCTCCTGGACCATGCAGCGGGCGACGATGTCACGCGGGGCGAGGTCCTTGATCGTGGGGGCGTACCGCTCCATGAAGCGCTCGCCCGAGGCGTTGCGGAGGATCGCGCCCTCGCCTCGCGCGCCCTCGGTGAGGAGGATGCCGAGTCCGGCGAGTCCGGTCGGATGGAACTGGAAGAACTCGAGGTCCTCGAGGGGGAGGCCCTTGCGCCAGACGATGCCGACGCCGTCACCGGTCAGGGTGTGCGCGTTCGAGGTCGTCTTGAAGATCTTGCCGAAGCCGCCGGTCGCGAAGATCACGGCCTTCGCCTGGAAGACGTGCAGCTCGCCGGTGGCGAGGTCGTAGGCGACGACGCCGGAGACCTGCGTCTTGCCGTCGGCATCCTTCACCGTCAGCAGGTCGAGCACGTAGTACTCGTTGAAGAAGTTGATGCCGAGCTTGACGCAGTTCTGGAAGAGCGTCTGCAGGATCATGTGGCCCGTGCGGTCGGCGGCGTAGCAGGCGCGGCGGACCGGGGTCTTGCCGTGCTCGGCGGTGTGGCCGCCGAATCGGCGCTGGTCGATCTTGCCCTCGGGGGTGCGGTTGAACGGCAGACCCATGTTCTCGAGGTCGATGACCGCGTCGATGGCCTCCTTCGCGAGGATCTCGGCCGCGTCCTGGTCGACGAGGTAGTCGCCGCCCTTGACGGTGTCGAAGGTGTGCCACTCCCAGGAGTCCTCCTCGACGTTCGCGAGCGCCGCCGCCATACCGCCCTGCGCCGCACCGGTGTGCGAACGGGTGGGGTAGAGCTTGGAGATCACCGCGGTCTTCGCGCCGGGTCCGGCCTCGATCGCCGCACGCATGCCGGCGCCGCCGGCGCCCACGATCACGATGTCGAACTGGTGGTAGTGCACCCCGTCGCGCACGACGGAATCCTGGGTCTCGGTAGTCACTTCTTCTTCAGCCTTCTTCTCAGTTCCCGACCAGCGCGGCGCATTCGGTCCAGAGGGTGCTGTCCTCTGTGACGCCCAGGCACGGGTCGAACGTGAACACGACGAGCGTGCCGAGGATGATCAGGAGGCCGGCGGCGAGGCCGAGCGCCCAGATCAGCGCCTTGCGGGCAGTGTTGTTCGTGACGTAGTCGTTGACGATCGTGCGCATGCCGTTCGCGCCGTGGATCAGCGCCAGCCACAGCATCAGCACGTCCCACCACTGCCAGAACGGCGTGGCGAACTTGCCGGCGATGAAGGCGAAGTCGAGGGCGTGGATGCCCTCGCCGACCATGAGGTTGATGAAGAGGTGGCCGAAGATCAGCACGACGAGCACGATGCCCGAGAGCCGCATGAAGAGCCAGCCCCACTTCTCGAGGTTGAATCCGCGCTGACGGCGGACGGGGGCGGCGACGGTCTGCGTGGCCATCAGTGACCCCCTCCGAACCCGGCGAACGCGAGCATCAGGTGGCGCGGCACGAAGCCGGCCATGATGACGACCCACACCGCGAGCACACCCCAGAACAGCTGACGCTGGTACTTGGCGCCCTTCGACCAGAAGTCGACCGCGATGATGCGCAGGCCGTTCATGGCGTGGAACACGATGCCGGCGACCAGCACGACCTCGCCGAGCGCCATGATCGGGTTCTTGTATGTGCCGATGACGGCGTTGTACGCCTCCGGCGACACCCTGATCAGCGCCGTGTCGAGCACGTGCACCAACAGGAAGAAGAAGATGGCGACTCCGGTGATGCGATGAAGCACCCACGACCACATGCCTTCGCGACCCCGGTAGAGGGTGCCGCGGGGGGTCTTGGACGTGGTTTCCGAAATCGACGGTGTCAAGCGAGCGCTTGTGGACACGGTCGTCCTCCCTGGATCGATGTGACTCGGTCGCGTGCTGCGCAAGTGTCAGGCACGCCCGATCGGTGTCCATCCTATTCCCGTCTGCAGCGGGGGAGCGACGAAGGGGAGCCTAAGTATCTCGATGTCGAGAGAGCCGGCCGTGGGAGATCAGCCGATCTGACTCATCCCGTTCCAGCCGCTGCCGATGGTCCTGGTCGCGAGGAATCCTCCGCGGCCGTTGCCGCCGTAGAGGAGGAGCGCGCCGGCCGACGTCCGGGCGACGATGTCCTGCGTGCCGCTGCCGTCGAAGTCGCCCGCGCCGAACACGGCGGTGAGAGACGCCCACCCCACGCCGATCTGCGACGGCGAGCCCCAGCTGCCGCGTCCTGTCGTCGGGTAGATCCAGAGGGTTCCGTCGAGCCTGCGGGCGATGATGTCGCCGCGCGCATCGCCGTTGAAGTCGCCGGCGTGGAACATCGTGTCCATCGTCTGCCAGCCGTTGCCGATCCTCGTGCCGCCGGCGAGCCAGCCGCTTCGTCCGTTGCCCGGATAGAGGAAGAGGTCGCCGCCGGGCGTTCTGCCGATGACGTCGGGGATCTGATCGCCGGAGAAGTCGATGCCGCCGATGAGCTGCGAGAACATCGTCCAGCCGTTGCCGATCTGCACGGGGGCGAGGAAGCCGCACCTTCCGTTCCCGGCGTGGAGCATGAGTCTGCCGTCGGCCTCGGTGCGCGCGATGTCCGGGATGCCGTCGCCGGAGAAGTCCCCGAGCGTCGTGAACGGGCGGTCTCCCCACCCCGCGGCGGCGGTGACCGGGCCCTGGAACCCGCCGGCCCCGTTGCCGGGGTAGATGAGGAGGTCTCCGGTCGCCGTGCGGGCGAGGATGTCGGCGGCCCGGTCGCCGGTGAGGTCGCCCGCCCCGCCGGAGAGACGCTTCACCGGGGTGCCGATGCCGAAGATCTGCACCCAGTAGGTCCGGTAGCAGGTGCCGGTCGCGTAGCCGACGCCGAGGCCCGTGTACCGCGAGTCGAGGATGTTGGCGCGGTGGCCGCTGGAGTTCATCCAGCCGCTGACCACGGCGGCGGCATCCGGCTGACCTGCCGCGATGTTCTCGCCCGTCGAGACCCACCCGAAGGCGGCGACCCGCGAGCTCCGCCATGTCGAGCTGCTGTGCTCGAAGGTGCACGTCGACGCCAGATGCTGTGCCCACTCCGCAGCGGCCGCGTCGAGCACGGCATCCGACACGAGCGCGGGGAGTCCGGCCTGGGTGCGCTGGGCGTTCGTCAGCGTGAACACCTCGCCGGCGGGTCCGCCGGCCGCGGACGCGGCGGCGGGGGCGAGGACAGCGGCCCCGATCATCACGGCGATCGCCGCAGCGATCGCGCGACCGGTGCGGACGAGCTTTCGACGGGGGGACGGGCGCATGGCGTCACCATAGTGGCTGCGCTGCACGCCGCGCAGAATATCGGAGCGGGGCAGGCTACCGGGTTCCACACGACGGGCCCCGATACGCTGACACGATGACCTCGCCCATCCAGGACTTCTACGCGGTGATCCCCGCCGGCGGCATCGGCAGCAGGCTGTGGCCGCTCTCGCGCGCCGACGCCCCCAAGTTCCTCCACGACCTCACCGGGTCCGGGCACTCTCTGCTGCGCGACACCTGGGATCGGCTGGTCCCTCTCACAGGCCCTGACCGCATCGCGGTCGTCACCGGCCGCGCGCATCGTGCCGCGGTCGAGGCGGAGCTGCCCGGCATCGCCGATCTCAACGTCTTCCTGGAGTCGGAGCCGCGCGAATCCGCCGCCGCGATCGGGCTGGCCGCGGCGATCCTGCACCGCCGCGACCCCGATGTGATCATCGGCTCGTTCAGCGCCGACCACGTGATCCGCGGCACCCGCGTGTTCGAGTTCGCCGTCCGCGACGCCGTCGAGGTCGCCCGCGAGGGGTACATCTGCACGATCGGCATCGCGCCCACCGAGCCGGCGATCGGATTCGGCTATATCAAGAAGGGGCCGGAGCTCGTCGTCGAGCGCGCCCGCGAGGCGGCCCTCGTCGAGAGCTTCGTCGAGAAGCCGGACCTGGAGACCGCGAAGGCCTATCTCGCCGATCGCGGCTATCTCTGGAACGCCGGCATGTTCATCGCCAAGGCCAGCGTGCTGCTGGAGGAGCTCGCAGCCAACGAGCCCGAGCTGCACGCCGGACTGCTCGAGCTCGCCGAGGCCTGGGACGACCGCGACCGGCGCGGACCCGCCGTCGACCGGATCTGGCCGCGCCTGAAGAAGATCGCGATCGACTACGCGGTCGCGGAGCCTGCCGCCCGCCGCGGGCGCCTGGCGGTCGTGCCGGGACACTTCGACTGGGACGACGTCGGCGACTTCGCCTCCCTCACCAAGCTCATCACGAATGGCCGGAAGAACGATCTGGCCGTCCTCGGACCGAACGCCCGGGTGCTCTCGGACGCCGCGAGCGGCATCCTCGTCAGCCAGACGTCCCGGGTGATCAGCCTGGTCGGCGTCCAGGACATCGTCGTCGTCGACACCCCCGACGCCCTGCTGGTCACGACCGTCCAGCACGCGCAGCGGGTGAAGGGCGTCGTGGAGTCGCTCAAGCTGAACGGGCAGGGAGACGTGCTCTGATGAGCGCCGCCGGATGCTCATCGGCTGGGTTGGTTTCAGCTTTGTAACCTTTCGCCAGCACGTGCGGCGCGAGTGTGCACAAAAGGTGAAACAGTAGGTAACTTTGATCGATCCGCGATGGCCGCGGTTTCGTTGAGGGAGGCATCAGTTGACCATCTCCACCACCAAGAAGCTGCTCGGCGCGACAGTCGCCGCGGGCGTCATCTTCGCACTCGCCGGTTGCGGCCAGGCCCCGACCGACGAGGCCGGCTCGGAGGGCCCTGCGGACTCCGACTTCCTCCCCTGCCTCGTCTCCGACGCGGGCGGGTGGAACGACAAGTCGTTCAACCAGTCGGCGAAGGAAGGCATGGACGCCGCTGCGGAGGAGCTCGACGTCAAGCCGCTCGAGTTCGAGTCCGCGAACGACAACGACTACGCGCCGAACCTCGAGACCGCGGTCTCGGAAGGCTGCTCGCTCATCGTCGCCGTCGGCTTCAAGCTGGCCGCCGCGACGGTCGAGTCGGCGCTGGCGAACCCCGAGATCGACTACGCGATCATCGATGACTACGCCGACACCGACTTCGACGGCACCACCGATGCTCCGAACATCAAGCCGCTCGTCTTCGACACGGCTCAGGCCGCCTACCTCGGCGGCTACGCCGCGGCCGGTTGGTCCGCACAGAGCGGCGTGAACAAGGTCGGCACCTTCGGCGGAATGCAGATCCCGTCCGTCGCCGTGTTCATGGACGGCTTCTCGCTCGGCGTCGACAAGTACAACGAGGACAAGTCGGCCGCCGTCCAGGTGTTCGGCTGGGACGTCGCCACGCAGGAAGGCTCCTTCACGGGCGGCTTCGACGCGAACGACACCGCCAAGCAGACCGCTCAGGGCGTGCTCGACCAGGGCGTCGACGTCATTCTTCCCGTCGGTGGCCCGGTCTACCAGAGCGCTGCGGCGGCGATCGCCGACAGCGGCAAGGACACGCTCATGATCGGTGTCGACAGCGACCTCGCGGTTGCCGACCCGAGCGTCGCGGGCGTCACGATGTTCTCGATCATGAAGGCGATCAACGTCGCCGTGAAGGACGCGACCACCGCAGCAGCCGCGGGCGATTTCGACCCGGCTCCGTACGTCGGAACGCTCGAGAACGAGGGCGTCAAGCTCTCCGGCTTCGGCGACTTCGAGGCCGAGCTCCCGGACGGGCTCCTCGACGAGATCGCGGCGCTCCAGGAGCAGATCATCGCCGGTGACATCACGGTGGAGTCGAAGAACTCCCCGTAAGTCGCAGCCGGTCCAAGTGCGGGGCGAGTGGTGTGCAGGATGCCACTCGCCCCGCACTGTGATCGGACGAAGATCCTTCTGGACGACTCTTCTGGATAAGGTGCAGATATGAAGCTCGAACTTCGCGGCATCACCAAGCGATTCGGTACTCTCGTCGCCAACGACCACATCGATCTGGTGGTCGAACCGGGGCAGATCCACGCGCTGCTCGGTGAGAACGGCGCAGGCAAGTCCACGCTGATGAACGTCCTCTACGGCCTCTATCAGGCCGACGAGGGCGAGATCCTCCTCGACGATGTCGTGCAGCGCTTCCGCGGCCCCGGTGACGCGATGGCGGCGGGGATCGGCATGGTGCATCAGCACTTCATGCTCGTCCCGGTCTTCACGGTCGCCGAGAACGTGATGCTCGGCCACGAGCAGACCAAGGCCCTCGGCACGCTCGACATCGCGAAGGCGCGAGAGCACGTGCGATCCGTGGCAGCGCGGTTCGGCTTCGACATCGACCCCGACGCGCTCGTCGGCGACCTCCCGGTGGGCGTCCAGCAGCGCGTCGAGATCATCAAGGCGCTCTCCCGCGATGCCAAGGTGCTCGTCTTCGACGAGCCGACGGCCGTGCTGACCCCGCAGGAGACGGACGAGCTCATGGGCATCATGCGCCAGCTCCGCGACGAGGGCACGGCGATCGTCTTCATCACCCACAAGCTGCGCGAGGTGCGCGAAGTCGCCGACAAGATCACGATCGTCCGTCTCGGACGCGTCGTCGGCGAGGCATCGCCTTCGGCGACGAACGCCGAGCTCGCTTCGCTCATGGTCGGACGCGCCGTCGAGCTCACGGTGCACAAGGACGCGCCCCGTGTCGGCGACGGCGGGCTGGAGATCTCGGGTCTGCGGGTGCTCACACCCGCCGGCGCGATCGTCGTCGACGGCATCGACTTCGCGGTGCGCCCCGGTGAGGTCCTCGCGATCGCGGGTGTGCAGGGGAACGGCCAGACGGAGCTGGTGGAGGCCATCGTCGGCCTCGCCGCGCGTGTGGAGGGGAGCATCACGCTCGACGGGACCGAACTCGTCGGCAAGAGCGTACGCGCGATCCTCGATGCCGGCGTGGGCTTCGTCCCCGAGGACCGGACCGAGGACGGATTGGTCGCCGGTTTCTCCGTCGCGGAGAACCTCATCCTCGACCGCACCGACGACCGCACCTTCAGCCGCGGGGGAACCATCCTGCGGGGTGTGCTCGACGCCTTCGCCAAGGAGCGCATCCGCGAGTACGACATCCGCACGCAGGGGCCGGACACTCCGGCGGGCACGCTCTCCGGCGGCAACCAGCAGAAGGTCGTCATCGCACGCGAGATGAGCCGTGAGCTGCGGCTGCTGGTCGCCGCCCAGCCGACCCGCGGCGTCGACGTCGGCTCGATCGAGTTCATCCACAAGCGGATCATCGAGACGCGCGACTCGGGCGTCCCGGTGATCGTCGTCTCCACCGAGCTCGACGAGGTCGCCGCCCTCGCCGACCGGATCGCGGTCATGTACCGCGGAGCGATCGTCGGCATCGTGCCGGGCGACACGCCCAGAGAGACACTCGGACTCATGATGGCCGGAGCGGCCGAAGGAGAGGTGGCGGCGTGAGCGGATCGACGCCCGGCGCGGGAGACGTGACCAAGGGCATCCCCCCGGAGCAGCTCGGCACGCCGACCGGCACGGTGCCCCGCGACTCCGCCGACGTGCCGCCGCCGCCCCGCGGCAACATCATCCTCAAGGAGATGCTGCGCGGCAGCGCCGTCACGACGATCCTCGCGATCGTCCTGGCGCTCATCGTCGGCGGCATCCTGATCGCCTCCACCAACGAAGACGTGCAGGAGGCGTCCGGCTACTTCTTCGCGAAGCCCGGCGACACGTTCGCCGCCGCCTGGAACGCGGTCTACAACGGGTACGAGGCGCTGTTCCGCGGTGCCATCTTCAACGCCCGCGGCGCCGATTTCGCGGCGCAGATCCGTCCGCTCACCAACACCCTCGGTTTCGCCGCGCCGCTGATCGCTGCCGGCCTCGGCGTCGCACTCGCGTTCCGGGTGGGACTGTTCAACATCGGTGCACGCGGCCAGATGCTCATCGGTGTCGCGGTCGCCGCCCTGCTGACCTTCTCGCTCGACCTGCCGCTCTGGCTGCACATCCCCGTGACGCTGATCGCCGGTATCGCGGGCGGCGCGCTCTGGGGTGCCATCGCCGGCCTCATCAAGGCGCGCACCGGTGCCCACGAGGTGATCCTCACGATCATGCTCAACTACATCGCGTACTACCTGCTGCTCTGGATGATCCGTACACCGGGCCTGCTGCAGAAGCCGGGGACGAACCAGGCGCTGGGTTCGGCCACGCCGGAGAGCGCGCAGTTCCCGACGCTGCTCGGGCCGCAGTTCCCCCTGCTCGATCTCGGATTCGTGATCGTGGTCGTCGCGACGCTGTTCGTCTGGTGGCTCATCGAGCGGTCGTCGCTCGGCATGCGGATGCGCGCCGTCGGCGAGAACCCGCACGCGGCGCGCGCCGCGGGCATCAGCGTGCAGCGGGTCTACGTCTACGCGATGCTGTTCGCCGGAGGCCTCGCGGGTCTCGCGGGCATGAACCAGATCCAGGGTGCCGTCACGACCGGCGTCACCGAGACGATCGACGCCGGCATCGGATTCGATGCGATCACCGTCGCGCTCCTCGGACGCAGCCGCGCCTGGGGCACCTTCGCCGCCGGCATCCTGTTCGGCGCTCTCAAGGCAGGGTCGTTCTCGATGCAGGCCCAGGACATCCCGGTCGACATCGTCCTGGTCGTGCAGTCCCTGGTCGTGCTCTTCATCGCCGCACCGCCGCTGCTGCGCGCGGTGTTCTTCCTGCCCAAGACCGACATCGAGAAGGCGGCCAGGCTCCGAGCCAAGGCCGCGAAGAAGGCGGTGGCGGCATGATGTCCCTCGTGCAGACCGAGGCAGCCGACGGCACGGTGCAGCTCGCGACCGTGAAGCAGCGGCACCTCAAGGCGCCGATCGTGCTGGCTGTCGCCGCTGCGCTCCTCGCGCTCCTCTTCGTGTTCGTGCCGCGCGACGGCACCAGCACCTTCCGCCTCTCCGACCAGTCGTCGGCGCTCGCGCTGCCCGACGTCGCCCTGCCGACGGCCTCGACCTTCTGGGTCGTGTTCGGCATCCTCGTCGTCCTGACGGTCGGAGCGTTCCTGCGTGCCTGGACGTATCGCAAGCCGTCGCTGTGGCTGGTCGTGGCCTTCAGCACGCTCGCCGTCTTCGCGTTCCTCGTCTGGGCATCCGCCGGGGGACTCGTCCCCGTCACGAGCCTGCTGTTCGGTGCCGTGTCGCTCTCGGTGCCGCTGGTGTTCGGCGCCCTGGGCGGTGTCATCGGCGAACGCGCCGGCGTCGTGAACGTCGCGATCGAAGGGCAGCTGCTGCTCGGCGCCTTCTCCGCCGCGCTGCTCTCCAGCATCACCGGCAACCCGTTCGTCGGACTGGTCGGAGCGATGATCGGCGGCGTCCTCGTGGCCAGCGTGCTCGCCGCGTTCGCGATCAAGTACCTCGTCGAGCAGGTCATCGTCGGTGTCGTGCTCAATGTGCTCGTCACCGGTCTCACCGGCTTCCTCTACGGCGCACTTCTCGCACCGAACGAGGCGACGCTGAACACCCCGGTGCGCTTCCCGCGCATCGAGATCCCCGTGCTGAGCGACATCCCGATCATCGGCCCGGTGCTCTTCAATCAGACGTTCATCGGCTACCTGATGTTCCTCACCGTCGCCGTGGTGGCCTGGGGCCTGTACCGGACCCGGTGGGGTCTGCGTCTCCGCGCCGTGGGCGAGCACCCGCAGGCCGCCGACACCGTGGGCATCAAGGTCAACCCGACCCGGTTCTGGAACGTGCTCCTGGCCGGCGCGATCGCCGGCATGGGCGGTGCGTACTTCACGCTCGTCTCGGTGCCGCAGTTCGGCAAGGACATGACGGCGGGCCTCGGCTTCATCGCCCTCGCCGCCGTGATCTTCGGCCGGTGGGACCCGATCCGTGCGACGCTCGCCGCGCTGCTCTTCGGCTTCGCGACGAACCTGCAGAACCTGCTCTCGATCCTGAAGACGCCGATCCCCGGCGAGTTCATGCTGATGCTGCCGTATCTGGTGACGCTGCTGGCGGTCGCCGGATTCGCCGGACAGATCAAGGCGCCCGCGGCAGACGGCAAGCCGTACATCAAGTCCTAGCCGAGTCCGGAAGAAGGAAGCTCCACAATGACTGACATCGACTGGGACGAGCTCCGTCAGGTCGCGACCGATGCCATGACGAAGGCCTACGCGCCGTACTCGCGGTATCGCGTCGGTGCCGCGGCGCTCGTCGGCGACGGACGGATCGTCGCCGGCTGCAACGTCGAGAACGCCTCCTACGGCGTGACGCTGTGCGCCGAGTGCGCGCTCGTCGGCGACCTGCACATGTCCGGCGGCGGTCAGCTGGTCGCCTTCGTCTGCGTCAACAACGACGGGCAGACGATCATGCCGTGCGGTCGCTGCCGCCAGCTGCTCTTCGAGCACGCCATGCCCGGGATGCTGCTGGAGACCGTCTCCGGCATCCGCACGATCGACGAGGTGCTGCCGGATGCGTTCGGCCCCCGAGACCTGGAGGACGCCCGATGAGCATCGAGCCTTTCGACGCGGTGGATGTCATCCGCGCCAAGCGAGACGGCGGCGCCGTGCCGGAGAAGGCGCTGCGGTGGATGGTCGACGCCTACACCCGCGGCTACGTCTCGGATGCGCAGATGGCGTCGTTCGCGATGGCGATCTTCCAGCGCGGCATGGAGCGCGACGAGATCCGCGTCCTGACGGACGCGATGATCGCGTCGGGGGAGCGGATGAGCTTCGCCGCGCTCGGCAAGAAGACCGTCGACAAGCACTCCACGGGTGGCGTCGGAGACAAGATCACCCTTCCCCTGGCTCCGCTGGTCGCCTCGTTCGGCGTGGCCGTGCCGCAGCTCAGCGGGCGCGGTCTCGGCCACACGGGCGGCACGCTCGACAAGCTCGAATCCATCCCCGGCTGGCGCGCGGCGCTCAGCAACGAGGAGATGTTCGCGCAGATGCAGGGTGACGTCGGGGCCGTCATCTGCGCGGCGGGCTCAGGACTCGCCCCCGCCGACAAGAAGCTCTACGCACTGCGCGACGTGACCGGCACGGTCGAGGCGATCCCGCTGATCGCATCGAGCATCATGTCGAAGAAGATCGCGGAGGGCACGGATGCGCTCGTCCTCGACGTCAAGTTCGGCTCCGGCGCCTTCATGCAGGACATCGACCGCGCCCGTGAGCTCGCCCGCACGATGGTCGCGCTCGGCACCGACTCCGGTGTCGCGACGACCGCGCTGCTCACCGACATGAACGTCCCGCTGGGCTTCGCGATCGGCAACGCCAACGAGGTCCGCGAATCCGTGGAGATCCTCGCCGGCGGCGGCCCTTCCGACGTGCGGGAGCTGACGATCGCGCTCGCGCAGGAGATGCTCGCCCTCGCGGGGAAGCCGGATGCCGACGTGGAGGCCGCCCTCGACGACGGCCGCGCGATGGACAGCTGGAAGGCGATGATCCGCGCCCAGGGCGGCGATCCGGATGCCGAGCTGCCGACCGCTCGCGAGACGCATGTCGTGACGGCTCCGACCGACGGCGTCGTCACCCGCATGGACGCGCTGCCGTTCGGCATCGCGGCCTGGCGACTGGGCGCGGGCCGCGCCAGGGCCGAGGATCCCGTTGTCTTCGAGGCCGGCATCGATCTGCACGCCAAGCCGGGCGATCGTGTCGACGCCGGACAGCCGCTGTTCACGCTGTCCGCAGCCGATGGGGCGCGGTTCCCGCGTGCGCTCGAGGCGCTCGAGGGCTCGTGGGCGCTCGGGGACAAGGCTCCGGCCGCCGGTCCCATCGTGCGCGAGCGCATCACGGCCTGACGGGACCGCTAACCTGAACTGAGCATTTCCGCCACCGAGAGGATCACCATGTCGATCGATGCGAACGGCGACGTCACCATCCAGGGGATCTCCCTCCGCAGCCTGCCCAAGGTCTCGCTGCACGACCACCTCGACGGCGCCCTGCGTCCGGCCACGATCATCGAGCTGGCGGACGAGATCGGTCTCGACCTGCCGGAGTCCGATCCCGCCGCTCTCGGCCGCTGGTTCGCGAAGCAGAGCGACTCCGGCTCGCTCGTCGAGTACCTGAAGACCTTCGACCTGACGACCGCCGTGATGCAGACCCAGGAGGGACTCACGCGTGTCGCGCGAGAGTTCGTCCAGGACCTGGCAGCGGACGGCGTGATCTACGGCGAGGTGCGCTGGGCTCCGGAGCAGCATCTCACGCGCGGACTCACGCTCGAGCAGACCGTCGAGGCCGTTCAGCAGGGCATCGAGGAGGGCGAGGACGCGGCGGACCGCGACGGGCGCAGCATCCGCGTCGGCCAGCTGATCACGGCGATGCGCCATACGGATCGGGCGCTCGAGATCGCCGAGCTCGCGGTCGATTTCCGCGGTCGTGGTGCCGTGGGCTTCGACATCGCCGGGCCCGAGGACGGCTTCCCGCCCTCGAACCACCGCAAGGCGTTCGACTACCTCGCCGAGAACTTCTTCCCCGTGACCGTGCACGCCGGCGAAGCCGCAGGTCCCGCGTCGATCCGCTCGGCGCTGCTGGACGGCCGTGCGCTGCGTCTCGGCCACGGGGTGCGCATCGCGGAGGATCTCCAGGTCGTGACCCAGGAGGGTGACGAGGTGCAGGTGCAGTTCGGAGAACTGGCCCGCTGGGTGCGCGATCGCGAGATCCCGCTGGAGCTCTCCCCGTCGTCGAACCTGCAGACCGGCGCGATCGCCGCGTGGGGCACGACGATGGCCGACCACCCGTTCGACCTGCTGTATCAGCTCGGCTTCGCGGTGACGGTCAACGTGGACAACCGCACGATGAGCGCCACCTCGCTCACGCGCGAGCTCGCCCTGCTCGTCGAGGCCTTCGAGTACGACCTCGACGACCTCGAGACGTTCCAGTTCAATGCGGCCGCGGCCGCCTTCCTCCCGGTCGAGGAGCGCGAAGAGCTCGTCGAGATGATCGCCGAAGGATTCAACGACTGACATGTCCCAGAAGAGTCGACGCCGGGTGAGCGTTCTCGCCGTGATCGTGAGCGCCGCCGTCGTCCTCCTGGGCGGGGGTGCGGTCGCCGCATTCGTCTGGACGAACGGCACGCCGAACGGCCAGAAGCCGGCGGCGACCGAGACGGAGAAGCCGCTCCCGACACCGGAATCCGAGCCGGAACCCCTCTCACCGGCCGAGCAGCTGCTCGCCGACGCCGACAATCCGCTGGCCTGCGCGGTGTCGTTCGCCGGTGACGGCGTCGTGCAGGACCCGATGCTGCAGTGGCAGAACGGCCTCTATCAGTCGCTGCCGATCCCTGCGGCGGACGGGCGCGTGTTCGCCGGCTGGTATGCGACCGCGGACGATGCTGCGGCGTTCAGCCCGGAGGCCCGTGTCAACGGCGCCGATCCGGTGACGTGCACCGACCAGCAGATCGAGCTCCACGGAGCCTGGAAGACGCCGGAGGAGAACGTCGCGGCGAACACGCAGGTCCCGATCCTGATGTACCACCAGTTCACGACGAACCCCGACGGCGAGTCCGGCTGGCTGCGCGGCAACTACGCCTACATCGGCGACTTCGACGCGCAGATGAACCACATCGCCACCACCGGCTTCTATCTGCCGACGTGGGACGAGCTGAGCGCGTTCATCGACGGGCGGCTGTTCCTGCCCCCGCGTTCGGTGATCATCACGGATGACGATGCCGATCAGACCTGGTTCGACCTCGCGGTGCCGCTCGTGGAGAAGTACGAGCTGCTCACGACTTCGTTCATGATCACGGCGTACCGCTCCGACCCGCCCCCGTCCATCTACGTCCTGCGCCGTTCGCACACGCACGACATGCACCAGGCCGGAGCCAACGGCCAGGGGCGCATCGTCAACTGGACGCCGGACGAGGTCGCCGCCGACCTCAACATGTCGGGTGACATCCTCGGCGTGCGCGAGGTCATCGCGTACCCCTTCGGACACTACAACGACACGGCCAAGCAGGGTGTGCTGCAGGCGGGCTACGAGATGGCGCGCACGATCGAGCCCGGCTACGTCGTGATCGGCACCGACAAGCTCGCTCTCCCCGTCGTGCGCATCGACTACGGGATGGGGCTGGACGCGCTGATCAAGCGCATCGGCTGAGACCCGACGAGCGGGCAGGATGGTCGCATGCCTGCTTCCGTCCTCATCGTCGGCCCTGCCTCGTGGAACACCATCGTCGTCCTCGACCGGCTCCCCGAGCCCGTCCCGCACATGCAGTTCGCCCAGGACACGTGGGAGACGGTCGGCGGGACGAGTGCGGGGAAGGCTCTCAGCCTCACGGCGCTCGGACGAGCGACGACGCTGTGCGCGCAGGCGGGTGGCGATGAGCACGGTGCCAGGCTCCGCGACGCGCTGCGCGCGGCCGGCGTGCACGTGCGGTGGACGGAGGGCCTGACGGAGCGGCACCTCAACCTGATGACCCGCCGCGGCGAGCGGGTCTCGCTGTACCTCGCCGCACCGCGACCGACAGGGGGCGAGCAGGATGAGTCCCTGCGGGCGGCGATGGCGGCGGCCGACGCGGTCGTGCTGGACCTCGGAGCCGAGTCCGAGCGGCTGCTGCCGCTCGCGCGTGAGGTCGGAACGCCGATCTGGGTCGACGTGCACGACTACGACGGGGAGTCCGATTTCCACTGGCCGTTCCTTGCGGTGGCGGATGCCGTCTTCTGCAACGCCGATCGCCTCGACGACCCGGTGGCCTTCCTCCGCGGATGCATCGGGGGCGGAGCACGCCTCGCCGTCTGCACCCTCGGGGCGGAGGGAGCGGTGGCGATCGACGAGGACGGTGCGGAGCATCGGGTGGCAGCGGTGCCGGTCGACGTCACCGACACGAACGGCGCGGGGGACGCGTTCCTCGCCGGTGTGCTCGACGCCCGGCTGTCGGGGGCGGCTGTCGGTGACGCGCTCGCCGCGGGTGCGACGTCGGCGTCCGCCGTGCTGCGCACGCGGCACCTGCATCCGCTGCTGGATGCCGTGCTGCCGCTGTCGCGGTGAGCAGCGCTCAGCTCAGGAGCACGGCGCGGCTCAGCGGGGGAGAGCCTGGAGGAAGGCGCCCGTGCGCTCCGTGACCTCGGCGTGCATGTCCTCCGTCGAGATCGTGGGGGTGCCGTCGCCCGCCTGCGGGCCGTAGTCGCCGAAGGAGGCGTGGGCTGCGCCCTCGATCTCGACCATCTCCGCATCGGCGGGGAGCTGATCTCGCGCGGCATCGATCTTCTCCGGAGTGGAGAGCCCGTCATCGCTGCCGGCGAGACTGAGCACCGGCAGGCCGCTCGCCGAGAGGTCCGTCGCGCAGTAGGACCCGAAGAGGACGAGGGCATCCGCATCGGCCGCGAGCTGACAGGCGCGCACGCCGCCGAGCGAGTGACCGCCGACGCCCCAGACCTCGACATCGGGCGCCGCCGACGTGAAGGAGCCGAGTCCGCGCGGATCGAAGAAGGCGAGGTTCAGCCAGGGACGAGTGATCACGACCGTCACGCCCTCTTCGGCGAGCCCCTGCAGGATCGCGGCGTACGCCCAGGGGTCCACCTTGGCGCCGGGGACGAACACCAGCCCGAGCTCGGACTCGCCGTCGGCCGGAGCGAGGACGATCCCCTGCTCGGCATCCTCCACGGTGATGGCGGCGTTCTCGCGGACGCCGGCCAGGGGAGCCGGCTCGGCGGGCATGACGCCGATCTGACTCCAGGCGACGATCCCGCCGACACCGAGGAGCAGCAGGATCGCGAGACTCCCGAGCGCCCGCTTCAGGACGCGACGACCCCGTTTCCTCTGCACACGTCAACGCTACTCCGCCGCACGGCCCCTTCCCTGAGCGGCGCCGACCGACGGATGGGTGGCGAGGTACTCCTCGAACGCCTCGCGCGTGGTGCGCGTCGGGACGAAGCCGAACTCCTCCTTGAGGCGCGTGTTCGCCAGGACCGGTCGATAGCGCAGGAAGGGCACCTTCTCCGGTCCGTGCTCCGTGAGGCGCAGCATCCGTCCGATCCGCAGCGCGGCGGCGAGCACTCCCGCGGGGAGCACGAGCTGGCGTCTGCCCAGCCGCTCCGCGATCTCGGGCACCGTCATCCGGCCGTCTCCCGCGACGTTGAAGACTCCGGCCGGACCGTCGGTCGCCGCCCGCACCATGGCGGCGGCGACATCGTCCACCCACACGAAGACGAAGGGGGAGTCGGAGCCGGCGATGCGGAGGATCCGGCGGCCGTCCCAGAGCGCGGTGATCTGATTGCGGACCGAAGGTCCCAGGATCGTGCCGATGCGGAACACCACCTGCTCCAGGTCCGGATGCGTCGCGCGGTGCTCGGCGAGCATCTCCTCGACGAGGCGCTTGTGCCGTGAGTACGGGAAGGCGTCGTTGCCGCGGAGCGGCTGGTCCTCGTCGATCCATTCCGGATTGTCGGCGTGGTAGCCGTAGGCGGCGCCGGAGCTGGACACCACGATCCGGCGCACCCCCGTCGCGACGCACGCCGCGAGCACGTTCGCCGACCCGTCGACGTCGACCCGGTACTCCCGATCGACGTCGCGTCCCGGATTGACGATCGCAGCGAGGTGCACGACGGTGTCGATGCGGTGTTCGCGAAGGAGGGGAGCGATCGCTGCCGCGTCCTGCACGTCGAGCACGACGTCGAGGATCCCGGGCCGTGCGGTGCCGGTGCGCACATCCGCGGAGACCACGAGCTCGACGTCGTCTCGGGCTGCCAGCGCCTGCGCGACGTGCGAGCCGAGGAACCCGCCGCCCCCGGTGATGAGCACCCGCGTCACGGCGACGCCTCGGTCACCGTGCGCCCGCTGGCATCGCCGCTCGCCGAGCCCGTGCGTCTCTTCGTGTGCCGTGCCCAGAGCCCTGCCAGGATCAGGCCCGCGATGATGTCCCAGATGCCCCACCACCCGGCGACGATCGCCATGCCGCCGAGGCCATCGAAGAACAGGAAGACCAGGCCGAGACCGAGGCCGGCGTTGCGGATGCCGACCTCGAAGGTCATCGCCTTGCGCTCGCGGGTGCCGAGGCCGCCGACGACCGCGGTTCCGTAGCCGAGAGCCAGCGCCACGGCGTCGTGCACCGTGACGACGATCAGGATCACGCCGAGGACCTGCACGAAGACCGCCCAGTTGCCGACGAGCGCGGCGATGATGAAGCCGAGCAGGGCGATGAGGCTGAACCACTTCACGAACGGCTGCACGCGGGCGGCGAATCCGGGTGTCTTCGCCCGCAGCAGGAGGCCGAGCGCGAAGGGGAGTCCGACGATGAGCAGGATCTCCAGAAGCATCCGCCACGGGTCGAGAGCGACCTCGCGGAGCAGCGTGCGGGCGGTGGGATGCAGCGAGCCCCAGAAAGTGATGCTCAGCGGCATGGCGACGATGTAGAGGAGATTGCCGACCGCGGTCAGCGACACCGAGAGCGCGACATTCCCGCCGGCCCGGTGTGTGAGCACCTGGGAGATGTTGCCGGGCGGACAGCAGGCGACCAGCAGCATGCCGAGCGCCATCGACGGCGGGACCGGGAGCACCAGCGTCAGCAGGAACGTCGCGATCGGCAGCAGGAGCAGCTGGGCGAGCAGGGCGATGACGAAGGGCTTCGGATGCTTCGCCACGACGCGGAAGTCACTCGGGGCCGTGTCGAGGGCGATCCCGAACATGATCAGCCCGAGCACCACGTTCAGGATGGTCAGGGTGCCGGGCGTGAACGAGAGGACGACGTCGTCGACGTTCATGCCGACGCCTCCAGCGCGCTCTTCTCGCGGCGGACGGCGCCGCGGTAGGCGTCCTTGTTCACGTAGTAGGCCATCCGGTCCAGCCCGAGGTAGTGGTATCCGCCGGTCAGGTCCGGCCAGGGCGCGGCCGTGACGCGGTCGCGGAATCGCGCAGCGCGCGACGCATCGTGCTCGAGGGCGTCGAGATAGGCGGCGAGGAGGTCGGCCTGCTCGGCGCGGCCCTGCCAGCCGATGCCGGAGGCCTCGATCATGCCCATGACGTACAGCCCGTTGAACGACGCGGGGAAGAGGTTGAGGAACAGGCGCGGCGAGGCGCCCTGCCAGTGCAGGTGCTCCCGGTCGACGAAGGGATAGTCGAGGGTGTATCCGGTGGCCAGGAGCACGAGGTCGTAGTCGTCTGCGCTGCCGTCGCGGAAGCGCACGGTGCTGCCGTCGAAGCGTTCGACGTCGGCGCGGATGCGCAGGTCTCCCTGGCCGAGGTGGTTGAGGATCATGGTGTTCACGATGGGATGGGACTCGTAGATGCGGTACCGGGGCTTCGGGAAGCCGAAGCGCACGGGATCGCCCGTGAAGGCCCGCAGCACCCGGCTGTCGACCGCCTGCTTGATCCTCGCGGGCAGCGGGCGCCCCTGGTTGAGCGTGTCGCTCGGCCTGCCGAACAGGTAGCGGGGCACGAAGTAGTACCCGCGCCGCACGCTCATGTCGACGGAAGCCGCGTGGTGCACGGCATCCACCGCGATGTCGCAGCCGGAGTTGCCCGCACCGATCAGGAGCACCCTCTTGCCCGAGAGCTGCTCGGCCGTCTTGTAGGCGCTGGTGTGCAGCACCTCGCCGGAGAAACTGCCGGGGAAGGTCGGGATGTTCGGCTCCGCGAGCGTCCCGTTCGCGAGCACGACACCGGCGTACCATCGCGTCTGCGTGCCCTCGGGGCCGTCGCTCGTGAGATCCCATCCGCCGTCTCGCGGTTCGAGACGTGTGACCCTCGTGTCGAACCGGAAGAGCTCGGCGAGACCGAAGTGGTCCGCGTAGTCCCGGAAGTACTCCCGCATCACCCGGTGGCCCGGATAGTCGACCGTGGAGCGCATCGGGAACTCCGTGAACTCCGTCGTCGTGCGCGACGAGATCAGGTGCGCCGACTCGTACATCGTGCTGCGCGGATTGGCGATGTCCCAGAGGCCGCCGACGCCGTGGGAGGCCTCGTACCCGTCCACCGCGATGCCGCGCTTCTGCAGCGCGCGGGCCGTGGCCAGCCCCGACGGGCCCGCGCCGATCACGGCGTATCTGTTCATGCTGCTCCCTGCACGTCACTGTGCGCGAAAAGGCGATGCTCGAAAAGGCGGTGCTCGAAAGGGGCGCTCGCGAAAGCGCCCCCGCTCCCGATCGTATCGGGTGGGCGGGGGCGCTCCGGCACGGCGCGGGATCAGGCCTCGCGGAGCGTCTGCTGCCGCTCCTCGACGGCCTCGCGGACAGCGGCGAACAGCGGATGCTCCGGATCGAGTCCGGTGACGAGGGCGGTCAGCGCCCTCGCGTCCTCCGAGCGCAGCAGCCGCTGGAGCTCGACCGACTGCTCGTCGTCGGCGTCGTCGAACTCGAGCGCCGCGGCGACGGCCGCGACCAGGGCATCGGCGGGCAGGCCGCGCTCGGCGGCCATGGCCGCGGGGCCGATGAACCGCTCGTGCCGCGAGATCTTGCGCAGCGGCTGACGTCCGACGCGCTGCACCGTGTCGATCAGCGCCGGGTTGCGGAACCGCTCGAGGATCGTCGCGCGATACGACGCGAGGTCGGCGGGATCCAGCCCGTGTTCGGCGACCAGCACCGCGGACGTCTCCTCGAGTGCCGCCGACACGCGCGCGGCGATGTCGGGGTCGGCCAAGGCGTCCGAGATGCGTTCGACTCCGGCGCGGGCGCCGAAGTAGGCGGTGGCCGCGTGTCCCGTGTTCACCGTGAAGAGCTTGCGCTCGATGAACGGGGCGAGGTCCTCGACGAAGTGCGCTCCCGGGATGCTCGGGAGGTCGTCGCCGAACGGGCCGGCTTCGATCGCCCACTCGAAGTACGGCTCGACCGTGACGTCCACCCCTCCGTCGGCGGGCTGGGCCGGCACGATGCGGTCGACCGCGGTGTTCGCGAACACCGCGCGCGACAGCAGGTCTCCGGCATCCGCCCCGGCGGCCGCCTGGATCTCCGAACGGAGCAGGTCCGTCGCGCCGATCGCGTTCTCGCACGCCATCACCTGCAGAGGTGCGGCGTCGGGGGAGCGCTGCGCGAGACCTGCGACGATCGCCGGTGCGACGAAGCGCAGCACGGTGGGACCGACCGCGGTCGTGACGACATCCGCCGTCGCGATCTCGCGGGTGAGGGCCTCCGGGTCGGTGCGACTGTTGACCGCGCGGAACCCGGTGACGACGTGGTCGACGCCCCCGGGTCCCGCCTCGTGCACGGTGTACTCGTCGACCGCGTTGATGGCGTCCACGAGGGCGTCGGCGACATCGGAGAACACGACCTCGTACCCGCCCTCGTGCAGCAGCAGGCCCACGAAGCCGCGCCCGATGTTGCCGGCGCCGAAGTGGACGGCCTTCATCCCTCGTCCACCACCCATCACTCGTTGACCGCGGAGAGCAGCGCGAACAGCTCGTCCGGTGTCTGCGCCGCGTTGAGCTTCTCGACGTCGTCCTCGTCGGAGAAGAGGATCGCGATCTGCGACAGGATCTCCAGGTGCTCGTCACCGCGACCGGCGATGCCGATCACGAACGTCGCCTGCTCGCCCGCCCAGTCGACGCCGCCGTCGTAGCGGACCACCGAGAGGGCGGAGCCGAGGATCGCGTCCTTGGTCTCGTTCGTGCCGTGCGGGATCGCGAGACCGTTGCCCATGTAGGTCGAGACCGTCTCCTCGCGCTGACGCATCGCGTCGACGTACGCGGGTGTGACGGCGCCGGCGGACACGAGGATGTCGGTGGCCTCCTGGAGGGCGGCATCCTGCGTGCTGCTGCCCGAGTGGATGCGGACCTGGCCGATGGTCAGAACGCTCATGGTGTTTCCTCTCGCTGGTCGCGGACCATCTCGACGACCTCTTCGTACTTCGGGGAGTTCATGAAGTTGTCGACGGAGACGTGGATCGAGTTCGGCGACTGGGCCTTCGCGCGATCCGTCAGCTGCTGCTGGGTGATCACGAGGTCGGCCGTGCCGTCGAGGTTCGCGATGGCCTGGTTCGTGACCGTCACGCCCTCGACCCCCGCCTTCTTGAACTTGTTGCGCAGCACGCTCGCGCCCATGGCAGACGATCCCATCCCGGCGTCGCACGCGAACACGACGCTCTCGATGCGGCGATCCGTCGCGACGCCGCCCGCCGCGCCGGCGGCCGCAGCACCCGAGGAGGCGCGCAGGGCGTCCATGGCTGCGGACGACTTGCCCTTGTTGGCCTCGGTCTGCGCGATCGCGGCGCCGAAGCTGTCGCCCTCGGCGGCGAGGTCGCGCTTGCGCGAGGCCCGCAGGATGACGCCCGTGATCAGGAAGGTGACCACGGCGGCGATGACCACCGAGAGGTACACGACGAGGAGGTTTCCCACGCCGCCGCCGACAGCGGCCGCCGTCACGGCGATGATGCTGCCCGGAGCCGCCGGGAAGCCGAGGCCGCCGCCGAGCACCATGTTCGTCGTGACGCCCGCTGCACCACCGGCGATCAGAGCGAGGATCGTGGTGGGCTTGCTCAGCGCGTACGGGAAGTAGATCTCGTGGATGCCGCCGAAGAACTGGATGATCGCCGCACCCGGAGCCGAGGCCTTGGCCGCGCCGACGCCGAAGAAGGTGAACGCGAGCAGCAGCCCGAGGCCGGGGCCGGGGTTCGCCTCGATGAGGAAGAGGATCGACTTGCCGGTCTCGGCGGCCTGCTCGATGCCGAGCGGCGTGAACACGCCGTGGTTGATGGCGTTGTTCAGGAACAGCACCTTCGCCGGCTCGACGATGATCGACACCAGCGGCAGGAGGTTCAGCGACACCAGCCAGTCGACCGCTGCGCCGAGGACGGCGCTGATGCCCAGCATGACGGGGCCGAAGGCGAAGAAGCCGACGATCGCCAGGATCATGCCGAGGATGCCGGCCGAGAAGTTGTTGACGAGCATCTCGAAGCCGGGGCGGATCCTGCCGTCCCACAGCCGGTCCATCTGCTTCGTGATCCATGCGGCGAGCGGCCCCATGATCATGGCCCCGAGGAACATCGGGATGTTGGTGCCGACGATGACACCCATCGTGGCGATCGTCGCGACGACACCGCCGCGCTCGCCGTAGACCATGCGGCCGGCGGTGTTGGCGATGAGCAGCGGGAGCAGGTAGGTCACCATCGGCCCGACGAGACCGACGTACGCGAAGAAGTTCCCGCCGTCGCCCTCGGCCAGCGCCGTCATCGCGCCCTGCCAGCCGATGGTGGCGGAGTCGCCTCCGCCGCCGATGATCTCGGCGACCGGGGCCCAGTGCCAGCCGAAGGGGCTGTCCGCGCCGAAGAATCCGGCCGGGATGAACAGCATCGTGATGAAGCCCCACGCGATGAAGGCCGCGATGTTGGGCATGATCATTCCGGACAGGAACGTGCCGAAGCGCTGCACGCCTGTTCGGAGGCCGCCCGTTCTCTGGGCGGCGGGTGACGTCGTCGTCATGATGTCGTCTCTTTCTGGTGAGGGGAGAGGGCGGCTGTGGCGTCGGCCACGGCCTTGCGGGCACCGGCGGCGTCGTCCGCCGCCAGCGCGACCTGTGCGAGGCTGCGGGCCTCGTCGAGGGTGCGTTCGGAAAGGGTGTGCCTGACGTCGGCCAGGGCGGAGGGAGCCATCGACAGGCTCGTCGCGCCGAGGCCGACGAGGACGACGGCGAGGAGCGGATCAGCAGCGGCCTCGCCGCAGATCCCGACCGGCTTGCCGAGTCGCGATCCGGCATCCCCGACCTCGCGCACCAGACGGAGCACGGCGGGGTGCCAGGGATCCTGCAGCCCGGCCACCGAGCCGAGCATCCGGTCGGCGGCCATCGTGTACTGCGTGAGGTCGTTGGTGCCGATCGAGGCGAAGTCGGCGTGCGCCAGCACACGATCCGCCAGCAGGGCGCTCGCCGGGACCTCGACCATGACACCGGCGGTCTTCAGCCCGTAGTCGCGGGCGAGCGCCGTGAAGTACACGGTCTCCTCGACGGTCGCCACCATCGGCGCCATGACCCACAGGTCGGCATCGGTCTCGGCATCCGCCTCGGCGAGAGCGGTCAGCTGCTCGCGGAGGATGTCCTCGCTGGCGCGCAGGGCCCGGATGCCGCGGAGTCCCAGTGCGGGATTCTCCTCGTGCGCGTCGTTGAGGAACGCGAGCGGCTTGTCGGCTCCGGCGTCGAGCATCCGCACGACGACCTTCTTGCCGGGGAATGCCTCGAGCAGCTCGCGATACGACTCGCGCTGCTGTGCGATCGTCGGCGCCTGCGATGACGACAGGAACAGGAACTCGGTGCGGAAGAGCCCGACGCCCTCGGCCCCCCGTTCGACCGCATCGGCCGCGTCCGCGGGTTTCCCCAGGTTCGCCAGCAGCGCGATCGGCGTGCCGTCGGCGAGGGCGCCGGGTGTCAGAGGAGCGCTGTCGGCCGACCGGCGGGCAGCGGCGCGCTGTGCGGCGCGATCCTTCTCGTCCGCCGTCGGGTCGACCGTCACGACGCCGGCGGCCGCGTCCACGATCACCGTGTCGCCGTTCGCCAGCGAGAAGCCGTCGGCGACGCCGACGATCGCGACGATGCCCTTCTCGCGGGCGAGGATCGCCGTGTGCGAGGTCGGCCCGCCGTCGACGGTGATCAGCGCGAGCACCTTGTCCAGGTCGAGCAGCGCGGTGTCCGCCGGAGCGAGGTCGCGCGCGACGAGGACGAACGGATGCCCGGGGTCGGGGACGCCGGGGGCGTCGACGCCGCGCAGCCGGGCGAGCACCCGCTGGGCGATGTCGTCGAGGTCGGCGGCGCGCTCGCCGAGGTAGCCCCCGACGGCCTCGAGCGTCGCGCGGAAGCCGGCGAAGGCGTCGTGCACGGCCCGCTCGGCGGTCGCTCCCGCGTCGATCCGTCCGTCGACCTCGTCCTGCAGGGTCGGGTCCTCCGCGATCATGGCCTGCGCCTCGAGCACCTCCTGCGCCGAGCCGCCCGCGGTCTCGCCGCGCGCGGTCAGCTCCTGGGCGACGATCGAGATGGCGTCGCGGACCCTGGCGCGCTCCGCCTCGGCGCCGATGCTGCTCGGGGTGTCGTCGGGCGCGGGCAGGGCCTCGGTCATCCGGACGACGGGGCCCTGGGCGACACCGAGGCCGATCCCCACGCCGCGCAGCTCGCTCATCCGGCGGCGTCCTGGTCGTGGTCGGTCGTGAGCAGCTCGGTGAGGGTGTCGAGCACGCCCTCTGCGCCGTCTCCGTCTGCGGTCAGGGTCACGTAGTCGCCGTACTCGACGGCGAGGGAGATGACGCCCAGGATGCTGGCGGCGTTCACCGGCTTGCCGGAGTCCTTGGCGATGGTGACGGCCAGGCCGGACTCCTTCGCCGCCTGGGCGAAGAGCTTCGCAGGACGGGCGTGCAGGCCGTGGGAGGAGCCGATCCGAACGGTGCGTGTGGCGGTCATGATGTTCCTTTCGGGGAGTTCCTGAGCTCGGTGAGGAAGTCGCGGACGAGCGCGAGGGTGGATGACCCGTCGCGGTCGGCGAACACGTCGTCGGGAAGGACGACCACGGGCGAATGCGCGTGATCGCGGATGGCGTCGAGGCGATCGGCCAGATGCGGCCCCACCAGGATGAGGTCGTGGTCGCTGGCGGCGACGGAGTGCTCCATCCCGGCTGACGCGTCCCAGTCGAGTCCGGCGTTGGTCGCCGCCCGACGGAGTCGCTGTGCGACGAACGTGCTCGACGCGCCGGCGCCGCACACCACGAGGATCTTCATCGATGCCACCTTCCTGAGAACAGTCTGTGAACGCGGGCCCCGGTCGCGCCAACACGTTCCTTTCCGCCCCCGCGGAACAGCGGCTTCCGCGCGCGGGTCTCCGGTAGCTGACATCATGGAGGTCACGCCAGGACAGTGCAGTCAGCACGTGGGGAAGTCGGAGGGATCATGTCGCGCCAGCGTCAGGACCAGCTCCTCTCCACCCTGCTCCGGCAGGAGGGGTGGGCGACCGCGGCGAGTCTCGCCGACGTTCTCGGCGTCACACCGCGCAGCATCCGCTCCTATGTCGCCGCGCTGAACGCCCGCACGCCGGGAGCCGGCGTCATCGAATCGGGGCCGGCGGGATATCGCGCGGGCCCCGGCGCCCGCGGCGCCATCCGGATGCGGCAGACGGGGGAGTCGGCACCGCGCGACCGGCTGCATGCGCTCGTGCGGACTCTGCTGGATCTGCCCTCCGGCATCGACGTGTTCGACACGGCCGACGAGCTGCACGTCAGCGAGGCCACCCTGGAAGCGGATCTCGTGCGCGTGCGTGGGCTGCTCGACGGCACGGAGCTCGCACTGGAGCGCGACCGTGAGACAGTGCGGCTGCGGGGGAACGAGGCCGCGCAGCGACGGCTGCTCAGCAGGCTGGCGCACGACGAGATGGACGACGCGTCGTTCCACCCGGAGACCTTCCGCCGCGCGCTCTCCGGCAGCGCCGTCGCCGCGCACGCCGTCGGGCCGTTCAAGACCGCGCTGGTGCGCGAGCTGGGCGAGCTCGGCTACTACGTGAACGAGCTGGCGATCGCCGACGTGCTGCTGCACATCGCTATCGCCGCCGAACGCGTGGCGGCGGGTCACGCGCTCGACTCCTCGCCTGCGGGCGCCAGGGAGGAGATCCCCCGGGTGGGAGCCGTCATCGCCCGTCTGGCGTCCGAGCACTTCGCTGTCGCACTCGGCGAGGGCGACAGCGGTCACCTCGCCTCGCTGGTGCTCACGCGCATCGTCGCCCCCGGAGAGGATGCCGCCCGCGATGTCGCGCGCAGCGGCGTGGATCCCGCGGTGGAGGCCGCCGTGCGGGCCGAGATCACCCGGGCCGCCGAGGACTACCAGGTCGACCTCGTCGACGAGACCTTCGTCCTGCGCCTCGCCCTGCACGTGCAGAACCTGCTGCGCCGCGCCGAGGAGAGCGCGCTGACGCGCAACCCGCTCACGCGCTCGCTCAAGACGTCGTACCCGATGATCTTCGAGGTCGCCGTCTCGATCGCGAGCGGGCTGCACGATCGGGTCGGCACTCCGATCCACGACGACGAGATCGCGTACATCGCCATGCACGTGGGCGGCCGCCTCGAGCGCAGCAGGAAGGCGGAGTCGATCCTGACCGCGACGATCGTCTGCCCCGGCTACTACGAGCTGCACGAGCTGCTGCGCTCCAGCGTCGACCGGTCGCTCGGGTCGGCCATCGAGGTCACCAGCGTCGTCACCAACGTCGATCCCGACTGGGCGTCGTTCGACACCGATCTGGTGCTCAGCACGATCGAGCCGGGATCGGCGGGTGACCGCTTCGTGCGCATCCAGCCGTTCCTCACCGACGCCGACGTCGACCGCATCCAGCAGGCGGCCGCCCGCGTCCGCCGCGGCCGCCGCCTCACGCGGCTCCGCGGCGAGCTCGCCCGTTACTTCGACGCGGACGCCTACGTCTTCCCCCTCCCCGACGAGGGCGAGGAGGCGATCATCCGGCGGCTCGGCGGCCTGCTCGTCACGGCGGGCCTGATCGGCGAGGACTACGTCGAGAACACGATCGCCCGTGAGCGGATGTCCTCGACCGCCTTCACGGATGCCCTGGCGGTGCCGCACGCCCTGCAGATGACGGCGACTCGCACGGCCATCGCGATCGGGGTCACCGACGGCTCGGCCGCGTGGGGCGGTGGTCGCGTGCAGGTGGTCGCTCTCGCAGCGTTCAGCGAGAGCGACCGCGCGGCGTTCCAGACCGTCTTCGAGCAGCTCGTCGAGGTGTTCAGCGAACGGGAGAGCGTGCAGCGCATCGTGCGGCGCGGGACGACGTTCGAGGCGTTCCTCGACGAGCTCGTCGCCGTCATCGACGGCTGAGCGCGGCGGTCAGGAGCGCGGGGCCAGCACCTCCGCGAGCTGATCCAGCACCGCGTCGGCGGACGCCGAATCCGCCGTCTCCAGCACCACCGCGTCGCCGGGGCCGATCGCGAGGTCCATCACCGCGAGCACGCTGCTCAGGTCCACGATCGAGCCGTCGGCGGTGCGCAGCGTGATCGTCGAGCCGTGCGACTGCGCGAGGCGCACGAGCTCGGCGACCGGACGCGCGTGCACGCCGTTGTGGGTGCTGACGATGATCCGCCGGGTCGGCATGGTCAGGAGCGCTCGTCGAGCAGCGCGCGCACGCCCGCCTCGATCTCGGTCACGGCCTCGGCAGCGCCCTCGGCGGAGTCGGCGCGCGCATCGATGTAGATCTTGAGCTTGGGCTCGGTGCCGCTCGGACGCACGATGACCCGCGACCCGTCGGTGAGACGGTACCGGAGTACATCGCCCGACGGCTGGCCGTCGCGGCCCTGCAGCAGGTCCTCGGCCGAGACGATCGAGCGCCCGGCGATCTGCGTCGGCGGCAGGGTGCGCAGGGCGAGCATCACGTCGCCGATGACGGCGAGATCCTCGACGCGCACCGAGACCTGCCCGCTGGCGAAGTGGCCGTAGGTGTCGCCCAGCTCGCGGAGCAGGTCGGCGAGGGTGGCACCGCGTCCGTGGGCCTCGGCGGCGAGTCCGAGGATGGCGATCGCTGCGGAGATGCCGTCCTTGTCGCGGACGGTCTCCGGGTTCACGAGGTACCCGAGGGCCTCCTCGAATCCGAACACGATGCCGGGTGCCCGCGAGATCCACTTGAAGCCGGTCAGCGTCTCGTGGAAGTCCAGGCCGTGATGCGCGGCGACCGCGGCGAGGCCGGGTGAGGAGACCAGGGAGCAGGCGAGCGATGCGCCGGGTGTGCCGGCGGCTGCCCGGGCGGCCCTGGCGCCGAGCAGGAGGCCGACCTCGTTGCCCGTCAGGCGGCGCCAGCCGTCGGCTGCCGCCTCGTCGGGGATCGCGAGGGCCAGGCGGTCGGCATCCGGGTCGTTCGCCAGGATGAAGTCGGCCTTGGCCCGCCGCGCCGTCGCGAACGAGAGATCCATCGCCCCCGGCTCCTCCGGGTTCGGGAACGAGACCGTGCGGAACGTGGCATCGGGCGCCAGCTGCTCATCCACGACCGAGGGCTGCGGGTAGCCGGCCGCTCGGAGGATACGCGACAGCGTCTCCCACCCGACCCCGTGCATCGCCGTGTACACCCAGCGGAGGTCCGAAGCGCCCTCGGGGGCCGGGGCCACGGCGGCGGTCGCCGCGATGTAGGCCTCGACGATGTCCTCGCCGGCCGTCTCGTAGGCGGTGGAGCGGGGGAGGGCTGCCGCATCGGCGGCATCCGCGATCCGCTGGATGTGCGCGGCGATCTCGGCATCCGCCGGCGCCACGATCTGCGATCCCTGGTCCGCCCCGCCGAGGTACACCTTGTAGCCGTTGTCGTTCGGCGGGTTGTGGCTCGCGGTCACCATCACGCCGGCGTCTGCGCCGAGCCGGCGCACGGCGAAGGCGAGCACGGGCGTCGGCAGCAGCCGCGGGAGCAGGATCGCCCGGAGCCCTGCCCCGGCGAACAGCTCGGCGGAGTCGGTGGCGAAGACCCGCGAGTTGCGACGACCGTCGTAGCCGATCACGACGGTCGGCGTGCCGCCTCCCGCCTTCTCGCGGAGATAGGCGGCGAAACCGGCGGCCGCCTGTGCGACGAGCACGCGGTTCATCCGGTTGCTGCCGGCACCGAGCTCACCGCGCAGACCGGCGGTGCCGAACGCGAGTCGCGTGCGGAACCGGTCGTCGAGGTCGGCGATCGCGGCGGGGTCGCCGCCGCCGGCCCGGGTGATCAGGCCCGCGAGCTCATCCCGGGTCTCGTGGTCGGGGTCCTGCCGCAGCCAGGCGCGCGCCTCTGCGAGCCGCTCGTCGCTCACAGGGCCTCGACCACCCTGGCGAGGAGGGCGGAGATCACCGGCTCCGCCTCGCGTCCCGCCTCGATGACCTCGGCGTGGCTGAGGGGGGTCTGCTGGATGCCGGCGGCGAGGTTCGTGATGAGCGAGAAGCCGAGGATCTCCATGCCGGCCTCGCGCGCCGCGATGGCCTCGAGGGCGGTCGACATGCCGACGATGTGGCCGCCGATCACCTTCGCCATCTGCACCTCGGCAGGGGTCTCGTAGTGCGGACCGCGGAACTGCGTGTACACGCCCTCGTCGAGGCTCGGATCGATCGTGCGCGCGATGTCGCGCAGGCGCTTCGCATAGAGGTCGGTGAGATCGATGAACGTCGCCCCTTCGAGCGGCGAATCGGCCGTGAGGTTGATGTGGTCGCTGATCAGCACCGGCTGGCCCGGCTTCCAGGTCTCGCGGATGCCGCCGGCGCCGTTGGTGAGCACCATGATCTTCGCCCCCGTGGCGGCGGCGGTGCGGACGCTGTGCACGACGCGGCGCACGCCGTGGTCCTCGTAGTAGTGGGTGCGGGCGCCGATCACGAGCACGTTCTTCCCACCGGGGGTGCGGATGCTGCGGAGCGTGCCGACGTGGCCCTCCAGCGCGGGCTTCGAGAACCCGGTCACCTCGGTGGCGGGGATGGTCGCGACGGTCTCGCCGATGATGTCGGCGGCCTTGCCCCAGCCGCTGCCGAGCGTGAGGGCGATGTCGTGGTTCTCGACGCCGGTCAGGCGCGCGATGTCGGCGGCGGCCTGCGCGGCCACCTCGAACGGGTTCGCGGTCGGGTCGTCGAGGGGGTTGCTGTGGTTTTCGGGCATGGATCCACTCTAGGAAGGTGCAGGCTCGGGGGCCAGGATTGCGGAAGAATGGATTCCATGACTTCCACCCCTTTCGAGCGCACTCAGCGCGTCGCCGTCCTCGGCGGCGGTCCCGGCGGATACGAGGCGGCCCTGGCGGCCGCTCAGCTCGGAGCCGAGGTGACGCTGATCGAGCGCGTGGGCGTCGGCGGTGCCGCCGTCCTGACGGATGTCGTGCCGTCGAAGAGCCTCATCGCCACGGCGGACGCCGCCGTCGCGATCTCCGAGGCGAGCGACCTCGGCGTGAACTTCTACGCGAAGGGCGACCACGGGAAGCCGCTCAAGCCCGAGATCGCGATCAACCTCGCCGCGGTGAACAAGCGTCTCCTCGCTCTCGCTGGCCAGCAGTCGGAGGACATGCGCACCACCCTGCTCGAGGCGGGCGTGCGGATGCTCTCGGGGCACGGCCGGCTCGAAGGAGCCAACGCCATCATCGTGTCCACCGGCCAGGGCGGCACCGACTTCGACCGCGTCGAGGCCGACACGATCATCGTGGCCGTCGGCGCCGCGCCGCGCGAGCTGGATTCCGCGAAGCCGGACGGCAAGCGCATCCTGACCTGGACCCAGCTGTACGACATGAAGGCGCTCCCCGAGCACCTGATCGTGGTCGGGTCGGGCGTCACGGGCGCCGAGTTCGCCTCCGCCTACATGAACCTCGGCGCCAAGGTCACGCTCGTCTCGAGCCGCGACCAGGTGCTCCCCGGCGAGGACAAGGATGCGGCGAGCGTGCTCGAGAAGGTCTTCAAGCGCGGCGGGATGACCGTGCTGTCGAAGTCCCGTGCCGACCGGGTCGAGGCCACGAAGGACGGCGTCACCGTCACCTTGTCCGACGGACGCACCGTCGAGGGAAGCCACTGCCTGATGGCGGTCGGCTCGATCCCGAACACCGCGGGCATCGGTCTCGAGGAGGCGGGCGTCGAGCTCAACGAATCGGGCCACGTCCGCGTGAACAAGGTCGCGCGCACGTCGGTGCCGAACGTGTACGCGGTCGGCGACTGCACGAACTTCTTCCCGCTCGCCTCCGTCGCGTCCATGCAGGGGCGCACGGCCGTCTTCCACGCGCTGGGCGACATCGTGATCCCGCTCGAGCTGATCAAGATCACCTCGAACATCTTCACCGCCCCCGAGATCGCCACGGTCGGCTACTCGGAGAAGGACGTCGAGGACGGCGTCGCCGACGGACTCGTCTACAAGTTGCCGCTCGCCGCCAACCCCCGCGCGAAGATGATGGGGATCAAGGACGGCTTCGTGAAGATCATCGCCCGCACGGGCTCGGGCACCGTGATCGGCGGCGTCATCGTGGCGCCGAAGGCCTCGGAGCTCATCTACCCGATCGCGGTCGCCGTCGAACGTCGGCTCACGGTCGATCAGGTCTCCCGGGTCTTCGCCGCGTACCCGTCGCTGTCGAGCAGCATCACCGACGCCAGCCGCGCGATGCACCTCGGCTACATCTCCTGACGGCCCTTCGACAGGCTCAGGGACCCAGGTGCGTGGGTCGCTGAGCCCGTCGAAGCGTCGCTGCGTGGGTCGCTGAGCCTGTCGAAGCGCGCGGTCAGCTGATGGTGAGCAGCTGATGCCCCGCCGAGACCGTGGTCCCGGCATCCGCGTTGATGTTGCCCACGACGCCGTCCTTGTGCGCCTGCAGAGGCTGCTCCATCTTCATCGCCTCGAGCACGACGACCAGGTCGCCCTTGACGACCTGCTGGCCTTCCTCGACCGCGATCTTGACGATCGTCGCCTGCATGGGCGACTTCACGGCGTCGCCCGACGCGCCGGCGTTGACCGTCGTGGCGTGGCTGCGACGCGACGGCGGCACCGCCGCCGGACGACCGGCCGTGCCTGCGGCGACGGCCACGCGGTCGGGGAGACTGACCTCGAGGCGCTTGCCCGCGACCTCGACGACCACGGTGTGGCGGGAGCCGGCCGACGTCGGCGATTCGAGCTCGCCGTCCCACGCGGGGATGTCGTTCACGAACTCGGTCTCGATCCACCGGGTGAAGATCCCGAACTCGCCGTTCTCGGCTGTGAAGGCGGGGTCGCGCACGACCTTGCGGTGGAAGGGGAGGACGGTCGGCATGCCGGCGACCTCGAACTCGTCGAGCGCGCGACGTGAGCGCTCGAGGGCCTCTGCGCGGTCCTTGCCGGTCACGATGATCTTCGCGAGCAGCGAGTCGAATGCGCCGGAGACCGAGTCGCCGGCGGTCACGCCGGAGTCGAGACGGATGCCGGGGCCGCCGAAGGTCTTGAAGACGTGGATCGGGCCGGGCTGGGGGAGGAACCCGCGGCCCGGGTCCTCGCCGTTGATGCGGAACTCGATCGAGTGCCCCTGCGGCGTCGGGTCCTCGTAGTCGATGATGCCGCCGGCGGCGATGCGGAACTGCTCGCGCACCAGGTCGATGCCCGTGACCTCTTCGGAGACGGGGTGCTCCACCTGCAGGCGCGTGTTCACCTCGAGGAACGAGACGGTGCCGTCGGCGCCGATCAGGAACTCGCAGGTGCCGGCGCCGACGTAGCCGACCTCCTTCAGGATCGCCTTGGACGCCGAGTAGAGCAGATCGTTCTGCTCAGCCGTGAGGAAGGGCGCCGGGGCCTCCTCGACGAGCTTCTGGTGGCGACGCTGCAGCGAGCAGTCGCGCGTCGAGATCACGACGACGTTGCCCTCGGCATCCGCCAGGCACTGGGTCTCGACGTGTCGCGGCTTGTCCAGGTACTTCTCGACGAAGCACTCGCCGCGACCGAAGGCTGCGACGGCCTCGCGCGTGGCGGATTCGAAGAGCTCGGCGACCTCGTCGAGCTCGCGGGCGACCTTGAGTCCGCGACCGCCGCCGCCGTAGGCCGCCTTGATGGCGATCGGCAGGCCGAACTCCTCGGCGAATGCGACGACCTCGTCGGCGGTCTCGACCGGACCGGGGGTGCCGGGGGCCAGCGGCGCACCGACCTTCTCGGCCACGTGACGGGCCGTCACCTTGTCGCCGAGAGCCTCGATGGCGGCGGGCGACGGGCCGATCCAGATCATGCCGGCGTCGATCACGGCGCGGGCGAACTCGGCGTTCTCCGCGAGGAAGCCGTACCCCGGGTGCACGGCGTCGGCACCGCTGCGTCGGGCCACCGAGAGGATCTTCTCGATCTGGAGATAGGTCTCGGCGCTGGTCGCGCCGCCGAGCGCGTACGCCTCGTCGGCGAGCCGCGTGTGCAGAGCGTCACGATCCTGATCGGCGTAGACGGCGACCGAGGCGATTCCCGAGTCTCGAGCGGCACGGATGATGCGGACGGCGATCTCGCCGCGGTTGGCGATGAGCACCTTGGCGATAGCAGGCATGGTTGCCAGCCTAGCGAGAAGCCCCTCGATCCATTTGACGACCCTCCACAAGAAAGCGGCGAAAACGTCGACGAGAGTCTACGACCAGAGATCGGTCCAACGGATGCCGAGGTCGCCGGCCAGGCGACGGATCGTCGACAGGGACATGCCCACCACGGTGGAGGGGTCCCCGTCCACCCGGGTGATGAACGCGCCGCCGAGGCTGTCGACCGTGAAGGCGCCGGCCACATGCAGCGGCTCTCCCGAGGCGACGTAGGCGGCGATCTCCTCGTCGCCGATGTCCTCCGCGAAGGTCACGGCTGCGGCCGCGACCGCCGTGGCCTCGACGGGAGCGGCGCCGGGGGAGACCAGGAAGACGGAGTGCCCGGAGTGCAGGATGCCGGTGGCACCGCGCATCTCCTGCCAGCGCCGGGTCGCCTCCTCGGGGGTGTACGGCTTGCCGTAGACGCGGCCGCCGAGCGCGAACATCGAGTCGCCGCCGATGACCAGACCGTGGAATTCCCCTTCCTCGGACAGTCGTCGTGCGACGTCCGTGGCCTTGGCGCGCGCGAGCAGCAGCACGAGCTCCTCGGGAGGGAGGTCGGCTCCCCGTTCCGCTGCCGCCGCGGCGGCGACGGCATCCTCGTCGACGTCGGGTGACAGGGTGAGAGGCTCGATGCCGGCCTGTCGCAGCAGCATCAGGCGGGCGGGAGAGGTCGAGGCGAGGCAGACGCGCATGTTCACCACCGTATCCTCGAAGGATGACTTCCTCCCCAGCCGACGTGCTCGAGCTCGACATCACCGGGATCGCGCACGGTGGCACGTTCATCGCCCGCCATGAAGGTCGGGTGGTGTTCGTGTCGGACGCGGTCCCGGGGGAGCGCGTGCGTGCGCGGCTCCTCGAGCCGCAGGAGGGCGGGGATGCGTCGACCCGCAGCTTCTGGCGTGCCGAGACCGTCGAGGTCCTCGAGGCCTCACCGCATCGCCGCCCGCACATCTGGCCGGAGGCGGACATCGCGCGCGACCCGGCTGACCGGCCCGGCGGCGCCGACCTCGGTCACATCGACCTGAGCCACCAGCGCACCCTGAAGCGTCAGGTGCTCACCGAGGCGCTCGATCGCTTCGCGGGCGCCGGACTCGAGGCGCCGGAGATCGAGGCCGTCGAGTCCGGCGACGGCACGGGCTGGCGCACCCGCGTCACCCTGCACGTCGATGACTCCGGCGAGGTGGGGCCGTTCGCGGCCCGCAGCCACCGCGTCATCCCCGTCACCTCCTACCCGCTCTCGCGTCCGGCCATCGCCGAGGCCGCGCTCGCGCTGCACGGCGAGGCCCCCGGCCGCATCGAGCTCGTCGAGCCCGCCGACGGGCAGGTGCGCATCATCCGGCGTGAGGAGACGGAGCGCCCCGCCCGCGTCGCACGCGGCTTCCGGCGCCGCCCCGCTCCCGAGGTGATCCAGGAGGTCGTCGGCGATCGACGCTTCCAGGTCGACTCGACGGGGTTCTGGCAGATCCACCCGCGGGCGGCATCCGTGCTCGACGCCGCGGTGTACGGCATCCTCGACGGCCACGTCGACGAGGACAGGACGCACTACGACCTCTACGGCGGAGTCGGACTGTTCGCCGCGACCCTGGCCGACCTCGGCGGTACCGACATCGTCACGGTCGAGTCGAGCGCACGCGCCACCGCGCACGCGGCCGCGAACCTCGCCTCCTTCGGCGCGACCGCGGTGACCGCGCGCGTCGACGGCTTCCTCTCCTCTCGCAAGAGCGCCGGCCGCACCGGAGCCGTCATCCTCGATCCGCCGCGTGCAGGTGCCGGACGCCAGGTGGTCGACGCGGTGCACGCCCTCGCGCCGGAAGCGATCGCCTACGTGGCCTGCGATCCGGTCGCGCTGGCCCGCGACCTCGGAACCTTCCGGACTCTGGGCTGGAACGTCGACCGCCTCCGCGGATTCGATCTCTTCCCCCATTCGCACCACTTCGAGGTCGTCGCGCTGCTCACCCGGTGACCCGCTCGCGGGCCCTCGCCCGTGGACTCACTAGGCTGGGCGGATGAGCACGGTCGCACTCATCGACGATCACGAGTCCGTTCGCCTCGGCCTCGAAGCCGCCTGCGCGCGCGATGGGCAGACGGTGGTGTTCTCCGGGAGCACCGTCGGCTCGTACCTCGAGTGGCGGCGCGCGACCGGTGCGCCCCCGGCGGATGTCGTCGTGCTGGACCTCACCCTCGGCGACGGGACCACCGTCACCGAGAACGTGCGTGTGCTCGTCGGCGATGGCGCGAGCGTCGTGATCCACAGCGTCGCCGACCGTCCCGCCGCCGTGCGCGAGGCGCTGTCCGCGGGTGCCGCGGGAGTGGTCAGCAAGTCGTCCGCGCTCGATGACGTGCTCGACGCGATCCGCACGGTCGCGCAGGGCGAGGCTCTGAACAACGTCGAGTGGGCGAGCGCCGTCGACGGCGACCGCGCCTTCGCCGACGCGCAGCTCTCGACGCGGGAGCGCGAGGTGCTCCGGCTGTACGCCACCGGCCTGCCCCTGAAGGCGGTCGCGGAGCGTCTCGGCGTCGCGTACTCCACGGCGAAGGAGAACATCACGCGGATCCGGGTGAAGTACGTCGAGGTGGGCCGCCCCGCTCCGACGAAGGTCGACCTCCTCCGCCGGGCGATGGAGGACGGCATCGTCGCCGCCGACGGGGCCACGAGTGCCCGTTGACCCGCTCAGCATCCGCGACGCCTGGAGCAAGATCCCCTCTCCCGGCGCGGCGGAGACCGAGTTCGAGCGCTTCACGGGCAAGCGCATGGAGCGGATCCTCGCGATCGTCGTCGCGATCGGATCCGCGGCGCTCGGCGCGCAGGCGCTGATCGCGGCCATCGGCACGCTGTCCGCCGCCGACGTCGCGCACGTCGCCGCCGTCGTGGCGGTGTTCGCGCCGCTGGCCCTGATGCTCCTCGCGTGCGTGATCGGGCGCGGCGTCCGCATCGCGTCCGGCGTCTTCGCCATCGTCTACGTACTCGCGCTCGCCGCCTGGCCACTGGTCGTCGACCCCTTCGACAAGGTCGCGGACGACCAGCCGTGGATCTTCTTCCTCGTCAACGTCGGCGTCGTCGCCGCGATGCTCGCGTTCCCGGTGCGCATCCAGTTCGCCTGGGCCTTCGGGATGCCGTTCGTCTACGGGTACGTGCGACTCGTGCAGGGAGAATTCTCCCGCGAGTTCTGGGTGACCACGGCGTTCGACGTGTCGTTCACCCTCATCCTCGGAGTCGTCATCATCTCGCTCGGGTGGATGTTCCGCTCTGTGGCCGCCGGTGTCGACGAGGCGCGGGGACAGGCCGTCGCCTCCTATGCGGCCGCAGCTGCGGCTGCGGCCGCCGAGGAGGAGCGGGTCGCGATGTCGGCCCTCATGCACGACAGCGTGCTGGCGGCCCTGATCGCCGGGGAGCGCGCGGAGGGCGAGCGCGCGCGCGAACTCGCGGTCGCGATGGCGCGCGAGGCGCTCACCCGTCTCGCCAACACCGAGGGCGCCGTGGCGCAGGAGGGGAGCGACGAGCCGGTCGGCACCGCGCAGATCGTCGTCGAGCTGCGGCGCTCGCTCTCCGAGCTCGGCGCCGACGCGATCGTGGAGGAACGCGGCGGCATCGGCCTGATCCCGGGTCGTGCCGCTCGCGCACTCGTGCTGGCCGCCCGGCAGGCGATCGGCAATGCGGTGTCGCACGCCGGCGGACGCGGGCTGCACATCGTCGCCGAGGGGCATGGCGACGAGGGCATCCGCGTGACGATCTCGGACGCCGGACCGGGATTCGACATCGACGAGATCGGCGCCGACCGCCTCGGCATCCGCGCCTCGATCTTCGCGCGGATGGCCGGCGTCGCCGGCACAGCGGGCATCGACTCCGGCGAGCACGGGACGACCGTGACCCTCGGATGGGAGCGCTCGTGAACCGCACCGTCCGCAGCGTCGCCACCTCTCTCGCCGTCGGCTTCGCCATGTACTTCGTGGCCCGCGGCGTGTGGTGGATCGAGCAGCCCACCGCGCCGCTGCTGATGGTGCTGGCGATCGGGCTGTATCTCGCCGTCGTGAACATCGCGATCCTGGCGGATTCGGTGTCGGTGCGGATGCCGCTGTGGGCGGCGGTGCTCGCGGCGGTCTCCAGCATCCTGATCCCGGTGCTGGTCACCTTCTCGCTCGATCCCGCGGATCGCACCGAGCCGTTCGCCACCTGGTACATCGGCGGCCTGGGGCTGCTCGGCGTGGTGTGCGTCGTCCGCCGCCGGTTCCTGATCGGGTGGCTCACGCTGGCGATGCTGATCGCGACCTCGTCGGCGTACCTGGGGCTCGTCGTCTCGCTGAACCTCGGGCTGGTCGGCTCGATCATGTGGGTCGTCATCGCTCAGCTGCTCGTGATGTTCTGGGACCGCGCCGTCCGAGACACCGAGCGGCTCGCCGAGATCCAGCAGGCCGTGTCCGCATGGCATGCGACGCAGCTGGTCCGTCAGCGCGAACGACGACTGCGCACGCAGTTCGCGCTGGCCGTCGCCGGCCCCGTGCTGAGCCGCGTCGTCGCCTCTCGAGGCGCCCTCGACGAGCACGAGCGGCTGGAGGCGCGGCTCGCCGAGGGACGGCTGCGCGACGAGCTGCGCGGCGCGGATCTGCTCAACGACGCGGTCCGCGACGCGATCGAGTCCGCGCGTCGGCGCGGCGTCGTCGTCACCGTGTTCGACGAGGGCGGTCTCGACGGAGTGGAGGAGCAGCGTCGGATCGAGATCCGCGACGAGCTCGCCGCGACGCTGGCCCATGCCGAGGCGGGCCGCCTCATCATCCGCTCCGCGAGGGATCCGCGGGTCGCCGTCACCGTCGTCGGCCGGGCGGGCGCCCGATCCTCCGGTGATGACGACTCCGTCGAGCTCTGGCACGAGATCCTGCGATGACGGCAGGAGAGGAGTGGGCGAGGGGCGGCGGCCGTGCCGCCTGCCCCTCGCCGTGCGGACAGTTACCCGAAAACCATCCGCCGGTGGCTGATCAGCGTCTGTCTACCCTGGGACAGAGAGACCAGCCGAACGCGAAGCGTCTCCCTCAGTCTGGTCGGTCGTCAAGAACTTGTCTGTAGGTATTTTGGGGGACACGAATTCGGCGGCGATGAGGGATCATAAGACGATGGGAATGCGTCGCGGAACCAATCTCCCGCGGATGGGCGATTTCAATCAGTCCGTGATCCTGGAGGCCATCCGGCGCTCTGGAGAGGGATTGAGTCGGATCGAGCTCGTCGAGGCGACGGGCCTCTCCGCTCAGACCGTCACGAACATCACGCGCCGACTCCTCGACGACGGATTCATCCGCGAAGCCGGGCGCACGATCAACGGCCCGGGAAAGCCGCGGGTGACGCTGCGCCTCGTGGCGGAGAGCCGGTTCTCGGTCGGCGTGCACCTCGATCCCGCCGTCATGACCTTCGTGCTCCTCGATCTGTCCGGAGCCGTCGTGCGCCGGATGGCGGTGCGCACCCCGAAGAAGGATCCGCGTCGGATCGTGGAGGCCATGGCGTCCACGATCGACTCCCTGATCACCGCAGCCGGGGTGGACCGCTCGCGCATCGAGGGGGTGGGGGTCGCCGCCCCCGGTCCGCTGGATCCGGCCAAGGGGACCGTGATCGATCCGCCGAAGCTGCTCGGCTGGCACCGCGTGCCGCTGCGCTCCGTCCTGGCCGAGGCGACGGGATTCCCGGTGACCCTCGAGAAGGACACGACGGCGGCCGCCGTGGGAGAGCTCTGGACCCGTCACGGCTCGTCCGACGACTCGTTCGTCTTCGTCTACCTCGGGACAGGGATCGGCGCCGCGCTCGCCAGGAGCGGCGACGTGGTGCGCGGAAGCACGCAGAACCTCGGCGAGATCGGGCACATCGTCGTCGATCCCGACGGTCCCGCCTGCCTGTGCGGATCGCGCGGCTGTGTCGAGGTCGTCTGCACGCCGCAGGCGATCGTCGAGCAGGCCGAGCATGCCGGTGTGTTCCCTGACGACCGCGAGGCGAGCGACGTCGAGGCCGTCGAGGCGCGCTTCACGCAGCTGTGCGAGCGCGCGGCGGCCGGTGAGGCCCCTGCCGCGCGCGTGCTCCATCAGGCAGCCGGTCACATGGCGGTGCTGACCGCGGTGCTGACCAACCTGCTCGACGTGGACCGGGTCGTGTACGGCGGCCCGTTCTGGCCGCGCCTGTCCGAGGTGTACCTGGGCGAGATCCCCGGACGGCTCGAGCGGCTGAGCGCCACGCGCGCGGTGCGGGCGCTTCCGGTCGCCGGCACGGTCGTCGGCGTCGACGTCGGCGCCGTGGGGGCCGGCTGCGTGGTCCTCGACTCGGTGCTGACGCCGCGCACGACGCATCTGCTGCTGGAGGACTGAGCGCCGGACATGAGTCGTCCGGGATCTCCGCGCGGGCTCTTGTCGGATTAACTCCAATCGATGTACTATCTGTGATCACCCCCAGCGATCGGATCACCGATGCATGACAACTCGGCCCTCGTCGAAGCGCGCATCCAGCGCTTCGTGCAGGAGCGTCTCCACCCCGCCGTGTACGCGCGGGCGCAGGAGCTGACGCTCCGGTCGTGGACCGCTCCGGGGGAGCCCGTGTCGTTCGACCACGCCGTGGCGCAGGCTTTCGAGCCCTTCTCCGTCGGCGGTCCGTGGGGCCGCGCCTGGAGCACGATGTGGCTGCACGTGACCGGTGTCGTCCCACAGGTCGCCGACGGGCAGCGGGCCGAGCTGGTGTTCGACCTCGGGTTCAACGACGCGGAGCCGGGTTTCCAGGCCGAGGGCACCGTGTACCGGCCGGACGGATCCATCGTGAAGGCCGTCGAGCCGAGGAACGCCCACGTGCCGTTGGAGGGGGCCGCGGGCGACCCGATCGATCTCTACCTCGAAGCGGCTGCGAATCCCGACGTCGCCGCGGCGTGGACCTTCGCGCCGACGCCCCTCGGGCAGTGGGAATCCGCGGGGGAGGAACCGCTCTACGTGCTCCGCCGGGCGGAGATCGGGATCCTCGATGTCACGGTCTGGGAGCTGCTGCAGGATGTGGCGGTGCTGCGAGGGCTGATGGGCGCCCTGCCGACGGAGTCGCCGCGCCGCGCCGAGATCCTCCGCGCGCTGGAGCGGATGATCGACGTGACCGACCCGGAGGACGTCGCAGGCACCGCCGCCGAGGCGCGGGCGGAACTCGTCGGGGTCCTCGCGCGTCCGGCATCCGCCTCCGCTCATTCCCTGCACGCCGTGGGGCATGCGCACATCGACTCCGCCTGGCTGTGGCCCGTCCGCGAGACGCAGCGCAAGGTGGCCAGGACGTTCTCGAACGTCCTGGCGCTGCAGCAGGAGGACCCCGACTTCGCCTTCGCCGCGTCTTCCGCGCAGCAGTACGCCTGGATGAAGCGGTTCCAGCCCGAGCTGTTCGCGCGCATGCGCGACGCGGTCGCCGCAGGGCGCTTCGTGCCGGCCGGCGGCATGTGGGTCGAATCCGACACGAACATGCCGGGTGGTGAGGCGCTGGCGAGGCAGTTCGTGCGCGGCAAGCGCTTCTTCCTGGAGGAGTTCGGCGTCGAACCGCTCGACGTCTGGCTCCCGGATTCCTTCGGCTATTCCGCGGCGCTCCCGCAGATCGCGAAGGCCGCCGGATCGCGGTGGATGCTGACGCAGAAGATGTCGTGGAACGAGACCAACGTCATGCCGCACCACACGTTCCTGTGGGAGGGCATCGACGGCACGCGGATCTTCACCCATTTCCCGCCGGTCGACACCTACAACGCGCAGCTCACCGGCGAGGAGCTGGCCCGCGCGGAGCGCCAGTACGCCGAGAAGGGTGCCGCGAACACCTCGCTCGTCCCGTTCGGCTACGGCGACGGAGGGGGCGGTCCGAATCGGGAGATGGTCGCGGCGGCGGCGCGGCTGCGGTCTCTCGAGGGCTCGCCGACCGTCACCCTGTCGACGCCGCGTCGCTTCTTCGAGGCGGCAGAGGCGGAGTACACGTCCCCGCCGGTGTGGTCAGGGGAGATGTACCTCGAGTTCCACCGGGGGACCTACACCTCGCAGTCCCGCACGAAGCGCGGGAACCGCCGCAGCGAGCATGCGCTGCGCGAGGCCGAGTTCTGGGCCACCTCCGCCGCGCTGCGCGGCGCGGACTACCCGTACGACGAGCTGGATGCCGCGTGGGAGACCGTGCTGCTGCAGCAGTTCCATGACATCCTCCCCGGCAGCTCGATCGGCTGGGTGCACCGGGAGGCCGAACGACGCTACGCCGAGGTGCTCGCCTCGACGGAGCGCATCATCGCAGGGTCGCTGGCCGTCGTGGCCGGCTCGGGAGACACCGAGCTGGTCGCCGACGCCGGGCCCTACGCAAGGGAGGGAACGGCGGCGATGGGGATCACCGCCGTGCAGGGTGCTGGGGTCCCTGCGGCGGTCGCGCGGACGACGGGCGGCTTCGTGCTGGAGAACGAGCACCTCACGGTCTCGATCGACGACGCGGGCCTGGTGACGTCACTCGTCACCCGCGCGACCGGGAGGGATGCGATTGCGGCGGGGGAGCGGGGGAACCTCCTCCAGCTGCATCGCGACACGCCCAGCCGATGGGATGCCTGGGATATCGACGAGCACTACCGCCGTCACGTCATCGACGTGACGGACGTGGTCTCGATCGACATCGTCCCGCATCCGTCGGCGGCGATCGTCTGCGTGGTCCGTGCGCTGGGGGGCTCACGGATCACGCAGGCTCTGACCCTCGCCTCCGGCGGGCGCGCTCTCGACATCGAGACGACGGTCGACTGGCACGAGCGCCAGAAGCTCCTGAAGCTCGCCTTCCCGTTCGACGTGCACACCGATCGCGCGACGTCGGAGATCCAGTTCGGGCACGTGCACCGCCCGACGCACACCAACACGTCCTGGGATGCGGCGCGGTTCGAGACCGTGGCGCATCGCTGGGTGCATGTGGGCGAGCCCGGCTTCGGCGTCGCCGTGGCCAATGACGCCACCTACGGCCATGACATCACGCGGACATCGCGCAGCGGCGGCGGCACCGCGACGACCGTGCGTCTGTCGCTGCTCCGCGCACCGCTCTTCCCCGATCCCGATGCGGATCAGGGGGAGCACACCTTCCGGGTGAGCGTGCGCCCGGATGCGTCCATCGCCGATGCGATCCGCGAGGGCTACCGACTGAACCTGCCCGTGCGGGCGCTCTCCGGTGCGGGACCCGTGGCGCCGCTGCTGAGCGTGTCGTCCGACGCCGTCGTCGTCGAAGCGCTCAAGCTCGCCGAGGATCGCAGCGGAGACGTGATCGTGCGCCTGTACGAGGCGCACGGCGGGCGGGCCGCGGCGACCCTCTCGACGGCCTTCGCGTTCGACACGGTCGTGGAGACCGACCTTCTCGAGCGCGAGGTGGATGCCGCGGCGGTCCGAGCGATCGACGGAAGCGCTGTCGACCTGGAGCTTCGCGCGTTCCAGCTCGTGACGCTCCGCTTCCGCGGGGCCGCGCTCGCGACGGCTCAGCCGGAGTAGCGTCCCCAGGGGATGTCGCGGCGCAGCGGCGTGCGGAGCGGGCGCTGCGTGCGGGTCCAGGCCGAGACGCTCGGCTCGGCGGCCACGGCATCCGCGGCCTCCGACGCATACGCATCGCTGATCACGGCGATGAGAGCGGCCAGCTCCTCCTCGGTCGCGGCGCCCTGCGTGATCTCGAGAGTCGGCGGCAGCTCGTCCGGCGTCTCCGCGTGCGTGGTCGGCTCGGTCACAGCGGGATGTTCCCGTGCTTCTTCGGCGGCAGCTCGGCGCGCTTGCCGCGCAGGGCGCGCAGCGCCTTCGCGATCGAGACGCGGGTCGTCGCCGGCTCGATGATGCCGTCGAGCTCGCCGCGCTCCGCAGCGAGGAACGGAGAGGCGACGTTGTACGTGTACTCGTTGGCCAGGCGCGTGCGGACCGCTGCCACGTCTTCGCCGGCCTCCTCCGCCTTCTTGATCTCGCCGCGGTAGAGGATGTTGACCGCGCCCTGTCCGCCCATGACCGCGATCTCGGCCGTCGGCCAGGCGAGGTTGACGTCGGCGCCGAGCTGCTTGGAGCCCATGACGATGTACGCGCCGCCGTAGGCCTTGCGCAGGATCACGGTGACGAGGGGCACGGTCGCCTCGGCGTAGGCGTAGAGGAGCTTCGCACCGCGGCGGATGACGCCGGTCCACTCCTGGTCGGTGCCGGGGAGGTAGCCGGGAACGTCGACGAGCGTCACGATCGGGATGGAGAAGGCGTCGCAGAACCGCACGAAGCGACTGGCCTTCTCGCCCGCCTCGATGTTCAGCGTGCCGGCCATCTGCGACGGCTGGTTCGCGATGATGCCGACCGAGCGGCCCTCGATACGGCCGAAGCCGATGACGATGTTGGGCGCGAAGAGCGGCTGGACCTCGAGGAAGTCGCCCTGGTCGACGACGTGCTCGATGACGGTCTTGATGTCGTACGGCTGGTTCGCCGAGTCCGGGACGATCGTGTTCAGCGTGCGATCGGCATCCGTCGTCTCGAACTCGAAAGCGCTCTCGTACGACGGCAGCTCGGCCATGTTGTTGTCCGGGAGGAAGCCGAGGAGCGTGCGCGCGTAGTCGATCGCGTCGTCCTCGTCCTCGGCGAGGTAGTGCGCCACGCCCGAGCGCGTGTTGTGGGTGTACGCCCCGCCGAGCTCCTCCATGCCGACGTCCTCGCCGGTCACGGTCTTGATCACATCCGGGCCGGTGACGAACATCTGGCTGGTCTTGTCGACCATGATGACGAAGTCCGTGAGGGCGGGGGAATACACCGCTCCGCCCGCGGCCGGGCCCATGATGATCGAGATCTGCGGGATCACGCCGGATGCGCGGGTGTTCAGTCGGAAGATCTCGCCGTACTTGCCGAGAGCGACGACGCCCTCCTGGATTCGCGCGCCACCCGAGTCGAGGATGCCGATGCACGGCATGCCGCCGGCCAGCGCGAACTCCATGATCTTGATGATCTTCTCGCCGGCGACCTCGCCGAGCGACCCGCCGAAGGTCGAGAAGTCCTGCGAGTACACGGCGACGGTGCGGCCGTGGATGGTGCCGACGCCCGTGACGACCGAGTCGCCGTAGGGACGGGACCGGTCCATCCCGAACGCGGTCGTGCGGTGGCGCACGTACTCGTCGAACTCGACGAAGCTGCCCGGGTCGACGAGGAGCTCGATGCGCTCGCGGGCCGTCATCTTGCCCTTGGCGTGCTGCTTCTCCTTCGCCTTCTCCTCGGCGTCGACGACGGCCTCGGTGTAGCGAGCGCGAAGATCCGCGATCTTGCCGGCAGTGGTAAAGAGGTCGGGCTTGTCCGTCACGGATTCCACCCTAGCGCCGGGTCGGCCCCGTCCGTTGGATGCTCGGCACAACGGGCCGCCCGATCCTTTGGCGCTCTTCTGAGTGTCGAGCCGGATGAACCTTTCCCTGCTCGATCGCGTCACTCCTCATGACCGGACTCGCCGAGGCCGGCGACCAGAATCAGGAGGACCACCATGAAGCGCACGATCGCTCTCGCCCTTTCCACCGTCTCCCTCGCCGCCGGCGCCGTGGCGCTCGGTGCCCTTCCGGCACAGGCCGACACCGGCTGCGACGCCGGCGCCGTGTGCTACATGCTGGACGGCGTCATCCAGGCCGAGGTCCGCCCTGGTGTCAAGCCGTCGGCATCGTTCGACCAGGTCATCAACAACTCGTCGTCGAGCGTGCGCATCAGCTGGGCCGGCTTCGGCGAGAGCTCGTTCATCGAGGGGTACACCGTCTCCAAGGCGTCGAACGATGTCGTCCGCGCGGGCGCGACGCTCGACCTCGGCGCCGACACGGCGACGACGGTCTACAGCATCAGCATCGTCCGCTGATCGCGTGTCTCGGCCGGGCGCCGCGTGACGGCTCGACCCGGTCGAGACCGCGGGCGGGATCCTCAGCCGGTGGGGGTACCTGAGGAGGAGTCGAGCCCGGAGAGATCGTGACCGCCACGCGCTCCCTCGTCTCCGCCGCGGTCGATTTCCGGTGCGTCGTGTCGGTGACCGCGTCGCGTCGTCACCTCACCGACCTTGCGGCCGGCCCAGCCGACCCCGCGCACAGCGGTGCCGGCGGCACCCGCGACGGCGCTCCCGGCGAACCGCGCACCGCGCAGCATGCGAAGCTCGAGCTTCTCGGCGCCCTCGACCGGTTCGAGCTCGACAGGCAGGTCGACGGGAGCAGCGCCGAACGCCTTGTGCGATGTCGTGAGCACGCGACGGCCGAGGATGTGGTTGCCGGTGCCGCCGATCGCGGCACCGATCCCGAACGGGAGCGCCTTGCCGATGACCGAAGCTCCTCCCTTCGCCGCGAACTGCTTGACGAACATGCTCTTGAGCCGGTCGACCAGCGGGCCGACGGCAGCGCGCGGGAGCGACTTGGTCACCAGTTCGCCCCAGTAGGACGATCGGCTTCCGCCGCGGCCGGCGACCTGACCGGCGAGCTGGCCGACCAGTTCCACGCCCTCCTTGCCCAGCATCAGGGTCATCACCAGGGCGCGGGCGCGATCGGGATTCGCGATCGCGATGCCGTGCACCTCGGCGACGGACTGGGCGAACAGCGCCGTCGATTCGACGAACCCGACCGTCTCGACGCCCGAGAGTGCGAGCGTGACCCCGGTGCCGATGCCCGGGACGACCGCCGTCGCGCCGACCGCCGCGCCACCCGTCGTGACGGCGGCGAGGTACCGCCGCTCGAGGATGCGGATGATCTCCGCCGGTGTCGCGTGCGGGTTGCGGAGGCGGATGCTGCGGATGTGCGCGAGCACGAGGGGGCGCTGGATGGAGAGCACACGATCGAGCCCGCGCACCATCATCGGATGCTCGGGGGATCCGGCCGGTGGCACGCCCTTGTCCCAGGGAGAGTCATCCGGCAAGGAGTGGATCTTGTGCACCTTGGGGGCCATGACCTGATCCTACGAAGTCAGACCGCGAAAATGCCGAACGCCCGGATCCTGGTGGGGATCCGGGCGTTCGGGAGAGGCGATCAGACGAAGAGGTTCGCCCGCTCGAGGTCTTCCGCGAAGTCGATCTCGACCGCGTAGAGGTCGGAGACGTCCATCGGCTCGAGGAGCAGGCCGTCTTCGGCGATCGCGAGTTCGAGACCGCGCTCGAAGTAGTCCTGGTCCTCGACGCGCTGAAGCTGGCGCATGAACGCCTTCTTGTTCGCCGCGGAGATGTAGTTGATGCCGACGGCCTCACCGAGTCCGCCCTTGACGGTCTTGGACAGCTCGTTGATGAAGCCCTCCGCCGTGACGGTGTACTTCACCTCTTCGTCGCTGACCTTCGAGGTGTTGACCGTGACGAACGACTGGTCGCGCTCGATGTACGCGGCCGCACGGCCGAGGATCATCGGGTCGAAGACCACGTCGCCGTTCATCCACAGCACGCCGTTCTTGCCGGTGGCTGCAAGCGCACGGAGCAGGCTCTTCGAGGTGTTGGTCTCGTCGTAGCGCTCGTTGTGGACGTAGTTGACGGTCGGGAAAGCCTCGATGATCGTCTCGGCACGGTATCCGACGACCGTGGTGATGCGTGCGTCGGAGCCGAAGGCGGCCCGGATGTTGTCGTGCTGCTGGCGCATGATCGTGCGGCCGTCGCTCAGCTCGGTCAGCGGCTTCGGCAGCGCGCGACCCAGGCGTGAGCCCATGCCTGCTGCGAGAATGACGGTTTGAAGAGTCACGAGTGCTCCTAAGGGGAAGTTGTGTTCACGGCCGGTTCACCGGCCAGACACCTCATCGTGCCGCGTTCATGGTATCGATTCCGGCTGGGAAGCCCCGGGGATCGATGGCCCCGTTGTCATTTCGTGATCGACTACACACGCAACACTCAGGGTAGACGAACACGCCCGATGTGCGCGGAATCTGCGAGATCCGAGCGCGGATTGTGTCGCTGCGCCATCGGCGGAGGGCAACCCATTGATACCGTAGGACGGTGACTCCTTCCCCTGACGACCGCACCGACCAGGTGGACGATTCCGAGACCCCGCCGAAGAAGGCATCATCGGCGCGTGCGTCGACGGCGAAGCCGGGCGCCGCGGGTCGCCCCGCGACCAAGAAGGCGCCGGCCAAGAAGGCGCCGGCCGCGCGGACTCCTGCCAGGAAGACGACGCCGCGGACGCCGGCGAAGGCCTCGGCGGAGACCGCTGCCCCGACCGGCGAGGTCGTGATCGAACCCGCCGTCAAGCTGGTGATCGATGCACCGACGCAGACCGCCGCGGCGGCGCGCACCACCGCCGCTGCCCGCGCGGCGGCAGCGAAGAACACCGCGGCCAGGTCAGTGGCGGCGAAGTCCACCAAGCCCGCGGCGCGCGCGGCCACGGCGAGGGCCGCGGCCCCGAAGCCGGCGGTCTCAGGTGCCAAGGCGCCGGCAGCCAAGGCACCGACCGCCAAGCAGACGAGTGCGAAGACCTCCGCGGCCAAGACCGTCGCCGCGAAGTCCGCCGCGGCGAAGTCGGCGGCGGCCAAGACGACCGCTCGCACGGCATCGGCACGCTCGGCCTCGGCGAAGACAGCCGCGGCGAAGGCGGCGGCAGCCAAGGCGACCGCGGCCAAGGCTGCGGCGGCCGAGAAGGCGGCTGAGGCGAAGGCTGCAGCGGACGAGCTCGAGTCGAGCCTGTCTCCGGTCGTCGAGGGCGCTCCGTCCGTCGACGATGCGACGTCCGCTCACGAACCCGCTCGTGCGGAGGAGGCGCCGACGCCGCAGGAGCTGGTCGTCGAGGCGTCGGCCCCGGCCGAGCCTGTGGTCGAGGAGCCTGTCGCAGCCGCATCGGACGTCGAGGATCCCGCCGCCGAGCCCGCGGTCGAGGAGCTCGTGGTCGAAGAGCCGTCCGTCGAGGAGGCGGAGCTGGAAGAGGCGCTCGCCGATGCCTCTGTCGCGGACGAGGCCGTCGTCGAGACACCGGACGACGCCGTCTCCGGAGCGGACGCGGAGTCCGACGACGCGGCATCCGACGCCGTGGGACCATTCGGCGAGGCGGCCGCCACCGTCGCGATCAGCATCCGCGGACTCGTCAAGCAGTTCGGCGACAACCACGCCGTCGACGGGATCGACCTCACGGTTCCCGCCGGCTCGTTCTACGGGATCGTCGGTCCGAACGGTGCGGGCAAGACCACGACCCTGTCCATCGTCGCCGGCCTCCTGCGTCCGGACGCGGGCAGCGTGGTGATCTGCGGCATCGACCAGGCCAGGCAGCCGCTCGCGGCGAAGCGGGTGATGGGTGTCCTGCCGGATCGGCTCCGCACGTTCGACCGGCTCACGGGCCGTCAGCTCCTCTACTACTACGGCCTTCTGCGCGGCCTGGCCGCGGACGTCATCGAGAAGCGTGCCGCCGACCTCGCACGCGCCTTCGACCTCGGCGATGCCCTGAGCCGTGTCGTCTCCGACTACTCGGCGGGCATGACGAAGAAGATCATGCTCGCAGGGGCCATGATCCACTCGCCGCGCGTCCTGGTGCTCGACGAGCCGTTCGAGTCGGTCGACCCCGTCTCCTCGGCGGTCATCCTCGACATCCTCCGCGCCTACGTGTCGCACGGCGGCACCGTGATCCTCTCCAGCCACGGGATGGATCTCGTCGAGCGCGTGTGCTCCCGGGTCGCGATCATCGTCGGCGGTGAGGTGCTCGCCGAGGGCACGATCGACGAGGTGCGGGCCGGGCAGACGCTCGAGTCGCGCTTCGTCGAGCTCGCCGGCTCCAGCGGAGAGGTGGAGGGGCTCGAGTGGCTGCACACGTTCTCCGACTGAGGTTCGCACTTCTGATCGGATCGCTGCGCGGAGAACGTCGGGTTCGCACCCTCGTCACCTTCGCCGCGGTCGTCGCGGTCACGGTGGCCGTGTGCCTCGCCGTCTTCAGCCTCGCGGACGCTCCGGTGCCGGTCGCCCGCGCCGTCACCGTGCTCGGGGGAGCAGCGCTCCTGCTCGGCTTCCTCGTCGGACCGATCCTCGTCGGCGCGGTGGACCAGCTCGATCCGCGCCGGTTCGCCGTCTTCGGCGTCGACGAGCGACGGATGCCCTGGGTCCTCACCCTCGCCGCCTTCGTGAGCGTGCCGAGCCTGGCGCTCCTCGCCGTGTACATCAGCGTGTGCATCGTCGCCATCGAACTGGGCGCCCCGTGGCCGCTGGCCGTGCTCATGACGATTGTCGGCGTGGTCACCACGGTGCTCACGGCGCGCGTCGGCATGGCGATCAATGCGCTGCTGCTCCCGGAGCGCCGTTCCCGCGAGCTCACCGCATTGTTCGCGCTCGCTCTCATCGTGATCGCCTTCCCCGTGGCGGTCTTCTTCGCCTCGCTGCGCTGGGACGGACACGTTCCGGCATCGCTAGCAGCGCTGACCACGAGTGTCGGATTCACTCCGCTCGCCGCGTCGCCCGGCTTCCTCTTCGCGGTCGCCGCCGACGCCTCGGCGATGGCCTGGATCAGTGGGCTCGTCGCCGTGGCGACCGCGATTCTGCTGTGGGTCGTGTGGGCCTGGCTCGTCCGCCGTCTCCTGACGACCACCGAACGTCCCGTGGCCTCCCGCGAGCGGACCGGTCTCGGCTGGTTCGGGCTGCTCCCTTCGAACGCCTTCGGCGCGATCGCCGCACGCAGCCTCGTCTACTGGCTGCGTGACCGCCGGTACATCATGAACACCATCGTGGTCCCCGTGGCGGGCGTGCTGACGATCCTCCCGCTGATCGTCGCCGGCGTTCCTCTCGAGATCGCCGCGCTCGTCCCGGTCCCCGTGATGGCGCTGTTCTTCGGATGGCTGCCGCACAACGACGTCGCCTACGACTCCACCGCGCTGTGGACGCATGTCGCCAGCGGCATCCGCGGCCTCCCGGATCGGCTCGGCCGACTCGTGCCGGTGCTGCTGGTGGCCATCCCTGTGCTCGCGATCGCCATCCCGCTCACGCTGCTGCTGATCGGGGACTGGCGTCTGCTGCTGCCGCTCACCGGTCTCGCCGGCAGCCTGCTGTTCTCCGCGCTCGGCATCTCGAGCATCGTCTCCGTCGTCGCTCCCTACGCCGTGTCGCGACCGGGCGACAGCCCGTTCCAGCAGCCGCAGCGGCCGACCTCGCGCGGCATCTACGGCCCGGCGGCCGCCTTCCTCGGCGCGATCGTGCTGAGCCTGCCGACCGCCTGGCTGTTCGCTCTGACGATCGTCGAGGGCTCGTCGTACGCGCCGGCCGCTTTCTGGGTCGGGCTGCTGTCGGGCCTGGTCGTGCTCTGGCTCGGCGCCGTCATCGGCGGACGCATCTTCGAGCGCAGCGGGGAGCGGTTGATGGAGTTCGTCGAGACCGCGTGACGACCGCCCGCAGGCGACTCGACGCGGCTAGACTCACGGGATGAGTACTCCGCTGGACAGCCCCGATCAGGGCGGCGTGGCAACGCTTGATCGCGAACTGGAAGAGCTTCTCCGCGAGGAGAACCTCGAACCGGGCGACCATGAGCGCTTCTCGCATTATGTGAAGAAGGACAAGATCCTCGAGTCGGCGATCACCGGCAAGCCGGTGCGCGCCCTGTGCGGCAAGAAGTGGACGCCGGGTCGTGACCCGGAGAAGTTCCCGATCTGCCCCACGTGCAAGGAGATCTACGAGTCGATGGTCGGCTGAGCCGACCCGATTCAGCGCGCCTCGACGTAGACCGTCGGGATCGCCGGGTCCGACTTGCTGAGGGCGAGAGCCCGCACCGGGAGCTCCTCGCGCACGCGCAGATGATGCGCGCGCGCCGCAGCGGTACCGGCCACGCCCTCGTGAGCGGTGTCGATGTCGCCCGCCTCGACGAACGTCACCTGCAGCGGACGACCGTCCGGATGCTCGGCAGGCGTGTCCAGCTCTTCGAATCCATCGGAGACGACCACGGTCTCCGCAGAGGCGACGCCGTCGGCGAGGGTGCGGAACGCCGCCTTCCGTCCGCCATACGAGGCCTTGTCGGCCGAGGCCTTCGCCACCCCGATCCAGGCGCCGGTGGAGTCCTGCCTGGCCACGAGCTTGTAGACCATGCTCGCGGTCGGGTAGCCCGAGCCCGTCACGACGGAGGTCCCCACGCCGTAGGCGTCGACAGGCGAGGCCGCGAGGGCCGCGATCGCGTACTCGTCGAGATCGCTGGTCACGGTGATGCGCGTGTTCGTCGCGCCGAGCTCGTCGAGCTGCACGCGGACCTCTCCGGCCACGATCGGAAGGTCGCCGGAGTCGATGCGCACCCCGCCCAGGTCGGTGCCCGCGATGCGGATCGCGGTCTCGACGCCCGTGCGGATGTCGTAGGTGTCGACGAGGAGAGTCGTGCCTACGCCCATGCTCTCGACCTGCGCGCGGAAGGCGTCCTCCTCGGAGTCGTGCAGCAGAGTCCAGGAGTGCGCGGCGGTGCCCATCGTGGGGATGCCCCAGCTGCGGCCGGCCTCGAGGTTGCTGGTCGCACCGAAGCCGGCGATGTAGGCGGCACGCGCCGCGGCGACGGCGGACCGCTCGGCGGCGCGACGGGAACCCATCTCGGCCAGCGGACGCTCTCCGGCGGCGATGCTCATGCGCGCGGCGGCGGTCGCCACGGCGGAGTCGTGGTTGAGCACGCTCAAGGCGAGGGTCTCGAGGATCACGGCGTCGGCGAAGGTGCCCTCGACGGTGAGGATCGGCGACCCGGGGAAGTAGAGCTCGCCCTCGCGGTAGCCGCTGATCGACCCCGTGAAGCGGTAGTCCTCGAGGTGCTTCAGCGACGCGGCATCCACGACCTCCTCGTCGCGCAGGAACCGCAGCTCGTCGTCGCCGAAGCGGAACTCACGGAGCAGTCCGAGCAGGCGCCCGGTTCCGGCCACCACACCGAAGCGGCGGCCGCCGGAGAGGCGACGGGAGAACAGCTCGAAGACGCTCGGACGGAAGGCCGTCCCGTCCCGGAGCGAGGCCGCGAGCATCGTGAGCTCATAGCGATCGGTGAGCAGCGCCGTCGACGTGGTCATGCGCTCAGCATAGTGAGGCCCGGTAGGCTGGGGAGTCATGAACGACGCGCCGATCGGAATCTTCGACTCCGGTGTCGGCGGGCTCACGGTGGCCAGAGCCATCCGCGCCCAGCTGCCCCGTGAATCGTTCGTGTACATCGGCGACACGGCGCACTCGCCGTACGGCCCGAAGCCCATCGCCGACGTGCGCCGCTACGCTCTCGAGGTGCTCGACACGCTCGTCGATCAGGGCGTGAAGATGCTCGTGATCGCCTGCAACACGGCATCCGCCGCCATGCTGCGCGATGCTCGCGAGCGCTACGACATCCCCGTCGTCGAGGTGATCGGCCCGGCGGTGCGCCGCGCGGTGTCGACGACGCGCAACGGGCGCGTCGGAGTGATCGGCACCGTCGGCACGATCGGTTCGCGCGCGTACCAGGACATGCTCGAGGTGAACGAGCGCCTGGAGGTGTTCACGGCGGCCTGCCCGCGGTTCGTCGAGTTCGTCGAGGCCGGGATCACGGGAACCCCTGAGGTGCTCGCCGTCGCCGAGGAGTATCTCGCGCCGCTGCGGGACGCCGGTGTCGACACGCTCGTGCTCGGCTGCACCCACTACCCGTTCCTGCGCGGGGCGATCAGCTACGTCATGGGCGAGGGCGTCACGCTCGTCTCGAGCGACGACGAGACGGCGGGGGATGTCTACCGGCAGCTGGTCCGCGGCGACCTGCTGGCCTCGCCGGATGCGGCCTCGACCTACGTCTACGAGGCGACCGGAGCGTCCGCCGACGACTTCACCGCCCTGGCGAACCGACTGATGGGCCGCGAGGTCCGCGACGTGCAGCTCGTGCAGACCGGCGTGATCACTCTTCCCGAGTCCGTCTCCGAATCCCTCTGATCCGGCTCGACCACCCCTACCCGAAAGAAGCACATGACCGACATCGTCCGGGCCGACGGCCGCTCCACCGACCAGCTCCGCGAGATCACGATCGAGCGCGGCTGGAGCGCGCACGCCGAAGGCTCCGCACTGATCAGCTTCGGCGGCACGAAGGTGCTGTGCACGGCATCCTTCACCAACGGCGTGCCGCGCTGGCTCACCGGCAAGGGCAAGGGCTGGGTCACGGCCGAGTACTCGATGCTGCCGCGCGCCACGAACAGCCGCAACGACCGCGAGAGCGTGAAGGGCCGCATCGGCGGTCGCACGCACGAGATCTCTCGGCTCATCGGCCGGGCCCTGCGCGCGGTCGTCGACACCAAGGCGCTCGGCGAGAACACGATCGTCATCGACTGCGATGTGCTGCAGGCCGACGGCGGAACCCGGACCGCGGCGATCACCGGCGCCTACGTCGCCCTCGCGGACGCGATCGAGTGGGGTCGCGAGAAGAAGTTCATCGGCAAGAACTCGACCCCTCTGCTCGACTCCGTCGCTGCGGTGTCCGTCGGCATCATCGACGGCGAGCCGATGCTCGATCTGGCCTATGTCGAAGACGTGCGCGCCGAGACCGACATGAACGTGGTCGTCACCGGCCGCGGTCTCTTCGTCGAGGTGCAGGGCACGGCCGAGGGCGCTCCCTTCGACAAGCGCGAGCTGGATGCGCTGCTCGAGCTCGGCCTCGCCGGCTGCGCCGACCTGAAGGATCACCAGCTGACGGCGCTGGCCGCCGCGGCAGGCGAATGACGATGAAGGTCGTCCTCGCGACGCACAACCCGCACAAGGTCGCGGAGTTCCAGCAGATCGTCGCGCAGACGCGTCCGGATCTCGAGATCGTCGGCTACGACGGTCCCGAGCCGGTCGAAGACGGCGTGACGTTCGCCGCGAACGCGCTGATCAAGGCGCGCGCCGCGGCAGCCCACACCGGCCTCGCCGCGCTGGCCGACGACTCCGGGATCTGCGTCGATGTGCTCGGCGGATCTCCCGGCGTGTTCTCCGCGTACTGGGCGGGGCAGAAGAAGGATGCCGCGGCGAACCTGGAGCTGCTCCTGGACCAGCTGCGCGACGTCGCCGATCCGCACCGCACTGCGCACTTCACGTCGACCATCGCCCTCGTCACGCCCGACGGTCGCGAGGAGGTCGTCGAAGGCCTCTGGCCGGGGCGGCTCGCGCAGGCGACGTCCGGCGGAGGCGGCTTCGGCTACGACCCGATCTTCGTCCCCGACGGCCAACCTGAAGGTGCTGAGCGCACGGTGGGCGACTTCACGGCGGAGGAGAAGCAGGCGCAGTCGCACCGCGCGCGGGCATTCGCCGAGCTGGTGCCGCTGCTGGAAGGGCTCTGAGCGAATCGAGCTCCTGCTGAGACTGGTTCTCGTTACCCTTCCCGACTAGGCGGAATCGCCCTTGGAGCCCTGTCTGCCGGTCTAGCCTGGGGGCATGCACGATCACGCACCCGCCGCCGGCGGCATCCGCTCGGCGAGCAGCAGACGCCTCCTGGCGATCTCGCTGTCGCTGACCGCGACCGTCATGATCGTGCAGGTCGTCGGAGCGCTCCTCACCGGCTCCCTCGCGCTGCTCGCCGACGCGGCGCACATGTTCACGGATGCCTCGGCGCTCGTGATCGCGCTCATCGCGGCATCCGTCGCCGCGCGTCCGGCCGATGACCGGCGCACGTTCGGCTATCAGCGGGCCGAGGTCTTCGGCGCTCTGATCAACGCCGTGATCCTGATCGCCCTGGCGGCCTGGGTCGCCGTCGAGGGCATCGGGCGCCTCATCGATCCGAGCGAGGTCGAGGTCGCCGGCGGGCTCATGCTCGTCGTCGCCGTCGGGGGTCTGATCGCCAACGCGATCTCGATGTGGCTGCTGAGTCGCGCCCAGCGCACCAGCATCAACGTGCGCGGCGCGTACCTGGAGGTGATGGGTGACCTGATCGGCTCTGCCGCGGTCATCGTGGCCGCGGTGATCATCCTGACCACGGGATGGATGGCGGCGGACGCCATCGCCTCGCTGTTCATTGCCGCGATGATCATCCCTCGGGCGATCGCGCTGCTACGCGAGGTGTTCTCCGTGCTCGCCGAATCCGCGCCGAAGGGCACGGCGGTGAGCGAGATCCGCACGCACCTGCTCGCGTACGAGGGCGTCACCGGCGTGCACGACGTGCACGTCTGGCAGCTCACCCGTGGCGCCCCGGTGTTCACGGCGCACGTCAGCGTGGATCCGGCGCTCCTGGCCGATGGGCGCTCGGCGAAGCTGCTCTCCGAGATGCAGGCCTGCCTCGCGGATCATTTCGACGTGGAGCATTCGACGTTCCAGATCGAACCGGCCGAGCAGTCCGACTGCGAGCCGCACCACGCCTGACCGTCGTCAGGGTTCGACGACGATCTCGTCGGCTGTCTTGTCGGGCCGCAGACCTCGCCACCGCGCGTGCCGGAGAACGCCGTCGGGCGTCCAGTTCGCGAACTCGACTTCCCCGACGAGCTCCGGCCGCACCCACAGTGCATCGGAGGCATCGGGCGCCGGCACCCCGTCGAGCGGGGCAGAGGGCACGCGCAGCGGTTCGAGGCGGGTGAGGAGATCGCGCAGGATGCGCTCGGTGAACCCCGTGCCCACGCGTCCGACGTAGCGCAGCTCGCGACCGTTCGCCGGGTCCGGCACCGCGAGCAGCAGCGAGCCGAGCGTGCTCTCCCTGTCGCCCTTGCCGGGACGGATGCCGACGATCACGGCCTCCTGCATGCGCGTGTGCTTGAGCTTCAGCCAGGAGGGCGATCGCAGTCCCGGCCGGTACCGCGATGCCGGGTCCTTCGCGACGACACCCTCGAGACCGAACTGCTCACTGGCCGCGAGGGCGGCGTCGACGTCGTCGAAGACCGGCGGGACCTGGATCGGCGCGTCCAGGTCGGCGACGAGGTCCTCCAGCAGGGTGCGGCGCTGGTGCAGCGGCATCGACGTCAGGTCGTGCCCGTCGAGGCGCAGCAGGTCGAACAGCATGTAGACGATCGGCGTGTGCACCACCTCCCGCTCGATCTCGCGCAGTCGCGTGAGATGCATCCGGTTCTGCAGCAGGGAGAAGCTCGGCCGCCCCTGAGCGTCGAAGGCGACGATCTCACCGTCGACCAGGGCGTCCGTGGCAGGGAGGAACGGAGCGCCATCGGCGGTGAGTTCGGGGTAGCGCGCCGTGATGTCGGTTCCGCGGCGCGCGTGCAGCAGCATCCGTCCGTCCGCCCACGTTCCCATCGCGCGGATGCCGTCCCATTTGACCTCGACCCACGACGGGTCGCTGAGTGCGCGGGCGAGCGCGGGGGTGCCGTTCTCGGCGAGCATGGGCGCGAGAGTGGCGGTGGTCGTCCCGGACGCCGGTGCGGCGGCGATCCGCGGATGTCGCGAGGACCGTCGGGGAACGGCGGGCGCCGCCGCCGGAGCGGATGCCGGGGGAGAGACCGGGGCCCCGGGCTCCGGCCGTAACGCCGCCAGCGGGTCGATGCCGTCCGCGGCGCGGGCGAGCACCTCGTCGATGTCGAGCTGTGCCAGGTCGGGATCGTCGAGCTCGCCCCAGGTGCGTGGGGCGGCGACCCACGGCTGCGCGCGGCCGCGCAGCGAATAGGGCGAGATCGTCGTCTTCTTGCCGTTGTTCTGGCTCCAGTCGAGGAACACCTTTCCACCGCGGACCGCCTTCGACATGACGCTCGTCGCGAGGTCGGGGTGGTCGTTCTCGATGAGCCGCGCGAGCTCCTTCACCACGGCGGAGATCTCGTGACTGGTCTGCTCGCCGGGAAGGGCGGCGTACAGGTGGATGCCCTTGCTGCCGCTCGTGACGGGCAGCGGGTCGAGGCCCATGTCGGAGAGGATGCCGCGGGCGATGCGGGCGACCTCGGCGCACTGCGCGAGACCCACGCCCGGCCCCGGGTCGAGGTCGAGCACGAGTCGGTCGGGACGCCCGGGGAGGCCATCGGGGGCGAAGCGCCACTGGGGAACGTGCAGCTCGATCGCGGCGACCTGTGCGAGCCACACCAGAGTCGGCACGTCTTCGACGAGCGGATACTCCTTGGGTCCGTCGGAGTGCTGGATCGCCTGCCGCGGGATCCACTCCGGGGCTCCCGGCTCGAGCTGCTTCGTGAAGAACGCGTCGGCCGGAGCATCCGCCGTTCCGACCCCCTCCACCCACCGCTTGCGCGTGACCGGGCGGCCGTCGAGGAGGGGGAGCAGAAGCGGAGCGATCGCGGAGTAGTACGCGATGACCTCGCCCTTGGTGGTGCCGGTCTCGGGGTAGACGACCTTGTCGAGATTGGTCACGCGCAGACGGCGGCCGTCGACCTGCACCACCTGCGCTTCTCCGACCATGGAGCAAGCGTAGCCAGCCGCCGTCGTCAAGGGCTGGTCGTGACGGGTGTGGCTGGTGTTCACTGGGGGAATGAGGACGATCTGGAAGGGCGCGTTGACGTTCGGGCTCGTGAACGTGCCGGTGAAGGTGTATTCGGCGACCGAGGACCACGACGTGCCGCTGCATCAGGTGCACGAGAAGGACGGCGGGCGCATCCGCTACCAGCGCACGTGCGAGGTGTGCGGAGAGACCGTGGCCTACGCCGACATCGACAAGGCGTATGTCGAGGAGGGGCAGACGGTCGTGCTCACCAAGGACGACCTCGCCGCGCTGCCGGCGGAGAAGAGCCGCGAGATCGACGTCGTCGAGTTCGTGCCCTCCGATCAGGTGGATCTGCTGACGCTCGACAAGCCGTACTACCTCGAGCCCGACTCGAAGTCGGCGAAGGCCTACGTGCTGCTGCGCAAGACGCTCGAGCAGACCGACCGGACCGCGATCGTGCGCTTCACGCTGCGGCAGAAGACCCGGCTCGCGGCCCTGCGCGTGCGCGGAAAGGTGCTCGTGCTGCAGACCCTGCTCTGGGCTGACGAGGTGCGCGAGGCCGAGTTCCCCGCGCTCGACGAGGACGTGCGGATCTCGAAGAAGGAGCTCGAGATGTCCGCCGCCCTGGTCGACAGCTACTCGGCCGACTTCGATCCCGAAGCCTTCGTCGACGAGTACCAGAAGGAGCTGCGCACCCTCATCGACGCGAAGATCGAGGCAGGCGAGAGCTTCGAGATCGCCGACACCTTCGGCGAAGCGGATGCCGACAGCAAGAGCGGCGAGGTCATCGACCTCATGGAGGCGCTGCGCGAGAGCGTCGCGCGATCCAAGGAGAAGCGCGCGAGCGAGAAGCCGGCGAAGGCGAAGAAGCCGGCGAAGAAGACCGGCTGACCGCGCCGGCGGGCCTCAGCGCTTGCCGTCGCCGTCCAGGTCGGGAGCCCGCTCGAACACCTCGGGGTTCAGGGCGAGTTCCTCGGCCTCCCCGGCATCCGTCGTGACGTCTTCGCCCGCCGCCGCAGCCTTCTTGGCCTTGTGGCGCTCGGAGAAGTAGTGCCAGAGCGTGACCAGTGCCGTACCGCCGACTGCCGCGAGCAGGATCAGGTCGATGTAGCTCTCGACGAACGTCGCCACCGGCGGGATGAAGCCGATGAGGTATCCGAACATCGTCAGACCGAAGCCCCAGAGGATCGCGCCGATGAGGTTGTAGAGCGTGTACTTGCGCCACGGCATGTGACCGACACCCGCCGCGACCGGCGCGAACGTGCGCACGATCGGCACGAAGCGGGCGAGGATGACGGTGATGCCGCCGAAGCGCTCGAAGAACGCGTTGGTGCGCTCGACGTTCTTCTTGCTGAAGAGACCGGATTCCTTGCGCTCGAAGACCGCGGGTCCGCCCTTGTGGCCGATGACGTAGCCGACCTCTCCACCCACGAAGGCCGCGAGGCCGATCAGCAGGGCGACGATCCAGACGTTGACGCCGAAGACACCGTGCTCCGAGCCGGCGATCGGGTGTGACAGCAGCCCCGAGATGACGAGCAGCGTGTCGCCCGGCAGCAGGAAGCCCACGAGGAGGCCGGTCTCGGCGAAGACGATGAAGCACACCACGAGGAGCGCCCAGGGACCTGCGGTACCGATGATCGTCGCGGGGTCGAGCCAGGGGATGAGGGCGTTGGGTGCGTGCAGCATGGTTTCGAGCACAGGGATTCCCGTCGGTCGTTATTGGTCGGCGGTGTAACGGTGAGGATGCAGAAGCAGCCGTCGTGCGGAAGGTGGGACTTGAACCCACACGCCCTAGGGCACAGGAACCTAAATCCTGCGTGTCTGCCAATTTCACCACTCCCGCGCGGTGGAATCAGTCTACTGATCGGACAAACACGGATTCTGGAGATCAGCCCGCAGTTCCGGAGCGCTTCCGTTCTCCCTCTGTCGGGGGCTCTTCCACGTCGACGAGCCAGCCGACGCGTGATCGCCGCGGTCGGTCGGTCGGCGCACCCTCGAGTTCCGCGCGCCGCGCGACGACCCGGTCGACCGGCAGCCGCACACCGGCGACCGCCTGGAGTCGCGTCGTGTCGGGAACAGGCTCGAACGTCACTGACTCGTGCGGGCGTCCCGGCCTCGACGAGACCGGGACGCCCGCTCCACGACCTCGTGCGTCACCTCCTGCACCGCGGCGACCCTGCCGCGCACACGGTCCGCGTACTCGTGCTCATGGTGCGATTCCAGAGCGTCCACGGACGACGCCAGTTCGGTGCCGAGCGCGTCGACCAGAAGCACGGACTCGCGCGGCCGGATGCCGAAGTCGACCTCGTCTCCGACCGCGAACGGGTCGCCGCAGCACGCCCACTCCCACGGCGTCAACCACACACGCGTCATGCAGCGAGACTAACGCCGGTCTATCGGATCGCGTGCGACCACGTCGCGTCAGGCCAACGGGCCGGAGCCGGGGATGAGCGGCTCCTCCGGGTTCGGTGCCAGAGGCTCCTCCGGATGCGGGGCGAGCGGCTCCTGCGGCGTCGGGGTCAGCGGTTCGTTCGGGTGGGTCGGCGACGGCTCGTCGGGGAACGCGGGCGACGGCTGCGAGGGCGAGGGGACGGCGGGTCCGGGCGGGGTCTGTCCAGGGTCGGCGGGGCCGGGGCCGGTCGGCTGCTCGCCGGGCACAGAGGGGACGGGCGGGCCGGGAACAGGGGAGGAGTCGGTCATGACGGTTCCTTTCGCTGAGGTGATGCTCACGTTCCGGTCAGTCCACCACCGCGGGGTCCGAGAGGTCTGGCCCCTTGCGCTTCGCGGTGCGATGTGCGGGTCGTCGATCGCTCTGTGGATAACTTCCGAGGTGCACGCACGATTCTTGGCATGATGCCCGGGTGAGTCATCCGTCTGCCCTCGTCGCCGAACGCGTGCGATCGCGGTTGCGGGTCGAGGGCGTGGATCCGTCGATCGATCCGGATGCAGCTCGACGCATCGCCCAGGCGGAGGTGCGTCGTCATGACGACCATGCACTGTCCCGCGGCGAGGCCTTGATCGACGACGAGGTCGCCTGCGTGCGCGATGTGCTCGCGGCGGTGAGCGGGATCGGACCCCTGCAGCCGTTCCTGGACGACGCAGAGATCGAGGAGATCTGGGTGAACGGCGACGGTCACGTGCACGTCGCGCGCGGCGGAGTTACGGAGCGCACCGGACTGCGGCTCGCCGACACGACGGTGCGCGATCTGGTGGAGCGGATGCTGCAGCCCACCGGGCGCCGGGTGGACATCAGCCAGCCCTTCGTCGACGCCTCCCTGCCTGACGGCTCGCGACTGCACGTCGCGATCGCGGATGTCGTTCGAGGCTCCTGGGTGGTGAACATCCGCAAGTTCCTGCCTCGATACCGCACCCTGGACGCGCTGACGGCACAGGGCGCGATGCCGGTCGCGATCGCCGACCTGCTGCGTGACGCGATGCGGGGCGGTCGCAGCGTGATCGTGTCCGGCGCGACACACGCCGGCAAGACGACACTGCTCGGTGCGCTTCTGGCCTCCTGCGCGGATTCCCAGCGCATCATCACTGTCGAGGAGACCTTCGAGCTCGCTGTCGAGGGGACCGATCTCGTCGCTCTTCAGGGACGGCAGGCCGGCCTCGAAGGCACCGGGGAGATCACTCTGCGGCGGCTCGTGAAAGAGGCGCTGCGCATGCGCCCGGACCGGCTGGTCGTCGGCGAGGTGCGCGATGCGGAGGCGCTCGACCTCGTCCTCGCACTCAACACCGGGGTTCCCGGGGCGGGAACCGTGCACGCGAACTCGGCAACGGAAGCCTTGGAGAAGCTCGCGATCCTGCCGTTGCTCGCCGGACGGAACATCGATCGCACCTTCATCGCACCCGCGCTCGCCGCGGCGATCGACCTGGTCGTGCACTGTGCACGTGACGCGTCCGGACAGCGCCGCGTGCAGGAGATCGTCGCTCCGACCGGTGAGGTCGTCGAGGGAAGGATCAGGACTCGCACGCTCTATGACGCGGCGAGTCGAAGCGGGGTCGCGTCGTGACCGTCCTCATGGGCGCGCTGCTCGCCGCGGGCATCCTGCTGAGCCTGTCGCCGTGGATGTGGCCCGTGCACGACCGGGAGATGCACGCCGTCCGGAAGGGCCGTCTCGCGCGCCTGCTGGAAGAGGCCGGTGCGGATGCCGTGGCCCCGCGGGTCCTGATCGCCGTGATGCTCGCGGCAGCCCTGCTGGTCGCATCCGCCGTCTGGCTCGTCACCGGCATCGCCGTCCTGGCGGCCCTCGCCGGTGCGGCCGCGGGTGCGGCGCCTGTGATGTGGCTGCGAGGGCGCCGGCTGAGGCTGCGCCGCCTGCGTCGGCAGCTGTGGCCGGATGTCTGCGACCTGCTCATCGCCGCGATCCGCGTCGGTCTCTCCCTGCCTGACGCGGTGGCGGGGCTGGCGGAGTCGTCGCCGGCGATGCTTCGTCCCGCCTTCGTGGTGTTCGCGCGCGACCTGCGCGCCACGGGACGATTCGAGACCAGCCTCGACCGGTTGAAGACGTCGCTGGCAGACCCGATCGGCGACCGGATCGTGGAGACGCTGCGCATGGCGCGACAGGTCGGCGGCACCGAGCTCATCTCCGTGCTGCGCGCGCTCTCCTCGTCGGTGCGAGCGGATGCCGCACTGCGGGGAGAGGTGGAGGCGCGCCAGTCCTGGATCCGCGGTGCTGCGGTGCTGGGGGCGATCGCACCGTGGGTCGTGCTCGGTCTCCTCGTCATGAGGCCGGAGGGCGCCTCGGCCTACGGCACGCCAGAGGGCGTCATCGTGATCTGTGTCGGCGCCGCCGTCTCGGTCCTCGCCTTCCGGATCATGATCCGGATCGGCAGGCTGCCGGAGCCTCGGAGATGGTTCGGATGAGCGGACTCTCGGTTCTCGCGAGCGCGGTGCTGATCGGCGGAACCCTCGCGGCGGGGCTGCTGTGCATTCTGGCGGCGCTGCCACGGTGGCGGGCCGTCTCGCTGACCGTGCGCATCGCGCCGTATGTGCGCGACGTCGTCGCCGACGAGGACATGCCCCGTGGTCTGCTGCGGGGCGCGGGGATGCTTCCGGCAGGGAACCGGGGGCTCTGGCAGCGCGCGCAGCAGGGATTCGACCGGATGCTGGGCGGCGGGGAGATCCTGCGGCTTCGGCTGGCCCAGGCCGGGCTGTCCGCGGACCCTGTCGCGTTCCGGGGTCGTCAGCTGGGATGGCTGCTCGCCGGAATCAGCGCAGGAGCGCTCGCCGTGATCGCGCTGGCCGTCGCCGGCAGGATGTCCGCGCCCGTCATCGCCATCCCGATCCTCGCCGGGGCGACAGCCGCGGTCGGCTACGACATGCAGCTCTCGGTGCGGGCCAAGGCCCGCCGCGCTCGGCTCACCGACGAGCTCCCGACGACGCTCGAGTTCCTGGCCCTCTGTCTGTCGGCGGGTGAGGGCTTCCTCGATTCGCTGCGGCGGGTCGCCGCCGTCGGCTCCGGGGAACTCAGCGCAGAGCTGCGACAAGTCGTCCTCGCCGCGGGAACGGGTTCTCCTCTCGCGGATGCGCTGAGCGAGATGGCGACGCGCCTGCAGCTCCCCGGACTCGCGCGCGCCGTGGATCAGGTCATCTCCGCGCTCGAGCACGGTGCGCCACTCGCCGGCGTGCTGCACGCACAGGCAGGCGATGCTCGCGAAGACGCGAAGCGCACCCTCATCGAGCAGGCGGGGCGCAAGGAGATCCTGATGCTCCTGCCGCTGGTGTTCCTCATCCTCCCGCTGTCGGTGCTCTTCGCGATCTACCCGGGACTCTTCATCCTCCGGCTCGGCATCGGCTGACCGTTCACGAAAGGACGACCATGACGATAGACACGCACGACCTCCGACGAGGGGATCACCACACGCGCTGGTGGCGCGGAACACGCGGCTGGTTTCGCGACCTCGCCCGGGATGAGCGCGGGGACGTCCCCGGCTGGGTGCTGGTCACATTGATGACCGCAGGACTGGTCGTGCTGATCTGGGCGGTCGCGGGGCCCGCGCTCACCGCGCTGTTCGAGCAGGCGATCCAGCGGGTGTCCGGTCTCTGAGATGTGTGGCCCTCGGGTGCTGCACGACGAGCGAGGTTCGAGCCCGGTCGAGTTCGTGCTGGTCGGCACGCTCCTCACCGTGCTCACGCTGGCGGTGCTGCAGCTGGCGCTGGCCGTGTACGTGCGCAACGTCGTCCACGATGCGGCCGTCGAAGGGGCGTATCACGCCGCACTCGCCGACACGAGCCTGGAAGAGGGCGCGGAGCGGTCGCGGTCGGTGATCACCCGGGCGGTCGGCGCAGCGTATGCGGGGGACGTCATCGTCGGCACCTCGGAGGAACTCGGCCACGAGACCGTCGATGTGCGCATCCGCACGTCTCTCCCCGTGCTCGGGCTCATCGGAGTCCCCTACGCGCTGGAGGTGGAAGCGCATGCACCGGTGGAGAGCCTGGGCGAGGAATGACGAGGGGTCTGCGGCGCTTGAGTTCATCACCGTCGGCGTCATCCTGCTCGTCCCGCTCGTCTACCTGGTGATCGCGCTGGGCGCGATCCAGGAGCAGACGCTCGGCGCGGAGGCGGCCGCACGCCACACGGCACGCGCGATCGCGATGGCGCCCGATGCCGCCGCGGCCGCGGCGAACGGAGAGGCCGTTCTGGCGGGGATCATCGCGGAGTACGGGCTCGACCCGGAAGCGGTCGACGTCTCGCTCTCCTGCTCGCCCGCGGGCGTCGGCTGTCCGTCGGCGGGGGCGACGCTCATCGTGACCGTCGCCGCTCGCGTGCGACTGCCGCTGGTGCCCCCGATCTTCGGCCTCGACCGCGCGGCTTCCGTCACCGTGCAGGCAGCAGCCGCGCAGAAGGTGTCCCGGCTGTGGGGTGTGGGATGACCGCAGATCGCGCTCGCCGTGAGGGTGAGGAGGGGAGCGTCCTGCTCCTCACCCTCGGCTACGTGCTCCTGGCGGTCGCCGTCGTCTTCGTCTGCGTGTGCGCGACCGACCTGTACATCGCCCAGAAGCGGCTGGACGCGCTCGCCGACGCGGCCGCGCTCGCCGGAGCCGACGGATTCACTCTGCAGGTGAGCGGTGAAGACGTGCGCGCGGAGTTGACGGATGCCGGTGTGCGCGAGCAGGCTTCGGCCCTGATGGACGCGCTCCCCGGTGACGCCGCGCTCGCCTCCGCCGGCACTCCCGACGGCGTCTCGGCTCGCGTCACGCTCACGACGACCTGGAATCCGCCGCTGCTCTCGCTCTTCGTGCCCGAAGGCGTGGAGTTGGCGTCGACGGCGACGAGCCGCACGGCACTCGAATGAGGCTTCCGGTCTTGCCTCGATCGCGACAGGATGAGGCATGGCCTTCCGTGCCCGCTCGTTCATCCGCTCGCTGACCTGTCTGCTGACGGCGGTCGTCCTGACGTCGTGCGCGGTGCCGGAGCCGGCTCCGACGCCCGAAATGGCGCCCCTTGCGGATCAGCTGGTCGGCGAATGGGTCGCGGAGACGACCGACGAGGCTCGATTGCGCATCGACGCCGACGGGACGTTCAGCATCGCCGGACTCTGCGTCGCCTCCGGAAACTGGTCGATCGGCGGCGACGAGGTCACGGCGACGACCACGAGCCTGCCGGACATCGGCGGGTGCCCCGACGCGTTCGCGATCGAACGGACGGGCATCACCTCGGTCGAACTGGTCGACGCCGATGAGCTGCGCATGCTCGACGACGAAGGCGCTCATGCCACCTTCCACCGCGCAGACTAGCGCTGCGATCGCAGCCGTTCGAGAAGTCCCGCCAGCCGCGGCTCGAGCTGCGGCGGCACCTCGGCCGGCAGTGCGTCGACAGGCCACCAACGCGCATCCTCCGACTCGTCGCTCACGCTCAGCGCGAGCTGCGGGTCGACGATCACCGCGATCCCGATGTCGAGGTGCGAGGCGCAGCGGCCGAACCGGGACGAGAGCCCGTGGTGGTCCAGGTCGTAGGCCAGGGGAGAGGTCGGCACGGCCGTCTCGATGCCGGTCTCCTCGCGCAGCTCGCGCAGCGCGGCCTCCATGATCGACGCGTCACCGTCTTCCGCGTGCCCTCCCGGTTGCACCCAGAACCGCCCCTTGCCGTGGAAGACGAGCAGCGTCTGCGTGAGCGTCTCGTCGAACACGACGCACGAGGCGGTCGCATGGTCGGGGCCGGACTCGCGCCGCACAGGCCCGTCGTCGCCGGAGAAGAACGAGGCGAAGTCCTCCTGCGCAGCGCGTTCCCGCTCCGACCTCGGCAGGTAATCGGCGACCAGCCGATGCACGTCGGCGGACAGCATCCGGCTCATTCGTTCTCCTTCTCCGGCCGCGCCCGCGGCACGAACTTCGGGATCCAGCGCAGGAATCCCGCAGCGCCGAGAAGGCTCACGACGCCCATCGCGGCAGCCGCGAACGGCAGCGCCGACACCGCGGTGATCGCGGCGACCAGGAGCGGAGCGATCGCTCCACCGGCATCCGTCAGCGTCCGCCAGGAGCCGAGGAACGCCGCCGGCTCGCGCTTCGGCGCGACATCGGCTCCGAGGGTCAGGAGGATCCCGCTCGACAGTCCGTTCCCCACGCCCAGCACTCCCGCGAACAGGCCGAACCAGAGCACCGACGCCTCGAGGTCATGCGTGAACGACATCGCGAGGAACCCCGCGCCCATCAGCACCATCGCCGGCATCGCCGCCCACAGGCGGCCAAAGCGGTCCATCACCTGGCCGCTGGCGTAGAAGAGAGCGAAGTCGATCGCGCCGGAGACACCGACCACGATCGCGATCGTCGAGGCGTCCAGCCCGAGCGACAGCCCCCACAGGGGGAGCACGACCTGCCGTGCCGACCGCACCGCCGACAGCGAGGCCGCAGCCAGCCCGAGACGCCCGAGCACGGCGCGCTGCCGCCACATGGTCTGGAAGATGCCGGCGCGCTCGATCGTGGGGATCGATCCGCTCACCGCCTCACCGGAATCCTCCGCGTAGCGCACGGGTGTCGTCGTCGTGACCGGCGGGATCGTCTTCTCGGGGTCGGGACCGAGCAGCACGAGCAGCACCATCGCGACCAGGCAGCCCAGGAAGAACCAGATCGCCGCCTGCTCGCTGCCGAAGAGCTGCAGGAGGCCGGCGGCCACGAACGGGCCGATGAAGATGCCCAGACGGAAGCTCCCGCCCAGCAGCGAAAGCGAACGCGCCCGGAATGCCACGGGCACGCGCGTGGTCATGAAGGCGTGCCGCGCGAGACCGAACGCCGCCGCGCACATGCCCAGCACGAAGACGGATGCTGCGAGCACGCCGAGCGACGGGGCGAGCACCATGCCGACAGCGGCGAGGATAGAGATGACCCCGGCGATCACCATCGTGAACCTCTCGCCGATGCGGCCGACCGCCCAGCCGGCGGGGAGATTGCCACACAGCTGACCGATCACGAGGGCAGACGCGACGAGCGCCGCGAAGGCGACATCCGCTCCCATCGAGGCGGCGATCACCGGGATGAGCGGGATGACCGCGCCTTCGCCGAGCGCGAAGAGGATCGTCGGCAGGTACACCATCGGCCCGAACTGTCGAAGGACGGTCGATGCACTGCTCACGCACTCACGCTACCCCCGTCCGCGGACGCTCGAGATGCGGCGTCCCCGCGCGAGCAGGCGGCACGTTAGGCTGAGGTGTCATGCTCGAACTAGATCTCTCCGCCGAAATCCAGGCGCTCAGGCACACCTTCGGCGACATCAGCGAGGTCGTCGATGTCTCCCACCTCCGCGACGAGATCGCGAGGCTCAGCGAGGAAGCCGGCGCACCCGACCTCTGGGACGACACCGAGCGCGCGCAGAAGGTGACCAGCGCCCTCAGCCACCGTCAGTCGGAGCTCGCCCGGATCACCGGCATCGCGTCGCGGCTCGACGATCTCGAGGTGCTCGTCGGCCTCGCGAATGAGATGGGTGACGAGGAGTCGGCGCAGGAGGCTCGCACCGAGCTCGCCGCGCTCACCGACGTCATCAACCAGCTCGAGGTGCAGACACTGCTCGACGGCGAGTACGACGAGCGCTCCGCGATCATCACCATCCGCTCGGGTGCCGGCGGCGACGACGCCACCGACTTCGCCGAGATGCTGATGCGCATGTACCTGCGCTGGGCCGAGCGCCACAAGTACCCCGTCAAGGTGATGGACACCTCCTACGCCGAGGGTGCGGGCATCAAGTCGGCGACCTTCGAGATCGATGCGCCCTACGCGTTCGGCACCGTGTCGGTCGAGGCCGGCACGCACCGTCTCGCCCGCATCAGCCCCTTCGGCTCCGCCGACAAGCGCCAGACGTCGTTCGCCGCCGTCGAGGTCATCCCGCTCATGGAGGAGGCGACCGAGGTCGACATCCCCGAGAACGACATCCGGGTCGACGTCTTCCGCTCCTCGGGCCCCGGTGGCCAGTCCGTCAACACGACCGACTCCGCCGTGCGCCTGACCCACCTCCCGACCGGCATCGTCGTGTCGATGCAGAACGAGAAGTCGCAGATCCAGAACCGCGCGGCCGCCATGCGCGTGCTGCAGACGCGCCTCCTGCTGCTGCAGAAGGAGCAGGAAGCGGCGAAGAAGAAGGAGCTCGCGGGCAACATCACCGCAAGCTGGGGCGACCAGATGCGCTCGTACTTCCTCTACGGCCAGCAGCTCGTCAAGGACCTGCGCACCGGGCACGAGTCGGGCAACCCCGCAGCCGTGTTCGACGGCGACCTCGATGGCTTCATCTCGGCCGGCATCCGCTGGCGCAAGCGTCCGGACCAGGACTGAGTATCGGCGACTGAGCCGATGAAGAAAGGCCCCGGAGGATTCCGGGGCCTTTCTTCATGAAACTGATGCTCTCAGCGCGCCGTGCCCCGGAGCGAAGTGGTCACGTCTTCGTAGCTGTAGATGATGCAGTGGACAGTGCGGTCGTCCATCCGGGTCCACGACGCCTTGGTCGGCGTGTAGTTGTAGATGTCGAACTCGGACTCCTCATAGGGAAGCCCGACGAACCCCTCGAACTGCGCGGCGCAGCCGTCCCAGGCGAGCTCGTAGATCGCGTCATCGCCGGGATAGTCGCCGTCGTCGAGCTGGTAGATGAAGTAGACCTCGTCGGTGTGCGGCTGATCGCAGGGCACGACCGGCACCTCGAAGATCTCCTCCTCCGGGTCGTACTCCACGAGGGGTATGCAGTCGCCGACGGCGAGGTCCGCGAAGGGGACCATCTCGGCGCCCTCGATCTCGGAGGGGTCGGTCGTCCCCTCCGTCGAATCATCGACCGGAGGCCGCTCGCTCGGGGTGGCGATCGGGACCGGATCGGCCTCCGCGGTCGAGTCGATCCCGAGAGTGAGGAGAGCCACCCCGAGCGCCAGCACCGTGCCGAAGACGGTCACGCCCATGCCGGTGATACCCGGCCACTTCGCGCCGCGGAGGAACAGCGAGACGAGCGAGGTGACGAAGCCGAGACCGAGCACGACCCAGCCGATGGCCGCGACCGGCGGAACACAGGCGAGGACGACGCCCAGCACCGCGACGGCGAGGCCGATGATCCCGAGGACGGAGACCTTGCGAGCGGGTGCCGGCGACGGCAGGTGCGTGGCCGCGCCGGGATACCCGGGCGCGGATGCCGCCGGGTACGTCGGAGCGGATGCCGCACCGGGATACCCGACCTGCGCGGGTATGGCGTAGGGCGGCACGAACGGCTGCGGTTCGGCAGCGACGGGGCTCGGCGTCACCGCCTCGACGGGCGCGACCGGTTCCGCAGGCGCACTCGGCTGCGGCTCTGTGCGCACGTGCGCGGTCCACTGCTGCCCGTCCCACCACCGCAGCGTTCCGGAACCGTCGTCGTACCAGCCGGCAGGTGTCGTCATCGATCTTTCCTGTTGTCTTCTCTGTGGTCGGCGGTCAGCCGGCCGAGGGCTCCACCGTCACCCGTGCGACCTCCTGCAGGAGCTCATCCGTGATGATGATGACGTACGAACCGCTCTGCGCGACGTCGAACGAGACCGTTCCCTGTGTCGTCTGCCCGGCGGGAAGCTCGCTGGACTCGAGGGTCGCGTCGCCGAAGATGTCGTAGTCGCCCGCCGCGCCCTCGGCGGTCTCGATCGAGAAGTAGAGCGGGTTCACGTAGGTCGTGCCGTCGAGCGTCTTCCACGTCAGGTCGACGAGCAGGTAGCCGCCGTTGGTGGGGTCGAAGCCGGAGTCATTCGTCGGGCTCCAGGTCGCGGAATTCACCGTCACCTCTCCGGTGCCGGACATCTGCTGCACGGTGACGGGTTCACCCATGCTGCCCTCGGCGACATCGGCGGGCGGTGCGCTCTCGTCGGTGCCGTCATCGGTTCCTGAGTCGGAGGTGGGGATCGGATCCGGGATCGCGTCCTCGATCTCGTTCGCGAGAGCGAAGAGGAAGACGAAGCCCATGATGAAGGCGACGATGGCGCCGACGATGGAGACGCCGAGACCCGTGAAGCCCGGCCACTTCTTTCCCTTGAGGAACAGGGAGATGAGCGACACGATGAAGCCCGCGGCGAGCAGGACCCACGCGAACGGCAGCGTGAACGGGATGAAGGCGAGGATCAGGCCGAGCGCGGCGAGGCCGAGTCCGACGAGTCCGAGGATCGACATCTTCTGCGGTCCCGTCGGAGCTGGGGCCGCATACGGAGCCGATGCCGGGTACCCGCCCGCGGCGTATGCGCCGGCCGCGGGATAGGCGCCACCGGTGGCCGGGTAGACGCCGGGAGCAGCCGGGTATGCCGGAGCCGTGGCGCCGGGGTACACCGGTGCGCCGCCCTGGGGGACAGGGGGGACGGGCGGGACGACCGGGGTCGATCCCGGGTGCGCCGAGGCTCCGTACGGAGCTGCGGGAGCCGCCGGAGCCGCGGGGGCCGCGGGAGCGGCCCAGTCCTGCGGTGCCTCGGGAGCGACGACCGTTTCCTCGACGGCATGCGGAGCGGACTCCACGGCCGCATCGTCGGGGGTGATCGGGGTCTCCGCGGGAACGACGACATCCGCTGCCGGGGTCTCGTCGACAGCAGGAATCTGCTCGACGACCGGGGTCTCGGCGACGGGCGTCTCGGCGACGGGCGCCTCGGTAGCAGCCGGCGCCTCGGTTGCAGCGGGCACCTCGGTTGCAGCGGGCACCTCGGCAGCAGCGGGAATCTCCGGAACAGCGGCGACCTCAGGAGCGGCCGGGGCCTCGGGGGCGAAGTGCTCCGTCCACTGCTGGCCGTCCCACCAGCGCTGGCGTCCGGATCCGTCGTCGTACCAACCGGCAGGTGTCGTCATGGTGTCCCCCTCGAAGTTCTCGGCGCGCGGAATCGCGTGTGTCGCCACTCCATGTATAGCAGTGGAGTGCGACGTCGATCAGGTCCATATCGCGGGGACGATCGCCCATGGCGGCGTGCGCCGCGCGGGGTGTCGCTCGCGGCATGACGAGAGGCGGCGCTTAGGCTCGTAGCGCCATGATTCGGTTCGAGAACGTCACGAAACGCTACCGCGGAACGTCGAAGCCCGCGCTGTCCGGTGTCGACTTCGAAGTGCAGCGCGGGGAGTTCGTCTTCCTCGTCGGCGCTTCGGGTTCCGGCAAGTCCTCCTGTCTGCGGTTGATCCTGCGCGAGGACGTGCCCACATCGGGCCGCGTCGCCGTGCTCGGGCGCGACCTGCGCTCCCTCGCCAACGGGAAGGTGCCGTACTTCCGTCGCCACATCGGCTCGGTGTTCCAGGACTTCCGGCTCCTGCCGTCGAAGACGGTGTACCAGAACGTGGCCTTCACGCTCCAGGTGACCGGATCGTCCCGTGGGTTCATCCAGCAGGCGGTCCCCGAGGCACTCGCCCTCGTGGGGCTCGACGGCAAGCAGAAGCGGATGCCGCACGAGCTGTCCGGCGGTGAGCAGCAGCGTGTCGCCATCGCCCGCGCCCTGGTCAACCGTCCGCAGGTGCTTCTCGCCGACGAACCGACCGGAAACCTCGACCCCGGGACCTCGGTCGACATCATGCAGCTGCTCGCCCGCATCAACGCCGGAGGCACCACTGTGCTGATGGCGACGCACGAGGCCGGCTTCGTCGACGCCATGCAGCGTCGCGTGATCGAGCTCAGCGACGGCGAGATGGTGCGCGACGAGGTGCACGGCGGTTATGGCGACACATCGAACATCCCGCGGCTCGTGCCGGAGGAGGTGCGCGGCGCCGCGGCGGCCGCCGCGCTGACGGCCGTGCAGGAGGTGCAGCGGCAGACCGCCGACCTCTCCGTGGTGCGAGCCGCTCTCGCCGAGGAGCTCGACGCGCAGCGCAAGGCCGCGGCATCCGCTCCCGCCCCCGTCGCGCAGACGGCGCCCGCCTTCACACGGCCGACGGAGCCCGGAGCGCAGAAGGCGGATGCCGCTGCCCCCAGTGCACCGAGCGAGGCTCGGCGCGAACCCGTCGAGGAGCAGACGCCGGCCGCTGTCGGTCCGCGCACGCACCCGATCGTCCTCCCGCAGGTCGACGTCGCGGAGCTCGGCGTCGCCGATCGCCTCGGCCTGTCCGACGACGATGCCGAGGAAGTGGGCCCGACCTCATGAGAATCGGACTGATCCTCACCGAGGCCCTGGGTGGCCTTCGACGCAACATCTCCATGGTGATCTCCGTCGTACTCGTCACGTTCGTGTCGCTGACCTTCGTCGGCGCGGCGATCCTGATGCAGTCGCAGATCGGCGTCATGCGCGGCTACTGGGCCGAGCGCGCCCAGGTCGCGGTGTACATGTGCTCGGCGGTCTCCGAAGCGGAGACATGCATCGACGGGACGGCGAGCGAGGAGCAGGTCGAGGCCGTCCGCGCGCAGCTGGAAGGCGAGGCGCTCGCTCCGCTGATCAGCTCGATGACCTTCGACACGAGGGAAGAGACGTACCAGAAGCTCGTCGACCAGCTCGGCGCGGATCAGGCGAGCGTGCTGACGCCCGACCAGGCGTTCGAGGTGTTCTTCGTGACGATGAAGGATCCGGGTCAGTCGCAGGTGCTCGCCGAGGCCTTCAGCGGACAGGCCGGTGTCGAGCAGGTGCAGGACCAGCTCCAGTACCTCGAACCGCTCTTCTCCGCGTTGACCGTCGCGACCTACATCGCGGTCGGCATCGCCGTGCTGATGCTCATCGCGGCGACGCTGCTGATCGGCACGACCATCCGGTTGTCGGCGTACGCACGGCGGAAGGAGATCGGCATCATGCGCCTCGTCGGCGCCTCGAACCGATTCATCCAGACGCCGTTCGTGCTGGAGGGCGTGTTCGCCGCGTTCCTCGGCTCCGCCCTGGCCAGCGCGGCCGTGGTCGCAGGTGTGCACTTCGGCGTGAACGGCTATCTGCGCGGGCGCGTGCCCTTCATCACGACGTGGATCACGATGGGGGACGCCGCTCTGGTGGTGCCCGTCCTCATCGGCATCGGCGTGATCCTGGCCGCCCTCTCGGCCGGCTTCGCGATCCGTCGCTGGCTGCGCACCTGATCCGGCCTCGCACCTGATGTAGGCTGGTGGGCTGGCCACAACAGAGAGCAGGAGCACCATGCCCAGGGAACGCGGGGAGAAGGTCGTCGCGACCAATCGTCGCGCACGTCACGACTACAACATCGAGAAGTCGTACGAGGCGGGAATGGTGCTCACCGGCACCGAGGTCAAGTCGCTGCGCCAGGGGCGCGCCAACCTCAGCGACGGCTATGCGTTCGTCAAGGGCAACGAAGTGTTCCTCGACTCCGTGCACATCCCGGAGTATTCGCAGGGACACTGGACCAACCACTCCGCGAAGCGCATCCGCAAGCTTCTGCTGCACCGAGCGGAGATCGAGAAGATCGCGCACGCCGTCTCGGCCGGCGGCTACACGCTGATCCCGCTGAAGCTGTACTTCTCCGACGGCAGGGCCAAGGTCGAGATCGCCCTCGCGAAGGGCAAGCGCGAGTACGACAAGCGGCAGACCCTCCGCGAGCGCCAGGACACCCGCGAGGCCGACCGCGCCATGCGTCTGCGCAACCGCGTCGGCGAGTAGTCGTCGGTCTCAGAGGCTCGGAGTGAAGGCGAACACCCGCCCCAGGAAGGCCAGTTCGCGTTCCAGGGCGTTCACGATCGTCGTCCCGCTGCGGAACCCGTGACCCTCGCCGGGGTAGACGACGTACTCGTGCTCGACGCCGTTCGCCGCCAGAGCATCGCGGATGGCCTCCGACTGCGACGGCGGCACGACCCGGTCCTCGGCTCCCTGCATCAGCAGCACGGGCACATCTATCCGTTCCGCATGCGTCAGCGGTGAACGCTCGATGTAGAGGGCCTCGGCCTCCGGGAGCGGTCCGACGAGCCCGGTGATGTAGTGCTCCTCGAAGCCGTGCGAGTGCTCCGCCAGCATCCGGAGGTCCGCGACGCCGTAGCGGCTGATCCCCGCGGCGAAGGTGCCGCCGCGCACCAGCGCCGAGAGGACGGTCCAGCCCCCTGCCGAGCTTCCGCGGATCGCGATGCGCGAGGCATCGGCGAGACCCGCGTCAGCGAGGCCGCGCGCGGCGGCGATCACGTCGTCGACGTCGACGATTCCCCATTGCCCGTGCAGGCGGTCGCGGTAGGCGCGACCGTACCCGGTGGAGCCGCCGTAGTTGACATCGAGCACGCCGATGCCCCGGCTGGTGTAGAACGCGATGGCGGCGGATGTCGCGCCGGTGACGTGTGCGGTGGGGCCGCCGTGGACGAAGACCACGTACGGAGGCAGCTCGCCTTCCGGCGCTGCGGCTTCGGGGTTGGCCGGAGCATAGGCGAACGCATGCACCGAGCCTTGGCCTCCGTCCACGAGGATCGCGGTGGCGGGCGGCATCCAGGCGGTGTCGACCGGTTCGCCGCCGGCGACCGTGATCGTCTCGCCGGAATCGAGGTCGACGCACCAGACACCGGGTGCGCTCGTCGAGCTGCTGCCGGAGAGCAGCACGCGAGAGCCGGACACGTCGTCGACGCTCACATGGCCGTCGCAGGGGACGTCGAGGGTGCGGGTCGAGCCGTCGGCAGCGATCTCGACGACGTCGTCGCGGCCGTTGGTGCGCACCGCGACGATGCGGCCGTCTGCGAGGGGCTGGTACCAGCGGTTGCCCAGCACCCAGAGTCCATACCCCGTGTCGGCGTCGCTCGAGGTGATCGCCTCCGGAGCGCCGTCACGTGTGCCGGGTACCAGCGACAGGCGCTGGAGCTGCCAGCGGCCGGTCGGGTCGTCGGCGTAGAGCAGCTCGGTGTCGCTCACCCATTCGGGCTGGAGGGCGGCGCGCGTGGCGACCCAGGGGCCCGCCTCGCCTTCCGCGCCTTCGTCGTCTGCTTCGTCGATCTCGGAGATGACCAGCGTCGCGCTCTCCCACGGCATCCGCGCGCCGTCCCACGCGACCCAGGCGATGCGCGAGCCGTCGGGCGAGAGCGCGGGATGTGCGACGAAGGCGTCGCCCTGCGTGAAAGCACGGATCGCGGCGTCATCCGCTGCCGCTGAACCGTCGGTCGGGATCTCCACGATCCCTCGGATCTGCGCTGCTCCGCGGAGGTCCTCCCGCACGGCGAGGAGCCGTCCCTGCTGCAGACGGAGTCCGCCGTGCGAAGGACCTGCGGGGGTGAGCGGGACAGGACCTGCACCGGGCGAGAGCCGGTACACGCGCTGGTCTCCCGCGTCGACGAAGTACAGCGTGCCGTCGGCATCCGCGGTCCAGGCGCCGCCGCCGTACTCGTGCACGCGCGACCGCGCGCTCCACGGCGCGGGGAGGATCACCGCGCCGCTCGAGCTGCGGACCGTCACGCGCCCTCCCTCGGACGGCACCGACTCGCCCCACCAGATCTCCGAGCCGACGAATCGCGCCCCATCGATCCGAGGGGCGGAGGCCGCGACCGAGGCGGCGGAGAAGGGCGATGGCCAGGAACCGTACGGGGACGACATGGTTCGAGCCTAGGCGGCCGTCGAAGCACGGCCTCCCGAAACCGGGAGGACGGCTCTCATGCCGGCGGACGGCGGATGCCGAAGGGGCGCGGTCAGACCGCGCGGAGCACCGCCACGACCTTGCCGAGCACCGTGGCCTCGTCGCCGAGGATGGGCTCGAAGGCGGAGTTGCGCGGGAGCAGCCAGGTGTGGCCGTCGCGGCGGCGGAATGTCTTCACGGTGGCCTCGTCGTCGAGCATCGCTGCGACGATCTCGCCGTTCTCCGCGCTGTTCTGCGAACGGATGACGACCCAGTCGCCATCGCAGATCGCCGCATCGATCATCGACTCCCCGGACACCTTGAGCATGAACAGATCGCCCTTGCCGACCAGCTGGCGGGGGAGCGGGAAGATCTCCTCGACCTGTTGCTCCGCCGTGATGGGCACGCCGGCCGCGATCCGGCCGACGAGCGGCACGAGAGCGGCATCGCCGACCGGTGTGGCCACGTCTGCCGGGTTCTCGCCGCTCGTGCCGGGAAGGTCGATCAGCACCTCCATCGCGCGGGTCTTGCCCGGATCGCGGCGCAGGTAGCCGCTCAGCTCGAGCTGTCCGAGCTGGTGGGTCACGCTCGAGAGCGACTTGAGTCCGACCGCATCGCCGATCTCGCGCATGCTCGGCGGGTAGCCGTGGTGGGCGATGGAGGTCTGGATGACCTCGAGGATCGCCATCTGCTTCGGGCTGAGGCTCTTCCGACGGCGCGTCCGAGGGGCCTCCTGCTCCGGGGCTGAGTTCTCGCTCATGGTGCTCCTTCAGTACGCGATCCGACGTTCCTCTTCGAATGTCGGAGGCCCGTGGTGGGGTGTTCTTATCGAAACCGTATCCGAGAATCGGCCTGATCTGGAAGATCTGTTCGAGCGTGTCGGAAGATTCGGGGGTCCGATTTCGAAGAACAGTTGACAGATGTTCGAACTCGAAGATATCTTCGGAACGTAGCTTCGCATTCACGGCTCCCGGCCGAGACGCGAATGCGAACGCTACGCCAACTTCACCGCCGGCCTCGCCGACGGGGACAGGGTAAGGAGCCCGACATGAGCAGCATCAGCATCAGCACCGCAGCGGTCATCCCGGCACGCCCGGCGACCCGGTCGCGACTGCGACTGACGGCTCGTGGTCGTGGTGTGCTGCTCGCCCTCTCCGCGGTTCCACTCGCAGTCGGCATCGCCTTCGCGGCGATCAGCGGAGGCAGCGCCATCGCCGCGGGCGACGACACCGCCGGCAGCTTCAGCAGCGCGGACTTCCAGACCGTGACGGTTCTCCCCGGTGACACGCTCTGGTCGATCGCCAACACGGTCGCCCCCACCGCCGACCCGCGCGACGTGATCGGCGAGATCAGCCGTCTCAACATGCTGCGCGGCGGGGCCCTGCAGATCGGCCAGGAGCTCGCGATCCCTGCGCAGTACTCGAACTGACCCTTCGGCAGGCTCAGTCCTTCGACGAGTTCAGGAACCCATCCTTCGGCAGGCTCAGGAACCCATCCTTCGGCAGGCTCAGGAACCCAAGGGGAGGGGTGCGTCACGCGGAGGGCGCGCGGCCTAGCATGGAAGGGTGACTTCCTCACTCGATGCCCTCCCGCTCCGTGACGATCTTCGCGGGCTCACCCCGTACGGTGCGCCGCAGGCGCCGCTGCCCATCGCGTTGAATGTCAACGAGAACACGCATCCCGTGCCCGATGCGGTCGCGAGCGACATCCTCGACGACATCGCCGTCGCGCTGCGCGATGTGAACCGGTACCCGGATCGTGAGTTCACGACACTGCGCGAGGGATTCGCCGAGTATCTCGGTCACGGCCTCACACCGGATCAGATCTGGGCGGGCAACGGCTCGAACGAGGTCCTCCAGCACATCCTGCAGGCGTTCGGCGGCCCTGGGCGCACGGCGTTCGGCTTCGCGCCGACGTACTCCATGTACCCGCTCATCTCGCAGGGAACGGGGGCGCGCTGGATCGCGGGCAACCGTCAGCCCGACTACACGATCACGCCCGACGAAGCGGCGGAGCAGGTCCGTGCGGTCGATCCCGACGTGATCCTGCTCTGCTCGCCGAACAACCCGACCGGCACGCCGCTCGGACTCGACGTCGTCGAAGCGGTGTACGAAGAGGCGCGCGGCATCGTGGTCGTGGACGAGGCGTATCAGGAGTTCGCGCCGCGCGACGCGGCATCCGCTCTGACACTCCTCGAAGGACGCCCGCGTCTGGCCGTCTCCCGCACCATGAGCAAGGCGTTCGCCTTCGCCGGCGCGCGCGTGGGCTACCTCGCAGCGGACCCCGCCTTCATCGACGCGCTGCGCCTGGTGCGGCTGCCGTACCACCTCAGCGCCCTCACCCAGGCGGCGGCGGTCGCCGCGCTGCGCAACTCCGACGTCATGCTCGGCATGGTCGAGGAGATCGTCGAGCAGCGCGACCGCATCTCGGCGACGCTCGAGGCGCTGGGTTACACGCCCCACGAATCCTGGTCGAACTTCGTCTTCTTCGGCGGCGTCGCCGACCCGCGCGCGACGTGGCAGCAGCTGTACGAACGCGGCGTGCTCATCCGCGACGTCGGCATCCCGGGTCACCTCCGCGTGACGGCGGGCACCGAGGCCGAGACCACCGCATTCCTCGATGCCCTGGCCTCGATATGATCGGCATCATGAGCACTCTCGCCCAGAACCCGCGCACCGCGAGCCGTGTGCGCAGCACGTCGGAGTCCACCGTCGAGCTCGAGCTGAACCTCGACGGCACCGGAGCCTCGCGCATCGACACCTCCGTGCCGTTCTTCGACCACATGCTCACCGCCTTCGCGAAGCACTCGCTGACCGATCTCACCGTCCGCGCATCGGGCGACACGAACATCGACGCGCACCACACCGTCGAAGACGTCTCGATCGTGCTCGGTCAGGCGATCCTGCAGGCGCTCGGCGACAAGTCGGGCATCTCGCGCTACGGCGACGCACTCGTGCCGCTCGACGAAGCTCTCGCGCAGGCCGTCGTCGACATCTCCGGACGCCCGTACCTCGTGCACGAGGGGGAGCCGGCAGGGTTCGAGCACCACCTCATCGGAGGACACTTCACGGGTTCGCTCGTGCGGCACGTGTTCGAGGCCATCGCCTTCAACGCGGCGCTGACGGTGCACGTGCGCGTGCTCGGTGGTCGCGATCCGCACCACATCGCCGAGGCGGAGTTCAAGGCCTTCGCCCGTGCGTTCCGCCAGGCCAAGGCCCTCGACCCGCTGGTCGACGGCGTTCCGTCCACCAAGGGCGCGCTGTGAGCCGAGCGCCCAGGGTCGCCGTCTTCGACTACGAGTCGGGCAACGTCCACTCGGCGGTCAAGGCGCTCGTCGCGGCCGGTGCAGATGCCATCCTCACGCGCGACCGCAAGGAGGCGCTCGAGGCCGACGGTCTGCTCGTGCCCGGCGTCGGCGCGTTCCAGGCCGTGCGCGACGCGCTGCATGCGCACGGCGGAGACGAGATCATCGACCGTCGCCTCGCCGGCGGTCGCCCGGTACTCGGCATCTGCGTCGGCATGCAGGTGCTGTTCGCGCACGGAGTCGAGCGGGGTCACGACACCGAGGGCCTCGGGGAGTGGCCGGGCGCCGTCACCGAGCTCAACGCGCCCGTGCTGCCGCACATGGGCTGGAACACGGTCGAGCCCGGCGCCGACAGCGTCCTGTTCCGCGGGATCGAGCAGGAGCGCTTCTACTTCGTGCACTCGTACGCCGCCCAGTCCTGGGAACTCGACGTCATCCCGCCGTTCCCGCAGCCCGTGCTCACGTGGTCGACGTACGGCGATCCCTTCCTCGCCGCCGTGGAGAACGGGCCCCTGTCGGCCACGCAGTTCCATCCCGAGAAGTCGGGCGAGGCCGGAATCCAGCTGCTGCGGAACTGGGTCGAGAGCCTCTGACGCCTACGGCTCAGAACCCTCGGGCGACCGACGCTCCGGCGGCCAGCCAGGCGCGCTGCGTGCGCTTCGCGAGCGCGCCGTAACGCAGGTGCCCGTCGACCATCTCGTGGTCGAACGGGATGCTGACGACATCGCGGGCCAGCGACTGGTAGCCGCTCACGACGTGCTCGACCTCGGTCGGGGTCGCCTTGGGGTCGGCTTGGGAGACCACGACGACCGAGCTCCTCGCGAGCCGTGCGGAGCGCTCGTCGCGATCCTCGAGAGCCTCGAGGAGCAGTGCGCCGGCCTCGGCGTGATCGGCGCGCGTCGTCGTCGCGACCACCAGCTGGTCGGCATGATCGATCATGCGCAGCCACATGGGGTCGGATTCGTCGTTGCCCGAGTCGATGATGATGAGCCGGTAGAACTTCGCGGCGACCGCGTGGATCGCGTCCACGTCGGCGGGGCTCAGACGGTTCTCATGCGCGAGCCGGATCGGCTTCGAGCGCAGCACGTCGTACTTCTCCCGCGGCTGGTGGTGCATGAAGTGCGCGAGGTCGGCGGACTGGGCGCCGGTTCCGAGCAGCCGCCCGACGTCGGGGAGCAGCTCGAGCAGTGTGCGGTCGTGCGGTCCCGTGTCGGTCCGCCAGCCGAGAGTGCCCCGGGTCTGATTGTTGTCCCAGGCCAGCACGCCCGCGCCGCCGTACCGTGCGAACACGGCGGAGAGCAGGATCGTCGTCGGGGTCTTGCCGGCGCCGCCCTTGCCGTTCACGACGGCGATCGTGCGGGGGCCCGGCCAGTGCTGGCTCACGGCGAGCTCGTCGTCGCGTGCCGACTGCTCCTGGGCGGAGGGGCGCACGCGGAAGCCGATCCGGTTCAGGACACCGCGCGCTCCATCGCGTGCCGGCTCCTCCGGACGCTCCGTCTGCAGGAAGGAGTTCCGCTCGCGCAGCTCGCGACGGGATGCCGGCTCGACGGCGGCAGGCGCACCAGGCGTCGGAGCGAAGACAGGGTGCGGGGTGGCCGGGGGCACGGCGAAGGCGGGTGGCGGACCGGCGGGTGCGGGTGAGACAGGGGTGGAGGAGACGGGCGACGACGCGACGACCGGAGGCGCGGCAGGTGCCGACGGGGCGACCGCAGGTGATGACGGCGGAGGCGGCGCGGATGCCGGGACCGCCGGCTGCTCGGGCGCGGATGCCGCACGCGACGGACTCGCAGGAGGGGGCGCGGCCGCGGCCGGCCTCGGCACGGTGTCCTCGGGGAACTGGTCGTCGCGGTCCTCCGCCATCCGCACTTCGCGGGCCTCGGCTCGCGTGCGCCGATAAGGCGGCTGCGGCGCGGACGCGGTCGTCGGCAGCGGCGGCACCGGGGGGACGTCCGCGGGGAAGAGTGGGACCGACTCGACGAGCGGCGGCTGGTCCCCGTGCGCGGGCGGGGCCGCGGAGGGTGTGGCGTCTTCGTGCGGTCCGGACATGATCCCTCAGCCTAGCTCCTGCATTTCGCGTGCATTTCTCGCGCATTTGGAGGCCGCCCACGGGAGCGGTACCCTCAGTTCTCGTGCGTCCGAGACGGGTGTGCCGGACCACGGATCTGATATTCCGAGCTTAGGAACCCATGAACGACTTCGCGCAGTCCCCCTCGCTCACGCTCCTCCCCGCGGTCGATGTCGCCGGCGGCAAGGCCGTTCGTCTGACACAGGGCGAGGCCGGCACGGAGACGAGCTACGGCGACCCTCTGGACGCGGCAGGGGAGTGGGTGTCGCAGGGTGCGCAGTGGATCCACCTCGTCGATCTCGACGCGGCCTTCGGTCGTGGCAGCAACGCGCCGATCCTCCGCAAGGTCATCAAGCAGTTCAAGCAGGTCAACGTCGAGCTGTCCGGCGGCATCCGCGACGATGCGACCCTGGAGGCGGCCCTGGAGAGCGGTGCGACCCGCATCAACCTCGGCACCGCCGCGCTGGAGAACCCGGAGTGGGCCGCCGACGTGATCGGCCGCTACGGCGAGGCGATCGCGGTCGGCCTGGACGTGCGTGGCACGACGCTCGCCGCCCGCGGCTGGACGAAGGAGGGCGGTGACCTCTGGGAGGTGCTCGACCGCCTCGAGGATGCCGGATGCAGCCGCTACGTCGTCACCGATGTGACCAAGGACGGCACGCTGCGCGGCCCGAACCTGGAGCTGCTGCGCGAGGTCGCCTCGCGCACTCCCAAGCCCGTCGTCGCCTCGGGCGGCATCTCGAACCTCGATGACATCGCCGCGCTCCGCGAGCTCGTGCCGCTCGGCATCGAAGGCGCGATCGTCGGCAAGGCGCTGTATGCCGGGGCGTTCACGCTGGCTGAGGCGCTGGATGTCGCAGGGGACTGACGACGCCTGCGGGCACGGCGACGGCGCCGCCCACGCGGAGAACCGTGCCGACTCCGCCGGCGTGCCCTGGGAAGGGCGCAGCTTCGAGCCGAATCCGCACACTGCCGACGACGGCTCCGCGGACCCAGCCCTGCTCGACGCCCTGCTGCGCTTCCGCGCCGGAGACGGGTCGCAGGTCGAGGTCGTCGACGCGTTCCGCTCCGCACGCGTCCTGATCCCCTTGGTCGCCGAGAAGGGCGACGAGGGCGTCGGCCCCACTGGCCTCACGGTCGACAAGACCCAAGAGCTCTCGATCGTCACGGTCGCAGCCCCCGACGGTCGCCGGGTGCAGCCGGTCTTCTCCTCGGTCGAGTCGATGCAGCGCTGGGATGCCGCGGCGCGTCCGATCCCCGTGGAGGCCACGAGAGCCGCTCTCGCGGCATCCGCGGATGACACCGACCTCATCGTGCTCGATCCGACATCCGACACCGAGTTCGTCATCCGTCGACCCGCGGTGTGGGCGATCGCGCAAGGGCACGCGTGGGAGCCGAGCTTCCTCTCGCCCGAGGTGTTCGGCGCCCTCCAGGCGAGTGTGGCGCACGAACTCGCCGTGATCGACGTCGCGGTCGCCGCCGGCGATCCCGACGCGCGCCTGCGCGGACCGGAGCTGATCGTCATCCTCGAGCTCGTCGACGGCATGGAGCGCGAGGTGCTCGACGCGGTCCTCGCACGTCTCGCGCAGCGCTGGGCATCCGACGACCGCATCGCCGTGCTCGCCGACTCGCTCACGGTGAAGCTCCGCCGCAGCGTCTGATCAGGTTCGTTAGGGTGGCCGCATGCGCAGAGCGGCGACCACGATCCTGACGGCAGCGCTTCTGCTTCCGGCTCTGACCGGCTGTGCGATGAACGCCTGCCCGGCGATCGGCTACGTCAGCGTCCTGACGGTGGATGCCGGCGCCTACGGTGACGACGTCTGGGTGCAGCTGTGCGTGCCCGGCGGCTGTTCCGTCGGCCCCGACGGCCAGGAGACTCCGTCCACCGATCCGACCGTCCCGTTCGTGGGGGAGGAGCCCGGCGAGTTCCTCTTCCTGGCCGTTCCCGACGCCGTCACCGCGCACGTCTTCGCCGCCGACGGCACTCTCCTCGCCGAGAACGAGCACGACATCACCTGGACTCACTCCACCGCCCAGTGCGGCGGCCCCTCGACGACCCCGCCCCTCGTCCTGGAACCCTGACCCCGCGAAGGCGCACGTACTTCCCCGTCGCCCTCAACGAATCCGCGTCAGTGCTCCGAGACCTGCGGGATCGCTGCGCCTGCCCCGCAGATTCTGCCTACCCCACCACGAGAACTAGTTGACCGGCCCCGTCCACTTCTCCCCGGGCCCCTTGCCGATCGGGTCGGGGATGGAGGAGGCCTCGCGGAAGGCGAGCTGGAGGGAGCGAAGCCCGTCGCGCAGGGAGCGCGCGTGCATGTCGCTGATCTCGGGGGCGCCGGCGGTGATGAGCCCGGCGAGGGCGTTGATGAGCTTGCGGGCCTCGTCGAGGTCGAGCTGTGCGGCCGCGTCGGGGTCATCGGCGAGGCCGAGCTTCACGGCTGCCGCGCTCATGAGGTGCACGGCCGCGGTGGTGATCACCTCGACGGCCGGGACGTCCGCGATGTCCCGGGTGGCGGATGACGCTGCCTCCTCCTGTCGTGCCCAGCGCTCTTCGCGCTCGCGTGCAGCCTCGTCCGGTGCCTGGTTCGTCACTTCGCCTTGCCTTCTGTTAGACTTTGGCGGGCTCCGGAGCGTCATGCTCCGGTACGAAAGAGGATTCACTTCCCACCCGCGCTTGCCGTTCAAGGCTACCGGGTCCAGCACTCCGCCGGCTCCGATCGTGAGATCGAGCCGGTAGCAGGGTGCGAGCCGGCGTCTGAATGCCGGTGGGTGGGGGACGATTCCGAATTCGCCTGTGACGCATCCAGCGTCGCGGTGGCCGAATCACATCGTCTAAGGAGCACCTATCAGCGATCCCCGCACCAATGAGCGCATCCGCGTCCCCGAGGTCCGCCTCGTCGGCCCCGCGGGTGAGCAGATCGGCGTCGTCCGCATCGAGGCGGCGCTGCGCCTTGCGCAGGAAGCCGACCTCGATCTCGTCGAGGTCGCGCCCAACTCGAAGCCGCCCGTGGTCAAGATCATGGACTACGGCAAGTTCAAGTACGAGGCCGCGCAGAAGGCGAAGGAAGCTCGTCGCAACCAGGCGAACACGATCCTCAAGGAAGTCCGCTTCCGTCTGAAGATCGAAGCTCACGACTACACGACCAAGCTCAAGCGCGCCGAGGGCTTCCTCAAGGCCGGTGACAAGGTCAAGGCCATGATCCTGTTCCGCGGTCGTGAGCAGTCGCGCCCCGAGCAGGGTGTCCGTCTCCTCCGCAAGTTCGCCGAGGACGTCGCCGAACTCGGCACGGTCGAGTCGAACCCGACGATCGACGGTCGCAACATGGTCATGGTGGTCGCACCGCTGAAGAACAAGTCCGAGGCCAAGGCGGAGCAGAACGCCGTCCGCGACGCGCAGCGCGCCGCGAACAAGCAGGCCTCGCGCGAAGCCAAGAGCGAGTCGGAAGCTCCGGCTGCCGCTCCGGCGGAGTGACATCCGCCCCCAGAACTCCCGCACCGCGGGTTGACACCGTCGCCTGAGAAGGCGCCATACGAAGGAAGAGAAGATGCCGAAGCAGAAGACCCACTCGGGTGCTAAGAAGCGCTTCAAGATCACCGGCAGCGGCAAGCTGAAGAAGCAGCAGGCCGGGATGCGCCACAACCTCGAGCACAAGTCGAGCCGTCGCACCCGTCGTCTGAACCAGGACCAGGTGCTCTCGAAGGCTGACACCAAGGTCGCGAAGAAGCTTCTCGGCCGCTGACGCGCCGAACGCACGAATAGGAACCCAGGAAAATGGCAAGAGTCAAGCGGGCAGTAAACGCCCACAAGAAGCGCCGCGTCATCCTCGAGCGCGCGTCCGGATACCGTGGACAGCGTTCGCGCCTGTACCGGAAGGCCAAGGAGCAGGTCATCCACTCCCTGGTCTACTCGTACCGGGACCGTCGCAAGCGTAAGGGCGACTTCCGTCGTCTCTGGATCCAGCGCATCAACGCTGCGGCACGCCAGAACGGCATCACGTACAACCGCTTCATCCAGGGCCTCGGCCTCGCGGGTGTCACGGTCGACCGTCGCATGCTCGCCGAACTCGCGGTCAACGACGCAGCGACGTTCACGACGCTGGTCGAGACGGCGAAGAAGGCTCTGCCCTCCGACGTCAACGCACCGAAGTCGGCTGCGTAAGCACCTCTTCAGACAGGGCGCTCTCCTTCGGGAGGGCGCCCTTCGTCGTTCTCGGATGCGGTGCCGACGCGGATTCGCGTGATGGCGATGTCGATGACGGATGCCGCGGCGACGGCCGCCGCGTAGACGACGATGTCCCGTGCGTCGAAGCCGGATCCGAGGACGAGTTCGATCGGCGGGAACACCGACGCCGCTTCGCGCGGGAGCGCGGTGAGCTGCAGCAGTTCGACGGCGGTGCACACCGCGAACGCGAAGGCCGCGACCAGCGGACGAGGCGCCCGCGGTGCGACGAGGGCTGTGAGCAGGTAGATGAGCACGGCGTAGAGGGCGTCGCCGGAGATGTCGCCGACCGTTCCGCCGACGCTGCGATGGATGAACAGTCCGAGACCGATCGTCGTCGCGGCGAGGACGGCGAGTGCGATCCGCCGGCGGGCACGGGTCGCCGGGGGATCGTTCGCCATGGACGCACCTTATCCCGATGGTGCGGGAAGCGGCCGTGCGCCTCCTAGACTGTGATCGTGCTGGAGAACCCCCGCTCCCCCCGAGTCCGCGCCGTGGCGAAGCTGACCAAACGCAGTGCTCGCACCGAGACGGGCCTGTTCCTTCTCGAAGGTCCGCAGGCCGTCCGTGAAGCGCTCACCTACCGTCCCGAGGCGATCGTCGAGCTCTTCGCGACCCCGAACGGCTGGGAGAAGCATCCCGACATCCGCGCGAAGGCCGGAGAGGCCGACGTCGACGTCGAGTACGTGACGGAATACGTGCTCAACGCCATGGCAGACACGGTCACCCCGCAGGGCCTCGTCGCGGTCGTCCAGCAGACGCCGACGTCGGTGCGCGACATCTTCGCCGCGTCCCCTCGTCTGGTCGCGATCTGCGAGGAGGTGCGGGATCCCGGGAACCTCGGCACGATCATCCGCGCCGCGGATGCCGCGGGTGCGGATGCCGTCGTGCTGACCGGACGCACTGTCGATCCGTACAACCCGAAGGTCGTCCGCGCCACGACCGGATCGCTCTTCCACCTGCCGGTCTCGGTGGCGGGAGACCTCGCCGATGTGGTGAAGCGCGCGCATGACGCGGGTCTGCGCATCCTGGCCGCCGACGTGAAGGGCGATGACCTGCTCGAGGCGCGAGCGCAGGGCCTCCTGGCCGAGCCCACGGGCTGGCTGTTCGGCAACGAGGCCCGTGGTCTGGAAGACGACGCTCTCGCCCTCGCGGACCGGGTCCTCAAGCTGCCCATCTTCGGCCGCGCCGAATCGCTGAACCTCGCGACCGCCGCCAGCGTGTGCCTCTACGAGAGCGCCTTCGCCCAGCGGGCTTCGTCGCCGGGCTGACGCGGTGGGCTGATGCGGGATCGCGGGGAGCAGAGTCGATGCGGATTCTGATCGTGGAGGACGACGAGCGGGTCGCTGCTGCGCTCGAGGCGTTCCTGGCGCGCTCCGGCTACGCCACCGTCCGCGCGTCCGACGGCGCCGCGGCGCTCGACCTGCTCGGCGTCGACACCGAGGTCGTGCTGCTCGACCTCGGTCTGCCGGACGTCGACGGGATCGACCTGTGCCGTCGCATCCGGGGCAGGTCGGATGTGCCGATCGTGATCGTCACGGCCCGCAATCAGGTCACCGAACGCATCAAGGGGCTCCGCGCCGGAGCCGACGACTTCGTCGTGAAGCCGTATGACGTGCACGAGCTCCTGGCGCGGATCGAGGCGGTGACGCGGCGCTCACGACCGATGCGCGCCGAGTCGGAGGCACGGGTGCTGCTCGACGGGGGCGACGTGCAGATCGACCTCGTGGCCCGTCAGGTGCTCGTCGAGGGCGGTCCGATCGACCTCACCCGCAAGGAGTTCGACATCGTGGCCGTGCTCGCGCGGTATCCCGGCGTTGCCGTGCCGAAGGAGCGTCTGATCCGCGAGGTGTGGAACACCGACTGGCGGGGCTTCGGGCACTCGCTGGAGGTCCACGTCGGCGCGATCCGCCGGAAGACCGGGGACCGTCGCCTCATCGAGACGGTGCGCGGCGTCGGCTACCGGCTCGCGGGGTCCTGAGCGATGCGCCGACGCCTGGTCATCGTGTTCCTCGTGCCCCTGGTCGCGATCCTGCTCACGCTCGGCGGTGCCGCCGGGTGGGGTGCAGCGCGCAGCATCCAGCAGGCGTTCTATGCCGAGCAGCTCGGCGACCTCGGCTACTTCGTCACGAGCGCCCGCCAGTCGCTCCGCTCCGGCAGCTCCGCGGTGGTCGACGCCGAGGTCCTGAGGTTCCAGGAGGTCTACGGCATCGACGTGATGGTGTTCGACCTCGCCGGCAGCGTGTGGGCGGGGGAGCACGACGGAGCGGTGCTCTCCGACGCTGACGCGGAGCGCGTGCGGCTGGCGCTGTCGGGTCGACGGGCCGAGCCGCCGGGGACGGTCTTCCCGTGGGTCGTCGCCGACGCGGCGCTCGTCGAGCCCGTGTTCGACGACGGCGATGTCATCGGAGCGGTGCTGGTGTCGGCCGACGTCGCCGCGCCGCGCGCCGCGATCCTGCAGCAGGCCATCGTGTTGTCGGTGATCGCCGTGGCGCTGATCGGACTGGGTGTGCTCCTGGTCTTCCGACTCGCCCGCTGGGTGCTCTCGCCGGTGCGCCGCCTCGACGAGGCGATGGTGGCGATCGAGCGCGGGGAGATGGACACCCGCGTCGCCGAGGACACCGGCCCGCCGGAGCTGCGGCGCATGACGAGGGTGTTCAACGGCATGGCCGATGAGATCGAGCGGGTGATGACGCGGCAGCAGGAGTTCGCGCTGAACGCCTCGCACGAGCTGCGCAATCCGCTGAACGCCCTGCTCCTGCGCGTCGAGCATCTCGCCACCGGTCTCGGCGCCGAGTGGCGGGACGACGTCGAGGAGACCAGGGAGGAGGGGCGCAGGATGGTCCGCATCCTCGAGACCCTGCTCGGTCTCGCTCGAGGAGGGCGCAGCGATTCGACGATCTCCGCGGTCGACCTCGCGACGCTGGCCGCCCGACGGACCGAGGCGTGGCGCGATGTCGCCGGTCAGCGCGGCATCGCGCTGCAGAGGGCCGGACAGAGCTCGGTGATGAGCGTCACCGACCGGACGATCGTGGAGAGCGCGCTGGATGCGGTCATCGACAACGCGGTGAAGTTCTCGCCGTCCGGCTCCACGGTCGAGATCGGCGCGGGACGCGAGGGCGAGATGTGCCGGATCACGGTGCGCGACCAGGGGCCGGGGCTGACCGAGGAGCAGGCGGCATCGGCGGCCGACAGGTTCTGGCGCAGCGACGACAGCCGGAGCGTGCCCGGCTCGGGCCTCGGGCTCGCGATCGCGACCGACCTGCTGGCCTCGGTCGGCGGCGAGCTGGCCGTCACGTCGACCGAGGGGGACGGACTGACCGTCTCCCTTCTGATCCGCGACGGAGCGGCCTCATGATCCCGCGCCGCCGCCGTGCCGTCGCCGTTCTCGCCGTGCTCGCGCTGCTCGGAGGGTTGACCGGCTGCACGTCGCGGGCAAGCGAATGGACGGGCGAGGAGTACGCGATCGCGGGCGGCGGGTCGACAGGTGTCTACTTCGACTACGGCGGACACCTCGCCGCGGAGCTTTCACAGTCCCTGGACATCCGGATGTCGGTCGACGAGACCGCCGGATCCGTCGACAACCTCCTGCGCGTGAGCGCGGGAGAGGCGCTGATCGGCTTCGCGCAGGGAGACGCGGCAGCCGACGCCGTGGCTGGAGCAGGGGCGTTCCCCGAACCTCTGGACATCGAGGCCGTCGCCCGGCTGTACGACGAGTACCTGCACGTGGTCGTGCGCGGGGACTCCGAGATCGAGGGGATCGCCGATCTGGCCGGGCGGGACGTCTCCCTGGGGGCGGAGAACTCCGGGGTCAACGTCATCGCGGGGCGGGTCCTGGATGCCGCGGGCGTCGCAGCGGCATCCGTCCGCAACCCGCAGCTCGACCTGAGCGGATCGATCGAGGCGATGGAGAACGGAGAGATCGACGGCTTCTTCTGGGTGGGTGGGCTGCCGACCCCCGGAATCGCGGAGCTGTCCGAGCGGATGCCGGTGCGCCTGCTCCCGATCGAGCAGGACTGGGTCATCGAGGTGAACGAGCAGTACTCGCACGCGTACCGCCCGGCGGACGTCCCGGAGGGCATGTACGGCCTCGAGGAGGGGGCGCCCACCATGGCGGTGCCCAACTATCTCGTCACCTCGGCCGCCACTCCGGACGGCATCGTCCGCGACGTGCTGTCCGGTCTCTTCGACGCGCGTCCGCGGATCGCGGAGCAGGTTCCGGCGGCGGCGCTGCTCGATCGGCGTCAGGCGATCTTCACCGGTCCCGTCGCGCTGCATCCCGGGGCCGTCGAGTACTATCGCGACCTGCGCGACTGAGCCGTCGAGCGAGTCTCAAGAAATCCTCAAGAACTCTGACAGAGGATCGGCGCTCTGCCAATCTGAGGTCGATCGTGCACGATCGACGGTCCCGCTGCTCGCAGTCGTCGGGCGGGAGCGCAGCGGCAGGACCCGATCCACGGCCCGCGGGGGCGGGCCGTGGATCACCCGCGCAGAGACGCCGGGTGGGCACGGTCCCGTGTCACGAACGTGTAAATACTGTCCCGGTGCCTGGAGCCCCGCGAACGACCTGGCTAGCTTGGAGAAATGATGACCTCTGATACACCCCTCGTCGTGGTCGACAACGTCCAGAAGCACTACGGCGACTTCCAGGCGCTGACCGACATCGATCTGACCGTCGACTCGGGTGAGGTCGTCGTGGTGATCGGCCCGTCCGGCTCCGGCAAGTCGACGCTGTGCCGCACGATCAACCGTCTCGAGACGATCACCAGCGGCAGCATCAGCATCGACGGCAAGGCGCTCCCCGCCGAGGGCAAGGGGCTCGCGCACCTCCGCGCCGACGTCGGCATGGTGTTCCAGTCGTTCAACCTCTTCGCCCACCTCACGATCCTCGAGAACATCACACTCGGTCCGATCAAGGTCCGCGGGCTGAAGAAGGCGGATGCCGAGAAGGAGGCCATGGCCCTCCTCGAGCGCGTGGGCGTGGCCCAGCAGGCGTCCAAACTCCCTGCGCAGCTCTCCGGCGGTCAGCAGCAGCGCGTGGCCATCGCCCGAGCGCTGGCGATGCACCCGAAGGTCATGCTCTTCGACGAGCCCACCAGCGCGCTCGACCCCGAGATGATCAACGAGGTCCTCGACGTGATGGTCGAGCTCGCCCAGGAGGGCATGACGATGATCGTCGTGACCCACGAGATGGGCTTCGCGCGGAAGGCCGCCGACCGCGTGGTCTTCATGGCCGACGGCCGGATCGTGGAGGAGGCGACTCCGGAGGAGTTCTTCACGAACCCGAAGAGCGATCGCGCCAAGGACTTCCTCTCGAAGCTCCTCACCCACTGAGCTTCTGCACCAGAAACCACCACAGACCCTGCACACACAGCAACTGAAGGAGACGCACATGCGACGCACACGGACACTGGCAGGCATCGGAATCGCGGCGGTGGCCCTGCTGGCGCTCACGGCCTGCAACAGCGGCAGCCCGTCCGACCCCGGCGCCGGCACCGGCGAAGAGGGCGGCGAGGAGTCGACCTGGTTCGAGGTCGCCACCGATGTCGAGCTCGAGGGCAGCCCGACGTTCGACGCCATCAAGGAGCGCGACAAGGTCGTCATCGGCGTCAAGGAGGACCAGCCCGGTCTCGGCTACCTCGATGTGACGACGAACGAGCGCACCGGCTTCGACGTCGACATCGCCCGCTGGATCGCCGCCTCCCTCGGCTACGACGAGGACAAGATCGAGTTCAAGCCGATCGCCTCCGCCAACCGCGAGCAGGCGCTCGTGAACGGCGACGTCGACTACTACGTCGGCACGTACTCGATCACCGACAAGCGCAAGGAGCAGATCGCCTTCGCCGGTCCGTACTTCATCACCGGTCAGGGCCTGCTGGTCGCGGCCGACAACGAGGACATCAAGAGCGAAGCCGACCTGTCGGCCGACACCACGGTGTGCTCGGCGACCGGCTCGACGCCGATCCAGAACATCCGGACCAACTTCCCGGAGGTCCCCACCAAGGAGTTCGACCTGTACTCGGCCTGCGTCGAGGCGCTGCTCTCCGGTGAGGTCCAGGCGGTCACGACCGACCAGGCCATCCTCATCGGCTACGCGGCTCAGGACCCCGACAACCTGAAGGTCGTCGGCGAGCCCTTCACCGAGGAGCGCTACGGCGTCGGCCTGGCCAAGGACGACGCGGCTCTCCAGGAGCACATCAACACGCTGTTCACCGACGGCGGTGACATCTGGCAGGCGATCTTCGACAAGAACCTCGGTTCGTCGGGCATCGAAGTCTCCCAGCCCACCGTCGACTGATCGGCTCGAGGGGGCGGCCGTCCGCGGCCGCCCCCTCCTCGGAACCGGAAGGGGAGGGCGGCGTGGACGTCATCTTCGGAAACCTCGATCTCTGGGGAACAGCGGTGCGCAACACGCTGCTGATCTTCTTCGGCGGCGGTGTGCTCGCACTCGTCCTCGGGATCATCGTCGGAGCGGCGCGCGTCGCGCCCGTGCCGATCGCCCGCGCTGTCGGCACGGTGTACGTGAACCTCATCCGCAACACCCCGCTGACCCTCGTCTTCTTCTTCTTCATCTTCGGCTACCCCCAGCTCGGGCTGCCGAAGCTGAGCACCACGGTGCTCGGCATCCTCGCGATCGGCATCTACACGGCGACGTACGTCGCCGAGGTGATCCGCGCGGGCATCAACACCGTTCCGGTCGGCCAGGCCGAAGCAGCTCGCGCCATCGGCCTGCCGTTCGGCCAGGTGATGTCGCTCGTCATCCTGCCGCAGGCCTTCCGCTCGGTCGTCCCGCCCATGATGAGCGTCTTCATCGCTCTCCTGAAGAACACCACGGTCGCCGCCGGATTCTCGGTGGTCGAACTCGGAGCCATCCGCTCCTACCTCAGCGAGCGCGGGGAGAACGCGCTCGTCGTGCTGCTCTGGGTCGCCCTCATCTTCGTCGCCCTGGTCATGCTGCTCAGCTGGCTTCAGCGCTATCTCGAGAACAAGTGGAGGATCGCGCGATGACTTCCGTCCTGTACGACGTCCCCGGTCCCCGGGCGATCCTGCGGAACCGCCTGATCGGTGTCGGCACCGTCGTGGTGGTGCTCGCGCTGCTCGCCTTCATCGGCTACCGCTTCTACGAGAGCGGCCAGTTCGACGCCTCACGCTGGTACGTGTTCACGTTCAGCGCCGTCTGGACGCAGATCTTCGGAGCCCTGGGCCGCACCCTCGCCGCCTTCGCGCTGGCCGGCATCCTCGCGATCATCCTCGGTTTCGTCCTGGCGATCGGTCGGCTCTCCGACCACGCCTGGATCCGCGTCCCGGTGACCGTCGTCACCGAGTTCTTCCGCGCGGTTCCGGTGCTCGTCTTCATGATGCTGCTCTACTACGGCCTGCCCGTGCTCGGCATCAAGATGGAGCCGTACTGGGCTGTGGTCCTCGCGCTCATGGTCTACAACGGCTCCGTGCTGGCCGAGGTCCTCCGCGCCGGTGTGGAATCGCTGCCGCGCGGTCAGAGCGAGGCCGGCTACGCGATCGGCCTGCGCAAGAGCGGCGTCATGCGGCTGATCCTCATGCCGCAGGCGATCAGGGCGATGCTCCCGGTCATCGTCGCCCAGCTGGTCGTGACCCTCAAGGACACGGCGCTCGGGTTCATCATCACCTACCCCGAGCTGCTCTACTTCGCGAAGCAGCTCACGTCTCAGCAGGGCCGACCGGTCCTGCAGTCGGCCTTCGTGATCGGCGGCATCTACATCATCATGTGCCTGATCCTCTCCGGCGTCGCGAAGTGGCTGGAGATCCGCACTCGTCGTTCGCCGCGGCTGCAGGGCGGCACGCCGGTGGGCGGCGGGGACGATCCGCGTCTCCACGGCGGAGGCACGGACACCGAGCTCATCGCCATGCAGGGCGGCGCGGGTAGATTCCACCCCGGCAACAGCTCAGGCGGCGTCTGAGCCCGAAGGCGTGCACGAGACGTCCCGTCTGGCAGGCTTGACCTCGTGCACGTCGAACCGGTCCCGACTCATCCTCCTGCGAGCAGCCGGACCCTCTCGGAGTGGTTGGATCCGGAACTCGCTGAGCGATACGGCGTCGAGTCGCGCACCCGGTTGCGTGAGATCGCCGCGGCGCGGGCGATGCGCCGCGGCATGTGGGGGGCCTTCGTGTCGCTCGGCGCATCGTCGACGATCGTCGGGATCGGCATTCTCGCCCTCGGCGTGGCGCCGTCCGCATCGGTGCCGTGGGTGATCGCCGGCGTCCTCGTCGTCGCCGCCGCCGCGCTGTTCCTGCGGCGCGAACGCGACTGGATCCCGAGACCGGGGAAGTCCTACACGACTCGTGGTGCGGGGGACCTGCGCGGCGGTGCCATCGCCGCGCTGAGCATCTTCCTCGTCTTCAACGTCTTCCTCGTCCCTGCGATGATGTCGGGCGCCGATCCGATGCCGCTCCTCGTGCTCGACGGTGCCTTCGCCCTGCTGCTCGTCTCCGGGTTCGTCGTCCCGGCCGCGATCCTCGGCCGGGGGAGGGCGACGCTGCGTCGGCAGGCGCTCCGCGACCCGCGACTCGCGGCCGCGCTGGAGGCCGAGCGCCTCACCTGGATCGCCGGCACAGCGGTGCCGATGTTCGGCCCGCTCTGACAGCGCCACCGGTGAGAGACCGCCGCGCGACCCCCGGTAGACTCGTCTCTCGTGTCTGAGTCTCCTGAAATCACCCCGGAAGCGGTCGAAGCAGCCGTCGCGGCGGCGCTTGCCGCGATCGCCGCAGCCGCCGACACCGCCGAGCTGAAGGCCGCCCGCGCGGCCCATGTGGCGGAGGGCTCGCCGCTCGCCGTCCTCAACGCCTCGATGCGCCAGGTCGCCCCCGAGAACAAGGCCGCGTTCGGCAAGCTCGTCGGCCAGGGCCGCGGTCAGGTGACGCAGGCCCTCGCGGCCAAGGAGTCCGAGCTCGCGGCCGCCGAGGTCGCCGCGCGCCTCGAGGCGGAGCGGGTCGACATCACCGCCGTCCCCTCGCGCACGCGTGTCGGCGCACGGCATCCGCTCACGCTGCTCCAGGACCAGGTCTCCGACATCTTCGTCGGCATGGGGTGGGAGATCGCGGAGGGCCCGGAGCTCGAGCACGAGTGGTTCAACTTCGATGCCCTGAACTTCGACGTGGACCACCCCGCCCGTCAGGAGCAGGACACCTTCTACGTCGACCCGACCTCGCGTCACCTCGTCATGCGCACGCACACGAGCCCGGTGCAGGTGCGATCGATGCTCGACCGCGAGGTGCCGATCTACGTGCTGTGCCCCGGCCGGGTCTACCGCACCGACGAGTTCGACGCCACGCACCTGCCGGTGTTCACGCAGTTCGAGGGTCTCGTGATCGACAAGGGCATCACGATGGCGCACCTCAAGGGCACGCTCGACCACTTCGCGAAGCAGCTCTTCGGGCCCGAGGCCAAGATGCGCTTCCGCACCAACTACTTCCCCTTCACCGAGCCGTCCGCCGAGCTCGACCTGTGGCACCCGACCTTCAAGGGCGGCGCGCGCTGGATCGAGTGGGGCGGCTGTGGCATGGTCAACCCGAACGTGCTGCGTGCGGCGGGGATCGACCCCGAGGTGTACAGCGGCTTCGCGTTCGGCATGGGCATCGAGCGGGGACTGATGTTCCGCAGCGATGTGCAGGACATGCGCGACATGGCCGAGGGTGATGTCCGTTTCAGCGAGCAGTACGGGATGGTGGTGTGATGCGCGTCCCGCTTTCGTGGTTGCGTGAGTACGTCGATCTGGCAGCGGATGCCACGCCCGAGGATGTCCTCGCGGCGCTGGTGACCGTCGGCTTCGAAGAGGAGGACGTGCACCGGTTCGAGATCTCGGGCCCCGTCGTCGTCGGACAGGTCGTCTCGCTCGAGGCCGAGCCGCAGTCGAACGGCAAGACGATCAACTGGTGCCAGGTCGACGTGGGCGAGGCGCAGGGCGGCGTCCGTGGGATCGTCTGCGGCGCGCACAACTTCGTCGCCGGCGACAAGGTCGTGGTCACGCTTCCCGGTGCCGTGCTGCCCGGTCCGTTCCCGATCGCGGCGCGCAAGACCTACGGCCATGTCTCGGACGGGATGATCGCCTCGGCGCGCGAACTCGGACTGGGCGACGAGCACAACGGCATCGTGGTGCTCTCGGATCTCGGCATCGACGCACCCGTCGGCACCGACGCGATCGCGCTGCTCGGACTCGACGACGTCGCCGTCGAGATCAACGTCACGCCCGACCGCGGCTACGCGTTCTCGCTGCGCGGCGTGGCTCGCGAGTACTCGCACGCGACCGGTGCGGACTTCCGCGACCCGGCCGAGCGCGACTTCGCCGAGCTCCAGCCCGGCGCCGGACACACGGCCGTCGTCGACGACCAGGCGCCGGTGCGCGGCCGCGTCGGTGCGAGCGAGTTCGTCACGCGCGTCGTGCGCGGCGTCGATCCTTCGCGTCCGACACCGCCGTGGATGATCGCGCGGCTCAGCCTCGCGGGCATGCGCTCGCTCGGCGTGCTGATCGACATCACCAACTACGTGATGCTCGAGCTCGGGCAGCCGCTGCACGGCTATGACCTCGACAAGCTCGCCGGAGGCATCACCGTCCGCCGCGCGACGCCGGGGGAGAAGATGAAGACCCTCGACGGCGTCGAGCGCGCCCTGCACGTCGAAGACCTCCTCATCACCGACGACTCCGGTCCGATCGGCCTCGCCGGCGTCATGGGCGGCGGCACGACCGAGATGAGCGAGACCACGCGCAACGTGCTCATCGAGGCCGCGATCTTCGACCCGACGACCATCGCGCGCTCGGCCCGCCGTCACAAGCTGCCCAGCGAGGCGTCCAAGCGCTTCGAGCGCGGCGTCGACCCGCTCGTCCCGTTCGTAGCGGCCCGCCGCGTCGCCGACCTCATGGTCGATCTCGCCGGTGGCACGCTCACGGAAGAGGGCGGCGCGCTGTTCACCGAGGTCTTCGTCTCGGAGATCGAGCTTCCCGCCGGTTTCGTGCAGGGCCTGATCGGCGTCGACTACACGGATGCCGAGATCACCGGCGCGTTGACCACGATCGGCGCGGAAGTGTCCCCTTCGACGGGCTCAGGGACCGAGGGGGCCGGCTGGACGGTCATCCCGCCCACCTGGCGGCCCGACCTCACCGACAAGTGGACGCTCGCCGAGGAAGTGGCCCGCATCCACGGACTCGACCGCATCCCGTCGGTGCTGCCCACGCCGCCGTCGGGTCGCGGACTCACGGCTCACCAGCAGGGCCGGCGTCGCGTGGCCGACGCGCTGGCCGCCGCCGGTCTCGTCGAGACGCCGGCATTCCCGTTCACGACCGAAGCGCAGAACGACCTCCACGGGTCGGCATCGGGGGAGCACCTCCCGAGCATCCGCCTGGCGAACGCGCTCGACGGCCAGGCGCCGTACCTGCGCCGTTCCCTCATCCCCGGCCTGCTGCAGACCGCGCACCGCAACATCGCGCGCGGGCTCACCGACCTGGCGATCTTCGAGACCGGTGTCGTGTTCCTCCCCGAGCCCGGTGTGGAGTACGGCACCGACGACGTGCCGCCGCTGGGTGCCCGTCCGTCCGATGAGAAGCTCGCAGAGCTGAACGCCTCGATCCCTCCGCAGCATCGGCACGTCGCGGCCCTCCTGACCGGCAACGTCTCACCGCGTCAGCCAGGACGGGCCGCCGAGCTCGCCGGACTCGCCGAGGCGCTGGACGCGGTGCGCGTGATCGCCGCCGCTGCGGGCGTCGACATCGACGTCGTCCAGTCCGAGCGCGCGGCGCTGCATCCGGGTCGCACGGGCGCTCTCCGCGTCGGCGGAGAGGACGTCGGCTACGTGGGTGAGCTGCATCCCGCCGTGGCGGAGGACGCTGACCTGCCCGGTCGTGCGACCGTGCTCGAACTCGACCTCGATCGCGTCCTCGCGCTCGCGGGCGGACGCATCGTCGCGGAGTCGCTCTCGACCTTCACCGCTGCCACGCAGGACGTCTCGCTCACCGTCGCCGCGGATGTTCCCGCCGGCGACGTTCGCGCGGCGCTGGTCGAGGGAGCGGGCGCCCTGCTCGAATCGGTGCGACTCGTCGACGACTACCGCGGTGAGGGCGTGCCCGAGGGATCGAAGAGTCTGACCTTCGCGCTGCGCTTCCGCGCCGACGACCGCACGCTCACCGCGGCCGAGGCCACCGAGGCCAAGCTCGCGGGAGTCGCGGTCGCCGCCGAGCGCTTCGGCGCCGCGCTGCGCGACTGAGCGCAGGTTCCGCCGGACGGTGGCGGGGCCGGAGTACCGTGGCGGGATGAGCATCCTCCCCCAGGGCACTCCGGCCGCCGTCCCCGACGGCGCGCGACCGCTCGGCGAAGGGCCCTTCCTTCCCCCGGGCGCGCAGATCGACTGGCATTACCGCAAGCCCGGGTGGCAGCCGGGGGAGCCGTCGACGATCTCGCCGATGCGCGTGGTGCGCGACGACGAGCACGGTCTGGTCGCGTGGCTCGCGCCGGGAACGCTGCAGGAGTCGCAGGGAGCGCCCGACGGGCAGCGTGTACGCACCGTGCCGCTCGAGCGCCGCTGGCTGGAGGAGCGCACGCGCATCGTGGAGGAGTGGTGGGGCAACGGCGTGCTGCGCATCGCTCCGGCCGGGCTCCCGTGGTCGGTGTGGCTGTTCTGGAGCGAGACGACCGGGTCGGAGTGGACGTTCGCCGGGTGGTATGTGAACCTCGAGAACGCGCATCTGCGCACCGATCACGACACCTACTCGTCGGATCACATCCTCGACGTCGAGATCGACCCCGACGGCATGATCCACCTCAAGGACGAGGACGAACTGGCGGCGGCGATCGAACAGGGGCGGCTCAGCCCCGAGCAGGCCGCGCAGATCGAACGCCACGCGGATGCGGCGATCGCCTCGTTCGAGGCAGGTGACTGGCCCTTCGACGCCGAGTGGCGCCGTTGGCGGCCGGATCCGGCGTGGACGACCCCGGAGCTGGCCGGGCTCGGGGAGCTGCGCCGCAAGGCCTGAATCCCGTGCATCCCAAAGTGGGATGCATTCGCAGTAGAGTAGCCGTATGAGCACGCAGATCGCCCTCAGGCTGTCCGACGAGATGGTCGCAGAACTCGACGCCTTGGTCTCCGCCGGAGCGGCTCCCAGCCGCACGGCGCTGGTCTCCGTGGCGATCGCCCGCGAACTCCGACGGCGGGCAGCCGAGCATGACGTAGAGATCCTGAACACACGAGGTGCGGGCGACGACCTCGACTCGCTCGTGGACTGGACCATCGGTCACATCGCGATCGAGCGTTGACGGTGCGCGAGATCTGTCTGGCGCGGCTCGACAAGACCCGTCCGGTGGTGATCCTCACGAGAGACGCGGCTCGCCCGGCGATGACGAAGGTCACGGTGGCGCCGATCACCTCCACGGTGAAGGGCCTGAGCAGCGAAGTGCCGTTGGGGCCTGCCAACGGTCTCGATCACGAATGCGCGGTATCGATCGACAACGTCCTCACGATTCCCGTCTCTGCGCTGGGACGCACGATCGGCTACCTCTCCGAGAAGCAGGAGACGCAGTTGGCCACGGCCGTGATGCTCGCCTTCGATCTCGACTTCTCCCTGCCTCGCTGACCTGCCTGCTCTGAGCGGAGACACCTTCCCACCGGAGCCGGATGCTGGTGACATGGACCCATGACGGACGTGCTGATCCTGGGTGGGACGGGCTGGCTCTCGGGGCGCATCGCCCGACGATGGCTGGATGCCGGTGCGGCGGTGACCTGCCTCGCGCGTGGTGAGAGGGCTGCGCCGGATGGTGCGGCGCTCGTACGGGGTGATCGCGATGATCCCGTGGTCTACGCAGCCCTCGCCGCACGGGACTGGGATCAGGTGGTCGACATCTCCTCGCAGGCCGCGCATGTCGCCGGTGCGGTGAACGCGCTCGGCGATCGCGCCGCACGCTGGACGTACGTCTCGTCGATGTCGGTGTACTCCGACGACGAGACCGCCGGGGCCGACGAATCCGCGCCGCGGCATCCGCCCGCTCAGCGCGGCGACGAGTACGAGTACGGCGCACAGAAGGCCGCGGCGGAGGACGCCGTCGCGACGCTCGGGCCGCGCGCGCTCATCGCGCGGCCCGGCCTCATCGTCGGCGAGGGAGACCCGAGCGACCGGTTCGGATACTGGGCGGCGGCCTTCATCCGTGCCGGTGCGGAGCCCGTGCTGCTCCCGCCGACGGACGGCCGCGCGACGCAGGTGATCGATGTCGACGACCTCGCCGACTATGTGGTCACGACGTCGGCGACCGGCCCGGTCAACACGATCGGGGACGTGCATCCGCTGGCCGAGGTGCTGGACGCTGTTTGTACCGCCGCGGGGCATACGGGAGACACGGTCGTCGCGACCGAGGACTGGCTCGTCGGGCAGGGCGTCGAGTACTGGATGGGGGAGCGCTCGCTGCCGCTCTGGCTCCCCGCGGAGATGACCGGATTCATGACGCGGTCGAACGCGCGATTCCACGCGACCGGCGGGTCGCTCCGGCCGCTCGTCGAGACGATCGCCGATGTCGTCGCCGACGAGCGGGCTCGCGGGATCGACCGCGTCCGCCGTGCCGGACTCACCAGGGCGGAGGAGCGCGCGCTGCGGGCCGAGCTCGGTCGCTAGACTTCGAGCAGTGACACGGGGTGCCGCATCCGCGGCTGAGAACAGACCCGTCGAACCTGATCTAGTTCGTACTAGCGAAGGGATGTCGCCCATGAGCGATCGTCTGCGTCCTGATTCCACCATCGATCTCGCGGCTTCGGCCGGGACACTGCTGGGGGTGCTGCGCGAGGCTCCGCCGCTGACGCACTGCATCACGAACGCCGTCGTCACCGGCTTCACGGCGAACGTGCTGCTCGCCGTGGGGGCGGCTCCCGCCATGGTCGACATCGTCGACGAAGCCGGCATGTTCGCCGGCGTGGCCTCCGGTCTGCTGGTGAACCTCGGCACTCCGACGCCCGAACAGCGCGCGGCGAGCGTCGAGGCGGTCACGGGCGCCGTCGTCGCAGGAACACCCTGGGTGCTCGACCCGGTCGCGATCGGCGCGTTGCCGGTGCGCACCGCGCTCGCACACCAACTGGTCGCGCAGCGCCCCACCGCGATCCGCGGCAACGCCTCGGAGATCCTCGCGCTCGCGGGTCTCAGCGCGGGTGGACGCGGCGTGGATGCGACGGACACCACGGATGCCGCGGCCGACGCGGCCGTGTCGCTCGCCACGCGCTTCGGGAGCGTGGTGGCCGTCTCCGGCCCCGTCGACCTGATCACCGACGGGCAGCGTGTGCTGCGCATCGCGAACGGCGATGAACTGCTCACGAGAGTCACCGGCGGCGGCTGCGCACTCGGCGCGGTGATGGCCGCGTTCCTCGGAGCGGCCAGGCCCGCAGGCGTCGATGCGCTCACCGCCGTCGCCTCGGCGAGCCTCGTCTACACCATCGCGGCGGAGCAGGCCGCGCTCCGGTCGACGGGGCCGGGCAGCTTCGCCGTCGCGCTGCTCGACGCGCTCGCCGCGGTGGATCCCGCGGACCTCACCGCCGGCGCCCGTGTCGAGAGCGGTGTCCTGTGAACGCCGATCTCTCGCTCTACCTCGTCACCGATCCCGAGCTCTGCGGTCCGCGGGGAGTCGTCGAGACGGTGCGTCAGGCGGTCGACGGAGGCGTGCGCATCGTGCAGCTGCGCGACAAGTCGGCGACCGATGCCGAGATCGTCGAGCAGCTGGTCGAACTCTCGCACGTGATCGCCGGGCGCGCGCGCCTCGTCGTGAACGACCGCCTCGACGCCGCCCTCGCGGCGCGCGAACGCGGAGCCCGGGTGGATGGGGTGCACCTGGGGCAGGGCGACGCCTCCGTCCTCCGGGCCCGCGAGGCGCTCGGACCCGATGCGCTCATCGGCCTGACGGCGAACAGCGCCGCGCACCTGGATGCCGTGCGCGCGCTGCCGCCCGGCACCGTCGATCACCTCGGCGTCGGCGTCATCCGCCCCACCCTCACGAAACCCGACCACCCGCCAGCTCTCGGTATCGACGGCTTCCGTGCCTTCGCGGAGGCGAGCCCCCTCCCATGCGTGGCGATCGGGGGCGTCGGGATCGACGACACCGAGGCGCTGCGAGAGGCGGGCGCGGCCGGCCTCGCCGTCGTGTCGGCGCTGTGCGCGGCTGACGACCCCGGCCGGGTCGCCGCGGAGTTCCGACGGCGCTGGCGATCCGGCACGGCCCCGCGCATCCTCAGCATCGCCGGCAGCGACCCGTCGGGGGGTGCGGGGATCCAGGCCGATCTGAAGTCGATCGCCGCGAACGGCGGCTACGGCATGGCCGCGATCACGGCCCTGACGGCCCAGAACACCGAGGGCGTCCGCGGCGTGCACGTGCCGCCGACGGACTTCCTGCGGGCTCAGCTGGAGGCGCTGTCGGACGATGTCACGATCGATGCGGTCAAGATCGGGATGCTGGCCGACGCCGAGGTCATCCGCACCGTGGGAACCTGGCTCGACGCCGCGCGGCCGCCCATCGTCGTCCTCGACCCCGTGATGGTCGCGACCTCGGGAGACCGTCTGCTCGATCCCGAGGCGGAGGGCGAGCTGCATCGGCTTCTCCGTCACGCCCACCTCATCACGCCGAACCTCGCGGAGCTCGCCGTGCTGGTCGGCCGCGTGCCCGCCGACTGGCCGGACGCACTCGCCGCAGCCGAGGAGCTGTCGTCCGAGGTCGGCGCGATGGTGCTCGTGAAGGGCGGGCATCTGCCAGGGGAAGAGGCGCCGGATGCGCTGATCGACGCGCGGCGACGGCTCCGGGAGGAGTTCACCGGCCCGCGGATCGCCACCCGGAACACGCACGGCACCGGGTGCTCCCTGTCATCGGCGCTCGCCACCCGGCTCGCGCAGGGAGAGGATGCGACCACGGCCGTGGCCGGCGCGCGCGCCTGGCTCCGCGAGTCGCTGCGCGAAGGGGAGTCGCTGCGCGTCGGGCGAGGGCAGGGGCCGATCAGCCACTTCGCCGGCCTCTGGATCCGCGGCGGTCTGGAGACCCGACCGGCGGCCGCGGAGATCGAGGCGGACTGGTGGCGGCAGATCGCCGACACCCGTGCGGCGATCGACGAGCTGCCGTTCATCCGCGCACTCGCGGACGGGACACTCGCGCGCGAGCCGTTCCTGTTCTACCTGGCGCAGGACGCCCTCTACCTGCGGGACTACGCGCGCGTGCTCGCCGAGGCGGCACGGCTCGCGCCCACCTCCGTGGAGCAGGCGTTCTGGGCGAACTCCGCGCACGGCTCGATCGTCGGCGAGCTCGAGCTGCACGCCGCATGGCTGTCGCCGTCGCAGGGCGTGGGGGCGGCGACCTTCACCGCCGAACCCGCACCCGCGACGATCGCCTACCTCGACCATCTGCGCTCGGTCGCCTTCGGCGGCGACTACCGCGAGCTCATCGCCGCGCTCCTCCCGTGCTTCTGGCTCTACACCGACCTCGGGCAGCGGCTGCACGCGGGGGAATTCGGTGCGCACGCGCGCGACCCGCGGCATCCGTACGCATCCTGGCTCGCGACGTATGCCGACCCCGCCTTCGAAGACGCGACGCGTCGAGCGATCGAGGTCGTGGCCGCCGCGGCTGCGGCGGCGGAGCCTGCGACGAGGGCGCGGATGCTCCGAGCGTTCGAGACGTCGAGTGCGCACGAACTCGCCTTCTTCGCCGCGCCGACGGAGGTGCATCCGGTCGTGTGACGGCGCGGATTTGCGGATGCCGCGCCGCCCGCGCTACTGTCGCGACATGCCTTCGGCCGTCCTCGCTCCCGCTACGCGGTTCCTGAGCGAGCGCAGCGAGACGAAGGGTGTCACGGGCGTCATCGTCGTGCGCCGACGCCGCGGCGGCCGCCGACTCTAGGCGACCCCGGATTCCTGCCTGCGCACGCGCGGCGGTCGAGTGCCGGTGTCGCCGCTCCGGCCCCGACCATGGTCCCCGATTCCTCGAGGGCCCGACCGTTAAGGTAGAAGCATGACGTATACCGTCGCCGTCTCCGGCGCATCCGGCTACGCAGGCGGCGAGATTCTGCGCCTCCTGGCCGATCATCCCGACATCGAGATCCGCACAGTGACGGCTCACTCGAACGCCGGCCAGCCGCTCATCGACCATCAGCCGCACCTGCGCTCGCTGGCCCACCTCACCCTTCAGGACACGACGCCGCAGATCCTCGCCGGTCACGACATCGTGTTCCTCGCGCTGCCGCACGGGCAGTCCGGCCAGTACACGGATGCGCTCGGCGACGTGCCGCTCGTGATCGACGCCGGTGCCGACCACCGGCTCACGTCGCCGTCCGCGTGGGACGCCTTCTACGGCGGCACGTTCCACGACGCCTGGACCTACGGCGTGCCGGAACTCCTCGTCGACGGCGTGAAGCAGCGCGAGCACCTCCGCGGAGCGAGCCGTATCGCGGCGCCGGGGTGCAACGCGTCCACGGTGAGCCTCAGCCTCGCGCCGGGTATCGCCGCCGGGGTCATCGACCCGTCCGACATCGTCTCGGTCCTCGCGGTCGGCCCCTCGGGCGCGGGCAAGAGCCTCAAGAGCAATCTGCTCGCCAGTGAGATCCTCGGCACCGCCAACCCCTACGCGGTCGGGGGCACGCACCGGCACATCCCCGAGATCCGGCAGGCGCTCGCCGCGGCGATCCCCTCGACAGGCTCAGGAACCCAGGGCGGCGACGTCCGCATCTCGTTCACCCCGGTGCTGGTGCCGATGTCCCGCGGAATCCTCGCCACCTCCACCGCACCGATCGTCGAAGGAGCCTCCGACGCGCAGATCCGCGACGCGTGGGAGAGCGCCTACGCCGGCGAGACCTTCGTGCAGCTCCTCCCGGAGGGACGCTTCCCGCGCACCGCCGACGTGCTCGGGGCCAACACCGCCCTGATCGGCCTCGCGATCGACCGTGCCGCGAACCGAGTCACGGTCGTCACCGCGGTCGACAACCTCGTCAAGGGCACGGCGGGCGCCGCCATCCAGTCCATGAACCTCGCGCTCGGCCTCCCCGAAGGCCGCGCCCTCTCAGTGAACGGAGTCGCGCCGTGAGCGTCACCGCCCCCGCAGGATTCGAGGCGGCCGGTGTCGCCGCAGGGCTCAAGTCCACCGGCAAGCCCGACGTCGCCGTCGTCGTCAACCGCGGACCGCGCAAGGTCGGAGCCGCGGTGTTCACGAGCAACCGCGCCAAGGCCAACCCGATCATCTGGTCGCAGCAGGCGGTCGCCGACCGCGTCGTCGAGGCGGTCGTGCTCAACTCCGGCGGTGCGAACTGCTTCACCGGCGCCTTCGGATTCCAGACCACGCATCAGACCGCCGAGAAGGCCGCCGAGCTCCTCGGCGTCAGCGCCGGCGACGTCCTGATCTGCTCCACCGGCCTGATCGGCGTCGGCGACGAGGTGTTCCGCGGCAAGGTGCTCGACGGCACCGCGCAGGCGATCGCCGAGCTCAGCGCCGACGGGGGACAGGCAGCTGCCGAGGCGATCATGACCACCGACTCCGTGTCGAAGACGGCGGTCGTCTCCCGGGACGGCTGGACGATCGGCGGAATGGCGAAGGGCGCAGGCATGCTGGCGCCCGGGCTCGCCACGATGCTCGTGGTGATCACGACCGACGCGGTCGTCGAGCCGCTCGACGCCGACGCGGCCCTCCGCCGTGCGACCGGGCAGACCTTCGATCGGCTCGACTCGGACGGCTGCATGTCGACCAATGATCAGGTGACGCTGCTCGCCAACGGCGCCTCGGGGATCGTCCCCGACCTCGACGACTTCGCCGCCGCGCTGACCGAGCTCTCCCAGCAGCTCGCGGTGAAGCTGCAGGGCGACGCCGAGGGCGCGAGCCACGACATCACGATCGAGGTGCAGCACGCGGCATCCGAGCAGGAGGCCGTCGAGGTCGGCCGCTCCGTCGCCCGCAACAACCTCTTCAAGGCGGCGATCTTCGGCAACGACCCCAACTGGGGTCGCGTGCTGGCGGCGATCGGCACCACCAGTGCGCAGTTCGATCCGTACGACGTCGACGTGTGGATGAACGGCGTCCGGGTGTGCAGCGAGGGGGGCCCCGACCGCCCCCGCGAGGAGGTCGACCTGACCCCGCGCGCCACGCACCTGATCATCGACCTGAAGTCGGGCGACGCGACGGCGACGATCCTCACCAACGACCTCACCCACGACTACGTGCACGAGAACAGCGCCTACGCCTCATGACCGACATCCAGGACACCCCCGCCGAGGTCGCCGCGCAGAAGGCGACGACCCTCATCGAGTCGCTGCCGTGGCTGAAGAAGTTCCGCGACCAGATCGTCGTCATCAAGTACGGCGGCAACGCCATGGTGTCGGACGAGCTGCAGGATGCCTTCGCGCAGGACATCGCCTATCTCCGCAACGTCGGCGTGCAGCCGGTGGTCGTGCACGGCGGCGGTCCCCAGATCTCCGACATGCTGCAGCGGCTCGAGATCCCCAGCGAGTTCAAGGGCGGCTACCGCGTCACCAATACCGAGGCGATCAGCGTCGTGCGGATGGTGCTCACCGGTCAGGTGAACCCGCAGCTGGTCTCGAAGATCAACTCGCACGGACCCATCGCGACCGGACTCAGCGGTGAGGATGCCGGACTCTTCGGCGGACGCCGCCGCGGCGTGGTCATCGACGGGCTCGAGGTCGATCTCGGCCGCGTCGGCGACGTCGTCGAGGTCGACCCGACTCCCGTGCTCGACCACCTCGCGGCGGGTCGCGTGCCGGTGGTCTCGAGCATCGCCCCGGATCTCGATCACCCCGGCCAGTCGCTCAACGTCAACGCGGATGCCGCGGCGGCGGCACTCGCCGTCGCCCTCAAGGCCCGCAAGCTCGTCGTGCTGACCGACGTCCCGGGGCTCTACGCGGACTGGCCCAATCGGGACTCGCTCGTGTCGCATCTGACATCGGAGGATCTCATCCGGATGCTGCCGACGCTCGAGTCCGGGATGATCCCCAAGATGCGCGCCTGTCTCGACGCCGTCGAGGGGGGCGTCGACGCAGCGGCCATCATCGACGGACGGGTGCCGCACTCGGTGCTCGTCGAGCTCTTCACCAGCAAGGGAATCGGAACCGAAGTGGTTCTGGGAAAGACGGAGGTGACGGCATGACCGTCTGGCAGGACGATGTGGCGCGCGATCTCGTGCAGAACGCCGGAGCCCGGCTTGCTCTGCTCACCAGGGGTGAGGGCTCGTACCTGTGGGATGCCGATGACCGACGCTATCTGGACTTCCTGGCCGGCATCGCCGTGACCTCGCTCGGCCACGCGCACCCCGTGTTCGTCGAGGCCATCTCGAAGCAGGCCGCGACGCTCGCACACGTGTCGAACTACTTCGCGACCCCGCCGCAGCTGGCACTCGCCGCCCGCCTCAAGCGTCTCGCCGGCGCGGGCATCGACGGACGGGTGTACTTCTCGAACTCCGGGGCCGAGGCGAACGAGGCGGCGTTCAAGCTCGCCCGCCTGCACGGCGGCGCCGAACGTCCGCGGATCATCGCCCTCGAGAACGGCTTCCACGGCCGCACGATGGGGTCGCTCGCCATGACGGCGAAGGCGTCGATGCGCGCCCCGTTCGAGCCGATGCCGGGCGGGGTCGAGCACATCCCCGCGACGATCGAAGCGCTCGAGGCGGCCATGGATGACCGCGTCGCCGCGGTCATCGTCGAGCCCATCCAGGGCGAGGCCGGTGTGGTCGAGCTGCCGGAGGGCTACCTGGCCGCCGCACGCTCGCTGACGCTGGCGCACGGCGCCCTGCTGATCGTGGACGAGATCCAGACCGGGGCCGGACGCACCGGCGCCTGGTTCGGGTTCAGCCACGAGGGGATCACCCCCGACGCGATCACCCTGGCGAAGGGCATCGGCGGCGGCTTCCCGATCGGCGCCCTGGTCACCTACGGTGCGGCCAGCGATCTGTTCACGCCCGGGTCCCACGGTTCCACCTTCGGCGGCAACCCGCTCGCGACCGCGGTGGCCGATGCGGTGCTGACCGAGATCGAGCGCGCCGGACTCGTCGAGAACGCCGCACGCCGCGGGGAGGAGCTGCGCGAGCTGATCCTCGGCCTCGACTCGCCGCTGATCTCCGCCGTGCGCGGCCGCGGCCTCCTGATCGGTGTCGCGCTGAGCGCACCGGTCGCCGGCGACGTCGTCGCCGCGGCGCAGGAGCGCGGCCTCATCGTGAACGCCGCGAACCCCGAGACCGTGCGCATCGCACCCGCCCTCACGATCGGCGACGACGAGCTCGCCGAGTTCCGCGAGCTGTTCGCCGCTGCTCTCGCCGATGTCTCGGCATCCGTCTCTGGAAAGGTTCCCGCATGACCCGCCACCTGCTGCGTGACGACGACCTCACGCCCGCCGAGCAGGCGGAGATCCTCGATCTCGCCATCGAGCTGAAGAAGGACCGCTGGGCCGACAAGAGCCTGGCCGGTCCGCAGACCGTCGCCGTGATCTTCGACAAGTCCTCGACCCGCACCCGGGTGTCGTTCGCGGTGGGCATCGCGGACCTCGGCGGCTCGCCGCTCATCATCTCGACGGCGAACAGCCAGCTGGGCGGCAAGGAGACGCCGTCCGACACGGCGCGCGTGCTCGAGCGGCAGGTCGCGGCGATCGTGTGGCGCACCTATGCGCAGGCCGGGCTCGAGGAGATGGCGGAGGGCACGCGTGTCCCCGTGATCAACGCGCTCTCGGACGACTTCCACCCCTGCCAGCTGCTGGCGGACCTGCTCACGATCCGCGAGCACAAGGGAGAGCTCAAGGGCCTCACCCTCACGTTCTTCGGCGACGGGCAGAGCAACATGGCGCACTCCTACGCGCTGGCCTGCGTCACCGCCGGCATGCACGTGCGCATCGCCTCCCCGGCCGACTACGCGCCGCGTGCCGACGTGATCGAGGCGGCGGACCGCCGTGCCGCGGAGACCGGAGGATCGATCGCGCTCTACACCGACCCGGTCGAGGCCGCCGCGGGCGCCGACGTCGTGGTCACCGACACGTGGGTGTCCATGGGCAAGGAAGAGGAGAAGATCGCGCGCATCCGCGATCTCGGCGGCTACAAGGTGACGCCGGAGACGATGGAGCTCGCCGACTCCGAGGCGATCTTCATCCACTGCCTCCCGGCCGACCGCGGCTACGAGGTCGACTCGACCGTGATCGACGGACCGCAGAGCGTCGTGTGGGACGAAGCCGAGAACCGCCTGCACGCGCAGAAGGCCCTGCTGGTCTGGCTGCTCGGCAAGAAGGACGCGTGATGACCGACTCGACGCACGAAGGCACCAACGAGGGAGCACTCTGGGGCGCCCGGTTCGCGACGGGCCCGTCGCCCGAGCTGGTGGAGCTCAGCCGCTCGACGCACTTCGACTGGATCCTCGCGCCCTACGACATCGCCGGCTCGCACGCGCACGCGACGGCGCTCGCCGCCGCCGGATATCTCGAGCCCGACGAGGCCGAGCGGATGCACGCCGGGCTCGATGCCGTGGCCCGCAGGGTCGCGGACGGCACGCTGCTCCCGGTGCCGACGGACGAGGACGTGCACGGCGCGCTCGAGCAGGCGCTCATCGTGGAGCTCGGCCCCGAGCTCGGCGGACGGCTCCGGGCGGGCCGCAGCCGCAACGACCAGATCGCGACCCTCGTGCGCATGTACCTGATCGATCACGCGCGGGTGATCGCCCGCGACATCCTGCGGGTCATCGATGCGCTCGTCGCGCAGGCCGAGGCGCACCCCGACGCGATCCTCCCCGGACGCACGCACCTGCAGCATGCGCAGCCCGTGCTGCTCGCCCATCACCTCCAGGCGCACGGCTGGCCGCTGGTGCGCGAGCTCGAACGGCTCGTCGACTGGCGTCGTCGCGCCGGGGTCTCGCCCTACGGCGGGGGAGCGCTGGCCGGCTCCACGCTCGGTCTCGACCCGGCGCTCGTGGCGACCGAGCTCGGGCTCGACCGCCCGGCCGAGAACTCGCTCGACGGCACCGCGGCACGCGACGTCGTGGCGGAGTTCGCCTTCATCACCGCCATGACCGGAGTCGACATCTCCCGCCTGGCGGAGGAGATCATCCTCTGGAACACCCGCGAGTTCGGTTTCGTCACGCTCGACGACGGCTATTCGACCGGCTCCAGCATCATGCCGCAGAAGAAGAACCCCGACATCGCCGAGCTCGCACGCGGCAAGTCCGGTCGGCTCATCGGCAACCTGTCCGGCCTGCTGGCGACCTTGAAGGGATTGCCGCTCGCGTACAACCGCGACCTGCAGGAGGACAAGGAGCCGGTGTTCGACTCGGTGCAGACCCTCGAGGTGCTGCTCCCGGCCTTCGCGGGCATGATCGCGACGCTGCGCTTCGACACCGAGCGGATGGCGGAGCTCGCACCGCAGGGCTTCTCGCTCGCGACCGATGTGGCCGAGTGGCTCGTGAAGCAGCGGGTCCCGTTCCGTGACGCCCATGAGATCTCCGGCGCGCTCGTGCGCGCGTGCGAAGAGCAGGGGATCGGTCTCGAGGACGCGTCAGACGAGCTGCTGCTGTCGGTCTCGCCGCATCTGGTCCCGGCAGTGCGCGAGGTCCTCACGATCGAGGGCTCCGTGGCGTCGCGGACCGGTGCCGGCGGCACCGCTCCGGTACGGGTGACCGAGCAGCGCGCGGAACTCGTCGCCCGGGCGCAGGCCGCGGCTCACGCCCTCGGTCTGTAGCCGACGCCGCGTCAGCGCACGCCCGTTCAGTGCAGGTCGGTGTCGGCCTCGGAACGGGTCCAGCGGGTGAACCGCACGGTGAAACCGGCACGGGTCGGGGAGGCGAGGAGGGGACCGGCGGATGCCGTGGCCGCGCCGTCGAACGGAGCGACCCGCACGAGTCGCCACGGGCCGTCGTCGGCGCGAGCGCGGACGATCAGGGCATCCGCCCACCGGCTCACTCGCACCGTGATCTCGCTCTCGAGCCATTCGTCGACATGGCCGACCGACCAGTCCGAGCCGCCCGCCGTGACGACCGCGCCGAGTCCCAGGTGGTCGTCGGCGTACTCGACACCGGCTTTCATCCAGTGCTCGGCGTCGATCCGGACGAAGATGCCGGCCTGATCGAACTGCCCGTCCCACGGCGCGCGGAAGGCGACCTCCATCGCCTCTCCCACGCCCAAGGGGGCGAGGAGAGCATGCTCGGTGTCGTGGACGAAGCCGTAGGCGGTGTGCCGCCAGGCGTCGCTGCCCTCGACGGCGGTGACCTCGAGCTCGTCGGTCTCGATCGCTGTCTGCGGGGCGGTGGTCCAGGTTCCGGCGTTCCACGGGATGATGTGCGATTCAGGCATGTTCTCAATATATAGCCATTGAAGGCATAAAGTGAAGTTATGCGTGGTATGGTTATGGCATGGTCATCGCCGTACTCGCCGACATCGTGGGCTCTCGCAAGCTCGACGATCGCACCGCCGCCCAGCAGGTGCTGGACGAGACGATCGCGCGGGTCGAAGCCGACCTCCCGCTCGCCGCTCAGCCGCTCACGCCCACGGTGGGCGACGAGCAGCAGGGCGTCTATCGCGACCTCGGCGAGGCCCTGATCTCGCTGCTGATGATCCAGCTGCGGCTGCCCGACGGGATCGGCTTCCGCTTCGGCATCGGGGTGGGGGAGGTGTCCGCCGTCGAATCCGTGCACGGCGAGCTGGCCGACGGCCCGGGGTGGTACGCCGCGCGAGCGGCGATCGACACCGTGCACGCCCGCGAAGGACGCGCCATCCCGCGCGCGCGCACCTGGATTGTCGGAGCCCCGGGGCAGGATGAGGTCATGGAGAGCACGATCGCGGCGTCGAACGCCTACCTGCTCGTACGCGACGAGCTGGTCGGCGCGATGAGCGAACGCGAACGCCGCCTGACCTACGGCCGCCTGATCGGCAGGTCGCAGCATGAGCTCGCCGAAGAAGAGGGCATCTCGCAGCCGAGCGTCTCGAAGTCGCTGCGCAGCGCAGGGGCCGCGGCGCTCCTCGAGGGAGTCTCCGTCCTGCGAGGAGGGTCCGCATGATCATCGCCGGATTCGTCCTCCTCGCCGTCGGCGCCGTCGACCTCGTCCGCCAGTTCGCTCCGCGACGCTGGATCGGGTACCTGACCGTGGCCGTGCTGCTCCTGCTCCTCGGCAGCGTCAGCGATGCGCTGCTGCCGATGATCGCCGCCCTCGTGGTGGGTGCGCTCTGGGTCTGGTCCATGCCTGACGAACGGCGGGCTCCGCTGGGCTTCTGGCCGGCCGTCCTTCTCGGCGTCCTGAGCGTCGGCGCTGTCGTGTCGCTCGGCGCGCGGGCGGATGCCGGACTCATCGGCGCTGTCTGGAGCCTGCGCTCGCCCTTCGGCGATGTCTCGTTCGATCTCGCGATGCTCGTCCTCGGCGCGGGCGTCTTCCTGCTGGAGTCCGCGAACCTCGTGGTGCGGGCGGCGCTCGACGGCGAGCACACCTGGCGACCCGCCGAGGCGGAGCAGTCCGCGCCCGAGCCTGCCGCTTCCGAGCCTGTCGCATCCGAGCCTGTCGCATCCGAGCCTGTCGCATCCGAGCCTGTCGCTTCCGAGCCTGTCGCATCCGAACTTGCCGCGCCCGAAGCCGCCGTCCTCGAGCCCGATGCCGCCCCCGCGACGCCGGCAGTCGCGGCCACGACCATGCCCGCCGACGGTCGCGGCGGCTTCAAGGGCGGTCGCCTGATCGGCCCGCTGGAGCGCACGATCGTGATGATCCTCACCCTTGCGGCGGCCTACCCGGTCCTCGCTGCGATGCTCGCGGCGAAGGGCATCGTCCGCTTCCCGGAGATCTCCCGCGACGGCGAGACCGGCGCCCGCGCCGAGTACTTCCTCGTCGGCAGCCTCGTCAGCTGGGTGATCGCGTTGAGCGCGGCCTTCCTGGTCTGGTGGGCGGCCCACAGCTGACCGCGCCGGCCGAGGATCAGCCGAGCTGCGTGCGGTACCAGGCGAGCTTCTCGGCAAGGCGCTGCTGCTGCGCCAGCACCTCCGCGAGCTGACGCTCCACGGTCTCGGCGTGCTCTTCGAGCAGTGCGATCCGCTCCGGGACGGTGTCGTCCCTCTGACACAGCTGGCCGTAGCGACGCAGCCGCTCCACCGGCATCCCGGTCTCGCGCAGGCACTTGAGGAACTCGAGCAGCCCGAGCTCGACATCCGTGTACGCCCGGTGTCCGCCGGAGGTGCGTCGGACTCCGGGAAGGATTCCCTCGCGCTCGTAGTACCGCAGAGTGTCGATGCTGAACCCGGAACGGGCCGCGGTCTCCGCGGGTGTGTACGTCGTCATGCGCTCGATCCTAGAGCTTGACCTGGAGTGCGCTCCAGGTTGCACAGTGGGCTCATGACACATCTCGACACCCCTGTCTCCCCGATCGTCCTCGGTGCGATGTCGTTCGGCACCCTCGTCGACGAGGACACCTCCTTCGCGCTGCTCGACCGCTTCGTCGAGCGCGGCGGCGTGTGGATCGACACCGCCGACTGCTACAGCTTCTGGGCCAGTGAGAGCGGGCACGGCGGTGCATCCGAGGCGGTGCTCGGCCGATGGTTCGCCGCGCGGCCCGGCGTGCGCGACCGGATCCGCCTCTCGACGAAGGTCGGTGCGGAACCGCTGTGGCCGGGATCCTGGCCCGAGCACCGCGCCGGTCTCTCGCCGCGCGCGATCCACGACGCCGTGAGTGGCAGCCTCGATCGCCTCGGCATCGACACGATCGATCTGCTCTGGCTGCACCAGGAGGACCGTGCCGTTCCGATCGAGGAGACGGTCGACGGCCTGGCCGTCCTCACCGGCGACGGCATCGTGCGCCGCGTCGGCGCCTCCAACCACCCCGCCTGGCGCATCGAGCGCGCCAGGGCGCACGCCCGCACGATCGGCAGCATCCCGATCGACGCCTTCCAGCTCAACAGCACCTACCTGCGGGTTCGTCCCGGCACGCGCCCGCCCGGCGTCATCCATCGTTTCGGTGTGATGAGCGACGAGCAGCACGACTACGCGGTCGAGAACGGACTGGAGACCTGGGCCTACACGCCGCTGCTCTCCGGCGCCTACGACAACGACGCGAAGCCCGTCCCCGAGGAGTACGACCACCCCGGGAGCGATCGGCGCCTGCGGGTGCTCACCGAGATCGCGGCGGATCGCGGTCTCGAGCGCGGGCAGGTCGTGCTGGCGTGGCAGCTGGCCCGCGGCATCCGTCCCATCCTCGGCGGGAGCAGGCTCTCGCAGCTGGACACGGCGATTGATGCGGCATCCGTGATCCTGACGGAGGACGAGCGCTCCCGTCTCGACGCGGCCGTGTGATGCGCGGAGCGGGAGTGCGCGCGCTGATAGCCTGGAGCGCGTGTCAACTCCCGCTCTGACGACCGCGACTCCGGCGATCGACCCCACGTTCGAGAACGTGTGGGACGAACTGCTGTGGCGCGGGCTCGTCCACGTGTCCACCGACCAGGAGGCGCTCCGCGCCCTTCTCGCGGGAGACCCGATCACGTATTACTGCGGGTTCGATCCGACGGCGCCGAGCCTGCACCTCGGGAACCTCGTGCAGCTGCTGACGATGCGGCGCCTCCAGCTGGCGGGTCACAAGCCGCTGGGACTCGTGGGCGGGTCCACCGGTCTCATCGGCGACCCGCGGCCCACGGCGGAGCGCACGTTGAACACGCGCGAGACCGTCGCCGAGTGGGTCGACAGGCTGCGCACGCAGGTGGAGCGGTACCTCAGCTTCGACGGCGACAATGCCGCGCGCATGGTGAACAACCTCGACTGGACGGCGCCGATGTCGGCGATCGACTTCCTGCGCGAGATCGGCAAGCACTACCGCGTCGGCACGATGCTGAAGAAGGATGCCGTCGCTGCGCGCCTCGCGTCCGACGAGGGCATCAGCTACACCGAGTTCAGCTACCAGATCCTGCAGGGCATGGACTACCTCGAGCTGTACCGCCAGTACGACTGCGTGCTGCAGACCGGCGGCTCGGACCAGTGGGGCAACCTCACGAGCGGCACCGACCTCATCCGTCGTGCGGAAGGCGTGTCCGCCCACGCGATCGGCACGCCGCTGATCACGAACAGCGACGGCACGAAGTTCGGCAAGAGCGAGGGCAACGCGATCTGGCTCGACGCCGAGATGTGCAGCCCGTACCGGATGTACCAGTTCTGGTTGAGCACGGCCGACGCCGACGTGATCGAGCGGCTGAAGGTGTTCACCTTCCTCAGCCGCGCCGAGATCGATGAGTACGCCGCGCTGGTCGAGACGGAGCCGTTCCGCCGTGCCGCGCAGAAGCGTCTCGCCCTCGAGGTCGTCGCCACGGTGCACGGGATCGATGCGACCGCCGCCGTGATCGCGGCATCCGAGGCGCTGTTCGGGCAGGGCGACCTGACCGCACTGGATGCATCGACGCTGCGCACCGCGCTCGAAGAACTCCCGAACGCGACGGTGGCCGCCGGCACGCCGGTGGTCGAAGCCCTGGTCGCGACCGAGCTCGTGACGAGCCTGGGCGAGGCCCGGCGCGCGATCGCCCAGGGCGGTGTCTCGCTCGACGGTGAACGCGTCGAAGACGAGGCGGCCACGGTCCAGGGTTCTCTCCCCGGGGGAGTCTCCGTGCTCCGCCGCGGCAAGAAGACCCTCGCGGGCGTCTTCATCGGCTGAGCAGCGGATGCCGTTCACGCCGAGCCACGCGGTCGTCGCGCTGCCGTTCATCCGCACGCCGCTGGTGCCGGCGGCGATCGCGATCGGTGCGATGACCCCTGATCTCCCGCTGTTCGTGCGCGGCATCGGGCTGGACTACTCGTTCACCCACACCTTCGCGAACGTCGTGTGGACGGCGGTCGTGGCCTTCGTGCTGTTCCTCGTGTGGCGCGCCGTGCTGCGTCCCGCCGTGCCGGAGCTCGCTCCGCGGTGGCTCGCGCGACGGCTGCCCGAGGAGTGGAACGTCGGTGCCGTCGAGGCGGCCGGACGAGCGGTGGGCGTGGGGGAGAAGCGCGTCTATCCGCTGCTGCTCGGCGTCTCGCTCATCCTCGGAGTGCTCTCGCACATCGTCTGGGACCTGTTCACGCACGAGGGGCGATGGGGCGTGCAGGCGCTCCCGGCCCTCGACGAGATGTGGGGCCCGCTCACCGGATTCAAGTGGCTGCAGCACGGGTCGAGCGTGCTCGGACTCGTGATCATCGGCGTGTGGGGACTGCTCTGGCTGCGTCGCCAGGATCCGCGTCCGGAGTTCTCGCAGCGGCTGCCGCACGGTGTCCGCGTGACGTGGTGGCTGTCGCTGCCGGTGGTCCTGGTCGCGGCATGGGTCGTGGGCCTGGCCGTTCTCGGGCCGCTCGACGCGGAGTTCACCGTGCAGCACCTCGCGTATCGGGTGCTTCCGCCGGCGTGCGCGCTGTGGGGCGCCGTCACCCTGGTGCTGTGCATTGTCCTGTCGGTGGGTCGACGATCTCACCAGCGGGGCTGATCCGCTCCCCAGGGGTGAGGCGCCGCGAACTCGAAGCCCGGGAGCGCGGGCCGCGCCGTCACCAGCTCGGTGTCGCCGACGGGGAACCGCGCGACGTGCGGCGCCGGGTCGAGCGCGACCTCGTCGTCCGGCTCGGCACGGCGAGGCATGCCGAGAAGCTCGGCGGCGACGCGTCTCAACGAGGTCTGCACCCACCACGAGCCGCCTTCGCGGGCGCGGCGGCGCAGCAGCATCGTGACCGCGGCGGCCAGCAGATACCCTGCACTGTGGTCGAGCGCCTGAGCGGGGAGTGCTCCGGGTCGCTCTCCGTCGGGAGATTCGATGAGCGCGATCCCCGACTCGGCCTGCACGAGGCTGTCGAAGCCCGCCCGCTGCGGGTGATCCATGCCCCAGGCGCTGAGCTGGGCGACGATCAGTCCGGGATGCCGCCGCGCGAGTGACGGCGGATCGAGTCCGAGGCGGGCGAGTGCGGCGGGCCGGTATCCGAGAACCACCACGTCCGCGCCGGCGAGTAGCTCCTCGAATCGCGCGGAGCGCGCGTCCAGCAGGGTCGAGCGCTTCCCGTGGCCGGTGTCCAGGTGCTGCCACTCCGGCTCAGGCAGCCCCGGCGGGTCGACGCGCAGCAGGTCGGCGCCGAGCAGCGCGAGCGTGCGGGTGCAGACCGGGCCGGCGATCACCCGCGTGAGATCGAGGACGCGGATGCCGGTGAGCGGATGCGACGACGATCCGGAGAGGACGTCGCGCCGAGGGTCTGCGGTGCCGATCGGACGGATGTCGAGGAGCGCCGTCTGCCGGAGCCGCGCATCGGCGGCCGGATCCTCGTCCGACACCGCGACGGCGAGGCCGCCTGCGGTGCTGATCGACTCGATGGCCTCCGCGGATGTCCGTCCGGCGAGGGCATCGCGCACGTCGGCGGCGTCGGCTGTGCTGCCGAGCCGGAGCCCCGCGCGCAGGCCGGTGGCGTGATGGGGGTAGTTCCCGTGGGTGCGGATCCATCCGTCTGCTGTCCGCCAGAACCCGGAGAGCGCGGCCCAGACCGGGGGAGCGGTGCCGTCGATCGTCAGGACACGATCGCTCCGGTACGCCATGGCGATGCGGGCCGGATCCATCGCCGACGGATGCCGGCCTGCCGCGAGCGTCGCCAGACCGACGCTCGCCCAGGCGAGGTCGCCGGTGGCGACTCGAGAAGGGAGCGGGACTTCGCCGGCGCCCGAGGCGAGCTCGCCGAGGATGCGGGGGTCGCCGCCGAGCTCGGTCCAGACACGGGAGAGGAGGGCGAGGCCGGCACTCATCCGGCGTCCTCGTCGGAGCATCGGCGGGCACTGCGGACGGACGGGATGAGCATGGCGCGATCGTACTCCTGGCGTCTCCGCAGACGGAAAACCGCCCTGATCCGGGCAAACCGCCGGAGGACGACGGACGACACGCCCGGGCGTACCGCCTCGATTTGCCAGAACCCCGGAATCCACGTAACTTATTACTTGTTCGCCCCACAGGGAAGCGGAGAAGCCCAGAGCTTCACCCCCCTCAAGCGGAGAACCACTCCCGATCCTCTCTCTTGAGAGATCAGACGCTTGCGTCTAGGATGGGAGGTCCACCCCTTCTGCAGCTGGAATCGGCTGCGCAGCGGATCTTCGATCCGCGCCGCGCGCTGATTTGACAAGCGAGTCGGGATGGCTAAGATAGAGAAGTTGCCCTTCGGGCCTGGCTGTGATGGCTGGGTCGTGGGAGCATCCGATCCTTGAGAACTCAACAGCGTGCACTTGTCAAATGCCAAATTATCCTCGTTCAGTCGTTTTTCGGCTGGGTGAGAATTCCTTTGGATCAAAGACCAGCCCCTTTTGGGGGTTGGCATTCGGATGAAGTCAGCAATGAATTTGTCTCTTTGGTCAGCATCAAACTCGCTGCGTCATCGTTTTCCCGATGGGGTATGCATTTCTTTTTTACGGAGAGTTTGATCCTGGCTCAGGATGAACGCTGGCGGCGTGCTTAACACATGCAAGTCGAACGGTGAACACGGAGCTTGCTCTGTGGGATCAGTGGCGAACGGGTGAGTAACACGTGAGCAACCTGCCCCTGACTCTGGGATAAGCGCTGGAAACGGCGTCTAATACTGGATATGTGACGTGACCGCATGGTCTGCGTCTGGAAAGAATTTCGGTTGGGGATGGGCTCGCGGCCTATCAGCTTGTTGGTGAGGTAATGGCTCACCAAGGCGTCGACGGGTAGCCGGCCTGAGAGGGTGACCGGCCACACTGGGACTGAGACACGGCCCAGACTCCTACGGGAGGCAGCAGTGGGGAAT
>NZ_QDFV01000005.1 GCF_003075395.1 Microbacterium sp. TPD7012 | reverse complement strand
CGCCTTCACCACCTGGGCCTATGTGCTGCGCTGCAGCACATAGGCCCAGGTGGTGAAGGCGATCGCCGTGGGGAAGATGCCGAGATAGACGACCCACAGCGTCGCATCGAGCGGTGCGGTCTGCAGGGCGCCGATGAGGCTGCCTGTCCACGGCAGCAGCGCGATCGTCCCGGCCGCGGCGCCGAGCCAGGTCAGCGTCGTCGCATCGGTGCCCGCGGTGAGAAGGCGCTTCTGCAGGAGCGTGCATCCGGCGTACATCACCGCGGCCAGGAGGGCGAGGAGCAGCCCGGTGATGTCGGGTCCTTCGCTCGTGGACGAGTTCATGCCGATCAGCACGACGCCGAGGAAGGCGATCGGGGCCCCGATCACCAGGGGCTTCGGGAAGCCCTCGCGGAGGAACAGTCCGCTGAAGACGACGACCATCAGCGGGGCGAGGTTCACCACCATCGCGGCGGTGCCGGCATCGAGGGTGCGTTCGGCGGCGTTCAGCGCCAGGTTGTAGACGCAGAACCAGCCGACGCCCCAGACCGCGATCAACCACCAGCGGCGGCGCTCCGGGAGACGGATGCCGTGGCGCACGGCGATGATCGTCAGCACCACCGTTCCCACGGCCATCCGCAGCAGAGCCAGGGCTCCCGGGTCGTAGTGCGGGCCGGCGCCCCGGATGCCGATGAACGCGGAGGCCCAGAGCACGACGGTCACGAGGGCGGCGAGGAGGACGAGCGGACCCTGCTTCCTGGGTGCGCCGGCGCTCGCGCGAACGCCGAGGTCGTCGGATGCTGCATGTGGCATCCCCCGATCCTGGCAGTGGCCCCCGACATCCGTCGATCGGCCGGACCGACAGCATCCGTCGCTTTCCCGCCACCGTCGCGGCCGTCCGCTCAGCCCTCGGCCATGAGAACGCCCGAAACAGCCTCGAAACCCCCTCCCGATAGGATGGGAACGCCCGAAGAGGGCCAGCTCATCGGCCGGTGCAAACCCGGCGAAAGCAGGGGGGACACCCATGCCAGGAATCGTGATCGTCGGCGTGCAGTGGGGCGACGAAGGGAAAGGCAAAGCCACCGATCTTCTCGGTGAGCGCACCGACTGGGTGGTGAAGTTCAACGGCGGCAACAACGCCGGGCACACCGTCGTCGTCGGCGACGAGAAGTACGCGCTGCACCTGCTGCCGTCCGGCATCCTCTCTCCCGGCGTCAACCCGGTGATCGGCAACGGGGTCGTCGTCGACCTCGAGGTGCTGTTCTTCGAGCTCGAGGCGCTCGCCGCCCGCGGCATCGACATCTCGCGTCTGCGGGTCAGCGCGAACGCGCACATCATCACGCAGTACCACCGCACGCTCGACAAGGTCACCGAGCGCTTCCTCGGCAAGCGCATGATCGGCACCACCGGCCGCGGCATCGGCCCGGCCTACGCCGACAAGATCAACCGCGTCGGCATCCGCGTGCAGGACATCTTCGACGAGAACATCCTGCGTCAGAAGGTCGAGGGCGCCCTCGACCAGAAGAACCACCTGCTGGTGAAGATCTTCAACCGTCGCGCGATCACCGCCGACGAGGTCGTCGAAGACCTGCTGTCGTACGCCGACCGTCTGCGCCCGATGGTCGCCGACACCGGCTACCTGATCGCCGAGGCACTCGGCCGCGGCGAGGTCGTCGTCTTCGAGGGCGGCCAGGCCACGATGCTCGACATCGACCACGGGACCTACCCGTTCGTGACGTCGTCGTCGGCGACCGCGGGCGGCGCCGCGACCGGCTCCGGCGTCGGACCGGGCGCGCTCGACCGCATCGTCGGCATCGTCAAGGCCTACACGACCCGGGTCGGCTCGGGTCCGTTCCCGACCGAGCTGTTCGACGAGCAGGGCGAGTGGCTGCGCAAGCAGGGCTTCGAGTTCGGCACCACCACCGGCCGCCCGCGCCGGGTGGGATGGTACGACGCGCCGATCACCCGCTATGCCACGCGCATCAACGGCATCACCGACCTCGTGCTGACGAAGCTCGACATCCTCACCGGTCTCGAGCAGATCCCGGTCTGCGTCGCCTACGACGTCGACGGCGTGCACTTCGACGAGGTGCCGGTGAACCAGACCGACTTCCACCACGCGAAGCCGATCCTCGAGTACTTCCCCGGATGGAGCGAGGACATCTCGACCGCGCGCACCTTCGAGGATCTGCCGCAGAACGCGCAGGACTACGTGCTGGCGCTGGAGAGGATGAGCAACACGCGCATCTCCGTGATCGGAGTCGGCCCCGAGCGCGACCAGGTCATCGTGCGCCACGATCTGCTCGACTGAACTCGGGGAGCGACCGCATGACACGGTTCTGGCTGGGCGGCTACGGTCCCGCGATGGAAGGCTCGGCCGACGGCATCGGCCTGCTCGCGGGCGACGAGGGCCGCGAGGCCACGACACTCGCCTATCGCGGCGCCGTCACCGAGACGCCCTCGCCGTCGTGGCTGGCGCAGCATCCGTCCCTCGACGTCGTCTACGCGGCGCTCGAGGCGGATGCCCTGGTGCAGGCCTTCGCGCGTACCGGTGAGGCGGCGCTGTCGCCGCTCGGCGACCCCGTCGCCGTCGGCGAGAGCGTCTGCCACCTGGCCGTCGCCCCGAACGGATCCTCGCTCATCGCGAGCTGTTACGGCGACGGACGCGTGGTGCGGATCGGCCTGGATGCGGCCGGCCGCCTCGTCCCGGCGCAGCGGACGGCGGATGCCGCGGCGGCGCTGCGCGCGGCCCTGTTCGGCGATGAGGACCCCGACGCCCCGGCGGCGACCCCGCCGGGCGACGGCATCGCCGCATCCGACCCGCATGCGGCCGGCGCCGACCGGGTCTCGCACGCGCACGCCGCGGCTTTCCTGCCCGACGGACGCATCGCCACCACCGACCTCGGGTTCGACCTGGTGCGGATCTGGCGTGCTTCGACAGGCTCAGCAACCCAGGGGACGAGCTCGGCAGCCCAAGGGTTGATCCTCGACCACGAGGTGGTGCTCCCGCTCGGCACCGGGCCTCGCCACATGGTCGTGCACCCCAGCGGGCACCTGCATGTCGTGACCGAGTACTCGTGCGAGGTGTTCACCCTCGCCGCCGGCGTCGACGGCACCTGGCGCGTCGTGTCGTCGACGCTGTCGAGCCCCATCGCCGAGATCGGCACCGACTTCCCGGCCGAGCTCGCGCGCTCGCGCGACGGACAGTTCCTGTACACCGCGCTCCGGGGCAGCAACACGATCGCGACCCTGCGGGTGCGCGGCGGTGGCGACACCCTCGAGTCGGTCGCGCTCGCCGATTCCGGTGTCGACTGGCCGCGTCACCACTTCGTGCACGAGGGCAAGATGCTCGTCGCGGGGCAGCGCTCCGACACGGTCACGCTGCTCGACCTCGACGAGCGCACGGGCGCGGTGCGCGGCATCCGTCATGAGGCGCAGGTTCCGGCGCCGACGCACTTCCTTCCCGTGCGCTGAGCCGCAGGTCTTGACCTCAACCTTTGTTGAGGTCTTATCGTCGTCTCTCATGACTACCGAAACAGGAGCGCCGGCGAAGCCGAACCCCGCCCCGCCGCGCATCATGAGCAGCGAGTACCTCTGGATCACGATCGGCGCGTGCGCGCTCGTGTTCCTCGGGGCGTTCGAGTCGCTGGCCGTGACGACGGTGATGCCGACGGTCAGCGCCGACCTCGACGGCGAGCGGCTGTACGCGCTCGCCTTCGCCGGGCCCCTGGCCACCAGCGTGATCGGCATGGTGATCGCGGGAAACTGGTCGGATCGCCGCGGTCCTGTCGCGCCGCTGTACACGTCGGTCGCCATGTTCGTCGTGGGTCTGCTGATCGCGGGCCTCGCGCCGAGCATGGAGATCCTCGTCGCCGGGCGCTTCGCCCAGGGGCTGGGCAGCGGAGGGCTGATGGTGGCCCTGTACGTCGTCGTCGCTCGCGTCTACCCGCAGGCACTGCATCCGGCCGTCTTCGCCGGGTTCGCCGCGGCCTGGGTCATCCCCTCGCTCATCGGCCCGACGGTCGCGGGGGCCGTGACCGAACTCTGGAGCTGGCACTGGGTCTTCCTCGGCGTGGTCATCCTGGTGCTCGTCGCCCTGTTCATGGTGATCCCGGCGCTGCGCGGACTCTCGAACGACGGTGATGCGGCGACACCGTGGGCCTTCAGGCGGCTCGGCTGGTCGGTGCTGGCGGCCGTCGCGGTGCTCGCGCTGAACCTGGTCGGTGACATCCCCGGGTTCGGCCCGGTGCTCGCCGGCGTCGCGATCGTGATCGCGCTCATCGCCGTGCGCCCGCTCGTGCCCCGCGGCACGCTCCGTGCTGGTCGAGGGCTGCCCTCCGTCATCCTCGTCCGCGGCCTCGCCGCTGCTGCCTTCTTCGGTGCGCAGGTCTATCTGCCGTACCTGCTCACCGATCGCTACGACCTCACGCCGACGCTCGCCGGGCTCTCCCTGACCGGCGGTGCGCTCGCGTGGTCGGCCGCCGCGACCGTGCAGGGGCGGATGGGCACGCGCCTGTCGAGCATCACGGCGGTGCGGGTCGGCACGATCCTCGTCCTCATCGGCATCGCGCTGACCGTCGCCACCGCCGGGCTCGTCTGGGATGCCGCGATCGTCGCGGTCGCCTGGGTCGTCGCGGGAGTGGGGATGGGGCTGATGAGCCCCCGCACCAGCGCATTGACGCTGTCGATGTCGACCCCCGAGAACCAGGGCTTCAACAGCGGCGCGATGACCGTCGCCGACTCGTTCGGCAGCGCGCTGGCGTTGGCCGTCACCGGGATCCTGTTCACGTCGGTGGCTGCGGTCGCGGATCCGTTCACCGCGGTGTTCGCCCTCGCAGCCGTCGTGGCGGTCGCTGCGGCGGTGCTGGCGCCCCGGATGCGGGCGGATGCCGAAAGCGTCGCGACCGGCGAGGAGGTCGGCGCATGAGCGCGGATGCGGTGACCGTCGGCTCGTCCAGCGCGCGGAGCATGCGGGCGGTCGTGCAGCGTGAGTTCGGGGCCAGCGAGGTGCTGCAGGTCGAAGAGGTGCCGTTGCCCGAGCCCGGCGCGGGGGAGGTGCGCGTCGCTGTCGCCGCGGCCGGTGTGCATGCGGTCGACACCGCCATCCGACAGGATGCCGGTCCGCCGTCGATGCCGAGACCCGAGCTCCCGATGACGCCCGGGCGTGAGGTGGCCGGTGTCGTCGATGCCGTGGGGCCGGGCGTCGACGCGGCCATCGCCGGATCGCGGGTCGTCGCCCACGTGGGCTTCCGCAGCGGCGGCTACGCCGAATACGCACTGGCGCCGGTCGAGGCCCTGCACCGCGTCCCCGATGGGGTGACCTTCCCGCAGGCCGTCGCCACGATCGGCACCGGACGCACGGCTCAGCTCGTGCTGGATTCCGCGCAGATCCGGCCGGAAGACGTCGTCGTCATCCCCGGGGCATCGGGCGGTCTCGGAAGCCAGCTCGCGCAGCTCGCCCTGTCGGCCGGGGCCACGGTCGTCGCACTTCACGGCGGCGAGTCGAAGCGCGCCGTGGTCGAGCAGCTCGCGCGCGGCGAGAAGCTCGCCGGCGGCAGGCTCGTGCCGTTGGACGCGACCGACGAGTCGTGGCCGGCTCGGATGGCCGAGCTCCTCGGCGAGCGACAGCCCTCGGTCCTGCTGGACGGCGTCGGCGGCGCGACGGGTCGAGCAGTGCTCGAGACACTCGGCCGCGGGGCCCGTGTCGTGATCATCGGCTGGTCGAGCGGCGAGGTCCTTCGCCTCGACTCCGGAGACATCGTCGAGCGCTCCCTCACCGTCACCGTTCCGCTCGGACGAGCCCTGCCGGACCTGCGGCTGCTCGAGACCCGAGCGCTCGCCGCGGTGGCGGAAGGCCGTACCGTTCCGCCCGTCGACGAGTACCGACTCGAGGATGCCGCGGCGGCGCACGACGCCATCGAGCAGCGCCGGCAGCGGGGGAAGGTCGTGCTGGTGCCGTAGCGTGTCGGTTCTTCCGCGGCGCGAGCTCAGTCAGGGCCGGCGAGCAGCAGAGCCGCGTTGTGACCGCCGAAGCCGAACGAGGTCGACAGGATCGTGCGGACCGGATGCGATCGCTCGGTGTCGCGGACGAAGTCCCAGCCGTCGGCGGGATCGCTCAGGTTGATGGTCGGCGGCAGGGACTGATCGCGCAGGGTCATCGCGGCGATGACGGCCTCGACGACGCCGGCCGCGCCGAGCAGGTGCCCGGTGGTGGACTTCGTCGCCGTGAGCGGGACAGCCCGCGCGCGACGGCCGAGCGCGTTCCGCAGCGCGACGAGTTCGGCGTCGTCGCCGAGCACCGTGCCCGTGCCGTGCGTGTTCACGTGATCGATCTCGGATGCGGCGACACCGGCATCCGTGAGGCAGTCCTCGATCGCCCTGGTCGCACCGACCGCCGCAGGGTCCGGCGCGGTGGCGTGGTGCGCGTCGCCGGTCGCGCCGAACCCGGCCACGGTCGCGACCGGCCGCGCAGCGCGCTCCTCCGCGAGGTCGCCGGCCTCGAGCAGCACCGCGGCCGCGCCCTGCGACATGACGAAGCCGCGGCGTGCGCGGTCGAACGGGCGGGAGGCCGCTGCCGGGTCGTCGGCGAAGCCGGTGACCACGGACCGGAGGTTCGCGTGTGCCGCGAGGTGCAGCGGACCGAGGCAGTCGTCCACCCCGACGACCAGCACGGCGTCCGCATATCCGTGGCGGATGCGCCGCATGCCCTCTCCGATCGCGACGGCACCGCTCGCGCAGGCCGCGGCGACCGCGTGAGTCTGGCCGAGGAGTCCGTATCGTCGGCTCAGCACGCCGGTGACGGCATCCGCTGTTCCGAAGACGGAGAGGCCCGGCGGCACCGCGCGGGGACCGCGTCGACGCAGAGCCGCATCCGCGTGCAGGACAGCGTCGACCGGTCCCGAACCCGTCGCGACGATCACCTGCACCGCGTGCGGGCCCCACGGCAGGTCGGGGCCCTGCGTCGCGCCCGCAGACGTCATCGCCTCATCGGCCGCGGCGATCGCCCACTGCTGCATCGGAGTGAGGTGGCGGATGAGCGGGGTCGGGAGGTCTCCGGGAGCCGTGAACCCGCGGATGACTCCGCCGACCTGCACCGGCCCGGAGCTGGAGAGCTCCGGGGGAAGGCGCGTGATCCCGCTGCGTCCGGCCCGCACGGACGCCCACAGGGCCGGGGCCGTCAGGCCGCTGGGAGTGACGGCGCCGACGCCCGTCACGACCGCGGACCTCTTCGGGTTCATGCCCGACCCTGCCCGACGGCGATGAGCTCGGCGACGGCGGCGCGGCGGATCTTGCCACCCGAGGTGCGCGGAAGCTCCGGCAGGGAGTACCAGCGACGAGGAACGGATGCCGGTGCGAGCCGGCCCTTCGCCCAGGCGCGCAACTCCGCCGGAGGCGGCCCCTCTCCTTCGACGACCAGCGCGATGCGCACGCCGAGAGTAGGCCGGATCTCGGCGATCGCGCACGCTGCACCGAGGTCGGGCATGCCGTCGAACGCGCGCTCCACCTCGTCGAGTGCGACCGTGTATCCTCCCGTGGTGACGACGTCGCCGCGCCTTCCGACGAAGGTGAACTCCCGATCCCGAAGCCGCCCCTGATCGTGCACGCTCGCCCAGCCGTCGGCATCCGTCAACGACGTCGTCGTCGTGCCGGGAAGGTATCCGGTCGAGCACGAGCGTGAGCGCACCCACAGAGTGCCGAACGCGCCGGGTGGCAGCACCGCGCCGTGATCGTCGCGCACCTGCGCCTGCACCTGCGGATAGAGACGGATCATCTCCCCACCCGCACGGTCGTCGCCGATGAAACCGAGCTCACCGGTGCCGAAGTAGCCGATCGCGCGGGCGCGCGGGAGCGCCGCGGTGATCCGGGTTCGCGCGTCCGCCGAGAGTGCGGCGCCGCCGGTGACGATCAGCTCGATGCCGTCGTAGCGTCCGGGGGCGCGTGTCGCGGCGTCGGCGAGAGCGTGCAGCGCCGCGGGAACGGTGACCAGGCGGGTGATGCCCTCATCGTGCACGCGGGAGGTGAGCCAGAGGTCATCCAGACGGTCGGCGACATGCAGCCGACCGCCGGTGGCGAGAACCTCGAACAGTGCGTAGAGGGTCAGGCTGTACGACATCGGCCCGGGAGCGAAGGTGGCGATGTCGTCCGCTGTGCCCAGGTGGCGGCGGGAGACGTCGATGTTCGCCGCGTACTGGGCCCGCGTCTTCAGGAAGACCTTCGGCGTTCCCGTCGTCCCCGATGAGGTCAGCAGGAGGAACGGCGCGTCTTCGGCGATCGGCGTCGGGTCGGCCGGCACCGCCTCGATGAGGTCCAGGTCTGCGCACTCCAGGTCGGCGAGTCCGAGGACGAGTCCCGGCCACTCCGCGGCACGCAGCGCACCCCGCAGGGCGGGTGCGTCCGTGACGATCGCGCTCGCCCGGGTCGTGGCGAGCTGCTGCGTCTGCAGCGGGACCGGCCAGTGCGCGTCGATGACGGTGAGGATGCGGTCGCCCGCCTCCACCGCCACGACCATCCGCGCGGTGTCGAACGCCGTGCGCAGGCAGACGGCGACGATCGGAGGTTCCGAGTCGACCGCAGACGCCGGAAGCAGGCGGTCGAGGGCCGCCGAGATCCGCCGCGACTCCGCGTACAGGTCGCCGTACGTCAGGCGGTCGCCTTCGTCGACGATCGCGGAACGGGTGGGGTCTTCGGCGGCGAGGCGACGAAGCGCGGGCGTGATGGACGTGATCGCTCCTCGGACGGGTTTGCAGGACGTGGACGACGCCTCTACTGTAGTGAACACCGTTCAGGTGAACAGTGTTCAGGAGGATTCATGTCGACTTCCCGCCCCGCCGTCTCCAGCGCCGGGCTCGGCCGCATCGCGGTGTTCTCCGCGCTGATCGTCGTGCTCGGCACGGTCATCGTGCCGCTGCCCGGCGGCGTGCCGATCACCGCGCAGACGCTCGGGGTCATGCTCGCCGGGCTCGTGCTCGGGCCGCGGGTCGCGCCTCTCGCCGTCATCCTCGTCCTGGCGCTCGCCGCACTCGGACTCCCGGTGCTGGCCGGTGGGCGCGGCGGCCTCGGGGTGTTCGTCGGCCCCAGCGCCGGATACCTCCTCGGCTGGATCGCGGGCGTGGTCGTGATCGGCCTGCTGATGCGGACGGGACGCGTGACGTGGTGGCGGGCCGCTGCGGCCTCTCTGATCGGCGGCGTCCTCGTCGTCTACGCCCTCGGGATCCCGGTGCAGGCACTCGTGACCGGCGTGCCCCTCGTTCCCACCGCCGTATCGAGCCTGGCGTTCCTCCCCGGAGATCTCATCAAGGTGGCGGCGGCCACGCTGGTCGTCGTCGCGCTGCAGCGGGCATATCCGCGGGCGTTCCCCGCCCGTCGGTCCGTGCAGGAGCCGGCCGCGCTCTGACGGCGGTCGCTGGATCCGCGTCGTCGCTCCCGTGTCCTGACGTGAATCACGCTGGACTCCGACACGAGGGTCCGTGCTCCGGGCGGCGGGTACTCGTCGTAGTGGTCGATCGTCGCCACGACGACGAGCGCTATCAAGGCGGCGCCGATCGATCAGGTTCGACTGGGACGAGGGCAACTCCGCTGCGGATGCTTCTTTCGACGCATCGCGGTCGCCCACGTTCGCTTCTCGTTGAGGTGACCGTCCATGAGACGGAGGGCGAACACCTTCCGTGAGACGGACAATTCAAGATATCGCGGGCATCCGACAGCGCCTGCCGCGTGTCTCATGGACCGATCCCCTAACGGACACACGCGAGACCATGAAGCGATAGCGTGCGACCGCCGGATGAGCGCCGTGGCGATACGGCGACGAAGAATGCTTGACCAGCGATCAGCTCGTTGGCAGTACTCGGACGGGGGTAGTTTCTCGAATCGGAGGAGATATGAATAAGAGGTTGGCCGGAGCAGCGTGCGGCGGGGCGGTGATTCTCGCGGTGGGGCCCTGAACCTCTACCTGTACCCGCTCAAAGGGAACGACGCACAGAGCGTGCTCGGCGCGATCGTGCAGCCGGTAAGCCGCTCGTGGTGCGAGTCGTTCCCCTCGATGCCATTCATGGACTGCATGGGCGTAACGCCGGAAAACGATCCTGGGCCGGGACCAACCTCAAATCGGATGGCGTTGAACAACGCGCCATCATCGGACTCTCCAGGTATGGCTCCGAATTTCTTAGTACTCAGGCAACTTCGGAAACGACCCTGCGCTCCCTTGGGACTGCTCCACAATTGATTGATGGAAAAAAACCAGAACCGTTGGAGGCCGCCCATCTCTATCGGATGGGCGGCGCTCAGCGTCAGCGTCATCATCCCACTGATTGTCTCGGTGGCGTCTTGGAGTCAAACCCGCGACCTGCACTGCACGGCTGACTTCTCGTACACGTTCGCGCCACTCCTCGTGACCTGTGGAGCACGTAGTACAGCCGTCGTAGTGTTCGGCTGGGCGATGACGCTCGCCACCATTGGGGGGCTTCTGCTTTCCGCAGCAATGGCGATCGTGGCCGCCATTCGGGCGACCGCTCGCCCCATCGAGACGACCGCACACGCTGAGACCTGGATCTTCGCAATCACCGTCGTGACCGTGATACTTGCGATCATCGCCGCCATCACAACTAGCCCGGGTGGAGTCGCGTCCAACGCCTGGATCCTATATTCATCAGCGGCAGCAGCCCTCATACTGATGACGGCGGCAGCCATCCGGCCCCTGGTGAGGCGAGGCGTTCGAAACCGCGCCTGACTACGATCATCAAACAAACTCACCTGACGTGCAGCACCAGACCAAGATCTTCCACGCCAACAATCACCACGACCTGGTGTCGCGCCGAAAGGGTACAACACAGGTTTCGGTGGCCTGCTGTTTCGGCAGGGGTTTTCGGTGGGCCGATTGCCGGCGTGTCGCGTGTCTGAGCGCCGAAGGCGGTTGGCCTGCCACAAACGATCGTTTCCGGTGATCGTCGCATCAGGGAACTCGTGTCAGACCGGATCGCCGATGCAAGCGCCTCATTAACGCCGCTATGGGCAGACCTACGAATCGGCCACCTGTTACGGCGGCGGAATGTGACGTCCCGCTTCAGAAAGTCTCCAGTTCCGCGTCTTCGCCTGCAGGTATGGGTATCCCGCGTGACGTAGCTGAGCTAAAGCCGTCTACTAATTGGAGGCGCCTGCCTCCACTTAGCGCCCCCCGGAATGGCTCGGGATATGGAGGTGAGGCACCCCCTCACCTCCATATCCCGAGAATTCAAGGGCACACAAGGAAGAAGAACCATGGGCTCCGCGGCACTCGTGCGTGACCTCAGTGAAATGTTCGGCCTGCTTGCGCACGTGGGAGTGATCGCGGCCTTCGCGAGTGCAGGTTTTGCAGCGATCGCATTCGCGCTCTCAAGCGCTAGCAGTGGGGGGCTCGCCACAGCCGGCTGGCTCGTCGCGGTGATGCTCAGCCTGTGCGGTTGCTTCTTCGGCAACTGGATCTTGCCGGCGGTCGCCATCTCGGCATTGCCGCTCGTGCTACTGGTGACCGGAGTAACCCGGATGTTGCACATCACGATGACTCGCAGGCCCGGGGCTGTCCACCCGCTACCCCCTCGCCATCAGGATCACGGTCTCGTACTCGTACTCGGGCGTGAAGTCAGTGTCTAAGAGATCCGCAACGGCGAACTTCAGGAAGGACAAGGTGATGGAGTCATCTGAGCCCGAAGGCCGAGGCGAGTTGCTCATCCAGCATCCACCGACTCCGCTCGCGGTCGAAAATGTGTCAAAGCCCCCGCGTCGTAGCTACCGGGGGCGCATCATCGGCGCCGCAGCCGTCCTCCTCTTGTTAGGCGGGGCAAGTGCGGCCGTTGCTATCTGGAGCTACAACCAAAACGCGCCGGTGCGAGCCGTCGAGCAGTTCCTGGCTGCTCTCGCTGACGGAGACCTCAAGACGCTTAAGAGCCTCGTTCACACGGAAGCGGATGCATCGCTTCTCACTCAAGAGGTCCTGGACGCGTCTCTCGAACTCGCACCTATCCGCACAATCGACGTCGCAAACGAAAACGGCGTGATCATGGCAGCGTTCAGCGTCGGGGACACCGATGTCAGCAGAACGTTCGATGTGAAGCGGAACGGTGAGGGCTGGCTGATCACAGACGCTTTGACCGCAGTGCCCGCGTACGGAGGCTTCACTGGGGCGAGCGTGCAGATCAACGGGACTCCGCTTCCGGAGGGAGACACGGTCGTCTTCCCGGGGAGGTACCAGATTTCGCTCGGCTCAGACTATTTCGCGTTCTACGGGGACACCGAATTCACCCTCACGTCTGACGCAGACGTCACGCAAATGCAACAGACAAAGGTGGTTCTCTCCGAGAAAGGGGTGAAGACCTTCGCTGAACTGGTCAGTACGTCTCTCGGAGAATGCCTCGCGATGACCGGAACTTCGACCCCTTGCGGCATCGGTGTGGACCTGGCGAAGGTTCGCGGGACTTTTACCGAAGGGTCCGCGCAACGGACACTCGCGCCCGAGGACCAGGCGGCCCTCGGAAACCTGCCGGTCATCCTGCTGCACGGAGAACTCACGACCGTACGCGTCGCACAGGGCCTGAGCGTGGACTTGACCTTCAGGTCACAAGACGGCGATGACCAGTGGGAGTACACGTCGCAAAGCTATCTGCTGTGGCCGCAGGTCGACTTCGCCGCCGATCCGATCCAACTATCGTGGGTTCAGTAGTCACAAACGCACGGATTCTAGTAGCGGAGCAAAGCCGCCAAACCACTGATCTCGTGGTCGATACTGTCGTCGACATCGCACCACCGCCCGGCGGCGTCTAAGCGCACGACGAGCACCGTGCCCCGAATCACATCTTCGTGCGTCATGCTACTCGCCAGGTGTGCCACAGCTGCCATGGCGAGGCTGTTCGGGTGACCGGCGAAAGTTGCTTCTCCGTCAAGGATTAGGAGATGGTCGTCGCCGAGAGGCATCGTTGCGACAGCGCCTCCAACTTCGCGCTCGTAGTCGCCGAACGCGTCGACATCGATGAAGCGGCTTCTGCCCGTAGCAGTGATCCGGAGAACCCTCGTCAAGCCTGCTCCTCCTATAGAACAGGGGTGCCCCCTATCTGCGAAGACAAGGGGCACCCGTTCTTGTTCGTGCGTGGTTACCAGGCGCAGGCGGTCGGCCTCAGCTTGATGCCCAAGTGCCAGTCGCCGTCAACGTTGTATCCATCGCCGATGGACTCAACATTGCTGGCGAAGACGGTTCCGTCCGCGCTGATGATTCGCCCGTCGGGGGTCAGCCAAAGACCGCCGAACGCCGGGGTCGATCCCGCCGGAATTCCCGGGGCCGCGATATACGTGCCGGTGTTGATCCACCCGAAGGTGCCGTCCGTGTGCTCGAGCGCCAGGTGCCAACTGGTCGTCGTGGCGTAGCCCTGACCCCAAGAGCGCACATTGGTGGCGTAGACGGTGCCGCTCGAGTCGATGAGCCGGTTGTCCGGTGTGAGGAAGAGGCCTCCGTATGCCGGCGTAGACCCTGCCGGGATCGCCGGCGAAGCCGCGTACACGCCGGTGTTGATCCATCCGAAGGTGCCGTCAGCATGCTGAACACCTAGGTGCCAAGAGTCGCCACCATCGTGACCGTCGCTGATCGCCACCACATCGGTGGCATAGACGGTCCCGGCTGCGTCGATGAGCCGACCGTCTGGGGTGAGCCAGAGACCACCGTAGGCCAACGTCGACCCAGCAGGAATGTTGGGCGCAGGAGAGTAGACCCCGTCGTTGAGCCACGCGAAGGTACCGTCAGTCAGACGCAATCCCAGGTGATAGGAGACGGCGGCACTGTAACCCTGCCCCACCTCGGCAACATTGTTGGCAAACACAGTTCCATCCGGACCGATGAGCCGGTTGTCCGGTGTGAGGAACAGGCCACCAAACGCCGGAGTCGATCCCGGCGGGACAGCCGGAGCATCCTTGTAGGTGTTCTGGCTGATCCAGCCGAACGAACCCGTGATCGGGGCAGTTGCGGTCGCGGTCGCGGTTGCGGTGCCGGATGTAGCCAGGAAGTTCGCGTCGCCACCTTCCGCAGGCACACGAACTGCCGGTAGCGTGAGCGAGCCCGTTCCGTCGGTGACTCCGGTGAAGCTCGTAGAGCCGTCAGCGAAGGTGTAGCCCGAAGCGAGCGTCACCGTCACAGAGGTGTTGGGAGCCGTCGCCCCGCCGCTCGTCGCGGTTACCTGCACACCCGTGATGGTGGTGCATGCGGTCCCTGGATATGTCGGGCTGTTGAACGTCAGCTCGAGTGCGACAGATGCCGCCGCTAGAGGCGTTGAAACCGCCGCGGCGATGACGGGAATGCTCCACGCTGCGCCCTGAACGACGGTCCGTCGGGTCAGTGTCGAGCGAGGCTTTTCGACGACGGAAGGTGTCTCAGAGTCAGTCATGTGCAGTACTTCCTGTGGTTCGGTCATGCGGTCGGTTCGCGGCAGGAGGGCAAGATCTTGCGCCTTCGAACTCCGGACGTGAATCCATCCTCATTCCCCCTCCCGAGCAGGAGGTCTATGGCATAGACCCCGTTCTGAGCAATCGTCATTGGGCCAGGGCGCGGAGCATAGCGATCTGGAGGAACAGGAGATGTTCAGCGTCCGTGTAGTTACTTTTTGCAATCTGGGACTAGATGGGATGTCGTTCCTGGATGCCCAGTGAGCCACCACGGTCGGGGTCAAAATCGAAACGCACCCACTGAAACTGGAGACTTCTTGATCAAGCTGCGGTGATGTTTCCACCTGACGGCCTATCACTTGGTCAGTTGGACAATCAGGCTCCTATGCTCTCCCCTGGTGATTCCCGTGCATGAGTCCTCGGGAAATCGAAGGAGGATTCACGGATGAGCATCGGCGACTATGTCCGCATACTGCGTGCCCACTGGATCGTCATCGTGGTGGTGACGGCGCTGTGTGGTGGTGTCGCCTTTGGCTGGAGCGCGATGCAGCCTCGCGTGTACTCGGCCGACACGACCGGCATCGTCACCGCCGTCGGCGGCGACGGCACGAGCGGCAGCGCTCTCGTGGGCAACCAGCTCGCCCAGAGCCGGGTGAAGTCGTACCTGAACCTGGGCTCGTGGCGCGCCGTCGCCGAGCACGCGATCGACGAGCTCGACCTCGACACCTCCCCCGACGTCCTCGTCAACCACGTCACGGTGACGAACCCCGTCGACACGACGGCACTGCAGGTAACCGCGACGGGGCCGACGCCAAAGTCAGCGCAGCAACTCGCGGAAGCGTGGATGCGAGGTATGGCTATTGAGGTCGAGAAACTAGAGGGAGGCACCGAAACTACATCGGCTGCCGTTGAGCTGATCGTCGGGGACTCCGCGCGTCTCCCCGCCGCCCCTTCCTCTCCGAATACTCGGCTCAATATCGTCACGGGTGCGGTCCTCGGCCTCGCCCTCGGGTTGCTGTATGTGCTCCTGCGCTATCTGGTTGATCGTCGGGTCCGCCACCCGCGCGACATCGAGCGCGAGACCGGCGTCTCGGTCATCGGCACGCTCCCGCTCGAGAAGTCGATGTCCGACGAGCGCCAGGTGATCGACTTCTCGCTGGAGTCGCAGCACGGCGTCTCGCACCACACGATCGAATCGATGCGCGAGCTGCGCACGAATCTGCAGTTCATCGACGTCGACAACCCGCCGCGCGTCATCGTCGTCACCAGCTCGGTGCCCGGCGACGGCAAGTCGACCGTGTCGGTCAACCTCGCCTCGAGCCTCGCCGCCGCGGGCCAGTGGGCGATCCTCATCGACTGCGATCTGCGTCGCCCGGTCATCGCCGACATCTTCGGGATGTCCAAGGATGTCGGCCTCACCGACGTTCTCGCCGGGCGTGCCGACCTGCAGGATGTCGCGCACCGCCCGTCGCGCGACGTGCCGCTGGCCGTCGTGGGGGCTGGGCGCATCCCGCCGAACCCGAGCGAGCTCCTCGGCTCGCACCGCATGCGCGACTTCCTGGCAGAGATCAGCAAGTCCGCGATCGTGATCCTCGACTCCCCTCCGGTGCTGCCGGTGACGGATGCCGCCGTGCTCGCCGCCGGCGCGGACGGCGTGCTGATCGTCGTGTCGTCGGGGAAGACCACCTTCGACATGCTGCAGCGCGCCATCGAGAACATCACCCGCACGACGGGTCGTGTGCTCGGCGTCGTCCTGAACCGCGTCCCCCGCAAGGGAGCCGAGTCGGCGTACTACGGCAGGGAATACTACGGCGATTATCGCGGATACGGGCGGGACGCAGAGCCGGATGTCGACAAGCAGATTCCAGTGGAGCCGGGCCCGCGCCGTCGCGGTGCTGGAGCTGGGGCTCGAGCGAGCGCTACGAAGTAGGAACGGACGTCACGCACGCTTTCTCCTATAAGCGGGAAAAACCTGACACCACGTCAGCGCTCACCATTCCGCTCGAACCTCGCCATTTTCGAGCGCTATGTCTCCGATCAGTTCATCATCGTGCCGGCGGGTCGCGAAAACCCGGTAGGCAGGAATCGACGTATTCACCGAGGTCTATAGGAAGCTGACGCATGTTCGCGGAAGAACGCACCAGACGCATCCCCCATCCTCGAGCTAGCCACTCCATAGCGGGCGGCAGGGCGGGTAGAGGGAGCAGCCGTGTTTGAGGTCAGTCGAGGGGTTGGTCTCGTGCTCATGAGATCCACATCGGAGTCCCTCGCCGTCAACTTTGAAGAATCCATGATGGCCATGACATGCATGGTTCTGGTGTGCTCACTCCTCGTTGCAGGACTCGTCAGCCTGATTGCAGCCACAGAGCGGGGGCGGGCTGCAGCGAGTTCTCGGAGGCGGTGTATCGCTGTCTGGGCGATCTGTGTGGCTGCCGTGACTCTTCCTTCGGCTCCAATCTCCTTATGGTGGGCGCCGCTCACTGTGCTTGTCGCATCCCCGATCTTCTACCTCATCGCCCGAGCAACAGGTCCCCTCATCGATCGCGCGGCAGGAATAGCGGCGGACGCTCCTACTGGTCGAGAGCTCACGAACCATGCATGAAGGTGTCACACAGGGACGACCGCCATCGACGCTGTCAAGCATCAACTGGGAGACGGCGGTCCACGCAACGCCCCCGCACCAGCTCACTTTGGGTGAGAAGAACATGGCCCTCTGGCTTGATCTTCTTGACGCCTTCACGTTCCTCGGTCTGGCCGGTGCAGCGCTTGCGATCGGAGCTGCGGTCACCGCGGCGATCGCTTTCACTTTCCTCGGCTCCCCCGCAGGCGGGGGAATGGCGTCCGCTGGTTGGTTGATATGTCTCGCCTTGACTGTGTGCAGCGGCCTCGTCCTTGGGAACTGGATCATGCCAGCCGTTGCCGTAGGTGCGCTTCCATTGTCTCTGCTCTTGGCACGAGCGCTCAGGTTCGTAGGCACGCTGCGCCCTGCTCTGCGCAGATCGAGCGCAGCACACGAATAGTCCACTATTCGTGTGCTGGATCCGGTACGGAGACGGTGTCCCTTCCTAAGGCGGGGCGCACGGGTCGGTCCGATCAAGCGGCCGGGCTTAGAAAGCGTCGAGTGCAATGAAAAGCGGGACAGCCGTGGTTCTTGTGTTGACTCTCGCCTCGATCGTCGCCGCCTCGATATCGCTTGCTCTCCCCCAGTCGGTCACGGAGCGCGGCTCCATGACCAGGCGTACTGCGCGAGAGAACGGCTGGCACATCGTGCTGATGCTCGATGCGGCTCTCCTTTTGCTTACTGCAGTGGCACTGGGGGTGCTCGCCTGAGCACGCCCAGGTAAATGAACTACACCTGCTTGGGTGTGGTTGCCCGTTGTGAGGCCTATTGGCGCGCCACCCGTGCAGTAGGTGTCGGCCACCCAGCACGAATCAGACCGACGATGCCCGCCAGGATCAATGAAACGGGCAAAGCTGCGGCCGCGATTCCGGGAAGGAGCCAATTGCCAGCTAGGAGAGCGCACATGGTGGGAACAAGAGCTCCCAACCACCAGACGGTAGCCACACCGCCACCGGACGGGGTCCCTACGATAGCGAACGCGATACCCGCGGCTATGGCGCTGATGACAGCGAGCATCGTTCCAGCCAGGCTGAGGACGTTGAAGAGGCCAGCAAGGTCAAGCCAGAGAGCCACGGTTTCTTCTTTCCGAAAGAACATTTACCCAGCTCGGAGACGCCTGGCGAGAGGGGGCGTTCTCCCGCCAGGCGTGGCGGACCTGGGTGACCGCCAAGGAGGTGAGAACCTCCACTAATAGAGATGGATTCGGAAGCTGCTTCTTACGCGGAAGCGACTTGGTTCTTTCCCTAAGCCGGAAGAGGAGATCATACGATCGCCGTCAGGCGACATTCCTGACGCCCACCGACCGTAGACGTTGTGGGCTAGGTGTGTCGGACAATCCGGGGGTCGCAACTACGGTGCTCCTGTGAGGCTGATACCGGGTTTGACCCTCATGCCCGCCGGAGTGCCCGACGCAAAGCGGAGACCGTCTTGAATCCCGACCGTTGGGCGACATCGAGCAAGTTTGACTCCTGCAAGCCACTGTCCTCTGTGAGATGTAGCTGCGCCAGCTCGACCCGTGCAGCACGAATCTCCGCTAGTGGTGTGGAGTTATCCGCTGAGAAGAGGCGGTGAAGGTGCGCACGCGACACCCGCACCAGCTCGGCAAGACGCGCAACGGTCAGATCCGACGAGTGCGCCTCGTCCTGGATGATCGCTCGTGCCCGGCTCAGGAGATGGTTCTTCTCTGCAAACCTCTTCCGCGCCGACATCGCCGTCGATTCCTTCAACGAGGCAAGCAGAAGATTGTCGACGGCAGTTCGGACGCTGCTAATACCGAAGTCTTCTGCTGTCACGGACGATGCCAACACCTGATTGATGAGGCCTGTCAGCGCCGGCCAATAATTGGGAGACGTAGCGTGAGGTCCTGACGTGGGCGGAAGCTCATACCTCCCCAACCCCATCCGGTCGTAGTCCGTGACGATCTCATAGATCGCCACCGGCGCGGTAGCGGACAGCACAACCGGTGACGCCCCCCCGACGAGAACCAAATCTCCGACCCCAAAGTCAGACATCTGATGGCCAAGGCCCAACTCCGCGCTGCCTTCCACGAGCAGCAACGCTCTGACGCGAGAAGATTCCTCGGAGCCGATGCGTTCATACTGACCGGCTGCAAGCCACGTACGCGAATAGCCAAAACGAGGTGCATCGAACACATCAGCGAAGACATGAAGATTCAGCGCCGTCGCATCCCAGCCCCGGGTGCGCAGCCACTCCTTTGCTCGTGATCCGTTGAGCGAAACCCCTCGCTCGATCACACTCTTCCTCATACCGCTGACCGCTCAGCTGATAGTCGCTTGAACAGCAACGACATCTCTGGGCGCACAGGAGCGCCGAGCAGGTCAATTAGCCACCACATCGCACCCCTCCCCGAGGCAATACACGTGAAGCAGCTCTCTTACCCGAAGCGGGTGAGGAGCCAGGCCGACATACGGACGTCTGCTCCCCACGCGGGGTCAAGCACGGCCCGTAGTCCACTGAGGAGATTAGTCACACGATCAGGCAAAAAAGACTCATCGGCGCCGATTCACCCGGGTGAATCGAGGGTGAAGAGATCCACCCATTTGGGTGCGCTTCTTCTTGGTCATCATCCACGGACCGTGGTGTATCGGTCACTTGGTTTGTCTCTCAGTTGAAGCAGAAAGTCGCAGATGAGCTGACACCCGAGATGAGCCCGTCCGTCATGTGTCAGCCTTCCGACGGGAGGTCCATAACTGAAAGGTCTCTCTCAGCGACATACGAGGATGCCATGACGAAGACTCGACGTTCGCTTCGCGAACCGGCCCTCGACGCGGCGCCATCAACTGCTCCACTTGTCTCATCACCATCAGACAGGCTCCGCCAGGGCTTCCCTCCGGGGAACGGGAAGACGCCTTGGGCCGTGCGTCCAGGCTCACGCTGGACATGCAAAACGTGTGGAAAGCAGATGCAGCGCGATGATCTCGCGATCGCGACCGTGCACTGGACGCTGTGGGGCAAGCGAGTCCTCTGGCAAGCATCGGAGTGGCGTCACTTCTTTCAAGCCGGCCTACCGGGACATGGAACATTCGCAGGCGTCGAGTCTGCACTGCGCGTGACGCTCGAGAGTGGCGTGACCGCCGTGCGCTGGGATGCCGAGGCGCAGGAAGTCAAGAAGGCTCGAGGGCGACTCGTTCTCCGCTCCCCCAGACGCTGACGGCTCCGTGCGATGGAGAGGAGATCTTGATGACAAGTGAACTCGTGCTCCGGGTGAGCGCGGAGCTGACCCGGGAGCTCGTCGCCATAAGCTACGAGATAACCTGGCTGCATGTCGCGGGGCTCCTCACCCTTGTCATTGGCGGTGTCGCACTCGCGATCCGAGCAACGAGATCACTAAGTCGAGGAGACGGGATGCTGAGTAAGGAGTATTCGCCGGCGCTCCACCGAGAGACTTGGCTGTCGATTCGCTGAACCCTTCGTTCTTGCCCTTCGAGCTCGCAGCACCCGAATCGCTGCCGAGCGCCGACCCTCTTCAGGAGAGCAAAAAAGCATGGAGACCGTACCCTCGCTCCTTAGCGCCCCTTCAGCCGAAATTGCGCCGACAAGTGCGATAGTCGCGGAACTGCGCGAAGCACTCGCGATGGAGGATTGGACACGAGCAGTGGGGGTGGTGGGGGCGCATTGGTCGATGCTTCTCGACGATCTTCGCGAGGTGCTCGACGACGCTCTGCGAGTGATCCCGTTGCCGGCGTTTGCTCAGGACGCTCGCGCCGCAGCTATCCGAGATATTCGTTTGCACGTGGCGGCAGACGAGGTGGATCGGATGTTGGGCGAGGCCGTGTTACCCGATTGGGACGACCTGGTGGGCCTCGACGAGGTCGCTCGGTCGCCGAGAGCGCTGAGCCTCCTCAGCGTCATCGCCGTACGGATGATTGCGTTTCGCGTGCGGGGGCGTCTTGCGCGCGCCCGGCAGCTTGCTGAGTTGCTGGAAAGGTTCGGACACATAGCGGGGGTCCACCAACCTGCCAGAATCTCCCCTCGTCTCCCCGTAGCGCTTCTGCAGGCCGGGATCACGCGAGGACTCGCCGACGATATCCCCGGTGCGCTTCTCACTCTTCGCGATGCCTATGAACGGGGGCCCAGCGCCGGGAAGGAACATGTCGAACGCGACGCTGCGGGGAAATCCGCGTTCTTCCTCGCCCTCTCGGGCGACATGACTATGGCGGCCACTTGGCTGCGGCGCCACGATGAGTCTCCGCACGCTCACGGGTGGCTCAAGCCCCGGATAGCCCTCACCGCGGACATCGCCCGCGCTCTTGTGGCCACCGAAGAACTCCACCAGGCCGAGGCTGCAACCGCCTTGGCCAGACTCGATCAGCCCGTCAACGCTGAGCAGAGTTGGGGCCCCGGGGTCACATATGCCCACGCGCGGTTCGCACTCGCGTGGGGCGATCGACATGGGGCCGTCGAGAATGTGCGACGAGATCGACAGCGGTACGCCGAGTGGCTGGTTGAAGGAACTACCCTTGGCCCCCTTCTCGAGATGGCTGAATCTGATCTCTTGCTTTCCCTCGGTCGCGTGCACCCCGCTCGACACGCACTGGCCAACAGCGCAGAGCACCCTGTCACCCGCGTAGCGCGCGCTCGAGTGGAACTCGCCGCTGCGGACTACGACGCGGCCTCGCGCTATGCTGCCGCTGCTCTCAGCGATAGCTACTCCACCCGAACGCGTGTGGAAGCACTCGCCGTACAAACAGCCACAAGTCTCCTGCGTGACGGCACTCAAACCTCGATCGCGTCTTCGGACTTCGAGGCCGCCGCGCAGGCCAACGGTCTGGCACTCATCACCCTGTCAATCCCACGACGTGATCTGCACGACGACGGAAACGCTACTGAGCCGGACCGACGAGAAATACTGCCCGCGAACGCAGAAACGGCGGGGCTCACCTCCCAACAGGTCTTGGTGTTACAAGGCCTCGACCAAGGTCTGACCCTTCGCCAAATCGGCGCACGGCAACACCTGTCGGTGAACACAATGAAGACCCATGCCAAGGCGCTCTACCGTCGACTTGGCGTCAACAACCGTGACGAAGCCCTGGCCCGTGCGCATGACCTGGGGCTTCTCTAGCTGCCATGACCTGCTCACCTATGTTGCGCAGACCGGCGACCCTCTGACCAGATGGCTGGATCCCCGGCGAGACGACAACGGACGAGCAATGAGAACATCCAGGGAGGCCTCAAGTGGCCCCGAGAATCCTGATCGTAATTCACCCTCGATTCACACGCCCTGGTGCGTGATCACACGCGACCTTCCGCGTCTCATGGGTAGAGCACGTCATCGCGCACCTGGGGTGTCGCGAGAGCGCGCAATGGAGAGCTCGGCACCTCGTGGGGAGGGAGCCGGGCTCTCCGCCTGGGGCTGAGATTTGGGCCGCCGGCCTGGGGACGGCGGCCCGAACTCGGCAATACTCCCGACCACATTCGAGATAGGCATTCACTTGCACCCGTCAACCATCGCCACAAACCAGGACACCTTCACCAGCGAGAGAGTGCAGGTTGCCATGACGATTGAAGACAGCCGCGGGTTCGTTCACCACTACGACCTCACAACGAGCGCAGAGACCATCACAACGATCCTCCATCTACTCGCGTCCTAAGAGCGGCCCCTGAATTCACCTGGGTCTCACCCGGGTGATCCTCCTCTAGATCGTGACTGGTCTGGCATTTCCATTGTTAGCGTCGATGACGTCTAGGCGCTGGCCACGATCGCCAGTGACCACAGCGAGAATGCTTCGTCAATCAGCACCCACCCGCCTAATGAGGGCGTGTCGACGCGCGACACGCCCTCATTGCTGCGCCGGTGTAATCACTACAGGAGATTCATCATGGGCATTTTGGAAGAACCTAAGCGGGAGCAGCACTCCATCGCTCGTCGCACAGTCGTGAAAGCGGCGGCATGGTCAGTTCCAGTCGTCGCCCTTGCGGTATCGACACCGCTCGCGGCCGCGAGCGTCCCGGAGCCACAGCCTGCGCCGGGTGGAGGACTCTCGGTGTGGCAGGGGGGCACCTCCGTGCAAACCTGGACGGTCACGCAACCCAACAGGGTGCAGGTGAACACGGGCCAGAATGTCGGCTTCAACGCCTTCAATGGTGATACTGGTGAAAGCGTCCCTGCCGGCACCTACCGCTCCGGACTCATCACAGTGACCGTCCAATGGGGAGCGGGTAACGGTGTTCCGTCACCCGCCAGCTACCGCCTGGACGAACGCGCACTCAACGGCTGGTCACGCATCGGCGCGGCACCCGCTGCAGGAACATCAGGCTCTGCCCAGTACACGTACAGCGGTGTGCTCAACGGCAGTGAGAACCTCGTGCCTTTGCCTGTCGTTTGGCTCCTCCCCTCAGCAGGTGGCCCGCTCGAGCCAACGTACGTGAACACGTCACTCTCATCCGAGTTCCTCAGCGAAAAGACATCAGGCTCTCGAGTGCCCTGAAGCCACGTTCGCGAGCTCAGCCAAGCGTCGAACCTCGCTCCGTGCAGATGCCTATCTCTATCCCCATGGTCCGTCGTCTTCCTCGTGAGACGACGGACCCCTACCCGTGGGATCGCAAGGCCAGCTGGGGAAACTGAGAAACACCTGCGTACTCATATATTTACGGCAACCACGGGAGATAGTCACGCAAACCAAGGGATGACCTGCGGGTGAATTCGCTCGGAAATGTCGCGGGACCGAGGGCGCTCTCCCTAGTCTCCAATTGCGGTGCGCGCACGGCACACCGTGCGGGTCACGTATGCTCTCGCTCCCCTAGCAGGAACGTGCGTGACTCGCTCCAATTCTGAGAATCTGCGTACGAGCTCGCATCACGGCGTTCCGAATAGCACCTCTGATCGGGAGACATGGGCCGATCCCGAACCGTAGGCTCGATGCATCGCTCACCGAAGACAGGAAATCGATATGTTCGCTGGAATGCAAGGCTGGCACCTGCTCATCGTGCTCGCCGTGATCCTCCTTCTGTTCGGTGCTGCGAAGCTGCCGGCGCTCGCGAAGAGCATGGGCCAGTCGGCCCGCGTCTTCAAGGGCGAAATGAAAGCCATGAAAGAAGAAGACGACGACGACAGCCCGTCATCCGTCAAAACCGACACGGGCAGAGGCCCAGGGACTCCGTCCGCGGCTGATCGGCAGTAGCGAGAACCTAGTCCCCCGCTGGACGCCCCACTCCTGCTCGAGCGAGGCCTCCCGCTAGGAGGCGAGAGATTACGACAGCGCCGCCCTCCCCCAATAGGCGGCCGGTCAAAGTGCCGATGATCATCACCGGTGTGAGATGTGCGGGCGAGAACACAGCAAGGGACACCACGAAAAGGACAACGCCAGCAGCACCGGCAGCGGCGACGTAGCGCCACTCCGAGATCCGGCTTCGCTGAGAGCGCCACAACATCAGATCGATCACACATCCGGCCAATACAACTGGAATCGCCGCAATCAACCCCGACGAGCTCGTCGGCGCGACCAGGACCGCCGCTATACCGCTGGTGACGATCGCCGACCCAGACACTCCCGTGACTCGACGAGCCAGAAACGGCATCACGCTGTGCAACCCCGCCACCAGTGCGTAAGCGGGCGGTGCGAGCGGTGCGAGCCCCGTGAGGAGCGGAACGGTCGCAAGGTGGATGAGTACGTGTGCGACGCTCAGCGCTGCACACACCAGTAATACACGCGTTGACCAGGGTTCAGAGTAAGTGTGACCGGACACACCTCTCACGATATACATGCAGAGGATCGCCCTCCGACCACGGCCATGATGATGCGGCCAGGTGGGTTACCTCGTCTGCTACTACCTTGGGGGGCGCGCCCGCTGCTTATAAGACGGGTTCGAGCAGCGTCGGGCCGGTGGGGTCAACTGTGCGGGAGTTGCTGACCTTGCGGTCGACGATGTGCTCGGTGATGGGGGCGGCGACGTCGGCGGAGGTGTGCTCGAGCAAGGCGAGAGTCTCCACCTTCCGCTCACCGGTGAGCTTCTCCGGCGTGAGCCACGCATCCCAGGTGTCAGGGGTGAGGCATGCGGGCATCCGGTCGTGCACCTCGCCGCTGGCGTCTCGTGCCTCTCGGGTGATGACGACGAAACGCCGAGACCGCTGCCCGTTCGCGAGCTCCATCGACCAGGTGAGGCCTGCTGCGAAGAGCAGCCCGTCGCCGTGGAGGAAGTGCGGCGTCTTTGGGGGTCTTCTCCCGGACCGATTCGCTTGCGGACACCACCGACAACCAATCTTCGAGGTGGGGGCCTTGTCACCTGATCGCCCAGTCGTTTGAATGAGCGAGCGACTGCGTCAGCACCCTCCCGCCATCGCAGGAATAGCAAATCAGGAGCGATGAGGTAACATTCGCGCATCAAACTGTGCCATTCGGCGATGAGGAGAATGCGATGAGGGCTTCTCGATGGGTCGCCGTAACGGCGGCTTTCGGACTCATGCTGTTTGGCAGCAGTGTGGCCGTCGCCGCTACCTCCTCACCATCAGCATCTGCCGACCTCAAGGACACTCCTCCAGAAAATGGATCGGAGCTCACTCCTGAGGAGGCTGCGCGCCAAGCTGCGCAGGAGCCGTACTTGGCGCTAGCCGATCACGTTTCGCAGATCTCGGCACAAGGCACGGCCGGCCACATGGTCACAGGTCAGATCGAAGTCTCAGAGAAGCGATACGCCGTCACCTGGAACGGCGAAGTCCCACCGGAACTTATCGAATTGGCTCCCCAGGCCGCAGCCCAGGGCATCAATCTAGAGATCATCCAGTCGGCACATAGCCGCGAAGAGGTCATGGCGGCCGCTATGGAACTGACTCAGTCAGTATCAGATTTCGCTGGAATGAGCGTCACGCTCACGGATGACGGAACCGGGCTCATCGTCACCCCTCCCATTCGCAATGACGAAAGCACACAGGAAGCACTTGCAGCGGCTGTGGAGAAGGTTCGCGCTCGTGGGATCGCTGTCACTTTCGATACCAAGAAGCCCCAAGCTACTGACGCGGGGCGAGATAACGACAACGCGCCCCATTGAGGCGGCGCCAAAACGCAACCCGCCGGCGCGGAAACTCAGTGCACTGACGGATTCGCCATGCACGCTGGAGTCGGAGCCAGTTACCAGTACGTGCTCACCGTTGCTCCGCTGATCCGATCGCTTAGATCGTGGTGCCCGGCGTAGGCATGTTCGTAGTCGGTGAGGAAGGCGACGGCAGGCACGTACGCCTCCAGGCGCTTCTCGCGGAGCCACTTCTCGTGTTCACGGCGGCCTTGAGCTGATCCTGCGAAAAGGCCTCCGAGCACCGCGATCAGGGCGCCAATAACGGTTGCGGTCAGCGCGATGACGGCAGGTAGCCAGATGCCCATGGGGGCGACCTTAGCGGGGAGTGTCCGGCCGCCGCTGTGGCGCGCCGCTCTCACCCCACGAACGGATCGGTTCGTGAGGCATCCGAGGCGGACGACCGAGTGCCCGCTGCCACGAGACATGACACTCTTGGCGACGCGTCCTCGCGACAGCGTCTGTGCGTGAGGCGATCCAAGCGATTGAGCCCGGCAGCACAAACTCTGAGACGGGCGTTTCTCTCTCTAACGTGCGCGTGCCTGAGTGGCCGCGCTGATGAGGTAAGAGGTCCTCAAAGCAATCGCGTACTTTGTCTCGGCCGGAAGCGACCGGGGAGCATTGAGGCAGATCTCGAGGTCTCCGACATCCAGCCCTGTGAGGTTGGCGATGTTGTGAACAGTGAGGTTGCACTCGGTCGTCAGCGACTCCATGATCGCTCGAAGACGCTCGTCATCGTCGAGGTCGAGTCCGTATGTCAGTTGCGCAACCAGAACTGCAATGCGACCGTTTTCGTCCGGTGAAAGAGGCTGCTCATCTACCGTCAGCCCGCGATAACTCGGAGAGTCTTCTCTCAGGAAAGCCTGGAGCTTTCCTCGCGAAATCTGCGTCAAGGAATGCAGAGAATCCTCTGAAATGTGCTCCATCGCGATGAGTCGTCTCAGCTCGGCCGAGATGTCCTGCTCGTTCGTCGTCATCCCAGTCCCTTCTTCATATGACGGTTCGCGAGAGACGGGGTGAGGTCCGACCAAACCCCTTCCCCCGGTGCAACTAGCCGCCCTGGTAGGTGTAGAGAGTGTTGTTCGGCCCGGTCCAGGCACAGGGCGCCCCCAGAAGTTGGAGGCCGTGCCCGTCAACGTACCCGAGTACCGATGATGCCGGGCGACAGGCCGCGGTCCGCCCCGGCATCCGTCCGATCTCCCGACATCCGTACCGTGCTCCAGGGAACAACTCACCCGTGACTCGACGTTGCTCTTGAGCGAGACTGGGCGACGGAGAGGTGCGACATGACTGCTGCCGAGAAGACCGACGAGTACGACCTGATCGTCCTGGGCGGAGGTGCCGTGGGCGAGAACGTCGCGGACCGCGCCGTGCAGGGCGGACTCACCGCGATCATCGTGGAGAGCGAGCTCGTCGGAGGCGAGTGCTCGTACTGGGCGTGCATGCCCTCGAAGGCGCTGCTGCGTCCGGCCCAGGCCCTGCGTGCCGCGCAGCACGTGGGCGGAGCGTCGCAGGCGGTGACCGGCACCCTCGACGTGCGTGCGGTGTTCGACCGCCGCGACTCCTTCACCAGCAACTGGTCGGACGACGGCCAGGTCAAGTGGCTCGACTCGGCCGGTATCGACCTCGCCCGCGGCTTCGGCCGCCTCACCGGTGAGCGCGAGGTCACCGTGACGGATGCCGACGGCGGCACGCGCGTGCTGCGCGCCCGTCACGCGGTCGCGATCAGCACCGGGTCGGAAGCGGTGATCCCGCCGATCGACGGGCTGCGCGAAGCCGCTCCGTGGACCAGTCGCGAGGCGACGAGCGCCGAGGAGCTGCCGAAGAGCCTCGCGGTCATCGGCGGCGGCGTCGTGGCGGTCGAGATGGCCACGGTCTACGCGTCGCTCGGGTCGACCGTGACGCTGATCGCCCGGGGCGACCTGCTCTCGACGATGGAGCCCTTCGCGGGCGAGCGCGTGGCGGCCGGACTGAAGGAGCTGGGCGTCGACGTGCGCACCTCGACCGGCACGACCTCCGTCCGCCGCGGCGATGACGGCGTGACCATCACGCTGGAGGGCGGCGAGGAGATCATCGCGAGCGAGGTGCTCGCGGCGACCGGCCGCTCGGCGCACAACCGCGACATCGGTCTGGAGACCGTGGGGCTCGAGCCCGGACGCTGGATCGAGACGGATGACACGATGCGCGTGCCCGGCAGCGACTGGCTCTACGCGGTGGGCGACGTGACGGGCCGCGTGCTCCTCACGCATCAGGGCAAGTACCAGGCGCGGGCGGCCGGAGACGTCATCGCCGCGCGGGCCAAGGGCGAGGAGGTCGACGACGCCCCCTGGGGTCGGCACGTCGCCACGGCCGATCACGCCGCCGTGCCCCAGGTCACGTTCTCGTTCCCCGAGGTCGCCTCCGCCGGACTCACCGAAGCCGCGGCCCGCGAGGCGGGGCACGAGGTGGAGGTCGTCGACTACGACCTCGGCTGGGTCGCCGGTGCGAGCGTCTACGAGGACGGCTTCGAGGGTCAGGCGCGTCTCGTGATTGACACCGCGCGCGACGTGATCCTCGGTGCGACGTTCGTCGGCCCCGAGGTCGCCGAGCTCGTGCAGGCCGCCACGATCGCGATCGTCGGAGAGGTGCCGATCAAGAGGCTCTGGCACGCGGTGCCGGCGTACCCGACGATCAGCGAGATCTGGCTCCGCCTGCTGGAGGGCTACGGGCGCCAGTCCGCCTGACAGGCGGGATGCGGCGCGATCGCGCAATCCGCTGTCGTCTCGGCACCGAACAGATCCAGGATTGTTTCTCACATTGACGGCTCTGCGCGCAACCCCGACCCGGATGTCGCACACGTCTTATACGCTCGAACCCACATCTGAGGAGGCAGGACCATGAAGGCTGTACTCGCAGGAACCGTGATCGCCGAGGCCGACGAGAGCGATCTCGCCCGCATCGAGGGAAACTGGTACTTCCCGCCGGCATCCATCGCGACCGGTGCGCTCGTCGAGAGCCCCACTCCGTACACGTGTCCGTGGAAGGGCGCGGCCCAGTACTACTCGGTGCAGGCCGGAGACCAGCTTCACACCGACTACGCGTGGTCGTATCCGACCCCGTACCCGTCGGCGTTCGACCGCGTCGGCAAGGACTTCTCCGGGTTCGTCGCCTTCGATCCGCGGGTCGAGATCTCCGAATGACGACCGTCTGCCGGCGCCGAGGCGCCGATGCCCGCCTCGTCGATCGACCGTCTGGAAAGTAGCCCATGATCGAGTTCCGCAACGTCACCAAGCAGTTTCCCGACGGCACCGTGGCCGTCAACGACTTCAACCTCGTGCTTCCGTCGCGCAAGACCACCGTCTTCGTCGGATCGTCGGGATGCGGCAAGACCACGCTGCTGCGCATGATCAACCGCATGGTCGAGCCGACCTCCGGCGACATCGAGATCGACGGAGAGAACGTGCTCGTCGGCGATCCCGTGCAGCTGCGCCGTCGCATCGGCTACGTCATGCAGAACTCCGGCCTCATGCCGCACTTCTCGGTGATCGACAACGTCGCGACCGTCCTCCGTCTCACCGGCGTCAAGAAGCCCGAGGCGCACAAGCGGGCCCGCGCCCTGCTCGACACCGTCGGCCTCGACCAGGCGCTCGCCGAGCGCTACCCCAGCCAGCTGTCCGGCGGTCAGCAGCAGCGCGTCGGGGTGGCTCGCGGGCTCGCCGCCGACCCGAACATCCTGCTGATGGACGAGCCGTTCGGCGCCGTCGACCCGATCGTCCGCGCCGACCTGCAGCAGGAGACCCTGCGACTGCAGCACGAGCTCGACAAGACGGTCGTCTTCGTCACGCACGACATCGACGAGGCGTTCCTGCTCGGCGACCAGGTGGTCATCCTCGACAAGGGCGCGCGCATCGTGCAGGTGGGCAGCCCGAGCGAGATCATCGAGAATCCTGCCGACGACTTCGTCGCCGCGTTCATCGGCGCTGACCGCGGACGCCGCGCGCTGCACCTCAAGGAGACTCCGCACGGCACCGTCGTCGTCGACTCCGAGGGGCGCACGCAGGGAGCGATCGTGGCAGAGACCGAGGCGGATGCCGTCGCCACGACCGCCGGGCAGGACGGACTGTCGTGAACTGGGTCACCGACAACCTCGGCCTGATCTTCGAGCTGACGCTGGTGCATCTGCGCCAGAGCATCGTGCCGATCGTGCTCGGCTTCGTGCTCTCGCTCCCGCTCGGCTGGGTCGCGTGGCGGTACCGGCTCGTGCGGGGTCCGATCATCGTGCTCACAGGCCTGCTCTACACGATCCCGTCGCTGGCCCTGCTGATCCTGCTGCCTGCCACTCTCGGCTACTCCGCGATCAGCGAGACCAACCTCGTGATCGCGCTGACGATCTACGCGGTGGCGATCCTGGTCCGCGCGGTCGCCGACGGCCTCGACTCGGTCGACGACGGCGTCCGCCAGGCGGCGACCGCCACCGGCTTCGCGCCGTTCCGCCGCTTCTGGGCGGTCGAGTTCCCGCTGGCGGGCCCTGTGATCCTCGCGGGGCTGCGGGTCGCCGCCGTCAGCACGATCTCGCTCGCCACCGTCGGCATCCTGATCGGCGTGACGAACCTCGGCTACCTGTTTACGAACGGGCTCGAGCGTCGCATCATCGCCGAGGTCTTCGCCGGCGTCGTCGCGGTCGTGATCATCGCGCTCGTGATCGACCTGATCCTGCTGCTGCTCGGACGCGCTCTGATGCCGTGGACGACCGCGACGAGTCGCGTCTCCGCGACCCGCGCCGTTCCCGTGAGGGCAGCCGCATGAATCTCTTCGCAGACGCCATCGCGTGGATGCTCGCCCCGGCGCAGTGGACCGGGAACTACGCCCTGCCCAAGCTCCTCGGCGAGCACCTCGCGCTCACCGCGATCTCGGTGCTGATCGCCGCGATCATCGCCCTGCCGCTCGGCTGGCTGATCGGTCACACCGGCCGCGGCCGCGAGATCGCCGTCGCGGTGTCGGGAGCCGCGCGTGCCATTCCCGCGTTCGGTCTCATGGTGCTCCTGGTCCTCCTCCTCGGAGTGCTCCGAGTGCCGGAGGCCGCCATCACGACGTTCGTGCTGCTCGCGATCCCGTCGCTCCTCGCCGGTGCCTACACGGGCCTCGAGGCGATCGACCGCCGCGTGATCGATGCGGCGCGGGCCATGGGCATGACCGAGTGGCAGATCTTCTGGAAGGTCGAGGTGCCCCTCGGTCTTCCCCTGCTCGTCGGCGGCATCCGCTCGGCGCTGCTGCAGGTCATCGCGACCGTCACGATCGCCGCCTACGTCAATCTCGGCGGGCTCGGCTGGCCGATCATCCAGGGCATCCCGCTGCGTCGCTTCGATCAGGTGCTCGGCGGCGCCCTCATCGTCGCCGTGCTCGCGCTGCTCGTCGACCTGCTGCTCGCCGCCGCGCAGCATGCTGCTGTTCCGCGCGGGCTCCGCACCGGTCGCCCGGCTCGCCGCCGCACCCGTCCGCTCACGCCGGCCCCCGCGCCGGCGGCATCCACCGCCTGATCTCTCCGTCCCGCTTTCACAGCACCAGAAGAAGTCCCCAGAGAAGAAGAGGAAGTCCATGTTCACAGCACGAGGCAAGCGCTCCGTCCTCGCCGTCGGCCTGGTGGCCGCGGCGACACTCGCCCTGTCCGCCTGCGGCGGCAACCCGCTCGACGAGCCGTCGAGCGACGCCGGATCCGGGTCGGGCGACTCCGAGACGATCGTCGTCGGCTCGCAGGGGTACTACTCCAACGAGATCATCGCCGAGATCTACGCCCAGGCGCTCGAGGGCGCCGGGTTCACCGTCGAGAAGAAGCTCAACATCGGCCAGCGCGACGCGTACATGCCCGAGGTCGAGTCCGGCGAGATCGACGTCTTCCCCGAGTACACCGGCAGCCTGCTGGAGTACCTCTCCGAAGACGACGTCGACGTCACCTCGCCGGAAGACGTCTACTCGGCCCTCACCGAGGCGCTGCCCGAGGGCCTGACCGCGCTCGACTACGCCGAGGCATCCGACCAGGACACCTACACGGTGCTCAAGAGCTTCGCCGAGGCGAACAACCTCAAGACGATCGAAGACCTCAAGAACGTGACCTCGCAGGTCACGATCGGCGCCCCGCCGGAGTTCGAGCAGCGTCCGTACAACCCGGCAGCTGCCAAGGAGGTCTACGGCGTCGACCTGGCGTTCTCGGCCACCGGTCCGACCACGCTCGAGTCGCTCCTCGCCGGCGAGATCCAGGTGGCCGACATCTACACCGCCGACCCGGCGTTCGAGACCGAGGACATCGTCGCGCTCGAAGACCCGAAGAACCTCATCATCTCGTCGAACGTGGTGCCGATCGTCTCGACCGACATCGCCGACAAGGTGTCCGAGGTGCTCAACGCGATCAGCGCGAAGCTGACCGCCGAGGAGCTCGTGTCGCTCAACGTGCTCAGCACGGTCGAGCAGCAGTCGTCGGCCGACATCGCGAAGAAGTGGCTCGAGGACAACGACCTCGTCTGAGCCCCCTCGTTCCGGAAGCGCCCGGGCCCGTTGCTGATTCCTGCAGCGGGTCCGGGCGCTTCTGCGTGCGGCGCGGCTAGACCCTGGCGTCCTGGCGCGGAACCCAGACCTGCTTGATGATGATCAGGATGGATGCCGTGACCGGCACGGCCACGAGTGCGCCGAGCAGCCCGAGCAGCGTGCCGCCGGCGAGGGCGCCGATGACGACGAGCGAGCCGGGGATCGAGATCGCGCGGTTCATGACGCGCGGCGTGATGACGTACGCCTCGATCTGCATGTAGATGAGATAGACGATCGCGAAGATCAGTGCGCCGATCGGGTTCGTGAACAGCGCGATGCCGGTGCCGATGATCCAGAACATCACGGAGCCGACGAGCGGGATCAGCGTGATGCAGAAGGCGACGGTCGCCATCAGCGGCGGGAACGGCAGACCGAGGAAGAAGTAGAGCAGGAACGCGAGCAGCGCGTTGAAGAACGCGAGCACGACCATCCCCATGACGTACCCGCCGACCGAGTCGGTGATCTGGTCGGTGATGTCGCCGGCCCTGGCGCGGTCGCGGGCGGGCACGAGGCGCAGGAGGCTCGTCTTGATCCCGGCGAGGCTCGCCAGGAAGTAGAGGGTCAGCACGATGACGATGATCGTGCCGGAGATGCCGGTGGCGATCGACGCGCCGACCTTCAGCGCACCGCCGCCGATGGTGGCGAGGTTCCCGAAGTCCGACAGGAACTTCTGCACCTCTGCCACCAGGTCCTGGAACTGCTCGCCGAACTGCCTCTCCAGCGTCGCGTAGAGATCGCTCCGGGTGAACTCCTGGACCATGCCGGGCACCGAGCGGACGAAGCTCGAGATCTGATCGACGACGATCGGGATGACCATCCACAGCAGGAGCGCGAACACCACGATGAGCCCCAGCGTCACGACGAGGACCGCGATGGCCCGGGACAGGCCGCGCCGCTCGAGCATGCGCACCGCGGGGTCGAGGCCGAGGGCCGCGAAGAGGGCGAGTGCGATGTAGATGAGGACCGTCGAGAGGCTCGTGAGCGCCAGGCCCAGCACGAAGGCGCCGAGGCCGCCGAGCGTCACGAGGAAGCCGAAGACGAAGGGGCGATCGATGCGGGTCCAGAACGATCCGCGCGGCGCCATCGGCTCGACGACGGGACGCGGCACGGTCTCGGTCCTCTGTCGGCCGGGAGCATCGGACGAGGTCTCGGATGCCGCGTCGTCGGTGGGTGCGGAGGCCGGCGACTCTTCGTTGCTCATGTGCTCACGATAGCGGTGAGCGTCGTCGGATCACGGGCGTTCGGCGGCTCTAGAGTAGGGGCATGACAGCCGCTGAGGACCCGAAGGCCGAACTGCTCCGACTTCGCGCCAGCATCGACAACATCGACGCCGCGCTGATCTTCATGCTGGCCGAGCGCTTCCGCGCCACCCAGCAGGTCGGGCATCTCAAGGCCGAGCACGAGATGCCCGCATCCGATCCGAATCGTGAGGAGCAGCAGGTCGCTCGCCTTCGCGCACTCGCGGAAGAGGCTCATCTCGACCCGGAGTTCGCGGAGAAGTGGTTCAACTTCGTGGTGGCGGAGGTCATCCGCCACCACACCGAGGCGGCCGAGGGCCGCTGAGAGAAGTGCCGGACGGGCGACGGTGTGTGCAGCACTCGCCCGTCCGGAGCTGGGGGAGGCCTTTCGGCCAACTAAGTTCAATGAATAAACTTACGGAGAGACTACGGATCGGCGCCCGATCTGTCAACACCTCGCACGCGAGTGCCTGAACGGAACCCCATGCTCAACACGGATGACGCCCTCGACACCCAGGCATCGGTCCGGCGCGCCAACCTGAGACGGGCGCTGCAGTTGGTCTTCCGGAACCCCGGCGTGCAGACCAGGGCCGGGATCGCACGGGCCACGGGGCTGACCGCGGCCACCGCATCGTCGCTGGTCGCCGAGCTGCTCGAGAACCGTCTCATCGTCGAGGGCGAGCAGGCAGCGAGCACCGGAGGGAAGCGGGCGACGACCCTCAGCATCGATGCGAGCCACCACCTGATCCTCGTCATCGTGATCCAGCCCCGCCATGCGCACGTCGCGCTCGTCGCCCTCGACGGCACGGAGGTCGACGTCCGACGCGTGACGTACTCGGCGGAGGACCGCGACCGCGTTCTCGATGAGGCCCTGGCCGACATCGCCACCGAGTTCGGCGACCGCCTGCTCGCCGCCGGCGTGCAGCTGCCGGGCACGACGGACGGGCGCTCCGTGCTGGAGAGCGTGCAGCTGAAGTGGCAGGACGTGCCGCTGGCCGACCGATTCGAGCGCCTTCTGAAGGCTCCGGTCCTGCTGGTCAACGACGTCGATGCCGAGGCCATCGCCGAGGCGGGGCGCGAGGAGTCCCCCGCGGGCTACCGGCTCTTCATCCACATCGGCGGGGGGATCGGCGCCGCGGTGACCCTCGACGGCGAGCTCGCTCCGGGGCCGCGCGACCGGGCCGGTGAGATCGGCCATGTGCAGGTGGTGTTCGGTGAGGCGGCGCGCGACTGCAGCTGCGGCCGACGCGGGTGCCTCGAGTCGGCATCCGCCATGGGGGCGATGCTCGGCGAGGGCTTCTCCGACGCCATGGATGCGGCGGAGATCGCGGTGCTCGCTGCCCGCGCCGATGCGCGGCAGCTGGACGACGGCGCCCGCGCCCTCGCTCGCGCCGTCAAGCTCATCAGCGCACTCCTCGATCCGACGGAAGTGGTGATCGGGGGGCCCGCCACCGTCCTCGGGCCGCGATTCCTCGAGCGCGTCCGCAGCGAGACGGACTATTCGTCACGAGGAACCGCGCAGGTGCCCATCCGCTACGCCGATCCGCGCGTCGCGCTCTCCGCCGGCGCGGCTCAGGCCGCGTTGACTGCGGCGCTCGGGGTGCGCTGGAGTCCGGAGCAGCTGCTCGCGGCATCCGCTCCCGCGTCCTGACGCGACCGCCGACGTCTCGTCAGAGGCCGTCGTCGTCGGACCAGTGCTCCTGCCACCGCCAGTCGATGGGGTCGGAGACACGCTGATAGCGGATGTCGGTCGACAGGCGGATGCGGTGATCCGGATCGACGTTGTCCGTCGAGGCATGCACGATGTGGGCCGAGTGCACCATGACATCGCCCGCACGATAGTCGTTGATCAGCCATCGGGCTTCGTACTCGTCGGCCAGGCCCGGCAGGTCGGCCGTGATCGAGGCGGCCGGCATCTTCAGCGTTCCGGCGCGCTCCTGCGCCATCACACGATGGTGGCTTCCCTCGAGGTAGGCGAGACCGCCGTTCGCGACCGTGCAGTCACCGAGCGGGATCCACATCGACAGCACGCGGTCGGTGCCCTCGCGCAGGTAGACGAGGTCGTAGTGCGCCTGGGTGGCGGTGCCGATGCCCGTCTCGCCGGGCCGCGTGTGGCGGATGATGCGACGCTTGTGGAGATGCACGTCGTCGCCCAGGAACCACTGGAACCATCCGCGGATCGTCGGATGCGCGGTGAGCGCGGCATAGCGGTCGCCCGGAACGACGTCCTCGAAGAGCACGCGGCGGGTCAGGGCGAGGTCGACGTCGTCGTGCGAGTCGATCCCGTCACGATCACCCCCAGGCCGCACGAGACCGGTCGGTGCGAGCTTTCCGAAGTAGTAGGCCCGGAAGTCGCGGACGAGCTCGGGGTCGAGGTGATCGCTGAGGTAGAGGTACCCGTCGCGGCGGAGGCGCTCCCACAGGGCATCCTTGTCGTCGCGCAGCGTCGTCGGCACGGCCTCGAGGCGACCCAATCGCTCCGGTCTCTCGTCGAGCACATAGCCGTTGGACGTGATCATGACCCCATTCTCGCCGCGGCTAGGACGATCTGTCCATGGACTTCCCTTCTCAACGCTTGTATTTTCGCGCCCTCCCGGACACACTTGGACGATCATGGACAACTGGGCGATCTACGCGAATCCCGCCCGCGGGCTCACCGACGTCACGGTCGCCTGCCTCGGCGCGGGGGAGTACGGCGGAAGTCACGAGGGCTTCCGCGGTCGTCGTCTGCGCTCCCATGCGGTCGTCGTGATCAGCGAGGGGAGCGGCTGGTACTCGAGCCCGCTCACGGGAGATGTCAGGGTCGAGGCTCCCGCCCTCATCTGGCTGTTCCCCGGCGTCGCGCACGGCTACGGGCCGCATCGCTCCGGATGGACGGAGCACTGGATCCTGTTCTCCGGCGCCGCCACCCGTGCGCTCGACGAGCTGGGGGCGTGGCGGCGCGCGGTCCCCGTGGTGGCGCTCGACCGCACACCCGACGACCTGACGACGACGTTCGATCGTCTGCGGGACGAGCTCGCGGACAGCGGCTCGATCGGCGCGCTCCGGGCATCGGCGGTGAGCTACGCCTGGATCGTCGCACTCGCGACCTCGACGATGCGGGACGCCGCCCCCGATCTCATCGATGCGTTCACGCGCGGTGCCACCCGTCAGATCTCGATGGAGACCCGCGCGCACGAACTGGGGATGGGGGTCTCCCAGCTGCGGTCCGCCACGGTGGCGGCGACCGGTCTGACTCCGCTGCAGCTGCTCATCGAATCGCGGCTCGCGCGCGCCCAGTCGCTGCTCGTCGAGACCGACCTCGAGGTGAGCGTGATCGCACAGCAGGTCGGATTCGACGATCCCTCGTACTTCTCGCGGCAGTTCACACAGCGCCGGGGCAGCTCGCCGAGTCTGTTCCGCCGCGAGCAGCGCCGGATGCCCACGCTGACGGATGACCGGCTGTGAGGGCGGCAGCGCCGCTGGTGCTCATGACGGACTGGGTGTTCGCCGCTCCGGCCGAGGTCCTCGTCGCCCGCGCCATCGAGCAGGGCTACGACGGTGTCGAGGTCTGGTGGCCGCGCGACCTCGAGGGGCAGCGACGTCTCGGCACGGCCGTCGCGGGCGCCGGTGCCGAGCTCTCCCTCCTCGTCGGCAGCGCGCATCCCGAGCCGACGGCCCACATAGCCGAGATCGAGCGACAGCTGCAGGAGATCTCGCAGAGCGGACTCACCCCGCTGCACGTCACGCTGCACGCGGGTCGGGATCACTGGAGCGACGCCGATCAGGACCGCCTCGCGGAGCGGGTCGTGGAGAGTCGCGCCGCCACCGGGCTCGACGTCCTCGTCGAGCTGCACCGATCACGGATGCTGTACGCGGCGCACGCCGCGCGTCGCATCCTCGAACGCCACCCCGGTCTCCGGGTGACTTTCGACGTCTCGCACTGGCTGGTGGTCGCGGAGTCGATGCTCGCGGATCAGCTGGCCGCGGTCGAGCTCGCGATCGCTCGTGCGGACCACGTCCATGCGCGCATCGGTCATCCTCAAGGGCCGCAGGTGAACGATCCGGAAGCCGAGGAGTGGCGCGACGTCGTCGAGCAGCACCTGCGGTGGTGGGATCTCATCGTGCACAGGCTGCGCGGCGAAGGCCGCCCCGTCACGTTCCTCGCGGAGTTCGGCCCCGTCGACTACGCCCCCAGCGCGCCGGGGTCGCGCCGCCCGCTCCGCGATCCCGAATCATCGAATCGCTGGATGCAGCGCGTCCTCCGCGACCGCTATCGCCCGGAGTCCGCCCCCGAGCGCCCTATTTGACGCTGCCGGCGGTGAGGCCGCCGACGAGGCGCTTCTCGATGAGCATGAAGAGGATGACGACGGGGAGGATGGCGACGATGGAGACGCCGAACACGTACTGCCAGCTGGTCTCGTATTGACCGACGAACTTCGTCAGTGCGACGGAGAGCGGCTGGTTCTTGTCGGTGGACAGGATCACCAGCGAGGCCGCGAACTCGTTCCAGCAGGCGACGAACGTGAACACGATCGCGGTGACGATGCCGGGCCAGACGAGGGGCAGGTTGATCTTGAACAGGACGGTGAAGCGTCCCGCGCCGTCGATCTGGGCTGCTTCGTCGACCTCTTTGGGGATGCCGGCGAAGAAGGAGTGCATGATCCAGACGGCGAACGAGAGGTTGAATGCGGCGTTGATGAAGATCATCGCCGCCCAGGTGTCGCCGAGTCCGAGGGTCGTGAACTGGCGGAACAGGCCCGAGGTCAGCACGGCCGGCTGCAGCATCTGGGTCACGATCACGAGGAACAGGAACACCATGCGGCCGGGGAACTTGAACCGTGCCGTGTAGTACGCGGCGGGGAGGGAGACGAGCAGCACGAGCAGGGTCGCGAACACGGCGATGATGATCGTCGAGATGAGGTTGTACGGCAGTGGCGTCTCGGGCGTCGACCACATCGTGAGGTAGTTCTCCCAGTGCCATTCGGTCGGGAGGTAGGTGGGGTCGACGGAGCGGATCTGGGGCTTCGTCTTCACGGACCCGAAGAACATGATCAGGTACGGGAGGACGAAGATCGCGAGGACGAGGAACCCGGCGGCGGTGCGGAGGATGACGCGCGGGAGGGTGACCTGGTCTTCGGTGTAGCGGCGTTTGCGGCCGTTCAGCGGGGGAAGGGGGCGTCCGCCGCGGCCGGTGGTGGTGACGAGTTCGGTCTCGGTCACGGTCATGATCAGACCTCCTTCATGGGCTTGACGACCTTCACGTAGATCGCGACGATCACGATCACGATGAGGAAGGCGACGACGGAGAGCGCGCTGGCGACGTCGACCTTCTTCTGCAGCTCGATGTACTTGAAGATCATCGTCATGATCGTGTCGGCCCCGTAGCCGGGGATGGACCCGGTCATCACCTTGAGGATCGGCAGCGAGTTGAACACGTTGATGATGTTGATGAGGATCGCGACCGCGAGGGCGCTGCGCAGCTGCGGGAGGATGATCGACCAGTACGTGCGGACGGGACCGGCGCCGTCCATCTTCGCGGCCTCGATCGCGTCGGCGGGCACGGACTGGAGCCCGGCGAGGATCGTGTACGTCGTGAACGGCAACGACACGAAGATCGCGATCACGATCGACCAGGCGAACGCGGTGGCGGGGTTCTTGGTCCACCCGTATCCGACCGCGTCGTCCGAGAGGCCGATGTCGTAGAGGAACTTGTTGAACACCCCGAAGTACGGCTCGAGGCTGTAGTAGAACACCATGGTCGTCATCACGACGGATGCCGCCCAGGGCACGATCACGGCCATGCGGACGATCTGACGTCCCGGGAACGCCTTGTTCAGGATCTGCGCCAGGCCCAGCGAGATCACGACGGTGAACGCGACGACCGAGACGACCCAGATGATCGTGCGGCCGAGGATCGGCCAGAACTCCGCGAACGCGAACACGGTCGCGAAGTTGTCGAACCCGACCGAGCCCTTGTCGAGGCCCGAGAGGGAGATGTCGCGCGTGGAGTTGAAGAACATCACCCCGGCGGGGAAGAACACCACGCCGACGATCAGCAGCAGCGCGGGCGCGATCCAGGGCAGCGCCTGGACGAGGTCCTTGCCGCGCGACGTGCGCCGTGAGACGGCGCCCGGAGTGCGGGGGCGACCGGTGGCCGCCCCCGCGAGGTTCGAGGACTCTGTTGTCTGGCTCATGGGAATACCCGAACCTCTCCGTTCAGCGGGCTCAGCCCGCGTCGACCTGCGCCTGGATCTCGGTCAGGACGTCCTGAGCCGGCTTGGACTGCAGCTGACCGAACAGCGACTTGAAAGCGCCGTCGGCAGCGGACCACTGGGCGTTCGTCGACGGGTAGAACTTGGCGTCGGGCAGCACGTCGAGGAACGGCTTGAGGGCCTCCTCGCCGGACAGCTGCTCGGAGCCGGACTTCGTGACGGGCAGGAAGCCCTCGGCCTGCACCCACGGCACGTAGACGTCAGCGGAGTAGAAGTAGTCGAAGAACTTCGTGATCGCCTCGGCCTTGTCGCCGTCGTTCTGGAACGCCATCAGCTGGTCCATGACTCCGAGCGTGAACGGCGAGCCGTCCTTGGTCGGGATCGGGACGATGGAGTAGTCCAGGTCGGGGTTGCCCTCTTCGATCTGGCCGACCGTCGGCGGCAGGCCGACCTGCATGCCGATCTTGCCCTGGATGAAGATGTCCATCAGCGGCGAGCGCTGCGTCGAGCCGGGGTCGGCCTGCGTCGCACCGGCGTCGATCATCTTCTTGATCTGCTCGGCACCGACGAGGTTCTCCGGGGTGTCGATCGTGATCTCGGACGCGTCGCCGAACGAGCCGCCGCCGCCCCACAGCCACACGGCCGCCTCGGCCTGCGCCTCTTCGGATCCGAGCGGCATGCCGTAGCCGGCGACACCGCCGCCGAGGGCGGAGACCTTGGTCGCGGCGTCGAGCAGCGAGTCCCAGTCGGTCGGCGCCGTCGCGCCCGCCTGTGCGAGCAGCGTGTTGTTGACGAACAGGGCGCGAGCCGAGGCGATCAGCGGCAGGGCGTACGCGGTGCCGTCGACCTCGGCGTTCTTGATGAACGAGTCCTGGAAGTCGGCGAAGGTGTCCTCGGACACCACGTCCTCGACCGGGTACAGCAGCTCATCGCCGACGAAGCCGGCGAACGGACCGCCGTTGTAGATGTCCGGCGCCTCGCCGGCCTGGATCTTCGTCGAGACGACCTTCTCGAGGTTGTCCCACGACTGGAGCTCGAGCTTGACCTTGATGTCGGGGTTGGCCTTCTCGAACCCCTCGATCACGGTCTCCCAGTTCGCCTTCGTCCCGTCGGAGTAGCTGGGGACGAGGAGATCGATGGTGTTCGCGTCGTCTCCGCCGCCGTCTCCGGCCGAACCGCCGAACCCGCACGAAGCGAGCGAGAGCGTGGCGACGGCCGCAATGGCGGCGGCGCCGAACCGCAGTGACTTCTTCATGTGTATTGCATTCCTCACTGTGAGTGTCCGCTCCGGATGCGGAGGCCGTGTCCGGACGGGGTGTGGTGCACAGTCGCAAGCACGATCACGCGACAGTGCGTGGTGATCGCTTCGCCGGGGGCAGCTGCGATCGTTCAAGCCGAGGCTCGGAGTTCGACGGCAGGATCGCCGTCGGGGTGGTGGAACTTGTTCGATTATTTGTCAAGGGAACAAACAAATCAAGAAAAACCTGATCTTGATGTTCCTGATCGTCATACTATGATCGAATCAAGCCTTAAACAATCACAACTATGCAACGACCGCCCGAGAAAGGCACCCCGATGACCGAATCGCTGCCCGGCGCACACATGCGCGAAGAGCTCCACTCGCAGCCCCAGACCTGGGCGACCGCCGCCGACCTCAAGGCCGAGCAGGGTCTGCTTCCCGCCCCCGGGGCCCGCGTCGCCGTCGTCGGATGCGGCACCTCGTGGTTCATGGCGCAGTCCTACGCCGCCCTGCGCGAGACCTCCGGTCAGGGCGAGACCGACGCCTTCGCCGCCTCCGAGGCCTTCGTCGATCGGGGGTACGACGCCGTCGTCGCACTCACCCGCTCCGGCACCACCACCGAGGTGCTCGAGCTCGTCGAGCGCATCAAGGGGCGCATCCCGACCATCGGCGTGATCGGCGACCCGACTTCGCCGCTCGTCTCGATGGTCGACGAGGCCGTCCTGCTGCCGTTCGCCGACGAGACCTCGGTCGTGCAGACCCGCTTCGCGACCACGGCGCTCGCCCTGTTCCGCGCCTCTCTCGGCGAAGACCTCACCGCGGCGATCGCCGACGCGGCCTCGGTGCTGGCCGACACCGACGACGAAGATCTCCGCGATGCCGAGCAGTACACGTTCCTCGGTCGCGGCTGGGCGACCGGTCTCGCGCACGAGGCCGCGCTGAAGCTGCGGGAATCCTCGCAGTCGTGGACCGAGTCCTACCCCTCGATGGACTACCGTCACGGTCCGATCGCGATCGCCGCTCCCGGCCGCGTGACCTGGCACTTCGGCGCTGCTCCTGAGGGACTCGCCGCACAGGTGACGGCGACCGGGGCACGGTTCGAGCACCGTGCGATCGACCCCATGGCCGACCTCGTGCGTCTGCACCGCCTCGCTCTCGACCGGGCCGTCGCCCGCGGCCTCGACCCCGATCAGCCCCGCAACCTCACCCGATCCGTCATCCTGGATGCATGAGCGGATCCATCCATGACCGGACCTGACGGCGCAGCATCCGTCGCCGACGTCGAGCGCGACGCTGCGGGCGAGAGACTCGCCGCCGTGCGGACGCTGGGCGCGGGTTCTCCCGTGCTGGCGTTCGACGTCGGCGGCACCGACATCAAGTCCGCGCTGTTCGATGCGGAGGGCAACGCGCTCGGGCTGCGGCGCACGCCGACCCCCGTCGCCGAGGGAGACCGCACCGACGTGCTCCTCGAGCGCCTCGAGGTGCTGGCGGGCGAACTCCGCGCCGCGCACCCCGATGTCGTGCCGATGGCGGCGGGTCTGGTCGTTCCGGGGATCGTGGATGCGGATGCCGGACTCGGCGTGTTCGCCAGCAACCTGGGGTGGCATGACTCCCCGCTGCGCGATCTCGCCACCGCCCGACTCGGGCTGCCGGTCGCCTTCGACCATGACGTGCGTGCCGCGAGCTGGGCCGAACGCCGGCTCGGCGGTGCCCGCGACTACGCCGACGCGGTCGTGCTCGTGATCGGAACGGGGATCGCCGGCGCTCTGCTCGTCGGCGGGGTGCCCTACACCGCCGGCGGGTACGCGGGCGAGATCGGCCACTCGCCGATCGCCGACGGGCCGATCTGCGCGTGCGGGGCCCGCGGCTGCCTCGAGGCGGTGGCCTCTGCCGGAGCGATCGCGCGACGGTACCGCGATGCGACCGGTGTGGTTCCCGACGGTGCGAAGGACGTCATCGCCCGTGCCGCCGCCGGTGACGAGGTCGCCGCCGAGATCTGGAACTCGGCGCTCGACGCGCTGACCATGTCGCTCGCACAGCTCACGGCCGTCGTCGCCCCCGAGGCCGTCGTCATCGGCGGGGGGCTCTCCCGCGCCGGCGGCGCGCTGTTCGACGAGCTGCGCGGTCGGCTCGCGGCGCGATTGAGCTTCCACCGCATCCCGGAACTGGTTCCGGCCGAGCTCTCGGGCAACGCGGGGCTCCTCGGCGCCGCGCTGCGTGCGAGGGAGCTCACGTGATCCTGACGGTGACCCCGAACCCGGCGCTCGACCTCACCTGGAGCGTCGATCGGCTCGTCGAGGGTGGCACGCATCGCGCGGATGCCGGCATCGCCCGGGCGGGCGGCAAGGGACTGAACGTGGCGCGGGTCGCGCACGCGGAAGGCGAGCAGGTGCTCGCGGTCACGACGATCGGCGGGCGCGTCGGCGACGAGTTCGCTGCCGAGCTCGGCGCGAGCGGCGTCCCGCATGCGCTCGTCCCGGTCGCCGCCGAGACCCGCCGCAGCATCGCGGTGGTCGACGAGACGCTCGGCGACACGACGATCGTCAACGAGCGCGGCGTGAACCCGACCGACGTCGAGTGGGCGGCGGTGCTCGCCGAGGTCGTTGAGCGGCTGCCCAGCGCGCGAGTGCTCGTGGTCTCCGGAAGCCTGCCGCCCGGCGCACCCGACCCGCTGCTCCCCATGCTGATCGCGGTCGGGAAGGATGCCGGTGTGCCGGTGATCGCCGACACGTCCGGTCCTGCGCTCCTGCGCGCCGCGGATGCCGGCGCGACCGTGCTCAAGCCGAACGCGGCCGAGCTCGCGGAGGCCACCGGCATCGCCGACCCGGTCGAGGGCGCGCGATCGCTGATCGACCGCGGCGCCGAACTGGTGCTGCTGTCTCTCGGTGTCGACGGGATGCTCGCCGTCACGGCATCCGAGCTCGTGCACGCCCGTCTCGACGAGCCGCTGGCCGGCAACCCCACGGGTGCCGGCGACGCCGGCGTGGCAGCCTGCGCCGTGCTCTACGCGGCCGGGGTCCGCGACCCCGAGCAGATCCTCCGCCGGGCCACGGCATGGTCGGCCGCCGCCGTGCTGATGCCCCTCGCCGGCGACATCTCCCCGCAGTGGACCGCGCTCGAGCAGCAGCTCCGTGTCACCCACCCCGATCCTTCATCGTTCCGGCCCGCATCGTCCTGAAAGGACCCTTCGTGACCCTCGTCTCCGCCCGCGAACTCGTCTCCGCGGCATCCGCCGCCGGCACCGGAATCGGCGCGTTCAACGTCATCCACCTCGAGACGGCAGAGGGGCTCGTGCGCGCGTCGGCGCTCGCGCAGCTTCCGGTCATCCTGCAGATCTCGCAGAACTGCGCCGACTACCACGGCGGGCTCGAGCCGGTCGCGCTGGCCGCGCTCGCGATCGCCCGGCGCGCGCAGACGCCGGTCGCGGTGCATCTGGATCACGCCGAGCGTCCGGAGCTCGTCGACGAGGCGATCGCCCTCGGGTTCGGCTCCGTGATGTTCGACGGCGGTGCGCTCCCCTACGACGAGAACGTGGCGCTCACGGCGGAGGTCGCGGCCCGGGCGCATGCGGCCGGCGTCTACGTGGAGGGCGAGCTCGGCGAGGTCGGGGGCAAGGATGGAGCGCATGCGCCCGGTGTCCGGACCGACCCCGACGAGGCGCAGGCCTTCGTCGCCGCGACCGGCGTCGACGCCCTGGCCGTCGCCGTGGGCTCCTCGCACGCCATGACCGACCGCACCGCCTCGCTCGATCTCGATCTGATCGCCCGGCTGCGCGCCGCTCTGCCCGTGCCGCTGGTGCTGCACGGGTCGTCGGGGGTGGCGGATGCCGTGATCGCCGCCGCGGTGCGCGCGGGGATGACGAAGATCAACGTCTCCACGCATCTCAACGGATTCTTCACGCGCGCGATCCGCGAGAAGCTGGCCGCCGACGAGCGGCTGGTCGACTCGCGGAAGTACCTCGCGCCTGCGCGCGACGCCCTCGCCGCCGAGGCCGCGCGGATGCTGCGTCTCTTCGCGCTGACCGGGAGCGATACGGTGGCGGGATGAAGAGGGCGGCGCGGCTCAACGCGATCCTCGATCTGCTCGCCGAAGCCGGCGAGGTCACGATCGATGAGCTCGTGGACCGGTTCGGGGCGTCGGCAGCGACCACGCGGCGCGACCTCGACAGTCTCGCCGAGCAGCGGCTGCTCACCCGCACGCACGGCGGTGCGGTCGCGCAGACCGTCGCGTACGAGCTGCCCATCCGCTACAAGAGCCACCTGCGCGCCCATGAGAAGGCGAGCATCGCACAGGCCGCCGCCGCGCTCGTCGCACCGGGAACCGTCGTCGGGTTGTCGGGCGGCACCACGACCACCGCGATCGCGGCGGCTCTCGCCGCCCGTGACGATCTCGCGGCGAACGGCGGCATCACCGTCGTCACGAATGCCGTGAACATCGCCGCGCAGCTCGCCACGCGCCCCGACATCAAGGTCGTGGTGACCGGCGGGGTGATCCACTCGCGCAGCTACGAGCTCGTCGGTCCCTTCGTCGAACAGCTGCTGCGGGGTGTGCGCCTCGACATCGCCTTCATCGGGGTCAACGGGATGGATGCCGACGCCGGAGCCACCACGCAGGATGAGCGCGAGGCCGCCGTGAACCGGATGATGGCCGAGCGCGCTCGCCGCGCCGTCGTCGTCACCGACGGCAGCAAGCTCGGCATCGTGGCGTTCGCCGCCGTGGGCGGGGTGGATCTGTTCCCCACCGTGATCACCGATGCCGGAGCGGATGCCGACGTCGTCGACGCTCTCCGCGAAGCCGGACACGAGGTACTGCTCGCCTGAGCCCTCGCGCGACAAGGGCCCGAGGCCGCGTGGCCCCGGACCCTCGTTGCACGTTCCTGAGAAGAGCGCTGACCGTCAGGAGCGGCCGAACACCTGCGTCCAGTAGATGCCGTACGAGCCGCCGTGGCCGATGCCGACTCCCATCGTCGTGCTGCTGCAGTTCAGGATGTTGGCGCGGTGCCCTTCGCTGTTCATCCAGCTCGACATCACGTCCTGCGCCGTGCTCTGACCCGCCGCGATGTTCTCGCCGCTTCCGTCGGAGTAGCCGGCCGCCTCGAGGCGATCCCACGGGGACCGGCCGTCGAGTGACGTGTGACTGAAGTACCCCTGATCCGCCATGTCCTGGCTGTGCGCGCGAGCGACCTCCGCGAGGACGGGGTTGACCGTGACGGCCGCGCAGCCGGCTGCAGCGCGCTCGACGTTGACCAGCCGCAGCACCTCGGCCGCCGCGGCGGAATCGGCATCCGTCGCCACCGGAACCGGCGCCGGTTCCGGTGCGGGTTCGGGCGCGGGTTCCGGTGCGGGTTCCGGCTCAGGGGTCGGTGCCGGTGCGGGCTCCGGGACAGGGGTGGGTGCCGCCGTCGGTATCGGCGTCGGCGTCGGTTTCGGTGCCTGGGTCGGTGCGGGCTCCGGGGTGTGCGTGGGCTGAGCCGTCGGCGCTGCCGTCGGTTCGGCGGAGTGCGCCGCTGCCGGCGTCGCGACGCTCTGGGTCAGGGAGTAGTGACCGCAGAAGGTGGTGATCACGAGGAGAGCGCTCACGACGCTCCACCACGTGCTGTGACGACGAGCATGATCCGTCAGTCGTTGGAAAAACATGGAACCTCCATGCCGGCGCAGTATGCGTATAGACGTAGGCGGGGATATGTGTCCGGGGGTGCGCCGACCTTTTTACCCTAGGTGCAACAAACCCCTGCGCGAAGAAATGTGAAGATCCGGCGGCACGCAGAAGGGCCCCGGCGTCCCCAGATCGCCGAGGCCCTGCGAGAGCGCCGCGGCCTCCCAGCCGCGGCGCTCCCAGAGCAGAGGGTGTCGTGTCGGATCCGCGCTCCCCAGCGAGCGGATGTCCCCAGCCGACTGCGCCTCCTCGCACCTCACACCTTCGAGGTCCTTCGCATGGCACCTTCTGAAAGACAGGAGCGCCCCGCATCGGTTCTGATACATCGAATGGAGAAAAAGGTCAGAATCCGTTCCCGTGGCATTGGAACGGCGCTCGCAGGCCGGTGGAGTCGGATGCCGTGGCCAGTGCGACCGCAGGAGCATCGCCCCCGGCGATCCCGGCATGCACGGCGCCGAGCAGCTCGCAGGCGACGTCGTCGGGCACGGCCACCGGGGCGGCGATCACGCACTCCGCCCCCGCGTGCAGCCAGACCCGCGTCATCCCGAGGGCTTCCTCGCCCCACCGGATCGATGAGCGGCCGAGCTCGCACGCCGAGAGGATGACCGTGCTCGGCACGCGGGGGATGAGGTCGACGTCGTAGCCGAACAGCGTGCCGTCGGTCAGCTCGAAGCCGGAGAACAGCGGGTTGTCGACGGCGTGCCGACCGTGGGCGGCGATGTGCAGCAGGTCGACCTCGGCGGCGAGGGCTGTCACGGCGGCGACCGTCGCGTCGGGTCCCTCGAGGATCCCCGTGGCGTCCGCAGGCCAGGCGCCCGCCGCCCGACGCACCTCCTCGCCCGCACGAGGAACCCGCGGACCCGCCGCGAAGCCGACCTGCGCCGAGCGGGCACCGCGACCGAGCGCACGCAATTCAGCAAGAACTTGCTCGCCATCGCCCGTGGGGGCGGATTCCGGGAGTCGGACGCGAGTTCGGACTGAATCGTGAACGGCCCGCCAGCGTGACACCGACGTCGCCAGCGTGAAGGCGACGCCGACCATGCCGGGCAGCATCGCCCAGGGCACGCCGCCCAGCGCGCCGGGTACCGTGATCACGAGCTTGTCGGCGTCCACGGCGGCACCGCGCGCGGGGGCGAGGAGCTCGGCGTCGAGCAGCCGCAGCCGTGCCGCGAGCGCCCGTTCGGTCACCGGACCCATCACGCCGCCGCGCGTGAGTGCGGCCATGTCGAGGTCGGCGCGCAGCCCGTCGAGCGCGGCGCGTACGCGCGGCCAGGAGAGGCCGACGACCGTCGCCCCGGACGCCGTCACCACGACGGCGAGCAGATCGGTGCCCGTGAACACGTACGAGAGCACGGCGGTGTCGCCGGAGAGCGAGGCCGTCGCCTCGGCCAGCCCGAGCCGGTCGCGGGTGCCGCCGGACCGCGTCGTCGCCCATTGCCGCTCGCGCACGCGATCGCGCAGACTCCGCACTCGGGCGTCGGTCGTCCAGTCCTGGCCGGCGAGCTCGGCGCGCAGCATCCGCAGTTCCGCGAGGTCGACCGCGAGGTCCTCCTCGTGCGGCGGGCGCACCGGCGCGACCTGCTGGCTGAGGTGCCGCGCCCGCTCCGACCACTCGAACAGCACCGCTGGATCGCCGAGGCGTGCGGCGGCGGAGAGCCCCGCGAACATCAGGTCGCTCCCGTGCATCGCGATCGATGCCTGCAGGTCGAGCGCGCCGAACGACCGCTGCCATGCCGTGAGCAGGTCGAGACCCTCGGCCGCGGCACGGAGCGCATCCCGGTCGCGTCCCGCTGCGGCGGCCCGAGCCGCCCGCACCTCGTGGGCGTGCAGGCGCAGGGGGGTCGGTGCCGCGGGGTCGACCCGCGGCATCCGTCCTGTTCCGTCCCGTCGCGCGCTGAGTCGGAGTCCTGCAGCCTCGGTGCGGAATCCGCTGCGCTCCAGCGTCTTCGCGACGCGCACGAACTCCGCGGCGCCGGGAGGCTTCCGGGGCCGTGCCCGCTGCTGCGCCTCGAGCCGCACGGCCTCGGCGCGCGCGGCCCACGCGTGGTTGTCCAGCGCCGTGAAGCGTCGCAGGGCCGTGTGCGCGGCCCGCTCCGCGGCGGCCGGATCGTGGCGCAGGAGCGACCGCGCGCGATGGAACTCCGCCTCTCCGCGCGCCTGGCGCATGCGCTGCGCCCCGAACTCGCGGGCGACCTGCGCGAGCAGCGTCTCGGCCTCGGTCGTGAGGCCGGCGTCTCGGAGCACCTCGGCGCGGTCGAGGTCGCTGATCGCCGCGGCGAGATCGCTGGTCGCAGCGAGGGTCGGACGGGAGCGTGTCATGAGGGTCAGCGCGGTGACGAGGTCTCCGCCGAGCAGGGCCGCATAGCCGAGGTTGTGTCGCGCTTCGGCGAGGGGCTCCGCCGCATCGGCGGCTTCGTACACGGCGACCGCGCGTCGGAGGTCGGCGGTGCACGCGTCGAGCTCGTGCCGCTGCATCCGGACCACAGAGCGGTTCATCAGGCAGTTGGCGAGCTCGATCGTCTCGGCGCCGACGGCCGTGAGTGCGTCGATCGCCTGCGTGAGCGTCGTCTCGGCCTCTTCCAGCCGACCGGCGTGCGAGAGGAGGGTGCCGAGCTGACCGCTGAGCACCGTGATCGTCCCGGTGGTCAGGCCCGGGCGGGCGAGCGCCGCGCGACACAGCTGCTCGGCCGCGGCCGGCTCACCGGTCTGGCCGAGCACGTACGCGATCGTCCCGTCGATCCGGGCCCGCAGATCGGGGTCGTCCGTGCGCGCGGAGGCCGCGTCGAGCGCACGCCGCGCCTGCGTGAAACGTCGGGCGTTCGCCGCTTCGACGCCGCGCCGGTGCAGCTCGCTCGCGGACAGGGGCATCCGTCCAGGATGCCGTGCGCCGAGGTTCGGCGGAAGAGCGCGGGCGCCCTGCGTACCCCACGCCGAGCGGATGCCGCGGCGTCAGTCCCGATCGACCGGGGCGGGGAGGCTCTTGAGCACGGCCGCCACGGCCGCGGCGGCGGCATCCGTCTTCACTCCTTCGACGGGCACGGTGCCGAGCTGTGCTGCGATGCGCCCGGCGACGTACGGGGCGGCGAACGAGGTGCCGCTCCACACCGCGAAGCCCCCGCGGTAGTCGTCCGGATCGAGAGTCTCGCGGCGGAGACCGTCGAGGTCGGCCCTCGAGGTCGCCTGTTCGCCGCCGACGAAGGCGGGGGACGTGCTCACCACGGACGCCCCCGGGGCATAGGTCTGCACCCACGGGCCGACGTTGGAGAACAGGGCGACCGACTGCGCCGACGGGTTGAGCGCGCCGACCGAGACGTGCGGCGCCGCGTCGTCGGGACGGATGCCGTTGTCGGATCCGGGCCACGGCCAGAGGGACGCGGGGAACGACGGACGGTCGATCGCGTCGTTGCCCGCCGAGCACACGACCACGCAGCCGAGCGCGCGGGCTGTCGCCAGCAGCGCGTACAGCGTCATGCTGAAGAGTCCGTCGGTCGGGGTCTCGTGGTAGTACCCGAGCGAGAGGTTGAGCACGTCGATCGGGAAGCCCGTGCTCGGATCCGCGCGATGCCGGCGCAGCAGCTCGACGACCTGGGAGACGGCGATCAGCAGGGCGCTCTCATCGATCACGCCGAGGGCTCCGGCGACGCGCACCGAGAGGATGTCGGCATCCGGCGCCGCCTGCCGAACGATGCCCGCGATGAACGTGCCGTGACCCGAGACGGCATCGATCTCGCCGTCGAGCTGACCGTACAGATCGGGGTAGCGCTCCGGATCGGCGTCATCGGTCAGGCCGACGGGCACGCCGTCGAGCTCGACCTGACGGGTGACGATGTCGGCGGGCAGCCAGGCGTGCTCACCGCAGCCGGTGTCGAGCACCGCGACGACCGGTCGCCGACCGCGCTTCGGGTCGGGCCCGCGCTGCGGAGCCGGTCCCAGCCAGCTGACCGGCTGCCGTGCGCCGCGACCGGGTTCGAGGTAGTCGTCGCTGCCGCCCGCTCCGGCGCCGCGGATCGGGTTGGTGCGCGTGAACGGGTTCGTCCGCGTGAACGGGTTGGTGCGCGTGAAGGGGTTGAGCCCGACCGGGTCGATCGACAGCACGTGCTCGAGGCTCGTGCGCGGCATCGTCGAGCGCGACATGCGTCGCGCGCGCTGCAGCACCCGCCAGGCGTCGGGTGCGACGGGCGATTCACCGCGGCTCGGCTCGTCGGGTGTCGTCAGGTACGCGCGCCGGAATCCGGGTACACCGGGGACGAGATCGACGGTCCTCCGCGCCTCGGATTCGATCTCGAGCTGCCAGCCGAACGTGTCGGCGGCATCGCGGAGCGTGCGCACCTCCTGGTCGTACGCCTCCTGATCGTCATCGGTCCGCGTGATCAGCAGCCGCTGCGGCAGATAGGCGGTGGGGAACGCGCGGATGCCGTCGACGGGCTCGAGGCTCGGGTCGAGGGCCGTGCCGCGACGCACCGACCCCTCCGCGCGGTCCTGCCAGGTCCATCCCTTGGGCTGCTCCATGGATCATCCTCTCCGTGCGGGTCGCCCCGCGGTGTCATCGACGGGCAGCGCCCGTGCTCACAGCTCGAACTGCGGGGTCGCCAGCGTGCGCGCCGCGTCGCCCTCGCCCGTCGTCAGTCGCACGCGGGTGAGACCGGGCGGCACCTCGTCGAACACGAAGCGCCCGGTCTCGGCGGGTGACGTCGACACCGACCTCTCCCCCTGGGTCAGGACGATCTCGGCGGTGGCCGTATCGACCCAGCCGTCGACCCTCCGTCGCCCCGTCGCCGTCGTCGTGACGTGCAGCAGGATGCTGGTGGTGCCGTCGCTGAACTGCAGGGTGAGGGCATCCGCGTCTCCGCGCACGGCGCCGAGCTCACCCTCGACCAGGGTGAGGAGCGCGTACTCCCGCGTGAGGCCGTCGGCGGCGACCGCGGCCACCATGCGGTCGATCAGATCGGCGGGCATCGGGTCGACCTCGCGCCAGAGCGTGCGCAGGCGGGCGAAGACCTCGGCGTCCTCGTGGTCGCTCATGGGAGTCCTCCCGTCTTCGGCGTCGGAGGTGCGTCCAGCAGGGCGCGCAGCTTGGCGAGGCAGCGGTTGCGAGTCGGTCCGATGCTGCCGACCGGCATCCCGAGGTCCGCCGCGATCCGTGCGTAGTCGGGCCGGTCGTCGAACGCGATCACGCGCAACAGCCGCTGGCAGCGTTCCGCAAGGCGCTGCACCGCCGACCAGAGCCGGCGGTTCTCGTCGCCGGTGGCCGCGTGTTCTTCGGCGGACGCCTGCTCGGGGAGCAGGGCATCGAGGTCATCGGCATCCGTCGTGTCCACGCGGCCGTGCGCCTTGCCGACCTTCCAGGCCTCGCGTCGCGCCGTGGTGGTGAGCCAGGCCGACACCGCCCGCGGGTCCGCGATCGAGCCGTGCCCGCGCACCAGCTGCAGCCAGGTGGTCTGCACGGCGTCCTCGGCGAGCGTGCGCTCGAGCCCGTAGGCGCGCACGACGTGCCAGAGCACGGGCGTCATCAGACGCACGAGCTCGTCCATCGCGTGACCGTCGCCCTCGCGCCATGCGTCGAACAGGTCTGCGGCTCGCTCCCAGCGTGCAGGGCCGCCGCCCGATGCAGGATCGAGAGCGGCGCCGGGTGCACCGTCGATCATGAAGCCCATTGTGATCACACCTACCAGGAGCACGGCAAGAGCATCCTGATACATGTCCGCGTCCAAGAATTCCGTCGCTACGGTGGAGGAGTGATCCCCCTCGCCATCGTGCTCTTCCTCAATGCCGCCTTCAATGCCATCGTGTGGCCGCAGTTCTACAAGCGGGTCGCGAGGGATCCGCGTGCGCGCGACGAGAACGGCAAGGCGACGACGTTCCTCACGGTGCACGTCGTGCTCATCTCGATCGCCCTCGTGCTCGCGCTGGTCTCGGTGCTGCTCGGCATCGCGGCCCTCACCGGCGCGCTCTGACCGGATCGCGACCGAGGCCCGTCAGGCCGATTCGTACTGCTTCGCGTGCGCGGCCCACTGCGACTCGACGGGCAGCGCGCGCAGCGCCCGGTTGCCCAGGGCGAGGGCGACCGCGACGAGGCAGAGCCCTGCGCAGATGAGGAGCGTCCACTCCCGCCCGAGCCAGCTGAGGCCGAAGCCGGCGATGAGCGGCGCGAGCGGCAGGGCGCCCATGCCGAGCACGCCGGCGGCGCTGTTCGCCCGCCCGAGCAGGTGGGTCGGCGTCGCGACCATGAAGTAGCCCATCATCCCGGCGTTCAGGGCGGGGAGCATCAGCACCGCCGCTCCCAGCACCACGACGATCGCCCAGGGTTCGGTGACCATCGAGAGGACGACGGAACCTGCCGCCGCGGACGACAGCCCGATGATCGCCAAGACCCCGGCCCGCACCCGGGGCACGAGCAGCGGGGCGACGACAGCGCCGGCGAGCATGGCCGCGCCGACCGCCGCGGTCATCCCGCCGATCAGGATCTCCGGGTATCCCTCCTGCTGCAGGGAGTAGATGACCGCCGTGGTCGCCGCGTTGAATCCGAGGTTGATGATCGTGATGATGAGCAGCACGCCGCCGAGGTCGGGGCGGGACATCAGCCACCCGAAGCCCTCGCGCAGCTCGGCCCAGGCGTTCGGTTTCGCCTTCGCCTCGTCCGCGCTCGCGGAGGTGTCGCTCTCGGCTCCGGCATCCACGATCCCGGCGCGGCGCGCCTCGCGGCCGAGCATCCAGGCCGTGACGGCGGCGACCAGGTGACAGAGGGTCATCGCGACCCCGACCAGCCACCCGCCGACGCCGAGCAGGAGTCCGCCGATCGGGCCGCCGGCCAGTTGCAGCGCGGCATCCCGGCCCTGATTCGCGGCCTGCGCGCGTCCCATCGCCTCATCCGGCACGATCTCCTTGATCGCGCTCTCGCCGGCGACGTCGAACAGCCCGCTGCGCGCGGCGAGCAGGATGTCGATGACCAGCAGGGAGCCGAAGGTGAGCGCATCGCCGAGGGCGAGGAGCGTGAAGCCGCCGGCGAGCACGATGCCGATCAGCGACCCGAGGATCATGAGGGCGATGCGGCGGTGACGGTCGGCGAGGATGCCGCCGGCGAGGGTCATGAGGAGCCGGGCGACCATGCCCGCTCCGCCGATGATGCCGGCCTGCGCGGGGTCGTTCGTCACGATGAGCGCGAGCAGGGGGATCGCGAAGCCGAAGAGGGACGCGGCGAGGCCCTTGCTCGTATCGCTCACGAGCCACGTGAGATAGCGGCGATTGCGCCAGAGGCGGTGCGGGGCGCTCGTCGTGCTCATGATCCGAGGATAGATGTGCAAGAACACTTGCGCAAGTTTAATTGCGCAAGTTTGGGTGCAGGTATGATCGGGACATGGCGGCGGATGCGGTGACGGGATCGGACGAGGATCCGCAGTGGATGACCTCGGCGATGCTGAAGGCGTACTCCCACCCGCTGCGGCGCCGCATCCTGCGACTGATCGCCCGCCGCGAGTTCATCCGCGCGGCCGATGCCGCGGCCGAGCTCGCTGTTCCGGCGAACAGCGTGAGCTTCCACCTGCGCACCCTCGCGGATGCCGGCCTCATCGAGGAGGCGCCGGAGAAGGCGCGCGACCGCCGCGACCGGGTGTGGACCGCTCGGAAGGGGGCGCTCAACGTCGGCGGCCCGGAGAGCCCCGTCGCCGACGAAGCCCTGGGCACCGCGGTGATCGCGGCGCTCGCCGACGATCATCAGGAACTGATCCGGCGCGTGATCGCCTGGACGCCCGAGTATGTCGCCGGCCGGACGACCGAGATCCATGCCGCGTTCACACAGCGCACGATCCGACTCACCGAGGCTGAGTTCGACGACGTCATGGTGAAGATCCACGAGGTCCTGTCGGCCGCCGACGAGGCGCACGACGACGAGGATCCGGACGGGCGGTTCTGGCAGATGGACCTGATCGCGGCAGACGACACGATCTAGCGGCCGCTCGCTGCCTCCCTAGCGTTCGGCACGCGGAGCAGGAAGCCGCGCCACGAGGCGGTACAGCGGTCGGGTGAGCCACGACGGAAGGTGGCGATGCCGCTCCTCCTGCCAGACGCGAGCCCTGTCATGCGGGTGGACCGCCCGAAGCGCACGCTGCACGCTCCGCCGCGGGTGGAAGACTGCTTCGGGTTCGTCGACATGCAGTTCGATGCGTGTCAGGTGCTTCGTGTTGATGTACCCGTACTGGTCGGGGCTGACCAGTCGGACGGGGGCGCCGTGCTCCGGTGCGAGCGGCTCACCGTCGAGCCGATCGGCGAGGAGCACGTTCGCGCCGACGGCATCCTCCCGCCGCACGATGGAGCGGTACCCGTCCGCTCCGACGAAGACGAGGAAGGCGATGCGTCCGCCGTCGGCGGCCTGCGGAAGGATGAGCTGGTTCAGCACGTCTTCGAAGCGCCATCCCTCCCACCTCAGGCCCGTCGCGGACCAGCCCGCGACGCAGTGGAAGTCGGCGTCGATCGATGCGCGAGGCAGCGATCCGAGGGTGGCATCGGAGACGGCGGCTGCTCCCGTCACAGCGCCGGTGATCTCGATGTCGATCTCGGATGCCGTCACCGGAGGAGGCGAATGCAGGTCGATGCCGAACCGGGGAAAGCCGATGACGGCGCGCTGTCCCGGCGGCAGCTTCGTCGGCTGTGGCATCCGAGCGCTCCCTTCCCTCTGTCGTGCGTCCATTCAACACCGACACATCGGTCAGTCGTCGTGGTTCCTCGCTTCGCCTCCGCTGAGGATGAGGATCCGGCGCAGGTGCATCGCCGTGAGCACACCGGGACCCATGGAGCTGCGCACGTCGAAGGTGCGGTCGTCGACCTGCTCGAGCAGCAGACGGATGGCGCGCGCCGCCTCGCCGCGGTCCCGATGACTCTCGCTCGACGAGGGATCCTCCTGCGCGATCACCTCCGCGACCGCGTGACAGGCGGCCGACAGGGGCTCCGGCAGGGTGGGGTCGAGCGGCAGGGCGGCCGGACGATCCCAGATGGTGTCGGCCGTGGCATCCGAGATGTCGCGGATGAGGTGCGCGACCCGGTCGAGGGTCGCCAGCTCGTCGTGGATGTGCTGCGTGTCACCGCGCCGACCCCACGCCCGGGGGTTGCCACGCCGGCTCTCGTCGGCCTCCGCGAGCTCGGAGCGCAGTTCGGCGGCTGTGTCCGCGAGGGAGGCGGCATCGTCGGCCCACTGCTGGTGCTCGGGTGGCCATGATTCCGACACCGCGGAGCCGATGTCGTGCAGGTGCGATCCCAGCTGTGCGCGGAAGGCATCCACCCGTGCCTCCGCCGCCTTCGTGAGGGGAGCGGGGGCGATCAGCACGTTGACCAGCAGCCCGATCACGACGCCGACCGCCATCTGCGTGAGGTAGCCGAGGGAGTAGTCATCGGCATCCTGTCCGCCGACGACGAGGACGAACAGCGCCGCGATCGGCACGTACTCCCGTCCGGCGCCGAACCAGCCGGTGCCCGACAGCAGGACTCCGACGCCGATGACGAGCGGGACGGTCCACCAGGTTGGGCCGATCGTGAGGATCACGAACGTCGCGAGGCCGATCCCGGTCGCGAGTCCGAGCAGCGTCTGCAGGCTCGTCTTCGCCGAACCCATGAGGGTCGGGTACATGCTCACCAGGGCACCGAGGGGTGCGTAGTACGGGTACTCGTCGGTGACCCCTGGCATATGCGGCGCGATCGTCCAGGCGAGGCCGACGGCGAGCGTCGTCTTCGCGACGAAGAGCAGCCGCGCCGGGAGCACGGCCTCGCGGAGGGAGCGCGCGATGCCGGATCGGCGCGTGCGCAGGGGGGAGGTCTTCACGTGCAGCGACGCTAGTCGTCGGCATCCGCCGCGGACACCCGGTTGCATCACGAGCCGATGGCAGGTAGCGCGTGCCGCCTGACACGCCGACGCCGGCCGCCCCGAGGGGAGACCGGCGTCGGACGGATCGATGCGGATCAGGGGATCGTCCGCCGGAAGGCGAGGAACGAGACCGCCGTGAGCACCGCGGTGACGACGAGACCCCAGAGCGCGAGCCCGAGCGCGCCGAGGTCCATGATCCCCGCGCCCACGTGGTTCCACAGGTCCAGTCGCGTCACCAGGAACACCAGGCCGATCAGCGCGAGAGAGAGCGCGACGCTCACGATGATGAGGACGAGCTGACCCCAGCTCTTGTAGATCGTCGCCCCGGTGAAGCCGAGCACGAAGAAGAAGAGCGCGAGGGTGAAGAAGACGACGAAGGCCCCGCCCGGACCTGCATTCCACAGCCACGGCAGGTAGAACAGGTAGCCGTTGACGCCGTAGCCGTTCGTGGCGACCTCGATGCCGCCGCCGATCAGGAACAGCACGCCCATGAGCGCACTGGCGAGGATCGCGGTGAGCAGCGTGCCGAAGAAGAACTCCCGACGGGCGATGCTCATCGCCTGCGAGAACGGGAAGGTCAGGGTCATCGCCGACATCCCGATCGCGAAGAAGTACCAGAGCGGAGCCTGGCCTCCGCCGCCGTACTTCGGGGTGTCGACCGGGATCATCGCGTAGATCAGGATCGAGATCAGGGTCGCCGCCGCGAGGATCATCAACGGGTACCAGACGAAGGTGCCCTTGTTGATCAGCTGCAGGCGGATGACGTTGATCGTGCGTCGCATCAGCGGACCTCCTCTTTCGTGGTGGTGTCTGTGGTTGCGGAGCGGGACTCGGCCTTCTGGGTGAGTCGGACGACCAGCTGCTGCAGCGAGACCGGAGCGAGGTCCAGCCCGGATGCCGTGACCTCGGCCCGCTCCTCGGCGGAGAGTCGCCCGAGCACGGTGACGGATGCCACGCGGCCGAGAGCCTCACGGTGCAGCACCTCGCGGCCGGAGACCCAGGCGTCGACCTTGGCGGCGTCGCCCACGACGGTGACGGCGCGCTCGCGGACGGCATCCGTGTCCTCGTTCAGGAGGATCTGGCCGTTGTCGATCACGATGACCTTCTCGATGAGGTTCGAGACCTCGTCGATGAGGTGCGACGACAGGATGATCGTGCGCGGGTGCTCGGCGTAGTCCTCGACGAGGCGGTCGTAGAAGATCTGCCGGGCGACGGCGTCGAGCCCGAGATACGGCTCGTCGAAGAAGGTGATCTCGGCGCGGGAGGCGAGACCGATGATCACGCCGACCGCGGAGAGCTGACCGCGGGACAGCTTCTTGATCGTCTGCTTCATGGGCAGCTGGAACTCGGAGACGAGTTCGTCGGCGAACGCCTGGTCCCAGTTCGGGAAGAACAGGCGCGCCGCCTTGAACGCGTGCTTCGGGTAGGCGTCGTCGGGGTACTTCTGACTCTCGCGGACGAAGCAGATCCGGCCGAGGACGTGCGCGTTCTCATACGGGTGCTCGCCGAAGACCTTGACGGTGCCGGAGGACTCGAAGTTCTGCGCGGTGAGGATCGACATGAGCGTGGTCTTGCCGGCGCCGTTGCGGCCGAGCAGGCCGTAGATGGCGTCTCCCTCGATGCTGAGCGAGACGTTGTCGAGCGCTCGCTTCTCCTTGTAGCGCTTGCTGAGGTTCTGCACCTCGATGACGGCGGTCATGCGGGGGTCTTCCCTTCTGCGATGGTGGCCGGGGTCTCCCGGGTCGTCTGTGCGGCGCGCTGCCGGAGCAGAGCCGCGAGGTCGTCGGGGCTGAGGCCGAGCGTGCGGGCCTCAGCGAGGAGCGGGTCGATGTAGCGGTCGGCGAATGCCGAACGGCGCTCGCCGAGGAGCAGATCCCTCGCTCCGTCGGCGACGAACATGCCGATGCCTCGGCGCTTGTAGAGCACTCCCTTGTCGGTGAGCATGGCGACTCCCTTCGCTGCGGTGGCGGGGTTGATCCGGTAGAACGAGGCCAGCTCGTTGGTCGACGGCGCCTGGGCCTCCTCGGCGAGGGAACCGTCGACGATCGAGTCCTCGATCTGTTCGGCGATCTGGAGGAAGAGCGGCTTGCCTTCTTCGATCACGAGTCCTCCGCGGGGTTGGTGGGTTACTTACATGAGTAACTAACCATAGAACCCGGCGGGGTGTCAACCCCTTCCGCGTCGCGGATCATGTCGTCGGCCGGGCACGACTTCGGAGCAGGCGACTGCACGACTTCGGAGATTCCCCGCGGCGCGCCGACACGGCGACCGGTCGGTCGGCGTGTCGCGTCCGGACTCCGAAGTCGTGCACGGCCGGCGGATGCCGGGGGCGAGGGGCGACGGCCGGCGGATGCCGGAGGCGGGGGCGTCAGGTGCGGGGGAGGCCGACGTACATCGAGGCGTGCAGCTCGGCGACGTGGTCGAAGGCGAGGCGGCTCGCCGTGGCGGCATCCTGCGCCCGAAGGGCGTCGACCAGGCGGGCGTGCTCATCGTTCGAGGCGCGGAGGTAGTCGATCCGGTACGGGATGAAGTACGCGTAGAGCTCGTGGGACACCCGGTGGTGGAGCTCGGCTGCGCCGCTGACACCGGATGCTTCGGCGAGGGCGGCGTGGAAGGCGCTGTCCGCGGTACGGAAGCCGGTCCAGTCCGCCGCGCTCCGCATGTCTTCGACCAGCGCGTCCATGCGCGCCAGCGAGACCTCATCCGGACGCGTGCTCACGAGGGCTGCGAGCCCCGCCTCGATCGTGGCGCGCTGATCGATGAGCGCGTGAACGTGCGCGGCATCCGCTCGGTACGCGTCGATCTCGACCACGGTGCCGACGGTGGGGGCGTCTGCGATGAACGTGCCGCCGGCGTGACCCGGACGTCGCACCACGACGCCCTCGTCGCTGAGCAGTCGATAGGCGCGTCGCACCGTCATCTCGCTGACCGCGAACGCCCGTGCCGTGTCTTCCGGCCCGGGGAGGCGCTGCCCCGGGGAGAGCATGCCGAGCTCGACGGCGAGTGAGATCCGCGCCCGAACCGTGTCGACAGCGGTCGTGCGGCGGATCGAGCCGAGGGCGGGGGAGGCCAGGTCCATCGCACTCCCCCGTCTCGTGTCGGTCGGCGCGTTTCAGTCCGCCGTGGTCTCCTCGACCGGCTGGGTGTCGAGTCGGAAGCGCCTGCCCAACACGATACCGATGGCCATGGCCGCGACGGGAATGAGCGCGAGTGCGACGCTCACGGCGACGCTCCCGCCGGTCACGAGTGTGAAGTTCGACAGCACCAGCCAGAGTGCGAAGGCGAGTCCGACGACCGAGAGGATCGGGAAGACCCTCGCGCCCAGGGAGCGTCCGGCGACGAGTTCCGGACGGCGGACGAAGAACACCAGCACCGCGATCGACGTCGTCAGCATGAGCAGCACCATGCCCACGGTGGCGACGCCGGCCATCGAGCCGAACACGCCGACCAGCGGATCGAGCCCGAGGAGCGCGAGGATCGCGAGCAGGACCGCAGCGGTGATCGTCTGCACGACCGACGAGAACGCCGGCGAGTGGTGCGAGGCGTGGCGGCGGCCGAGTCGCGCGGGGAGCACGGCTTTTTGCGCGAGCGTGAACTGGTAGCGGGCGATCACGTTGTGGAACGACAGCACGCACGCGAAGAGGCTCGTGATGAGCAGCACCTGCACGACGTCACGCAGGATCGGGCCGAGGTACTGCGTCGTGGTGTCGAGCAGCAGGTTGCCCTCGCCGGCGAGCGTCTGCTGTGCGACCGCGACCGCGTTGCTCGCTCCGACGCCGGTCACGAGTGCCCAGCAGGAGATGGCGTAGAACACGCCGATGATGATCACGGCGAGATAGGTCGCACGCGGGATGGTCTTCTCCGGGTTGCGGGCCTCGTCGCGGAAGACGGCCGTGGCCTCGAAGCCGATGAACCCGGTGAGGGCGAAGAGCACGGCGACCCCGATGCCGCCCGAGAAGACGTACGACGGGTCGAAGGTCTCCAGCGCGATGCCCTCGGCGCCGCCGGTCGCGAAGATGACCACATCGAGCACGACGACCACCAGGATCTCGAGCGCGAGCGCCACCCCGAGGACCTTGGCGCTCAGATCGATGTGGCGATACCCGAGCACCGCGACGATCGCCATCGTCGCGAAGGAGTAAAGCCACCACGGCAGGCTCGGGCCGCCGAAGAACGTGACGAGATCGTCGACCGCCCAGCCCATGTATCCGTAGATGCCGACCTGGATCGCGGTGTAGGCGACCAGGGCGGTGAAGGCGGAGCCCAGTCCGAGTCGCGAGCCGAGGCCCGCGGTCACGTACGAGAAGAACGCGCCGGCCTCCTTCACGAAGGGCGTCATGGTGACGAAGCCCACGGAGAAGACGAGCAGGATGACGGCGGCGAGCGCGAAGCCGATCGGCGCCCCTGGTCCGTTGCCAGCGCCGATGGCGATGGGGACGTTGCCGCCGATGACGGTGAGGGGAGCGGCCGCGGCGATGACCATGAAGACGATGGCGCCGGTGCCGAGCTGGCCGTCGAGGCGCTGTCGCGGCTCGACGAGAGGGGAGACGGTCATGGTGTCGCTTTCGCAGAGGGTCCGGTGGCGGACGCGGAAGGGGAGGGCGTTCAGTAGAGCTCGGGTCGACGGTCGGCGAGGTACGGGTTCTCCTGCCGGGCTCGCCGGGTCGCATCGGGATCGATCGTGGCGATCATGAGGCCGATGTCCGTCGCGCCGAGGGAGGCGAGCGCCTCGCCGTCGGGAGCGACGATGCTGCTGCGTCCGACGTAGGTGAGATCGCCTTCGACGCCGACGCGGTTGACATAGATCACGTGGATCTGGTTCTCCCACGCACGTACCGGGATGAGCCGCTCGGCGATGTGCGCGAAGGGCTCCATCTGCGCGGTCGGCACGATGACGGCATCCGCGCCGCCGATGGCGGCCCGACGCACGGTCTCGGGGAACTCGACGTCGTAGCAGATCAACACCGACACCCGCACGCCATCGACCTCGACGATGTCGGGGAGCATGTCGCCCTGCGTGAACAGGCGGCGGTCGAGCGCGCCGAAGAGGTGGGTCTTGCGGTAGCGCAGCAGCTCGGTGCCGTCGCGGTCGACCATCACCAGGGAATTCGTGATGCTGCCGTCTTCGAGCGTCTCCGGGAGGCCGGCGACGATGGCGATCCCGCTGTCCTGGGCGATGCGGGTGATCCGGTCGATGAGGCCCGGCGTCGCCAGCGGTGCCAGGCGGTCGCCGATGTTGTAGCCCGTGACGAACATCTCGGGGGTGACGAGGATGCGCGCGCCTCTCGCAGCCGCTTCGCCGGCGGCCGCGGCGACGACGGCGAGGTTGGCATCGACATCGCCGGGCGTGCCGTGATGCTGAAGTCCGGCGATGGTCAGGGTCATGCGATGCTCCTCGTGCGTCGATGCACCTATCAAACAGCTCAAAGTGATCTATTTGGTGTCCATTGTGTTTCGTTCGCGTGTCATCCGCAAGGGCCTGAACGCAGAACGGGTCGCTCAGTCCGTGATGTCGCGGCGCAGCGCGCGCCACTCCTCGACGATCTGCGGCATCCGGGCGGAGAGGTACCGGAAGAACTCGGCGAGCTCGACGGCCCGGTCCTGAGCGCCCGGGTCGTCGTCGTGTTCGGCGGCGATGTCGTCGATGTACCCGGCGAGGCTCGTGTAGACGGGCACGTTCCCGGCCATCGAGCTCGCGAAGGTGTCGTGCACGAACTCGTAGCGGTCGCGGCGATCACCCGGCGAGGAGCGGCGCTGGATGAAGTGCAGCCGCTGCAGGTAGCGGACGGCACCCGACACCGCTGCTGCCGAGACCCCGAGCCGGTCGCCGATCTGGGCGGCCGTGTAACCGCCGTCGGGGGCGGCGACGAGAGCCATCATCACGCGGGCCGGCATGCGTGACATCCCCGCGGCCGTCAGCATCGCCGCGGCCTGCTCGGCGGGACCGATCGCGCGGTGCACACCCGTCGCGGACGCCGCCGCATCCGCCCTCTCGTCGTCCGCCATCACGCTTCCCTCGTCCGCATGCTCAGCCGCCCGTCGCGAGCTCGCGGCGTCGCATGAGCGAGAGGGATGCTGCGAGTCCCGCGCCCACGGCCAGCACGAGCCACCAGAGTCCGCGCACATCCACGCCCTCGCCGTCGACCACCGGGGTCACGGCGAACGGGGAGATGTTCGCGGTCCACTCCGGGAGGCCGAACAGGGGGCCGAACATCCCGAGCATGGTCGCGACGAGCACGAGGGTCCAGGCCACGCCGATCGTGGCGCGCGGCACGAGCACGAACACCAGCGCGGTGAGCACGGTGAACACCGACGCGGCGATCGCCTGCCCGAGTCCCGCGACCGCGACGATCCGGTAGAGCGAGTCGTCGGCATCCGTCGCCCGGATCCCGGCCCAGCCAGCCAGGACGGCCGCGGCGACGACGATCAGCACGGCGATCGTGCCGACGATTACGTAGTCGGCGAGCCAGCGGACGCGACCGACGGGAGTGGACAGAACGGCTTCCGCCGTGCCGCGCGCCTCCTCCTGCCGCGCGCGCACGACCGTCTGCACGGCGCAGCACGCGGCGAGGATGCCGAGCAGCGTGAAGAACACCGTGATCACGACCTCGTCGAGCCCGCCGGTCGCCCCGCCGATCTTCTTCAGGATGTCGGCGACGGCCGGGTTCTCGCCCGAGATCTGGTCGACGAGACCGCTGAGGGTGGTGGCGAGGATGCCGGTGACCGCTCCGCCGACCGCCCAACCGACGATCGCGCCCGACGTGAGCCGCCAGACCAGCGCGTGCGGAGAGGCGAGGCCGGATCGGGCCGAGATCCGACCGGGACGCTCGGCTACGAAGCTCGCATCGATGTCGCGCATCGACTGCAGCACGACGGATGCCGTGGCGAGCACGAGACCGAGGCCGAGGCCGAGGAAGACCGGTCCCACGAGGTCGGCGTCGTAAGGCCGGGTCTGCTCGGCCCAGGCGAAGGGCGAGATCCACGCGAACCAGGCGCTCGTCATCCCGGAGAGGTCGTCGTTCGGCGTTCCGGCCGCGTTGCCGAGGCCGCGGATGAGGAACGTCGCCACGAGCACCCACACGGTCAGGGAGTTCGCGCCACGGGAGGTGCGCATCAGCTGCGCCGCCAGCAGCCCGATGCCGAGGAACGCGATGCCGGTGGCGCCGGCCGCGGCTCCGGAGAGCAGCGACCCCCCTGCCGGTAGGCCGGTCGCGAGCAGTGCCAGAGCGGTGAGCACGGCGAGCACGAGATTGGCGAGGATGCCGTGCACGATGGTCACGATCGTCGGCATCCGTCTCCCCGCCGGGGTAGCCCAGACGAGCTCCGAGCGTCCCGCCTCCTCGTCTCCGCGCGTGTGCCGGACGGCGAGGAACGTGCTCATCAGCGCCGCGAGCAGCGCGAGCCAGGGCAGGATCTCGAACGCCAGGAACGCTCCCTCCGACGTGCCAGACGGCAGCCCGCGGAACATCAGGATCACCGGGTTCGCGAGCGCCGCGGCCAGGATGTTCTGCCGGTCCTCGAGGGTCGAGTACGACTGGGTGACGCCGGCGTATCCGGCGCCCGCCATCGCCGCGGTGCCGAGGATCCACAGGGTGAGCTGGAGCCAGTCGCGCCGGATGCGCTGCCGCAGCAGCACGCGGAAGGTCGACATCACGCCTGCTCCTTCGCGCGGCGCGCGCGGCGGGTCTGCGGCCGGGCGTCGTCCGTCGGGCCCTCCTCCGCGGCTTCGAGCGCCGCGAGGTCGTCGCCGTAGTGGCGGAGGAACAGCTCCTCGAGCGACGGCGGCGCGACGCGGAGGTCGCTGATCCCGAGGGCCGCGAGCGCGGGAAGAACGGCCGCGGTGCGATCGCTGTCGACCGTGACGCGGATGCGGTCGTTCTGCACCGTCGGATCAAGGACGTCGGGGATCCCGGCGACCTGGTCGAGCGATATGCCGGATGCGGTGAACGACACGTCGCTGCGGGTGAGATGCCGCAGCTCGGCGAGGGTGCCGCTCTCGACGATGCGGCCGGCGCGGATGATCGACACCCGGTCGCACAGCTGCTCGACCTCGCTCATGATGTGGCTCGACAGCAGCACGGTCGCGCCGTTCGCATGGGCTCGGGCGACCTCGCGCTGGAAGATCACCGCCATGAGGGGATCCAGGCCGCTGGTCGGCTCGTCGAGGATGTAGAGATCGGCGGGCACCGCGAACGCGGCGATGAGGGCGACCTTCTGCCGGTTGCCCTTCGAGTACGCGCGCCCCTTCTTGCGCGGATCGAACTGGAACGCGTCCATGAGCCGCGTCTTCTCGTGCTGGTACGCGGCATCCTTCGTGTGCGCACCGCGCAGTCGGGCGAGCAGATCGACGGCTTCACCGCCCGAGAGCGTGGGCCACACGCTGACGTCGCCGGGCACGTAGGCGATACGGCGGTGCAGGTCGACGGCGTGGTTCCACGGGTCCTCGCCGAACACGGCCGCTTCGCCGCTCGTACGCCGTGCGAGACCGAGGAGGATGCGGATCGTCGTCGACTTCCCCGCGCCGTTCGGGCCGAGGAAGCCGTGCACCTGTCCGTGCTCGACGATGAGGTCGAGTCCGTCGAGGGCGTGCACGTGACCGTAGTGCTTGGTGAGGCTCCGGGTGTCGATGACTGTGGTCATGGCGGCGACGCTACGCCCGTTTCACAAAGTTGTGAATAGTGCGAAAAAACGCATGCGGAATCCTTACGGGCGCCGCGTACAGTGGGCTGGTGCCGGAGTTCCCCTACAGTCGCCTGCGCCGCCGGCCGGATGTCGAAGCGGAGAACCTCCAGGCGCACGACGTCACTGACATCCTGCTCGTCGAACGGGCGCTCGCGCTCGGGCTTCCCGGCTCCGAGATCGCCGTGATCGGTGACGACTACGGCGCGATCACCCTGGCTCTGGCGGATGCCGGGCGCCACGGCATCCGCGTGCATCAGGACCTCGCGACCGGGCGCCGGGCGCTCGCGCTCAACGCCGAGGAACTCGGACTCTCGGGGTTCGTCGCGGGAAACGCAGACGAATCGGCATCCCCTCGGGGTGTCGATGCCGGACGCGCCGCCACCGCTCCGAATGATCTGGGTTCTCCGGCGCTCTTCGCCTCGCACGATCTCGGCCCCGAACTGCTCACCGGTGCGCGGCTCGTGCTGCTGCAGCTGCCGAAGTCGCTCGCCGAGCTCGAGGAGATCGCGGATGCCGTCGCCCGCTGGGCCGCGCCCGACGTCGTGCTCGTCGCCGGGGGTCGCGTGAAGCACATGACCCTCGGGCAGAACGAGGTGCTCGGCCGCCGTTTCGCGCACGTGCAGGCCGAGCGAGCCGAGCGGAAGTCGCGGCTCGTGGTCGCCTCCGAGGCCCTTCCGGTGCCGGTCGAGCCGCCGTTCCCGGTGACCGCCGCGCACGACGGACTGACCCTCGTCGCCCACGGCGGCGCGTTCGCCGGTCCGCGCCTCGACATCGGCACGCGGGCGCTGCTGGAGGTGCTCGGACTCAGTGGTGCACAACTCAGCAAGAACGACGGGGCTCGGTCGGAGAAGCGGCCGAACGGGGCCGAGCACGACAGTTCTGGCGGAGTTGTGCACGGGGGTGCGGCCCTTCGACAAGCTCAGGGGCCCAGCGCTCAGGGACCCAAAGCTCAGGGGCCCGCGGGATGGGTCGCTGAGCCCGTCGAAGCGTCGCGGACTGTGATCGACCTCGGGTGCGGCACCGGTGCGCTCGCCGCGTCGTGGGCGCTCGCGCACCCCCAGGACCGGGTCGTCGCGACCGACCGGTCGGCGGCGGCCGTGGCCTCCGCTCGCGCGACCGCCTTCGCGAACGGCGTCGCCGACCGCGTCATCGTCATGCACGACGACGCCGGATCCGAGCTCGCGGATGCGAGTGCCGACGTCGTGCTGCTCAACCCGCCGTTCCACCTCGGAACCAGCGTCCACACCGGTGCGGCGACCCGTCTGTTCGAGGCTGCCGCGCGCATCCTCCGCCCGGGCGCGGAGCTCTTCACGGTGTTCAACTCCTCGCTCGGATACCGTGCCGAGCTCGCCCGGATCATCGGGCCGACCGAGCAGCTGCACCGCACGTCCAAGTTCACCGTGACGCGCAGCATCCGTCGCTGAACATATGACCAATCCCCCGGTCAGCAGGGGAAACCCGGACGGTCCTGCGGCCACGGATTTGCCCCTGATCAGCCATTTCGTTACGTTGGTCTGTGGGTCTTCTGGCCCGAAAGACCAGTCCGCGACCACGTCCTTCTTTCGATGAGCTGTGCTGCGAAGAGGCGTGGACGTACGGTCGATGCTCTCTGCGGCGGATCCGAAATCCGCTGCCCGTGCCGCCACAGCAGTCATGTCGAACGGCCTCGTGAGGATCACCCGGGCGTAACCGAAGCAGGCTCAGCCGCCCGAGGCCGAGCCGCGGGGGAAACGTGTCCGAAATCGCTCTTGAAGCGCGCAATCTGTTCAAAGTGTTCGGGAAGAATCCGAGCCAGGCTGTCCGTCGTCTGAAGGCCGGTGAGAGCCGCACCGCCGTCGATGACGCGGGCACGGCAGCCGTCATCGACGCGAGCTTCACCGTCAACCGCGGTGAGATCTTCGTCATCATGGGCCTGTCCGGTTCCGGGAAGTCCACCATCATCCGGATGCTCAACGGTCTGCATGACGCGACCTCCGGCACCGTCACGGTGAGCGGCGAACCGATCACCGGCATCCCGGGATCGCAGTTGCGCGAGATCCGTCGTGATCGCATCTCGATGGTGTTCCAGCACTTCGCGCTGCTGCCGCACCGCACCGTCGCCGCGAATGTGGCCTACCCGCTCGAGCTGAAGGGCGTGGGCAAGGCCGAGCGTCTCGCGAAGGCCGAGGAGATCCTCGCGCTCGTCGGGCTCGAAGGCCAGGGCGACAAGATGCCGTCCGAGCTCTCCGGCGGCATGCAGCAGCGCGTCGGCATCGCCCGTGCGCTCGCCGCCGACAGCGACATCCTGCTCATGGATGAGGCGTTCAGCGCGCTCGACCCGCTCATCCGCCGCGAGATGCAGGAGCAGCTGCTCGAACTCCAGGAGAAGCTCCAGAAGACGATCGTCTTCATCACCCACGACCTGAACGAGGCCATGTTCCTCGGCGACCGCATCGCCGTGATGCGCGACGGCCGCATCGTGCAGATCGGCACGCCCGAGGACATCCTGATGGACCCGGCGAACGACTACGTCGAGCAGTTCGTGCAGGACGTCGACCGCGCTCGCGTGCTCACCGCCGCGAACGTCATGGAGCGTCCGCGCCCCGTGGTCCCCGAGACGGCCGGCCCCCGCACCGCGCTCCGCCAGATGCGCGACGCCTACATGTCGGCGACCTACGTCGTCGGCCGCGACCGGCAGCTGCTCGGCGTCGTGACCGACCGGGATGCCGTGAAGCTCGTGCGCTCCGGTGCGACGAGGCTCGACTCGGTGCTCAAGCCCGTGCTGCAGAGCGTCCGCGAGGACGAGGTCCTGATGAACCTGTTCGTTCCGGCGGTCGAGTCGCCGCTGCCGCTGGCGGTGACGGATGCCGAGGGCCGGCTCGTCGGCGTCATCCCGCGCGTGACCCTGCTCGCCGCCCTCGGCCCCGGGCCGGGCGCCACCGAGGAGATCATCCTCCCGCTGATGCCCATGCCGCAGGCGGAGATCGACGCCGTGCTCGACGACGGATGGACGGCCGAATCCCCGGTCGTTGACTCTTCGGCAAGCTCAGTGACCGATGAAACGCAGAACACGATCGAGGAGGTGCGCTGATGGATGGTTTCCGCATCCCCCTCGGCAGCTGGGTCGAAGCCGGAGTCGACTGGGTCAAGGTCAACCTCGACGGCCTGCTCGACGTCGTCTCGTTCGTGGTGACGTTCCTCGTCGACGGACTCACCTCGCTGCTCCTTCTCCCCTACTTCTTCGTCGTGATCGCGCTCGCCGCGCTCATCGCGTGGACGGTGCGCTCGTGGCAGCTGGCGATCGGCACGGTCGTCTCGTTCACGCTGATCGTCGCGATGGGCCTGTGGGTCCCCGCGATGCAGACGCTCGGCCTCGTGCTGGTCGCCGCACTCGTCGCCGTCGTGATCGCCGTGCCGCTCGGCATCTGGTCGGCGCGCAACGCCACGGTCCGCGCGGTGCTCAAGCCCGTGCTCGACTTCATGCAGACCATGCCCGCGTTCGTGTACCTGATCCCCGCGATCGTGTTCTTCAGCATCGGCGTCGTCCCCGGACTCGTCGCCACGGTCATCTTCGCGCTGCCTCCGGGCGTGCGACTGACCGAGCTCGGCATCCGCGGTGTCGACTCCGAGACCGTCGAGGCCGGGCAGGCCTTCGGCGCGAAGCCGGGGCAGATCCTGCGCGGCATCCAGCTTCCGCTCGCGATGCCGACGATCCTCGCCGGCATCAACCAGGTCATCATGCTCGCGCTCTCCATGGCGGTCATCGCCGGGATGGCGGGAGCAGACGGGCTCGGGAAGATGGTCGTCGAGGCGATCTCGACCGTCAACATCGCGAAGGGTGTGGAGGCCGGTCTCGGCGTCGTGCTGATCGCCGTCTTCCTCGACCGCGTCACCGCCGCGCTCGGCACGCTCGGGCAGAACCCGGCATCCCTGCTGGCGTTCCTCCGCCGTCGCGGGGCGCAGCGTCAGTCGGATGCCGTCGCCGCGGCATCCGACCCCGTCGCCGAGGGGCCGGAGAAGCCCGTCGAAGAGAAGGAGCTCCAGAATGCGTAAGCGCAGGATCATCACCATCGCGGCCATCGGCGCCGCGGGAGCACTCGCCCTCAGCGGCTGCGCGAGCGACGGCGCGGGCGGCACGATCGAGCTCGGCGGAGGCGGCAGCGCCGGCGGCGGAGGTGACAAGGGCACCATCACGCTCGGGTTCCTCCCGTCGTGGACCGACGGCCTCAGTACCGCGTACCTGCTGCAGGACCAGCTCGAGAAGATCGGCTACGACGTCGAGCTCAAGACGCTCACCGAGGCGGGCCCGCTCTACACCGGGCTCGCGCAGGGCGACGTCGACCTGTTCCCGTCGGCCTGGCCCGAGGTCACGCACGCCGAGTACATGAAGACCTACGGCGAATCGATCGAGGACCTCGGCACGTATTACGACAACGCGCGGCTCACGATCGCGGTGCCGGAGTACTCCGAGCTCGAGACGATCGACGACCTCGCGGGAGCTGACCTCGGCGGCAAGATCTACGGGATCGAGCCGGGTGCCGGCCTCACCGCGCAGACGCAGAAGATGCTGCCGGAGTATGGTCTCGACAGCCAGTACGAGCTCGTCACCTCCTCGACCGCGGCGATGCTCACCGAGCTGAAGTCGGCGACCGAGAAGAAGCAGGACATCGCCGTGACGCTGTGGCGTCCGTTCTGGGCCAACGACGCCTTCCCCGTGAAGGACCTCGAAGACCCCAAAGGCGCGATGGGCGAGGCCGAGGGCCTGCACTTCCTCGGCACGAAGGGCTTCGCGGACGAGTTCCCCGAGGCCGCCGACCTCATCTCGAAGATCGTGTTGGATGACGAGCAGTACGGCTCGCTGGAGGACCTGGTCGTGAACGAGTACGGCGAGGGCCGCGAGGCCGAAGCCGTCGACGCCTGGCTCGAGGAGAACGGCGACCAGTTCGACTGGGTCGTCAGCAGCTGACCTGAGGCGCAGCATCCGCTAGCCCACCCGTTGCGGAGGGGATCTCGCCGTCGGGCTGAGGATCTTGCCGGAAACCTCAGCCCGAGAGGGAGAAGTCAGCCCAAGCCCGCGGCTCCCGCGTCGCCTCCGGCATCCGGTCCGCACGCGTTGCGCAGGAGATCTCGCGGAATGGAGGAGGCATTCTCACGAAAGCTCCTTCATTCCGCGAGATCTCCTCCGTTCCGCGCGGCCGCAGCGCCCCGCGCGCCGCACCCCGAGCGCAGCGAAACGCCCCGGCCGGGGTATGAACCCCGGACGGAGCGTTCCGTCCCGCTCGAAGAGGTCAACTGACCTTCTTCCGGTAGGAGATGATCGCGAACACGTAGGCGACCACGAGGATGCCGACGCACCAGGCGAGAGCGACCCAGATGTCGTTCCCGACGGGCTTCTCGGCGAACAGCGCCTGGATGGTGTTGACGATCGAGGTGACCGGCTGGTTGTCGGCGAACCACTGCACCGGACCCGGCATCGTGTCGGTCGGCACGAAGGCCGAGCTGATGAACGGCAGGAAGATCAGCGGGTACGAGAACGCACTCGCACCGTCGACCGTCTTGGCGTTCAGGCCCGCGATGATCGCCAGCCAGGTGAGGGCCAGCGTGAACAGCATGAGGATGCCGATCACGGCGAGCCATGCGAGCGGGCTCGCCCCGGTGCGGAAGCCCATCAGGAAGCCGACGCCGAAGATGATCGCCAGGGTGATCGCGTTGGCGGTGAGTGACGTGAGCACGTGCGCCCAGAGCACGCTCGATCGGGCGATCGGCATGGAGTGGAACCGCTCGAAGATGCCGCTCTGCATGTCGGTGAACAGCCGGAACGCCGTGTAGGCGATGCCGGATGCGATGGCGATGAGCAGGATGCCGGGCAGCAGGTAGTTCACGTAGTTCTCGGCGCCGGTGCTCGTCTTCAGAGCGCCGCCGAAGACGTACACGAACAGGAGCATCAGCGCGATCGGGGTGACCGCCGTGGTGATGATGGTGTCGGGACTGCGGAAGATGTGCCGCATGGAGCGGCCGGTGAGCGTCGCGGTGTCCGCCGCGAAGTGCGTGGTCATGCTGCGTGTCCTTTCTGGACCTGGGTGCCTGAGCCTGTCGAAGGCGACGGGCCGATGAGGGTGAGGAAGATCTCCTCGAGGGTGGGCTGCTTCTCGACGTACTCGACCTTGGCGGCCGGGAGCAGCTTCTTCAGCTCGGCGAGGGTGCCGTTGGCGATGATGCGGCCCTCGTGCAGGATCGCGATACGGTCGGCCAGCTGCTCCGCCTCGTCGAGATACTGCGTCGTGAGCAGCACGGTGGTTCCGGTGTTCGCGAGTTCCTTGACCACGTCCCACACCTCGATGCGGGCTTCGGGGTCGAGGCCTGTGGTCGGCTCGTCGAGGTAGATGACCTCGGGGTGTCCGACCAGGCTCATCGCGATGTCGAGCCGGCGGCGCATGCCGCCCGAGTACGTGCCGACCTTGCGTCCACCGGCATCCGTCAGACGGAACTTCGCGAGCAGATCGTCGGCGACCTTCCCGGCGTCGGCGAGGTGGCGCAGCTTCGCGACCAGCACGAGGTTCTCGCGTCCGGTGAGGATCTCGTCGACCGCGGCGAACTGCCCGGTGAGGCTGATCCTCTCGCGGACGCCGAGCGGATCGGTCGCGACATCGACGCCCTGCACGGATGCCGTGCCGGCATCCGCCTTCAGCAGGGTCGAGAGGATGCGCACCATGGTGGTCTTGCCGGCGCCGTTCGAGCCGAGCAGGGCGAAGATGCTGCCCTTCTCGACCTCGAAGTCGACGCCGCGCAGCACATGCAGGTCCTTGTAGGACTTCTGCACGCCCTTCACGCTGATGGCTGCGGTGCTCATGATCAGTTCTCCTTCTTCTTCGCGTCGTCGAACGCCTTGATGAGGCGCGCGCGCTCCTTGTCGATCCACTGCCGTCCGCCGTACGCGGTGGCGTAGTTCTCTGCGAACTCGACCGGGTCGTCGCCGACGATGGCGCTGACCGGGGTGCCGTCGATCGCGGCGCGCTCCCACAGATCCGCGATGTCGAGGAACATCTGCACGATGATGTTGCCGTCGGTGACGCCGCCGTAGTACATGTTGTAGCGCTGCTGGGCCTTCGCCATCTCGCGGTACGGCTCCGGGAGGGCGTTGATGCGGGCCTGCGCCTGCTTGTACTGCTTCTTCTCCTCGAGCGATCCGGTGAGTGCTTCGATCCACTTCGCGGCCATGATCAGTTCTCCTTGTTCTCGGTGTTGTTCGTGTTCAGCTGTTCGATGTGCTTCTTGAGGAAGCTCCAGGTGTTCCAGAAGTCCTCGAGTTCCTGCGTGCCGGCGGCGTTGAGGCTGTACACCTTGCGCGGCGGGCCCTTCTCGCTCGGGACCTTCTCGACGTCGACGAGACTCTTCTGCTCGATCCGCACCAGCAGTGCGTAGATCGTGCCCTCGGCGATGTCGGTGAACCCGTGTTCGCGCACTCGCGCGGTGATCTCGTACCCGTAAGCCGGCTGCTCGGCCAGGAGGGCCAGGACGATGCCCTCCAGAGTGCCCTTGAGCATCTCGGTCATCTGCTTGCCCATCAGGTCCTCCTTTCGTTTCTGTCGGTACTCAGTGTTGCTGGGTACCGGTACAAAGTAACACTGAGTACCGGTACTTAGCAACACCGAATACTGAAATCTCCTCAGGGAGGTTCTGCGACCGGGATCCGGCGGGCGTCGGAGGTTCCTGACACGATCATCGGGTGAGTGACGATCAGAAGGAGAAGTGGGCGAACCCTGAACTGCCGGTACATCACGCGATCGCGGAGTGGGCTGCCGCCTGCGCCGAGCGCGCGCTGCCGATCTTCGACGAGCTGCGTCCTGGTGACGACAGGCCGCGCGCCGCGATCGCCGCCCTGCGCGCCTGGATGCGCGGCGAGATCCCGATGACGGAGTGCCGCACGGCCGCCTTCGCCGCGCACGCCGCGGCACGGGAGGCGGCGGATGCCCCAGCAGCCGTCGCTGCCGCACGCGCCGCCGGACAGGCGGTCGCCGTGGCCCACATGTTCGATCACTCGCCGCACGCCGCGACCTACGCGGCCAAGGCTGTCGGACTCCACCGCGGCGACGCGGGCCGGGCTGCTGAACGCGACTGGCAGTGGGAGAGGCTGGCACCGGAGCTGCGCGCGATCGGCTTCCCGCGGGGACGATGATCCCCCGCCTCGTCATCGGATAACCTGTCGCCGATGGCTCTCACCGATCTCCCCCTGGACCAGCTCCGCTCCTTCCGGCCCGACGTGGCCGAGCCCGCGGACTTCGACGACTTCTGGGCGCGCACGCTCGCCGAATCACGGGCGCTCGCGACCGCGCCCGTGGTCCAGCCTGTCGCGTCCCCGATCACGCAACTGATCGTGGAGGATCTGACGTTCAGCGGATTCGGCGGCGAGCCGATCCGCGCGTGGATCACCCGTCCGCAGGCGGAGGGGCCGTTGCCGACCGTCGTCGAGTACATCGGGTACAACGGCGGTCGCGGCATCCCCGGCGAGCGGCTGCAGTGGGCGGCCGCCGGCTACGTGCACGTGCTGATGGACACCCGCGGCCAGGGCAGCGGGTGGGGTTCAGGCGGCGACACCCCCGACCCGCACGGGTCGGAGGGGTCGATCCCCGGCTTCATGACCCGCGGCATCCAGCATCCCGAGACGTACTTCTACCGCCGCGTCTTCACGGATGCGGTGCTGCTGATCGACGCCGTGAAGCAGCTGGATGCCGTCGACGGCAGCCGCATCAGCGTGACCGGCGGCAGCCAGGGCGGCGGCATCAGCCTCGCGGCCGCAGCCCTGCACCCGGACGTCTCCGCGGCGATGCCGGATGTGCCTTTCCTCTGCCACTTCCGGCGGTCGGTGCAGCTCACGCCCGAGCTCCCCTTCACCGAGATCGGCCGCTATCTCGCCGTGCACCGCGCGCGGGCCGATGACGTCTTTGAGACGCTGTCGTACTTCGACGGTGTGAACTTCGCGCGCCGCATCACGGCGCCGGTGCTGTTCTCCGTCGCCCTGATGGATGCCGTCGTGCTGCCGTCGAGCGTGTTCGCGGCGTTCAACCACTGCGGCTCTGCGGATGCCGAGATCGCCGTCTACGAGTTCAACGGCCACGAGGGCGGGCAGATCGTGCAGTGGCACCGGCAGACCGGGTGGCTCGCGGACCGGCTCTGACTCCGCGTCAGCCGGCGAGCACCGAGAGCACGTTCCCTGCGGGGTCAGTGAACCAGGCGATGTCCGGTCCCTTGCCCGGGGCGCCGTGCGAGATGCCCTTCGCATCGGTGCCGAGGTCGGGGTCGGTGTAGATCTTCGTCACGACGCCCTTCGCGTTGAACTCGTCGACGGCGGCCTCGACGTCGTCGACCGGGAAGTTCAGGATCGTGTAGCTCGCGGGCGTGTGGTCGGGCTTGCCGTAGACGAGGATCGACCCTCCCTGAGGAAGGGCGATCTCGAGGAAGCCCATGGCGTTGTCGGTGACGTCCATGCCGAGCGTGTCGCGGTAGAACGAGCGAGCCGCGTCGATGTCGTCGACGCTGAACCCGCTGAACGCGTGTGTGGTCTGGAAGGCGGTCATGGTCTCAGCATGCGCTCGTCCGGGCGACGTGTCCAGAGGCCCGCTCAGTCGCGGAGGTAGGCGAGCACGGCGAGCACCCGGCGGTGGCCGCTGTCGCTCGTCGCGAGCCCGAGCTTGGCGAAGATGTTGCCGATGTGCTTGCTCACCGCGGTCTCCGTCACGAAGAGCCGTGCGGCGATCGTGGCGTTGTCGAGGCCTTCGGCCATGAGGCCGAGCACCTCGCGCTCCCGCGGCGTGAGTGACTGCACGGGATCGTCGGCCCGACGCCTGCTCATGAGCTGCGAGATGACCTCGGGGTCCATGACGGTGCCGCCCGCTGCCACACGGTGGAGGGCGTCGATGAACGAGGCGACCTTGCCGACGCGCTCCTTGAGGAGGTACCCGAGCCCGTCGGCGCCCGCGGCGAGCAGCTCCCCGGCGTAGCGGTCCTCGACGTAGGCGGACAGCACCAGCACGGGGAACCCCGGGCGACGCGCCCGTGCCTCCGCCGCGGCCTTCAGGCCCTCGCTCGTGTACGTCGGCGGCATCCGCACATCGACGACCGCGGCATCCGCATCGTCGAGCCGGCGCAGGAAGTCGTCGGCGTTGTCGACCGCGGCGACGACGTCGAAGCCCTCGCTGCGCAGCAGCAGCGCGAGTCCCTCCCGCAGCAGGGTGTCGTCTTCGGCGATCACGATCCGCATGGCAGCTCCGCGCTCAGGGTGGTGGGTCCGCCGGCCGGGCTGGTCAGCTCCGTCGTGCCCTCGAAGGCCTCGACGCGGCGGCGGATGCCGGCGAGCCCGCCGCCCGGACGCTCCACGGCGCCGCCCGCTCCGTCGTCTTCGACGGTGATGATCAGCCGTTCTCCCTCGCGGCTCACCTGCACGGTCGCGTGCGTCGCGCCGCTGTACTTGTTCACGTTCGTGAGGGCCTCGGCGACGACGAAATAGCTGGCGGACTCGACCGCGGCCGGCACGCGCCCGACCTCGGCGGCCTCGATCGTGCAGGGCACGGCGCTGCGGCCGGCGAGCGAGGCCAGCGCCCCCTCCAGACCGAGTTCGTCGAGGATCGGCGGATAGATGTCGTGCACCGTGCGGCGCAGGCCGGCGAGCGCGTCGGTCGCGGCATCCTGCGCCCGACGGAGCGGTTCGAGCACGCCGCTCGGATCGGTCTCGAGCGCGCGCTCCGCGATCCCGAGCATCATCACGACGTTCACGAGGCGGTTCTGCGCGCCGTCGTGCAGGTCGCGTTCGATGCGGCGTAGCTCTGCGCCGTGGGCGTCGAGGGCGGCGGCGCGGCTGAGCGTTAGAGCATCCACGCGCGCCGCGAGACGGGACTTCTCGGGTGTCGCCAGCAGCCGCGCCGACGTCCAGGACAGCAGGCGTGCGACGGCGGGGATGAGCCACCAGGAGATCAGCGCGTAGGCGACGGCGACCAGCGGCATCGTGGCCGCGAGCTCCCAGGAGGTGACCGGATACGGAGAGCCGACCGGGTCGTCGGCCGGCGCGAACTGCCAGTAGTACGTCACGGCGAGCGTGTTGACCGCGGCCAGCGGGAGCGTGACCGTGATCACCGACACCCACATCACCGGCAGGGCGTGCACCGCGAGCCACAGCGCGTCGCGTCCGGTCGACTTCGAGAAGGCGAAGCGCAGCCGGTCGTCGATCGTGGCCCCTGGCGGAAGCACGCGCGAGATTGGGGGCAGGTCCACCCCGCGGAACGAGCCGATGCGCCGACGGTTGCGGTCGCTCCACGCATGCAGCACGCGCACGGCCTGCGGCAGGATCAGCACGCCACCGGTGATGATCATCAGCGGCAGCAGCACCAGCCCGACGCAGAACAGCACGAGGGAGACGACGGATGCCGCGAACTCGACCGCCAGGAACCGCCAGTCCCGCAGCCAGCGCCGCATCCGTCCGTCCTTCACTCTGCAAGTCTGCCGGAGAGCGGATGCCGGCGCGGTATAGCCAGCACCACCATCGTTCGGGTGGACAGCGGGATGGGACCGCGCCGCCGCTGTTCGTAGCGTCGAAGCATGACCTCCACATCACTCGCATCCGCCGTCGACGCTCGTCCGGCCGAGGCGCTGCGCCTGCAATCCGTCGTCAAGACCTACGGCGCCGGCGTCGGCGCGGTGTCCGCGCTCCGCGGCGTCGATCTCGTCCTGGCGAAGGGCTCGTTCACCGCGATCATGGGCCCGTCCGGCTCGGGCAAGAGCACGCTGCTGCACAGCGCGGCCGGCCTCGACAAGCCCACCAGCGGCACGGTGCGGCTCGGCGGAACGGAGATCTCCGGGCTGCGCGCCGCACAGCTCACGGCGTTCCGGCGCGACCACGTCGGCTTCGTCTTCCAGGCGTACAACCTGCTCCCCGCCCTGAACGTCGAGGAGAACATCACGCTGCCCCTGCGGCTCTCCGGCAAGCGGCTCGACCCGGGGTGGCTCGACTTCCTGCTCGACGCGGTCGGGCTCCGCGATCGGCGGCTCCGCCGTCCGTCCGAGCTCTCCGGCGGCCAGCAGCAGCGCGTCGCGATCGCCCGCGCGCTGATCACCCGGCCCTACGTGGTCTTCGGCGACGAGCCGACGGGAGCGCTGGACTCCCGGTCCGGCAAGCAGGTGCTCGACCTGCTCGCGCACACGGCGAAGGAGCTCGACCAGACTGTCGTCGTCGTGACGCACGACCCGGTCGTGGCCTCGCACGCCGACCGCGTGATCTTCCTCGCGGACGGCTCGTTCGCCGGGCACCTCGATGGGGCGACCCCCGCGCAGATCACCGATCGCATGAGCTCGCTCGGGGAGTGGTGATGACCGGTCAGCGTCTGAGCTTCGGCGGCCTCGTGCGCGCCGATCTGCGCCACAATCGCGCCAGCTTCGCCGGGGTGGCGGTGGCGATCTTCGTCGCGAGCATCCTGGTGACGGGGCTGGGCGTGCTCGTCGAATCCGGCATCCGCGGTGGGCTCGCCCCCGAGCGCTACACCCAGGTCGACGTGGTCGTCGGCTCCTCGCAGTACGTCGACGTCCCCGAGGACATGCCGCTCCCGCTCCGCGAGCGCGCGCCGCTTCCCACGGATGCCGCGCAGGAGATCGCCGCGATCGACGGCGTCGAGAGCGTCGTCTCCGACGTCACGGTCCCGCTCACCGCGGGTGAGGACTCAGCGCCCGTCGAGGCGCACCCCTGGGCCTCGACGGCCCTGACCGGGTTCGTCCTGCGCGAGGGTCGCGAACCCGCTTCCGGCGACGAGGTCGTCGTCACGGCCGTCACCGGCGAGGCCGTGGGCGACGCCGTGACCCTCTCGCACGGCGGCGTCACGGCCGAGTATCGGGTCGTCGGCGTCGTCGACGGTCCGGTCGTGCCCGAGCGTGCGAGCCACGTCTTCCTCACCGAGGAGCGCATCGCCCAGCTCGACCCGCACGGCGGCGCCGCGCAGGTGCTGGGAGTGTTCACCGCTCCCGGCGAGGCCGACCGCACCGCCGCCGCGATCCGCGAGGCGCTCCCCGGCGTCGCCGCGCAGACGGGAGACGGCCGAGGCGACATCGAGTTCCTCGACTCCGGGGCCGCACGGTCGACGCTCATCGCGATCGGCAGCGCCTTCGTCGGCACATGCATCCTCGTGGCGATGTTCATCGTCGCCGGCACGCTCTCGCTCTCGGTGCAGTCGCGCCGTCGGGATTACGCCCTCCTCCGCGCGGTCGGCGCGAGCTCGAAGCAGGTCCATGCACTGGTCGCCCGCGAGGTGCTGTCCGTCGCCGTGATCGCCGCGCTCGCGGGTATCGCTCCCGGCTACCTGCTCTCGACCGTGCTGCAGGGAGCCTTCGTGTCGGGCGGCGTGATCCCCGGCGACTTCGCTCTGGCGATCGGTCCGATCCCCGCGGTCGGCGCCGTGCTGCTCGTGCTCGGCGCCGCGTGGGGTGCGGCGCGCATGGCGGCTCGGCGACCCGCGAAGCTCGACCCGATCGAGGCGCTGCGGGAATCGGCCACGGGCCCCGCGGCGAGCGGACTGCCGCGGATCATCACCGGCATCGTGTTCGCGACCGCCGGGATCTCCGTGTCGACCGTGCCGCTGGTCGTGCGCGGCGAATACGCGGCCGGCGCCTCGGCGGGAGCGGCGATGATGCTGATCGTCGCGCTCGCGCTGCTGGGGCCGTGGCTGGTGTCGCTCAGTGTGCGACTGATCGGCTCCGTGCTGCGGCGGCTTTCCGCGGCCGGGTTCCTGGCGGCGGCGAACGCGGCGGCGAACAGCCGTCGGCTCGCCAGCGCGATCCTCCCGATCGCCCTGGGCATCGGCCTGGGGCTGGTGCAGATCGGCGCCCCCGCGGTCATCGCGAGCGAGGCCGCCGCGCAGGCGCAGGCCGGTGTCACGGCCGACCTCCGCGTCACGGCACCCGCGGGCCTCAGCCCGGCATCCATCGAGATGATCAGCTCGATCCCCGGGGTGTCGGGCGCCTCCGGGATCGCGATCAGCAGTGCGATCATCGATTCCCTCGACTTCGAGGGCAAGGTGCAGCGCGGGGAGCACGTGCTCCAGGGCGTCGACCCGTCGTCGGTCGACACGGCACTCGACCTGCAGGTGCAGGAGGGCACGCTGGGTGGGCTCGACGACGGATCGACCGTGGCGGTGAGCACGGATGCCGTGCAGACCCTCGGCGTCGGGATCGGCGACACGGTCACCGGCCGCTTCGGCGACGGGATGCCGCTCGAGGCGACGGTCGTGGCGATCTACGAGCGCGGTCTGGGCTTCGGCGACCTCACGATGGATGTCGAAGCGGTGCGCGATCACACCACGACCGGGCTGGACGCCTTCGCCCTCGTGGCCGTCGACGACGGCGCTCTCGACCAGGTGCGTGCGGCTCTCGTCGACGCGGGGCTGCTGACGGCCGATGCGCGCGGGCAGAAGGCCGCGGGTGCCGACGCGCAGTCCCAGCAGGGCTGGGTGAATCTTGTGGCGCTGATCGTGATCCTGGGGTACATCGCGATCGCTGTCATCAACACGCTCGTCATGGCCACAGGGGAGCGGTCGCGCGAGCTCGCGCTGCTGCAGCTGATCGGCTCCTCGCGGCGACAGGTGCGGGCGATGATGCGCGTCGAGGCGACGATGGTCGCGACCATCGCCGTCGTCTTCGGAGTGCTGGTGGCCGTGCCGCCGCTGATCGGGATGAGCATCGGGATCTCCGGTCAGCCGATCCCGGCGCTGCCGGTGCTCCCGTCGCTGGCGATCATCGGGTCGATGGGCGCGCTCGCGCTGCTGTCGCTCTGGGTGGCGACGATCGCCGCGATGCGCACGCGGCCGATCGAGGAGATCGGCTCGCGGCAGTAGCCGGATCCCGGATCGCGCGTCTCCGCATCCGGCCGCCCGCACGGCGGCCGGATGCGAAAGACTGGTCTCATGACCTCCCCGCTTCTCGACAACCTCCTCGCCCGCATCGTCGACAGTGGACTGCTCGATGAACCGGTCGCCGAGAACGGCCTCATCTACGGCCGTGCGAGCATCGACGCCGCCGGCACCGTCGTGACGGTCAACGTCGACCCCGAGCTCGACGACGATGACGACGCGCTCGACGGCGAGGAGCTCGTCGCCGCCCTCGCCCGCATCCTGTCCGTGAACGAGACGCGCTGGCGGGCCGTGATCGACGAGGTCGCCGACGACATCGACGAGGCGGTCGACGACGAGCCGGTGATCGAGCAGGTCGACCTGCGCGACGACCTCGAGGCGACCTCGGTCGTCGTCTTCGCGGATGCCGTGCTGCTCGCCTTCGATGCGCCGAAGCAGTTCCCCGACTCGCGGATCCTGGTGCAGCTCGACGACGAGCTCGAGATCGCCAACATCGAGGTCAGGGATCGGGACGGCTCCGCCCCGCAGTGAGGCGGCCGTGCGCACCGGGCCGCGTGTACCCGCGCGGGTGCGCTCGGACGGGTGCGGGCAGCCGCGGTGCGCTCAGCCGGGCGCGGGTCGCCGAGCGCGGACCGCGCGCTGTGACGGCGCGGCGTGCAGCAGGGCCCTCGCCGTCAGGGCGACCGACGGCTCCAGGTCCTCCGCGAGTTCGCGGAGCGCGGTGACCGCGCCGTCGCCGGGGAGGGATCCGAGTGCGCCGGCGAGGCGACGTCGAACCGCCGGGTCGTCGGATGCCGCGGCCGCCGCCAGGGCATGTGCGATCCGGGGCGCGAGGTCGTCCGACGCCGCCAGGTCCTCGAGGACCTCGAGGGCCTCGATGTCCCCGGTGCCGAGGACGATCAGCTCGACGATCGCGTCGATGGACTCGGCGTCGCCCGAGCGCCCGCGGGCCAGGTGCGCGCGGCCGCGGAGGAGCGGATCGCGGTGCTCGGCGAGGCCGGTCAGCACCTGCAGAGCGGCAGGGGAGCCGATCTTCTCGAGCGCCCGGAGGGCCCGATGCCTCCGGTCGTCGTCCGGTGAGTCGAGAGCGGCCATGAGGAGAGGGATCGCCGTGTCGCCCGCGCGTGCCACGGCCCAGGCCATCGCGCCGGCGGCGTTGGGATCCTGTTCGCGGAGAACGGCTTCGACCAGCACGCCGACATCGCGCTCGTCACCGTCCGGCAGGGAGAGCGCGTGTCGCTGGCGGGTGGACGCATCCTGCGCCTCGAAGCCTCGCATGAGCCCGATCGTGCGCATCACGTCGGGCCAGGCCTCGGGTTCCGACGCGTGCACCTGCTCCAGCCGGGAGACCAGTTCCTGCGCCTGGGCGAGGCGGTCGCGCGAGCGCTCGAGGAGCCGATCGATCATGCCGCGCGTGGTGAAGTGCTCGTCGGTGAGGGCCGCCGGTATCTCGGCGAGACCCAGCCCCAGCGACCGCAGACCCTCCACCCGGAAGAGGCGCTGCACGTCGGCATCCGAGTAGCGGCGGTACCCGGCGGCCGTGCGCTCTGTCGGCGAGACGAGCCCGATGCGGTCGTAGTGGCGCAGCATCCGTGCACTGATGCCGGTCCGCTGCGCCACCTCGCCGATCAGCATGCTCATTCCCCGGTCCGCGGCGCCGCGCGCAGTGCGACGATGCGCTGGGCCTCGGCGACGGCGGCGTCGAAGCCGTCGTCGGGATTCTCCATCACGTGCGCGGTCGCGATCGCGTGGATGCGCACCTCCGGTGCGGGGTATGTCGCCGCCTTCTCGACCGCTGCCGTCGCCGGCGCGCCGAGCACCGCGAAGGCCCGACTCAGACTGCGCTGCAGGTCGCGGTCGCCGCGGGCGAACTGCGTGGAGAGGACCTCGGCGAGCCGCCCCTTCTCGTCGTCGGGGACGAGACCGGCGGCCGTGCGCCACGCGGCTCGCGCGACCTCGGTGTCGTCGTCGGTGAGCAGTGCCGTCGTGATCGCCGGCCAGGCGCGCGGGTCGCCGATCTTCGACAGCGAGTGCAGCGCCTGACTGCGCGCCTGTGCCGTGGTCGAGCCGAGCTCGGGCAGCAGGAGCTCGACGGTGACCTGGGGATCGTGTCGTGTCAGCGCCCACGTGAGCGTCTCCCGCACGGAGAAGTCCGGTTCCGTGCGGCACTGCGCGATGAGCACGGGCACGTAGGCGGTGCGCGGGTGCGTGCCGGCCGTCATCGCCGCCTGCAGGCGCGTCGATGCGGACTCGGCCGTCAGGGCAGCGCTGAGCTGCCCCACCGCAGCGGATTCGCGGTCGTCGTCGGTCATGGGACCACCTCCATCAGCCATCTCACACCTTGTCACGGTGTCAAGGTCAAGTTTTTCGGATGCGGGATGTCGATTTCGGCGGTCTCCGTTCGACGTCATGATGAGAGGGTCGAACGGCGACCCCGACCAGGAGGAAGAGCATGACCCGCGAACTCGTCTACACCGGATTCATCACCGCTGACGGCATCGTCGACTCCCCCGGCGGCGCGGTCGAAGGCCACCCGAACGGCGGGTGGGGGTTCCGCACACCGTTCGACGCCGACGCCTACTCGCTGAAGGGCGAGGAGCTGGCCGACACCACGGCGCTGCTGTTCGGGCGCCGCAGCTACGAGGCCTTCGCACCGTTCTGGCGGGACTCGGAGGACCACGCCGCGTATCGGGATCTGCCCAAGTACGTGGTGTCGACCACGCTCGCCGAAGAGGATCTGGTCGACGGCTGGGGTGAGACGAGCATCCTCCGTTCGACCGACGAGGTCGCGAGGCTGCGTGACGGCGAAGGAGGAGGCATCTTCATCCACGGCAGCGCCGAGCTCGCCCTGCGCCTCGCCGAGGCCGACCTCATCGACCGCTACAACCTGCTGGTGTTCCCCGTGCTGCTGGGTTCCGGCAAGACGATCTTCCCGTCCGTCCCGCGCGGCCAGGAGCTCTCGCTCCGTGAGTCCGCCGCGTACGCGAACGGAGTCGTGAAGGTCGTCTACGACGTGACGCACTGACGGATGCCGGGGCGCGCCCGGCTCAGAGCCACTTCTTGTACTTGAACACCCCGTACAGCGCGACGGCGAACGCGGCCATGGCCCCGATCGCCATCGGGTAGCCGAAGGCCCAGTGCAGCTCGGGCATGACCTCGAAGTTCATGCCGTACACCGTGCCCACGAGCGTCGGCGCGAAGATGATGGCCGCCCACGAGGAGATCTTCTTGATCTCGTCGTTCTGCGCGAGCCCGGCCTCGGTCTGGCGGCGGGCGACGAGCGCGGAGTGCACGGTCAGCGCGTTCTCGAGGATCGCGCGGAACGAGTCGACCCGCTCGTTCACCCGGATCGTGTGGTCGAGCACGTCGCGCAGCGACCGCTGCAGCTCCTCGTCGATGCGGTACTTCTCGGATCCGCGGCGCAGCCACTCCAGCATCCCGCTCAGGGGGTGCACGGCCCGCTGGAAGTTGATGACCTCGCGCGAGAGCTCGTAGATGCGGCGGGAGAGCTGGTCGTCGTCGCTGTCGCCGAAGAGCTGGTCCTCGATCTCGTCGATGTCGTTCAGCAGACCGGCGACGATCGGCTCGTACCCGTCGACGACCTCGTCGAGGATCGCGTAGAGCACGGCCTCAGGGCCCATGGCGAGCAGGTCGGGGTTGGCCTCCATGCGCCGGCGCACGGCGGCGAGGTCCGGCGACTCGGCATGGCGGATCGTCACCACGAAGTCGGGGCCGACGAACAGGTGCAGCTCGCCGAACTCGATCGACTCCTCCTTGTCGCGGTAGCGCGCGGGGCGCAGCACCGCGAAGAGCGTGTCGCCGTAGCGCTCCACCTTCGACCGCTGGTGACCGGACAGGGCGTCTTCGACGGCGAGCGGATGCAGATCGAACTCGCGCGCGACCGACGTGACCTCTTCCGGGCTCGGGCGGTAGAGGCCGATCCAGGCGGTACCGCCCGCGGCATCCAGCATCCGGTAGGTCTCGTCCAGGTTCTTCGGGGTCTCCACGCGACGTCCGTGGACGTACACGCCGTTGTCGATGAGGGCCATGATGCGGCTCCGTTCCAGCAGGCGCACGGCAGCAGAGAGCTCCGTGCGCAGATTCGTCAAGGGGCGGGAGACGCCGCCGACGCTGCGGAAGGACGTGCGAGAACGCGGAGCAGATGCTCAACGCGAAAGCGCAGGGAGTCGCGACGCAGCGGTGGCGGCGTCGTAACTATCACCGGACATCGCCATCACCGCCTTTCGGACTCTCTTCGGGTCGGACGACCCGAGGGGCCATGTTACTCCTCGAAACCGGGAGGGTCGCACCATCGCACGGCTCTCGTTCGGACGCTGGATCAGAAACGCCTCGGAGACGACAGCGTGCGATGCGTTCTCGATCCGACATCGCCCTCGGCGCGGATGCGGCGGTCAGTACTCGAGACCGACGAGCTCCGCGCTCTTCTGCCAGAGCGCCTCGGCCAGGTCGGCATCGTCGACCTGGGGGTTCACGCGGGTGCTCAGCGTGCGCTCGTCGTAGTACGCGCCGGAGAACCAGGTCTCGTCGGGCGTGCCCTCGATGAACCAGCGCAGCGTCTCGCCGCCCTTGTCGGTGCCGATCGTGAGCAGGTGCTTGAGGGGCGTGCGGTAGATCAGTCGCATCACGCTCGACGACTCGGCGGCGAAGTTCGTCCGCACGACGCCAGGGTGGAAGGCCACCGCGCTCATGCCCTCGGCGTGGAACTTGGTGTGCAGGCTCTTCGTGAACAGGACGTTCGCGAGCTTCGCGTCGCCGTATGCCTTGTTGGCGCTGTACTTCTTCCGGTTGTCGAGGTCGTCGACGTCGATGTGGCCGAACAGGCGGTGGCCGACGCTCGAGGTGTTGATGACCGCGGCATCCGCCTTCCGCAGCTGCGGCATCAGCAGGTTCGTCAGCAGGAACGGCGACAGATGGTTCACCTGGATGGTCTTCTCGAAGCCGTCGACGGTCGGCGTCTGATCTCCGAAGATCCCGCCGGCGTTGTTCGCCAGCACGTCGATGCCGTCGTCTCCGACCAGGCCCGCGATCTCCTCCGCCAGTGCGCGGACGTCGTCGAGACGGGCGAAATCGGCCGTGAGGTGCTCGGCTCCGGTCTCCCGCGCGATCGCCGCGGTCTTCTCGCGCGACCGGCCGACGAGCAGCAGACGATCTCCGGATGCCGCGAGTTGCCGGGCAGCGGCCGCGCCGATCCCGTCGGATGCACCGGTGATGACGACCGTCCGGCGGCGCGCAGCGCCGTCGGGACTCATGCGCCTTCTCGGCGCGCGGGCGGGGCGGGGCGCAGGGGCTCGGCGACCGGCATCCGCTCGGGCTCGAGGGCGGCGGGAGGCTCCGGCGTGACGACCGGTGCCGACAACTCCTTCGCCACCTGCTTCTCGAGCACCGTGACCGCATCGTCGGAGAGCAGGATGAGACCGTCGAGCTCTTCGCGCACGCGCTTGTAGGCGACATTGCGCTCGGCCTGCGTCGCCGATTCGTCGACCGCGACCTTCAGCAGCTGCTGTGCGCGCTCGAGCCGCTTGCGCTCCGGCTCGGTGAACGTCGAGTCGCGCAGGCGCCGGGCGTCCTTCTCCGCGATCTCGAATGCGACCGCGTAGTCGCCCACGGCCTGCAGGTACTCGGCCACCTGATGCTCGGTGACCTTCGCCTCCGCGGATGCCGGGCGCAGCGCATCCGCCGTCTTCTTGGCCCGCAGGAACGCGGCGGTCAGCGGCTGACGGCCGTCGCTCATGGCCGGGAACGCGATCAGCTTCGCGACGTCGAGCTCGTAGTCCAGCCAGCGGGCGGTGATCTCGTCGTGCTCGGCGAACAGGCGCACGAGCAGATCGTTCGGAGCGACGGATGCCGTGGTGTCGACGACCGACGGCCCGCGGCGCTTCGCCTGCTGGGTCAGTGCCCTCGCCTCGATCTCGGCGGTCTTCAGCTGGGCCTTCATCTTCAGGGTCTCGAGGCGCCGTTCATGACGGCGCTTCGCGCTCTGCTCCCAGGCCTTCGCGGCGCCACCGGCCATCCCCATGACGGGGAAGATGAGCCACCAGTAGTTGCCCGCCCAGAGCCAGAACTCTTGCATGATGGGATCAGCCTACTTCTCGGACTGCTCCCGCTCACCTGCCAGAAGACCCATGATGCGGTCGACGAGCTCGTCGGGGTCGGCATCCACGATGACGGTGATACCGTGCTCGTCATCGCCGAGCGGCTCGAGCGTGGCGATCTGCGAGCGCAGCAGGGCCGGCGGCATGAAGTGGTCCTCGCGCGCCTCCGCCTGTGCGGCGACTCTCTCGGGTGCGGCGGCGAGGTGCACGAACAGGGTCGCGGGAGCCGTCGCCCGCAGGCGGTCACGGTAGACGCGCCGCAGCGCCGAGCACGCGACGACGACGCCGGGTTCGGCGATGAGCGCGGCGCCGACGAGGTCGAGCCAGGGCCAGCGATCGTCGTCGACCAGCGGGATGCCGGCGCTCATCTTCGCGACGTTCGCCGGGCTGTGCAGGTCGTCGGCATCGAGGAACCGGGTGCCTCGGCGTCGCGCCAACTCTTCGCCGATTGTCGTCTTGCCGACGCCCGAGACACCCATCACGACGATCGGGCTGTGCGGCGTCATCGGTGCTCCTCGTGTGCGGGACGGACCCTCCTATCGAACCATGAGAGGCGCAGCGGATGCCGCCACCGCCCCGGCGCTTGATACCGTCGGAGGATGATCCCCGCCTTCGTGCTGAAGATCGTCCTCTTCGCGTCGGCGCTCGTCTTCGTCATCGTGCTCGTGCGCTCGTTCTTCGGTCGCTCGAAGCGCGGGAAGGCCCCGGACGCCCGCATCCGTCTGCCCCGCTTCGTCGCCATCACCGCCGGGGTGCTGCTCGCCCTCGCGGTCGTCGCCTCGCTGCTGGGATTCGGCAGCGGGGACATGCGCGACCCGATGCCGTTCCGCATCGCGTCGGTCGTGCTGCTCGTCGTCGGTCTGCTGGTGCTGCTCGCGTACCGCAACCGGTACGTGCTGCCCGGTGTCGACGCGATCGCCTTCCGCACGGTCCTCGGCGCGGAGCGCAGCATCCGCTACCGCGACATCGTGTCGCACCGCACGGTCGATCGGTGGGGAAGACGGATGCTGGTGGTGCGCTCCTCCGCCGGCACGACGCTGCGGGTCGACACGTCGGCACCCGGGATGTCGCGACTCGTCGCCGCTGTCGGCGACCGGAATCCCTCCTGACCGGCGACCGCGCACCCGACTAGCCTGGGCCGCATGATCATCACCGAGTTCCCGCGCGACCTGCTGATGACCGGCGCGATCTTCGGGGTCGCCGCATTCGTATGGGCGGGGTGGGGCCAGGAGCGACCGCCGAAGCACGGGGCATGGCGCGTCCTGCTCGGCGTGCTGAGTCTCGGCGGTGCGGCGCTCGCCGGGGTCAGCGTGCCGGCCGTGATCCGCAACTGGTCGTCGCCGACCGCCATCGTCGTGGGCGGACCGGCGTTCATCTGGTACATCGTGATCTTCTGGGTCGAGGTGATCGCGATCGTCGTCCTGGCGATCTGGGCGACGAGGCGCAAGCGGCAGGACCTCATCGCGCCTCTCGTGCTGGGCGTCGTCGGCATCCACTTCCTCCCGCTGGCGTGGGTCTTCGCGCAGCCGATCTACTTCCTCGTCGGAGTGCTGCTGGTCACGGATGCCGTGGTCGCTGCGGTCGTGAAAGATGAGCCCGCGGCGCGGAGCTTCTGGTGCGGCATCCTCGCAGCTCCCGTCCTGCTCGGCGTCGGCATCGCGTGCGCCGCCGCGGGGTTCGCCGCACTCTGACGTCGGGTTCGTCGGATCCCGGGCTATCCCGGCGCTCTGGTCATTGCTATAGTCAACGAGATTGACTTGTTGACTGGACTTCTCCGAGAGTGGGACGACGATGACCACACCCCGCACGCAGGTCGCGGTGGACTGCGACGGCATCAGGATCGCGGCCGAGGTGCGTGGCGCCGGTCCTGCGGTGCTGCTGCTGCACGGCTACCCCGAGACGAAGGCCATGTGGGACGACGTCGCCGAGGCCCTGGCCGTGGACCACACGGTCGTCGCGGCTGATCTGCGCGGCTACGGCGATTCGGCGAAGCCCCGTGGCGCGCACTACTCCAAGCGCGAGATGGCCCGCGACCAGGTGATCCTGATGCGCGAGCTCGGCTTTCCCCGCTTCGCCGTGGCCGGCCACGACCGGGGCGGACGCGTCGCGCATCGGATGGCCCTGGACCACACGGATGCCGTGACGGCGCTCGCCGTGCTCGACATCGTGCCGACCCTGCACATGTTCGAGAACGTCGACCGTGCCATGGCGACCGCGTACTTTCACTGGTTCTTCCTCGCGCGGGACGACGGGATGCCGGAGGCGCTGATCGGCGCGGATCGTGAGACGTGGCTGCGCAGCAGGTTCACCGGCAGGCGGCACGACGGCGACCGGCTCCCGGATGCGTACGACGAGTACCTGCGCTGCTTCGACGTCGACACCGTGTTCGCCTCGGGGGCGGACTACCGGGCCGCGGCGACCATCGACCTCGACCACGACCGCGCGGATCGGGAAGCCGGCCGCACCGTCGACTGTCCGACGGTCGCGCTCTGGGGTGCGCACAGTTATGTGGGTCGGAACTTCGACGTTCTCGCGACCTGGGCGCCCTACGCCCCCGGGGTCACGGGTGCGGCGGTCGAGGCCGACCACTACCTGGCCGAAGAGGCGCCGGCGGTCACCGCCGCCGCGCTCGGGGAGTTCTTCGCGGTGACCGAGGTCGCGGCATGAGCGCGCGGTCGCTCGCGGTCGAGCGCCTGGCCGAACTCGTGTCGATCGAGACGCCCACGGGCGACGCCGTCGGCCTCGCGACCGCGCAGCAGCTCGTGCGCTCCTGGCTCGATCCGGTGATGGGCGAGCCGGGGATCATCGAGACCGTCGACGGCATCTCGCACCTGCGCTGGCCGGGAGGCGAGGCGCCCGCGGTGCTGCTGATCGGTCACCTCGACACCGTGTTCCCGAAGGGGACGATCGTCGACCGGCCGTTCCGGATCGACGGCGACCGCGCCACGGGACCGGGGGTCTTCGACATGAAGGCCGGCATCGTGATCATGGCGGCGGCGCTCGCACAGGTGGCGCGGCCGGGTGCGGTCGCCGTCCTGCTGACGAGCGACGAGGAGGTCGGCTCGCTGACCTCGCGCGCCCTGATCGAACGGGAGGCGGCCCGTGCGGGCACCGTCTTGGTGCTCGAGCCGAGTCTCGACGGAGCGCTCAAGATCGCCCGCCGCGGCGGCAGCATCTACCGGGTCGCGCTCACGGGCCGGGCGGCGCACGCCGGGCTCGAACCGTGGAAGGGGCGGAGCGCCCTGACCGAGCTCGCGCATCACGTGCTGGCCCTGCCGGAGCTGGCGGATGCCGAGGCCGGCACGACCGTGAGCCCGACGGTCGCCCAGGCGGGGACGGTGACCAACGTGATCCCCGAGCACGCCGAGGTGCGCGTCGACGTACGCGCCTGGACGCTGGGCGAGCTCGAGCGCGTCGACGTCGAGATGCAGCGGCTCGGGGCGCACACCGACGGCGTCAGCGTCGCGGTCTCGGGCGGCATCAACCGTCCGCCGATGGAGGAGAGCTCCTCGGCCGAGCTGCTCGACTGCGCCCGACGGGTCGCCGCGCGTCTCGGGCATCCGGACGTCGAGGCGGTCTCGGCCGGTGGAGCATCCGATGGCAACTTCACGGCGGCGGTCGGGGCGCGCACGCTCGACGGCCTCGGGCCACGCGGCGCGGGCGCGCACGCCGACCACGAGTGGGTGTCGATCGACTCGATGATGGAGCGGATCGAGCTGCTCACCGGGATGCTCGACGAGCTCACGGCCGGCGGCTGATCGCGGCGCACGTTCGGGAGGAGATCTCACGGTACGGAGGAGGTTTGAGCCCGGATGCTCCTCCCAAGCGTGAGATCTCCTCCGTAGTGGGTGCTCTCCCCGGCGGTGGCATCCGGAGCGCAGAAGCCTGCCGCGGCGGCATCCGCAGCGCACGTTCGGGAGGAGATCTCACGCAATGGAGGAGGTTTGAGCCCGGATGCTCCTCCCAAGCGTGAGATCTCCTTCGTGGTGAGTGCTCACAACGTGTGCATGCTCGGAACGGGATGCCTGATCGCAACCGCTGCCCGACCGCAGAGCACCTGAGGCTCAGGCGCCGGGTGCGTGCCGCTCGATGCTCTCCAGCAGCAGCTCGAGCGCCGACTCCCAGGCCCGCGGGTCGCGCACGCCCGGAAGGCTGTCGCCGGCCCAGACGATGTTCGGGAACTCCTCGGGGTCGAGCCGACGGTAGTCCATCTGCCAGGTGAGCTCGTCGGCGTCCTGCACGTCGGCGGGGAGCGCCGTGAGCGCGGCCTGGATGCTGGATGCCGAGCGGATCAGCTGTCCGAGCGCGCGGGCGTACAGCGCCGCCTGCTCCTTGTCGTATCCCCCGCGGCGGAGGGCTCCGATCGAGAACTCCATCGACGAGAAGTCCGTCGGGCGTCGCAGCGCCATCTGCAGCGCGAACTCGGGGTAGCGCATGTAGTGGCCGTGGATCAGGTGCGCCTGCGTTCGCAGGTCGGCCAGCCAGTCGTCGGTCGCGACCATGCCGCCGCTGTAGGAGCGGGCCCGGAGGGTGTCGATCAGGGCGAGGAGCAGCTCGTCCTTGTCGCGGAAGTGCCGGTAGATCGATGTCGGGTGCGCGCCGAGCTCTTCGCCGATGGCCTGGAAGGTCAGGCGATCGAGGCCGTCGCGCTCCACGACGCGGTCCGCGGCGGCCACGATGATCTCGCGGCTGAGCGAGTCGCGTGCGCGGCGAGGACGTGCGGGGCTGCCGCTCGTGCGGGTCGGCGCCTTCGCCGGACCTGCGGCCTTCCGAGTCGCCATCGAGATGCTCCGTTCCGCTGTCGTCATCGCGCATCGTTCGCGCAGAGATCACGGTACCCCACGCTGGTCACGGCTCCTGTCATGCTCGTCGACAATGCCGGGATCCCTGGTCCGGTGACGTAGCCAATGCTATAGTCAACGGCATTGGCGACGACGAGGAGAAGCAAGGATGCTGCACACCCCGGAAGACTCGACGGCAGCGACGATCGATCAGCGCTTCGCCGTGCCGTACCTCATGACCGTGCGCCCCGCCGCGGGCGGGTCCGACGCGGCCCTCGTGGTCGAGAACCACCCCGACGGCGCGCGCGGACGCCTCTGGCATGCGCCGGATGCCCCGGGGGAGCTGCTGCCGTTCGCGGTGAGCATGGGGGCGATCGTCGCGCCGGACGGGCGCTGGGTCGTCGACCTCGACGACGGCGGCGGCTCCGAGGTCGGTGCTCTCGTCGCGACATCCGTCGACGGATCCGAGCGCATCGCGCTCACCCCCGGCCGCGAGCCCTATGTCCTGCGCGGGCTGGAGTTCTCGTTCGACGGCTCCGCGCTCATCGCCACGGTCGTCGACGAGGAGGGCTTCCACGTGCTGACGATCCCGGCTGCCCCCTGGGGCGAGCCGACGGTCGTGTACTCGAACCCGATCGAGGCCTGGTTCGGGAAGCCCTCGTCCGACGCGACGCTGGTGTCGATCGACACGACCGATCACAATCCCGGCATCCGTCGTCCTCGCATCACGGTGGTGGATGCCGCGACCGGCGCGACCGTCGCGACGCTCGACGACCTCCCCGGCGGCCCGGTCCGCGCGGTGCGGTTCTCGTCCTTCCCCGGCGACGAGCGCCTGCTGCTCAACACCGAGCGGAGCGGCTTCTCGCGTCCCGCGATCTGGAACGTCCGCACCGGCGCCCGTCAGGACTTCGACCTGCCCGCGCTCGCCGGAGAGGTGATCGCGCTCGACTGGCATGCGCCGAGCGGGCGCCTCCTCGCGGTGCACGTCGACGCCGGCATCCATCGTCTGCTCGAGATCGACGAGGCGGACGGCTCGGTGCGGATCGTGCGCGAAGGCGGCAGCTTCGTGGAGCCCGACGTCGCGAACCTGCATCCGCACTATTGGACGTCGTACTACGCGCCGAGCGGCGCCGTCCGCGCCCTGCGCTCGAGCTGGGCGGTGCCGCTGCACGTCACGGAGATCGCCGACGATGGTACCGAGACGACGCTGATCGCCCCGGCGCCCGTGCCGCCGGGGCGGCCGCTCACCTCGACCCTGGTCACGAGCGCCGACGGCACCCGGGTGCAGCTGTGGTCGGGGCGCCCCGCCGATCGCGAGCCGATCGGCACGATCCTCGAGATCCACGGCGGGCCGAACCTGGTCACGGTCGATCGGTACGACCCGGCCGCGCAGGCGTGGCTGGAGGCCGGCTTCGCCTTCGCGTCGCTCAACTACCGCGGCTCCGTGACCTTCGGTCGCGACTTCCGCGAGGGGTTCTGGAACGTCGGCGGCGACCGCGAGATCGAGGACGTCGCCGCGGCGATCGCCTGGCTCCGCGAGCAGGGTCTCGCCGACCCCGCATCGACCTTCATCACCGGTGCCTCGTACGGCGGTCACATGACGCTGCTGAGCGTCGGCCGGCTTCCGGAGCTGTTCGCCGGCGGCCTCGCCCACGTGGCGGTCGCCGACTGGTCGGTGACCATCCAGGCCATGAATCCGGCCGTGCGCTCGGTCTGGAGCTCGTGGGTCCCGCCCGAGCTCGTCTCCCGCTTCTCGGCGATCTCGTACCTCGATGACGTGCGCGCCTCGGTCTGGATCAATCAGGGCTCGATCGACACCCGCACCCCGGTGGTCGGCGTGCAGGGCTACGTCGACCGGCTGCGCGCCGGCGGCGGCGACGCCGTGCTCGACATCTTCGAGGGCGGGCATGAGCCCACCGGGCTCGAAGGCGCCGCTCACGACCAGCGCCGCATGCAGGAACTGGCCCTCCGCACCCTTGCCGGAGAGCGCTGGGACGCCACTGGCATCGCTCCTAGTCACGAACATTGACTAAAGTGCTTGCTATCTCTTCCGGTCGGCTCTAGAGTCAGACCACCACCCGCACCACAGCACCTCTTGCACTGTTCCTTCGTCGCACGCTCACTGGAGATCCGTCCATGTCGAAATCACTGCTTCGCACCGCTGTACCCTCTTCCCGGCCTTCCCGTCGCGGCATCCTCGCTGCTCTGACCGCGGCCGCGCTCATCGGCTCCCTGGCCGCCTGCAGCCCGTCGCCCGCCCCGACCGGGACGAACGAGGAGGTCGCCGTCGTCGACGGCGGCGAGATCGTCATCGGCGCCGAGCAGGAGCCGGACTGCACCGACTGGATCGCCACCTGCGGCGGCTCCATCTGGGGCTCGTACATCATGCAGATCCCGACCATGCCCGGTGTCTTCCAGACCCGCCTCGTCGACGACGAGTGGCAGCCGGTGGCCTCGGATCTCGTCACGGGCGAGCCCACCACCGAGGTCGCCGCCGACGGCACGCAGACCATCACCTACGAGATCAACCCCGACGCGGTGTGGTCCGACGGCGAGCCCATCACCTCGGCCGACTTCGAGTACACCGCGCTGCAGATCCGCGACGGCGACGACATCTTCGACAAGACCGGCTACGACCGCATCACCGCGATCGACGCGAGCGATCCGAAGACCGTCGTCGTCACGCTGAACTCCACGTATGCGGGATGGCGCACGCTCTTCAGCGTGTACGGCGTGATGCCCTCGCACCTGCTCGAGGGTCAGGATCGCGCGGCGATCATGGCCGAGGGCTACGACTTCAGCGGCGGGCCCTGGAAGATCGAGAAGTGGACCAGGGGCACCTCGGTCACGCTCGTGCCGAACGAGAACTACTGGGGCGAGAAGCCGCACCTCGACAAGGTCACGTTCCTCTTCCTCCCCGACACGACCGCCGCGTTCCAGGCCCTCAAGAGCGGACAGGTCAGCGCCCTCTACCCGTCGCCGCAGCTCGACGCCCTCACGCAGATCGAGGCGGGGCTCCCCGGCATCAAGTCCCAGGTCGACGCACGCAGCGGCAACCTCGAGGCGATCTGGCTGAACAACGCCGCCGCCCCCTTCGACTCGGTCGCCGTGCGCCAGGCGCTCGCCTACTCGATCGACCGCGACGCCATCGTGAAGCGCCTGTTCGGCAGCCTCGGCATCGATGAGGCGCAGCAGAGCTTCAACTCGCCCATGGTCGCGCCGTTCGCATCCGACGACTTCTCGCAGTACTCGCTCGATCTCGACAAGGTCGACGAGCTGATGGAGGGCGACGGCTGGAAGAAGAACGGCGACGGCGTCTGGGCAAAGGGCGGCGAGACCGCGACCTTCTCGATCAAGACCCTCGCCGGCAACAAGCGCCGCGACCTCACGGTGCAGGTGCTGCAGTCGCAGCTGGCGGATGCCGGGTTCGAGATGACGATCGACCAGGTCACCCCTGCCGACCTGTTCGGCACGATCGCTCCCGAGGGAGATTTCCAGGCCGGCATCTGGGCGCTCGTCGACACCTTCGCCGACCCCACGCTCAGCGCGACCTTCTCGTCGGTCAACATCCCGAGCGAGGCGAACGGCTTCTCCGGCATCAACTTCTACCGCACGAACATCCCCGGACTCGATGATCTGCTCAGCCAGGTCGACAACGAGATCGACACGGATGCGCGCATCGAGGTCTCGCACGAGGCCGACGCGCTGATCGCCGAGAACGTGCCGTCTCTCCCGCTCGACACCGTACCGAACGTGCTGCTGTGGGACGAGAAGATCGGCGGTCCGCTGCAGATCAACCCCATGGAGGGTCCGTTCTGGAACCTCGCCGAGTGGGGACTCGCGGGCTGAGCCCGCGGTCGGACACGGACGCGGACAGGAAGGAGGCGACGTCATGATCACGTTCATCACACGACGGGTGCTCTACTCGATCCCGGTGATCCTCGTCGCCTCCTTCGTGCTGTTCTGGGCGGTGCGAGCGACGTTCGACCCCCTCGCCAAGCTCCGCCTGGCGCAGGATCCGACCGCTCTCTCCCGCGAGATCGAGCGGCTGGGCCTGGATCGCTCGATCCCCGAGCAGTACTTCCTCTGGCTGCGGTCGATGGTCGTCGGGGACTGGGGTCTGAGCACCCGCACCGGCACCCCGGTGCTCCCGCTGATCGGCGAGGCGCTGTGGCCCACGCTGCAGCTGGCGTTCTGGGGGCTGCTGATCGCGGTCCTCATCGCGGGCGGAGTGAGCGTCTACTCGGCGGTGCGGCAGTACTCCCTGGGCGACAATCTGCTCACGGGTGCCTCGTACCTCGGTATCGCGATGCCGGCGTTCTGGTTCGGCCTCATCCTCATCCAGACGTTCGCGGTCTGGCCGAAGGAGGCGTTCGGGCTCAGCGAGCCGCCGCTGTACTTCATCGGGCTCAACTCGCCGGGGCAGACCGGCGTGCTCGACTACATCCGCCATCTGATCCTGCCCGTCGCCGCGCTCATGATCGCCCTCATCGCGTCGTGGAGCCGGTTCGGCCGTGCCGCGATGCTCGATGCGCTCTCGAGCGACTACGTGCGCACGGCCCGGGCGAAGGGCGTGCCGCGCCGCCAGGTGATCTGGCGGCACGCGGTGCGCAACTCGCTCGCCCCGTTCGTCACGGTCGTCGCGCTGGATGCGGCGATCCTCATCGGCGGGCTCGTGGTCACCGAGCAGATCTTCGCGATCCCCGGCATGGGGCGTCTGTTCCTGCAGTCGCTCGTCGCGGGCGACGTGTTCGTGCTGCTGCCCTGGATGATCGTGGTCGCCGTGGCGGTCGTGATCTGCAACCTGGTCGCCGACATCGCCTACGCGGTGCTCGACCCGAGAGTGAGACTGTCATGAGCGGTGCCGGCATCGCGGGGCGCGAGGAGCTGCTCGCCGAGCAGGAGCCGCAGAAGGCGCCCACCCGTCAGCTGTTGAAGGGCTTCCTGCGGCACCGACTCGGCGTGGTGAGCCTGATCGTGCTGGTGATCCTGCTGATCGCGTGCTTCGGCGCCGGCTGGATCGCTCCTTATCCGCAGGGGCGCCAGGACCTCCTCACCGGGCCCACCCCGCCCTCGGGGGCGCACTGGCTCGGAACCGACGAGCTCGGCCGCGACTACCTGAGCGAGATCCTCTTCTCCGGCCAGATCTCGCTCGCGATCGGCCTCGCCGTCGCCCTGCTCGCGACCGTCGTCGGCACGGCCCTCGGCGCGATCTCGGGCTACGTCGGCGGCTGGATCGGCGAGCTCATCATGCGCATCACCGACCTCTTCCTCATCGTCCCCGCGATCGCCCTGCTCGCGGTGATCCTGCAGGGCCTCGGGCCCTCGCCGACGACCATCGTCCTCGCGCTCACGGCGCTCGGCTGGACCTACATCGCCCGGGTCGTGCGGGCGCAGGTGCTGTCCCTCCGCGAGAAGGACTTCATCGACGCGGCACGCGGCATCGGAGCATCCGGCATCCGCATCGTCGTCTCGCACCTGCTGCCGAACCTCGCCGGGGTGATCGTGGTCGCGATGAGCCTGGCCGTTGCATCCTCGATCATCGCGGAGTCGACGCTGAGCTTCCTCGGGTTCGGGGTGCAGCCGCCGCAGACCAGCTGGGGCTCGATGCTCAGCCAGGCCGCCGGCTACGTCGGCACCCCGCAGGTGTACCTGCTGTACTTCCCCGGACTCTTCATCCTCGTGACCGTGCTGTGCGTGAACTTCATCGGCGACGGACTGCGCGATGCGCTCGACCCGCAGGGGAAGAACCTGTGAGCGGCGGCGAGGTGCTGCTGGAGGTCGAGGACCTGTCGGTCAGCTTCCCGACGGATGCCGGACTCGCCAGGGCCATCGAGGGCGTGTCGTTCGTGCTGCGCGAGGGCGAGACGGTCGGGATCGTCGGGGAGTCGGGATCCGGCAAGTCGATGACCGCGATGGCGATCATGGGGCTGCTGCCGAAGAAGGCGGTCGTCACCGGGTCGATCAGATTCCGGGGCACCGAGCTGGTGGGGATGTCGGATGCCGCGCTGCGCGAGGTGCGCGGCAAGGACATCGCCGTGGTCTTCCAGGACGCGCTCACCGCTCTCAACCCGGTCATGCGCGTCGGCGAGCAGCTGATCGAGGCCGTGCGCGTGCACCGTCCCGACACCACCACGGCCGAGCGGAAGGCACGGGCGATCGAGCTGCTGGACGTCGTCGGCATCCCCTCGCCCGAACTGCGCGTCGACCGCTATCCCCACGAGTTCTCGGGTGGCATGCGCCAGCGCGTGATGATCGCGATGAGCATCGCCAACGAACCCGACCTGCTGATCGCCGACGAGCCGACGACCGCGCTCGACGTGACCGTGCAGGCGCAGGTGCTCGAGGTGCTGCGCGAGGTGCAACGCCGCACCGGCACGACGGTGCTGCTCATCACCCACGACCTCGGCGTCGTCGCCGGCACCGCCGACCGGGTCATGGTCATGTACGCGGGCGGGCTGGTCGAGACGGCCGACGTCGATCCGCTCTTCTACGAAACCGCGCACCCCTACACGGCGGGGCTCCTGGCGTCGCTGCCGCGGATCGACCGGCGGGCGTCGCGCGACGAGAGGCTGTACCAGATCGCGGGTCAGCCGCCGGTGGCGACCGCATGGCCTGCCGGGTGCCGCTTCGCTCCGCGCTGCGCGCACGCGGTCGCGGGGCTGTGCGATGCGGCGGTTCCGCCCGCGGTGCCGGTGGGCTCCGGGCATACAGCGGCCTGCGTGCGCGTGGACGAATGGCAGAAGGAGGCGGCGTCATGAGCACGAGCCTGACCGTGCAGAACCTCGTCAAGGAGTACAAGGTCGGTGGCGGTCTCTTCGGCCGCACGCGCGACGTCGTGCAGGCCGTGTCGGACGTCAGCCTCTCGATCGACGGCGGACAGACCTTCGGCCTCGTGGGCGAGAGCGGATGCGGCAAGTCCTCGCTCGGCCGCAGCGTCGCCCGCCTGCAGACCAGCGACGGGGGCTCGATCCGGCTCGGCGCCGATGACATCACCGGCGTCGAGGGCGGGCGGCTGCGGGCGCTGCGCCGGCGCGTGCAGTTCGTGTTCCAGGACCCGTACGCCTCGCTCAATCCGCGGAAGTCCGTGCGGGCGACGCTGACCGAACCGCTCGTGATCCACGGGCTGCACCGCGGCCAGCACGAGCGCCGGGTCGAGGAGCTGCTCGCGCAGGTCGGGCTCAACCCCGCGCACGCCGACCGCTTCCCGCACGAGTTCTCCGGAGGTCAGCGGCAGCGGCTCGGCATCGCCAGGGCTCTCGCCGTCGAGCCCGAGGTGATCGTGCTCGACGAGCCCGTCAGCGCCCTCGATGTGAGCGTGCAGGCCGGAGTGCTGAACCTGCTCGACGATCTGCAGCGCGACCTCGGGCTCACGTACCTGTTCATCGCGCACGACCTGTCCGTGGTGCGACACCTCAGCGACCGCGTCGGAGTGATGTACCTCGGCAAGCTCGTGGAGGAAGGACCCGTCGACGACCTGTACGAGCGGCCCCGGCATCCGTACACCCAGGCGCTGCTGTCGGCGATCCCGGTTCCCGACCCGCGGGCCGAGCGGGCGCGCGAGCGCATCGTGCTGACCGGTGACGTGCCGAGTCCGGTGTCGCCGCCGAGCGGATGCCGCTTCCGCACCCGCTGCTGGAAGGCCACCGAGGTGTGCGCCGAGGTGGTGCCCGAGCTCGAAGACCACGGCGGCACCCACCGGGTCGCCTGCCATCACCCCGACGAGCTCGACGTTCTCTGACCCCCGCCTCGACCGGAACGATCGCCCTGCTGCTACCGGAAGGAACCCCATGACGACCACCCACCGCATCGCCGTGATCGCCGGAGACGGCATCGGCACCGAGGTGATGCCGGAAGGGCTGCGGGTGCTGCGCGCCGCGGCGTCCCGATTCGACATCGACCTCGAGTTCACGGAGTTCGACTTCGCGAGCGCGACGTACTGGCAGCAGCACGGGCGGATGCTGCCGGACGACTGGTTCGAGACGCTGCGCGGCTTCGATGCGATCTACTTCGGGGCGGTCGGCTGGCCCGACGTCGTGCCCGATCACGTGAGCCTGTGGGGGAGCCTCATCCAGTTCCGGCGCGGGTTCGACCAGTACGTGAACCTGCGGCCGGTGCGGCTCATGCCCGGCGTGGTCTCGCCGCTCGCCGGTCGTGAGCCGGGCGACATCGACTTCTACGTGGTGCGCGAGAACACCGAGGGCGAGTACTCCTCGATCGGCGGCCGGATGTTCGAGGGCACCGACCGCGAGTTCGTGCTGCAGGAGACCGTGATGACGCGCACCGGCGTCGACCGGGTGCTGCGCTACGCGTACGACCTGGCGCAACGCCGCGAGGCCAAGCACCTGACGTCGGCGACCAAGAGCAACGGCATCTCGATCTCGATGCCCTACTGGGATGAGCGCGTCGCCGCGGTCGGCGCCGACTACCCCGAGGTGCGCCGCGACCAGTTCCACATCGACATCCTCACGGCGAACTTCGTGCTGCACCCCGACTGGTTCGACGTGGTCGTGGCGAGCAACCTGTTCGGCGACATCCTCTCCGATCTCGGTCCCGCCTGCACCGGGACGATCGGCATCGCGCCGAGCGCCAACATCAACCCGGAGGGGGACTTCCCCAGCCTGTTCGAGCCCGTGCACGGCTCGGCTCCCGACATCGCCGGGCGCGGCATCGCGAACCCGATCGGGCAGATCTGGTGCGGCGCCATGATGCTCGAGCACCTGGGCCACCCGGATGCCGGAGCCGCCGTGCTCGCCGCGATCGAGGACGTGCTCGCCCGCGGAGCGGATGCCGCGCCCTTCACCCCCGACCTCGGCGGCACGGCGACCACGGTCGAGCTCGGTGCCGCGATCGCGGAGGCCGTCGCGGGGTAGGGATCGCCTCGGCCCACTCGTTCGGGAGGAGTTCCCGCCGTCGGGCGGACGTGCGCACGGAAAACCTCCGCCCGACGCGGCGAACTCCTCCCGACGACGCGTACCGCCGAGGACCATCAGCGCAGCTGCGGCACCGCCGTGCTCGGGTCGTTCACGATCGCCTCGAGATCTGCGCGCAGACCGGTCGCGCGCTCGGGCACGCTCGGCAGGGAGATCTCGGCGCAGCGACGGGCGAGCTCGAGGTCACCGGCCAGCGCCGCGACCCGCGCCCAGGTGAGCAGGTGGGCCGGATGCGGAGGATCGACCACTGCCGCGCGCGCCGCCTCGTGGAAGTCCTGCGGCCAGGTGGCGAGCCGGCCGAAGAAGGCGCTGGACTGCCGGTCCCACTCCGAGACGAGGAACGACACCGACTCCTGCGCCTGCTCGGCGGTCGAACCGTAGACGAAGTCGGGGTCGTGATTGTTGCGGAACCCGGGGATGATCGACGACCGCCAGGCGCAGTCCGCTTCGCGGATCTTCGTCGGATCGATGACGTGGCGAGAGATGTCGCCCAGCAGGGTCAGATGCACGCCCACGTCGATGCGGAAGACGCCGCGCCGTGGCTGGTGCACGACTTCGACGACGTGCACGACCGGGTCGTCGGCGCGGCGCAGCACGTCCCCGTTGCGCGCGAACCCCTGCCCCTTCAGGAGCGGGAAGAAGTGCTCGCGGAGGAGCGCGGTCGTCGTCTGCTTGTCCACACGGGAATCGTAGCCAGACCGCGGCGTCATCCGCTGGGACGGCTGGTCGTGCGCGGGGATCGGATCAGCGAGCCGGTGGTGGTCGCGCGCCTCCGGGCGGCGACCGAGCTGATCTGGCGCGGGATGCTCAGCTCTTCGTGAGGTCCTGCGCGAACATCACCAGGATGCCGCTGGGGCCGCGGAGATACGTGAGCTTGTAGACGTCCTGGTAGTTCGCGACGCCACGGAGCGGGTGGTAGCCGTGCCGGGCGGCGATCGCCAGGGACTCGTCGATGTCGTCGACGGCGAAGGCGATGCGGTGCATCCCGATCTCGTTGGGCAGCGTGGGCTCGGTCTCGATCGCCTCGGGGTGAATGTATTCGAAGAGCTCGATCTGCCCTTGGCCGTCCGGCGTCTGGAGCACCGCGATCCTGGCGTGGTTGCCGTCGAGACCGACGGCTGTGTCGGCCCATTCTCCACTGACCTCGTCGCGGCCGAGCACGGAGAGCCCGAGGTCGGAGAAGAAGGAGATCGTCTCGTCGAGGTCGCGCACGGCGATGCCGACGTTCTCAAGTCTGATTGCCATGAGGGGATGCTACTCGCGCACGCCGACGTCGGGTTCGGCCGGATCTACTCGAGCCACTCCGTGATGAAGCGGTCGCTCGCATGCACGTGGGTGGCCTCGTAGGTGCCGCCGTCGAGCACTTCGAAGCGATGGGTGACGAGCGAGGGGACGACGAGGATCTGCCCGCCCACGCCCACGACCTGCTCCTCGCCGACCGTGAACAGCGCGCGGCCGTGGTGGATCACGAATGTCTCGGCGTACGGATGCCGGTGCAGTCGAGGCCCGCGGCCCGGAGTGGTGATGTACTCGCGCATGATGCTCACGGGCGAGCCGAGCAGACGACCCTCGATGTCTTCGTCGCGGCTCACGTCTCTGGGGTGGATGGTCACGGCTCCTCCGTTCACGCCCTCAGGGTACGCCGATCGCGCTCAGCGGCCGAGCTTCTCGGCGCAGGCGACGCAGTGGACGGCGAAAGGCCGCACCTCGAGGCGCGCCGGCGGGATCGGCCGACCGCAGTTCGCGCAGACGCCGTACGTGCCGGCATCCATCCGAGCGATCGCCTCGTCGACCTGCCGCAGTTCGGATGCCGCGGCCTCGGCCAGACCCGTCAGGCGCGACCATTCGGATGACAGGGTGACGCCCTCGGGGTCATGCTCGTCGTCGTCGTTCGAGCCCTCGCGATCATGCGTGAGCTCGTCGAGGGTCGCGGCTGTAGTGCTGACCCGTTCCGCCGCCTGCGCGCGCAGCTCTTGCAGGAGTGCGCGCAGGTCGGTCGTCATCCCCTCACCCTAGGCAGAGGCACCGACACGCCGCAGTGCGCGTCGTCGGTGCGCATCGGTCGGCTCATCGTGCGACCCCGCGGCCGGGCGTCACGGCGCGCTCGCCGGTTCGCGCCTCGCGACCCGAGCGGTGCCCGTGCACATAGGCCCCGGCATCCGCTCCCTGACGCCCGCGTGCTCGGCGCGTCGGCATCCGGTCGATCACGGCGTCCACCCGTTCGCGGCGGGAGGCGAGCACGAGGTCGGTTCCGCTTCCGGACTCCTCGATGATGCGGCGCCGGCTGTCGTCGATGCGCTCGGCCGCGCCGGCCGCGAACCCCCGGATGAACCCGCTGCGCGCGCGCCGCCTGTCGCCTTCGGTGCCCCACCGGTAACTGTCGCGCTGGGCGGCCCACCACGCCCGCATCGCCACCATCGCCTGCACCTCGAGACTCGCGGTGAGCACGCGCGCCTGCTGCGCGTCGGAGGCGTAGCCCACGAGGTAGAGCACCGACCCGGCCGCCTGGTCGGCGTGCAACGGGCGCACCGTGTCGAGCGCCAGCGCCACCCGCGTGCCGAGCTCACGCATGTCGCGCGCGTAGGTGCCGGTGAAGACGATCCGCTCCTGGACGATCTCCTCACCGGACTGACCGGATCGGGCGCGGCGCTCGTCGAGGCGCGCCTGCTCGATGCCGTATTTCACCATCAGCCGCTCGGCGTGCTCGGTGAGCGCCTCTGCCTCCTCGGGCGTCGTGCTCTCGGCCTTCGCCAGCAGCTGGGCGATCAGGTCCAGTTTCGCTTCGGTCATGGGGTCCCCTTTGCTCGTGGTGCTCTGCATCCTCCGAGGGGGGTCTCCCATTCCGGCGCCCTTCGCCGGGGTCGGTGAAGAAGGTCGTTCAGCGGCTCGCTGTGGACGAGAAATCGACCCGTCGTGCTGCGCGCGTCGACGAGCCCCGCGACCGGGTGAGTGCGGCAGAGCCGCGGGTCAGCCGAAGATCAGCGTCAGCACGGTCGCGCCGCCGCCGCCGAGGATCAGCGCGACGATGACCGTCCAGGCGATGATCCGGATGCGGCGGTTGCGCGGCTCGCCCAGGTCGCCGTAGTCGTCGTCGGGCTTGCTCAGTTCGCTCATGCGTTTCGTCTCGCCTCTGTCGCTCAACGACCGGAGTCGGCCGGCTCCGCGACGGTCGGGCCGAAGTACGACGGCAGCGTGGCCTTCGAGCGCTCGCGCAGCTCGTCGACCGAGACCGTGAAGACGTCCTGCACCTCGAGCTGCGGCTCGCTGTCGGTCACGCCGATGCGCAGCACCGGGTAGTTGCGACCCTCGCACAGGCCGCGGAACTTCACGTCGTCCTCGCGGGGCACCGTCACGATGACGCGGCCGGTCGACTCCGAGAACAGCGCCGACGCGGCATCCACACCATCGCGCTCGATGATCTCGTTCAGCCACACGCGGGCGCCGACGCCGAAGCGCGAGACGCCCTCGGCGAGGGCCTGGCCGAGGCCGCCCTCGGAGACGTCGTGCGCCGAGGAGATCAGCCACTCGTCGCGTGCTGCCGAGAGCAGGCCCGCGAGGCGCTTCTCGCCGGCGAGGTCGACCTTCGGGGGCAGTCCGCCGAGGTGCTGGTGCACCACGTCGGCCCAGGCCGAACCGGAGAGCTCGGTCGAGGTCGTGCCGAGCAGGTAGATGTTCTGGCCGATGTCCTGCCACCCCGAGGGGATGCGGCGCGAGACATCGTCGATGATGCCGAGCACGCCGACGAGCGGGGTCGGGTGGATCGGCACGTCGCCGGTCTGGTTGTAGAACGAGACGTTGCCTCCGGTGACCGGGGTGCCGAGCTCGTAGCATCCGTCGGCGAGGCCGTCGACCGTCTGACCGAACTGCCACATGACCTCGGGGTTCTCCGGGGATCCGAAGTTCAGGCAGTCGGTGATGGCGGTGGGCACCGCGCCCGTGACGGCGACGTTGCGGTACGCCTCGGCCAGCGCGAGCTGCGCGCCGGCGTACGGGTCGAGCTGGCAGTAGCGGCCGTTCGCGTCGGTGGAGATCGCGAACCCGAGGCCGGACTCCTCGTCGACGCGGATCATGCCGGCATCATCGGGGAAGCTGAGAGCGGTGTTGCCGAGCACGTAGTAGTCGTACTGGTTGGTGATCCAGCTCGTGTCGGCCAGGTTCGGCGACGCGACCAGGTTCAGGAACTGCTCGCGCAGCACCTCCGGGTCGTTGGAGCGGGGCAGGTTCTCCGCGGCATCCGCCTGCAGCGCGTCGATCCAGGTCGGGTACGCGACCGGACGGTCGTAGACCGGGCCGTCGACCGCGACGGTCGAGGGGTCGACGTCGACGATGCGCTCGCCCTGCCAGTCGATGATGAGGCGGCCGTCTCCGGTGACCTCGCCGAGCACGGAGGTCTCCACCTCCCACTTGTTCACGACCTCGAGGAAGGCGTCGAGCTTCTCGGCCGCGACGATCGCCATCATGCGCTCCTGCGACTCCGACATGAGGATCTCCTCTGCCGTGAGCGTGGGGTCGCGCAGCAGCACGTTGTCGAGCGAGACCTTCATGCCGCTGTTGCCGTTGGCCGCCAGCTCGCTGGTCGCGCAGGAGATGCCTGCCGCGCCGAGGTCCTGGATCGCCTCGACGAGCTCGCCGCGGTACAGCTCGAGGCAGCACTCAATGAGCACCTTCTCGGCGAAGGGGTCACCGACCTGCACTGCGGGACGCTTGGTCGGGCCGGTCGAGTCGAAGGAATCGGATGCCAGGATGCTGGCACCGCCGATGCCGTCGCCACCCGTGCGGGCGCCGAAGAGCACCACCTTGTTGCCGACGCCGGTCGCGTTGGCGAGCTTGAGGTCTTCGTGGCGGAGCACGCCCACCGCGAGCGCGTTCACGAGCGGGTTGGCCTGGTAGACCGAGTCGAAGACGGTCTCGCCGCCGATGTTCGGCAGTCCCAGGCAGTTGCCGTAGAAGCTGATGCCGCTCGTCACGCCGTGCACGACGCGGGCGGTGTCGGGGTGGTCGATCGCGCCGAAGCGAAGGGCGTCCATGACCGCGACCGGGCGGGCGCCCATCGAGATGATGTCGCGGACGATGCCGCCGACGCCGGTCGCCGCACCCTGGAAGGGCTCGATGAAGCTGGGGTGGTTGTGGCTCTCGGCCTTGAAGGTGACGGCCCAGCCCTCGCCGACGTCGATGACGCCCGCGTTCTGGCCCATGCCGACCATGAGGCGTTCCTTCATCTCATCGGAGACCTTCTGGCCGAAGCGGCGCAGGTAGTTCTTCGACGACTTGTAGGAGCAGTGCTCCGACCACATGACCGAGTACATCGCCAGCTCGCCCGACGTGGGGCGGCGGCCGAGGATCTCCTTGATGCGCGCGTACTCGTCATCCTTGAGGCCGAGGGCGCCGTACGGCTGCTCCTTCTCGGGCGTCGCGATCGCGTTCTCGACGGAGTCGGGGACGTGCTTGTGGACAGGTGCAGGGGCGGTGGTCACGCGCACTCCAAAGGAAGGGGCCGGCGGGGCGGTTCCAGTCTACCGGCGGTCGGGTGCGGCCGGATTCGGGGCGTGTGGGACCGGATGCGGGTCCCACCGCGTGCACAATTCAGCAAAAAACTCCGCGGCGAGAACCGGCTTCCGAGTGAATCCGCGACGGTGCTCGCGCTTCGAGCGCATTCTTGCTGAATCGTGCACACCGCCCGCCCGATCAGGCGTAGCTGGATGCCGCGGCAAGACGGGAGGCCAGAGCCGAGGTGGCCGCACGCAGCTCCTCCGGGCCGACGATCCGGATGCCGCCGCCACCGCCGGCTCGACCCGACGCGAGAACCGACCGCACGTTCTTCCAGTCGGCGCGAGCCGAGTCGCTCGACCGGCTCACGCGCTCCTGGGACGGCCTCGCCGACGGTGCCGAGATCGTCGAGCCGTCCGCCGGCTTCGACGTCGCCTGAGTCGCGCTCCCGTGGCAGTTGTGGCGGGTCTGCGGCCGAAACACCCGCCACAACTGCCACGGGAGCATCGAACTGCAACTTGGGGGTTGCACTAGGGCACTCTTTGTGCAACTGTGGAGTTGCAGACAGCGAGGAGAGATCATGATCGCGACCACCCGGAAGCGCGTCCGCCCGGCAGCCGTATTGGCGGCGCTGTTCGCCGGAGCATTCGTCATGGGCTGCGCCGAGATGCTCGTCGTCGGGATGATCGACCTCATCGCCGCCGATCTGTCGGTCTCGCTCGCTGCTGCGGGAGCGCTCGTAACCGCCAATGCGCTCGGGCTCGCGATCGGTGGGCCACTGCTCACCTTCCTCACCACGCGCTTCGACCGGCGGCAGGTGCTGCTGGCGACGGCATCCGTCTTCCTGGCGGCGAATCTGCTGCCCGCGCTGTTCGCGGACTACCCGATGTTCCTCGTCGCACGCGTCGTGATCGGTGCCGCGCAGGGCCTGTTCATCGCCGCGGCGATGGTGACTGCCACGTCGATCGTGCCGCCGGAGCGCACCGGCCGCGCGATGTCGGTGGTCATCTCGGGGTTCGCGACATCGAGCGCGCTCGGCCTTCCGATCGGGACCCTGCTCGGGCAGTCGGTCGGCTGGAGAGGATCGTTCGTCGCGGTCGTCATCGTCGCGGCCGCGGTGCTCGTCGTGCTGTTCGTCGTGCTGCCGTCGGTCCCGACGGACGCGGGCAGCGGCGCTGTCGGACAGGCGCGGCATGCCTTCGCTCCCCGTGTGCTCGCCGTGCTGAGCGTGAGCTTCCTCACCTTCGCGGCGATGCTCGCGGCGATCACGTATCTCGTTCCGTTCCTCGCCGAGTTGACCGGACTCACCGGCCCGCTCGTCACGGTCTACCTGCTCGTCTACGGGATCTCGACCACTCTCGGATCGGCGATCGGCGGGCGTTTCGCCGATGCGAACGCCGCACGGATGCTGATCGTCGGGGCCCTCGGTGTGCTGATCTCGTTGGGCGCCCTGCTGCTGTTCGGCGGAAACCCGTGGATCGTGGGACTCTCCGTGCTCGGGATCGGGATGCTGGGGATGGGCACAGCCCCGTCGATCCAGCATCGCGTCGTGGCTCTCGCCGGTCCCGGGGCGCCCCTCGCCGCGTCACTCCCGGCGTCCGCGGTGAACGTCGGGATCGCCTTCGGATCTCTCGCCGGCGGGATCGCACTTGAGCAGTGGGGAGAGGCGTTCGCGGTGATCGTCGGGATGGGCATCGCGGTCGTGGCGATCGTGGTCGCGTGGGGGACGAGCTTCCTGCAGGCTCCCGCGGCGTCGGGACGACCTGTCGAGGCAGGATCCGCAGGGGTCAGGCGGCGCTGAGCTCCACGCGCCGGTCCCCGCGCACCAGGGCGCGAGCGGCACGGGCCACCTCGACGGCCGTCGGGCGCTCGCGCGGGTCGAGGCGCGTCATGTGCTCGAGCAGCCGTCGCCAGTCGGGATCGACAGAGGCCGGGATGAACGGCTTCGTGGTCAGGCGTCGGATCGCGGCGACGCGGCCCGTCCCGAGCGCGGCGTATCCGGCCTCACCCGTCAGGGCTTCGAGCATCACCAGGCCGAGGGCGAAGATGTCGACCGCGGTGCCGGGGTCGGCATCGCGCAGCTGCTCCGGCGCCATGTAGGTGAGTGTGCCGAGCACGTGTCCCGACGAGGTCATCCGCGCATCGTCGAGCTCGCAGGCGATGCCGAAGTCGGCGAGCTTCGCGGCCCACTGTCCTCCGCGGCGGGTGCGACGGGGCGCGAGGAGCACGTTCGAGGGCTTCACGTCACGGTGGACGATGCCGGCGGCGTGCACCGCGGCCAGGCCCTCGGCGAGATCGCGCGTCAGATGCGCGAGCTGCCGGGCGGGCACCGGTCCCGCAGCCATGCGTTCGGCGAGGGTCGGACCGTCGACGAACTCCATGACCAGGTACTGCGGACGCCGTCGCCGCAGCTGCGCATCGAACAGCGCGACGAGAGAGGGGTGGCTCAGCGAGGCGAGAAGGGCCTCCTCGGTCCGCGCGCGATCGGCGTTGCGCAGCGCACCCTCGCCACGGTGGAGCATCTTGATCGCGACGGTCCGTCCGACGTAGGTGTCCTCGGCGCGATAGACGGTGGCGGTGCCGCCCTGTCCGACCCGATCCTGGAGGACATAGCGTCCGTCGAGCAGGGCGGACGAAGGAGAGAGAACCTCCAGCGTCATCACGCACTCCTCGTTCCGGCATCCGGGTCTTGTATTCCACTGACAGTATCCCGCGCCATCCTGGGCATCTCCTGCCTTGACGCGCCGCGAAAACAGTGGGTGAGAGCCGATCCCGACCGGATGCCGACACCGCGGAGGCGTAGCATCGCCACCAGGCGCGCATGGCGCGCCGACGATCGCACACGTACTCGGAGGGGAATCCCATGCAGCTGGCGATGATCGGACTCGGACGGATGGGTGCGAACATCGTTCGCAGGCTGATGCGCGCAGGCCACGACTGCGTCGTCTACGACGTGAACGCGGATGCCGTGCAGGCGCTGGTCGCCGAGGGGGCCGTCGGCGCCGACAGCATCCCCGACCTGGTGTCGAAGCTGCAGGTGCCGCGTGCCGTCTGGATGATGGTGCCCGCCTCGCTCACCGGTCAGGTGGCCGACGAGGTGGCCGCGGTGCTCGAACCCGGCGACGCCCTCATCGACGGCGGCAACTCGAACTACCGCGACGACGTGCGTCGCGCGGCCGCGTTCCGCGAGAGCGGCATCGACTACATCGACGTCGGCACCAGCGGCGGCGTCTTCGGGCTGGAGCGCGGCTACTGCCTGATGGTCGGCGGGCCGGATGCCGCGGTGCAGCGCCTCGAGCCGATCTTCCGCACGATCGCGCCGGGTCCGGGTGAGATCGAGCGCACGCCCGGCCGCACCGGCGAGTTCGCTCCGGAGGAGCAGGGCTTCCTGCACTGCGGCCCCTCGGGGGCCGGGCACTTCGTGAAGATGGTGCACAACGGCATCGAGTACGGGATCATGGCCGCGCTCGCCGAAGGGCTCAATCTGCTCGAGAACGCGGATGCCGGCATTCGCGAGGCTCAGCATTCGGCCGAGATCGCCCCGCTCGAGGAGCCCGAGTTCTACCAGTTCCCGATCGACACCGCGAAGGTCTCCGAGCTCTGGCGTCGCGGATCCGTGGTGTCGTCGTGGCTGCTCGACCTGACGGCGGCGGCGCTGAACCAGAACCCGACGCTCGACGGCCTGGCTGGGCGCGTGTCGGATTCTGGAGAGGGGCGATGGACGGTCAAGGCAGCGGTCGACGTGGGCGTTCCGGTCCCCGTGCTCGCGGCATCCCTCTTCGAGCGCTTCGCGTCGCGCGACGAGGACCGCTTCGCCAACCAGGTGCTGTCGGCCATGCGACTACAGTTCGGCGGGCACCAGGAGCTCCCGGCCGGCGACGTGCTCGAAGCCGGCAGCCGCCGGGCGGAGTCCGGCAAGGGCAGTTGAGCGGCGCGGAGTCGGCTCGCGGAGCCGTCATGCACGGAAACGCGGCATGCGTCGGGGCGGGATCGTCCGTATGTTGGGGCAGATGAGCGAGGACTGTCCGCCCCTCCCGTCGCACCCGTTCGACGCGCGCACGCGCCTGCACCTCGACCGGCCGCACAGTCGCAAGTGGAGCCTTCATCCCGGTCGGATCGGCGCGTGGGTGGCCGAGATGGACTTCGGCGTCGCTCCCGAGATCGCGGAGGCGATGCATCGGGCGATCGACGAGGAGAACCTGGGGTACCTGTCGCCGCCGCTGGCCGCGGACCTCGGAGTGGCGACGGCCGACTGGATGCGCGAGGAGTACGACTGGGCCGTCGACCCCGAGCGCGTGCATCCGGTCTCCGACGTGATGGCTGTTCTCGGCGTCGCGGTGCAGGAGTACGCCCCCGCCGGATCGGCCGTGATCGTGCCGACGCCGGCCTACATGCCGTTCCTGACATATCTCCCGGCGATCGGGCATCCGGTCATCGAGGTTCCCGGTGTGGAGGTCGACGGACGGTGGCGGCACGACCTGCAGCGCATCGACGAGGCCTTCGCCGCCGGTGCCCGCACGCTCGTGCTGTGCAACCCGCACAACCCCACCGGCACGATCGCCGATCGGGCCGAGCTCGAGGCGATCGCCGAGATCGTGGAGCGGCACGGCGGCCGTGTGTTCGCCGACGAGATCCACGCCCCGCTGCGCTACGACGGCAGCCCGTTCGTCCCCTACGCCTCGGTGTCGGCGGCGACCGCCGCGCACACGGTGACCGGCACGAGCGCCTCGAAGGCCTGGAACATCCCCGGTCTCAAGACCGCGCAGCTGATCACCTCGAACGACGCCGACCAGGAGCGCTACCGGCAGTTCGGGTTCGCGGTGCAGCACGGTGCGGCGACCCTCGGCGTCGTCGCGTCGACGGCCGCCTACCGACACGGTCGCCGCTGGCTGACGGACGTCGTCGACTACCTCGACGGATCACGCCGCGTTCTCGGTGACCTCGTCGCGGCTCACCTTCCCGGCGCCGCGTATCGCATCCCCGAAGCGACATACATCGGTTGGATCGACACGCGCGCGCTCGACATCGAGGGCCCGCCCGCGGCGTTCTTCCGCGAGCAGGCCGGGGTCGTGCTCACCGAGGGCCGTCTGCTCGGCCACGGATACGAAGGCTTCGTGCGGGTGGTGTTCGCGACGCCCCGCCCGATCCTCGCCGAGGCGTTCTCCGCCATGGGCGAAGCGCTGGAGACTCGCGCACTCTGACGCGGCCGATTTCTCTGTCAAGGGGCTCTCGCATGTCGGCGCCGCATCGTAGAAAGGAATGCGAGAGAAGGGATACGGCATGGCCGCAGGCGACATCGAGACATTTCAGCGCGACGGGATCTGGTTCAACCGCATCGAGGGGGAGTCGCGCACCTTGGGTGCGAGCTTCCTGACCGAGGCAGAGGCCATCAAGGTCGGGCGGGGTGCGGCCGTCGCGCGTCAGGTCACCCACACCGTGCGCACCGAAGAGGGCCCCTCTCCCGACAGCGGCGTCTATGCCGTCCACCCGCGCGACCTGATCGGCTGACGGGTGCTGCCCGAGGCGGATGCCGATGACCGTCCCGGTCGACGGATGCTGCTGCAGGCATGCGTCAACGGCGCGCGAGATGTGGCACAGCATCCGTGGTTGAGCACCGACGCGAGCGTCGTGGCGGGTGACGCGGCGCAGGCGGTGACTGCGGGAGCCGGTGCCATCCACGTGCACCCGAAGGATGAACGAGGTCGCGACAGCCTCGAGGCCGGCGATGTCGCGCAGTGGCTCCGCGCGGTGCGGGCGGCGTGCCCCGGTGTCCCCGTGGGCGTGACGACAGGCGCATGGGCCGAGCCCGACGTCGAGCTCCGGCTCGCGGCGATCGCCGGATGGACTGAGCTCCCCGACTTCGCCTCGGTGAACTGGCATGAGGCGGGCGCCGACGACGTGGCCGCGCTGCTGCTCAGCCGCGGCGTCGGCGTCGAGGCGGGGGTGTGGGATTCGTCGGGACTTGCGGCGTGGCGGCGCTCGCCCGTGCGCGGCGACTGCCTGCGGGTGCTGATCGAGCTGCCCGACGAGGCGGCCGACGTCGTGCGCGGCCACGCCGAGGGATTGATCGCACACGTGACCGCCGAGGAGCCGGGCATCCCGATCCTCCTGCACGGCGAGGAGGATTCCGCGTGGGCGGCCTTCGACCTCGCCGTCGAACGGGGTCTGGATACGCGGATCGGTCTCGAAGACGTGCTGACGCTCCCCGACGGGATGCCTGCCTCGACCAACGCCGCCATGGTGCGTGCCGCCGTGGGGCGGATGCCGGTGCGTTCGAAAGAATAGTTTGCCCTTAGGCATAGTGTCCGCAATACTGTTCCGCATGGCTAACCATTCACAGCCGCTGGACGAGGTGTTCCTCGCCCTCGCGGACCCGACCCGACGAGAGGTCGTTCGGCGTCTCGGGCGCGGGCCGGTGAGCGTCGGAGACCTGGCGCGTCCGTTCCCCATCACCCTGCCGTCGTTCATGAAGCACGTGCGGGCGCTCGAGGCGAGCGGGCTCATCCGCACGGCTAAGTCGGGGAGGGTGCGCACCTGCACGCTCAACCGCGAGCGGCTGGCCGTCGTCGACGACTGGCTCGCCGAGCAGCGGAGCCTCTGGGAAGAGCGCACCGACCGCCTCGAGAACTTCCTCACCGATCCTCAGGAGACATCATGACCGACGTGACCATCGACCCCGAGCACGATCTCAGCCTGCAGCGTGTGATCCGCGCATCGCCGTCCGACGTCTGGCGAGCGTGGACAGAGCCTGCGCGGCTCGAGAAGTGGTGGATCCCGGCCCCCATGGTCAGCCGGGTCGACCGACTCGACGTCACCCCGGGCGGCGGGTTCGTCACGCGGATGAGTGAGGACGGGGATGAGTTCGTGCCGCACGTCGACTCGATCTTCCTCGTCGTGGAGGAAGGACGCCGGCTCGTGTTCACCAATGCGGTGACGAGCGCGTGGCGCCCCGCCGACCCGGAGCCGGTCGCCATGACCGCGGAGATCATCCTCGATGACCACCCCGACGGCACGGACTACCGCGTCATCGTGCGGCACGGCACTCCCGCGGCGCGTGCGCACCACGAGGAGCTGGGCTTCTTCGACGGTTGGGGTTCTGTCACCGCCGCGCTCGCGGAGCTGGTCGAGCAGGAGGCGTCGGCGTGAAGCCCGACGTCGAGACTGAATCGTCGGCGCATGAACATACTTGCGCAGTCCTATATATGTGTGGTCCTATATCGTCATGCAGCTCCGACACGCGATCCTCGGCCTCCTCGACGTGGCCCCGCAGAGTGGGTACGACCTCGGTCGCGCGTTCGAGCGATCGGTCGCCCACTTCTGGCATGCCGATCAGTCGCAGATCTACCGCACGCTCGACCGTCTCGAGACCGACGGGGCCATCGCGACCGAGACGATCCCGCAGCAGGGGAGGCCCGACCGTCGTGTGCATTCTCTGACGGATGCCGGACGGCACGAGCTCGCGGCATGGCTCGGCTCGCCGCTCGAGGATCTGCAGCCGAAGGAGCCCTTCCTCGCACGGCTGTTCTTCGCCGCATCGCTCGGCGTCGACGGCATCCTCGCCCTGCTCGACGAGCGCGAGGCGGCGATCCGCGAAGGGCTCGAACAGCTGCGCGCTCTTCCCTCGGCGACCGGTGACCTCGGTGCCGTGCTGCGGATGGCGACTCTCGATGCGGGCATCCGGCAGGGTGAGGCCGAGCTGCAATGGCTCGCGTCGACCAGGCGCGCCGTCGCCGCGGAGGGCTCGTGATGGACGCGGAATATCCGATCGAGCATGGTGAGCGGGCAGGCGAGTCGATCATCCTGCTGCACGGCGGCAACGTCGGCAACTGGATGTGGGAGCCGCAGGTCGAGCGCCTCGCCGGAAGACACCTGATCACGCCCGACGTAGTCGGCTTCAACACGCGGGCCGCCGAGCGCTGGCCGGGGCTGGATGGGGCGGCGGATGACGTCGCCGCGATCATCCGGGAGCGGGCGGTCGACGGAAAGGCCCATGTGGTGGGGCTGTCGATGGGCGGTGTGATCGCCGTGCACCTGGCGGCGCGGCATCCGGACGTCATCCGCTCGTGCATGGTGACCGGGGCGATGATGACCGGCATCCGAGGTACCCAGCGGCGTCTGGCGGAGTGGCAGCTGCGCGCGTGGGACCGACGGTGGTTCTGGCGCATGCAGGCGGCGATGTTCCGGATTCCCGCGGATGCTCGCGAGCAGTTCATCGCCGCCGGGCGAGGGGTGAGCGCGGAGACGGCACACGGCATGTACGGCGAGATCTTCGCGGGCTCGATGCCCGCCGGCCGGTTCGACTACGCCGGGCCCCTCCTCGCGATCGCGGGAGAGCGCGAGCCGAAGGACGTGCGGGTGGCGTTCACGGCGCTGACGAGGGCGATGCCGCAGACGCGCACCTGGGTGGCGCCCGGGATGCGTCATATCTGGAGCATCCAGGACCCCGATCTGTTCACGCGCACCATCGTCGACTTCGTGGACCGCGACGTGGTCCCCTGACGTTGGCCCCGGTCGTCGAGCGAGCGCCGGCACGCGTGAGTGCACGGGATCGGCGAGGGGCGCAGGCGATACTGGACGGATGCCGACCGCTGAGCAGAACCGCAACTCGATGCCACCCATCCTCATCGTGGCTCTCACGGTGGTGAGCGTCATCCTGTTGGCGGTGGCCGTGGCGTTCGCTCCGGTCGCCCTGTTCACCATCGCCTGGGGGTCGCCTGTCGGGTGGATCGGAACCGCCGTGTGGCTCGTGATCGCCGTGCTGACGGTGTTGGTCATGCTCGGCCGGTCGTGGGCACGGTTCGGGATGCTCCTGCTCCCGGCCGCACTGGGCTACCTCGCCGTGTTGTCGGGCGGGGTGGGGTTCTTCGCGCTCATGTTCCTGGCAGCGGGGATGGCGCTCGTCGCCGTGCTCCTGATGTTCCACTCCTCGTCGAAGGCCTACTTCCGTGCTGTCGGAGCGCGCGGGCGGGACGAGGGTGCGTACGCGGACGCGGACGCGGACGACGAGTCGAGCGAGCCTAGCTCTGTGCGAGTCGAACGCCCTTCTCAGTGAAGTAGGGCGCATCCCCCGTGCGGTGGACCCGGTGGCCGCGACGGATGTCGGCCTGTTAGCGTGTCGGAAGCGTCGCGTGTCGGTGGCAGGCTGTGTCAGACATGGAGGCGTGGGATCCGAAGGAGCACGACGATGAACACGTCGACCCCTTCGCCCTCACGTGACTGAGGGCGAGAAGACCAGGCTCGTGGCCTGGAGCATGGAACTGCGCAGCGTCCACGAGCGGTTGCGCAAAGCACTGTCGATCACGCAGGAGGCTCTTGCTTCCGGCGAACCGCCGGGTGGATCGGCGACTCGCGATCTGCTGCTGTTCTGCCATGGCTTCTGCATGGCGTTGACGGCGCATCACGAGGGCGAGGATCGGGAGCTGTTCCCGGCGATCGCCGCGGCGCACCCGGAACTGCGGGACACGCTGCGCAAGCTCGAGCAGGATCACTCGATGATCGGGCACCTGATCGGCGGGCTGCAGGCCGCGGTGGATTCGGCGGCCCCACCCGACGAGCTGTCGCGGCACCTCGAAGGGATCGCGGCGATCATGGAGAGCCATTTCCGTTTCGAGGAGCGGCAGCTGCTCACGGTGCTCGAGACGCTGGAGCTGGATGCTGATCCGGGGAGGGTGCTCGGGCCGCTGTGACCCTCAGCGCGCGGGGATCCGCTGCCAGCCCGGCCAGTGCGGGCGGTCGACGATGCAGAAGCGGTTGCCTTCGGGGTCTTCCAGGATGATGTAGTCGGCGTCGTCGGGTCGTCCGTCCCACGGCACCTCGCGCGCTCCGAGGTCGACGAGTCGCCGGACCTCAGCGGCCTGATCCTCGGCATAGATGTCGAGGTGGATGCGCGGAGGCAGCACGCGTTCGGAGTGATGAGCGTCGAGCGCGATGCACGGAGCATCGGCATAGCGCGGCTTGAGCACGGCCCAATCGTCGCTGGGCGCATCGCGCTCGATGTAGTCGAGGGCGGCCTTCCAGAACTCGAGTTGAGAAGGCAGGTCGTTCACACGGATGACGATCGAGACGATGGCGAGCATGAGGCGATTGTAGAAAGCGGTTGTCGAGGGCGGCCAGCCCCTTGCGCGGCGGGGTCTATAGCGAAAGGCGGTACGAGGCCGACTCCCGCAACTGGAAGCCTTCCGACTTGTAGAGCTCATTCGCGGCCACGCGCGACGGACGCGAGGTGAGATCGATGCTGCGCGCTCCGCGCATGCGAGCAGCATCGACTGCCGCGCGCGTCAACGCCCGCCCGAGGCCGTGACCGCGCGCAGATCGGTCGACGACGACGTCTTCGATCCGCGACCGTAGACCCGACGGCGTCCGGTAGAAGATCAGCGAGAGGGTGCCGACCGCGACCTCATCCACATATGCCAGGAACAGTGTCGTGTCTGCGGAGACGATCTCTTGGAGATCGGCGATCTCTAAGACCTTCGCGGTCGATGAGAGCTGCGGCAGCAGCCGGTTCAACGCGGTGAGAGCGTCGTCGTCGGCGGCGAGAATGTGGGAGATCCGAACCATGCGGTTCAGACTAGGTCAGCCCCTACTGCACTGACCATCCCCCGTCACTGGCGAGGATCGCGCCGTTGATGTTGACCGCGTCATCCGACAGCAGGAACGTGATCGATGCCGCGAGGTGCTCGGCCGTGGCGACGGTCGGGATCGCCTGCTGGAACGGACCCAGACGGCCGGAGCCGTACTCCGACATGTTCGGGGGCATCGGGATGCCGGTGGCCACGCCACCCGGGGCGACCGAGTTCACGCGGATGCCCTTCGGCCCGTACATGAATGCCGCCGACTTCGTGACGCCGATGATCCCGTGTTTGCTGGCGGTGTACGCGTTGCCCGAGGAGTTTCCGCGCAGACCCGCTTCGCTCGAGACGTTGAGGATCGCGCCGCGACCCGCAGCCTCCATGACCGGGAGCACCGCACGCATGAGCTTGAACGGCGCGGTGAGGTTGATCGCGATGACGCGGTCCCAGACGGCATCCGTCGTCTCACCGGCGGGGGAGAAGTCGTCGTTGATGCCGGCGACGTTCGCGAGGCCGTCGATGCGGTCGCCCGCGGCGGCGAGCACGGCGTCGATCGCGTCCTGCTTCGTGAGGTCACCGGGGACCGTGACGATGTCGGCATCCGGAAGCTCCGCCTTCAGCGCGTCGAGCTTCTCCGCGGCGATGTCGCTGGCGATCACGCGTCCGCCTTCGCGGGCGATGCGCGAGGCCGTGGCCTTGCCGATTCCGGATGCCGCGCCGGTCACGATCACGGTCTTGCCGGCGAAGCGGCCGGAGGTGGGCTTCTCGGTCCAGCCCGCGGACTCGTCGTCGGCGGGGATCTCGCCGCCGTTGGCTGCGCGCACGAGGTCATCGACGATCGACTGGGGCATGGCGCCCTGGCTCATCGCGACGAGCTGCTGCAGCGGGAGTCCGAGCACGGGGGTCAGCAGAGAGGGGTCGGCGCCCGTCTTCTCGAACAGTGCGCGGATGAGCGGCCCGCCGGTCGGGTCGTTCATCCAGTCGCCGATGGTGGAGTGGGCGGTGAGGGCCATGCTCGTTCTCCTTGTTCGAGTTACGCAACGGAGCGTCTATTTATAGATCAGCATACGCCTGAGTACCCTGAGAACGTGCCTCGTCCTCGCAGTGAGAAAGCCCGTCAGTCGGTGCTCGACGCGATGCGCGCCGCGCTGACGAGGCACGCGTACGAGGCCGTGACGATCGAGGGACTGGCGGAGGCCGCGGGCGTCTCGAAGCAGACCATCTACCGGTGGTGGCCGTCGAAGGCCGCGATCCTGGGCGAAGCGCTGCTCGAGGGCGGGCTGCCCGGGGCGGACGTCGCGGTGCCGTTCACCGCGGACCTCGCCGCCGACCTGCGCGCCTGGTTCTCGGCGATGAGCACCGCCCTCGCGGATGCCGACGGCGTCGCGATCGCGCGGGCGCTGATCGTGATCACGGCATCCGATCCCGAGCTCGGGCTCGCGCTGAACGAGAAGCTGGCGGCGCCGATCCGCGAGTGGGTGTCGGCGCGGGTCGAGCTGGCGGTCGAGGCCGGCGACGTGCGGGCGGATGCCGATGCCGCCGCCATCGCGGACCAGTTCGTCGCGATGGCGAGCTACGCCGCGCTGCTCGGGCGGCCGTTGGGAGACGAGCGGGTCGATGCGACGGTGAGCGTGCTGCTGCGGGGGATCGCGGCCTGACCCGGTCGTTGAGCCAACCCGCCCGGTCGTTGAGCGACGAGCGCAGCGAGGAGACGAAACGTCTGCGCCGCTCCGACGCCGTATATTGCAAACGTCCTCATATGTGTACTTCTCTAAGGGTTACACAAGCGCCCTGAGATGAAGGAGGCGCCGATGCCTGATGCTTCACACCCGCGATCGTGGTTCGCGACGATCTTCGAGCCCGGGGCTCCCCGATGGGTGACCTGCACTGTGCTGGTCGGCTTCGCTGCGCTCATCACCGCGGGCGTATCGATGCCCGATCATCGCTGGTGGTTCAACGGGCCCGCTGTGCTCGGGGTCGTCACCTGGCACCTCCTCATGATGGCGAGGTACGAAGAGTCATTTCCCGAGAAGGTGTCTTGGTTCGGTATTCTGACGCGTCCCACGAGCCACCTCGTGGGGACCACCGCGGTGAACGCGATCGGCGCGGCGGGCTGGGCCCTCGCTGGTTTTCGCCCTGACTGGCAGCCGACGATCATCGTCGTGACGCTGGCGCCGATGCTCGTCTGGTACACGATCATGTCGTACGTCCACAGGCGGCGGAAAGTGAGGGTTTGGCGCGTGCCGTCAGTGCGCCCCTGAGTTGGCGGTCAGGTGGTCGTTGATCGCGAACCGCACAGTGCCGCCCGCGGTCTGCACGGGGAACTCGTCGTCGTATGCCGGGATGCGGACGAGGATGATGCCGATGCCGGTCGTGCCGCCGGTCGGCAGATCGACCTCGAGGAAGTGGGGGCGGTCGCCGGTGGGCACCTGCTGTCCGGTCGCGGTGGTGGCGTGGACGGGATAGGTCCCGGGGGTGAGGTCGTGGCGGCTGCCGTCGTCGACGATGACGGTGATCCCTGCGGGGATCGTCACGGTCGCGCTCACTGTGCGATCCTCGCAGGGTTTCCACCGGGGTGTCAGCCCGCCGCGCCCGCGGAGGCAGGTGCGATCGACCGCCGCGACACCACCGCGACGACGAGTGCCAGCGCCGTCAGCCCTGCGGCCACCCACATCGGCGCGACCACTCCCGCGATGAGCGCGACTCCGCCGAGCACAGGCCCGACCGCCGCCCCGACGTTCAGCGCGGCTGTCGCGTACGATCCGCCCATCGTCGGAGCATCGGATGCCGCGTACAGCACCCGCGCGATGAGTGTGCTGCCCACGCCGAACGACAGCATCCCCTGCAGGAACACCAGCGCGAGCAGCAGCACCGGATGCGCGGCGGTCAGGGCCATCGCGATCCAGCCCGCGAGCAGCAGCGGTCCGCCGACGCCGAGCACGATTCCGGGGTGACGGTCCGACAGCCGTCCCGCGATCGTGACGCCGAGGAAAGATCCGACGCCGAACAGCACCAGCGCGACCGAGACCCATCCGGCATCCAGTCCGGCGATGTCGGTGACGACCGGTGCCAGGAAGGTGAACGCCGCGAACGTGCCGCCGTTGACCAGGGCTCCCAGGGCCATCGCGATGAGGAGGCGCGGTGAGGTCAGCTCACGCAGCTCACGTCGAAGTGACGACGGGGCGCTGTGTCCTGCCGTCTTCGGGATGCCGCGCAGCACACCGAGCACGGCCGGAAGGCAGAGGATGGCGATGGCCCAGAAGGTCGACCGCCATCCGAGTGCGGTGCCGAACAGGGCGCCCGCCGGAACGCCGGCGACGGTGGCGATGGTCGTGCCCGAGAGCAGCACCGCGAGGGCGCGTCCCTTTCGGTCGGCGGGGACGAGTGCGGTCGCCGTGGTCAGCGCGACGGCGAGGAAGCCCGCGTTCGCCAGAGCGCTCAGGATGCGCGTGATCAGCAGGACCGCGAACGTCGGGGTGAGGGCTCCGACGACGTGGCATCCGGCGAAGACGAGCAGGCAGGCGATCAGGGTGAGGCGTGGCGGCCAGCGGCGGGCGAAGGCGGCCATGAGGGGTGCGCCGACGACCATGCCGACAGCGAAGGCCGATGTCAGCAGGCCGGCGGTGCCGACCGAGACGTCGAGGTCGCTCGCGATGGCGGGAAGCAGCCCCGCGAGCATGAATTCCGAGGTGCCCATGACGAAGACCGCCAAGGCAAGCAGATAGAGAGAGAAAGGCATCGAGTACTCCGAGGTGAGAGATCAAGAAAGGGAGCTTCTTGGTCACCACGGCCATCGCCCGGAGACGACGGATCGGCGCCCGCACAGACAGCGGGCGTCGGGTTCAGCGGATCCGGGGGCTGGCGGTGTGACCGGCAGCCCCTGACCTGTCTGACTCGGGACTCGACATGGGAGTGAGTTTACCCGGAGCCTCTCGTGCCCCTACAGACTGCGCAGTCAGCTGCGCTGTTCGGGCGTGGCAGGGACGATGGCTCGAAGAACCCATCCTTCGTCCGTGTGCCCCCACTCCAGCTCGCCGTTGTCGCGAGCAAGGCGCTGCCGCGCACGGCTCAGCCCCCGTCCGCCCGAACTGATCGGTCTCGCCGCGAGGTTGGAGGGGGCGGTGTTCTTCACGACAAGCTCCACCCCGTCGACCTTGTCGATGATGTCGAGGCTCGCCGTCGGCGAGTTCGGTGCATGCTTGATGATGTTCGTGACCGCCTCGATCGCGATCTCAGTGAGGAGACGCTCGGATACGGATGAGATTGCGAGTTGCGTGTTCGGCGCTGATACCCGGGTGGGGATGCCTGCGTCGTTCAGCAGACCGCCGAGCGAGCTGATCGCCTCCCGCGCGACTCCGTCGTATCTGCTGGGCCGCGCTGCGGGTGCCTCTGTCTGTGTGTCCCGCATCAGGGAGAGCAGCGATTGGATGCTGTCGAGGGCCTGCTCTGCGGACTCCTCGATCGTGGTGAGTGACACTTCCCGCTCCGTGTCATCCGTCTGCTTCGGCAGGGCGCGAGCGTGGAAGAGGATGAGAGTGAGGTCGTGAGCGATTCCATCGTGAAGTTCGTCGGCGATCCGCTCCTGCTCTTCGCGTGCGATCGCCTCGAGATCCTTGACGACGCGCGCGCGTTCGGCGACGAGGATCGCCTCGCGCGCCGCGACCAGCCTGAACGCGAGTCCGGCCAGAAAGGCGATGATGGCGATGCCCAAGATGCCGAAGACGCCCCCCGTTGCCAGGGTCGATCCGCTGACGGCGATGTATGTCGTGAGAGCAGCGAGGAGCAATCCGTGAGCGATGATCACCCAGGGGACGCAGGTTGCAGCGACGAGGCTGAGGGCAATCGCGAGTTCCAGGAGGTCTCCGCCGCTGCCGGTGAACACTACCCCGACGCTGCCGATGAACATCACCATGAGCGCTGCGATCGTCGGGTGCCAGGCGAAGGTGGCAAGGGCGGCGTAGAAGGCGATCGCGAGGAGGTCGAAGCGGCTGAACGTTCCGTGCGCGACGATGAATCCGATCGCGATACACACCAGCACGCCCACGACTGCGACCAAGAAGAGCCGTGCCACGGGATGGAGTGAGCGCTGCTCCCAGAATCTGCGCGAACGGATCAATCGTCCCATCGAGAGCCGCGCACCCTCTGCGGCGCGCAGCGCTCGAACGCCGCTCAGGGGTGATTCACGCACAGATGCCGAGTGTCTTGCACAGCCAGTTTCCGAGATCGGCGTTGCTCCCGGCGAAGACTCGTGCCAGCAAGCCGATGCCAAACAGGTTCAGTCCCACGTGGGTCTCCTCAACTTCGGGCCACGACTCGTCGTGGAACACGGCATGATTCTGTCGTCAACCCTAGGCGGCTCTCACCCCAGGACTCGAAAGCGTGGCCCCAGGGCTAGATCTCGCCAGCACAGCGCGCGATAGCGTGAACAGGTGACAGAAGCCGTGAGAGTACTCGTCGTCGACGATGAAGCACTGGTGCGTCATGCTCTTCGTGCGTTTCTCACTTCCGATGACCGGGTCACGCTCGTCGGCGAGGCGTCCGACGGTTCAGAGGTGATCGAGGCGTGCAAGAGGTCTTCGCCCGACGTCATCCTGATGGACATCAAGATGCGCGACATCGGCGGGGTCGAGGCAACCCGGCGCGTCCTTGAGTGGAACCCGCGCTGCCGTGTCGTCGCTCTGACCACTTTCACGACCGAATGGCGCGCGCTCGAGGTCCTTCGCGCCGGCGCGTGCGGGTACCTCGTGAAGAACTCGACTCCCGATGAGATCATCGCCGCTGTCGTCGCAGCTCACGCCGGCGACCGCGTCGTCTCACCGGAGATCCAGTCGAGATTCGTTCGTGCCGCGATCGATTCCGGAGATGTCGGGAAGACGCATGCGCCCGTGCTGAGTGATCGCGAACACCAGGTGATCGAGTTGATTGCCCAGGGCCTGTCGAACGCGGAGATCGCCCAGGAACTGCACTACGCGGAGGGCACCGTGAAGGCGGACATCCGCCGCATCAACCATGCTTGGGGCGTCGAGAACCGGCTCCAGATCGTGCTTCGGGCCACGGAGTTCGGAATCATCAGCATCTGAGGGGGCTGGCCGATCCAAAGCCAGAAGGTGGAGTGCCGCTATACGCGGCACCCACCTTCTTCACCGAATGATCACGCGCGCGGTGCCCTTGCGCGGCGATATCGCTGCGTCATGACGACGAACCAGGCCATCAGGACTATCACCGCCGGTACCTGGAACCACAGCTGATACTCCGGAAAGGCCACGCCAAGCGCTACGCCGGCGAAGAACGCGACGAGCGCGAGAATCGTGAAGACCATCCGTGAAGCCGGTCGAGTGATGGTCTGGAACCAAGACTGCTTAGCGTGAACCGAGTTGGTCATGATCGCTTCTCCTCATCACTTGCATGGTCCGCCGGCGTACGTGTCGACCCACCAGATGATGTTCGCGGCCGAGTACGTGTTCGTGGCCGTGATCTGCACGCAACGCTTGGGATTCGAGTTCTGCGCAACACCTGCGTTCCACGCTACGGCACCCGCCGCCAAGATGCAGGCGAGGGCCATGACCGGACCGCACACTGCGCCACCGAGCGAGGCGAGACCGTACTGCGCGATCGTCGCAGTCTCGGCACGGTTGAACCGAACGCGGTACTGGAAGATGTTCGGCTGATCAAACGACGGGTCCGCCACCACGGGATACGCGGTTCCCTCGGACTGGTGCTTCACGACCTGCGTCAGGACACTCCCGTCGGCCACATAGTGCGTCTCGACGGTCTTCCCCGCTGCGTCCGTGGCCCAGGGGACATCCACGCGAGCGAGGATCACTTCGACATCCTCACCGCCCGTCGATTCCCCGTCGGTCAGCACGAGTGCGCTGCCGTCCTCCTGGATCTCCACAGTTGCGCCGGCGCCGAAGTCGTAGGCGAAAGACTCGGTCTGGGTGGCGGCAGCGATAACGGTGCTGACCCGTACGGCGTCGTCCGCGGCCAGAATGTTCACGGACGGAACCTGAGCATCGCCGGCGTAAGTCACGGAACCGTCATCACTCACAACCGCCGAGCCCAGGTCTGCCGCGCCAGGCAACGACAACGACGCGCCAGCCTCGCCGGTATCGGTGGTGAACGACAACCCGTCGACGGGGTCGACGTTGAATTCCGCCTGCCCGCCTTCAGTGAAGGAGGTTCGCAACTGATCTCCAGCCTGCTCGACAGCCAACGCATCCAGGGCGGTCGGTGCCGCTGCTGTCACAGCCTCGGCAACCGCATCCGGGTCTGCATCGGAAGCAGCGAATGCGGGAGTCGTGCCAGAGAGTACCAGGGCGAATAATGCCGCTCCCGCGACCAGCGGCGTGCGACGGAATCGAGTCTTCATGCGGTTTCCTTTCACCGGTGAGAACCAACTCCGGCTCACCGTACGTGGCGGCCACCAGCCGGTACAGCCGCTCGACCAGTTCGTGGCCCTGGGGCCACGGAGCGCCTCATGCCTTGATCTGACGCTGCCGAAATGGTCACGATGGATGCGGGCAGCGCCTCTGGTGAAGCCCGATGAACTCGCCGCGGCCGACCAGAAGGACGACGATGCCCCAGACTCTCGCGCAGCGCTTGACGGTGGCTCTTCCGATCGTCGGCCTGACGTTTCTGCTCGCATCGTTGATGCTTCCCGTGCATTTCGCTGTCCTCGCATGGGGGCTTGCCATGCTCGCCTTCCTCACAGCACTCGGCTTCGCGATCGTCGCTCAGCGCGAGCGACGAGCGGAGCGGCCCACCCTTCGGAGACTGGGGTCCAGGTGAGCGGTCGGCGGACGAGCGAAGGGTTGCGGCACCGCGGCCGCATCCCCGCGCCCTTCACTCCAACCGCGCTTCCCGGTCGGGTTCGGGCCCGAGGAGCGCCCCGATGATGAGCAGCGCAGCCGCCGCGGCGAGCACGACGGCCACCGCAGGGCCCGCGCCGAGCATGCTCTGCAACCCGGGCAGCCAGAACGGGTAGAGCGCTGGGATCACCATGGAGAGCGAGTAGCCGACCCCGTATCCGCTCGACCGCACGGCAGCGGGAAACCGCTCGGCGAGGTAGGCGCCGACCGGGCCGTAGGCCGACACGGTGACGATCTGCACGACGGTGACGGCCAGCACGGCGCCAGCTCCCTGCGAGGACATCGCCCACGGGAGGGCCAGTGGAGCGGCGATGATCGCGAGGCCTCCGAAGACGACGAAGAAGCGGCGCCGTCCGATCCGCTGCGAGATCGCACCGCTGGCGATCATTGCCGCAGCCGAGACGAGGGTGGCGACCAGCATGATGAGCGGCACGGTGGTCGGGCCGATCTGGGGTGCTTTGCTCAACAGGCCGGTCAGCACGGGGATCGCCATCTGCGTGAACAGCCAGAGGGCGGTCATCAGCGTGAACACCTGCCAGAGCTGGCGGCGGAACGGTCCGACCAGGATGTCGGTCAGAGGTCGGGTGCGGTGGGGGACGCTCGTCGAGACCGGGGAGTCGTGGACCCCGGCGGAGTAGTAGAAGAGCAGCGCCACCGCGAGCAGGGCGCCGGCGATGAACGGCATCCGCCATCCCCACATCGCGTAGTCGTCGGCTCCGAGCGCCTGCAGGAGCGTCAGGGTGAGCGCGGCGATGAATGAGTTCGCGAGTGGGGACATGGCCATGATGCCGCCGCTGAGCAGGCCGCGCCGGCGTGGGGCAGACCATTCCATGGCGAGCGGGATCGCCGCGGAGTATTCGCCGCCGAGGAAGATGCCGCCGACGAAACGGAGGGCGACGAACGCCCAGAGGGTTGCTTCACCACCGAGGTCGTGGTTGGGGATCAGGGCGATCAAGAGCGTTGTGATCGCGATGCCGGCGATCGCGACCTTGGTGGTGCTCGTGCGGCCGTAGCGGTCGGCGAGGCTTCCGAAGATGGCGGCTCCGAGCGGGCGTCCGAACAGGGTGGCGACGAAGATCAGGCCGGTCTGAGCGGGGTCGGGGCCCAGCACGACCGCGGCTGCGGGGGCGAGCGCGATCACCGGCAGGAAGATATCGACCTGGTCGACGAAGTTGCCGAGCAATCCGCCGCGAACGGCCTTTCGTGCTCGGGAGGACGTTTCGGGCTCGGTGATGAGGCGCGACATATGACTCGACTTCCTACGGCGGCATGACCCGCATCAGGTGTAAGGGTCGGCGCTGCGTCAGCGCCCTCTCAGCCCCTGCCGGGACTCCCCTGTGGTTGGAAGGAAGTCTAGGGGAGGCGCGGTTCGCTCAAGATCTCCGGGGACTGCGCCTGGCCAGACACCGTCCGCCCGTCCGCGAACCGCGCCTGCGCCCGATCCTGCCGCTTCCCTACCTCGACCATCTCCGTCGCCTTCGGCAGCCCCATCGGCTTCGTCGACACGTACACGCTCTCGGCCCGGTCGACGAGGAAGGTCTCGTGCCAGATGCCGACCGCTCCCGGAGCCTTGCGCGCCATCTTGTTGAAGCGGGTCCAGGCGGGGCGGTGCTCCTGTGACGGGCTGGACGCGTAGGCGTAGAGCTTGTCGACCGAGGACCAGTACTGCACGACGTAGGGTCCGCCGGATCCGAAGAGCAGCTGGTAACCGAGCATGCCCGAATCGGGGTCGGTCGAGAGTTCGCGCAGCATCGGCGGCATCGAGAAGAACGTCGGCAGCCACAGGTCGGGCCGCCACCAGCGGTTGATCTGCATCCCGATGTGGAACACGACGAGCTCGCCCTCGTGGCGGTGGGTCATGCGGCCCGTGATGACTTTCGACATGATGTCTCCTTGGTTGGATAGTTTCACTATCCATAATGGATAGCGCTACTATCGAAGTCAAGAGGTGGCCATGAGAATTTCTGAACTGTCAGCCCAGACGGGCGTGACCGTGCCGACGATCAAGTACTACCTGCGCGAGGGGCTGCTGCCCGAGGGTGAGCGCAGCGCGCCGACCCAGGCCGCCTATGGCGGGAAGCACGTGGAGCGGCTGCGGGTGATCCGGGCGCTGCTCGATGCCGGAGTGAGCATCGCTGAGACGCGACGTGTGCTGGCGGCGCTGGATGATCCGCCGGAGAGCCCGCACGACCTGCTGGGGACCGCGCATGCGGCGATCACTCCGCCGGCGGATGAAGCACTGGATCTGACGGAGGCCGAGCTTCTTGTGACCGGGCTCGGGTGGAAGCCGGGGATGTGCGATCCGGCGGTGCTGAGCGCAGTGGCGCGGGCGCTGCAGGGGCTGGAGAGTGCGGGGTTCGTCGTGCCGGATGCCGCGATGGCGGAGTACCTCGCGAGCATGCGACGAATTGCGGATGCCGAGATCGCCGGGGTGCCGACGGAGTCCGCGGAGGCCGCGGTGCGGTACGTCGTGCTGGGGTCGGTGCTGGTGGAGCCGTTGTTGCTGGCGTTGCGGCGGGTGGCGCAGCAGGTGAGCTCGGGGGAACGATTTGGAGGAGCCTAGCCTCGAGACGACGCCTCGGTCGTGCGTTCGGATGGCATCGCCATGCTGCGCCAACGTGGTCGCAAGGTGATAAGTGATGGAGAAACTGAGTTGAAACCGAATGCGCCCATGCGACGGGGTCAATCTGTGCTTCCTACATACGCTGCATGGAATCGGGATGGCAAGTCTCTCGTCAGCCCGACATGGCGAGAGTCCGCAAGCGCCGAGTGAGAGCAGATCGAAGGGCCTCCAAGCCTTCGGTGTTCGGGAGGTACTCGAGCGTACGTATCGACTGAAGATCAAAGGGAACGTCCGCAAGTGTCCGGGCGAGCGGGACTACATGTCGACCGAGCGTATGCGCGATCCCGGTCTCGTAAAAGACATTGGAATTCTTACCGGTGAGGTCGGAAACTACGATCTGGGCCCGCCAAATCAAACTAAGAACGTCGTCCATGATGTTATGGCTTTCCCAGATGTCGTCAGCGCGCAGGCACCGTAGGCCGGCATCAGCGGCGGCGCTCCGTATGGCGTCGTAGACGTGATCGAAGCCAGCGAACGGCATCATTACGGCGACGAGGTCTCTCTCGCGAGCAAGGTGAGTCGGGATCGAAAGGGCAGCAGATTCTGACCCTGGACCCGATTCGCGCGTCAAGACGGCATCGTAGAGGTCGACGTTCTTAACGGCCCAATGTGTTCGATCAAGCTCCCAGCTGTCTACGCCCAGTTCACTGGTCAATTCAGCGATGCGATCGCTTTGGATAGCTGCAACCGCATCGTTCGCCCGAAACCTGAAGGCGACAGTTGTGCCTGATTCGAGCGTGATCTCGTCTATCTTGCCGACACGCGCGTATGGTGGTTCGCTCGTGTCGTTCAACTCAGGCATCAGCAGGGTGGGGAGGGTCAGGAGGCGCTGGTAGCGAGGGCTTGATTCAGCGAATTGGGTGGCATCTTCCGATGTGAACTCCAGCATCCTGCTGCGATGGATGGATCCGCCTGTGGCGCCGACAATCAGGTTATACACCCGTCCATTATCGTTGCGCCGCGTGTGCGGGCGGGATGGAAGCGAGCGGGTCTTCGTTGTGCCGCCGTGATCTGAGGTGACGATCCAGAGTGAGTCGCCGTGATACGACGCTGAGTTCGCCGGCGTGCCGTCTGAACTCGCGGTCCGCGGCAGGTGGCTTGCAACCCGGTGCGCAGCTACGCCCCAACGACTGAGAGCAGCGAGTCATAACTGTCCACAACGTCGTACTTGACGCTGACGATGCCGCCCTCAGAAGCCTCGTTGAGTGACGCGAAGAATCTGCGGGCGCACTCGATCTTGGCGTTCTCAATGCTCTTGAGCTGCATAGTCGACATTGAGCCTTTGGTCTCGGCGACGAAGTAGACGTGCTTAATCTTTGTGTCGTCGTCGCGGAACGCTATCGCCCAGTCGGGGTTGTAGTCGCCGACCGGGGTAGGTATGAAGAACCCGCGTGGCAGCTTCGAGTACACGACCACCTCGTCGCTGACGTCGAGCTTCTCGACAAACGACCGCTCGACCTTGGAGTCGGTGATGGTGTATTCGTACACGCTCTTCTTCAGTTTGTCACCCGCCTTAGACAAGTCCTGAGCGGTCTGGTTCTCCGTAAAGATCGACGAATCGTAGCGGGCGTCGAGAGGGTCGTAGCTGAGGTGCTCGACGATCACCGTGGCTTTCTGCTCGTTGATCAGCCGTGAGGCTTCGGTGATGAACTGCTCCGGGTTCTGCTTGAACTTTGCGAAAGTACCCGGCTGGATACCTGCCAGGATCGCCGCGCAGGTGCGGCGAATGAGGTGCGTTTTCTCAGCGATCTCCCCCAGCAGGTCGTACTTGACCGTCGAGCCTGCTGACACGGCCGAGTGTTCGACCTTCGTTTCCGAGACTTTGAAGCCGGTGCCAGCCTCCAGCTGCTCGACTTCGAGACCGACGATCTGATTGCCGGCCTCGACGATGTATTGCATGACCGTGACGTTGAGCGACGTGTCGAGCGTGCGAATGCAGTTGGCAATCAGCTCATTGGAGTCAAACTCGACCTGGTAGACGGCCTTGCGATTGATTCGTCCCCACAGCTCCTGAAACTCGCGCTTCTTGAAGTTCGCCTCGTTGAACGGGATCTTCTTCGGCTTGCGGCCATCGGTAGGCTTCGGCACATCGAGGTAGAGCGCATCGACGAGGGGCCAGACGAAATCTATGATCGGTTTGAGCACATCCGACGTCGGGGTCGCGAGGGTGCCGTCGGCTCGTGCCTCTTTGTATGTCTGCGTCACGAGGCCTGCCTCATCGATATAATCGTTTCTAATCAGGTGGAAATACAGAGCCTGCGCGGCTGCCTTGTGAATTGCGCTCATAGACCCGTCGCCGAGCGTGATGTGCTTATCGGTGAAGTAGTCGACGCTCGCCGTGCGCGGTCGGGCAGACAGCGACTCGATGATCTCCTTCTGGAGGGCGGTGACGAAGTCAGTGTATGACTCGTCGGTGACGACGGTCAGCTCGTTGATGTCGTGAACGGTGACGGGGTTGTCCATCCGCTCGCCGTGCTGGTCGACCGACAATCGCAAGCCTCGACCGATCTCCTGCCGTCTCGTCGTGGTGTTGTCGCTCTTCTTTAGCATGCCCATCACGAACACGTTCGGGTTGTCCCAACCCTCGCGTAGCGCCGAGTGCGACCAGATGAACCGCACCGGCTCCTCGAAGGACAGCAGCCGCTCCTTGTCTTTGAGGATCAGATCATACGCATCCACGTCGTCCGACTGGCCGGCGAAATCGCCGCGCGCTGCGATCTTCCCATCGACGAACTGCTTAGTCTTCTTGTCGATGGAGAAGTAGCCCTCGTGGGTCGAGCGCACCGGGATCGCCTCAACGTGCTTGCGGTAGCGCTCGGCTGATTCGTCGAGGTCAAGCTGGCCGAGGTAGTCGGCGAGCACCGCCGCGTACTCTTCCTCAAACACTCGGGCATACTCGCCGAGGGTGTCCTCGCGGTCATAGTCGCGGTACTTTGCAACCTCGTCGATGAAGAAAAGCGACAGTGTCTTGATGCCCTGCGCGAACAGCTCACGCTCCTTATTCAGGTGCGCGCGAACGACCTCGCGAATCTGGATGCGTCGCTTCTGGTCCTCGGCGACGTCCTCCGTGACTTCGCCGGCGCCGAGGGTGTCACCATTGCTCAGCTCGATGATGTCGCGGTTCGCGTCGACATTCCGGATGAAAAGGCCCTTATACGCCTCGATGCCGCCGGAGATGTCGTGCAGGTTCGTGCCCTGACTCAGCCGCCGAACCTGACGCTTAATACCGCTGGCGGTCTGCACCTCCAGCTCGACGCGGGCCTTGGGGAAGTCCGCGCCCTTGCCGACCTCCAACCCATCCACGTAAAGGTACGCGGTACTACCGGCCAAGTGTTTCACGGTGATGCCCCGCACCGCGATCTTCTTTACCAGCTTTTGGTTGTAGGCGTCGACCGCGTCGAGGCGGTGCACCTTCGTCCGCTCGATCTTGTGGGTTGCTGAGTACCGCAGTGCGAACAGGGCGTTGAACAGCCCGAGCGCTTCTAGCGACTTCGACGGCTTCTTGGCGTCGCCCTCGACTTTCTGCGGCTCGTCGATGATCAAAATCGGCCGGTTCGCTCCGATCACATCGATAGGCCTGCGCGACTGGAAGTCATCGAGCACCTCGTAGATGCGCCGGGCGTCCTTGCCGGTGGCGTTGAATGCCTGGATGTTGATGATCATCACCTGCACCCCCGCGTCCGAGGAGAACCGCTCCAGCTCGTGAAGTCGCGATGAGTTGTAGACGAACGTGCGCGGCCTGGTGCCGTACAGCTGTTGGAAGTGTTCGGCAGTGATGTCGAACGATTTCTTTACGCCCTCACGGATCGCGATCGACGGCACGACCACAATGTACTTCGACCACCCATACCGCTTGTGTAGCTCCATGATCGTCTTGATGTAGACGTATGTTTTGCCCGTGCCGGTCTCCATCTCAATATCGAGGTTGATCGGTGCCGCCGACTTCTTGACCGGGTCCTTGAGCTCCTTAGACAGCTCCAGCCCGCGCGCACGCTGCACCGCATGCACGTTCTCAAGCAACTGAGGCGGTGTGAGCGCAATCTCGGTGTTACGCAGACCGGCGTCGTCCAGCAGCGTCAGCGCAGCGTCCTTGCCGGGATCGATGCGGTACCTCACCCCATCGGCGTACGGCTGCCCAGCGAACACTTCGACCGCGGCATCGACGGCCTCGGTCTGATAATCCTGAACCTTGAACTGAAGCTTCATCAGGCTAGATCGCCCTAACTTCTGTCTCGGGGGACACCTCGCGGAATATCTGCTCGGCGTTGATGCGCGCCGCGTCGCTTGCGAAGCCCACGTCCAGGAACACGGCGCGCAACGGGTGGCGGTCCGCGATCGCTCGCACGACCGAGTCCGAAACCTCTGTAGCGAAGCACGCGATAAGTGCGTCGTCGTCTACGGAAAACGCCTCTCGCCCGGCGACCTCTTCTCGCGCAATAGGTGCCGCAAGATCGAGACCCCAGTCCAGAAGCACTTGGAATAGTAAGTCGTCACCGGAACGATCGGGTTTGATGCTGTCAACCAGGCCGAGGAGTTCGCCTTGCCCTGTTTCATCAGGGGTGGCTAGAACGGAGGCAAGGTTAGTTGAGTCCACGGTGAGAGCGCGGAAGCCAAGATCCGCTGCGTCGGCCCCATCCGCTTGGGCCGCCCTACGCAATCGCTCGCGCGCGACCGCGGCGATCGAAGTGTACCCGGCAGCCGCGGCCTCAGACTTCGCGTTGGGCTTCTCATCGAGTTGCACAAGGATGAAACGGCGGTCGCCGCCGTCTTTGGCGTTGGCGGCCATGACAGCATGTCCAGTTGTCGCACTGCCAGCGAAGAAGTCCAAGATAATCGCGTTCTTGTCGCTGAAGGTGAACATATTGATCATCCGGTCCAGTAACTCGACCGGCTTCGGTGTGTCAAAGAGAGCGCCATCCATTAGCTGAGTCAGGCGGCGCGTTGCAGTTGACGTGAACCCGGCGTCGTCCCACCAGCTCGTGACTGTCTTTCGGCTCTCGCGTGCTTGGCTCAGGAAATACTTTTGCTGAAGGCCAGACGCGGTGCGGATGATCAGCCCATCGGCGTGCTTGTGACCCATCGTTTCCTTGGAGTAGCGCCAGTGCCCTTCTACGCCGAGGAACTCGTAGAACGGGTTTCCCTTTTTTGCCCCGCCGGGGCCATCGACGGGCGTTGCCTTCCAGGGACCTCTGGGATCATTGTCGGGGTTGGCGAAGCCGCTGAGGTCGGGGTCGAGCCCGATCGAAGCGCGCTGCGCAAACACGGCTTCGAAGTCGCGAGCATACAGAAGGATGTGGTTGTGGTTCTGAGAAACGACTTTGTCGTTCGACACCGAGGCACGAGCCTTATGCGCGATCTGGGTGATGAGGTTAGAGCGCCCAAAAATCTCATCGAGCATGGCCCGGAGGTTCGCAATCTCTGTGTCATCGATCGAGACCAGCAGGACGCCGTCAGGCCGCAGAAGGTTGCGTGCAAGTCGAAGACGTGGATACATCATGCTCAGCCAGTCGGAGTGGAAGCGACCATTAGCCTCCGTGTTTGCCATGAGGCGCTCACCCGTCTTGGAAGTCTGGCCTGAGCGGGCGAGGTAATCGGCGCTCGACTGGGCAAAATCGTCCTCGTAGACGAAGTCGTTGCCTGTGTTGTAGGGCGGGTCGATATAGATGAGCTTAACCTTGCCGAGGTAGGACTCTTGAAGAAGCTTGAGGGCGTCGAGGTTGTCGCCTTCGATGAACAGGTTCTTCGTAGTGTCGAAGTCGACAGATTCCTCGAGCACGGGGCGCAGAGTCCTCGAGATCGGCGCGTTCGCCGCGAAGGCGGCGGCCCGCTTGCCGGGCCAGTCGAGCCGGTAGCGCTCCTGCGGCCCATCGACGACATGGTCGGAGAGCTCCTGGCGCAGCAGATCGAAGTCAACGGCGAGAGTAATGTTGCCTTCCGCATCCCTCGACTCGGTGACAACCGCAGGGAACAGCTCGGCGATCAGGTCTATGTTGCGCTGGGTGAAATCTGGCGAAAGCATCTTGCGCTTGTGCACGGTCATTCCTTGCTGCTCGATTCGGGGCCGGTCAGCTCGGTAAGCACTGCCGTGCGTTCCCTGATCTGACTGCGGAGTTCGATCTTGCGGTTGAGTTGTGGCTCGGTGCGCAGCTTGCGCTCCAGTATGGCGATCTCGCGTTGAAGTCTTCGGGCGCGGTCCAGCCTGCCGGTGGCTGCCGACACTGTCTCACCGGTGCGCGTCGCCATGGGCAATAGTGCTGCAAGAATCGCCTCGTACAGGCCTGGTAGATCGAGTGCCGTCGGGAGCGGACGGCGCGAAGTCTCGGCTGGATGCCATTCGGTGGTGAAGTAGGCGCCGATGGTCGGGGTACTACTGTGAAGTGTCTTCTGCGCGGCGACAGTACGCACGCGCATGTTGCCGACGATCTCGAAGATGATTGGGAAGTGCACCGTTTTGTCAATGGCGGTGAGCACGTCGTCGGAGACATCCGCGCCTTTGGTCTCAACGGTGAAGACCTGGATCTCCGGTACCGTGGCGGTGCCGCGGAGATGGATTGTATCGTCGGCGAGCTTGTAGGCCCAGGTGATGCGCTGGATGTCGTCCACAAACTTCTCACGCATCCCGGCATGGATGTTGCCTCGCTCGTAGAATCGCGTCTTTGGTACGGTGCGGCCGAAGGCCGCGCGTTCGGGCCATCGGAAGAGGACGTGATCAGTCATTGGCGGACTCATCGACGATGGCGACGAAGGCGATCAACTCGAAGTCGTCCAGCCCGCTGATGCCCTGCATCAGTGCCGTCGTCGGACCGGCGGTGAAGAGGCTGTCGATGTCACGTTCATCTGTGACGTCGATCATGGATCGGATCGCGTCTGTGAGCAGTGTCGAGTAACGACTCATCGCAGCGCCATCGCGCGTCTCAGCGTTGAATGCTGCGACGACATCGACCATTGGTTGGTCAATGCCTCGGCAGCCAGCTCGGAGCAGGTCGAGCAGACGCTTTGCCTCGGTGTGGTCAGCGATCACGCGCCCGTCTTCGCCGAGATAGACAAGATAGTGCGGATGCAGACGGTTGCCGCGGTTCACGTCATTCGGTGCATTCACGTTTCGCAGCGCGAAGATCACTCCCGGCGGCAGCCCCTCGGCCTCATCAGCTGCGATGACAGAATGCAACCCCATCTGGTGACCGTGCAGATCGCCGTGCTGCTTCATAAACCCGAGTAGATCCATACGGAAGTCGTTGAGTCCAAGATCGGTGATTGATACGCCAGTTCGTACGTCCTCGAGATCGACGACATCGTCTTGCAGGCGCCGCAGCTGCTCTCGCCGGTACGCGGCTTCGGCGCCTCCCGGATCGAGGACATTGTCGTCGCCGGTGCCAGCGATGTCTGCGATGATCATTCGCCCTTCCACGCGTTCCTTGAGGTTGATGTACGCGTCCAGCGAGATATCCGGCCAGAAATTTACGAGCTGAATCACGTCGTTCGTCGAGCCGATGCGGTCCACGCGGCCGAAGCGCTGGATGATGCGCACGGGGTTCCAGTGGATGTCGTAGTTGATGAGGAAGTCGCAGTCCTGGAGGTTCTGGCCTTCGCTGATCACGTCGGTGCCTATGAGAATGTCGATCTCGCAAGTCTCTCCGGGCATCGTCAGTTCGCGATGCTTCGAGCGCGGGGAGAACAGTGACATCGCTTCTTGCGCGTCGAACCCGGTTCCGAGCGTTGTACGTACGCCGTGGCTGGAGCCCGTGATGACCGCGGTCTCCAGCCCGCGCCGCGCGAGTACGGGGCCGAGCTCACGGTACAGATAGTCCGCAGTGTCTGCGAATGCCGAGAAGATCAGCACCTTCCGGTTGCCAGAGTTAAGCGGGTTATCGATCTTGTCCTCGATTACCTTATGCAGACGGCGCAGCTTGAGATCGCGATCAGGGATCACGCGGCGCACTTCGTCGAGCAGCTGCCGCAAGACCTCGAGATCATGGGTTAGGTCGTGGTTCCAGGACTCCGTGTCGATATCGCTCAGCGCTATCCGCAGGCCGCCTCCGATGAGGAACGAACTCAGCTCAGCATCGTCTGGGTCGTCAACATCGAGCTCGAGATCGTCATCATCGGCACTCACAACGGAGTTGCCGTGCTTCACCTGACCGAGTGTCGTATCGGTGATCCTCTCGATCCTTCCGAGCGTAAGCCGGAACGCCTCGACGGAGCTTTCGAGGCGCTTCAGCAGGTTCACCGTCATCAGCTTCTTGACGCCCTGCTCGCGCCCTTGCTGTCCGGCGCCACCGCGGAAATTGTCCACGTTCTTCTCTCCGAGAGCCGCTTCATAGATCGCGCGCCGGCTAGGGAACACGTAAGAAAGCGGTCGGTAAACGGCGAGGGTCAGTTGCTCGAGGCGCTCAAAAATCTCATCGAACGCGGGGACATCCGAGAGATCCGTCAGCGGCTCCCGGATCGCTACCGGCGGCAGACGACGCGGGAAGGCGCCGATGTCGGTCATGTCGTAATAGGCCTGAATGTGCTTGCGCGACCGGGCAATTGTGACGGCATCGAGCAACTCGAAGAAGTCGAAGTCGAGCATTTGCAGGATTCGCTCCGCGGTTCGCTCCGACGGCTCGAGCTTCGACCAGACGTTAAAAGCTCGCTGCGCGTCTCGGAAAACATTCTCGACCGAAGTGGATAGGGTCAGGTGCTTTTCGAGCTCTTCGCTCTCTCCTTCGTAGGCCAGTTGCAACTGGTTCTTCAGGTCGTTGAAGCGGTTGTTCACTGGAGTCGCCGAGAGCATCAGCACTTTGGTCTTCACGCCCTCGCGGATCACTTGACGCATGAGCCGCTGATAGCGACTCTCCCGCTCCTCCGAATAGCCAGCATTGCGGAAGTTGTGCGACTCATCGATCACAACTAGATCAAACGTGCCCCAGTTGAGGCGAGAAAGATCCTTGCCGAGCGACTCGCCGCGCGTCCGGGAAAGATCCGTGTGCGCGAGAACGGTGTAGCCGAACCGATCCTCGTGGAACAGGTTCGTCGTGTAGGGAGAGTTGTAGTTCGTCCAGTTGTCAGCGAGCTTCTTCGGCGCCAAGACGAGCACGCTCTTGTTCCGCAGTTCGTAGTACTTGATGACCGCTAGCGCTGTAAACGTCTTACCCAGGCCCACACTGTCAGCGAGGATACAGCCGTTGTACGTCTCGAGCTTGTTGATGATCCCCGTTGCCGCATCTCGCTGGAAGTTGTAAAGGCTCTGCCAGATCTTCGTGTCCTGGTACCCCGTGCGGTCGTTTGGTAGTGCATCTTCGCTGAGGTCGTCGAGGAACTCGGAGAAGAGGTTGTACAAAATCAGGAAGTAGATCCGCTCGGGGCTGTTCTCGGCATACACGCTCGCGATCTGCTCGCTCACGGCTTCGGTGACGTCCTCGACCTGATCCGGGTTGTTCCAGATCTGTTCGAACAGCTGCAGGTACTGCGCCGTCATGGGCGCTTCATCGAGGCGATTCACGAAGCTCGACACCGCATTGCCCCGTTCATAGCCGAGATCAGCGGTGGTGAAGCCCTGCAGCTGCGTGTAGGCGCTCGTGTCGTCGAGCACTGCGAACTGCTGCATCGGATTACCTGTGGCATTCGAACGGAACGTCACCTTCCGACGTATCCAGTCGGCGCACTCACGAGCGATCGCACGTTGAGTGAGTTTGTTGCGCAGTCTGATCTCGAAGTCAGAGCCGGCCAGGCTCGATTCGGCCGGTTTGCGTGGACCACCCGGAATGAAGAACTCGCGTCGCTCCTTGCGAAGCTTGTCTGTGACTTTCTCTGTGACGAACGATGGCGAGGTAAAGATAAACTCCAGATCCGAGACTTGCTCGAGCTCCTTGCGGAGCGCCTCGAATGCGAAGATCGAGAAAGTTGACGCAGCGATTCGGACCTTCGACCCGGGCTTGATCTCGGCTTTGAGATCATCCCCGAGGAGGTCGCTGACGTTGTCGATGATGCGCATTGTTGCTAGCTTCCCATACCTGCACCGTGTGGCGCTCCCTGGCTTGCGATCTGTCGACGGGACCTCACAGGCCGAGCGATATACCGGCATGCTGAGTCCATGCCCCTCACCTCGCATGCCGCCCTTCGTACTCGGCTCCTGTTACAACTTGTCGCGGCCGGAGGGAGCGCTCGGAGGCGAGACGTGTTGGATGCCTTCGAGGAGGCTTACGGCCATCTCTGGTCAGATGACGATCTCTTGCCTCAAACCACGCGTCAGTTCGAGACCAAATGGCGGAACCGGACGTCCTTCGAGCGTCAGCGCATGGTCGAACAAGGCTTGCTCGAGGCGCGAGCCGATGGCATCTGGGCGCTGACGAAGGAGGGATGGTCGGTATCCGAGGGTTTGAACCGATCCGGCGCCGCCGGGCACGATCTCGAGGTAGTGCGGCGGGAGAAGCTGTGGAGCGAACTCGTCACGCGCGTGGATGTTACGTTCGTTGCACCACAAGAGGTCCGCAAGGCAGGGCTTTACGCGGGAGCTCGAGGAATCTACGTCGATGTCGAGAACACGCGACACGAGCATGCTCCGCACGGCATAGCGTTAACGTTCCTCGACCTTGGGGTCAAGTACGCCAACCAGATCTCTGAATCCGGTGTTGTCTACCACTTCCCGGCCACAAGTACCGGGGGCCGTGATCGCGCCGAGATCAATGCAACCCGGCGAGCGTACGAGCTGGCGATGCCGGTGTTCGTCATCACTCTCGCCAAGGCTAGCGCCCAGATGCGGGCGGTCTACCGGGCGTTCGTCGAAGAAATAGACGAATCTACGTCGACCGCTCTTCTCACCTTCCTTGAGGACGCGACGTTGCCGCCTGCCCCCGCCGAAGACGAACTGCCTTTCAGTCTCGTTTCTCTTGACGATACCGATCGCTGGGCTCTCAGACGTTCGCGACCCAACCAGGCGCGGTTCGCGTTCAGGGTCAAGCAGCGCTACGGCGACCTCTGCGCGGTGTGCGATCTTGCCATCTCAACCGTTATCGAGGCGGCGCACCTTCGCTCAAAATCCTCTGGTGGCGCTGACGACCCCCGCAACGGCATAGCTCTATGTAGCAATCACCACCGGATGCTTGACTCGTCACTTTGGGCAATTGAGCCGCAGTCTCTCAGAGTGGCGACCCGCGAAGGCAGAACGCTTGCGGAGTTGGGGATCACGAGAGAATCGCTTGCGCACCTCCCGCACCGTCCACACGATCTCGCCCTAGAGCACGCATGGTCGCAATGGCAGCGGAGCCTTTCCTAGTTTCTCGGCGGTCTATCCCTTTCCGGGGGCTCGCAGGTCTATCGCCCCCGCTTCGAGATCCCTCTCGACTCCGTTCTGCCGCATCAGTCTCAGCATGTCCTCTTGCCGGGGTTGTCCCAAGGTCAGGCGGTACAACGTCAACGCATCCAGCAATCGTTTGTATCGGTCATGGTCACGACTCAACGTGAACGACGCGATACGTCGATGGATCCGGGCATCACCGTCGTAGACCCACCACGGTGCGAACTGCCCCAAGTCTGACGTCGCCGATGAAGCGAGCGCCGCGTCGAAGGCCGCGTCCCACGGCGCATTCTCCGACGACAGCACGTCGTCCCAGTGCCGCGCCGCGACGTTCTTCCGGACAGCGTGACCCATGTAACGATGCACGCGGCCTTCGCGCTGTTCGAAGTCGACGGGGTTTGAAGGCAGGTTCCAATGCACAACAGCATGACTCCACCAATGGAAGTCGATGCCTTCCTGTCCGACGCTCGTCGACGCGAGCACGTATGGTGCGAATGGACTATTGAACGCTGCCCGCACGCCGCTCTGACGCGCGGCGACCTTCTCGTCAGCATCCGTGCCTGCTCCGCCATACCGAACGGCGAAGCGCGTGGGAAACCGTATCGGCAAACGTTCTGCCGTCGCCTCGTGCCCCTGCAACATGGCGGGCTTCATCCGTACCGCCCCACCGATCTGTATCGCCGCGAGCATCAGACCCTCGTCGTCGAGCAGCCCGCCACCGGCCTCGCTGCGGAGCTGATAAAGATACTCGTCCAACACGGCCTGCAGGTTGCCGTCGGCGCAGTAGTCGAGCACGACTCTCCAGTAGGGAGCATCCGTCTCGTCCAGAGTGTCCAACAGCGCCGAGGTCTCGGGTCTCGCGAATAGCGAACGCAACGCGAGTGACAGATGCCAAGCGGCTCGCCAGACACCCGCCCCAGACGCTTCCGGGGACGAGGCCGCATGCATTGCGCGGAATGCGATCGAACCCGGCGCATGGGCGGCCAGCCATCCCAGATCGGGGTGTCCGGATGTTGCACCACGCATCGCCCCGGTTGCTGCCTCGAGATAGTCGGCGAACCGGCCACTCGCTTCCGACTCCTCGACATCCGGCTCTCCGCCGACCATGGCCGCCACCTGGGACGGCTTGACCCCGGGCGGGATCGCCCCGGGGTAGGTGAAGAAGGCTGACGAGGGTTCGATATCGTCTCCGCTCGAGTCCACCATTTCCGCCACCGTCCGGGCATCCGTGGGCCCACCCGCCCGACGCGCCGACGACAGCGGATCCGCTGCGAACGCCAGACCCGGGTGCGGCCAGAACAGGGCCAGAGCACTCATCTGCGTGGGTCGTCCGTCCTCGTTGACCGACCATGCCAAGCGCGCAGCGCTCGAATCCGATGCTCGGCTCCGGCCGCGGTGTGCCAGCCGCGAAGCCTCGTGGCTCAGCAGGGCGGCGATCGCCGTGGGTACTGCGTTCCACGCGGAGAAGACGACGTGCTTCGTCACGTCGCCATCGACGCTGGAGTAGATCCGTCCAGGTCGCAGGTACGGCATCGAGGGCGGCATCCACAGAAGCTTCCACCACCCTCGGCCGACCGTATCCTCTGCGAGGGCGCGAAGCAGCCCGTTTCCGAGATCGATCTCCGCCCGGGCTCGGACATCGTCGAACCGGATCCCGCGCGCAGCGGAAAGTAGTGGGGCGATGGTCTTGCTGCCGTCGCCATCTAGCAGGTCGCGCACGCGTGAGCCGGACTTGTACGTGTCCATGAACGTCGCGAAGTAGGGGATCGACTTCCACTGCTCGATGTCGATGTGCGCGCCCAGATGTCGGTCGAGGCGATGCAGTGATCCCCAGTCGGCGATCTCGGCCGCGCTCGGTACGCCTCCGTCGAGCGGGCGATCGATCACCATGTCCTGGTTGCGAGCCAGCGGAGGGCGCTCGGAGCGCGACATGTAGGGAAGCAGTGCGTTGCGAACGGACGCCGCAGACGCTGCCGCATCGCCGCCGGTGACTAGCGCTAGGCGGTGAGCCTCCAGCGCGGTCTTAACCTCCGCGACCCGTGACACGTCACGCCCGGCGAGGAACCCGATCGTCTCGAGGAAGTCGCGCTGGTGATCGTCGTCGGCGTCGTCAGCCGTGGTGAACGGCTTATATGGTGTCGCCGAGAGGAGCAGCACTTTCGCGTCGCCGTAGGTGAAAAGGCTGTCGGCGAGCTCCGCGGCCTCGCTGCCGCTTGACGGATCGAGGAGCGATCGAAACCGTTGGAACTCGTCGAGGATGACCAGGTCGGGCTCGAGTGCATCGACACTGGCCTGCGCAAGATGGCGCCGCAACGCAGCCACGAGGTCGGCCGCCTCACGCCACAAATCGCCCGAATCCGGCTTGCGTCCGTGAACGTGCACGCGCTCCTGCAGGGCGACGACCCTCTGGAGTGTGCCGTCCGCTTCGATGGCGTTGGCAAAAACGTCCGTGATTCGTTCGTCGGGACCGGTGGGGCCGAGGTCGTCGAGCATCCGACTGATGCGCCGCTCGAAGCTCGACAGCTTCTGCACCGCGCCCTGCAGGATCAACCGGCCCGCGCGCTTTATCTCGCGCTCGGGCCGCAAGATTCCTTCGAGGAGGATGCAGAGGAGTGCGCGTTCCTCCGCGCTGCCCCAGCGGAGGCCGCTGTCTTTAAACGAGGTGCCGGGGGTGAACGAGACGAGGTTGACCTTCTTGCCGCTCGACCCTTCGTGCTCTGTGAGCCGGTGGCTCTCGCGGGCCAGCAGAGTCAGTCTGGTTGCGACTGCGATGTGCTTGTCTCCGGTGACGTTCAGCCGCCGTAGATTCTGATTCGCGAGGTCGGCATTGCTGCAGATGTAGACGATGTCGATCCGATCGACACCGTCGGCATTCTGCAGATGTTCGATCGTCTTCGCGATCACTCCGCGCGCGATCACGCTCTTACCGAGGCCCGTCTCGTCGGCGACGAGGAACCTTCCGCTGCCGTCGCGATCACCGTAGAAGCGATCGATCACATGGCTGACGGCGTCGCGTTGAAAGCCTTTCAACCCCCGCATGACCGCTTCGACGTCAACGGCCATCAAAGGCCTCCATCTCGAGAGAACCGATCACGGACGCCCAGACCTCGCTGAATCCCGAGGGCAAGGTAGCGGCGCGGTCGTCGAGACGCAGATGCGACAGCACGCGCTCGATGTCCGCCAGGGCCTCCCGGTTCGTCGCCGCGGCGCGCACCAGCAGTTCCAGCAATCCCGAACCGTCTTCGGTGACGCCTCCGCCGAAGGCCGAGCGGAACGAACCAAAGGCCCCTCCGACCGATCCCAAGCCGGTCCCCGGCTGCTGGAGCATGAGCCGGACGAACCGGGCAAAAGCGTCGGGCTCCGTCAGATGGGCCGCGACGATCGCATCTTGCCTTTCGGGCACATCATCGATGACCTCGGCGACGAGAATCGTCTGCGCGCGCCGGCCCGATTGATCTTCGAGAAACACCACGATGAATGGTGTGATCTCGGCGAGCGACATCGATCGCGATATGAACGGAGCGTTTTCCGGAGGGAATGCGCCGAGCACGGCGTCAGCCTGGGTTAAGAGACGCCAAGAAATAGAGAGCTCTTCAGGGACCGTCGGGATGGGATCGTGTGCCCAGAGCGAGAACGTGTAGGAATCGCCCTCGTGAATCCGCAGCGCGATAAGGGAGGAGGCGAGACCCCTGAGAGCGCTATCGAGGTTGCGTTCGGCTGTCTCGTCATCGGTCGCCGTGGCTCCGCCTGCCGTCACGTACTCCTCGAGCAACGGTGCGATAGCCTCCGAGACGCAGGCGACGCCGAGCTTCTTGGTTGGGCCGTCGAGCTCCACCATTACTTCGACGTTCGAGCTCCAGGCCGGACCGGTCGCGTTCGCAGAACCGATGAGCATCGTCGAACCACCACCCGGGCGGTCATGCACGATCACTTTGGCATGGAGGCCGCTCAGTCCAGTGGTGACGGCTTCGCCAGCTTCGGCTCCGGTCAGCGCCTGATCGACGAAGCCGTCAAGGATCCGCATAGAGAGATTGTCGAACGAGGGCGGATTCAGCCGGTCGAGCTGCTCGGGACGACTCACGAGAATCGTCTCGCCGCTACGCAGAGCGCGCACGTGTTTGAGGCCGTCGTCGGTCACGAACGGCGACACGATCAGCGTGTGGGAGCCTCTAACGGAAGGAGCAGTATCGACACCGATGCCGAGCACATGAACCGCAAGGCGACGCACGTGCTCCGGATGCTCCCAACGGATCGTCTGCCACGACTCGGCGAGCTCGGCTATGCGTGCGCTGCGGGCAGCACTCATCCGCGGCGCAACGCGGGTTTCCGCGGACAGCCAGCGCAGAAGATGCGCCATGCCGTCGTTCGTACGACGCGTCAAAGCGTCTGCCGCCTCGGCTGGTACGCCGTCAAGCGCGACGACTGCATCCCACGTGTGGTCGTTCGTAAGATTGCGGCTGCTGCAGACGAAGCGGTAGCGGCGCTCGTCACCGGCAGCGAACTCGAGGAACCATACCTTGGGGTGGAACAGCCGGCCCGGCTTGGTCACGACCGGATGAATCATCGGTTCGAGTACTGCGACCAGGTCGCTCGCGGCGCCGAGACCGATGTATCCGGCTTGAGCGAACACGTCGGTGCGCTCGACCGCACGTCGCACCGCGCTGATCATCCCGACCGCATCGTCGTCGGTAGTTCCTGAGCCGACGAGAGAGAGCGGCACGGCGAGGGCGGCTTCGAGCGTCAGCGTGAATGTCGTGCCGACCGCATGTGAGAGCGTGAACCCGGGCGGTGGGTGTAGGAGCTCGGACAGCAGGGACCGCGAATCGGGCTCAAGCACGTTGGAGCCCGTCATCGATGTCAGTGAGGATCCCGCGCACTGTGCTCCAGCGGAACGTGAGCCGTGCACTACCCGATGCGCCACCCCAGCTCGCGAGCCGTCGCTGGTTGTTCAAGCGTGCCTTGGCGCCTTTCGCAACACGCTCCCTCTGTCTTATGAGCGCCTTCGCACCCTCATCATCGACGAGCGCGCCGGCGTTCGTGCTCTGCACGAGGCTTGTCCATCGCGTGATGAAGTCGCGAGTGCTCGGCGCGACCGTCGGAGCGGAGCCGTGCTCCTCGCGCAGGACATGAAGGAGATCGCTCAGTTGCCATTTGTGAGCTCGGGGAGTCAACTCTCGATCCCACGCCTCGAGCCGCTCGCGGTATTCGATGATCCGGGATTCATCGGCGACGTCAAGACGGTGAGCGTCGCTGGCGAGCATGAGGTTGTAGAGCAGCTGCGCGCCGTGCATCACAGCAGAGAAGTCTTCGGCTTGCTGAAGCACTCGGGCGGCACGCTCCGGAGCGGCGATGGCGGCAGCATCCGTCCATGGCGCCGAACTATCGTCTTCGGGGCGGTGCTGTACGAGGTGCGTGAGGAGAGAGCCCTGTGCATGTTCGAGTATGCGGTCGCGTAGCCAGGTGGCCTCGTCATGCGCGAGGGCGAACCCCTCGGGGATGCTCTCGGGGAACCCGTCCGGTATAGACGGTACAGACCAGATCGATGAGGCAGTCGTCTGTCCGTCGTCGTCGACGGAACGCCTCATAGCGGAGGCAGCGAGGGCCTCAGCGCGGGTGGCCGGATGAGAGAGGATCCCGTAGCGCTGCAGCATCGACCAGTATGCGGACGATGGAAGATTCTTGAGTGCTGCGCCTGCACGCTCGCCGAGAAGGCCGGTCGGATCGGCAGACGATCGAAGAGGAGAGATGATAGAGCGCTCGGTCTCGTCCAATCGTCGCCAGCGCTGCTCTGGTTTTGCGCGGGCGGCGTGCTGGAAGCACCAGGGGACGAAGAGGAGATAGCGGGCGCGGGTGTGCAGGGTTGAAGTGCCCGGGAAGAGTGCGTCAGAGATGCTGTCGCGCAGCAGGCCCAGTCCGAGCTCATCACGGCTGTCCCGGACGGTGAACAGTGCGGCTAGCTCCCGCATCCGCCGCTGTTCCTCGGCAGAAACGTCGAGCCAGGTCACGACCGATGCCATCAGCCGGCCACCGTGCGCTGCGCGTCGTAAGCTTCACGGACGCGGATCCGGATCTGCTGTGCATCCGCGTCGGCTTCGCGCATGAGCTCCAGCAGCCGCTTGTGATGCTCCCAATGGCGCTCCCAGAGGTCGGCGCCGGCGACCGTTTCGAAGTCGATCTTCGTCGGCACGCCGCCGCTCTCGTACTCCTGGAGTCGGGCGATCCGCTCCTCGATATCGACGATGCCCCGACTCGTGGGTGACAACCGCGCGGCGCTGCGCATCCAGGTGAGCCAGTGCTTGTTGCCCTTGCTCTGATTGCACTTGCCGCAAGCGGGTACGAGATTGCGAATCTCGGAGATGTACCCGGTAGGTCGCTGCCCCTCGACGAGGGGCCGAAGGTGATCCCATTCGGTGCTCGTGTCTCCGCAGTATGCGCAAGAGATCTGTTCAAGCATCCGGAGAGTGTGGAGCGCCTCCCGCACCTCCGACTCACTCGGTATGACGACGGGGATGACTCCATTCACGAACGAGTTGGTGATACTCGAACTGCGGCCCATGATGCGGACGGGTTTCGGCATAGCGAAGAGTTCGAAGTAGGTCCTCGCGACAGTACCGCCGTCGTCGATCGCGGCGCTGCTGCTCACTCGTCAGCCTCGCCCTTCGGCGCACGGCGTCGGAAAGCGCGTCCAGCGAAGTCGGCGAACGATCCTGCGATTTCCTTTGCCTTGTCCACGCCTTCGGCGCCGATACGTGCGGCCGCCTCCACGCCTTCCGTGCCGATGCGGAGCGCCGTGTCAACGCTGTCACCGCCGGCTTTGAGCCAGTCGTCGCGCGTATCCGAGACTGCGTTCGACCAGCGACGGGACTCAAGTGCGTCGGCGGCTGCTTCGATGCCGAGACGTTCATGGAAGGTCCCTACAGAATTACTGACGGCATTTCTGGAGCGGACGATAGCCGGCGACTCGATCGGGTTGAGGAGCACCTTCGAGTTCGCAAGAGCCGCCGCTGCGTCCATCCGTTCGAGGAGCTGCCGCGTCGTTCGCGTGATCAGTTCCGCGCGATTCGCGCGAGCTGTGCGGAGTGCGATTCGGTGTCGGTCGAGTTCCTCCGGCGAGGTCTGGAGGACGCGGTCGATCTCGATGACGCCGGTCGACTCCTGCAGGTAGAAGCAGTGTGCGAGCACCGCCAGCCAATCCTGCACCTGACGGTCGACCTTCTTCGACAGGTCAGCGAGCTCGTTCACTGACTTGCTCTCCAGCTTTTCTGCCAGCGCATCGAGCTGCCGCAAGAAGTATGCCTGCGTGCGCGCGATCGTCATCGACGATCCCTGAACCTTAGACCAGGTCACTTCCGAGACGCCACCGACTTCCTTGCGGATCGTCAGTGCCTCTTCGAGCATCATGTCAACGCCAATCATGTCGGCGAGCACAGCATCCTTTTGCGCTCGGAGCACGTCATCGACCTTCTCGTCGATGATCGCGAGGTAGTCGGTGATCTCGTCCATGGTCTGCTGCATAGCGAGCTGGGCCATGATCCCCGCGACGCCCGCGAGCATTGCCGGATTCGTTAGCATCGCCCCCGGTGTCTTGAGGAACTGCAGATTCTTCGCGAACTGGCCGCTCGGGGCTCGGAGTGTCGCGTGCAGATTTCCGCTTGACGTATTAGTCACCTTTGGAAGCTTCTGGGCAGCGGCCCACGATTCCTCGGTGAGCTTCATCCAACGGCCGGAGTTTGCCGTGATTTCCGAACCCGCCTTGAGAGCGGCGGACCCTCCACCGAACGCTTTGCCGAGCCGCGGCAGTTCGAGGTCGCGAGATTCGAGGCGGTTGGCAGTCAAGAACTGTTCCACGGCGGTAGACGGTCCGATAAGCGCGAGCCCGTCCCCATCTGCAATCAGCTCGATCTCTGAGAGATCCACATCGTCCATGCCTGATGCCCTTCGTCCTCGGCCCGCCGATGGGCCTACTGAAGATAATGGCTCATTTGACCGACATCGGCGCCACGCGCCGGTTTGAAGACGATGGCGCAGCTCATCGGAGAGTCATGTCGCGGGTGGGATGTGATTCGACGGCGGCTCTCTTGCCACGGAACGCTGGTATGGGGCTATTGCGGAAATGAGGTGAACCGATAGCAAGATGAGCCAGCTGCATCGGACGTGCGCTATTCGAACTGTGACAGGGCCGGAGACAGGGGGCCGTGTTCGTCACGCCGTATCGTGTCGTGGCCGGTTCGGCGCCACGCGGCACCCGAAGAATCTTGAAAAACGATCACTGGTTCCAGGTGCAAAACCCCCTGCTCCTCCGCATCCCTGAGGTCAATGCCGTCCGGGATCGGAAAGAGGACAAGGAACTCGGCCGAGCTTTGCGGCTCGAGCACCGTGGAGGTCGCTAGGAGTGCTGAGAAAGCACGGCTGTTTCGGTCCCTCGCCCACACGGCGAGCGGGCCCACAAGCTCGTCGCTTAGGTTGCGCACGGTGAATCCGAACTCCACGACGCTGCGGGTGTAAACCTGACTGCCTTCCGGGCCCCGTGTTAGGAGTGCGGGATCGCTCGCGGTCTTCTCGTAGTAGGAATCATGCTCCTCTCCTCGCTCAGATACTTCCCAACTCTTTTCAACCGCGTACACCAAACGCGCTTGTTGCTCCTCGCGAACTTTCGTGTCTGCGGTCAGCGATTCTTGAGCGATCTCGGCTTGCTTCTGAGCATGGTTTGCGGCTCGCAGCGCATAGAAGGCCGAAAATCCGGCGGCGATCAGAGCGGCTGCCGCAATTGCGGCGGTCGCCCACTCCGCTAGGGATCCCCACTCAAGGTTTGGCAGCGCGAGACAGAGCCATCCGGGGGGACATGGAGAGAGCATGCCTCAGGATCTCAGATCCGGAGGGCGTACTGCATCAGGCGCAGTCGGCGTCGGTCCAGAGGATGCCCGTTGGAGCGAGACGCGGTCCGCGGAAACAGGGGGTGCGGATCTATTCGAACCCTCCGCTCAGGCTCGCGTGGAAGCATCCGCTCGAGTCATTCATCCCAACGATCTCCACCGTCTTCCCCAACGCCGCATACTTCGTCTCAATCGCATCCAACGCCGCAACGGTCGACGCATCCCACACATGCGACCCCGACAGATCAATCACCACCCGCTCCGGATCGTCTGAGTAAGAGAACAACGTCGTCAGATCATTGCTCGAAGCGAAGAACAGCTCCCCCTCCACGACATACGTCACCACCTCCCCAGCCTCATTCAGCACCCGACGAACCGTCACGAAGTGCGCCACCCTCCGCACGAACAGCACCGAGGCCACCAGCACCCCACCCACAACCCCGACCGCCAGATTGTGCGTCACCAAGACCAGAACAACCGTGGCCACCATCACGAAGGTCTCGCTCTTCGGCATCCGCTTCAACGTCGACGGACGCACGCTGTGCCAGTCGAACGCCCCGATCGCGACCATGATCATCACGGCTACGAGAGCCGCCATCGGGATCGTCCCAACGAAGTCGCCGAACACCACGACCAGCAGGAACAGGAAGACCCCGGCGCAGAACGTCGAAATGCGGGTGCGCGCCCCGGACGCCTTCACGTTGATCATCGTCTGACCGATCACGGCGCAGCCGCCCATGCCGCCGAACATGCCCGACAGCACGTTCGACACTCCCTGCGCCCACGCCTCGCGTCCCTTGCGCGAGTGGGTGTCGGTGATCTCGTCGACGAGCTTGGCGGTGAGCAGCGACTCCAGCAGTCCGACCACCGCGACTCCGAGCGCGAACGGCGCGATGATCGTGAACGTCTCCCACGTCAGCGGCACGTTCGGGATGAACAGCGAAGGAAGACTGCGCGGCAGCTCGCCCTGATCGCCGACGGTCGGCACGGTGATCGCGAACGCCAGCACGACTCCTGTCACGATCACGACCGACACGAGCGGAGCCGGAACGATCTTGGTGATCTTCGGCATCACGATCATCACGACGATCCCGAGCGCCACCAGCGGATACACCAGCCACGGCACATCGATCAGCTGCGGGAACTGCGAGCTGAACACGAAGATCGCCAGCGCGTTCACGAACCCGACCATGACGCTGCGGGGGATGAACCGCATCAGTTTCGCGACGCCGAGCACCCCGAGGATCACCTGGAAAACCCCCGCGAGGATCACCGTCGCGATGAAGTAGTCCAGCCCGTACGTCGGCGCGACCGGAGCGATCACCAGCGCCACGGCTCCGGTCGCCGCCGTCACCATCGCCGGACGTCCGCCGAGGAAAGCAATCGACACCGCCATGATGAACGATGAGAACAGCCCCACCTTCGGGTCGACCCCGGCGATCACCGAGAACGCGATCGCCTCGGGGATCAGCGCGAGCCCGACGACGAGTCCGGCCAGGACCTCGCGCGTCAGCATCCGCGGATTCTTCAGCGCCTGGAGCACCGTGGGATTCGCCCGATAACGGGCACGATCGTCGACCGTCGTTGCAGACATGAAAGCTCCAGGGGAAGGGCGCCTGCGGGAAGAGGCAGACGTTCCAGCGTAGAGCGGATGCCGAAAGCCGAAGGACTCGTTGCCGCTCAGCCACCGTCGGACTGCCGGGACAGGTCCTGGATAGTGGCCGGCATGTCATCGATCATGGCGGACCCGCGCTCCATCTGGGGGTTCGCGACGGGTCGTAGTCTGGTCGGGCCCGGCTGCCGCGCGAAGGAGATTCATGAACCCGTTGATTCCAGGACCCTGGGACGTGGCCTGGTCCGTGGCCTGGATTGCGGCCGTGGCCCTTGCGGTGGTCGCCCTGATCACGCTGTACCGAACGAAGGCAGCGGTCGGCGCGGCTGCAGCAACACTCTGGGCGCTCGGGATCATCCTGATTCCGGTCATCGGTGCATCGGTGTGGTTGATCGCAAGTCGACGCCTGAGGCGTGCCGAAGCGCGGAGGAAAGCCGCCGCCGCGGGTTCGGACGCGGCGTGACCGGAGCGACGATCAAGCTGGGTTGATCGTCGCTCAGATCCGCGGATTCTTCAGCGCCTGAAGCACCGTGGGATTCGCCCGATAACGGGCTCGATCACTGATCGTCGTTGCAGACATAGGAGCTCCAGGGAAGGGCGTCTGCCGCGAAGGGCTCAGCACCGCACGAGCGTCACTGACGAATGGCTAGTCGCAGGCGATGCCATCTCCGTCACGATCGAGCTCATACACATCCGGCCCCACGACGGTCAACGGTCCGCTGATGTACGACGGACCGTTGCCGCCTCCGCCCTCACAGTCGACATCGGAATCGATCGGAACGCAGACACCTGCGTAATTCGAGTGGCAATCCCCGGCTGGCTGCACAAACGGCACAGGCGCGGGTGGCGGAGCCGGCTGCCGTGTGCCTGTGGATGTCACCTCGTTCACCGGCGGGACGGTCACGACCACGCCCGAGACTTCACGCGAGACCTCTTTGCCGTCCACGTACGTCACGCGGTAGGTCGTCACCTTCGTTCCGTTGACCCCCTCTGTCGTGATGACGGTCTGTCCGACATCGATGTTCGGATCCTCCACGGCGGCGCGTTCGAACGGGATCGAGGTGGATTCCTCGACGTTCTTGTAGGTGGTCGGCTTCGGTGAGGGGGATGGCTTCTCGGTAGGTGTCGACGCGAACGGCTTGGCCTCCGCGTCGCTGCCCGCGTTCCCGGGGTTCGACCCGGGGCCTCCCAGGGCAGCGTTGGCTCCGGTCCCGACGAACATCAGCACAAGGGCGATACCGAGGGCCGCCCAGGCGGCTCCCCGCGACCGCACCCGGAAGAACCTGGCCGAGCCGCGCACGATTCCATAGATCGCGACGAAGAACAGGACGGCTCCGGCGAGAAGGAGGATCGCTCCGAGGCTGCGCGTCACCAGCAGGATCACCAGAATGACGCCGCCGACGATCAGCGCCACCGTGCGCTTCGACGACTTCGCCGGCGGGTCCGCCGCGACAACCGGGGCCTGGCCGAGCGGAGCGGTGTGCTCCGTCCACTGCGTCCCATCCCACCAACGCTGCTGGGCGGACTGATTCGGGTCGGCGTACCAGCCCTGAGATGTCTGTGGCATCGTTGCCGGCTCTCTGTTCGGGTATGGGCGAACACTATCGATATATCGGGGTCGGCGATGTCGCGATTTGGTCAGCGCCCACTCCATGTATCAGGAGCGTCGTTGCGAACTCCTGATACATGAAGTGCCGGAGATCGTCCGGTACTTACGATGCAAAGGAGCAGCCTCATGCGAGTCCCGGCCTACCACTCGAGCAATCCCAGCAACCCGGACGTCCACCACGTGTACAACGACTGTCCCAGCGGCAGTCAGATTCCGCCGCGGAACCGCGTAGCCGGAACCGGCGGATACCGTATGTGCGATCACTGTCGCCAGCGCTGACGAATGATCGACGGATCGTCAGCTACGGCTGGACGATCCGTCGAGTCCCGGCCAACGTGACGGAAGCGGGACCGACGAGTACACCGATATGCCGCCGTGATCTCCCGGCCGGTCGCCCGCGAGACGCCGGATGACGCTCGTACAGTGGCCGCATGCAACTCGGCTCCGTCGCAGACGTCATCACTGCCCTGACCGCCATCGGCGCGCTCTTCGCGGCCGTCCTCGGCGCGAAACACGCAGGTCGTCTCTTCGGCATCGAAGCCAAGCGAGACGAAGCCGCGACCGCGCGGGAGATGCAGTCGCAGGCGAGCAAGGTGTTCGCCTGGGTCGCATCCCGCATCGGAGAGGAGCAGACGACCTACGGTGTCGTGGTGGTGAACTCCTCCGAGCAGGCGATCTACGACGTCGAGGTGCGCGTCACCGATGCGTACGAGAGCGAACGGCGCCCGATCCAGCTCACGATCCTTCCGCCCGGTGCCTACTACCTCGGCGAGAGCGACGAGGCCTACGCGTGGGAGTTCGCGTCACGGCTGCGTTCCTTCGACGACGAGATCCGCCCGGTGACCAAGTCGAGGAAACGCCGCATCGTCGGGATGTCATTCCGCGACAGCTCGAATCTCACCTGGGTTCGCGACGGCGAAGGGCTGCTCGCGCGCAGTTAGGGCGGGTCTGACAATGCCTTGGACCATGCGATGACCGCGTTGAGAAGCATCGCGGCGCGGAAGACACTTTGGTGCTCCCGCCCAGATAGGAGGGCGAGGTGCTACTCCTCAGGGCGGATCGCGGCGTAGACGCGCATGTCGCGACGTTCGCCACCGATCTCCTGATGGCTATGCAAGACGCCCTCCAATGCGTATCCCGCGCGTTCAGCGGTACGAAGAGAGGCTGTGTTCCACGGTTCGATGTAGAGCGCTATGCGGAACAAGCCAGGGATCGTCCATCCAAACTGAGTGACTGCGATGAGCGCGTCGGTCGCGTATCCGCGGCCGCGGGCAGACTCAACAATCGCATAGCCCGCGGTCGCGCGACCTTCTCCAAGTTCCGCGAGCCACAGCCCACAATGCCCCACGGCCGCGCCCGTCTGCGCGTCGGCAACCGCGAAGGAGAAGCCAGTTCCGTCTAAGCGGCGTGACTGCTGGCGCGCCACCCAAGCCAGGGCCTCCGCATCGCTCGCGCGGGCGGGTAACGACCCGACGAGCGGCACATACGGGTCAGTCGCCAACTCCCGCACCATCGTCACGTCATCGTCCCTGACTGAACGGAGCGACACCCGGCCATGCGTGGGCGGCGTCACCGGCCACGGCGGGATAAGGGAAGAGGACACTCGCCCATCATCCCGCGGGAATGACCCGGATCACGCGCTCATCTTTGTCAGACACGCCCTAGGTCACGCCTCGACCTTCCTCCGCAGCACCACCGACAGCCGCACCGCCGACGCCAGGAAGAACACCGCACCGACCAGCGCATACCCGGCGACCCCGACGATCATCTCGCTGCCCGCCAACCCCTGCGCGACGAACGCCCCGCCGGCGAAGAGCGAGATGCCGCCCGACAGCATCTGCGGAACCTGCCCGCCGGAGCGGCGGTTGCGGATGGCGGTGATCAGTTGCGGAAGTCCGGCGCCGATCGCCCACACGCCCCACACGGTCAGGGCGACGGAGGTGGACACCGTCGACGTCCAGCCCAGCGTGATCGCGACCAGCACGCTGACGACGACGTTGATCCACTCCGAGACCTTCGCCCGGCGATCATCGCCCTCCGCGCGGATCTGCCAGTAGACGGATGCCGCATCGAACAGCGGATACACGATCAGCAGGATCGTGAGGAACGGACCCATGGCGCCGCCGGTCAGGAACAGCAGCGCCGCCCAGACGAGTGTGAACCCGAAGCGGACGAAGTAGAGGCGGCGCAGGGCGCTGCTCAAGGTGGAGGAGGGGGTCTCAGACATGTTCAGCGGTTCTTTCTGATGGAGATCGACCAGTAGAGTTACTAGTACGTCTACATGGACGCTAGCCTGCCTCGACATCGAGCGCAAGCGACCACATCAGCTCCGGGGATACATTCAGTGCATGCGACCGACCCTTCTCCCCATCCACGAGCAGATCGCGCGACGCCGATGAAGACGATCGGCGTGCTCGGTGGGATGAGCTGGGAATCCTCGCTCGAGTGGTACCGCCTGGCGAACGAACGCGTGCGGGAACAGCTCGGCGGGCATCACTCCGCGCGCATCATCCTCGACTCGCTCGACTTCGCCGAGGTCGAAGACCTGCAGGCCCGCGACGACTGGGACGCCGCGGGCACGCTGCTCGCCGACCATGCTCGTGGTCTCGAGCGCGCGGGCGCCGACCTCATCGTGCTCTGCACCAACACCATGCACCTCGTCGCCGACCGCATCGAAGCCGTGATCGGCATCCCGTTCCTCCACATCGCCGACACCACCGCCGCGGCCGTGCTCGGCGCCGGCATCCGCAGGGTGGGGCTCCTCGGCACCGCCTTCACGATGGAGAAGCCGTTTTATCGCGAACGGCTCGAGGCCCAGGGGATCGAGGTCCTCATCCCGAACGCTGAGCAGCGCGCCGGAGTGCACGCCGTCATCTACGACGAGCTCGTGCACGGTGTCATCCGCCCCGAGTCCCGCGCGTTCTACCGCGAGGTGATCGACGAGCTCGTGGCGCAGGGCGCCGAAGGCGTCATCCTCGGCTGCACCGAGATCGAACTGCTGGTGTCTGCGGAGGATTCGCCGGTGCCCGTCTTCCCGACCACGGCACTCCATGTCGATGCCGCGCTCGCCGCAGCGCTGCAGGAACCATGAAATCCTGGAGGCGCTGATGCCATCCGCCCGAACCAGACCGGAGTCCGACGTGCACGATGAGACGCCCGCCCCCGCGGCGAAGCCGTCGAGCGGCGCGAACACGCGGCAGCGGATCCTCGACGCCGCCAACGAGCTGTTCTACCACCACGGCATCCGCGCGACGAGTGCCGACCGCATCATCGAGCAGGTCGGCATCACCAAGGTCACGTTCTACCGGCACTTCCGCGCGAAGAGCGACCTCGTCGTCGCCTACCTCGAGCAGCAGTCCGCCGCCGAGCAGACGTGGATGAAGAGCACGGTCCGTGAGGGGGACGCGCTCGCGACAGCGCGCAGGATCGCCGCCGGTATCGGTGCGGCCAGCTGCAGCCCGGGATTCCGCGGATGCGCGTTCATCAACGCGGCCGCGGAGTATCCCGACCCCGCGGATCCGGTCCGCGTGGCCGTCGACGCGCACCGAGCCTGGCTGATCGACTTCTTCTCCGGGATCGCCGGTCAGGCGGGCGCGCGCGACGTGACTTCGGTCGCGAACCAGCTCATGATCCTCCGCGACGGCGCGATGGTGAACGGCTACCTCGGCGATGCCCCGGCGCTCGCGGGGTCGCTCGAAGCGGGCTTCACCGCGATCCTCGGGTCGGTTGGCGGCAGCGGGCGGTGACTCTTCGGCACCCTGAACGCATGCCTCCGATTCGCGCAGTCCTCTTCGACCTCGACGGTGTCGTCCGCCATTTCGATGCGGACTTCACCGCCGACATCGAGACCAGACATGGGCTCGCACCCGGCGCTGTGCTACAGACGGCTTTCGAGCCGGATCTGCTCGAACAGGTGACGACCGGCGCGATCTCCCGTCGCCTGTGGGTCGACCGGGTCGGCGCATCGCTCGGCTCGGTGGCGGCGGCAGAAGAGTGGGGGCGACAGCCATCTGAGGTCGACCCAGAGGTGCTCGCGATCGCGGACGCGCTTCGTGCCGCCGGCATCCGCACGGCCATCCTCACCAACGGTACCGACACGATCCCCGCCGAGACCGCGGCGCTGGGCCTCACCGCGCACTTCGACGCCATCTTCAACTCCGCGGAGATCGGCTGGGCGAAGCCCGACATCCGGGCGTTCCAGCACGTGCTCGACGCCCTCGGGCTCGCGGGTGCGGAGGTCTTCTTCACGGATGACTCCGCCTCGAAGCTCGTCGGTGCGGAAGAACTGGGGATGCCGACACATCGCTTCACGTCAGCGGACGGGCTTCGTGTCGCGCTGCGGGCGGAGGGGGTCGGGGTCTGAAGCGCGTTGCGGGGCGCGGGGGTGGCGCGCTTCGACAGGCTCAGCGACCCAACGGGTCGAGGTCAGCGACCCCGGGGCGTTTCGTCTCGCTTCGCTCGCTCAACGACCGGGGGTGGGGGAAGCTCAGCGACCCAGGGGTGTCAGTCGGCCTTCGCCTTGCGTCGGCCGGCGGACCGCGGGGGATTCGCCCGCAGGTGTCCGCTGACCTGCGTCATCATCCGCGAGAGCGCCTCGACGTCGGCGTCCGTCAGCGACTCGAACAGCAGACTCTTCACGGCCTCGATGTGTCCCGGGAACACCGTGGCCAGCACCTCGCGGCCCTCGGCCGTGATCGCGACGATCGTGCTCCGCTCGTCCTCGGGTGACGGCGCACGCGTGACCAGACCGCGCTCCTCGAGGGATTGCGCCTGATAGGTCAGGCCGCTGCGGCTGTAGACGACGCCGTCCGCGAGATCCGTCATCCGCTGACTGCCGTCGGGGGCATCGCCGAGCCGCGCCAGCAGCTGGAACTGCACGTAGCTGAGCTGCCCGACATCCTTCAGCTGCTTCTCGACCGCGTGCCGCAGCAGGCTGCTCACCTCGGTGAAGGCGAAGTAGGCCGCGAGCTCCGTGGGAGAGAGCCGAGGAGGTTGTGTGCTCATGCACCCAGTATACGTGTTGCTTCGAATTCGAAGCAGTGCTACGGTCTTCCTATTGCTTCGAATTCGAAGCACCTACGAAAGAGAGAAGGATCATGAAGGCAGTACGGTTCCACGAAGTGGGCGGACCCGAGGTGCTCCAGTACGGCGACATCGAGCAGCCTGTTCCGGGTGCGGGGCAGGTGCGGCTGCGCGTCGCAGCATCCGCTTTCAGTGCCGCTGACAACGGCATGCGCGCCGGTTTCCTCCCCATCCCGATCGTGCTCCCGCACGTGCCGGGCTACGACGTCTCGGGCACGATCGACGCGATCGGCGACGGCGTCGAGGGCTTCGCGGTGGGCGACGCCGTGATCGGCTTCCTGCCGATGGCCGAAGACGGCGGAGCGGCCGAATACGTCGTCGCTCCGGCGGAGGCGCTCGCCGCAGCGCCCACCTCAGTGCCGCTCGCGGATGCCGCAGCGCTCCCCTCCGTCGCCCTCACCGCGCGCCAGGCGCTCTTCGACGACGGAGACCTCCAGGCCGGACAGCGCGTGCTCATCGTCGGCGCCGGCGGCGTCGTCGGCAAGTACGCGATCGCCCTGGCCACGCGCGCAGGCGCCTACGTTATCGCCACCGCGAGCCCTCGGAGTGCGGATGCTGTGCGCGCCGCAGGCGCCGACGAGATCATCGACCACACCGAGACCGTCGTGCTCGACGCGGTTTCCGAGCCCGTCGACCTGCTCCTCAACCTCGCGCCGATCGAACCGGACGAGTTCACCGCGCTCGTGCGGCTGGTCCGCGACGGGGGAGTCGTCGTCAGCACCACCGCCTGGATGCCCGCACCTGACGACGCCGAGCGGAATGTGCGGTCCGTCGTCGTCTTCGTCCGCAGCGATGCCGAGAAACTGGCCGAGCTCGTGTCGCTGGTCGACAGCGGGGCTCTCCGCCTCGAGGTCACGCGGCGTATCCCGCTCGAGCAGCTTCCGGCGCTGCACGCGGAGGCGGCCGCGGGGCGGATCGTGGGCAAGGTCATCATCCTTCCGTGATCAAGCTTGGTCGGGGTGTGCGCCCCGGAAGGTGAAGTGCGCTTCGCGAGGTCGGTTTGTCGGCATCCGTCCTCGCGAAGCGCACATCTCCTGCGGAGGCGCGCAGCGCGACAAGCTCACCCCCGCGGCCTGTACCTCTGCACGACCACGCCCGACCGGAACTCCTGCCGCTCCACGAGCTCGAGTTCGATGCGTTCACGCAGCCCGTCGAACAGTCTCGGACCGCTTCCGGCGAGCACCGGATGCACGGCGAACGTGTACTCGTCGATCAGGCCGAGATCTGCCAGTGCGAGGGTGAGCGTCACGCCGCCGACGGAGAGGCCCTTGCCAGGTTCCTGCTTCAGCGTGCGGATCGCCGCTTCCAGGTCGCCCTCGACCAGCTCGGCATTCCAGTCCACCGTGGCGAGGCTGCTCGACACGACGTACTTCTTCGCCCGGTCGATGCGCTCGGCGAAGCGGATCTCCGACTCATTCATCCAGTCGGGCCACACGCCATCCGCCGGCCGCCGCCAGGCGGACTCCATCATCTCGTAGGTCACGCGGCCATAGATCTCGGCGTCTGACCGATCCATCTCGGCGGTCCAGAAGTCCATGAACTCCTCATCGGGAGTGAGCCCCGCCTCGTGATGCACGCTGCCGTCGAGCGTGACGTTGATCGCGTACCGCAGTGGTCTCATCTCGTCGCTCTCCTTCGATGCGCGCGTTTCGTCGGACGGTAGCAGAGTGGTGGCGCACTGTCACGGGCGCTTCGACAAGCTCAGCAACCCAGGGTGCTCGCTTCGGTCGCTCAGTTGCCGAGGCCGTCGAGCATCCAGTGGTAGCGGAGGCGGAGGCCGCGCTCCATGCTGGCCAGCGCCGCACCGGCGCCGAGGGCGATGTTGAGCCACAGAGGGAGATGGATGGGCGAGACGAACGTGCCGAAGCGCTCCGCGATCGGTGGGATCTCGGAGATCACCTGCACCAGTTGCGGGACATTCACTCCCACACCGACGATCAGGATGACGATCGCTGTGGCGGCGATCCACCGGCTCGCGACCGGATGCGTCTGCTCGAGTCGCAGACGGCGGCCGACCGCCGATCTCGGATGCGGGGTGAGTCGGCGCTCGGACCGGTCGGGCGTGACGTAGTGCATCCGCCGGAGACCGTACGAGCCCGCCGCCACCTGGATCACGCCGCCCTCGACGGCGAACTTCGCCGGCAGCCTCGACACGACGGCCTGCGCCCCGTCGCGATAGAGGTAGGCGCGAGGGTCGCCGTCCTCATGGGACCGCACATCGACCGCATAGGTCACATCCGGCGCGCCCGGCCGCGGAACGACCAGCGCGAACAGCTTTCGACCAGACACCAGATGCCACCAGCGGAAAGGTTCAAGCGGACGCCCGTCTCCGCGCTTCTGGCGGCGGGGAATCGTGCCGTCGTCCGCATCGCCGAGCATGCCGAGCGCGTCGGCATCGTCTTCATCGAACATGGTGGTCCTCTCAGAGCAGCAGCTGTGCGAGCGGATGCACCAGGTAGCGCAGTGAATACGCCTCCCAGACGGCTCCGATGATGAGCAGCACGAGCGCCGGGAGTGCGAGCAGGCCCAGCTGACGGAGGCCCCGCAGATAGCCCTGGCGCCGGTTCTTCACTCCCGCCGTGCGCGGGAAGAGCCAGTACTTGCCCACCAGGAACGCTCCCAGCAGGAACAGCACGTAGGCCTGCAGTTCGATGACGAACGTCAGCGAGTGCGGGATGAGCGCGACCCACCCCGTGCCCGAGCTCGGGACGAGAGTGATCCCCGTGGTCAGGGACCAGTACCCGAAGAACGCGAGTCCCGCGAACGGCACGATCAGCGACGGCAGCACGATGGTCAGAGCGCTGAGGCGGAACAGGTTCACGCCGAGGATCGTCAGCGCGAACAGCGGAGGTGTGTTGACGAGCCAGCGCACGAGCTCGCCCGTTCCGTCCTCCTCCAGCCCTGCGGCTCGGGCGGCGACGAGATCGGGGAAGATGATCCCGATCGCGAAGCCGAGGAGAGCGAGCCCGTAGGCGGCAGCGTTGAGGATGAGGTAGACGCGCATGTTCTCGCGCACGACCCGGAAGGGTCTCCGCCAGAAGCGGACGGGCTCGGGATGAGCGATGGAGATCTGCTGAGTGGACATCCTTCCATCGCACTCCATCGTCGACGGCGGGCACAGTGTCCCCGTGTCATCGGAAGGAGTGACAAAAGTCTCAGGTCAGCAACGCGCGGACCTCGGCGACGGAACGTCCGTGCGCGAGCTGCGCGACTCGCGCGGCGAGTTCGGATCGCACCTGGACGACCGTCGCCCCGCGGGACATCCACCGGCCACCGGATGCCGTGAACTCCAGGCCGGGGAGGGGCTCGACATCGGGCAGATCGGTACGCCCTGCCGCGGTGCGCGCCGAGCATGCCGACCAGCCAGGCCTCGCCGAGGACATGCGGCCGGATCGAGGCGACCGGCCCGCCTCGCCCCCGGAAGACCTGGAACATGGTGTCTGCGCGTCTCACCGACCAGGCATCGCCGTCATGAGTGAAGTCGCAGGCGACGTCGGCGTGCAGGGTGATCTCGGCGCCGAAGTGCCGGAGGGCATCGACGCACTCCGTGCTCAGGAATCGGCCGTCGAGCTCGCGCTCGCGACGGCGCAGCTCCGCCCGGTACTTCTCGCGCGCGATCGGGGCATACTCCTCCTCGAGCGCGCGTCGATCAGCACGGACGCCGTGCGCGAGGCGGTCGAAGAGCCATGCCGGGTCGATCTGGACGAAGTAGCGGAAGAAGACGTCGACCGGTCCGCGCGTGAGCTTCCGGTCGGCGACGAGGAGCTGCACGCCGTGGTCGCCGGACCACACGGCAGTGGTCGCGCCATCGACGACCGCGACCCACGACCACCCTGGCGAGCGGATCTCGGGCGAGGCCAGCTCGAGTGCCGCGCTGAGCAGCGTTCCCCGGGGGACCGACAGGACGCCGGCGTGCGAGACGACGTCATCGCCCATGGCGACGCTGTCGCGATCGACGTGGAGCTCGGTGGTCCGGTGGGGCATGGAGGGAGCCTAGTCGGCGGGGTGCTCGTCGCACTCCTCGCGCGTCCTCATGGAATGCGTGAGAGCAATGTGTAGATGCAAAAGGGGATGTGACTGCATATTTGACAAGGCTCGGATGTGTATTCGATGTCATATTGCTCTCCGATTTGGAGCGGATGCCGCTGACGGCGGATACTCATGGCATCCGCGTCGCCATGTTCGACCGGTCCTCATCATGAATCCTGCCTCTGCTCTCGCGCCTGAGACGACCATCGCCGTGATCGGCGCCGGACGTCTCGGCGGCGTTCTCGCCCGGTCGCTCCGGACGGCGGGGTTCGACGTACTCGGGCCGCTTCGCCGCGACCAGTCGATGCCGTCCGCCGACATCGCGCTGCTCTGCGTTCCGGATGCCGCGATCCCGGCGGTCGCGTTCGTCGCCCGCCCGCACGTGCGACTCGTCGGGCACGTCTCCGGTGCGACCGGGCTCGACGACGTCGACTTCAGCATCCATCCGCTGCAGACCTTCACGGGATCCGAGACGCCCGACGTGTTCGATGGGATCGGAGCCGCGATCGCCGGCAGCACCGACGAAGCCCGAGCCATCGCCGAGCAGCTCGCCCGCGCCCTCGGCGCCCGCCCGTTCACCGTCGACGACGCCCATCGAGCGACCTACCACGCGGCAGCATCCTTCTCGTCGAACTTCGTGCTCGCCGTGCTCGACGCGGCAGAGCAGCTCGCCGCCGAGGCCGGCATCCCCGCCGACGACGCGCGTGAGCTCCTCGCCCCGCTCGTCCGCCGCAGCGTCGACAACTGGGCGGACGTCGGCGCCCCGGATGCGCTCACCGGGCCCATCGCCCGCGGTGATGCGAGCACGATCGAGCGGCAGCGCGACGCGATCGACGCGGATGCACCGCACCTCACCCCGCTCTTCACCGAACTCGTCACCGCGACGCGCGCCGTCGCCCACCGCGCGACCAGAGTCCCAACGACCAGAATCCCCACGATCGATTCCGGCACCCCGCCGACCGTGATCCCCGAACCGGAGGCGACGGCCGAATGAAGATCCTCCGCACGATCGCCGAGGTCCGCGCCGCCGTCAGCGCGGCTCGGCGCGAGAACCAGAGCGTCGGCCTCGTCCCCACCATGGGCGCCTTCCACGAGGGTCACCTCTCCCTCATGCGCCGCGCCCGCGCGCAGAACGACCTCGTCGTCGTCTCGCTCTTCGTCAACCCGACGCAGTTCGGTGCGAACGAAGACCTCGGTGCCTACCCGCGCGACGAGGCCCGCGACGCCGCGCTCGCCGAGGCGGAGGGCGTCGACATCCTCTTCGCGCCCGCGGCATCCGAGATCTACCCCGACGGCTTCGCCACGAGCATCCACGTCGCAGGGCTCACCGACGTGCTCGACGGAGCCGCCCGCGGAGCCCACCACTTCGACGGCGTCGCCACCGTCGTCACCAAGCTGTTCGGCATCGTCCGCCCCGACGTCGCCTACTTCGGGCAGAAGGATGCGCAGCAAGTCCTCGTCGTCCGCCGCGTCGCGCGCGACCTCGACCTCGACGTGCGCATCGAGGCGTGCCCGATCGTGCGCGAAGCCGACGGACTCGCCATGAGCTCGCGCAACGTCTACCTCGACGCGGATGCTCGCGCGCAGGCGACCGCGCTGAACCGGGCGCTCGACGCCGCGGCATCCGGCTTCGCGGCGGGGGAGCGCGACGCCGACGGCATCCTCTCCGCTGCACGACGCGTGCTCGCGGATGCCGGGATCACGCCCGACTACCTCGAACTCCGCGACGCATCGACGCTGGAATCCGTCGACCGCGTCGAGAGCGACGCGCTCCTCGCCGTCGCGGCCCGTGTGGGCGCCGCCCGGCTGATCGACAACCACACCCTCTCCGCAACGAAGGATGCCTGATGCGACGCACCATGCTGAAGTCGAAGATCCACCGCGCGACCATCACCGCGAGCGACCTCCACTACGTCGGTTCGATCACCATCGACCCCGACCTGCTCGAGGCCGCCGACATCCTCCCGCACGAGCAGGTGCACGTCGTCGACGTGGACAACGGCGCGCGCTTCGAGACCTACACGCTCGTGGGCGAGCGCGGAGCCGGTGTCATCCAGGTCAACGGCGCCGCCGCCCGCCTCGTGCACACGGGCGACACGATCATCGTCATCTCCTACGCGGACTACTCCGCGGAAGACCTCGCCACCTACGAACCGCGCGTCGTGCACGTCGATCGCTCCAACAGCATCATCCAGGTCGACGACGCCGTCGACCGCCTGCTGACGGAGGCAGCGCTGTGAGCGCGCACGCGGCACCTCGCAAGCGGGTCACGCTCGCGAGTCTCGCCACGAAGAAGGAGGCCGGCGACCCGATCGTCATGGTCACCGCGTATGACCACCCGAGCGCGCAGATCGTCGAGGATGCCGGCGTCGACATGGTGCTCGTCGGCGACTCCGCCGCGATGACCGTGCTCGGCTACGAGAGCACGGTGCCGGTGACGGTCGACGAGATGCTCATGCTGACCAAAGCCGTGCGGAGAGGGCTCACGATTCCGCTGCTCGTCGGCGACCTGCCCTTCGGCTCCTATGAGGCTTCCGACGAGCTCGCGATCGCGACCGCCCAGCGCTTCGTCAAGGAGGCCGGAGTGGACCTCGTCAAGATCGAGCGCGGCGGATCGACCGTCGACCGGGCGCGGGCCCTCGTGCGCGTCGGCATCCCGGTGGTCGGTCACGTCGGCCTTACCCCGCAGACCGCTACCGCCCTCGGCGGCTATCGCGCGCAGGGACGCACCGCCGAGGCCGCGCTCGCCGTGATCGACGACGCCCTCGCTCTGCAGGATGCCGGCTGCTCGATGCTCGTGATCGAAGCGGTGCCGTCGGAGGTCACCGCGGCGCTCATGCCCCTGCTCGACATCCCGGTCATCGGGATCGGAGCGGGAGCGGATGCCGACGGCCAGGTGCTCGTCTTCCACGACCTGCTCGGCCTGTACGACGGCGGCGCGGCCAAGTTCGTGAAGCGCTACGCGGCCCTGCGCGATGCGGCCGTCGCCGGCGTCTCCGAGTACGCGGCCGAGGTGCGCGGCGGGGTGTACCCGGGCGCCGAGCACGGATACGCGATGCCGGCGGACGAGGCCGCGCGACTGGGGGAGCTGCTGGCGCGGCGGTAGTCCCCGCGGCGCGGCATCCGCTGTGTGTCTCGCGAGGAGATGTGCGCTCCGAAAGGGCGGATTTCCGGGTTCCGTCCTCCGGAGACGCACATTCCCTTGTCTGGGTGTCAGGGGTCGGGTGGTGCGGGGTCAGATGCCGGGTGCCGGATGCCGGGTGCCGGGTGCCGGGTGCCGACCCTACGAGTCGGCCTCTTCGGCGCCCTCGGCCTCCCAGCGCAGCAGATCTCCGGGCTGGCACTCGAGCACCTCGCACAGCGCGTCGAGGGTCGTGAAGCGCACGGCCTTCGCGCGTCCGTTCTTGAGCACCGCGAGGTTGGTGGGCGTGATGCCGATTCGCTCGGCCAGTTCGCCGACGCTCATCTTGCGGCGGGCCATCATCACGTCGATGTCGACCACGACGGGCATCAGATCACCTCGTTGTCGAGTTCGGCGCGGAGCGTCTGCGCCTCGGCCTCGCTGGCGATCGCCTGACGCAGCAGCGCCTTCATCACGACGACGAGCAGCGCCATCCCGCCGAGGACGAGCGAGGCACCGCAGATCAGTCCCACGACTCCGGGGGCCGTATCGCCCGGGGCGAGAGCGATCGCGAGCGACAGGGCCAGGATCGCGGCGACGAGGATCGCGGCGATGATCACGTCGACGTAGAGGAACGACGACTCCGAGAAGATCGATCCCCGACGCACCTTGTTCAGCAGCAGCCACACGCAGATGCCGAACACCTGCAGCGTGCCGACGCCGAGAACGACGATGCCGACCAGGAAGATGCGCCCGAGCAGCTCGCCCTCGCCGAGGTCGAGCCAGAGCAGTGGGGCGATCAGGGCCTGAACGGCCACCGATCCCACCAGGGCGATCGCGATCACGACCTGCAGCACGACGATCGTCGCTTTTCGCATGGCTTCACCTCTCATCGAAGAACAACAGGAATCTATCGTTTATCGACAGATTCTGCAACCACGCGTTGCCGCGGGCGAAGAGTGAGTGTACAGTCACTCATATGCCCACCTCGCGCAGCTCCATCCTCTCCACGGCAGACGCCCGCCGGCCCCTCGTGGCCGCAGCGGCGCTCGCGGAGTTCGCACGCGGCGGGTATCACGGCACGACCGTCGCGGATGTCGCCCGCGAGGCCAAGATCTCCCCGGCCTACGTCTTCAAGCTCTACGCGGGCAAGGAGGCGCTGTTCATCGCGGCGCTCGAGGCCTGCTTCGAGGCCATCATCGTCGCCCTCGAAGAAGGAGCGGATGCCGCCTCGGCGCAGACCCCGGAGGCCATCCTCGACGCGATGGGCGATGCCTACGCGCACCTCATCTCGGACCGGAAGCTGCTGATGCTGCAGGTGCACGCGCAGTCCGTCGCCGAGATCCCCGAGATCGGCGCCGCGCTCCGAGCGGGACTCGGCCGCGTGACGACGTACGCGCAGAGCCGCTCCGGCGGCTCCGACGAAGACGTGCAGACCTTCATCGCGTTCGGTCAGCTGTGCCACCTCATCGTCACCACGCAGCTCGACGGGCGCCCCGAGAAGTGGGCGACCCTGCTGACCCGCGGCATCCGTCACCCCGACTGAACCGCCACCCGGCTCGCGCCGGTTTCGCTTGCTCTCAAGAGTGAGTGAGCAATCACTCATCCATCGATCCACCGACATCGCACCACCGAGAAGGAGAAGATCATGACCGCTCTCACCACCCCGTCGATCACGCAGGCGGCCCCGCGCAGTTCGCGCCGCTGGCTCGCACTCGGCATCCTCGCGCTCGCGCAGTTCCTCGTCGTGCTCGACGCCTCGATCGTGAACATCGCGCTCCCGGTGCTCGGGCAGCAGCTCGGCATGGACACCGCCGCCCTCGCCTGGGTGATCACCGCCTACGTCCTCGCCTTCGGCGGGCTGCTGCTCCTCGGCGGACGACTGGCCGACCGCTACGGCCATCGCCGGGTGTTCCTCGTCGGGACGGCCGTGTTCGTCGCGGCATCCGCCCTGGCCGGCCTCTCGTTCTCGGCCGAGATGCTCCTGGCGGCTCGCGCCCTGCAGGGCGCGTCGGCCGCGCTCCTCGCCCCGGCGGCACTGGCGCTGCTCACGCACCTCTTCCCCGATGCGAAGGAGCGCACCACGGCACTCGGCGTGTGGGGAGGAGTCGCGGGCATCGGCTCGGCGGCCGGCGTGCTGCTCGGCGGTGTGCTCACCGCGACCCTCGGCTGGCAGTCGGTGTTCTTCGTGAACGTCCCGGTCGGCGCGATCGTGCTCATCGCGATCCCGCTGCTCATCACCCGCGACGGTGCTCGCGCACCGGGACGCCTGGATGTCGCCGGCGCCGTCACCGTCACGGCTGCGCTCGTCGCCCTGGTCGGCGGCTTCAGCGCGGTCGAGCAGCTCGGGTTCCTGCATCCGCTCCCCCTCGTGCTCTTCGCGGGCGCGCTGGTGCTGGGAGCCGCCTTCCTCGTGATCGAGCGCCGGAGTGCTGAGCCGCTCGTGCCGCTGTCGGTGTTCCGCAACCGCAGCCTCGCGCTCGGCAACGTCGTGATGGTGCTCGGCGGCGCTGCGATGGTCGCGCTGTTCTTCGCGCTGTCGGTCTACATGCAGGCGGTGCTCGGCTACGACGCGCTCGCCGCCGGGCTCTCGCAGCTTCCGCTCGCCGGTGCTCTCGTGCTCGTGGCCGGAGCGGTGCCGAGCCTGATGGGACGGCTCGGTGTGCGCTCCGTGCTCATCGGCTCGCTGCTCGTGCTCGCCGGCGGGCTGGTCTGGCTCGCGGCGGCACCCTCGGATGCCGAGTTCGTCGCGCAGCTGCTCGGCCCGACGCTGCTGATCGGCGTCGGCCTCGGCGGAGCCTTCGTCGCCACGACCCAGCTCGCGGTCGACGGCGTCGAGGGCGGCGAGGCGGGACTCGCCGGAGGACTCATCAACACCAGCCAGCAGATCGGCGGCGCAGTCGGGCTGGCCGTGCTCGGGACGATCGCCGGGTTGCGCACGGCGTCGCTCGAGGCGGATGGCGCTTCGACGGCGGATGCCCTCACCGGCGGCTTCGCCTGGCTCTTCCTCGGTGCTGCGGCGCTGGCCGTGCTCGGTGCGGGGGTCGTCGCGGTGTGGCGCCGCGGCTGAGGGTGCGGCGCGGCGCCGAGCCTCAGTAATGGGCGGAGAACTCGTCGTCGGGCGGAGGATCCTCACGGATTCCTCCGCCCACGCGCGAGCTCTCCTCCCGACGCGCTGCTGCTCCGGGCTCTCGGCGCTGCTGCGGCCCGAGGGTCTCGGCGCTGGCCGTGCTCGGTGCGGGGGTCGTCGCGGTGTGGCGCCGCGGGTGAGGGTGCGGCGCGGCGCCGAGCCTCAGTAATGGGCGGAGAACTCGTCGTCGGGCGGAGGATCCTCACGGATTCCTCCGCCCACGCGCGAGCTCTCCTCCCGACGCGCTGCGGCTCCGGGCTCTCGGCGCTGCTGCGGCCCGAGGCTCTCGGCGCTGGAGCGGCCCGAGGCTCTCGGCCCCTCGAGCGCCCGTGGTCAGTCCGCGCGGCGCAGCCGCGACACCAGGGCCACGAGCGCGAGCGCGATCACCACGATGCCGTATCCGACGCACACTGTTCCGAGCCCGACGATGCCGACGAGCGATCCGGCGATCACCGCGGGCACCCCGAATGCGAGGTAGGCCAGCAGGTAGATCACGGCGAAGGTGTCGGCGCGCTGCGTCGCGGGGATGCGCGGGGCGAGAGAGGCGACGACTCCCGAGAACGCGGTGCCGAAGCCCATGCCGGTCACGGCGGTCGCGGCGAGATAGAAGGTGAGCGATCCGAGTCCGAGCGCCGCGAGCGACAGGGCGGTTCCGACGGCCAGCGCCGTGGTGCCGAACACGACCGAGGTGCGCGGCGGGCGGCGGCGCATCAGGAACGCGGTGATCGCCCCGACGCCGGCGAGCATCGCGACCGCGAGCCCCTGCCAGACGTGGGCGGAGCCGCCGAGCTCGTTGTGCACGATGTTCGCACCGAGCGACAGGAACAGTCCGCCGGTGGCCCAGCCCGCGACCACCGCCGGAGCGCCGCGCCAGAAGTCCGCCCGGATCGCCGCGGGGATCGAGAGGCGGAAGCTGAGCGATGCCCAGACGCCGGGCTTGCGCGGTGCGGTCTCCGGGATGAGGAAGAACAGCACGGCCAGCGCGAGGTAGGCGGTGCTGAGCGGGGCGAACACGTCGAGCAGCGCTTCCCCGCTCAGGTCGAGCACCACGCCGGAGGCGAGCGCCCCGAGCGCCAGACCGATGCCGGGGCTCAGTGCGTTCCACAGGGCCGCGACGCCCGCGCGTCCGCCCGGCGCGAAGTCGAGCGCGGTCGCCGAGAGCGCGGAGATGAGCAGACCGCTCGCGATGCCCTGCAGGATGCGGGCGAAGAACAGCGTCGCCACGGCATCCGCGTGCCAGAAGAGGAACATGCTGCCCGCCAGGAGCAGCAGGCCCGCGATGACCACCGGCCGACGGCCGACGTGGTCGGAGAGCGAGCCGGCGGTCAGGAGGGTCAGCAGCAGGGAGACGGCGTAGACGGCGAAGACCGCCGCGATCACGATCGCATCGAAGCCGATGTCCTGTGCGAGCACCGGGTAGAACGGCGAGGGCGCGCTCGCTGCGATCATCATCGCGACCTGGGCGACGATCGCGAGCGCGAATCCGAACCGGGCGCGGGGGATCGTGGATCCCTGCGCCTGCGGAAGGGCGGCGGCCTCGGCCGACGGTCGGACGATCGGCTGGGTGGTGGTCATGCGTGCTCCTCAAGGGTTCGAGAATCATCGAACTATCGGAGCGTACTCGCCATTCCGTGATTGTTCAACTATTCTCGAACTATGCCCGGCGATCTTCCCCACCCGGAGCGCTCCGAGATCCAGCTCACGGACGTGCTCTTCGCGCTCAGCGACCCCGAGCGCCTGGCCATCGCTCGTCAGCTCGCCGACGGCCCGCTCGACATGGCCGCCTGCCACGCGACCGACCCGAATCTGCCGAAGTCGACCAAGTCGCACTTCATGAAGGTGCTGCGCGAGGCCGGCGTCATCCGCAACGAACCCAACGGACGGCGACGGATGCTGACGCTCCGACGTGACGATCTCGACACGCTCTTCCCCGGGCTGCTCGACTCCGTACTCCGGGGCTGAGAGCGGAGCGCGCCCGACCGCTCAGCGCGCCCGCCGTGCTCGCGCGCCCGACCGCTCACGAACGCTCAGCGTGACGGCACCTCCACGGCGCAGCGCGCCGCGGCTGCGCGAGCCAGACGCTGGTCGAGAGTGAGCAGCGCCGATAGCGTGACCTCGGCGAGGACGACGTACGCGGCGTCGTAGGCGCTGAGGTTATGCCTCAGGTCGAGCACGCGCGGCACGAGTGGCAGTGACGGATACAGCTCGACCCGAAGTCGAGGGAGGTCGGATGCCGCGCGGGCGAGGCGTTCGTCGCTGAGTATGCCGCCGCGGTTCAATCCGCGCAGGGCGGAGGCGACTTCGATCGGAAGGATCTCGGGCGCGATCAGATGTTCGGTGACCAGCCGTTCGTGGAGCCGCGACGGCTCGCCCGTCGTGGTCAGCAGATCGACGACGACGGAGGCATCGACGACGATCATCCTGCGCGACGGCCGTCGTGGATCGCCGACACGATCGCGCTCGCCGGAATCGGCGGCTGCGGTGGACGGCTCGCGAGGTCGGCGAACAGCTCGCCGAGTGTCGGCTGCCCGGCGAGGCGCGTGAGCTCAGCGGTCAGGTACTGCTGCAGCGACTGGCCGTGCGCCTCGGCCCGGGCGGCGAGCACGGCATGGACGCCGGGATCGAGGTCACGGATCAGAACGTTCGGCATGCTTACAGTATGCATGCGCTCTCCGAGGGAGGGGAAGAGTCTCTCATGCGTCCACCCTCGGGGATGCGCCACCGCGGTCCGAGACGGGAGACGCGATCCGTGGGCGGATTCTCGCGGACCCCGACTGTGCAGAAGTGGTCAGGAAGCGATGCGTGCCGCGGTGGTGCGGCGCTCGGCATCCGTCCCGATCTCGGACCAGATGGCGTCGAGCGAGAGGCCGAGCACGCCGCTGATCGCCGCGATCGTCGAGAAGGCGGGCGTCGCGACGCGGCCGGACTCGATCTTGCGCAGCGTCTCGGGGGAGACTCCGGCGTCCAGAGCGACGGCGAGCATCGACCTTTCGCCGCGCGCCCGGCGCAGCAGGGCGCCGAGGCGCTCGCCGCGTTCAACCTCGGCGGGGGTGAGCGGCATCCGGACCATCATGATGCCCATACTAATCCCGGGATAGTATTACCGGGATAGTTATCGGAACCGGAGAGAGAACCATGATCGAGATCCTGAACGACGACGAACTCGCCCGTGCGCGTGACGCCGGCGCCCTCGTCGGCGGCATCCTGCAGGCGCTGAAGAAGCGCACCGCCGTCGGCGTGAACCTGCTCGATCTCGACCGCTGGACGAAGCAGATGATCGAGGATGCCGGAGCCGAATCCTGCTACGTCGACTACTCGCCCTCCTTCGGACGCGGACCCTTCGGCCACTACGTCTGCACCGCGGTGAACGATGCCGTGCTCCACGGCATGCCCCACGACTACGTCCTCGCCGACGGCGATCTGCTCACGCTCGACCTCGCCGTCACCCTCCGGGGCATCTCGGCCGACGCGGCGATCAGCTTCATCGTGGGAGAGACGCAGGCGCCCGAGGATCTGGCCCTGATCGACGCGACCGAACGCGCGCTCGCCGCCGGTATCGCGGCTGTGCGGCCCGGCGCCCGCATCGGCGACCTGTCGCGCGCGATCGGCACCGTGCTGCGTGGCTCCGGCTACACGGTCAACCTCGAGTTCGGCGGGCACGGCATCGGCTCGACCATGCACCAGGATCCGCATGTCGCGAACGACGGTCGACCCGGTCGCGGCTACATCCTGCGCCCCGGGCTGCTGCTCGCGCTCGAGCCGTGGGTCATGGCTGACACCGACGAGCTCGTCACCGACGCCGACGGCTGGACGCTGCGCAGCGCGACCGGATGCCGCACCGCCCACACCGAGCACACGATCGCGGTCACGGCGGAGGGCGCCGAGATCCTCACCCTGCCGCGCAGCTGAGGTAGCCGCCTGCCCACGGCATCCGAAACTCCCACCCAACCTCCAGGCTGAACGATATATCGTTGACTATCGTTCACCACCCCATCTGGAGGTCATCATGAACAACACATTCCCCTTTGGCGCATCCGGCAGCAGCAACGCCGACAACCCGCTCGGCGGCCTCTTCGGCACCGGCGGCCTCGGCGGCGCCAACGGCCCGGCCGGCGCTCTGTTCGACGCGTTCGACCAGTTCCGCAAGTCGTTCGAGCAGCGCCCGTCCGGCGGCTCGCGCATGGCCCGCGGCGACGTGCGCACGGCGGTGCTCTCGCTGCTCGCCGAGAAGCCGATGCACGGCTACCAGATCATCAACGAGATCGCCGAGCGCAGTGGCGGAACCTGGAAGCCCAGCGCCGGATCGGTCTACCCGACCCTGCAGCTGCTCGCCGACGAGGGTCTCATCTCGGCCGAGGAGCAGAACGGTCGCAAGACCTACTCGCTGACCGAGGCGGGTCGCGCCGTCGCCGACGAGTCGTCGGAGACGAAGGCTCCGTGGGAGTCGTCCGACAAGGACGGCCACCGCAATGACCCGCGCTTCACCGCGCTCCCCAAGGCGGGCGTCGACCTCGCCGGTGCCGCCGCCGCGGTGGGTCGCAGCGGTTCACCCGAGCAGGTGCAGGCTGCGATCGACGTCCTCGACGACGCGCGCCGTAAGCTCTACTCCATCCTCGCGCAGGACTGATCGGATGCCGCGGTCCGCGGCTCAGCGGTCGGGGGAGGGCTGACATGGTCACAGCGTGTCGACGCGGTTCGAGAGGATGACGGAATGACGGATGCCGGCGAGGGGCGCTTCGCAGCGCCACCGACGATTCCGGGGACGGGCGGACGCAGCGCAGCGGCCCGCGATCCACGGCCGGCACCCGGGCACCGTGCCCGTTACAGACGGATCCTCAACTTCGCGGCACGCGAGTTCCTGAAGGTCTGGTGGTACGAGCTCGTGCTGCCGCGCCTCGGCATGTCATCGGTCGCGGAGCGCACGCGTGGACCGCGGATGCAGAAGTTCGCCCGGCGATTCCACGTGCTCGCGGTCGACCTCGGCGGGCTCATGATCAAGGTCGGGCAGTTCATGTCGTCGCGCCTCGACGTGCTCCCGCCCGAGATCACCGCCGAGCTCGAGGGGCTGCAGGACGAGGTGCCCGCCGTCCCCTTCGCCGACCTCTGCGTCGTCGCCGAGGCCGAGCTGGGCATGCCGCTGACCCGCGCGTACGCCTGGTTCGACGAGACTCCGGTGGCCGCGGCATCCCTCGGTCAGGCGCATCGCGCCCGGCTCTCGGAGCAGGACGCCGCCGACACGGGACTCGACACGGTGGTCGTGAAGGTGCAGCGTCCGGGCATCGACGAGATCGTCGCGGTCGACCTCGCCGCCCTCCGCCGGGTGGCGCGCTGGGCGATGCGCGTGCGGCTCGTCTCGGATCGGGTCGACGCCCCCGCGCTCGTCGAGGAGTTCGCCGAGACGAGCCTCGAGGAGATCGACTACCTGCACGAGGCCGCGAGCGCCGAGCGGTTCCGGGAGAACTTCGCCGACGACCCGCGCGTCGACACCCCCGAGATCGTGTGGGAGCGGTCGACCCGTCGCGTGCTGACGCTCTCGGATGTCACGGCGATCAAGATCAACGACATCGACGCGCTGCGCGCCGCCGGCATCGACCCCTCGCAGGTCGCCGACGTGTTCGCCGAGGTCATGTTCGACCAGGTGTTCACGCACAGCTTCGTGCACGCCGACCCGCATCCGGGGAACATCTTCGTGACGCCGGTCCCTGAGGCGGGCCCTTCGACAGGCCCTTCGACAGGCTCAGGGGCCCGGGGTGAGGGCTCAGGGACCCAGGGGGAGGGCGCGGGGGCGCAGGCGCGGAACTTCCGGCTGACCTTCATCGACTTCGGGATGATGGCCGAGGTGCCGGACAACCTCCGCAACGGTCTGCGCACGCTCCTCATCGCCGTCGCCGGCCGCGACAGCCGAGGACTCGTCGCGGCCGCGAAGGAGATCGGCGTGCTGCTGCCGTCGGCCGACACCAACGAGCTCGAGCGCGCGCTCACCGCTCTGTTCGCGAGGTTCGGCGGCATGGGATTCGCCGAGCTCAGCACCGTCGACCCGCGCGAGTTCACGGCCTTCGCCGACGAGTTCGGCGACATGGTGCGGTCGCTTCCGCTGCAGCTGCCCGAGAACATGCTGCTGTTGATCCGCGCCGTCTCGCTGACGTCGGGCATGTGCAGCGGCCTCAACCCCGCCTTCAACGTGTGGGATGCCGCGGAGCCGTACGCCGGCCGCCTGCTGCGCGACGAGTCGGGCAACCTGATCCAGGACGTGGCGAAGCGGGCCATGGCGACCGCCGCCGTGACCATGCGGCTGCCGCAGCGCATCGACAACATCATCACGCGCATCGACGACGGCAACGTGTCCTTCGACACCTCGCGTCTCGAGCGTCGACTCGATCGTCTGGAGGGTCTCGCGCGCCGAATCGCCTCGGGCGTGCTCTTCGCCGCGATGCTCGTCGGAGGCGCGCTGCTCGTGACGCCGCTGCCCCCGCTCGGCATCACGCTGATCTGCGTCTCGGCGCTGCCGCTGCTGCACGCGGTCTTCGCGGGAGTCGGGCGGCGCGGGCCGCGCTGACGCGCTTCCGGCGCGCGGCACTCGGGCATCCGACAAGGGAATGTGCGCTTCAGAAGGATGGAATCCGGGATTCGGGCCTTCGGAAGCGCGATTCTCCTCGCGAGACGTACAGCGGATGCCGCGCTGACGTGCTTCGACAGGCTCAGCAACCCAGGACTGGGGCCCCGCACTCATGGCTGGCCCCGCACTCAGGGCGGGGTCCCCGAATCCAAGGCTGGGTCCCTGAGCCTGTCGAAGGGCCGTGGAAGGATGGTCTTCCATGGAGACCCCTGACGAGAAGCCCGCCGCACGCTCTGAAGGACCACCGCCGGGAACGGGCATCGTCCCGACCGCGAAGAAGATCGTCCGCGACATCGCCGCGGTGCCGCCGCGCAGCGTGCATCCGGCGCTCGTGCCCGGCGTCTCGGTCGAGGAGACGGGCCGCTCGTACCGCACCGATCCGCTCGTCTTCGGCATCGCGGTCGCACTGACCGTCGCCTTCATCGCCTGGGGTGTGTTCGCGGGCGACAACCTCGCCGGAACCACCCGGACCGTCCTCGACGCGGTCGTCGAGTACACCGGCTTCTTCTTCACGACCATCGCCACGGTCATCCTGGTGTTCATGCTGTTCGTCGGGTTCAGCCGCTACGGACGCATCCCCCTCGGCCGCGACGACGAAGAGCCCGAGTTCTCGATGTTCTCGTGGATCTCGATGCTGTTCGCGGCCGGCATGGGCATCGGGCTCGTGTTCTGGGGCGCGGCAGAGCCCCTCACCTTCTTCGAGAACCCGCCGCCCGGGACCGTCGAGGCGAACACCCTCGAGGCGATGCACACCGCGCAGGCGCAGGTGCTCTACCACTGGGGTCCGCAGGCCTGGGCGTTCTACGCGCTCGTCGGCGGGGCCATCGCCTACGGCGCATTCCGCCGCGGCCGCACCCCGCTCATCTCCTCGATCTTCGCGCCGCTGCTCGGCGAGCACCGCACGACGGGACCCCTCGGACGCACGATCGACATCTTCTCGATCATCGTCACGCTGTTCGGCACGGCGGCATCCCTCGGACTCGGGGCTCTGCAGATCGGCCACGGGGTCGAGATCGTCAGCGGCATCGGCGAACTCGGCAACGGGGTGCTGATCGCGGCGATCGCGGTGCTCACCGCCTGCTTCATCGCGTCGGCGGTCTCGGGCGTCTCCAAGGGGATCCGCGCGCTGTCGAACATCAACGCGGTCGCGGCTCTCGTCCTCGCCTTCTTCGTGTTCTTCGTCGGACCGACGCTGCTCATCCTCAACGTCATCCCGTCCGTCGCTGTGCAGTTCCTCGGCGACCTGCCGACGATGATCGCCCGCTCGGCCTCGCAGGGTGACGAGGCCCAGACCTTCCTGTCGACCTGGACGATCTTCTACTGGGCGTGGTGGATCTCGTGGTCGCCGTTCGTCGGCATGTTCATCGCGAAGATCTCGCGCGGCCGCTCCCTCCGTCAGTTCGTGTCGGTCGTCATCGTCGTGCCCTCGGCCATCTCGCTCGTCTGGTTCTCGATCTTCGGCACGACTGCCATTCAGCAGCAGATGGACGGTGCCGGACTGAACGTCGACCCGCCGGAGGAGGTGCTCTTCGGCGTGCTCGGGAATCTCCCGTTCCCGCTGGTCACCAGCATCCTGCTCATCCTGCTGATCTCGATCTTCTTCATCACCGGCGCGGACTCCGCCTCGCTCGTGATGGGCACGCTGTCGCAGCAGGGCCGTCCCGAGCCCGCGCGCTGGGTGACGGTCATCTGGGGGGTGTTGGTCGGCGTGATCGCCGCAGTGCTGCTCATCTCGGGCGAGGAGGGGAGCGGACTCCGCTCGCTGCAGAACGTGACCATCATCGCCGCGCTGCCGTTCGCGGTGATCATGGCGTTCATGATGGTCGCTTTCATGAAGGACCTGCGGCGCGATCCGCTGATACTCCGCGACCGCTATGCGCGGATGGCCGTGCGGCACAGCGTCATGGCCGGGCTCGAGGAGTACGGCGACGACTTCGCGCTCGTCCCGGTCGAGTACGACCACTCCGAAGACGACCTCGCCTGGATCGACGAGGACACGGTCGACGACACCCTCGCCGAGGTCTACGAGGCTGCCACCGAGGCGATCGACATCGTCCCGACAGCGGATGCCGCGACCGATGCGGATGCCGATGCCGACGCGGGAGCATCCCTGGACGGACTCGCCGAGGAGACGGCGGAGTCGGCGGGCGCCCAGGGCGCGGTGCAGGGCGAGCACCCGCGGTCGGAGGAGCGTCCGGTCGACTGAGGAGCCGCCCGCCGTCGCGACGCCACTTCCTCGTCATTCGGATGCTCATTCTGTACAATCTTCTGTACAGAATGTGAAGGAGCTGTGATGGATGTGACCTCGGTCTCGGATGCGCGGGCCGGCCTCTCGCGCATCATCGGGTCTTTTCGCGAGGGATCCGATGAGCCGGTGATCATCGGATCTCACCGTCGGCCGCAAGCAGCGCTCCTCCCGTACGACCGGTTTCTCGCGTTGACCGAGGGGAGGTCGACGAGGATCGGGCTGGATCGGCTGCGTGCGCAGCGCACACTCATCGAACGCCTGGCCGCGCTCTCGCATCTCGGTGACGTGCAGGTCTACGGATCCATCGCACGTGGAGACCAGAACGAGCTCAGTGACGTCGACCTGCTGGTGACGCCGCACGCGGAAGCCACGCTGTTCGACGTCGCCCAGTTCGAGATCGACATGGAGGCTCTGCTCGGGGTGCCGGTATCCGTCGTGAGCACGGCGGCGCTGAATCCCGAGCACGATGCGACGATCCTGCGGGAAGCCGTTCGGCTGTGAATCCCGATGATCGAGTGGACCGATGGCTCGGCGATCTTCGAGACACCCTCGCCCGAGCCGCGGATCTCGCTGATCGCGGTCGAGATGCCTTCGACGTAGACCCTGCTCTGCCTCTGGCTTTCGAGGCGCTCTCGAATCGCATCGGTGATCTCTCGAAGCGGCTCGTGCACGCCGACGAGGCACGGTTCTCTCACCTGGTCTGGCGTCAGGCGGCCCGCAACCGAGACTTCGTCGTCCATCACTATGACCGCGTGGACAGAGATCTGCTCTGGCGCACGGTGATCACGGCCTTTCCGGAGCTTGCGGCTCGGGTGCAGGCGGAGATCGGATCAGGCGGTCACGTCTGAACGGGAGGCATCGCCAGGGTCGTCTGATCTCGCGGCTGTGGCACCGCCCGTCTCGGCCGCGGCCGTGATCCGCGCCGCCATGCCCGCGAAGATGAAGCCGTGGAAGGGCAGCACGGCGAGCCAGTACAGCCGTCCGCCCAGGCCCCGCGGGAAGAACACCGCGCGCTGCTCGTAGCGGGCGCCCGGGCCCTCGGCGATCGCCCGCAGTTCGAGCCATGCCTCACCGGGAACCTTCATCTCGGCGCGCAGGCGCAGCAGCCCGGCATCCTCCTCGCCCGAATGCGGCTGCGATACCGCCTCGACGCGCCAGAAGTCGATCGCGTCGCCGATGCGCGCGGCGGTGCGGCTCCGGCGTCCGCGGCGGAGTCCGACGCCGCCGACCAGCCGGTCCATCACGCCGCGCACCGCCCAGAGGAACGGCGACGAGTACCAGCCGTTCTCTCCGCCGATCCCGATGATCACGCGCCACAGGTCGTCGACGGATGCCTTCGTCGCGAGCGACCGCGCGTCGGTGAAGACCGTGCGCCCCGCCCAGTCGGGGTCGCTCGGCAGAGGATCGCTCGGGGCTCCGCTCACCTCGGCGTCCTGCCAGCTCGTCTCGATCGTGTCGGCGTCGAGGCGTCCGAGAGCCAGCGCGACGGCTCGGCGGTACGGGGTCAGGCCGTCGGCGGGCGGCGGGATGAGCTCGTCGACGGTGCGGTCCTTCACGACGCACTCGTTCTGCAGCGAGGCGACGAGCGGCCGCGCGATCGACCGCGGCACGGGCGTGACGAGGTTCACCCAGTGCGAGGCGAGCCCCGGGGTGAGCACGGGCAGTGCGGCGATCGCCCGCTGCGGCAGGCCCGCCTCGACCGCATAGCCGTTCATCATCTGCCCGTAGCGCAGCACATCGGGTCCGCCGATGTCGACGGCGCGATTCACGTCCGCGTCGACCCGGGCGGCCCCGAGCAGGTAGTGCAGCACATCACGCACGGCGATCGGCTGGATGCGATTGCGCACCCACTTCGGAGCGGGCATGTAGGGCAGCACATCGGTCAGGTGTCGGATCATCTCGAACGACGCCGATCCCGAGCCGATCACGACGCCCGCCTGGAGCACGAGCGTCGGCACCCCGGAGTGCAGGAACGTCTCTCCGACCTCGACGCGCGAACGCAGATGCGGCGACAGCTTCACGTCGTCGGGGTGCAGTCCGCCGAGATACACGATGCGGCGCACGCCGGCGCGGGCCGCGGCATCCGCCACCGTCGTCGCGGCGCGCTGATCGCTCTCCTCGAACCCCTTGCCCGCGGTCATCGAGTGGATCAGGTAGTAGACGACGTCGACGTCGTCCATGGCCTCGGCCACGGCATCCGCGTCATCGGCCGATCCCTCGACGATCTCGCAGGCGGGACCCCAGGGGAAGGATGCCGCGCGCACGGCGTCGCGCGCCAGGACCCGCACCCGGTAGCCGGCGTTGAGGAGACGGGGGGTCAGGCGGCCCCCGATGTATCCGGTCGCTCCGAGCACGAGGGCGCGGGGTGCCGTGCCGTCTTCGCGCGGGACGGCGCGCAGCGCCTCTTCCTGTCCGGTGGGCTGGGTGAGCTCGGTCATGGCTCGAGCGTAGGCCGCGGCGGAGATGCGGAGAAGCGGGTGGCGCGCGGCGGGGCGGGCATGTAAGGGCGCCATCGAAATGCAACCCAGGGGTTGCAGTGCACGTCAACATGTGCAACTCTGTAATTGCAGGTGAGTGGCGATCCCGCTGCTCCGCGAAGAAAGGACGCATCATGGTGAACATGACGGAGAACACCGCTTCCGTGGTCGACGAGGACACCTTCTCGGTCCGACGCACGATCAGCATCGCGGCATCCATCGACAAGGTCTGGCGGGCGGTCGCCGAGCCGGAGCACATCTCGCGCTGGTTCGGCCGCACGGTGCTCGACGGCACGGGTGTCGGCGCGACCGGCACGATGACCTTCCCCGACTACGACGTGATCCCGCTGCGGGTCGAGGCCTGCGACGAGCCCCATCTCATCAGCTACCGATGGAACAACGACGACGCGCTCGGTCGGCTCCCCGACGCGGTCGACGAGACCACCTCGACCGTCTTCACGTTCACCCTCGACGAGATCGACGGCGGCACCCAGCTCACCGTCGTCGAGAGCGGCTTCGAGCGCACGTCCGCACCGCTTAAGAACCTCGAGAGCCACCGCACCGGCTGGGACCTCGAGCTCGACAAGCTGGTCGCGCTCGTCGAAGCGGATGCCGTCGAGGGCGACGCATGACCACAGGCACGCTGATCCCGATGTTCTCGGCGCTGGCAGACGAGACGCGGTGGAGCATCCTGACGGCTCTCGGCGAGGGCGATGCCTCGGCATCCGCTCTCGCCGGGCGTCTGCCTGTGAGTCGTCAGGCCATCGCCAAGCACCTCGCGGTGCTGCAGGAGGTCGGGCTCGTCGAGCCCGTGCCCGTCGGCCGCGAGCTGCGCTACCGCGTGATCGGCACCGAGCTCGCCGCCACGGCCGCGCAACTCGACGCGATCGGACGTGCCTGGGATCGCCGGCTCGCCGCGATCAAGGAGATCGCCGAGGGCCTCTGACCGCGGCGCCTCTGCGACGGGACGCAGGGCGCTCGTGGAAGGATGGGCGCGATGGACGATCCGAGCGACGAGACGGTCACCGCCGCGCGACCGGGCCCGGATGCCGCGGCCCGCCGCGCGCGCATCGCCGTGTCCGCGCTCTTCCTGACCAACGGCGCCCTGTTCGCCAACATCCTGCCGCGCTACCCCGAGATCAAGGCGACGCTGGGTCTCGACAACACCGCCTACGGTCTGTCGATCGCCGCGCTCCCGGCCGGGGCCATCGTGGCCGGTCTCGCCGCCGCCGTGCTGATCCGCCGGTTCGGCTCGGGCCGCCTCGCGGTGCTGGGCACCGCGCTCACCAGCATCGGCTACCTCCTCGCCGGTCTGTCGCCGTCGGCGCTGCTGTTCGCCGGCGCACTGTTCCTCACCGGCGCGTGCGACGCGATCACCGACGTCGCGCAGAACGCTCACGGTCTGCGGGTGCAGCGCCGGTACGGTCGCTCGATCATCAACTCCTTCCACGCGATCTGGTCGATCGGCGCGGTGGTCGGCGGCGCGATGGCCGCCGTCGCGATCGCGGTCGGCCTGCCCGTCGGCATCCATCTCGCCATCTCCACCACGGTGTTCGCCGCCGTCGCCATCGGTGCGCTGCGCTTCTGCCTGCCCGGGCGCGACGAGGAGTCGGCGGATGCGGCAGAAGATGCGGATGCCGTCGCCGACAGCCCCGGGATCCGCCCAGCCGGGCGCCGTGGCCCGAGCCTGCGCACGGTCCTCCTGCTCGCGGCGCTCACGCTCATCGCGATGGCCGGGGCGGTGGGTGAGGATGCCGGCAACTCCTGGGCGACGCTCTACCTCGCCGACTCGCTCGACGCGGCCGCCGCGATCGCACCGCTCGGTTTCATCGCCCTCATGCTCGCGCAGTTCGTCGGCCGCATCCTCGGCGACCGGCTGACCGACCGGTTCGGTCAGCGCCTCGTCGCGGGTGCCGGCGGACTGATCGCGGCCACGGGGATGGGGCTCGCCCTCGCCTTCCCCAGCATCCCGGGGACGATCGTCGGCTTCGCTGCGCTCGGCTTCGGCATCGCCACGCTCATCCCCGCGGCGATGCATGCGGCGGACGAGCTGCCCGGCCTGCGGCACGGCGCCGGGCTCACGATCGTCTCGTGGCTCCTCCGTGTCGGATTCCTGCTCGCACCGCCGTTCGTCGGCTTCATCGCCGACACCGAGAGCCTGCGCGCCGGACTCCTGATCGCGCCGGTGGCGGGGGTGGTGGCCGTCCTGCTCTCCGGGGCTCTGGAGAAGCGGCGACCTCGCTCGGAGTGACGCCGCCCGGGCGTTTCGGCCGGCATTCCGCGCGTCGCCCGCAAGAGCCTGCGGGCAATCGTTACGTATACGTATTCAGAGGGAATACATTCCCGAAAAATAGGCTTCCCTAAGTTGACTGCATACGTATACCATCACCCCTATGGGACTCAACAAGCATCGGGCATTGCCGGTTCTCGCTCTCGCAGCCGTGGGCATCGTCGCCCTCACCAGCTGCGGCGCGGGCTCCCGCACCGACAACGAAAACTCGACCACGGTGTCATGTGACTACACGGCACCCGAGGGCAAGACGACGGTCAACGTCCTCGCCTACAACTCCTCGGCGATCGACCCCTTCACCGACACGATGGTGTCGAGCTGCTCGACCGACGACGTGACGCTCAAGCACGACCCGATCGACTTCGGCGGTCAGGTCACCAAGACCACGGCCACCCTCGCGGGTGACACGGGCACCTACGACATCATCGAGACGTACGGCTTCGTCATCCCCGGATTCGGCGAAGAGGAGAAGCTCGTTCCGCTGAACGACCTCTGGGACAAGTACGCCGCCGACTACGGCCTCGACGAGATCAGCGAGTCGATGGTCGAGGGGATGTCGTACGACGGCGACATCTACGCGATCCCTATGCAGGCGCAGATGTTCGTGATGGCCTACCGCACCGACGTCTTCGAAGACCTCGGCCTCGAGGTCCCGACCACGTTCGACGAGATGATCGACGCCGCCGAAGCCATCAAGGGCGCAGGGCTCATGGAGTACCCGATCGCGCTGCCGTGGCTCGCCACGGCCGACGTCACCACCGGCTTCGAGGGCGCGATGAACTCCCTCGGCGCCGACTTCGTCACCGCGGACGGCGAGGTCACGCTCGACACCCCCGAGGCCAAGCAGGCCGTCGAGGCGATGCTCTCGCTGAAGCCCTACATGGACCCGCAGGTCACGACCTTCGACCAGCCCAAGGTGCAGCAGCAGATGTTCAACGGGACGGCGGCCATGTCGATCATGTTCTCCGGCCGCATGTTCGACCTGACGCTCCCGGCCAACTCGAAGCTGTCCGACTCGTTCGGCTTCGCCGGTGCGCCGAAGGTCAGCGATGACGCGGAGTACTCGTACAACCGCCTCTCGATCGACGGCTGGTCGATCCCATTCAACACGAAGCTCGACCATGACATGCTGTTCCAGATGATGGCCTCGGCCGTCAGCGAAGACGCCTCGAAGGCATCCGTCCCCGCGGCCTACCCGGCCCGCGAGGGAATGGTGACGGAGAAGAACTCTCCCTACGGCGCGGCGGCGAACGACTCGATCGCCAGCGCGATGCCGCCGATCGTGTCGCCGGTCATCGCCGACATCACGAACGAGATCCGTCCGATCCTGGTCTCGATCCTCAACGGCCAGGTGTCCGTCGACGACGGACTCGCCCAGATGCAGGCCGCCGGCGAGAAGGTCGCCGGCTGACCACGGACCGACGTCCATGACTGTGGCCTGAGCGCGAGTTCAGGCCACAGTCCGTCCAAGGGAGGACGCACATGAAGGCACGCGAATTCTGGCTGCTCTTCGCTCCGAGCCTGCTGGTGATGGGTGCACTCCTCGTGCTCCCGCTGGTGCGCACGGTGCAGTGGAGTTTCGAGCAGGTCCGCTACGGCACACCGGGGACGTTCGTCGGGTTGGAGAACTTCACCGACGCTCTGACAGATCCCCGGTTCCACAAGGCGGTGCTCTTCACCGTCGCCGTCACGGTCGTCACCACCGCGATCCTGCTGGTGTTCGGATACATCATCGCCACCGGCATCAACCGCATCACCACGTCCCGCCCGCTCGTCCTCGGCATCATGCTCGTCTCGTACGTGCTGCCGAACCTCGTCGGCGCCGTCGCGTTCTCGTGGCTGTTCGACGACAACTTCGGCGGCGTCGTGAACAGGCTGATCGGGTTCTTCGGCGGCTCGCAGGTGCTGTGGTTCACCGACCAGGTGCCGAACGCGATCCTCGTCATCGCGAACACCGTCTGGCACATGCTGCCGTTCGCGATGCTCATCATCCTGGCGGGGCTCCAGGGCGTGCCCAACGAGCTGAAGGAGGCCGCCAAGATCGACGGCGCCAACGGCTTCCAGACGCACATCAACGTGATCATCCCGACCATCCGCGGGGTGCTCGGCTTCGTGACCCTGATCACGATCATGGACGTGCTGCGCATGTTCGACAACCTGATCCCGCTGTCGCCGCAGGCGCAGAACATCGGGAACGAGTCGATCATGCTCTACGTCTACTCGGTGGCGTTCGCCGACGGCGCCGAGAACCTCGGGCTGGGCAGTGCGATCAACGTCCTCACCATCCTCCTGATCCTCATCATGCTGATCCCGTTCATCCGGGGCATCTTCAAGGAAGCGAAGGCCGAACGATGAGTCTCACCTCCGCAGAGCTCTCGACGAGGGCCATCGTCACCAAGGGCGCACCGCAGCGCAAGCGCCGCGGTCAGAACCGCCCGCCGTACATCACCGGTCTGCTGCTCGGCATCCTCTGCGTCGTCGTGCTCAGTCCGTTCATCTGGATGACGCTGTCGGTGACCAAGCCGACCGACGTCGCGTTCTCCAACCCGCCGGTGCTCTGGGACTACCAGCCGACGCTGCAGGCGTTCGTCGATCTGTGGCAGACCACGTACTTCGCGGACTACCTCGTGAACACCGTGGTCGTCGCGATCGTGTCGACCGTGATCGCGCTGGTCATCGGCATCCCGGCGGCCTATGCGCTGTCGCGGTTCCCGAGCTATGTCTCGGCGATCCTGCTGGTGCTCGCCCTGATCTTCCGTGCGCTGCCGCGCTTCGCGGTGGTGCTGCCGATGTACGACATCAGCCGGGCGCTGGGCATCTACGACACGACGTTCGCGCTGGCGATCGCCCTGGTCGCGATCAACCAGCCGTTCACGATCTGGCTGCTGCGCAACTTCTTCGCCGAGATCCCCAAGGAGCTCGATGAGGCCGCGATGATCGACGGCTGCACGAGGATCGGGATGCTGCGCCGCGTCATGATCCCGCTGATGGGACCCGGCATCCTCACCGCCGGCATCTTCGTGTTCCTCTTCGCGTTCCAGGAGTACCTCACCGCGCTCGTGCTCACCGACACGTCGTCGAAGACGGTGCCGGTCTTCATCGCCACGCAGCTCGGGCAGACCCTGCCGATGCTGCAACAGGCGGGAGCGGCATCCATGCTCCTCACGATCCCGGTGTTCGTGATCGCATTCATCGCGCAGAAGTATCTCGTCGCGGGACTCAGCGACGGCGCCGTCAAGGGCTGACGTGTCGTCGCTGGTGCTGCTTGCCGGCATGAACTGCACCGCCGATCTGTGGGCGGATGCCGGACCAGACGGGGCGATCCAGCCGGTGCTGGATCGCCCCTCCATCCCCGACCAGGTCGAGGCGCTGCTGGACTCGCTTCCGGAGCGGTTCGTGCTCGTCGGGCACTCGCTCGGGGCCATCGTCGCGATGTCGGTCGCATTGGCCGCTCCCGAGCGGGTGGCCGGACTGTGCCTGGTCTCGACGAATGCGAAGGCGCCGACCGAGACTCAACGCGAGGGGTGGCGCGACTGGCTCGGGCGCATGGATGCCGGCGCGGATGCGCGTGAGCTGCAGGAGAGCATCCTTCCCGCGCTGCTGGGCGCCGAGGCCGTGCGCGATCGACCGGACCTGGTGGAGCGGACCCTCGCGATGGGCACGGTCACGGGCGAGGCGCGGCTGCGGGCGCAGCTGCAGTTGCAGCTCAGCCGGGGCGACCTGCTCGGGCGACTGCCGGGCTTGTCTGTGCCGACGCTGGTCGTCTCGGGGCTCGACGACGTGATCACGCCGCCGCACTTTCACACCGAGATCGTCACGCGGATGCCCGACGCCCGGCTCGTCACCCTCGACGCCGGGCACCTGCTGCCGATCGAGCGCCCGCAGGCCTTCGGCTCATTGCTGCGCTCGTGGCAGACCCAGCTGGCGGATGCCGCCGCGGGCGCCGGGCGGCGCTGAGGGTTCCGGCCTTCGCGTGTCCTCCTGGCGCCGCGCGTCTCCTGTGCGTGCTGCGCTTCTTGGGGCGGAGAACTCTGTGATGGGCGGATGCCGGCGGCTCAGCGCTCCGGCGAGGCCAGGTCGCGCAGATGCCGCATGAGCGACGACGCCAGGTTGTAGATGACGAGGTCAGCGCCGGCGGCGAAGGACGCCTCGGCCGCAGCTCGCGTGCCGACGATGTCCATGCGCAGCGAGCCCGCGCGAGCGAGCTCCGCGTGCACGGCGGCGATGGCCTCCGGAACGGGCTGGTCGTCGGGGCCGGTGGACGCCGCGAGATCGGCGGGACCGACCAGGATGCCGTCGAGCCGCGGCGTCGCGACGATGTCTCCGACGTTGCGCACGCCGTCCGGCGACTCGATCATGCCGAGCACGAGCGTGTTCTCGAGGTACCACTCCAGGTGGTCCCCCGGGTCGACCTCGCCGAAGCGACCGGCGCGGCTGTACGTCGCGAAGCCGCGGTTGCCGACCGGCGGATACAGCGACGCGTCGACGAGAGCGGCGGCATCCGCCGCGGTGTCGAGGTGCGGGGCGAGGATGCCCTCGGCCCCCTGGTCGAGCACGCGCAGGATCTGACCGCGGTCGTTCTCGCCGACCCGCACGATCACGGGGACGCCGTGCACGGCAGCGAGGGCGATGTGGTTGCGGAGGGCGGTGATGTCGGCAGGTCCGTGCTCGCAGTCGATGAGCACGAAGTCGAACTCCGCGACCGCGAGCATCTCGACGAGCTCCTCCGACGGCATCCGCAGCAGAGCGCCGAGCAGCTTCTCCCCTGCCAGAGCCCGCGCACGCAAGGACGTCATCAGGCGACCATACCCGCGGACAGGTCGACGTCGGCCCCGCACATGCCCGGCATCGCCAGCATCGCGAGGATCGCGGCGCCGACCTCTTCCTCGGTGACCATGCGTCCGAGCGCGGCCCGCGAGACGAACACCTGCTCGGCATCGTCCACCGTGGTGCCTGAGCGCTCGGCCTCGAGCCGGAAGTTCCGCTCCATCCGCGGTCCCTGCACCGGCCCGGGCGAGAGCGAGTTCACGCGCACGCCCGCGGGGCCGACCTCGAACGCGAGCGTCGAGGTGAGTCCGATCACGGCCATCTTCGACGCGCAGTACGGGGTGCGATGCGCGAGCGGACGCTTGCCCGACACCGACGCGATGTTGATCACGTCGCCGTCGCCGCGCGCGATCATGCCGGGCAGCAGCGCCTTGCAGACGAGGAACGTGCCGCGCACGTTCACGGCGAAGACCTCGTCCCAGTCGTCGACGCCGATGTCGGTCAGCGCCGCGACCGGACCGGGGATCCCGGCGTTGTTCACGAGGATCGACACCTCGGTGCCCGACAGCGCGTCGCGCAGGGCGTCGACAGATGCGGCATCCGACACATCGCCCGCGATCCCGCGGGCGCGCTCGCCGAGAGCGGATGCCGTGGCGGCGAGCTTCGTCTCGTCGCGGCCGACGAGCACGACCTCGGCGCCGGCGGCGTGCAGCGAGCGGGCGATGGCCGCCCCGAGTCCGCTGCCGCCGCCGGTCACCACGGCCGTCCGGCCCGTGAGATCGGTCATCGCGAGCTCGCTGCGGCCGCCTGGCTTTCTTCGATCCAGGCGAACTCCGTGCCGGCGTGACGCCAGGCGCGGGCGTCACCCGAGCGGGCGTGGCCCTCGAAGAGCTCCACGCGCGCGGCGCGACCGCAGACGGCGCCGAGCTCGGCCGACGACTCCGTGTTCTGCACCTCCTGGTACGTGACGGTGCGCAGGTACTTGCCCACCCAGAGACCACCCGTGTAACGGGCGGCGCCGAGCGTCGGCAGCACGTGGTTGGTGCCGATGACCTTGTCGCCGTACGAGACGCAGGTGTTCTCGCCGAGGAAGAGCGCGCCGTAGTCGTGCATCTTCGTGAGGGCCTCGCGCGGGTTCTCGGTGAAGATCTGCACGTGCTCGAAAGCGAAGGCGTCGGCGATGCGGTAGGCCTCGTCGAGGTCGTCGGCCACGATGACCTGCCCCCAGTCGCGCCAGGCCGGACCGGCGTAGTCGCGCGTCGGCATGCCGGGGAGGATCTTCTCGATCCAGTCCATGACCTCTTCCGCGAGCGTCTGAGACGTCGTCACCAGCACCGCGGGGGAGTCGGGGCCGTGCTCGGCCTGGGAGAGCAGGTCGACGGCGGTGAAGAACGGATCGGCGTGCTCGTCGGCGACGATGAGGATCTCGGTCGGTCCGGCGAACAGGTCGATGCCGACCTCGCCGAACAGCTGACGCTTCGCCTCGGCGACATACGCGTTGCCGGGACCGGCGATCATGTTGACCGGCTCGATCGTGTCGGTGCCCACGGCCATCGCCGCGACCGCCTGCACGCCGCCCAGGATGTAGATCTCGTCGGCGCCGGCCATCTTCATCGCGGCGACCGTGGCGGCGGGGATCTCGCCGCGGATCGGCGGGGTGCACGCGACGACACGGGGGACGCCGGCGACCTTGGCCGTGATGATCGTCATGTGGGCGGATGCCGTGAGCGGGTACTTGCCGCCGGGGATGTAGGCGCCGGCCGCCTGCACCGGAACGTGCTTCTGACCGAGGAAGACGCCGGGGAGGGTCTCGACCTCGATGTCGACGAGCGAGTCGCGCTGCGCCTGGGCGAAGCGGCGCACCTGGTTCTGCACGAACTCGATGTCCTGGATCACCTGCGGGGGGAGGGTGCCGATGATCTGCTCGATCTCGGCATCCGAGAGGCGATACGACTCCGGGCTCCAGTTGTCGAACTGCTCGGCATACCGCCGAACGGCGACGTCGCCGTTCTCGCGGATGTCGCCGATGATCGCGCGGACGCGTTCGGCGACATCCTGCTGCGCGGTGTCCGCGAACGTCTTCGTCGGCGCGGACTTCAGATGCAGGGGCATGGCCCATCCTTTCGTTGCATACGTATGCTCTGATTATGACCGCGTATGCACGGACGCGTCAAGGCGCTAGAATTTCCCGCGTTGAGGGGGAGGCATCACATGGTCGTGACGAGTCGCGATGTCGCGCGGTTGGCGGGGGTGTCGCAGCCGACCGTCTCACGGGCTCTGCGGGACGACTCCCGGGTGTCGGAAGCCACCAAGGTGCGCGTGCGCGAGGCCGCCCAGCTGCTCGGCTACGTGCCCAGCGAGGCGGGCCGCGCGCTCTCCTCGGGTCGCACCCGGCGCATCGGTCTGCTGCTGACCGACCTCGACAACCAGTTCTACTCGCACATCATCGCGCCGGTGCACCGGGAGCTCGAGGCTCTCGGCTATCAGCTCATGCTGCACACCGAGACCGCCGACAACGACACGATCGTCGAGCGTCTGCTCGCGAACGGGCTCGACGGCCTGATCCTCGCCACCACGACGGTGGAGTCGGCGGCGCCGCTGCGTCTCAAGGACCGCGGTCTCCCCTTCGTGTACTTCAACCGGATCGGCTCGCTGATCGAAGCGGATGCCACGGTGGTCGATCCCGTCGACGGCTACAAGCAGGCCGTCGACCGAGCCGTCGAGCTGGGACACCGCCGCATCGGCGCGGTGCTCGGCCCCACCAACACCAGCACGGCGCAGGCGCGGGAATCCGCGCTGCGCGACGCCGTCCTCTCGCACGGGCTGACCCTCGCCGAGGCGGACACCCGGAAGGTCTCCCGGTTCAGCGCGGACGAGGGTGAGGCGGCGGCCGCCTCGCTGCTGAGCGGCGACGATCGTCCGACTGTCCTCTTCTGCGGCAACGACGTGGTCGCCTACGGCGTGCTGAACGCCGCGCATCGCGCGGGCCTCCGCGTTCCCGAGGATCTCTCGGTGGTCGGCTTCGACGACCTGCCGGAGGCCGCCTGGCCCATCGTCGATCTCGCCACGGTCCGCTACGACATCATCGGGATGGCGGAGGCCGCGGCCGACCTCATCGTGCGCCGCATCGAGAACCGCGAGGCTCCGATCGAGAACGTGCGGTTCGCGTCGTCGTTCGTGCCCCGTCGCACCCTCGCCGCCGCCGCGGCCGGCTGACGCGGCATCCGCCTCTGACACCCGTGTGTCAGGAAAGTCTCTCTTGCACTCGTTTGTGCATACGCATACACTGACGAAAGAAGCCCGCGATCACCGACGAAACGCGGACTCATCTGTCTAAGGAGTGAAACAGCGTGCCTCTCGATCCGGTCGCCTATCTGCCGTACAAGGACCCCGATGACTTCATCCGTGAGGTCACCGACCTGATCTGGGTCGATCGGTCGATCCACTACATCCGCGAGAACTACGAGCCCGACTCGATCGTGCACGGCGGTCTCGGCACCTCCTCGAACCGTGACGAGGTCATCGAGGGTTCGCTCATGCGCATCTCGGCGACCCCCGACCGCACCGGGCAGGCCGAAGACGTCATCTGGGAGGCGCGCGGCGACGACGCGTTCCTCAGCTCGCACCTCGTGCTCTCCGGTCACCTGCAGACCTCCGAGTTCAGCCGCACGATCGCCAACTGCCTCTACCGGCGCGGCCGCATGGTCGAGGAGTGGGTCGTCCGCGACACGCTCGCGGGGCCCCTCGCACGCGGCGAGGACCTCGACGAGGTCGCCAGCGCGCAGACCTTCCGCGGCTTCTCCGGATCCTGGAACGAGCCGGCACCCGCCGACCCCATCGCGAAGGGCGACTCCGGAGAGCGCCCCGACGAGTACCGCGCCGAGGTCGAGAAGGTCATCGACCTGATCAAGACCGTCTGGAACGATCGCGATCTGCAGAAGGTCGAGAAGTTCTTCGAGCGCGACCTCGTGCTCCTGACGGTCGGCAACCGCCTCGTCATCCGTCCGGAGGGCTACCGTCGCGCACTGCTGCGCTTGCTCGAGTCGTTCCCCGGCGGTCAGTTCGAGATCCGCGACATCCAGACCAACTACGACGTGCGGTACGCGGGTCTCCGCGTGGCCGTCGTGTGGAAGTTCGTCGGCGACTACAACGGCGTCCCGAACTACGGACCGCTCACGGGCAAGCCGGTCGACGTGCTGGGCATCTCGCAGTTCACCTTCCACAACGGCGCCCTCGTGAAAGAGGTTCGTCTGTGGGACGACATCGCGCTTCGCGCGCAGATCCAAGGCCAGCGCGGCGACGAGCCCGTGGCCTTCGCCAACATCTACTGATCGATCCCCCGATCACCAAGGAGAAGAAGAAATGAGCAACGCCATCGTCGACGCGACCGACGTCATCGTCGACGCGAACGAGATCGAACGCCGGACCATCCGTCGCTCCGACTGGGTGCCGTGCAACTCGGCGTTCATCGACTGCCGCACCCCGGGCTCCGACCGCAAGGAGAACTACTCCTTCATCGGCGCCGGCGTCTCGCAGAACGCGAGCCAGTACGTGAACCTCGAGGTCAACCACGGGTTCAACACCGGGGCCGCCGGCATGCCGAACGGCATCTCGAACAACCTGCACCTGCACTTCACGGCCGAGGTGTTCATCAACCTCGGCGGCGAGTTCCGCCTCCGCTGGGGTGTCGACGGCAAGCAGGGCGAGTACATCAGCCATGACGGCGACATCGTCACGATCCCCACGTGGATCTTCCGCGGATTCACGAACGAGGGTCCGGACGACGGCATCCTCTACACCGTGCTCGGTCGCGACGACAACGGCGGCATCATCTGGGGCCCCTCGGTCCTGCGCGAGGCCGAGTCCTACGGGCTCCACCTCACGGCCGACAACAAGCTGATCGACACGGTCGCCGGCGACGTGCTCCCCGATGACGTGCCGCTCATCACGCCGATGAAGCAGCACTACATCGACGAGCTCACGACCTACACGGTCGAGGACATGCGCTCGCGCGTGATCCAGCCGGGCGACCGCAGGTACTCTGCGGCGGCGCTGCTGTGCGCGGCCGTCGACGGCGGACGCGTCGAGCTCGCGACCGCGATCGGCTACGGCATGAGCGAGAACCGCCGCCAGGTGCCGAACGTGACCGAGCCGCATTCGTTCAACCTCGCGTGGGTGAAGGCCGAGCCGGGTCAGGGCGTGCTGCGTCACCGTCACGACAAGACGCAGGCGCTGCTGTTCAAGACGGGGCGCTGGGAGGTCACGCTCAACGGCGATCCGTCGACGACCGTGAACCTCGGCGCCGGAGACACGTTCTCCGTTCCCGAGGGAGCCTGGCGCGAATACCGCTGCGTCGAGGGCGACGAGACCGGCTCCGGCACGGTGCTCGTGATCAACGGCGGCGACGACCGCGTCTACCTCGAGTGGGCACCGGAGGTCGTCGAGGCGGCCGCCGCGGCCGACTGGACGATCGACCCGAACGGCTACCTCGCTCCGCTCGGAGTGATGGTCACCGCCACGGAAGACGACTGAGAATCGAAGGAGCGCGAGGGGCCGACGGCTCCTCGCGCTTCGTCGTCTCCGAGGAGAGGATGGACCCATGACTGCACCTGTCGACGACCTGCGCGTCGCCGCCCTGTCGCCGGAGGTCGTGATCGGCGACGTCGACGCGAACCTCGGCCGCATCCGCGATGCCGTCTCGGCCGCGGCCCGCCGTGACGCGCGACTGATCGTGCTGCCCGAGCTCGCCACGAGCGGGTACGTGTTCGAGGATCGCGCCGAGGCCGAGAGGGCGGGCATGACGGCGGATGACGCGCGCTGGGCGTCGATCCAGGAGGTCATCCCCGCGGATGCCGTCGTGGTGGTGGGCTATGCCGAGATCGACGGCGAGCGGCTGTACAACACCGCCGCCGTCCTCACCCATGACGCCCACCTGGCCGACTACCGCAAGTCGCACCTCTGGGGCGCCGAGAAGCTCGTGTTCGACGTCGGCGCCGAGGCGGGCCTCGTCGTGGACACCTCGTTCGGGCGCCTCGGCGTCGCGATCTGCTACGACAACGAGTTCCCCGAGGTGCCGCGCCGCCTGGCGCTCGCCGGGGCCGACGTGCTCGCGCTGCCGGTCAACTGGCCGCTGGTGCCGCGGCCCGAGGGCGAGCACGCCCCTGAGCTGATCCAGGCCATGGCATCCGCCCGCTCCTCGCGCCTGCCGGTGGTCGTCGCCGACCGCTGGGGCTCCGAGCGCGGAGTCGACTGGACCGACGGCACCGCGATCATCGACGAGCAGGGCTGGATCGTCGCGTTCCGCGCGGTGATGGGCGCGACCGCCGTGCTCTCGCTCGCGGCCGTGCGCGAGAAGTCGCTGCCGCCGCACAACCACCTGTTCGACGACCGTCGGGGCGACCTGTACTGAGGCAGGCGTTTCGTCTCGCTTCGCTCAACGACCGGGGTGCGTCGTCGGGAGGAGAACTCTGCGTGGGGAGGAGCATCCGCGCCCAGGGCTCCGCCCATGGGTGCGAAGTCCTCCCTGGCGAGCGGGGGACCCTGAGCCTAGGTGGGTCCCTGATCCTGTCGAACGGCGCGCCGTCGGGAGGAGAACTCTGCGTGGGGAGGAGCATCGGCGTCCGAGGCTCCGCCCACGGATGCGAAGTCCTCCCGGGCGAGCGGGGGACCCTGAGCCTGGGTGGGTCCCTGGGCCTGTCGAAGAGCTCAGTCGAGCGGGGTGCGGCCCTGGTGCTCGGGGAGCCTCTCGCGCAGCATCCGCTCCGCCAGCTCGGCGAGCCGCTGGGTCGCGGGCGACAGCAGCATCCCCTCGCGCTTCACGAGTGCGATCGTGTCGTGCATCGGCTCCGCGAACGGGAAGGTGCGGATGCCGGCGGCGAAGCCCTCCGCCTCGGTGATGGACCGCGACACGATGGTGTCGGCGGCGCCCGCGGCGACCAGGCTCAGCGCCGTCTCGACGTTCTCGACCTCGACCGCGGGCTCGATCGACAGGCCGCGCAGTCGTGCGCGCTCGAGCAGCTGGCGCCTCGTCGGATCGTCCCACCCGGCGAACGCGTCGTAGAGCACGAGCTTCGCCTCGGCGACCTCGTCGATCGTGACGGGTCCGGCGTCGGCAGGGCGGGTGGCCGAGGCGTAGAGCACCTCGTCGCGGAAGAGCGGGCGCACCTCGAGGCCGTCTTCATCGATGGGAAGCACGAGCAGTCCGGCCTCGAGCTCGCCGCTCGCGATCGAGCGCGCGACGTGGGCCGAGTTGATGCCGACCAGGCGGAGCCGCACGTTCGGATGCCGGTGGTGGAAGGTCTCGGCGAGGTCCGCGAGAGCGTAGTACGCGGCATTGCGGAGCACGCCGAACGTGCAGGTTCCGCGGTCGAGAGAGGTCAGTGCCTGGATCGTGTCGATGCCGTTCTGCACCGCGCTCACGGCCTGCGTCGCGTGCGGACGCAGCTCGAGCGCGGCCGCCGTGGGCACGAGTCGTCGGCTGCCGCGGGTGAACAGGGTGACGCCGAGCTCGCGCTCGAGGCGGGCGACGAGCTCCGACACCGAGGCCTGGGTCATGGCGAGGCTCGCGGCGGCCGCGGTGAAGGAGCCGTGCTCCAGGGCGGCGAGGAAGGCGGTCAACTGGGTGATGGTCACAGCCAATGGTAAACCCGATGCAAGGCCTCGGACCATCAGGCTTGTCGGATGGTTGGTATCGATCTAGCCTTCCAGCATGCGTTACTCCTCACCCGTGCTCGCCCGCCTCGACGGAGCGTTCCACCACCTCAAGACCCCACTCATCGACGCACCGGCCGCGCAGCGCGATCCCGCCGTGATCGAGACCGTGACGAACATGCTCGCCGACATCCGCGAGCGCGGTCTCGACGCCGTGCTCGACTACGCCCGCAAGCTGGACAACTACCAGGGCGCCGACATCGAGCTCACCGCCGAGCAGATCGCGACCAGCGGCGACCGCCTCGCGCCCGACCTCCGTGCCGCGATCGAACTGGGCGCCGCTCGGACCCAGGCTTTCGCCAAGGAGTCCCGCGCGCACCTCTCCGACTTCGAGACCGAGCTCGTCCCCGGCATCGTGACCGGTGCCAAGTACATCCCGGTCTCGCGCGTCGGCGCCTACCTCCCCGCCGGGCGCTTCCCCCTCACTGCGAGCGCCTTCATGACGGTCGGCGTCGCGAAGGCCGCCGGCGTCCCCACGGTCATCGCCTGCACGCCCCCGCAGCCCGACGGAAACGCGAACGACGCGGTCGTCTACGCCGCGCACCTCTCGGGTGTCGACCGCGTGTTCGTGATCGGCGGTGTGCAGGCGCTCGCCGCCATGGCATACGGACTGCTCGGCGAACTGCCCGTCGACATGCTCGTGGGTGCCGGGAACGCGTTCGTCGCCGAGGCGAAGCGGCAGCTGTTCGGCACGGTCGCGATCGACCTGCTGGCGGGCCCGAGCGAGGTCGCCGTCATCTCCGACGAGACGGCCGACCCCGAGATCGTGGCCGCCGACCTGCTGGGTCAGGCAGAGCACGGCCCGAACTCTCCGGCAGCTCTCGTCACGACATCCGAAGAGCATGGCCGCGCGGTGATCGCCGCCGTCGAGCGTCAGCTCGAGACCCTGGCCACCGCCGAGATCTGCGGTCCGGCCTGGCGCGACTACGGTGTCGTCACGGTGGCGAAGGACCGCGAGACCGCCGCGGCCCTCATGGACGACCTGGCCCCCGAGCACCTCGAGCTCATCACGGCCGACGACGACTGGTACCACGCGAATCTGCGCAACTACGGCTCGCTCTTCATCGGCCCGTGGAGCACGGTCGCCTACTCCGACAAGGGCATGGCGGGCACGAACCACGTGCTGCCGACGGCGGGCGGGGCCAAGCACAGTGCCGGACTCTCGGTCTCGCGCTTCCTCAAGCCGCTGACCTACCAGCGCATCGCACGCGAGGCGACGCCCGAGCTCGCGAACGCCGTGCAGGTCATCTCCGACTCCGAGGGCATGGCCGCACACAGCGCGACCGCGACGATGAGGCTCGCGACCTACGAGTGAGCCCCGTGCGATCAACCCGGAAGTGCCCGTCGCCGTCAGGTGGCGGGCACTTCGTGGTGTCGCGTATGGGTTCCGTGTGGAGTGCTGGTGCCGCGGAGCGGGATGTCCGATCCTTCTCTGCATGCCTCTCGAACAAGCTCCCGATGATCGCCTGACCCGCACGCAGGGGCGCAAGTCCCGACCCGTGCGGTGGGGCCATCTTCAGCAGGCGGTGGCTCGTCATGGCGTCGTGACCACGCGGCTGGTCGTGTACCCGCCGGATGCCTCGGATGCCGAGCGGCGCTGGGCGCATCGTCTCCACGACTTCGCCCCGATCGCCGTGGGCGCGGGTACCTCGTGCTGGCTGCTCCTGATCGCACTCGGCGTCTCCCCGGAGCACTCCGCGGTCACGCTCCTCTGCCTCATCGCTCCCGTCGGCATCCATCTGTGGCGGCGAGCGCGAGCGGTGCGGAGTCGAACGATCTCGCTGTGGTCGAACCGGGCGGGGTTCCGATCGGATCCTGCGGACGAACGGCGTGAGGAGATGCTCGCGCTGTACTCCTCGGTGATGGAGAACGCCTGCGATGACCTGCGGCGAGGACTGATCACGCGGGAGACCTTCGAGCGCATCTGGGCTTCGGTCTACGCGGATGCTCGCCGCGCCCGGTCGGCGGATGGTGCTTCCCTGCCGTCGCGCTGAGGCCGCCCGCACGGACTCCTCGGGCGTCGTCCCCGCTCACTTCATGCAGCGCCCGGGCCAACCGTCATCGGCCGCGCCGGGATCACGGTCGTGCGATCGGACCTGACTTGCGGCGATGGTGCCCTCGCACACGAAGGTCAGGAGGTCTCCCGGTGAGGTGTCGGCGGGCAGGAAGACCTGCAGCGGGGGCGCCTGGCGGTCCCGCTGCTGCACGAGGAGCCGGGTGCGCTCTCGCGTACGGGGACCGTTGAGCAGCAGCGCATCGAGGAGTCGCGGGCCGATGATGCGCAGATCGCAGTCCACGGTGATCTCCGCGGGCCGGCGGTGATGACCCTCCGTGCGTCCCAGGACGGTCGCGAGGACGACCGTGCGGCGTCCGTCCTCGCGGTCGGCGTCGCCCGCGCGGGCGATGAGGACGCAGGGTGTGCCGCGAGTGCGGGCGAGGTCGGTCAGCGACCTCCCCGCGACGGCGATGTCTCGCGGCCTCACCGTCGTCTCCGCCGGCCAGGCCGAGATGCGACGGCGCTGCGCCTGCTGTCGGATCAGCAGCGACGTGGCGAAGATGCTGTGCAGCATGCTCACGACGCATCCGTCCGAGCTGGGGGACTGCCGGGTCGTCGGGTGGGAGGGATCTCCATGGAGTTCATGCCTCAGTCCTACGGCGCCTTCCCGCCGCGGGGAACGCGTCTCTACGGAACTCATGCGGGTCGTCGGAGAGCACGCGCAGCAGCTGCGGAAGGGGGATCCCGGGTCGGACTTCGGCGTCTCATCCCGGATTCGTTAGGGACCCATGAGAGTCGTCGGAGTCGGCGTATGCGTTCCGTTAGAACGGCATTCCCGGGCCGCCGCCGGGTGTTTGATCGGTGATTGCGCCCGCAGTGGGCAGTCCGGTCAGCGTGTGCTGACGTGGTCCTTCGAATGGAGCTTGTTGTGCTTGACATCGTCTACGTGCTGGGCGTGATCGTCCTGTTCGTGGTTGTCGGATTCCTGGGGAAGGCGGTGGAGAAGCTGTGATCGTGTTCGAGCTCCTTGCGGCCGTCCTCGGCATCTCGGCGATCGTCTATCTCGTCGTCGCCCTCGTGAAACCGGAGCGATTCTGATGACGTGGTGGTACGCACTTCTCGCCTTCGCCTCGGTCGCGCTCGTCATCGGCGTCCTCTACCGGCCCGTCGGCGACTACATGGCGTGGGTCTACACCTCGCGCAAGGACTGGAGGGTCGAACGCGGGATCTACAAGATCATCGGCGTCGACTCCCAGGCCGAGCAGACCTGGCAGGCCTACCTGCGCGGAGTGCTCGCGTTCTCCGCGGTCGGACTGCTCATCGTCTACGTCCTGCAGCGCACGCAGCAGTGGCTGCCGTACTCCCTGGGTCTCGGGGCGCCGTCGGAGCACCTGTCGTTCAACACGGCGGCGTCGTTCGTCGGCAACACGAACTGGCAGTCGTACTCGCCGGAGCTGACGGTGGGCTACACCGTCCAGTTCGCCGGCCTCGCCGTGCAGAACTTCGTCTCCGCGGCCGTCGGCATCGCCGTCGCGATCGCGCTCGTCCGCGGCTTCGCCTACCGTCGCTCCGGCACGATCGGCAACTTCTGGGTGGACCTGACGCGGGGGACGCTGCGTCTGCTGCTCCCGATCGCGGTGATCGGAGCGGTCGTCCTCCTGGTCGGCGGAGTCATCCAGAACTTCAACGGCTTCACCACCGTCTCGACCCTCACCGGGGGTGAGCAGACCATCCCGGGCGGCCCGGTCGCCTCGCAGGAGGCGATCAAGCTCCTCGGCACGAACGGCGGCGGCTTCTTCAACGCGAACTCCTCGCACCCGTTCGAGAACCCCACGGCGTGGACGAACGTCTTCCAGGTCATCCTGATGCTGCTGATCCCGTTCTCCCTGCCGCGCACGTTCGGCAGGATCGTCTCCGACAACCGTCAGGGCTACGCGATCCTCGGCGTCATGGCCACCCTGTACACGGTGTCGTTCGTGATCCTCACCGCACTCGAGTCGGTCGGCAAGGGCACGGCGCCCGAGCTCGCCGGCGGCGCGATGGAGGGCAAGGAGCAGCGATTCGGGATCATCGGATCCACGCTGTTCGCGACCACGAGCACCGGCACCTCGACGGGTGCAGTGAACTCCATGCACGATTCCTACACGGCGCTCGGCGGCATGATGCCGATGCTCAACATGATGCTCGGCGAGGTCTCGCCGGGTGGTGTCGGCTCCGGTCTCTACGCGATGCTGATCCTCGCCGTGATCGCCGTCTTCATCTCCGGTCTGCTGATCGGTCGCACCCCCGAGTACCTCGGGAAGAAGATCGGTCCGAAGGAGATCAAGCTCGCCGCCCTCTACATCCTGGTGATGCCGACGCTCGTGCTGGGCGGGACCGCGCTCAGCTTCGCGATCCCCGGTGTGCGAGAGGAGCTCGAGAGCACCTCGATCTGGAACCCGGGCATCCACGGGATGTCGGAGGTCCTGTACGCGTTCACATCGGCGGCGAACAACAACGGATCGGCTTTCGCCGGTCTCACGGCGAACACTCCGTGGCTGAACACCGCGCTCGGCGTGGTGATCCTGCTCGGACGATTCGTGCCGATCGTCTTCGTGCTCGCGCTCGCCGGCTCCTTCGCAGCCCAGGACAAGGTCCCGACCACCTCGGGCACCCTGCCCACGCATCGACCGATGTTCGTGGGGCTGCTCACCGCCGTCACCGTCCTGGTGACCGCACTCACGTTCTTCCCCGTTCTCGCGCTGGGTCCCCTGGCAGAAGGGCTGATGTAAAACATCATGTCGACGACAACCGAAACCCGTCCGGAAACGGCGGCGAAACCCGCGCAACGCGGAGGGTTCACCTGGGAGCAGGTCCGAGCCGCGCTCCCCGGCGCAGTCCGCAAGCTCGACCCGCGCGAGCAGTGGCGCAACCCCGTCATGCTCCTGGTCTGGCTCGGCGCCGCTCTGACCACGGTTCTCGCCGTCGCGGAGCCCTTCATCGGCGGCGCAGCGGACTCGGGCGGCACGACCGTGCCCTGGTCGTTCACCGGCGCGATCGCCGTGTGGCTGTGGCTCACGGTCCTCTTCGCGAACCTCGCGGAGTCCATCGCCGAGGGACGGGGCAAGGCCCAGGCCGAGACCCTGCGCAAGACCCGCACCAGCACGATGGCCCATCGCGTCGCCGAGTACGACGCACTCGGCGATGCTCCGGCCGAGCGCACGCCGTCGTCCGACGTGTCGTCTGCCGAGCTGTCGCTGGGAGATGTCGTGGTCGTCTCGGCGGGCGAGCTGATCCCGGGCGACGGAGACATCGTCTGGGGCATCGCCTCGGTCGATGAATCCGCCATCACGGGCGAGTCCGCCCCGGTCGTGCGGGAATCCGGTGGCGACCGCTCTGCGGTGACCGGCGGCACCCGCGTGCTGTCCGACCGCATCGTCGTGCGCATCACCTCCAAGCCGGGTGAGACCTTCGTCGATCGGATGATCGCCCTGGTCGAGGGGGCGTCGCGACAGAAGACGCCGAACGAGATCGCGCTGAACATCCTGCTCGCCTCGCTCTCGATCATCTTCGTGGTCGTCGCCCTGACCCTGAACCCGATCGCGTCGTACGCCGCCGCACCGGTGAGCGTCACGGTGCTGATCGCGCTTCTCGTCTGCCTCATCCCCACGACGATCGGTGCGCTGCTCAGCGCCATCGGCATCGCGGGCATGGACCGGCTCGTCCAGCGGAACGTCCTGGCGATGTCCGGCCGTGCCGTCGAGGCGGCCGGCGACGTGACCACCCTGCTTCTCGACAAGACGGGGACCATCACCTACGGCAACCGCCGCGCGAGCGCTTTCGTGCCCGTCAGCGGCGTGCCGCAGGAGGAGCTGATCCTGACGGCCGCGCTGTCCTCGCTGGCGGACCCCACGCCGGAGGGCGCCTCGATCGTCGAGCTCGCCAGAGACAAGGGTGCGATCGTCGGATCGAGTGCGGAGGGTGAGATCGTCCCGTTCACCGCGCAGACCCGCATGTCGGGGCTCGACACCCCGGACGGGGTCAGCATCCGCAAGGGCGCCACGTCGGCGGTCGTCGCCTGGCTCGAAGGCGAGGGCGATCGCCTGCCCAGCAGCGCGCTGGCCGAGATCGAGGATGCCGTGGAGGCGATCTCCCAGTCGGGCGGCACCCCGCTCGTCGTGGCGACGAAGAACCGTGCGGGCGAAGGCCGTCTTCTGGGCGTCGTGCATCTGAAGGATGTCGTCAAGGAAGGGCTCCCCGCGAAGTTCGCGGAGATGCGCGCCATGGGCATCCGCACCGTCATGATCACGGGCGACAACCCGCTGACGGCCGCGGCGATCGCCAAGGAGGCCGGAGTCGACGACTTCCTCGCCGAAGCGACCCCCGAGGACAAGCTCGCCTACATCCGCAAGGAGCAGGACGGCGGCAACCTCGTCGCGATGACCGGCGACGGCACGAACGACGCTCCCGCACTCGCGCAGGCGGATGTGGGCGTGGCGATGAACTCCGGCACGTCGGCGGCGAAGGAGGCCGGCAACATGGTCGACCTCGACTCCGACCCGTCGAAGCTCATCGACATCGTCCGGATCGGCAAGCAGCTGCTCATCACGCGCGGCGCGCTGACCACGTTCTCGATCGCCAACGACATCGCGAAGTACTTCGCGATCATCCCGGCGATGTTCATGGGGGTGTTCCCGCAGCTCGGAGCGCTGAACATCATGGGGCTGCACTCCCCGGCATCCGCCGTGCTGTCGGCGATCATCTTCAACGCGATCGTGATCGTCTTCCTCATCCCGCTCGCGCTGCGAGGCGTGAAGTACCGGCCCGGCGACGCCTCGAGCATCCTCGGACGCAACCTCGCGGTCTACGGCCTCGGCGGCGTGATCACCCCGTTCATCGGCATCTGGCTGATCGACCTCCTCGTGCGTCTCATCCCCGGCTTCTGACAGCCGCGAAAGAAGGAAAGAAATGAACACCTCAACCCGCCAAGCGGGACGGACGATCTGGGTCGCCACCCGCGCGATGGCGCTCTTCACCATCGTCCTGGGCGTCGTATACACGCTCGTGATCACCCTGGTCGGCCAGCTGGCGCTGCCGGCTCAGGCCAACGGATCCATGGTGACCGACTCCCAGGGCTCGCCGGTCGGCTCCTCGCTGATCGGCCAGTCCTTCGCGGATGCCGAGGGCGACCCGCTTCCGGAGTACTTCCAGCCGCGTCCGTCCGCCGCGGGCGACGGCTACGACGGGGGTGCGTCATCGGGCTCGAACTACGGGCCCGAGAACACGGATCTCATCGCCGCGATCACCGAGCGCAAGACGCAGGTCGCCGAGTTCAACGGCGTCGCCGAGGAGGATGTGCCCGTCGACGCGGTGACCGCATCGTCGTCTGGCCTCGATCCGCACATCAGCCCGGAGTACGCGGCGATCCAGGTCGCCCGTGTCGCCGAGGAACGCGGCCTCTCGGTCGATGACGTGCGAGCGCTCGTTGCCGCGCACACGAACGGTCCCGACCTCGGCTATCTCGGCGCCTCCACGGTCAACGTGCTCGAGCTCAACCTCGCCCTGGACGAACGGGAGGGATGACGATGTCGAAACGGGGGCGGCTCAGCGTCCTGCTCGGCGCCGCCCCCGGCGTCGGCAAGACCTTCACCATGCTCGAGGAGGGCCGGCGTCTGCTGGCCGAGGGCAAGGACGTCGTCATCGGGATCGTTGAGACGCACGGACGTGCGGCGACGGCCGCGATGACCGACGGGATACCCGCGGTGCCGCGCGCCCGATTCGCCCACCGCGGGGTCGACCTCGAGGAGATGGATCTGGCCGCCGTGCTGGCGCGCCGACCCCGGATCGCGCTGGTCGACGAACTGGCGCACACCAACGCCACGGGTTCGGAGAACGAGAAGCGCTGGCAGGATGTCGAGGTCCTCCTCGATGCCGGCATCAGCGTGATCTCGACCCTGAACATCCAGCACATCGAATCCCTGAACGACGTCGTCGAGCAGATCACGCGCGTGCCCCAGCGCGAGACGGTGCCCGACAGCTTCCTGCGCAGCGCGGATCAGATCGAGGTCGTCGACCTGGCCCCGCAGGCGCTGCGCGACCGCCTCAGCGGCGGGTTCGTCTACCCGGCGGAGCGCATCGACGCGGCGCTGTCCAACTACTTCCGGCTCGGCAACCTGACGGCGCTCCGCGAGCTGGCCCTGATCTGGCTCGCCGACGAGGTCGACCAGGCACTGAAGGGCTACCGGCAGGAGCAGGGCATCGACTCGACCTGGGAGGCGCGCGAGCGCGTCGTCGTCGCCCTCACCGGCGGCATCGAGGGAGAGACGCTGCTCCGTCGTGGCGCCCGCATCGCGTCGCGTTCGGCCGGCGGCGAGCTGCTGGCCGTGCATGTGACGAGTCAGGACGGCCTGCGCGCGAGCAACCCGGTCGCCCTCGCGGAGCAGCGGACGCTCGTCGAGAAGCTCAACGGGACCTATCACCAGGTCATCGGAGACGACATCCCGACATCGCTCGTGGAGTTCGCACGCTCCGTGAACGCGACGCAGCTCGTCCTCGGCGCCAGCCGTCGCGGACGCCTCGCCGCGGCCTTCACCGGCCCGGGGATCGGCGCGACGGTGGTGCGGGAGTCGGGCGACATCGACGTGCACATGGTCAATCACGGGGCTGCCGGACGACGCTTCGCGCTTCCTCCGCTGACGGGCGCGCTCACCCGCAAGCGCCGGATCCTCGGTCTCGTCGTCGCTCTCCTGGGCGGGCCGCTGCTCACCGCGCTGCTCAGCGTGTTCCGGAGTCCGGAGTCGATCACCACCGACGTGCTGAGCTTCCAGCTCCTGGTCGTCGTGGTGGCTCTTGTCGGAGGCATCTGGCCGGCGCTGTTCGCCGCCGTGCTCTCCGGTCTCACGCTCGACTACCTCTTCATCGAACCGCTCTTCACGATCCACATCCACGAGCCGCATCACCTGCTCGCGCTGTGCCTGTACGTGGTCATCGCGAGCCTCGTGAGCTTCATCGTGGATCGTGCCGCCCGGTACACCCGAGCCGCGCGTCGATCGGCGGCCGAATCCGAGCTCATCCAGACGATCGCGGGCAGCGTGCTCCGTGGAGACAACGCGGTGCAGGCGCTCGTCGACCGCACCCGCGAGGCGTTCCAGCTGCCCGGCGTCCGTCTCGTCCGGGGAGAGGACGTCCTCGCGCGTGCCGGAGAACCGCTCCCGGACAATCGCCACACCGAGGTGCGGATCGGCGACGACGCGGTCCTCGAACTGCACGGCGCCGACATCGCGGCATCCGAGCGGCGGCTCCTCGCGGTCGTGACGGCGCAGCTCGCCGCGGCCCTCGAGCATCAGCAGCTCGAGCACACCGCGAAGCAGATCGAGCCGATCGCGGCATCCGATCGCGTCCGCGGCGCGCTCCTCTCGGCGCTCAGCCACGACCTCCGTCGTCCTCTCGCGGCGGCATCCGCGGCGGTGGGCGGCCTGCGCGCGGCCGGCCCCGAGCTCGCGACCGCGGACAAGCAGGAGCTCCTTGAGACCGCGGATGAGAGCCTCACGGCTCTCGCGACGCTCGTCACCGATCTTCTCGACGTGAGTCGTCTGCAGACGGGCGTGCTGTCGATCGCCGACATGCCGACCGACCCTGCAGAGGTCATCGCGCCCGCCCTCGACGAACTCCATCTCGGTCCCACCGACGTCTCGCTGGCCCTGAACCACGGAGACGCTCTCGCGCACGCCGACCCGGTGCTGCTGCAGCGCGTTCTCGTGAACCTGCTCGCCAACGCGCACCGGTACAACCCGGACGGACCTCCGGTGCACATCAGCACCAGCACGTTCGGCGGTCAGCTCGAGATCAGGATCATCGACCACGGACCGGGCGTCCCCGCGGAGAAGAAGGACGACATCTTCCTGCCCTTCCAGCGCCTGGGCGACACCGACAACTCGACCGGTCTCGGACTCGGGCTCGCCCTGTCTCGCGGCTTCGTCGAGGCCATGCACGGCACGCTCATCCCCGAGGATTCGCCGGGCGGGGGACTCACGATGGTCATCTCGCTGCCGACCGCGCCGGCAGACGCATCCGCATCCGAGACCGTGGAGGACGCACCATGAAGATCCTGATCGCCGACGACGACCCGCAGATCGTCCGCGCCCTGCGGATCACCCTCAGCGCGAAGGGGTACGAGGTCGTCACCGCCCCCGACGGCGCGCAGGCGATCGCTGCCGGGATCGACCATCAGCCGGACATCTTCCTCCTGGACCTGGGCATGCCGCGGCTCGACGGCATCGAGGTGATCGAGGGCATCCGCGGATGGTCGCAGGCGCCCATCCTGGTCGTGTCCGGACGCGCGGGCGCCGCGGACAAGGTCGAGGCGCTCGACGCCGGAGCCGACGACTACATCACGAAGCCGTTCGCCGTGCAGGAGCTGCTCGCGCGGATCCGGGCGCTGACGCGGCGCGTCCCGCAGGACACCACGGCGCCGATCGCGCACCTGGGGGACGTGACCATCGACCTCTCCGCGCACAGCGTCGTCCGCGCCGGAGCGGAGGGTGACGAGCACATCCGCCTCACGCCCACCGAGTGGCAGATGATCGAGCTCCTCATCCGCAACCCGGGCAAGCTGGTGACGCGGAAGACGCTGCTCACGAGCATCTGGGGGACCGAGCACGCCGAGGACACCGGGTACCTCCGTCTCTACGTGTCGCAGCTCCGCAGGAAGCTCGAGGCCGATCCCTCGCATCCGGTCCACATCCTCACCGAGCCGGGGATGGGGTATCGGCTGGAGGGCATGGTGGGGTGACGCGGGGTGTTTCTGCGTCGATGTCTTGACATCGCCTTCACTCAGGCATAACGTACAACCAAATGGTTGCACAAAGAGAACTGAGCGAAGCGGAGGTCGACCGTGTGTTCCACGCATTGGCGACGTCGACCCGGCGCGACATCCTGCGTCGGACGATCGAGCGGGAGCAGTCCGTCTCGACCCTCGCCTCCGAATACGAGATGTCGTTCGCCGCGGTGCAGAAGCATGTGGCCGTGCTCGAAGCCGCGAACCTCATCGTCAAGCGCGCCGAGGGACGCGAGCGGCTCGTCCGCGCGAACCCCGAGATGATCGCCCGCGCCAGGGCGCTCCTCGCCCGATACGAAGAGCTGTGGCGGTCGCGCATCGCCCGACTCGACGACCTGCTGGCCGGCCCTTCGACAAGCTCAGGGACCCAGCGAGAAGATAACGAAACCAAGGAAGAGGACTGACAATGCCTGTCACCGACGTCATCACCGACACCGAGAACCTGACCATGACGGTCGTGGCCGATTTCGCCGCTCCCGTCGACCGGGTGTGGAGCGCCTACAGCGACCCGCGTCAGCTCGAGCGCTTCTGGGGCCCTCCCGGATGGCCGGCGACCTTCAGCGCCTGGGACCACACGGTCGGCGGGCACGCCGTCTACACGATGAACGGCCCCCGGGGTGAACGTTCATCGGGATCGTGGGAGTTCCTCGCGATCGAGGCGCCGCACCGCTTCGAGGTGCTCGACTCGTTCGTCGACGAAGACGGCAAGCCGCTGGAGGGCTTCCCCGCGCAGCGGATGACGTTCGCCTTCGAGCCGACCGCCGACGGCACGCGCATGGTGACGACGAGCCACTTCGCCTCGGTCGAGGCCATCGAGCAGGTCGTCTCGATGGGCCAGGTCGAGGGCATCAAGATGGCGATGTCGCAGCTCGACGCCGTGCTGCAGGACCTCCGCGACTACGCGCAGGGCAAGGGCACGAACGTCGAACTGCTCGACGACACGCACGTGCGCATCACCCGTCTCGTCGAGGGTCCGCGCGAGCTCGTCTGGCGTGCGCACAACGAGCCGGAGCTCATGAAGCAGTGGCTGCTCGGACCCGACGGCTGGGAGATGACGGAGTGCGTCGTCGCCACCGAGGTCGGTCAGACCTACCGCACCTCGTGGGCGCCGGTCGGCGACACCGAGGGGCAGCCGTTCGGCTTCGAGGGCGAGGCACTCCTGGTCGACGCCCCGCGCCGCTCCGTGCAGACCGAGCGGATGATCGGGATGCCGGTCGAGACGCTCAACGACCTCAACCTGTACGAGGAGGACGGCGCGACCCTCATCACGCTCTTCATCGAGTACCCCGACAAGGAGACGCGCGACATGATCCTCGCCACCGGCATGGCCGACGGCATGGAGGCGTCGTACGCCCGACTCGAGAAGGAGCTGCTCGCCGTCTGAGCGTTCACAATTCAGCAAGAACCGGTCGATCCGTGGCGGATCGGCCGGTTTCTGCTGTCTGGGCGCCGTTCTTGCTGAATTGTGAACGGGGACCGCGCCGCACGACGCGGGTGGATGCTGTCGCTCACACCAGCGGGGCGGGATAAAGTGGCGACACGATGAGGATCACGCGCCGCACTCTGCTCATGGGCGCCGGAGTCGGTGCCGTCTCGGTGCTGCTGGCGTCGTGCACACCCGACCCGGAGCCGACCGCGAGCCCGACGCCGACCCGCGAGCCGCAACCGCAGCCGGGCGTCCCCGAGCCGGCCGATCGCCTGCGCAGCTCATGGACGACCGACCCCTTCTCATACGGCGCCGTGAGCTTCACCCCGGTCGGCGTGCTCGCGGAGACCCGGTCGCAGCTGGCCCGTCCGGTCGTCGATCGTGTGTTCTTCGCGGGCGAAGCCACGGATGCCGACGAACCGGGCACCATGCGCGGCGCGATCCGCTCAGGTGCGCGGGCGGCGGATGAGGTCGAAGACCTGGCGGAGGCGGGCGAGCGGATCGCCGTGATCGGCGCGGGCTTCGCGGGTGCGACCGTGGCAGCACGCCTCGCCGCGGCCGACATGCAGGTCACGGTCTTCGAGGCGCGCGACCGCATCGGCGGCCGGGTCCATTCGGTCGTCGACGACTCCTGGCCCATGCCCGTGCAGCTCGGCGCCTGGCTCTTCGGCGAAGGAGACGAAGACCTGCGGCAGCGCATGGAGGCCTGGGAGATCGGCGTTGTCGATCTCCCCGACGCGCAATGGCACGGACCCGAGGGCGATATCGAGCCGGTCGACAGTGCGCCGCTGCAGGCCGCCATCACCGCGGCGCAGGCGGCTCCGGCCGACATCTCCCTCGCGGATGCCCTGATCGAGGCGGGCGGCGATCCCGAGGATCCGTCGACCGCGGCCCTGCTCGCCGCGCTCGCGACGACGGCGGGAGCGGATGCCGCGCAGCTGTCCAGCTGGTTCCCGCCGGCCCTCCCCGCGGCTGCTCTCACCGGGGCGCGCGACGATCTCACGCCGCTCGTCGAAGACGCGCTCGACGGTGTGGAGGTCTCTCTGTCCTCCCCGATCAGCAGGCTCGCCTACGACGACTCCGGGGTCAGCGTGCGGCTCGGGACGGGGGAGGCGCTGTCCTTCGATCGCGTGGTCGTCACCGTGCCGCTCGGTGTGCTGCAGGAACAGGACCTCGAGTTCGATCCGCCGCTGCCGTTCGTCAACCGCACCGCGATCGGCGCCCTCGGGATGGGGCGCATCGAGACCATCTGGCTGCGTTTCGACGAGGCGTTCTGGGACTCGCAGGCGGCGATCTGGCACACCGTGGGCGCCGACGTCGGCATCCGCACCTGGATCAACCTGCGACCCGCGACCGGCGAGAACATCCTCGTCGGGATCGTCGGGGGCGCGGCGGCGGAGGAGTTCGCCGACCTCGACGACACCGAGGCTCTCGAGTCGGCGATGGAGTCGCTCGCCGTCTACGCGTCCTGACCCACGGTCTCGCGCGTGTCCGCGCGGTCGGCGGGTTCGATCTCCGCGTCATCGGATGCCGCGGGTGAACGCCACTGCTTGCGCGTCGGCATCCGACTGATCAGCACGAGCCCCGTGGCCACGAGGGCGAAGACGGCAAGGGCGATCGCGGAGAAGGTGAGGAACTCCAGCGGGCCGCTCACCTGCCGCGGGTCGAGGAAGTAGTACGGATACCAGCCGATGAGCGGGCCCCGCCACAGCGTGAACGCGCCCCAGACGAGGGGATAGGCCAGCGTGATCGGCACCACCCGCCACGGCACCCGGCGGTGGCCCGGCGCGAGTGCCCACGCCGCGATCGTGCACGCCGGCAGCCAGAAGTGCAGCACCTGATCCGACCATGGCACGTCGATCCGGATGCCGCGCTCGCCGCCCTGCCACACCATCACGGCGAAGACGATCCCCGCGGTGATGGTCCAGGAGAGCACGAGCGCAAGCGCGACGGTCAGCCAGCGCGGATCCGCCGGGCGACGCAGCGCGATGACGCCCGCGACGGCCAGCAGCACCACGAACGCGATGTTCGACTGGTTGGTGAGGTACGCGAAGAAGTTCTGACTGGCGATGGTGTTCGACGCCAGACCCCAGCTCAGTCGATGGATGAGCGCCACGAGGCAGATGGTCGCCGCGCCGAGACGGAGCAGGCCGAAGACGGTGCGCGCCTTCACCTCTGCGTCACCCTCTCTCCCATCAGCCGAGTCTACGGATCGGCACCCCTGGCCTCGCTGACCCACGTCGGTTCAGGCGATCACGCGGGTTCAGGCGGATCGGTCGTGAAACGGCCTGATTCCGCGCGTCGGCCTGATTCCACGCGGTGAGGTCGCCGCGTCAGCGACGAGAGCCGCGTCAGCGTCGCGAGCCGCGTCAGCGTCGCGAGCCGCGTCAGCGTCGCGGGCTGCGCGTCGACCAGAGGGCCAGCGCGACGAGCAGGGGCTGGAAGAACAGACGCACGAAGCGCTTCATCTCGGTGTCGAGCCCGAAGCCGTCGCGGTGATGCATCCACTGCGCGAGGTTGCCCGGGAACACGGCGACGAAGAACAGGGCCGCGATGACGCCGACCAGGCCGCGGCGGCGGCGCGCGAGCAGGAGCGCCGAGCCCAGCGCGATCTCGACGACCCCCGAGGCCACCACGGTCACATCGGGATCGAGCGGCAGCGACTCCGGCACCTGCGCCTGGAACTCCTCACGAGCGACCGTGAGGTGCGAGACCCCGGCGAAGACGAGCGAGGAACCCAGGAAGATGCGGCCGATGGTGCGAGCGGGAGTCGACATGGTGCGAGTGTACGCCGCGGCATCCGCTGGTCAGATGAGGCGGCGGAGGGCCTCTTCGAGCGAGACGCCCTGTGCCTCGGCGCGATCGCGCAGGCGCGCGTGCTCGTCACCGGACAGTGCGAGGCGCACCTCGATCGGGTCGTCGACCGGCGCATCGAGGCCGTCGAGCAGATCGGATGCCTCTGCCCACAGCGGCTCGCCCGTCGCCGGCTCGGACCTCGCCGGCGCGGTAGCCGGCGCGACAGCCGGTGCGGGGGCGGCAGCAGGCGCAGCCGCGGGGACGGCGCTCGCCGCGATCGGCGCGGAGGCGGCGACAGCGGCCCCGGCATCCGTTCCGCGGGTGAAGCCCGGGCCGCGGCGCGGCTCCTGCTTGTTCTTGTACGCTGTCGCCGCGGCGTTCGCCCGTTCGTCGGCGGCCTCGTTGAGGTCGTCGCCCGCGTGCCCCTTCACCCAGGAGAACTGCACGTCGCGTCCGCGCATGGCCTCGTCGATGCCCTCGAGGAGGTCGCGGTTGAGAACGGGCCCGCCGTCGGACTTGCGCCATCCCTTGCGCTTCCACCCGGGCATCCACTTCGTCACCGAGTCGATCACGTACCGGCTGTCGCACCAGATGTGCAGCTTCTCGTCGGTGCCGGCCGTCGCCTTCAGCAGCTCGAGCACCGCCTGCAGCTCGCCCTGATTGTTCGTGCCGTGCGGTGATCCGCCGGCCGCCCAGTTGTCGTCGTCGATGTACCAGGCCCACCCGTTGGGGCCGGGATTGCCCAGGGCGGAGCCGTCTGCGGCGGCGGTGATCGTCATCCCTCCACCGTAGCCGTGGGCGGTGACGCCGCCGGACGAGCCTCAGCCCTGCGCAGCGCGCCGGGCATCGGCGGCATCGAGCCCGCGCTTCATCTCCGCCCGGGAATCGTCCGCCCACGGACCCGAGCAGGCGAGGGGGATCTCGGTCATGAACCGTCTCTCCTCGGCAGGGATGCTCGCCGCCACGGCATCCGGATCCGAGGCGGCCGTCTCGTAGAGAGTCGGGCCGTCGGCGTAGTAGGGGTCGGTCAGCACCAGCCGGCCGTCTCCGCCGCGCATCACGTTCGACGGGTTCTCATCCAGCGGACCGCACCAGGGCAGCTCGGCCTGCGCCCGCGCATGGATGCGACGGATGCTGTCGACCAGCGTCGCGACCTCGGACGCACCGTCGGCGATCAACGCGTGGAAGGCGACGGCGTCGGCTTCGTCGGCCTCGCGCAGCCACTCCATGATCTGCAGGTCGCCGCCGCCCGCGAGGCGCCGGTGTGCGAACAGCCTCGGGACCTGACCGGTTGCTGCCGCGTCCCGGTACAGCTCTGCCGTGTACGGTCCCGTCGGATCGAAGGGGCTGATCCGCACGACGGTCTCGCCCTCGGGGGAGCGCAGGGCCTTGGCCCAGTCCCCCGCGCCGCACGGCTGCCAGCCGGCATCGCCGAACAGCCGCTCCGCGTCGCGGTGATCGGCGTCGGGCCCGAGCTGAGCCAGAAGGGCCTCGATCGGGTCAGTCGCCATCGGATGCGGGATCGTCGTCCGGTTCGCGGCTCTCGATCGAGACGGTGGTGGACGGCACGGGCGCGACCGGGAACACGATCGAACTCACATCGGCTCCGAGGCCGAGCGCCATCGGATCGACCGACGGTGCCTCATCGAGGACGTCGGCGCCCTCGCGAACGAGCGGCTCGGACGGAAGCGTCCACTGGTTCTCTTCGTCATCCTTGCGGTGCTGGAACAGTCCCATGTGTCCCATTCTGATGCCGGCCGTCGGTGTCGAGCACCGATTCACACCGGATTGATCGGATGCCGCGACCGCGCCGGGTGTCACTCGGAGCGCTTCGACGCCTCCCGCACGGCGTCGACCAGAGCCCGCCACGGCCCGTCGACCTCGGCGTCGCTCAGGTCGCGTTCGCGGTGCTCGGAGGGGGTGCGGGCGCGGATGGTCCACACGAAGCGATCGGCGCCGGGTGCGGCAGGTGCCTCCTGGTCCCAGGGGCACCGGTCGATGAGGGTGATCCATTCGCCGGCGTCGGGTTCCTCCGCCTCCACGCGCCACTGACGACGGATGCCGGCGATGCCGCCGGAGCGCACGACCGCGATCACGACGCGGACGTCAGTCGGAGGACGGGACTCGCTCATCCTCATAGACTCCCACGGTGCTCCACGCGCGTCGAGCGGCTGTTGCCGTCTCGTCGCCCAGCTCGGTCGCCGCGGCGACGGTCGCGTCGGCGAACTCGGTGAAGGTCGCGGTGCTCGAGAGCCCGCCGGTGAGCGCGCGGTACCAGACGGTGCCCGCGGTCTCCCACGCGTTGCCACCGAGATCGATCGCGAACAGCGCGAACGCCCGGTTGGGGATGCCGGAGTTGATGTGGACCCCGCCGTTGTCTTCGGTGGTGCGGACGAAGTCGCTCATGTGCGCCGGCTGCGGGTCTTTGCCCAGCTCGTCGTCGTCATAGGCGGTGCCGGGCTCGAGCATCGAGCGCAGCGCCTTGCCCTCGACGGCATCCGTGAAGATCTCGGCGCCGATGAGCCAGGTCGCCTTGTCGGCCGTCTGCCCCAGGGAGTACTGCTCGGTCAGGGCGCCGAACACGTCGGCGATGGATTCGTTGAGCGCACCGGGCTGCCCCTGGTACTCGAGGTTCGCGGTGTGCTGCACGACGCCGTGGGCGAGCTCGTGCCCGATGACCGTCGTGGAGCCGGTGAAGTCCTGGAACACCTCGCCGTCGCCGTCGCCGAAGACCATGCGCTCGCCGTCCCAGAACGCGTTGTCGTAGTCGACGCCGTAGTGCACGGTCGCATCGAGCGGAGCGCCGGCGTCGTCGAGCGAGTTGCGGCCGAACGCGGAGAGCAGCATCTCGAAAGTCGCGCCGAGGCCGTCGAAGGCCTCGTTCACGGCGGTGTCGTCGACGGGGCCGTCGTCTTCCGTGCGCACGACGGCGCCGGGGAGCTGCTGGGTGTTGCCCGCGTCGCTGATCGTGCGGTTCGGGGCGTCGGAGAGCTGGGCGACCAGGGCGCCGTTCTCGTCGATCGAGAGGTCGATGCGCGCACGGAACGGCGGCCTTCCGGCGGTGAGCGTCTGCCGCGCTGCGGCGGCGGCCTTGGGGAAGCGGCCCGACTCGGCGAGGCGCGCGAGCAGATAGGAGGGGACGACCCCGTGGCGTTCGAAGGATGCTGTGCTGCTCATGGTGCGACCCTACGCCGGGGCGCCGACGTTCAGCATCGGACGTTCGGCCACAGCCGTGTCCGGATGGTGCCGGATGCGCGCCGTCCGCCATGCGCTCCGAAGGCGAAGTGCGCTTCGGAAGGTCGCGTTCGCGGCATCCGTCCTTCTCGGGTGCGCAAGTCCTCCGTCAGCGCCGCACAACGTACCGTCGACTTGAGATCGAGAATCGTTATCAATAAGGTGTGAGACCTATGGATTCCCCCTCTTCTCGCCGCCGCGACGGCCGCACCGCCGCACCGCTGACCGCGTTGGCTCTCGCCCTGCTCGCTCTCCCCGCGTGCACGGCGTCGTCGACTCCGGATGCCGCGCCGACCTCGGCATCCGACGATCACGGCATCCCGGCCGGCGCGGCCGCCGAGGTCGCGTCGCCGGCGCGCGCGCTGATCGTCGCGGATGCCGAGGGCGAGGTCGTGATGCTCGATCTCGACTCGGAGGAGCGCTCGGTGATCTCGCCCGCGGCATCCGATGTCGAGAGGATCGATGCCGACGGCCGCCTCGTCTTCGTCACCCATCGCGACGGCGATCGCGTGCGTGTCGACGTCATCGACACGGCCCGTTGGACGGTGCCGCACGGCGATCACACGCACTCCTTCCTCGGGGAGCCGCAGCTGCGCGGATCCGTCGACGGCACGGGGGAGGTCCGCGTGACCGCCGGCGCGCAGCGGGCGACCGTGCACTTCTCGAGCGGCGAGGTCGTGGAGCTTCCGCACGACGATCTCGCCGAGGTTCTCGACGACGCACCGCGCGTGACGATCGCGGCCGACGGCCCCGTCGTCTCCTTCGCCTCGCATCTCCTCGCCGCGACGGCGGAGGGCACCGTGGCGGTCTTCGATGCCGACGGCGCTCCCGTCGCCGGCGGGGCGATTCCCTGCGCTGCGGCGGCGGATGCCGACCTGACCCGCGTCGGCGTCGTCTTCGCGTGCACGGAGGGGGCGGTGCTCTTCACCCGGGAGGTGGGCGGCACGATCGCCGCGGAGCCCCTGCCGCTTCCCGCCGGAGCGGCGGCGGCCACGGACCTCTCCGGGCGCGCGGACCGCCCCGACCTCGCGGGCGTCGCCGGCGACCAGGGCGCATGGCTGCTGGATGTGCGCACCCGGCAGTGGACCCTGCTCTCCTCCGACGTGCCGCTCCTGCGGGCGGTCGCGGTCGGCGACGACGACAGCCGCACGGTCGCGCTCGACGCCGAGGGGCGGGTGCGCGTGCTCGCGGCCGACGGCACGGTGCTCGTCCGCACCGAGCCTCTGCTCGCGACATCCGTCGCCGATCCCGCACTCCTCGCCCCTGTGCAGCTCGTCGTCGACGCGGAACACGCCTACCTCTCCGATCCCGCGGCCGGCGCCGTGCACGAGATCGACCACACCGACGGCATCGTCACCCGCACGTTCGCCGACCTCGATCCCCGCTTCCTCAGCCAGGTCGGCTGACCCGGCCCCGTACGCAACCCCTCAGCACCACACCGAAGAAAGAGAGACACCATGTCCCGACCCGTCCGCAGCCGCCTCGCGGCCGGCGCATTCGCCGCCTTCGCGGTCGTCGCGCTCGCCGGATGCGCGACCGCATCGCCCACGGCATCCGGCGGTTCCGCCGCCCCCGAAGAGAAGCACGAGGCCGACACCCGCGTCGCCGTCACCTACGACGGAGGGGTCGTCGTGCTCGACGGCGAGACCCTCGAGCAGATCGACCAGGTCGAGCTCGGCGGATTCCTGCGCGTCAACGGCGCCGGCGACCATGACGGCCACGTCTTCGTCACCGCGGAGGACGGCTTCCACGTGCTCGACACCGGACTCGCCTCCGACACCGTCGAGTTCACCGGCGAGGTCTTCGAGGCCGTGGCCGCCGGCCACGCCACCCCGCACGCCGGGCGCACCGCCCTGTTCGACGACGGCACCGGAGAGATCCGGGTCTTCGACACCGACGCGGTCGGCACCGGCACGCTCCCGGAGGTCGACACGATCACCTCGGAGGCCGCGCACCACGGCGTCGCGATCGAGCTGTCCGACGGCACAGCGCTGGCCACGATCGGCACCGAGGAGGCTCGCACAGGAGTGCGGCATCTCGCAGCCGACGGCACGGAGCTCGCCCGCAACGAGGAGTGCCCGAGCGTGCACGGCGAGGGTGCGCTGAAGGGCGAGACGGTCATGTTCGGCTGCGAGGACGGCGTGCTGCTGTTCTCCGACGGAGCCTTCACCAAGCTCGATGCTCCGGACGAGTTCGGCCGCACCGGCAACGCGTACGTCACCGACACCAGCGCGATCGCCTTCGGCGACTACAAGACCGATCCGGATGCCGAGGGCTACCTGCTCTCGAAGCTCGTGCGCATCGACACCGACACGCAGGAGCTCTCGGTCATCGACCTGCCCGACGGCGTCGAGTACACCTGGCGCGGGGTCGGCCGTGACGGTCACGACAACGTCGTGGTGCTGAGCGCCGACGGCAGCCTGTACCTGCTCGACGAGGCCGGCGAGGTCATCGACCAGTGGAGCGTCATCGAGCCGTGGGAGAGCCCGACGGAGTGGCAGCAGCCGCACCCGGGTCTGCGCGTCGTGGGCGACATCGCCTACGTGACGGAGCCGGCGTCGGACAAGATCCTGGCGATCGATCTGCACTCGGGCGAGGTGGCGGCATCCGCCGTCCTCGATGTCGTGCCGAACGAGTTCGTCGTGGTCGGCGCGGCCGGCCACTGAGAGAAGTCCGAAGGGCGGGTCCGTGGCGGCGGGCCCGCCCTTCGGCGTCTGTGCCGGCACGATCTGCGGACGGTGTCACGTTCTGCGGATGTTCTGCCGCAGAACGTCCGCGAATCGTGAGCCGGTCCGCAGATCGTGCCGGGTGGCTGCCCCGGTCAGTCCTGTTCGATGCCCAGCACGGTCGTGCGCATGCCGTCGGACTCGTACAGCACGGGCATCCCGGGGTGCGCGATCGAGAACCAGAAGACGCCGTCTTCGGTGTCGTACTTGCGGCAGGTCAGTTCGCCGAGCGGCGAGGACAGCGAGACCGTCGACACGCTCGTCGTGTCGGCGTCGAAGGCCGCGTGACCCTGCAGCTCCGCCCAGGTCACCCGGTGCGAGACGATCGCCTTGGGGTCAGCGGCGTCCCACCGGTCGAGCGTCGCGCCCTCGGCATCCGTGTCGCTGAATCGGTTGACGTGCTCGCCCAGGGGACCGTCCGGTCCTTCGAGGAGCAGCCGGATCACCTTGCCGGATCCGGTGGCGTCGCGGATCTCATCGGCGGTGAACGGCGTCGGGAGGAGTCCGGGGCCGAGGAGGTGCGGGTCGGTGGCGTCCATCCCGCCATTCTCCGTCTTCGCGACAGGTCCCCGTGCACAATTCAGCAAGAACGTCGCCGGAGACCCCGAAAGAGGGGTGGTCGTCGCCGCTGCGCCGAGTTCTGGCTGAGTTGTGTGCGCCGATCGATGGGGAGCCGCGTCGCTGCCGCATCTTGACTGCCGCATCTTGACAGGATTGCGTTCTGTATACAGAATACGAGAGAGCCCCTCAGGGCATTCCCGACACGATCTTCCGATGATGAAAGAGGTAGCGAGATGGCACGTGCGAACGTGACGCGGTATCTGGCACTGGGTGCCGCCGGCGCTCTGGCACTGGGACTCGCCGCGTGCAGCGGCGGGGGCGGAGGAGGCGGCGTCGGTGCGGACGGCACGGCGACGGTCATCTGGTCGACCTGGGGCACGCCCGACGAGCTCACCCGCTACGAGGAGTTCAACAAGGACTTCATGGAGCGCCACCCCGACATCAAGGTCAAGCTGCAGCCGGTCGCCAGCTACGGCGACTACCACTCCAAGCTGCTCGCCCAGCTCACGAGCAACACCGCCCCCGACGTCTTCTACGTGGGTGACGACATGATCGGCCAGTTCGTCGACTCGAACCGCCTCATGCCGCTCGACGACCTGATGGCCTCGAAGGAGAGCAAGACGAAGAAGGACGACTTCTTCCCCGGACTGTTCGGCGCGGCCGAGCACGACGGCGAGGTCTATGCCGCCCCGAACGACTCGAACCCCGACGTGTTCTGGTACGACAAGCAGGCGCTCGCCGCTGCCGGGATCACCGAGGACCCCGCGACCCTGGCCGAGAACGGCGAGTGGACGACCGACACCTTCCTCGAGATGAACGCGAAGCTGCACGACGCGGGACTCACCGGCACCATGTACTGGAACTACTGGGCCACGCACTGGAGCTGGCTCTCGTCCCAGGGCATCGACGCTCCCTACGACGACTCGGGCGCCTTCGTCGCGAACGAGGATGCCGATGCGGTCGAGGCCGTGCAGCAGTTCGGCGACCTGTTCCAGGACGGCACCTTCGTGGTCGCCGACACGCTCCCCGACGGTGCCGGTGCCGACAGCGTCTTCGTCACGCACAAGGCCGGGTTCTTCGTGCAGGGCCGCTACACGATCGGCACGGTCGACGCGACCGGCGAGCAGGACAGCTACGACATCGTGCCGTGGCCGACGCCCGACGGCGAGGCCGCGCCCACGGGCGTCGCGACGAGCTTCCTCGCCATCAACGGCAAGACCAAGGTGAAGGACGCGGCGTTCACGTTCTGGACCGAGTTCCTCTCGGCCGAGGGACAGACGTTCCGTCTCGAGGGCGGGGGCAACGCGGTCCCGTCGATCAAGGGCGCCGACGACGTCGTGCTCGAGGGCGACTACCCCGCTCACGCGCAGACCTTCCTCGACATGCGCGACATCGGATTCGAGGACTACCCCGCCGAGGCGCGGGTCCCGGGCCTGCCGACCGCGATCGCGGAGGAGTTCCAGAAGCTCTACGAGGGCAAGACCGACGCGCAGGCCACGCTCGACACCATCGCCGACGTGATCAAGGAACGGTCGGAGAAGTAAGAGTGACCACCCTCACCGAGAACGGACGGATGCCGCAGGCCGCGCCTGCGGCATCCGCCCTGCCCCTGCGGAAGGAGGCGGCCTGGCGCCGCCGCGACCGACGGTGGGGGTACGTGTTCGTCGCCCCGCAGCTGTTGGGCATGGCGCTCTTCGTGGTGCTGCCGTTCGGCGCGAGCCTCGTGCTCGCGTTCGCGGAGTGGGACGGGCTGAGCGACCTGAAGTGGGTGGGGCTGGCGAACTTCGTCGACCAGCTGCAGGACCCGCTGCTCGGTCGCTCGATCATCAACACGCTGCTGATCGCGCTCGTGACCGTTCCGATCGGCCTCACGCTCTCGGTGATCGTGGCGGTCGCACTGGAGAAGCTGAAGACCCGCACGCTCTACCTGATCCTCTTCTTCGCGCCGGTCGTCACCTCCACCGTCGCGGTGGCGATGATCTGGCAGCAGATGTTCCGTGCAGACGGCCTGCTCTCGGTGACGATCTCGAAGGTGTTCGGGGTCACTCCGCCGGATTGGCTGCAGGACCCGAAGCTCGCGCTCCTCGCGGTCTGCATCGTCACGATCTGGTCGTCCATGGGCCTGAACGTCGTGATCTTCCTCGCCGGTCTCCAGAACATCTCGCCCTCGGTGATCGAGGCCGCCCGCATCGACGGCGCCGGCGCGTGGCGGCTGTTCACCAGCATCCGCCTGCCCCTGCTCTCGCCGATCGTGTTCTTCTCGTCGGTGATCGCCTTCATCTCGTCGCTGCAGACCTTCGACACGGTGTACGTGCTCGTCTCCGGCGGCGGACCCGACAACGCGACCCGCACGATCGTCTATCACATCTTCGATCTGGGCTTCGGGCGGTTCGAGTTCGGTCTGTCGAGTGCGGCGAGCATCATCCTGCTCGTGCTCACCCTCGTCATCACGGCGATCCAGTTCGGTGCGCAGAAGAAGTTCGTCCACTACGAGGATGACCCCGCATGAGCATCCAGACGCCTCCCCTCGCGGCCCCCGCGCCCGCGACCGACTCGACCATCGCGCTCACCGCCCCCGGCTACCGTCGGCGCGGCCGTGGCGGCCCCGGGGCCGATCGGGCACGTCGTCGCGTCGGCGCCACCGCGCTGCACGTCGTTCTCGTCATCGGCGGCATCTCGATGGTGTTCCCCTTCGTGTGGATGCTGCTGACCTCGTTCAAGACGCTGCCGCAGCTGCTCAAGAACCCGCTCGAGTTCCTGCCGAATCCGTGGACCGTCGACAACTACACCGAGGCCTGGAACGCCGTGCCGTTCGGCCAGGCGTACCTGAACAGCGCGTATATCGCGGTGCTCGTCGTGGTCGGCACGCTCATCACCGCATCGATGGCCGGCTACGCGTTCGCGCGCATCCGCTTCAAGGGCAGCAAGGTGCTGTTCATCGTGTTCCTCGCGACGCAGATGATCCCGGCGCAGGTCACGCTGATCCCCTTCTACCTGCTGATGTCGCAGCTCGGCTGGGTCGACTCGCACCTCGCGCTGATCGTGCCCGGCATGATCGCGAACCCGTTCGCGGTGTTCCTCATGCGCCAGTTCGTGCTGGCCCTGCCGCGCGAGCTCGAGGAGGCGGCGCTGGTCGACGGCGCCGGCCGCTGGCGCATCTTCTGGAGCATCGTGCTCCCGAACCTCAAGCCCGGACTCGCCGCGCTCAGCATCATCACCGCGCTCGGCGTCTGGAACGCGTTCCTGTTCCCGCTGGTGCTGCTGAACACCCCGGACCTGTTCACGGTGCCGCTGCTGCTGACCTCGTTCCAGGGGCAGTTCGGATCGATCAACTACGGCCTCGTCATGGCGGCATCCGCCATCGCGACCGTGCCGATGCTGATCGTGTTCGTGATCGGCCAGCGCAAGATCCTCAACAGCATGGCCGCCTCGGGGCTGGGAGGGCGTTGATGGATGCCGCGGCTCTGGCCGGGCGTCACCTCGATCTGGTCTCGGCGCCGTTCACCCTGCCGCGGTCGCGCGTGCTGGTGTTCCGCGAGAGCGACGGCGTGCGCGTGCACACCTCGGAGTACGAGCGACGGCTGGCGGAGTGCCGGGTGCTCGACCTGCTGACGCTGACGGATGCCGCGGGGCAGGTGCTCCCGGTGACGGACGTGCTGCCGGGGCGGGTCACATTCGGCGGCCCTTCGACAGGCTCAGGGACCCAGGGGCTGGGTCCGTCGACGGGCCCAGCGACCCAGGACGGTTGGGTCGCTGAGCTTGTCGAAGCGTCCCGGCCGACCGCCACGCTCACGTTCGCCGATCCCTCGACGCTGAGTCTCGGCCCTGCCGAAGGCGCGACCGGGCTGACCCTGCACCTCGAGCTCCCGGACGGCAGCGTGCAGCGGCATCCGCTCGGCGACGGCATCCGGATCCGCATCGCCGCCGACCGCTCCGCGACGGTCGAGACGGGCGACCATGCGGCCGCGCTCGCCGCGACCGAGCGCATCTGGGCGACCTGGTTCGCGAAGTGCCCGACCGTGCGCGACGACCTGCAGGAGATGACCGCCTTCTGCTGGTGGGTCCTGGGTGCGAACATCGTCGAGTTGCCGTCGCTCGGTGACGCCCGCGCGATCGTCCCGTCGAAGATCGGCTACGTCGGACTCTGGCAGTGGGACGCGTACTTTATCGCTGTGGGGCTGCGTCACGGCGACCCCGAGCTCGCCCGCGAGCAGCTGGAGATCGCGTTCCGATTCCCGCAGCCCGACGGTCAGCTGCCGGATGTCGTGCACGAAGAGGGTGTGCTCGCCACGAGCGACGATCTGCCCGAGAGCGACCGTGCGAACCTGCGTCGAGCCGGCTCGCAGATCGCCGACCCGAGCGCCCCGGTGCCGCTGACGAAGCCGCCGCTCGCTGCCTGGGCGCTGCGCAAGGTGCTCGAGGTCGAGGACGCACCGGACTGGGCGCGAGAGCAGCTGGCCAGGGTCATCCGCTCGCAGGACTGGTGGTTCGCGGGCAGCGACCTCGATCACGACGGGATGCCGGAGTACGGGCATCCGTACTCCTCGGGTCTCGACGACAGCCCGATCTTCGATGGGCCGCTGCCGACGGTGGCGCCTGACCTCGGGGCGTACCTCGTGCGGCAGGACCTCGAGATCGCCGACCTGTTCGCGCGATACGAACCCGGCGTCGATGCGTCCCGGTTCGACGAGCGGGCCGCCGCCACGCGGGCCCTGCTGCTGGACATGTGGGATGCCGAGCGCGGCAGGTTCCTCGCCTTCGGCGGGGGTGAGGCGCAGCTGAGCGACACCGTCGTCGGGCTGATGCCGTTGCTCACCGGCACCCTGCCCGAGTTGATCGCCGAGTCCCTGGCGGCGGCCGTCGATGACCCCGAGCGCTTCGGCCTCGAGTGGGGTCTGCCGACCGTCGCGGCATCCGATCCCGACTTCTCGGACGAGCGGATGTGGCGCGGACCGATCTGGGTCAACACGAGCATGCTCGTCGCCGAGGGGCTCGAAGCGTCCGGATACGCCGATCGCGCACGGGAGCTCCGCGAGCAGACCGTCGCGCTCGTGATCCACGGCGGCGGCCCGCACGAGTACTTCAACCCGCGCACGGGGCAGAAGGCCCGCACCGCGACGACGGCATTCGGCTGGTCGGCCGCCCTGTTCATCGACCTCGCGGTGACGCTGTCGGAGTGACGCGGCGGGGGTGGGTGAGCGTCGATCAGGTGTGGATGTAGTCGCGCCAGTTCACCGGCACGCGTCCCTTCGGGCCCGGCGCGGGCTGATCGGCCGGATGGCTGGTCGGCGCGGCCAGCTCCGGTCCTTCGAAGGTGGACTCGTCGACGTAGTCCCAGTACCAGTCCTCGCCCGGCTCGAAGCTCTGGATGAGTCGGTGACCGGTCTCGCGGTAGTGGGCGGTGGCGTGCTGGCCGGGGGAGGTGTCGCAGCAGCCCACGTGGCCGCAGGCCGCGCAGCGGCGCAGGTGCACCCAGAACCCGCTCTGGTCGTCGCACTCCCGGCATCCGGTGCCGGACGGTGCTGCATTCGTGTCGATGTCGGAGGTCATGTCTTTCCCTTCAGAACGCCAGTGCGCGATGGACGGATGCCACCGCGCTCGAACCTTCGCCGACGGCGGCCGCGACCCGCTTCATCGACCCGCGTCGCACGTCTCCGGCGGCGAACACCCTCGGAGCGGACGTCTCGAACGGCAGCGGCTCGCGACCGAGACCCTGCCACAGCTCCAGGGTCTGCACGCCCACGTCGGTTCCCGTGCGGATGAACCCCTCCGCGTCGCGGTCGAGCGTCGGGAGCCAGGACGTCGCGGGTGTCGCGCCGATGAAGCAGAACAGCCCGCGGGCGTCGACGTCGCCGAAGGTGTCGATGCGCACGGACTCGAGGGTGTCGCTCCCGTCGAGGCCGACGACGTTCGACGAGGTGTGCACGCGCACGCGCGGGTCGTCGGCGAGCCGGTCCGCCAGGTAGCTCGACATCCGCGTGCTCAGATCGGCCCCTCGCACGACGAGATGCACCGGCGAGCCGTGGGCCGCGAGGTAGAGCGCCGCCTGGCCCGCGGAGTTCGCGCCGCCGACGACCACGACGGGCTTTCCCTGCACCTGGCGCAGTTCGAGCGGTGTCGCGGCGTAGTACACGCCGGATCGCTCGAAGTCCTCCCAGCGGTCGAGCTCCAGCCGGCGGTACGCCGCTCCCGAGGTGACGATCGTGCTGCGCGTGCGGATCAGGCGGCCGTCGGACAGCGCCACGTCGAGCAGATCGGGTCCGACGCGCGACAGCCCGACGGCCTCGCACGGCGCATAGACCCGCACGCCGAACTTCAGCGCCTGCAGGATGGCCTGGCCGATCAGGTCGCCGCCGCTGACGCCGAACGGGAATCCGAGGAAGTTCTCGATGCGCGACGTGGCCGCGGCCTGACCGCCGGGGGCCACGGCATCCAGCAGCACCGTGCTCAGTCCCTCGAGGCGCCGTAGATCGCGGCGGCGAGCCCGGCGGGACCGCCGCCCACCACGACCAGATCGACGATCTCGTCAGCCTGCGCCTGATAGCTGAGTCCGAGCCGCTCGGCGACGAGTCCCGGCGTCGCGCGCACGAGCGGCTCGCCCTGGATGAAGGCGACCGGAAGGTCGTCGATCGTGAAATGGTGCGTGTCGAGAGCCCCCAGATCGCCGAGCTCTGCAGGCGACAGTGCCACCGCCTTGTGCACCAGGTCGAGGCGCTCGGCGAAGCGGCGCAGCGCCAGGAAGTCGCTCGACGTCGTCGTCCCCAGGAACTTTAGCGTCATGGCCGCAGGTCCCGCGCGGAGGGATTCGCGGCGCGCCCAGAGGGCGTGCAGGATGACGTCGCACAGCTCGTCGTCCTCGTTCATCAGCGTCCGCAGCTCCGCTCGCGTCACGCGGTGCACCCGGCCCGGCTTCGTCACGCGGGCTGAGAGGAACGCGCCCTGCCCGTTCAGCAGTCCCAGCTCGCCGGCGAAGGTCCGCGGACCCATCGTCGTGATGATGACCTCGCCCATCCACGGCAGGGCGTCGCGGAGCACCTCGACCTCACCGGATTCGATCGCGATGAGGTCGTACCGGGAATCGCCCGTGCGGAAGACGTAGTCGCCGACGGCGACATCCTGCGGGGTGCCGGACGCGACGAGACGCTGCCACTGGTCGTCGGTCAGCATCGGCGACATGATCGGATCCATCTCGACCGGCTCGGCCTGCTCTTCGAATCCGCCCACCGCCGTGCCTCCGATCGTCGTGGCGTCCACGGTAGTCGTTCCGAGGGCACGGACTCCAGTGTTCGGCTCAGACCGCCGGGCGTGTACCCCGCGACGTTCCGATGATCGCTGCGATCAGGTCGGAGTGCTTCACCTCGGGCCCGCTGAACGAGCCGTTGTTCCTGCCGTGGCGGAGCACCTCGACGCGGTCGGAGACCGCCTGGATGTCGCCCAGGTTGTGACTGATGAAGATCACGCCGAGGCCCAGGTCGCGCAGGCGCTCGATATGGGTGAGCACGTCAGCGGTCTGCGCCACGCTCAGCGAGGCGGTGGGCTCGTCCAGCACGACCAGGCGCGGCTGGCTGATCAGCGTGCGCGCGATCGCGACCGCCTGCCGCTGCCCGCCCGACAGCGTGCTGAGCGGCGCCCGGATGGAGGGGATGCTCGCGCCGAGGTCGTCGATGGCCTGACGTGTCGCCGACTCCATGTCTGCCTCGCGCAGCATGCCCTTCGAGGTGCGCAGCTCGCGGCCGAGGAAGACGTTGGCCGTCACGTCGAGGTTCTCGCAGACCGCCAGGTCCTGGAAGACGGTGGCGATGCCCAGCGCGTGCGCGTCGGCGGGCGAGCCGATGTCGACCGTCTCTCCGGCGATTCGGATCTCGCCGTCGGTCGGGTCCAGCGCCCCGGAGATGATCTTCGCGAGCGTGGACTTTCCGGCGGCGTTGTCGCCGATGAGGCCCACGACCTCGCGCGCGTTCACCGTGAAGTCGACGTCGACGAGGGCCTCCACGGCGCCGAAGCGCTTCGTGATGCCGTTCATGGCGAGCAGCGGTTCCGCCTGCGATGCGGTGATGCTCATGTGCGGTCCTCGAGCAGCTGCGACGGATCGGTCGCCTGGAGGATGTGGATCGTCGCGCCGACGAGCACCGCGTCCTTGCCGAAGGAGGTGGGGACCGGGTCGCGGCGAGCGGCGCGGCTCTGGGGTGCGTGATCGCGGACGGCCGAGGCGAAGGGCAGGAGGAAGATCGGTCCGGCATCCACCAGCTCTCCGCCGACGGTGATGACCTCGGGGGCGACCGACTGGCAGACGCCGGCGACGACTCGACCGAGCAGCGTGGCGGCATCCGCGATCACGCGCGCGCAGCCGGGGTCTCCGGATGCCGCCTGCGCGATCACATCCCGGAAGGTGACCTGGCCGTACGTGGCACGCAGGGGTGCGGTGATGGCCTCGGCGCCGACGAGCGTCTCGAGGCAGCCGCGCTGCCCGCAGGCGCAGATGGATCCGGACGGATCGACCTGCACGTGTCCGATCTCACCCGCGGTGCCCGAGCCTCCGCGGTAGAGGCGAGAACCCAGCACGATGCCGGCGCTCGTCGTGTACGAGGCGTGCACGAACAGGCTGTCCTCGACGTCGCGGGCCGTGCCGAGGGTGGCCTCGGCGAGAGCGGCGAGGTTCGCATCCTTCTCGACGAGCACCGGGCAGCCGAGACGCTGCTGCACGACCTCGGCGACCGGCTGATCCTCCCACCGGCGCATCACGCCGCGGTAGGCGATGAGTCCGGATTCGGGGTCGATCGGTGCGGGAACCGCGATGCAGACGCCCACCAGGTCGTCGGCATCCGCCGCGATCATGGCGAGCATGTCGATGAGGAGCAGGGTGATGCGATCGAGCACCGTGTCTTCGGCGTGGTCGGCCGGAAGCGGCATCGAGCGATCGGCGAGGACGTCCTGGCCGACGTCGCTGAGTCGCACGCGCATGCTGCGGCTGCCGATCTGCACGGCGGCGACGAGCCCCGCCCGGCGGGCGATCGTGACGAGCTGGGCTCGCCGCCCGCTCCGCGAGGTGGGGTGCGTCTCCACCAGACCGGTCTGCGAGAGCTCCTTCACGATCGCCGACACCGTAGCCGTCGACAGGCGCGTCGCTTCGGCGAGCTCGACCTGAGTGAGCCCGCCGAAGCGCTTGACCGCATCGACGATCTTCGCCGTGTTGGCCTCGCGCAGTCCCGACTGGGAACCGCCGGGCCATCTGCTCATAGCGGGAGCCTACCGCGCAGCGCCGTCGTCGCCGAGGTCAGCGCGCGGCTCCGGCGCGACGCTTGTTCCAGACGTCGAACGCCACGGCGATCAGCAGCACGAGACCCTTCACGACCTGCTGGGTCGCCTGGTCGAGGCCCATGAGCTGCATGCCGTTGCTCATCACGGCCATGATCAGGCCACCGATGATGGCTCCGCCCACGCGGCCGACGCCACCGGTCACCGCGGCGCCGCCGATGAAGCAGGCCGCGATCGCATCGAGCTCGAACATGTTGCCGGCGCCCGGCTGCGCGCCGTTGGTGCGAGACGAGAAGACGACACCGGCGACGCCGGCGAGCATGCCCATGTTGACGAAGATCCAGAAGTTGATCTTCCGCACGTTCACGCCGCTGAGCAGGGCCGCGTGCAGGTTGCCGCCGATGGCGTACACGTGGCGGCCGAACACGCTCTTCTGCGTGATGACCGAGTACGCGATGATCAGCACGGCCAGGATGATCAGCACGAAGGGCAGACCGCGGCTGATCGACAGCTGGTAGCCGAACCACATCACGACGGCGGCGACGAGGGCGATCTTGACGATGAACCAGGGCAGTGCCTCGATCGTCTGCTGATGCGCGATCTTGGAACGGCGTGAGCGCACCTGCCAGACCGCGTACCCCACGACGCCGAACGCGAAGATGGCGAGCGTGAACACGTCGACGCCGTAGCCGCCGAAGAGTCCGTTGATGAACCCGTTCGCGATCTGGTAGTAGGTGCCGCCGAAGGGCGAGAGCGAGACATTCTGGAGCACGAGGAACGTGAGTCCGCGGAAGAGCAGCATGCCGGCGAGCGTCACGATGAACGCCGGGATGCCGACGAACGCGACCCAGAAGCCCTGCCAGGCTCCGACGAGCAGACCGACCGCGATCGCCGCGATCACGCCGACCCACCACGGGTACTGCCCGCGGATCACGACGACCGCGGCGACCGCGCCCGTGAGCGCCACGACCGAGCCGACCGAGAGGTCGATGTGCCCGGCGATGATGATGATCACCATGCCGATCGCGAGGATCAGGATGTAGGAGTACTGCAGGATGATGTTGGTGATGTTGCCGGGGGAGAGGAACGTCGGGTTCAGGATCGCGAAAAAGGCGACGATCGCGACGAACGCGACGAGGATGCCGCTCTGACGCAGATTCCGCGTCGCGAGACTCATCAGGTTGCTGACGCCGTTCATGATGCGGCCGTCCTTTCGACAGTCATGAGGTGCATGAGGTTCTCCTGGGTTGCCTGGGCGATCGGCACTTCGCCGGTGATCCTGCCGAAAGCCAGTGTGTAGATGCGGTCGCAGATGCCGAGGAGCTCCGGCAGCTCGGACGAGATGACCAGCACGCCCTTTCCTTCGGCGACCAGTCGATTGATGATCGTGTAGATCTCGTACTTCGCCCCGACATCGATCCCGCGGGTCGGCTCATCGAGGATGAGGACGTCGGGTCCGGTCTGGATCCATTTGCTCAGCACGACCTTCTGCTGGTTGCCGCCCGAGAGGTTGCCGACCATCTGCAGGACCGTGGGCGACTTGATGTTGAGCTCGGCCTTGTACTGCTCGGCGACCTTGAGCTCGCGGTTCGCGTCGATCCAGCCGCCGGGGCTGATCATGCGCAGCGAGGCCATCGTGATGTTGTGACGGATGTCGTCGATGAGGTTGAGACCGAACTTCTTCCGGTCCTCCGTGGCGTACGCGATGCCGGCGCGGATCGCCGCGCTCGTCGTCGAGGTGTCGACCTGCTTGCCGCGCACGAACACCTTGCCGCTGGCGTTGCGTCCGTAGGTGCGGCCGAAGACGCTCATCGCCAGCTCGGTGCGCCCGGCGCCCATGAGGCCGGCGATGCCGACGACCTCACCGGCGCGCACCGTCAGCGACGCGTCGTCGACCATGACGCGGCCGGGCTGCGTAGGGTGATGCACGGTCCAGTGCTCGATGCGGAGGACCTCGTCCCCGATGTCCGGCGTGCGCTCGGGGTAGCGGTTGGCGAGGTCGCGGCCGACCATCGCGCGGATGATCGTCTCCTGCGTCGACGCCGGATCGCTCATGTCGAGCGTCACGATCGTCTTGCCGTCGCGGATGACGGTCGTGCGGTCGGCGATCGCGGCGATCTCGTTGAGCTTGTGGGAGATGATGATCGACGTCATCCCCTCGTCGCGCAGGCGTCGGAGCAGATCGAGCAGATGAGCGGAATCGGTGTCGTTCAGCGCCGCCGTGGGCTCGTCGAGGATGAGCAGGCGCACGTTCTTCGAGAGAGCCTTCGCGATCTCGATGAGCTGCTGCTTGCCGACGCCGAGCTGCGACACCGGCGCCGTCGGGTCCTCGTCGAGGCCGACCTGGGCCATCAGACGGGAGGCCTCCGCGTTGGCGCGGTCCCAGTCGATCAGTCCGCCTCGGCCCCGGCGCTCATTGCCGAGGAAGATGTTCTCGGCGACGCTGAGGTGCGGGATGAGGGCGAGCTCCTGATGGATGATCACGATGCCGACGCTCTCGGAATCGTTGATGGAGCCGAAGGTCGCCTCTTCGCCCTCGTAGACGATCTCCCCCTCGTAGCTGCCGTGGGGGTAGACGCCCGAGAGCACCTTCATGAGCGTGGACTTCCCCGCGCCGTTCTCTCCGCAGATCGCGAGGATCTCGCCGGGCTTCACATCGAGGTCGACGCCTTGGAGGGCTTTCACCCCCGGGAAGCTCTTCTCGATGTTGCGCATCTCCAGGATGGCTGTCGTCATGGACGGTGTCCTTCCGATCGAGCTGTGGGGCGCGCGGCCGTCCGGCCACGCGCCCCACGGTCAGGGACTATTCGGCGACGCCCGCGTCGACCTCGGCCTGGGTCCAGTAACCGGAGTCGATGAGGAGCGACGTGATGTTGTCCTTGTAGACGATGTCCGACTGGAGCAGGTACGACGGGACGATCTTCACGCCGTTGTCGTAGGTCTTCGTGTCGTTGGCCTCGGGCTCGTCACCCTGGAGCATGGCCTCGGCGACCACGACCGACTGCTCGGCGAGCTTGCGCGTGTCCTTGAAGATCGAGGCGAACTGCACGCCCTGGTTGATCAGGCTGACCGAGCCGATCTCGGCATCCTGACCGGTCACGATCGGGAGTCCGGCCTCGATGTTCGCGCCGAGTCCGCCGGTGCCCTGCAGCGCCGTGATGATGCCTCGGGAGAGACCGTCGTAGGGCGAGAGCACTCCGTCGAGCTTCGTGCCGTTGCCGTACGTCGAGGTCAGCAGGTCTTCCATGCGCTTCTGCGCCGTCTCCTGCTGCCAGCGCAGGATCGCGGCCTGCTCGATGTCGGTCTGACCCGACGGCACTGCCAGCACGCCGTCGTCGATGAACGGCTGCAGGGTGTCGATCGCGCCCTGCCAGAAGAAGTGCGCGTTGTTGTCGTCGAGCGAGCCGGCGAAGAGCTCGATGTTGAACGGGCCCTTGACGTCGGTCTCCTTGCCGTCCGCGTCGAGCACGCCGAGGCCCACGAGCAGCGAGGTCGCCTGCTGGACGCCGACCTTGTAGTTGTCGAAGGTGACGTAGAAGTCGACGTTCTCGCTGTCGCGGATCAGTCGGTCGTAGGAGATGACCGGGATGTTCGCGGCCGCTGCGGCGTCGAGCTGCGAAGAGAGCGCCGTGCCGTCGATGGCGGCGATGATCAGGAGATCGGCGCCCTTGGTGATCATCTGGTCGATCTGCTGACCCTGGGTGGGGATGTCGTCGCCGGCGTACTGCAGGTCGACCTGGTAGCCCGAGTCCTCGAGGCCCGCCTCGACGGCGCTGCCGTCGGCGATCCAGCGCTCGGAGGTCTGCGTGGGCATGGACACGCCGATCAGCAGGTCGCCCTTGTCGACCGAGCCCTTGTCGTCGCCGCCGCCCGCGGAGCCGGCGCCGCCGCCACCGCATCCCGCGAGGGCGAGCGCCCCCACCAGGCCGAGTGCGGCCAGTGCATACTTCTTCTTCATTCCGAGCTCCTTCGCTGTGAACGGCGGCGTCGTTCTCGACGCCGTGCGAACCCGCTTCGGTGATGGTTCGCTTGAGCAACTTTCTTGAGTTCGAGACTCGAAGTCAAGCCGCTGTAATGGTTTCGTTACATTCACGAGATCATCCATCGAACGTTGAAATCTCGGGAAAGGCTTGTTCGCGCAGAGTTCGAGACGTGAAGACAGACGGTTCGTCGTACCGCGTGCAGGAACGTCTTCCCCGCCATCGTATGTTGACGTCGACATGTGGAGCGAGCGCGACGCTCATCCGTTGAGGTGGCGAGCGGGAAATGGGAGTGCCTGCTGAGGAGACCGCTTCCACCCTGAGAAGGGCCGAACCTGGAGTGCAGATCGCTTTCACCGGGAGACCCGGGATCTGTGTAGTTGCGAACTTGTTATCGACTTCTCGTCGCGCTGGAATCTCGGTATCCGCTATTTCTTAGCTATGCGGCCGCAGTACCTCCGCAGTTCGTCCTTCGAAGGGTCCGCCTGTGGTCGGTGTTGTTCGAGGCATCCTCGCCTCGCTGCCTTGTCGCTACGCTCGTTGTGATCACCCCGGATTCGGCGGCGGTCGCCGATGCGAAGATCGCGCAGGGGATGAGTTCAAGGCTCCCGGCATCCGCGCCGATCGAGAGCCGCGACATCCCCGAGAACGGCCAGCGGTTAAATGAGGATGTCGAGCGTTTGGGTGGCTAACCCGAGGAAGCACTCCATGATCGTGGTCTTTGATTCCATTGTCTTGTTCGCTCTCTTTGCATTCAGGTCATTATATTTGTTGGTATTGATACCCGGAGCCCTCCTTGGATGGATCTTCGTCCATGCGTGGTGGCAGAAATCTAGTTATGGCGCGTGTTTGGGTTGGTACGACTGGAATATCTTTGTGCTTCTCGTGACCGGATTAGTTGGAGCCCGCGTGGATAGGTACGGTCGAGGTATGCGTCATGTCAGGCTGGTAGATATGAGTGCAGTCTCACACAGAGTGGGAAGAATGGGTCGAACGCTAAATAACCTGGAAAGTGACTCAGAGAGGTCGCGGATCTGAGGCCTCTGATACCGCAGCTGTACATGGTCGACTACGGGTCGTGGGTCGTATTTCTCGTAGTACTACTAGCAACCCCGCTTCCTTTCTTGACGCTGGGCCACATGGCTCTCGGCAGCTGTGTTGCGACCCTGATCATTGGCGTGACTGCGGTTGGTTCGCTCGTCATGATCTTGATGCGCGGTCACGGACTCCGCCGGCTGGCACGAAAGGTCGCGGAGCGACGCGACGGGTGGGCAATCGCTTTCGACGAAGCGCAACTGCAGAACGGCGGCGGAGTTCCTCGCCGGGAGTTCAGGAATGGATCGATATGCGTCGATCTAAGTGGCGAGATCAGCGTTTGGGAGGAGCACGGAGATACCCCGGTCGCTGCGTACTCGAAGGAGAGTGTCGTCGTCGCACACAGCACGCACGCCTACAGATTCTTCTGCTACGCAGTGATTATCATCGACCTGGCTGACTCGCGGAGGCTGATAATTCGTCCTCTCAAACCTCGGGGACCATCATGGCGGGTCGGCATGACGCGTCGAGAGAGCATAGACGCCGCCTCTCGTATTCCCGGAAGTGCTGACTCTGGTGCCACGTAACGGATCGGGACTGCGCGGGTCTCGCGAAGAAGAGATCGATGCGGCGATCGCCGACATCCGGGCGGCGATCGCTACGCGGTGAAGTAGCTGCTCGTCGCGTTGTCGAGGATGCGCTGCATGCCGTGCAGCCAGTTGAGCTTCAGTGCCTCGACGGCGCCGGGGATGTCGCCCGCGGCCAGGCGGCGGGCGATCTCGGCGTGCTCGGCGGCGACGCGCTCGACCTTCACGTCTTCCGGGACGAGCAGCGACTCGTAGCGGTGGAAGGAGCTGCGCACGCTCTCGATGACCGCCAGCAGACGCGTGTTCGGGCAGGCCGACAGCATGACGCTGTGCCACTCGTCGTCCTTGGTGATGACGAGCTGGTGTTCGACGAGCTCGTCGGCGAAGGCATCCGCCATCTCTTTCAGACGGATGCCGATCTCGCGCAGCTCGTCGGGCGGGCTGAGCTCGAGCGCGAGGCTCTCCAGGGCGGCCATGACGGGAGCGAGATCGCGGAATTCCGAGGCGCTGAGCGGCACGAACCGGAAGCCCTTGCCGTTCTCGCTCTCGATCTGGCCCTCAGACTCGAGGGCGATCAGTGCTTCGCGCAGCGGTGTGCGGCTGACGCCGAGTTCGGTGGCCAGCTGCACCTCGTTGATGCCCTCGCCGGGCTGCACGAGGCCGGCGCGCATCCGCTCCAGAAGCTCCGCACGCACCTGCGAGCGCAGGTTCCTGCGTTCGATTGCCATGCCTCTCCCGTTCTGCCGCTTGCCCGTCAGCCTATGGGTTGACGGCCTCCGGACGACGTCCTAGTGTGTTGTATACAGAATACAGCCGGTTCGGGAAAAGCACCAGAGCGAGACCGCAACCGCACGGAGAACTCAGAGAGGAGCCGTCGTGCCCGCATCCGCAGCCGACCAGCCGATCCGGCGCGTCCGCCTCGACGCGCTCGCCTACGGCGGCGACTACAACCCCGACCAGTGGTCGGAGGAGACCTGGCACGAAGACATCCGCCTGATGCGCGAGGCGGGAGTGAACATGGTCAGCCTGCCCATCTTCAGCTGGCCGCAGCTCGAACCCGAACCCGGCGTCTACGACTGGGCCTGGCTCGACCGCATCATCGACCTGCTCTGGGATGCCGGCATCGCGATCGACCTCGCCACCGCCACCGCGACCCCTCCTTCGTGGCTGCTGCGCGCGCACCCCGAGATGGCGCCGTGGGATGCCGACGGCCACCGCCTCGAGTTCGGATCCCGGCAGACCTACTGCCCGTCGTCGCCGATCTGGCGTGAGAACGTCGCACGCATGGCCCGCGCCATGGCCGAGCGCTACGGCGCACACCCGGGACTCGCGATGTGGCACATCTCGAACGAGTACGGCGACCACACCTCCCGCTGCTGGTGCCCCGAGTCGGCACGGCACTTCCGCCGCTGGCTGCGCGATCGCTACGGCGACCTCGACGGACTCAACGAGGCCTGGGGCGTCAACGTGTGGGGCCAGCGCTACACCTCGTGGGAGCACATCGAGACGCCGAAGAAGGCGCCCGGTCCGGTCAACCCGACCAAGCTCCTCGACTTCGAGCGGTTCTCGTCCGATGCGCTGCTCGAGCTGTTCCAGCTCGAGATCGACGTGCTCCGCGAGGCCACGCCCGACATCGCGGTGACCACGAACTTCATGAGCATGTTCCGCGACCTCGACTACTGGGACTTCGCAGCCGTCGAAGACGTCGTCACCGATGACGCCTACCCCGAGCCCGCCGACCCGACCTCGCACGTCGGCGCCGCGCTCAACTACGGACTCATGCGCTCGCTCAAGGGCGGGCAGCCCTGGCTGCTGCTCGAGTCATCGGCCAGCGCCACGAGCTGGCGCGACGTGAACGTGCCGAAGGCACCGGGCAAGATCCGCGTCGAGAGCCTGCAGGCCGTCGCGCACGGATCGGATGCCGTGATGTTCTTCCAGTGGCGCCAGGCCCGGTACGGGCAGGAGAAGTTCCACTCGGCGATGCTCGGCCACCGGGGCGAGCGGTCGCGCAGCTTCCAGGAGACCAAGGCCCTCGGGCTCGAGCTGAAGAAGCTCGAGCCGGTGCGCGGCACCCGGGTGCGCTCGCGGGTGGCGCTGGTCGTCGACTGGGATTCCTGGTGGGGCATCAGCGCGGTGGAGTCGCTCCCCTCGCAGCGACTGCAGTGGGCGCAGCAGGCCCGCGCCTGGCATCGTGCGCTGTACACGCTCGGCCAGCCGACGGATGCCGTGCGCGCCACGGGTCCGTTCGACGCGTACGACGTGGTCGTGGTGCCGAACCTCTACATCGTCGAGCAGCCGCAGGCCGATGCGCTCCGTGCGTTCGTCGAGCGCGGCGGGCATCTGGTGGTCGGGCCGTTCTCGGGTGTCGTGGACGCGACCGAGAAGGTGCACGAGGGCGGAGCGCCCGGTCTGCTGCGCGACCTGCTCGGCATCGAGGTCGACGAGCAGTGGCCGATCGCCGACGGACTGACCTCGCTCATCGACTACGCGGGTGAGAGCCTCACCGTGCCGCAGTGGAGCGAGTGGCTCGAGGCCGACGGCGACGTCGAGGTGCGCGGGACGTATGTCGGCGGCGAGCTCGACGGCCTCCCCGCCGTCACGCGGCATGCGGTCGGCACCGGCTCCGCCTGGTACCTCAGCGCGATCGTCGAGCCCGAGGGCATGCTGCCGATCTTCCGGGATGTGCTGCTCACGGCCGGACTCCCGGCCCGCGACCGCACCGACGTCGACGTCGAGGTCGTCACCCGCGCCGACGATGACACCGACTACACCTTCTACCTGAACCACGGACGCGCTCCGGTCTCGGTCGAGATTGCCGGTGCGGGCACCGATCTGCTCACCGGCATCCGTCATTCCGGACGTCTGGATCTCGACCGCTACGACGTCGCGGTCCTCGCGGCGCCCCGGTCCGACGCCATCCCGTTCGCCACCCTGGCCCCGCCTCTGCACGACCACGATCCGAAGGAGGAAGCATGACGACGTTCGTGCATCCGTACATCCCCAACACGGCACCCGAATCGCGCGCGGCGATGCTCGAGGCCGTCGGCGCCGAGTCCGTCGAGGAGTTCTACGCCGACGTCCCGGCGTCGCTCCGTCTGAACCGCCCCCTCGACCTGCCGGCCCCCCTGATCGCCGAGCAGGATCTCGCGCGCCACGTGCGCGGCATCCTCGCGACGAACCGCTCGACCGAGGAGCGTCTGAGCTTCCTCGGCGCCGGCACCTACAACCACTATGTGCCCGCCGTCGTCGACGAGGTGATCCGCCGCAGCGAGTTCCTCACCGCGTACGCCGGCGAGCCCTACGAAGATCACGGGCGCTTCCAGGCGCTGTTCGAGTACCAGTCGCTGATGGCCGAGCTGCTCGCGATGGATGTCGTGAACGTACCGACCTACGACGGATACCAGGCCACGGCCACGGGGCTGGCGATGGCCGGACGCCTCACCGGCCGCGGCCGCGTGCTGGCGCTGAGCGACGTGCTGCCGGAGAAGCTCTCGAAGGTGCACGACTACATCCGCACGAGCCTCGCGATCGAGCAGGTCGCGCCCTCCGGCGGCACCGCCGACCTCGACGCCCTGAAGGGCTTGCTGGGCGACGACGTCGCCGCCGTCTGGATCGAGACGCCCAGCGCCACCGGCGCTGTCGAGACCCGCCTGGCCGCGATCGCCGAGGCCGCGCACGCGGTCGGCGCGATCGTCGTGGTCGGCACCGACCCGATCGGCTACGGGGTGCTGACGCCGCCGTCGATGCAGGGCGCCGACATCGTCACCGGCGACATCCAGTCGCTGGGACTGCACCAGTGGTTCGGCGGCGCGCACGCCGGCTTCATCGCCGTGCACGACGACGAGCGCTTCGTCATGGAGATGCCCTCGCGCCTGTTCGGGCTCGAATCCACCGACGTGCCGGGAGAGTACGGCTTCGGCGACGTCGCCTACGAGCGCACCTCGTTCGCGCAGCGCGAAGAGGGTAAGGAGTGGGTCGGCACGGCAGCCGCGCTGTGGGGCATCGCCACCGGCGTCTACCTCTCGCTGATGGGCCCAGCCGGCATGGCCGAGCTGGGCGAGCTGCTGCTGGCCCGCACGCGCTATGCGCAGCAGAAGCTCGCGGCGATCCCGGGCGTGGAGCTCGGCGACACCGCGCTGCACCTGCGCGAGTTCACGGTCAGGTTCGTCGCCGCGCGTACCGCCGACGTCGTCACCGCGCTGCGCGCCCAGGGCATCGAGCCCGGAGTCGTGCTCGACGAGCGGACGCTGCTGGTGTGCGTGACCGAGGCCACCTCGGCCGCCGACATCGACCGTCTCGCCGACGCGATCGCGGCCTTCACCTCCGACACCGGATCTTCCGACACGACGAAGGAGCACGGCGCATGAGCCTCCCCATCGCACACACCACCGGCCCGCGCCGCTTCCACCAGGCCAGCTGGAACGAGCCGATCATCTTCGAGCTGTCGACGCCGGGCGAGCGCGGAGTGTCGATCACGCCCGTCGAGCCGAACGTGCGCGACGCGGTCGGCGATGTGCTCGCCGATCTGCCCGAGGGGATGCGGCGGGCCGCACCACCTGCGCTGCCCGAGATCGCGCAGATGCGCGTGCTCAAGCACTATCTGCGGCTGTCGCAGGAGAACCTCGGCTCCGACCTCAACGTCGACATCGGCCAGGGAACCTGCACCATCAAGTACTCGCCGAAGATCAACGACCAGCTCATCGAGGTGCCGCAGCTGCGGGCTCTGCATCCGGCGCAGGACCCGGCCGACACCCAGGGCGCACTGGAGCTGATCTGGCGACTCGAGCAGATGATGCAGGAGATCTCCGGGATGGATGCCGTCTCGCTCGCCTCTCCCGGCGGATCGGCCGGCATCTGGACGAACATCGCGATGATCCGGGCGTACCACGAGTCCCGCGGCGAGGGGGAACAGCGCGACGAGGTCATCACGACGATCTTCAGCCACCCGTCCAACGCCGCCGCGGCCAAGGTCGCGGGGTACAAGATCATCACCATCTACCCGGATGCCGACGGCTACCCCGACCTCGACGCGCTGAAGGCCGCGCTGTCTGAGCGGACCGCCGCGATCATGGTGACGAACCCCGAGGACACCGGCATCTACAACCCGGCCATCCGGGAGTGGGTCGACGCCGCGCACGCGGTCGGCGCCCTCGCCTCGTACGACCAGGCCAACGCCGCCGGCATCCTCGGCATCACCCGTGCGCGCGACGCCGGCTTCGACGTCTGCCAGTTCAATCTGCACAAGACGTTCTCAGCCCCGCACGGCAGCGGCGGCCCGGGAGCTGCGGCCAACGCGGTCTCTGCGGCGCTGGCGCCATTCCTCCCCGGACCGCGGGTCGAGAAGGTCGACGGTCGCTTCGTGGTGCGCGAACCCGGCGAGCTGTCGATCGGGCACGTCGCGCCGGCGCACGGAGTCATCCTGCACGTGGTGCGCGCGTACGCGTGGATCATGGCGCTCGGCGCGGAAGGCCTGCTGACCGCGTCGCAGATCGCCGTGCTGAACAACAACTACCTGCTGAAGAAGGTGCTCGAGATCCCCGGGGCCTCGGCGCCGTACGCGACCGGACGACGCCGCATCGAGCAGGTGCGGTATTCCTGGCAGGAGCTGTTCGAGGACACCGGCATCACGTCGGAGGAGATCGGCATCCGCATGGCCGACTACGGCTTCCACTACTGGACGAGCCACCACCCCTACGTGGTGCCGCAGCCGTTCACGCTGGAGCCGACCGAGTGCTACTCGAAGGCCGAGATCGACGAGTACGTCACGGCGCTCGCCCGTGTGGCACAGGAGGCGCGCGAGGATCCGGAGCTGGTCCGCACGGCCCCGCACAACCAGACCGTGCACCACACGCATCACGATTCCCTGGACGACCCGGCGCTCTGGGCCGTCACCTGGCGCGCGTACCGTCGGAAGTACCTCAATGACGTCCCTGCGGATGCTGTCGAATCGATCCTCGAGGAGTCCATCGCCTCGTGATCGGACTGGTCGTCAACCCTGTCGCCGGAGTCGGCGGGCCTGCGGGCCTGGCCGGCTCCGACGGCGCGGACGTGCAGCGTCTCGCGGTGTCGCGAGGTGCGCGTTCGCGCGTGCAGGAGCGGGCGGCCCTGGCATTGACGGTGCTGGCGGCGCAGCATCCGGGTCTCGTCGTGGCCACCGCAGCCGGCGAGATGGGCGCGGATGCCGTGCGCGCCGCGGGCCTCGTTCCGTGCGTCGTGTATGCGCCGTGCTCATCCCGGTCGTTGAGCGAGAGAGCCCTTGGCGACCGAGACGAAACGCCGTCTGCCGCGGTCGACCTCGGAGGCACGCGTTTCGTCTTGCCTGCGGCTCGCTCAACGACCGAGAGGGTGGACACCTCTCGTGCTGTCGCGGCAGTCGCTGCTGCCGGAGCAGACCTCGTGCTCGTCGTGGGCGGCGACGGCACGTTGCGGGATGCGGCGGCCGGACTCGGTGCGGCCGGTGCCGCGTTCGCAATTCAGCCAGAATCCCCGGTGCCGAGGGGTTCGGGGAGGTTGGAGACCGGTTCCGGCGAATCCTTGCTGAATTGCGAACCGACCGACCGGGAGCCCGACGCCCGGATGCCGGCGATCCTCGGCATCCCGGCCGGCGTGAAGATGTACTCTCCCGTGTTCGCCGTCAGCCCACGGGCGGCGGGAGCGCTCGCCGCGGACTGGGCGACGCGGGGCGGTCTGCCCACCGACGACCGCGAGGTGCTCGACATCGACGAGGCCGCGATGCGCCGGGCGCGCGTCGAACCCACTCTCCACGCGATGCTCCGGGTGCCCTACCTTCCGGGGCGCACCCAGGCGCGCAAGGCCGCGACGCCGGCATCCGAAGCCGCGGCCGTCGCGGCAGCTGCGCGGGGGGCGGTGTCGCAGATGCGGCCCGGCATCCGCTATCTGCTCGGTCCCGGTGGCACCACCACCGAAGTCGCCCGGCAGCTCGGCGTGCAGGGCAGTCCGCTCGGCGTCGACGTGATCCTCGACGGCGCAGTCGTCGTGCGCGGCGCGAGCGAGCAGCAGCTCCTCGCCGAGATCGCCCGGGGGCCCGCTCAGGCCGTGGTCACGGTCATCGGCGGGCAGGGCTTCCTTCTCGGCCGGGGCAACCAGCAGCTCTCGGCGTCCGTGCTCCGCGCCCTCGGAGACGATCCGCTGCTCGTCGTCGCGCCTGAGCAGAAGCTCATCGACCTGCATGGCCGTCCCCTGCTGGTCGACACCGGCGATCTCGATCTCGATGCGCGGCTCGCCGGGCACGTCCGCGTCGTCACCGGGGTCGGCTCGAGTAGCCAGTACGCCGTGACGGCCCCCGAACTCACCCCCGTCTGAACGAACGCGAAAGGAATCCCATGCGACTCGAGAACAAGAAGGCCATCGTCACCGGTGGCGCCGGCGGCATCGGCCGTGCCACGTCCATCGCGCTCGCGGCGGAAGGCGCCGCGGTCGCCGTCGTCGACCTGAACGTCGAGGCCGCCGAGGCGGTCGCCGTCGAGATCCGCGGGGCGGGCGGCACGGCCCTGGCGATCGCGGCCGATGTCGCGAGCGAGCCCGACATCGAGCGGGTCGTCGCGACCGCGGTCGCGGAGCTCGGCGGGGTGGACGTCGTCTTCAACAACGCCGGCATCATCCGCCGCACGACCGCGGTCGAGACGACCGTCGAGGAGTGGGACCGCGTCTTCGGCGTGAACGTGCGCTCGATCTTCCTCATGTGCAAGCACATCGTGCCGATCATGGAGGCTGCGGGTGGCGGCTCGATCATCAACACCGGATCGGGCTGGGGCCTCAAGGGCGGCGGGCAGGCCATCTCGTACTGTGCCTCGAAGGGCGCCGTGGTGAACATGACCCGTGCGCTGGCGATCGACCACGGGCCGGCCGGCATCCGGGTGAACTCGGTCAACCCGGGCGATGTGAACACCGGGATGCTGCGCGAAGAGGCTCGCCAGCTTGCGCAGGACACGAACGCGTTCCTCGCCGAGGCCGCCGACCGGCCGCTGCGCCGGATGGGCGAGCCGCACGAGGTCGCCCAGGCCGTGGTCTGGCTCGCGAGCGACGACTCGTCGTACGTGACGGGCTCGGCGCTCGTGGTCGACGGGGGCGGGATCGCCTGACGACTCGTGGAGGGCGTGCACGATTCAGCAAGAATCCGTCCGATCGAGGCGCTGGGAGCCGAACCGGCCGGATCGCGCGCGTTCTTGCTGAATTGTGCACGCGCACCCGGCTGCACCGAACCCCCAGGGCACTCGCGTAAAATCGGCACAATGACCGATGCGCCTGGACCCTTCGACGAGCTCGGAGACCCCGCGGGCGAGGTCACCGCGAGCGATCGGCTGCGCGACGTGCTGGGCGCCGGCATCGACCCCGACGATCTGGCCACGACCCTCCGCGTGCTCGCGCACCTGCACGAGATCGACAACGAGCATCCGGACTTCGTCGCCGTGCGCCACGCGACCGCCGCGATGTTCAAGGCCGTCAAGCGCGTGCGCCGCAAGGAGATCCGCGATGCGATCGCCGAGGCCGACAAGGCCGTCGTCGCCCGCACGGCCACGGGTGCTCCCGATCGCATCGACGACGAGACCCGCGGTCATGACCTCGCGACGAGCGTGGTGGATGCCCCGATCGCGGGGGAGCTGCTGAAGCCCCGCAACTGCTACATCTGCAAGCAGCCGTACACCCTCGTGGACGCGTTCTACCACCAGCTGTGCCCTGACTGCGCGCGCTTCAGCCACGGCAAGCGCAACGCCCGCACCGACCTCACCGGCAAGCGCGCACTGCTCACCGGAGGCCGCGCCAAGATCGGCATGCACATCGCGCTGCGGCTGCTGCGCGACGGTGCGCACACCACGATCACGACGCGCTTCCCGCGGGACGCTGTGCGCCGTTTCTCGGCCCTGCCCGACTCGGCCGACTGGCTGCACCGCCTTCGCGTCGTCGGCATCGACCTGCGCGATCCCGCCCAGGTGATCGGGCTGGCCGACTCGGTCGCTGCGCAGGGACCCCTCGACATCCTCATCAACAACGCCGCGCAGACCGTGCGCCGCTCGCCCGGTGCCTACTCGCTGCTGGCGGATGCCGAGCTGCAGCCGCTCCCCGACGGACCGCTCCCCGAGATGGAGACCTTCGGGCACACCGTCGACCCGCACCCCCAGGCGCTGCAGGCGTCGGTCGACTCGCACCCGCTGCTCTCGGTCGCCGCCCTCGGCGGAACGGTCGCCGAGCAGGGTGGTCAGGCGCTCACCGCGGAAGACCTCGCAAGGCTGGCGATGGCACCCGGGTCGTCGTCGCTCGAGAAGCACGCCGACGGCACCGCGATCGACGCGGGCGGACTCGTGCCCGACGTCAACCGCGTGAACAGCTGGGTGCAGTCGATCGACCAGGTCGATCCGCTCGAGATGCTCGAGGTGCAGCTCGCCAACACCACGGCGCCGTTCCTGCTGATCAGCCGCCTGCGCGCGTCGATGGCGGCATCCGATTCCCACCGCAAGTACGTCGTCAACGTGTCGGCGATGGAGGGGCAGTTCTCCCGCCGGTACAAGGGCCCGGGGCATCCGCACACGAACATGGCGAAGGCCGCGCTGAACATGCTCACGCGCACGAGTGCCGGGGAGATGCTCGAGACCGACGGCATCCTGATGACCGCCGTCGACACCGGCTGGATCACCGACGAACGCCCGCACTACACGAAGGTGCGCCTGGCCGAGGAGGGCTTCCACGCTCCGCTCGACCTGGTCGACGGCGCCGCCCGCGTGTACGACCCGATCGTGCGCGGCGAGGCCGGCGAAGACGTGCACGGCGTGTTCCTGAAGGACTACGAGCCCAGCCCCTGGTGAGCCGCGGCCGGCCCGGTGTTGTCCGATCTGGGGCAGGATGTCGGTCGAGATCGCACTTTGCAGGTCAGAATCGAGGATCTCGACCTGCAAATGTGATCTCGACCTGCAAACCGGGGATGGATGCCGGGAGTGGGCCTGCCGGGGACGGATGCCGGGGACGGATGCCGGATCTGATCAGGGTCTCAGGCCTCGCGACGCTCGAGGTTCGCCGAGGCCCACGCGCCGAGCTGATCGAGGATCGGCAGCAGACCCTGCCCGCTCGCGGTCAGGGCGTATGACACGGTGACCGGAGGGCCCGCGTCGACGGTGCGGGCCACGAGCCCGGTCTCGGCGAGTTCGGCGAGCCGGTCGGAGAGGACGGTGTCGCTGATCCCGGCCACAGCGCGGCGCAGCGCGACGAAGGTCGAGGGCCCGGCGCCGAGCGAGGCGACGATCATGCCGTTCCATCGCTTTCCGAGCACGCTGAAGGCCAGTGTGACGGCGGCGTCACACCGTTGCACTGCCTCCTCGAGCTCGGGCATGCCTCCATCCTACTCGTGCTACGTTAACCACTGCCGCTAAGAAAAACCTAGCGACTACGAAAACGAGAGGTTTGACATGTCCCTGTTCCGCCTGGATGCCAGCATCCTTCCCGCGTCGTCCGCCAGCCGCGCACTCGCCGACCTCGTCGAGGCCGAGTGGACGGCATCACACCCCGACTCGACGGTCACGCGCCGCGACCTCGCGGCCGACCCCGTTCCCGCGACGGCGTGGGCGGATGCCGTCACCGGCGGTTTCGTCGACGCAGCCCAGCGCACCCCCGCGCAGAACGAGGCCCGCGCGCTCGCCACGAGCTTCGCCGACGAGTTGATCGGCGCCGATGCGCTGCTGTTCGCCGTGCCGCTCTACAACTACGGCGTCTCGCAGCACTTCAAGACCTGGTTCGACCTCGCCTACACCGATCCGCGGATCGACCCGACGGGCACGGCCCTGAACGGCAAGCCCGCGACCCTCGTCACGGTGCTCGGCGGAAACTACGCCCCCGGCACGCCCAAGGACGGCTGGGACCACTCGACCGGATGGCTGCGTCGCGTGCTCGAGGATGTCTGGGGCCTCGACCTGCGCGTCGTGCAGCGTCCGTTCACCCTCGTGGGCGTGAACCCGGCGCTTGACGCGTTCGCCGACACCGCGCAGGAGCTCAAGGAGGCCGCCGAGACCGACGCGGTCACGTACGGCCGCGAGGTCGCCGCGCTGCGGGGCTCGCAGGTCGCCTGAGTCACGGCATCCGGCCGCAACTTCTGCGGCCATCCGCGACTTCTGCGGCCCGGATCGGGGGATTCCGGCCGCAGAAGTTCATATCGGCCGCAGAACCTGAGGCGGAAGGCTGCGCCTGGGCTCCGGATCCGCCCGGCCCCGGCATCCGTTCGGCGCACTTTGCAGGTCGAGAACACGGATGCAGGTCCGGAAAGCGCGTTCTGGACCTGCATCCGTGAAATGTCCCGACGACTGTGCCGGCGGCTACCCGATCAGGGTCAGGAACAGCCGCACCGACAGGGCGAGCACGGCCACGAGGCCGATGATGCCTGCCGCGTTCTGCCACCAGGTGTTGCGCATGTCGCCCATGAGCTTCACGCGGTTCGCCATGACGATGATCAGCGCGGCGAGCACCGGCGCGACGAAGACGGTCAGCGCCTGCGCGATGACGATCAGCTGCACCGGAGACTCCTGGAAGATCACCGTCACGGCGATGCCGAAGACGAGGATGCCGGCGCTCACGAGCTTCGCGGTGAGGGAGCTCGACGACGCGCCACGACCCAGTCCGTCGGACAGCATCGTGCCTCCGGCCGTCGCATTCGCGATCATGGATGAGAACGCAGCGCCGAAGAATCCGAGCGCGAACACCGTCGAGCCGACGGGGCCGGCCAGCGGCTCGAAGATCCCGGCGAGGGCGACCACGGTCGGCGCCGCCTCTCCGGTCTTGCCCAGGACGGATGCCGCGACGACGATGACCAGCGCGGTCATGATGCCGGGCGCGACGATGCCGGGGATCGTGTCGACGATCGTCACGTCGCGGTAGTCGGCCTCGGTGCGACCGCGCTCCTTCGTGCCGTAGGCCGTGTAGAACGCGGCGTTGATGGAGAAGTTCGTGCCGACGAGCGCGACGATGAGAAGCCACGCGCCGCCCGGGAACGTGGGGAGGAGTCCTGCTCCGGCCGCGGCCCAGTCGGGGTTCGAGATGAACGCCGAGGCGATGAACGCGATCGCCATCAGCGCGACGATCACGATGAGGACCTTCTCGACGACGCGGTAGACGTTGCGGAGCAGCAGCAGCGCGGCGACCGCGGCGGTGCAGATGACCGTCCACATGATCGGGCTGCCGCCGAAGAGCATCGACAGGCCGAGGCCGGAGCCGACGGCGTTGCCGACCGAGAAGCACAGCGTGATGAGGAAGACGCCGATGCCGGCGAGCACGCCCACCCAACCGCCGAGGTGCTCCTTGATAGAGGAGATGAGCGACGTGGGCGACTTGATGCCGAGGCGCACGGCCATGTCGGTGAGGAAGATCATCAGGATCGTCGAGACCACGATCACCCAGATGAGGGCGTACTGGTAGCCGCTGCCGGCCTGGACCGCGGTGGTCAGGTTGCCGGGGCCGAACTGCCAGGCGCCCGCGACGAACGCCGGGCCGATGAGGGCCAGGTGCTGCCAGAACGGGCGCCGTTGCTTGCGTGAGGTGACGATGTTCTTCATCGTCTCAGTGGAGACCCGCCCATAGCCAGTGCCGGGTGTGGGCGAGGCGTGACGCGTTTTCGTGCGTTCGTTCATGTTCGTGTCCTTCGAGTCGTCGTTGACTGCAGGGGGGTGATGGGCGGGGCGGTCTCGGGCGACCGCCCCGCCCTGGTCGTCACGCGGAGACGGTGACCTTGCCGAGTCCGGCGAGAGCGAAGGCGGCGGCGATCTCGGCATCCGCCCCGTCCGGCAGGGGGAGGAGCGGCGTGCGGACGGTCGCGTGATCGAGGATGCCGCGCTGCACGAGGCCCCACTTCAGGGCGACGGTGCCCTCCATGTGCGAGCCGCGGTGGTACACGTTCTGCGTCACCGGGAGCAGGCGCTCGTGGATCGCGTGCGCTGCCTCATAGTCGCGCGCCTTGCCTGCGGCGATGAGCTCGATGAGCGGCTCGGGAGCGACGTTGCCGTAGCCGACCAGCAGGCCGTCGACGTCGAACATCGTCGGCAGCAGGTACTCGTCGTGGCAGGACAGGATCTGCAGGTCGGGGTAGGCGGCGCGCAGCGCGGGGATCTCGGTGTACCAGCGGCGCATGTTGCGGACGCCGTTCTTCGTGGCGAACACGCCCTCTTGCCCGGCGATCTCGAGCTGCGTGTCGAGGTCGTACGTCGCCTTGGTGTTGTCGGGGTACTGGAAGAGGATGAGGGGCAGGCCCGACTCCTCGTAGATCTCGCGGTACCGGGACTGCGGGGCGCCCTGCTGGTAGCCGAAGCGCAGCCAGCCGTGCGACGGGTACACGAGACCGGCGGTCGCGCCGGCGTCGACGGCGGCCTTGGCCTCGAGAGCAGCGGTCTTGTTGCCCTCCTTGGTGATGCCGGCGATGACCGGGACGCGGCCGTCTGTCGAGGCGACGAACGCGCGGATGACGTCGAGCTGCTCCTCCTCGGTGAGGAACGTGCCCTCGCCGGCGTGGCCGAGCACGACGAGGCTCTTGACGCCGTCGATCGAGCCGAGCCAGGAGCCGAGGCGCTGGATGGCGTCGTAGTCGACGGCTCCGTCCTCGGTGAACGGGGTGACAGGGGCGGGGTTGAGGCCGCGGAGGTCGAGAGTCATGATCGGTCCTTTCCTTGGAGCTTCTTCGCTGATGTTCTCGGCTTCGAGATTGTGGGAACGTTCGCGGGAACGTTTGCAGGAACGATTGCAAGTATGATCGGAGGCACGGGGGATGTCAACACCCGGATCCGGAATCAGTCGAGGGGGACGCCGTGGACGAGCAGCAGGAGCGACATGTCGTCACGCTGAAGGACGTGGCCGCGGCATCCGGCGTCAGCATCTCCACCGTCAGCCGCGTGCTCGACGATCGCACGCCGCCGTCGCGCTCCTCGACGGCCGAGAAGGTGCGCCGGATCGCCGACGAGCTGGGCTACCGCCGCAACATGTTCGCGTCCGGGCTGCGCCGCGGTGCGACCGGAACCATCGGCGTGCTCGTCCCCCGGCTCACCGACCACGTCATGGCGCTGATGTTCGAGGCGATCGAACGCACTGCCCGTTCCCGCGGCTCGTTCGCCGTGGTGGCGACCTGCGGCGACGACCCGGTCGAGGAGCGGCGGGCGACCGAGACCCTGCTCGACCGGAACGTCGACGGCCTGATCCTCGCGACCGCGCGGCTGGATGACACCCTTCCGGCGTCGCTGCGCGAGCGTGGAGTCGCGCACTCGCTCGTCCTCCGCACCGACGGCGTCAGTCCGTCGGCGCTCGGCGACGACGAGGCCGGCGGCTACTTCGCCGCCCGGCATCTCGTCGACCTCGGACACCGGGAGATCGCCGTCATCACCGGGCCGTGGTTCACCTCGAGCGCGCGCGATCGCCTCTCCGGGGCTCGACGGGCGCTCGCCGAGGGCGGGATCGAGCTCGCGGAGGAGCGCGTCATCTCGACCGGGTACGGCATCGAGTCGGGCCACATCGCGGGGCGTGAGCTTCTCGCTGCGGCATCCCGCCCGACCGCGATCTTCGCGGCCAACGACAACCTCGCGATCGGGGTCGTCGCCGCCGCATCCGCCGCCGGATTGACCGTCGGGCGCGACGTGTCGGTCGTCGGATACAACGACATCCCGCTGGCAGCCAGGCTCCCCGTGCCGCTGACGTCGGTGCGCACGGCCTTCGATCAGATCGCCGCCAGCGCGCTCGACCTGCTCGGTGGCCCGGGGGCCATCACCCGCGCCCTGCCGACCCTCATCCCCCGGGCGTCGACAGCCGCGCTCGGCCGCTGACGGCGGGCTCAGCGGCAGCCCTGTCCGGCGTCCGCCCGGCTTCGGCACCCGTGTCCCGTCCTGGTATCCGGGGCCGCCCCGGCATCCGCCCGGCACGCTCGTCGGGACAAAGAACGGATGCCGGATGAAGTGCGTGTCTGGACGGACATCCGTGCGAAGTCCCGACGGGTGTGCCGGCCTGCCCTCAGCCGAGCGGCGACGGGTACGGATGCGGCAGCCACACCGTCACGATCAGACCGCCGTCCGCCCGCGGGGTGAGCACGAGGGAACCGCCGTGGGCCTGGGTGATGCGCTGTGCGATCGCGAGTCCGAGCCCCACCCCGGCATGATCCTCATCGCGCGTGCGCTCGGCACCCCGCTGGAACGGCTCGGTGAGCGTCGCCACGCGATAGGCGGGCAGCACCTCGCCGGTGTTCTCGACCACCAGCGCCACGGCGTGCGGCGTCGCGTGCGTGCGCACCGCCACGGCGCCTCCGGAGGGCAGATTGTGCACGACGGCGTTGAGCACGAGGTTCGTGACGAGCTGCTGCAGCAGAGCCGACGACCCCAGCACCGGAGCGGCGACGCCTCCCACCTCGACGGCGACACCGCGTCGATCCGCGAGCGGGAGGAGGGCTTCGACCGCCTCCTCGGCCAGGAGTGACAGGTCGACGACCTCGCGGGTGAACGACCGGCGCTCGGCGCGGCTGAGCAGCAGCAGCGCCTCGGTGAGCTCGATCGCGCGAGCGTTGACCTCCTGCAGTCGGGTGATCAGCGCATCGACATCGCGCTCGGGATCGGTACGGGCGACCTCCAGCAGGGTCTGCGAGATCGCCAGCGGAGTGCGCAGCTCGTGCGAGGCGTTCGCGGCGAACCGCTGCTGCTCGGCGACCTGCGCCTCGAGCTGCTCGAGCATCGAGTCGAAGACGTCGGCGAGGTCACGGAACTCGTCACGCGGCCCTTCGAGCGCGACACGATGCGACAGCGAGCCCTGCGTCGCGAGCTTCGCCGCGTCGCTGATCCGGTCAAGCGGTGCCAGCATCCGTCCGGCGAGGAGCCAGCCGCCGCCGAGCCCCAGGGCGATCAACACGACCATCACGACACCGGCGACGGGCACGAAGGCCCGCAGCAGATCCGAGCGGTTGGGCACGAAGATGTCGGCCACGATCTGCGCGTCCGGCACATACCGCAGCAGGAAGAGGCCGACGGCGGCGAGGAGCAGGATGCCGGAGAACACGACGATCCCGGCGTAGCTCAGCGTGAGCTTGAGGCGGGCGCTCATCCCGGCCCGCCTAGGCATCGGCATCCGTCCCGATCCGGTACCCGACACCGGGCACGGTGAGGATCAGCCAGGGCTCGCCGAGGCGCTTGCGCAGCGACGACACCGTGATGCGCACGGCGTTCGTGAAGGGGTCGGCGTTCTCGTCCCAGGCGCGCTCGAGCAGCTCCTCCGCGCTCACCACTCCGCCGTCGGCGTCGACGAGCACCTCGAGCACTGCGAACTGCTTGCGGGTCAGGGCGACGTAGCGATCGTCCCGGTACACCTCGCGGCGGAACGGATCGAGGCGGAGCCCCGCGACCTCGAGCACCGGCGGGCGGGCGCGCTGCCGTCGACGGTCGAGTGCCCGCAGGCGCAGCACCAGCTCCCGCAGCTCGAAGGGCTTCGTGAGGTAGTCGTCGGCGCCGATCTCGAACCCGGAGGCCTTGTCGTCGAGCCGATCGGCGGCGGTCAGCATGAGGATCGGGATGCCGCTGCCCGATGCCACGATCCACCGCGCGATGTCGTCGCCGGAAGGGCCGGGCACGTCGCGATCCAGGACGGCGATGTCGTAGGCGTTGATGCTCAGCAGCTCGAGGGCCGTGTCGCCGTCGCCCGCGATGTCGGCGGCGATCGCCTCCAGGCGCAGCCCATCGCGAACCGCCTCGGCGAGGTAGGGCTCGTCCTCGACGATCAGCACACGCATGGCTGCGATCCTACGCACCCGCGTATATCGGGAGCGTATGGAAAAGCTCATACGACCGGGCAACAGCCGCCCTTCTTCACTGGAGACATGAACACCCGCACTCGCCCCCTCCACCGCAGCAGCCGCGGCCGACGACTCCTCGTCACGGCCATCGCGCTCGTCGCCGTCCTGATCCTCGCGTTCGCCGTGCAGCAGTCGCTGGTCGCGGCATCCGCCTCGGTCTCCTCGCAGGAGACGCCGACGGACGAGTCCGGCGGACTGCCACCGCAGGCCCTCGCCGGCTCGGTCCTCGCCCCGAGCGACGCCGACGGCGTGATCCGCGACGGCGACGAGCCCACCGTCTTCGACACCGACCGGGTCGCGATCGCCAACCTCGATCCGGCCCTGCTCGATGCGCTGCAGCGCGCCGCGAACGATGCCGCCGCCGACGGCCTGGAGTTCCGCGTGAACAGCGGGTGGCGATCGGCGGTGCTGCAGGAGCGGATGCTGCAGGACGCGATCGTCCAGTACGGCTCGGAGACCGAGGCGGCGCGCTGGGTCGCCACCCCGCAGACCTCGGCCCACGTGTCGGGTGACGCCGTCGACATGGGCCCGCTCCCCACCCTCGACTGGCTCGCCCAGCACGGCGCGGACTACGGTCTCTGCCAGACCTACGCCAACGAGTCCTGGCACTACGAGCTGCGTCCGGATGCCGTCACGGAGGGGTGCCCCGAGATGTACTCCGACCCCACCGAAGACCCGAGGATGACGCCGTGACCGTCCTGGTCGCCACGGAGCGCGCCGCGGTCTCCCTTCTCCCCGCTCCCCTGCTCCGCACGCTGCCGGATGCCGTCGCTCAGAACGTGCGCCGGGTGCGGGCCGGGACGGACGCCCGCATCATGGCCGTGGTGAAGGCCGACGGCTACGGACACGGAGCGGTCGCGGTCGCCAGGGCGGCGGTCGCCGCGGGAGCGGAATGGCTCGGGGTCACCGATGTCGCCGAGGCCGCGACGCTGCGCGACGGCGGACTCACGGCGCCGATCCTGTCGTGGCTGAACCCCGCGGGGGTGGACGCGGCCGAGGCGGCGCTGCGGGGCGTCGACATCGCGGTCGGCTCGGTCGACGAGCTGCGAAGACTCATCGCGGACGCGCAGTCTCCGCTGCGGGTGCACCTGCACATGGACACCGGCATGGCGCGGGAGGGGTGTCCGATCGACCAGTGGACCGAGCTGCTGCGGGTCGCGAGGCAGGGGCGCGGGCGGGTCGAGGTCGTGGGCGTCATGGGGCATCTGCCGCGCGCCGACGAGGGCGACCCCCGGGCGAACGAGGCGGCGGTGCTGCGGATGCGGCAGGCCCGCGATGCGGTGCTGCGGGCGGGGTTCGGGCCCCTGCTCGTGCACCTGGCCGCGACCGCGGGCGCGCTGACCGATCCGGCGACCCACTTCGACATGGTGCGCATCGGCGCGGGGCTCGTCGGCATCGACCCCTCGGATTCGATCGCGCTGACGGGTGCGTCCCGGTTCACCGCGTCGGTCGTGCACAGCTCGACGGTGCCGGCGGGCACACCCGTCGGGTACGGCTCGACGCACGTCACGACGCGGTCGACCTGTCTCGCCGTCATCGGTGCGGGGTACGCCGACGGCATCCCCCGGGAGCTCGGCGAGGGGGCGTCCGTCGAGATCGGCGGAGTACGGCATCCGCTGGTCGGGAGGGTGTCGATGGACCAGATCGTCGTCGACACAGGGGACGTGCTCTTCCCGCGCGGCACGACGGCGACCGTGTTCGGGCCGGAGGGCGGCGCGGTCCCGTCGGCGCAGGAGTGGGCGCGGTGGGCGGGCACGATCCCGCACACCATCGTGACCGGCATCGGCGCACGGGTGCAGCGGGGCATCGCATGATGCCGCACGTGCTGGTCATCGGGGGAGGGCAGAACGCCGAGCACGAGGTCTCGCTGGCGTCGGCCGCCGCGGTCGCCGCCGCCCTCCGGCTCAGCGGCCACGCCGTGCGCACGGTGACCATCGACCGAGAGGGGATCTGGCGTGCGGACGGCCTGCCGGCGACGGCGTCTCCGGTCGAATCCCTCGGTCTCGCGCTGCCGATGATCGCCGAGGCCGACGTCATATTCCCCGCCGTGCATGGAGCGCTCGGCGAGGACGGAGCCCTCGCCGCACTGGGGGCGCTCGCCGGCGCGAAGGTCGTGGGTTCCGACCTGCGCGCAGGAGCGATCGGCATGGACAAGTGGGCGACGAAGCTGGTGGCGGATGCCGTCGGCGTGCGCACCGCGCGGGGGAAGGTCATCGCAGTCGAGGACATCGGGGATGCCGAGTTCGAGGGCGAGGTGGTCGTCAAGCCGGTGTCGGCCGGGTCGAGCTTCGGAGTGAGCCTCGTCACGGAGGAGTCCGAGCTGCTCGAGGCACTGCGCACCGCGGCGCGGTTCGATCGGCGCATCCTCGTGGAGGAGGTCGTGCGGGCGCGGGAGATCGATGTCGCCGTGCTCCGCGAGGCGGGCGGCATCCGCTGGGCGGCGCCTCCGCTGGAGATCCACACGACGGGACCGTTCGACACCGCGACGAAGTACGACGGCAGTGCGCGGTTCACGGTTCCGGCGCAGCTCGACGCGGCACAGACGTCGGCGCTGAAGCGGGCGGCCATCGCCGTGTTCGACGCCATCGGATGCGCCGGGGTGGCGCGGATGGACTTCTTCCTCACCGACGACGGTGCCGTGCTCAACGAGGTCAACACGATGCCGGGGCTGACCGCGGCGTCGCAGGTGCCGCGGATGTTCGCGGCCGCCGGCGTCGAGTACACCGACCTCGTCTCGCGCATGGTGCGGGCGGCGCTCGACCCCGGTCGTTGAGCGGGTCTCGCTTTGCTCTCGGTCGTTGAGCGAGCGCAGCGAGACGAAACGCCCGCACCCGGCGTTCCCCTGGGATCATGGGCGGATGGTCACCCCGCAGATCACCTGGCGTCCCGTCGTCGAGAGCGACTTCGCGCTGCTCGCGGACTGGCTGTCGCGGCCGCACGTGCACCGGTACTGGCATCACGACTTCTCGCCGGAGGGTGTGGCGCGCGACTTCGGCCCTGGCACGCGGGGCGAGGAGGCCGGGGAGGATCTGCTCGTATCGTTCGACGGCGTGCCCGCGGCGCTGGTGCAGCGCTCGCGAATCGCGGACTACGCCGAGGATCTCGAGGAGCTCTCGGCGATCGTCGACGTCCCCGAGCACGCGGTGACGATCGACTACCTGATCGCGGATCTCGGGAACACCGGGCGCGGCCTCGGTACAGCTCTCATCCGCGCCGTGGTCGCCGAGACCTGGCTCTCGTACCCGGATGCTCCGGCGATCATCGTGCCGGTCGTCGCCGGGAACGTCGGGTCGTGGCGCGCGCTGGAGAAGGCGGGATTCCGCCGCGTGGGCGAGGGCGACATGGAGCCGGACAACCCGATCGACGAGCCGCTGCACGTGGTCTCGCGGATCGACCGGCCGGTGATCTGAGCTCCTCATCGGCTGTCACGTTTCGGTAACGGAGCGCTCCCTCTGTTGCGTGCGTGAGTCCCTCCTGTTTCACTCCTATTACAACTTTCAATTTCTACTGAAGTTTCATTGATTGTTGAAGTGCCGCGATCTACGGTGCTGGAAAGCCCTGCGAAAGCCCGCAGGAACGAGCCAGCCCACACTCGATGCGGCACCCGTCAGGTGTGGCTCAAGGAGGAGTTATGCACAGCACTGCAAGACTGATGATCGCCGCTTCCGCGGTCCTGGCTCTGTCGCTCGCGGGTTGCTCCGCGTCGTCGCCGGACGCGGACGACAGCGGTGACGCCGATCCGGTCCGCTTCGCGGTCGAGAAGCCCGACAGCCTCGTCCCGGCCAACCAGTTCACGTCGTACAACATCGTCATCGCGATGTTCTCCCCGCTCACCGCGATCGACGACGCGGGAGAGATCACCTACGTCGCGGCCGAGTCCGTCGAGTCGGACGACGCGAAGCTGTGGACGATCACGCTTCGCGACGGCTGGACGTTCCACGACGGGACTCCGGTCACCGCTCAGGACTATGTCGACACCTGGAACCATGCCGCATACGGCCCGAACGCCTGGGTGAACGGCGCACAGCTCGCCGGGGTCGTCGGGTACGCCGACCTCAACCCCGCCGAGGGAGCTGAGCCGACCGCGACCGAACTCGCAGGTCTCACCGTCGTCGACGACCTCACGTTCACCGTCGAGCTCGACGCACCGGACCGTCAGTTCCCGCTGCAGCTCACCGCAGGACAGACCGGCCTCTACCCGCTCCCGTCCGAGGCGCTCGCCGACATCGCCGCCTGGGAGGAGGCACCCGTCGGGAACGGTCCGTTCGCCCTCGTCGACGGCTGGTCGGACACCGACCCGATCGAGGCCGTCGCCTACGAGGACTACGCGGGCACGGAGCCGAACATCGGCGCCGTGACCTTCGTGCCCTATCTCGACACAGCGACCGCCTACACCGACGCCCTGGCCGGCGAGGTCGACATCGTCGCCATCGCCGGATCGCAGGTCGCCCAGGCGCGCACCGACTTCGGCGAGCACGTCTACGAACTCGACGCACCCGGTGTCGACTTCCTCGGCTTCGATCTGACGGACCCGCGCTTCGCCGATCCGCGCATCCGTCAGGCGATCTCGATGGCCATCGACCGCGAGGCGATCAACGACGCGATCTTCGGCGGCTCCCAGGTTCCCGCGACCTCGCTCACCGCGCCGAGCATGCCCGGCGATCCGGAGGGCGTCTGCGGCGAGTACTGCGAGTTCGACCCCGAGGCCGCGCAGGCGCTGCTCGAGGAGGCCGGCGGCTTCGACGGCGAGCTGGCCGTGCACTACATCGCGAACTGGGGTCAGGACGACCTGTTCGAGGCGATCGCGAACCAGCTGCGCCAGAACCTCGGCATCGAGAGCGTCGTCGCGACCCCGTCGGTCGACTTCGCCGCGTTCGTCGACAGCGTCGGCGCCCATGAGGTCAACGGGCCGTTCCGTGCCCGCTGGGGTGCGCTGTACCCGAGCCAGCAGAACACGCTGACGGCCGTGTACACGGCGACAGGCGAAGGCAACTTCGGATCCGGCGGCTACTCGAACCCCGAGGTCGACGCCCTCCTCGCGGAGGCCAACGCGGCCGACACGTTCGAGGAGTCCTCCGAGGGGTACGTGAAGGTGCAGGAGCGCATCCTCCAGGACTTCCCCACGGTGCCGCTCTTCGGCAACCGCTACCTGTACGTCACCTCGGATCGCATCTCCGAGCTGTACACGGTGTCCGGAAGCGTCGACCTGACCAAGGTCGTCACCGCCTCCGCGGCATCCTGATCCGATCCAGAGAGAATTACACCCCGTGCACGATTCCGCAGCGGCACCGACCGCCGGCACGACGGAGGACATCCTCCGTCGTGCCGGCGCGGCACCGGACCACACCTCTTTCCCCACCGTCGACGCGCTCAACGAGCAGATGGAGTCGTTCCGCGCGCAGCATCCGACACTGATCAGCGTGCAGCGGATCGGCACCAGCCGCCTCGGCGAGCCGATCTCGCTCTACTCGATCGGCGACGGCGCGCGCTCGGCGCTCATCGTGGGCGGTGTGCACCCGAACGAGCCGATCGGCTCGCTGACGATCCTGCACCTGACAGAACAGCTGACGTCGGATGCCGCGTTCCGCGCGCAGCTCGACACCACCTGGCACATCGTGCCGTGCGCGGACCCCGACGGCATGCGGCTCAACGAGGGCTGGTTCGCCGACCCCTCGGACCGCGAGCGGTACGCGCGGGAGTTCTACCGCCCGGCGCCGGACGAGCAGGTCGAGTGGACCTTCCCGTTCTCGTACAAGAAGGCGTACTTCGACGCGATGATGCCCGAGACCCAGGCCCTTGCCCGCGCGATCGACACCGCCAAGCCCGACCTGTACGTCCCGCTGCACAACAGCGAGGGCGGGGGCGCGTACTTCTATCTCTCGCGTGCGGTTCCCGCCCTGTATCCGCTGCTGCACGCGCTGCCCGCAGCCCTCGGCGTGCCGCTGCACACGGGGGAGGCCGAGGGCGCGCACTTCACCGTCCTCGCGCCGGCCATCTACGAGATGGGCACGCTGCAGGACGCGTACGACTGGACCGAGGCCTACGGACTCGATCCCTACCCGCCGGGTTCCGCCGGCGACGCCTCGACCTCGTATGCGCAGAAGTACGGCACGCTCTCGCTGATCGCCGAGCTGCCGCAGTTCAGCGACCCGCTCGCCGACGACACCACCCCGACCGAGACGCTCTACCGCGAGGTGCTGCGCGAGTCCGGTGAGGCGCTGCAGGAGACGGGCACCCGGCTCACCGCGCTCGTCGACCGGGTCACGCCCTTCCTGCGCCTGGACACCCCGCTGCTGCGCGCCGCCCGGGTGTTCGCCCCCGCCGCGACCGCCGCCGGGGAGGAGAACGTCGCCCGCGCCGCCCAGGAGTCCGACCGATTCGCGACCGTCTCCGAGGTCGAGGCGCTGTCCGGCCTCGTGCGCCTGCATCGCCTGCGCTGGGGCGGGATGCTGGTGCGGGCGCTGCGCGCCGAGGTCGAGGCGGGGACCGCGGCGCCCGAGCTGCGCCGCGCGGCCGTCGAGGCCCAGGACCTGTTCGACGGCTGGCTCGAGGGCGCCCTCCAGGCGGGGAGCTCCCGACCGCTGCCGCTGAGCGCCGTGGTCGGCGTGCAGTACGGCGCGATCCTCGCCGCGCACGCACAGCTCGAAGGGGCGAGCCGGTGGGCCTCGGACTGAAGCTGCTGCAGAGACTGGTCGGATTCGCGATCGTCTTCTTCGGAGTGACGTTCATCATCTACTTCACGGTCTTCAGCCTGCCGGGCGATCCCATCCGTGCCCTGGCCGGCGATCGCCAGCTGCCGCAGTCCGTCATCGACGCCCTGAACGCGCGGTACCTGCTCGATCAGCCCCTGCTCGTGCAGTACGCGAACTACATCGGCAACCTGCTCACCGGCGATCTCGGGGTGGATCTGCGCGGACGGGCCGTCGCCGATCAGCTCGCCTCCCGGTGGCCGGTCACGATCACGCTCGCGCTCACCGCCTGGACGATCCAGATCGTCCTCGGGCTCACGGTCGGCATCGTGTCGGCGCTCAAGCGCGGCACGGTCATCGACCGCGGCCTCCTGGTGATCTCGATCGGCCTCAGCTGCATCCCGGTGTTCGTGCTCGGCATCACGGCGCAGATCGTGTTCGGGGTGCGACTGGACTGGCTGCCGGTCGCCGGCATCCGCGAGGGGTGGCCGCTCGCGTACCTGCTGCCGGCGCTCGTGATCGCGCTGTTCGGGCTGGCATCCGTCTCGCGCCTGGTGCGCGGGTCGATGATCGAGAACCTCGACGCCGACTACGTGCGCACCGCCCGCTCGAAGGGCATCAGCGAGTCCCGGGTCATCGGTCTCCACGTCATGCGCAACTCGCTCATCCCCACCGCCACCTTCCTCGCGACGGACCTCGGGTTCCTGCTCGGCGGTGCCGTGGTGATCGAGGGGATCTTCAACCTCCCCGGCGTCGGCAACCTGCTGTTCCTGGCGATCCGGGACCACGAGGCGACGTTGGTCGTCGGCATCTCGACCGCGCTGATCATCATCTTCCTGCTCACCTCGCTGATCGTGGACGCCCTCCATGCGATGCTCGACCCGAGGATCCGTCGTGCCTGATCCCCAGAACCCGACTCCGGGCACCGCGAAGATCACGATGCCGAAGACCACCGCGATCGCAATCGTCGCGCGACGGGAGGGCGCGTGGCGGATGCTGGTGCGCCGCCCGCTCTTCTGGATGGCCGCCGTCGTGCTGCTCGTGGTCGTGGCGTTCGCCGTGGCTCCGTCGCCGTTCGCCTGGCTCTTCGGCAATGGCGACCCCCGGGCCTGCGACCTCGCCGACAGCGCGGGAACCGCGAGCGCCGGGCATCCGTTCGGTTTCGACGTGCAGGGCTGCGACATCTGGGCGAACGCCGTCTACGGCGCGCAGAGCTCGCTCTCGGTGGGCTTCCTCGCCACGGCGATCGCCCTCGCGATCGCGCTGCTGCTCGGCACGCTCGCCGGGATGGGCGGCTCGATCGCCGACTGGATCATCTCGCGCCTGACCGAGGTCTTCCTCGGCTTCCCGTTCCTGCTCGCCGCGATCGTGGTGCTCAACATGCTCGGCGCCCGCAACGTGCTGACGGTCGGGCTGGTGCTCGGGATCTTCGGGTGGCCCATGATGGCCCGGCTGATGCGCGGGTCGGTGCGGTCGGTCGCGAAGGCCGACCACGTGCTCGCAGCGCGGACCATGGGGCTGAGCACCGGACGCATCGTGGGGCGCTACGTGCTGCCCAACGCCGTGCAGCCGGTGCTGCTGCTCGCCACGCTGACGATCGGTGCCGTGATCGTCGCCGAGAGCACCCTCACCTACCTCGGTGTCGGGCTGTCGTCGCCGGCGATCTCCTGGGGCCTGCAGATCGCGGCCGGATCGCGGGTCTTCCAGGCGTCGCCGCATGTGCTCGTGCTGCCGAGCGTGCTCCTGGCGCTGACCGTGCTCGCCGTGGTGGCGATCGGCGAGGAGCTGCGCGGCGTCTTCGATCCGAGGGAACGACGGTGAGTGGCATGCTGATCGGGACGCCGCCGGAAGGGAAGAGCACATGACCGAGGACAACGCCGCAGCCGCCGAGCGCGAGCAGTACCGTCGACAGTTCGCCGAGGAGATCTCGCTCATCTGGGAGATGGCCGGAACGTCTCGCATGGACGGACGCGTGCTCGGCTACCTGATGATCATGGATCGCCCCTTCATCTCCTCTGCCGACCTCGCCGCTGCGCTGGGAGCCAGCACCGGAGCGGTGTCGATGGCGACCCGGCGGCTGATCGACACGAACTTCATCCGGCGTCACTCGCTGCCAGGCGACCGGAACCACTACTTCATGGCCGAGGAGGACCCCTGGGGCAGCTTCCTCGCCAACGAGCGCCGCTACTTCGACAGGGAGATCCGCTCGCTCGACACCGCCCTGCGGTGGCTGAGCCCGACCGAGACCGACGCCGCCGTGCGTCTGCGCAACGGTCGCGACTACCTCGAATGGGTGCAGGACTACCACCACAAGATGCTCGCCGACTGGCATGAGCACAAGCGCGCCCGCGACGCGGGCGAGGACGAAGCGTGATCGATGGATTCCACTGAAGCCGTTCTGCGCGTGCGCGACCTGCGGGTGTCCTTCGGCACGCGCGCACCCATCGAGGTCGTGCACGGTCTCGATCTGGACGTCGCCCCCGGCGAGGTCGTCGCCGTCGTGGGGGAGTCGGGCTCGGGCAAGTCGGTCACCGCGCTGTCCGTGATCGGCCTGCTGCCCGACGGAGCACGGGCCACCGGATCGGTGAAGCTCCACGGGCGCGAGCTGCTGGGGCTGTCCCCGCGCGAGCTGCGGCAGGTGCGCGGTGCGGAGATCGCCCTGATCTCGCAGGACCCCGTCGCCTCGCTCAACCCGGTCTTCACGATCGGATTCCAGGTGGTCGAGGCGGTGCGCTCGCACGATCGGTCGCTGAGCACGCGCGCCGCGCGCCGACGGGCGATCGAGCTGCTCGAGCTGGTCGACATCCCCGACCCCGCCCGACGCATGAAGCAGTATCCCCATGAGCTCTCCGGCGGGCAGTGCCAGCGGGTCGGGATCGCGATGGCCCTGGCATCCGACCCGCAGCTGCTCATCGCCGACGAGCCGACCACGGCGCTCGACGTGACGGTGCAGGCGGAGGTGCTCGACGTGCTCGCCCGGCTCGGGCGACGGGAGGGCCGCGCGATCCTGCTGATCACGCACGACATGGGTGTGGTGGCGGAGCTCGCCGACCGTGTCGTGGTGATGCGGCACGGCGAACGCGTCGAGGAGGGCACCGCCCGCAGCGTGCTGCTCACACCGTCGGCCGGGTACACCCGCGAGCTGCTCGACGCCGTGCCGAGGATCGGCACCCGTGGCGCGGGCGCCTCGCTGGACGCGGCCCCCGCAGTGCTCGAGATCGACGACCTCGTGGTCAGCTACGGCAATCGTCTGCGGGGCGCGTTCCGCGCGGTCGACGGCGTGAGCGTGCGGGTGCAGAAGGGCGAGATCCTCGGGCTGGTCGGCGAGTCCGGCAGCGGCAAATCCACGATCGGGCGAGCGGTGATCGGCGCGGCTCCCGTGACCGAGGGCACCATCCGGATCGAGGGCGTCGACATGCGCACCGCGTCGCGGGCCGATCGCCGGCGCACCCGTCGACGCGTGGGGGTCGTCTTCCAGAATCCGGCCCTGTCGCTCAACCCGAGGTACACCGCGCGCCAGAGCGTCGAGGAGCCCCTGCAGAGCATCCGAGGGCTGCGCGGGCGCGCGCTGAGCGAGCGAGTGGAGGAGCTTCTCGACGCCGTCGGGCTCTCCGATCGCGCCGACCGCTACCCGCACGAGCTGTCCGGCGGCCAGAGGCAGCGGGTCGCGATCGCCCGCGCGGTGTCGCTCGACCCCGCGCTGCTCATCGCCGACGAGCCGACCAGCGCCCTCGACGTCTCGGTGCAGGCGCAGGTGCTGGAGGTGTTCCGCGAGCTGCAGGCGAGGCTCGAGTTCGCGTGCGTGTTCATCAGCCACGATCTCGCGGTGATCGACGAGCTGTGCGACAGCGTCATGGTGCTCAACACCGGCCGCGTGGTCGAGGCGGGGTCACGCACGCGGGTGCTGGAGCATCCGGAGGATCCGTACACGCGCCGTCTCCTCGCCGCAGCTCCCGTGCCGGACCCCGACGTGCAGCAGGCACGCCGGGCCGCACGACTCGCCGCGATCGCGGGTGCCTGATGCGGCACACGCCCGACTACGTCCTCGATGACGTCGAGACCGTGCGCGCGCTCGTGCGGGAGAACCCCTGGGGCACGATCGTCAGCTTCGTGCCCGGCAGGGGTCTCGTCGCCTCGCACTACCCGCTGCTGCTCGAGGAGGATGCCGAGGGCATCGTGCTCGTGAGCCATGTCGGCCGTCCCGACGAGCGCCTGCACGAGCTCGGCGCGCACGAGCTGATGGTGATCGTCTACGGCCCCCAGGGATACGTCTCGCCGGGGTGGTACGGCACCGCGCCCGCCGTGCCGACGTGGAACTTCGCCGTGGCGCACCTGCACGGCACACCCGAGATCCTGTCGGACGACGAGAACCTGCAGGTGCTCGACCGGCTCGTCGCGCACTTCGAGAACGTGCTGCCCCAGCCGTACCTGATGCGGCACACCCTGGAGAACGCGGCATACGCGGAGCGTATCGTGCACGGCACGGTCGGCTTCCGACTGCGCGTCGAGCGATTCGAGGCGAAAGAGAAGATGAGTCAGGACAAGCCGGCCGAGGTCGTCGACCGCGTGATCGATGCGCTCGGCGAACCGGGCCCCTATCGGAACCCCGCCCTGGCGGCGCGGATGTCGCGCGTGCACGGAAGGGAGCAGGGCGCATGACCGCGTTCGTGGGAGTGGCCGACATGGTGGCCTGGATCGGACGTCACGGCGCCGAGCGGATCATGGCCGAGATGGCCGACACGATCGAGGAGGACTTCCGCCGCTGGGAGTCGTTCCACAAGAGCCCCCGGGTCGCCGACCACACCCCGTTCGGCGTGATCGAGCTGATGCCGATCAGCGATCCCGACCTCTACGCGTTCAAGTACGTCAACGGGCACCCGTTCAATCCGGGGCGCGGCTATCAGACGGTGACCGCGTTCGGCGTGCTCGCCGACGTGCACAACGGGTATCCGGTGTTCCTCGCCGAGATGACCGTGCTCACCGCACTCCGCACCGCCGCGACGTCCGCGATGGTCGCCCGAACCCTGGCCCGCTCCGACTCGCAGGTCATGGCGATGATCGGCGCCGGCAGTCAGGCCGAGTTCCAGGCGCTCGCGTTCCGGGCCGTGCTCGGCATCCGCACGCTCCGCGTCTTCGACGTCGACGAGGCGGCCTCCGCCAAGCTCGTGCGCAACCTCGCCCCGCACGGCTTCGAGATCGCGGTCTGCGCATCGGCCTCCGAGGCGGCTGCGGGTGCCGACGTCATCACGACCTGCACGGCGGACAAAGCGGTCGCGCAGGTGCTGACGGATGCCGACGTCGCACCCGGCGTGCACATCAACACGATCGGCGGCGACTGCCCCGGCAAGACCGAGCTCGACCCGCGGATCCTGGAGCGCGGACCGGTCTTCGTGGAATACACCCCGCAGACGCGCGTCGAGGGCGAGATCCAGAACGTCGCTCCCGACTTCCCCGTGACCGAGTTCTGGCGAGTGCTCACCGGCACAGCGCCGGGCCGCACATCGCCGGAGCAGATCACGATCTTCGACTCCGTCGGGTTCGCGATCGAGGACTTCTCGGCTCTGCGGCACCTGCGCGCGAGCATCGCCGGCACCGACCTGGGCCGCGAGATCGACCTCGTCGCCGCACCGGACGATCCCAAGGATCTGTTCGGCTTCACCACCGTCCCCGTCCCCGTCGCCTGACCGGAGCACCATGACCGACGCCCCCGCACTCACTCTCCAGAACGTCCGCCCCTACGACGGCGGTGAGCCGATCGACCTCGTCGTGCGCGACGGCGTCATCGCGAGGATCACCCCCGCCGGAACGACGGATGCCGAAGGCGAGACGGTCGACGGCGCAGGCCGCTGGGTCGGGCCGGGGCTATGGGACGCGCATGTGCACTTCACCCAGCACGTCATCCGCCGCAGCCGCATCGACCTGACCGAGACCCGCAGCGCCGCCGACGTGCTCGACGCCGTGCGCGGCGCCCGCGCCGACGGGGCCCCGCTCAGCGACGGGATGCTGATGGGCTACGGCTTCCGCGACGGACTGTGGCCCGTGCCGGCCTCGCTCGACGCCCTCGACGCGGCGGTCTCCGACGTTCCCGTCGTGCTCGTCAGCGGCGATCTGCACTGCGGGTGGATGAACCGCGCGGCCGCAGCCCGCTTCGGCCTGGCCCTCGACGAGACCGGGCTCTTGCGCGAGGGACCGTGGATCGATCTGCTGCACTCGTTCGATCAGGCCGGTGATCTCCCGCTCTCGGCGTATCGTGCGGCCGCCGACGCCGCGGCCGCGCGCGGCGTGGTCGGCGTGGTCGACTACGAGAACGCCGACAATGTCACGGACTGGCGGGACCGGACCGCTCAGGGCGTCGACGCACTGCGCGTGGACATCGCCGTGTGGGCCGACCGGCTGGAGGGCGTGATCGCGGGCGGGCTGCGCACCGGCGACATCGTCGACACGGCCGGCCTCGTGCGGTTCGGACGCCTCAAGGTGATCGTGGACGGGTCGTTGAACACCCGCACGGCCTGGTGCTGGGATCCGTACCCGACCATGGACCCGGCGCATCCGCACGCGTGCGGTCTGGAGAGCGTGCCGATCGCGGAGCTTCGGCGTCTGCTGGAGCGCGCGCGGGGCGCGGGGGTCGAGGCCGCCGTTCATGCTATCGGCGACCGGGCGAACACCGAGGTGCTCGACACGTTCGAGGCGCTCGGCATGAAGGGTGTGATCGAGCACGCGCAGCTCGTGCGCGAGGAGGACTTCGCGCGGTTCGCGCGGCTGGGGCTGATCGCGAGCGTGCAGCCGGAGCACGCGATGGACGACCGTGACGTCGCCGACCACCACTGGGCGGGGCGCACAGGCCGCGCGTTCGCGTTCGGGTCGCTGCATCGTGCCGGGGCGTCCCTGCGGCTGGGATCGGATGCTCCGGTCGCGCCGCTCGACCCGTGGATCTCGCTCAGCGCGGCGACGTCGCGCAGCCGGGGCGACCGCGACGCCTGGCATCCGGAGCAGCGTCTGCCGCTGGACGTGGCGCTGGCGGCATCCGTCCGCTCGTCGGTCGCCGTCGGACAGCCGGCTGATCTCGTGATCGTCGATCGCGACCCGTACGCGAGCGACCGCGATGGGCTGCGCGACATGCCGGTCGCGGCCACCCTGCTCGGCGGGCGCTTCACCTGGCGGACGATCTAGAGCCGGTCCACCCCGGTCACGGTGAGCACGGCCTCGCCGGCCTCGTCGGATGCCGCGAGGTCGACGGTCGCAGAGATGCCCCAGTCGTGGTCGCCGGCAGGGTCGTCGAGGATCTGACGCGCGGTCCACTGCTCTCTGCCCTGCTCGAGGATCAGGAGCTTCGAGCTGCGGGCGTCCGCGCCGGTGAGGATCTCGTCGTGGTCGTCGAAGTAGCCGTCGAGCGCAGCCGACCAGGCGTCGGCGCCGAACGCCGGATCGAGCTCGGCGAGAGCATCCACGTCTTCGCGAGCTGCCAGCTGCACGCGCCGGAACAGCTCGTTGCGCACCAGGATGCGGAAGGCGCGCACGTTGCTCGTGAGGCGCTTGGGCGCGGGCGGCACGATCGGCTCGTCACCCTTCGACAGGCTCGGGGACCCGTCGTCGAAGCGTCCGTTGTCGATGCCGGCGCGCAGCTCCTCCCACTCGTCGAGCAGGCTCGAGTCGACCTGGCGCACGAGCTCTCCCAGCCACTCGATGAGGTCGCGGAGATCCTCGTCCTTCAGCTCCTCCGGGATGGTCTGCGAGGCGGCGCGATACGCGTCGGAGAGGTACCGGAGCACGACGCCCTCGGAACGGGCGATCTTGTAGTACGCGACATATTCCCCGAACGACATGGCTCGCTCGTACATGTCGCGGACCACGGACTTCGGGTGCAGCTCGAAGTCGCGGATCCAGGGCTGTGCCGCGCTGAACGTCTCGAAGGCGGCGGTGAGGAGCTCGTCGAGGGGCTTCGGATACGTGATCTGCTCGAGCAGCTCCATCCGCTCGTCGTACTCGATGCCCTCGGACTTCATCGCGGCCACCGCCTCGCCGCGAGCGAGGAACTCCTGCTGACTCAGCACGGCCCGTGGATCGTCGAGCGTCGACTCGACGATCGAGATCATGTCGAGGGCGTAGTTCCCCGTTCCCACCCCACCCTGGGTCGCTGAGCCTGTGCCCGTTCCCTGGGTCGCTGAGCCTGTGCCCGTTCCCTGGGTCGCTGAGCCTGTCGAAGCGTCCGGGTCGAGCAGCTCGAACGCCGCCAGCGCGAAGGGCGACAGAGGCTGGTTCAGGGCGAAGTTCGGCTGCAGGTCGACCGTGAGCCTGACGCCCTTCGAGCCGCCCTGGGACGCGGAGCCCGTCGAAGCGTCGAACGTCTCGACGATGCCCGATTCGCGGAGAGTGCGGTAGATGCCGATCGCGCGTATCGCCAGTTCTCGCTGGCGAGATCGCGGCTCGTGGTTGTCATATACCAGCGAGCGCATATTGGCGAACACGTCGCCGCCACGGGCGATCACGTTGAGCATCATGGCGCTCGTGATCTGCATGTGCGAGGTCAGCGTCTCGGGGACGGCGTCGATGAGCTTCCGGAACGACGGCTCGCCCCACGACACGAAGCCGTCCGGCGCCTTCTTGCGGACGATCTTCCGCTTCTTCTTCGGATCGTCGCCGGCCTTCTTGACCGCCGCGACGTTCTCGCTCTCGTGCTCGGGTGCCTGTGCGACGACGGTGCCGGCGGTGTCGAAGCCCGCGCGCCCTGCTCGGCCGGCGATCTGGTGGAACTCGCGGGCGTTCAGCTGCCGCATCCGGGTGCCGTCGAACTTCGTCAGCGCCGTGAGCAGCACGGTGCGGATCGGCACGTTGATGCCGACACCGAGGGTGTCGGTGCCGCAGATGACGCGGAGGAGCCCGCGCTGGGCGAGCTGCTCGACGAGGCGCCGGTACTTCGGCAGCATTCCGGCGTGGTGCACGCCGATTCCCGCGCGGAGGAACCGCGACAGAGTCTTGCCGAATGCGGTCGTGAACCGGAACTCTCCGATGAGGTCGGCGATCCGATCGCGCTGCTCGCGCGTCGCGACCTTGGTGCTCGACAGGGCCTGCGCGCGCTCCATCGCGGCCGCCTGCGAGAAGTGCACGACGTAGATCGGCGCCTGGCCGGTGTTCAGCAGATCGTCGATCGTCTCGTGGATCGGCGTGGTCTCGTAGAAGAAGTGCAACGGGACGGGCCGCTCGACGCCCGTGACGGATGCCGTCTCGCGGTGGGTGCGCCGGGTGAGGTCGGCGGCGAGCGCGGTCACATCGCCGAGAGTGGCCGACATCAGGATGAACTGCGCCTGCGGAAGGTCCAGCAGCGGCACCTGCCACGCCCAGCCGCGCTCCGGATCGGCGTAGAAGTGGAACTCGTCCATCACGACCTGGCCGACGTTCATGTCGGAGCCCTGACGCAGCGCGAGGTTCGCCAGGATCTCGGCGGTGCAGCAGATGATCGGGGCATCCGCGTTCACCGAGGAGTCACCGGTGATCATGCCCACGTTCTCGGCGCCGAAGACGTCGACGAGGGCGAAGAACTTCTCGCTCACGAGGGCCTTGATCGGCGCGGTGTAGAAGCTGCGGCGTCCCGATACGAGGGCCGAGAAATGCGCACCGACCGCGACGAGCGACTTCCCGGTCCCGGTTGGCGTCGAGAGGATCAGGTTGTTGCCCGAGACGATCTCGATGACCGCCTCGTCCTGGGCGGGGTACAGGCGGATGCCGGTCGACTCCGCCCACTCGACGAACGCCAGGTAGACGGCATCCGGGTCGGCGCTGTCCGGCAGGGAGTCGAGGAGCATCCTTCGATCATCCCCTACCGGGCGCGCCCGTCATCGCCGAAGGCCGTTCACAATTCAGCAAGAACTGCGCTGAACCGCGTGATTCGGCCCAGATCGGGCGGGAACCGCGCGGATGTGCTGAATTGTGAACGCGGAGTCCGGTCGCGCTGACGCGTCGCGGCCCGGTCAGCCCGCAGTCGCCGCGCGCAGCGCGATGCGGATCATGTCGGCGAAGGTCTGCTCCCGCTCCTGCGCGCTGGTCTCCTCGCCCGTGACGATGTGATCGGAGACGGTGCAGATGCTGAGCGCCCGCCGTCCGTAGTAGGCGGCGAGCGTGTAGAGGCCGCTCGTCTCCATCTCGACGCCGAGAACTCCGTGCTGCACGAACGGCTGGTTGAGTTCGGGGCGGGTGCTGTAGAACTGGTCGCTCGACAGCAGCAGGCCCACGTGCACAGCGGATGCCGGGGGCTCGGCCTCACTCGCCTCGACGGCCGCGCGCAGCAGCGAGAAGTCGGCGACGGGCGCGTAGTCCAGGCCGTGGAACCGCACCCGGTTGATGCCCGAGTCGGTGCACGCGCCGTTCGCGATGATGATGTCGCGCACCGCGAGCTTCTCGGTCAGCGCGCCGCAGGATCCGACTCGCACGATCGTCTCGACGCCGTACGAGTCGAACAGCTCGTTGGCGTAGATCGCCATCGACGGCTGACCCATGCCCGAACCCTGCACCGAGACGCGGTGTCCGTTCCAGGTGCCGGTGTATCCCAGCATCCCGCGGGTCTCGGTGTAGAGCTCGGCGTCGTCGAGGAAGGTCTCGGCGATCCACTTCGCCCGCAGCGGGTCGCCGGGGAACAGGACGACGGGGGCGATCTGGCCGGGCTCTGCGGCGATGTGCGTGCTCATCAGCCCAGCGTAATCAGCCCTCGCGCCGGCGCACGATCTCGGTGATCCAGATCGGGGCGAAGGGGGAGGTGCATCCGGGAGCGGTGGGGTAGTCGGCGAGCACCTGCAGGCGTTCGCCGATCTCCAGTGCCCGCGCGCGCAGCGACGGGTGGTGGATGCCGATGGTGGCGAGCGTCTCGTTCATCGACCACTGCGGTCGCGGCGCGGCATCCTTCATGTTCCGCTCGATGAGGTCGAGAAGGTGCGGGAGGTCGAGCCCGTCGGGGTCTTTCGCGACGCGGACGGAGGTCAACGACCAGGAAGCCGCGGCGACGGTCGGGTCGGGGTCGTCGAACCAGCGCAGCCGCATCTCCTCGGCGAGCGGGGTCTTCTTCGCGACGTAGTTCACGAACCAGTCGTTGACCTTGGGTGGGCGCGTCTCGCGGAGCATCGCGTCGAGCTCGTCGGCGGTGAAGTCGCGCGGACGGCAGATCAGCAGAGCGAGCAGTCGGGCGGCGGTCTCGCCGGTCGACCACAGCTCCTGCGCGAGCGGCTGATCGGTCTTGATCTTCTTCGCCACAGCGCGCATCCGGCTGAGGTTGATGCCGTGGTCGTCGCCGCGCTTCTCGTTGGCCGCGCGCATCTTCGGGTCTTCGAGCGCAGCGAGTTCCCCGAGAGCTTCCGCGAGCGTCATGTCGTGCATGAGGTCCAGAGTAGGCGGCCACCCCGTGCGCAACTCAGCAAGAACCTGGCGCCCAGTCCGATGTAAGCGGATGCATCGGGCGATCCGGCGAGAAATGGCTGAATTGTGAACGCCCGACTCGCGGCATCCAACCCCGTCGGCGAAGGCAGCCGGAGTCAGTCCTCGTCGAGCAGCCCGCCGTGGATGCGGCGCAGGTCCTCCATGAGCGAGCCGATGAGGATCCAGTGCTGCGACGACGGCGGGCGCACCACCAGCGGAGCGGTCAGCGCGGGGATCGCCGAGGTGAGGGCTTCGGGCTCCGGGGCGACGTCGGCGATCTGCACCGCGAGGCGCACGTCGTGCCCTGCCCGACGCAGCTGATCCGCGATGGCCGCGACCACGGGCTCTTCGCCGATCGAGTCGTCGTAGTGGTCGAAGTACGCGCGGGTCATGCCGATCGTCTGGGTCACGATCGGCGACAGTCGGTCGAGGAGCTGCCTCATCTCGCGCAGCTCGGCCCGGTGCGTGGAGCGGCGCGGATTCAGGGTGAGCGACTCCTCGCCGGCGGCGATGGATGCTTCGGCGACGTTCTTCATCGGCCGCAGCAGACGGACCTCGAGCATCAGCTCCTGCAGCCGGGCGGGCGTCTGCGGCTCGGGCAGCGCGTCGGCCAGGCGGTCGAGGCTCGCGGCCAGCTCGTGCCCGAGCAGTCCGAGGTCACGGCGCGCTGGCGCGACGAGCACGGGTGGCACGATGAGGGCGTTGACCACGAGGCCGATCGCGACGCCGATCAGAGTCTCGACGATGCGGGCGAACGCGTATTCGGGGCTGGAGGAGCCGAGCGCCAGCACGAGCATCGCCGAGATGGCGATCTGGTTGCCGGTGCCGGGGGAGGTCCGGAGCAGCCAGGCCACGAGCATCGCGACGACGATCGCCAGCAGCACGACCCAGCTCGACGACCCGAGGAACAGGCCGAGCGCCACGGCGACCAGCACGCCGGCGATCACCCCGATGCTGCGCTCGAGCGCCTTCGACAACGACTGGTTGACGCTCGGCTGCACCACCAGGAGTGCGGCGATCGCGGCGAAGACCGGCAGCTGGGCGGGGAAGACCCAGCCCGCGATGATCCAGGCTGCGATGGTCGCCGCCGCCGACTTCACGACCTGCAGCAGCGGGGAGCGCTGCGAGGCGCGGATGGCGGCGGGGATGCGCATGTCGTCCACGGTAGTCCTGCGCCGCCGCTCGACGTCGCTGCGTCGTCAGGGGGTGGGTTCCGCAGACTTGCGGAGCGGTCCCTTCGAGATGTCGTCGATGAGCCAGACGCCGTCCACTTTCGTCAGCGAGTACTCGCGCGGCTGGGCGAACTCCGCGCCGAGGTCGACGTCGAGCTCGTGCAGGTATCCCTCCGAGGCCTCGACGATGGCGAAGAGCGACTCGAAGCCCACGGTCGCGTGCAGGCGATCGGCGTCGATCGTCGATCGCAGCCACGCCACCCCGGTCTGTTCGATCGTCAGGTCGGCGTCGTCGTACATCGCGACCACGGCATCGCGGTATCCCTGCGCGGCGAGCTTCTCGGTGAACAACGGCGTGAAGTACGTCTCCTCTGCGGCCACCGACTCCGCGACCGTCGCGGGGGAGCGGTTGTCGGATGCGCCGGAGTGCAGCGCGACGACCTGTTGGAGCGCCTGGACGTCCGGGTCGTCGAGACCCAGGGCCTCCTCGGTCGATGAGATGCTCCAGAGGGTCGCGTCGGGGTCGGATCGCGGTGTCGCCGAGGCGCTCGGTGCAGCACTCGCCGCCTCGGTCGCCGCGGGTTCCGTGCAGCCGGTGAGCCCGGCCGCCACGATGAGCGCCAACGCCAAGGACAGGGCGGCCGTGGTGCGGCGGCGGGTGGGATTCATCACGTCTCCTTTCGTGGGAGGGGTCCGAAGCGCCCCTCCCACGGGTGTCATCTCAGTTGGCGGGCGCCGCGTTCAACTGCCAGTGAGAAGACCACCAGGAGCTCGACACGTTGCCGAACTCGACCTTTCCGGTGCCGTTCTCCACGTGCAGTGCTCCGGAGGCGTTCTGGATGCGGACGTACCCGCTGCCCGCCGACGGCGTCGACCATTCCGCGGCGGTGCCGGCCGTCGCCGCTGTGCCGTGTCGCACCGTCGAGCCGCTCGCGTACAGGTACTGGTTCGTCCACCGGTTGCGGTACTTGGTCGCGCCGGACGAGGTCGGCTCGGGCACCCACTGTGCGCTCCAGTACGTGCTCGGAACGTCGCCGAATCGGACGAGGCCGTCGTTCGGCTCGACGTTGACCGCGCCGGAGCGGTGCCGGTTGTTGATGAGCTTCCACGTCGGCGACACGGCCTCGGAGTACCCGGCGTTGTCCTTGAACACCCGCAGGTAGTCGACCTCCCACTGCTTGGGCCAGACTCCGTTCGGCTGGCCGGAGCCCGCGCCGGTGTAGATGTTCATGATGATGCCCATCGCGGTGTTCGGAGCATCGTTGAGCGTCTTCACGAGTTGGCCGTCGTAGTAGAACTTCAGCTCGGTGGGCGTCCAGTTCATCGCGTAGACATGGAACTCGGTCGTGGGCGATCCGGACACCGGCACCGTGTCGAGGGACCAGGAACCGAGGAAGTTGGGGTCTCCCCAGCCATACGCGGCGATGCGCCAGCTGTTCGGCGTGCTGAAGAACGTCTCGATCATGTCGATCTCGGACTGCCCGCCGGTCGTGTTGGTCCCGACCAGCCAGAGCGCCTGGTGGCCGCCGCCGCCGGCGTTCGAGTTCTTCGCCCTGACCTCGACGTACCCGTACTTGGTGGAGTAGCCGTTGAACGTCGGCAGGTTGTTGCGGTTGACCGCCGAGGAGTTGAAAGGGTGCCAGTTGTTCTGGTTATAGGTCTGGATGGCCGACGAGACCACCGTTCCGTCCTGATCCGGGTTCCACGGCGGCTGGTTCTGCTCGACGCGCAGCTTGATGGTGCCGTCGGAGATCGTGTAGCGCGCGGCGGTGTCTGCGAAGTCTTCGGCGGGGACCCAGTGCGGCAGGTAGTTCGGCATCCACTTGTCGGTGTTCAGGGTCGTCCCGGAGAACTCCTCGGCAAAGTCCAGGGTGTAGCCCGGCTTCGAGTCCGGGTTCGGTGGCGTGTCCGCCGCCCAGGCGGCCGGTCCGGACAGGACCAGCGCGCCCACGGTCGTCGCGATGATCGCGGATGCGGCGAGTCTGCGGGTGCGGATACGGGCAGGGTTTCGGCGGGTCACGGGGGCTCCTCGGGATCGACTCTGATCGTGGATCTGGTCGCGAAGAACACTCATCGACCAGCGAGGACAATTAACCCGGACTCTGACGTAATTGTCAATACTCTTGCGAGAACAACCGCTCTCGCGCTGCGACGCTGCTGACGGCCAGGGCGCCGAGGCAGGGGGCGGCTGCTCCGAGCGACGAGGTGCGGAGCTCGGGCACGAAGAGCGCCCGTCCGGCGAGTTCGGAGCGCAGGGCATCGGCGAGTCGATCGGATGCCTCGGGAATGCTGCTGCTCACGACGACCGCGTGCGGGTCGATGGCGAGCACGAGCGCACCTAGACCGTCGGCGATACCGGCGGCGAACTCGGCGATCGCCTCGTCGCTGCCGCCGTGCCGGCGGAACAGGAGCTCCAGACCGTCCTCGGCTCGGGCGGACAGGCGCTGCTGCGCCTGTGGCCAGGCCACCCGTTGCAGAGCGCCGATCTCACCGGCAGCTCCGTGCGCCCCTCGAGCCACCCTTCCCTCGACGACCGACGCGGCGGAGATCCGATTCCCGATGCGCAGCAACACGGCCGTCTCGTCGGCGCCGATCGTACCGTTCTCGATCTCGGCGAAGGCGGCGAGCTTGGTGTCGTTGTCGAAGGCGATCGTGGCGCCGGGGAACATCCGCCGCAGGTGCGCATCGATGTCGACAGCCAGCCAGTCGGGAACCACCGTCGTCTTCACGGGGTGACCGTCGGCGTCGACGATGCCGGGGATCCCGACGGTGAGCGCCGCCAGTTCGCGGGTCGAGGCTGTCGACTCCTCGAGCAGTGATTCGACGATCTCGGTGATGGCCGTGACGGCGTCTGCGCCGCCGGAGAGATCCTGTTCGATGCGTCTGTGCGGTGCGGCGACCGTGCCTCGCAGGTCGCCCGCGATCCCGGCGATCCCGTGCGGGCCGATGTCGATCCCGACGGATACGCCCCGGTCGGCAGCCAGCCGGTATCCGCGTGCGGGTCGCCCCGCCCCTCGTGGACGCAGCTGCTCGGAGCGGATCAAGTCAGCGTCGAGCAGCTCGGCGAGGACGGCTTCGACCGTGGTGCGGGAGAGCTCGGTCGACGCGGCGAGGCGGCTCGCGGTGAGTGGGCCGCCCTCATCCCAGAGCGTGGTCAACACGGCCTGACCGTTGAGTCGCCGCATGGCGGCGAGATCGGTTCCGAGTGCGGGTGAGGTCACGTGTCCTGACTACCACATCCGCTGACAGTGCGGCTTGACACGATCGGACCGCTGACCTATCTTTGGGAATTACCCCGGAGAGTTGCAAAATAGAATCTCTCCTCCACCCGAAAGCGACACTCCATGCAAAGACGCACGCGACTCGTCCTCGCCCCTCTGGCGGCGGGCGCCCTCCTCGGCCTTGGTCTCACGGCCTGCGCGCCCGGCGCGACCACGACCGGCGCCGGCGCCGGCACCGACGCCAGCACCGAGCTGACGACCGACGACATCACGCTCACCCTGATGTCCACGCCGGAATCCGGTGCAGCCACCGAAGCGACGATCGCCGCGTTCGAGACCGAGCATCCCAACATCACCATCGAGTACTCGCAGACCAACTACGAGGACTACAACCAGAGCGTCAATCTCAACCTCTCCGGCGATCAGTCGCCCGACATCGTGCTCCTGAACGCGGTCGCCAACACGGTCAAGAACAAGCTCGTCCTGCCGCTCGACGACTACGCCGACCTCTACGGCTGGAACGACTTCTTCCCTGCCAACCAGCTCAACCAGTGGCGCGTCGCCGATGACGGGACGACCCTCGGCGACGGGGGAGCGCTCTACGCGGCCCCCGCCGGTTTCTCGCTCGTCGGCACCTATTACAACAAGGCGATCGTCGCCGAGCTGGGCATCGAGGCGCCGACGTCGCTGGCCGAGTTCGAGGCGGCTCTGAAGACCGCGAAGGCGGCCGGTGCGCTCCCCGTGCAGCTCGGCAATGCCGAAGGGCACGCGGCGTTCGTCGTCCAGCTGCTGGGACAGGGCATGTCGGGAGCCGACACGGCCAATGCGTGGGCCTTCGGGCATGAAGGTGCGACTTTCGACACGGAGGCGAACCACGCCGCCGCCCAGACTCTCACGGACTGGCAGAAGGCCGGCTACCTGGGCGACCCGACGACCGTGAACGGCACCGACCTCCAGGGCGCGGTGGACAACTTCATCGGCGGCAAGGGCCTGTTCCTGGTGGACGGCATCTGGGATGCCGGCAAGATCGGTGAGGGGTTGGGTGAGGACGCGGGCTTCCTCCCCTTCCCGGGCGAGAACACCACCGGGATCGGCACGTCGGTCGCCTATGCGATCTCGACGCAGAGCGAGCACCCGAACGAGGCCGCGGCCTTCCTCGACTTCCTCCGCTCGCCGGAGGCGAGTGAGCAGCAGTTCGCGCAGGGGTTCATGCCCGACGACCCGACGGTCGCCGTCGCAGAGGAAGGGACCCTCCAGGGCGACATCGTCGCCGCCTGGGCGGAGATCGCCGAAGCCGACGGTCTCGTCGCATTCAACAACAACGCGACAGCGACGATGAACGATGCCCTCAAGGCGGGCACGCAGCAGCTCATCGCCGGGCAGATGTCGGTGGGCGACTTCATCGCTTCGATCCAGGCCGACTGGGCCGCAGCGCACGCCGGCTGATCCATGACCGAACCGCTGACCCGCACACGGGGGGAGTCCGGTCGTGTGACCGGCTCCTCCCGGCGGACGCGACGGGGCTGGAGCTCACTGCTCTACCTGGTTCCCGCCTTCGTCTTCTACGGGACCTTCACGATCGCGCCGTGGGTCCAGAGCGTCTGGCTCTCCTTCTGGGAGTGGGACGGCATCGGGGCCGCGACCTGGGCCGGGTTCGAGAACTACATCAAGGTCGCCACCGACGAACGGCTCGTCGTGGCGCTGCGCAACGGTCTCGGCTTCATCGTGTTCTACACGGTCTTCCCGGTCATCCTCGGGCTTCTCATCGCCGCGGTGATCGCGGCGCGTCCGCGCCGCGGATCGGGGTTCGTGCGGACCGTGCTCTTCCTTCCGCAGATCCTGCCTCTCGTCGCCGTCGGCGTCGTGTGGCGCTACCTGTATGCGGCAGACGGCCCCATCAATCAGATGCTGCGAGCGGTCGGGTTGGGGGATGTGGCCAGGGCGTGGCTCGGCGACTTCACCTGGGCGTATCCCGCGGTCGGCGTGATCGGCACCTGGGTGACGACCGGGCTGTGCATGATGCTCCTGCTCGCCGGCATCCAGAAGATCGATCCCTCGCTCTACGAAGCCGCACGCCTCGACCGCTGCGGCCCGGTGCGCCAGTTCTGGCATGTCACGGTTCCCGGGGTGCGGGCGGAGATCGTCGTGGCCGTCACCGTCACCCTCATCTCGGCACTCGCGAGCTTCGACATCGTCTACGTGACGACCGGCGGCGGTCCCGGCTACCAGACCATCGTCCCCGGCGTGCTGATCTACAAGCTCGTCTTCACCTCGAACGAAGTCGGGCTCGCATGTGCGCTGGCCACCGTGCTGAGCGCGATCATCCTCGTCTTCGTCGCCGTGATCGGCCGAATCGGAAGGCGAGGCGCATGAGATCCGCCGGCTCCCGCATCCTGTCCGTCGCGTTCCTTCTGGTCGCGGTGCTCAGCGTCATCGTGCCTTTCCTCGCGCTCGTCTCGGCTGCGCTGCAGCCGGCGGACACTCTCGCGCCGACGCTCACCTGGCCGACCGACCCGCAGTGGGGCAACTTCGCGAGCGCCTGGAGCATGGCCGGATTCGGCTCGCTGCTGGCCTCCAGCGCGATCATCGCCCTCGTCGTCGTGCCCGTCTCCGTGGTGTGCGCGACGCTCGCGGGCTACGCGATGGGCACGATGCGGATGCCGGCGAAGGGGTTCCTCTTCGCGTTCTTCCTGGCGGGACTCACGCTCCCCTACGAGGCGATCGTCATCCCGCTCTACTTCGCCATGCGGTCGACGGGCCTGATCGACACCTACTGGGCGGTCATCCTCCCGCTGGCCGGCGCGTTCATGCCCTTCGGGATCTTCTGGATGCGCACGCACTTCGAGTCCGTCCCGGCGGAGATGATCGAAGCCGCCCAACTCGACGGCGCCGGCCGGTTCCGCACCCTGGTGCAGATCCTGGTTCCGGGGGCGAAGCCCGCGATCATCACCTACGCGCTGCTGACGTTCATGTGGGCGTGGAACCAGTTCCTGCTCGCGCTCATCCTCATCCGTGATCCCTCCCGGCGCACGGCACCGTCCGGTCTGGGGACGTTCGTGCAGCAGTACGGCGAGAACATCCCCCTCCTGGCGGCAGGAACGATCATCGTGATCGCTCCGATCGTGATCCTCTACTTCATCTTCCAGCGCAAGTTCGTCGCCGGCCTCGTCCAAGGAGCCCTCAAATGATCCTCTCGAATCCCGTCCGCCTCGCTGTGATCGGGGCCGGATCGCGGGGGACCGGCTACGCGCGGCGCGCGGTGGCACAGGGCGCGGCCATCACCGCGGTCGTCGAGCCCGACAGCGCACGACGGGACGCCTTCCTGGCCGAGTTCGCCGGACAGCGCATAGAGTGCTTCGCGACGTGGGAGGACATCGTCGCGCGAGGCGAGCGAGTCGCCGACGCGGCGGTCGTGTCCACTCCCGATCGTCTGCATGCCGAACCCGCGATCGGTCTCGCCCGCGCCGGCTATCACCTGCTGTTGGAGAAGCCGATCGCGCCGACCGAGGAGGAGTCCGCCCGGATCGTCGAGGCCGCCGAAGCCGCGGGTGTGATGCTCGCGGTGTGTCACGTCATGCGGTACTCGAGCTACTCGCGCACGCTCAAGCGCCTGCTGGACGACGGTGTGATCGGTCGTCTGGTCTCGGTCGAGCACCTGGAGCCGATCGGGTGGTGGCACTTCGCTCACTCGTATGTCCGCGGAAACTGGGCGCGAGAGGCGGAATCCGGTCCGATGCTGCTCACCAAGAGCAGCCACGACATCGACTGGCTCTCCTACATCATCGGTCTCCCGGCCGAGCGCGTCTCGTCCTTCGGGAGCCTCCTGCACTTCCGGCCGGAGAGCAAGCCGGTCGGAGCCACCGACCGCTGCCTCGACTGCCCGCTGCAGAACACCTGCGCGTACTCCGCGACACGGATCTACCGCGGCTTCCTCGGCGACGAGACGTTCGAGCGCTGGCCGCTCGCGGTGCTCACGACCGACGTCTCCGCGGAGGGCGTCGACCGCGCGCTGCGTGAAGGGCCGTACGGGCGCTGCGTCTTCGACGGCCAGAACGACGTGGTCGATCACCAGGTCGTCAACATCGAGTATCAGGGCGGGGTGACGGCATCCTTCACCGTCACCGCGTTCACGGAACTCGACTTCCGCAAGACCCGCCTCTTCGGAACGGACGGAAGCATCGAGGGCGATGGGCGCACGCTGGTGGTGCACGACTTCGCTCGGGACGAGAAGTACGACGTCGTCCCCGAGTCCCGGGGCAACGCGAGCGCGGCGGACGGACACGGCGGCGCCGACGACGCGCTCGTCCAGGCGTTCCTCGACGCTGTCCGCACCGGCGACCGGTCGGGGCTGTTGTCAGGGCCGCAGGAGAGCCTGGCGACGCACCGGATCGTCTGGCTCGCCGAGGAGGCGCGGACGCGCAACGCGGTGGTGCCGATTCCCTCCCCGACGCACTGATCAGTGGGGCCGCGGCCTCGCGGGTCTTGTGCAAGTCCGGCAAACGGGGTTACTCTCTGCCTAACTAATAGTCGTTAGGCAGATGATGACCCGAGCAACGATCCTCTCCGAGGCCCGCACGATCTTCGCGCGCCAGGGGTACGCCGAGACGAGCCTGCGCGAGATCGCCGAAGCCGTCGGAATCAAGACGCCCTCTCTCTACGCGCACTTCTCGAGCAAGGAGGAGCTGTACGAGACGGTGTACGCCGAGGTCGCCATCGAGCACACGGCGTTCTTCGACGATCTGGCCCGCAGCAGCGGCGAGCTCGAACCGCTGGCCCGCCTGCGGCACATCCTCGGCGGCATCGAGGCCTACTACCGCGACCGCCCTGACCTCGCCGAGTTCAGTCTGCGCGCGGCGGTGACCGAGTACGGCCCAGGCGGTCAGCACCTGCGCGAGATCTTCCTGGACGCGGAGTCCGGACTCGCCACCGCTGTTCGTCAGACCTACGAAGCCGGTGTCGCCTCGGGAGGGTTCGGCGCAGGCGACGCGGAGGGCTTCATCGCCCTCGTGTTCGTCATCATGGACGGCCTCTTCCTGCAGCTGACCCACTACACGCCCGAGGTCTACCGTCAGCGCTTCGAGCAGGCGTGGCGACACCTGTCCACCGTCATCTCCGCTTGAGCCCGCGGTGCCGTGACGATGCGGCGCCCGACACCTCGTGAAGGAACCTCATGATCCCCTCCCTCCGTCCCGTCGATGAGCCCGTGCGCATCACGGTCATCGCACCGGTGGTGCTGCCGGAGGACAGCGATGACTTCTTCCCTGTCGTCGAAGGCGTCGTCTTCGATCACCGGTCACTCGCGGCCGGGACGGACTCGATCGAGAGCCGATGGGATGATCAGTTCTCCGTTCCCGGAATCATCGACGCCGCTATGCGCGCCGAGGGCGCCGGGGCCGAGGCCGTGATCATCGACTGCATGGACGACCCCGGCCTGGATACCGTGCGCGAGGTCGTCCGCATCCCGGTGGTCGGCCCGGCCGAGGCTTCGATGCACCTCGCGTTGTGCCTCGCCGGCCGGTTCACGATTCTGACGACCGCAGACGAGGACATCCCCGTCGTCCGTGAGATCGTCGAGCGCAATCGTCTCGAGCATCGCAGCGCGTCGATCCGAGGCATCGGAATCTCCCCGCTGCAGTTGCACGAGGATCCCGAGAAGACGTTCCGGCGATTCGCTGAGGTCGCCACCATCGCCGTCCGCGAGGACGGGGCCGAGGCGATCATCGCCGGCTGCACCCTCCTCTCCGATCTCATCGACCGGCTGTCCGAGCATCTGGTGGACGTGGGCCTCGACGTTCCCGTGATCGACCCTCGGCAAGCTGCCGCCCACCACGCGCGGATGCTGGTGCGTCTCGGCCTCTCGCACAGTGCGGTCTCCTACCCAGCGCCCCCGCCGACACCCATCGTCTGGCCCGGGCCGGAGATGCGGTTCGGCGTCGCCGGCTTCGAGAGGGGTGACAGCTGATGCACCTGCGTGTGATCAATCCGACCGTCAGCACCGAGCGCGAGGCCACGACTCTCGCCTTGCTCACGGGGGCGGCCGCATCTGGCACCCGGGTGTCCGCGGCGACTCTGCCCGCCGGCGTCGCGTCCATCGAATCGCGGCGAGACGACGCGCTCGTCACTCCGTGGGTCCTGCGCGCGGCGCGGGAGGCGGAGGCCGACCGATGCGACGCGATTCTGGTCGACGACATGCTCGATCCCGGCGTGCACGCGGCCCGGGAGGTCGTCGATGTGCCCGTCCTCGGCTCGGCAGAGGCGTCGATGCACCTGGCCGCCACGCTCGGGCACCGATTCGCAGTGATCACCGCCACCAGGAGCACCTGCGATCCGGTGATCGAGCACGCGCGACGTTTCGGCGTAGCGCCGAAGTTGACATCGACCCGTTCGCTCGACATCCCGACCGCGGAGATCGGCCGCGATCCCGAGGCGGCCCTCGCATCGATGGTGCGGTGCGCCCGCGCGGCCGTCGAGCTCGACGGGGCCGAGGTCATCGTTCTCGGGCTGACTGGCGTCGGCGGCCACGCCCCCGCTGTAACCGCTCGACTCGCCCAGGACGGAATCGACGTGCCTGTCATCGATCCGTCGGTCACGGCTTTGCGGATGCTCGAGTCGATCGTCGAGATGGGCTTGCGCAGCAGTCGCCGTACTTTCGCCCGCCGACCCGGAGCCACGAGCTCCTGGCCGGAACCAGCAGGAGCCGGCGACGCCCGGCCGATGGTGTGAGAAGCAGGACCCTGATCCGCTCTGCGCGTCGCCCGAAGGAACCCGAAGTCCCGGGCGCCGCGCAGAGCCCCTCTCGAAGGAAAGACAATGACCACTGACGACTACGAGCACGGTGTCGTGCCCCAGGACCAGCGCAAGGGTTGGCTCTCGATCGCGACCATCTGGATCGCCATCGGCATCGATCTCTCCGGCGCCTTCCTCGGCGTCGCGCTCGCTTCCGGCATGGCGTTCTGGCCGGCCATCTGGGCGACGATCGCCGGTTCGCTCCTCCTCGGACTCATCGCGATCGCGACGTCATACGTCGGCGCTGTGACAGGGCTGTCGAGTGCGATGATCTCGCGCGCCGTGTTCGGCAAGGTGGGAGGCGGCATCCTGGCCTTCGCGATGTCGATCAGCCTGCTCGGTTGGTTCGCGGTGCAGGCCGGCTTCTTCGGCACGAATGCCCAGATTGCCTTCACCGAGTTCACGGGCATGGACATCCCCGTGCCGATCTTCACCGGAATCGGCGGTGTGCTGATGGCGGTCACGGCGTTCTGGGGCTACCGCTCGATCAACAAGCTCAGCATGCTCGCCGTTCCGCTGCTCCTCCTGCTTCTGCTCGTGAGCATCGTCGTCGCCTTCTCCATGAACGGTACGGCGGCTCTCGACGCCCCGGTCGAGAGCCTGTACAGCTTCGGCGGCGCGATCTCCCTGGTGATGAGCCTCTTCATCCTCGGCGTGGCCACCGCCCCCGATATGGCGCGCTGGGCGAAGACCCCGAAGCACGCCATGCTCTCCGGGTTCGTCGGCTTCTTCTTCGGCAACTCGATCATCATCGTCGTCTCGGTCGTGCTCGCGCGGATCATGGACGGCACCGAGCTCATGGCGATCTTCTTCGCGCTCGGCCTCGGCGCCGTCGCTGTGGTCGTGCTGATCCTCGCCCAGTGGACCACGAACACGACGAACCTGTACTCGGCGGGTCTCGCGTTCGCGGCCATCAGCGCCCGAATCGACCGCCGTACCGCCACCGTCGTACTCGGCATCATCGGCATAGCCGTCGGCGTGATCGGTGCCGCGGACTATTTCGTCGAATTCATCCTCGTGATCGGCATCGTCATCGCGCCGTTCGGGGGTGTCTACGTCGCAGCGTTCGCCTCCGGCCGCAAGGGGCCTCGCTGGGCACATGGCGCGGCCGTCCCCACGGTCGACGTCTGGTCGATTGCAGCGTGGCTCGTCGGCATCCTCGTCGCGGTGGCGACGACGGATCCGAGCCACGGCCCGGGTTTCGGCTGGTTCACGTTGACGGCGGTCCCGGCTCTCGACGGGATGATCGTCGGCTTCCTGGTCTACCTCGCGCTGGTCCCACTGCGTCGGAAGGTGGACCCGGATGCCGCAGCATCCGCCCCGGTCGCGAGCGAGGAACAGCCCGCCCGCCTCGACGGCGGGGTGAGCGCATGACGGGCGCGCAGATCACCGAAGGGGACATCGACGAGATCGCCCTCGGCGCCGCGGTGCTCGGCACCGGAGGCGGGGGAGACCCGCACGTCGGGTCGCTGATGGCGAAGCGCCTGATCCGCCTGCACGGACCGGTCGCCCTCCGCGCGGTCGACGACCTCACCGACGACGACTTCGTGATTCCGATCGGCGGCATCGGCGCGCCGTCGGTGAGCGTGGAGCGGATCCAGGCGGAGTCGGAACTGCTCGCAGCGCTCTCCGCGATCGAGCGTGCCGTCGGCCGCCGCCCCACCGCGGTGATGCCGATCGAGGTCGGCGGCGGCAACTCGATGATCCCCATCGCGACGGCTGCGCTCGCCGGTCTTCCCGTCGTCGACGGCGACGCGATGGGCCGGGCGTTCCCCGAGGCGCAGATGGTGACCTTCCATCTCGCGGGATACGGACCCGGCGCCACCGTCATGGTCGACCATCACGGCAACGAGGTCGTCAGCCGGCCGGTCGACGGCGCGTGGTCCGAGCGCATCGCCCGCGCTGTGACGGTCGAGATGGGGGGAGGAGCGACGATGATCGACTACGCCTACGGCGGCGACGTCGTGCGGGAGTGCGCGATCCCCGGCACCCTCACCCTCGCGAAGCGCATCGGCCGCATCCTGCGCGGACGGGATGCCGGGGGCAACGCGCTCCGCGACGACGAGCGCATCGACGCCCTGTGCGCCGATCTCGACGCGGTGCGCCTGTTCGAGGGCAAGGTCGCCGACCTGCAGCGCGCGGTCGACGGCGGGTTCACCCGCGGCGCCGCCGAGCTCGACGGCGTGGGAGCAGACCGGGGGAGCGCGTTCCGTCTCGACTTCCAGAACGAGATGCTTCTCGCGCGTCGTGACGGCGCGCTCGCCGCGGTCACGCCCGACCTGATCACCGTGCTCGACCTCGCCACCGGGATGCCGATCACCACCGAGTCGCTGCGCTACGGCGCCCGCGTCGCGGTGATCGCGATCCCGTGCCACGAGAAGTGGCGCACGCCGATGGGGCTCCTCACCGCAGGGCCTGCGCACTTCGGATATGACGTCGACTGGATCCCGGTCGAGGACATCCCCCGCCCCGGCAAGGGGCGGGACGCCGAAGGGAAGGCCGCCTGATGGTCGGGTACCGGATCGGGATCGACGTCGGCGGAACAAACACGGATGCCGTGATCCTCGACGACCGCCTCTCCGTCGTGGCCTCGGTCAAGCGTCCGACGACCCGCGACACCGGCGAAGGGGTCGCCGATGCGATCGACGCCGTGCTGGCGGCATCCGGCGTCGACCCCGCCCTCGTGGCGCACGCGATGCTCGGCACCACGCACTGCACCAACGCCATCGTCGAGCGCCGCGGACTCGGTCGTGTCGGCATCCTGCGTCTCGGAGCCCCGGCGACGACCGCCGTGCCGCCGCTCGAGGGCTGGCCCGCCGACCTGCGAGAGGCGATCGGCGACCACGCGTACCTGCTGCCCGGCGGATTCGAGGTCGACGGCCGTCTGCTGGCTCCGCTCGACGAGCGGGCGGTTCGCGAGGCGTGCGCTCGCATGCGCGGTGAGGTCGACGCCGTGGCGGTCGTCGGAGTGTTCTCGCCCATCGACGAGAGCCAGGAGGAGCGCGTCGCCGAGATCGTCGCGGAGGAACTGCGAGTGCCGGTCTCGCGTTCGGCGCGCATCGGCTCGCTCGGACTCCTCGAGCGCGAGAACGCGACCGTGCTCAACGCGGCGCTCATGCAGACGCTCACCCGGATGGCCGGCGGTTTCGTGGCGGCGCTGCGTGCGCGCGGCATCCCGGCGACGCCGTACTTCGGCCAGAACGACGGCACGCTCATGCAGCTCGAGTACGCGCTGGAGTTCCCGGTGCTGACGATCGGCTGCGGGCCGACGAACTCCATCCGCGGGGCGGCACATCTCTCGGGGGCGACGGACGCGCTCGTCGTCGACATCGGCGGCACCACGACCGACATCGGAGTGCTCGTCGACGGCTTCCCTCGTCAGTCGGCGCACGCGGTGGAGATCGGCGGCATCCGCACGAACTTCCGGATGCCGGATGTGCTCTCGGTCGGACTCGGCGGCGGCACGATCGTCCGCACGGACGGCAACAGCGTCACGGTCGGCCCCGACAGCGTCGGCTACCGTCTCCCGGAGGAGGGGCTCGCCTTCGGCGGCTCCACTCTCACCGCGACCGACATCGCGCTCGCCGTCGGCGGCGCGGAGATCGAGGGGCTGACCGCTCCGGACGTCGAGGCAGGTCTCGGCTCGGTGGCCTGGGCGGCGATGCGCGCGATCCTCGAGGACTCGATCGACCGCATGAAGCCGAACGCCGCCCCGGTGCCGGTGATCCTCGTCGGCGGTGGAGGCATCATCGCGCCCGCCGAGCTCGAGGGGGTCTCGACCCTGATCCGCCCGGATCACTTCGGCGCGGCGAACGCGGTCGGTGCCGCGCTGGGCGAGGTCGCGGGCCAGATCGAGAAGATCTACCGCGCCGACCCTTCGGACCGTCGTGCCTCGCGAGCGGATGCCGCCGCCGAGGCGACCGAGCGGGCGAGGCTCGCCGGTGCCGACCCCGCGACGATCGAGGTGGTGGCGGTCGAGGAGCTTCCGGTCGCCTACTCCGACGGGACCGCGGTGCTCATCCGCGCGCGAGCGGTGGGGCGGCTGGCAGCCTGATCGCTCACCGCAGTGTCAACCCCATCGCCCTTCCTTCTCGTGTGCTGCTGAATAGCAGGACACGAGAGACGAGCAGTGAGGAGCATCACATGGTGCAGATCATCGAGACCATCGACGTCGACGTTCCCGTCGACGTCGCATACAACCAGTGGACCCAGTTCGAGAGCTTCCCGAAGTTCCTCGACGAGGTCGAGTCGATCACGCAGACCGGCGACACCCACACCCACTGGAAGGTCAAGGTGGGTGGCATCGAGCGCGAGTTCGACGCCGAGATCACCGAGCAGCACCCCGACGAGCGCGTTGCGTGGACCAGTACCGGTGGCGAGACCGAGCACGCGGGAGCGGTGACGTTCCACAAGCTCACCGAGACGTCCACGCGCGTGACCGTGCAGATCGACTGGGAGCCGGAAGGGCTTCTCGAGAAGCTCGGCTCCCTGGTGGGAGCGGGCTCGCACGCGGTGAAGAAGGACCTGAAGAACTTCAAGGAGTTCATCGAGGGCCGAGGCGCCGAGACCGGCGCCTGGCGCGGTGACGTCGAGGCCTGACCGCCCGGCGGTATCGAGGCCCGGCTGCAGCTTCCTGCTGCATCCGGGCCTCTTCTGTGCGCGCACCTAGGCATCGGCATCCGAAAGATAGGGCATCCGCCCGATCCGGCCGGTGCACCTCAGAGCGGAGTGTAGGGATACAGCGAACCGCCGAGGAGAAATCATGTTCGAGCACCCGTATCTCAGCCACCAGGTCACCACCTTCGAGCAGGAGCAGGTCGTACGCGCCGCCGAGCGGCGTCTCTTCCTGCAAGAGCACGCCGACCAGATCGTGCCGCGTCCGGCGGGCGCGATCCGTCGGATGCTGCACCGGATCGTCGCCGGGCGGACCGATCCGGCGCCGCGCGCGGCGCAGCCGGCCACGAGCGTCCGATCGGGGAGCGCCCGCGCCCCGAAGGCCCGCGCCGTCGAGGACTGCGTCCGCGTCGGATGCGAGACGGCGACCGCGACAGCGCGGTGACCGTTCCGGTGGACGTCAGCGCACCGTCTCTGCCGGGAGCGGACGCGACCCCGGATGTCCCCGGGGAGTGGCACGATGTTCCCATGCCCTCGTCCGCTCCGAGCGTCGTGATGGTCGGCCGCGACGCCGACCTGGCCGAGGTGCGCCGTCTGTTCGACATCGCGCGCGACGGCGTCCCCGCCGCCCTCCTGGTCGAGGGCGAGGCCGGCATCGGCAAGTCACGGCTGCTCCGCGAGTTCGGGGTCGAGATCGACCGCACCGCCGATGTGCACGTCGGCTGGTGCCTCGACCTCGGCGCCTCTCGCACGCCGTACGGCCCGCTCACCGGCATCCTCCGTTCGATAGTGACCCGCATGGGAGTCGAGCGCGTCCGCGACGCGGTCGGCGTGGGCGTCGAGGCACTCGGCATGCTGCTCCCCGAGCTCGCGTCGGGTCCGACCGATCGCGAGCGCACGAGTCCGGAGCGCCTTCGCGACGCGATCGCCTCGCTCATCGAAGCGGCCGCGGAAGCCGCTCCGCAGGTGCTCGTCGTGGAAGACCTGCACTGGGCCGACGAGTCCACGCTCGCCATCCTCTCCTTCCTCCTGCGCGCCCTGAGCCGCGGGCGCATCCTGCTGCTGATCACCTGCCGCACCGACGACGTGCGCCGCGGCGATGCCGTGAGCCGTTTCATCGGCGAGGCCACGCGTTCGCGCCTGCTCGAGCGGCTGCCCCTGACCCGGCTCGACGAAGACGCCACGCGCCTGCTCGCCGAGCAGATCACCGGGCATGCGATCAGCGAGACCGCCCTCGAGCGCATGCAGGAGCGCGCGGAAGGGGTCCCCTTCTTCATCGAGGAGATCGCCGGATGCGCGAAGGGGTCGCTGCCCGACAGTCTCCGCGATCTGCTGCTCGCGCGGTTCGACCGCCTGGGTGACGACGCACGGCACGTCGTGCAGGTCGTCTCCGGTGCCGAGCGGCCCCTGTCGCATCCGCTGGTCGTCCGCCTCGCCGATCTGCCCGAGCTGCGGCTGGAAGACGCCCTGCGCGAGGCCACGCGCAGCGGCATCCTCGTGGTCGTCGACGACGACTACCGGTTCCGGCACGCGCTGCTGCGCGAGGCCGTGCACGACGATCTGCTCCCGGGCGAGCGGGCCCGGCTGCACCGCGCCTATGCCGAGACGCTCGAGGCCGCGTGTGCGGGCACCGACAGCGGCGACGCCGCGGCCCTGGCGTATCACTGGCAGCTCGCGCAGGACGACCGTCGCGCGCTCATCGCCGCTGCGCACGCGATGCGCCATGCGAAGGCCCGGTACGCCTTCGCGAGCGCCGCCCGCTTCGGTGAACTGGTCCTGGAGCTGTGGCCTCAGGTGGCGGATGCTCCGGATGCCGCGGGCATCGAGCGCCTCGAGCTCCTGCTGATGCTCGGCTCGATCCTCCGCAACGCGGGGGATGGCGAGCGTGCGCTCTCGGTCGTGAACCTGGCGCTGGGCGAGCTCGACCCGATGACCGTCGACCAGCGCCTGCACGCGCGTCTGCTGCGCGACAAGGCGTACTACACGATGAATCTGGGCCGTCCAGGGGCGATCCCGCTGCTGCAGGAGTCGCTGGCCGTGCTCGGCGACCGTGCCGACGACGACCGCCTTCGCGCGACGATACTGAACACGCTCGCGAGTCGGCACATGATCGCCGGTCACCTCGATCTGAGCTTCCGGCTCGGTGTCGAGGCCGGTGAGATCGCCCGACGTGCGGAGTCGGACGACGAGGCGTCGATCGCCGCGAACGTCCGGGGAGCGTCGCTGTCGCACCAGGGCCGCATCGAGGAGGGCTCCCGAGAGTACGAGCTCGCCAGGACCCTCGGCCGCGGATCGACCGCCGAACTGAAGTACCGGGTGAACTACTCCGACCTGCTCACGCTGCTCGGTCGCTACCGTGAGGCCGTGCAGCTGGCCGAGGAAGGGCTGGCCCGCTCGCGCACCTACGGGGTCGAACGCACCTCCGGCTCGGTGATGACGCAGAACATGGCCGTGCCGCTGCTGGAGCTCGGTGAGATCGAGCGCGTCGAGGAGATGCTCGCCCGCGAGCTCGCGCAGAGCACGCTGCGCGTGTTCCGCATGTACACCACGATGACGCGCGTGCGTGTGCTGTCGTGGCGCGGACGACACGAGGAAGCCGCCGAGCTGCTCATCGAATCCCTGCCGGCCTTCCGCGAGACGGGCACCGTCGAACGGCAGATCTGGTACGACATCACCGTGATGCAGGTCTCCGTCGCCGAGAGCGCCGGAGACCTGGACGGTGCTCTCGACGTGATCCTCGCGATGCTGGCCGACGAGGGGCCGGCACTGCTCCACCAGCGTCGGATCCTGCTCCAGTCCGGGTGGATCATCGCCGAGCTGCGTGCCGCCGGCGAAGACGTCGGAGCCGCGGTCGAGACGATCCGCGCGGCGTGGGCCGCCCAGACCTCGGAGCTGCGCGTCTCGGTCTGGTCCGACATCCTGCACGCATTCCTGGAGCCCACGGGCGAGGCGCTCGTCGCGGCGGTCGCGCTCGCCGACGGCGACGACGTGCCGGTCGTCTTCCGTGCCGCGGCGCGGCTCGAGCTCGCTCGCCTGCGCGTGAGCGAGGGAGACCGCACCGGGGCCGCACGGGGGCTCGCCGAGGCCGCCGACATCGCCGATCGCCTCGGGCACGTGCAGCTGCAGCGGTCCGTCGCGACCTTCGCCGACGCTGCGGGGCTCAGCACCTCTCCCTCCGCGACGGATGCCGACCTCCTCACCGCCCGGGAACGCCAGGTGCTCGAGCTGATCGCCGAGGGGCTGAGCAACCGTCAGATCGGCGAGCGGCTGTTCATCAGCGTCAAGACCGTGAGCGTCCACGTGTCGGCGGTGCTGCGCAAACTCGGCGTGAGCACGCGCACGGAAGCGGCCCTGATCCAACAGAATCCGAGGTTCACTGCTGCGCGTCAGCCAGCCGTGGTACCTTGAGCAAGCGCGCGTGTCGGATGTTCCGACTCGGCGTAGGCCGTGAGAACGGCTAAGTCAACAGAAAGTAGAAACACATGGCCACTGGCACTGTGAAATGGTTCAACGCGGAAAAGGGCTTCGGCTTCATCGCTCCCGATGACGGCTCGGACGACCTTTTCGCCCACTACTCGGCTATCGCCGGCTCCGGTTTCAAGGAGCTCCGCGAGAACCAGAAGGTCGAATTCGACGCTGAGCGTGGCCCCAAGGGCATGCAGGCGGCGAACATCCGCGCTCTCTGAGCGCGCGCTGACTTCCTGAACCGGTCGGGTCCTTCGGGGCCCGGCCGGTTTTTCGTGCGCCGGCTTCGAACGTCGGCCTCGGGACTGAGGCTTGCCTAACTTTCTGTTAGATTAGGCCAGGCTTACCAAAGCCTCGGCGCGGATCCCGCGCCGGACCCCCCTCATCCCGAACCCGAAGGGAACGCCTGTGCGCACCTCCCGTCTCCTCGCCATCGGCGCCGCGGCCGCACTCGCCGTCGGCCTCGCCGCGTGCTCGTCCAACGCCCCGGAGTCGACCGCCTCCGCCGGCGGCAACCCGGCATCCGACGATGCGTTCCCCGTCACGGTGGAGCACGTCTACGGCGAGACCACCATCGAGAAGAAGCCCGAGCGCGTCGCGACGGTCGCCTGGGCCAACCACGAGGTGCCCCTCGCCCTCGGCATCGTGCCCGTCGGCATGAGCAAGGCCGCCTGGGGCGACGATGACGACAACGGCATCCTCCCCTGGGTCGAGGAGAAGCTCGACGAGCTCGGCGGTGAGGAGCCCGTGCTCTTCGACGAGACCGACGGCATCGACTACGAGGCCGTGGCCGACACCGCTCCCGACGTGATCCTCGCCTCGTACTCCGGACTCACCCAGGAGGAGTACGACACCCTCTCCAAGATCGCTCCCGTCATCGCCTACCCCGAGGTCGCCTGGGGCACGCCGGTCGACGAGATGATCGAGATGAACGCGAAGGCACTCGGCCTCGAGGCCGAGGGCGAGGCGCTGATCGAAGACCTGCACGCCGACGCGGATGCCGCGCTCGAGGCGAACAGCGCGCTGTTGGACAAGAAGGTCCTGTTCTCATACATCGACCCGACCGACCTCAGCCAGGTCGGCTACTACACCGCGATCGACACGCGCCCGGGCTACATCCACGAGCTCGGCCTGCCGTTCCCCTCGATCGTCGAGGACAACGCCGACAGCGATCAGTTCTACCTCACGGTCAGCTCGGAAGAGGCCGCGAAGTTCGACGACGTCGACCTCTTCATCACCTATGGCGACGATTCGATCATCCCGCTGCTGCAGGCCGACCCGCTGCTGTCGAAGATCCCCGCCATCGCCGAAGGGCGCATCGCGGTGCTCCCCGACTCCTCGCCGATCGCGGCATCCGCCAACCCGTCCCCGCTGTCGATCCCGTGGGGTCTCGGCGACTACCTCGCCCTGCTGGCGGCTCCGCTGGCCCCATAATCCCACGTCCGCATCCGCGGAGTGAGTTTTCAGTGACCTCAGCAACAGCCATCGCGCCGGACGCCGCAGATCTGCGGCGTCCGGCGCCGGTGCGCACCCTCTGGCTTCTCGCCGGGGTCGGACTCCTGCTCGTCCTCAGCATCCTGTCGATCTCCTTCGGTGTGCGCGCCGTGACGTTCGACGACATCGTCGCGGCCCTCGGCGGCCGGACCGACACCATCGAGCAGGCCGCGATCGTCAAGCGCATCCCGCGCACGGTGCTCGCGCTCCTCGTGGGGGCGGCCCTCGCCCTCTCGGGGGCGACCATGCAGGCCGTGACGCGCAACCCCGTGGCCGATCCCGGCATCCTCGGCGTCTCGAACGGCGCCTCGCTCGCGGTCGTGGTGGGGATCGCCTTCTTCGGCCTCAGCAACCCGTTCGGGCAGATGGGCTTCGCCATCGTCGGCGCGGCGGTCGCGGCGGTCTTCGTCTACACCGTCGGCTCGCTCGGTCGCGGCGGCGCCACGCCCCTCAAACTCGCGCTCGCCGGGGCTGCCACCTCGGCCGCGTTCGCCTCCCTCATCAGCGCCGTGATGCTCCCGCGCGTCGACCTGCTGCAGACCTTCCAGTCCTGGCAGATCGGCGGCGTCGGCGGTGCGGAGTGGCCGCGCATCGCGCTCACCGCGCCGGTCCTCGCGGTCGGTGCGCTCATCTGCCTCCTCTGCTCGCGCGGGATGAACTCGCTCGCTCTCGGCGACGACATGGCCAAGGGACTCGGTGAGCACGTCTTCCGTACCCGGCTGATGTCGGCTCTGGGAGCCGTCATCCTCGCGGGTGCCGCCACCGCGATCGCCGGACCGATCGGCTTCGTCGGGCTCGTCGTCCCGCACATCTGTCGGATGCTGATCGGCACCGACCACCGCTGGCTGCTGCCGTTCTCGGCCCTCGCGGGAGCCGCGCTGCTGACCGCGAGCGACATCGTTGGGCGGGTGATCGCGCCGTCATCCGAGGAGATCCAGGTCGGCATCATCACGGCGATCATCGGAGCCCCGTTCTTCATCTGGATCGTCCGTCGTCAGAAGGTGCGTGAGCTGTGAGCACGACCGAGCACACCCTGCACCGCTCCGACGAGTCGGCTGCGCACCGCACCGCGCGTGTGGTGGCGGGCCGTCGAGCCCGTCACCGCCGCCATGCGACGGCGACGATCGTGCTCGGCGCCGTGCTCTTCGCGCTGTTCGCCACGGCGCTCATGGTCGGCAACACGTTCTACACGCCCGACGAAGTGATCCGCGTGATCCTCGGTGAGACCGTCCCCGGCGCATCGTTCACGGTGGGCGACCTGCGTCTGCCCCGCGCGATCCTGGCGGTCCTCACCGGGATCGGCTTCGGCATCGCGGGAGTCGCCTTCCAGACGCTGCTGCGCAACCCGCTGGCGTCCCCCGACATCATCGGCATCTCGAACGGCGCCAGCGCCGCCGCGGTGTTCGGCATCATCGTCCTCTCGGCAGGCGGCCCCGTGGTCTCGCTGCTCGCACTCGGCGGCGCCCTCGTCACCGCTCTCACGATCTACCTGCTGTCGATCAAGGGCGGCTTCGCCGGCACGCGCCTCATCCTGATCGGGATCGGCGTGGCGCTGATGCTGCAGAGCGTCATCTCGTATCTGCTGTCGCGTGCGCCGAACTGGGACATCCAGGTCGCGATGCAGTGGCTCACCGGCAGCCTGAACAACGCCTCCTGGGAGCGTGTCCTGCCGATCGCGATCGCCTCGGCGCTGATCGTGCCCTTCCTTCTGCTGCAGGGACGCGCGCTCGGGGCGATGCAGCTGGGAGACGACTCGGCGGCGGGCCTCGGGGTGCGCGTGAACTCCACGCGGCTGCTGTTCATCCTCAGCGCCGTCGCCCTGCTCGCCTTCGCGACCGCGGCGACCGGTCCGATCGCCTTCGTGTCGTTCATGGCCGGTCCGATCGCCGCACGCCTCACCGGCCCCGGCGCGAATCTCCTCCTGCCGAGCGCGTTCGTCGGCGCGGTGCTCGTGCTCGGCGGCGACCTCATCGCGCAGTTCGCGCTCGGCACGCGTTACCCGGTGGGCGTCGTCACCGGCGTGCTGGGCGCTCCGTACCTGATCTATCTCCTCATCCGCACCAACCGCTCCGGGGGTTCGCTATGACCGTCTCGCACACTCTGTCGGCGGAGGGGGTGACCCTCGCCTACGGCGATCGCACCATCATCGACGGCCTCGACCTGCAGATCGCGCCCGGCAAGATCACGACCATCGTCGGAGCGAACGGATGCGGCAAGTCGACGCTGCTGCGTTCGCTCGCGCGTCTGCTCTCTCCCACGGCGGGGCAGATCGTGCTCGACGGCACCTCGGTGCACGCGCGTCCCACCAAAGAGGTCGCGCGCATCCTCGGCCTGCTGCCGCAGTCGCCGATCGCGCCGGAGGGCATCGCCGTTGCCGACCTCGTCGGACGGGGACGCCACCCGCATCAGAAGGCACTCGCCCGGTGGAGCGCCCACGACTACGAGGTCGTGGCGGATGCGCTCGAGGCGACCGGGGTCTCCGACCTCGCCGACCGCAGCGTCGACGAGCTCTCGGGCGGACAGCGCCAGCGTGTGTGGATCGCGATGGCGCTCGCGCAGGAGACCGACATCCTGCTGCTCGACGAGCCGACGACGTTCCTCGACGTGGCGCACCAGATCGAGGTGCTCGACCTGCTCACCGACCTGAGCGTCTCGCGCGGCACGACGATCGTCATGGTGCTGCACGACCTCAACATGGCCGCGCGGTACGCCGACGAGCTCGTCGCGATGAAGGCCGGTCGGGTGCATGCCACCGGCGCCCCGCACGAGGTCATCACCGCCGACATCGTGGAAGAGGTCTTCGGCCTCGCCAACCAGATCACGACAGACCCGGTTTCCGGAAAGCCGATGGTCACACCTATCGGGAGGCATCATGTCCGCTGAGACGACCACCACCGACCGCCCCACCTACATCCTCACCCGCGCCGAGGTGCGCGCGGTCGATCGCGTCTCGCCCTCCTTCGTCCGGGTGACGTTCGGGGGCGACGAGCTGTCCGAGTTCGGCACGCCGGGCGAGGTCTTCGACTCCCGCATCAAGCTCGTCTTCCCGCCGGCATCCGGCATCCTGCCTCCGATCGATCGGTCCTCGCACGACTGGTGGGGCTCGTACCTCGCCGTTCCGGAGGAGGAGCGCGGTTCGATGCGCACCTACTCCGTGCGCGAGCTGCGGGTGACCGAGGCCGGCACCGAGGTCGTCGTGGACTTCGTGCTGCATCTGGAGCCGGGGCTGACCGGCCCCGCCTCGCTGTGGGCGAGCCGGGCCGCCGTCGGGCAGGAGTTGTTCCTGGTCGGGCCGCGCCGCGGTGTGGATGCCGATGCGCACGGCGGCGCCGAGTACGAACCGGGCAGCGCCCGCTCCGTCGTGCTCGTCGGCGACGAGACGGCGGCCCCGGCCATCGCCCGCATCCTCGAGGACGCTCCGCGCGATCTGCGCGGCGTCGCCTTCATCGAGGTGCCGACGCCGGCCGACATCCTGGCGATCGACGCGCCGTCGGATGTCGAGGTGCACTGGCTTCCGCGCGATGCCGGTGAGCTGCACGGACTGACGCTCATCCCCGCCGTGCTCGGCTACCTAGGTGACGCGGATGCCGCCGAGGAGATCCGCGTGAAGGACATCGACACCGAGGAGCTGCTCTGGGAGACGCCGGACTACTCGGGTCTCGGCGAGGACATCACGGTGGCGGATGCTCCGGCGGAGCGCTACTTCTGGATCGCGGGAGAGAGCGGCGTCGTCACGACTCTTCGTCGCCACCTGGTGAAGGACCTCGGCATCGACCGCTCGCAGGTCGCCTTCATGGGCTACTGGCGCCGCGCCGTCGCGATGCGCGGCTGACGCGTTTCGTCTCGTCGCTGGCGCTCCTCGCTCAACGACCGAGAGCAGTGTGCTCCGGTCGTTGAGCGAGCGCAGCGAGACGAAACGCGCGGGCGGATGCTACTTCGCGAGGAAGTCCTTCAGCGCGGCGTTGACCTCGTCGGCGTGCGTCCAGAGCAGGCCGTGCGGGGCGCCCTCGACCTCGACGTAGTCGGCATCCGGCACCGCCTGGTGGAAGCGGCGGGCGGTCGCGTCGATCGGGAGGATGTTGTCCTTCGTGCCGTGCAGGATCAGCGTGGGCTTGGCGGCCGCGCGGACGGCTTCCACGTCGCCGCGGAAGTCCTCGATCCAGGAGGAGACGACCGCGTAGGCCGCGACGGGCGCGCTGCCGACGGCGACGTTCCAGCTGCCGGTGACGGCCTGCTCGCTGATGCGCGAGCCGAGGTTCTCGTCGAGGTTGTAGAAGTTCTTGTAGAAGTCGGTGAACCAGGCGAAGCGGTCGCCCTTGGCGGCTGCCTCGATGCCGTCGAAGACCTCCTGCGGAACACCCTCGGGGTTGTCGTCGCGCTGCACGAGGAAGGGCTCGAGCGAGGCGAGGAACGCGAGCTTGGCGACGCGCTCGTGGCCGTACTTCGCGACGTAGCGGGCGAGCTCTCCGGTGCCCATCGAGAATCCGACCAGCACGACGTCGCGCAGATCGAGGGTCTCGAGGACTGTGTTGAGGTCGGCGGCGAAGGTGTCGTAGTCGTAGCCGACGTTCACCTTGGAGGACTGACCGAAGCCGCGGCGGTCGTAGGTGATGACGCGGTAGCCCTGGGCGAGGAGCTCGCGGGTCTGGCGCTCCCAGCTGTGGCCGTCGAGCGGGTAGCCGTGGATCAGGACGACGGGCTGGCCGGCTCCCTGGTCTTCGTAGTACAGCTCGATCGGGGTGCTGTTCTCGTTTCCGACGGTGATGTAACCCATGATGCTGATCCTTTTCGGTTGCGGTGAGAACGGTCGTTCTCGCTCGATGTGTCCAACGTAGAGAACGTTCGTTCTCATGTCAAGTACACTGAGATCATGACCGAGGAAACGGTGCGTGAACAGATCCTTGCGGCGGCCGACGAGCTCTACTACCGCAAGGGATACGCGGCTGTGGGCATGGACGAGCTGCGCGCTGCCGCCGGCGTGTCGCTGCGTCGGCTGTATGGACTGTTCCCCGCCAAGAACGACATCGTCGCCGCCGTCCTGGCGCGCAAGCATGAACAGTGGGAGTCCGGCCTGACGGCCGCGGTGACGGATGCCGGTGACGAGCCTCGCGCCCGTCTCCTCGCCGTCTACGGCTACCTCGAGGACTGGTTCTGCGCCGACGACTTCCGGGGCTGCGCCTTCATCAACGCGTTCGGTGAGCTCGGCGGCACCAACCCCGAGGTCGCCGAGATCGTCCGCTCGCACAAGGCCGAGTTCCAGCAGTACATGGCTGGACTGGTTGCTGGGACCGGAGCGTCTCCGCTCCTGGCGGCGCAACTGTCCATCCTCGCCGAGGGTGCCCAGAGCACCGCGGCGATCTCGGCCGACCCGCAGGTCGCGGTGCAGGCGCGCAGTGCCGCCGAGGTGTTGATCGACGCGGCCGTCGCGACGACCGTCTGACGGGCGCCGGTCGCGAACCTCGTGTGTGTCTTACCTGGTTAGCGAATTGGATGCCGGTTGTCAATCCTCCTGCCGGGCGCGCAGGGGGAGGCTACTGTCGCAGCCATGGAATCCCGGACGCAGGACATCATCCGCCAGACCGTGATCATCGCCTCGGCATCCTTCATGCTGATCGCCGCCGCCGTGGGATCCGGCGCCTTCGGCGGAACCTCGGTGAACGAGCTGCAGGACGGCGCGCTCTCAGCGCAGGGGTCGTACCTCGCCCCGGCCGGCCCCGCCTTCTCGATCTGGTCCCTGATCTACCTCGGACTGATCGCGTACACGGTGTGGCAGGCGCTCCCGGCGCAGCGCGCGGACGAGCGCCAGCGCGCCGTCGGCGGGTGGGTCGCGGCGACGATGGTGCTGAACGGGCTGTGGCTCGTGACGGCCCAGTTCCTCACGCTCGTCCTCACCTGGATCGTCATCGTGCTGCTGCTGGCGACGATCGCACGGGTCATCGCGCTGCTGGGGCGTTTCCCGGCGAAGAACCTCGCCGACCGCATCCTTACCGACGGCGCTAGCGGCCTCCATTTCGGCTGGGTGACGATCGCGACCGTCGCCAACATCACCGCGTGGCTCACGCAGATCGGCCCTGAGAGCTGGGCGGATCAGGCCGAGGTCTGGGCCGTCGCCGTGCTGGTCGTCGTGCTCGTGATCGGCGCGGCATCCGCCTGGTTCACCGGCCGTATCGCCCCGGCACTCGCCACGTCCTGGGGGCTCGCCTGGTTGGCCGTCGGGCGCCTGACGGGTGAGCCGGAGAGCACCACGACCGCGGTCACGGCGATCATCGTGGCCGTGCTGTTGGTCCTGGCCGGCGTCGTGGCTTCGCTCCGTCGCCGTCGGACTGTCGCAGCGGCGTAGTCACCGCCGCTGCCCGTTCACAATTCAGCAAGAATCTGCGCGGAGGCGTCGAATCGGGTGCTCAAGGTCGCGTATCCGGAAGTTCTGACTGAATTGTGCACGGCCGGGAGCTTCGCAGTCGCCGGGCGGTCGCCGAGCAGTCCGGACCCCAGCCTGCTCACAATTCAGCAAGAATCTGCGCGGAAGTCCCGAAACGCCGGCCAGGGTCGCCGAATCAGAAGTTCTGACTGAATTGTGAACGGCCGAGCGCGACGAACGGGCTGCGAGCCCCCACCACGCAGCGCTCAGAGCACGAGCCGGTAGCCCATCCCCGACTCGGTGAGCAGGTGCACGGGCGTGCCCGGCTCCTGCTCGAGCTTCTTGCGCAGCTGCGACATGTAGAGCCGCAGGTATCCGGAATCCGACACCTGCTCGCTGCCCCAGATCTCCTTCAGCAGGTCCTGACGCGTGACGAGAGCGCCCGGATGCCGCGACAGATGCTCCAGCATCCGCCACTCGGTCGGGGTCAGGTGCACGCGGGCGCCGGCCCGTGTGACGGTCTTCGTCGAGAGATCCACGACGACGTCGGAGAACGTGACGACCGACTCGCCCCCCGCGGGAGCGGATCGGCGGGAGAGCGCCCGGAGCCGTGCCAGCAGCTCGTCCACCTGGAACGGCTTGGTGACGAAGTCGTCGGCTCCGGCATCCAGCGCCTCGACCTTGTCGGCGGAGCCGGTGCGGCCCGACACCACGATGATCGGCACGTTCGTCCAGCCGCGCAGGGCCTGGATCACCTCGATGCCGTCGAGCTGCGGCATCCCGAGGTCGAGCATGATGAGGTCGGGATGCGTCTGCGCCGCCGCCGCGATCGCTGCCGCTCCGTCCGCTGCGACGACGACCTCGTAGCCGTGGGCCGCGAGGGTGATCCGCAGAGCCCGCACCATCTGCGGGTCGTCGTCGGCGATGAGGAGCTTCACTGTGCCTCTGTCTCTCGCGGGTCCTGAGCCTGTCGAAGGTCGGTGGACCCTGCGGCCAGCGGCAGGGAGATGACCATCGTGAGGCCGCCGCCCGGCGTGTCCTCGGGTGTCAGAGTACCGCCCATGCCCTCGGTGAATCCGCGCGACAGGGCGAGTCCCAGCCCGAGTCCCGTCGTGTTGTCGGTGTCGCCGAACCGCTGGAAGGGCTGGAAGATGCGGTCGCGTCTCTCGGGGGCGACGCCGGCGCCGCGATCGATGACGCGGATCTCGGCGCGGTCACCGAGCGCGCTGGTCGACACGAGTACCCGGCTGCCTTCGGGCGCGTGACGGTGCGCGTTGGCGAGCACGTTCACGAGCACCCGCTGCAGCAGCACCGGGTCGGCCTGCAGCGCGGGCAGCGCCGGATCGAGAGCCAGGTCGACGTCGGCGGGACCGAGACCGAGCTCGTCGACCGCGGCGAGGATCGGTGCCGTCGCGTCCAGCCGTGTCGCCGAGACCGCCAGGACCCCCGCCTGCACGCGGCTCACGTCGAGCAGATCGGTGACGAGGGTCGACAGCGTCGCGAGACTCTCGTCGGCGGTGGCGAGCAGCTCGGCGCGATCGGATGCCGACAGCTCCTGGGCACCGCGCAACCCTCCGATCGCGGCGACCGCCGATGCCAGCGGGCGGCGGATGTCGTGGCTGACCGCCGAGAGCAGGGCGCTGCGCACCTGATCGGTCTCGGCCAGTGCCTCGGCTTCGAGGGCGGTCGCGCGCAGATCGGTGTGCTCGATCGCCGCCGACAGCTGCGCCACGATCGCATCGAGCAGGCGGCGTTCGGGGCCGGCGAGCGGCTCCCCGTTCAGCTCGAGCACGGCACGGGCAGCTCCGTCGGCGCCGATGCCGACCGGGATCGTCGTGGCGCGGCCGTCGGCCACGGGCTCGCCGTCGCTCGCGAGCACCTCGCCGTCGGGTGAGAGCAGTCGCACGCCGCTGAGCCCGAAGGCCTCTCGGGTGCGGCTCACGAGGGCCAGCACGGCGTTGTCGCCGCGGAGGACGTTGCCCGCGACGGCGGCGAGCAGCTCGGCCTCGGCTGCGGCGCGCTGCGCTGTGCGAGCGCGACGGGCGGCCTGGTCGACGATGATGCTGACGAGGATCGCGATGACGACGTAGAGCGAGAGAGCGAGCGCGTGCAGCGGATGCGCGACCGTGATCGTGAACAGGGGCGCGACGAAGAGGAAGTCGAGCGTGATGCCCGAGAGCACCGCCGCGAAGACCGCAGGACGGATGCCGCCGATCAGGGCGACCACCACGACCAGCAGCTGATAGGCGAGCACCTCGGCCGTGATGGACTCGGGGGAGCGGAACGTGAACATCACCCAGGAGAGCAGCGGGCCGAACAGCAGGGCGACCGCGAACCCGAGCACCTGCCGCCGCCAGCCGAGTGCTCCGCCGGTGATGCGGGGGAGCGCGAGTCGCCCTCCGGCGGCCGCGTGCGTGACGATGTGCACGTCGATGTCGCCGGAGCGCCGGATCACCTCGGAGCCGATGCCCGGTCCGGTCAATGCCGCGGTGAGGCGTCCACGGCGGCTGACGCCGATGACGAGCTGCGTGGCGTCGGCGCCCTGTGCGAACTCGACGAGGGTCGCGGGGATGTCGTCGCCGACGACCTGGTGGTAGCTGCCGCCGAGCGACTCGACGAGGGTGCGCTGGGCGGCGAGGGCGCCGGGCGTCTCGTCGCGGAGCCCGTCCTGGGCGGATACGTGCACGGCCAGCAGCTCTCCGCCGGCGGACCGCGCGGCGATCCTCGCGCCGCGGCGCAGCAGGGTCTCGCCCTCCGGCCCGCCGGTGAGCGCGACGACCACGCGCTCGCGCGCCTGCCAGGTGCCCTCGATGCCCTGCTCGGCGCGGTAGGTGCGCAGCGCGCTGTCGACCTCGTCGGCGAGCCACAGGAGAGCGAGCTCGCGGAGCGCGGTGAGGTTGCCGAGGCGGAAGTAGTTCGACAGGGCGGCGTCGATGCGCTCGGCCGGGTAGACGAGACCCGCGGAGAGCCGGTCCCGCAGCGACTGCGGTGCGAGGTCGACGACCTCGATCTCGTCGGCTGCGCGCACCACGGCATCCGGGATCGTCTCCTGCTGGGCGATGCCCGTGATCTTCTCGACCACGGCGTTCAGCGACTCGATGTGCTGCACGTTCACGGTCGTGATCACGTCGATGCCGGCGGCGAGGAGGCTCTCGACGTCCTGCCAGCGCTTCGGATGCTGCGAGCCGGGGCTGTTCGTGTGCACGAGCTCGTCGACGAGGGCGATCTCGGGGGCGCGGGCCAGGACCGCGTCGAGGTCGAGCTCGGTCAGCGGGACGCCGCGATGCTGGTCGACGCGACGGGCGACCTCTTCGAGGCCGACGGCCTGCGCGATCGTCGCGGCGCGCTCGTGCGTCTCGACGAGGGCGATGACGACGTCGTGGCCCTCCTCGTGCAGGCGCCGCCCTTCGGCGAGCATCTCGAACGTCTTCCCCACACCAGGCGCGGCGCCGAGGAGCACGCGGAGGCGACCTCGTGATCTCTGCTCCCTCGTGGGTCCCTGAGCTTGTCGAAGGGCCTGCTCTCCGCTCATGCGCCCTCCCGTCATCCCGCCTTTTGAATCCTATGAGCCGCACACCCGCTCCGGTCGCACATTCGCAGCGATCGTCCGCTCGGATCGATGCGGTACTGCGACCGGAACCGCAGCTCGCGTCGGCGGGTAGCACAACCCTTGCTACCTTGGTAGCATGCTCGCATGAGCAACGCGAAGGTGAGCCTGAGCCTGAGCGAGAGCGACATCGCCTTCCTCGACACGGAGCAACTGAGCGGCCGCTACGCCTCGCGCTCTGCAGCCGTGCAGGACGCGGTGCGCCTGCTGCGTGAGAGCCGACTCGCGGATGCCTATGCGCAGGCGTTCGGCGAGGGCTACGACGAGGAGTGGGACACCGTCGCCGATGACGGGCTGGCCTCGGCGTGACCGGATCCGAATCCGCGGTTCCCTTTCTCCGGCGAGGTCAGATCGTCCTCGTGTCGTTCGACCCTGCGACTGGTCCTGAGGCGAACAAGACGCGTCCGGCGGTGGTGGTGAGCAACAACACGGCCAACGCGGTCGCCGTTCGCCGACCCCATGCGACGGTGACGGTCGTGCCGCTGACGTCGAACACGGCGAAGGTGCTTCCCTTTCATGTGCTTCTTCCTGCGGCGGCGACCGGTCTGGAGCGAGACTCCAAGGCGCAGAGCGAACAGGTCCGCACCATCTCGACAGCGAGGATCGTCCGCCCGGTCGGGTGGGTCCCCGCCGAGATCATGGGCGCGATCGACGAGGCGCTCCGGCTGCACCTCTCCCTCTGACGGGAGCGATCACGCCGACCGCGTCGCCGTCCTGTCGACGCGGCGGATGACGAAGTCGATCGCCCTCCTCATCGCCGAGTGATGCGAGGTCGAGAGGCGCGAGCGCGCGGCATCCGTCACCGCATCTCCGCCCCCGTCCGCACGCGTCGCCGGAGACGGGTCGGGGTCGCGCAGGCTTTCCTGCAGGTCGGCGAAGAGCCAGCTGAGGTCGACCTGGACGGTCCGGGGGAACAGGACGGATGCCGGGTCGACGGCGTGTGAGTCGTGGATGGTCATACAAACTATTGCCCGATCCCGGGAGAAGAGTTCACGGGAATTCGGAAAGGGGCCGGGATCGGTCGCCGTTACGTCGAAGTCCCGCGACTCGCCCACAGCAGGCCGCGTTCCACGACCGTGCGCACGTTGGCGTCGCGGAGCACCTCCGGATCGTGGCCGGGGGTGGCGACGAAGACGCGGCCGGCGCCCCAGAGCCGCGTCCAGATCGCCGGTGAGGTGACCGGCCGGTGCCAGGGCTGATCGGGTCGGGCGGGATGCGTCGTCGTGGCCAGCACGTCGTTGAGGTCGTCGTGCAGCACCCAGTACTGCTCGGTGGTGAGTGCGAAGTCGTCGATGCCGCGCGTGATCTCGTGATCGCGGCCGAGATCGGTGATGTCGATCGTGTGCGGCAGGAAGCTGTCGGCGCCGTCGCCGCGGATCTGATCCTGCGCCTTCGCCGGGTGCTTCACGAACTGCCCGCCGACCAGCTGCAGGTAGTCCGAGTTGGCACGGTACGAATCGACGATGCCGCCGTGCCAACCTGCGAATCCGGTTCCGGCGAGAACGGCATCGCGCAGACCCCTCACAGCGGCGCCGGAGATCTCCGACATGGTCACCGACTGCACGATCAGGTCGATCTCCGCCATGGCGGCGGCATCCGCATAGATCTCGCTCGACTCCTCGATCCTGATGTCGTAGCCGTTGCCCTCGAGGAACGGGACGAACACATCCGTCGTCTCCACCGGCTGATGCCCGGCCCAGCCGCCGCGCACGATCAAGGCTCTGCGTGAGGTCATGCCCTCAGCCTACGGATGCCGCGCCGCCTCACGCCTGCGGCGGGCCCTCCGGGCGATGTGCGCGACGGCCCGACACCACGACCGGGCGACCGGCGCGCTCCTGGCCCGGCAGGGGGCGGGAGCGTCGGCCGTAGATGAGCTCGGACGAATCCAGCAGCCAGGGCACGAGGGTGATCGACACCCCGTGGACGAGCATGAGCTGGTTGGCGAGTCGCCGGGCGCGGCGGTTGTGCAGGAACGACTCCCACCAGTGCCCCACGATGTACTGCGGCAGGTAGACGGTCACGACCGAGGAGCCGTGCTTCGCCCGGTACTGCTTGATGAACTGCGTGACCGGTTGCGCGAACGACCGGTACGGCGATTCGAGGATCACGAGCGGGATCGGCATCAGGTGATCCGCCCACTGCTTCTGCAGCTCGGTGGCGGCATCCGCATCGACGGCGACGTGGACCGCGATCGTCTTGCCGTGCTTCGCGGCGACGGCGTAGTCGACGGCCTTCGCGACGGGCTTCTGCAGCTTGCTGACCATCACGATCGCGACGTCGCCCGTCGCTCCGAAGCGGGTGGTGTCGTCGATCGCGATCTCGTGATCGACGTCGCGGTAGTAGCGCTTCACGCCCATCATCAGGAAGGCGAGGATCGGGATCGCGAAGAACACCAGGTACGCGCCGTGGGTGAACTTGGTGATCGTCACGATCAGCAGCACCGCCACCGTCATCACGGCGCCGGCGGAGTTGATGATGAGACCGACCTTGGCGGATCGCCGGTCGGATGCCGCGGCGCCGTCGACCGCGTCGCCCGGTCGGCGTTCGGCAGGTCCCCGCAGCACGCGCCGCCAGTGCCGCACCATGCCGATCTGGCCGAGAGAGAACGACACGAAGACGCCGATGATGTACAGCTGGATCAGCGTCGTCAGCCGCGCCTGGAACACCACGAGGACGATGATGGCGCCGATGCCGAGCAGGATCATGCCGTTCGAGAACACCAGGCGGTCGCCGCGGGTGTTCAGCGACTTCGGCGCGTAGCCGTCGCGGGCGAGCACCGCACCGAGCAGAGGGAAGCCGTTGAACGCCGTGTTCGCCGCGAGCAGCAGCACGCAGGCGGTCGCCGCCTGGACGATGAAGAACAGGATGCTGCCGCCGCCGAACGTCGCGCTGGCGATCTGCGCCATCAGGCTGGGCTGCGGATTCGTGCAGTCGAAGCCGATGAGGTCGCACGGGTTCTCGGCGTAGTGCACGCCGGTGATCAGGGCCAGAGCCGTGAGCCCGGCGAACAGGCAGGCGGCGATCGAGCCCATCAGCACGAGGGTCGACTGCGCGTTGCGCACCTTGGGAGTGCGGAACGCGGGAACGCCGTTCGACACGGCCTCCACGCCCGTGAGGGCGGAGCATCCGCTCGAGAACGCGCGGAGGATGAGCAGGATGACCGCGGCCTGGCTGAGGTTCTCGGCCTGCACCGAGAACTCGGCGCTCGAGGCGATGGGGGCGTCACCGAGGAACGTGCGCACCAGACCGGTCACGATCATGAAGCCGACCGAGCCGATGAACACGTAGGTCGGGATGGCGAAGACGAGTGATGCCTCGCGCACGCCGCGGAGGTTCACGATGATGATCAGGATCACGAAGCCGACGGCCAGCTCCACGCGCAGGGGATCGAGACCAGGGACGGCCGAGATGATGTTGTCCACGCCCGAGGCGACCGAGACGGCCACCGTGAGCACGTAGTCGACGAGCAGAGCGGCCGCGACGATCACGCCGGGGATCTCGCCGAGGTTCTTCGAGGCGACCTCGTAGTCGCCTCCGCCGGAGGGGTAGGCCTTGATGAGCTGCCGGTAGCTGAGCACGACGACGATCAGCAGCAGGACGACGGCGGCGGCGACGAGGGGGGTGAAAGAGAGGAAGGTGAGCCCGCCGATCAGGAGGATCATCACGAGCTCCTGCGGCGCGTACGCCACGGAGCTCAGCGCGTCCGACGCGAAGATCGGCAGCGCCATCTTCTTCGGGAGCAGCTGGTCCTCGACCTGCTCACTCGTCAGCGGGTCGCCGATGAGGATGCGCTTGGCGCGCGGAGGTGCATCCGCGCCGTCCTTGATTTCATCTGACACGTCCGGCGACACTACGCCTGCCGACGGCATCCTCACGACATCCTCACGGAATCCCTACGGCGTGTCGGGCGACCCTCACGGAATCCTTACGGGTCGGGTCTCCGTCCTGGTGCGGACGCGACGGGACTCAGCGCGCGCTGTCCGGCGGGAAGACGACGGAGGCGATGAGGCCGCCGTCCTCTCTCGCCGTGAATCGAAGGGTGGCGTCGTGGCGATCCGTGATGGCCTTCACGATCGACAGGCCGAGACCCCGGCCCTTCGAGGTCGACTCCGTGGACCGGCCACGCACGCGGAAGAACGGGTCGGTGAGGGACTCGAGGTCGGCATCCGCCACGATCGCTCCCGAGTTCTCGACCCGCAGCTCGACCCCGGTTCGCGGGTGCGCGACGGTCGTCACCCGCACCCACCCGCCGGGCTCGTTGTGCCGGATGCCGTTCTGGATGAGATTGAAGAGCAGCTGGCGGAGCAGCGAGGTGTCGCCGGACACCGGGGAGGTCGACAGCCGGTAGTCGATCCGCACTCCCGCGGCCTCCGCCTCGTCGGAGACCTCGGCCAGTACGAACGTCGCCAGCTGCTCCAAGTGGACGGTGCCATGGTCGGCGCTCGAAGCGTCGACCTCGGTCAGGTCGAGCAGTGACTCCACCGTGTCGATGCTGCGCTCGTTGGTCTCGCGCAGGCGCTCGAGCAGAGGGCGCTCGTGCGCATCCGCCCCGCTGAGGGCGACGTCGAGCATCGCGCGGGTCGTCGCCAACGGCGTCCGCAGCTCGTGCGAGGCATTGGCCGCGAAGCGACGGTAGGTCCCGAAAGAGCGCTCGAGCCCTTCGAGCATCTCGTCGAAGGTGTCGGCCAGGTCGGTGAGCTCGTCGCGCGGGCCGGCGAGGGCGATCCGATGGTCGAGGTGTCCGCGTGCTGCGCGGTGCGCCGCGGCGTTGACCTCCTGCAGCGGCCGGAGCATTCGCCCTGCCAGGGCCCATCCGGCCCATCCTCCGCCACCGGCGAGGAGGACCAGGAGCACCGCGGCGATGATCAGGATCAGCGTCTGCACATCGCCCCGGGACGAGACGAGCAGGGTGTCGGTCGAGGCGATGCCGGTGTCGTAGAGCGGTTCGGTCGGCGTGGTCTGCAGAGGTTCCGCGGTCGTCGCCGGAACCGCGAAGGCGTAGGTGGGGAGGTAGCCCACCACGATGTAGACGATCAGCATCATCAGCGCGCCCGCCAGCGTGAGGAGCCCGGCGTATGTGAGGGCGAGGCGGGTCCTCAGCGTGAATCGGAAGCCCTCGATGCTCAGCCTCAGACGGTTCGGCTCGGTGGCGCCCGTCGGTCGTGTGGCGGACACGTCAGCCCGCCCGGCCGATGACATATCCGGCACCCGGCAGCGTCTCGATGACGCGGGGCTCGCCCAGCTTCCGGCGCAGCGTGCTGATGGTGACCTTGACCGAGTTCGTGAAGGGGTTCGCGTTCTCGTCCCAGGCCTTCTCGAGCAGTCTCTCGGCGCTCACGACCGTGCCGGGCTCACGCATCAGCACCTCCAGGACGGCGAACTCCTTGCGGGTGAGGTTCACGTATCTCCCGGAGCGGGTCACCTCTCGACGGATCGGGTTCAGGCGCACATCCGCCGCCTCCAGGATCGGCGGCAGCGCGCTGAACCGGCGCCGACTCAGGGCGCGCAGTCGAGCGATCAGCTCCGGGAACTGGAAAGGCTTCGCGAGGTAGTCGTCCGCTCCGAGCGTGAGGCCGTCGACCTTGTCGTCGAGCAGGCGAGCCGCGGTGAGCATCAGGATCGCCGGTCGATCGGGGTCGAGTGCGAGTCGCCGGCACACCTCGTCGCCGTGGATCACGGGAATGTCGCGGTCCAGGAGCACGACGTCGTACTCGGTGTGCGCGACGGCTTCGAGCGCGGCCGCGCCGTCATCGGCGATGTCCGCCGAGATCGCCTCCAGGCCCAGCTTCGTGTGCACGGCCTCGGCCAGGTACCGCTCATCTTCGACAATCAGGACTCGCATCTCGAGTTCTCCTCACTCCAGATCACATGCAATCACTATGCAGGTTCGCGGAAGGTAAAGGGTTCTCTTTACCCTCGTGCGACCGGCCGCCCCGTGGACTGTCCTCACCCCTCAGCGCGAGGGAACACCGAAAGGACACCCCATGCGAATCACACGCAACCGCGGCCTGATCTTCCTGGCAGGCCTGATGCTCGTGGGCGGCCTCGCCGCCTGCGCCCCCACGCCCGACGCCGCAGACGAGTCTCCGGACCTGGACAGCGCCAGTCAGGAACAGGAGTTCGAGGACTGGCAGCTCGCCTGGGAGAAGTGCATGAAGGACGAGGGCGTCGACATGTCGCAGTTCATGGTCAAGGCCAGCAGCGACGGGGACGAGGTCGAACAAGAGGTTCCGGAGCCGCCGAGCGACGCCGACATCGCCGCGATGGAGGACGCCCGCGAGGTCTGCGACGAGAAGCTCGGAGATCCGCCCACCCGCGACGACATGCCCTCCGACGACGAGATGAACGAGATGATGCTCACCTTCGCCCAGTGCATGCGCGACGCGGGATACGACTTTCCCGACCCCGAGCCGGGCCCTGCCGGAACCGTCGCTGCCATGCCCATGGGCGACTACGACCCGGCCGACATGGACGCGTGCATGACCGAGGCGGGCTTCCCCGGAGCAGAAGGATGAGGCCCTCATTCGGCATCCTGAGGAAGAGAGATCCTGACGCCGACGATCTGGACACCGTTCTCGCGATCGGCGGCGGCGGAGATGACGGCGGCGACGGCGACGAGGAGGAGCAGCGCTCCTCCTCGGGCCGCGGTCGCCGCGGCTGGATCATCGCGGCGACCGCATTCGTCGTGGTGGCGGCGGTCGCGGCGACGATCCTGCTGACCCGGCCCCCGGCCGAGGCAGACGACGAGCAGAAGAAGCCGCCCGCCGAGACCACGGAGGTGGCCCGCGGGAATCTGACCGAGCAGGTCCGGGTGACGGGCAAGCTCGAGTTCAAGAACGTCCGCGACCTCGGGTCTCCGCTCGCCGGCACCGTCACGGGCGTGCCCGCACCGGGTACCGTCGTCGGCCGCGGCTACGAGCTCTTCCGTGTGGACGACACCCCGGTCATCCTGATGTTCGGGGTGCTGCCCGTGTGGCGCGAGTTCGCCGAGGGCATGGCCGACGGCGAGGACGTCCGACAGCTCGAGGCCAACCTCCAGGCCCTCGGCTTCTTCGACGGCGAGCCGGACGATGAGTTCCGGTGGGCGACGATCGAAGCGATCAAGGAGTGGCAGAAAGCCCTCGGTCTCGAGGAGACGGGCCGCATCGAGATGGGACGGATCGTCTTCGCTCCCGGAGAGGTGCGGGTTCAGGATGCCGTCGCGAAGGTCGGCAGCCCGGCGGGCGGAGCGGTGCTGAAGGTCTCCGACAGCACCAAGGAGGCGGCCGTCGACATCGACCCGAACCTGGCGGCGAACGCGCCGGTGGGCGCCAAGGTCGATGTGCGACTGCCCGATGGCACCGTCGCACCCGGCACGGTCACCGCCGTGGGCGCGCCCGTCGAACGGGACAACGACAACGGCGGCAAGACGCTGAAGCTGCCGATCACGATCGTGCTCGACGACCCGACGGTCGCGGCGGCCTTCGACACGGTCAGCGTGAGTGTGACGCTGGTCCATGTCATCGCCGAGGACGTGCTGCTGGTCCCCGTGACCGCCCTGCTCGCGCAGCCGGGTGGAGGGTCGGCGGTCGAGCGCGTCGTGAACAAGAAGACCGAGCTCGTCATGATCGAGCTCGGCAAGTTCGCGGACGGGATGGTGGAGGTCGTCGGAGGCGACCTCGCCGAAGGCGACGTCGTGGCGGTGGCGAGATGAGCGCCGTGATCGAGCTCTCGGGGGTGACCCGTTCCTACGGGTCGCCCCCGACCCTCGCCCTCCGCGGGGTGGATCTTCGCATCGACCGGGGCGAGATGGTGGCGATCGTGGGCCCGAGCGGCTCGGGGAAATCGACGCTCCTGAACCTCATGGGCACGCTCGATCGAGCGAGCTCGGGTCTCACCCGGATCGCAGGGTACGACGTCGCCGAGCTGGGCGACTCGCAGCTCTCCGCTCTGCGAGCCCACACCATCGGCTTCGTGTTCCAGCAGTTCCATCTCTCCGACGGCGTCACCGCTCTCGACAACGTCGCGACCGGGCTGCTCTACACCGGTACGCCGACGGCGGCGCGTCGCAAGCGCGCGGCGGTCGCGCTCGAGCGCGTGGGGCTGGGGCATCGGCTGCGCCATCAGCCGCGACAGCTCTCGGGCGGGGAGCGACAGCGTGTCGCGATCGCCCGTGCCGTCGTGGGTGAGCCCGCCCTGCTGCTCGCCGATGAACCCACGGGAAGCCTCGACAGCACGTCGGGCGCCGCCGTCGTCGAGATCCTGAAGGAGCTCAACCGGGCGGGCACCACGGTCGTGGTCATCACTCACGACCAGGAGCTCGCCGATCGGATGCCGCGGCAGATCCGCATCCGCGACGGCCAGATCGTCGCAGACACGGGGCGTCCGTCCGACGTCGCGGTCTCGTCGGCACCCAGTCTGGAGGTGACGGCATGAACGTGCGGCTGCAGGCGAGACTGCGCACATCCGACCTGCTCGGACTCGGCTTCCACGGCCTTCGCGCGCACCCGCTGCGGGCGGTCCTGTCGGCGCTGGGCATCGCGATCGGCATCGCCGCGATGATCGCCGTGATCGGGATCTCCACGTCGAGCGAGGCGCTCGTGAAGCAGCGCCTGGCCTCGCTGGGGACCAACCTCCTGACGGTCACGGCAGGCAGCGACGTCTTCGGGGGAGACACCAAGCTCCCCGCAGACGCGATCATCCGCGTACGGAACCTTCCCGGTGTCGAGACGGCGACCTGGATATCGACACTCAAAGACGTGCATGTCTATCGGAGCGCATCGATCGACAAGGGTGAGACCGGAGGGCTGACGGTCGCTGCCGCCGGCGACGATCTGCTCGAGGCGACCGGCTCCGACCTGCAGGCGGGCGCGTGGATGAACGAGGTGACGGACAAGCTCCCGACGGTCGTGCTCGGGTTCAAGGCGGCCGAGAGGCTCGGCATCACCACGGTCGGGAGCCAGGTCTGGCTGGGCGGACGGTACTTCACCGTCGTCGGGATCCTCGAGCGGGCGCCGCTCGCGCCCGAGCTCGACACCGCCGCCCTGATCGGCGCAGGCATCGCCGAGGAGCTCTTCGGATTCGACGGCTCGCCGACGACCATCTATGAGCGCTCTGCGGACGACGCGGTGGACGAGGCGCGCGAGCTCCTCCCACGCACGGTCGATCCGGAGGCGCCCAACGAGGTCAAGGTCAGTCGCCCGTCCGATGCGCTCGCCGCGAAGAACACGATCGATCAGGCCTTCACCGGACTCCTGGTGGGCGTCGGCTCCATCGCTCTTCTGGTCGGCGGTATCGGCGTCGCGAACACCATGGTGATCACGGTCCTCGAGCGCCGCCGCGAGATCGGCCTCCGGCGAGCGATCGGAGCGACCCGCGGGCACATCCGATCGCAGTTCCTCGTGGAAGCCGTTCTGCTCGCCTCGCTCGGCGGGCTCGGAGGCTCGCTCATCGGGTGGCTGATCACCTGGATCGTCGCGACGGGCAACGGGTGGCTCGTGTCCATCCCTCCCCTGGTGCTCGTCGCCGGCGTCGTCGTCACGATGTTCGTCGGAGCGGTCGCGGGATCCATACCCGCCATCCGCGCCGCTCGGACCTCACCGACCGCCGCGCTCAGCGCATGACAGACGGGTCGTTCCCTGACGGGGGCGACCCGTCCGCCGTTCCGCGGACGCGGAACAGACCCACGAACCATCGGACTGCGAGAGTCGCCAGGATGACGGCGAAGAGAGCGCAGAGGAAGGCGATCATGCAGAACGCCAGAATCGTCGACAGGACCAACTCGGTGGCCACGAGCACCCCGAATCCGGCGAGGAGGGCCGAGAGGTCGCCGATCATGAGGTGCGCTCCGACACGGCAGGACGCTCGGAGGGCTGCGGCTGCCGGGGCTCGTTCAGGGAGCGCCAGGCCAGGTAGGCCGCGTACGCGCCGACGGGTGCCGTCGACTCGCCGGGCGGTGTGCTCCGCGCGATCCGGTGTCGGGAACCGGGGGATGCAGGTGCCAATGGATGCCCCTTCCGTGCTGCAGCTCTCACTGTGCAGCGGGCGGGGTTGCCACAGCGTAAGCGCCGGCGAGGCGCTCACGCTGTCGTCTCTTCGGAGGGCGACATGACGTCGATCCACAGCGGTTTCCGATCACGAACCCGTAACGTCGAGGACATGACGACCCTTCAGGTCACCGAAGACTCCATCCGCAAGACACGCGAGCTGCGTGACGAGTTCCAGCGTTTCCTGCGCGAGTACGAGTTCGGGATGCGCGAGGTGGAGACGAAGATCTCGATCCTGCGCGACGAGTTCACGCACGACCACGCGTACAACCCGATCGAGCACGTGAAGAGCCGGCTGAAGACCCCGGACAGCATCGTCGAGAAGATCGCTCGCAAGGGCATCGACGAGCCCGACTTCGACCGCATCCGCGCCGAGATCACCGACATCGCGGGTGTGCGCGTCACCTGCAGCTTCGTAGCCGACGTCTACCAGCTCTTCGACCTCCTCACCCAGCAGGACGACGTCACCGTCCGCGTGGTGAAGGACTACATCGCGCAGCCGAAGGAGAACGGTTACAAGAGCCTGCACGCGATCATCGAGGTCCCGGTGTTCCTGTCGACCGGGGCGTTGTCGGTGCCGGTCGAGGTGCAGTTCCGCACCATCGCGATGGACTTCTGGGCCAGCCTCGAGCACAAGATCTACTACAAGTTCTCGAACCAGGTCCCGTCGCACCTCGTCGACAGCCTGACGGATGCCGCGGCGGCCGCCGCCGAGCTCGACACCCGCATGGAGCGCCTGCACCGCGAGGCCCACGGCGTGCCGCGTCGGCAGCTGGCCCCGCCGCCGCCCCCGCGCATCGTCGGGGTCTGAGGGCGGATGCCGCGGGCTCGAGCCCCGATCCGAGGATGCTGACCTAACATGGCGGCATGGCGACGAAGGCACCGAAGACCGACATCGATGAGGCTCGCGTTCGGGTCTCCGAGCCCAAGAAGGTCGCTGTGGGAGTGCCCGCTGTGTTGCATGCGCTGCAGATCGCGAACGATCAGATGGGCATCGTGCGCTCGGTGCAGACGCTCGCGCGGGTCAACCAGAAGGACGGGTTCGACTGCCCCGGCTGCGCCTGGCCGGAGGAGGACAAGCGCCACGTCGCGGAGTTCTGCGAGAACGGGGCCAAGGCGGTCGCCGAGGAGGCGACTCTCCGCACCGTAGGCCCCGCGTTCTTCCAGGAGCACTCGCTCGAAGAGCTCCGCCGCCATGACGACTGGTGGCTCGGTCAGCAGGGGCGACTGACGCATCCGATGATCCTCGACGAGGGCGCGACCCACTACCGGCCGCTGACGTGGGACGACGCGCTGCGGGCCATCTCCGACGAGATCGCCGCGGTCGACGACCCTGACGAGACCGTCTTCTACACCTCCGGTCGCACGTCGAACGAGGCCGCGTTCCTCTACCAGCTGCTCGTGCGCGGCGTCGGCACCAACAACCTGCCGGACTGCTCGAACATGTGCCACGAGTCCAGCGGATCCGCGCTCACCGAGACCATCGGCATCGGCAAGGGCACAGTCTCTATCGAGGACGTGCACGACGCCGACCTGCTCATCGTCGCAGGGCAGAACCCCGGCACGAATCATCCGCGGATGCTGTCGGCACTCGAGAAGGCCAAGCAGCGCGGCGCCCGGGTGATCGCGGTGAATCCGCTGCCCGAGGCTGGTCTGATGCGCTTCGAGAACCCGCAGACCCCGCGAGGCGTGGCCTTCGGCGGCACGAAGATCGCCGACCGGTTCGTGCAGATCCGCTCCGGCGGTGACCAGGCGCTGTTCCAGGCCATAGGGAAACACCTGCTCGAGGTCGAGGAACGCGACGGCGGCGTGCTCGACCACGCCTTCATCGACGCGCACACCAGCGGGATCGACGCGTACCGCGACGCGATGGCCCGCGCCGACTGGGCGTCGCTGACCGAGGCGACCGGCATGACCGAAGAGGTGCTGCGCGAGATCGCCGAGGAGGTGCGCACCTCGAAGGCGACGATCGTCTGCTGGGCGATGGGCCTCACGCAGCACAAGCACTCGGTTCCGACCCTGCGTGACGTCGTCAACGTGCTCCTGCTGCAGGGCAGCATCGGCCGCCCGGGCGCCGGAGTCTGCCCCGTGCGCGGGCACTCGAACGTGCAGGGCGATCGCACGGTGGGCATCTACGAGAAGCCGTCCGAGGCGTTTCTCGCAGCGCTCGATCGAGAGTTCGCCTTCACGGCACCTCGGGAACACGGCTTCGACACCGTCGAGGCGATCCGCGCGATGCGTGCCGGCCGGGTACGCGTCTTCATGGGCATGGGCGGCAACTTCGTCTCGGCCACCCCCGACACGGCGGTCGTCGAGGCGGCGATGGCTCGGGTCGGCCTCACGGTGCACGTCTCGACCAAGCTCAACCGCTCGCACGTCGTGACCGGCCGTCGCGCCATCATCCTGCCGACGCTCGGGCGCACCGACCGCGACCGCCGCGGCGGTTCCGAGCAGCGGGTCACGGTCGAGGACTCGATGGGCGCCGTCCACGCGTCCCGCGGCCGTCTGGCGCCTCCTGCCGACGATCTCCTCAGCGAGGTCGCGATCGTCGCCCGGCTCTGCGCGCACCTCTTCGACGAGGGAGCGTCACCCGCGCAGGCGCCCGTATCTCACGACGGCGACCCTGAGCGAGGCCTCCCCGAGCACGGTGAGATCGAGGGCGAGCGGCGCTCGCCGGTTTCGACGGGGAACGTGCCGCGAGCCGACTGGGAAGCCCTCGAGGCCGACTACGCGCTCATCCGCTCCCACATCGAGCGCGTGATCCCGGGGTTCGACGACTTCGAGACGCGCATCGAGAAGGGGCGCACCTTCTTCCTCCCGAACGGGCCCCGCGACGAGCGCCGATTCGCGACGGTGGACGGCAAGGCCCGGTTCACGGCCAACCCCCTCGAGTTCCCGGTGATCCCGCCGGGCCGCCTCCTGCTGCAGACTCTGCGCTCGCACGATCAGTACAACACGACGATCTACGGCAAGGACGACCGCTACCGCGGCATCCACGGCGGACGCCGGGTGGTGCTCGTCCACGCGGAGGACATCACCGAGCTCGGATTCGCCGAGGGGGAGATCGTCGACCTGGTCTCGGAGTGGACGCGCGCCGACGGCTCCATCGAGGAACGTCGCGCCGAGGAGTTCCGCGTCGTGCCGTACTCCACGCCGCGCGGCAACGCGGCGGCCTACTATCCGGAGACGAACGTGCTCGTGCCCCTCGACTCCGTCGCCGACGTCAGCGGCACGCCGACCTCGAAGGCCGTGATCGTGCGTCTCGAGCACCGCGCCACCGTGTCGGGCGGCTGACGTGGGCCGCCTCACCGCCCGCTCACCGGTCACCCGCATCGCGGTCGTCGATGACGAGGTCACGGTCCGCCGCCGCGCCGACACCCTCGCGGTGGAGGAGCCGCTCGAGATCCGCGTCGCGGGAGCCCCGCTGACCGTGACGATGCGCACCCCCGGCCACGATGTCGAGCTCGCGGCCGGGTTCCTCGTGTCGGAGGGCGTGATCGGGGCCGGTGGCGACTTCCTCTCCGCGATCCACTGCGGTGGTCCGGGCACAGGCGGCGGGGCGCCCGGCACCGTCGCCCCGTTGTTGACGATCGGCTCCGAGCCGCCGGCATCCGTCCTCGCCTCGGGCAACACGTACAACGTGCTCGACGTCACCCTGCGCCCAGGTCTCGAGCCGCTGCTGACCGACATCGCCCGCAATTTCTACACGACGAGCTCCTGCGGAGTCTGCGGTGCCGCGTCGATCGAGGCGATCGAGAAGACCTCGCGTTTCGATGTGGCAGCGGATGCCGTGACCGTGGATGCCGCGCTGCTGCTCGCACTCCCCGACAGGCTGCGCGCCGGCCAGGCGGTGTTCGAGAAGACCGGCGGCCTCCACGCCGCGGCGCTCTTCGACGCCGTGACCGGCGAGCTGCTGGTGCTGCGGGAGGACGTCGGCAGGCACAACGCCGTCGACAAGGTGATCGGCTGGGCCGCCCTCGACGACCGCCTGCCGCTGAGCGGAGCCGTGCTGCAGGTGTCGGGGCGGGCGAGTTTCGAGCTGGTTCAGAAGGCCGTGATGGCCGGCATCCCGATCCTCTCCGCCGTGTCCGCGCCGTCATCGCTCGCCGTCGAGCTCGCGGCCGCGTCGGGGCTCACTCTCGCGGGGTTCGTGCGGGGGAGCTCGATGAACGTCTACGCGCGGCCGGAGCGCGTCATCGCCTGATCCGGCCCGCGGTTCGCGACGCGGCACCGACTCGAGACGTTCACAATTCAGCAGATTCTTCCGGAAACTGCCCCAGAAGGACCCGTTTCGGGCAATGCCCGCGCGTTTCTCCTGAATTGTGAACGCGAGAACACGGAGCACGCGCCGGAACGTCGCTCCGATCCGTTTCCGCTCTGCCTCCGAACTACCTGCGAGCACCTTCACCGGTGGAACAGGAGACGATCATGGCCGAGCGACGCAGCGGGAAACGATTCATCGCGTGGGCCGCCCTCGCGGGCGTGATCAGCGGCGCGGTGTTCCTCGCGACCGCCGAACTGTTCGCGCTCATCTTCGCGCGCGCGGCCAGCCCTATCCTCGCGGTCGGCGGTTTCGTGATCGACATCGTCCCGCAGCCGTTCAAGGAGTTCGCGATCGCCACGTTCGGCGAGTACGACAAGATCGCGCTCCTCGCGGGACTGGGCCTCGCGGTGGTCATCGCCTCGGCGATCGCCGGCATCCTGCAGCTCGTGAAGGCACCGCTGGGCGTCATCGCGCTGGTCATCGCCGGCGTGCTCTCCACGGCCGCCATCGTGACGCGCGCCGGCGTCACTCCGCTCGCCTTCCTCCCGCCCGTGATCGGCACGGTCGTCGGATCCCTGATCCTCGTCCTGCTCGTGCGGCGGCTGCGCGCCTGGCGTGCAGCCGCCGTGCAGCCACATGCTCCCGCGACAGGCGAGGTGCCCGAGAACCCGGCCGCCCCGAAGGGAATCGACCGTCGTCGCTTCTTCGCCCTCGCCGCCATCGCCGGTGTCTCCGCCGTCGTCGTGGGCGTCGCCTCGCGTGCCGTGACCATGGCCGTCGGCTCGGTCGAGTCGATCCGCAACGCCCTCAAGCTCCCCGCACCGAAGTCGACCGTGACCGTGCCGCAGGGTGCGGAGCTCGACATCAAGGGTCTGAGCGAGCTGTTCACGCCGAACAAGGACTTCTACCGCGTCGACACCGCGCTCACGGTTCCCACGATCGACCCCGAGACCTGGCGTCTCGTGATCGACGGCATGGTCGACCAGCGCGTGGAGATGTCGTTCCAGGACATCCTCGACATGGGCCTCGACGAGTACGCGATCACGCTCACCTGCGTCTCGAACGAGGTCGGCGGCGAGCTCGTCGGCAACGCGATGTGGCTCGGTGTCCCGCTGCGCGATGTGCTGAAGAAGGCCGGCGTCAGGTCCGGCGCCGACATGGTGCTCTCCAAGAGCGTCGACGGGTACACCGCGAGCACGCCGCTGTCCGCGCTGACCGACGACAACCTCGATGCGATCCTCGCGGTCGGGATGAACGGCGAGCCGCTGCCGCTCGAGCACGGATTCCCGGTGCGCATGGTCGTCCCGGGACTTTACGGCTACGTGTCGGCGACGAAGTGGCTCACCGAGCTCAAGGTCACGACCTTCGCCGACGACGAGGCCTACTGGACCCCGCGCGGCTACAGCGCCGAGGCGCCGATCAAGTTCTCGTCGCGGCTCGACACCCCCAGCATCGGCGAGGCCGTGCCGGCGGGGAAGATCCCGATCGCGGGCGTGGCCTGGGCGCAGTCGGTCGGCATCGAACGGGTCGAGGTGAAGATCGACGAGGGCGATTGGATGCCGGCCACGATGTCGACCCCCATCAACGACGACACCTGGGTGCAGTGGTTCATGGAGTGGGACGCGACGCCCGGCACGCACTACGTCGCCGTCCGCGCGGTCAACAAGAACGGCGATCTGCAGATCGAGGAACGTGCACCGATCGCTCCCGACGGCTCGACCGGGTGGCAGCGTTCGCTGATCCGGGTCACGTGATCCCGCGCGCGGCGCCGGCCCGTAGGGTGGACCCATGACGTCGCTGCCTGCCCTCGTGATCACCGTCTCCGATCGGTCGTCGCGAGGAGAGCGGGAGGACCGCGGGGGACCGATCGCGGTCGGCCTCCTGCGGGATGCCGGCTGGCACTGCCCGGATGCCGAGATCATCCCGGACGGCGCCGACTCGGTGGCGGATGCTCTGCGCAGGGCCGTCGCGCGTGGCATCCGGCTGATCGTCACGACCGGCGGGACCGGCGTCGCACCGCGCGACCAGACGCCCGAGGGCACTCGCCGCGTGATCACCCGCGAACTCCCGGGCATCGCGGAGGAGCTGCGCCGCAGCGGACTCGCCGACACCCCGCTGTCGGTGCTGTCGCGCGGACTCGCCGGCATCATCGATCCCTCCGGGGCGCTGGTCGTGAATCTTCCCGGGTCCACGCGTGCCGTGGCATCCGGTGTGCCCGTGATTCTCGGCGTCGCCGGGCATATCGTGGATCAGGTAGAGGGCGGAGACCACTCATGAACGATGTACGACTGGCCGCGATGAGCGAGGAGCTCCTCGACCTCGACGCGCATCTCCGGGCCGTGGAGGACCCGCGCCTCGGCGGCGTGACCACCTTCGTCGGGCGGGTGCGCGACAACGACCCCGACGCGCAGACGCCGGTGGTCGGGCTCGAGTACAGCTCCCATCCGGATGCCGAGGCGACGCTGCGCCGCATCGCCGAGCAGGCCGGCGGTGATGCCTCCGCGGTGGTGGCCGTCAGTCATCGCGTCGGACGTCTCGCGGTCGGCGACGCGGCCGTCGTGATCGCGGTCGCCTCCGAGCACCGCGCCGAGGCCTTCGAGGTGTGCCGTGCGGTGATCGAGGACATCAAGCGCGATCTGCCGGTGTGGAAGCGCCAGCTCGAGTCCGACGGCACCACGTCGTGGAAGGGCATCGGCGGCTGAGCCGCCGGGCCGGGTTCAGCCCCCGGCGAAGGGCGGCAGGACGTCGATCAGCTCGGCATCGTCGAGCGGACGGTCGTCATCCGCGCGGACGCCGTCGACGAGAACCGCGCAGCGCGGCAGGATGTCGGTGAGGGCCGGATGCTGCGCCACGACCGCGGCGCGGAACGCGAGCAGCGTGGGCTCGTCCCGTTCCTCGGCATCCGTTCCGGCGGCCTCTGCGGCGGCGGCGAAGTAGCGTACGCGGGTCATCGTGCGTCTCCCGGTGCCTCTTCGCCGGGGCGGACCCAGTCACCGGAGCGCCCGCCCGACTTCGCGACGATGCGCACGTTCTCGATCACGACCGCGCGATCGATGCCCTTGATCATGTCGACGATGGCGAGGGCCGTCACCGACACGGCCGTGAGGGCCTCCATCTCGACGCCGGTGCGGTCGGCCGTGCCGACGGTCGCCTCGATGAGCACGCCGTCGTCGATGATGTCGAGCTCGATGCTCGCGCGGTGCACGCCGATGACGTGCGCCAGCGGGAGCAGCGCGGGCGTGGACTTGGCGGCCTGGATGCCGGCGATGCGCGCGACGGCGAGCACGTCGCCCTTCGGGGCGGTGCCGTCACGGAGGGCCGCGATCACTTCGGGGCTGCAGCGGACGAAGCCGCGTGCGGACGCCGTGCGGACGGTCGGCTGCTTCGCGGTCACATCGACCATGTGCGCGCGGCCGGCCGCGTCAAGGTGAGGGAAGCTCATCCGACCAGCATGACATCGATCGCGTCGCCCACGGAAACGGCCTCCACCTCGGCGGGGACGATCGCGAACGCCTGCGCGCGGGCCAGGCCGCCCGCCAGGTGCGACCCCGAGCCGCCGGACGTCGCGGGGCGCACGGTGCGGGCGATCAGATCGACCACGGCAGGGAGGTACTGGCGGCGACCGGGGGGAGTGGTCCAGGCGGCGTCGGCGGTGAACGTCGCGTGCGGGCGATGGATGCCGGTGCGCCCCTGCATCGCGAGCAGAGCGGGGCGCACGAACACCTCGAACGACACGGCGACGCTGACCGGGTTGCCGGGGAGGCCGAAGACGAGTGCCCCCGCATCCAGCACCCCGAACGCCTGCGGCTTGCCCGGCTGCATCGCGACGCCGACGAACTCGACCTCGCCCTTCCCGTCGAACGCGCCGCGCACGGGCTCGTACGCTCCGGCGCTCACACCGCCCGAGAACACGATCACATCGGCGCCGAGAGCGGTGGCCTCTGCCGTGACCGCGCGGACGGCATCGGCCTCGTCGGGCACGCGTGCGACGAGCACGACCTCGGCATCGGCATCCGCCACCAGCTGTGCGAGCAGCGGCCCGTTGGAATCGGGGATGCGTCCCCGTGCCGCGGGCTCTCCGGGTGCGAGCAGCTCGCTGCCGGTCGACACCACGGCCACGCGCGGCGCGCGGGTCACGGTCACCTCGGCGATCCCGGCGGCGACCGCGGCGGCGATCTGGAACGCGCCCAGGCGCTCGCCCGCGAGCACGACGTCGTCGCCCGCCCGCAGGTCCGCCCCGCGCCGACGCACGAACGCGCCCGGCTTCGCGGGTGCCCGCAGAACCTGCACCTCTCCCAGGGAGTCCGCGAGGCCGCCCGCGGTGTCCTCGAACGGCACGATCGTGTCGGCGTCGGCCGGAGAAGGCGAGCCGGTCATGATGCGTGCGGCCTCGCCGGGGCCCAGCGGCGGGTCGAGAGACACCCCGGCCGGCAGGTCCGCGACGACGCGGAGGGTGACCGGGTTCGCCGAGGATGCCGCCTCGACGTCGGCACCGCGTACCGCGAAGCCGTCCATCGCGGAGTTGTCGAACAGCGGGATGTCGTGGGCGGCGACAGCAGGATCGGCGAGCGTGCGCCCCGCGGCATCCTGCACCGCACGGGTCTCGGCCTCGAGAACGTGCACGGCGTCGAGGACGACGGCGAGCTGCTCCTCGACGGAGCGCCGCCCGGTCGCGCCGCTCATGCGGACACCGCCGCGGTCTGCGTGGACGCGGGGCGGATCGCGATCTCGTGCTGGCGGGATGTCAGCGCATCGATCATCGCGAGCCTGCCCAGCAGGGGCTTCCCGGCTCCCGTGACGAGCTTGATCACCTCGCCGGCCAGCATCCCGCCGACCTGCACGCAGAGAGCGCCGAGCACGCCGACCTGGGCACAGCTCGGCGGCTCGCCCTCGGTGCCGAGCGGGAAGAGGTCGGCGAGCACCACCGGCTCGCCCTCCGGCGGGGTCGACCAGAAGACCGTGGCCTGCGCATGCCACTCCTGCACGGCGCCCCACACCAGGGGGACGCCGAGCTCCTGCGTCGCGGCGGCGACGTCGCGGCGGGTGGCGAACGAGTCGCTCGTGTCGACGACGACGTCGGCGCCGGCGAGCAGTCGTGCGGCGTTCGCGGCGTCGAGTCGCTCCGGGAACTGCGTGATGACGGTCTGCGGGGCGAGAGCGCTGATCGCCCGCTCCGCGGACGCGGTCTTGCGCGTGCCGATGTCCTCGACCCGGTGCGCCAGCTGACGCTGCAGGTTCGTCAGCTCCACGACGTCGTCGTCGATCACGGTGATGGCCCCGATGCCGGCGGCGGCAAGAGCGAGAAGCGCGGGTGAGCCGAGTCCGCCCGCACCCACGACGGTGACACGAGCGGCGTTCAGGCGACGCTGGCCCTCTTCGCCGATGCCCGCGAGCACCGCGTGCCGGGCGGTGCGGACGAGCTCGGTCGGCTCCAGAGCGGATGCGGGGGCGACGAGAGGTTGCATGGCTTCAGCGTATGCCTCGTCGCAGGCACGGCACGAGGGAGTATGTCGCACACGGGCATGCGGCGAGTATCGTGAGCGCCGAACGGGCCGCCTGCGCCCGGGAGACGGATGCCGACATGCGCACGCTCATCGCCGTGGAGTTCAGCTCGCTCGACGGAGTCATGCAGTCTCCTGGTCGCGCCGATGAAGACACCTCCGACGGGTTCACCCGCGGCGGGTGGGCCGCGAACCACATGGCGGGCGACCCCGAGGCCGGAGCCGCGGCGATGGCCGGGAGCGGTGCGACCGAGGGCATGGTCTTCGGCCGACGGACGTATGACGATCTCGTCGGCCACTGGCTCACTACATCCGAACCCAATCCGTTCACCGATGTGCTGCGTGAGACGCCGAAGTTCGTCGCCAGCAGGAACCCTGCGGCTGAGCTGCCCCATCCGAACAGCGAGCTCGTCGCCGGAGAGGCCGTCGATACGATCGCGCACCTGAAGGAGGCAGGCGACGGCGAGCTGGTCATGCTCGGCAGCGCGACACTCCTGCACAGCCTTCAGCGGGCCGATCTGATCGACGGATACATCCTCACGATCCTCCCGGTGACCGTGGGCGGGGGAAAGCGCCTGTTCGCCGATGACACGGTTCCTGCGACGCTGACCCTCACCCGTTCCGTCGTGACGCAGAAGGGGGCGATCGTCGCGGAGTACCGTCGCCCTTGAGCGTGTTGCCGTTGCCGCCGGAGGCGAGTTGGATACACCGAGGCGTGCAGGCGATCCGGCGCGTCAGTCGCTGACGAGCTGCGAGATGCGCCCCCGGGAGACTCCGAGGATCGCTGCAGAGTCGGTGACGGAGAAACCGGCTTCCCGAAGATGCCGGACGACTTGTCGCGCCTGAGAGGCGGCGGCCGCAGAGGCGGCGATCGCCTCATTCTTGGCGATCCGAGCAGCGGCGACTTCCTCACCGAGGATGCCGATGTCAGGCACGACCGTGACGTTCCATGCGCTGTGGTCGAGGTCGGGATCCTCGGTATCGAGATAATCGCGGACCTGTTGTTCTGCCTTGTCGAGAGTGGCGACCTGTGTGGCGGCCTCGCCGTCGAGCCACAGTTCCCAGCCATGCTCCCACTTGCGAGCGGTTGCTGTGATGTCCGTCATCAGTCCTCCTTCGACGCCTCTATCGTCTTCAGGGCCTTGCGTACGAGACCGGGTGAGATGTCCCGCGTTCGGGTGATGGACACGTGATGTCGTCCTTTCGACCACACTTCATGATCACCCTTTCCCTGCCGGGCACCGAAGCCTGCGTCCCGGAGCAGCGCGGTGAGTGCTGTGTATCTCATCGGCTTGACCACGACCATAATTTATGGGCTCTAGACAGTCAACGTTCAGTCCCCTGGACATGACCTCCCACCCTGGGGAGAAGTCGCGATGAACGTCGATTGTGCAGTGACGTTCATCGGAGCCGACGTCTGTTGTGGCGTGTCGATCCGTGGCATCCGTCAGCGAATCCGGGTGGACCAAATCGCGCACAAACCTCGCAGATGCGGAAACAGAGATCTTCTTGTTCCGCATCTGCGGTAGATTCGCCCCATGCAGACCTACCGCATCGCACGCGCCGCGCAGCTCCTCGGAGTGAGCGACGACACCGTCCGGCGCTGGATCGATCACGGACTCCTGCCCGTGACGGATGCCGTCCCGGCGGAGATCCCGGGCGACGCGCTCGCCGCCCGCGCGGTCGCGCTCGCCGAGGAGGCGAAGGCCGCGGACCACCTGCTGTCCAGCGCCCGCAACCGCTTCGTCGGCATCGTCACGCGTGTGCAGATCGACGGGCTGATGGCCCAGGTCGATCTCCAGGCGGGCCCGCACCGGGTCGTGTCGCTGATGTCAGCGGAGGCCGCGCGCGAACTGCATCTCGAGGTCGGCTCTCTCGCCACCGCATCCGTCAAGGCGACGCAGGTCGTCGTCGAACTCCCGAAGGACTGACATGAACCGCGCACTCCGCCGCTCCGCCACCGCGCTCCTCGCTGCCGCCGTCCTCGCCCTCACCGGGTGTGCGGGCGCGGCCGGATCCGCTCCGTCGGCCTCACCCTCCGAGACGACCGCGGAGAGCACCCTGAGCGGTGAGCTGAACGTGTACGCCGCCGCATCGCTGTCGGGTGCCTTCGACGCGATCGCCGAGGAGTTCACGGCCGAGAACCCCGACGTGACGGTCAGCCCGGTCTACGACGGCTCGTCGACTCTCGTCACACAGATCCTCGAGGGTGCCCCGGCCGACGTCTTCGCCTCCGCCGACGAGGCGAACATGGACAAGGCGAAGGATGCCGCGATCGACCCGGCGCTCTTCGCCTCCAACACCCTCGTGATCGCGGTTCCCGCAGGCAACCCCGGAGACGTGAAATCGCTCGCCGACCTCGCCGAGGTCACCACAGTGCTCTGCGCCCCCGAGGTCCCGTGCGGCGCGGCATCCGCGAAGCTCCTCACCGCCGCCGGTGTCACGGTCCAGGCGGCGAGCCTCGAGCAGAACGTGACCGCCGTGCTCACGAAGGTCGCGGCATCCGAAGCCGACGCCGGTCTCGTGTACGCGACGGATGTGGTCGGTCGCGACGACGTCGAGGTGATCGTGCCCGAGGGCGCCGAGGACGTCGTGAACCACTATCCGATCGCCGCGCTCGCCGATGCAGCGAACCCGGATGCCGCCGAGGCGTTCGTCGCGTTCGTGCTCTCGGACGCGGGTCAGAAGATCCTGGCGGACTTCGGATTCGGCAAGCCATGAGTCCGGCCGGCGCGCAGGGCTACGCGCCCCGCGCGCTCGCTGTCCCCGCCTTCGTCGGACTGGCTCTCCTGATCGTTCCGCTCGCCGCGCTCGTCGCCCGCGTGCAGTGGTCGACGTTCATCGCGGACGTCACCTCGGAGGCCGCGCTCTCGGCGCTCACGCTGTCGCTCGTCACCGGACTCGTCGCCACGCTGCTGTGTGTCGTCGTCGGCGTGCCGCTCGCCCTGTACATCGCCCGCTCGGGCCCTCGCCTGGCGGCCGTGCTCCGCGCCGCGGTGACAGTTCCGCTCGTCCTTCCCCCGATGGTCGGCGGCGTCGCACTGCTGTACCTGTTCGGACGCGCCGGATGGCTCGGCGGCCTCGGGCTGTCGTTCAGCACCCCCGCTGTCGTGCTCGCGCAGACCTTCGTCGCCCTGCCGTTCCTGGTGCTCGCCGTCGAGGGCGCGGTGCGCACCTCCGGCGTCGACTACGAGCGCACGGCCGCGGCGCTCGGTGCGGGGCGGTGGACGATCCTCCGCCGCATCACCCTGCCGCTCGCGGCGCCCGGCATCGTGGCGGGCATCGTGCTGTGCTTCGCCCGCGCCATCGGCGAGTTCGGGGCGACCGCGCTGTTCGCCGGCAACCGCCCGGGCGTCACCCAGACCATGCCGCTCGCGATCTACACCGCGTTCAACGGCGCCGGGGTGTCGCAGGGGGCGGCGGTCGCGCTCGCGCTGCTGCTCCTCGCCACCGCCATCGCGGTGCTGCTGCTGGTGCGCGGCTGGCGACCGGGGGCGGCGCGATGAGCGGGCTGCGTGCGCACGTGGTCGTCGCTCGTGAGCACTTCGCCGTCGATGTCGCCCTGGAGGTCGCCCCCGGCGAGACGGTCGCGGTGATGGGGCCGAGCGGGGCGGGCAAGTCGACGCTCCTCCAGGCGCTCGCCGGGCTCGAGCCGCTGACCGCCGGCGAGATCGCGGTCGGAGGCAGGGTCGTCGATCGCGTCGCGACTCCGCGTGTGCGCACGGAGCCCATGAGTCGCGGCATCGTGCTGCTCGGGCAGGACGCGCGACTGTTCCCGCACCTGTCGGTGCGCGAGAACGTGGCCTTCGGACCGCGTGCGGGTGGTGTCGACGCCCGCGCGGCGCGCGACTCCGCGGACGACTGGCTCGTCCGTGTCGGTCTTCCGGGAGCAGGGGACCGCATGCCTCGAGAGCTCTCCGGCGGCGAGGGGCAGCGCGTCGCCGTCGCCCGTGCGCTCGCCGCGTCTCCGCGTGCGGTGCTCCTGGACGAGCCGCTCGTCGCGCTCGACCCCGAGACGGCAGGGGAGATCCGGCGGATGCTCCGTGACCAGCTCGCGGGGACCACGACGATCGCGGTGACGCACGATGCGGCGGATGCCGTCGCGCTCGCCGAGCGCCTCGTCGTGATCGAGTCCGGTCGCGTGACGCAGAGCGGGCCCGTGCGCGAGGTGCTGGCGGCACCGGCATCCGGTTTCGTCGCCTCCATCGCCGGCGTCAATCGCGTCGTCGGCATCGCACAGGACGGCGGGTGGTCGAGCGACGGGCTCCGCCTCGAGAGCGCGGATGCCGCGTCGCGCGCGCTGGCCGCGTCGGACGGAGCAGCGCTGGTAGCGGTGTTCCGCCCGCAGGATGTGCGCCTCGTCGATCACGCGGTGACGGATGCCGCCGCGTGGCGCACGCAGGTCACCCGGCTCGAGTCGACGCTGGCCGGCATCCGGGTGCACACGCCGTACTGCCAGGTCGACGTGCCGCTCGCCGATGCCGTGGGACTCGCCCCGGGGGATCCGCTGCGGCTGCGCATCGACCCCGCCGATGTGCGGTTCGTGGCGGGCGGCTGACAGCGATCCGAGCCGCGGGCGCTACGCGCGGTCGTGCAGCGTGATCCGGTAGCCGTCCGGGTCGGCGAACGTGAACGTGCGGCCGAACGGCCCGTCGATCGGCGCCGAGGCGATGGTGTGCCCGTCGGCGACGAGGGCGTCGTGGATCGTCTGGACGTCGGTGGCGTGCAGCCAGATCGCCGCGCCGATGCCGGGGTGCTCGCCGGACGACAGATCCGTGCCGGGGACCACGTCGCGCAGTGCGAAGGCGATCGGGGTCGTCTCGAACACGACCGCGTGCGGCGGCCCCGCGGGGGAACGCACGAGACCGAGGTACTTCTCGTAGAACGCCTGAGAAGCGGCGAGATCGCGAGCCTGGAGAGAGAGGAAATCGGGGCCGGTGACGGGCATGAGCGTGTCCTTTCGTTGTGTCAGTTATCTGACATGTCAGTGTATGTCAGAATACTGACATGAGTCAAGACCGTGCGGGCGTCGACCTCGAGACCTCCCTGGGCTACCTGCTGAAGGAAGCCGCGAGCGCCCTGCGCTTCGAGATGGAGGCGGTTCTGCGGCCGCTCGGCATGACCGTCACCCATTACGCCTGCCTCGAGCTGCTGGCGCAGCGCCCTGGGCTCTCGAATTCCGAACTCGCACGGGGCACGTTCGTGACCCGGCAGTCGATGAACGTCCTGCTGCAGGCGCTGGAGCGTGACGGGTCGGTGACGCGCCCCGCCGAGGCGCCCGTGGGCAAGGTGCTTCCCGCGCGGCTCACGCCCGTCGGTCGGGAGCGGCTCGCGGCTGCGAGCTCTGCGGTCCGAGCGGTGGAGGTCCGGATGCTGGGCGGGATGTCCGTGCGGGAACAGGCGGAGGCGCGCAGGATCCTCCGCAGCATGATCCACTCGCTGCGCGACTCCGGCGAAACGGCGTCGTCCTGACCCCTCGGCGACGCTGGCAATGTGCCGGTCGTCGCGGTCTCGCCTACCCTCGAGGGCGTGACGCGGGTTAGTCTCGGAAGATGACTACGAGCGAGGTGAAGCGATGACGGCCGTGCCCGTCGTCATCGGCGTCCGCGCGCCCGAGGTCATCACGGCGCCCGGAACCGTCCCGACGAGCGGCGCGCTCGTCGACACGCACGGCCGTGTGCATCGCGATCTGCGCATCTCGCTGACCGACCGCTGCTCCCTGCGCTGCACCTACTGCATGCCCGAGCAGGGCAACGAGTGGCTCGCGCGCACCAGCATCCTCTCCACCGACGAGATCGTCGAAGTGGCCGAGGTGGCTGCCGCTCTCGGCATCCGCACGTTCCGGCTCACCGGAGGCGAGCCGCTCCTGCGCGCCGACATCGTCGACGTCGTGCGCCGGATCGCCCGCATCGAGGGAGAGGACGGCCCGGTCGAGGTCGCGATGACCACGAACGGCATCAGCCTCGCGAAGAAGCTCCCCGACCTGATCGACGCGGGCCTCACGCGTCTGAACATCAGCATCGACACCGTCGACCGACAGCGCTTCGCCGACCTCACCCGTCGCGACCGGCTCGAAGACGTGTTCGAGGGCATCGCCGCCGCTGCGGCATCCGAACTCCGTCCTCTCAAGCTCAACGCCGTCGCGATGCGCGGCGTGAACGACGACGAGCTCACCGATCTCGTGGCGTTCGCGATGGAGGTCGGCGCGCAGCTGCGCTTCATCGAGCAGATGCCGCTGGACGCCGGGCACACCTGGGATCGCTCCACGATGGTGACGCGTGAGGAGATCCTCGAGAGGCTCGGTGAGCGGTGGCAGCTCGACCCCGTCCCCGGACGCGGTGGAGCACCGGCCGAGAAGTGGCGCATCGACGGCGGTCCGCACGAGGTCGGCGTGATCGCCTCTGTGACTGCGCCGTTCTGCGGCGCCTGCGACCGGCTGCGGCTGACGGCCGACGGCCAGCTGCGAAACTGCCTGTTCTCGAACGCCGAGTACGACCTCACCGCCGTGATGCGCGGCGAAGGGGCCGTCCCCGGTCAGCGGGCCGACGCGATCGCCGGGATGCTGCGCTCGTGCGTGCACGGCAAGCTGCCCGGCCACGCGATCGACGACCCCTCGTTCCTGCAGCCGGCGCGCGGCATGAACGCCATCGGCGGCTGATCCGGCCGAGGGGCCGTCGGTGTCAGGCCGCGTCTCGCTCCGCCGACATCGCGACGTTCGCACGTCCGCCGTCGACGTCGGCGTCTCGCTCCGCCGACATCGCGACGTTCGCACGTCCGCCGTCGACGTCGAGCGTCGTGCCGTGCACGAACACCGATTCGTCCGAGACGAGGTAGACGGCTGCCGCGGCGATGTCGGACGCCTCGCCCGCGCGGCCCGCGGGAGCATCGGCCATCATCGTGTCGGCGCTGTGCGGAGCGTCCGGATCGGAGCCGAGCGGCCGGATCACGCCGGGGGAGACGCCCACCACTCGGATGCCGCGGGGCCCGAGCTCCGAGGACCAGGCCCGCGTCAGCGCCTCCATCGCCGCCTTCGACGACGAATAGAGCGGGCTCGACGGCACCGCGAGCCGCGCGACCCAGGAGCCGAGGTTGAGGATGACGCCGTGGCTCTTCGTGAGTGGCGCGACGAGAGCCTGCACCAGATGGAACGGCGCCTTCACATTCACACCGTAGATCAGGTCGAACAGGTCGTCGCCGGCATCCTCCGTGGAGTGCCGCGGGTAGACGCCGGCGTTGTTGACGAGGATGTCGAGACGACCGCCGGTGAGCGCGAGCGTCTCGGTGGCGAGGGAGGCGCTGGCCGCCGGATCCCCGGTGAGATCGGCGCGCACGAAGTCCGCTCGCCCGCCGGCGTCGCGGATCTCCCGGACGACGTCGGCACCGCGATCGGCGTCGCGCCCCGAGACGATGATGTGGGCGCCCTCTGCGGCCAACGCGGACGCGATGGCGCGTCCGATGTTGTTCGTCGAGCCCGTGACGAGAGCGGTCTTGTTCTGCAGTCTGTCTGTCATGCCGGTGACGGTACGCCGAAGATTCTGGACTCGCGAGTCCAGAAAGCGGGCAGGATGGGAGCATGACCCTCACCGCGAAAGGCCGTGCCACTCGAGAGCGCATCCTGGAGGCGACCGGTGCCTACCTGCGCAGCGACGCCCCCGGCGAGATCACCCTCGATGACATCCGGGCGGTGACCGGGACCAGCAAGGGGCAGTTGTTCCACTATTTCCCCGCGGGCAAGGAGGAGCTGCTGCTCGCCGCCATCCGGCGCGAGGCCAATCGGGTGATCGACGATCAGCAGCCGCAGCTCGACGACCTCACCAGCCGGAGCGGCTGGGAGCAGTGGAGCACGGCGGTCGTCTCCCGCTATCGCGCGCTGGGAGCCAACTGCCCACTTGCCGCGCTGATGGACCAGGCGTCGACTCCCGGTGCCGCCGAGGTCATCTCCACGCTGCTCCTCGACTGGCGGGAGCGCCTCGCCCGCGGCATCCGCGCGATGCAGGGGGCCGGAGAGGCGCGGGCCGACGCGGATGCCGCGCGGGTCGCGGCATCCGTCATCGCCGGCATCCAGGGAGGGGTGCAGGTCCTGCGATCCACGGGAGAGACCGACACGCTCGAGGCCTCGCTCGCACTCCACCTGGAGTATCTGACCCGCTGAGGCGTCGAGTGCTCTTGCGGTCGACGGGCGACTCCTGGAAGCATCACCTGGTGACTTCAGCGAGCGTCGGGACCGAGAGCGTCGTCGACGTCGGCGAACTCCCCGGCATGGACCGAGGGCGTCAGCTCTGCGAATGCGACCACGGCGGCGAGGAGGCCTACCAGGCCTGCGGACGCAAGGCCAAGTGGCGGGTCACGATCGACTGCGTCTGCGGCGAGGGTCATCCCCGGCGCGTCGAGATCCTCTGCTCACGCTGCATGCGCACCGCGCGGCAGACCTACGGACGCGAGGCGATCACCGTCCGCCACCTCTGACGACCACCTGTCTCAGCGGACGACGGCGGTCTGCGCCGCAAGCGCGAAGGCCGTCGCGCGATCCGGCTGCGCGCCGACCCCGCCGGGGCCCCGCGTGGACGCCGTTCCGCAGGCGACGGCGAACGCGATCGCGTCGTCGGCCGGCATGTCGAGCAGGCGGGCGGTGAGGAAGCCGGCCGCGAGCGTGTCGCCTGCACCGACGGTGTCCACGAGGTCGGAGTCGAGCGGCGGAACGCTCGCGCGGATCCGCTCGATGTCCTCGGCCGAGCGCCAGGCGGCGACCGCGCCGTCGGCACCGAGCTTCGCGACGACGACCGCGCTTTCCGGCATGACCGCGAGGAGCTCGGCGATCGCCGCGTCGATGTCGTCCGCTCGGGTGATGCCGGTCAATTCCTCCTCGTTCCCGAAGAAGACATCGACGTGCGGCATCAGGTCGAGGATGCCGGAACCCCACCGCTCGTCCGGGTCGAAGTTGCCGTCGAGTGACGTGGTCACCCCGGCCGCCCGAGCGGCGCGGAAGAGCGCGGGTGCCTCGGCGTGCAGGTCGTGCTGGAGGAAGTAGCTGCCCACATGCAGGTGCGCGGCGGAGGCGAGGTCGTCGGCCGTGACGTCGGCGGCCCGGACAGTGCCGATCGAGCCCATCGATGTGAGGATGGCGCGATCGCCGTTCGGCCGCGTGAGATGCGTGGATGCGCCGGTGGGGAGCGCGGCGTCGACGCGAACGCCGGCGGTGTCGACCCGGCGCTCGCGCAGCTCGGTGTCGAGGAAGCGCCCGAACGTGTCGTCACCGCGCACGCTGATCAGTCGGGTGTCGACGCCGAGGGCGGCGGCTCCGCACGCCGTGATCGCCGACGAGCTGCCCATCGTCAACGTCGTGCGGGGAACGATCTGCTCGTGCTGCCCGAAGCGGATCTCGTCATCCACCTCGATGATCAGGTCGACGCAGAGCTCGCCGACGACGAGCAGAGGGCCTCTCGGTTCGTGCCCGGTCACGGGCGGCTAGCCGAGGAATTCGCGGGCCGCCGACGACAGCGCGGTCACGCCGACCTCGATGGTCGGGTGGATCTCCGGGGCGAAGAACGGCGAGTGGTTGGTCGGGATGTCCTTGTCCAGTCGGCCGGCCTCGACGGCCTCGGCGAAGCGCGCGGGGTCGACGCCGCCCCAGAACCAGAAGACCAGCGGCACACCGGCGTCCCGCGCGAACCACGAGACGTCCTCGCTGCCGGTGAACATGCCGGGATCGATGACGGATTCCTCGCCCAGTGCGCGCTGCAGGGCCGCGGTCACGCGCGCCGTGGCATCGTCGTCGTTGATGGTGGCCGGCAGGGTGTGCAGCGTGCGGATCTCGGGCTCGCGCTCCGCGCCGGAGGCGAGGGCCTCGGCGCGCACGATGCGCTCGACGCTCGCGAGCACCTTCTCGCGGGCCTGCTCGTTCGGGTAGCGCAGGCTCAGCTCGAGCGTCGCCTCGGCCGGGATGATGTTGTTCTTCAGGCCGGCGTGGATCGAGCCGACCGTCACGACGCCCACGCCCTGCGGGTCGATCTCGCGGGAGGCGATGGTCTGCAGTCGCATGACGGTCGCGGCGGCCATGACGACCGGATCGATCGTGGAGTGAGGGCGGGAGCCGTGGCCGCCCCGGCCGTGCAGGACCACCGTGAGACCGTCGGATGCCGCCATCTGCGTACCGCTGCGCACGCCGATGATCCCGGCGGGCAGCGGGGTGACGTGCTGTCCGAGCACGATGTCGGGCTTCGGGTAGCGGTCGAGGAGGCCGTCGTCGAGCATCGCCCGCGCGCCGGCGCCGTACTCCTCGGCCGGCTGGATCAGCACCACGAGCGTGCCCGACCAGTCGGCCCGCTCGGCGACCAGCTTCTCGACCGCGCCGATCATCGCGGTGACATGCATGTCGTGCCCGCAGGCGTGCATGACCGGGACGGTGTTGCCCGAGGGATCGACGCCCTTCGCCGTGCTCGCATACGCCCGCCCGGTCTGCTCCTCGACGGGCAGCGCATCCATGTCCGCCCGCACCCACACGACCGGGCCGTCACCGTTCTGAAGGATTCCGATGACTCCGGTGACTCCGACGCCCTCCTCGACCTCGAGGCCCAGATCGCGCAGGTGGGCGGCGGCGATGCCGGCGGTGCGCGTCTCCTGGAACGAGAGCTCGGGGTGCTGGTGCAGGTCGATGTAGAGCGCTTCGAGGTCGATCGTCATGGCCCCGAGCCTACTCGCGGGCGTAGGTCCCCAGCTCAGGTCCCGGATGCAGGACGCCGTTCACGATCGCGCGGATCGCGAACTCGCTCGCCTCTCCGAGGTCGATGACGCCGGGGTGCAGGAGCCACTGCAGCTGCAGCCCGTCCATGACGGCCAGGATGCCGGCGGATGCCGCGGCGATGCTCTGCGGGTCGTCCACGCCCTCCTGGGCGCAGAGCTCGTGGAACGCCGCCGTCACCTCGCGGCGCAGCGTCGTGTACCGCTCCTCGAAGTACTCCCGCCCGGGATGGTCGTCGGTGACGGACTCGGAGGAGAGCACGGTGTACGCCTGCACGATGCCCGGGCGCTTCTCGTTGGCGAAGGCCGTGCGCACGAGGTGCAGGAAGAGCTCGGGCCCGCCGGGGATGTGCTTCTTCTCGAGTGCCGCCACATCCGCCTGGTCACGGTAGGAGAGCACCTCGAGCAGCAGCTTCTGCTTGGAGCCGAAGTGGTGGAGCACGCCGGCGTGGGTGAGGCCGACCTGCTCGGCCACGTCGGCCAGCGTGCCGTTCGTCGACCCCTTGTTGCCGAAGATCTCGACCGCTGCGGTGAGGATCTGCTCACGCTTCGCGAGGGTCGACGGACGCACTCGCGACTTCTCGTCTGCCACGCGGTGCTCCTCTCCGACTCGTACTTGCCAATGAACTTACCAGTGGGTAACCTCGCAATCACTTACTTTCTCGCCAGTAAGTGAATGTCCCCCACGCAGCACAACGACCGTGCCCAAGGAGAAGCAATGAAGCTCAGGAAATCCCTGATCGCCGTCACGGCGATCACCGCCCTCGGAATCTCAGCCCTCGCGGGCTGCTCCGCCGGCGGAAACGACGACGCCGGCTCCGGCGATTCGGCCTCCCTCACCATCGCGAAGCCCGACGGCGCGATCACCACCGAGTCGAACAACCCGTTCGTCGGCGACTCGTCCGCCTCGAAGTACGGCTACGGCAAGGTCATCTTCGAGACGCTCGGCCTCGTCAACCAGACCGGCGACCGCGAGGTCACCCCGTGGCTGGCCGAGAGCATCGAATGGAACGACGACTACACCGCGGTCACCGTGGTCCCGCGCAAGGACGTCACCTGGAGCGATGGCGAGCCGTTCACCGCCGACGACATCGTCTTCACGTACGAGCTCGTCTCCACCCCGGCGCTCGACACCGCCGGCCTGCAGTTCGAGGGTGCGACGGTCGAGGGCGACGCCGTCACCCTGACCTTCGGCCAGTCGAAGTTCGTCAACCAGGCCCGCGTGCTGCACGTGCCGATCGTCCCCAAGCACATCTGGGAGAACCTCGACGATCCGGCAACGAACCCCGTCAAGGGCGACGACCTGGTCGGCACCGGCCCGTACGCGCTGTCGAACTGGTCGACCGAGTCGGTCACCCTCGAGGCGCGCGACGACTACTGGGGCGGCGACCTGGCCGTGCCCGAGCTGCACTACGTCTCGTACGGCGACAACACCGCGCTGACCACCGCGCTCGCCCAGGGCGAAGCCGACTGGGCGCAGGCGTTCATCCCGCAGATCGAGGAGCAGTTCCTCTCCGCCGACCCCGAGCACAACAAGTTCTGGGCTGCGCCGACGACCGGATCCGCGACGCTCTTCATGAACCTGCACCAGAAGCCGTTCGACGACCCCGCGTTCCGTCAGGCCCTCGCCTGGGTGATCGACCGCGACGCCTACGTCGACATCGCCCGTGAGGGTGCGAGCGAGCCGGTCTGGTCGGTCACCGGACTCTCCTCGATCCTCGAGGACGAGATCCAGCCCGAGTTCCAGGGCAAGGACTACTCGGTGGATGCCGAGAAGGCCCGCGGCGTGCTCGAAGCAGCCGGCTACACGTGGAGCGGCGATGCGCTCATCGACCCCGACGGCACGCCCGTCTCGTTCACGCTCTCGGTTCCCTCCGGATGGAGCGACTGGAACACCGCGCAGGAGCTGATCGCCGAAGACGTCTCCGAGTCCATCGGCGCCGAGGTGAAGATCGACATGCCCGACTGGGGCGGCTGGCAGGGCCCGCGCGACGACGGCTCGTTCTCGGCGATCATCCACTGGCTCGAGGACAGCGGCACCGCCTACGGTCTGTACACCTCGACGATGGACCCGCGCTGGATCTCGCCCGACGGCATCGCCGGCTTCAACTTCGGACGCTTCGAGGACCCGGCCGCGACGGAGGCGCTGAACACCTACGCGAACGCGGCATCCGATGAGGAGCGCACGGCGGCCCTCGACACCATGCAGAAGATCTTCGTCGAGCAGGTTCCGGCGATCCCGCTGGGTGCGCACCCGCTGCTCGGCGAGTTCAACACGCGGAACTACGTGGGCTGGCCGTCGGAGGAGGACCCGTACGCGTCGGCCGACCCGACGCAGCAGAACATCGTGCAGATCCTCACGAAGCTGAAGCCCGCCGAGTAACGCATCCGACGGGGAGCGTCGGCGGCTTCGACAGGCTCAGCCACCCAGCAATGGGTCCCTGAGCCTGTCGAAGGGTCGGCGCCTCCCCCTCTGATCGATGAAGGACACACACCATGTCAGACCCCCTCCTCTCCGTGCGCGACTTCTCGGTCGTGTACGACGTCGATCCTCCGGTCGAGGCGGTGACCGATGTCACCCTCGAACTGCAGCGCGGCGAGATCCTCGGACTCGCCGGCGAGAGCGGATGCGGCAAGACCACGCTCGCGTACGGCGTGCAGCGCCTGCTGCGCGCGCCGGCCGTCATCACCGGCGGAGACGTCATCTTCCACGATGTCTCCGGCGACGACGTCGACATCAACGCCCTCGACGTCGACGCGATGCAGCGCTTCCGCTGGGACAAGGTCTCGATGGTGTTCCAGGGGGCGATGAACGCCCTCAACCCGGTCGACACGATCGGCTCCCAGCTCGAGGACGTCTTCGAGATCCATCGCCCGGGGATGAACCGCCGCCAGCGCCGGGCCGAGGCCGAGGAGCTGCTCGAGATCGTGAAGGTCGGACGACAGCGCATGAGGTCGTTCCCGCACGAGCTCTCCGGCGGCATGCGCCAGCGCGTGATGATCGCCATGGCCCTCGCGCTGCGGCCCCAGCTCATGGTGATGGACGAGCCGACCACCGCGCTCGATGTGCTGGTGCAGCGCGAGATCATCAAGCAGATCTCCCAGCTGCGTCACGAGTTCGGCTTCTCGGTGATCTTCATCACCCACGACCTCCCCCTGCTCCTCGAGATCAGCGACCGGATCGCGATCATGCGCGAGGGACGCATCATCGAGCTCGCGAGCGCCGAGGAGATCTGGCGGCGTCCGCAGCACGAGTACACGAGGACCCTGCTGTCGTCGTTCCCCCGGCTGACCGGGGAGAGAGGGGTGCTGGTCCGATGACCACGCTCGAGTTCCGCGGCGTCACGAAGAGCTACAACGTCCGCGGTGCCGGACGCATCAAGGCGCTCGACGACGTCAGCTTCACGCTGACCTCGGGGCGGACGATCGGCCTCGTCGGCCAGTCCGGCAGCGGCAAGTCGACCATCGCGAAGATCCTCACGCAGCTCGAGACGCCCACCAGCGGCGAGGTGCTGCTCGACGGGCAGCCGATCCCGCGTCGTGGCAGGGGATTGCGGCGCTACCGGCAGCAGCTGCGCATGGTCTTCCAGGATCCCTTCGCCTCGCTCAACCCGTACCACTCGATCCGCTATCACCTCGAGCGGCCCATCAGACTCGACGCCGTCGTGCCGAAGAAGGACACCGACGCCGAGGTCCGTCGTCTGCTCGCCCGGGTGCGCCTCGATGCTGATGCCGTGATCGACCGCCGCCCGCACGAGCTCTCCGGCGGCCAGCGCCAGCGCGTCGCCATCGCCCGCGCGCTCGCCTCGCGCCCGTCGCTGCTCGTCGCCGACGAGCCGGTGTCGATGCTCGACGTCTCCATCCGTCTCGGCGTGCTGACCCTGCTCGCCGACCTGCAGCGCGAGGAGGGGCTCGGCGTGCTCTACATCACCCACGATCTCGCCACCGCCCGGCACTTCAGCGACGAGATCATGGTGCTCAACCAGGGGCGGGTCGTGGAGTACGGCACCGCCGACGACGTCATCCTCAACCCCCAGAATCCGTACACCCGCGAGCTGCGCGCGGCATCCCCCGACCCGGAGAAGCACTTCGCCTCGGCCGCATCGACCGGAGGTGCACTGTGAGCACGGCATTCCCCCAGCTCGACGACAACGATCTCGTCGCGAAAGACGCCCTCGAGGTCGGCACGACGGCGACGACCGCCGAGCGCACCCGCCGACCGGTGCCCTGGCGGTTCTTCGCCGGGCGCGCCGTCTTCTACCTCTTCACCCTCTGGGCCGCGCTCACGATCAACTTCTTCCTGCCGCGCTTCATGAAGGGCGACGCGGTGAGCTCGTACCTCGCGCGCAACCGCAACGTGAGCCCGGAGGCCGCCGACTCGCTCCGCATCCTGCTCGGCATCGACACCGACAAGTCGATCTGGCAGCAGTACCTCGAGTACTGGGGCATGCTGTTCCGCGGCGATCTGGGCATCTCGACCCTGCACGGTCTGCGCCCGGTCGGCGAGGTGCTGTCGGCGGCGCTGCCGTGGACGCTCGGCCTGGTCGGACTCGCCACGATCATCTCGTTCGCGATCGGCACGATCGGCGGTGCCATCGTCGGCTGGCGGCGCGGCAGCAGGCTCGACGCGCTGATCCCCATCACCACGTTCTTCAACACCATCCCGTACTTCTGGCTCGGCCTCATCGCGATCGCGATCTTCTCCTCGACGCTGAAGTGGTTCCCCTCCTCGCACGCCTACGACAAGGGACAGTCGCCGGAGTGGAGCCTCGACTTCATCGGCCAGGTGATCATGCACGGAACCCTCCCGGCGCTGACCATCATCATCGCCTCGCTGGGCGGATGGATGCTCGGCATGCGCAACATGATGCTGACCGTGCTCGACGAGGACTACATCACCGTCGCGCAGGCGAAGGGCATGCCGAACCGCCGCGTGCTGTGGGCCTACGCCGCCCGCAACGCCGTGCTGCCGCAGATCCAGAGCTTCGCCCTCTCGATCGGCTTCATCGTCGGCGGCACGATCGTGATGGAGATGGTCTTCAGCTACCCCGGTGTCGGCAAGCTGCTGCTCGACGCCACCAACGCCAAGGACTATGCGCTCATGCAGGGCGTGTTCCTCGTGATCACGCTGTCGGTGCTCGTCGCGAACATCCTCGCCGATGTCGTGTACGCCTACCTCGACCCGCGCACTCGTCAGACGGAGGCCTGAGATGACCGTTCCCACCACCGCCGGAACCACCGCCCCCGACGGATCGCCGGTCGTCTCGGGGATGCCGGAGACAGCGACCCTGCGTGCGCCGGCATCCGTCCCTCCGGAGCAGCGCACCTTCCGCTCGCAGCTCGCGCAGGCGTTCGCGATGTTCCGCAACCGCAAGTCGATCGCCGGGCTCATCATCCTCGGTGTGTTCGTCCTCGTCGCGATCCTCGCCGACTGGATCGCCCCCTACGGCGCGACCGAGAAGGACCGCTCGGCGCTGCGGCAGCCGCCGTCGTTCGAGCACTGGCTCGGCACCACCCACATGGGCGAGGACGTGCTCAGCCAGATCATCTTCGGCACCCGCGGCGTGATCGTCGTCGGCTTCCTCTCCGCCGCCATCGCCACGGTCATCGCGATCACGATCGGGGTCATCTCCGGCTACGTGCGCGGCTGGAAGAGCGAGTCTCTCTCGGCGCTGACCAACGTGTTCCTGGTGATCCCCGGCATCCCGCTGATCATCATCATCGCGTCGCAGTTCGAGAACCCGCCGCTGATCGTGATCGCCGCCGTCCTCGGCCTGACCGGATGGGCGTGGGGCGCGAGAGTGCTGCGCGCGCAGACGATGTCGCTGCGCAATCGCGACTTCATCCAGGCGGCGCGCGCGAACGGCGAGCCCCTGCGCCGCATCATCACCGTCGAGATGCTGCCGAACCTCATGGCGCTCATCGCGTCGAGCTTCGTCGGAACCGTGACCGCTGCGATCCTGGGCCTCACCACGCTCGCCTTCATCGGCGTGATCCCGGTGAGCAACCTGAACTGGGGCACGATCCTGTTCTGGGCCCAGCAGAACGGCGCGTTCCCCCGGCTGTGGTGGTGGTACGTTCCCGCAGGTCTCTGCATCGCCATCATCGGCGTCGCGCTCTCGCTCATCAACTTCGGGATCGACGAGTACGTCAACCCGCGCCTGCGCTCGGCAGGCGAGCGGGCCAGGGCCATGAAGAAGAAGGGCCTCAACGTGAACGACGCGGTCACCGCCGTGCGGAGCATCCCGACCTCCCCGAAGACCGCGTCGTCTCCGAACACGACGAACATGACGAAGACACAGAACACGAAGTGATGACCTCTCCCACGCTGACGACCACCCTCCCGTACCGCGACCCCGCACTGCCGATCCCCGAGCGCGTCGCCGATCTCCTCGACCGGATGACGCTGGAGGAGAAGATCGGGCAGATGCTGCAGCTCGACGCACGCGACGATCTCGACGACCACATCCTGCGCCGACAGGCAGGGTCCATCCTGCACACCTCGCCGGAGCGCATCCTGCGGGCGAACGAGCTGACGGCCGAGACCCGCCTGCGGATCCCGCTGCTCGTCGCCGAGGACTGCATCCACGGCCACTCGTTCTGGCCCGGTGCGACGATCTATCCCACGCAGCTCGGCATGGCGGCGTCGTGGGATGCCGGTCTGCTCGAGCGCGTCGCCCGCGCGACGGCGGAGGAGGTCGCCGTCACCGGCATCCACTGGACGTTCTCGCCGGTGCTCTGCATCTCGCGCGATCTGCGCTGGGGACGGGTGAGCGAGACCTTCGGCGAGGACCCGTTCCTCATCGGCGAGCTCGCCAGTGCCATGGTGCGCGGCTATCAGGGCGACGGTCTCGACGATCCCACCGCGATCCTCGCGACGGCCAAGCACTTCGCCGGCTACTCCGAGACGCAGGGCGGGCGGGACGCGAGCGAGGCGGACATCTCCCGACGGAAGCTCCGGTCCTGGTTCCTCCCGCCGTTCGAGCGGGTCGCCCGTGAGGGCTGCCGGTCGTTCATGCTCGGGTACCAGACCATGGACGGGGTGCCGATCACGACCAACGAGTGGCTGCTCAGCGATGTGCTGCGCGGCGAGTGGGGCTACACGGGGACGCTCATCACCGACTGGGACAACGTCGGGCGCATGGTCTGGGAGCAGCGCATCCAGCCCGACATCGCGCACGCCGCCGCGGCGGCGGTGCGGGCCGGGAACGACATGATCATGACGACACCCGGATTCTTCGAGGGTGCTCTGGATGCCGTGGCGCAGGGGCTTCTCGCGGAGGACGCCTTCGACGCCGCGGCCGCGCGGATCCTCACGCTGAAGTTCGAGCTGGGGCTCTTCGAGGACCCGCGGCTCCCGGGAGCGGAGCTGGATGCCGTCGTCGGCAGCGCTGCGCACGCGGAGCTGAATCTCGAGACGGCCCGCCGCTCGATCGTGCTGCTCGAGAACGACGGCGTGCTGCCGCTCGACGCCACCGCTTCGCTCCGGGTCGCGGTCGTCGGCCCGCTCGCCGACGACGCGCAGACGCAGCTCGGCGACTGGGCGGGAGGGTCGGGACAGGCCGGCTGGCTCGACGGGCAGCCGCGCGACATGATCACGACCGTCCGCGACGGACTGGAGGGCATCGACGACTGGAACGTCTCCTACGCCCGCGGCGCCGACATCCTCACCCTGGAGGAGGACCCGCAGGGCGCGTTCTTCCCGGACCACCAGCCGCGACCGCCGGTGGTGAAGCCGTGCGCGCCGGATGAGGCTCTGATCGCTGAGGCCGTCGCGGCGGCATCCGCCTCCGATGTGGTCGTCGCCGTCGTGGGCGACCGTATCGAGCTCGTCGGCGAAGGGCGATCGACCGCGACGCTCGAGCTCATCGGCGGGCAGATCGCCCTGCTCGACGCGGTGATCGCGACGGGCAAGCCCGTGGTCGTGGTGCTTCTCGCGTCGAAGCCGCTCGTGCTGCCGGCATCCGTGCAGCGGGCGGCCGCCGTGATCTGGGCGGCGAACCCGGGGATGCAGGGCGGGCGCGCGCTCGCCGAGATCATCTCCGGAGCCGTCGAGCCCTCGGGGCGCCTGCCGATCTCGTTCGCGCAGCATGTGGGTCAGCAGCCGACGTACTACAACCAGATCCGCGGGCAGCACGGCGATCGCTACGCCGACCTCACCCAGGCGCCCGCCTGGGCGTTCGGGGAAGGGCGGTCGTACACGACGGTCGAGTACTCCGACCTCGCGCTCGAGTCGCCAGCGCTGGCGGTGGACGACACGATCGTCGGGCACATCACCGTGACGAACACGGGGGAGCGCCCGGTGCGCGAGACCGTGCAGGTGTACGTGCGGGATGCCGTGACCAGCGTGAGCTGGACCGACAAGGAGCTCAAGACCTACCGCCAGGTCGACATCGAGTCGGGCGAGTCGGTGCGGGTGCGGCTGGAGCTGCCGGTCGCCGACTGCACGATCGTGGATGCCGCCGGCATCCGCGTCGTCGAGCCGGGGGCGTTCGAGCTGCTGGTGGGACCGTCGTCGCGGGACGAGGTGCTGCTGACCGCCGGGTTCGAGGTGGCCTGAGCCGCGCCGATTTGACCTCAAGTGCAGTTGAGGTTTTACCGTGACATTGTGACCCGGACGAAGACCACCCGATGACCTATGTCATCGCCCTGCCGTGCGTCGACGTGAAGGACAAGGCCTGCATCGACGAATGCCCCGTCGACTGCATCTACGAGGGTGAACGCTCCCTGTACATCCATCCGGACGAGTGCGTCGACTGCGGTGCCTGCGAGCCGGTGTGCCCGGTCGAGGCGATCTACTACGAAGACGACCTGCCCGGCGAATGGCAGGACTACTACAAGGCCAACGTCGAGTTCTTCGACGACATCGGATCGCCGGGAGGCGCCGCCAAGACGGGGATGCTGTCGTTCGACCACCCCGTCGTCGCCGTCCTTCCACCCCAGGAGGCGCACGCATGACCATCACCGAACCGCGCATCGCCATCGTCGGGGCGGGACCCGCGGGCATCTACGCCGCCGACATCCTGCTCGGGCGCGTGCCGCACGCCTCGATCGACCTCTTCGAGAAGCTCCCCGCACCGTACGGCCTGGTCCGGTACGGCGTCGCCCCCGACCACCCGCGCATCCGCAGGATCACCGATGCGCTGCACGACGTGCTCGTGAACCCCCGGATCCGGCTGCGGTGCAACGTAGAGATCGGTGTCGATGTCACCGTCGACGCACTCCGCGCAGCCTACGACGGTGTGATCATCGCGACGGGCGCCGACCTCGACGTCGCCCTCGACATCCCCGGCATCGACCTGCCGGGATCGTTCGGTGCCGCGGAGTTCGTCGCCTGGTACGACGGCCACCCGGACACGACGCGCATCTGGCCGCTCACGGCCGAGTCGGTCGCCGTGCTCGGCGCAGGCAATGTCGCGCTCGATGTGACGAGGATCCTCGCCAAGCCCGCATCGGCGCTGATGCGCACCGATACCCCGGACGCGGTGCTCGACGGGCTCGCTGCGAGCCCGTTGCGCGACGTCCACCTCTTCGCCCGACGCGGTCCCGCCGACGTGCGCTTCTCCGCGATGGAGCTGCGCGAGCTCGCCGATCAGGAGGACGTCGATGTGATCGTCGACCCCGAGGAGCTCGCGCTCGACGCGCACGCCGAGCGGATGATGGCGCAGTTCACGCAGCGTCGCATCATCGTGCGCACCCTGACCGAATGGGCCGCGCTCGATCCCGCGAGCCGCACCGGCTCACGCCGCATCCACCTGCATCTGCGGCAGCGTCCGGTCCGGCTGCTCGGCAGCGACCGGGTCACCGGGATCGAGATGGAGCGCACGGCATCCGACGAGCTGGGCCGCATGGTCGGCACCGGGGAGCTGCTGCGCTACGACGTCGGGGCCGTCTACCGTGCTGTGGGATATCGGTCGTCGCCGGTTCCCGGGGTGCCGTTCGCCGCAGATCCGGGCGTCGTGCCGCATGTCGAGGGCCGCGTCGTGGATGTCGACGGGTCACCCGTTCCGCGGCTCTACGCCACCGGCTGGATCAAGCGGGGTCCGGTCGGTCTCATCGGCTCGACCAAATCGGATGCCGCGCAGACGGTCTCCCACCTCGTGGACGATCTCGCGGTCGCCGACGTCGCACGCGAGGACCGCGACGACGACCCGATCGCTCACCTCGCGCGCGCCGTCGATCTCGACGGCTGGCTGCGGATCGACGCCGCGGAGCGCGGTGCCGGAGCCGAACGAGGACGCGAGCGCACCAAGATCGTCGATCGCTCGGAGATGCTCGCGCACGCCAGGCAGGGGCAGCGGATGGAGGTCGCTCGATGAGCACGGCACCCGTGCCCACGCCGGTCGGCGACGGGCTCAAGGCGGCCTTCCGCACACATCCCGCCGGTGTGGCGATCATCACGGCGAGCACCCCGGCGGGGCCGGTCGGGCTCACGGCGTCGAGCGTCGCCTCGGTGGCCGTCGACCCCGCCGCGATCGTGTTCTCGGTGACCCGGGCGACCGGCTCCGCCGGCGCGATCCTCGCAGCCGACTCCTTCGTCGTGCACCTCATCGACGACGAGCACTCCGCTCTCGCGCAGACGTTCGCGGTCAGCGGCTCCGAGCGCTTCACGACGGAGCAGGGATGGGCGACGCTCCCGACCGGTGAGCCGCACCTCGCCGGAGCCCGCGTCGCGCTGCGCTGCCGCCCCATCCAGACCGTCCCGGTCGGCTCGTCGACCGTGGTCATCGCCGAGGTGCTCGAGGTGCTTCCCGGAACCGCCGGGCGGCCGCTCGTCTACCTCGACCGCCGCTTCCATCCGCTGCCGCACGACACCCACCTCTGAAAGGAAGACATCATGTCCGCTCTCTACACGCTCCCCGAGCTCCCGTACGACTACTCCGCTCTCGAGCCGCACATCTCCGGCAAGATCATGGAGCTGCACCACTCGAAGCACCACCAGGCCTACGTCACCGGCGCGAACACCGCACTCGAGCAGCTCGCGACCGCACGCAGCGCCGGCGACCTCGCGAACGTGAACAAGCTCGAGAAGGACCTCGCGTTCAACCTCGGCGGCCACATCAACCACTCGGTGTTCTGGCAGAACCTCTCGCCCGAGGGCGGCGGGGCTCCCGAGGGCGAGCTCGAAGCCGCGCTCGTCGACGCGTTCGGGTCGATCGATGCCTTCCGCGCGCACTTCACCGCCACCGCGCTCGGCGTGCAGGGCTCGGGCTGGGCCGTTCTCGCCTGGGATTCCGTGGGAGCGCGACCGGTGATCTTCCAGCTGTTCGACCAGCAGGGCAATGCCCCGCTCGGCGTGACGCCGCTTCTGCAGCTCGACGTGTGGGAGCACGCCTACTACCTCGACTACCTCAACGTGCGCGCCGACTACGTGAAGGCGTTCTGGGAGCTCGTGAACTGGCCCGACGTGCAGCGCCGCTTCGAGACCGCCCGCGCCGCGAAGGGCCTCATCGTCGCATCATGACCTGACCGCTTCTGCCGGGTCGGCGGAACAGCTCAGACGAGTCGGGCGGTCGTCCCGCGCACGTTCAGCTCGTACGGCAGGGCGGCCGGGATGCGCACGGCATCCGGCTCGGAGAGCTTCGCGAGCACGGCATCCGCCGCTCGCTCCCCCTGGCCGAGCGGGAACTGGTCGACGGTCGTGAGTCGGAAGAACTCCCCGAGCTCATGCCCGTCGATGCCTACGATCGACAGGTCGTCCGGCACGCCGAAGCCCAGGTCGCGGGCAGCGAGAAGCGCACCGATCGCCATCTCGTCGGATGCGGCGAACACGGCGGTCGGGCGGGGCCCCGGGCGGCCGAGCAGCTGCTTGGCCGCCCGATAGCCACCCTCGACCGTGAAGTCCGCGGGCTCCAGGAAGGCGGGGTTGAGGGGGATGCCGGCCTTCGCCAGCGCCCGCTCGAAACCCAGTCGTCGGTTGGTCGGGATATGGAAGTCGAGGTCGAACTCGGGGTTCGCCCCGATGTGCGCGATGTCGGTGTGGCCGAGTCCGATGAGGTGCTCGGTGGCCAGCTGCGCCACGGCGACGTCGTCGACCGTCAGGGTGTCGAGCTTCGGGTTCGGTCCGCCGATCGCGATGACCGGGAGTCCGAGCTCGAGCAGGTACTGCGTCTCGTCCTCGTCGAGCTCGATCGACACCGCGATCACGGCATCCACCCGCTGACGGCGCAGGAACGTGTCGAACACGTGCCGACGCACGTCCTTGTCGGCGGTGATGTTGTAGAGCGTGATGTCGTAGCCCTCGCGCATCAGAGCGGCCGAGACCCCGGACAGCACGGTGCTGAAGAACCAGCGGTCGAGGAACGGCACCACGACGCCGATGTTCCGCGTGCGCCCCGAGGCGAGGCTCGAGGCCCGCGAGGAGACGACGTAGCCGAGCGTCTGCGCCGCCGCCTGCACACGCTCCCTGGCGGACGCGGAGACCTGCCCGCGGCCGCTCAGAGCGCGCGAGACGGTCGCCGTGGAGACCCCGGCGAGCCGGGCCACCTCATCGATGCTCGCCATGCGGTTCCTCCGTCGGATCCTGTTCCGGTCGCAGTTTCTCACCCTCGGCGGGTGGCTCTCGGTGAGAAATCGCGACCGGAACGGAAGGGTGATCAGGCCGTCGTGTACCAGGCCGCCGTGTCGACGGGCAGCGAGGTGCCGTCGAACGGCCGGCTCGACAGCACCACCTTCGCGCCGGCGGGCAGTTCGAGCGGGGCGGTGCCGAGGTTCGCGACCACGTGCACGTCGCCGCGGCGGAAGGCCACGGCATCTGTTCCCGCGTCCTCCCACACGAGCGAGCCGCTGCCGAAGCCGTGCTCGCGTCGTGCCGCCAGCAGCTGCTTGTACAGCGACAGCGTCGACGTCGGATCGGCCTCTTCGACATCCCGCGCGTAGGTCGCCCAGTCGGCCGGCTGCGGCAGCCAGGATGCCCCGGTGTCGTTGAACCCGAAGGCGGTGCCCTCTGCGGTCCAGGGCAGCGGCACGCGGCATCCGTCGCGTCCGTAGCGCTCGCCGTTCGTGCGGAACCAGGTCGGGTCCTGCCGGAACGCGTCGGGGATCTCCATCGCCTCGGGGAGACCGAGCTCCTCGCCCTGGTAGAGATACGCGGAGCCGGGGAGGGCCAGCATCAGGGTGGTCGCCGCGCGGGCGCGTGCCAGTCCGATCGCCGTGTCGGGCTTGTCGGGCGTGTTCGGTCCGATGCCCTCGCCCTGCGGGTTGTCGGCCGTCAGCGCGAGCCGGCTCGCGTGACGCACGACGTCGTGGTTCGAGAGCACCCAGGTGCTGGGGGCGCCGACCGCGCCGAACGCGTCGAGCGACTCGCGGATGACATCGCCGAGCTCCTTCGCGTCCCACGGGGTCATGAGATACGGGAAGTTGAACGTCTGGTGCATCTCGTCGGGGCGCACCCAGAGAGCGGTCTGCTTCAGCGTCGGCATCCAGGCCTCGCCGCAGAGTGCGCGGTCGCCGTCGTACTCGGCGAGCACCTCGTGCCAGTCGCGGTAGATGTCGTGCACGCCGTCCTGGCCCCAGTACGGCACGTTCGCCTCGCCGCCGCCCATCGAGTCGGCGTCGGCCGGGGGCGTGTAGTCGGGCAGGCCGTCGGCCTTGATCATGCCGTGCGCGACGTCGACGCGGAACCCGTCGACACCGCGGTCGAGCCAGAAGCGCAGGATCGAGCGGAACTCCTCGCGCACCTCTTCGTTGTTCCAGTCGAAGTCGGGCTGCGTGGGGTCGAAGATGTGCAGGTACCACTGGCCGGGAGTGCCGTCGGCTTCGACGATGCGCTCCCACATGCCGCCGCCGAACACGGACTCCCAGTTGTTCGGCGGGAGCTCGCCGTTCTCGCCCTTGCCGTCGCGGAAGATGTAGCGCGCACGCTCGGGGCTTCCGGGGGCGGCCTTGAGCGCCTCCTGGAACCAGGCGTGCTGCGCCGAGGAGTGGTTCGGGACGAGATCGACGACCACGCGGATGCCGCGGGCATGGGCCTCGGCCAGCATCTCGTCGAAGTCGGCGAGGGTGCCGAAGAGCGGGTCGACGTCGCGGTAGTCGGCGACGTCGTAGCCGGCATCGCGCTGGGGGCTGGTCATGAACGGACTCAGCCAGATCGCGTCGACGCCGAGATCCTTCAGCGAGTCGAGCCGTGCTGTGATGCCCGGCAGGTCGCCGATGCCGTCGCCCGACGCGTCGGCGAAGGAGCGCGGGTAGATCTGGTAGATGACGGCGCTGCGCCACCACTCGGAACCGGGGGCTGCGATCTGTTCAAGCTGTGCCATGGGACGAGACTAGTGCAAACGCTTACATTCCCGCCAGACCGGCGATCGAATCGGTTCGGAGGGTGGGGCGGATGCGCGCTCCCGGCGCCGCTTGCAGGCCGCGAGACCACAGGGGAGTAGCCTGACGGCATCCGATTCGAGGAGGCAATGATGGTTCCCGAGATCAACTACTGGGCGGTGCTGCTGGCAACCGCGTCGAGCATGCTCGTCGGCTCGGTCTGGTACGCCCCGAAGGTGTTCGGCACGCGCTGGTCGAAGCTCGCGAACGTCGACATGGATCGGCCGGCCGCGACGGCGATGTGGCCCATCATCACCACGGTCATCGTGAGCTTCCTCACGGCATGGGTGCTCGCCGGAGCATCCGCCATCGCCTGGCACTTCTACGGCGGCCCGTTCTTCTGGGGCACGATCGTGACGGGCGTGACGCTCTGGGCCGGATTCACGGCCGCCCGCTTCATCACGCACGACGCCTTCGAAGGGCGCTCGACCAGGCTCACGACCCTGAACATCGCGCACGAGCTGGTCACGGTCGTGGTCATGGCGATCATCATCGGCGTCTGGCCGCCCGCGCTGGGATAGGAGCGATCCCTGATCGCGATGTTCGCCGAATGGCACGGGAACACTGGACTTTCGCCGCTTCCCGGAGCGCGACGAACCGGTCAGGCTCTTCCTGGTGACCTCTCGGTCGCCCGCGGGTCGCGCACTCGGCCCGGGATGTCGACGGAGGGGCCCGCATGTCCGGTTCACCGCGCGCGCCGTGGGCGGTCATCGCTGCGCTCGTCGTCGCGGCCGTGCTCGCGGGAGCGGCTCCTGCCGCCTCGGGGGTCATCGAACCGGCGGATGATCCCGTGCCCGGCGTGAGCGCTCCGGATGCCGCGGCGTCGATGGAGCGGGCCTACGAGTTCCTCGACGCCCGTGTCGACGAGTTCTGCGACGGGGCCGGGCGCTGTCTGCCCCGCAGCTATCAGGGTGGATTCTTTACCACCCCGAGCTGGGACTTCACGCCGTCGTTCGTCTACGACGACGCGCTCGTCGTGATCGCCTACACGGCCCGAGGCCTGCCCGCCGACCTCCGCCGTGCGCAGGCGATCGGCGACACGCTGCTGTTCGTGCAGGAGGAGGATCCGATCGGCGACGGCCGCGTTCGCACGTCGTACGAGCCCCACGGCATCCGTCAGGGGCGGGTGGAGATCACCGGCCCCGGTACCTTCACCGGGAACCAGGCCTGGGTCGGGATGAGCCTCGCGAGGCTGTTCCACGCGACGGGTGAGACGAAGTACCTCGACGGGGCACTGCGGATCGCCGAGTGGATCCAGGCGAACACCGCCGACATGGTCCGCGCTCCCTTCGGATACACGGGCGGCCAGCTGGACGACGGCACCTCGCTGACGTGGAAGTCGACCGAGCACAACAGCGACATCTCCGGGTTCTTCGCGCAGCTGGCCCAGCTCACCGGCGAGGCCGTGTGGGCGGATCGGGCAGCGGTCGCCGCCGCGTTCGTCGCCGCGATGCAGAGCGCGGACGGCCATGTCGACACCGGCACGGGCCTCGACGGATCGACGATCAACACCCGACCCGTGCCCCTGGATGCCCAGACGTGGAGCTACCTCGGCACCGGCGACCCGCGCTACGGCGCGGCGCTGGACTGGACGCTCGCCCACCTGATCGCGAACGACGGCCCCTACACGGGACCGTCGATCAGCGACACCGACGTCTCGAAGGTGTGGTTCGAGGGCGCGGGGAACCTCGCGCTCGGGCTCCGGCTTCGGGGCGGGCAGGGTGATGCGGATCGTGCAGAGGCGTTATTGAGCAGCATCCGTCTGGTGCAGCGCGACGCCCTCAACGGAGACGGCAAGGGGATCGTGGCGACGTCGAGCGACGGCCTCGACTCCGGCTTCGGCGACCTGTACTACGCGAGCCTGCACACGGGTGCGACCGCCTGGTATCTGCTCGCGGAGGCCGGGGACAACCCCTTCCGCCTTCCGCCCGGCTGACCTGGCGGTTCTACGCCGCGACGCGTGCGACCGCGGCGACCGCGCTCGCGAAGAAGCCGATGCCGTCGATGCCGCTGCGCATCGCGACCGCCGTGTCCGGGCCGAAGCCCGGCTCGACCGCGTGCTCGGGGTGCGGCATCAGCCCTACGACGTTGCCCGCCTCGTTGGTGAGCCCGGCGATGTCGCGCAGGGAGCCGTTCGGGTTGACGCCGGCGTAGCGGAACGCGACCAGGCCCTCGCCCTCGAGGCGGTCGAGCGTCGCGTCGTCGGCGATGTAGCCGCCGTCGCCGTTCTTCAGCGGGATGACGATCTCCTGGCCCGTGCGGAACGCGTTCGTCCAGGCGGTGTCGGAGTTCTCGACGACCAGCTTCTGGTCGCGGCGCACGAAGTGCTGGTGGTCGTTGCGGATCAGGCCGCCGGGCAGCAGGTGCGCCTCGACGAGCATCTGGAAGCCGTTGCAGATTCCGAGGATGGGCATGCCCTTGGCCGCGGCATCCTTCACCTCGGCCATGATCGGCGAGAGCGCGGCGATGGCTCCGGCGCGCAGGTAGTCGCCGTAGCTGAAGCCGCCGGGCAGCACGAGGGCGTCGACGCCCTCGAGGTCGTGCGAGCCGTGCCAGAGGGCGACGGGCTCGGCGCCGGCGATGCGGACGGCGCGCTGCGCGTCGCGGTCGTCGAGCGAGCCGGGGAAGGTGACGACGCCGATGCGCACGGTCATTCGACGACCTCGACGCCCACCACGTCCTCGATCACGGAGTTCGAGAGCACCTCGTCGGCGACGCGCTTCGCCTCGGCGAGCAGCTCGTCGGTGACCTCGCCCTCGACCGTGAGCTCGAAGCGCTTGCCGATGCGGACGTCGGCGAAGCCCTCGACGCCCAGGCGGGCGAACGCGCCCGAGACGGCCTTCCCCTGCGGGTCGAGGAGTTCGGACTTGGGCATGACGTCGACGACGATGGTGGGCATGAACGGCTCCGGAAGTCGCGGGAAGGCTGGCGCGCTCAGTCTACCGGCCCCGGCACCTCGTCCTACGCGGGGTCGGAGTGGAAGACCGTGTGCAGATCGCCGATGGCTGCACGGCCGCCGAGCCCGTCGATCTCGAACAGCACCGAGATGCCCGCGACGTGGCTGCCGAGGCGCTCGACGAGCTCCCGTCCGGCGGCGAGCGTGCCGCCCGTGGCGAGCACGTCGTCGATGAGCAGCACGCGGGATCCGGCGGGCAGGTCGTCGTGCATCTCGATCGTCGCGGTGCCGTACTCGAGGGCGTAGTCGACGGATGCCGCGGGCCGCGGCAGCTTGCCCGCCTTGCGGATCGGGATCAGGCCGACCCCTGCCGCGATCGCGGCCGCTCCGGCGAGGATGAAGCCGCGCGCCTCGATGCCGGCGACCACGTCGAACTGTCCGGCGAAGGGCTCGATGATCGCCTCGGTGGTGACGCGAAGTGCTTCGGCGTCGGCGAGCAGCGGGGTGATGTCGCGGAAGACGATGCCGGGTTCCGGGTAGTCCGGGATGCTGCGGATCAGCGATGCGGCGCGGGTGAGGGCGGGGGAGAGAGCGGCTTCGGGCACCGGGCAAGGCTACCTCCTCCGTCGCGCTTGACATCCGTGGGAGCGCTCCCATAGAGTGACGTCTCAGTTCGTGGGAGCGCTCCCACAACGCCCTGAGCACCACACTGCGCGACCCCCACCACAAAGGAGTGACCTGTGAACACACGTGCCCGCACCCGGATCCTGACGGCAGCCGCCGTGGCATCCGTCTCCGCCCTCGCCCTGGCCGGCTGCTCCGGCGCCACCGGCGGCGACGCCGGCGGCAGTGGCGACGAGGACGTCACGCTGACCGTCACCACGTTCGGCACCTTCGGCTACGAAGACCTCTACGACGAGTACGAGAAGGAGCACCCGAACGTCACGATCGAGGCGACCAACATCGACACCGGCGGCAACGCCCGTACCGATGCCTTCACCAAGATCGCCGCCGGCTCCGGCCTCAGCGACATCGTCGCGATCGAGGAGGGGTGGCTCGGCGCCATCATGGACGTCTCCGACACCTTCGTCGACCTGCGCGACTTCGGCATCGAGGACCGCAAGGCCGACTGGGTCGACTGGAAGTACGGCCAGGCGACGGATGCCGAGGGCCGGGTCATCGGCTACGGCACCGACATCGGCCCGAGCGGCATCTGCTACAACGGCGCCGCGTTCGAGGCCGCCGGCCTGCCCAGCGACCGCGAGTCCGTGGCCCAGCTGCTCGACGGCGACTGGGAGAACTACTTCGCCGTCGGCGCCGACTACACGGCCAAGACCGGCAAGGCCTGGTACGACCACTCCGGCTTCGTCTGGAACGCCATGGTCAACCAGCTCGACGAGGGCTACTACACCGCCGACGGCAAGGTGAACGTCGAGGACAACGCCGAGCTGAAGGAGCGCTTCGAGCTGCTGGGAGCCGCGACCGAGGGCGGCCAGTCCGCTGCGCAGACCGCCTGGGAC
>NZ_QDFV01000004.1 GCF_003075395.1 Microbacterium sp. TPD7012 | reverse complement strand
CCGCTACACCAGGAATTCCAATCTCCCCTACCGCACTCTAGTCTGCCCGTACCCACTGCAGGCCCGAGGTTGAGCCTCGGGATTTCACAGCAGACGCGACAAACCGCCTACGAGCTCTTTACGCCCAATAATTCCGGATAACGCTTGCGCCCTACGTATTACCGCGGCTGCTGGCACGTAGTTAGCCGGCGCTTTTTCTGCAGGTACCGTCACTTTCGCTTCTTCCCTGCTAAAAGAGGTTTACAACCCGAAGGCCGTCATCCCTCACGCGGCGTTGCTGCATCAGGCTTGCGCCCATTGTGCAATATTCCCCACTGCTGCCTCCCGTAGGAGTCTGGGCCGTGTCTCAGTCCCAGTGTGGCCGGTCACCCTCTCAGGCCGGCTACCCGTCGACGCCTTGGTGAGCCATTACCTCACCAACAAGCTGATAGGCCGCGAGCCCATCCCCAACCGAAATTCTTTCCAGACGCAGACCATGCGGTCACGTCACATATCCAGTATTAGACGCCGTTTCCAGCGCTTATCCCAGAGTCAGGGGCAGGTTGCTCACGTGTTACTCACCCGTTCGCCACTGATCCCACAGAGCAAGCTCCGTGTTCACCGTTCGACTTGCATGTGTTAAGCACGCCGCCAGCGTTCATCCTGAGCCAGGATCAAACTCTCCGTAAAAAAGAAATGCATACCCCATCGGGAAAACGATGACGCAGCGAGTTTGATGCTGACCAAAGAGACAAATTCATTGCTGACTTCATCCGAATGCCAACCCCCAAAAGGGGCTGGTCTTTGATCCAAAGGAATTCTCACCCAGCCGAAAAACGACTGAACGAGGATAATTTGGCATTTGACAAGTGCACGCTGTTGAGTTCTCAAGGATCGGATGCTCCCACGACCCAGCCATCACAGCCAGGCCCGAAGGGCAACTTCTCTATCTTACTGATCTCGTTCCCGGTGTCAAATCGCCTTCCGGCGAGATGCTCGTGGGCACGAGGCAGTTCCTTCATCCTGAGGACTCGTGAGAGTTTCGGGATTCGGGAGGTGTTCGATGCTTGACGGGAGCCGGTCCGAGGACCTCCGCTCAACCGTTTGGGGCGAACAAGTAATAAGTTACGCGGATCCCGGGGATCGGGCAAATCCAGCCCGACCGCCGGGCGTGTCGCGCTGATTCACGGCGCCAGGGTCTGGTCGTCGAGAGCCTCGTCGTACCGCTCCTGCGCATCGATCACGTCCTCGACGTGAGACTCCGCCCAGACCTGGAGGGCTCTGAGCGGCTCATGCAGAGTGAGGCCGAGAACCGTGAGCCGATAGAGCGCGTAGCCGTCGGCATGCGCGATGCGCTCGACCATCCCGTCGCGCTCCAGCGCGCGGAGAGTGTCGGCCAGGACCTTCTTGGTGATCCCCTGCACATCCCGATGAAGCTCCCCGAAGCGTCGGGGACGTTCATGGAGCAGGACGACGATCATCGCCGTCCACTTGTTCGCGATGCGGGCCAGCGAACGACGCGACGGGCATCGGGCGGAGAACACCGTCCACTCGGTTGTCATGTGATCCCGCTCCCTGGTGACGTTGAAGTAACCATGTCCGCCTCGACACGGTGGAACCTCAGGGTACCGAGCAGAAGCGGAGGAAGAACATGTCGGCGATCGATGTGGTGGGACGTTACGGAGCCGCGGTGGCGGCTGGAGACATGGCGGGGTTGGCGGCTGTGCTGACCGAGGATGCCGTGTGGCACCAGCCAGGCGCGAACCGGCTGTCCGGCGATCATGTGGGACCCGACGCGATCGTGGCCCATCTGGGTGCATTCATGGAGTTGAGCGGCGGCACCTTCGCGCTCGAGACCGAGTCTGCGACGGAGAGCGGTCTGCTCGTCGCCACGACCGTGCGCTTCACCGCCCGGCGCGCAGGCGCTGCCGATCTCGACCAGCACGGCGTCGACGTGTTCCGTGTCGAGGGCGATCGGATCGCGGAGATCTGGCTGATCAGCGAGGACCAGGACGCAGAGGACCTCTTCTGGGGCTGAGCCCGGGAGAAAGAAGAAAGCCCCCGGCGCGTGCCGGGGGCTTTCTGTTCGGTGGACCTAAGGGGATTCGAACCCCTGACCTCCTCGATGCGAACGAGGCGCGCTACCAACTGCGCCATAGGCCCGTGAACGGCTTCTACGCTATCACGCCGCGGGGGCGGATCGCGTCGCGCGATGCTCAGCCGGCAGCGCGTCGCGAGAGAAGCTCACGAACGTGCGCCTCGATCTCGGCATCGTCGACGAAGCCCATCTTCGCGTAGGGCGACGACGCGGCCGGCAGCTGCACAGGAGCGACCGGGGACATCTGCTCCGCCCGCTCGCGGAGCGCGGCGACCCTGGCCGCCTTGCGACGCTCCTCCTGCGCCTCGATCTCCGCACGCGCGGCCTGCGCGCGCGACCCGGCGACGGTGACCAGCGGCTCGGGAAGCGGACGCGGAGTCCAGGTCGCGCGCCCCTGATCGTGCAGCTCGGGAGCGGTGCGCTCCCGAACGGGTTCCGAGACGACCTGCGGACGACGGACCGCGCGCTGCGCCACGGATGCCATCCGCTGCAGCATCACGCCGGCGATCACGACCAGCGCTCCGCCGATCCATGCGAGCGTCTGCGCACCGGATGCCAGGATCTGCCAGACGCCGAGACCGGCGACGGCCAGGCCGAGCAGAAGAGCACTCGTGGCCACCACCCGCACACGACGACGGGCCCGCGCGCGGCGGATCACGGGGTCGGCGCGCGTCGCCGCGAGTTCCTGCCGCAGGGCCTCGAGTTCGGCGGACTCCCGCTCGGACTGCACGCGCTTCGCGAGCTTCTGCTGCGCTAGCGCGGTCCGCGCGTTGAGCTCGAAGCGGACCTCGCCGGGGGTCTCGCTCGTCTCGGCGAGGACACGCAGCGCCTGATTCAGACGAACGGCGTTCCGCTCCGAGGCGTTGTACTGGTAGCGGCCGCGCCACGACGGCAGCAGATAGAGCATCCACAGGAGCACGGAGACGAGGACGATCACTCCCCCACTCAGCACCGGCCCGTCCATAGGGTCAACGGTAAGCGCTGAGGGCCGCTGCGCCGCGCAGGCGGCGCGTGTCGCGGCGAGTCCGATCCGGAACCGGTGCGAACCGAGGTCTCAGCGGGCGATGCGGTCCGACGGCGGCACCGTCGCGGCATCCGGCGGCACCTGGCCGCTCAGCCACCGGGCCAGCACGCCCTGGGGCACATCCTCGCGCGTGAGCGAGAACGCATAGTGGTCGCGCCAGTCCCCGTCGATGTGGATGTAGCGGCGCCGCAGCCCCTCGTAGCGGAACCCGAGCTTCTGAACGACGCGCAGGCTCGCCGCGTTCTCCGGGCGGATGCAGATCTCCATCCGGTGCAGGCCGTACTCGGTGAAGCAGGCATCGGTGGCGAGAGCCACCGCCGTCGGGGTGATCCCCCGGCCCGCGAACCGCTCGCTCACCCAATAGCCGATTGTCGCGGAGCACAGCGAGCCGCGGGCCACTCCCCAGACGTTCAGCTGTCCGGCGACCTCGCCCTCGTACTCCATGACGAAGGGATAGCCCGAGCCGTCCTTGTACTGCTGCAGCAGCCGACGGATGCTGAGGCGCATGTCGAACGACACCGAGCCGTAGGGGACGGTCGCCTCCCACGGCTGCAACCACGACCGGTTCGCGAGCAGCTCGTGCTGCAGCGGACGGGCGTCCTTCGTTCGCACGAGCCGAAGCTCGATCGGTCCGTGCCGCATTCCCGTCGCCAGATCCATGAGTCGTCCCGACGCCCGCAGAGTCGCCTAGAGGCGTTCCGCGAACTCCTTGAGCCAGGGCCGCAGCTCCGGGCCGAGGTCGTCGCGGTCGGAGGCGAGCTGCACGATCGCCTTGATGTAGTCCACGCGGTCGCCGGTGTCGTAACGACGGCCGCGGAAGATGACTCCGACGACGCCGGGCCCATCGGTGTCTGCTGCCATCTCCTGCAGAGCGTCGGTCAGCTGGATCTCGCCGCCCTTGCCCGGCTCGGTGCGCTCGAGGATTTCGAAGACGGATGCCGGCAGCACATAGCGGCCGATGACGGCGAGGTTCGAGGGGGCGTCCTCCTGCGCGGGCTTCTCGACGAGGCCGGTCACGCGGACGTTCTCCGAGTCCTCGATCGACTCGACGGCGGCGGCACCGTACATGTGGATGCTGGCGGGGTCGACCTCCATCAGCGCGATGACCGCGGCGCCGCTGCGCTCGTGCTCGGCGATCATGTCGGTCAGCAGCGGGTCGCGCTCGTCGATGAGGTCGTCACCGAGAAGCACGGCGAACGAGCTGTCGCCGACATGGGTGCGGGCACGCAGCACGGCATGCCCGAGCCCCTTGGGCTCGCCCTGGCGCACGAAGTGGATGTCGGCGAGGTCGCTCGACTTCATGACGCTCGCGAGGCGACCGTCATCACCCTTCTCCAGGAGCTTGACCTCGAGCTCGGGGACCGAGTCGAAGTGGTTCGAGATCGCGTTCTTGTTGCGACCGATGATGACGAGGATGTCATCGATCCCTGCGTCCGCCGCCTCTTCCACCACGTACTGGATGGCCGGCTTGTCGACGACAGGGAGCATCTCCTTCGGCATCGCCTTCGTCGCAGGCAGGAAGCGCGTCCCCAGTCCTGCCGCGGGAATGACGGCCTTGATCTTGTGCTCACCCATCCTCACAGCCTAGCGGTCGGCACCGCCGTAGACTCAGAGCCATGTCGAACGACGTCGAACACGCGAAACGCGCTCTGCGCGCCGAACTGCGTGAGCGCCGCCAGCTCCTCTCCGAGTCGCAACGCGATGCCGCGGCATCCGATATCGGCGCGCGCCTCGATGCGCTGGTCGACGAGCTCGGCGCACGATCGATCTCGTGCTTCCTCTCGACCACGACCGAGCCGGGCACCCGCGAGTTCGTGACCAGGGCTGTGCGCCGCGGCATCCGCGTGCTGCTGCCGATCACCCGGGCCGACGGCCTGCTCGACTGGGCCGTCGCCACCGACGACGACCGCGTCGCCGAAGGGCTGTTCGGTCTGCCCGAGCCGACCGGCGAGGTGCTGGGACCGATCGCCGTGAACGACGTCGACCTCATGATCGTCCCTGCCGCGGCCGTCGACCGCTCGGGGATGCGGATGGGTTGGGGCCGCGGCTACTTCGACAAGACGATCGGCTCCATGGAGAAGTGCCCGCCCGTCTACGCCGTCATCTATGATTCCGAGATACTCGACTCCCTGCCGCGGGAGGTGCACGACCAGCCGGTGAACGGCGTCGTGACCCCGACGCAGACCCTGAACCTGTCGCCCACGCGGCGCTGACCCGCAAGGACCCCCATGCCCACCTACGCCTATGCCTGCACGTCGTGCGGACACCAGTTCGACGCCGTCCAGAGCTTCTCCGACAACGCGCTCACCGAATGCCCCGAGTGCGGGGGCACGCTGCGCAAGCAGTACGGTTCGATCGGCGTCACCTTCAACGGCTCGGGGTTCTACCGCACGGACTCGCGCGCCAAATCAGGCGGATCGGGCGAGGGTTCGGCATCATCGAAGTCGGAGTCGAAGACGAGCGCCGCACCGGCTGCTGCGTCGACTCCGGCCTCTTCCTGAGGCCCCGACCCGTTGGGAGATCCCATGCTCAAAGGCTTCAAGGACTTCATCCTCCGCGGAAACGTGATCGATCTCGCCGTGGCCGTGGTCATCGGCTCCGCGTTCACCGCGATCGTCAACTCCGTCGTGGCCAGCATCATCACTCCGCTCGTCTCGCTCTTCTTCAAGGCGGATGCCGCCGGCCAGTTCGGGCCCCAGATCCCGAGCATCTACGGCGACATGGTCACCTTCCCTCTCGGGGATCTGATCTCGGCCATCATCAGCTTCCTCGCCGTCGCCGTGGTCGTGTACTTCGTGTTCGTCCTGCCGATGAACACCTTCAAGGCGCATGTCGAGGCCCGCAAGGGCACGAGGGCCGAGGAGCCGGAGGACGAGCCCGCCGCCGCCACCGAGGCGGAGCTGCTCGTCGAGATCCGCGACCTGCTCAAGAGCCAGCGCGCCTAGTCCGCCACTCCGTGAGAACCGCCGCCGTCCCCTCCGGGGCGGCGGCGGTTTCGCGTGGGGGCACTCAGTAGTGCGGCGGCACGTCCTGCATCAGGCGGTCGTCATTGGGACCCTTCGGACCGCGAGGTGCCGCGGCCACGTCGTCATCGTCGGTCTCGGGACCGGACTCCGGTGCGGGGTCGCTGCCGGGCACTGGCGTGAGTCGCGCCCTGCGCGCTCCGGCGACGCGGACGACGCGCTGACCGTCCGGATCGGGCTCGGACTGCTCAGCCATTCTCAGGGTCGATGATGTCGATCGGCTGCGTGTCGTTCTCGACGCGCGGCGCCGACTCGGAGATGCCGAGCACACCCGCGATGCGCGTCGCGGCGGTGACCGGATCGCTGTAGAGATCGAACGCGTGCACGCGCACGTAGTGCCATCCCAGTCTCCGCAGCACATGCGGTCGCAGCCGCAGCGTCTCCCGCAGCGAGTCCCCGCGGGACTCCGGATCCGATTCGATCACGACGGCCTTGCCGTCGTGCTGCGCGACCAGCGGAAGGAGCCCGCGGTAGTCGACGTCGACGGATGCTCCGAGGCGTCGCAGCTCGCGTGCCAGGGCGAGCGTGAGCGGATCGGCGAGATCCTCCAGCCGGGCGTCCCTGCTCCGTGCGGCGAGTCCGCCGAGGATCGACATCAGCGTGGCGGCGCCGTGCTCCAGCCGTCCGTCATCGAAGGCCGAGGGGCGGATGGACGAGACGATCACCATCGAGCGGCGGGCACGTGTCATGCCGACCGTGAGCAGCCGCTCGCCGTCGGGGGTCGAGAGATCGCCGAAGTCGCTCAGCACCCGACCGTGCTTCGTGAGTCCGAAGCCGAGAGAGAAGATCACCCGGTCACGGCTCTCGGCGACGGATTCCTCCAGCGTCAGCACCGCGAAGGGCTCCGCGGTGTCTCGACCGACGAAGTCCGCGACATCGGATCGGCCGGCGAACGCCGAGGTGACGGCCGCGCGGACGCGCTCGGCGTGACGCGTGCTGGCCGTGACGACCATCAGCGACTCGGACGGCCGATGGATCGCATGCTCGACGACGAGGGTCACGACCCTGGCCACCTCCGCGTCCGGGCTCTCGACCGCGCCCGACACCGGGTCCGGTGCACCGGTCCCGCCCTCGACGTAGTCGACCGTCAGGCTGCCGCGTCCGAGGTAGGAGCCGGCCCACGGCAGCGACACGATCTCTCCGCCGTAGAAGGCGTCGTTGATGAGCTCGGCGAGGTCCTCGCCTCCGGCACGGTAGCTGCGCGTGAGCGTCATCACCGGGAGGAGCTCGGACAGCCGCTCGAAGACGGAGACGTCGTCGAACGGGACCTCCGCCTCCCAGGACTCCACCGGGTCCACCGCGATGTGGAAGGGAGTCGGACGCTGTGTGACCGGGTCGCCGAACGCGACGATCTGCCGCGCGCGACGGATCGCCGGCGCGGCCTCCGCGAGGTTGATCGCGGCGGCGTCGACCAGCAGCACGGTGTCGAACTCGACGGAGTCGGGGATCTCGGGGACGAGGTACGGAGAGGAGATCCAGACCGGGGCCAGCACGTCGATGAGCGCGGGCGCGGAGCTGACGACCTCGGCCGTCGTCGTCGCCGGCTGCGTCAGCGCCCGACGGAGATGCTGCGACTGCTGCGGCTCGTCGACGATCGCGATCCGCCACTGGTTCGCGAGCTGCCAGGCGAGCAGAGGGCCGGCCATCGCGGCATGGGCCTCGTCGACGAGGCGGAAGTCGCGTTCGAGCCGGTCCACGACCGCGGTGTTCGCACCGAGGAGCGCCCGGTTGTCCTGCAGCGCCCGCTCCAGGAGCGACTGCCACCAGGCGAACTCGAGCTCGTCGCCCACCCGGGACTCGGCGACATGGCGCACGGAGAGCTCCGCGAGCAGCGGCTCCAGGCCGAGCAGCGCGAGACGGTCGCGCAGCTGCGCACGCTCCACGAGGTTGTCGAACACGTCGGACTTCTCGGCGAGACCGGCCAGCGTGCGGACCAGCCGCGCGACCGGGAGGGTCGCCAGCGGCTCGCGGCGGCCGAGCGCGGCATCGAGCTCCGCGAGCTCCGCCTCCACCCGCTGCCAGGAGGCGGCGACGTCGCCCAGACCCAGCGGCACCTCAGGTGCGACGCCGGCCTCGACGAACCGCTGCCACTGCGTGCGCTGCGTCTGGATGCGCAGCAGAGCCTCGTGCATCTCGGTGACGTGGACGCCGGGGCGCACGTACTCCTTCGCGAGGCGCCGCAGCCGTCGGCGATTGGCGGCGGACAGACCGGGCGCGTCACGGCGCGAGCCATGGGCCTGGATGAGCTCGCCCAGCGGACGCTCGAACACCGTGGGGCTGAACCGGTCGAGCGAGTCGCGGATGCCCTGCAGCAGGCGCAGATACTCGCCGAGCTCGTCGACGGTCGAGAACGGGCGCATGTGCGTCTGGGCGATCAGCTCGTAGCCGCGCTCGAGGAGCGTGGGCACGCTGCTCGCGTGCAGGCGTCCGGCGAGCTCGTGCGCGGCGCGTGCGGCCTCGGTGCTGGCGAAAGTCACGCCGTACCAGGGCGAGTCGTCGGGACCGAAGCGGAATTCGCCCAGGCGTGCGGCCTGGGCCAGCGACTCGGATGCCTCGGTCCGATCGGCGGCCAGACGGCGCAGGGCGTCGGGTCCGAGACGAGCCGTCGTCGACGGCGGAACGGGAAGCGATGCGAGGCGCGTGAGGTGACGGGTCGCGTCGAGGACCGACGCATCGGTCCCGGGGATCGGCGACGTGAGCGCCTGCCGGTAGTCGCGCAGCACGGTGCGCAGACGCACGAGCGCGTCGTCCACCTCGCTCACCTTGGGCGCTGCGGCCTTCTCGTTGCGCCCGATGGCACGGACGAGGTCGCGGCGCACGCTCGCCGGAGAGATCGCGAGGCTGTCGAGCCCGATGCCGGCGAGACGATGACGCACGCCGTCGAGCGTCGAACGCCGTGCCGAGACCACCAGCACGCGCTTGCCCGCGCGCACGAGCTCGCCCAGCGCGTTGATGACCGTCTGCGTGCCGCCGGTGCCCGGAAGCGTCGCCACCGTGAGCGAGTGCCCGGCGGCGATGCGTGCGAGCACGGCCTCCTGCTCGGCATCCGCATCGAGGAGGAGGTTGTCGGATGCCGGTGCACGGTCGTCCGGAGAGGTGTGGTGCGGTGCCGCCCGCGGTGCGGAGACCTGCTCCCGGTCGCCGACGTGGCCGTTGAGTGCGTTCAGCACCAGGTGATCGAGACTCCCGCCGTCGCGGGACATCGCCGCGGAGACATCGGCGAACGTCGAGACGACGAGCCGGGGCTCCACCGAGAACGTGTCGATCGATCGCGTCGTCGCGCGGAGGCTGTCGATCACGGGCTGCGGCTTGAAGATGCCGCCGTCGTAGGCGAGCGCCGCGAGGGATGCGGGGTCGATCGAGATCCCGAAGTGCTCGCGCGCGATGCGCACGAGCTCGGGATTCACCTCGAACGCACCCTGGAGCTTGAGCTCGAAGTCGGAGTGGTGCCGCCGGATCGCCAGAGGCCGCAGCAGGACGGGAGCGGCGAAGCCCGCACCGCCGATGCGCCAGCGGGCGACGCCGACCGCGAGGTGCACGGCCTCGATCCCCCGCACGGTGCGCAGCTCGGTGTTCTTGGCCGTGATCCGCTCGGCGGCGAGCCGCGCGGTGCGGAGCCCGACCTCGTCGCGGAACAGGTTCGACAGGAGCGTCGACTTGCCGGTGATGAACTGGGGAAGGCTGCCGGGGTGCGCCTTCGAGATGTCGATGCCCGACTCGGGCCCGTCGCGGAAGCTGACCAGAGGCGAGGGCCCGCCGAGATCGGCAGCCTCGGCCCGCAGACGGGTGCGCTCGGCCTCGGCGGCGTGCGCGATCTCGACACCGGTGCTCGACTCGTGCAGATCGCCGAGGGTCACAGCGGCCTCCGCCACCGCGTCATCCGCAGACCTGCCCTCACGTCGCCACACACTGACACCCTAGGCGCGCGAGAGCGCGAGCCGGGGTAACCCGGGCGGGTTTCACCGGAATTCTGGCCTCTGACGGGCGCTCGCGACTCCTCCTGCAACACACGGACCGCGAACCCGGTTGTCCACGCGGAGCGGACTGCCGCGTCCGCGAGGTCGCCGCGTCGGTTCAGTATGGATGCATGACCTTCCGCTACGACTTCGCACCCACCCCGTTCGGGGATGCTCTCGCGGTGTTCTCCGACGAGGGCATCGTACGCTTCGACCTCTCCGAATCCGAAGACCCCTCGGTGCCCTGGCTCCTCGAGGGCGTAGCGCGGCAGCTGCACGCGATGCCGGAGCCCGACCCCGGCGCGGCCGACGAGCTGGCCCACCTGCTCGCGGCGTACTTCGACGGGGAACCGGTCCGCTTCGAGGATCACCTCCGTCTCGACTGGCGGCTGGTCGAGGGATTCCCCCTGCTCGCCCTGCAGACGATCTGCGGCATCGCATGGGGCGAGACGCTCAGCTACGGCGAGGTCGCCGTGCTCGCCGGTCACCCCGGAGCGGCGCGGGCGGTCGGCACCGCCTGCCGCCTGACGCCGTTCTCGATCATCGTCCCCGTGCACCGCGTCGTGCGCTCCGACGGGACGCCAGGTCACTACGGCGCGCACCCGGAGCGCAAGACGTTCCTGCTGGACCTCGAGTCCCGCTGACCGACGCCTCCCCCGAGACGACGTGGACCCGGCGAGTAGGCCGCCGGGTCCACGTGCTCGAGGCTCCCGAGGTCAGTGCTCCGTCGCCTTCTCGGCCCCGAAGCCGGTGAGCGAACGCACCTCCATCTCGGCGGCGAGCTGCGGCGACTCCTTCCGACTGCTCGTGACGGTGCCGAGCCAGCCCAGCAGGAAGCCGAGCGGGATGGACACGATGCCGGGGTTGTTCAGCGGCCAGATCGCGATGTCGATCCCGGGGATCATCGACGTCGGCGTCCCGGAGAACACCGGCGACAGGACGATCAGGAGGATCGCCGACCCGAGCCCGCCGTACATGCTCCACACCGCGCCACGGGTCGAGAAGCGCCGCCAGAAGAGCGAGTAGAGGATCGTCGGGAGATTGGCGGATGCCGCGACGGCGAAGGCCAGTGCGACGAGGAACGCGATGTTCTGCCCCTGTGCCCCGATTCCGCCGATGATCGCCAGGATGCCGATGACGATCACCGTCCGACGTGCGACGCGCACCTCGGCGTTCGGGTCGGCCTCCACGGGCTCGCCCGCGGCATCCTTCTTCCCCTTCTGGATCACGTTCGCGTAGATGTCATGAGCGAACGACGCCGCCGCCGTGATCGTGAGGCCGGCGACCACTGCGAGGATGGTCGCGAACGCCACCGCCGAGATGAAGCCGAGGAGCACGGGCCCTCCGAGCTGCAGGGCGAGCAGCGGCGCCGCGGAGTTGACTCCGCCGGGGGCCGCCGCGATCACGTCGGCACCGACCAGCGCGCCTGCGCCGTAGCCGAGCACGAGGGTCAGCAGGTAGAACCCGCCGATCAGCCAGATCGCCCAGACGACCGAACGTCGGGCCTCCTTCGCCGTCGGCACCGTGTAGAACCGCATCAGCACATGCGGCAGACCGGCCGTGCCGAGCACGAGCGCCATGCCGAGGGACAGGAAGTCCCAGGGGTTCGCGCCGTACTGCAGCCCCGGGGCCAGGATCGCGTCGCCCTTGTCGGAGTTCGCCACGGCCGCTTCGAGAAGCGTGTTGAGGCTGAAGCCGTGGATGGCCAGCACCCAGATCGTCATCGCGAGCGCCCCGCCGATCAGGAGGAAGGCCTTGACGATCTGGACCCACGTCGTTCCCTTCATGCCGCCGATCAGCACGTAGACGATCATCAGGACGCCGACCACGGCGATCACGATCGACTGACCGAGCCGGCCGTCGATGCCGAGCAGCAGGGAGACCAGCCCGCCCGCGCCCGCCATCTGCGCGAGCAGGTAGAAGAAGCACACCGCGAGCGTGGTGATCGCCGCCGCCATCCGCACGGGGCGCTGCTTGAGGCGGAAGGAGAGCACGTCCGCCATCGTGAACTTCCCCGTGTTGCGCATCAGTTCCGCCACGAGCAGCAGCGCGACGAGCCACGCCACCAGGAAGCCGATGGAGTAGAGGAAGCCGTCGTATCCGTTGATCGCGATCGCGCCGCAGATGCCGAGGAAGGATGCCGCCGACAGGTAGTCACCCGCGATCGCGAAGCCGTTCTGCGGACCGGTGAACGAGCGCCCTGCCGCGTAGTAGTCGGCCGCGGTCTTGTTGTTGCGGCTGGCCCGGATGACGATGAAGAGCGTCACCGCGACGAAGGCGAGGAAGATCGAGATGTTGAGGACGGGGTTGCTCTCGATGACGACCGTCTCGGTCGCCGAGGGGACGATGTTCATGCGTGGCCCTGCGCCTTCTCGAGCTCTTCACGGATCTCCGTCGCCAGCGGATCGATCTTCCGATTCGCGAAGGACACATAGGCCATGGTGATCGCGAAGGTCGTGACGAACTGCCCCAGTCCGAGGAGCAATCCGACGGTGATATCCCCCCAGACGTGTTGCGCCATGAATTCGGTCGCGAATGCGGCGAGCAGCACGTAGGCGAAATACCAGAGAAGGAAGAACGCGGCGAGAGGGAAGATGAAGGATCGCTGCGTGCGTTTCAGAGTTCGGAATCTCGGTGATTCCTCGATCGCGATGTAATCGATCGCGCTGTTCGAATCCGCGGGGGTCTGGTCGCTCATGGGGCCTCCTTGCCACATGTCCGGTGCCCGCACGACGGGGTCCTGCGGGTGATAGGGTCGACGCTACGAAACGGGGAACGGTGCCGTCACCCCCGAAAGTAGGTAGTCGTGAGCTCACCCGTCGCCATCGAATCCGAAGGCGAACTCGTCGCCAACGCGGTGCGCGAGCTCGCCCGGCGTACGCGCTTTCCCGTGGCCTTCGGCGGGCTCATCGAGGAGGGCGTGGTCAGCGTCACGAGCATCGTCGGAAACCGCACCCGCTCTCTCGACGGTCTGCGGGTCCGCCCGGAGCGCGGCCTCGGCGGCCGAGCCATGATGGAGCTCCGCCCTCGGATGACGAGCGACTACGGGTCCTCGCAGCAGATCACCCACGACTACGACGTGTTCGTGCTGGGAGAGGGGCTGCGCACGCTTCTCGCCCTCCCGATCGTGGTGCACGGTCGACCGCGCGGAGTGCTCTATGCCGGCGCGTGGGATGAGGAGCAGGTGGGCGGCGTCACGACCGCCCCGGCGATGCAGGTCGCGCAGTCGGTCGCCGATGAGCTGCGCATCCGCGACGAGGTGCAGCGCCGGCTCCGGGCATCCGCTCCGGGAGCAGAGGCGGTTCCCGCCCCGCAGCGCGAGGAGCTGAGGGAGAGCTTCGCCGAGCTCCGCAGCATCGCCGCCGACGTCGACGATCCGGAGCTCCGTGCCCGGATCGCCCAGGTCGAGCGGCGCCTCGTCACTCTGGCGGGCGACGCCGTCCCGGTCGTCACCGGCCCCGTGCCGACCGTGCATCTCTCCCCCCGGGAGACCGATGTGCTCGCCTGCGCCGCGCTCGGCTCGACCAACGCGGAGATCGCCGCGCAGCTGGGACTTCGCGAGGGCACCGTCAAGGCCTACCTCGGAACGGCGATGTCGAAGCTCGATGCGTCCACGCGCCACTCCGCCGTCACCCGAGCGCGACGCGCCGGTCTGCTCCCGTGACGCCTGCCCGCACTGCCCAGGCCCTGCCCAGCCGCCTCCGCTAGCATCGGTCGTGGTCGGAGAACTCCGGCCCCGGACGAGGCAGACCAGTACCCGGTGAGCGAAAAGACTGGTCCGAAAGGACCGATCATGTCGTGGATCGTACTCATCGTCTCCGGAGTCCTCGAGGCCGTCTGGGCCACAGCACTCGGAAAGTCCGAGGGGCTCACGAAGCTCTGGCCGAGCATCATCTTCTTCGTCGGACTCGCCCTGTCGATGGTCGGACTCGCCTTCGCGATGAAGGACATCGCGACGGGTACCGCTTATGCCGTATGGGTCGGGATCGGAGCTTCCCTCACCGTCATCTGGGCGATGCTCACCGGCGACACCGAGATCTCCTGGCTGCGCATTCTGCTGCTGATGGGGCTGGTCGGGTGCATTGTCGGCCTGAAGCTGATCGACACGAGTCACTGATAATCGCCGTATTCCGCGATCCTCTTGTCCTCCGCTTTATCCCGGAGGTAGTGTCAATTCCATGGCGAGAAGAATTGTGCACCAGCTGGTAGACGATATCGACGGCAGCGTGCTGGAGGTCGGCGAAGGCGAGACCGTGCATTTCTCGCTCAACGGCACCTCGTACGAGATCGACCTCAATTCCGCACATGTCGAGGAATTGCGCCAGGCATTCGAGCCGTACATCTCGGCAGGACGCCGCGCCGGCACCTCCGGCGCCGCTCGGGCTTCGGCCCCGCGCAAGCGCCCGGCGCGCAACCCCGAGGTCGCGGCGATCCGCGCCTGGGCGAACAAGAACGGCTACACCCTCTCCGAGCGCGGCCGCATCCCGGCCCCGATCGTCGACGCCTACAACGCGGCGCACTGACGTCCGCCCTTCTGCCGGAGCATGCTCTGGCGGAAGGGTCTAGTCCGCCGTCCTGGTCAACCAGGGCTCGTCGCGGAGCGTGATCTCATCGGTCATGTCGGCGAGGAAGCGGATCACGAGGTCTCGCTCCTCTCTGCTCAGCCGGGCGGCGGCGTAGAACCGCTTGGCCTGCTGACGCCCGACCGTCTCCATCGCCGCATGGCGCGTCTCCGGCGTGATCGTGATCGCCAGTGCCCGACGATCCGTCGGATGCGGCGCCCGATGGATGTGCCCGCCGTTCTCGAGTCTGTCGAGCAGCTTCGTGGTCGCCGCGGTCGAGATCCCAAGGTGATGCGCGATCCCGCTGGGCGTCGACACGAGGTTCCGGTTGGCGCAGACGATGAGGTAGTGCAGCGCGCGCATGTCGGTCTCGTTGAGTCGCATGTATCGCCGAGACGCCTGCGACAGGCGCTGCTCGGCGTCGCGCAGCCCGGCCAGGGCCTCCATCACCGCGGCGATCTGCCGCAGATCCTCGGGCGGAACGCCGCTCCGGTCGATCAGGCTGCTCCGCGGGTCGCTGGCCTCGACGTCGTAGATCGCGGCGTGGCTCAGGCCGTCGGGCGTGCCTGCGGTGGTCGCCGAGGCGGCGTGCGGGGTGGTGCCGGCCTCCGAGTCCATGCGATCATGTTACACACGAAGAGTTTCATGCTAAGTTGATTACTCGCTTAGTTAGCTAAATCGGACGAAGGAGGCGTCGTGGATCACGTGACACTCCTCGCGGAGGACGGGACGGCGATCGGCACCCGACCCAAGAGCGAAGTCCACACCGCGGACACACCGTTGCACCTCGCCTTCTCCTGCTACGTCTTCGACTCCCGTGGACGCGTGCTCGTCACGCGACGCGCTCTGAGCAAGCGGACCTGGCCGGGGGTCTGGACGAACAGCTTCTGCGGTCACCCGCGGCCCGGCGAGGAGATGACCGCCGCGGTCCGGCGGCACGGCCTCAGCGAACTCGGTCTGCAGGTCGACGATCTCCGCGTCGTCCTCCCCGACTACCGCTACCGGGCGGTCGACGCGAGCGGCATCGTGGAGAACGAGGTCTGCCCCGTGCATGTCGCCGTCGTCGAGGGCGATCCCCTCGCCGACCCGGACGAGGTCGCGGAGTGGACATGGGTCGACGCCGACGCGCTCATCGAGGCGGCGGGCAATGCGCCGTTCGCGTTCAGCCCGTGGATGGGCGAGCAGCTTCCCCTCCTCCGCGCCATCGGAGAGATCTGAGCCATGACCACCACGGCGACGGAGGAGGATCTCGGCACCCGGATCGAAGAGGCGCTGAGGCGTCGCTTCTCCGAGCGCAGCGCCGCCGCCGAGCACTACGGCACAGAGTTCGTCGCGCTGTGGCAGGCGGCCGCCGAACACGCCCTCGGCGGAAAGCTGATCCGACCCCGGCTGCTGATCGATCTGCTGCGCAGCCTGACGCCGTCGGGCCTCTCGCCCGCCGAGGTCGAGCGCGCCATCGACGTCGCGGTGCATGTCGAGCTGCTGCACTTCGCCTTCCTGCTCCACGACGACGTGATCGACGGCGACCTGATCCGCCGCCGGCGCCCGAATCTGATCGGCTCGCTCGTCGAGCGCCGATCGACCGAGCCCGCGGAGCCGGCACTGCACTGGGCACGCTCGAGCGCGATCCTCATGGGCGATCTGCTCCTCGCCTCCGCCGTCCTGGGATTCGCACGCACCGACGTCTCGAGTGACGCGCGGGTGCGCCTGCTCGCCCTGCTGGAGCAGACGATCTTCGAGACGGTCGCCGGCGAACACACCGACATCGGCCTGAGCGACGGCATCATCGCTCCGGACCTGCGCACCATCCTCTCGACCAGCGCGTACAAGACGGCGACGTACTCCTTCGTCCTCCCGCTGCGCGCCGCCGCCGTTCTCGCCGGCTCGTCGCCGGCTGCCGAGGAGCAGCTCACCGCGATCGGCCGGCACCTCGGGCTCGCCTACCAGCTGCAGGACGACCTGCTCTCGGTGTTCGGCGACCCGGAGGCGCACGGCAAAGACGCCTTCTCGGATCTGCGTGAGGGCAAGGAGACCGCGATCATCGCCTACGCGCGCATGACCGGCCACTGGCCGAGCATCGAGCTGCGCTTCGGCTCGATGGACCTGAGCGATGCGGACGCCGCCGATATCCGCGATCGCCTCCGCGAGTGCGGTGCGGAGCGATTCGTCCGGAGCCTCGTGCAGGAGCAGCTCGGCGCGGTGTCGACCGTGCTCGGCGAGGCCGAGTCGGCGGGCACCATCTCCCCGGCGGCCGGGCGGACGATCCTCGGCCTCACGTCTCGCATCGAAGGCCGCACGGTATGACCGACGAACGCGCAGACGGCGCTCTCCGACGCTTCAACCGCACGGCCGAGATCGCGACGACCGACGTGATCCGCGCGTACTCGACCTCGTTCGGGCTCGCCACCCGCCTCCTCGGGAAGCGCCACCGCCAGCACGTGCGCAACATCTACGCCATGGTGCGGATCGCCGACGAGATCGTCGACGGCGTCGCGGCGGAGGCCGGCCTCGACGTCTCAGCCCAGTCCGCGGCGCTCGCCTCGTACATCGCCGAGACCCATCGCTCGATGCGCAGCGGCTACAGCAGCGATCTCATCCTCCACGCCTTCGCCCGCACCGCGCGGGAATGCTCGATCGGCGAGGATCTGACGCAGCCCTTCTTCGACTCGATGACAGCGGACATCGCCGCGGACGCCGGCTTCGCCTCCTACGACGCCGATGCGCATGCGAACTACGTGTACGGCTCGGCGGAGGTCGTCGGGCTCATGTGTCTGCAGGTCTTCCTGCGCGGGGAGGATCGGACGCCCCAGGAGCACGAGATCCTCGTCCGCGGCGCGCGCCAGCTGGGAGCCGCCTTCCAGAACGTGAACTTCCTCCGGGACCTGGCCGATGACACCGATCGGCTCCATCGCGGCTACCTGGGCGGCACGAACCGGCTCACCGACGCCGATCGCGATGCGTGGGTCGGCACAGTGCGTCGACAGCTCGACGATGCCCGCGCCGCGATCCCCCTCCTCCCCAAAGACGCCCGCGCGGCCGTGCGCAGCGCGCTGGCCCTGTTCGCCGCCCTCACGCAGCGCGTCGCCCGCACGCCCGTCGAGGTGCTGTACCGCCGGCGGGTCCGGGTTCCCGACCCGATCAAGGCAGGTCTCGCAGCACGCGCCCTCATCGTCACCGCACTGGAGCGCGACCGATGAGCCGCGTGGTGGTGATCGGCGCGGGAGTGGCCGGCCTCGCCGCTGCCGGGCTGCTGGCGCGCGACGGGCACGATGTCGTCGTGCTCGAGAAGAACGAGAGGATCGGCGGACGCGCCGGGACCCTCGAGCGCGACGGCTTCCGGTTCGACTCCGGCCCGTCCTGGTATCTCATGCCGGAGGTGTTCGACCACTTCTTCGCGATGATGGGCACGACCACCGAGGCGCAGCTCGATCTCACCCTCCTGGATCCGGGTTACCGCGTCTTCCGGTCTCCCGACGTCTCGGCGGGCCCCGTCACCGTCCCGGCGGGGCGCGCGGCCGTCTCCCGGCTCTTCGAGTCCCTCGAACCCGGGTCCGCGGCCGCTCTCGACGCCTACCTCGACTCCGCGCACGAGGCGAGCACCATGGCCGAGAAGTACTTCCTGTACAACCCGTTCACGCGGCTCCGGACCCTGACCGCGCCCGAGGTGCTGCGTGCACTCCCCCGGCTGTTCTCGCTGCTCGGCACCCGGCTGCAGTCGTTCGCCGCCCACCGCTTCCGCCACCCGGTCATCCGTCAGATCCTCGGATACCCCGCGGTCTTCCTCGGCACGGATCCGCGCAGCGCACCCGCCATGTACCACCTGATGAGCGCGCTCGATCTCGACCAGGGCGTGAGCTACCCGCAGGGAGGCTTCTGGCGGGTGGTCGAGCGCATCGGCGAGCTGGCCCGCGACGCCGGGGTCCGCGTCATCACGGGAGCGCAGGTCACCGGCATCCGCACGCAGGACGGACCGGACGGACCCGTGGCTTCCGGTGTGACCTGGTCCGACGCGACCGGCGCCGAGCACCTCGAGAGCGCCGACATCGTGGTCTCGGCGGCAGACCTGCACCACACCGAGACGGCTCTGCTCCCCCCGGCTCTGCGGTCCTACCCGGAATCCTGGTGGCAGCGCCGGACCAGCGGACCCGGCGGCGTGCTCGTGATGCTCGGCATCCGCGGTTCCCTCCCCGAGCTCCCGCACCACTCCCTCTTCTTCACCGACGACTGGAACGCGAACTTCGACGCGATCTTCGGCGACAGCCCCTCGGTCCCCTCCCCCGCGTCGACGTACGTCTGCCGCCCGAGCGCGACCGACGCCGATGTCGCCCCGCCCGGCCACGAGAACCTCTTCGTGCTGGTCCCCGTGCCCGCGGACGTCGACCTCGGCCACGGCGGCTCCGACGGCGCCGGGTCGCCGCAGGTCGAACGCGCGGCGGACGCCGCCATCGACCTCATCTCGACATGGGCGGACGTGCCCGATCTCCGCGAGCGCATCGTCGTCCGCGAGACGATCGGACCCGCCGACTTCCGCGACGACTACAACTCCTGGCGCGGGGGGATGCTGGGACCCGCGCACATCCTCAGTCAGAGTGCGATGTTCCGCGCGCAGAACGCCTCGCGCCGCGTGCGCGGCCTCTACTACGCGGGCGGCACGACCGCACCGGGCGTGGGCGTCCCGATGTGCCTCATCAGCGCCGAGATCGTGCTGAAGCGCGTGCGCGGCGATCACTCCGCCGGCCCGCTCCGCGAGCCCGTGCGGGAGCCCGTGCGCGGGGAGTCCGGCTGATGGGCGTGCTCTACCTGGGCGCGCTGATCCTGTTCTCCGGCTGCATGCTGCTGCTCGACCGGCGATTCCGCCTCTTCTTCTGGCGCGATGCGCTGTCGGCCACGATCGTCACCGTCGCCGGGTTCGTGTTCTTCCTGCTCTGGGACGTGGCCGGCATCGCCGGCGGGATCTTCTTCCGCGGAGAGGCGACGATCGCGACGGGCATCGTGCTGGCTCCGGAGCTGCCGATCGAGGAACCCGTGTTCCTCCTCTTCCTCGTCCTGTGCACGATGATCCTCTACACCGGAGCCGTCCGGATCCTCGCGCATCTCGGTGCGCGACGCGAGGCGCAGGAGCGGCGACCGTGACCTATCTCCAGCTCGCCGCGTGCTTCCTCGCCGTCGCCGCCGTCTGCGGCATCGTCCTGACCGTGGCATCCCGTCGGCGCGGCCCCGGCCCGGCCGCCGTCGCGCTGACGATCCTCGCCCTCTTCGCGCTGACGGCCGTGTTCGACACCGTGATGATCGCGACCGGTCTGTTCCACTACTCGCCCGCACATCTGCTGGGTCTGCACATCGGCCTGGCGCCGATCGAGGACTTCGCCTACCCCCTCGCCGGCGCCCTGCTCCTCCCGCCGCTGTGGACCGCGCTGCGCGCCCGGCGACGCGAGCGGGACGCCCGCAGCGCGGACGACGGGGAGCAGCAGGCATGAGCGCCGAGGCATCGGCCGCCCGCAGCACCGGGCGCGACATCGCGCAGATCGTCCTCTCGTCGCGGCCGATCAGCTGGATCAACACCGCGTTCCCGTTCGCTGCGGCCTATCTGCTCAGCACCCGCGAGATCGACCTCACGCTGGTGATCGGCACGCTGTACTTCCTGATCCCCTACAACCTCGCGATGTACGGGATCAACGATGTCTTCGACTACGCCTCCGACCTCGCCAACCCGCGCAAGGGCGGCATCGAGGGCGCCCTGCTCGCGCCCCGCATCCATCGCGCGACTCTCTGGGCCGCCGCCCTGACCAACATCCCCTTCCTCGCCTATCTCGTGATCGTCGGGAACCCGGCATCCTGGATCTGGCTGGCGGTGAGCGTCTTCGCCGTGATCGCGTACTCCGCCCCTGTCCTGCGTTTCAAGGAGCGGCCCTTCCTCGACTCGCTGACCTCGAGCACGCATTTCGTCAGTCCCGCCGTCGTCGGCCTCGCCCTCGCCGGTGCCGACGTCACCGCGGCCGCCGTGCTGACGCTCACCGCGTTCTTCCTCTGGGGGATGGCCGCGCACGCGTTCGGCGCGGTGCAGGACATCGGCCCGGATCGCGAGGCTGGGATCTCCTCGATCGCCACGGTCATCGGCGCGCGGGCGACGGTGCGGCTGTCGCTGGGCCTCTGGGTCGTCGCGGGCGCCGCCATGCTCCTGACGTCCTGGCCGGGACCGCTGGCCGCGCTCCTCGCGCTGCCCTACGTCGTGAACGCCGCGCCCTGGTGGAACGTCACGGATGACACCTCCGCGACCACGAACCGCGCGTGGCGGCGCTTCATCGCCCTGAACTACTTCTCCGGCTTCCTCGCGACGATGATCCTCATCCTCGCGTGGGTCTCCTGATTCCCGCACCGCAGCCCTCCGAAAGGCCCCCGATGTCCCGCCCTGATCACGACCCTGCTCCGCCGACCCGAGAGCGCTCACGACGACACTCCTGGGTGCGCGTGTTCATCCCGGTGGCGCTGATCCTCGTCTGGCTCGTCGGCGCGTCGCTCGGCGGGCCGCTGTTCGGCAAGGTCGACGAGGTGTCGTCCAACGATCAGACGACCTACCTCCCCGAGTCCGCCGACGCCACCCAGGTGCAGAAGCTGCTCGGCGAGTTCAACGACAGCGACTCCATCCCCGCCATCGCCGTGTTCACGTCCGAGGAGGAGCTCACCGCGAGCGAGCTCGACGCGATCTCGGATGCCGTCGCCGACGCGCCCTCCGTGGAGGGGGTCGGCGCCGAGGTCTCCCCCGCGCTCCCCTCCGAAGACGGGCGCGCCGTGCAGGCGTTCATCCCGATCCAGAGCGATGCCGAGCTCGCGGACGCCACCGCCGCCCTCGGCGAGGAGCTTCGCGGCGCCGTGCCCGAGGGCATCACGGTCTACATCACCGGTCCTGCCGGCTTCAGCGCCGACCTCGTGGCCGGCTTCTCCGGCATCGACGGGCTCCTGCTGGGCGTCGCGCTCCTCGCCGTGCTGGTGATCCTCGTGCTCGTGTACCGCTCGTTCCTGCTACCGCTCGTGGTGCTGTCGACCAGCCTGTTCGCGCTCTGCGTCGCGCTGCTGGTGGTGTGGTGGCTGGCGAAGTTCGAGATCCTGCTGCTCAGCGGTCAGACCCAGGGCATCCTGTTCATCCTCGTGATCGGCGCGGCGACCGACTACGCCCTGCTCTTCGTCGCACGATTCCGCGAGGAGCTCCGCGTCGTCCAGGACAAGGGCGCCGCCGTCTCCGCCGCGTGGAGGGGCTCCTTCGAGCCGATCGTGGCGTCGGGCGGCACGGTGATCGCCGGCCTGCTGTGCCTGCTGCTCAGCGACCTGAAGTCGAACAGCACGCTCGGCCCCGTCGCCGCCATCGGCATCGTGTTCGCGATGCTCGCGGCCCTCACCCTGCTCCCGGCGCTGCTGCTGCTGTGCGGTCGCGCGGTCTTCTGGCCGCGTCGCCCGAAGTTCGAACCCGAGGTCGTCGAGGCGGAGCACGGCATGCGGACGACGGGGCTGTGGGCGCGGCTGGCCGGCCTCATCAAGCGCCGCCCTCGCGTGATCTGGATCGCCACGACCGTCGTGCTCCTCGTGGGCGCGGCCGGCGTCACCCAGCTCGATGCCGTCGGCATCCCGCAGTCCGACCTCGTGCTCGGGGCGTCCGAGGCGCGCGACGGTCAGGCCGCCCTGGGCGAGCACTTCCCCGGCGGGTCCGGCAGCCCGGCCTACGTCGTCGTGGCCGAGGACCGGCTCCAGGATGCCGCCGACGTGCTGCTCGCGAGCGACGGCATCGACGGGGTGTCCGTCACCGCGGCGGACTCGCCCAGCGGCACGGCGACCGTGACAGAGGACGGGCTGACCGCCGTCGGCCCTCCGGGTACACCGGCCCCGGAGCCGACGGTCGTCGACGGCGACGTCCTGCTCCAGGCGACGCTCACGGATGCCGCGGACTCCGACGCCGCCGCCGCGACGGTCCGCGAGCTGCGCTCCGAGCTGAGCGAGCTGGATGCGCTCGTCGGCGGAGTGACCGCGACCTCGATCGACACGAACGACGCGTCGATCCACGACCGGAACCTCATCATCCCCGTGATCCTCGTCGTGATCATGTTCATCCTGATGCTGCTGCTGCGGTCGGTCCTCGCACCGGTGCTGCTGATCCTGACCACGGTGCTCTCCTTCGGCACGGCGATGGGCGTCTCGGCGCTCGTGTTCAACAGGATCTTCCAGTTCCCCGGAGCCGATCCCGCCGTCCCGCTCTTCGGCTTCGTGTTCCTCGTCGCCCTGGGCATCGACTACAACATCTTCCTGATGACCCGCGTGCGGGAGGAGTCGAAGGCGCACGGCACCCGCGAGGGTGTCCTGCGCGGACTCTCGATCACCGGCGGAGTGATCACCTCGGCCGGGCTCGTGCTCGCCGCGACGTTCGCGGCGCTCTCGGTCATCCCGATCCTGTTCCTGGTGCAGCTCGCGTTCATCGTCGCGTTCGGCGTGCTGCTGGACACGTTCGTGGTGCGCTCGCTCCTGGTGCCTGCGCTCGCATACGACATCGGCAAGGCCATCTGGTGGCCCTCGAAGCTGTGGCGGCGCGGGCAGGATTAGCGGCGGGGGCGCCCGATCGGTCGCCTAGACTTGAACCGCGCCCTCGTAGCTCAGGGGATAGAGCAGCCCTCTCCTAAAGGGCAGGTCGCAGGTTCGAATCCTGTCGCGGGCACGGAACGCGAAGGGCCGCCCTCACGGGCGGCCCTTCCTCCGTCTCCGGGTGCGTCCGCCCGACTCTTCACGCCGCGAGGGCGAGATACGGCTCCCACCGAGGGTCGCTGCGCTCGGTCCCGCGAACGGTCCAGGCGGTGCCGTGCGGCGGGCGGGGAGTGAACCGCAGCTGCCAGCGCATCTCCTGCGGCGTCCGATCGCTCTTGACGTTGTTGCAGCGCAGGCAGCAGGCGACGAGGTTCTCCCAGGAGTCCGCGCCGCCGCGCGAGCGAGGGAGCACGTGGTCGATGGTGGATGCGGCCTTGCCGCAGTACCCGCAGCGGTGGTTGTCGCGGCGGAGGACGCCCCGTCTGGTCACCGGCACCCGTCTGCTCTTCGGCACCCGCACGTAGCGGGAGAGGATGATCACCGCGGGGCGTTCGTAGACGCCGTGACTCCCCCAGACGGGATCGTCTTCCACGCGTTCGATCACCGTGGCCTTGTCGTTCATCACGAGCACGAGCGCTCGCTTGAACGACACGATCGCCAACGGCTCGTATCCGGCATTCAGGACCAGTGTGCGCATTCGTCATCCTCTCGATCCGCCGGGACGGCTTCCCGGCACTCTCGACTCACACGAGGTCGCGCAGGCGGCAGAGCGTTCGCAGGGACGAAAAAAGGCGCTGTCTACAGACAGCGCCTTTCGCGCGCGGCAACGCCGTGGCATCCCTGCGGGCTATGCAGAAGGACGTGACGACCGAGGGCATCCATGGTTCGGATGCTCGATATTCGCTCCATCTGCCTCTCCCGCCAGTACGACAACGGGTTCAGGCTAACCCATCCAGCTGGATGGGAGGCGAAACGAGAGATGAACGGACGGAGGCGTGTCCGCGGATCAGCCGGCGTTCGCCGCGAGCCAGGAGTAGGGCTCGACGATTCCGCCGTTGATCCACACCTCGAAGTGGAGGTGGTTGGCGGTCGAGCTTCCGGTGCTGCCGACGTAGCCGATCAGCTGTCCGGCGGAGACGGTCTGGCCCTCTTCGACCTGACGCGAGCCGTAGGTCATGTGACCGTAGGTGCTCTGGACCTGCTGTCCGCCCACGACGCTGTCGATCATGACGCAGACGCCGTAGCCGCCGATGCTCTCGGCCGACGCGCGGACGACGCCCGCCGCCGTGGCGTAGATCGGGGTGAGGGCCGGCGCGAGCATGTCGACGCCGTTGTGGCCGCCGCCGATCGTGCGGCCTTCCGTGTAGGAGCCGGGAGGCAGCGGATAGCGCACCTCCCCGGATCCGGGCGAGACCAGCGCGTAGCCGGCGGTGTTGAAGTTCGCGGTGGCGGGCGAGGCTGCCGCTGCACGTGCGGCGGCTGCGGCCTCTGCCTTCTTCTTCTCGATCTCCTCCGGCGTCGTCGCCGTGAAGGTTCCGCGGTTGAGCGGCGCTGCGGTCGCCTGCGAGGCGACGACGAGCGACTGCGCGTCGACGGCTGCGAGCTGCTGGACGGTGGTCGACGCCTCTGCCGGCTTGCTCGCCGCGTAGGCGGGAAGGGCGACGGCGGCCACCAGGGCACCGACGGCCGCGAAGATGGCGACGGATCGGAGGGGCTTGACGGCCTTGCGAGCCGTCACCCGCGCACCGGTGCGGCGGGCGGGAACTCGGTCTTCAGATGTCTTCGCGGTCGGTTCGATGTCTGCGGCCAAAACTTTGTCCTCCTGGGCCCTCGCGCTTTCGGGTAGCGCTGGCTCGTCGGCACTCTCGTTCTCGTGGCACGAATGTAGCTCGGGTACTTTGTGCGTTCCTGCCGTGAAGACGACGAGCCTGGAAGGCGATCTTCGCGGGTCATCGCCAGCGGGCTTCTTCGCTGACGACTTGACCGAGGTTACCGGAAGATAACGATCATGTCACCCTGGGAACCTGGCAATCGACGCAGAGCCCTGACTTTCCGCGTGGATCAGGCCGGTTCACCGACCAGGAAGATGTGCGAGGCGAGCTCGACGGGCAGTTCCAGCCCGTCTTCCTTGCCGTCCATCTGGATCAGGACGTAGCCCTCGCTGAAGCGGAAGTCGCCGTGCGCGCCGGGCATGACGCCGGCATCGCGCAGCTGCTCCAGCAGCTCCGGATCGACCTGAGCGGGTTCGGCGAGACGGCGGACCGTGCCGTCGATGGGCGCGCCCGCCGCGTTCAGCTTCTGGACCAGGCCGATGACGCCCTCGTCGAAGGTGCGCGCCGGCAGGTCGCCGAGCTGGTCGAGGCCCGGGATCGGGTTGCCGTAGGGAGACTCCGTGGGGTGGCCGAGGAGCTCGACGAGGCGACGCTCGACCTGCTCGCTCATCACGTGCTCCCAGCGACAGGCCTCCTCGTGCACGAACGCCCAGTCCAGCCCGATGACATCGGACAGGAGACGCTCGGCGAGACGGTGCTTGCGCATGACGTCGACGGCCTTGCGCCGCCCGGCGTCGGTGAGTTCGAGGGTGCGGTCCTCGGAGACGACGACCAGCCCATCGCGCTCCATGCGACCGACGGTCTGCGAGACCGTGGGGCCGGAGTGCCCGAGGCGCTCGGAGATGCGCGCGCGCAGGGGCACGATGTTCTCCTCCTCGAGCTCGAGGATGGTGCGGAGATACATCTCCGTGGTGTCGATCAGATCGGTCATGTGCAGGCCCTCCGAGATTCTTAGGCAAGCCTACATTCCCGGACGGACATCGGATCCGCCGTCGGCGGGGAAGGATGCCGCGCGCCCCCTAGAATCGACGCATGGCGATCGAGATTCCCGGTGACCTCCTGCCCGCTGACGGTCGTTTCGGCTGCGGCCCCTCGAAGGTGCGCCCCGCGCAGCTCGAGGCGCTTCTCTCGTCGGGGGCGGCGATCCTCGGGACATCCCACCGTCAAGCGCCCGTGAAGAACCTCGTCGGCAGCGTGCGCGAGCAGCTCGCCGCCCTGTTCCGCGTTCCGGAGGGGTACGAGATCCTCGTCGGCAACGGCGGCTCGACGGCGTTCTGGGACGCGGCCGCCTTCGGCCTCATCGAGCGCCGCAGCCAGAACCTCGTGTTCGGGGAGTTCGGCGGCAAGTTCGCGGCCGCCGCGGGCGCCCCGTGGCTCGAGGCCCCCGACGTGCGCAAGTCCGAGCCGGGCTCCCGTGCGAACGCCGAGGTCGTGGAAGGCGTCGACGTGTACGCCTGGCCGCACAACGAGACGTCCACGGGCGTCGCCGCTCCGGTGGAGCGCGTCCGCGCGGAGGGCGCCCTCACCGTCATCGACGCGACCAGCGCCGCCGGAGGCATCGACTTCGACGTGACTCAGGCCGACGTGTACTACTTCGCCCCGCAGAAGAATCTCGGATCCGACGGAGGACTCTGGTTCGCCGCCGTCTCCCCCGCCGCGATCGAGCGGATCGAGCGGATCGCCGCGTCCGACCGCTACATCCCCGAGTTCCTCAGCCTGAAGAACGCGGTCGACAACTCGCGCCTGAACCAGACGCTCAACACCCCGGCCCTCACCACGCTCCACCTGCTCGACAGCCAGCTCCGCTGGATCCTCGACCACGGCGGACTCGCGTGGGCCGCCGGCCGCACGTCGGAGTCCTCTTCGGCGCTGTACGACTGGGCCGAGGCATCTGCCGTCGCGACGCCGTTCGTCGCCGACGTCGCACACCGCTCGCCGGTGGTCGTCACGATCGACTTCGACGAGAGCATCGACGCGGCGGCGATCGCGAAGACGCTGCGCGCCAACGGGATCGTCGACACCGAGCCGTACCGCAAGCTCGGTCGCAACCAGCTCCGCGTGGCGACCTTCGTCTCGATCGAGCCGGACGACATCCGTCAGCTGACCCGTTCGCTCGACTACGTGCTGGAGAACATCGGCGCCTGAGCGCCGGCGTCACTCCTCGTCGTCGGAGTCGTCCGCGTCGGCATCGTCGTCGAGGTCTTCGTCCGCGTCGTCTTCCTCGGCGTCGTCTTCATCCTCGTCGAAGCCGTCATCCGTCGAGTCCTCGTCGGACACGCTCGGGTCGAGCTCGTCGATGTCGACCCCGTCGACGTCGCCGGCGTGGAGGACCGTGGCGTGGCCGTCCTCTTCGTCGTCGTCCTCGAGATCGTCGTCGTCGAGTTCTTCCGCGTCCTCGTCGATGTCATCGGCATCGTCGTCCAGGGCCTCGCCGGACTCGGCGGCCTCGGCGGCCGCCTGCTCGGCGAGCTCGATCTGGTGCGCGCGGTAGTCCGCGAGGCGCTCGGCCCACGGGACCCACTCGGGTGCGAGCAGGGCGCCGTCACCGGGGAGCAGCTCGACCTCTAGCACGGTCGGCTCCGCGTCCTCGACGCGGGCGACCGTCACGGTCCAGTACCACCCGGGATAGCCGGGAAGCCGGTTCTCGAACCGCAGCGAGACCGACCCGTCGTCCTCCAGGAGGTAACCCGCGGCGGGGCCGATCGAGGTCGCGGGAGTGATCTCGCGGAGGGCGTCCAGCGCGAGATCGTGGGCGTCGAGGAGACGCGCGTCGGCGTCAGGCTTCGAGGTCATCGGCGACCTTGCGCAGGACGGCCGCGATCTTGCGGCCGTGTCCGGACGACGGATAGCGTCCGCGACGCAGGTCTCCGCCGATGGTGTCGAGGAGCTTCACGAGGTCCTCGACGATGATCGCCATGTCATCGGCCGGGATCCGCTTGGCCTTGGACAGGCTCGGCGGTGCCTCGAGCACGCGCACCGAGAGCGCCTGCAGACCGCGCTTGCCGTCCGCCACTCCGAACTCCACGCGCGCTCCCGCCTTCACCGCGGTGCCGGTGGGCATCGCTGAGGCGTGCAGGAAGACGTCCTGGCCGTCATCGCTGGCGATGAAGCCGAAACCCTTGTCTTCGTCGTAGAACCTGACCTTGCCGGTGGGCATGGGAGAACCTCGCTGAAATCGGTATGCAGAAGAGTGCGCAGGCAGTTGCGCGCGCTCTCCCAGCCTACCGGTCGCCGGACCGGCGGAATCGAGGCCACGGTGCGAGTAGGGTGAGACGGATGAGCACGCAGAATTCCGAACCGGAGATTCCCGTCCGCCGGGTGGATCGCATCCTCGCGTTCTCCGCGCTCGGAATCGCGGCGGCATCCGTGATCTGCTTCTTCGCCATCATCATCGGCACCGCCGTCGGCATGGACCAGTCCGCCTTCGGCGAGGGACTGTGGCCGGTGATCGCCGCGATCCCGTTCTGGGGACTGCCGGTCGCCTTCGTGATGATCATCGCGCTGCTCGTGATGAGCTTCATCCGAAAGGGTCGCGCGGCATCGCGTTCCTGAGGCAGCGCCCATGAGCACACACGCACGACCGCTGGCGGATTGGCTGGCCGCGTCGAGCGATGACGCACTGCGGCACCTCCTGTCGTCCCGCGGGGTGCGACCGGATGTCGCGTGGCAGGATTTCTTCGACGCCGCAGAGGCGCTGCTCGATGCGTCCGCCCTGACGAAGCTCCTCCCCTCCCTCACCGCCTCCGAGGCGGCGGCCCTGCTCCGAGCGACCGACGGCGAGGATGCCGGCCGCGAACGCGATGCGCTCACGGCACTCGCACTCCTCCGACCGGACGGCACCCCCTATGCCCCGCTCGCGTCGGTGCTCGCCGGGCGCTCCGTCGCCGAGGTCGACGAGGTCGCAGCCCCGGGGCCGGCAGCGGAGACCGCGGCCGCGCACGCGGCGGAGCGAGCGTTCACCACGGTCGCCGTGCTCGCCGATGTGCTGCTCGTCGCCCGCGAGACACCGTTCGCGCTGCTCGCCGGCGGCAGCATCAGCGCCGGCGAGAAGCGCCAGCTCGCGGATTCGGGGATCTCGGCCGACATCGTCGACACGCTACTCTCCATCGCCCTCGACGCCGGACTCGCGGTCACCGCGGACCGTCGGCTGCGCACCACGGCCTCGGCGGAGACCTGGTTGCGATCCTCCGTCGCGGATCGCTGGACCGTCCTCGTGACGAGCTTCCGCGCCGCGCTTCCGCGCGGCGTCCGCGCCCCGAGCGGCGGGTGGATTCCCCCCGAGGCCTGGCCGCTCGCGCATCCGTGGGATCCGTCCTGGCCGGAGCGCTCCCGCCTCCTGCGCGAGGCGGCGCGCCTTCTCGGCCTGGTCGCGGAGGACGGCACCGAACCCGAATGGGCGGCGTCCGTGCGTCGCGGCGAGGATGTCGACCCGGCCGCGCTCGTCCGTCTGCTCCCCGCCGAGGTCGATCGCATCTTCCTGCAGAACGATCTCACCGCGATCGCGCCGGGACCGCTCGAGCCCGCGCTCGACGTGCGCCTCCGCGCCATCGCCGCCCGCGAGTCCGCTGCGCAGGCGTCGTCGTACCGCTTCACCGCGGAGTCGATGGCCCACGCCTTCGTCGCCGGCGAGACCGAGGAGTCGATCCTCGAGTTCCTCAAGGGGATCTCCCTCACGGGGATCCCGCAGCCGCTCAGCTACCTGGTCGCCCAGACCGCGCAGCGGCACGGCCTCGTCCGCGTCTCCACCGACGATGAGACCGGCCGCACGCGCATCGAGAGCACCGACCTCCACCTCATCCAGGCCATGGCGGTCGACCAGTCCCTGCGCCCGCTCGCGCTCGCGAAGCACGCCGAGTCGCTCACCACGCGCGTCGGCCGGGAGACCGTCTACTGGGCTCTCACGGACGCGCGCTACCCGGCGACCCTGGTCGGGGCAGACGGCGCCGTCCCGGTGCGGGAACGGCATCCTGCACCTCCCGTCACGGCCGCGCCCGCCGACGATCGCGATCTGAACGGACTGATCGCGCGCCTGCGCGACCATCAGGGCCCGGATGCCGATGCGGCATGGCTCGACCGCGAGCTCGAAGCGGCGGTCCGCGCCAAGGCCGTGCTGCAGGTCACGGTGGGGATGCCGGACGGGTCGACGCGCGAGCTCCTGCTCGAGGCCACCGGGATCGGCGGAGGCCGCCTGCGCGGACGCGATCGGGCAGCCGACGTCGAGCGCACCCTCCCCGTCTCGAGCATCCTGGCCGCATCGATCGTCGTGCCCTAGGCCCCGCACCTCTCGCGCCCGGTAAACTGGACAGCTATGTCTGATGGCCCCCTGATCGTCCAGAGCGATCGCACCGTGCTGCTCGAAGTCGCCCACGCCGACGCCGAGAGCGCCCGGCACGAACTCGCGATCTTCGCGGAGCTGGAACGCGCCCCCGAGCACATCCACACCTACCGGATCACGCGGCTCGGGCTGTGGAACGCGCGGGCCGCCGGCCACACCGCCGAGGACATGCTCGAGACGCTGGACCGCTGGTCACGCTTCCCCGTGCCGCCGTCGGTCGCGGTCGATCTGCGGGAGACCGTCAACCGCTACGGGCGGCTCGTGATCGAGCGCGACGACGAGGGAACGCTCATCCTGCGCTCGTCCGACCCCGCCGTGCTGACCCAGGTCGCGAACAACAAGCGCATCCAGCCGCTGCTGATCGGGCACCCGAACCCTGCGACATTCGTCGTCGACGCGTGGGCACGTGGTCAGATCAAGCAGGAACTGCTCAAGATCGGCTGGCCGGCCGAGGACCTCGCCGGCTACACGCCCGGCACCCCGCACGAGATCGACCTCGCCGAGGACGGCTGGCAGATCCGTCCGTACCAGCAGGATGCCGTCGACGCTTTCTCCAAGGACGGCTCGGGCGTCGTGGTGCTCCCCTGCGGCGCGGGCAAGACGATCGTGGGCGCCGGCGCCATGGCCGCGACCAAGACCACGACGCTGATCCTCGTGACGAACACGGTCTCGGCCCGGCAGTGGCGCGACGAGCTGCTCAAGCGCACGAGCCTGACGCCCGAGGAGATCGGCGAGTACTCCGGTCAGGCCAAGGAGGTCAAGCCCGTCACGATCGCGACGTACCAGATCCTCACGGCCAAGCGGAAGGGCGAGTACGCGCACCTGGCGCTGCTCGACGCCCTCGACTGGGGTCTCATCGTGTACGACGAGGTGCACCTCCTCCCCGCTCCGGTGTTCAAGCTCACCGCCGATCTCCAGGCCCGGCGACGGATCGGACTCACCGCGACGCTCGTCCGCGAGGACGGCCGCGAGGGCGACGTCTTCAGCCTGATCGGCCCCAAGCGGTTCGACGCTCCGTGGAAGCAGATCGAGGCGCAGGGGTTCATCTCCCCCGCCGCCTGCTACGAGGTGCGCGTCGACCTTCCGCCGAGCGACCGGCTCGAGTACGCGGCGGCGACGGACGACGAGCGCTATCGCCTCGCGGCATCCGCTCCCGCCAAGGTCCAGGCCGTGCGCGAGCTGATCGCGAAGCACCCGGGAGAGCGCATCCTGGTGATCGGGCAGTACCTCGACCAGCTCGAGTCGCTCTCCGAAGCGCTGGACGCTCCCCAGATCACCGGTGCGACCCCCGTGGACGAACGCGAGGAGCTCTATCGCGCGTTCCGCGAGGGCGACATCTCGCTGCTCGTGGTCTCGAAGGTGGCGAACTTCTCGATCGACCTGCCCGAGGCATCCGTCGCCATCCAGGTCTCCGGTTCCTTCGGATCCCGCCAGGAGGAGGCCCAGCGCCTCGGTCGCCTGCTGCGACCGAAGCAGTCGGGCCACACGGCGAGCTTCTACACGCTCGTGGCCCGCGACACGATCGACCAGGACTACGCGCAGAACCGCCAGCGCTTCCTCGCCGAGCAGGGCTACAGCTACACGATCATGGACGCCGACGCGATCGCAGCGTGATTCCCTCCGGACCGCTGCCCGCGGTCAGCCGTGGATCACGGTGTCCAGACGATGGGTTCCCTCGGCGCCGCGCGACGCCGGGATCGGCGCCACGGCGAGCGTTCGCTCGATGCCGAGCCGGCGCGCCCACCGATCGGCCAGCAGCGCGTAGACGACCATCGCCGCTGTCGATGCGAGCAGATCGACCGGAGTGCCGGAGGTCGCGTTCGCGTCGACCATCCCGACGGACCCGAACAGGAAGATGAGCACGTTGTTCACGATGTGCAGCGAGATCGCCGCCTCGAGACCGCCCGTCCGCCAGCACAGCCAGGCGGCGACGATCGCGAAGACCCCCACGCTCGCCGCGCCCCAGACGTCGTATCCGTGGCCGAGCACGAACAGCGGGACCGGCAGCAGGATCGCGAACGCCGGATGCCGCAGCCAGCCGCCGACGAGCTGCATCAGGTAGCCCCGGAAGACGTACTCCTCGGCGGCCGCCTGGAAGGGGATCAGCAGGAGCACGAGCAGCACCATGATCCAGAGGTTCGGGTGCGAGAAGTCGGGGACGACCTCGGTGCCCGTGACCGCCGAGAGGCCGAGGGACACGGCGAAGTACACCGCGAAGACGGCGAGGGCGAGCAGCAGGCTCCTGCCGAGCCAGCCGAGCCGCAGCCGGCCCGCCACGGACGACAGCAGCCCCACCCCGCGTCCCTCGACGATGCGCGAGGCCAGCAGGAGCGGCGGGATCATCAGGATCAGCGGCAGCACGAGGACCACGAGAAGCCAGGGGCGGTCGAGGTCGAAGTACTCCATGGTCACCAGGAGCACCTGCAGCTCGGCGCCCCATTCCGGTACCAGCACCGACGCGACGCCCACCGGGACCATGAGGAGCAGCAGCAGCAGCACGTAGAACGCGAGGGCGACGAGCCCCGTGAGCAGCACCCGCCACCAGCGATACCGCGGGCGCACACGCGCGAGACGGTGGAAGGCGATCTGTTCGGCCGGCGCGGGCGTCTGCGCGGCGGTGACGGGTACGGGGGCGGCGATGTCGTCCTCGGTCGAGCTCATGCATCGATCCTCTCGGGTGCGGCTGTGGATCGCATCCGACCACGGGAGGATTTCGCGGCTCGTCGGAGGCGACACCCCGCCGTTCCGGACAATAGTCAGCATCCGCATTGCCGAAGTCACCATAATGGGGACATGACTGATGCGCGCATCCTGGTCGTCGATGACGAGCCCAACATCCGCGACCTGCTCTCCACGGGTCTCAGCTTCGCCGGATTCCAGGTGAAGACGGTGGCCAACGGCGCCGCCACGATCTCGGCCGTCCTCGAGGAGGAGCCGGACCTCATCATCCTCGACGTCATGCTCCCGGACATGAACGGCTTCAGCGTGACGAAGCGGCTCCGCGGTGCCGGATTCACGGCTCCGATCCTGTTCCTCACGGCGAAGGACGGCACCGAGGACAAGATCGAGGGACTCAACGCCGGCGGCGACGACTACGTCACCAAGCCGTTCAGCCTCGACGAGATCGTCGCCAGGGCGCAGGCGATCCTCCGCCGCACCATGCAGGCCGACGAGGAGTCGATCATCCGCGCGGGTGAGCTGTCGATGGACCAGGACACGCACGATGTCCATGTCGGCAAGGAGGCGATCGAGCTCAGCCCCACCGAGTTCAAGCTGCTGCGCTACCTGATGCTGAACCCGAACCGCGTGCTGTCGAAGGCGCAGATCCTCGACCACGTCTGGGAGTACGACTTCAACGGCGACGCCGGCATCGTGGAGAGTTACATCTCCTACCTCCGTCGCAAGATCGATCCGCACACCGAGGAGTCGCTGATCCAGACGAAGCGCGGCTTCGGATACATGCTCAAGGTCGGCAAGACGGTCTGACGACCGCACGACCCCCGACGCCGTTCCGCGGCGCAGACGCCGCACCCGGGAGGACCGCATGGCGCACAAGCCCGATGCGGTCACCAGCTGGTGGCGGCGGACCAGCCTGCGGGCGAAGGTCACGGGCGTCACCGTCGCGGTGCTCGCCCTCGGTCTGCTCGTCGCCGGGATCGGCACGGTCCCGATCCTGCGCACGGCACTCGTCGGGAACATCGACGCCCAGCTTCCGGCGCTCGTCTCCAGCGACCTCGCAGACCGCTACTTCGAGATGACGACCGTCGAAGGCGACACGATCTACACGCCGCGCGACCAGCAGCCCCGTGACTTCGCGTTCGCGATCTACGACGCCGACGGCGTGCTGCAGGCCTCGACCGCGGACGCGTCGGAGGCAGGACCGCTCTTCCCGGAGAGCTACCCCCTCGCGAAGGCGCAGTCGGAGGCCGACACGACCTTCGATCTTCCGGGTGCGGATGCATCCGTGTACCGCGCCGCCGTCGCCACGGTTCCGGGCGACGGCGGCGAACTGCGCATCCAGGTCGTCGCCATGCCGCTCGCCGAGGTCGATCGCATCCTCAGCCAGTATTTCGGCATCTACATCACGATCGCGCTGATCACGATCCTCATCGCGGCCCTCCTCACCCGCGGTCTCGTCACGCTCACGTTCCGCCGACTGGGTCAGGTCGAGGCCACCGCCATGTCGATCGCCGCCGGCGACTTCCGCCAACGGCTCACCGACCTCGAGCCCACCACCGAGGTGGGCCGCCTGAACAGCGCCATCAACACCATGCTCGATCGCGTGGACCGCTCCCTCGCTCAGCGCGATCGCACGGTCCAGCACATGCGCCGGTTCATCGGCGATGCCAGTCATGAGCTGCGCACCCCGCTCGTCAGCGTCCGCGGCTACGCGGAGCTCTACCGGATGGGTGCCATCCAGGGCGAGGAGGACACGGCGCGCGCCATGGAGCGCATCGAGAAGGAGGCGATCCGGATGGGCGTCCTCGTCGAGGACCTCCTCGCTCTCGCCCGCCTCGACGAGGAACGCGAGCCCGAGATCGAACCGCTCGACCTGCGCCCCATCGCCCGCGATGCCGCTCTCGACGTGCGGGCCGCGGCCCCCGGGCGCACGGTCACGGTCATCGACCGCACGGTCGAGGTGACGGACACCGCGACCGTGCGGATCGCCCCCGTGCCTGCCCCGGCTGCCGCTCGGCTCACGCCGCGCGGCCTCTCCCGCGGCACTCTGGCGCGGCTGCGTCGCCGACCGCGACAGCCGGAGCAGCCGCCGGCGATCGACTTCACCGAGGTTCCCGACACCCCCGTGCGCACCCCGCCCATCGTCCTCGGCGAGGAGAACAAGGTGCGCCAGGTCGTCACCAACCTCCTCGGCAACGCGCGGCGGTTCTCGCCTGAGGACGGCCCCATCGAGATCGTCGTCGACTCCGACCGGGTGCGGGGCACCGGGAGCATCGCGGTCGTCGATCACGGCGAGGGCATCCCCCCGCAGATCCGCGAGCAGATCTTCGAGCGCTTCTGGCGCGCCGACACCTCACGCGCCAGAGAGACCGGCGGCTCCGGACTGGGGCTCGCGATCGTCGCCTCGATCGTGAAGGCGCTGCACGGCTCGGTGGCGGTGTCGGAGACCCCCGGCGGCGGCGCGACGTTCACGGTCACGCTCCCCCTCGCGCCTTCCCGGGCGACACCCGCGCACCTGCTCGAGGACACCCAGCCCCTCGACCGTCTGGAGCTGTGAGCGCCCTCCACCGCCACCACTCGTGGCCGGTTGTGCACAGTCGGCGGCGGCACCGCCGATCGGAACGGCTGCCGCTCCCCTCAGGCCTCTAGCGTCGGAGCTCCAACGAGAAGGAGTTCCCATGTCTGTCTTCACCGTCGACACCGACGCCGTCGAGTCCGCGAACGCGGCGACCCGCGGCACGATCGAGAGGCTTCGCAGCGAGTCCCGCACGCTCATGGCGCAGCTGCAGCAGCTGCAGTCGTCGTGGATGGGCGATGCGTCGAACGCGTTTCAGATCTGCGCCGAGCAGTGGCAGGGGGCGCAGCTGCATGTGGAGCAGGTGCTCGACTCGATCGGCACCTCGCTCGGATCGGCCGCTGCGCAGTATGCGGATGCCGATCGATACTCGGCGAGCCTGTTCCGCTGATCCCGGTCCTCACCAGAGGGCGGAAACGCCGAACGCCCCCGGCCGGAGCCGGGGGCGTTCTGTGCGACGGAGTCGCTGACCTCATGCGAGCGTCAGAAGTCCATGCCACCCGACGGGTCGCCCATCGGTGCCGCAGCCTTCTCGGGCTTGTCGGCGACGACGACCTCGGTCGTGAGGAAGAGAGCCGCGATCGACGCTGCGTTCTGCAGAGCCGAACGGGTCACCTTCGCCGGGTCGATGATCCCCGCAGCGAACATGTCGACGTACTCGCCCGTTGCCGCGTTCAGGCCCTGGCCCGAGGGAAGCTCGGAGACCTTGTTCGCGACGACGCCCGGCTCGAGACCGGCGTTCAGCGCGATCTGCTTCAGCGGAGCCTCGATGGCGACGCGGACGATGTTGGCACCGGTCGCCTCGTCACCCGTGAGCGACAGAGCGTCGAGAGCCTTCGTGCCCGACTGGATGAGCGCGACGCCACCACCGGGGACGATGCCCTCTTCCACAGCAGCCTTCGCGTTGCGGACGGCGTCCTCGATGCGGTGCTTGCGCTCCTTGAGCTCGACCTCGGTCGCCGCACCCGCCTTGATGACGGCAACGCCGCCGGCGAGCTTGGCGAGGCGCTCCTGGAGCTTCTCGCGGTCGTAGTCGCTGTCGGTGTTCTCGATCTCACGACGGATCTGCGTGACGCGACCCTCGATCTGGTCGGCCTCACCGGCGCCCTCGACGATCGTGGTCTCGTCCTTCGTGACGATGACCTTGCGTGCACGACCCAGCAGGTCGAGCGTGGCGTTCTCGAGCTTCAGGCCGACCTCTTCGGTGATGACCTGACCACCGGTGAGGATCGCGATGTCCTGCAGCTGCGCCTTGCGACGGTCGCCGAAGCCGGGAGCCTTGACGGCGACCGACTTGAAGATGCCCTTGAGCTTGTTGAGCACGAGCGTCGCGAGAGCCTCGCCCTCGACGTCCTCGGCGATGATGACGAGCTCCTTGCCGTCCTGGATCACCTTGTCGACGATGGGCAGAAGGTCCTTGATGTTCGAGATCTTCTGGTTCGCGATGAGGATGTAGGCGTCCTCGAAGACGGCTTCCTGACGGTCGGGGTCCGTGACGAAGTACGGGTTCAGGTAGCCCTTGTCGAAGCGCATGCCCTCGGTGAGCTCGAGCTCGGTGCCGAAGGTCTGCGACTCCTCGACGGTGACCACACCCTCCTTGCCGACCTTGTCGATCGCCTCGGCGATCAGCTCGCCGATCGCGGGGTCGGCAGCCGAGATGGAAGCGGTCGCAGCGATCTGCTCCTTGGAGTCGATCTCCTTGGCGCTGGCGAGCAGCTCCTCGGTGATGGCCGCGACGGCCTTCTCGATGCCGCGCTTCAGCGAGATCGGGTCGGCGCCGGCTGCGACGTTGCGCAGACCTTCGCGGACGAGCGCCTGAGCCAGGACCGTGGCGGTCGTGGTGCCGTCACCGGCGACGTCGTCGGTCTTCTTGGCGACCTCCTTGACGAGCTCCGCACCGATCTTCTCGTACGGGTCGTCGAGCTCGATCTCCTTGGCGATGGAGACACCGTCGTTCGTGATCGTGGGGGCGCCCCACTTCTTCTCGAGGACGACGTTGCGGCCACGCGGGCCGAGGGTCACCTTGACCGCGTCGGCGAGGATGTTGAGGCCGCGCTCGAGGCCGCGGCGGGCCTCCTCATCGAAAGCAATGATCTTTGCCATGAGTTTTTTCGTCCCTCCTGGACGTAGACGTTGGGTTTAGCACTCGGAGTAAGAGAGTGCTAACGCCATTCTGGCACTCGACACCACCGAGTGCAAGCCGCCGGGGACGGGGCGCATCCCGATGTCAGGAGGCGGGAGTCTCGGCAGGAGTCTCGGGCACCGTGGTGGATCGATCGAGGCCGATGACGACGGTGATCTGCTTCGCGCCGGTGTCGTTCAGCGCCGCGTAGAAGTCGCTCTGCTGGACCTCGGCGCCGCCGATGACGCGCGCCAGGCCGATCGCTGCGAGCTCGTCCTCTTCCGCGACGTAGTAGACGGTGGTGGTCTCGAAGTCCACGCTCGCGCTGTCACTCGCATAGACGCTGTCCGCGAGCCAGCCGCTGTTGATCAGCAGGTCGCGCATCTGCGTGTCGAGCCCCTCTTCAGGCGTCGCGTTCAGGATCATCACCGAGATGGTCGTGTCGACGACTCCGGTCTCCTCGGGGGTGGGCACGGAGCTCGGCGCGGTCTCGGGGAACAGCGAGATGCGACCCATGACGACCAGCGAGCCGAAGATGCCGGCGATGATGAGCACCAGGGCCGCGACGAAGGACCACAGCAGAACGACCCAGCCGTTCATCCCGGGGGTCTCGGCACGGTGGGCCCCGACGCGTCCGGAGGAGCGGGGGACGTCATCGAAGCGATCGCGGCTGGGCTTGGACACCCCTCGATGCTAGCGGCACGTTCCTGTCAATCCGTTCCGCGGCGCGGGCGCGGAACCGCCATCGGGCAGGATCAGCCGACGAATCGCGGAGTGCGGGCGGTGCGCTGGGCGGCCCGGCTGTCGCGGATCCGCCGCAGACGGCGCACCAGCATCGGGTCGTATTCGAGCGCGACGTCGGACTCGATCAGACGCCCCAGAACCTGGTAGTACCGCGCCGCGCTCATGCCGAGCTGGGCCCGGATCACCTCTTCCTTCGCCCCGCCGTGGCGCGGCCACGACGCCTCGAGGGCGAGGATCGCGCGATCGCGCTCCGTGAGATCTCCGAGCATGGCTCCAGGTTAGGACGCATCAGCCGCGACGGCCGCGCGCCACTCCCACCAGCGCCCGAGCGGATCCGCCGCAGCACGGACGCGGCCGTCGAGGGCGACGACGAAGCCCGGCCAGGCTCCCGCGTCGACGGGAGGCTCCCAGACGTCGAGCAGACCGGGTGGATCGATCGTGATCCACCGCGCGGGCAGCCCGGAGATGCGGTCGATCAGAGCGGTCCGCGCCGCCCGGGGGATGTGCACGAGCACGCCCGGCGTGGTGATGACGAGCGTCGCACCGGCGGGGGCCTCGGCCGCGAGCGCATCGATCTCCGCCAGCGCGTCGCCCGCGACGAGACGAGGAGGATCGGATGCCGCGATGTCGAGCGCGGCATCGATCCGCTCTTCCCGCCCGCTCTCCCCCGGCCAGACCAGGGCTCGCAGCCAGCTCCGATCCCGGTCGTCCCCCGCGTGCAGCGGCGCCAGGTCGATGCCGGCCCGCCAGACGACCTCCGGCATCCGCAGCGGTGGCAGGACGCCCGAGACCCGGCTCTCCAGGGTCACGGTCGATCGGCCGTCGTCAGGGTCGAGCGCGGCCCGGAGCGCTCCGTCCTCGCCGACGAAGCGATAGGAGAAGCGGTCCGGATAGAGGCACAGCCCCGCGGACGCGCCGATCTCGAGCATCGCGACAGGCCCCTCGATCTCCGACAGCACGGGGAGCAGCGCGGCGAGCCGCAGAGGCTCGTTGGTCTGGAGCTGCCGCGCCGTGCACGCGGCGACGATCTCGTCGGCATTCCGCACGACGAAGCGCCGCCACGCCGGGTAGCCGCCGAGGTCGGCGCCGAGCAGCCGCGTCACCGCGAACACGAGGGGCGGCTGCCGCCTCGACTCGGGGATCCGCAGGAGGATCCGCTGCACCTCGGGATCGGCGGCGACGCCGGCCGCCCACTCCTCGTAGAGCGCGCTGCGGCCCGGGGCCTCATCCCGGGCGAACCGCGCGTAGCGCTGCTGGACAGCATCCGTCATCCGTCCATTCTGACTCGGCGCACCCGACGCCCCGGCGCAGGAGGGAGAATGGAGGGGACTCAGGAGGATACATGTCGTACAGCGTGGACAAGACCGAAGACGAGTGGCGCCGCGAGCTCGGCGATGAGCAGTACGCCGTGCTGCGCCAGGCCGCGACCGAACGCGCATGGACGGGCGAGCTGCTCGACGAGAAGCGCTCGGGCCTGTACACCTGTGGAGCGTGCGACGCCGAGCTCTTCAAGAGCGGCACCAAGTTCGACTCCGGCTGCGGATGGCCGAGCTTCTACGAGTCGATCCGCCCCGAGGCGGTCGAGCTCATCGAGGACTCCAGCCTCGGCATGGTGCGCACCGAGGTGCGCTGCGCGAACTGCGGCTCCCACCTCGGACACGTGTTCCCCGACGGGTTCGGCACGCCGACCGGTGACCGCTACTGCATGAACTCGATCGCGATGAACTTCACGCCCGACGAGTCGTGAGCGCGCTCGACGCCGTTCGCGCCAGGCAGTCCTGGTCGAAGGTCGATGACACCGCGCCGACGCGCGAGGAGCTGGTGACCCTCGTCGCCGCGGCCGGCCGTGTCGCCGACCACTCCTCGCTGCGTCCCTGGCGTCTGATCGAGCTGCGAGGCACCGATCGCGAGGCGCTGGGCGCCGCGATCGCGAAGGCCGAAGGCGACAAGTCGCCGTCCTCGAAGCCCCTTCGCGCGCCGCTGCTCATCGCGGTGGTGGCCAGCTACCGCAAGAGCGACAAGGTGCCGCGCTGGGAGCAGGAGGCCACCGCATCCGGCGTCGCCCACACGCTGAGCCTGCTGCTCGACGAGGCCGGCTGGGGCGTCCTCTGGCGCACCGGGCACTACACGCGGTCGAAGGCGGTCGCCCAGGCGCACGGACTCGCGAAGAACGAGGAGCTCCTCGGCTGGCTGTACGTCGGCGGCAAGCCCGCCGGGCGCAAGCCGGGCCGGCGCAAGGCCGTCGATGCCCGCAAGCTCCTGACCCGCATGCCGGCGAGGACCGAGCCGATCGAGAAGACGGCGAAGAAGGCGAAGAAGGCGAAGAAGAAGTAGTCGTCAGCGCCGGGGCCGGATCCGCGCGACGACGACGGATGCCACGGCGACGATCACCATCGCGATGATCTGCCAGAGCGCGGGACCCGCCGCCGTCGGCCAGAAGAGGTCGATCACGACCGAGGTCACGAGCTGCCCGAGCACGGACCCCAGCCCCATCAGGAGCACGCCCGTGTGCGCGACGATGAACGCTCCGAGGAGGATGTAGGCGGCTCCGAGGAAACCACCCAGGTACAGCCACGGCTCGGCCGGCGGAGCGTCGGGCATCCCGCGGACCGCGATGCTCACTCCGGCGGCAGCGGCCAGCACGATCGTGCCGGCGATGAAGCTCATCAGCGTGGCGGCGATGGGCGACTCGACCCTCTGCGCGAGCCGTCCGTTGGTCGCCGCCTGCCACGCGATGCCGACGCCGGTCGCGAACGGCAGCAGCAGCATCCACAGCGGCGCCGATGCGAGCACGTCGCCGGAGAGCGAGATCGCGACCGCGGCGAGCGCGAGCGCTCCCCCGGCCAGGCGACCGGGGGTGACCGCGACGACTCCGGCCGGGCCGAAGCCGATCCGGTCGAGCACCAGTCCGTTCAGCGTCTGTCCGGCCACGACCCCGACGGTGAACAGCGAGACGCCCAGCACTCCCGCGGTCAGGCCCTGGGTGGAGACGGTGAGGGCGCCGCAGGCGCCGCCGAGCAGCATCCAGAACGGGATCCGCCCGTGTCGGATCCCGCCGACGAGGCGCACGACGCCACGACGCGCCGAGGGGATGCAGGAGATCACGACGACGAGGGCGAGGAGGCCGACCGCGAACGAGATCAGCCCGGCGACGACGCCGTCGTCGACCTTCACGCCGAGCACGCCGTTGATGCGGGCCTGGATCGCCGTCATGACGCCGATGGCTGCTGCGCCGCCGAGCGCCAGGGGCACGGGAAGCCGGCGGGTATCGGGCACCTGTCGACACTACCCGAGCGGCGGAAGACCGCAGACCGGGCGGATGTCGGCGGCCACGGCTACGCTGACGACATGTGCGCGAGCTATGGTCTCGATCCCCGGTTCACCGACGCAGAGCTTCTGGCCGCGGCCGACGACGCGGTCCTGGAAGGCCTGCGCGTCTGGGCCGAGGAGAACGCCGGCGAGACCCTGCGTCCGACCGGGAAGAACCTGCGGAACCTCAATCCGATCATCGTGCAGCCGGAGACCGCGCCGACGCTGGAGCCGGCGTGGTGGGGGTACCTCGTGAACGGCGAACCCGCCAGGTTCCCGTCGATCAACACGCGCTCGGAGCGCCTGCAGGACCGGCCCGGCAGTGCGAAGTCCCGCGCGATCGTGCCGGCGACGAGCTGGTTCGAGATGCAGAAGCCGTCCCGGCAGTGGCATGAGTTCCTCGTCGACGACGGCGCGCTGTTCGGCATGGCGGCCGTGACCCAGCGGGGGCGCACCGCCGACGTCGCGTGGTTCACCTGCTACTCGATCGTGATGCGACCGGCGCCGGAGCACCTCGCCGGCGTGCACGATCGCATGCCGGTGCTCGTCCCGGCGTCGTTCGCCGGGGAATGGCTGACGGCCGACACCGGCCGCGAGGTGGTCGACGAGGCGCTGCTCGCGGCCGCCGACCTCGACGATCGCGTGCAGGTGAAGCCGCGCAACGACGACAAGCGCGCCGAACGGCTGTTCTGACGCGTGGATGCGCAGGAACTGACGTCGGCCGCCGCCGGGCGCGCGGATGAGCTGCCCGGCTCGGCGCTCGAGAATCCGTTCGGCCCCGAATGGGACGTGTACAAGGTGCGGGGCCGCGTCTTCCTCCTCCTGCCGCTGGACGACACGGGGCGTGTCACGCTCAAGTCGCAGCCCGACGACGCGAAGGCTCTCCGAGAGACGTTCGCCGACATCGTCCCGGGGTACCACATGAACAAGAAGCACTGGATCACGCTCACCCCCGGCTCGTCGCTCGAGGAGGGCCTGGTCACGGAACTCGTGACCGAGTCGTACCTCCTCGTCGTCGAGAAGCTCCCGAGGGCGCAGCGCCCGGTCGACCCCCAGACCTTCGGGCGACCGGCCGACTGATCTCGGCGCCGAGCCACCGGCATCCGTCACCGGGATGACCCGCGCTCCGAGGGAACGGTACCGAGGGAGGACGCGGAACATCGTGCTCGCTCCGTAACGTGGACGACATGATCACAGCAGAAGGCCTCACGAAGAGGTTCGGAGACAAGACGGCCGTCGACGACGTGTCGTTCACGATCCAGCCGGGCAGCGTCACGGGCTTCCTCGGCCCCAACGGCGCCGGCAAGTCGACCACCATGCGGATGATCGTCGGACTCGACCGTCCGACCTCCGGCCGCGCGATGGTCTCCGGCCGCGAGTACCGCAAGCTCCGCGCACCGCTCACCGAGGTCGGCGTGCTGCTCGACGCCAAGGCCGTGCACACCGGCCGGACCGCCCGCAACCACCTCCGCGCGATGGCCGCGACGCACGGCATCCCGGCGTCCCGCGTCGACGAGGTGATCGATCTCGCAGGTATCAGCTCCGTCGCCCGCAAGCGCGCCGGCAAGTTCTCGCTCGGCATGGGCCAGCGCCTCGGCATCGCCTCCGCGCTGCTCGGGGACCCGCACACGCTGATCCTCGACGAACCGGTCAACGGCCTCGACCCCGAGGGCGTCCGCTGGGTGCGCCAGTTCGTCCGGCACGCGGCATCCGAAGGACGCACGGTGCTGCTCTCGAGCCACCTGATGAGCGAGATGGCGCAGACCGCCGACCACGTCATCGTGATGGGCCGCGGCAAGGTGCTCGCCGACGCTCCGCTCCCCGAGCTCGTCCGCGCCTGGACGACCAACACCGTGCGCGTGCGCACCCCTCGGGCGGCCGACCTCGTCGCCGCCGTCGGCGGGCCGGACGTCGAGATCGTGAGCTCGGCTCCCGATCTGCTCGATGTCGTCGGACTCCCCGCCGCGCGGATCGGCGATCTGGCCGCCGCCCGCGGCATCCCGCTGCACGAGCTCACCCCGACCACCGGATCGCTGGAGGACGCGTATCTCGCTCTCACCGGCGACGCCGTCGAGTACCGGACCAAGGAGATCTCATGACCGTCCAGGAATCGGCTGTCGCCCCGCACCGTGTCGACACCCGCCACCGACTGACCTTCGTCCGCGCGCTCCATGGCGAGTGGATCAAGCTCGCCACCCTGCGATCCACCTGGTGGTCGATCGGCATCACCGGCCTGCTCACCGTCGCCATCGCCGTCCTGATCGCCCAGAACGTGACCGACCCGGGCTTCGATCCCGTGCAGGCGGTCGTGTCGCCGTTCCAGTTCACGATGCTCCTCGCCGGCATCCTCGGTGCGATCTCGGTCACCGGCGAGTACTCGACCGGCATGATCCGCTCGACGCTCACCGCGAACCCGGGCCGTGGCTCGGTCCTCGCCGCGAAGGCCGTGGTGCTCGCCGGCGTGATGTTCGTGTCGTCGCTGATCATCTTCGGGATCGCCGCCGTCGTCGTGTCCGCTGTCGTCGCGGGCCGGGATCAGAGCATCGACTGGTCGGATCCGTCCGCATCGTCGCTCCCGATCATCGTCGCCTCGCTGGCGATGGCCGTGTTCACGACCATCGGCGTCGCGTTCGGCTTCATCCTGCGATCCGGGGCGGGTGCGATCGCCGCGACCGTCGGACTGCTGTTCGTCCTGCCCATCGTCGCGAGCATGTTCGCCCTGGCCGGCGAAGCCGGGCGCTGGGTCATGGAGGCCGCCTCGCACCTGCCGGTGGCCGCGGCGCAGACCGTCATCGTCCCGGGTGAGGGCAGCGATGTCCCCGCCGCCTATCTGACGCTCGCCTGCTGGGTCGCCGCCGGGTTGCTGTCCGCGTGGGCCGTGCTCCGCACGCGCGACGCGTAGAGTCAGCCCGTGAGCAGAACGCGCAGCCGCAGCGACTCGATCCGCGAGGACGAGGAGCTGCGGCTTCCGCGTGCCCCGGGTCTCCTCCGACGGTTCTGGGCGCGGCATCCGGTCGTCGCCGACGTGCTGATCGTCGGCATCACCCTCCTGCTGTCCACTGCGACCGTGGGGATCGTCGACATGGATGCCCCGGTGCCGGACGACACGGCGCCGCCGTTCCTCATCCCGATCTGCATCATCGCCGCCGCCGCGACGCTGTTCTGGCGACGGCAGCATCCCCTCATCCCGTTCGTCACGGCGTTCGCGTTGGAGATGCTGCTGATGCTCCTCCCGCACCCCGGCAGCACGCCGTTCCCGCTCTTCGCGTGCTACGCCCTCGCCGTGTACGGGTCCGTCCGCGCGGTATGGATCGGCTTCGGCATCGGATCGGCGGCTCTGACGCTCTTCGCCCTGTGTCTGATGCTGACCGGCGTCGCCACGCTCCAGACCGGCGTCGACACCGTGCTCGGCGTCGTGGTCCTCGGGCTGATCGGCACCCTCGTCGGGGTCAACGTCGGCGAGCGCAAGCGCTACCTCGCCGCCATCATCGATCGTTCGCGGCAGCTCCTCGTCGAGCGCGATCAGCAGGCGCAGCTGGCGGCATCCGCGGAGCGTGCGCGCATTGCACGCGAGATGCATGACATCGTGTCGCACTCCCTCACGGTCATCGTGGCGCTCTCCGAAGGGGCGGCCGCGACTCCGGATGCCGAGCAGGCGCGCAAGGCCGCGACCGCCACGGCGGAGACCGCGCGGGGTGCTCTCACGGAGATGCGATCGATGCTGGGCGTGCTCCGCGCCGACGATTCGCCGCTGCCGCTCACTCCGATGGAGCCGACGCCGCCGCGCGACACGGTGACGGCCGCGCAACGCGCCGGCTTCCCCGTCACGCTCGCGGTGAGCGGAAGCGCGGTCGTCGCTCCCGGCGTCGCGCACGCCATCGGCCGGATCGTCCAGGAAGGCGTGACGAACGCGATGCGTCATGCGCCGACCGCCACGGCGATCGCCGTGCGCGTGGCCTACACCGCCGAGACCGTGACGGTCGACATCGTCAACGACGGCGTGCGCGGGGCCACCGGAAACGACGGCTTCGGGCTCCGCGGGCTCGCCGAGCGCGCCGCCCATGTGAACGGCGACCTGCGCTCCGCCCCCGACGGCTCCGGGCGCTGGGTGCTGCACGCCGAGCTCCCCGCGGCGGGCACCGCGTCCGCCGCCCCGTCATCACCGAACGAGGAGAACGCATGACAGAGACGATCAGAGTCCTCCTCGTCGACGACCAGGAGCTGATCCGCGTGGGGTTCCGCATGGTCCTCGAAGCGGAACCCGGCATCACCGTCGTCGGAGAGGCCGCCGACGGGAATGCCGCGATCGCCCAGGTCGCCGCGCTCGCGCCCGACCTGGTGCTGATGGACATCCGGATGCCGGGGCTCGACGGCATCGCGGCGACGGAGACCATCGTGCGAGAGCATCCGCAGACCAGGGTCCTCGTCCTCACCACCTTCGACCTGGACGAGTACGCTTTCGGTGCGATCCGCGCGGGTGCCAGCGGATTCCTGCTGAAGGACGCGCAGCGCCACGAGATGATCTCGGCCGTCCACGCGGTGCATCGCGGTGATGCGGCGCTCGCACCCCGGATCACGCGAATGCTGCTGCAGCACGTCTCCCCGCAGCTCGGCACCGCGCGGGCGGAACCCGATCCCGCAGACTCCGCCCGGCTCGCCGACCTCACCGAGCGCGAGCGCGATGTGTTCCTCGCCATCGGCCGCGGTCTCACGAACTCCGAGATCGCGCAGACGCTCTACGTGGGCGAATCCACCGTCAAGACCCACGTCGGGCGGGTCCTGGCCAAGCTCGGCGCTCGCGATCGCATCCACGCCGTGATCCTCGCGCATCGCCTCGGGCTCGTCGGAGAGGACTGACGCGAGCTCGCATCCGACTCGTCGGCCTCAGGCCTGAGCGGGCGTCCACTCCGAGACGCGGTTCAGCTGCTCCACCTCGTCGGACGCGAGCTCCAGTCGTCCGCCCGCGAGCAGATCCGGCACCTGCTCGACGGTGCGGGCACTCGCGATCGGCGCGACGACGGTCGGCTGCGCCCGCAGCCAGGCGAGCGACGTCGCCGCGACAGATGCACCGTGAGCCTGCCCGATCTCCTCGAGCGCGTCGATGATGCGCAGTCCCGCGTCCGTCGCGTACTTCGCGGCGCCCTGGGCACGCGGTGACGCCTGACCCGCAGCATCCGTCGAGCGGTACTTGCCGGTGAGGAATCCGCTGGCGAGGGAGTAGTACGGGACCAGGCCGAGGCCGAACTCCTGGGCGACCGGGATGATCGTCTCCTCGACGACATTGCGATGCACGAGGTTGTAGTGCGGCTGCACGGCGACCGGGCGGGACACGCCGAGGCGATCCGCGATGCCGATCCACTCGCGGATGCGCTCCGCGGTGTAGTTCGACACCGCGACGTGGCGCACCAGGCCGTCGGTCACGAGCTGTCCGAAGGCGGCGACGGTCTCCTCCAGGGGCACCGACTCGTCGTCGAAGTGCGCGTAGTACAGGTCGATCGTGTCGAGGCCCAGCCGTGCGAGCGATGCCTCGGCGGCCTTGCGCACGTTCGCTCCCGAGAGGCCGCGGAAGTCGGGGTGCTGACTCACCTTGGTCGCGACGACGACGTCCGCAGGCTTCCGCGAGGCGAGCCACGCGCCGACGATCGTCTCGCTCTCCCCTCCCGCGTTGCCCGGCACCCAGGAGCTGTAGGAATCGGCCGTGTCGATGAAGCCGCCGCCACCCGCGACGAAGGCGTCGAGAACGGCGAAGGAGGCGTCGCGGTCGGCCGTCCAGCCGAACACGTTGCCCCCGAGAGAGAGCGGGAAGACGGAGAGGTCACTGGTTCCGATACGAGTCATCCTCGGGACAACGGCCCGCCCCGATGAGGCATTCCCTCATGACGGCGTGTTGCGACGCGCGTCTAGGGGTCGCTGATGTCGAAGGTCATCTCCGCGGGGTCGGGGCCCCAGGGATCGAAGATGACGTCCGGATCCCACACATCGAGGGGGTGCTCGTCCGGCGGGCCCCAGTAGCCGTCGGCATCCAGCGCCCGGAAGGTGAACCAGTACCAGCCCTGGGAGTGCATGCGGAGTCGCTTGATCGCGTGCCCGGTGCTGTCGAGGGGGATCAGCGCCGAATGCCCCTCGATGCTCGTGATGTAGATCGACCCGTTCGCCGGTCCCGTGGCGGCGATGACCAGGCCGGTGGTGCTGGCCTCCGTCACGTCCATGTCCTCGATGCCGGTGATGTTCTCGAAGCCCTCGATGACGATGGGAAGGATCGTGAAGCTTCCGGCCATCGCGGGCGACTGGATGTCTTCGTCGAAGGCCCAGGCCTGATAGTCGTAGGTGCCGGCGGGCAGCTCGAGGGCGCGGGGATCGAAAGACCACGAGCCGTCGTCCGCCACTGCGGGGGTGTAGCGCGCACCCGCGACGTCGACGCCGACCGTGGACCCTGGCGTCGCGGTGCCCGCCAGCACCGGCGCGAGGTATCCGGACGACGTCGAGGGGGTGACCAGTCCCGGGGTCAGTCCGGCGCCCGATCCCGGCCCGGGGGTGGTTCCCGGTGCCGTCCCCGGCGCCGTCGGGGTGATCGGTGCCGGGGCGTCGGGGTCGTTGACCAGATCGACCGAGTCGATCGCGGGGTCGTCGATCCAGCGCCCCGTACGGACCGTCGGCCGCGGACTGGACGGGATCGGCACCACCTCGATGCCTCCGGGCGTTCCGACGCCGGTGACAGGGGGCGGCGCGGTGGACGTGCGCTCGGTCGCGGCGATCGGGGCCGAGGAGGCGACCGGAGCGTCCCCGGGGAAGAACAGCGGTCCGAGCAGAAGGCCGCTGATCGTGAGCACGCCGATGCCGCCGGCGAGAAGGCTCGTGATCCCGACACCGGTACCGGCCGCGATCAGGCCCACCGCAGCAGCGGTGGTGCCGGGGGCGAGGGCTCCCGTGGCCGGAAGGACGACCCCGAGGGCGCCGAATCCGACAGCGGACAGGGTGACACCCTGCAGACGGCGGGCGTCGCTGCGCATGTCGAGGAGCAGTTCTCCGCATTCGCTGCAGGACGACACATGGTCATTCACCTCGCGCGCCACGGTGTGGTCGAGCGGATCGGTCAGGTGTCGGGGGAAGAGGCGGGCGGCATGCGCCTCGTCGTCGCGCAGCGCGAGCGGGATCTGCGACGTGAGCCAGTTCAGCTTGAGACCGGTGCGTGCGCGGCGCTGCAGGGCGGAGACGGCGTTCGGCTTGATGCCGAGCTCACGCGCGATCTCGGGGCGGGGCACGTCGGCGACCTCCGTGAGCCACAGCACGCGCTGCCACCGCTCCGGGAGCTCTTGGAACGCTCCGAGGAACTGCTGGGCGTTCGACTCCCGTTCGACGAGGCTGAGGGCGTCGCGGAAGTGGGGGCGGTCGGCCTCGACGGTGTCGTCGATGCGGTCGGCGTCCTTGCGCCACCGGATCGCGGTGTTGCGGATCACGGCCTTGAGATACGAGCGGAAGGCGAACTCGGGCCCGGCGCTCGTCGTCGTCACCTGCTGGTAGACGGCGAGGAGCGCCTCGGAGGCGAGATCCTCCGCGTGCGAGGGGAACAGGCGGTGCGCGTATCGGAGCGCCGCGCCGATGTGGCGCTCCCACAGCACGGCGTACGCCGACTGGTCACCGTCTCGGAGCGCACGGAGGAGCTCACGATCGCTGCGAGAATCTCCCACGTCTCCCTCTCCAGAAAACGCCCGCTCGTCTCCGCCGAGCAGCCGGACGCGAGTCGACCCGCGCGATCGATCCGATCTTGAATCGACGTTCAATGATATCCCCGCCGGGGGCGTGGAGGCCATCCCGGATCGGTCCTCCCCCACGCGGAAGCGCGGGCAGAGCAGCGGAGGATCCTCTCGCCGCTCTGCCCGCGCGGACCCGCAGGTCAGGCGTCGACGTCGCGCCTTCTCGACCGCATCAGGATCGCTCCCGCGAGGAGAGCGGCCGACGCGGCCGCGACGATCACCGTCGGTGCCGCGGCGCCGGTGACGGCGAGACTCCCGCTGCCGGGCTTCGGCGTCGTGGGGACGACGGAGGTTCCCGCCTCGACAGCGACCGTCTGCGCCGCGTCATGGATGTCCGTGTGCGCGGCGACGGGTTCGTCCCCCTCGTCGTCACCCACGAAGAGCCACTCGAAGGCGACCAGCACGTCGCCGGAGAACCCCGCAGGAACGGTGAACGTCACGTCGATCGACCCGTTCGCGCTCGTCGGCGTGAATGTGGCCGACCCCATGATCCCGGTCGGCTGGCTGTCGGCCTTGTCCATCAGCTCGCCGACGACCGTGTACTCCACCCCGGGAGTGAGGTTGAGGTACGCGACCGTGTCGATGAGCGTCCCCCCGCCGGAGCTCAGTACGTGGTCCTGGTCGGCGGCATCCACCAGCGACGTCCCGATCGCCGGGACCGGCACCTCCGGGGCCGTCTCCACCGTCACGGTCTGTGCGGCGTCGTCGATGTCCTTGTGCTCCGCGACCGGCTCGCCCGCGCCGCCCGCGCCTTCGAAGAGCTCCTCGAAGGCGACGAGCGTCTCACCCGCATATCCCTCGGGTACGACGAAGCTGACGTCGATCGAGCCGTTCGCCACGGTGGGGGTGAAGGTCGTCGCACCGGTGATCCCGGTGGGCTGACCGTCGGACTTGCGCATGAGCTCACCCGAGATCGTGTACTCGGTGCCCGGGACCAGGTTCTGGTAGGCGACCGTGTCGATCACGGTGCCGCCGTTCCATCCCAGCACCCGGTCTCCGTCTGCGGCGTCGACCAGCGACGTCCCGATCACCGGCTCGACGGCACCCGGCTGCGCAGCCCAGTCCACCGTGGCTTCTCCCGTCGTCTGCGCCGTCTCCGGCGCGACCAGGATGATCGACTGCGCGTGGTCCTCCGCTGTCGGGGTGCCGCCCGGCGTGGTCGGCACCGAGATCACGGTGCCCGTGCTTCCCGAGCCGACGGCGGTCGCGCGCACGGTGGCGCTCCCCGCGGCGGTCGAGCCCCGCAGATCCAGGTAGAGCTCCTGTCCGTCGACGACCGCGTTCGGGTCGACCGCGGTCCCTGCGGCATCCGTGATCGTGACGGCGGGATCCACCGAGACGACGACCGAGGCCTGATCGGTGTTCACCGTGAAGGGTCCCACGAGGCTCCCCGCGGTCTGGGGTGTGCCGGGCGCCGTCACCGAGGCCGTCACCTGCAGGTCTTCGGGGGTGAGCCCCGGACTGGCGTTCGCCCCGTTCACGAGATACCAGTAGGCAGCCTCCGAGTCGGGGGTCTCCCAGGCCCAGGGGGCATCGAAGGTCAGGTCGGTGTATCGCCAGATCGCGTACTGGGTCGCCTCGATGGCGTCGTTGCGCGAGATGCCCGGCACCCCCGCCGCCGCACCGAGGTCTTCGAGGCTCACGGCCGGGAAGCTGTTCGCCAGCACCCACAGCACCTTGCCGGTGACCGCCGGGTCGGTGAAGTAGTTGGCGCCGAGGTAGCTGTCGAGGCCTCCGGCGACGCCCAGCAGTCCGGTCTCCGCCGACACGTCGTGCTCGATGCAGTACGCCCAGTAATCCGGATCCCCTTCCTGCACCCCTGAGGACCAGATCGGGAAGACGCCGGTGCCGCCGTATCCCTCCTTGCCGCCGATGTAGACCGCATCGCCCGGTTCGACCTCGGCCGCCATGGCTGCGCTGACGCCACCGGGTGCGATGGCGGCTCCGAGCGCGAGCAGCGCACCGGCGAGCCAGCGTCCCGCGCGGCTCGACCCTCTCGACACCCCCGTGTCGCTCCGGCGGTTCATACCGTGCACACCGGGTTGAGGGCGGTGAACGTGAGCGGCCCGATCCAGATGTTCTGGGGCGGCCGCTCTCCGAGCGCACGCCCGGAGTTGTTGGCGACGAAGGTGAGGTCGAACGCGCTGACACCCGACGCGGTCACCCGCACGTTCCCAGCCGCGCTGGTGGGCGCGACCTCGGGGTTCGGCGAGCCGGTGAACGGCCGCCATGCGTTGGTGCCCGTCCCCTGGCCGCGGATCCAGTCGGAGTTGTACGTTCCGGTGCCTTCGGAGACGTATACGCGCTCCGCACCACCGAGGCCGTCCAGAGCCTGGACGCCGTCGATGTCCTTGATCGTGTAGCCGAGGTCCGAGACCGTGGTCGCCACTCCGTCCAGAGCGAAGCTGAACGTGACGCGCTGCCCTCCGCCGAGATTGCGGAGATCGGCGGTGTCGAGCGCGAGATGCACGCTGGGCTGCGCTTCCCCGCCGACGGTGGCGGAGTCGAGACGAAGGTTGTTCGTCTGGTTGATCGTCATGTTGCTCGCACCGTTGGGGACCGCGCTGAGCGTGAGTGTGAGGTCCTTGCCGTCACCGAAGACGTCCACCCAGGTGAACAGCGACGAGGTGCCGCTCAACCGCGAGTAGACGGCGGTGCTCGTGCTGAGCGCTGCGGTGCATGCCACGGACGCGGCGGTGAGCGGTGTGGCCACGGCCGCCGCGATCACGGGCACGGACCATGCCCCGCCGATCACGACCGTTCTCCGCGTCAGGCCACGCTTCTGGACTGCCTCTTGTTCCTTCATCTGATTTGACTCCCCTCAAGCGGCCGACAGTCTGTCGACACATTGGGAAGGAGTCGGAAACGTCGCAGGAGTGACGCGAGATCCAGCAGATCGTGAAATCTCCGGTGGATTCCTCCGTTCGGCGTCACTTCGGGGGCCGATGGGACTCCTTCTCCGTGGCGCACTCAGCGATCATGCGCTCTCCGCGTCACGACGCGCGCACACGTGGAAGAGATGGCTCCTCAGAGCCGGAAAAGGAAAGAAATGCAGGACAACCTCAGCACCCGCGACCTCTCGCGCCGGACCCTCGTCAAGGGCGCAGCCTGGTCGGTCCCCGTCGTCGCCGTCGCCGTAGCGACGCCGCTCGCCGCCGCATCGCAGACGCCTCCCGCTGCGACCTTCTGGGCCACCGGCGCGACCGTCAGCGTCGTGAGCGGCAACGTGACCAACTTCACCGTCGAGGGCAGCGATGCGGACGGCAACCTCGCGCTGCTCCCCGCCGGCACCAGCGTCATGATCGTCCCGGATCCGGGCGTCACCCTGCAGGTCGTCAACGCCATCGGCATCGTCGTCACGCAGAACCCCGACGGCTCGATCACCGGCGTGATCACCGCGAGCGACATCACCAATGTCCGCATCCAGTTCCGTCCCACCGGCCCCTCCGGATCCGGATACTCGATCACGACCAACATCGACATCGACCCGTTCACGGAGACGATCGACGTCACTCTGCGCTGAGACACGGGCGCGCTGACGGGCGGGAGTGATCTCCCGCTGGACACAGAGAAGGCCCGCCTCTCCGGATTCACCGGGGAGGCGGGCCTTCTCGCACGGAGCCGACTACGGGACTCGAACCCGTAACCCCCGTATTACAAGTACGGTGCGCTACCAATTGCGCCAAGTCGGCGAGCCGCGGAATTCCGCGGATCTGGGGTCGTTGTCCGAATTCGGTGGTAGCCGATCCCGCACAAACCCCGCGCATTCAATCTTCGCGAATGTGCATCAACGATTCTAGAGCGTCTGCCGCTCGGCTCCCGCCGACCTTCTTGCTCATGTAGGTGTTCATGGTCAGCGACGGGTTCGTGTGACCGAGGTACTCTGCGACGTCGCGAGGCGAGAGCCCCGCTTGATCGAGCGCGGTGCCCACCGTCTTGCGGAACGAGTGGAACGTGTAGTCGCCGAGGCCGAGACGCTCCCGTGTCGCTTGCCACTCGCCGGAAATGTTGCGACGGTCGCGGCGTTTGCCTAGCGGCGTCGGGAACAGTGGCCCGACCCTGTGTTCCCCGGAGCACAGGGTCTTGAGCCTGTCCGCCACGGCGGCTGGCACGGTGATTCGCCGCTCCCCCGCCTTCGTCTTCGACTTCCTGATTGTTACGACAGATCCCTCAACGTCGCCGACATCCAGGCCAATCGCCTCCGTGATGCGGGCGCCCGTGCCGGCGATGAACATCACGATGTCAGCCAGCCCGGAAGCTGCGGCTTGCTCGTCCGCAGCCAGCTTCTCAAGCAACCCGGGAAGCTCCGAGAGTGGGACTGGCGTGGCGCCCACAGCCTTCGCCTGGATCGGTGCCAGCTCACGCACCGGGTTTGTCTTTACAGCGTCAGAACGCGCGGCGAGCCCCATCATGCCCGACAACACCGCTCGGGCCTTCTTGGCCTCGCCAGGGCCGTTCTCCGCGGCGATCGCATTCAACGTGCGCTGCAGTCGATCGGCCGTCGCCTCCGTCACCGCAAGGTCGCCAATGCGTGGCACGATGACCTTGCGCACGCTGTGCGTGTACGTCTCGACCGTCCGCGGGGCGCGGTCAGCCTTCGACAGCAGGAACCGTTCACCGAGATCACTCAGCCGAGTCTCTCGCTTCACCTCCGTGGCAGTACTCGCCTGGATCGTCGTCAGCGCCTTCTTCAACGCCGCCTCCGCCTTCGCCTTCGACGGGGCGAATCGCTCCACCTGTCGCAGCTTTCCATCGTCGAATCGATACCGCGTCCGGGCTCGCCACTTGCCGTCCTCGATCTCAACAGCGGAGATCCTTCCGAAGCTACTCAGGGGAGTCCGTGGACGAGGCATCAGAAGGTCGGCCGATGCTTCACTTCGTCGGCGACGGTGTCCAGCACGCCCATGACCATGACGCCCGATTCCTCAAGAGCCTCGTACTCGCCACCCGACAGTAGAGCCGTGTCGGCCACCGCGGTGATTGCCTCGAGCAACCCCGGCTTGTCGGCGGCGACGGGGTAGACCGTGTAACTCCCCTGTCCAACGCGCTCACGTCGTACCTGCCACACGCGCTCGCGGACGACACCCGCGTACCACCGTGGGAAGTCGGAAGAGTCTCGCGGACGACCGACCGCGAGATCGTCAAGAGCGTCAAGAAGGCTGGGATCTTCACCGAACAGGACGCCGGCGTTCATCAACTCCTCGGCGAAGCGCGCCGAGCTCTCTGCGAGCTGGTTGCCCCTCCACTCGACGTTGTTGAAGGCGGCCCCCATGCGTTCCTGAGCGGTCATCTTCGCACCGACTAGGTCGCCGATCTCGCGGCCGAGTACGTCGGCAATCTTGAGGGCTTCGGCAAGCCTCACGGCGCGCTGCCCCTTCTCGATGCGAGAGACGGCAGGAGCGTCGACCTTCATCCCCGCCTGCGTCAGAGCCGCCGCCAGATCCTTCTGACTCATCCGTTGCGTCGCGCGATGAGACGCAACGGCCTGTCCGAACTCTTCATCCGAAGTTGTCATAGCGAACATCATATGGCCTCATCGCCAATCGCGTGTTACTGTTGTCCAAGTCGACAACTGATGTCGTAATCCGCAAATCAAAGGAGACGAGATGGAGCGCACAGCGTTCGGAGAACTGCCCGACATCGCCACGCGGCGACAGGTCGCCGAGTTCACGCAGACGTCGATCCCAACGCTCGCCCGATGGGCAGCCGAAGGCAAGGGCCCGAAGAGCGTTCGGCTCGGCGGCGGTTCAACCGTTCGCTACCGCCGCGAAGACGTTCTCGCCTGGATCGAAGCGTCCTGAAATGTCCACCACCAATGAAAAAGACCCCGACACCGGCCAGGGTGTCGAGGTCTCCGATCCCTCGAAAGGAACCAATCTGATGAACACCAGACTATCGGCCGCGGAGTCTCTCGCAAGTATCCGCGAGCAGTTCAAGGCAATCACGCAGGAACATGAACGCCTCGAGGCCGAGCGCCGACGCGTTCTCGTCGCAGAACGAAACCAGTGGCGCGCAGATGGCGTCGATGCACACATCGTCAGCCAGCCCGGAAGGGGACGGAAGCTTGAGCGCAAGCATCTCGTCTCAATGTTTGAGGTCATAAGCAACCGGCCCAACAAGTGGGAACGCGATGTCAGCTACAGCCTGATCTATGTCGGGGATGACGGACGTCCAGAGTGGGGACCATACGTGGCGCCCTCCGGCAACGTCCTCTGGCTCCACCGGGGCACGTACGTCTGCGTGCTGGCCGACGACGAGGATGCCGTCATCGTGAGCGCGATGAAGTTCAACCCGATCAGTGCGGAGCGGATTGCCCGAGCCGCATCGCGTCTCCGGGGTCTCGCCCGCCGGGAACACATGCGTGTGTCCATCCGCGACACGTCCGTCATCGTCAAATCACCGATGAACGACGTCGTGCACGAAGGTGACATCACCTCTGCGTACCTCTGGCTCTGCGGCATCGACGAGAAGGCCATCGAAGACCGAACCAAGAACTACTGGGAGCCGGAAGCATGAGCAAGACCGACGAGGAGCTTGATGCCGAGGCTGCAGCGGAGATCGTCGTCAAGACAACCAGTGACGAGATCGCCATCATCGGCGACGACGGCTACATCGCGATGAGTACGGCCGACAAGCACCTCGCCCGCGCGATCGCCGTACGCCTCGTCGAGCTGGCGACAGAGCTGCCCGAAGCCCCGCGGCTCCTGCGCCGCCCAACCAGTGTCGACGACGAGCTCAAGGAGATGGACCAGTGAAAGATCCGACAGCCAACGCCGCGTCGCGCAACGTCACCGGTCAAGAACGGGCCGCGCTCATCAACTACCGAGAGGACGGTCGTCCCGCCCGTCTCTGGATGGACAACGCTACCTTCACCAAGCTCGCCTCCCTCGTGGTGATTCTCGCTGACGACCAGGGCGAGCGGCACATCCGATTCCGGGAGACGAAGCAATGAGCGCGCTCCTGATCACGACAAGCTGCGAGCGGGACGCGCCGATCGAGGAGTGCCGCGAGGTGTTTGCGGCACATCCCGAAATCTCTGAGAAGGCACCGCGATGGGCGCGCGAGGTGTCGTTCCACGGCATATTCGATGACGGCTACATCGGGTGGAGCTACCGATTTCAAGACGAGAACGTCGAAATCGCATGGGGATGGACGATCGAGAACGGAGCCATCGCGCACGAGAAGCTGCAGGACGACCCCGACACAATGCTCGGCGGCGACACGCTCTTCGAGATCATCGCCGACTACATCGAACGGACGGAGGCGAGCGCGTAGTGGGTTTCAAGAACTCCGAGTGGGCATACTCGCTGGCGCTGCCCCCATCAGAGAAGGCCGTTCTCGTTGCGATCGCCCACCGTGCGAGCGACAAGACGGGCGAGACGTTCGTGGGTAGGAATGCGATCGCCGAAATGGCCGGATGTGCGTCGCGAACCGTCACCCGGGCTCTCGATTCACTGGAACATCGAGGCGCTATAAAGCGCAAGGAGCGTCGGCGGCGGGACGGATATCGGGATACGGATCTGCTCGTGATCGATACCTCGTGGACGCTATCTCAAGGGACAGAGAGTCAGGTGACAGACGGTCACCTGACAGACAGTCAGGTGACACTGACGACAACCTCAGGTGACACCGACGACAGTCTCAGGGGACAGAGTGTCCAGGCAAGTTCTAAAGAACTGGATATACATGAAGTAACAGGTAAGAAGTACTCCGATGAACTGATCGACACCGAGCTGACCGACCCCTCGGGACCCACCTTCGACGACTTCTGGGTCGCATGGCCACGCAAGGTCAAGAAGCCCCACGCGCTCCGGGCGTGGGGCAAGGCCATCAAGCGGGCCAGCCCCGAGGACATCGTCGCCGCCGCGATCTCTTACCGCGACAACCCAGGCCGTCCCGAGACGCGATTCATCCCCCATCCGGCGACGTGGCTCAACGCCGACTCGTGGAACGACGCGCTGGAAGACAACCGGGACCGAGGCGGCAAACAAACTCCGCTGCAGCGCGCCCAGCAGACCATCGCAGCCGGCCAGAGCGTCGTCCAACAGCGACAGACGTACGGCAACATCACGACACTCAACCCGAAGGGGATCACAGCATGAACACCGAAGAAGTCACCGTCCTCCTCGCACGGATCCAGGGACTCGACAACCGACAGGTGGACGAGCTGACGGTACAGGCATGGGAACCTCTCATGGACGACGTCGAGTACGAAGATGCCGTCAACGCGGTGAACGAGCATTTCCGTACCTCCGATCGTTACCTCCTGCCTGTCCACGTTCGCGACTACGCGCAGGCATTCAAGCGCAAGCGCATCAGGGCGGCGCACGTGCACGACTTCGATGGGCACGGATACTGCGGCACCTGTCAGCTCCATGAGAGCTACGTCACGCGTGACGTAGCCGGTGTGACGTGAGCGCCGAGATGCGGCACGTACACGTGATGTCAGCGGTCGCCCCGTGGGCAGTTCACTCGCCCACCTCGTCTCGCTGGCTCGAGCGATTTGAACAGCACCTCGATCAGATCCCCCAGCTTCTCGAGGTCATGCGAGAGCAGCGGGTTCCGATCGGAGCTGCGAGGTCGAGCGAACGAGTCTCGGGCGGAGGCGGCTCAGCACCTCTCCCCTTTCGTGAAGATCGTGTTGACGACTGCGACGACCTATGGGCCGCACTAGCCGAGTACATCGGCGAGGTGGCTGAGCGACTGCAAGACCCGGCCCCCGGAGCCGTCGGGGCGACCTGGGCAGTCAACGGGAATCCCCATGGCATGCCGTCCTGGATGAGCGGTGATCTTGCCTACAAGGCTGGCTTCGCGCTCATCGCCTGGCTTATCGACCGAGCTTCCGAGGTGCAGGAACTCGGCATGCGCGACTCAGAGCAGCACCTCTTCGAGATGATCCGGAAGCTGTCGGCGCGATACACCGTCCCACCCATCGAGCGCCCCTCTCGTCGGCGACGCTGCACGGTCTGCGGGGAGGCTTCCGTGGTTGTCGACTGGGTGCTCGGCGGAACCGGGGAGGCCGTGTGCAGAACATGCGGGGCGACCTACGCGCCCGAAACACCGGGGGTAGTCGCGTGAGCATCATGCTTGACTACCGTCAGGCCGCTCGTCGTGTTCGGCGCTCAGTCCGCACGATCAAGCGCTGGCATAAGGCGGGTCTGAAGATGAGTACCGCCCCTGATGGTCGGCGCTTAGTCGAGGAGTCTCGGTTGCTTGCGTGGTGGAGGGACAGAATGACCGCCGATCCGGTTCACCAACTTCGTCTTCGGCGACAGGACGAGGCGGTAGCCCCACAGAAGGAGATCACGGATGGCTAGCGTCGGACACCGCATCCTCTCTACGGGGGAAGTGCGCTGGCGCGTGCAGGTGCGTTTCGACGGATCGATGAAGCAGGCGACTTTCCCTGACAAGAATGCCGCCGATCAGTTCGCAGCGCTCGTCGACCGCGTCGGATGGAAAGCGGCGGATCAGGTGCACCAAGCTCGAGCGCCTCGCCGTCGCGTCAAGAAGTCCACGTTGCGCGAGTACACAGAGCGCTACCTCAATCCGGACAGCGGCCTCCTGACGGGAGTGGAGAAGGGCACTCGTGAGGGGTATAGGGCTGAGGCCGAGAGGTCATGGTTGCAGATCCTGGGTGACGTCCCTATTGACGCGATCACGAAGCCCGATGTCGGTTCCTGGCTCGCATGGCAGGAACGTCAACCAATCTGGCGCGACCGGGACAAGCCGAAGAGTGAGCAGCGCACGGTCTCATCCAAGACGGTGAAGAACTATCACGCGCTCCTGTCGGCAGTTCTTCGATCAGCAGTGGGCGAAGGCCTCCGCGCGGACAATCCTGCCTACAAGATCCGCATCACCCGAGGTGTGGCAAGGGAGAATGTCTTCCTGTCCCCCAGCGAGTTCGCGACGCTCCTCCACTTCATCCCGAGCGATCTGCAGCGGTTCGTTCTGTTCCTTGCCGGCACAGGTCTACGCTGGGGCGAGGCGACCGCCCTAACGTGGGCGGACGTGAACCTCTTCGGCAACCCGCCAACCGTACGTGTCACGCGCGCATGGAAGAAGGCCAGTGGCGGTCCGCTACTCGCCCATCCGAAGACGTCGAAGTCGCGTCGGTCAGTATCTCTGTTTCCTGATCTCGTCGCGATCATGGGCGAACCGGGTGCGTCTGACGCCTGGGTCTTTCCTGCACCTCAGGGCGGGCACATGTGGCATGGGGTCTTCTACTCGCGGGTGTGGCTCCCGGCGATAGAAGCAGCCATGGATGAGGATCGGTGCCAGGATCTAGGGCTCGAGCCTCTCAGGCGAGCCCCCAATATTCATAGCCTGAGACACACCCACGCGTCTTGGTTGATCGCTCAGGGAATCCCGCTCCCCTACATCCAGGCTCGCCTCGGCCATGAGTCGATCACAACCACAATCGACACGTACGGGCATCTTGTCCCCGATGCACACGAGCAGATGGCGTCGGCTATCGCCGTGACGCTGTCAGGCGTTCATCGCCCACTGCCCATCGATCCGCGTTTGGCGCGCTAGATCCGCTCGAGAGCAATTTCTCCTTCACGGTCCCGCCGGGGCCCGCTGCCTCGCTATGGTGACGACCATGAGCAAGCAAAGCCTGTCGCGCCGAGGCCTGATCGGCGCCGCCGTCGCTTTACCAGTAATCGCGGCTGCCGGCCCCGCCCCGGCGGCCGCGGCCACGACCGACGACGCAGAGGTCGCCGACCTGGTCAACTCCCCGTCATCTTTGACCCGCGGCGCGCTTGAGGGCGCCATCGGACGCGTGTCTGCAACGGGGCGGACCAGGAGCGATGTCATCGACACCCTCAATCGCGCCGAGGCGTTGGGGAAGGGAACTATCGCATTCTTCCCGGGCGGAGCTCCGTATGACGTCGGAGCGGGCATCAGCCTTGCTGGGTACTCGATTCAAGTCCAGGGAAGTGGGGCGACGGGGAGTACAGCAGATCCGCGAGGCACAACTTTCTTCGCTTCTTCTCAAGAGGGTCCAGTACTCGACTTCTCCGAATGGAACATGCCGGCCGGTTTCCAAGGCAAGTCAACCCACGCAGGGTTCAACATATTGGGGTCGGGCGTTTCGGACCCGAGCAAGCACAACAGCGGAATCAGATTCAACAAGCTGAGCTCAACGTTGTTCGCGGACATCGCAATCAGGCAGACCGGGGGACCCGGCATCGAGGGTGTCGCGTCGCCGGGGAACGCCGTCTACTTGTGCGACCTCGAACGGATAGTCGTCTCGACCCCGGTTGATGCTCAGGTGAACGATGTCCCGTATTGGTTCTTCAACGAGATGAACGGCGTCCGACTCCGGGGGTGCGCTATCCGATCGACGACTACCACCAACGACTGCGGAGTTTCAGGAGCGGTGGTCTTCACTTCCAACTCGAGCTACTCTGCCCAGTCGAGCCTGATCGACGGCTTCTGGGTCGAGAACATTCACGTGCCGACAGATGGCACGATCATCGCGGTCCAGGCGAACAAGTACATCTTCACCGACATTCAGTTCTTCGATGCGCACAAGCTGCCCGGGGCGACCGGAACCAGTCATATGCGCTTCACCTCTCCCCCGTTCAACCTCGGTGGCAACCTCGTGCGCGGGGTCATTCCCGGTAAGGGCACCAGCGCGACGGACCTTGACATCGGAATTGAGCTCAATCAGTCAGGGAACGCTGTCACTGGCATCAAGGGGTACAACGGTCAGAACGTGCTTCTCAAGCCCGGGGTCGGCGGGACCACGATCGAGCTCTATGGGGCCGAATCGAATGCATCACAACCAGGCTGGGTGGACTCATCCGGGTCCGCCAGCAACACCCTGATCGACCACCATCTCGGCGAGCGACTCTACGGCCGGCGCGCCGGCACATACTCACCTTCGAACAAGATCAACGGCGTCCATATGGCGCAGAAGGCGGTGGCATATTCGACGGCTGTCAACTTCACCGTCTCCTACGCGGGCGCTAACTTCCACGTCGTCACCATCGACGCGAGCTGTGCGTGGACCAACGTACTGAACGGGGTTGTCGGAGCTGAGCTAACGGTCATCCTCAAACAGGGCGCAGCGGGTGGAGCGTCGGTAACCTTCCCATCTGTCGTTCGCTGGAAGGCGTCCGCTCCCACCCTCGCTTCGTCGGCCGGCGCGAGAGTGGGTGTGAAGCTGGCGTTCGATGGCGAGGTCTGGGTCGAGTTGTGACGAACGGGCGTGTCCTGCTGGCGCCGTGACCGTTGTCACCCCTTAGGTTGAAGATGAGCCTTCGTGCCTACCGCAACCTCTCCCCCTCCACGGTGCAATACTCTTCTTGTGCAAGAAGAGTCCGAGTTGAACCTCACTAGCGAACAGCGTATGCAATTTCGTGAGGCGATCAAGCGTGCGGGGGCCTGGACGCCTTGTTCACGTTGTGGCGCCGAACCTGAGGTCTTCGGAGTTTTCCCAGCGCAGTTCCCGGTCAATCTCTTCCAGATTTATGAAGCGGTACGAGGAGTGCAGGAAAACCAGGCACTCACGGTGCCCCTCATGTGCACTCGTTGCGGAGCCGTGTACTTCCATGCAGTCAGCATCTTGAATCAGTATCTCGAGAATCCGAACAACGATGACTGAGGCTGAGCGCGCGGACGCCACGATCGATCGTGTAGTTCAAGCGACGAAGGTCACGGACAACACGGCGCAAGAGGTGATCGAAGTGACGCGCGATAAGGTCGAGCTGGCACTCCATCGCAATCTTCACAAGTATGTCCCGGCCGGTGAGATCCTTGCGTGGACTGGACTGACCATCACGCTGCTCACGACTATGTTGACTGCTGAGTTTCAGCCCTCTTTCGGAATGAGTGGTGATACTTGGCGCGGCGTCTTTATCCTGGCATTCTGGGCGTCGGTGTTCCCCCTAGTCCGAGGCCTGGTGCGGCTTTGCCGTCGCCCGAAGATCGATGACTTGGTCAACGCCATCGAGAGAGACTCCCGCAGCGCCAGCTCGTAGTGCAAGTGCCAATACGATCCTTTAGACGCGTTCAACCCACGATCCGCGAATTCAAAGCCGCCACTCACGCAAGGGCGGCTTTTCTGTACCTCCAAGCGATGTCGGTTGATCCCCAATCCCGGCCAGCCTGGTTGTAGGAGCCGCAAGTCAACGCGGCAGCAGTGCATCCGTGCGGGATGCACAACAACTTCAAACGCTCGAGCCAGTTCGGCTGCGGCGAGCACATCACTTCTTCCTTCGATACCCACCCTCAACGCTGAGGAGGCGATCGTGCATGCCATCACGGTTGACCGCGACGAATGCGATGCGTGCGAATCCGATGCACACGTTCAAGCATTCCTCTACGCCGAAATGCCATCAGGCCACACGCTCAGCTATTGCGGATCTCACGGAACGAGATACCTCGACGGCCTGATCCGCCAAGGCGCGAAGATCATCGACCTTCGCCACCTCATCCACTCATGATGCACAAGACGCGCATTAACCCCGAGGTATGCAGGGGTCGGGCATGAAGATCCTGCTTGGCATTGTCGCCGGCATCACACTCATGATCCTCGGCCACATCCTCGGTTGGCCCTACGTCCGCTGGCTCTTCTCGCACAACCCACCCGAAACACACCCCGACTGCGCACCCAAGTACCGCACATGCCACGACGGCGTGTGGACAGAAGGGCCATGGACGTGAGGGAAGGCTGCTCCTGCGGCGCATGGGTACACGCAACAAGGCGCGACGTACTCGGGTGGCGCGACCAACACGTCTGCCCCGATAGGCCGAGCGACCCGGACCAAGTAGCGGCAAGCGCACAAGTCGAGCTCGCAGCCACAGTGCCCATCGGATTCCCTGTGCAGCCCACCAACTCGCAAGACCCATTCGAAAGCGACGAGGCTGACGATGAGTGATGTCCGGGCAGTGAACCAGGCCGTATCGAACGACCTGCAACGCCGCCGCCAACTCAAAGGCATGACGAAGCCCGAACTCATCGACTGGGTAGTGCAACTCGAGACCAACGCCAAGCGCACCCAAGACTCCATCGACGCCCTCAAGGACCGCATCAGAACCGCATACGAGGAAGGCCTGTGACCGTGTACAGCTGCGACCTCTGCGGACGCGAAGACGCATCCTGGGCCGTCATCATGCGATGCGAACAGGACTGCTACGACGACGCTCAGGCAGCACGACGCGGACGCCTCGAAGCCAGGCTGAAGCCCACCGCAGTCCGATGGGAAGACTTCGACTAAGCGGGAGCAACGTCATGGTCTCATCCCGTACTGGACTCACACCCCACCTCCGGTTCCGCAAAGCCGTACTGGGGAGGGACCGCAGAGCGGGCGTCACGAACTGTCCCGACTGTGACTGCGTCCTCGACTACGACGTGAGCCGACTGCCGACCTCTGCCGAGCCAGATCACATCGTTCCTGCTGCACAAGCACGCAAGCTCGGGTGGACAGGCGCACAACTCAACCACCCAAGCAACGGCCGCACCATCTGCCGCCGCTGCAACCAATCACGCGGTGACGGCAAGGTCAAGAAAAAGGCAACGAAGCCCATCATCAAAGCCTCAGCAGGATGGTAGGGCACCCACCCCCTCCCACCCCCGCCACGCTCGCACCCGAGGCATTGCGAGACTTTCACACACAGGGCTCGTCAGGTTCGCCAGGAGGTTTCTCATGGCTCGAATCGATGATTTGAAGTCTGCTCGTGACGTCATGTGGGATTCGATCGCGGAGGCGGATGCGGATAAGCGCGCCCCGTTGATGAATCAGTGGCGTGCGCTTGAGGCGACGATCGCGACTCTTGAGTCTGAGACCGGGAAGGCGGCTGATCCGATTGACGAAATCGCAGCCCGTCGCACTGCTCGGGGAGGCGCCACCGCGCGTCCTGGTCGCACCCAACGGGTCGAAGGCTAACTCGTGGGAGGACGTAGCTGATCTGTCTGCTCGAGCGGGGGTTGTGCTCGACGAGTGGCAGGAGCTCATCCTGAAGACGGCGATGGGTGAGCGTCGTGACAACACGTGGGCCGCGAAGCGCGTGGGGGTCACTGTTCCGCGTCAGAACGGCAAGTCGCAGCTTCTGGTGTCACGGGCGCTTGCCGGCGCATTGTTGTTTGGCGAGAAGAAGATCGTCATTTCGGCGCATCAGCAGGACACGGCGCGCGAGGCGTTCAACAAGCTTCTCGAGATCCTTGAGAGTGAAGCTAACGGCTGGCTGATGGATCGCGTCAAGGGTGATGGTCCTCGCAAGTCGGGCATCATGAATGCGATCAACCGTGAGGCTGTGAAGTTCAAGAACGGTGCGACGATCCAGTTCAAGGCGCGTTCAGGTGCCGCGGGTAAGGGCTTCTCTTCCGATTGCCTGATGCTCGATGAGGCGCAGATCCTGTCCCAGCGTGCGTGGGTGTCGATCAACTCCACGATGTCGGCGATGCAGAACCCGCAAGTGTGGCTGCTTGGCACGTCCCCGCAGGTTGAGGACGACTCGGAAGTGTTCGAGTCGATTCGTTCGGCCGCAATCGAGGGGCGATCGTCTACTGCCGCATGGTGCGAGTGGGGCGCGGATATCACGAGTCCTGACTATGACCCGGCGAGTGAGTACACGCGTTGGTCTGCGAATCCGGCTTGGAACACTCGCGTGAACCACGAGGTGGTTGACGGCGAGTTCGAGACTTACCCCGAAGACAAGTTCGCGCAGGACCGTCTTGGGGTCTGGCTCTCTGACCTCGGCTCCACTGGGACTCGAGCGGTTTCGAAGGAGCAGTGGTCGGATTCCGCGATCGACGCAGCTCCTGATGGCATCCGCGCGTTCGCGGTGGCCTTCAACCTCGCCGGCGACCGCCTCGCACTTGGTGGGGCTCGGAAGCATGGCGACGGTGTGCATGTCGAGATCATCGACGCGCTTGAGGATGACCGGGGCGTGGAGTTGGGCCTGAGCAGTCTCGCGGACTGGTTCTGCGAGCGTGATGAGTCGGGTACGCCTCGTTGGCGCCAGTCGGCGGGCATCGCGCTCTCTGGACGTTCTGGCGCGCCGGCTCTCGCTCAGCTTCTGCGTGATCGCCGCGTTCCTGACCGTTGGATTTTCCTGCCGTCGACACCGAAGTACGTGGAGGCGTGTTCCATGTGGCTTGAGGGTATGCGTGGCGGGACAATCACTCATCTTCGCGAGGGGCAGTCTGTTCTGGATGACTCAATTGCGATCACGGACGTTGACAAGCGTGGCGGTCTCTCTGCCACTTCGATCGATGGTGACGACACGCCTGTTGAGGCTGTCGCCCTGGCGCACTGGGTTGCGCGTACATCACGGCTTGGCCCTCGGGCGATGACTGGCGAGCGGAAGGCGGTGATTCGGTGATCCCTAGGAATGTGAGTGATGTTCTGACAGCCGAAGATGCGGCTCTGTTCATCCAGTGCGCGAACAAGTGGGATAACCGGCGCGAGTCGAACGCCACCCGCTCGATTTACTTCGATGGCGAAGCCGCTTTGAAGGATTTCGGCATTTCGCTGCCGCCGCAGATGCGCTCTATTTCTGCCGCGCTCGGCTGGCACGGGAAGGGTGTTCGCGCGGTGACGGATCGGTCGCGCTTCGAGGGAGTCGTTTCCGCGTCCGGTTCCGAGGATCCGTTTGAGATCGAGCAGATTCTCGCTGACAACCAGTTCCGATCGGAGTATCCGCAGGCGAAGGTATCCTCTGCCGTCCACGGATGCTCGTTCCTTACGGTGTCGATGGACTCCGGGCGACCGATGATTCATGCGGTGTCTGCGGACACAGGTGCCGGCGTGTGGGATACGAAGCGCAGGCTCCTCAAGGCGTTCCTTGAGATCGTGGAGATTGACGAGCAGAAGCGCCCGTCGCTCATGGTGTTGTACACCCCTGAGCGGGCCATCACGGTGGCTATCGATCAGGGCAAGCCGGTCGTCGTAGATGTGGTTCGGAACCCGCTTGGTCGCGTAACGGTCTTCGCACTGCCGTACAACCCGGAGTTGCGTCGACCACTTGGGCACTCCCGTATCTCGCGGGCTTCCATGTACTTCGCAGACGCTGGCTTGCGCACAATCGTGCGGGCAGAAGTCTCCGCTGAGTTCTACTCGGCACCTGAGTACTTCCTGTTCGGCGCCGACGTTTCCGGCTTCGCGGGTGACGACAAATGGACGGCTCTCATGGGTCGCATCAAGGCGTGGGACTACGATTCCGTCGCCGGCGAGGATGCGCCCACGCTTCACCGTTTCAATGGCGCGTCTCCGCAGCCTCACACCGATCAGTTGCGCATGTGGCAGGCGCTTTTCGCGGAGGATCAGGATCTCGAGGTGAAGTTCGCGGACTCGTCGAACCCGTCGAGCGCGGATGCGATCTTCGCTGCGAAGGAATCACTCATCACGGTCACCGAGGATGCCAACGGTCGCTGGGATGCCGCCGCGGTCCAGGCCTTGCAGACTGCGGTGATGTTGCGCGACGGCTTGCGTGAGCTGACGCCTGAGTTGCGTCAGCTCACGATCCGTTCGACTGACCCGCGCATTGTGTCCCCCACTGGGCGTGCCAATGCCTACACGCAGATCTCGTCGGTAGATCCCGTGTTCGCCACGTCGCGTGTCGGTCGGGCCTACGCAGGTCTCACTCAGCCGCAGATCCTCGAGCTTGAGGCGGCCGAGAAGAAGGCCGCATCAGCATCTCGGTTGACGTTGCTGGCAGAGGCGGCGAGGGGGTTGCGCGATGGCAACAGCAACGCAGGTGGCCGAGTTCAGGCGAGCGAATCAGGATCTGGCGATTCTGGCGCAGTCGCAACTGCAGGACTTCCTGTCTAGCTTTAACCTCTCGGGCGATCCGGCTCGGGTGAGGAACGCGCTGTTGGCGTTCTTCCCCGAGCTGGTCACCGAGTACGGCGACATCTCAGCGTTGCTCGCCGCCGACTTCTACGACATGTTGCGTGACGTTCCACCGTCCGCAGCATCGTTCCAAGCTGCATACGCGCGCCCCGTTGACCCCGCAAAGGCCGAGGGGAGCGTCAGGTGGGCCGTGGGGGCGCTATTCGCTGAGGATGCACCTGTTTTCACTTCTCAGATTCTGGGAGCCACACAGCGGCTTGTGACACAGCGCGGTCGGGACACAATCTTCGACAATGCGGGCCGCGATCCTGTGCGCACTTCGGTAGCGCGAATTCCTTCAGGCACCGACACGTGCACGTTCTGCATCATGCTCGCGTCTCGCGGCGCCGTATATACCGATCTGGTTTCAGCCGGCGAGATGAACGACTTCCACGACCTGTGCGACTGCGTGCCCACGGTGATCCGCTCGAAGCGTGACTACCCCGAGGGCCATGACGTAGCGAAGTTCACAGATCTGTACACCAGCGGGCTCGGCACTGGCCGATACGCAACCGCTGAGGGCTGACGACCATAACCGTCTAGTTTTCCTGCCGTCGCGATGGCGTCAGGTCGGTGCGGTGCGATGCCGCGTGTCAATGGAGGATGCAAATGGCTGATGAAACGACTGCTGTAGAGACTCAGGAGTCCGCGACGGACACCGATGAAGCTCTGGGCGAGGGCGGCCTGAAGGCTCTGAAGGCAGAGCGCGAACGTGCGGCGGCGGCTGAGAAGTTGGCGTCGGAGCGTGAGGCGAAGCTGAAGGAGTACGAGGACCGCGACAAGTCGGAAGAACAGAAGACGCTCGATCGAATCGCGGCCGCTGAGAAGCGCGCGCAGGATCTCGAGCTGACCGCGAACCGTGCCACGGTCGCCGCGACCACTTCTGTCCCGATGGACGTTCTCGCAGGCCCCAAGTCGGGCTCGCAGGAAGACATTCAGGCATTTGCGGATGCGCTCATTGCGTGGCGTGGGGAGCCGGTTCAGGAGCAGGGCGAGCGCGAGTACTCGATCCCTGCTGCTGGTCGACGCCCCGAGCTCGCGCTGAACGGCGACGGCATCGAGTCGGCGCTGAAATCTGCTCTCGGCATCTAGCCGAGCAACGTTCCAGGAGGAATCATGGCAATCACTGCCGCAACCAAGACCAGCGACTTCGCTGGCTTCCTCAAGCCTGAACAGGCTGAGGATTACTTTGAGCAGGCGCGCCGCCAGTCGGTCGTGCAGACGCTCACCCGTCAGGTGCCGCTCGGCATCAACGGTCAGGAGATCCCGGTCGTCACGACCAAGCCCACTGCGGGCTGGGTCGCTGAGGGTGGGCAGAAGCCCGCCACTTCGGGTGCGGTCGGGCTCAAGACGATCACGCCGAAGAAAATCGCGGCCATCGCCGTGGTTTCGGCTGAGGTCGTTCGTGCCAACCCGGCGAACTACGTGAACATCTTCCGCGATGACATCGCAGAGGCGTTCGCCGTCGCATTCGACGCTGCGGCACTGCACGGCACCAACTCGCCGTTCGGCGCGGGCAACAACATCGATGCGACCACGAAGGTCGTCGAGATGGGGACGACTACACAGGCGAACGGTGGCATCTACGGCGACCTCAACGCCGGCCTCAAGCTGCTCGTAGACGCGAAGAAGAAGCTCACGGGCTTCGCTCTCGACACGACCGCCGAGCCGCTTCTGAACGGCGCTGTCGACCTCAACGGTCGTCCGTTGTTCGTTGAGGCGCCCTACGAGAACACCGCGCTTGACGGGGGCCGTCTGCTGCGTCGGCCGGCTTTCTACGGTGAGGGCATCTCCACTCCGATCGTCAACGGCACCCCCAACACGGGCGGCATCGTCGCCTACGGTGGCGACTGGTCGCAGGCCGTCTGGGGATCTGTCGGCGGCATCAGCTACGACGTGTCCACCCAGGCCACGGTCACGATCAACGGCGTGCTGACCTCCCTGTGGGAGAACAACCTCGTCGCGATCCGCGCCGAGGCCGAGTACGGCTGGCTGGTGAACGACGCTCAGGCGTTCGTGAAGTACACCAACCACACGGCCTGATCATGGCGCGGCTGACGCATCCCGAGACCGGGACGGTGGTGCACGTCGAGGGTGACCTCGAAGAGCAGTACAAGTCTCAGGGCTGGGAAGAAGACCAGGACGACAAGCCAGCGCGCAAGCCGCGGGCGAAGAAGTAGCAGGGGAGGGGCGCGGAGCTCATGTTCCGCGCCCCCACCTTGACCGATCCACACGAGGGGGCATCATGGCATCTTGGACAACTCCGGAGGATGTCACCGACGCGTGGATCGGTGAGGGTGCACCGACCGATGATGAGTCGATCCAGAACTGGATCGATCGTGCTGAGAGGCTGATCCGACGACGCGTGACTGATCTGCAGGAGCGCATCGACGCTGAGGCTGAGGAAGTTCCACCTCGCACCGATCTTCTAGAAGCGGCTGTCGACGTGACCGTTGCAATGGTGATCCGAGTTTTCAGGAACCCGGACGGAACGCGTCAGGTCAACACGACGACAACGACCGGGCCGTTCTCGGACACTCGATCGCAGACATACGGCGGCGATGTGCCGGGTGGACTGGGTTTGACGGACGAGGAGCTGGGTGCGCTTCAGGGTGCTTCGGCCGGCGCATTCAGCATCGAACTGATCCCTTCCACCTCGCCATTTAGTTCGTCATACTGGCCGTATCCGTGGCCACAGGAGACCATCTGATGTTCCGGGTGATCAGCGAGTACGTGCTGCATGAGGTGTTCGACCCTGGCGCCGTCGATGCGCATGGCAACGAAACCGAGGATTGGCTTCCTGGCGTTGAGGTTGGCGTGTACGCGTTCGATCCAGGTTCTTCATCCGAACCTCGCGAGGCTGGTCATGACCGCGTGATCGTTGAGCCGACCCTGTACTTCCCAGCTGAAACAGTCTTCGATCCGCACGACCGGGTGACTGCTCGAGGCAAGGTGTACGAGGTTGAGGGCGAGACCCGAGAGTGGGTACACCCGACTGACTCGACTCGGCGTGCGAACGTGGCGACTCTGCGAAGGGTGGATGGCTGATGGCGAAGTCGCAGATCAAGTGGAATCTGCGTGCGTTCCGCGAGCTCCGCCTTGAGCCTGGCGTCATCGACGATCTCGGTGAGCGGGCTGATGCTATCGCGGACGCTGCTGGTCCTGGATACGAGGCCTCAACGTTCGAGGGGAAGAACCGTGGCCGCGCTTCGGTGATCACCGCCAATGCGAATGCTCGCCGCGACAATGCGCGCAACCAGACGCTGATTCGCTCGCTTGATGCCGGGAGGTGACCATGGCTGAGGTCATCATCGCCCCCGACGCCGAGGGTAGAGCGGTCGCGTACCTCAAGGCAAGGTTCACTGCTCTCGGAGACTCGGCCAAGGTCGGCACGAAGTTTCCCGCAACGGGCTCGTCGCGATTTGTGCGCGTAGTCCGTGCGGGCGGCGTCAGCGAACTTGCCTATGACCACCCTCGACTGGTGTTCATCTGCTCGGGCAGCTCGAGCGTGACGGCGGAACGGCTCTGCTCCCTCACCCGAGCTCTGGTGCTCGCGTGGGCGCGACTGTCTGACGACGTGACGCGCGTTCAGGATGCCGGCGACATGGCTTACGTTCCTGATCCGGATAGTGGTCAGGATCGGTACCAGTTCGCCGTTCAGGTGGACATGAAGATGTCCGCAATCTAGGTCAGCAAACCAATCAGGCTCATCCGTCCGGGTGGGCCTTTTCTTATGCCCGCTGCGGCGGGGAAGGAGGCCCATCGTGGTCAACACTGTTGCGAACGTTGCCGCCGGAAAGCCGCTGGCATCGGGCGGGATCTGGCTCGCACCTATCGGTTCGACGGCGCCGACGACTGTCACCGCTGCTCTCGATGCGGCGTACAAGTCCGCCGGCTACATCGGCGAGGATGGCGTCACCGAGGGTGGCGAGCGGTCGACAACGAAGATCAAGGCGTGGGGCGGCGATGTCGTCAAGGTCGTCCAGGATGAGCACTCTCTGACGTACACATTCCGTTTCATCGAAGCGATGAACGGTGACGTTCTCGAGGCTGTCTACGGCCCCGACAACGTGACGACCACGGAGGCGACCGTCTCCACTGGCACGATCCACCAGGTGCAGGTCACGGGCGAGTCCCTCCCGCACTTCCAGATCGTGTTCGAGATCAAGGATGGCGACAACCGCATCCGCATCTCCGCGAAGGACGTGCAGATCACCGAGGTGGGGGAGATCACCTACTCGGACGGCGATGTCATCGGCTACGAGGTCACCATCGAGTGCTTCGCAGACGGAAACGGCGTCAAGGCCACCAAGTGGCTCGACAACGGGGTCTTCGACGGAGCATGACAGACGCCGGGGGTGTGGGTTTTCGTGCTGACCTCCCACATCCCCGGTTTCATTCAGGTCAGCACCAACGAAAGGTCAGCACATGACTCTTGAGAAGTTCCACCACACGGTGGGCAAACAGAAGATCACGCTCCCGAAGTTCGATCAGGTGTTCACGACGTTCGGCGAGGTGCGTGAGTTCCGTCGTCTCGATTCGGGAGAGCAGATGTTTGCTCTTATCGAGAAGGCGGCAGATGCGGCGAATCTAAAGAAGATCGACGCGCTCACCGTTCCTGAGGTGAAGGACCTGCTCGTCGCGTGGCAGCGGGATGCGGGCGTGACGGTGGGGGAATCTTCGGCCTCTGCGACCTCGTAGACGAGTTCCCGGAGGCCGTCGAATACGACGTTCTGCGGCACGGTCTGCGGCTTCGCGATCTGGGCACAGATCGGCTCTCCTGGCGGGATCTACGGATTCTTCTGACACAGCAGAAGCCGGACGAGTCGGCGCTGTGGATGGAGCAGAACCCGGATCACATGTGGGGCCTGAACGAGTTCCTGTTGGCCGATGTCGCTGACTCTCTTCACATGCTGTTTTGGGCGAAGACGAAAGACGGTTCCAAGAACCGCAACCGCCCGAAGCCGATCGAACGTCCGGGTCGTCGACCTGAGCGGATGGGCAAGAAACCTCTTCCGCTGGACGAGATGGCCGTGTGGCTCGCTGAGCGGGTGCCAGTAAGCGCGTAGTCCCCTCCGGGGACAGAAATGTCCCTGGAGGTGGCTATGGCCGTCGAACTCGCCACCGCGTATGTGAGCATCGTCGCCGACACCAAGGGCCTCGCGGGCTCGATTTCCAAGGGCACGTCCGGACTCGATTCTCAGTTGGAGAAGCGGGGCTCCAGTCTCGGCGGGTCGCTGATGAAGGGGCTCGGAGGCGCTGCCCTCATTGGTGCAGCAGCGGTGGGCGCTGCAGCTGTCGGGACTCTCGGCGTGGCCCTGACCAAGGGTTTCGCACGCCTCAACTCCATTGATCAGGCCACGGCCAAGATGGAAGGCCTTGGCTTCGCGGCGCAGGATGTCGACGGATTGATGGCCAACGCGCTCGAGTCCGTCAAGGGCACCGCATTCGGGCTCGGCGATGCGGCCACGGTCGCCGCCCAGCTTGCCGCCACTGGTATCGGTCCTGGCGAAGAGATGGCGTCCACGCTCAAGACGATCGCGAACACCGCCGCGGCTGCTGGTGGGTCGATGGATGAGATGGGTTCGATCTTCGCGAAGGTCGCATCCACGGGTAAGGCGCAGAACGACACTCTGCAGCAGCTTTCTGACCGGGGTATCCCGATCTATCAGAAGCTCTCCGAACTGTTGGGCGTCTCCACTGATGAGGTGTTCGAGCTCGCCTCAGCCGGCGAGATCTCGTTCGCCGAGTTCTCGGCAGCTGCCGAGGCTGCGGGTGGGAACGTTGCGGCCGCAATGGGTGGCACCGTGCAGGGCTCGTTCGACAACCTGCAGGCTTCTCTTGGACGCATCGGTGCGGGTCTTCTGGGCGGCGTTTTCGATCAGATTGCCCCATTGCTGCAGACCATCACTGCGAACCTTGCACCCCTTGAAGAGAGGGCCGCCACCTTCGGCGCAACGGTCGGCGAGCTGATCAAGGTGGTCTCGGTCGGGTTTACCGGCAACCTCATGGAAGAGGACTCGTTTCTCCCGCTTGGCTTGGTGAAGAACGCGATCACATTCGGCGAGGTCTTGCGTGGCATCTTCGATGCAGTGGGGCCGCTGATTGGTCAGATCTTCGAGCTCGGCACACAGTTCTCCCCCGTGCTTCTGGCGTTCCAGGTTCTCGGTCCGGTCATCCCGCTTCTCGCGAGCACGCTGGGCGAAGTGGCTTCTGTCATCGGTGGCGCGCTGGGACAAGTGCTGGCCGCGTTGATGCCGGTGCTCACCCAGGTTGTCGGGGTCTTCTCACAGCTACTGGCGCAGATCCTTCCGCCACTGATGCCGATCATCACTCAGCTTGCGGGAATCATCGCGCAGGTTCTGCTTGCGGTACTTCCGCTGATCGATCCGCTGATGCAGCTGATCACTGCAATCTTCCCGATCTTGCAGACCGTGATCGCCGCTCTCATCCCGATCATCCAGGGCGTTGTCGACACAATCAGCGCCATCCTTATCCCGGTTGTTGACACTCTTGTCGCCGTCCTCGGCGGTGTGATCACCTTCCTCACAGGCGTCTTCACAGGCGACTGGGAGAAGGCGTGGCAGGGGATCCAGGACATCTTTGGTGGCCTATTCGAGGGGATCGTGAATATCGGTAAGGGAGTCCTGAACGTCTTCATCGACATCATCAACGACTTCCTCAACGCGCTCAATGAGGTCGGCAACTTTGTCTCTGACGTCACGGGCGGAACGATCGATTTCTCGGTGCCAAAGCTCCCCCACCTGGCGGAGGGTGGAACTGTCCTCCCTCGCCGGGGTGGCACGCTCGCGGTTCTCGCTGAAGCGGGTCGCGCTGAGTCGGTCGTGGACACCGGGTTGCTGAACCGCGCTCTCGCTGAGGGTATCGGCGGGTCTGGTTCGGGCAGGTCGGTGCAGATGGACATTCATCCTGCGCCGGGAATGGATGAGACGACTATTGGTCGTATCGCTGCGGAGCGGTTGGACTACGAACTGCGGGGTGCCTGATGCGTGCTGATCGTCGCGCCCGCATCGGGAGTATCGAGTTTCAGGGTTGGCCCGCTGACCATCATGGCGACTGGTTCGTCCTGGACCCGGATGGCATCAAGAGCTTCTGGGGCGGGGTGGACGTTCGGCGTGAAGAGATCGCGCGTCCGTCTGCTCATGGTTCGTTCGACATGCAAGGTTTTCTGTCGCCGCGTGTCATCCCGGTTTCTGGTCACATGTCGTCGCGTACTCCTGAGGGTCTTGAGCATATGCAGGCTCGGCTTTCGGGGTTGCTTGCTGATGGCTCGTCGTCTCGGTTGGCTATGGAAGGCCCGCTGGGTTCTCGCTGGTGCGATGTGCGGTTGGCGTCGGCCACGCAGATGACTCAACTGGATGCGACGACGGCTCGCTTCCTCGTCACGTTCTGGTCGGCCGATCCACGGACTTACGGCGAGGTCCGGGAGTTCCCCGCCGGGACTGCCGCCGCTCAGCGTGGCAACTTCCCCGCCACACCGCGCCTCCTGGTCGGCGCCGGCACTGGTGGCTACACGGTCACTGGTCCTGGTGGTCGTGTGGTGACGGTGACGACGGCTCCTGCTGGTGCTCATGAGATCGACTTCGCTACGGCGGGGTTGTTCCTGGGTGGTGTCCGTCAGTCGAATGCGATCGGTACGTATCAGCCGTGGACGATTCCACCGGGTCTTCCTGGTGTGACGGCGACGATCAGTAGTGCTCGAACTCTCACGCAGAGGGTGACCGACACGTTCATGTAGAAGCGAGGTTGTTGTGGCCGAGCTTCTGACTCATGTGTGTGACGGCATCACTGGCGTAAAGGTGGATACGATCCCGGCGTCTGCTCGGTCGTATGAGCGTCTTCTGTCTGCCGGCGATTCTGGGTCTCGGGCGACGGTTCCGCTGGATGGTTCGTTCGGCAAGGCGGCACTGAAAGCACTTCTGCATCCGTGGCGGTACATGCTCGCGTTCGAGCGTGACGGTCAGATCGAATACAACGGGTACATCCATGGCCGCACGTACAAGCGTGGATCGAGCATGGTGAACGTCCCGCTGGGAGATCTCTGGTCTCTGATGAACACGCGCCTGGCCGTGGATCACTCCGAGGAGCACGTCGAGGAGTGGGCCGAGACGGTCGTCGGAGTTCTCGGTGTCCATCTGAACACTGGGCTTGTGTGGGCGCGCGATTCGTACACGGGCACGCCTGATGCGTTCTTCCCGCTGACGATCCCGGGCGTCGCACCGTCAGGACCGTCTGTCTCTCGCACCTACTTCGGGTATCACCTGACGACGGTGACGGACTACCTGAATGACCTGATGGAACAAGGGCTGGACATCTACTTCCGTCCGGGCTGGGGTGATCCGGGCGCGGTCGGGTGGGTGACGAACTCTGGTGTCCCGTGGTCGTCGGGTGCAACGAGTGAGTTCTCTGCAACGGCGGACGAGTCTCCGGTCACAGGGTTCTCCGAGACGATCGACGGCATCCGCATGATGAACAACTCGATCCGTGTTGGCGAGGGTTCTGAGGTTGACATGTTGGCGATTTCGAATCTCGATGTGGGTTCGGCGTTGCCTCTGCTTGAACGGGTCACGCAGTCGAAGACGGTCACCTCGACATCGCAACTGTCGATGATGGCGGGCCAGGATCTGGTCACCTATGGCCAGCCGACAGAGCAGTGGGATCTGCAAGTGACTGCCGACACGCAGGTTGACGTGGGCGACACTCTGCGTCTGCGTTTCGATGGTGACCCGTGGATTGATGACGGCTGGTACACGCGTCGCGTCGTGAAGATCAGTGGCGACATGTCCGACACGAAGACGGTTGGCGTTCAGCCTGTGGGGGGTGCCTGATGGTTCATCATCCAGGGCGAGGTGCTGCCGCGGATCAGAAGCGCGCGCAACGCAATCAGGGTGTTGCGACGATGCAGAACACGTCGATTTCTCGAGCGAACTTCACGGTTCGTGATGGTGGGCACATCATCATCGAGAACGGTGGCCTTGATGTCACGGGGTCGGCGAACATCACTGGCGCACTGAACGGCTCGGGAACGATCGATTGGACGGGTCCGTCGATCTTCCGCGGCACTCTGAACGTCACGGGCAATTCGGCGTTCAGCGGCACGATGTACATCGGCGGCGTCACGACCCTGGCGACGACGCTGAATGTCCTGGGTGGGCTGATCCAAGCCGGCGCCGTTACGATCACGCCGACCGGTGGTGGAATGATCCAACTCGGGTCTCTGCAGATCGACGGCGACTTGGGTGGCACGATCCGGTCCTCGGGCACCGTGTACCTGACTGGTGCGGCCTCCACTTCCGTCCGCGTTACGGGGCTGCTGGCTGCGAGTGATGCGCTGGTGCTGGGGAAGATCACGGCGGGCGAGCTCGACGTCGTTGGCCCGAAGTCGTTCCGCATGGTGCACCCGTCGAAGCCTGAAACGCATTGGCTGCGTCATGGTTCCACGGAGTCTCCCGTCTCGGGCATCGAGTACTGGGGCAACGAGGTGTTGGGCGCTGATGGCAAGTTCGTCGTCGAGCTCGCGGACTACTTCGAGGATCTGGCGAAACCGGAGAACCGGAGCGTACTCGTCACGGGCAGAGGTTTCAACGCCGACTGGACCGACATTGAGGATGGCAAGTTCACGGTCACTGGGACTCCAGGCGGTCGTTTCTCATGGCTGGTGAAAGCGGAGCGGTTCGGTGGCGACTTCCTGCTTGAGGAAGAGAAGCCGACCGAGGAACCCGAGGAGTGGAGTGACGACAATGGGTGATCTGCTTCTGCCTGTTGGCCCGCGCAGCATGAGTTCGTGGGCATCGCATCAGCGCCGGTCTCCGCGTTCATCAGAACCGGGGACGGACTTCTTCTGCCCGATCGGCACACCTGTTCTCGCGCCGGCCAATGGTCGCATCTACGACACCGGCAACTCGATCGTCCCCGCGACAGGTCGATGGGTGGGTGTCGACCTCGACAACGGGATGCGCTTCCGAGCCATGCACCTGTCATCCATCCGTCGCGCGTCCGGGTTCGTTCGCCGGGGTGAAGTCCTCGGATGGTCTGGCGCGTCGGGGTATGGCGAAGAGGACTGGTCGTGGAACGTCGCCGAGACGGGTGGCGCACACACGCATGTGACGCTCTGGCCGACGCACGCTTCGAACTTCGGCTACGACCGCAACGGTCGGCCTTACACGGTCGACTTCATGGACTACGCAGACACATCAGGTTCCGCCAGCGGTGGCGGAGGAGACGAGGACGACATGAGCGCGCGCGCAGAGCAGCAGATCGACGCGGTGTACAAGGCACTGTTCGGCCCCAACAACGGCGAGACGGCAACAACCAGTCCGCTCGGGTGGCAGAACGTGTACGGCGATGTTCAGTCGTCCGCATATGGCCTCCTGCCCATCGTGATCCACAACCAGACACTCATCGCTTCACAGGCAGGACGCCTCGCTGCGATCGAGGAAGTCGTGGAGCAGCTCGCTCAGGGTTCGGGTGCCGTGCTCGACATGAACGCGATCTCTGCGGCGGCCGAGCGGGGCGCGAAGAAGGCACTAGACGGACTGGTGCTCACGGCTGACGTGGAAGGTTGATGCGCGCGAAGGCAAAGCGGGGAGGGGGCCAACATGGACATCGTGTCCCTCTTCGCTGATGCGAACATTCGCGACATCGGCGCAACGGCCTTGCTCACCATCGTCGTCATTCTGATCCTCACGGGTCGACTGGTGCCGAAGAGTGTGGCTGACGCGTGGAAGAACGCGTACTTCACGGAGCAGGCATCGGGGCGCGAGAAAGAGAAGCAGATCACTCTCCTCGCGAGTTCGACCACCGTGTCTGCCCGTGTTCTTGATGCTCTCCCCTTGAAGGGGGGTGACTCGGATGCTGAAACGACTGTTCCGAAAGATCGTCGGCGCTGACTGGGATGCCGCTGAGGCGGCGCAGAAAGACGCGCAGGCGTCATTGGATACGGCACGAGCTCGAACCGTGGAGATCTCGCAACTGGCGGGGCGCATGCACGAGCACGGTGTCGTCAATCACATTGGCGAGCGGGTAGAAGCCGCATGGAGGGGAGCCTGATGAGCATCGATGACCTGATCCTGATCGTCCTGCTGTCGTGGATCATCCCTCTGATCCGTTTCGTGTTCTACCAGGTGACGACACCTGTCCCGGGCGCGCGCTGGCTTCGGAAGCTGGTTCGAATCCGTTCTCTCACCCCCATCACTCGGATGCTTCTGGCCCAGAAGGTGGGGCTGATCTTCACGGTCGGGTTCATCGGCCTAGTCCGGTTCACGGGCGGCTTCCCTGGTCGCGAGTGGGTGGCGTTCGCACTGTACCTGACGCTCGTCGTTCTCGCGTGGGTCGTCCACATCTACCAGCGGCATCTGCAGCTCCCCGGAGAGCGCGCGATCCGCAATCAGTAACAACCCCCAAGGAGTAACCCCATGAAGACCCTGTTCGACTCTCTCGTCCGAACCTTCACGCCCATCGTGGTCGGCGCTGTGCTGGCATGGTTCACCACGGCTGGCATCGCGCTCGATCCTGAGTTCGAGACGGCGCTGACTCTCGCTGTCGGCGGTGCGTTCGCCGGCGTGTACTACCTCGCGGTTCGGCTGTTCGAGCTGTACGTGTCCCCGAAGTTCGGCTGGCTCCTCGGTCTCGCGAAGCCGCCCGTCTACGACGCAACGGAACCTGTTCTGATTCCGGTTGGCGGTCCCGATCGTGACGAGATCCTGACTTCCCTGATCGACGCGACGCCTTCTGAGCGTGAGGCGAGCATTCAGGCGGCAGCTTCCCGAGTCAACAAGTAGGAGTACCCATGCCCACCTACGCATACACGGGAACCCTGGCTGACATCGGCTTGGGCGTTCTGACACCCCTCATGCCACGCATGGCCGTGCATCCGGAGGTTGAGGCATTTGGTCCGGACGGCCTGATCTCAGACGTGCCGGTGCCGGTGGCAGTGGACCCGGTTACAGGCGCGTTCACAATGAACCTCATCCCCTCGGGAGACCTCACGCCGACAGCCGGTGGACGTTCTGGGGTGGGCTACATCATCGAGGTCGCCCGGTTCGGGCAGACGATCGATGGCACGTATCACGCTGGCACGGACGTATGGAAGTTCACCGCGGTTGCTGGCGGCGGGAACGTCGGCGGCATGAACGGCGGATCGCTGCTGGCGGTCTGGGTCGGTCCACCGTGGCCCGCGGACCCTGTCCCTTCTGGTCTTTACGTCGACATGACACCCCCGAATGAGTGGGGAGTGAAGGAGTAACCATGGCACTTCCTGTTGGCGTCACACGCCTCGGCTCGTTCAAGGGCAGTCGCGGCGATAAAGGCGAGAAGGGTGACAAGGGGAACGCAGGCGACCCGGGCGCGCCAGGAATCCCTGGAGTGAACGCGGTTCCTGCTCAGGAGGCCGTCGCCGCGTACGTGGCTGCGGAGACGGACACGCGTCGCGCGGTTGGTGACGCCGCTCTTGCGGCCGTGATCGGTTTCTCCGCGAACGCATACGGCGCGGATCCGGCCGCGACTTGGCAAGTGAATCGTGACGCGTTCCAGGCTGCCAACGACGCTGCCGTTGCAGCGGGCGGCGGTCGGGTCACCGCACGCCGCGGAGAGTATCTCGCGAAGGGGATCGTGCAGGACTCGAACGTCGAGTTCTTCCTTCCGGGAGTCACTATCAAGAGTCCGGACGGTCTGCCGCCGAACGTGCTCAGTTCTCGCCAGGTCGACGTGACCGGGTCCGTCGCCACGGGTGGCACAGCGGTAACAGTCGCCTCGACGGCTGGAATCGCGGAGGGCGCACGGGTTGCCGTTCAGGGCGCGGGCGGCATCCTCGATACGCAGTTCACCCGTCTCTCCGCGGACATCACCAGCAGCCAGACAAGTGGCATCCAGCTGGTGTCAGTCACCGGCCTAAACACCGCGGGCGTCCTGCAGGTCGGGACAGAGCTCATCAGCTTCACTGGTCGATCCGGTGCCATGCTGTCGGGCGTCACTCGTGGCGCGTTCGGCTCCACCGCAGTCGCCCACACCACGGCTGAAAACATCGGCGTCGCTCGCCGCTTCTACGCTACGGTAACGGCCATCGCCGGGACCACGCTGACGATCGACCGGCCCGCCGTTCTCGGCGTGACCGACGCTCAGGTGTCGGTTGGCGCGGTGAACGTGAAGATCACGGGTGGGAAAATCGACGGGAACGCGGAGCCGACTGGTGCCGCTGCGTCCACGTACGCGATCTACTGGCCCCTCACCCGGCTTTCCGAGATCGTCGGCACCCGCGTCGAGAACGGCGACCAGGGCGGGATCATCCTCACCCGGGGCGCGGCCGACAACCTGATCCGTGGCGTCACGCTCCACAACTGCGGCATCCCCGCAGTGTCGAAGGGCTCCGCGTTCTGGCTGTATCAGGGATGCGTCCGCAACAACGTCATGGGCCTCTCGGTCACGGGGCGCGCGTGGGTCGCCGTGTACCTCGACGATCGGACCACGACCGCCGAGGACTGGGACGCGCCAAACATCGCGAACGTGTTCACCAACACCACCGTCGACGTCGTCGGGTCCGGGACCGCCGTGCTCAACATCGTCGGCTCGAGCCACAACCGGTTCCTCGGGGGTTCGATCAAGTCTCCGAACGTCGGCATCAACATGTCGCAGAACTCGCAAGGTGTCACCGCGGACGGTTCCAAGCCCCCCACGTTCGGCAACGACGTCGGCGGATTCTACTTGGACGTACTGCAGGGATGGACCCTGTTCGCACCCGGCAACAACCTGCATGACACGACCGTTGCGGCTACCGCATCTGCCCTCGGAACCAACACGGGCGAGAACATGGTCTACGCCACCTCTGTCGCGGTCGGCGGGGCTCCGGCCACCCGATCCGCCGCACCCGTGAGCGGTGCCGGCACGGCAGGCTACGCCTTCCAGGGCGACCCGAACACGGGCGTCTACTCCGACGGTGCCGACCAACTCGGCCTCGCAGTCGGAGGCGCCGGCGTGCTGCGACTGTTCCCGACCGAGGCGCGCTTGGCTGATGGGGTGAACCTTACGGCCGGGGGCGCGGCTGGCACGAAGATCGGCGCCAACGCCGGTCAGAAGCTCGGCTTCTTCGGAGCGACGCCAGTCACTCAGCCCGCCGCTCCGCCCGCGAACGCGTCGGACCTGGCTAGTACGATCACGCTAGTGAATGACCTGAGGACGAAGCTGCGAACGTTGGGGCTGCTCGCGTAGCCGGTACGTTCAGGTTTCGGAGCAAGCGAAGGAGAAACGATGGACCGATCCGATCCGAGGATGCGACTCGCCCAGGAAGTTAACTCGCGCGTGCCGGATCTTCTGCGAGCTGCGCTGGACCATTCGCGAACGATAGTCGGCAGTGAGGCGAACACGGAGGCGAACACGGAGGCGAATAGAAATTTCGCCGCGAAGTATGCGGAGATTATTCAGGCGGTCGACGGTAATCAACCCGGCCTGAACGCCCAAGGCATCACTTTCGCCGTCGCACGCCTGGCGGCGCAGATTATCGATCAAGTGTCGGTCGAGGCTGGGATGGATCCCGAGAAGGTCATTCTGGAGTTCTCTCGATAGAGACTCGCGTCGCCGCAAAGGCCCCCACTCAGCCTCCCCGGGCTGGGTGGGGGTCATTCGTCGTTGATTGGACGCGCTCATCAATCGTTGACCGCACGGCCTATCGTTGAACGACGCCCTGGACGCCGCGTGGAACGCGAACTCTCTTCACTGTGATGACAGTCGAGAACGGCCCCGCGGCCTCATGCGAACAGAACTGAAGCGGAGTTATCTGGTTCCCCTACCCAGAGCGCGCCTGCCGTGTCGCCGTTGAATCCCTGCCCGGGTTGCGTGGTGTTCTTCTCCAGCACGGGTGCGGGGCTCACGATGATGCGTCGACCAGTAGCGGCCGCGGACCGGAGCTGGATCTGAACGCGTGCGCCCTCCGTGAGTGCGGCGGTGACGGGGATCACCGCGGTCAGTCGCTTCGTCTCGCCCGGATTGATTGCCGTGATGGGGCCGACAACCGAGTTTGTCACCGCAGCTGTGGATGAGATGTTGCGGTATCCGAGAACCACGGCCGCAAGGCTGACCGCTGGGTAGCCCGCCGGGACCGTGACCTCTACCGAAGCGGTCAAGGGAACTCCTGGTCCGACGGGGATCGGAGTGGTGTTGTAGACGATCGGGTTGAAGGTTGTGGCGGTGTCAGACAGGTCGATGACACCGTTCGGACCGCCCGTGCCTGCTGCGGGGAGGATGGTCCACCCGTCCCAGGTGTCGAGTCGTGATTTCGGAAGCATGTTGAGCCGGTAGGCAGCGGCCATGAGCGGTGCGACGCCCGGTGCAGGACTCACGGCGTAAACCGTATTCCCAGGAGCAGCCGTTCCCGGGAAGGACTGGTGTGACGCTTCCACGAAGCAATCGTGGAGGAGGTTCCCCGACGCGCTGATCGTGTAGGGCGTTTCTCCGACGTTGAGCGTGTAACTGGTGAACTCGTTGCCCACCGAGCCCTGCCCCGCTGCGGATCCCTGGCTGTTGTTGGAGCAGTTGATGCCGATCTTCGGCGATTTCAGACGCCCGCCGAGGAAGCGGTTGTATCGACCAGAAACGACGTTGAGTACACCAGTCGCGGATTGCGTGACGTCGATATTGATCGTCACGAAGGTGTTGTACGAGTTCGGGGCATCCCACCCTTCCTCGTTGATGGAAGTTCGGTCATCCAGGTAGACACCCACCCATGAGTGGCCGGTCACTGTGATGTTCTCGAAGTGGTTCTGCTCGCAGCCCTGGTACAGCCAGAAAGCTGAGCCCTTGGACGCCGCTGGTACAGAACTGTCGTGGAGGTGGATGCGGCGTCCGAAGTTGTAGGCAGAGCCGCGGGAGAACATCATCCCGCCGGTTTCTCCGTTCACGATGCGGAGGTCGTACTCGCCCCAAGCGGCGAGCTGTACCAGGACCGCATACACGCTCGAAGGGGCTCCGTTGATCGGCTTGTTGCCATCGATGGTCGGGAAGCCGATGATGCCCGACTTCACCGTTCCGAAGGCGATAGCGACATCAGTAGCAGTTGATAGCGCTGGCCGGTCGAGGGTGAGAACATCGCCGGAGATCGCGACCACGGTTGCGTACAGTCGACGGGCGATGCCGATGGGTGCTGTCGCCGTGTGGGATGCAGCGGTCGTGCCGTATGCGCCGCGTGTGACCCCTGTCAGAGTGCTGCCGGAGCGCCCCGTGTAGGAGATCAGTTCATCGTCGATGATCAAGGTGCCCGTCACCGAGAGGCCAGTCACATTCGTCAACGCGAGGACTGTGCTCGATGCGTCCACGGCCGTTGATAGCAAGCTCTGCTGCGAGTCAAGAATTCCACCCGCAGCGAACACTGCCACACGGCTACCGATCTCGATCCCGGCTATCCCGCCAGCAGTCACGGTGACATCCCTCGAGCCCTTCGCCACCCAGGCGGTGCGCGACGTGAGCCGGGTCGTGATCACGTTCGGTACCAGGCCATCAGGCGACTGGAGTGTCACCCCGGGGAGGTCGAATACCACACGCGAATCCAAGAAGATGCCCTTCGCGAGATACACCCCCGCCGGCGCCGTTACACGTCCACCCCCAGCGGAGACCGCCGCGTTGTTTGCGGCCTGAAAGGCATCACGGTTCACCTGCCAGGTCGCGGAAGGATCGGCTCCATAGTCCGCGGCGGAGAAGACGCCGAGCGCCTCCGCTGACAGCTCTTCGTTCAGTCGGGTTCGAACGGCCTCGTCGAACTGGGTGCGGGCGGCATTCTCAGATGATGCAGTGGGCGGTGCGGGGATGATCGTAGGCAAGGGACTCTCCTCGGTAGCTTTGATCGCGTACGCACAGCCAAGGCGGCTGGACGTTCACCGTGACCCTAGCGATGCCTCACGACAAAGCTCTCGCCCTCTTCCCCTCAAACGCTCATGTCGCTGGTCGGTCAGCCATGCGAGCCACGCATATCGAGATCGCGTAGCCGACGACCGAAATCTGGCTAGGTTCGAGTCATGGATATCGAATCCGCGGTCGCGATCACCTGGATCATCAGCATCCTCGTCTGGGCGCTGGGAGCCTTCGTCGCCCTCCTTCTGAGCTACCTAGTCATCCGCTTGGGCGTGTTCCACGGTCTGCGCGCTCACACGCGCTGGGTCGACGATGGCAAAGACGGAAGACGGCGCGCTGAACCGTACAGGGAACGTGAAGACCACCGCCGCTGAGCGGACGCAGCCGATCGTCTTCGCGACCCCACGAATATGGTCCCGAGATGATTGCGTGACGTCACGAAATCATCACCTTCCTGTAGCACCTCTAGGTCCGTAGCGACGAGTTGTTGGTCCCAACAAGACGCAGCCGCGTGGAGAGCTTGATCATCTTGTCGACTCCGACAAAATGGTCCGTTGGAACCACGGGTCTCCACCGTGTGGAGACCCTAGGAGTCCGGCTCGTCCAATGTGACCGCGTTGCCCCACACCCAACATCGATAGCGATCGCCGCCAGCGCGGAACTGGATCCCAGCCGCCAGAGGTGTCGATCGCATCAACTTCGCATCGACGCGGATCGACTCCGGACCGAACCGCATCCAGGCCTTCACGCGACACTGTAGGGCGTGTGGATACACCGTGACGGGTTGGTTGCGCACATCGAGTTCGCGATCGGTGAGCGACTGCAGCGGTCCGGAACGCGCGGCCGACTTGATCGCAGACTCAGCCGACCGCATGTCGTACGTCGCTCGCAGTCGCTCACCCGGATTCCCCACGCCGGCTTCCTCCCTCCGGCCTTCACTCGAAGGTAGCAAGTTTCGAACATCCGTTCTATGGTCTTAACCCATGAGCACGCCAAACATCGAACAAGCAGCAACCATATGGATGGTCAACGACATCCCCACGCAGATGGTCTACGCCGGCCGACGATGGCGCGTCACAGACGCCCCCACGCGACTCCGACACTCCTCGTGGACTGTGCCGCTCGAGGAGGCTCACACGGGCCTCTACGGGTGGCGATTCCAAGGGACGGACGAGGACGGAATGTCACTCGTTTTCGACGTCCACAAGGGCATAGACGGCTGGCAGGTTCACCGCACGTACCAGTGATCAACGCACCCTTAGGCGCTCGACGGGCCATGGGTACTGTCTAAGTTGACGAGGATGCTATGCGGATACCGCGTCCTCAAGAACAAGTCGTACGTCAAGAGCCTTTGTCAACCGAATGATGGTTGACTCGGTGGGGTTACTGAGCCCGCGCTCGATTCGGCTGATCTCCGCTTGCTGGACATCCGCCCGCGCAGCCAGGGCTGGCTGCGATAGCGCTCGGTTTTCCCGGGCAAGCTTGAGTAGCGCGCCGAGGCGCACACGCTCAGCCATCTCGAACTCAAAGGCTTCGGCGGCGGCGTCGTAAACTGCCCGCGCATCGTCGCTCCACTCGGCCTTCTTCTCGGCGGCGAACTCTGCGAACGACCGGCTCATGATCTTCCTCTCAGCCACTAGATGAGTACGAGTCTATGTCTTAAAAGACATAGACTCAAGCACGGCCTTTCCTCTCGAGCGCCGCCTTGCGCTTTTCCTCTTCAAGCCAGGCCTTGAGAAGCTTCCTCGCTCGCTTGATCTCTCTTTGCTGACGCTTCTCCGAAGGATCACGCTTTTTGTCATAGATGTGGAGCAGGAGCACGATGCGATCACCGTGGACCGTGAAGAACGCTCGCAGCAGCACGCCGCGGTCGGAGCCGGGCGGAAGTGCTGGGAGATCTACGCCGTTCTCTTTAAATTCGTCGTGGATCGCGCGGAGAGATTTCCTGACTCGGAACTCGTAGAGCCCTTCACCCAGGTTCTTGCCCCACTCAGTAGCACACACTTCATGCCCGAGTACCCCAAGCACCTTCTCGATGGCAGCGACCATGACAGCCTGCTCATACTGAGGGAGCTTGTCGAAGGCTCGCTCGAAGGCATCTTGCTGTTGGACGTTCCAGGCGCTCATAAACGCTCAGTCTGCCTGATGAGCCGACTCTAGGTGGAGGACGGCGGTCACTTTGGGGTCGGGATCGGCGTGAAGTCGGCCTGTGGCGACCCCGCCTGCAGCTTCACTAGCGCCTCACGGTCGCGGAACGCGTTCCAGGGGGCGAAAGCGTTCGACAGACCAATGATGAGGGTGGTCCCGACAGGTCTGGGGTACCTTCGGGACCACCTGCCGGCTTCGCTGGGGACTCCACCGGCCCGTGGATCGCGATTTCTTGCGATCTAGGCTCAACCTACCGCTGAGGCCGTCTGCGCTGTCAATCCCCTAGTCGTGTCCGCGGTGCTCGTTAGCGTTGGCAGTTGCAGCCGATGCGTCGCGTTCTGGGGAACGCAGCGCGAAACCCTGCAATCTTGCGGCCTGCCGGAGTGTGAAGGGATACGACGGCGGCCGCTTCCACACTGGTGAGGTTGATAGGCGAGGGCTCATCTAGACGCCAATGGTTTAACGGCGTACTCTGCCCGCAGAGCAGCGGTACAGCGGAACTGGGGAAGACTTGCGCCGCGTTCTGAGCCTTCCGCCGAGCGTCGAACTGGGGCGATCGCGGAGCGGAAGGCTACCCAACCTGACGACTTTGTTGCGCGCCTACCTTCCGCTCGTACCACCCCTGACCCGCTAGTTGCGCGGCTCAGGAACATGACCGGTTTCGTCCCTGACGATGTGCGCCACCTGCAGTGCGTGCGCGAGGGAGCGACCGACCTCCACCGCCTCAGCCTTTGTGCGGTGGTCACCTTGGATCCGAGCATGACCTGTTATCTGGTTGAACCAGATCCCGTCGCGGTGAAGGGTCTCGACGTCTCCCACTGGCATGCTGTCCCCGATCTCTCCAGCGATGCAGCCCATCCTGGGGCAAGAAGCCAGCGCAACGGCACCCCCTTGCGTTTGGCGCGATCACGCCTCCGGAGTCTCGAGTACCTCGTCGATGAGCATGATGCCGCCGGTCGAGTTGGCCGATAGCATGAGCTCTTCGATCCACTTCGCATTCAGCTGCGGAGTCTCCGGCTCATCGAAGGTGAACCGCAGCGGGATCGACGGGTGCAACCAGATCGTCGATCGGCCCCCGACCTCCTCCTCCGGATGCTGCCACGACAGCGTGAAGCTCTCGTTCCGACGCAGCTTCGTCGCGATGACCACCTTGAGGTGCGCTAGCGCCCGGTCCTCGATATGAATCGGGTCCAACCCGCCGCCGTACTGAACGCTGCCCATACGTGAACCCTACTGCGCGACCATCCTCCGTTACGCCACCCGAATCGACGGCTCAGAGATCCGCATGCAACAAAAGGCACGGACCGTCAGGAGCGAGGGACGTTTCTGACGCTTCTGACGTCGATATCGCCAGGTCGACCTGCGTATGACGTAATAGAGGTTGCTGCGCGACCTATGGTCTGGGCATGGTCATACGTCGCGCGAGGGGCACTGGCACCATCTTCCAGGATCAGAACGGGCGCTGGACGGTCGCTTTTCCACTGCCCGCCAAGGACGGTAAACGTCAGCGCCGCGTGAAGAGATTTGGAGACCGCGGTACGGCGTTGGCTTACCTGCGCAACTACGAGCGATCCCGCAGCGGCACGGATCTCCCCCGAGCCGGCGAGTATCCGTCAGGTATCGGGGTCACGACCGTTGGCGAGTGGTTCGAGTACTGGTTGGCAGAGTGTGTCTACCCGCAGCTGAGGCCGCGGACCGCGGACGGCTACCGGAGTGCCGTGATCACTCACATTGTGCCAGCGTTGGGTGCAAGGACTCCGTTGGCATCAGTACGCGCAGCCGATATCCGCCGCATGCAGCATGCCGTGAGGGAAGGTCGATCACCGACCACGGTCCGCAACGTGCACACAATCGCGGCCCGAGCCTTCGATGTGGCCGTGCGCGAGGAGGAAATCACTCGCAATCCAGTACGACTCGTCGAACAGCCGCGCCCGGCACGCCCAGACCTCGACGTGCCCACGATCGCCGAGGTGCGCCACCTACTCACCGCGCTCGGAACCCGCCCCGATGGCCTGAAATGGATGACATACATCCTCACGGGTGCGCGTAGGGGCGAAGTCGTCGGCCTGGAGGTCGATCGTGTTGGCGATTACATCGACATCAGCTGGCAACTTCAGACGCTCAGGCGCGGAGAGACAGGGCGACCGATCGCTCCCCCGGACTTCGACTATCGACACCTCTACGGCGGCTTCTTCCTGACACGGCCGAAGTCGAAAGCAGGCTGGCGCACGGTCCCGCTCATCAGTCCCCTTCGCGAGATGATGGAACACCATCTGGCAACGATGGAGCCGAACCCGTGGGACCTGGTATTCACGCGAAAGGGTCGGCCCATCGACCCAAACATGGAGACCCGACTGTGGCCCGCGGTGCAGCGCGAGTTGCTCGGCGAGGACCGTCACGTGCGATTGCACGATTTGAGACATGCCGCGGTCGACCTCCTCTATGCCGCCGACGTGCCGGAAGAACTCATCGTCGAACTCGTCGGCCATTCGACGCGTTCGATGACTCGCTCCTACAAGAGTCCCGCACACCGCGACCGACTCTCGCGAGCTATGGCGGGTGTGGAAGACCTGCTTTCCTAGCTCCACCGGGCGCCTGCGACGATGGACTCATGATTGACGATCATCGATGGCTGTCGCCAGCTCAGGTCTGCGAGCTCCTTCCGGGGATGACCGAAGAGATTCTTAGTGAGCGCCGAAAGCAGCGCCTCGACCCGCCGTACTTCAAGCCAACCGGCGATAGAGGCAGAGTCATACTGTACGACCGAGCCGAGGTCCATGACTGGGTTCTAGCCAGCAGGGTCGCCACCCGCGAGGGCTAGTTACCAATGGCCCAACCCCGCACTTACCCCGCACATTCAGCGAGATTAGCCGATCATCGGTGAGACGGTCTGAGCAAGTGCCGGAAGGGCTGAGCGGTCCTCTGATACCCCGCACTTACTCTTGATATCGCTACTGACTGTATTACAAGTACGGTGCGCTACCAATTGCGCCAAGTCGGCGGACGCCACCAGCTTAGCGATGGCATCGTCCCCGCTCCGAACTACGGCGTGGGCGTCGCGGTCGGGCTGGGCGTCGGCGACGGGGTCTCGGTCGACTTCTGCGACGCGTCGTTGTCGACGGTGAGCACGAACTGCGCGAACTCGGCGGGATCGTCGAGCGCACCGATGTACGCGTCGCCGTTCGCGACGATCATCGGGGCGGAGGACAGCACCAGGTCATCGGACCCGGCGAGCGGACCGTCGAGCGCGCGGGTCGTCGCGTCCTTGGCCCAGGTCACGAAGTCGCCGTCCACGATGCAGGATCGCACCGCTTTGGTGTTGTCGACGCCCACGGCCGCTGCGGCGTCGGCGAGCTGCTCGTCGGAGAGCCCGTCACTGCCGACCTTGGGCTGCTTGTCGAGCAGATCATGGTTGAACGCATAGAACTTGTCCGGGGAGTGCGTCGCGACGCAGGCCGCGGCGGCCGCCGCACGCAGCGAGTACTTGGTGCCGTTCGAGCTGGCGGTCAGCAGGGCGACGGGGTGATAGCTCACCGACACGGCGCCCTCGGAGATCCAGCTGGCGAGCTGGCGCGAGTTGGCGCGTTCGAACTCCCCGGCGTCCGGCGACAGGTAGTCGACGTACACGTGGATCTCGACGCGCTCCGGCGCGGTCGGCTCGGGCGCGGGAGTCTCCGTGGCGCCGGCCTCGGTCGGCTCGGGGCTCGGCGTCGTGAGCGTCTCATCGGATGCCGCGACGGCGGAGATGTCGTTCACGACAACTCCGTCCGACTCCATCCCCGTCGGGGTGAGCTGCGGCTTGGACACCTGAGCGGACACCGCGAGGGTGACGGCGGTGCCGATCGCGCCGACGACGATGACGGCGACCGCGCCGATGATGATCCGTCGCATGAGACGCGCCCTGGACTGCTGGGCGTGCACCTGCTGGGCCTTCTCCCGCACGGCCTCGCGGGAATTGCGAGGCGTGGGGACGTTCGGCGTTTCGTCGCTCGACATCGTTCCTCTTGAAAGTCTGAGGGGGTCCGGGTTGGCCCCGACCATCGCTCGGAGCGACGATCGCCGCGTGACGCGGCCAGGTTCGATGTTAACCAGCCAGGCTGAGAAATACCCAGGTGCCACGGTTCGTGTCATACTGATTCCGACCCAAAGACGGGTCATGGCGGCCTGTTCCGCCACTTCCATCACAACGGATCGTCCGGCACGTACCTGCCGGTGAAGGAGAAATGACAATGGCATCTGTGACTTTCGATGACGCCACTCGCCTGTACCCCGGCGGAACGCGTCCCGCAGTCGACAAGCTGAACCTCGAGGTCGGAGACGGCGAGTTCCTCGTCCTGGTCGGCCCCTCGGGTTGCGGTAAGTCCACCTCGCTCCGCATGCTCGCCGGCCTCGAAGAGGTCAACGCCGGCCGCATCCTCATCGGCGACCGCGACGTGACCGACGTCCCGCCGAAGGACCGCGACATCGCGATGGTGTTCCAGAACTACGCGCTGTACCCGCACATGACGGTCGCCGAGAACATGGGCTTCGCGCTCAAGATCGCCGGCGTCAACAAGGAAGAGCGCGCCACCCGCGTTCTCGAGGCCGCGAAGCTCCTCGACCTCGAGGACTACCTGACCCGCAAGCCGAAGGCCCTCTCGGGTGGTCAGCGTCAGCGTGTCGCGATGGGTCGCGCGATCGTCCGTCAGCCGCAGGTGTTCCTCATGGACGAGCCGCTGTCGAACCTCGACGCGAAGCTCCGTGTGCAGACCCGTACGCAGATCGCGTCGCTCCAGCGTCGTCTCGGCGTCACCACGGTCTACGTCACGCACGACCAGACCGAGGCCCTCACCATGGGTGACCGCATCGCGGTCCTCAAGGACGGTCTGCTCCAGCAGGTCGGCTCGCCGCGCGACCTGTACGAGAAGCCGAACAACGTGTTCGTCGCCGGCTTCATCGGCTCGCCTGCGATGAACCTGTTCTCGGCGGACCTCGCCGAAGGCGGCATCCGCTTCGGCACCGAGGTCGTCCCGCTCGACCGCGACACCGTGGGCCGTGCGAACGGTTCGCAGGTCACGGTCGGCGTCCGCCCCGAGGACATCGTCGTCGGCCCCGCCGACGGCAAGGGCCTCTCGGTCACGGTCGACCTCGTCGAGGAGCTCGGCGCTGACGGCTACCTGTACGGCCACACCGAAATCAACGGCAAGCGCACCGACCTCGTCGCGCGCGTCGACGGCCGCAACCACCCGAACGCGGGTGAGACCGTCACGCTCGCCGCGACCGCCGGTCACGTGCACGCCTTCGACATCGAGTCGGGCGAGCGCCTGAACGACAAGCCGGTCGTCTCGGCCTCGTAATTCCCTCAGACGCGGCGCGGGTCGACCTTCGGGTCGCCCGCGCCGCGTCTGCTTTTCCCCCGACTGCCCTCTGGAGCGCCATGCAGGATTCGCTGCGGATCACCGCGAGCACCGTCGACCCGGGACTGCTGTCCCTCCCCTGGTCGACAACGCTGGCGAAGTGGCCATCCGAGCAGATCGTCTCGCTCCCGAAGGGGCTCTCCCGCCACCTCGTGCGGTTCGCCGACCTCTCGGGACGCGTGGTCGCCGTCAAGGAGACGACCGCCGAGATGGCGCAGCGGGAGTACGACATGCTCGGCAACCTGGCGCGCCTCGACGTCCCCTGCGTCGATCGCGTCGCCGTGATCGCCGGACGGACGGATGCCGCGGGCGAACCGCTCCCCGCGGCGCTCGTCACCTCGCATCTGCGCTTCTCGATGCCGTACCGCGCCCTCTTCACCCGCGTGCTGCGCCCCGATACGGCCACGCGTCTCGTCGACGCCCTGGCGCTGCTGCTCGTGCGCCTGCACAACGTGGGCTTCTACTGGGGCGACGTCTCGCTCTCGAACACGCTCTTCCGTCGTGACGCCGGCGCCTTCGCCGCCTACCTGGTGGATGCCGAGACCGGCGAGCTGCACGAGGAGGGTCTGACCGCGGGCCAGCGCGCATACGACCTCGACCTCGCCCGCACGAACATCGCCGGCGAGATCATGGACCTCGCCGCGGGCGGGCGGCTGGAGCACGGGGTCGACGCGGTGGCGATCGCCGATGGGATCGTGTCGTCGTACCGGTCACTGTGGGCCGAGCTGACCGCGCAGGAGTCCTTCTCGGCCGCGGAGACCTGGCGCATCACCGAACGCGTCGAGCGCCTCAACGCCCTGGGCTTCGACATCGACGAGATGTCGATGTCGACCACTTCCGACGGCACGGTCGTCGAGATCCAGCCCAAGGTCGTCGACGCGGGGCACCACCAGCGGCGCCTGATCCGCCTCACCGGTCTCGACGTCGAGGAGAACCAGGCGCGCCGGCTGCTGAACGACCTCGACGAGTTCCGCGCCCGCTCGACCAAGCAGTGGGCCGACGAGGAGATGTACGCACACGAGTGGCTCACGCGCGTGTTCGAGCCCGTCGTCCGGGCGATCCCGTACGAGCTGCGCACCAAGCTCGAGCCGGCCGAGGTGTTCCATCAGGTTCTCGAGCACCGCTGGTACCTGTCGCAGGCGCAGGGGCGGTCCGTGCCGCTCGCCGAGGTGCTGACGAGCTACATCAACGAGGTGCTGCGCCACCGGCGCGACGAGGCGACCATCATGGGGCCGCCGACCGAGACGATGAGCCTGCCGGTGATCACCGGCAACCTGTCGCTCGCCGACGACGAGGACGAGGTCGACTGGCGCGACCTGGTCTGACCGCCGCCGACCTCAGTACCCGACGGTGAACCGTTCGCGGTGGTGATCGCCCTGTTCGATCTCGTCGACCATGGCGACCGCGAAGTCCGCACCGGAGATCCACGACTTCCCGTCGGCATCCCGCACGATCACGTCGCCGCCGTCGCGGTAGTGCCCGGTGCGCTCGCCCTCGGCCCAGGGACCGAACTCCTCCGCCGGGTGCACGAAGAACCAGTCGAGATCGGCATCCGCGCTCTGCAGGAAGGCGAGCGAGTCGATGCCGACCTGCGCCTCCGCCTTGTACTCCTCGGGGAAGTCCTGATCGAAGAGCCGGGGGCCGCCGGGCGCGACGAGGCTTCCGCCTGCTCCGCCGATCACGCCGAGACGCGTCTCGGTGCCGGCGAGCCTCGCAGCCACCAGCCGCAGTGCGCCGAGCACCTTGTCCTCCATGTCGCCCCGCGGAGACAGCGCCCACACGACGGCGTCGGCTCCCTCGAAGGTCTCCGCGATCGCGTCGACGTCGAGCGCCGACCGCTGCACGTACGCGGCGCCCGCCACCGGATCGCCCGGCTCGGACCGCGAGACCGCGATCACCGCATGCCCGCGGGCCACGGCCTCCGCGACGATATGGCGGCCGGCGTATCCGGTTCCGCCGAGGACGACGATGCGAGTCATGCGCTGCGCTCCTAGGACTTCTTCTTCGCGCCGCGGACCGTCGACACCTGGTACAGCGCGACGGACGTGGCGATCCCGGCGTTCAGCGACTCGGTGGACGCGGAGATCGGGATCGAGACGATCTGGTCGCAGGTCTCGCGCACGAGGCGCGACAGCCCCTTGCCTTCGGACCCGGCGACGATGACGACAGGACGGTCGGCGAGCTGGAGTTCCGGGAGCGAGACGTCGCCGTCACCCGCGAGACCGAGGATGAAGACGCCCTGCTTCTTGAACTCCTTGAGCAGCGTCGTGAGGTTGGTCGCGAGCGCCACCGGGGTGCGGGCGACCGCACCGGCGCTGGTCTTCCACACCGCGGAGTTGACGCCGGCCGAGCGCCGCTGCGGGAGGATGACGCCGTGTGCCCCGAACGCGGCGGCCGAGCGGATGACGGCCCCGAGGTTGCGCGGATCGGTGATGCCGTCGAGCGCGACGAACAGCGGCACCAGGCCGCGATCGATCGTCTGCTCGAGCAGATCCTGCGGGTGCGCGTACTCATACGGCGGCACCTTGATCGCGACGCCCTGGTGCACGCCGTCGAAGCCCGCCATCCGGTCGAGCTCCTGGCGGGTGACCTCGAGCACCGGGATGCCGCGGTGGGTCGCGATCGACAGCATCTCCTTGACGCGGTCGTCCATCTCCACGCGCTGCGCGATGTGGAACGCGGTCGCCGGGATCTTCGCCCGGAGCGCCTCGAGCACCGAGTTGCGGCCGGTGACCGTCTCCGCCTCGGAGGTGTTGTCCTTGGCGCGGGCCGAGCGGTTCGGGTTTCCGCCCGACGCCTGGCGCTGGTTCGGCTTGCCCTTGCCACCGGATGCCGCGTACCGCTCGGCCGCGGCCTTGCGCTTGCCGGCCGGGTGCCAGGCGCGGTCCTCCGCCTTCGGGGTCGGTCCGCGGCCCTCGAGGGCCTTGCGTCCGAGTCCGCCGGTGCCCTTGGTCGGGCCCTTCTTGTTTCCCTTGCTCGCGCCGGGGCGCCCTGGCTTAGCCATCGATACTCCAATGAGTTCCGGCCGGAGTGTCCTCCAGCGTGATTCCTGCGGCGGCGATCGCATCACGGATGCGATCGGCCGCCGCCCAGTCCTTGTCCGCGCGCGCCTGAGCGCGCTGCGTGATCATCGCCTGCACGAGGGCGTCCAGAGCGGATGCCGAGGCGCCGCCGCCGTCCGCGCCGTCGCGCCACTGCGTCGAGCCGGGGTCGATGCCCAGGATGCCGGTCATCTCGCGCACCTTCCACGCGGCGATCCATGCCGCAGCGTCGTCACCGGCATCCAGCGCGCCGTTGCCCCGACGCACGGTGTCGTGGATGACAGCAAGCGCCTGCGGGACCGCGAGGTCGTCGTCGAGCGCATCACCGAAGGCCGCGGGAAGGACGAACCCGTGCTCCGCTTCGCCGTCATGGGGGCGCTCGGCCTCCTGCGCCGGCCTCTCGGCCGACCACGTGAAGGGACTCTCGAGTCGCCCCGCGCGCTCGAGGAACGATCGGATGCGACCAAGCGCGGCATCCGCCTCGACGAACGACGACTCGGTCAGGTCGAGGTTCGACCGATAGTGCGCTGCGGCGAGGGCGTAGCGCACCACGAGCGGGTCGAACTCCTCGAACACGTCGGCAGCGAGCGTGAAGTTTCCCAGCGACTTCGACATCTTCTGACCGTTGACGGTCACGAGCCCGTTGTGCACCCAGTAGCGCGCGAAGGCGTCGCCGGCCGCGGTCGACTGGGCGAGCTCGTTCTCATGGTGCGGGAAGCGCAGATCGAGCCCGCCGCCGTGGATGTCGAACTCGGCGCCGAGGTACCGCTTCGACATCGCGGAGCACTCGATGTGCCACCCCGGCCGTCCGGGCCCCCACGGGGACGACCAGGTCGCGTCGGCGGGTTCCTCCGGCTTGGCGCCCTTCCAGAGGGCGAAGTCCTGAGGGTTGCGCTTGCCGCGAGGATCCGCGTCCTCCGCGGCCTCCATCGCGTCGACGGACTGATGCGTGAGCGCACCGTACTCGGACCACGAGCGCACGTCGAAGTACACATCGCCCGAGCCGTCCGGAGCCGGATACGCGTGGCCACGGTCGATCAGCCGGGAGATGAGCTCCTGCATCTGGGGAACGGATGCCGTCGCCCGCGGCTCATACGTCGGGGCGAGGATGCCGACTCCGGCATATGCCGCCGTGAACTCCTGCTCCATCCGGTAGGCCAGAGCCCACCAGGGCTCGGCCTCCGTCGCGTTCGCGAGCACCTTGTCATCGATGTCGGTGACGTTGCGCACGAACGTGACACGGCCGAACCGGTGCGTGAGCCAGCGACGCAGCAGATCGAAGCTCAGCGCGGCTCTGACGTGGCCGATGTGCGGGCCGGACTGCACGGTGGGTCCGCAGACGTACATCGTGATGTTCTCGGGATCGAGAGGCACGAAGTCGCGCAGTTCCGCAGCGCGGGTGTCATAGAGGCGGAGTGTCACCGCTCAAGCCTACTCGGGCATGGCTGAACGCCCGCCGCCGTGCGACGAATCGCGGAACATGTGACGAATCGCGGAGGGATCGGGGAGAAAGTTCCGCGAAACGTCACACTCTCCGGGAGACGTCCGGGACGACGAGGGCGATCGCGGTGACGGAGATGCCCTCCCCGCGACCCGGGAATCCGAGCCCGTCCGTCGTGGTGGCCGTGACCGAGACAGGAGCCCCGCCGAGGGCCTCGGAGAGGACCGCTTCGGCTTCGGCCCGACGCGCGCTGAATCGCGGCCGGTTGCCCTGGAACTGCGCCGAGACGTTGCCGATCACGAAGCCGGCATCCGTCAGCAGCTCCCGCGTGCGGGAGAGGAACACCGCGGCGTGCGCCCCGGCGTACTCCGGATGCGCGGTTCCGAAGTGCTCGCCGATGTCGCCGAGCCCCGCAGCGCCCAGCAGCGCATCGACGATCGCGTGCGCCACGGCGTCGCCGTCGGAGTGCCCGGACAGGGCCTGCTCCCCCGGCCACGGCAACCCGGCCAGCCAGAGGTCGCCCTCTCCCCCGAACGCGTGCACATCGGTCCCGATGCCGACGCGCGGCACGCCGAATCCGGATGCCGGACCGGCTGAGGGGGCGGGGACCGGAGCCGCCGCAGCGAGCAGGTGCCGCGCCCGCTCGAGGTCGGCGGGGGTCGTGATCTTGAAGGCGCGGGCGGAGCCCTCGACGTGTCGCACCGCATGACCGGATACCGCGAAGAGGGCCGCGTCGTCGGTGTAGTCGATGCCCGACGAGAGCGCGCGGGCGTACGCCTCCTCGAAAAGCGCCCGGGGGAATCCCTGCGGGGTCTGCGCGGCGGCGAGTTCCGCGCGATCGACAGGTCCGACGACCACGTCCGCATCGACCCGCTTGAGGGTGTCGACCACGGGAAGCGCGGGGATGATGCCCGTGTCCGGCGTCACGGCGGCGGCGACCGCGTCGATCTGAGCCGGAGGCGTGAGAGCGCGGGCCGCATCGTGCACGAGCACGGTCGTCACGTCGCCCCAGAGCGCGTCGAGTCCCGCTGCGACGGAGAGCTGTCGGGTCGCGCCGCCGACCACGACCCGACCGAGGTCGCGGCGCTTCCCCGCGGCGGCGTCCAGCTCGGCCTCCGCGTCGCCTTCGTACCCGGGCGGCGCGACGACGATCACCTGCGCGGGAGCAGCGGCGAAGACGCCGTCGAGCGCGTGGCGCAGGATCGAGTGCGCATCGATGCCGACCAGGGCCTTCGGCGCCCCGGCATCCAGTCGCGTGCCGGAACCGGCGGCGACCACGATGATCGCGGTGTCGGGAACAGGGAGCAGAGTCACCGTCTCACGCTACCGCGTGGCCGGGCACGACGAAGGGGCGGATGCACGATGCATCCGCCCCTCGTGGACGTGTTATTCAGGCGTGCGACGCCTCAGGAGGCGAGGACCTCGTCGAGCAGTGCGCCCGCCTTGTCCTCGTCGGTCTTCTCGGCGAGCGCGAGCTCGGAGATGAGGATCTGGCGCGCCTTGGCCAGCATGCGCTTCTCTCCTGCGGAGAGTCCGCGGTCCTGGTCACGACGCCACAGGTCGCGGACGACCTCGCTGACCTTGATGACATCGCCGGAGGCGAGCTTCTCGAGGTTCGCCTTGTAACGACGCGACCAGTTGGTCGGCTCTTCCGTGAACGGGGCGCGCAGCACCTCGAACACATGGTCGAGGCCCTCCTTGCCGATCACGTCGCGGACGCCGACCAGGTCGACATTCTCCGCCGGAACCTCGATGATGAGATCGCCCTGCGTGACGTTGAGCTTCAGATATTTCTTCGCCTCACCCTTGATGATGCGTTCCTTGACCTCGATGATGGTCGCAGCGCCATGGTGCGGATAGACGACGGTCTCGCCAACCTCAAAAAGCATAAAAACGTGTCCTTTCGGCAACCTCAAGGATACCACAGGGAATATGCGCTAAGGTTCGCGCCTCGGCGTCCCTGAGCGCCTGCCCGCATACCCGTAGAATGGTTGCGGATACCCCGCCGGACCTCAGGAGGACCCGTGAAATCGCGCCTTGTTGCGTCTGCCGCCCTCAGCGCCGTCGTTCTTCTCGGCGCGACGGGATGCACGTTCATCTCGCCCCAGGCGACGAAGATCGAGTACGCCGCCTCGGACGGCGTGAACGTCTCCGACCCCGACGCTCCGATCGACGTCCGCAACGTCTTCATCGTCGCGACGGAAGACGGCTCGGTCGGCAACCTGATCGCCGCGATCGTGAACCCGACCGACGAGAAGGCCACGCTCACGATCACCCTCGAGGGCATCGACGAGTTGACTGTCACCGTCCCCGCCGGCGAGACGGTGAGCCTCGGCGCCGACGAGGAGCCCCTCCGCATCGTCGATCTCGACACCAAGCCGGGCGCGACGGTCGAGATCCACTTCCAGTCGGGCGACGCCACCGGCGTCAAGACCGAGGTGCCCGTCCTCGACGGCGCACTCCCCTACTACGCGGACCTGGTCCCGGACGTCAGCGAGCGCGCGCCGCAGCCGACGCCCGTCCCCACCGACACCGCCGCTCCCGCTCCCGCGGAGTGATCCGTCGCTGACGGAGACAGAAGAGGCCGGCACCCCTGGGGTGCCGGCCTCTTCTTCGTCTCGCGGGGGCTCAGCCCTCGAAGCGGTACCCCAGACCGCGCACGGTCACGAGCATCACCGGCTCGCTCGGGTTCTCCTCGATGCGCGAGCGGATGCGCTTGATGTGCACGTCGAGCGTCTTGGTGTCGCCGAAGTAGTCGCTGCCCCACACGCGGTCGATGAGCTGTCCGCGCGTGAGCACGCGACCCGAGTTGCGCATCAGCACCTCGAGAAGCTCGAATTCCTTGAGCGGCATGTTGATCTGAGCGCCGGCGACCGCGACGGTGTGCCGGTCGATGTCGAGCGAGACGCGTCCGCCGTCGAGCACCCGCTCGTCGAGCTCGCTGTCGGCCTGGACCACCCGACGGAGCACCGCGCGCATGCGCGCGAGCAGCTCCCGCGAGGAGTACGGCTTGGTGATGTAGTCGTCGGCACCGAGCTCGAGGCCCACCACGATGTCGACCTCGGAGTCCTTGGCGGTCAGCATGATGATCGGCACGGCCGACGTCGACCGGATCTGGCGGCACACCTCGGTGCCCGGCATCCCCGGCAGCATCAGATCGAGCAGCACGATGTCGGCACCGCGCTCCCGGAACGCCGTGAGCGCCCCGGGGCCGTCCTCGGCGATCTCCACCTCGTAGCCCTCCCGGCGCAGCAGATAGGCGAGGGGGTCGGCGAGGTCGGGCTCGTCCTCGACCAGAAGGATGCGGGTCATGCTCTCTCTCCGTTTCGAACGCGGGCGGAGGCGGTCTTGGCCGCTTTGCGCGCGCGCTTCTTCTTGCTCTTCTTGTCCGAGTCGATGTGCCCGGGGGTGTCGATCCGGGGAAGCCGGATCGTGAACGTGGAGCCGCGACCCGGACGTGACCACAGGCGCACCTCGCCGCCGTGCCGCTGCGTCGCGTGCTTGACGATCGACAATCCCAGACCGGTGCCGCCGGTGCGCCGCGACCGGGCCTCGTCCGCGCGGTAGAAGCGCTCGAAGATGCGCTCGCGGTCTGCCTCGGCGATGCCGATGCCCTGATCGGACACCGCGATCTCGACGACCTCGGCGTCGGCCTTGACCCCGACACCGACCCGCGATCCGCGGGGCGAGTAGACGATGGCGTTCGCGATCAGGTTCCCGACGGCCTCGACCAGGATCTGCGCGTCGCCGCGCACCCAGACGCCGCGATCGCCGCCGCGGGCGAGCTCCACACCGGCGGAGTCGGCCTGGACGACGTGGGCCTCGATCGACGACGCGATCACCTCGTCGATCGAGACGGATGCGACCTCGGTGAGCCCGCCCTCCGCCTGCAGCCGCGACAGGCTCATGATCCGTCCCGTGAGCTGGCCGAGACGTCCGGCCTCCGCGGAGATCCGCGCGGCGAAGATGCGCACCTGCGCCGGATCGTCTGCCGCGGACTCGATGGCTTCCGCGAGGAGGCTGACCGCACCCACGGGCGTCTTCAGCTCGTGACTGGTGTTCGCCACGAAGTCTCGCCGCATCTGGTCGAGTCGCTCCTGCTCCGTGACGTCGCGGATGATCAGCAGCACCAGACGCGCACCGATCACGCTCGCCCGGGCCGAGACGAGCCGCGGATCGAGGCTCAGCCCGCCGCGGGTGATGCGGAACGACTCGGTGGTCGACCCCCCCGTGGCCTTCGCGGCGCGCACGAGCTGGCGGAGCTCGGGGTTGTCGAGCGTGGAGCCGACCTCGATGCCGAAGCGGGTCGCCGCCTGCGAGACGGCGAGGACCAGACCGGAGGAGTCGACCACGCAGGCGGCGTCGTCCATGCTGCCGAGGACATCGGTGATCCCGGCGGGGATCGCGAGCGATGTCTCCTCCTCGGCCCGCGCGCGGGCACGGTACGCCCACACCACGAGGAGAGAGAGGCCGATGCCGATCACCAGCCCGATGGCGAGTGAAGACAGCGCGAGCTGCGGCAGGGTCATGACTCCAGCGTAGAGTGCGTTCACCGTCCGAACAGCGGGTTCCTGCGCCCTGACGGCAACGCGAGAAGTACTATTCACGTGCTGGGCACCGTTCGTTAACCTTCGGAGCACACAATCTCTTCGGGCCTGCGCGAGAGCGTGGACCTGCCCCCGTGCGGACGAACCGCCGTCTCGCGCCGTGCACACAGCCGAGATCCCAATGAAAGGTTGCGCCCCACCATGCGCGAAGTCTTCCACCAGTCCCTCGAGGACCTGCAGTCCCGCCTCGTCGAGATCGCGGACCTCGTCACGGTCTCGATCGACAAGGCGACTCGCGCGTTCGCGACCAGCGACGTCGCCCTGGCCGAAGAGGTCATCGCCGACGACGCCAAGATCGACGCGCTCGCGGTCACGCTCGACGAGCAGGCCATCGAGATCCTCGCTCGCCAGCAGCCCGTCGCCCGCGACCTCCGCATCGTCGTCACGGCGCTGCGGGTGAGCGCCTCGCTGGAGCGGATGGGCGACATGTCCGAGCACATCGCCCAGCTCGCTCGCCTGCGGTTCCCCGAGCGCGCCATCCCGAAGGGCCTCAAGGGCACCTTCGTGAAGATGGGCGAGCTCGACGTCGAGATCTCCCGCACGCTCTCCGAGCTCCTCCGCACCGGCGACCTGCGCTTCGCCGACACGATCCGCAACGCGGACGACGACGTCGACGAGCTGCACGCCAGCGTCTTCGAGAAGGTGCTCAGCGACAACTGGAAGGGAGAGGCGACGGCGACGGTCGATGCCACCCTCGCCAGCCGGTACCACGAGCGCTTCGCCGACCACGCGGTCGCGGTCGCCAAGAAGATGGTCTACCTCGCCACGGGCGACTGGCAGGTCTCCGAGGCCGAGATCGCTCTGGCCGTCGAGCAGCAGCAGGAGCTCGGGCACGCCTGACGCGCACGCAGAAGAGGGGGGCGGATGCTGTGACAGCATCCGCCCCCCTCTTCTGCGTGGTGCTACTTCTTGCCTTGCGCGGCGACCGCTGCGGCACCGGCGGCAGCGGCCTCCGGGTCGAGGTAGCGGCCGGGACCGGTGGGGACGTTGTTCTCGTCGAGCTCGTAGACGAGCGGGATGCCGGTGGGGATGTTCAGCTCGGCGATGTCGGCGTCGCTGATGCCCTCGAGGTGCTTGACGAGACCGCGCAGCGAGTTGCCGTGCGCCGTGACGAGCACGGTCTTGCCGGCCTCGAGGTCGGGGACGATCGCACTCTCCCAGTACGGCAGCAGCCGGTCGATCACGAGCTTGAGCGATTCGGTGCGCGGCACCTCTCCGTCGATCCCGGCGTAGCGCGGGTCGTTCACCTGGCTGAACTCGCTCGCGTCGTCGAGCACGGGCGGCGGCACGTCGAAGGAGCGGCGCCACAGCTGGAACTGCTCGGGGCCGAACTCCTCGAGCGTCTGCGCCTTGTCCTTGCCCTGCAGGGCGCCGTAGTGGCGCTCGTTGAGCCGCCACGAGCGGGTCACGGGGATCCACAGCCGGTCGGCGGCGTCGAGCGCGATGTTCGCCGTCTGGATCGCCCGGCTCAGGAGCGACGTGTGCAGCACGTCGGGCAGGATGCCGGACTCGGCGAGCAGCTCACCGCCGCGGCGGGCCTCCTTCTCCCCCTGCTCGTTCAGGCGGACGTCCACCCAGCCGGTGAACAGGTTCCGTTCGTTCCACTCGCTCCGGCCGTGGCGGAGCAGGATCAGGGTGCGCGTCGCAGTCATGCGGCCAGTTTATCCGCGACGGCCGCTCCGGATTGGCCCGAGGGCTCATCGAGGGAGAGGATTTACTCATGGCGTCATCTCCCGTCGGCCGGCCGACGCGCGGCACGACCGGGACGAACCGGCTGCGCCGCAACGACCGCTGGATCGCCGCGAGCCCCGCGTTCCGCCGTGCCGCGGATCCGCTGGTGGTCGATCTCGGTTACGGAGCGAGCGGTGTCACCGCGTTCGAACTGGCCGCACGGCTGCGCGGAGTCCGACCGGATGCCGAGGTGCGCGGTCTCGAGATCGACCCGGCGCGGGTGGCGACGGCCGATGCCCAGCTCGCCGAGGTCCGCGCCGGCCGCACGGGCTTCCCCCACGACCTCCGCGTCTCGTTCGCGCGCGGCGGCTTCGAGGTCCCCCTCCCCGACGGCCGGCGGCCTGCGGTGATCCGCGCGATGAATGTGCTGCGCCAGTACGACGAGGCCGACGTGCCGGCCGCCTGGCGGACGACGGCTTCACGACTCGCGCCGGACGGGCTCCTCGTCGAGGGCACGTGCGACGAGATCGGTCGCGTGGCGAGCTGGGCCGACGTGCAGCCCGACGGGATCCCGGTGCGCTTCACGATCTCGCTGCGCCTGACCGGGCTCGAGCATCCGAGCATCGTCGCCGAGCGGCTGCCCAAGGCCCTGATCCACCGCAACGTGCCGGGGGAACGGATCCACGCCCTCCTCGTCGACCTCGACCGCGAGTGGGATCGGGCGGCCGCGCTCGCGACGTTCGGCGCCACCCAGCGGTTCCTGGCGACGGTCGCCGCCCTGCGGGATCAGGGCTGGCCGATCGTGGGCGGGCGCAGCCGCTGGCGTCTCGGCGAGCTCACGCTTCCGTGGGCGGCCGTGGCGCCGGTCGACTCGCCTCGCGCCTAGCTCGCGGCGCGGGGATCCGGCGCCGACGGGCGACGTGACAGCCGCGTGAGGCGCGGGATGTCGGCGGTCGCCCCGGCATCCGCGGGCACGATCACCTGCTGCGAGGCGGCGATGTCGATGCCGTCGGCGCGCACGACGAGGTCGCCGATCGGCGCGCGTCGCGCCAGGATCGCGAGCGCGATCGGACCGTCTTCATGATGACGGGCGACCGAGGTGACGTGGCCGATCTCGTCATCGCCCGCGAACACGGGAGACCCGGGCTCGGGCAGCACGGCATCGCTGCCGTCGAGCTGGAGAGCGGCGAGACGACGCGGCGGGTGTCCGAGGTTGTGGACCTTGGCGACGGTCTCCTGCCCCCGATAGCACCCCTTGTTCAGGTGCACGGCGGTGCGGATCCAGTCCGACTCGTGCGGGAGCGACCTGTCGTCGACCTCTGCCGCCCAGCGCGGGCGCCAGGCGGCGATGCGCAGAGCCTCGGCGGCCAGGAGACCTGCGGCGGCATCGTGGTCGAGGGTCGCAGCCAGTTCGTCCGCGGCATCCGGCGAGAGCACCGCGATGCGCCACGCGAGCGAGGCGCCGGGGTGATCCGCGATCTCGGCGTACTGGTGGCCGCCCAGGGCGACCTGCTGCCACGGGTCCTCCCAGACGAGCGGGAGGCGGTCGTGCGACGCGGCAGCGGCATGCACGGCTCGAGCGGCGGACCCGCCGTCGACGAAGCCCAGCAGCACCAGGTCCGCGCGCACGTCGACGCTCGCCTGCGTGCGGAACTTCATCCGCGTCAGCCAGGTCGCGAGCGCCTCGGCATCCGCCGCGTCGGCGATCAACCAGGTGGACGTTCCGTCGTCGACGACACCGGCCGCGTGCTCGACACGCCCTTGCGGGTCGAGCACCAGCAGTTCGGTGCTGTCTCCCGCGCTCAGGCGACCGACGGCCTGCGAGGTGATCGAGTCGAGCCAGCCGAGCCGCTCCGGACCCGAGACCTCGATCGCGGTGCGGTCGTCGAGCGCGACGACGGCGTCACCGGCCGCGAGGCGGCGCTGCTCGCGGAACGGATCGCCGAAATGCGCGATGCCCGCATCGCCGCCGACGGCTCCGGGGAAGCTCTCGAACACGCTCACGTCGGATCCCACCCGTCTCAGACCTTGGCCAGTCGCGCCGAGGCGTGCGCGCGCAGCGGCGTTCCGAGGGCCGCGATGTCCCACGCCCACAGCATGTGCCCGTCGACGAGTCCGTACATGCGCGATGCCGCGCCGTAGTCCTTCGTGCCGGCCGCGCGCACGACGGCATCCGAGGCGATGTCGACCCGCGGGCCGTTGATCTCGCCCAGGTAGAGCTCCAGCATGCCGTCGGAATGCGCGAGCGAGACCTCGATCGGGAAGGCGCCGTTCGCCGCGCGCAGGCTCTCGACGTCGTCGACCGTGCGGGTGACGACATCGGCCTGCGGGGGAAGCAGCGCCGGACCGGGGTCCGCCGCGGACGCCGGGCGCGAGAGGCGCCAGAATCCGGTCTCGGCGATCAGCGGGATCGACACCGCCTGGTCCTCGCCGGTGAACGTCGCGGTCCCCGAGTAGTTGAGGTACGGGCCGCCGTCATGACTGAAGCTGACCCGATGGACGAACTCGCCCTGCAGGCGCTCGTCGCCGACGGGGTAGTCGATGACACCGGTGCCCGCCCACACGCCGATCAGCCACGCGAGCGGGGCGAGGTCGGCGGGGAGGTCGGTGGGCAGATCGAGCACGATGCGTCAGCGCTGGCCGCGGAAGAGGTTGCGCAGAACCACGGCCGAGACGAAGACGATAGCGAGGCTCGCAAGGCCCAGCAGGCCGATGAAGAAGATTTCGAGCGCCATGAGGTCCATGCCTCCACCTTACCGCGCGGCGGGACGCGGAGGTCAGGTCGGCAGCAGCGCGGCGATGCCGAAGCCGACCGAGATCAATCCCATCAGCACGAGCGCGCCCGTGACGCTGCCGGCCACCCGGAAGATGAACCCCTGGGTGCGGCCGTACCAGAGCTGCACGGCGAACGAGAGCAGCACGATGCCGCCGAAGGCGACGAGCATCCACGGGACGCGCCATTCCTCCGGCACGAAGATCCCGACGGCCACGGTCGCGACGAAGGCGGTGACCCACACGGCGACCACGCCGACGAGGGCATTACGCGGTGCGAGCGCTGGTTCGGACATGACACCATTGTTGCGCATCCGGTGCCGGTATCATGGCGGCACGGCGTCGACCCCCGCGCCGGTGAGGAGTGCGCGTGGCCCTGGTGCTGGTTCTGACCAACGCTCCGCTGTCGGAGCAGGTTCTGCCCGCCCTCGAACTGCTCAGCCACCGGGTCCGCCAGATCCCCGCCGAACCGGCACAGCTCGTCAGCGCCCCGGATTATGACGTCGTGGTCGTCGACGGCCGCCACGACCTGGTCGGCGCGAAGTCGCTGTGCCGCCTCCTCCGCGCCACCGGGCAGGATGCCCCGCTGCTCCTCGTCGTCACGGAGGGCGGCATGAGCGCCCTCTCCGGCGACTGGGGAATCGACGACGTCCTGCTCGTGACCGCCGGCCCCGCCGAGATCGACGCGCGCATCCGGCTCGCGCTCGCCCGCCGCGACGAGGTCGCCGAACCCTCCAGGGTGCAGGCCTCCGGCGTCACGATCGACGAGCAGTCCTACTCCGCGAAGCTGCGCGGCAAGCCGCTGGATCTCACCTACAAGGAGTTCCAGCTGCTGCACTTCCTCGCGACCCACCCGTCGCGCGTCTTCACGCGTGAGCAGCTGCTCAGCGAGGTGTGGGGCTACGACTACTTCGGCGGCACCCGCACGGTCGACGTGCACGTGCGCCGCCTCCGCGCGAAGCTGGGCGACCAGGAGCAGATCATCGGAACGGTGCGCAACGTCGGCTACCGGTTCAACGTGTACGAAGACGAGACCGTAGCGGCAGCCCGGTAACGGATCGGGTCCGTTCACACGCGCGTCACCTCGCGGTGATTAGATGTACCCCATGATCGATCCCGCACTCACCGACGCCGGCCTCGGTGACGCCGAAGACGACGACTTCGACGCCGTCGAGTCGCCCGACGCCCTGCTCCCTGACCACCGGTACCTCGACCGGGAGCTGAGCTGGCTGGCGTTCAACCAGCGCGTGCTGGAGCTCGCCGAGGATCCGTCGCTGCCCGAGCTCGAGCGGGCGAACTTCCTGGCGATCTTCGCCAGCAACCTCGACGAGTTCTTCATGGTCCGCGTCGCGGGTCTCAAGCGACGCATCATGACCGGCCTCGCGGTGCCCACGAACATCGGCCGCTCCCCCGTCGACGCCCTCGCCGACATCTCCCGTGAGGCGCACGCCCTGCAGCTGCGCCATGCCGCGGCATGGACCGACCTCGTCCGTCCCGCCCTCGCGGATGCCGGGATCGAGATCACCGACTGGTCCGAGCTCACCGAGGAGGAGCGCTCCGCGCTGTCGGACTACTTCGGCGCGCAGGTCTTCCCCGTGCTGATGCCCCTGGCGGTCGACCCCGCCCACCCCTTCCCGTACATCTCCGGTCTCTCGCTGAACCTCGCCATCCGCATCCGCAACGCCCGTACCGGCCGCCAGGAATTCGCCCGCCTCAAGGTGCCGCCGATGCTCCCGCGCTTCGTCGAGGTCCCCGGTCACGGCGAGATCAAGAGGTTCCTGCGCCTCGAGGAGCTGATCGCCAACCACCTGGGCGACCTCTTCCCCGGCATGGAGGTGCTCGACCACCACGCGTTCCGGCTCACCCGCAACGAAGACGTGGAGATCGAGGAGGACGAGAGCGAGAACCTCATCCAGGCTCTCGAGGCGGAGCTCCTCCGCCGACGCTTCGGCCCGCCGATCCGTCTCGAGATCACCGACGACATGGACGAGGTCACGATGGACCTGCTGGTCCGCGAGCTCGACATCACGGACCTCGAGGTCTATCGCCTGCCGGGCCTTCTCGACCTGCGCGGTCTCTTCGACCTGTCCCGCATCGACCGGCCGGACCTGCGCTACCCGCCGCACCTGCCCACCACGGCCGTGGCCTTCCAGCCCACCGGATCCAACTCGCGCGCCGACATCTTCAAGGCGATCCGCAAGTCCGACGTGCTCGTGCACCACCCGTACGAGTCGTTCACGACCAGCGTGCAGGCGTTCCTCGAGCAGGCGGCCCGCGATCCTCACGTGCTGGCGATCAAGCAGACGCTGTACCGCACGTCGGGCGACAGCCCGATCGTGCAGGCGCTCATCGACGCCGCCGAGGCCGGCAAGCAGGTGCTCGCCCTGGTCGAGGTGAAGGCCCGTTTCGACGAGGCGAACAACATCGTCTGGGCCCGCAAGCTGGAAAAGGCCGGCGTGCACGTCGTCTACGGTCTGGTCGGTCTGAAGACCCACTGCAAGCTCGCCCTCGTCATCCGCGAGGAGGACGGCAAGCTCCAGCACTACTCCCACGTCGGCACGGGCAACTACAACCCGAAGACCAGCCGCATCTACGAGGACTTCGGTCTGTTCACGGCCGACGCGCAGGTCGGCAAGGACCTCACCCGCCTCTTCAACGAGCTCAGCGGCTACGCGATCGAGAAGAAGTTCAAGCGCCTGCTCGTCGCGCCGCTCCACCTGCGCAAGGGCCTGGTGCGCCAGATCGACGCCGAGCGCAAGAACGCCGAGGCCGGCAAGCCCGCGCACATCCGCATCAAGGTCAACTCGATGGTCGACGAGGAGATCATCGACGCCCTGTACCGCGCCAGCGCCGCCGGGGTGAAGGTCGAGGTGTGGGTGCGCGGCATCTGCAGCCTCCGGACCGACCTCGAGGGGATCAGCGACAACATCACGGTGCGCAGCATCCTGGGCCGGTATCTGGAGCACTCGCGCATCTTCGCCTTCGAGAACGACGGCGACCCGCAGGTCTACATCGGCAGCGCCGACATGATGCACCGCAACCTCGACCGTCGGGTCGAGGCGCTCGTGCGCGTCTCGGACCCCGCCCACCTCAAGGAGCTGCTGTCGTTCTTCGACCTCGCCATGGACGCCGGCACCACTTCGTGGCACCTCGGCGCGGAGGGCGTGTGGACGCGGCACGCCGAGGATGCCGACGGCAAGCCGCTCGTCGACCTGCAGGATAAGACCATGGGGTTGATCCAGCGGCGGCGCCGCGCACGGGCGGTGCGATGACGGTCCGGCAGGAGCAGAGGGCTCGGGCCGAGCGGACGCCGCCCCCGGCGTCGAAGTGGACCGACAAGGCCGTGTACGCCGCGGGCGCCGTGGTCTGGCGCATCGTCGACGGCAAGCTCCGCATCCTGTTGATCCACCGCACGAAGTACCGCGACGTCACGCTCCCCAAGGGCAAGGTCGACCCGGGCGAGATGCTCGCCGAGACGGCCGTGCGCGAGGTGCACGAGGAGACCGGCATCCGGGTGTCCCTGGGCGTGCCGGTGGGCGTGAGCCGCTATCACCTCGCCTCGCAGAAGCAGAAGGTCGTGCACTACTGGGCAGCCGAGGCCACCGACGACGCGATCCGCACGTCCACGTTCGTGCCGAATCGCGAGATCGCCGCGGTGGAGTGGGTGAGCGCCAAGAAGGCGCGGGAGCGGCTCAGCTACCCGGTGGACCTCGAGATCCTCGACTTCTTCACGAACCTCGTCGAAGACGGCGTCCTGCGCACGTTCCCGGTGATCGCCCTGCGGCATGCGAAGGCTCTGTCGCGGTCGGAGTGGGACGGCACGGATGCCGCACGTCCGCTGACCGAGCGCGGACGGAAGCAGGCGGCCTCGATCGTGGGTCCGCTGCACGCCTTCGGCGCCCGCAAGATCGTCACCAGCGATGCCGTGCGATGCATCGAGACGGTCAGACCGCTCGCCAAGGCCCTCGATCGCAAACTCGTGAAGACCGAGAAGATCAGCCAGGACGCGTGGGAGGACGGCACCTCCGATCTCCGTGCCGTCGTCGGCCGCCGTGTCCGTGCCGGGAAGCCGGCCGTGCTCTGCAGTCACGGCCCTGTGCTCCCCGGCCTGCTGTCGGAGATCGCTCTCGCGACCGGCACCATCCAGGGGTCCTATCTCAGCAGCGCGGCCGACCTCGAGCCCGGGGCCTTCTCGGTCGTGCACCTCTCCGCCACGAACCCCGGCTCCGGCATCATCTCGATCGAGACCCACATCCCCAAGGTCTGACGACCTCGCGCGTCCCCCGCAATCCTCCGGGTCCGCCCCAGAGAGTCGCTCGTCGTTCACCTGCCGTTCACCTGCGCGGGAGAGTCTCGTTAACCGCCGCACTTAGCGTCACTGTGTGCCCTGCACCGGGCCCCACCCTCCAAGATCGAAGGATCCACAGTGAAGATCTCCCGAATCGCACGAATCGGCGCCATCGGCGCCGTCGCCGCTCTCGCACTCGCCGGCTGTGCCGCGAACGAAGGCGGCACCGGCGGCTCCGCCGACCAGCCCTCGGAGTCCACGCTCTCCGGCACCATCGACGCGACCGGCGCGTCCTCGCAGACCGCCGCCCAGGAGGCCTGGGTCGCCGCGTTCCAGACCGCGAACCCCGACGTCACCGTCAACTACGAGCCCACCGGTTCGGGCACGGGTCGTGAGAACTTCCTCGAAGGCGGCAGCAACTTCATCGGCTCCGACCGCGCGTTCAACGACGAAGAGGTCGCAGCCGGGGGCTTCGGCGCCTGCACGACCGACGACATCGTCGAGGTCCCGCTCTACATCTCCCCCGTCGCGGTCGCATTCAACCTCGAGGGCGTCGACACCCTGAACCTGGATGCCGCCACCATCGCGGGCATCTTCGCGGGCACCATCACCAACTGGAACGACCCGGCCATCGCCGACCTGAACGACGGCGTCAAGCTGCCCGACCTGGCCATCTCGCCGGTCCACCGCTCCGACCCCTCGGGCACGCAGGAGACGTTCACGAAGTACCTCAGCGCCACCGCCGGTGACGTCTGGACCTACGAGCCGGCCGATGTCTGGCCGATCCAGGGCGGCGAAGCCGCTCAGGGCACCTCGGGTGTCGTCCAGGCGATCGGCGCCGGCAACGGTGCGATCGGCTTCGCCGACGCGTCGCAGGTCGGCGACCTCGGCCAGGTGCACGTGGGCGTCGGCGAGGACTTCGTCGCCTACTCGGCCGAGGCTGCCGCGAAGCTCGTCGAGGGCTCGCCGCTGGTCGAGGGCCGCGGCGAGGGCGACCTCGTCTTCGATGTCGACCCGGCATCCGCCGCGGACGGCGCCTACCCGATCGCGCTGGTCAGCTACCTGATCGGCTGCGAGCAGTACGAGGACACCAACGTCGCCGAGCTCGTGAAGGAGTACTTCTCCTACATCGCGAGCGAGGACGGTCAGAAGGCCGCTGCCGACAACGCCGGCAGCGCACCGATCTCGGAGGGTCTGCGCGAGCAGGTGCTCGCCGCGATCGATCTGATCCAGGTCGGCTGATCCCGCCCACCCACTGACGGCGGTGCCCCCGCGTCCCGATCGGACGCGGGGGCTCCGCCGGGTCAGCACCCGCTCCACCTCGACCCGGCCCGAAACAGGGAGATCATGAGCACGACCGCGCAGGCGCCGACTCCGGCACCGACCAAGGCGCCGCCCGCACCGATCAAGGCCAAGCAGCGACTCGGCGACCGGGTCTTCTCCGGCACCGCGCTCGGGGCGGGGGTGGTCATCCTCATCGTCCTGGTGCTCGTCGCCGCCTTCCTCGTCATCCAGAGCATCCCGGCGTTCCAGCTCGACACGAGCGACAACCACATCCTCCGCGGCGAGTCCTTCTGGACCTATGTGGGTCCGCTCGTCTTCGGAACGCTCTGGGCGTCGTTCATCGCGCTGCTCATCGCCGCTCCGATCGCGATCGGCATCGCGCTGTTCATCTCGCACTACGCCCACCGGCGTCTGGCCGCGTTCCTCGGCTACATCATCGACCTGCTGGCCGCCGTCCCCTCGGTGGTCTTCGGCCTCTGGGGCGGTCTGGTGCTCGCGCCCCTCCTGCAGCCGATCTACGCCTGGCTGAACACGAACGCCTCGTGGGTGCCGTTCTTCCAGGGCCAGGTCTCGTCGACCGGCAAGACCATCCTCACCGCATCGCTCGTGCTCGCCGTGATGTGCATCCCGATCATGACAGCGATCTGCCGCGAGGTCTTCCTGCAGACTCCGAAGCTGCACGAGGAGGCCGCGCTCGCGCTCGGATCGACGCGCTGGGAGATGGTGCGCATGGCGGTCCTGCCGTTCGCCCGCGGCGGCATGGTCTCCGCAGCGATGCTCGCCCTCGGACGCGCACTCGGCGAGACCATGGCCGTGACCATGGTCCTCTCCCCCTCCGCGGTCGTCAGCTTCCTCGTGCTCACCTCGACGAACCCGACGCCCATCCCCGCGAACATCGCGCTCGCCTTCCCCGAGGCGCACGACACGGGCGTCAACACCCTCATCGCCACCGGCCTCATCCTCTTCGTCGTGACCTTCGCGGTCAATGCGCTGGCGCGCTGGATCGTCGCCCGCCGCGCCGAGTTCTCGGGAGCGAACTGACATGACCACCCTCACCGCTGCTCCCGTCACGCCGCACACGGCGGTCCTCACCTCCGGCCGACTGCCCAAGTGGGCGCCCTGGGCCCTCCTCGCCGGCTCCTTCGTCATCTCCGCCGCCGTCTTCGGCGTCGCCGCCGCGGGGTCGAGCCTGGCCGACTTCAACATCGCCGGAACGGTGATCGTCGGCATCCTGCTCTACATGGTGATCATCACCGTGATCTCCTCGATCGTCGAGAGCCGCCGCAAGGCCGTCGATCGCCTGATGACCGCCCTGGTCGCCACCGCGTTCCTGATCGCGCTGCTGCCCCTGGTCTCGCTGCTGTGGACCGTGGTGGCGAACGGCATCGAGCGGTTCGACGCCGAGTTCTTCAGCTACTCCATGCGCAACGTCGTCGGCGACGGCGGCGGCATCGTGCACGCGATCTGGGGCACCGTGATGATCACGCTCACCGCGACGATCATCTCGGTGCCGATCGGACTCATGACCTCGATCTACCTGGTCGAGTACGGGCGCGGCCGGCTCGCGAAGGGCATCACCTTCTTCGTCGACGTGATGACCGGCATCCCGTCGATCGTCGCCGGTCTCTTCGTCTACGCCGTGTTCGCCCTGCTGGTCGGCCCCGGTATCTCGATGGGCTTCATGGGCGCCCTCGCCCTCGCCGTGCTGATGACCCCGGTCGTCGTGCGCGGCAGCGAGGAGCTCCTGAAGATCGTCCCGAACGAGCTGCGCGAGGCGTCGTACGCGCTGGGCGTGCCGAAGTGGCTGACCATCCTGAAGGTGGTGCTCCCCACCTCGATCGCCGGCATCACGACCTCGATCATGCTGGCCATCTCCCGCGTGATCGGCGAGACGGCCCCGCTGCTGCTCACCGCCGGATTCACCCAGAGCCTGAACACGAACATCTTCAGCGGTCAGATGATGACCCTTCCGGTGTTCGCCTACAACCAGTACATGAACCAGGGCACGAACCCGGATGCGGCCGTCGCCCGCGCCTGGGCCGCCGCGCTCACCCTCATCCTCATCGTCATGGTGCTGAACCTGCTGGCGCGTCTCATCGCGAAGCTGTTCGCACCGAAGATGACCGGCCGCTGAGCACCCGACCACTCAGAACAGGAAACCACGTGTCCAAGAGCATCGAAGTCAACGACCTCAACGTCTACTACAGCAGCTTCCTCGCGGTCGAAGGGGTGTCGCTCGACATCCAGCCGCGCAGCGTGACCGCGTTCATCGGCCCCTCGGGCTGCGGCAAGTCCACCTTCCTCCGCACGCTCAACCGCATGCACGAGGTCATCCCCGGCGCCCGCGTCGAGGGCGAGGTGCTCCTCGACGGCAAGGACCTCTACGGCCCCGGCGTCGACCCGGTGCTCGTGCGTCGCCAGGTCGGCATGGTCTTCCAGCGGCCGAACCCGTTCCCCACGATGTCCATCAAGGAGAACGTGCTCGCGGGCGTGAAGCTCAACAACAGCCGCATGTCGAAGAGCGACCAGGACGCACTCGTCGAGAAGTCGCTCACCGGCGCGAACCTCTGGAACGAGGTCAAGGACCGTCTCGACCGCCCGGGATCCGGCCTGTCCGGTGGCCAGCAGCAGCGTCTGTGCATCGCCCGCGCCATCGCCGTGTCGCCCGAGGTGCTGCTGATGGACGAGCCGTGCTCGGCCCTCGACCCGATCTCGACCTACGCGATCGAGGAGCTGATCGGCGAGCTGAAGAACGAGTTCACGATCGTCATCGTCACCCACAACATGCAGCAGGCGAGCCGCGTCTCCGACAAGACCGCGTTCTTCAACATCGCCGGCACGGGAAAGCCCGGGAAGCTGATCGAATACGACGACACCACGTCGATCTTCACCACCCCGTCCGTACAGGCGACCGAGGACTACGTCTCTGGCCGCTTCGGGTGAGCTGAGGCTCGACCTTGTCGAGGGCCCGGGGACGTCGGTCTCCGGGCTCTCGTGTTTCCGTTCCGAGTGCGTGTGCGTGGTCGCTCTGGTCCCGCACGACTTCGGAGATTCGAGATGACACCCCGATAGCGGGATTCGTTCGGCGGGGTGTCCCGCGCCAACCTCCGAAGTCGTGCCGGAGACGGGACTCGGTCTGCACCGCGACGAGGTAGGTCCAGTTCTTCACAAGTCGCGCAGGGACACCAGAAGAGGATGCCGCACGCCAGGCATCCTCGATCGATGTGCACGATGAACGGCGACCAGGTATGGACGTACGGCGAACTGCGTCAGACGATGAGGCGGAGCGAGATCGAGCGGCAGGTTCGGCTCGGTCGACTGTCGCACGTACGACGCGGCGTTTACGCTAGCGCGGACGCATGCGCGGACGTCATCTCGGCGGCGGCACACGGCGGCGTACTCGGGTGCGAGTCAGCGGCCCAGCACCTGGGTCTCTGGGTGCTCGACGTGCCGCAGCTTCACGTGTGGATGCACGGAGACCGGCATCAGTATCGCCACGAGGAGGAGCCGTGCGCATGTGTCGTGCATTGGGACGATGCTCCGCGGCGCCCCGGGTTCGGTCTCCCCTCCGTCCCCCGCGTGCTCTTGCAGCTGTTCCGGTGCCGAGGCAGCGAACGATTCTTCGTCGCGCTCGAGTCGGCACGCCGACAAGGTCTGATCGATGCATCCGGGCTTCGATGGTTGCGGGCGAGGCTGAATCGGAGTGGCCGGGAGCTGGTGGACTTCTCGCGGCCTGACTCGGACAGCGGGCTCGAGTCGTTGGTGCGGTTGAGGTTGCGAACCTATGGCTGGATCATCCGCACGCAGGCGTCGATCGTCGGCACGGGCCGCGTCGACCTCCTCATCGAGAGCTGGCTGATCATCGAAGCCGATGGGCGAGCGAACCATGAGTCCGCCTCTCTCCGGCACAAGGATCTCGTGCGAGACGCCAACGCCGCGCTGTGGGGACACGTCACGCTACGGTTCGACTACGCCATGATCGTCCATGACTGGGACCTCGTGGAACGAGCGATCGTCACGACCATGTCCAACCGCCCGTGAGCGAAGTCCGCTGCGGCATCCGGCTTCCGCGCACGACTTCGGAGATCGACGCCGATACGCCGCCCGAGGTCACTCTCCCCTGGCGTGTCGACAATGATCTCCGAAATTGTGCCGGCACCGTAGCCGCGCGAGGCTCCGAGTCAGTCCCGTGGGGACAGGAGGTAGGCGTTCAGCTCGTCGGTCAGGGTCTGGTCCACGGGCAGGGCGACCCCGTCGACGGCCGTGATCGCCGCGGCGAGACGAACGCTCGACACCAGCCACGCCGCGTCGGCACGAGGAAGATCGGATGCCGGGATGCGGTCGTATCCGACCTCGAAGCCGCGCCCGGCGAGATGCTCGTACACGCTGAGCTGCGTGGTGCCGTGCAGGATGCCGCCGTTCGGCGCCGGCGTCACGAAGCGGTCGCCGAAGCGGAGGATGAGAGAGGCGGTCGGCGCTTCGAGCACGAACCCGTCGCTCGACAGGAAGATCGCATCGTCCGCATCACGGCGGTGGGCCTCTCGGAGGGCCGCCATGTTCACCGCGTACGAGAGGGTCTTCGCACCGAGCAGCAGCCACGGCGCCCGTTCCGCCGCGCCGAGGTCGTAGCCCCGGTCGAGGGTGACGACGCGGACGCCCTCGGCACGCACGCGCGAGAAGTCGGATGCCGGAGACGCGGTGACCCAGGCGGTCGGAGTCGGGCCGTGCTCCACGCCGCGGCTGAGGATGAGCTTGATCACCGCTTCGCCCTCTCCGCACCGCGACGCCGCGTGGTCGATCGCCTGTCGCCACTGCGGCAGATTCGGAGCCGGGAGGTCGCACAGCCGTGCCGAGTGCGCGAGACGTTCCAGGTGCGGAACGACCTCCTGCGCGTGGCCGTCGACCACGCCGATGGACTCGAAGACGCCGTCACCCCGCTGCGTGCTCAGCTCGCCCACGCTCAGAGCGGGGGCCGCGGCATCCACCGCCGTGAAGGTGTCTGCGAAGTCGGGGCGGTCCTCGTCGGCCGCGACGGGATCGATCATCAGTGCGAAGCGCCGGTTCATGCCTCGAGCCTACGGTCAGGGAATACCCATGGAGGTCTCGCGTTATAATTGAACGGCCGGGCCGCATAACCCCGGGCTCCAATTTTTGCCGCTTTGAGCGGCCTTCCGCCGAGAGGCGTTCTTGCGGCCCGGTCTTTCTCTGTCCGGGTTGCGTTCAGGCCAGAGAACCCGTGCGCCAGAGCACCGCTGACGCGGAGAGATCCTGCGCGTAGCTGCTGAGACGCAGGGCTCGCGTCGTCAGCTCGCTGGCCCGCGCGGGCTCGGTCGGCTCATAGTCGTCGGCCGTGTGGGTCGCGCCTGAGGCCTGCACGCGACAGAAGGCGGCGGCGCGGTCGAGCGCGACCGCGAAGTCCCCACGGAAGGCCCCGCGCAGGATCGTGTCGATGAGCGCCACGAGCTCAGCCGGCTCCGCAGGGGCAGGAGCACCCGCGATGACCGTATCCGCCGACGGCAGCTCGACGCGTCCGCGCTCATAGAGCAGTGCCGCCGTCTGCGGGTCGCCGTGGATCGCCAGCTGCAGCAGGTACAGCCTCCAGAGCGCTCCGGGCAGTGTGCGCGAAGGCGCCTTGGACCACAGCTCGGCGATCTCGTCGATGCCGTGCTCGGCGGTGAACGCGACCAGACGCTCGGCGCTCGCCCCGCTCTCGTCGGCCCGCACCCGCGTCAGCAGAGCGGATGCCGTCGCGTGCGCCACGCGCGTCTCCTCGGCGGGATCGTGCGCGCCGACGATGTTGTCGAAAGCGCTGGTCGGTCGACGGATGGGACGGTGATGCTGCTCGGGCATCGAACCAGGGTACCCGCGATCGCGGCCGATCAGGCCGTGGGGATCACGATGACAGGGTCGGACGTCGGCGTGCCGGAAGGGGATCCTCCGGCCTGCTCGACGGTGACCGCGATCACATCGCCCGCGTGCATGTCGCCTTCGAGCGCCGCCGTCGCGCGACCGTCCTCGACGTCGAAGACGCCGGCGGGGATCGCGTCGTCCCCGCGCACGTACCAGAGCTCGTAGGTCTTGCCGTCGGCCGGGGCGGGCACGCCGTCGGTCACGAGCACGGCTGCTCCCGCGGATGCCGACCAGTGCGCGGTCGCCGATCCCCCGGAGGGGAGCTCCACGGACGCCTGTTCCGCATCGGACGACGACTGGATCTGCTCCAGAGCGACGACGGATGCCGGACGGTTGAGCTGCCCGTTGAGCGCGACGGCGCCGATCCCGACGCCCACCAGCACGGCGAGGCATGCGGCGAGCGCGAACACGACGCGGCTCCAGCGGCGCTTCGGGGAGGGGGCGCGATCCTTCTCCGCATCGTTCGCCGACGACTCGTCGACGCGCGGTCGCTCGTCTGCGAGAACGTCGGTCGCGACCGGCTCGACAGGCGTCGTCGGCTCGCTGTTCTGGGGCGTCACCGCGATCTGGGCGAGGAGCGCGGCACGGATGCCGGGAGGCGGGGAGACAGGCGTGGCGGAGGCGGACAGAAGATCGGCCGTCTCGGCATCCGCCTCGGCGATCGCCCGCCACTCGGGATGCGCGACGAGAGCGTCGTCGAAGCGACGCGCGTCGTCGGGCGACAACGCGTTCAGGGCGGCCCCCGCCGCGAGCTCTGCGAACTCCTGCTCGTTCATGCTGTCACCCCCATGGCTGACCGGAGACGGGTGAGCCCGTCTCGCATCCTTGTCTTGATCGTCCCCAATGGTGCTCCCACAAGCACCGAAATCTCGTTCTGACTGTAACCGCCGTAATACGCGAGCACGAGCGCTTCTCGCTGCACCTCCGGCAGCTCCGTGAGCGCTTCGACGACCTTCTCGCCGTCGATCCCGAGTTCCACCTGCTCTGCCACACTGTCGTGCGCAACGCCGATGTCCCTCAGCCCCGCTCGCACATCACGGTCCGCACTGGACTGGGATGCACGCACCCTGTCCACGGCCCGACGATGTGCGATCGTCATCACCCATGCTCGTCCTTGACCTCTGTTCGGAGCGAAGCGCGAAGCGGATTGCCAGATCTCGAGGAAAACCTCCTGCAGCACTTCCTCGCTCTGCGCGCGGTTCACGAGCACGCGCAGGATGAGCCCGAACACGCGCGCGGAGAGGGAGTCGTAGAGCTCGGCGAATGCCCGCTGATCCCCGTCGGCGACGCGGACGAGGAGTGCGGCGACCGCATCTCTCGCCGTCCCGTCCTCGGGCACGTCCATTCCGTCAATGACCATCCCTCCAAGCATGCCGCATCTCCCCCGTGTTCCCGTGCAGCCGTCACCCGATCGTGAGGGAATTTCTCCCGTGATTCTGCGGATCGAGGCACGGGACCCGATCGATTCTGAGATTTCTCCCATCCGATACCGACGGGGCTCCGAACAGATGTCGACGCCACGGAGAGGCCGTGGCTGAAGTTTCTGAAGGAGCTCGAGATGTTCAGCACCAAGAAGAAGGTCACCGCAGCACTCACCCTGACGCTCGCCGGAGCATTCCTGCTCTCCGCGTGTTCGACCGGCACAGCGCCCGCCGAGGAGTCGTCGGAGCCGACGACGTCGGAGTCGGCTGAGCCCACGACCGAGGCGATGGATCCGGCCGCTAACCTCGTCGGAGCCGGTTGCTCCGCCTACGCCGAGGCCGTCCCGGACGGTGCCGGATCGGTCGAGGGCATGTCGAAGGACCCGGTCGCCGTGGCCGCCTCCAACAACCCGCTGCTCAAGACGCTCGTCGCAGCGGTGAGCGGTCAGCTCAACCCCGACGTGAACCTCGTCGACACGCTCAACGGCGACGAGTTCACCGTCTTCGCACCGGTGGATGACGCCTTCGCGAAGATCGACCCCGCCACCATCGAGACGCTCAAGACCGACAGCGCACTGCTGAGCTCGATCCTGACGTACCACGTGGTCCCCGGCCAGATCGCGCCGGACGAGATCGCCGGCATGCACACCACCGTGCAGGGCGCCGACCTCGAGGTCACCGGTAGCGGTGACGACCTGATGGTCAACGGAACTTCGACCGTCATCTGCGGTGGCGTCCAGACCGCCAACGCGACCGTGTACCTGATCGACACGGTCCTGATGCCCCCGATGTAATCAGGGACACGACCTGCCGGGTGGGGATCTCCCGGCAAGCGACCTTCTCTCGTCTCGGGGGAGGAACGTGAGAAGGAGAAGGGGCCGCCGGTGATGGTGTTCACCGGCGGCCCCTTCTGTGCGCACTAGACTTGTCGGACGGGCCTTTAGCTCAATTGGCAGAGCAGCGGACTTCAACAAAATAGGAGCGCCTCGGAGGAAACTCCGGGGATGACACCACTCAAAGTCGGGGAACCCTTCCTGGGAAACCAGTTGGCAATCCCGAGCCAAGCCGGACCAGCGGTCCGGAAGGTGTAGAGACTGGACGGGTGGCACCTACGGCGAGAGCCACGGTGAAGGGACAGTCCAGACCACGAACGCCGGAGACGGCGGCGGCGAAAGCCGAAGTGGCAAGTTAATCCGCGGGTTGTGGGTTCGATCCCCACAGGGCCCACCCCGTCTGATCCCGAGCGCGACGAGCAGTCATGTCGCACGGTCGGGATATCGTGCCCCTCAGCGAGAGAGCGGGGAGGTCGACATGCACGACGCGCTGTCGTCATCCGCACCGGATGAATCGGAGAAGCGCTGCGGCTCGTGCCGGGCGATCAAGCCGCTGACCGCGTTCAATCGGAAGTCCTCTCGCGCGGACGGACGGCAGGAAGTCTGCCGAGAGTGCAATCGGACGTCGTCGCGCGAGTACTATCGCCGGAATCGGGAGCATCACGTCGCCGTGATCCGAGAACGCACGAACGCCCAGAAGCGAGCGAGCATCGCGTTCGTCTGCGAGTATCTGCGGGATCACCCGTGCGCCGATTGCGGTGAAGCAGATCTCCGAGTCCTCGATTTCGACCATCGCCCCGGGAGCGAGAAGCGGGACGGCGTCATGCAGCTGGTGCGGAACGGCTTCAGCATCGCCGTCGTGGCTGCCGAGGTTGAGAAGTGCGACGTGCGCTGTCGGAACTGCCACGCGATCGTGACCTACGAGCGGATGGGAGAGAACTGGCGCTCACTCGCGATGAACGACCCCTTGCGCACCTCCGTCCCCGAGTCATACAGTTAGGCAAATGCCTAAGTATCAGGATGACGTCGACGCCGTGCTCCGCGCTCTCGCGGACCCGACGCGCCGCGCTGTCGTCGAGCGGCTGGCGAAGTCCCCCGCGGTGGTCTCCGAGCTCGCCGAGCCGTTCGCGATGGCGCTGCCGTCGCTCATGCAGCACCTCCGCATCCTCGAGGACGCGGGGGTCATCAGCTCGGAGAAGCACGGCCGCGTCCGTACCGTGACTCTGCGCCCCGGCGCACTCGACGTGCTGCACCTGTGGCTGGGCGACCAGCGCACGCCCGCCGAGCACCAGGCCGACCGCCTCGGCATCCATCTCACCCTCACCACCCCCCCCCCCCCCCCCCCCCCCCCCCCSCCCCCCCCCCCCCCCCCCCCCCCCCCCCCCCCCCCCAGGAGAACTGACATGACCCGCGTTCGCATGGCCCTCTTCACGTCGCTGGACGGCTACACGCCCGACGACCCGACACCGACGCCCGAGAACCCCATGGGTGAGGACTGGGGCCGTCTCACCGCCGCGTACGCGGCGACCCGCACCTTCCGCGCGAAGATCTTCGGTGACACGAGCGGCGCCGGAACGACCGGCATCGACGATCGATACGCCGCGGCGTTCTTCGACGGCATCGGTGCCGAGATCATGGGCGCGGGGATGTTCGGCCTGCACGCCTTCCCCGACGACCTGGATTGGAAGGGCTGGTGGGGCGACACCCCGCCGTTCGGCACCCCGGTGTACGTCCTCACCCACTCCGCCCCTCGCCCGTCGATCGCGATGGACGGCGGTACGACCTTCCACTTCCGAGACGCGGCGATCGAAGACGTGCTCGCCGAGGCGACAGAAGCCGCGGGCGGTCTGGATGTGCGGATCGGCGGCGGATACCGCACAGCGCGGGATTTCCTCCGCGCGGGCCTGGTCGACGACCTGCACCTCATGGTGGCGCCGATCTTCCTCGGCCGCGGCCACCGTCTCTGGGATGATCTGCGCGGCTTCGACCTCACCCACACCGTGACGACGGAGGTCGCCGAGAGCGGCGAGATCCACGTCACCCTGACACGGGAGGGCGACCGATGACGACAGAACGCCGACTCGCCCGTTCCGGATTCACCCTGACCCGCGACTACCCCGCCGGCGTCGAGCGCGTCTGGGACGCCTTCGCCGTGGAGGAGCAGAGCTCCGCTGGTGGGGCGCCGGCGAGTCGATGAAGACGCGCGAGTGGGCGTTCGACTTCCGCGTCGGCGGTCGCGACGTCGCCGAGAGCCGGTTCCACGATCGTCCGGTCTCGCGCTACGAGGCGACCTACACCGACATCGTCGAGCACATCCGCATCGTCACCACCTACGACATGTGGATCGACGGGGCGCACATGTCGACATCCGTGGCGTCGCTGGAGTTCGAGCCGATCGACGGCGGGACACGGTTCACGCACATCGAGCACGGCGTCTTCTTCGATAGGTTCTGGGCCGACGGGCAGGGGCGCGAGGACGGCACGCGAGGACTGCTGGGGGCGCTCGGCCGATACCTCGGCTGACGCACCCGCCGTATCACCGCCGCCCGACTTCGGCCACCCCCTTCACTCCTCCCGGGGCCCGCGAGAGAGTCGAAACGTCCCCGAGACCTGCGGGGACGACTCTCCCCCGAAAGGACGAACGATGACTCTCACCGGCAGCCGAGTGGCATTCCTGGCGACAGACGGATTCGAGGACAGCGAGCTGACGAGCCCGTGGGATGCCGTGACCGCAGAGGGCGCATCCGCGACACTGATCGCCCCCGACGGCGGTCGGATCACCGGCAAGAACGGTCATGAGCAGTCGGTGGACCTCACCGCCGCCGAGGCGACCGCCGACCAGTTCGACGCCCTCGTGCTCCCCGGAGGCGTCGTGAACGCCGACCACCTGCGCATGGACGCACCCTCGATCGCTCTCGCCCGCGCCTTCTTCGAGCAGCACAAGCCGGTGGGAGTGATCTGCCACGGCGCGTGGATCCTCATCGAGGCCGGCGTCGTGGACGGCCGCACCCTCACCAGCTACCCGAGCCTGCAGACCGACCTCCGCAACGCCGGGGCATCCTGGGTCGACGAGGAGGTCGTGGTCGACCAGGGCCTGGTCTCCAGCCGCACCCCCGATGATCTGCCGGCCTTCAACGCGAAGCTCGTCGAGGAGATCGGCGAGGGGCCGCACGCCGGCCAGACCGCCTGACCCGCGCGGTCAGGCGGCTCGCGCCCGATGCCGGCGGACCGCCGCTCGGTTCGCGCAGCGCACCGAGCAGAAGCGCTGGCGACCGTTGCGCGTGACGTCCGCGACGACGTTCGTGCACGGCGAAGCCTGACAGCGACCCAGCCTGCTCATGCCGCGGGTGACGAGATGCAGCGAGGTCCCGAGGTTGATGACGGCCCGGAGCACGTAAGGCAGCGACTTCACGTCGTCGCGGTAGTGCAGGTGCCAGCCCTCGCCGTCGTGGTTCGTCAGCCGCGGGTAGGCGGCCGTCGCGGCGAGCTCGGCGTTCAGCAGGTCGGCTCGGGCGGCGGGATCCGGCTCGTCGACGATCTTCAGCCAGTCGTCGATGACCGCCCTGACCTCGGCATGATCGCCCGGAGCGGGTGGGAAGGTCTGCGTCATCCCGAGTTCGAGCGTGCGCTCCTCGATTCCCGCGCGGTCCGCCGGCCAGTCGTTGGCGAGCGACGCCGCCAGCAGGACCGCGTACTCGCCGTAAGGGTTGAGATGCATAAGAGCATTACATCACGCTGGATGCATGACCGCATTGCACACCCGCCCGATCCCCCGCATCCCCCGATCCACGACGCCGCACGAGCACGCATGGCTCGTCGAATCGCGGCATCCGACGAGCGACGGCATCGTGCTCTACGTTCGCTGCGCCGGATGCGCAGTGCGGCGCGTCGACCTGCAGCCGCACCCGCACACCCCTCCCTCGGCGCTCAGCACCGATGTCTCCGCGCGCACGAACTGACTCGGAGGCTCAGGCGACGACGATCTCGCCGTTCTCGGGCACTCGCCGCGCACCGGCCGCGCTCGTGAAGACGAGGGGGATGCCGCGGGCGTTCCGCCCGAACGACTCCGACGCCTGCACGTGCACGTGCGGCTCGGTGCTGTTGCCGGAGTTCCCGCATTCGCCGAGCACGTCCCCCGCCGTCACGCGCTGCCCCGGGCGCACGCGAATGCTCCCTCGGCGCAGGTGTGCGAGCAGCACCAGCGCTCCACCCACCCTGATCACGACGTGATTGCCGGCGATCGCGGAGGCGCCGCGGCGGACGCGGGACGGCTGGCTGAGCGCGTACCCGAGCAGCGCGATCACGGAGCGGCGTGCCACGTGATCGCTCTCGCCGTCGAGCACCGAGACGACCTCTCCGGATGCCGGAGCGAGGATCGGCCGACCGAAGCCGATGAACGACTCGGGGCGCTCCGTGCCGAAGACGCTCCTCAGCGTGCGAGGTGCACTCCGTCCGTCTTCGCCGACGGGCACGAAGTCGATCGCGTGCGAGGTGCCGAAGAGCGTGGTGCCGTGGCTGGGAACTCGCGCAGCCGGGCTGTTCTGCACCAGCCACCGCCCGGTGAAGGGCAGCGCCAGCTCGACGGTATCCGCAGCGCTCACGCGGTCAGCTCGATGAGCTTCCGGACCGTGCGGAGGTTGCGCGCCGTGCCCGCGACGCCGAGAGCGCGGTCCAGCACCGCCTTCGTCAGCTTCGTCGAGTGCACGCCGCCGCTGCCATAGTCGATCCAGAGATCGTCGTCCACGAGCGCGAGGCGCTCTCCGGGCTGGAGCCGCTCCTCCAGCGCCTCGAGCGCGCCCGCCTTGCCGGCCCTCTCGAGGAACATGGCGTGCACGAACTTCTCCTCACCGTCGGGGAACGGCTGAGTCTTCTCGGAGGCCACGAGCTGCGCATGGCGGCGATGGATCACGGGGGTGTCGACGCCGAACTCCGCGGCGATCGACTTCCGCACCGCGGTGCAGGCCGCATCCGGCGTGGTCGGCGTCTCGCAGATGATGTTCCCGCTGGCGATGTACGTGGAGACGTCCTCGAGGTCGGTCTCCGCGGCCAGGACGTCGCGCAGCCGCGCCATCGGCACGCTGTTGCGCCCGCTCACGTTCACGGCCCGCAGCAGCAGGACGCTGCGGGTCACGCCGCTGCGCTCTCGACAAGCTCGGCGCCCGCGTGCGCGAGCTCTGCGAGGGCAGCCTCGCTGGATTCCGCACCGACGCCCGCGACGAGATCCGTGAGCACGCGCACCCGCACGCCGTGGGCGATCGCGTCGAGGGCGGTCGCCCGTACGCAGTGGTCGGTCGCGATGCCCACGACATCCGCCGTGAGCACCCCGGCTCCCGTGAGCACGGCGCCGACGGTCGATCCCTCGTCTGTCACGCCCTCGAACATCGAGTAGGCGGCAACGCCCTGTCCCTTCTGCACATGATGCGTCACGGCATCCGTCGTCAACAGGGGGTCGTACTCCGCCCCCTCGGTTCCGGCGACGCAGTGGACCGGCCAGGTGTCGACGTAGTCCGGCTCCGCCGCGAAGTGCCCGCCGTTGTCGCCCTCGGCATCGTGCCAGTCGCGCGACGCGACGATCACCGCATAGTCGGCTGCGTGCACGGCCAGGAACGTGGAGACGGCGGAGGCGACCGCGTCACCCCCGGCGACGGCGAGGGCGCCGCCTTCGGTGAAGTCGTTCTGGACATCGACGATGAGAAGCGCTCTGCTCATGGTTCGAGGGTACGCCGTGGGGAAAGGGAAAGGCCCCGTGATGTTCTTCGCATCACGGGGCCCTCGGAGCCGCTTGTCAGAATCGAACTGACGACCTTTTCATTACGAGTGAAATGCTCTGCCGACTGAGCTAAAGCGGCGTGCGACGCGTGAGCGGCGCGATCACCGATATTACCCTGTCTCGCGGCTCGTCGCGAATCGAGCCCGCATCACTCGCAGCGCAGACCGTCCTCCGGCACCACGTCGTCGAGCAGGAATGCCTCCACGGCGTCGTCGACGCACGCGTTGCCCTTGTTGTAGCCGGTGTGGCCTTCGCCGACACGGGTGATGAGGACACCCTCCTCCAGCTGGTTCGCGAGCGACTCGGACCACTCGTACGGCGTCGCCGGATCGTTCGTGGTGCCGATCACGAGGATCGGCCCCGCGCCCTCGGCCTTGATCTCGCCGCGGGTACCCGTGGGCGGGTACGGCCAGACCGAGCACGAGTCGGGGCCGTTCCAGTACGGAGCGATGGTCGGAGCGCCCTCGGCGATCTTCTTCGTGATCGCGGCCTCGGCATCGGGGTCGTCCTCGACCGGGTAGTCCATGCAGTTGTACGCACGGAACGCCTCGGAGGAGTTGCTGAGGTAGGCGCCGTTCTCCCGCTCGTTGTAGAAGTCGGCGAGCAGGAAGGCGGTCGTCGGGTCGCCCTGCAGCGCCTCGTCGAGCGCCTGGGTGAGGTAGCCCCAGCTGTCTTCCGAGTAGAGCGCCGCGATGATGGCGGTCATCATCGAGTCGGCGCCCATCAGGCGTCCGTCGCCGTTCTTCAGCGGCGAGCGGTCGGCGCTCGCGAGCAGGGCTCCGAGGTCGGCCATCGCCTCGTCGACCGTGCCGTTGAACGGGCAGCTTCCAGAATCGAGGCAGTTCTGCATGTAGGCGCGCAGCGCCGATTCGAAGCCGAGGGCCTGGGTCGCGCCGACCTCGAGGCCCGGGACCGCGGGGTCGATCGCGCCGTCGAGCACGAGCCGACCGGCCTTCTCGGGGTACAGCTTCGCGTAGGTGGCGCCGAGGAAGGTGCCGTAGGAGTAGCCGAGGTAGTTCAACTGCTTGTCGCCGAGCACCGCACGGATCAGATCCATGTCGCGAGCGGAGTTGATCGTGGTGATGTGGGGCAGGATGCCGCCGCTGTTCGCGTCGCACGCCTCGGCGAAGGCCTTGTGCGACTCGAGCAGCTCGGCCTCCCACTCGGGCGTCCCGCGCGGGGCGTCGGGGATCGTGTAGAGGTAGTCGTCCATCTGCGCTGCGTCATAGCAGGTGACGGCCGTCGAAGCGCCGACACCGCGAGGATCGAAGCCGATCACGTCATAGTTCTCGATGAGGTCCGCTCCGACCGCGAAGTCGAGGCTGCCCTGGATGAGCTCGACGCCGCTGGCACCGGGCCCGCCCGGGTTGGTCAGCAGGGAGCCGATCGCGGTGCCCTCGGCCTGGTGGCGCACCACGGAGAGCGTGATCTCCCCCGCGCTCGGGTTCTCCCAGTCGAGCGGCGCCGTCACGTCGGTGCAGTCGAAGCCGGTGCCGCACGTCGTCCACGTGAGCGTCTGCGAGTAGAACGGCAGCAGGTCGGCGGAGACGCCCTCGGTGTCGGGCGCGTTCGTCGACGAGGGCCGCGGAGCCGCCTGCTCGGGGATCATGGCGTACAGGCACCCGGAGAGGGCGACGGATGCCGCTGCCAGGCCGGCGACGATCGCGGCGGCGCGGCGGAAGCGGGAAGTCGATCGGTTGTTCACGGTTTCCTCCCGCTCGTGATCGTCACGAGCAAGCTCTCCAGGGCGAGCAGCGGGGCGACGTTGCGCTCCAGCGACTGCCTCGTCTCGGCAAGGTGGTCAAGTACGACAAGAGTACGTGTCTCGGGCCAGGCGGATGCGAGGCCTGCCAGCTCGGCGCGCAGCTCGGTGTTGATCAGATCGTCATCTCTGCCGAACTGCAGCATGACGACGTCGCGGAACAGGGATTGGAGGTCGGTGAGCACCCGGTCGATGCCGTCACGCAGACTGCGCGTGGCGCGCTTCTTCTGGTCGTCCTCGAGAGCGGAGAGCTGCGTGCGCAGAGCCGGCGGGACGGGCTGCCCCTCGGCGATGCCCACGGTCCGGAGCATCGAGGCCCTCTCCGTCGCATCGCGCTCGGCCGTGAGCGCTTTCGCGTCCTCGGTGGCGGCCTGGATGATGCGACCGGCCACCTCGACGGCGTCGCCGACACCGCGCACGCCGAGGACGGAGCGCAGGGTCTCGTCGCGCCGACGGCGAGCCGATTCATCGGTCGCGAGCCGCTGCGCCATGCCGATGTGGCGTTGCGCGTGCCGGGCGGCCTGCTCGGCGATCTCCCCGTCGACGCCGGTCCGCAGGCTGATCAGACGCGCGACGTCGGCCACGTCGGGCTCGCGGAGCCGCAGCGACCGCACCCGGGAGCGGATGGTCGGCAGCAGGTCGGCCTCGCTCGGGGCGCACAGGATCCACACGGTCTGCTCCGGGGGCTCCTCCAGCGCTTTCAGCAGCACGTTCGAGGTGCGCTCGACCATGCGATCGGCGTCTTCGACGACGATCACCCGGTATCGTCCGGCGGAGGGCGCGAAGTACGAGCGCTCGACGAGCGCGCGCGCCTCGGCGATGGTGATGATGACCTTGTCGGTGCGCAGCGCCGTGACGTCGGGATGCGTGCCGGCGAGCACCTGGCGCATCGCCGCCTCGTCGTCGGGACGATCGGCGACCAGCGCGGCGGCGAAGGCGTGCGCGAGCGTCGAACGGCCGGACCCGGGTGGACCGGTGATCAGCCAGGCGTGCGAGAGCGCTGCAGGATCGGATGCTGCGGCGCGGAGCGTCTCGACCGCTGCATCCTGCCCCCACACATCGGCCCACGGGAACGGGGCGGCGACGGTCTGGGGCATGACCTCAGCCTAATCGGGAGCACCGACGCCCGCGGCACGGCATCGGCGCGGCCCCCGCGACCGCGGGTGCCGGCTCACCGTGAGGCGAGCAGGCTCTCGACGCGGGCGCGGATCAGCCCGGCGATGTCGTCGGCGGATGCGGCGGCGTCGACCACCAGGAACCGTTCGGGCTCGGCAGCGGCCAGCGCCAGGTATGCGTCCCTGACTCGCGCGTGGAAGTCGACCTGCTCCGCCTCGAGCCGATCGAAGGGCTTGTCCGCGGAATCGAGGCGCACGCGCGCCTCGCCGGGGTCCAGGTCGAGCAGGATCGTGAGATCGGGCAGCGCACCCTCCGCGGCCCAGAGCGACAGGTCGCGGATCTCGGTCGCGTCGAGCACGCGTCCCGCACCCTGATACGCGACCGAGGAGTCGAGATAGCGATCCTGCAGCACGACCTCGCCGCGATCGAGGGCGGGCCGGACCACGGTCGCGACATGGTGCGCCCGGTCGGCCGCATACAGCAGCGCCTCCGCACGCGGCGCGATATCGCCGCGATGATGCAGCACGATGTCGCGGATCAGCTGACCGACCTCTGACCCGCCGGGTTCACGGGTACGCACGACCGTGCGCCCGGCATCCGTCAACCAGGAGGCGAGCAGATTCGACTGCGTGGTCTTGCCCGAGCCGTCGCCGCCTTCGAGCGTGATCCACACACCACCGCCTGGGGTCACGAGCCCGCCTTCGCAGCGGCGTTCGCGGCCCGTGTCGCGGCGGCCTTCTTCGCCGCGGCCGAGCGCGCGGCCGAGGTCGCGGCATCCGTCTTCTTGGCGGCCGGCTTCTTGGCCGCGGTCTTCGCCGTCGCGGTCTTCGCCGTCGCGGTCTTCGCCGTCGTGGTCTTCGCCGCCGGCTTCTTCGCGGGGGCCTTCTTCGCTGCGGGCTTCTTGGCGCCGCGCTTGGGAGTCGGCCCCTTCGCGCGCTTGTCGGCGAGCATCTGCACGGCGATCTCGAACGTGATGTCCTCGACCTTCTGTCCGCGCGGGATCGTGACGTTGGTCTCGCTGTCGGTCACGTACGCGCCGAAACGACCGTCGCGGATGCGGATCGGCTTGCCGCTGACCGGGTCGGCGTCGAACTCGGCGAGCGCGCTGGACGCGCGTCGAGCGCCGTACTTCGGCTGCGCGTAGATCTCGAGCGCCTGCTCGAGCGTGACATCGAAGATCTGCGATTCGCTCTCGAGCGACCGCGAGTCCGTGCCCTTCTTCAGGTACGGACCGAACCGACCGTTCTGGGCCGTGATCTCCTCATCCGACTCCGGATCGGTGCCGACGATGCGCGGGAGGTTCAGCAGCTGCAGGGCCGTCTCGAGATCGATCGAGTCGACCGACATCGAGCGGAACAGCGACCCGGTGCGGGGCTTGGGGGCCGTCTCCTTCTTGGCTCCCCGCTTCGGCTTGGGAGCCTCGACGACCTCGCCGGTCGACTCGTCGACCGCGGCATCCTCCGACACCGGGTCGTTCTCCTGCACGTAGGGACCGAATCGACCGTCCTTGACGACGATGATCTTGCCGTTCTCGGGGTTCTCCCCCAGCACGCGGTCGCCGGCGACGGGAGCATCGATGAGCTCCTGCGCCTTCGCCTGCGTGAGCTCGTCGGGCGCGAGGTCCTCCGGCACGTTGACGATGCGCGGCTTGGCATCGGGGTTCTCCGGATCGGCGACCTCGAGGTAGGGACCGTACTTGCCGAATCGGAGCGTGGCCGTGTCGGTGATGCGGGTGGAGTTCAGCGCACGGGCGTCGATCTCGCCGAGGTTGTCGACGACCTGGCGGAGGCCGGTGCGGCTCTCGGATCCGAAGTAGAACGACTTGAGCCACTCCACCCGGTTCTGCTCGCCGCGCGCAATCGTGTCGAGATCGTCTTCGAGCGCCGCAGTGAAGTCGTAGTCGACGAGCGCGGCGAAGTGCTCCTCGAGCAGACGCACCACGCTGAACGCGAGCCAGGTGGGAACGAGCGCCTGACCGCGCTTGACGGCGTAGCCGCGGTCGAGGATCGTCTCGGGGATCGAGGCGAAGGTCGACGGGCGGCCGATGCCCTTCTCCTCGAGCACCTTGACGAGCGAGGCCTCGGTGTAGCGGGGCTTGGGCGTGGTGCGGTGGCCCTTGGCCTCGGCATCCGAGACGGCGAGCGCGTCGCCGACGGCGACGGCGGGCAGGGACTGGTTCTCCGCCGCGTCCGCATCCCCGCGCTTCTCGTCGCGCCCCTCTTCGTAGGCCTCGAGGAAGCCCTTGAAGGTGTAGACGGTGCCGGATGCCGTGAACTCGGCGAGCTGGGCGGCGCCCTGCCCCTTGAGCTCTGCGGAGGTGTCGACGGCGATCGTGACGGTCGTCGTCTCGTACTTCGCGTCGGCCATCTGGCTGGCGACGGTGCGCTTCCAGATGAGGTCGTAGAGACGCTGCTCGTCGCGGTCGAGCTCGCTGGAGAGGGATGCCGGCGTGCGGAAGTTCTCGCCCGAGGGACGGATCGCCTCGTGAGCCTCCTGCGCGTTCTTGCTCTTCGACTTGTAGACGCGCGGCTTCAGCGGCACCGCGGCGTCGCCGTAGAGCGCGACCGCCTGGCTCCGCGCCGCCTGCACCGCCTGGGTGCTCAGCGCCGTGGAGTCGGTGCGCATATAGGTGATGTAGCCCTTCTCGTACAGACGCTGGGCGACGCCCATCGCCTGCTTCGCGCCCATCGAGAGCTTGCGGCCGGCTTCCTGCTGCATGGTCGAGGTCGTGAACGGCGCGTAGGGGCTGCGGGTTCCGGGCTTCGCCTCGACCTTGGTCACGGTGCCGGCGCCGACGGCGTCGACGGCCTGAGCGAGCGACGCGGCCGTGGCCTCGTCGAGGATGACGACGGCCTTCTTGAGCTTGCCGGTGTCGTCGAAGTCGGTGCCGCGGGCGAGCTGCCCGCCGTCGACCCGGACGAGGCGGATCTTGAAGGACGTCCCCGTCGCTGCGGCGGCGGCATCGACGTCCCAGTACTCCGCCGAGACGAACGCCATGCGCTCGCGTTCGCGGTCGACGATCAGGCGGGTGGCGGCGGACTGCACGCGCCCGGCGGAGATGCCGGTCTTGACCTTGTACCAGAGCACCGGCGAGACGTCCCAGCCGTAGAGGCGGTCGAGGATGCGGCGGGTCTCCTGCGCGTCGACGAGGTCGTGGTCGAGCTCGCGGGTGTTTCCCACAGCCGCCTGGATCGCGTCCTTGGTGATCTCGTGGAAGACCATGCGCTTGACGGGAACCTTGGGCTTCAGAGTCTCGAGCAGGTGCCAGGCGATCGCCTCGCCCTCGCGGTCCTCATCAGTGGCGAGCAGGAGCTCGTCGGCGGTCTTGAGCGCGCGCTTGAGCTCGGCGACCGTCTTGGTCTTCCGATCGGACACGACGTAGTACGGGTCGAAGCCGTTCTCGATGTCGATCGAGTACTTCCCGTACGCCTCCTTGTCGGCGGCCGGGATGTCCTTCTTGTCAGCGAGGTCGCGGATGTGGCCGACGGAGCTGAGCACCTCATAGCCGTCGCCGAGGTATCCCTGAATAGACCGCATCTTCGTCGGGGACTCGACGATGACGAGCTTCTTGCCTTCAGCCAAGGGGGCGTCCTTTCTTCGAAGCACACCATACACACCACTGTGTGGGGTCGTTCACAGTGAGTGAGGTCGCGCGGCCGTCAGTGACCCTCGGGTGGCCCGGCACGGGCGCGGGAGACGGCAGCCAGACCAGCGTACGCCGCCTGCACCTGCACAGTCGCCACGAAGCCCTGCACGGTGCACCCGGTGAGGGTCGCTCCGGAGGCTCCCGCCACCCGCGCCGCGAGTGCGCAGGGGCCGTCGGCCGACGGCACTGCACCGCTGGCGGCATCGGCGGCGGCAAGTGCGGCGGCGTCGGCTGCCCCGGCGGCGCGCTGAGCCGTCACGGCCGCCCCGCCGACGGCGGCGAGCCCCAGGGAGAGCGCTGCCGCGACGGTCAGGAGGCCCGCCGCGAGCGCCGTGCCGGCCATCAGCGGCCGCCGTCGAGCGCGCAGCTCGATGCCTGCAACGGGAGACGGATGACGGCGCCGAGCGACACGTCGATCGATGCGGTGACGCACACGAGGTCGCCGGAGCGGGATGACGAGACCCCCGCTCCCGGGACGGCGCGGCCCACGATCCCCTCCGCCGCACCGGCCCCCTCGCCGCGCCCGAGGAGACGAGCAGCATCGGCGGCGGCATCCTGCAGAGCGACCTGACGGGATGCCGCCCCGAGGGCGCCGGCGCCCAGGAGGAGAGCGAGGAGCACAGCCGGGAGCGCGAGCGCGAGCTCGGCGGCCACCGAGCCGCGCTCCCCGCCGAGGCGCGCTGCCGCGGAGAGCACGCTCACGCCACCGTGAGCGCTCGGCGCACGAGGTCGGCGAGGATGCCGCGCACCTCGTCCGACCTCATGATGACGACGAGCAGTCCGGCGAAGGCCACGGCGGCCATGGTCGTGATCGCGTACTCGGCTGTGGCTGCTCCGGTGTCGTCGCCGAAGAGACGTGCCGCGCGGCGGCGATCCAGCGTGGGAAGGGCGTTCATGGTGTTCCTTCTTTCTCTGTGATGTCTTCCGCTGTCGTTCACAGCGGAAGCGGGGTCGAGGCGAGCACGCTGAGCAGCAGCGGTGCCACGCCCAGCAGCAGGAACGCCGGCAGCGTGCAGACGCCGAGCGGGATGAGCAGGCGCGTCGAGAGCTTCGCCGCGCGCAGGCGGCCCTGCACTCGAGCGGAATGCCGGTCCTGGGCCGCGGCTGCTCGGAGCAGTTCGCCCGCCGGAACGCCTGCCGCGCGGGAGAGGTCGAGCACGGTCCTCACGCGCTCCTCTTCTCCGGCCCCGGAGACCGCACTCTCCGCGACGAGCCGAAGCGCCCGGTCGATGGAGGCACCGCCGGCGAGCGCGACGGCGACCAGCTCGGCCCTCATACCCGGGGTGCCCGGAGCAGGACGCGCCTTCTTCAGCAGGCTCCGCGTCCACTGCCGCGCGGCCACCACCAACAGCATCCCCGCCACCACACACGCGGCGCCGAGCGGGTTGGCGATGATCACGCCCAGCGTGTCGAAGCCGAGGGCGAAGCCCAGCAGCAGTCCGCCGAACGGCATCCACAGCAGGAGGCGCGCGGTTCCCGCCGGCTCTGCCAGCGCGATGCGCACATCGTCGGCCGCGGAGGCCGCGTCACGCAGCGTCTCGGCGATCATGCGGAGCACCTCGGCCAGCGGCGCGCCGACGGTCGTCGCGATCTCCCACGCGGCGGCCAGATCGGCCCATGCGCCACCCTCGGCCTCGATCGCGTCGAGCAGGGGAATCCCGGACGCCACGCGGTCCACGACGGACGCGGCATGCCGATCGCCCGTCTCGGCGAGGTGTCGCCAGGCGACGAGCGGCACGGCACCCGCCTGGAGCAGCACGGCGAGGGTCTGCACCGAGGTCGCCGCATCCGCCGCATCGGGTTCGATCACGGCCGGTCGGCCGAACCGGATCACCACGGCCGGACCTCCTCGATGCCGAGTCGCTCTCGGTCCAGGACGAGCCGTCCCGCCTGGGCGATGCGCCGGGTGCCGTCGGGCGCGCGCTCGAGGTGCAGCACCATCGTGAAGGCGCTGACGGCCTGACGGGCGAGCGCCGTGGCATCCATCCCGGCGAGAGCCCCGAGCGCCTCGAGGCGCGCCGGCACGTCGCGCAGACCGCTCGCGTGCAGGGTGCCCGCGCCGCCGTCGTGCCCGGTGTTCAGGGCGGTGAGCAGCTCCCGCACCTCCTCACCACGGCACTCCCCGACCACGAGGCGATCGGGCCGCATGCGCAGCGACTCCCGCACAAGCCGGGCGAGACTGATCCCGCCCGCGCCCTCGAGGTTGGCCTGACGCGCCTCGAGCGCGACGTGATGAGGGTGGCGAGGGCGGAGCTCCGCCACGTCTTCGATCGTGACGATGCGCTCGGCGGCGGAGACCTCGGACAGCAGCGCCGAGAGCAGGGTCGTCTTGCCCGTGCCGGTGCCGCCCGTGATGAGGATGTTCGCCCGCTCGGCGACCAGCGTCGTGAGCCAGCTCTGCTGGCGGGCGTCGAAGGATCCGAGCGCCGCGAGTGCGTCGAGGTCGGCGGCGCGCACACGAGGAATCCGGATGGACAGCGCGGTCCCCGTCGTCGACACCGGCGCCAGCACGGCGTGGACGCGGATGCCGGAGTCGAGGCGCACATCGACGCACGGCGCCTGATCGTCGAGGTGCCGACCTCCGAGCCCGACGAGCGCTACCGCCAGGTCGCGGACCTCGCGCTCCGACGCCCTCCAGGTGGACACGGGCTCGGCGCCGCTCCCCCGGTCGATGAACAATCCGTCCGCTCCGTTGACGAAGACGTCGGTGACGGTGTCATCGACGCAGTGCTCGGCGAGCGGTCCGAAGGCCGGGTCCACACGCAGTCGCTCGGGGGCGCCGGCTGCGGCGAGCGCTGAGCGCGTTCCGCCTCGCGGCTGGATGACGAAGGAATCGGCCATGACGCGAAGCTATGCCGAGCCTCGGTCACGGCGACCGCCGCACAGCGGCCGACGCCGTGTGCTGTGCAGAAGCCCCGGCATCGGTGTTCCCGTGCAGAACCGGGAGATGGCGCAGCACCAGTTGAGAGCGAGAGCGCTCCCAACGGAAATGGGCGGCATCTCACGGGGGGAATGAGATGCCGCCCACGGTGGGCCACGATCGGGGGAATCGGGCGCACCAAGGCACGAATGAGAATTCGGCTGACGTCGAGTGTACGCAAGGCGACCGTCCTGACAAAACCCGCTCCACTACCGACTTTCGGCAGTATGCGCGCTCGGGCGCCGGGGATAGATTCGCCCTGACACGGCGGTGGCAGAGTCACGCCGTGCCCGCATGACCCGTGATGCCGCAAAGGAGCGCCTGCTGATGAGCAGCCAGATCGACCACCTTCTCGACGAGACCCGGAAGTTCCCGCCGTCGGAGGAATTCGTCGCCCAGTCCGTGTCGTCGCCCGAGCTCTACGAGCGCGCGTCCGCGGATCGCGAGGCCTTCTGGGGCGAGCAGTCCCGCGACCTCCTGCACTGGCACACGCCTTTCACGCAGGTTCTCGACTGGACCAACCCGCCGTTCGCGAAGTGGTTCGACGACGGCGAGCTCAACGTCGCGTACAACTGCCTCGACCGCCACGTCGAGGAGGGCAACGGCGACCGGATCGCGCTGCACTGGGAGGGCGAGCCCGGCGACAGCCGCAGCATCACGTACGCCGAGCTCACCGATGAGGTCAAGCGCACGGCCAACGTGCTGGCGGGCTTCGGCGTCGGCCAGGGCGACCGCGTGGCGATCTACCTGCCGATGATCCCCGAGGCCATCGCCTCCATGCTCGCCGTGGCCCGACTGGGTGCCATCCACTCCGTGGTCTTCGGCGGATTCAGCGCCGACAGCCTTCGCGCACGAATCGACGACGCGGGCGCGAAGGTCGTCATCACGGCCGACGGCGGCTACCGCAAGGGCAAGGTGTCCGCGCTGAAGCCGGCCGTCGACCAGGCGCTCGGCGACCGCGGAGAGGGCGAGCAGCAGACGGTCGAGCACGTGCTCGTCGTCCAGCGCGGCGGAAACGACGTCGACTGGGTGGAGGGTCGCGATGTCTGGTGGCACGACGCCGTGCCCACGGCATCCGCCGATCACACGGCCGAGGCCTTCCCCGCCGAGAACCCGCTCTTCATCCTCTACACCTCCGGCACCACGGGGAAGCCGAAGGGGATCCTGCACACGTCCGGCGGCTACCTCACCCAGGCGGCGTACTCGCACAAGTACGTGTTCGACCTCCATCCGGAGACGGACGTGTATTGGTGCACGGCCGACATCGGCTGGGTGACCGGGCACTCGTACGTCGCCTACGGTCCGCTCGCCAACGGCGCCACGCAGGTGCTGTACGAGGGCACGCCGGATGCTCCGCACCCCGGCCGCTGGTGGGAGATCATCGAGAAGTACAAGGTCTCTATCTTCTACACCGCACCGACCGCGATCCGCTCGTTCATGAAGATCGGACGCAGCATCCCCGCGAAGTTCGACCTCTCGTCGCTCCGCCTGCTGGGCTCGGTGGGCGAGCCGATCAACCCCGAGGCGTGGATGTGGTACCGCGAGGTCATCGGCGCGAACAAGGCGCCGATCGTCGATACCTGGTGGCAGACCGAGACCGGCGCGATCATGGTCTCGGCCCTCCCCGGGGTCACTGCGACCAAGCCCGGCTCCGCGCAGGTGCCGCTGCCCGGCATCACGATCGACGTGGTCGACGAGAAGGGCGTCGAGGTCGGCAACGGCAGCGGCGGACTCCTCGTCGTCACCGAGCCGTGGCCCAGCATGCTGCGCGGCATCTGGGGCGACCCGGAGCGCTTCCGCGAGACGTACTGGGAGAAGTTCGAGGAGCAGGGGTACTACTTCGCCGGCGACGGCGCGCGCCTCGACGAGGACGGCGACCTCTGGCTGCTCGGACGCGTGGACGACGTCATGAACGTGTCGGGTCACCGCCTGTCGACCGCCGAGATCGAGTCCTCGCTGGTGGCGCACGAGGCCACGGCCGAGGCGGCGGTCGTCGGCGCCTCGGATGAGACCACGGGCCAGGCGGTCGTCGCCTTCGTGATCATCAAGGAGAGCTACCTCGCCGCGCACGACCCCGCGGGACTCGCCCAGCTGCTGCGGCTCTGGGTCGGCGAGCAGATCGGCGCGATCGCTCGTCCTCGCGACGTGTACATCGTCGGCGAGCTGCCGAAGACGCGCTCGGGGAAGATCATGCGCCGTCTGCTGCGCGATGTCGCGGAGGGACGCGAGGTCGGCGACACCACGACACTGGCCGACACGGCGGTCATGAGCATCATCTCGGCGCAGGTCAAGTAGCCAGCGCCCCTCGACAGGCTCAGGGACCCACGGGTCGCTGAGCCTGTCGACGTGTCAGGCGAGGATGAACGTGACCTCGACCTCGACCGGGCTGTCGAGCGGGAGCACCGGCACACCGACGGCGGCGCGCGCGTGCCGCCCGGCGTCGCCGAAGATCTCGCCGAGGACCTCGCTGGCGCCGTTGATGACGCCCGGCTGTCCGGAGAACTCCGGGACGGATGCCACGAAGCCGCCGACCCGCAGCACGCCGGCGATGCGGTCGACGCCGCCCGCGGCATCCGCTGCCGCGGCGAGCGCGTTCAGCGCGCAGGTGCGGGCGTAGCCCTTGGCGTCCTCGGCCGTGACCTCTGCGCCGAGCTTGCCCGTCGCGGGGAGGGCGCCCGCGGTGAACGGCAGCTGACCGGAGGTGTAGACGAGGCCGTCGTGGACGACGGCGGGCACGTATGCCGCGACGGGAGCGGCGACGGCCGGCAGCTCGATGCCGAGCTCGGCGAGGCGTGCGGAGACGGTCATGCCGCGCCTCCCTCGAACTGGCGAGCGGCTTCAGCCGCGGCCGCGAGGCCGGCGTTCGCCGAGGCGTCGGACGTCACGGGACGCTTCAGGTAGGCGACCAGGCCGCCCTCCGGACCCTGTACGACCTGGACCAGCTCCCAGCCCTGCTTGCCCCAGTTGTTGAGGATCGCAGCCGTGTTGTGGATCAGCAGCGGCGTGGTCAGGTATTCCCACGTGGTCATGGCACTCCTGTCGATTCGGGCGCCGCACCCCGTCGTGGCAGGCTCGAAACCCGGCGGTTCGAGGGTGCAGGCTCGTCAAAGGCGGTATTCAGGGAACTCCCCTACGATCAAGCGTATGCCCCAAAAGAAGAATCGAACGGTGAGAGGCGTGCTCGGCGGTCTCGTCGGGCTCGTCGGTCTGAGCGCCGTCGCCGGTCTGCTGGTCACGGCGAGCGTCACCCCGGTCCTCGCCATGACCGGAGTCGCCGGCACCCAGGCTCTGACCCTGTTCGACCAGCTCCCCGAGAACCTCAACCCGGGTACTCCGATGGAGCAGTCGACCATCTACGCGACGGCTCCCGACGGCACCCCGGTCGAGCTCGCCTCGTTCTACGAGCAGAACCGCGTCCCGGTCACCTACGAGCAGGTCGCCCCGGCACTGTACGACGCGATCCTCTCGAGCGAGGACAAGAACTTCTACAGCCACGGCGGCGTGAACGTCGGGGCCACGGTCAAGGCCCTGGTCGACAACGTGCGCGGCACGTCGAGTCGCGGCGCCTCGACGATCAGCCAGCAGTTCGTCAAGAACGTGCTGATCCAGCAGTGCGAGCAGGAGGTCGACACGACCTCGGAGACGTACTCGGAAGAGCTTCAGCAGTGCTGGCTCGACGCGACGAACGCGGTCGGCAGCAAGGGCATCGAGCGCAAGCTCCAGGAGATGCGCTACGCGATCCAGATCGAGAAGGACTTCTCGAAGAACGACATCCTTCTCGGGTACCTGAACATCGCCAACTTCGGCGGCACGGTCTACGGCATCGAGTCCGCAGCCAACTACTACTTCTCCACGACCGCCGCGAACCTCACCGTCGCGCAGGCGGCGACGCTCGCCGGCATCGTGCAGAACCCGAACACCTTCCGCATCGACCAGCCGGAGGGCACGTCGACGAACGATGACGGCACCGCGGTCAACGGAGCCGAAGACGGGTACTCGCTGACCAAGGACCGGCGTCACTACGTGCTCGGCCGCATGCTCACCGACGGCAAGATCACGCAGGCGCAGTACGACGAGGCGGATGCCTCCGCCATCGAGCCGCTGCTCAACCCTCCGACGCAGGGCTGCGCGTCGGCCGGACGCAACGCGTACTTCTGCCAGTACGTGAAGTCGATCATCGAGACGGACCCGTCGTTCGGCGAGACCCTGCAGGATCGTCGTGATCTGCTCCGCCGCGGTGGCCTCAAGATCTTCACGTCGCTGGACTTCCGCATCCAGGAGCCGGCCGCCCAGACGATGGCCGACATCGTCCCGACGAGCTACGGCGCGTACTTCGGTGCGACGGGCACCTCGATCGAGGTCGGCACAGGCCGCATCCTTTCGATGACGCAGAACACGCTGTTCAGCGAGACGATCACCGACAGTCCGGACTACACCTCGCTGGTGTTCGCCGGCGACAAGAAGAACGGCGACTCGGTCGGGTTCCCCGTCGGGTCGACATACAAGCTCTTCACCCTGATCGACTGGCTCGAGAAGGGGCACTCCGTCAACGAGCGGGTCGACGGCAGCCTGCAGACGAACATGAAGTTCACCGCGGCGGCCTGCGGCGGCGGCACCATGACCGCCAACACCCGCGAGATCGGGAACTTCAACAGCGCGGCCGGCTACACCGGGACCGTGATGAACTTCACGGCGCAGTCGCTGAACAGCGGTTTCTTCGCGATGGCGTCCAAGCTCGACCTCTGCGACATCAACAAGGTCGCCGACCGCATGGGCGTCACGGTCGCCACGGGCGAGAAGACCACCGACAGCAACGTCCCCTTCGACGTGCTCGGCTCGAAGAACATCTCGCCGCTGGCCATGGCCAACGCCTACGCGACGGTCGCGAGCGGCGGCACGCTGTGCACCCCCCGCGCGATCGATCGCGTCATCGGCGCCGACGGCAAGGACCGCGAGCTCCCGGCATCGTCGTGCACCGCCGGCGTCATCAGCCCCGAGGTCGCGGCGACCGCCGCCTACGCCCTCCAGGGCGTCATGAACTCGGGCGGCACCGGAAGCCGGGCCAACCCGGGCGACGGCACGCCGCTGATCGGAAAGACGGGCACGCACAACGAATACGGCACGATGATGATCGAGGCCAGCACCAAGGTCGCGACCGCCGCGTGGGTCGGCCGCACCCAGGGCCAGGACAACATCTACCGCGAATGGTACGGCGACTGGCAGCTCAACGACCTGCGCTACCCGCTGGCCGAGGTGGCGCAGGCCGCCGCGAACGCGGCCTACGGCGGCGACGACTTCCCGCAGCCCGACCGCAACCTCACCAAGGTCGTTCTGACGGACGTGCCCAGCGTGGTGGGCATGACCGTGGATGCCGCGAAGGCGACCCTCGAGGGCGCCGGCTTCCAGTTCTCGCAGGGTGGAGAGATCGACAGCAACCTCGCCGCCGGTCTCGTCGCGGCCCAGGACCCGAACGGGCAGGCTCCGGCCGGTGCGACGATCACGGTCGCGACCAGCAACGGCTCCGGAACGACCGTGCCCGCGAACCTGGTGGGGATGTCGAAGGCGCAGGCTCAGGCCGCACTGATCGCGGCGGGCTTCACGAAGATCAGCTTCGACGCCTCCTGCAATCCTCCGACGGCCGCCGTGACCGGGTCGGATCCCGCCCCGGGAGCCGCGGCCAGCAAGGCCACCACCGTCGGCGTGACGTGCCAGTAGCCTCCGGCCGATCCGCACACCCGGCCCTCATCGCGCTCGGCGCGGTGGGGGCCGCGGGTGTCGCGGCGGCGGTGTGGGGCATCGGCATCGAGCGCTATCTCTTCACGCTTCGTGAGGAGACGGCACCCGCGCTCTCCCCCGGCTCGACGCCCATCCGCGTCCTGCACATCTCGGATGCGCACATGGCGCCCTGGCAGCACCGCAAGCAGGACTGGCTGGCGTCGCTCGCGCAGCTGAGGCCCGACCTCGTCGTCAACACCGGCGACAACCTCGGGCACCGCGACGGACTCGTGGGCATCCGCCGCGCGTTCGATCCGTTCGCCGGCATCCCCGGGGTGTTCGTGCACGGCTCGAACGATGTCGTCGGCCCGTCTCCGCGCAATCCGCTGCGGTACTTCCTCGGCCCGTCGAAGAAGCAGCACGAACCCGAGACCCTCGACACCGAGGCACTGGACCGGTACTTCACCGACGAGCTCGGCTGGACCGATCTCGACAACGCGGCCGCGCGGCTGACCGTCGCCGGCAACACGGTCGACTTCTTCGGCGTGAACGACGCGCACCGCGACTGGGATCGGCTCGATCTGCTGCCCGCCGCGATCGGCGACCTCGGCGCAGCGGATGCCGGCATCACGCGGCTCGGCGTCACCCATGCTCCCTACCAGCGGATCCTCAACGGCTTCACCGGCCTCGGCGCGGACGCGATCTTCGGGGGCCACACGCACGGCGGCCAGGTGTGCCTGCCCGGCTACGGCGCGCTGGTGGCGAACTGCGACATCCCGCTGAAGCAGGCCAAGGGACTCAGCACCTGGTCCCACGGCGACCGCACGGTCCCCCTGAACGTCAGCGCCGGCTGCGGCCACTCGATCTATGCACCGGTCCGTTTCGCCTGCCGCCCGGAGGCCACACTGCTCACCCTGACCGCTCGGACGTGATCGCGCTCACGATTCGGCGCACGGGACATTTCCCTGTAGACTCGGAGGGTTGCAAACGGGGTGTGGCGCAGCTTGGTAGCGCGCTTCGTTCGGGACGAAGAGGTCGCAGGTTCAAATCCTGTCACCCCGACCAGTGACACCGGAAGGCCGCCCTCAGGGGCGGCCTTCTCTGTACGGAGACAGCGCACGGAAGGGACTCATGGGCTCTCTGCTTCCCCCGCCGCGCCGTCACACCCGCGCATGGGCTCTGGCCCTCGGCATCCCCTTCCTCGCCGGCCTCGCCCTGCTGACGCTGACGCCGTCGCGGGTCGAGCAGACGATGCCGAACCTGCTGGATCTCGTGCTCTCGACGATCCAGGAGCTGGGGTGGACCGCCCTCGACTTCACGCGCCTCGAAGTCATCGCCAACATCCTCGTCTTCCTCCCGGTCGGGGTGCTCGCCTTCGTGCTGCTCCCCCGCCGGGTGTGGCTGCTGTCACTGCTGGTCGGCCCGCTGCTGTCGCTCTCGATCGAGGCGGCTCAGCGTGTCGCGCTGCCGCACCGCGCGGCGACCCTGACCGACGTGATCGCCAACTCCTCCGGAGCGACCGCCGGCGTCGCGTTCGCCGTGCTGTGCACACTCGCGTTCGCGCCGCGCTTCGCTCCGCAGTCATCTCCTACGCTGGAGGCATCATGACCGCTCCCGCACTCGTCGCCTTCGACCTCGACGACACGCTCGCTCCGTCCAAGGGCCTGATCGACCAGCGCATCGCCGACCTCCTCCGGGCGCTGCTGCGCTCCGTGGATGTCGCGATCATCTCGGGCGGCAACGAGGCGCAGTTCCGCACGCAGGTGATCGCCCGGCTCGGCGACGCGGATGCCGCCGACCTCGCGCGCCTGCACCTGCTGCCGACCTGCGGCACGCGCTACCTGCGGCACGACGGCACCGACTTCACTCCCGTGTACGCGCACGACCTCAGCGACGCCGAGAAGACCGCCGCATTGACCGCGCTCCGCGAGGAGGCCGAACGCCTCGGGCTGTGGGAGACAGAGCCCTGGGGCGAGATCCTCGAGGACCGAGGTTCGCAGATCACCTTCTCGGCCCTCGGCCAGCGCGCCCCGCGCGAGGCGAAGCACGCGTGGGACCCGACGGGCTCCAAGCGCGCCCTGCTGCGTGACGCCGTCAGCGCACGGCTGCCCGGGCTCGAGGTGCGCTCCGGCGGGTCGACCTCGATCGACATCACGCAGGCGGGCATCGACAAGGCGTTCGGCATGCGGCGGCTCGCCGAGCACACCGGCATCCCCCTGTCCGCCATGCTCTTCTACGGCGACCGCCTCGACGAAGGCGGCAACGACTACCCGGTGCTCGCGATCGGCGTGCCGTCCGTATCGGTCGAGGGCTGGGAAGACACCGCCGACCGGCTCGACGCGCTCCTCCCGACGCTCTGAATCGCCGCCGATCCGCGACGGGGATCTAGCATGGCGTCATGGATGCCCTGCTGATCGTCATCATCGTCGCCGCGATCGCCGGTCTCGCCTGCTGGGCGCTCTCGCTGATCACCCGTGACACGTCCTGGGTGGATCGCGCCTGGTCGATCGTTCCGGTCGTGTACGTGTGGATCCTCGTCGGCGGGGCCTTCGCCGCGGGCGACGGCTCGGCGCGCGTGGTGCTGATGGGGGTGCTCGCCACCCTGTGGGGCGTACGTCTGACCTTCAACTTCGCCCGCAAGGGCGGGTACACGGGCATGGAGGACTACCGGTGGGCCATCCTGCGGAAGCGGATGAAGCCGTGGCAGTTCCAGGTCTTCAACGTGCTGTTCATCATCGGCTACCAGATGACGCTGCTGGTGCTGATCACGCTCCCCGCCGCCGTCGCCGCGCAGAACCCCTCCGGGCTCACCGGGTGGGACGCGCTCTTCGCGGCCGCGTTCCTGGGGTTCCTCGTGGGTGAGACCGTCGCCGACCAGCAGCAGTGGCGCTTCCACCAGCGCAAGAAGGATGCCGGCGGCACGCTCGCTCCCGGCTTCGCGACCGACGGCCTGTTCCGCTACAGCCGCCACCCGAACTTCTTCTTCGAGCAGGCGCAGTGGTGGGCGTTCTACGCCATCGGCGCGACGGCCGCGGTGGCCGGGGGCGCCGGCATCCTGGGCGGAGCGCTGAACCCGACCATCATCGGTCCTGCCCTGCTCACCGTGCTGTTCATCGGATCGACGATCTTCACCGAGTCCATCACAGCGGGCAAGTATCCCGCCTATGCGGAGTACCGGCGCACCACCTCGATGCTCGTGCCCTGGCCGCCACGCGCCCGCGCCGCCGTCACCTCGGCCTGACCGCTTCCCCGGTCAGCGGACGACCGCCTCGGTCACCGCGCGCGACACCGGCACCAGGCGGGTGAGCTGCGTGACGTGTCCGGGCTCGAGCTCCGCGAGCGACGAGACGCCGAGCAGCCGCATGGTGCGCTCGATCTCGCTGCGCAGGATCGCGATCGTGCGATCGACGCCCTGGCGACCACCCGCCATCAGTCCGTACAGGTAGGCGCGCCCGATGAGCGTGAAGTCCGCCCCCAGCGCCACCGCCGCCACGATGTCGGCGCCGTTCATGATGCCGGTGTCGATCATCACCGTGAAGTCGTCCCCGACCGCCTTGCGGACCTCGGGGAGCAGGTGGAACGGGATCGGGGCGCGGTCGAGCTGACGCCCGCCGTGGTTCGAGAGCACGATGCCGTCGACGCCCTCATCGCGCAGGCGGATCGAGTCCTCGACGTTCTGCACGCCCTTGATGACGATCTTGCCGGGCCACAGGTCGCGGATCACCGCCAGGTCGTCGTAGCTGATCGTCGGATCCATGGCGGCGTCCAGCAGCTCGCCGACGGTGCCGCCCGTGGTGCTCAGCGACGCGAACTCGAGCTTCGGGGTGGTCAGGAAGTCGAACCACCACCAGGGCCGCGGGATCGCGTTGATGATCGTGCCGAGCGTCAGCTGCGGAGGGATGCTGAAGCCGTTGCGCTTGTCGCGCAGACGGGCGCCGGCGACCGGGGTGTCGACCGTGAACTGCAGGGTGTCGAAGCCGGCGGCGGCCGCGCGGCGGGTGAGCTCGTAGGAGATCTCACGGTCGCGCATCACGTACAGCTGGAACCAGTTCCGTCCGGGGACCGGTCCCTGAGGCTCTCGAAGGGTGGCGGCCTTGACGCCCTCGATCGACGTCGTGCCGAGCGTCGAGAGGGTGAACGGGATGCCGGCGGCGGCCGCGGCGCCTGCGCCGGCGACCTCGCCCTCGGTCTGCATGAGGCGCGTGAAGCCGGTGGGGGCGATGCCGAACGGCAGAGCGGACGGCCCGCCGAGGATGTCGACGCTCGTGTCGACGGTCGGCGCTGGGCGGAGGATGCCCGGGTGGAACTCCACGTCCTGGAACGCCTGACGCGCGCGGGTGAGCGAGAGCTCGCCCTCAGCGGCGCCGTCGGTGTAGTCGAAGGCCGCCTTCGGGGTGCGGCGCTTGGCGATCGAGCGCAGATCGTCGATCGTGAGAGCGGCGTCGAGGCGGCGCTTGCGGCCGTCGAGCTCGGGCTTCTTGAACTTCATGAGCTCGAGCAGCTCTGCGGGGTTGGGAAGCTGGCGCTGGACCATGGTGTGCCTCTCGGTGCGGATCAGGGGGTCAGGATCAGGGGGTCAGGATCTGCGTGTAGTAGCCGGTGATGTGGGCGCGCACGAGGGATCGCGCGGCATCGGCGTCGCCGGCGTCGATCGCGGAGACCAGCTCGTGGTGCTCGATGCGCAACCGGGCGGCCATGGCCTCCCAGTCGGGGATCGCGGCGACCCCGCCCTGCACGTACGACTCGATCGACGAGCGCAGCCCCGCCATCATCGCCGCGATGACGGTGTTGCCGCTGCCCTCGGCCAGAGAGAGGTGCAGCTGCGCGTCGAGGGCGAGGAACTCCTCCGGGGTGAGGTCTGCCGCGTCCATCGCCTCGAGGAGCTCGTGTGCGCGGGCCGTGTCCCGCTCATCGGATGCCGCCATAGCCCCGACGACGGCGTCTTCGAGCACCAGACGCGTCTGCACCACGTCGGCGAGCGGAAACCCCTGGGCCGCGACCTGGAGCCGCAGCAGCGCCGACATCCCGCCGGTCGGGGTCGCGATCACGATGGCACCGGACTGGGGCCCGGAGCCCGTGGCCGTGCGGATCAGCCCCATGACCTCGAGGACGCGGAAGGCCTCGCGCACGCTCGATCGACCGACACCCAGTTCGCTCGCCAGGTCCCGCTCCGAGGCCAGCCGGTCGCCCGGGCCGAGGCGTCCGTCGAGGAGATCGCGCTCGATGTGCTCGAGCACGAGACGCCAGGCGCGCGCGGGCTGCTGCTCCGGCATCCGTCCTCCTCGTCGCGGCACGCGGGCGCGGGTGCCGCGGTATGTGGTCTGACCACAGTAGCGCGTGTGGTCAGACCACGCAACGTCGGCGGCGCGAACCTCGGCGAGAAGAGAGTCGGCGAGAAGAGGGAGAGCGCTCAGCCCAGGCGTCCGCCGGACTCCTCGAGGTAGCAGGTGCCGCACAGCGACTCGTACGTCGTCAGCTCGGGCGCGGCGGAGCCGTCGGCCCCCTCGTCGATCGCGACCTGATCGCCGTCGAAGACGAACCGCCCTCCGATGACGCGGCCGTTGAACACGGCCTTCCGTCCGCAGCGGCAGATCGTCTTGAGCTCCTCCAGCGAGTGCGCGATCGCCAGCAGGCGGGCCGAGCCGGGGAACGCATGGGTCAGGAAGTCGTTGCGGATGCCGTAGGCCATGACCGGGATGCGATCCTCGATCGCGATCCGGAACAGGTCGTCGACCTGGGGCGGCGTGAGGAACTGCGCCTCGTCGATCAGGAGGCAGGCCACGTCGATCGGCCCGCTCGGGATCAGCTCCTCTTCCGCCGAACGCCGGATGCGCTCGCGGTGCTCGCCGAACAGGCGCCGGGCGTCATCCCCCGGGCCGATCAGGAAGTCCACCTCGCGCGTGACGCCGAGCCGGCTGGCGATCTCGGACGCCCCCTTGGTGTCGATCGCGGGCTTGGCGAGCAGCACATGCTGCCCGCGCTCCTCGTAGTTGTACGCGGCCTGCAGCAGCGAGGTCGACTTGCCCGAGTTCATCGCGCCGTAGCGGAAGTAGAGCTTCGCCACGGTGCCGGCTCAGGCGTTGATGCCGAGGGTCGCGGCGGTCGCCGCCGTGGATTCCTCCGCGAGCTCGGCATCCTTGTTCAGCTGCTCGCCGAACGTCGGGATGAGCGCGCGCAGCTCGGGCTCCCAGCCCGCGTACTCAGCCGGGAAGCAGGTCTTGAGCAGCTGGAGCATGATCGGGACGGCCGTCGATGCGCCGGGCGATGCGCCGAGGAGACCGGCGATCGATCCGTCGGCCGACGAGACCACCTCGGTGCCGAACTGGAGGATGCCGCCCTTCTGCGGATCCTTCTTCATCACCTGGGCACGCTGACCGGCGTCGATGAGGGTCCAGTCCTCGTCCTTCGCGGTCGGCATGAAGGTGCGCAGGCTGTCGACCTTCTTCGCGTGGTTCTTCAGCAGCTCGCCCACGAGATACGTGATGAGATCGGGGTTCTTGACCGCGACCTGCAGCATCGGCACCAGGTTGTGCGCGCGCACCTGCGAGACGATGTCGAGCATCGAGCCGTTCTTGAGGAACTTGGGGCTGAACGTCGCGAAGGGGCCGAACATGAGCGAGGCCTCCCCGCCCACGACGCGGGTGTCGAGGTGCGGGACCGACATGGGCGGGGCGCCGACCGAGGCCTGCGAGTACACCTTCGCCTTGTGCTGCGCGACGACCGTCGGGTTCGTCGTCTTGAGGAACTGTCCTCCGATGGGGAAGACGCCGTAGCCCTTGATCTCGGGGATGCCGGAGTTCTGCAGCAGCTTGAGCGCCCAGCCGCCCGCACCGACGAACACGAAGCGCGCCTTGACCTCGTTCGGGGTGCGGCCGATCGTCGTGCGGTACTTGACCAGCCAGCCGCCGTCCTTCTGCTTCTTCAGGCTGCGCACCTCGTGGTTCGTGCGCAGCTCGACGCCGGAGGCGGTGAGGTGGTCGAACAGCTGGTGCGTGAGGGCGCCGAAGTCGACGTCGGTCCCCGCCGGAACGCGTGTGGCCGCGAACGGCTCGCCCTTGCGACGCTGCTGCATGAGGAGCGGCGCCCACTTGTTGATGACGCGCGAGTCCTCGCTGTACTCGATGCCCGCGAACAGCGGCTGCTCCTTGAGCACCTCGTAGCGGGCCTTGAGGTAGGCGACGTCCTTCTCGCCACGCACGAAGGTCATGTGCGGAGTCGCGTTGATGAAGGTCGACGGCGCGTCGAGCACGCCCTTGTCGACCAGCGACGACCAGAACTGACGGCTCTGCTGGAACTGCTCGTTGATCGAGACGGCCTTCGCCGGGTCGAGAGGCGCGTCGCCCTGCTGCGGCATGTAGTTCAGCTCGCACAGGGCGGCGTGACCGGTTCCTGCGTTGTTCCAGGGGTTCGAGCTCTCCTGGGCGACATCGGAGAGTCGCTCGAAGGCGACGATCTTCCACTCCGGCTGCAGTTCGTGCAGCAGAGTACCCAGGGTGGCGCTCATGATGCCACCGCCGATCAGGACGACATCGACGTTTTCAGTCACCAGATCAGTCTAGTTCGGCCGCACGGGTCTCAGAGCCAGCCCAGGTCCGCGCGGACGGCCCGATGAGACCGGATGCGCATGGCGGCGATGCGGTCAGGCTATGACGGCGAGACGCTCGGCGAGCACCTCGGCGATCTGCACCGCGTTGAGCGCCGCGCCCTTGCGCAGGTTGTCGTTGCTGATGAACAGCACGAGACCCTTGCCCTCGGGTGCGGACTGGTCGGCGCGGATGCGACCGACGAAGCTCGGGTCCTTGCCGGCTGCCTGGAGCGGGGTCGGAACCTCTTCGAGGGCGACGCCGGGGGCCGCCGCGAGCAGCTCGGTGGCGCGCTCCGGTGTGATGTCCTTCGAGAACTCGGCGTGGATCGACAGCGAATGTCCGGTGAAGACCGGGACACGCACGCAGGTGCCGGCGACGCGCAGGTCGGGCAGCTCGAGGATCTTGCGGCTCTCGTTGCGGAGCTTCTTCTCCTCGTCGGTCTCGTTCTGTCCGTCGTCGACGAGGTTGCCCGCGAACGGGATGACGTCGAAGGCGATGGGGGCGACGTACTTCTCGGGCTGCGGGAAGTCGATCGCCGAGCCGTCGTGCACGAGGCGGAGGGTGTCGCCCTGGGCGAGGACCCCCTCGACCTGTCCGAGCAGCTCCTGCGCGCCGGCGAGGCCGGAGCCGGAGACGGCCTGGTACGTCGAGACGATCAGACGCTCGAGGCCGGCATCCGCGTGCAGCGCCTTCAGGACGGGCATGGCCGCCATCGTGGTGCAGTTCGGGTTCGCGATGATGCCCTTGGGGCGATCGTCGATCGCGTGCGGGTTGACCTCGCTGACGACGAGCGGGACCTCGGGGTCGTTGCGCCAGGCGCTCGAGTTGTCGACGACCACGGCGCCCGCCGCGGCGAAGCGCGGCGCGTAGGCGCGGCTGGCGGTCGCGCCGGCGGAGAACAGGGCGATGTCGATGCCGGCGGCATCTGCCGTCTCGACGTCCTCGACGATCACGGTCGCTCCGCCGAACTCGATCGCCGTGCCCGCGGAGCGCGACGACGAGAAGAGCCGCAGCTCGCGGATCGGGAACGCCCGCTCGGCGAGAATCTCGCGCATGACGGTGCCCACCTGGCCGGTGGCGCCGACGATGGCGACGGAGAGTCCTGAATCGGAGATGCGGGTCATGATGTTCCTTGGCGTCGTGCGGATGGTGCGTACGAAGCGTCGGGCGCAGCGTCGGGATGCGGATGCCGCGCCTGGCGCCGGTGTCAGGGTTTCGGTGAGTCTACCGTGCCGTCGCGAGGACGAGGGCGGGTGGGTCAGCGACCGGTGCCGGCGTGGACGGTGGCCTCGGAGTCGCCGTCGAGACCGTAGGCGGTGTGCACGGTGCGTGCCGCCTCGGCGAGGTCGTCGCCGCGGAGCACGACCGAGATGCGGATCTCGGAGGTCGAGATCATCTCGATGTTGATGCCGCCGGCCGAGAGGGCCTCGAACAGCGTCGCCGAGACGCCCGAGTGCGTGCGCATGCCGGCGCCGACGACCGAGAGCTTGCCGATCTGGTCGTCGTGCACGAGATTCTGGAATCCGACCTCGTTCTGCTCGGCGGCCAGGGCCTTGAGCGCTGCCGCGGCATCCGCCTTGGGGACGGTGAACGAGATGTCGGTGCGGCCCGTCGCGGAGACGTTCTGCACGATCATGTCGACGTTCGCGCCGGACCTCGCCACGATCTTGAAGATCTCGGCCGCCTTGCCCGGCACGTCGGGGACACCGGCGACGGTGATCTTGGCATGGCTGAAATCGGTGGCCACACCGGCGACGATCGGTTCTTCCATGACTGCTCCCTCGGCTTCGCGCGGGTTCTTCATACCCTCGCCCAGAACGTACGTGCCCTCGGCCGACGAGAACGTCGACCGGGAGTGGATGAGCACGCCGTGACGGCGTGCGTATTCGACGGCGCGGATGTACAGCACCTTGGCGCCGTTGGCGGCCAGCTCGAGCATCTCCTCCGTCGAGACGTGATCGAGCTTCTGCGCCTTCGGGATCACCCGGGGGTCCGCCGTGTAGATGCCGTCGACGTCGCTGTAGATCTCGCAGACGTCGGCCCCGAGCGCTGCGGCCAGGGCGACCGCCGTGGTGTCGGAGCCGCCGCGGCCGAGGGTCGTGATGTCGCGGGTGTCGCGATTGAAGCCCTGGAAGCCGGCGACGATGACGATCGCGCCCTCGTCGAGAGCCTCACGCAGGCGGACGGGTGTCACATCGACGATGCGAGCCGCGCCGTGCTGCGAGTCGGTGATCATGCCGGCCTGGCTGCCGGTGAAGGAACGCGCCTCGAACCCCATCGAGTGGATCGCCATGGCCAGCAGGGCCATCGAGATGCGCTCACCGCTCGAGAGGAGCATGTCCAGTTCGCGCGGCGCGGGGATGGGAGCGACCTCGTTCGCGAGGTCGAGCAGCTCGTCGGTCGTGTCGCCCATGGCGCTGACGGCGACGACCACGTCGTGCCCGGCGCGACGCGTGTCGACGATGCGCTTGGCGACGCGCTTGATGCTCTCTGCGTCGGCGACAGAGGAGCCGCCGTACTTCTGCACGATGAGGGCCACGTTCACTCCCGGGGATGTCGGGCGGATCCGCCCACCGCTCATTCTACGATCGGCCCGTATACCCCGCCGCGCATGTGTCGCAGAGGGATGAGCAGACGGGCAGCGCGACGAGGCGTCAGGGAGCCGGCGGCAGCGCCGCGGCGGGAGGCGGATCGGAGCCGAGCGGATCGGAGCCGAGCGGGTCTCCGGTGGCGCGCCGCAGGCGCCCGCCGGTCGCCGCGAACCAGCATCCGGCGATGATGAGCGGGAACCCGATGAGGAGCCCGGGCGTCAGCGGTTCGGAGAGCACGATCGCGCCGAGCACGATCGCCACGACGGGGTTCACGTAGGTGAACAGCGGCGCGCGCACCGGTCCGACCTCGCGGATGAGGGCGAAGAACGCGAGGAACGCGACGGCCGTGCAGATCACCGCGAGAGCGAGGAGCGCGCCGATGGACGGCAGCGTCGGGACCTCGTGCTGGGTGAGCAGACCGATCGGGAGGTAGAGGATGCCGATCATCAGCAGCGACAGCGTGATCGTGCCGAGCGAGGGCACATCGGCGAGCTTGCGCGCCACGATGAACGGGGCGATCGCGTACAGGACCGCGACGAGCAGCACCTCGCCCGCGGCGAGCAGGCTGACCTCACCGCCGAACAGCCCCGGTCCCGCCACCACGATCCCGACGCCCACGAAGCCGACGAGGAGGCCGATGCCCCGCGCAGGGCGGAGCACGCCGCGATCCCCTCCGCCGAGGGCGATCAGGGCCGCGAAAAGGGGCACCGTGGCGACCAGAAGACCGGTCATGCCCGAGGGCAGCGTCATCTCGGCATGCCCCAGCAGCACGAAGGGACCGGCCATCTCGACCAGCCCGAAGGCCAGCACCCACGGCCAGTGCTTGAGGGCGGCGCGCAGCGCCCCGCCGCGGAGGGCGAACGGCAGCAGCAGCACTGCGGCGATGAGAGTGCGGCCGGCCACGATCGCGGGCGGGGAGAGCGACTCGACCGCGATGCTGATGAAGAGATAGGGCACACCCCACAGCAGCGCCATCGCGCCGAAGAGGAGCCAGCCGCGTCGGGAGAACCCTCCCTGGGTGTTCACAGGACGCGCCGGCCCTCGAAGGCGCGACCGAGGGTGACCTCGTCGGCGTACTCGAGGTCGCCGCCGACGGGCAGGCCCGAGGCCAGGCGCGAGACGGTGATCTGCATGGTCGTCAGCAGTCTGCTGAGGTAGCTCGCCGTGGCCTCGCCCTCGAGGTTGGGGTTGGTGGCCAGGATGACCTCCTGCACGGTGCCGTCGGCCAGCCGCGTCATGAGCTGGGCGATGCGCAGATCGTCGGGGCCGATGCCGGCGATGGGGCTGATCACGCCGCCGAGCACGTGGTACAGCCCGCGGAACTCTCTGGTGCGCTCGATGGCCGCGACGTCCTTCGCGTCCTCGACGACGCAGATCAGGGCCTGACTGCGTCGAGGGTCGCGGCAGATCGCACACCGCTCCTGCTCGGCGACGTTGCCGCACACCTCGCAGAACCGCACGCGGATGCGGATCTCGGTGAGCAGCTCCGCGAGGCGGGCGACGTCGAACGTCGGCGTCTGCAGGATGTGGAACGCGATGCGCTGGGCCGACTTCGGCCCGATGCCGGGGAGCCGACCGAACTCGTCGATCAGCTCCTGAACGATGCCGTCGTACATCAGGAGAACCTCGTCGGGGGCTCGTAGGGCTCTTCGCGCAGGAAGGTCGCGCCGAGCACCTGGCGGATCACGGCCTCACCGTAGCGCTGCACTCCCCCGACGGAGGGCGCGCGTTCGGTGACGACGGGCGGAGTGGCGGGTGCACGCTGCGCCCGGGGAATTACGGGAGCAGCGGGAGCGGACGGCCCCCGCTGTTCCTGACGCGGCGGCGATCCCTGTGACGCTCCGGCCGGCTCGTAGGCCGGGTCGTACGGCGGCTCGTCGTCGAAGGCGGGAGCATCGTCGTCGCCCGGAAGGGGAGGCTCGTCACGATCCACGGCGCCGTCGGCGGGAGGAACGGGCGCGGATGCCGCCGCCTCGACCTCTTCGGGCTCGTCATCGACGGGAAGCGGGGATGCCGGCGCCGGCATCTCGCCCGCGGGCTCCGCCGTGGGGATGGGGGCGACCGCCCACTCCGTCACGGAGGGAGCGGACGCGCCACGGACCTGCGGACGGGAGGACCCCGCTGACGCAGGCTCCGATGCGGGCGCGGCGTCGGACGGTGCCGAGGCGGCGGATGCCGCGGGCTGGCGCGGCGCACCGCCGGAAGGCATCGGAGCGGGGATGTACTTCACACGCACGCCGAGCTCCTGCTCGATGGCGGTGCGCAGGTGGTCGGACGGTCCGGAGCCGGGCGTCGTCCCCTTGAACTTGGCCACGTCGTGCTGGCTCGTGAAGCCGAGCGTCAGCACGTCGCTCTCCGTGACGTACGCCAGCGGCTGCACCGCTGTCGCGAGCAGCCAGGACGTGCGGCTGATGCCCTCGAGACGCGTGAGCACGGCGGGCCACGCGGCGGTGATGCTCGCCAGGGTGACCGGTCCCGCGGGGACAGCCGCTGCGGGAGCGGCTTCCGGCGCGGGCGGCGCGGCATCCGGAGCCGCCGTCGTCTCGGCCGAGGTCTCGACGGTCGGAGCATCGACAGCAGGGGTCGCGACAGCAGCGACCGCCGGCTCAGGTGCCGCAGCGGCCGGTGCCGGTGCGGATGCCGCAGGTGCCGGTGCCGCGGCGGGCCTCGATGCCTCGGCGGCCGGCGCCTGGGCACGGGCGGCGGGAGCCGCCGGGCGCTCGGCAGCGGCCGCTGGAGCGGTCGCCACGGCATCCGGCGCTCCGGCGAGCACGCGCGCCACCATGAGCTCGAGGTGCAGGCGCGGGGAGGTCGCACCGCTCATGTCGTCGAGAGCCGCGCTGACGACGTCGGCCGTGCGCGAGAGGCGGGAGGCGCCGAAGGCCGCCGCCTGCCCGCGCATGCGCTCGAGGTCGTCTTCGGCGATGCCGCGCAGGACAGCCGACGCGCCGGCGCCGACGGCGGCGATCACGATGAGGTCGCGCAGCCGCTCGAGCAGGTCGTCGACGAAGCGACGGGGGTCCTGACCGGTCTGCACGACGCGGTCGATCGCGGGGAAGGCCGCTGCGGCGTCACCCGCGGCGAGCGCGTCGACGATCTCGTCGAGCAGGGCCGCGTGCGTGTACCCGAGGAGGGCGACGGCACGGGCGTACCCGACTGTGACGGTCTCGGAGCCGGCCGGGGCGTCGGAGCCGGCGATCAGCTGGTCGAGCAGCGACAGGGTGTCTCGCGGAGACCCTCCGCCGGCACGGACCACGAGCGGGAGCACGCCCTGCTCGACGATCACGCCCTCTTCGCCGCAGAGCTTCGCGACGTACTCGAGCATCGCGGCGGGCGGGACGAGACGGAACGGGTAGTGGTGCGTGCGCGAGCGGATCGTGCCGAGCACCTTCTCGGGCTCGGTCGTCGCGAAGATGAACTTCACGTGCTCCGGCGGCTCCTCGACGAGCTTCAGCAGCGCGTTGAACCCCTGCGGCGTCACCATGTGCGCCTCGTCGAGGATGAAGATCTTGTAGCGGTCACGGCTCGGGGCGAACGTCGCCCGCTCGCGGAGGTCGCGCGCGTCGTCGACGCCGTTGTGACTCGCGGCGTCGATCTCGACGACGTCGAGCGATCCCCCGCCGGCGCGGGAGAGCTCGACGCAGCTGTCGCAGGTGCCGCAGGGCGTGTCGGTCGGCCCTGCCGCGCAGTTCAGGCAGCGGGCGAGGATGCGCGCCGAGGTCGTCTTGCCGCACCCGCGCGGCCCGGAGAACAGGTAGGCGTGCCCGACACGGTCTCCGCGCAGCGCGGTCATCAGCGGATCGGTCACCTGGGACTGCCCGATCATCTCGCCGAACGTCTCGGGTCGGTAGCGGCGGTAGAGGGCTGTGGTCACCTCAACAGCCTACGGCGTGCCACCGACACTTCGGCGGGTCACCTGATCAGTCGATCGGCTCGATGATCGGGATCGTCGTCGTGATGACCGGAACGGATGCCGAGAGCCTCGTGCCGTCCTCGCGCAGCGCGTCGGCGAACTGCCGCAGCGTCGGGCGTCCGGGGATCAGCGGCCCCTGGTCGGCGAGCGGGACCACGATGGCCTCGTCGGTCGTCGCGATGTAGGCGACGTCCCGCACGGTGAACGCGACGGGCGCCCCGCTGCGCACCCGCAGCCGGAGCTGATCCTTCGTCACCGTGACCTGCAGATCCGATCCCTGCCACTGCAGCGGGAACGACAGCGAGGGCCAGTCCGCCGGCAGGCGCGGATCGAAGCTGAGCTCGCCCGCGTAATCGCGCATGCCGCCGAAGCCGCAGACGAGCGCCGTCCACACCCCGCCGGCGGAGGCGACGTGCACACCGTCGGCGGCGTTGTGGTGCAGATCGTGCAGGTCGACGAACAGCGACTGCTCGAAGTACCGCTGGGCGAGGTCCTGATATCCCACCTCGGCGGCGAGGATGGACTGCACGACCGCCGACAGCGTGGAATCACCGGTCGTCAGCGGGTCGTAGTAGTCGAAGTCGGCCCGCTTCTCCTCCGGGGTGAAGTGGTTGCCCTGCAGGAACAGGGCGAGCACGACATCCGCCTGCTTCAGCACCTGGAACCGGTAGATCACCAGCGGGTGGAAGTGCAGCAGCAGCGGGCGCTGATCGGCCGGCGTCTGGGCGAGGTCCCAGACCTCGCGCTCGAGGAAGAGCGAATCCTGCGGGTGGATGCCGAGGCTCTCGCTGTACGGGATGAACATGGCCTCTGCGGCGCGCTCCCACGCCTCCGCCTCGCCCGAACCGAGACCCGTGCGCTCGACGAGCCGGGTGTAGTCCTCGGGATACGTCTCCTGGATCTCCCGCACGATCCGCGCCGCATAGCGGAGGTTGTACCGCGCCATCACATTCGTGTACAGATTGTCGTTCACGACCGTCGTGTACTCGTCGGGGCCGGTCACGCCGTGGATGTGGAAGGTCTCGATCGTCTCCCCCGCGCCGGGCTCCTCCATCAGCCGCGAGCCCCGCCAGAATCCGAGGGTCGCCCAGAGACGGGCCGTCTCGATCGCGATGTCCGCGCCCTCGCGACGCAGGAAGTCCTCGTCGCCCGTGGCGCGCACGTACTTGCCGAGCGCGAAGCTCACGTCGGCGTTGATGTGGTACTGCGCGGTGCCGGCGGCGTAGTAGGCCGATGCCTCCTCGCCGTTGATGGTCCGCCACGGGAACAGCGCGCCGGCCTCGTTCAGCTGCGCGGCCCTGCGGCGGGCGGCGGGCAGCATCTGCACGCGGGCGCGGAGGGCGTTGCGCGCCCACTGCGGCGACGTGTACGTGAGGAACGGCAGCACGTAGATCTCGGTGTCCCAGAAGTAGTGGCCGCTGTAACCCGAGCCCGAGACGCCCTTGGCCGGCACGCCGGTGCCGTCGGCGCGCGCGGATGCCTGCGCGAGCTGCAGCAGGCACCACCTGGTCGCCTGCTGGATGTCGTCGCGGCCGCCGATCTGCACGTCGCTGCGCTCCCAGAACGCGGCGAGCCATTCGGCCTGGCGGCGGAACTGCGTCTCGACGCCCTCCACCGCGACCCGGTCGAGCGAGCGCCGGCAGCGGTCGACGAGCTCGCGCGGCGGCACACCCCGCGAGGTGTGGTAGCTGACGAGCTTGGTGATCCGGATCGGGACGCCGGCCTTCGCCTGCACGCGGAACACGTTCTTGGCGATGTCGGGTTCGACGAGCTGACGGGCGCTGTACTCGTTGTCGGTCTCGATGATGTGGTCGGCGACCACCGCGACCGTCATGCCCGAGTCGGCCACCTGGTACGACAGCGTCGCGCGCAGGCCGTCCTGCCAGTACTCGGCGGGCTCGAGCACCCGATCCGCGATCTTCTCGGCCTTGCGAGGGTCGAAGCCGGCCTTCTTCTTCTGCGCCGCCACCGGCGTTCCGGCATAGACGTTGCCGCCGTCCTGCCGGTTGAGCAGCTGGCAGCTGATCGTCACCGGGGCGTCGGAGTTCTCGACCGTGACCTCGAGGCGGAGGATCGCCAGGTGCCGCTCCTCGAAGCTGACGATGCGCTCGTCGCGGATGCGCACGCGCTTGCCCGACGGGGTCTCCCAGACGACGAGTCGCTCCAGGACGCCGGTGCGCATGTCGAGGGTGCGCTGGTACTCGCGCACGTCGGCCTCGTCGAACGACATCGGCTCGTCGTCGACGTAGACGCGCATGATCTTCGCGTCGGGCGCGTTGACGATGGTCTGCCCCACCTCGGCGAAGCCGTAGGCCTGCTCGGCGTGGCGGATCGGCCAGGTCTCGTGGAGCCCGTTGATGAAGGTTCCGTGCTCGTGGGCGCCGCGGCCCTCGATGTGGTTGCCGCGGAGGCCGAGGTAGCCGTTGCCGACCGAGAACAGCGTCTCGCCCACGCCCTCCTCGGAGTAGCTCGTCTCGATGAGACGCCACGGGTCGACGGGGAAGCGGTCGCGGTCGATCATGCGGTCTCCGGGTTCTCGGTGCGGGTCTCGGAAAGGAAGACATCGAGGTCGTCGACGACGACGGTGGCCCCGGCGTCGCGCAGCGCGTCGGCGCCCGTGCCGCGATCGACGCCGACGACCGTGGCGAAGCCGGCTGCGGCGGCGGATGCGGCGCCCGACGTGGCGTCCTCGACGGCCACGGACCGGGCCGGGTCGACGCCGAGGGCGGCGGCGCCCGCGGCGAACATGTCGGCGGCGGGCTTGGAGGCGAGGCCGTCGCGCTCGGCGACGACGCCGTCGACGACGATCCGGAAGAAGTCACGGAGCCCTGCGGCCCCGAGCACCTCCTCGGCGTTCTTCGAGCTCGACACCACGCCGAGGGGCACACCGGCGGCGTGCAGCTTCTCGACGAGGGCGAGGGATCCGGGGTACGGCGCGATGCCCTCGCTGCGCAGCGAGACCGCGAAGGCGGCGTTCTTGCGGTTGCCGATGCCGCAGATCGTCTCGGCGGCGGGATCGTCGTCGACGTCGCCCCAGGGGACCTCGACGTTGCGGCTCTGCATCAGGCTGGCGACGCCGTCGTAGCGCTTCTTGCCGTCGACGAAGTCGAAGTAGTCGGCGTCGGTGTACGCAGGGGTGATGCCCCAGCGTGCGAAGACGTCGTCGAACACGACCTTCCATGCCCGCATGTGCACCTCCGCCGTCGGCGTCAGGACGCCGTCGAGGTCGAAGAGCACACCGTCGGCGTGGAGCAGATCGGGCAGGGCTTCTGGCACAGGAGCCTCCAGGAGAAGGGCGATGAGGGTTCGGCACCTCTCCGTGCCACTGTGCAAGCGTAATGCGGTGCGGCCCGGCGGGGTAACCCCTGACACGGCATCCGCTCAGAGGAGCCCTGCGGTCTGGCGGGCGATCTGCAGCTCCTCGTTCGTCGGGACCACGAGGACCGTGACGGGAGACGCATCGGCGGAGATGCGACGGATGCCGCGCTCGCGAGCCTCGTTGCGCGAGGGGTCGATCTCGACCCCGGCGAATCCGAGGGTCGCCAGGGCATCGGCTCTCACGCGCGCCGCGTTCTCTCCCACGCCCGCCGTGAAGGAGATGACGTCCACCCCGCTCAGCTGGGCGATGTAGGCGCCGGCGTACGCGCGGAGTCGATGGATGTAGACGTCGAAGGCGAGCGTCGCAGCATCGTCTCCCTCGTCCACACCGGCGAGGATGTCGCGCATGTCGCTGCGACCGGCGAGGCCGAGGAGCCCGCTGCGGCTGTTGAGCAGGCGGTCGAGGTCGTCGATCGACAGCCCGGCGCGCCGCGACAGGTGTACGAGGGCGGCGGGATCGAGGTCGCCGGATCGGGTGCCCATCACGAGGCCCTCGAGCGGGGTGAGGCCCATCGACGTCTCGACCGAGCGACCGCCGTCGATCGCGGTGACCGAGGCGCCGTTGCCGAGGTGGAAGACGATCTGCCGGAGGTCGGCGAGATCTCTGCCGAGGAACGCTGCCGCCTTCTCGCTCACGTACTGGTGGCTGGTGCCGTGGAAGCCGTAGCGGCGCACCCGGTGCTCGGCGGCGAGCGCGGCGTCGATCGCGTAGGTGAAGGCGGCCGGCGGCAGCGTCTGGTGGAAGGCGGTGTCGAACACGGCGACGTGCGGCACGGCGGTGAACACGGCCTTCGCCGCACGGATGCCGGCCAGGTTCGCCGGATTGTGCAGCGGCGCGAGCACCGCGAGCTCGTCGATCTGGCGTTCGACGTCGGCGTCGATCAGCGTCGGGGCGTAGAACCGGGCGCCGCCGTGCACCACGCGATGGCCGACGGCCACCGGCGGGCGCTCCTCCAGCGACGGGCCGTGCGCCGCGAACTGCTCCAGCATCACGGCGAAGGCGGCGTGGTGGTCGGCCACCGGCAGCTCGGACCGGTAGGTCGCATCGAGCACGGTCGGCACGGCATCCGCGGTCGTCTCCGGCCGGACCGTGTGCGAGACCGGGCTGGCGTCCTGGCCGATCCGCTCGATCAGGCCGTTCGCGAGCTCGCCCTCGGTCTCGACGTCGATCAGGCTGTACTTCAACGAGGAGGATCCGCTGTTGATCACCAGGATGGCGCTCATGCCGCGCCCTCGTCCGCGCTCTGGGCCTGGATGGCCGTGATCGCCACCGTGTTGACGATGTCGTCGACGAGAGCCCCGCGGGAGAGGTCGTTGATCGGCTTGTTGAGGCCCTGCAGCACCGGGCCGATGGCGACGGCGCCGGCGGAGCGCTGCACCGCCTTGTACGTGTTGTTGCCGGTGTTGAGGTCGGGGAAGACGAAGACGGTCGCCCGGCCCGCCACCGCGGAGTCGGGGAGCTTGGCTTTGGCGACGGCGGCGTCCGCCGCCGCGTCGTACTGGATCGGGCCTTCGACGAGCAGCTCGGGAGCCCGTTCGCGCACCAGGGCGGTGGCCGCACGGACCTTGTCGACGTCGGCTCCGGATCCCGACTCCCCCGTCGAATACGAGAGCATCGCGATGCGCGGCTCGATGCCGAACTGGCGGGCCGTCGCCGCCGAGGACACGGCGATGTCGGCGAGCTGCTCGCTCGTCGGGTCGGGGATCACGGCGCAGTCTCCGTAGACGAGCACGCGGTCGGCGAGCGCCATGAGGAAGACGCTGGAGACGACGTTCACGCCCGGCTTCGTCTTGATGATCTCGAACGACGGCCGGATCGTGTGCGCCGTCGTGTGCGCGGCGCCCGAGACCATGCCGTCGGCCAGGCCGAGGTGCACCATCATCGTGCCGAAGTACGAGACGTCGGTCACGGTGTCGGCCGCCTGCGCCAGGGTGATGCCCTTATGCGCCCGCAGGCGGGCGTACTCGGCGGCGAAGCGCTCGACCAGTTCGGGATCGGTGGTGCTGACGACCCGGGCCGCGGTGATGTCGACGCCGAGCTCGACGGCCCGCGCCCGCACCGACCCCTCGTCGCCGAGGATCGTGAGATCCGCGACCTCCCGGGCGAGCAGCGTGGCGGCGGCACGGAGGATGCGGTCGTCGTCGCCCTCGGGGAGGACGATGTGGCGCCGGTCGGCGCGCGCCCGCTCGATGAGGCCGTACTCGAACATGAGCGGCGTCACGACCCGCGATTCGGCGAGCCCGAGCTGCGTGGTCAGCTCGGCGATGTCGACGTGCGTCTGGAAGAGGCCGAGGGCGCGATCGTAGCGGGCTCGCGAGTCCGGCGAGATCACGCCGCGGGTGCCCATCACCCGCACCGCCGTGTCGTAGGTGCCGAGGTCGGTCGTGATGATCGGCACCGACGACGAGAAGCCGTCGAGGAGCTGCACGATCGGCTCCGGAAGAGGGAACGGTCCGTTGAGGATGATGCCGGCGATGCGCGGGAACGTGCCGGACGAATCGGCGAGCAGCGCCGCGAGGAGCACCTCGGTGCGATCCGCCGGGATCACCACGACCGCCTCCTCGGTCAGGCGCGGGAGCACGTTCACCATCGACATCCCGGCGACGACGATCGTGAGCGCCTCGCGTCCGAGCCTGTCGTCGTCGCCCTTGAGGAGCTTCCCGTCGACGGCGGCGAGGATGCTGCGGATCGAGGGCGCGACCAGCGCACGGTCCTCCGGGATCGCCCAGACGGGCGTCCCTGCCTCCGGAAGCGCTCCGGAGACGTCGGCGACGATGTCGTCGAGGGCGGCGGGATCGGCGCGGTTGACGACCACCGCGAACAGCTCGGCGCGCTCCTCGGCGAGCTCCGACAGCGCGAGGGCGGCGATCTGGCTGACGGCCGACGCGGTGCGCGCGGTCGTCGTGCCGAGCTGCTCGGCCTGACGCTGCTGATCGCGGCCGCTGAGCACGAGCAGCACGGGAGATCCGAGGTTCGCGGCGATCCGGGCGTTGTAGCCGAGTTCGGCCGGGCTCGCGACGTCGGTGTAGTCGCTGCCGATGATCACGACCGCGTCGCACTGCGCCTCGACCGCCTTGAAACGCGCGACGATGGTCGACAGCGCGGCGTCGGGATCGCCGCGGACGTCGTCGTAGGTGACGCCGATGCAGTCGTCGTAGTCGAGATGCACGCCGTCGTGGGCGAGCATCAGGTCGAGGATCTCGTCGCGCTCGGTGACCGACCGGGCGATCGGGCGGAACACGCCCACCCGCGGCGACACGCGCATCAAGGCGTCGAGCGCCCCGAGGGCGATCGTCGACTTTCCGGTATGGCCTTCGGCCGAGGTGATGTAGATGCTCCGCGCCACGGGTTCAGCTTAGGCGGGGTCTGCCGTGCACGCGCCGGACAGGGTGTCGACGATCGCAGTGGCGTCCTCCTGGAAGCGCGCGTAGTAGTCGCGGTCGGTGTTGATCTGCACGCGATGGATCGCGTGCGAGGGCGGCAGCTGCTGCCAGTCGGGCACTCGTCCGAGTCGCTCGTAGAACATCGTCGCCGCGGTGGCCGGATCCATCCGCGCCTCGACCGTGCCCCACCACTCCTGCTGCTGGAACAGGCCGATGCTGGTGGTGGGCGTGCCGTCGGGGTTGGTGAATCCGCGGGTCTCCCAGTCGCCGTAGTCGATGTTCTCGAGGCTGCTCTCCCCCATCGCCGTCATGACGCCGAGGATCTGCCCGTCGCGTCCGAACCCGAGGGCGGATGCCGTGCGCACGATGGTCGCGGCGTTCTCGAGCTGCTCGCCGCTCCAGCCTTCGATGCCCGCCTCCGGGAAGGTCTTCGGGTCGTCGAGGCAGATCGCCGCGGGATCGCGGGCGAGCCCGAGTGGGATCAGCACCAGGAGCGCGACGGCCGCCGCGACCGCTCCGGTCGAGATCAGGATGCGACGCAGCATCCGCCGACGACGCAGGCGGATCACCGCCTGACGGCGGGCTCCGGGCTTCCGATGCTTGGTCGCCCTCTTCCTCGTCGTTCCCCGCGCGGCGGTTCGCGCCGCGGCGGCGCGGGGCTTCGAGGTCTTCCGAGGTCGCGCCCTTCGCTGCGGGTTGGCCCGACCGCGGCTCATGGGGTCAGCATTTCGCGATCCGTTCGGCGACGCCGCCCGGCGAACGCGGCGACTCCTCCGCCGACGGCGCCGAACAGATGGCCCTGCCAGGACACGCCTTCCGCCGCCCCGAAGACACCGGCGAGCATCGATCCGCCGTAGAGGGCGATGACGATGAGCGCGATCACGGCGTAGAGGATGCGGTGCGCGACGCGGCCGGGAGCGAAGACGCGCATCACGACATAGCCGAAGTAGCCGAACACCAGGACGGAGGCGCCGACCGTCAGGGTGCCGGGCGCGTTGACGAGCCACGTGCCGAGTCCGCCGACGATCGCGACGATCGACGTGACCGCCCAGAACCGCCGTGCACCTTCGACGGCGACCAGGCAGCCGAGCACGAGGAAAGGCACGGAGTTGGCGATGAGGTGAGCCCAGTTCGCGTGCAGCAGCGGGCCGAGCACGATGCCGCCGAGACCGGTGACGTCCCAGGACCGCAGGCCGAATCCGGTGAAGGAGCCGGGCAGGATCGCGTCGAGGGTCTGGACGAGCCACATCAACGCGAGCAGCGCGACCGGCGACACGAAACGGCCGAGAGCGTTCGAGGTGCTCTGGGTGTTCGGGCTGTTGCGGGGCGGCATGACGGTCACCTGCTGATTGTCGCAGGCGTACCCCAGAGACGACTGGGCACGGCAAGCCGATCGGTCGCATCGCGGTCGAGCGCGCGGCAGCGACGTCGGGCGCGGATGCCAGGTTCGGGTTCAGCTGCCGGCGCGGATGTGGGTGAGGCGGGTGGGGATGCTCGGTCTCGGGGCGCGCCATCTCCCGTGGGGGTCCCACCAGGCCGGTCCGCGGATCTCGGGGACGCCGGCGTCCATCCGGATCTCCCACCCCGACGTGTCCAGCGACCGGTGATGCCACCAGCACAACGCGACCCCGTTATCGGTATGGGTCGGCCCACCCCGCGCATGCTCGACCACGTGATGGATCTCACACCACGACGCCGGGACATGACACCCGGGGATCAGGCACTCCTTGTCGCGAGCGAGGATCGCCCGCCGTTGATGCACCGGGAACACCCGATCGGTGACACTGATGCCCACGATCCGTCCCTCGTCGAAAAGGACACGTTGGATCGACCCGGCACAGGCCGTGTGCGCAGCAACATGCAGCCCGACCGGGGCGAGGGACCCGGCGATCCGCGCCCACCCGGTACCGGCCGCGACATCCTTCGCCTCCACGTGCACGACCAGCGTCGGCGACGCTCCACCCAGAGTGGGCATCTCCTCATGCCGCGCCGCGATCCCCAGCGCCGCAGCGAGCGCGTCGTGCCGCTTCTGTCCCGCACTGCGCCGATCAAACGCCTCCGGCTCATCGGCGGCCGAGTCATTCCGGTGCGGCTCATCCGTGCGCGCTGCGTCCCCTGGGGGCTGATCGGAGTCCTGGAACTGCACGCCGGGCATCGGGGGTCCGTCGGTCTTCGGGTTGCATTGCGCGTCGATGATCGCCTGCAACTGCGCCGCGACATCCGGGAGCAGATGCCCGCGGATCGCATGCAACCCGTCCTTCAACCGGCCGATCGTGAGGGACCGCTGATGCCGCGCGCCCTGCTCCGACGGCTCCGGACCGTCCGGGTCCAACACCATCGCCAACACCTGCGCGAACTGCCGCAGATCCTCCGGCGTCGCCGCGGGCGCGTCATCCGCCTCGGGTGCAGCGTCGATGTCGCTGTCATCCGCGTCGGTCTCGACATCCCGCTCCGCTGCACGGCACCCGCGGGCGTAATCCGCGAGCGCGGCATCCGCTTCCCAGAGAATTTCGCGCCCGAACCGGTGCGCGGCCCTGTCGATCGGCGTGATCGCCGCAAGGAAACCCGCGACCCCGACCACACCGTCGAGCAGCGCTTCCCGCAACGCCGGATACCGGGCAGGCAACCGCTCCCCTGACGACGGGCTCACGTCCCGGCGCACCGCATCCGCGACCTTCCCGACCCGCGTCGCCCCGGCCACATCCACCCGCAACACCCGCTGCAACAACTCGTTCTGCCCCCGACAGCCGAACGAGTGCGAGAAATCCGGATCCGCGGACGCGGTCGTCTCGACCACCACCGCCTCGATACGCCGGAACGCCGCTCCCGCGATACGCAGCACATCCATCCGCTCCGCGTCAGGCAGACCCGCCAACCCGTCACCGGACAGCACAGAATCGAGCTCGGCGACGACCCGATCCAAGATGTCCGTGCGGCTGTTCATAACCCCCAGTCAACCTGGGGCCACCGACATTCAGACCCATAAAAGACCCCGATCAGAATGCTTTTCCGGTATATCAGAATGCAGTTCCAGAGCCTTCGCTTCGTCTCCGCCCGAGCAGACGACCACCGCCGAAGCCGCGACAGCACAGACATGGCTCGTCGACGCATTCAAAGACCCACGACATCCGGCACCTCCACGATTTCGGAATCGGGGGAAGATGCCGCGGACGCAGGGACGCACATGGCATCGACCCGCTCGAGGGCAAAGAAAATGACCCTCCGCGCACCCAGCAGAGCCCGGTTACCCTTGCTGCGTTTCCGCCCTGGGGGAATTGGCCTGGATGCCGCCACGCGGAGAGCCGAGATCCATCCTAACCCGACGCGCACGAACCCCCGAATCGTGGGGCGACCGCGTCCGCATCCTCAGGGAAAGCTGCCAGAGCGCCGACCCCTCCGCAGGGTTACGATCGAGTAACGCGCACCGAGGCGCCAACGCGAGAGGGAACGCATGCCAGAGAACTCCCCCCGGATCCCGGCGATGATCGACGCCGACGCGTTCGCCGCGCAGACCTCGGCGATCCTGTCGTCGATCGGCCAGGTGATCGACGGGAAGCCGGATGCCGTGCGCAGCGCTCTCGTCTGTCTGCTGGCGGAGGGCCACCTTCTCATCGAGGACGTTCCCGGGGTCGGCAAGACCATGCTGGCTCGAGCCCTCGCTGCGAGCGTCGACGCGACGGTGCGCCGCATCCAGTTCACCCCCGACCTGCTCCCCGGCGACGTGACCGGCGTCTCGGTCTACAACCCGGTCGACCGCGAGTTCGAGTTCAAGCGCGGAGCGATCTTCGCGCACATCGTGATCGCCGACGAGATCAACCGCTCCTCCCCCAAGACGCAGTCCGCCCTGCTCGAGGCGATGGAGGAGGGCCAGGTCACGGTCGACGGCGCCACGCATCCGCTGCCGAAGCCGTTCCTCGTGGTCGCGACGCAGAATCCCCTGGAGATGGAGGGCACCTACGCGCTGCCGGAGGCCCAGCGCGACAGGTTCATGATGCGCATCTCGATGGGGTATCCGGATGCCGCCGCCGAAGCCCTCATGCTCCGCCAGCGCGATGTGGTGAATCCGCTGGCCGCGGTCTCGCCGGTGGCGAACGCGCTGTCGATCTCGCAGCTGATCGCCTGGGCCCGGTCGGTCCATGTCGCCCCGGCCCTCGAGGAGTACGCGGTCGCGCTCGCCCAGGCCACGCGCTCCGACCCGAACCTCCACCTCGGGGCGAGCCCCCGCGCCACGCTGCAGCTCGTCCGATCGGCCAAGGTCTGGGCAGCACTCGACGGGCGCGACTTCGTGATCCCGGACGACATCACCGCGCTGCTGATCCCGGTGCTCGCCCATCGACTTCTTCCCGCACGCGGTGCGCATCGCGCCGGCGCGCAGCCCGTCGAGGCCGCTCTCACCCAGATCGTGGAACGGGTGCGCGTCCCCGTCGCGACGCGCTCCTGACCGGGACCCCCGATGCGCCGCCGCCGAACACTCACCGCACGGGGCACGGGTGCGCTCGTCGCGGCGCTGGGGTGCATGATCGCCGCCAACCTCGTCGGCGCGCGCATCCTCCTCTATCTCGGCCTGCTGCTCGCGCTGCTGACGCTGTTCTCGGTCATCGCCGTCCGCGTGCCCCGTCGCTCCGGCACCGTGACGCGGCGCATCTCCACCGACCTGCTCACCGTGTCGGAGGCGTCTCGGGTGACCGTGCGCTTCACCCTCCGCGCTCTGCGGGTGCCGCGCGGACTCTGGCATGATGTGCTGCCCGATGCGGTGACCGGCGATTCCGGGGGCGAGTATCCGCCGGAGACGGGACAGCTCAGCTATCTGATCACCGGAGTGCGCCGCGGCGTCTGGCCTCTCGGACCGCTGATGCTGCGCACCGTCGACCCCTTCGGCCTGGCGCAGCGCGAGCAGTCGTTCGGCGACACCCGGAGCATCACCGTCGTGCCGGAGATCTTCACGCTCCCACCGCTCGCCGTGCGCGTGGGAGCCGCCGGCGGCACCGCGCACACGTCGTCGAGCCGTCTCGGTCAGGGCAGCGACAACCTCTCGCCGCGCGGCTACATCCCCGGCGACTCCATGCGCCGCATCCACTGGCGGGCGACCGCGCACCGCGGGCAGCTGATGGTGCGGCAGGAGGAAGAGGAGTCCAGCCCGGATGCCGTGGTCGTGCTCGACCGCAGCGGTCGACGGTGGGACACCCCGGGTGCGCACGCCGACCCGGCCTTCGAGACCGCGGTGTCGATGTGCGCGTCGACGGCCGTGCACCTGGCCGGCGAGGGATACAGCGTCGACGTGATCGACAGCGCCGGCGCGCTGCTCGGCACGCTGCGCGGCCACGAGGACGATCGCGACGGGCTGCTGGTGGCGCTGGCCATGGTCGCGCCGCGCGGAGAGAGCCGGGACCTCGCCACGCTCATCGGGGGAACGCCGCCGGGGCCGCTGGTGTACATCACGGGTCGCCTGGACGAGGAGGACGCCGCCCTGCTCCGTCCGTCCGGAGCGACAGCGCCGATGCTGTTCAGCACCGAGCTCCTCGACGGCGCCACGGCCGCCGCCACTCAGCACGGCTGGACCGTGTCGCCCCTGGGAGCCGACGTCGCCGAGGCCTGGGAAGACGCGGTCTCCGCGCGGATCGGTGTCGGTGATGTTCCGCGCTGAGCGAGCGGCGACGGCGAGCGCGCAGCCGACGACGCCGCCGCGCTGGCACCGCGAGCACGAGGACCCGGCGCGTGTGGTCGCCACGGGGGCACTCGCCGCAGTGGCCTCCTTCGTCGCCCTGTGGCCGTTCACCTCCGTCATCGATCCGGGCGCGTGGTCGTTCACCGTCGTCATCGTCGTCGTCGTGGTGGCGGGTACCGGGATGCTGATGCGCCACCTCCTGCGGCGGCGGCCGCCGTGGCTCGGCGACGTGCTGACATTCGCCGTCCAGCTGGTGGTGGCGGTCGCCGTGGTCACGCAGCTGGTCGCCGGCGACACCGCGTTCCTCGGCATCTTCCCGACCTCGACGACGCTGACCCTCTTCGGCGCCCTCGGCGCCGCCGCCTGGGAGCAGGTCGTCTTCGGAACAGCACCGCTCGACCCCTCACCCGGGCTCGCGGCGGCCATGGGCTCGGGGTTCGCTGTCATCGCGATCCTCCTGGATCACCTCGTCGCGCACCGCTCCGCCGTGATCGCGGCGCTGCTGACCGGAGTGGTCGGCGCGATCCCGATGATCGTCACGCTGGGCGAACCCCACGTCGTCTGGTTCGTGATGCTCGGCGTGCTGGTCCTCATCCTGTTCCGGTTCACCGCGCGGCGGCATCCGCTCTCCCCGAGCCGCTCGTCCACGTCGATCGCCGTCACCGTCGGCGCGGCGGCCCTGGCGGCGACCGTCGTGATCGCCCCCGCGCTCCCGGTGGCCGCGAACCTCGCGGGAACCGGGGTCGGCGTCACGGTCGACGCCTCCCTGCGGCTCGGCGACGATCTGCGCCAGCCGAACCCGGTCGAGGTGCTCACCGTGGCGGCGAAGGGCGAGATCGCCCCGTACCTGCGCCTCACCACCCTGTCGCGCTTCGACGGCCGCGTCTGGCAGCCGGATCGCGGCGATCTGCAGTCGCAGGACGAAGGCTTCGGCGACCCGGAGTGGAGCCCGGACGTCGCGACCGAGGAGCAGACGACCTCGATCCGCATCCTCCGCATGTCGAGTTCCTGGCTGCCCGTGCCCTATCCGGCCACCAGCGTGCAGGGTCTCACCGGCTCCTGGCGGGTGTCGGTCGACAACCGCACCCTCGTCTCGCGCAGCGCGGATGCCGCGGGCAACGACTACACGGTCGGATCGACGCGAGTGACCCCGACCCTCGAGCAGATCCGCGCCCTCGATGCCGCGCAGCCCGTCATCGATCCCGACGCGGAACCGGTCGAGCTGCCCGAGATCATCGCGGCTCTCGCAGACGAGGTCACAGCGGAGGCCGGCACCGACTACGACCGGCTCGTCGCCCTGCAGACCTGGTTCCGCTCCGAGTTCATCTACTCGCTGGAGACCCCGGTCGAAGAGGGCTTCGACGGCACCGGCGCGGAAGCGGTCGCCCAGTTCCTCGATGAGCGATCGGGTTACTGCGTGCACTTCGCGGGGGCGTTCGCGCTCATGGCGGAGAGCCTCGGGATGCAGACGCGCATCGTCGTCGGCTACCTGCCCGGAGCGCTGACCGACGAGAAGCGCGGCGAGGAGTCCGTGTTCTCGGTGTCCAGCGATCAGCTGCACTCCTGGCCGGAGGTGCTGTTCCCCGGCGTGGGGTGGGTGCCGTTCGAGCCCACCGCCTCGCTCGGTGTTCCGACGGCCTTCCGTGCCGGCGCGGTCGAGGGCGGCGGGACGGGCGGACCTTCCGCTCCCGCACCGACGACGGCTCCGCAGGCCGAGGAGTCCGCAGGACCCGAGATCGAACGCGGCGACGCGGCGGACGATGCCGGAACCGGCGGAGAGCTGCGCCGACTCGACCCGTTGCCCGTGGTGCTCACGGCGGTGGGAGCGATCGTGCTGCTGCTCCTCCCCGCTCTGATCCGCCGCATCGAGCGGGTGCTGCGTCTGCGCCGCGCGGCACGGGGCGACGCGGCGGCGGTGTGGGCCGAGCTGCGCGACACCCTGATCGATCTGCAGCTGCCGGTCTCGGATGCCGACACCCCGCGGATGCGTGCGGCTGACCTCATCCGGGACAGCGCCGTCGATCCGGAGGCGATGAGCCGGCTGACCGATGCCGTCGAACGGGCGAACTACGCGCGCACCGGTGCGGCGCCGATCGACCTCGCCGCCCCGTTGGGTGTCGTCCTCGGACGCCTGCGTCGCAGCGTCGATCGTCCGACGCAGGTGCGCGCCCTGCTCTTCCCCCGCTCGCTGTTCGCGACGAGGAGCACGGCGGGGGCGGTTGCGGCCTGAGAAGGAACAGTTCACAGACCGCTCTGTGCGCCGCGTCGGTCGAGCGCTCCGGCGCGATGTATGCCGAGATATCGCTGCGCGTTTCGTAGCCTCGCTCCTATGAAGAAAAACGGGAGATGGTCGCTGTTCGGTGGGCTCTTGTTCTTCGGCATCGGTGTCTACATGGTGATCCGGGGCGTCGGGCCCGAGGTGCACTCGTACGTCGCGGCCGTCCTCGTCTTCGTCGCGGCAGCCGCGTGGATCACGCGATTCATCGTCGACGTCCGAGAGGCGGAGAAGGCATCGAAGGCCGAGAAGGCGAGCGAGTCAGAGACGGCACGCGAACCGTAGAAGGTTGCGCGGCTGTCGCTGTCAGCGCGTGCCGGTGTGGACTGCCTGAGCGGTGCGTCAGGCCGCGTGCGCGGCGCAGGGCACGGACTCGCAGTCGGCGCAGACGACGAACTGGGCTCGGCAGGAGAGATCGGGGCAGTTGGCCGTGCGCTTGGTCGCTGCGCCGCAGCCGACGCATTCGCCGACGATCTGCGCATGCTCGGAGAAGTCGATCGAGCCACGCTTGTCGAAGACGTAGAGCGAGCCCTCCCACAGGCCTTCGTCGCCGTACTTCTCGCCGTAGCGGACGATCCCGCCTTCCAACTGATACACCTCGCCGAACCCGCGCGCCGTCATCAGGCTGGACAGCACTTCGCAGCGGATGCCACCGGTGCAGTACGTGACGACGGGCTTGCCCTTGAGATCGTCGTAGGCGCCGGAGTCGAGGAGCTCGACGAAGTCCCTCGTGGTCTCGGTGTCGGGAACGACCGCTCCTCGAAAGCGACCGATCTGCGCCTCGAGGGCGTTACGCCCATCGAAGAAGACGACGTCGTCACCACGCTCGTCCACGAGCTCGTGCAGCGCTTCGGGCGTGAGCCTCGTTCCTCCGCCGATCACGCCGCGCTCGTCGACCTTCAGCTCACCTGGGGCGCCGAAAGACACGATCTCGTCGCGCACCTTGACGCTGAGCTTGGGGAAGTCGACGCTGCGCCCCTCGGCATCCAGCCCGGTCCCCTCGCTCCACTTGATGTCGGCGCCCGTGAACGGCGCGTAGGAGCGGAAGGAGCGCGACCACTTCTTCAGCGCACGGACGTCGCCTCCGAGTGTGCCGTTCACGCCGTCCTTTGAGATGATGAGGCGCCCGCGCAGGCCGAGTGCCTCGCCGAGGTCGCGCTGCCAGAGGCGGATCGCCTCGGGGTCGGCGAGGGGCGTGAAGGCATAGAACAGGACGATCTTCGGGGTTGCCACCTAGGGATCCTACGTCGTGTCCCCCGGCCGGTCCGAACGCTGGGACGCTGCGCGGCTGCCTCATCTCACGTCACGGTTCATGAACGAGAGCCACCCTGCCAGGAGAGCCGCCGTCACCCATCCGGCCGTCACGAGGACGGCCGTGGAGCCGTCGAGACTCTCTCCCGGCATGATCCCCACGGCAGCGACGTCGAATCGAAGGGCCTGCAGCATCGCGAGAAGGGGCAGATAGACGGCCCCGGCCTTCCATAAGATCGCGACCAGAAGCCCAGCACCCATCGACAGGGACGCGGCGAACAGAGCCACGAGATGAGCCTGTACGACGATTCCGAGCCCCATCCCCCAGAGCCCGGCGATGGCGCCGAGCGCGAGCGTGGATCCGACCGCTGTCCCGTCCAGCGCGATGCCGCCGATCGCGAAGGCCAACGCCGCGTGACCGCCGGCGAGTCCCGCAAGAGCCACGACCGCCCCGCCGAGGGCAGAAGCGGGCGCCCTGACGAGGAGAGTCACCCACCGGGGCTGCAGCATCAGACGCTGGGCGACGACACCGTCGCGCCGATCAAGGGTGTAGCGGAAGGAACCGTAGACGGACGCGAGGACTGCGCCGTACGTCGCGAGCACGGCGGTGAACGGCGCGGTGAGTGCTGTCCGGACGTCGGCCGGCGCCTCGGCGAGTTCCGGCGGGATGCTGGTCGCCAAGGAGAGAGAGACCGCGAACGCCGCCACGACGACCCACAGCAGGACGATGTCGCCCGCGAAGGTGCGCGCGTGGGCTCGAAGAGCCTGGCCGATCACCCCACCCTCCTGCGGCCCCGGACCCACGCGATCGCGACCAGCCCGGCGGTCCACGCGAGGCCGACGCCGAGGGCCGGGAGGAACTCGAGCAGGCGGGCCTGATGTCCCGGCACACTCAAGGCGGCGATGGCCATCCCCGGCGAGAACCTCGCCACCTCGGGCGCGGTGCGCAGCAATGCGAATTCCACTGCCATCGGGAAGACCAGGACGATGGCGGCGGTGACGTAGTAGTTCCGGGTGATCCAGCCGACAGCTCCTCCGATGAGTGCACCGAGAATCGCACCGACCAGAGCACCCGCGTACACGCGCCACGCATCCTGTGTGAGAGTGAGCCCCAGCCCGTTCTGGGCCAGGATGAGCGATACACCTGCTGTCCAGATCACGAAGATACCCGCGGACAACGCGATGGCGATGGCGGCACCCGCCACGAGCTTTCCCGAGAAGGCGCGACGGAAGCCGACTCCGGTGAGCGTCCTTTCGATCGAGCCGTAGTAATACTCACGCGTGACCCCGTACGCACCTACGAACGCCGCGGAGATCCCGGACCAGGCGAGCGGCTCCAGAAGTCGAGCGGTGGCCGCGCCGGAGTCGAGCCCGGCGAGAGCCAGGCGCGAACCGTCGGAGAAGAGCACGAACGCCGGGATGAGGAGCGCGACAAAATAGACGGCCAGGATGGAGAGCCCGCTCAGGGAGCGCAGGACCTCGCTCTGGATCACACCTCTCATGCCGACACTCCTTCGACGAGATCGAAGTACTTGCTCTCCAGCGAGTCGGATTCGTTCGTGACGAGGTCTTCCAGTCGCCCGGCGAAGAGCGCACGTCGCTTGATGACGACGACCTCATCCACGACCTGTTCCAGCTCGGCGAGCTGATGGCTGGCGATCAGCACGGTGCCGCCGCGCGCGGCATAGCCGAGCAGGAATCTACGCAGCCAGCGGATTCCGTCGGGGTCCAGCCCGTTCGCCGGCTCGTCCAGAACGAGTGTGCGAGGCGAACCGATGAGAGCGGCGGCCAGACCGAGGCGCTGCGCCATCCCCGTCGAGAACGTCTTCACGCGACGACGGGCATCCGCGGCCAGTCCCACCTCCTCCAGCACCGTATCGACTCGGCCCCGAGGAACGCCCGCCGCGAGCCGGGTGATCTCCAGATGCCGGCGCGCCGTGATGCCTGCTTCGAAACCGAACCCGTCCATGTGGACACCGACGTGCGCTGCGGGGTTCTCGAGTGCGGCGAAGGGCGCGCCGTCGATCAGACTGTCGCCGATCGTCGGCTTGAGCAGGCCGACGATCGTCCGCAGCGTGGTCGACTTGCCGGCGCCGTTTGGCCCCAGCAGGCCGACGATCGACCCGCGCGGTACGACGAACGACAGCTCCTCCACTGCGACCCGCTGGCCGTACCTCTTTGTGAGTCCTCGGACTTCGATTGCGTTGTCGTTCATCTTCGCTCTCTCCTAGTTCTCGATCTGAAGGGCCGACAGCGGCCATATCACGCCCGTCACCCAGAGCGTCTGCCACAGGTTTCCCACGCCGAGGTCGACGCGCGCCTGTCCCGTCGAAGGCAAGCTCCCACTCCCCTCGGACACGTCCACCCCGGCGACGATCACCGCGGGGACCGACACAACCTGCGCCCTCACGGGAACCAGAGCGTCGAGCGGAACCTCGGTCGGTTGGGGTCGCCGGGGGCGGGTCGTTCCCGCGCCGATCTGCTCGTTCACGAGGAGACCGCTGCTCATGAGCTCCACACGGGATCCGGCGGGCACCTCCACCCCAGCCCTGTCGCCCGCGTGCACGAGGAGCACGCGGTCACCGTGTGCGGTGAAGCCGTACGTGGCCGTCATCGGCACGGGGATGAGGGCTCCGGCGATCGCGACGCTCGCGATGAGAGCGGCATTGACCGAGACGAAGCGGAGCCGTGAGACCCCCGACCTCAGGACGCGGTGCAGTGCCCGGAAGACGATCCCGATGCCGACGAGGACCACGACCGCTTCCAGCGCCACCACGAGCAGGCCGAGGACGGGTCCTCCTCCGGCGAGCGCCCGAACTGCGCGTGAGACCGCGAACAGCACCAGGAAGACCGGAGCCATGAGGCTCGCCAGGCCGAACGGCACGCTCCACCACCTCTCCAGGCATCTGCTCGTCCGCTGTCCGCCGAACAGGAGACGAGTCAGGAAGTCCGCGCCGTCCCGAATCGATCGATCTCTGAGGTTCGGCTCGTCCATCGCGCTCATGAGCGCGATGTACCCGTCGAATCGCACGAACGGAATCAGGTTGACCAGGACGATGCCCCCACACGCGACCGCGAGGAGCAGGAGCGTCTGCCTGACCCCCGGCTGCGGGAGAATGAGCGCGACGACGAGCGCGATCGCGGCGACGACAGCATGCACGGCAGGCCCCGCGAGCGCGACCGCGACACGTTGCCGACGATCAGGGAGGCGCCACCCGTCAGTGACATCCACGAAGAACGCGGGTGTGAGGTAGAACAGCATGAAACCCGCGCGGCGCGGGCTGCCGCCGAACCTCGTGAGCGTGAGTCCGTGGGCGCTCTCGTGGAGCAATGTCAGGATCGAGAGTGCCGCGAGAAGACTCACGAGACCGAGCAACGGTACCGGCGCGGACAGAACGTCCAGCAGCTCGCTCGCCTGCAGGATCGCGGCGACCAGTCCCAGGCAGAACAGCACGGCACCTGATATCAGAGCCGTCCGGCGGGAGACCGGCACCATCGATCGGTCGAGGCGGTCGAAGATGCCCGGCGCACGAAGCGTCGCGAGTTGCAGGGTGAGCGGGGGCCGGTAGGTGATTCGGCCCGGCGGGAGCTTCGTGTCTCCTTCGAGGAGCCCGTTGGCGCGGAAGCGTCGGACCAGCTCGAGGAAGCTCTCCAGCGACTCGGATGCGGCGAAGCGCTGGTGCAGATCATGGAGCGCCGTTTCGCCGTCCATCGCTGTCAACAGTTCGGCGACCGTCCGGGAGACCCTCGACGTCGGCACTCCATGCAACACCGTGATCCGCACCGCTTCATCGGGCGCTCCCTCGAAGACGACACCGGAAGCGAGCCGCGGCCGAGCGTCGGCAGCGAGCGGGGCCGCTTCCGGTGAGTTCCGTCGGTGAGTGAACCTAGTGAGCGGCATCGTCATCCACCACTTCCGGCGGTCCCGCCCACGACGTCGTGAGAAGGAGGATGTCCGCTCCGTGGTGCGTTCGCACCGGAGAGACGGCAGGTGGGTCGAAGCCGGCTTCGATGAGCTCCTGCGAGAGGATATCGTGGTCGAGCACCCGCAGTCGGCTGGTGAGGACGGTGACTTCGCCGCCCTCCGTCACGTCGGAGGCCCGCACCCAGTTGACGACGCGCACCGCGCCGCCGTCTTCGATCTGCTGGGAGAAGAGGTAGATCTCGTCTCCGTCAGGCCCGGGCACCCTGATCTCCTGGTCTCTGGACTCCGAGAGGCCCTCCGCAGAGATACCTCCCGCGATGGTGAAGGCGAAGACGCCGTCGGCCGCGAGGTGGCGCCGCACGTTCGCGTAGAGACGCGATCTCCCTATGCGATCGAGCAGGGTGATCGACGTCGCACCGATGATGATGAGCCCGAATCGACCCGCCAACGCGAAGTCGCGCATGTCCGCGACAGCACAATCCAGCATCGGGTGGTCGGGCAATGCGCGTCGAAGGTGGCGGAGCATGTCGTCGGAAAGATCGATCGCGGTCACCCGTCGTCCGGATCTCACGAGCGGGACGGTCAATCTCCCGGTACCCGCCGCGATATCGAGAATCGGATCCGCGGAGTTTCTCGCAAGCGCCAACACTTCTCGAATCTCTGCTCGGTCGGGCCCGACCAGCCGTTCATAGAAGTCGGTGCCGGTACCCGCGTACAGGTCCTGCTCCTTGGGGACCGCACCGGCCATGTCGAGTCGCGCCGCCATGGCATCGGTAATCAGTCGTGACATGCACACCTCACCTTTCAATGGGAAGGATCGGGTGCGGGCGCGGTGTTGCGCCCGCACCCGATGTTCAGGTCGCGATCGCTGCGGCACCGCCGATGATGGCGATGATGTAGCTCGCGTGCTCCCACCATTCGAGAGGTGCGTCAAGCTGTTCGAGTTCGATGAAGTCCAGCGTCTCTGTCTGCAATTCCTACCTCCTGGGTCAACCTTGTGAATGCTCTTCCTACGTCAGAGCGAGAATCCCGATGATGACGCCCACGGCGAAGCCGCGCATGAAGTCATCGGTGTCATTCAGCGCCTCCATGGCCTCGAGCTCCGTGAACTCGAGCTTCGGTGCTGCAGTTCGCATGCTCATTCCTTTCCTCGTTCGAATCCTTCGATCGCCGAGATCATGTCGCGATGGCCGCGGCGGCGCCGATGAGAACCAGCGCACTGATCGTGCCCTTGTAGAAGCTCTCCCAGCTCGGGGCCTCCATCTCGTCCAGTTCCTGGAAATGGATCTGCATTTCAACGTTGCTGTTCATTCAATTCACCTCCTCCGAAGTGGTTCCGAAGGTCGGCATGCGTTGCCGACCGGCTGAGCACTCCAGCGGGAATCGCGGAGCACATCGCGGAAGTCGTCTGACGCGAGATCGCGAAGCATCGGCTGGCGAGACCCCCATGACTTCTCTGTGGCGGAGGAGATGCGGCTGAGGACGTCCGCGGTCGGAGTCGGCGGAAGCGGGATCTCCCACTGGTCGACGAGGGATGCGATTCCGGCCACCGGTTCGCGCGGCAGTCCCGACCCGCTCGTGCCCCTCTCCCAGAAGTCCTCAAGACTCTCCCGGTCTCCCCATCGGGAGTCGCCCGCGCAGATTCGACGCCATACCGCGGCGATGACCGCCGCCGTGGCGACCATCTTGCGAGCCCCGAGCGCGAAGGCGACCTCGTTCGCCAGGTACCAGTGACGGGCGCCGAACGGGTCGTCGCCACGGAGTGCGGCGCTGCGCTGCGTGGCCGCGCTCAATCGGGCGAGACGCAGCCGTCCCGCAGCGGAGCCCTCGTCGTACGAGGCCGTCTCGAGAAGCGCCCGGGCGAGAAGGACAGCGTCGCCTTTCGCCCTGGTGCTGCGCCGCTCGCTCGTCGACACTCCGGCCAGACGGAGGAATGCCTCGATCGCCCCCTCTCTCACTGCGGCACGCGTGAGAGAGCTCAGATTGTCCGGATCGATGATGGCGTGGCGCGGTCGCAGGAGGCGCCCGACGATGAGCCGGTAGCCGCTGTCGTTCCTGAGGATGCCGACGCTGTTCGTCTCCGACGACGTGCCGATGGTCGTCGGCACGGCGACGATCTCGATGGGAGGTGGCGCATCGGGCAGCAGTGTTAGCGCGAACCTCGACGCGTGCCCGACCGCATAATCGAAGACGCGCCCCCCGGCGAGCGCCAGAGCGGCGATCTTGGTGGCGTCGAGGATGCTGCCTCCACCGATCGCCACGATGATGCTCGGTGGCCGACGTACGATCTCCTGCGCGATCGTGACGACAGTGGTGACGTCGATCGAGCGCGCGTCCAGCCTCACCATCCTCGCCGAGCCGGCGATCAGGACGGGGACCGTGATCGCGGAATCTGCGATCACGAGGGTCTCACGCCCGGCGGTCAGGCGTCTCGTCACCTGACGCGCGACCCCTCGCCCGTGCCAGAGCGTCGGAACCCGACCCGTGAACTCGGGGGTCATGCTGCCGACTCCGCTGCGCGCGCCAGCCCCGCGCGCACAGCCGCATCCGTCTGGAGGAGCTCCGCGGCTGTGAATCCGTACGCCGGGATCAGCTCGACGGAACTGGGCCCGGGCTGAACCAGAACGCCGCTCTCTGCGATGGCGGAGACGACTCGAAGGACCTCATTCGCCGAGAGGAGGCTGTCATCGGGGTTGCGAAGCCCGAGTCCCACGAAGCAACCGCGGCCCGTCACCTCAGCGACCAGACCCTCGGCCTTCAACGACGTCGCCATCTCCCACAGGCCCGTCGCGAGCGCCCGCGCGGTCGACTGCACGTCGATGCGGCGCAGTTCCTCGATCACCGCGATGATGGCCGCGGCGCACGCCGGCGTTCCCGCCTGCGTCTCACCGTGGACGAAGGTCCACCCGCCGCGCGCGAACTCGGATGCGACACGAGAACCCACCAGGAGCGCCGCGGCGCCCATGGCGCCGTTCGTCAACGCCTTCGAGAGCAGGAGAACGTCGGGAGCGGCGGCCCACACATCGGTGGCGAGCATCGTGCCTGTGCGACCGAAACCCGTGGCGACCTCATCCGCGACGATCAGGAACCCGTACTCCTCTCGTAGAGCCAGCAGACGATCCACGAACGCATCGGACAGCGCGTGCGCTCCGCTGCCCAGGACCGGCTCGACGACGACAGACGCGACCCTGGCCCCCTCACGCTTCAGCAGCGTTTCGAGTTCCTCTCCGTCATCGGAGTGAGCGACATGTCTCACCGATCTACGGTCGACGGCGTAGGCGGATTGAAGGAGATCGTCGCCGCTCAGCGCATGGCTGCCGTACATCGTGCCGTGATAGCTGCCCTTCAGACCCACGACGAGCGAGCGGGACCGAGCCGCTTTCTGCGCCCAGTACTGACGCGCCAGCTTCATCGCGGCGTCATTCGCCGCTCCGCCCGACGTGGAGAAGATGACGCGGCTGTACCTCGTCGGGTTCGCGAGCTCCACGAGTGCCTCAGCGGCGGCCTCCGCGTACTGATGCGACGCGCGGAACAGAGTCAGGTAGGACGCGTCGTGGGCGGCCCTGCTCACGGCATCGGCGACCGCCGGATTGCCGAAACCGAGCGGAACGTTCCATAGTCCGCTCGTCGCGCAGAGGCGCGAGGAGCCGTCGGCGAAGTCGATCCGATGCCCAGCGGCGCCGACAGCGACTCGATCTTGCGTGAAGGTCGTGTCGGCTGGGAGCATCGAGGCCCAGAGCGCATGCAGGGCGCTCACCCGCGCGTTCCCGATGTCGGAATCGACGAGTCGGCTCGCCTGCCGAAGTGGACGTCGAGCGCGCCGACGGCATCGATGCACAGCCTGCTCGCGTCAGAGGCTGTCGTACCCAGCAGTCGCGTGATGCGCTCTGCCGCGACCTCGGGCGCGCTCGAGGTCTGGAGGATGGCGACCACCGTGGCCGTGACCGGCGAGAGCAGCTGACGGCGCAGGGTTCCGGTGTCGGCGAGAAGGAAGCCGTCGCTGGTCTCCAGCAGGAACGGATCCGACATCAGCGGTTCGGCGTCGGCGCGTCCGTCCTCGACGAGCTCCCAGCCGAAGCCCGCCATCTTGGCGCCCCCGTTTCCGAGCTGGAGCATTTTGATGAGATCCGTCGCGTCGAGGTAGCGTCCGATCCAGCCGCGGCTGGTCAGGTCGGCCGTGAGCTCATCGCGCGGCGCGATGCCTCCCAGCGCCGCGATGCGAGGCAGAGGGACGGAGAGCAGGGCACGAAGATCGTCGACGCTGCCGATGACCTCACCCCGGAGACCGACGCTGACTCTGCCGTCCGAGCGCACTCTGAGGGCGCTCGGAGCCGCCCGCTCATCGGGCTTCGCCAGGGCAGTGCGATCCCCGAGGATCACGCGAGGATCGATCAACGCAGACGGAAAGACCCCGGTCTCCCGAGCGATTTCCGCATCAGCCAGGAAGGCGTACCAGCCGGGCAGGTCGACGAGGCACACCGCCGTCGGTCCGAGAATCTGGACGAACGCCGCGGAGACGTAGTCCTGAAGCTCGACCGAACGCTCTCCGAAGAACAGCTCGTCGCCGATCTCGTCCAACGCTCCGCTGTAGCGAACGGCGCGGGCCCGTCCGTTGTACGGTTCGCCGGCCATCGGCAGAAGGACCACATCATCGCGGCCGGCCACGTCGTCGATGTCCGCTGCGGCGGCTCCGCGCTCCACGAGGATTACCTGCGAGTACTCCTCACAGCGTCCGGTGATCCATTCGCGAAGCGCCCGTGCCCCGACGACTTCCAGGTCAGTCACCCTTTCGTCACTTCGCATCAGACGCCTCCTCGCGGTGTGCTCCGGCCGACCTGTCGGAGTGCGCCGTCGGGAAGGAGTCGACCGGAGGATCCTGCGGTGGTACCGGCGCTGTGACGAAGTCGACCACCGGCCGTCGGCCGTTCAGGTCCGGCGCGACAGCTGTCGCGGTACGTTGACGACGCCCCGTCGACCACGCTGATCCCATGTCCATTCGTCCCCCAGAAGATGCACCGAGGAGGCAGTGAAGACATCATCCGGTCGACTCTTTTGCATCCCCATGCGAGGACCTTATGTCCTCACCTGAGGGTAAGCGGATTACTCCACCGAGTGCAATATTTCAGCCGTGCCCCCGCTGTGGAGGAAAAGTGAGCGTTTGAATCAGCCTCAGACGGCGCGGAATCCCGGGCCCTGCGGGTCGACGATCACCCCGGAGATCTCGTCGATCCCGAGCACCGGGAAGCGCGACACCGCGCCGATCTTCTCTGCGCTGCCGAGCACGAAGACCTCTGCGCTGCGAACGGCGAGAGCCCGCTTCGTCACCGCATCGTCGAGTTCGCCGGTCGTCAAGCCGTGCGTCTCGTGGATCCCCGTGACGCCGAGGAAGAAGATGTCGGCGGCGAGCCGGGCGATCGCCTCCTGGGCGAGAGCGCCGCCGGCCACCGCCGAGTGCCGGCTGAGCTCCCCACCGACCATCAGCACGCGAGCGCTCGAATGCTCCAGCGCCGCCAGCGCCACGGCGGGACTCGGAGTGATCACGGTCAGGCTCGCACCGTGCGGAAGCATGCGCGCCATCGCCAAGGTCGTCGTCCCGGCATCCAGGATGATCGTCGACGTCGGGCGGATCAACGCGACAGCCGCCCTGGCGACCCGCTCCTTGCTCTCGCTCGCCACACCCAGACGCTGGGCCACGGGCGCGTCGGCCGCCGGCACGGGCAGCGCTCCGCCGTAGACGCGGATGCACTGCCCCGCGTCGGCGAGCTCGCGGAGATCTCGCCGGATCGAATCCTCGGACACTCCCAGCTCGGCCGCCGCCGTCTTCGCGACGACACGCCCCTCAGCGGCGAGGAGTCCGAGGAGATGTTCCTTGCGCTGCGCACCCAGCATCCGCACTTCTTCCTGTTGTTGCATGATCTTGCACAGTTAACGCTACAGTGTCCCCCATGAAGAAGCCACTCCTGATCCTGATCGCCGGTCCCTACCGATCCGGCACCGACGGCGACCCCGCCGCGATCGCTCGCAACCTCGAACGCCTGGAGACCGCCGCCGCTCCCATCCACCGCCTCGGCCACGTGCCGATGATCGGCGAATGGGTCGCCCTCCCGACCCTGCGCGGCCTCGACGAGGCGGAGACAGCGCAGCACGACGTGATGTACGAGACGGCCGCACGACTGCTCGATCACTGCGATGCGGTGCTGCGGCTTCCGGGGGAATCCGCCGGCGCCGACAACGACGTCGCCATCGCCCTCGAGCGCGGCCTGCCCGTCTATCACCGCATCGAGGAGATCCCCGCCGCATAGACGCGGTCACTCGGCACCCGGCCGATCGGATAAGATGAACAGGTTGTTCCTGGTGACGTGTCCGAGCGGCCGAAGGAGCACGCTTGGAAAGCGTGTGTTGTGCAAGCAACCGCGGGTTCGAATCCCGCCGTCACCGCCAAAACGCATGAAGGGTCTCCGCGCCAGCGGGGGCCCTTCATGCGTTTTATCGAGCGGCCGTGCCGAACGTCACTCCGTACCTGTGCGCCTCGCCGGGCAGACGCGTCATGCCGAGTCGCTCGTAGAACGCGGCCGCGGCCGAGTTCTGGGGATCGATGCCCAGGTGCAGCCCGCGCACGCCACGCCGGGTCAGCTCGGCGAACAGCGTCTCCATGAGGCGGCGCCCGAGGCCCTGCCCCTGAGTCTCGGGGAGGAGGTCGATGTGCAGGTGAGCCGGGTAGTCGGAGACCTCGGCGTCGACGCCCGGTGCTCGCTCGTATCCGTACTCGATCATGCGGTCCTCGCGGGTGACGACCTGCTGCGGTCGCGGGAAGCGCTCCCGGAAGGCCGGCCACCACTCGTCGCGGAACCACGTGTAGAACGCATCGGTGTCATCGGTCCCGACGATGTATCCGATCGTGCGCCCGTCGTCCGTCTCCACGACCCAGGCGAGATCCGGATGCCGCTCCACATACGGGACCGCGAACAGCTCGCCCCACAGGTCGTCATCCGAGAGGATGCCCGTCGCGTCCGCTCCCGCATCGGCCGTCTTCGTGCAGATCTCGTAGATCGCGGCACGATCCGATGGACGGTAGGGACGGATGCTGCTCGGCACGAGGACTCCTCTGAACGATCGGGGTCCCGTCAGCCTACCGGCGCCTCGACGGGCTCTTCGCGACGGTGTCGCACCCACGGCAGCAGCCAGGCGGCGAGCACGAGCACCACTCCCGCCCCGACGAGTGCTCCGCCGAGAGTGTCGCTCGCCCAGTGCACCGAGAGGAACGTGCGCGAGAGCGCCATCGCGAGCACCCAGAGCGCGCCGAGGAGCGCGGTCCAAGCCTTCGGGAACAGCACCCAGATGACCAGGGCGATCGTCGCGGCGTTCGCGGTGTGACCCGAGGGGAACGACCCGTAGTCGCTCACCACGAGCATGTCCTCCGGCCGGGCTCGCCCGAACAGCTGTTTGAGCAGCTGCACGGCTCCCGCGCTCGCAGCGAAGCAGATCGCCGCGAAGAGGGCACTGCGCCAGCGGCGTGCGAGCAGCAGCGCGACGATCGCGAGGAGCGGCACCCCAAGGATCGCGACCCATCCGCCGCCGACCCAGTTCAGCGCCAGCGCGAACGAGTACATCCAGTCACCGCGGACGCTCGCGATGAGCTCGTTCCACCACCGGTCGAACCCCGGCGTCTCGGAGTACCCGAAGACCACGAACGCACCCAGAGCCGTCGCGAGGACGAGACACCCCACGCCCCACCACAACAGCATCCGTCTGCTCATCGTCCCATCATGGCCGATGAACCCTGTGCACTCAGGGAGTGAGCATCGCCACGGTGCGCGGACGCACGATGAGCCACAGCGACAGGATGCCGATCACGGCGCAGCCGACCATGACCGACGCCATCGTCGTCGCCGTGATCCCGGCGTCCTTCGAGATCCACCCGACGATCGGCGAGATGAGCCCGGCGACGCCGAAGTTGACCGCGCCGAGGATCGACGCGGCTGTGCCGGCCGCCTTGCCGTGCCGGTCGAGCGCCAGGACCTGCACGTTCGGGAACGTGAACCCGCAGGCGGTCATGAACACGAACAGCGGAATGACCGTGCCCCAGAGTCCGAGGCCGAGCTGGTCGGTCACGATGATCGCCGTGCCCGCCAGCAGCAGGATCGCGGTCGAGTACGCCAGGACCCACTGGGGACCGAATCGTGCAGCGAGGCGCGAGGCGACCTGCACGCCTGTGACCACGCCGAGAGAGTTCACCGCGAACAGCAGACCGTACTGCTGCGCGTCGAGGCCGTGCGTCTCCTGGAAGAGGAACGGCGAGGCCGACAGGTAGGAGAACAGTCCGGAGAAGCTCATGCCGCCGATGATCAGCACGCCGATGAACACGCGATCCGAGAGCACGGACTTGTACCGCTGCAGCATGGTCGCGCCGCCGCGTCCCTGACGCCGCGCGACGGGCAGCGTCTCGGGGATGAACAGGATCGCCGAGAGCAGCATGATCACGCCGTAGGCGGCGAGCACGACGAAGATCCCGCGCCAGGGCATGAGCGTCAGCAGCCACGAGCCGATCAGGGGCGCGACCACGGGGGCGACCCCGGACACGAGCGCGAGCCGCGACAGCATCACGACCAGCCGACGCCCGCCGAAGAGGTCGCGGACGATGGCCATGGCCACGACACCGCCGGCGGCGGCGCCGATGCCCATGAGCACGCGGGCGGCGCTCAGCAGGCCGAGGTCGGGTGCGAACGCCGCGGCGACGCTCGCGAGCACGTGCAGGGCGGTGACGGCGATCAGCGGGAACCGTCGCCCGACCTTGTCGCTGAGCGGCCCGACGACGAGCTGACCGAGCGCGAAGCCGATCATGGTGCCGGTGAGCGTCAGCTGGATGGCGGCGGCCGTCGTCTGGAAGTCCTCCTCCAGCACAGGGAAGGCAGGCAGGTAGAGGTCGATCGTGAACGGTCCGAGCGCCGTGAGGGCGCCGAGCAGCACGATGTACAGGGTTCGCCGGCCGAGCGAGATCGCGTCTCCCGGGTGCAGCATGATCGGCGCGGTCGCCGGATTGCTGCCCAGGGTGCGGATCGCGCCGGTGGCGCTGGACGTGCGGATGCTGCCCGTCGGGGTGCGCTCGGGCTGCGGAGTCGTCGGGATGGAGTCAGTGCGTGGAGCGTCGGACACGACGGTCCTTCCGGAGGTCAGGCGGGGGCGCGCGAGATCGAAACGATTCGACCGGGGAAAGCACCCATGCTATCGCTTCGACGGGCTCAGCGACCCATCCCGGAGGATCAACGACCGCCCCGGATGCTCAGCGACCCATCCCGGATGCTCAGCGACCCAGCCGCCGAGATCCCGCGACGCCGCCGATCCCTCAGCGGCCCAGGCGCGCGAGCGCCTGCTCGAGGTCCGTGATCAGGTCGTCGACGTCCTCGATGCCGACCGAGAGGCGCACGACGTTCTCCGGCACGGCGAGCGCGGTGCCGCGCACCGATGCGTGCGTCATGTCCGACGGGTACCCGATGAGCGACTCGACGCCGCCGAGCGATTCGGCGAGCTGGAAGAGCTCGGTGCTCTCGGCGAAGGTGCGCGCCGCGTCCGCTCCGCCGGCGAGGCCGAACGACAGCATGCCGCCGAACCCGCTCATCTGCTTCGCCGCGATCTCGTGCCCCGGGTGCGAGGCGAGGCCGGGGAAGAACACCTGCGCGAACTCGGAACGCCTCGCCGCCCACTCGGCGATCGCCTGCGCGTTCTCGGAGTGCTGCCGCATCCGCACGGCGAGCGTCTTGATGCCGCGGGTGGTCAGCCAGGCATCGAGCGGGGCGGAGACCGCACCGACGGCGAACTGCTGGAACTTGACCTGCTCGAAGAAGCGGTCGTCACCGAAGACGACCGCGCCGCCGAGCACGTCGGAGTGCCCGCCGAGGTACTTGGTGGTCGAGTGCACGACGAGATCCGCGCCGAGCGCCAGCGGCTGCTGCAGCGCCGGCGAGGCGAAGGTGTTGTCCACGACGACGATCGCCCCGGCCGCATGCCCGATCTCGGCGATCTGCGCGATGTCGACGATCTTCAGCAGCGGATTGCTCGGCGTCTCCAGCCACACGATCTTCGTCTCCGGCCGGATCGCCTCGCGGATCGCCTCGACGTCGGCGAGCTCGACCGTCGTGGTCTCGATACCCCAGGGCGCGAGCACCTTGGTCAGCAGACGGTACGTGCCGCCGTAGACGTCGTTACCGAGCAGCACATGATCGCCGGGCTTCAGGATGCCGCGCAGCAGCGCGTCCTCCGCCGCAAGGCCCGAGGCGAACGAGAGCGCGTTCGCGCCGGCTTCCAGCGAGGCGAGCTGCGTCTCCAGAGAAAATCTCGTCGGGTTGCCCGCGCGGTTGTACTCGAAGCCCTCCCGGAACCCTCCGATGCCGTCCTGCACATGTGTGGAGGCCTGGTAGATCGGTGGGATGATCGCGCCCGTGCGGGGGTCGGGCTCTTGGCCCGCGTGGATGGCTCGGGTGGCGAAGGAGTGCTCGGACATGCTCCCCAGCCTACGTCCGCGGTCTGCGCGGCAGCCCTCCCGTTACGCCACGCGTCAGCGTGAGAGGTACGACAGCAGGTCCTGCCGGGTGAGCACGGTGTGCGGCTTGCCGTCCTCGGTGACCAGCAGCGCATCGGCCTCGGCGAGCGCGGCGCGCGCCTGCGCCACGGAGGCGTGGATGCCGACGAGCGGAAGCCGCTCGCCCACGTGCGCGCCCACGGCATCCGTCGGATTCGCCTCGCCGCGGAACAGCAGGTCGAGCAGACCCTTCTCGTCGACGGTGCCGACGACCTCGCCCATCATGACCGGCGGCTCCGCACTGAGCACGACGAGCTGGGAGATGCCGTACTCCGTCATCATCCCGATCGCCTCGAGCACGGTGTCGGTCGGGTGCGCGTGCACCAGATCCGGGATACCGGAGCCGGATGCCGTCGTCTGACGGGCTGTGCGGGCCGCGAGCACATCGGCCACGGTCTCCCCCTCCTCCACGTCGCTGAAGCCGTAGGAGCGCATCCACCCGTCGTTGAAGATCTTGCCCAGGTAGCCGCGCCCGCCGTCCGGGAGGAGCACCACCATCACGGCATCCGCTGGCAGCTCACGGGCCACCCGCAGGGCGCCGACGACGGCCATCCCGCTGGACCCGCCGACCAGGATGCCCTCCTCCCTGGCCAGGCGCCTGGTCATCGCGAACGCGTCGGCGTCGCCGACCGCCACGATCTCGTGCGGCACGGAGGGGTCGTACGCTCCCGGCCAGATGTCCTCGCCCACGCCCTCGACGAGATACGGGCGTCCGGTTCCGCCGCTGTAGACGCTGCCCTCGGGATCGACGCCGACGATGCGCACACGACCGTCGGAGACCTCGCGGAGGAATCGGCCCGTCCCGGTGATCGTTCCTCCGGTGCCGACGCCGGCGACGAAGTGCGTCACGGCTCCGTCGGTGTCGCGCCAGATCTCGGGCCCGGTCGTCTCGTAGTGGCTGCGCGGACCGTTCGGGTTCTCGTACTGGTTCGGCTTGAACGCGCCGGGGATCTCGCGCGTGAGCCGGTCGCTCACGCTGTAGTAGGACTCCGGGCTGTCGGGCGCGACCGACGTCGGCGTCACCACGACCTCTGCTCCGTAGGCGCGCAGCACGTCGATCTTGTCCTCGCCCACCTTGTCGGGGAGCACGAAGACGCACTTGTACCCGCGCTGCTGCGCGACCAGCGCGAGTCCGACGCCGGTGTTGCCGCTGGTGGGCTCCACGATCGTGCCGCCGGGCTTCAGGTCGCCGGCGGCCTCGGCCGCGTCGATGATCCGCGAGGCGATGCGGTCCTTCGAGGAGCCACCGGGGTTCATGTACTCGAGCTTGACGAGCACCGTGCACGCGACGCCCTCGGTGACGTGCTGGAGCTTCACGAGGGGCGTGTCGCCGACGAGGTCGACGATGGAGTCTGCGTACTTCATGACTTCAGGGTACGGGGAGGGATGCCGCGGGTGGGGCTGTGTTGCACGCATGCCCGCGGCGCTTCGACAGGCTCAGGGATCCGAGTGGGTCCCTGACCCGAGTGGGTCCCTGACCCGAGTGGGTCCCTGAGCCTGTCGAAGGGTCAGCCCTTGGTCGACCCCGCCAGGAGACCGCGGACGAAGTACCGCTGCAGGGCGAAGAAGACGATCAACGGGATGATGATCGACACGAAGGCTCCGGCCGTGAGCAGGTACCAGTCGTTTCCACGCGTGCCGGTGATCTCGGCGAGGAGCTTCGTGATCGGCGCCGCAGCCCCGTCGGCGAAGACGAGAGCGACGAGCAGGTCGTTCCAGACCCACAGGAACTGGAAGATCGCGACCGAGGCGATCGCGGGCATCGTCAGCGGCAGCACGATCCGGAAGAAGATCTGCCCGCGCGATGCGCCGTCGACGCGCGCGGCCTCGATGATCTCGCCGGGGATCTCCGACATGAAGTTGTGCAGCAGGTAGATCGCCAGCGGCAGGGCGAACATCGTGTGCGCGATCCACACCTGGGCGTACCCCTGCGAGGCATCGAGCGGGAGCGTGACCTGCAGTCCGAAGAGGTTGATGCCCCGGGAGAAGGAGCTCAGCAGCGGCACGAGGGCCATCTGGATGGGCACGATCTGCAGGGCGAACACGAAGATGAACAGCGCGTTCCGGCCCTTGAAGTCGATCCAGGCGAACGCGTACGCCGCCATCGCCGCGATCATCAGCGGGATCACGGTCGCCGGGATGGTGATGGCGATCGAGTTGACGAAGGACTCGAGGATCGTCAGCTGCGTCGTGCCGGACTGCAGCACGTCGACGTAGTTCTCCAGCGTGATCTGCGGGTTGGCGAAGAACTCCCACCATCCGCTCGACTGGATCTGGTCGCGAGGACGGAACGAGGAGATGAACAGCCCCAGCGTCGGGATCGTCCACAGGACCGCGATGATGATCGATCCGACCGAGGCCCACGGCCGGGAGAGCTTCTTGCGCGCCCGCCCTGCGGCGCCGTCGAGGCCGCCGCCCGTCGTGATCGCCCGCGTGCTGGTCGCGCCGGTGGGGGTCTTCTGCTCCGCGGATCCGGAGCTCGTGGAAATGGTCATCAGCGCACCTCCCGCTGCTTCTTGATCTGTCTCGCGTTGTAGATGACGATCGGCAGCACCAGGATGAACAGGATGACCGACAGCGCAGCGCTGCGGCCGGCCTCGAACTTCGAGAACTGCGTGTACATCTCGTTCGCGAGCACCGATGTGCCGTAGTTTCCTGCGGTCATCGTGCGGACGATGTCGAAGACCTTGAGCGAGGCGATCGAGATGGTGGTGAGGACGACGATGAGCGCCGGTCGGATCGACGGGACGGTCACGGAGCGGAAACGCTGCCAGGCGTTCGCGCCGTCGAGCTCCGCGGCCTCCAGCAGCTCGGCCGGGACGCCCTTGATCGATGCCGACAGCACGACCATCGCGAATCCGGTCTGCACCCAGATCAGCACCACGATCAGGAACAGGTTGTTCCACGGCTCGTTCAGGAGCCACTGCTGCGGCTCGCCGCCGAACCAGACCAGGATCTGGTTGAGCAGACCGATCTGCTTGAACTCGCCGCCGCGGTACTCGTACATGAACCGCCAGATGATGCTGGCGCCGACGAACGAGATCGCCATCGGCATGAACACGAGCACCTTGTAGATCTTCTCGCCGCGCGTGCGGTCGATGAAGACGGCGTAGGCGAGTCCGACGATCGTCGACACGGTCGGCACGAGCAGCACCCACACGATCGAATTGATGACAGAGGTGATGCCGTCGGACTGCGTGAAGATCCAGAGGTAGTTCGCGAACCCGACGAAGTCCTTGCCGGAGGAGTTCAGGAACGAGGAGTACATCGTCTGGATCGACGGCAGGATGAGCCCGACGAGCAGGAGCAGCAGGGCCGGGGCCATGAAGGCCACCAGCTGGATCAGGTAGCCCGCGCCATCCCGGGACCGGTAGTCCAGAAGAAAGAACAGCGCACCCACGACGACGGCGACGCCCATCGCCCAGTAGTAGGAGCTGAAGAAGAACATCACGGCGAGCGGGATGAGCAGGCACATCGCCAGCCGCACCCAGGTGTAGATCGCTCCTCGGCGCGGAGCGACGTCCACGAGGAGCAGGATGACGGCCACGACCACCGCGAACGCGGTGACCACGATGACGGCCTGCAGGATCGGCGGGAGCGTCCCGATCCACTGGAAGAATACTGTCGCGTTCACGGAATCCCCTTCGTCACGCGTTGCGGATCAGCGGCGCGCACGTCGGTGTGCGCGCCGTGAGAATGGGAGGACCGTCCGCGAGGACGGCCCTCCCACACCGATCAGCTCGAAGGCCAGCCGGTCTCGATCTGCGTGAGCACCTCATCGGTGGAGGCGCCGTTGACCCAGTCGACCATTCCCTTCCAGAACGTTCCGGCGCCGACGGCACCGGGCATCAGGTCGGACGCGTCGAAGCGGAACGTCGTGTCCGGGTCCTGCAGGATCTTGATGGTCTCCTGGAGGATCGGGTCCTTCGCGTTCGCCGGGTCGAGCCCGTTGTTCGCGGAGGTGACGCCGCCGAGGCTGACGCGGCTGTTGGCCCACTCGGGGCTGGAGAGGTACGCGAGCACCTTCTGCGTGGCCTCGGACTCGCTGAACGCTCCGACGATCTCGCCGGCACCGGTCACCGCGTTCTCGTCGGCGGACTCACCCGGGAGCATGAACGCCCAGACGTCGCCGTCCTCGGCGATGTTCGTGCCCTCGGGGTAGAAGCCCGAGAGGAACGACGCCTGGTGGGTCAGCGCGCAGCTGCCGCTGGCGAGTGCCGGGGCGACGTCGCCGAACGCGGTCGAGTTGATCGAGCGCACATCGCCGAAGCCGGCGTTGACGTTCGCCGGGTTCAGCAGGATCTCGCCGACCGAGTCGAACGCGGTCTTGATCTGCGGGTCGGTGAAGGGGATCTCGTTCGTGACCCACTGGTCGTAGACCTCGGGACCGGCCTGGCGCAGCACGTAGTCCTCGACCCAGTCGGTGCCCGGCCAGCCGGTCGCCGTTCCGGATTCGAATCCGGCGCACCATGCCGGGGTGCCCGTGGCGGCCTGGATCGACTCGGTCAGCGCGGTCAGCTCGTCGAGAGTCGTCGGAACCTCGACGCCCCACTCGGCGAACTTCGCCGGCGAGTACCAGATCCATCCCTTGACGTTCGCCATCAGCGGCGCACCGTAGAAGGTGTCGTCGACCGTGCCGTAGTTCACCCAGTCCTCGGTCCAGTACTCGTTGGCGTTCTTCTCGACCTCTTCGGGCGCCGGCTTCAGGTAGTCGCGCTTGGCGAAGTCCGCGAAGAGTCCGGGCTGCGGGAAGATCGCGATGTCGGGCGGGTTGCCGCCCTGCGCGCGCGTGCCGAGCTGCGTCTCGAAGTCCTGGCTGCCCTCGTACTTGATCGTGATGCCGTTCTCGTCGGCCCAGTCCTTCCAGGACTCCTGGAGGAGTTCCGCCTCCGCGTCGACGATCGTTCCGTAGATCGTGACGGTGGCGTCTCCGCCGTCATCGCCGCCGCCTCCTCCGGGCGCACCGCCCGGAGCCCCGCAACCGGCGAGCGCGATGCCCGCGACCCCCAGCAGGGCGAGCGGTACGAGCCGCCGTGAACGCTGTGACAGAGCCATGTGAATTCTCCTCTTCGAGTACAGGGTCCCGCTTCGCCCGACGCCACCCCCGGCGTCGTTCGGGAACCGATTCCAGGCCAACCTACTGGCCTTCCGCTCCCCGGCACAATAAGCAACGGTCACAAGCTCGCAACCTTTCACAGCTCTGCCTGGCGTGTGATGGGAGCGCTCCCTCGATTCCGTTGTGGAACCGGTTCCCTTTCCGCTGCCGAACGACTACGCTGTCACCCGGCACGCGCCGGTCGCGTCGCCGCACGCATCGCCGCGTGACAGGTCGAGGAGGACCGATGAGCACGATCGCGGACGTCGCCGCTCGTGCCGGCGTGTCGAAGGCGACGGCGAGCCGCGCGCTCACCGGACGCGGATACGTCTCGGACGAGACGCGTCAGCGGGTGGCGGATGCCGCGCACGAGCTCTCCTACGTCGCCCACTCCTCCGCGACGAGCCTGGCGACCGGACGCACGCAGACGGTCGGCGTCGTCATGCCGCCCGTCGATCGCTGGTTCTTCGCCGAGCTGCTCGCCGGCATCCAGGAATCCTTGTTCGCGCTCGACTACGACCTCTCGCTCTACGGCGTGCCGGAGGGCTCGCGCACCAGGGAGCGGCTGTTCGAGCACGTGCTCCCCCGCCGGAGGTTCGACGGCATCATCGCGGTGGGGATCCAGCCCAGCGCGAGGGAGCTGGAACGACTGCAGCGCGCGGAGCGCGCCCTCGTCAGCGTCGGACCGTACAGCGAGGGGTCGAGCGCCGTGTCGATCGACGACACGGATGCCGCGCGCATCGCCACCGAGCACCTGATCGAGCTGGGCCACCAGGACATCGCGTTCGTGGGCGGGTCGACGGATGCGGCAGAGCTGAGCTATGGCGACGCGCGACGCCTCGACGGCTACCGCGACGCCCTCCGGACCGCCGGCCTCGCGGACCGCGCGCGCGTCGTCGGCGCGACCCCGACCATGCCCGGCGGATACACCGCGGCAGCCGGCCTGCTCGGCGACCGCCGGCATCGTCCGACCGCCATCGTCGGCGTCTGCGACGAAGCCGCGATCGGCGCCGTGATCGCGGCGCGACGCCTCGGCATCGCCGTGCCGACCGAGCTGAGCGTCGTCGGAATCGACGATCACGAGCACGCCGAGATGTTCGCCCTCACGACGATCGGCCAGTCGCCCAGGGAACAGGGGCATGAGGCCGTGCGACTGCTCACCCGGAGGATGAGCCGACCCGACGATCCGCTCGAGCACGTCGCCGCGGCATCCGCTCTCGTGGTGCGCAGCTCCACGGCCCCGCCGCGCTGAACCGCGGCAGGGACGCACGAAGGCCCCGGGCGGACCCGGGGCCTTCGATGAAGCGTGGAGACGCGGTGATTACTTGAGGGTAACCGTGGCGCCTGCCTCTTCGAGAGCAGCCTTGGCCTTCTCGGCGGCTTCCTTGTTCGCGCCCTCGAGCACGGCCTTGGGAGCACCGTCGACGACGGCCTTGGCCTCGCCGAGACCCAGCGAGGTGAGCTCGCGGACCGTCTTGATGACCTGGATCTTCTTGTCGCCGGCAGCCTCGAGGATGACGTCGAACGAGTCCTTCTCCTCCTCGGCCTCGGCAGCGCCACCCGCGCCCGCAGCGCCGGCAACGGCGACGGGTGCAGCAGCGGTGACCTCGAACTTCTCCTCGAACGCCTTCACGAAGTCGTTGAGCTCGACGAGGGTCAGGCCAGCGAACTGCTCGAGCAGCTCCTCAGTGGAAAGCTTCGCCATGATGTATCTCCTAATAGATGGGGTTTGTGAAAAAGATCGCCGGACGCTTACGCGGCCTCAGCGGTCTCCAGCTTTTCGCGAAGCGCGTCGATGGTGGCGGCAGCCTTGCCCATCGTCGCCTTCATCATGCCCGCAGCCTTCGCCAGCAGAACCTCACGGCTCTCCAGCGCGGCGTACTTGTTGACCTCGTCGGCGGAGAGGGCGTTGCCCTCGAAGACGCCGGACTTGATCACGAGAAGCGGGTTGGCCTTGGCGAAGTCACGCAGAGCCTTGGCGGTGGCGACGAAGTCACCGTGCACGAAAGCGACAGCCGACGGACCCTTGAGGTCGTCGTCCAGCGCAGTGATCCCGGCCTTGTTGGCAGCGATCTTGGTCAGCGTGTTCTTCACCACGGCGTACTCGGCGTCCTGACGGATGCTGTTGCGCAGCTCCTTGAGCTGGGCAACCGTCAGACCGCGGTACTCGGTCAGCAGGACGGCGTTCGAGTTCTCGAATGACTTCGTGAGCTCGGCGACCGATGCATCCTTCTGCGCCATGGTCACTCCTTGGTGTGTACGTGGCGCCGCACGGTGGTGGGGCGCCGGCCTCGGACCCCCTGCAAAAGAAAGAAGCTCCGGCGCAAGCGCACGGAGCTTCGAGAAGTTCGTGTCCTGCGCGGGCCCCTGCTGAGCAGAGCTTCGATCGCCTCGCGTTCGCACGCACGACGATGACCAGCGGTCTTCGGTTACGACAAGGCTACCTCACCGGCCGCCGTCCCCCAAATCAGCGGCGATCGGCCGCACGTCCGCGATGTCCGGCCAGGGCGTCGGCGGCGCGGATGAGGCTGAGGTGCGAGAGCGCCTGCGGCGTGTTCCCGGCCTGGCGCGCGTTCGTCACGTCGTACTCCTCCGAGAGGAGTCCGAGGTCGTTCGTCATCGTGAGCAGACGCTCCATCAGCGCACCCGCCTCGTCGATGCGCCCGGTCGCGGCGTACTGCTCGACGAGCCAGAAGCTGCAGGCGAGGAACGGATGCTCCCCGCCGGCGAGGCCGTCGACTCCGGACTCCGTGCGGTAGCGCAGCAGCAGCCCGTCCTCGAGCAGGGTGCGCTCGATCTGCTCCACGGTCCGCAGCATCCGCGGGTCGTCGGGCGCGCAGTATCCGACCTGCGGGAGCACCAGGAGCGAGGCGTCGACCTCGGCCGAGTCGTAGTGCTGCACGAAGTGGCCGTCGGCATGCACCCCGCGACGGTCGATCTCGCTTCGCAGATCGTCGCGGGTCCGCTCCCACCGGTCCGCGTCGCCGGAGAGGCCGTGCTCCCGCACGGCGCGGACGCCCCTGTCCACGGCCGCCCACATCATGACGCGCGAGTGGGTGAACCACCGTGGTTCGCCGCGGATCTCCCAGATTCCGTTGTCCGGACGATCGAGCGACGCGATCACGTGCTCGATGAGCGCCCGCTGCAGCGGCCAGGAGAAGTCTCCCTCACCGAGTCCGGCGATCCTCGCCGCTTCCAGGGCGACCAGCACCTCGCCGACGACGTCACCCTGGTACTGATCGACGGCGCCGTTCCCGATGCGCACAGGGGCAGCGCCGTCGTAGCCGGGAAGACTCGGCATCTCGCGTTCCATCAGGTCGCGCTCCCCCGCGATCCCGTACATGATCTGCACCTCGGCCGGCTCGCCGGCGACCGCGCGGAGCAGCCAGCGCCGCCAGTCGTGCGCCTCGTCGAGGAATCCGTGGGCGATGAGCGCCTCCAGCGTCAGCGCGGCATCCCTCAGCCAGACGAAGCGGTAATCCCAGTTGCGCGAGCCGCCGAACTGCTCGGGAAGCGAGGTCGTGGCCGCGGCGACGATGCCGCCGGTGTCCCTGTTCGTCAGCGCGCGGAGGACCAGCAGCGATCGGACGACCTCCGCGCGATACGGACCGTCGTGCTCGATGCCGCTCGCCCATCCCTGCCACCAGGCGCGGGTGCCGGCGATCGCGTCCTCGACGTCGAGCGGTCGGGGCGGATGCTCGTGCGAGGGGAACCAGCTGAGCACCAGGTCCCGGTGCTCCCCCGCGCCGAGCGTCACCGTCCCTCGGTGCACGTGATCCTCGGCGACGAGCTGCAGACCCCGCACGATCACGGCCTCCGGCCCCGCGGTCGCGCGGAGTGCCGGCTCCTCGCGCGTTCCGACCTGGCGCACCCAGGGCAGACGCCGGGAGTAGTCGAAGTGCAGCCGCAACTCGGTGGCGAACTCGACCTGCCCGGAGATGCCGACGATCCGTCGCACGACATCCGTGCGCGTCGGGTGGAGCGGCAGGAACTCCTGCACCTCCGCGACGCCGCTCGCCGTCTCCCAGCGGGTGACGAGGAGGAACGTGTCGGAGATGTAGTGCCGATGCGGCACGGCCGTGTCGTCGGTGGGACGGAGGCTCCAGCGTCCGTTGCCCGGCTCCCCGAGGAGCGCTCCGAACAGCGACGGCGCATCGAAGCGGGGAAGGCAGAGCCAGTCGATGCTCCCGTCGCGGGAGACCAGCGCGCCGGTGCGGCAGTCGCTGAGAAGGGCGTAGTCCTCGATCGGAGCAGGCATCGCCCGAGTCTGACATGGCCGGCTGTGGAGCGGTTACGGTGGGACCATGACCGATGCGACGACGCTGGTGATCTTCGGGGCCGGCGGCGATCTCGCCTCCCGCCTCCTGCTGCCCGCCCTCGGGCAGCTGCTCGTCCGCGAGCCCTCCCGCGTGGTCCATCTCATCGGCGCCGACCGGGAGGACTGGACGGATGCCGACCTCGAGGACGTCGTCCGGAAGTCGTTCGCGACGATGGACGCCGAGGATGCGGCATCCCGCGTCGACTTGACGTATCGCAAGACCGACATCACGCAGCCCGACGACCTGCGCGCACTGCTGAAGGAGTGCTCAGGCCAGGTCGCCCTCTACTTCGCCGTGCCGCCGTCGATCGCCGCGGCATCCGTGGCGGCGATGACGCCCGACATGCTGCCGACCGGCGCGATGCTGGTGATGGAGAAGCCCTTCGGCACCGATGAGGCCGGCGCCCGCGCACTGAACCGCACGCTGACGGCGCTCGTACCGGAGAGTCAGGTGTTCCGGGTCGACCACTTCCTCGGCCGGTCGACGACGCTGAACCTGCTGGGCGCTCGCTTCGCCAACCGCATCCTCGAACCGCTCTGGTCCGCCGAGAGCATCGAATCGGTGAGCATCGTCTACGACGAGCGGCTCGCACTGGAAGGCCGCGCCGGGTACTACGACTCCGCCGGCGCCCTGGTCGATATGATCCAGAGCCACCTGCTGCAGGTCCTCGCCGTGCTCGCCATGGAGGAGCCCGCCACGCTCGACGAGGTCGACTTCCGCGAGGCGACCGGGGCGGTGCTGCGGGCGACCTTCGTCTGGGACGACGATCCCGTGGCCGCGACGCGCCGCGCCCGCTACACGGCAGGAAGCGTCGACGGCGTGGACAAGCCCTCGTACGTCGACGAGCCCGGAGTGGACCCGGCCAGGGAGACCGAGACGCTCGCCGAGGCGACCTTCGAGGTGCGCAACTCCCGCTGGGCCGGCGTGCCGTTCCGGCTCCGCTCGGGCAAGGCGCTCGGCGAGCCCGCGACCGAGATCGTGGTGCGGTTCCGGCCGGTGCGGCACGTGCCCGCCGGTCTCACCGGAACGGCCGACGGCGCGATCCTGCGCTTCTCCCTCGGTCCCGATCGCATGTCTCTCGAGCTGAATCTCAACGCGGCGGAGGATCCCTTCGAGCTGGAGCGGGCGACGCTCTCGGCGGAGCTCGGCGAGGGCGCCCTCAAGGCCTACGCCGAGGTGCTGTCCGGCGTCCTCGACGGCGATCCCCTGCTGGCCGTCCGCGGAGACGCGGCCGAGCAGTGCTGGCGCATCGTCGCTCCGATCCTGCAGGCGTGGCGCGATGGCGACGTGCCGCTCGAGGAGTACGTCGCCGGCTCCTCCGGTCCCGCCTCCTGGCCCTCGCACTGACGCAATCCCGCCGAGCGACCGCGGTGCGGCGTGTACGGACCGCAGCGTCGGCGGACGGGGTTAGGGTCGAGGAGTGAACCCCGAACTCGCCGCACGCATCGTCGCGGACTCGCGCGACAGGGTGGCGTGGATGCGAGCACGGTCCCGCGGCATCACCGCGACCGACGTCGCCGGGCTCACCAGCGAGAAGTCGATCTCGCGCGCCGCCGACGCCAAGCTCGGGGGCGGTCCCCGCTTCGGCGGCAACGCCTACACCGACCACGGGCGCCGTCGCGAGCCCGAGATCGCCGCCTGGGTCGCAGCGACCCACGGCATCCTCCCCTCGTCGGCGCTGTTCCGCGCCGAGGTCGAGCACCGGCACCTGGCCACGCCGGACGGCATCGCCGTCGACGCCGCCGGGCGGGTGAAGCTCGCCGAGATCAAGACGACCAACAAGCCGTGGAGCGGCATCCCTCGCACCTACCTGCGACAGGTGTGGTGGCAGCAGCACGTGCTGGGCGCGGAGCGCACGCTGTTCGTCTGGGAGCAGCACGAGGACTTCTCGCCCATCCACGATGAGCCCCGCTGCGTCTGGATCGATCGGGACGACCGCGAGATCGCGAAGCTCATCGGACTCGCGACCGACCTGATCGACGAGCTCTACCGACGCACCACCGGACAGCAGCCGCCGACCCGCATCGCGGATGCCGCGGCCAGCCGCCGCGAGCAGCTGCGCGAGCGCGACGCGTTCCGCGCCCTGGCACTGGCGGACTGACGCCCGCGACTCACACGGTGCAGGCGGCGTTGAGGCCGAGGAGTGCGATCGTGAGCTTCCTCGTCGCACCCGGCGAGACCCACGTCGTCGACGGGATCAGGCTCGTGACCGTCAGGGTGGTCGTGCTGCCGAGCAGGTTGCTCACCAGGCTCGTCAGCAGCGCCTGACTGAGGGTGGCCGAGTAGGAGTAGACGCCGGCGACGGGTCCGCTCGCGGTGATGTTGGCGGGCGCCACGGTGCCGGTGGTCGTTCCGGACGTGGCTGTCAGTCGCACGCTCGCCAGCGGGTACAGCGCGGTCCAGGTGATCGTGACGCTCTGGAAGACACCCAGGCCGTTGTTCGCGACCGTGCAGCCCGTGATGACGGGTGTCACCAGGGTCTGGGCGGTGAACGTCGACGAGCCGAAGTCGGGGTCGGTGAACTGCGCCTCCGTGACCTGAGCCGGCGGAAGGGCGGCGACTCCGGCCAGCAGCGAGAGGCCGGCCAGCCCGGCCAGCATCCGGCGCGTGCGCGGTGTCATGCTGTCCCCCCTCCCGCGTCCTGCCCGGCACGTCGACGACGGGCGATCACGATCACGCCGCCCGACACGACCAGAAGCGCACCGGCTCCGAGAACCCAGGGCAGCAGCGGGGAAGGACCCGTCGTCGCAAGGCCACCGTCGGGTCCGACGACCGCGGACTCTCCCGCCCCTTGCGCGTGCACGCGGATGTCGGTGCTGCCCTCGACATCCGCCGGATCGAGCGTGATCGCGAGCCGGAGATACGCGATCTCCGTGTCGGTGATCTCGGTGAGCCCGACCTGCGCACCGTCGCGGGGAATGCTCCAGTCGGTCCTCAGAACGGTCGCGCCTCCCGGGCAGCCTCCGGCACCCCAGGCGGTCGCGCAGAGGGAGACGTCGAGCAGCAGCGTCGCCGATCCGGTCGCGCTCACGCCGATCCGGACGATGCCGGGGTCGGGCGCATCCGCGCTCACCTCGACGTCCCACTGCACCGGCACACCAGGCAGCAGACTCGAGGCGGCGTCCCAGTCCGCGACCGACACGAGACGGAGAACGTCGCCCTGGATCACCTGGGTGGTCGGAGCCGCCCATGCCGCCGTCGGTGCCAGGAGCACCGCCGCGGCGATCGCGCCTAGAACGGCGAGGAGCCTCTTCCTCATATGACGCCCCCCGCTCGGCGGCGTCGCGATCCTCCGCCCGAACGCGGCCAGAACGCCCAGACGACGAGGGCGGTGGCGGCGAGGGTGAGTCCGCCCAACACGACGGGGCTGCCCATACCCGCGACCAGCAGCGCGATACCGGGGACCGAGAACAGGACGATCCGCACCGAGGTCACGGTGTACGGGAACGGGTCCTCGGAGGCGTTCGCATCGCCGCGCATCGTGATGACGCGCTCCTGCGCGCTCGCCCCCGGCTCGATCGAGGTCACGCGGTGCGTCACGGGGAGCTCACCGGGGCGGTCGACGGTCACGACGTCGCCGATCTCGATCTCGCCGGCCGGGATGCGCTGCACGATCGAGACGGAGCCGGCCGGGATGGTCGGCGACATCGAGCCGGTGCGGAACATGATCAGGGTGATCTGCGCCGTGAACGCGAGAACGACGAGCACGATGCAGATCACGCCGCCGGCGGCCGCGATCCACAGCAGCAGATCGCCGATGGCTCGGCCCGGCCCGCGACGAGACGGCCGTCCCACCGGGGAGAGGGCGGGCGCGGGCGCGCCGGACGCGGCGGGCTGCTCGCGCAGACTCCGTCGCGTCTCCGACGTCGTCATCTCGTCCTCCATCCGTCTGCGGCCGTCGACCCGCTACGGGGCCGACGAGGTGCCGAGCACCTGCCACGTCTGCGACATCGTCAGCGACTGCGCCGCGTTCGGGGCCGTGAGCGGCAGCGTGACGGCGACGCAGTAGTTGATCTGGTTGCCGCCGTTCGCCGACACCGTCTGCGTCGTCGTTCCGTTCGCGGTCAAGGCGGAGCCGTCGGCGACCAGCGCGGTGCCCAGCGGGTAGGTCGTCGAATTGCAGGCGGTGCCGTTGATCGTCCGGACGCCGTACGTCAGATAGGTCGCGAGTCCGGTGCCGCCCGGAGTGCCCGCCGACCACTGCAGGGTCCCTGCGATCGACGGATTCGCGGTCTTCACGCTGTACAGCGCATAGGTGGTCGTCCCCGGAGCCATGGCCGTCGGCGCCGCGACGAAGGTCAGCGCGGCCGCCGTGCCCGTGGTGGCATGACTGGCGAACGTGGTGCCGTCGGCGGCACCGACGATGTCGAACTTGCCGGCGGTGAACGTCGCGGTGGCGTACTCCGAGTCGTTCCACGCCGCGAGTGTCATCGTCGCGCCGACGCCCAGCACCAGCCCTCCCGCCAGGACAGCACGGATACGGCGGGAGCGGAGTCGCTTCGCCTCCCGCACGTCTCTGCGGGTGTCCATCAGGTGCTCAGTCCGTCGAGGTCGCCGTGAACTCCCACGTCGCCGTGGTCTCGAGACCCTGTTCGAGGCTCGCGTCCGCGGTCACGGCGAAGCACAGCTGCACGGCGGTTCCCGCCACAGCGGCCGTCGCTCCTTCGAGAAGCGGCACGGTCGTGACGCCGGCCTGGGCATCGAGCGTCGCGCCGGTCGCGATCGGGGTGCCCACCGCGGATGCCGCGTTGCAGGTGGCCCCGGGGGCGAGGGCGTAGATCGCATAGCCGAGGTGGTCGGTGTTCGACGTCGCTGCCGGATCGGCCGTGGTCCCGGCGGCGACGAGGTCGGCTCCGGTGGTCGTTCCTGCGGCGAGGCGCACCCAGAAGCCGGCATACACCGCGTCGTCGGGGGACATGTTGTCGACGATGTCCGCCGGGAGGTCGAAGGCGAGCGTGGCGGCGGTGTCTCCGTCGTCGACGTTGTGGTCGCTGTAGTTCGCATCGACGTCACCGGCTGTGGATCCCTCGAGGTTGAAGGATCCGGCGGTGAAGGTGCCGGTCGCGAACTCGGAATCGTTCCAGGCGGCGAGCGTCACCGCGACGCCGACACCGAGCACGAGTCCGCCCGCGAGCACCGCGAGCACCTTCCGCTGATTCTGCTTCTTGACCATGTTCGTCCCCCTCAGGATTCGGTCGATGGCGTGAACCACCGGTCCCTCCTCCGAGACCTACGGTTCCGCCGGTTTCAGTCTTTCAGCCAAATCCCAGGTGACAAGCCGTTTCCGTGCAGGAAGAACGCACATCGCGCGCAGAAGGGTCTTCCGCGGCTCACCGCTCTCAGCGCCGAGCGCCGATCGGATCACGCCTGCAGCACGCGTCTCGCCTCGTCGGCGACCTCGGCCGCGATGGTGTCGAGGAGGTCGGAGCGCAGGTTCCACTGCTGCCAGTAGAGCTTCACCCGCAGCGACGGGCCGCCGAGGCTCACCAGCCCCGGCGCCTCCTGCAGCCGAGGGAGCATGCCCCACCCCAGGCCGAGCTGCACGGCCAGCGCGTAGTCGTGCGACGCCGGGACGTACTGCCGGGGCACCCCCTGATGTGACACGCCCTGTGCGCGCAGCCAGTCGTGCTGCAGCGTGTCGCGCCGGTCGAAGTCGACGAACGGGGCGTCCGCCAGGGCCGCGCGGTCGACGCCGTCGGCGAACCAGCGCTCCGCGAATGCGGGCGCGGCCACGGCTCGGTACTCGATCATGCCCAGCGGTGCGACCGAGCATCCCGCGACGGGGTTCTCCTCGCTCGTGACCGCCGCCATGACGGTGCCGGACTCGAGCAGCCGCGCCGTGAAGTTCTGATCGTCCCGGTGCAGGTCGAAGTCGATGTCGTGTCGTGCGGACAGCCGGGCGAGCGGAGCCAGGAACCAGGTCGCCATCGAGTCGGCGTTCACCGCGAGCGGGATGCTGGTGCGCCGGGCACCGGCGCCGTCGTCGATGCCGACGCCGGCGAGCGCATCGTGCTCGAGCAGGGCGATCTGTCTCGCCAGCCGCACGACCGCCTCCCCCGCCTCGGTCAGCGTCGCGGGCTTCGTCCGGACGACGAGGATGCGGCCGAGCTGCTGTTCCAGAGCCTTCAGGCGCTGGCTGACAGCCGACGGGGTGATGCGCAGGCGCCGCGAGGCCGCGTCGAGCGTGCCCTCGTCGGCCACGGCGGCGACGGTGGCGGCGAGTTCTGGATCGATCTTCACATTAGCCAGGCTAATGGTTCGGAAGGAATCATCGCTGGTGCTGTTGAGTGACGAAATCTAGTCTGAGACACATGCTCCCCGTGCTCGCCGGCCTCGGTCTCGGCCTCTCCCTCATCGTCGCCATCGGCGCGCAGAACGTCTTCGTCCTGCGGCAGGGCATCCGCCGCGAGCACGTGCTGGCCGTGGTCGTGATCTGCGCGGTGTCCGATGCCGTGCTCATCATCGCCGGCGTCGCGGGCCTCGGCTTCGTCGTCTCGGCGGCGCCGTGGCTCGTGGTGGTCGCACGGTGGGCCGGTGCGCTCTTCCTGCTGACGTACGGCGTGCTGGCCGCCCGGCGCGCGTGGAAGGGCGGCGAAGCGGGCCTCGAGCCGGGCGGGACGGATGCCGCGCCGCCCACGGCATCCGCTGCGGGCGATGGCGCGACCGCGACGCTCACGCGCACCCGTCTCGCGCCCGTGATCCTCACCGTGCTCGCGCTGACGTGGCTCAACCCGCACGTGTATCTCGACACCGTCCTCATGCTCGGCTCGATCGCCGCCACGCACGGCGAGGACCGATGGCTGTTCGCCGCGGGGGCCGTCGCGGCCAGCATCCTCTGGTTCACCGCGCTGGGATTCGGCGCCCGCTACGTCGGCCGCTGGCTGCGCACGCCGCTCTCGTGGCGCATCCTCGACGCGGCGATCGCCGTGGTGATGATCGTCATCGCCGTCAGCCTCGTGCTGCCGGTCCTCGGGGGCTGAGACTTCGCTCTCAGGCGCCGTCGAGCGGGCGCATGATGCGCGTCAGGAACCTCTGCGTGCGCTCGTGCTGCGGAGCGCTGAACAACCGATCCGGCGTCCCCTGCTCGACGACGACCCCGCCGTCCATGAACAGCACGTGGTCCGCCGCCTCACGGGCGAAGCTCAGCTCGTGGGTGACCACGGCCATGGTCCACCCCTCGTCGGCGAGCTCCTTGATCACGACGAGCACGTCGCCGACGAGCTCGGGGTCGAGAGCACTGGTCGGCTCGTCGAACAGCAGCAGATCCGGCTTCAGCGCGAGCGCGCGGACGATGCCGACCCGCTGCTGCTGCCCGCCGGAGAGCTGATGCGGTCGCGCGTCCGCCTTGTCGCTCAGACCGACCCGGTCGAGCAGCACCCGCGCTTCGGCGACCACCTCGTCCTTCGGCCGGCCCTGCACACGCCAGGGTCCTTCGATGACGTTCTGCAGCACGGTGAAGTGCGGGAACAGGTTGTGGTGCTGGAACACCATCGCCGAGCGGTCGCGCAGAGCGAGGCGCTGCTGCTTCGCGATGCGCGCGGGTACTCCCGACGCCGCGAAGTCGATGTCCGGCCCTCCGTCGACCTCGATGGTGCCGGCATCCGGCGTCTCGAGGCCGTTCAGCGCCCGCAGCACGGTGGTCTTGCCGGAGCCGCTCGGCCCGATCAGCACCAGCACCTCACCGCGGTGCAGCGTCAGGTCGATGCCGCGGAGCACCTCGTTGTCGCCGAAGCTCTTGCGGACGCCTCGGGCGGTGAGCAGCGGCGCTGCCGCGGGCGGGAGAGCGGGGTCAGTGAGCGACACGGCTGTCGAGCCTCCTCTCCAGTGCGCTCTGGCCGGCGGAGAGCACCAGGCAGAACACCCAGTAGACCAGTGCCGCCGTCAGATACAGGATCATGAACTCGTAGGTGGTGGACGCGATCTGCTGCGCCACCTTGAACAGCTCCGTCACCAGGATCAGCGACGTCAGCGACGTGTCCTTCACGAGTGAGATGAACGTGTTGGACAGCGGCGGAACCGACACCCGTGCCGCCTGCGGCAGGATGACGCGCGTGAGCGTGCGGGTGCGGTTCATGCCGACGGTGTACGCCGCCTCCCACTGCCCCTGGGGCACCGAGAGGATGGCCGCGCGCACCACCTCCGCCCCGTAGCCGCCCACGTTGAGCGAGAGCGCGATGATCGCGCTCGGCCACGGGTCGATCGTGATGCCGATCGAGGGCATGCCGTAGAAGATCACGAACAGCTGCACGAGCAGCGGCGTTCCGCGGATGACCGAGATGTAGAACCGGGCGATCCCCGACAGGACCGGGTTGACCGAGATGCGCATCAGCGCGATGCCGACCGCGATCACGAGGCCCAGGGCGAACGACGCCAGGGCGAGCGGGACCGTCGCCGTCAGCCCCGCCAGAGCGATGGGGCCGAGCGAGTCGAGGAACAGCTGCCAGGGCGAGGTCGGTTCCATGGGTTACTGCGTGACGTCTTCGCCGAAGTACTTCTCGCTGATCTCCGCGAGCGTGCCGTCGGCGCGCAGCTCGTCGAGCGCGGCGTCCACGGCCTCGACCAGGCTCTTCTTGTCCTTCGTGAACACGAAGGCCTGCTCGCCGGCCTCGTCGGTCTCGGCGGCGATCTTCAGACCCGAGGGGCTGTTGGTCGTCTCGTAATCGAGGAAGGTGAGCTTGTCGTTGATCGTCGCATCCACGCGCCCCTGACGCAGCAGCTCGACGGCCTGGGCCCAGCCCTCGACGCCCTCGACCTTCGCGCCGGACTCGGTGGCGAGGTCGTTCCAGTTGCTGGTGAGCGACTGCGCGGTGGTCTTCCCGTCGAGGTCGGCGAACGACGAGATCGAGTCGTCATCCTCGTTCACGACGATCACGCCGGGCGAGACGGTGTACGCCTCGCTGAAGAGGTACTTCGCGGTGCGCTCGTCGTTGATCGTGACCTGGTTCGCGATGACGTCGAAGCGACCGGCGTCGAGGCCCGCGAAGATCGCGTCCCACTGCGTCTCCTCGAACGCGACCTCGAGGTCGAGCTTGTCGGCCACGGCCTGGATGATCTCGACGTCGTATCCGGTCAGCGCACCGGCGCCGTTGTCGTCGTGGAAGCTGAACGGGCGGTACGTGCCCTCGGTCGCGACGGTCAGTGTGCCGTCCTTCACGAGACCGAAGTCGGATGCCGAGCCGCTGTCACCGCTCGCGCTCGACTCCTCCGGTGCGCTCGAGCCGCTGCACGCGGTGAGCGCGGCGGCGGTGAGAACGAGTGCCGTGACGGCGATCAGGCGACGAGACATGGGACCCTCCTGGGGTGCGGTGTGCGCGCGTGCTGTGGCGCGGGGACGGAACCCATCCACAGTACGCGCCCGTGCGAGCCGGTGCCGCATCCGATGACGTCGGGTTTCGGTCGGCGAACGCAGGAATGCCCCCGCCGAAGGCGGGGGCATTCCTCTGTGACGGGTCGAAGCGTCAGATGGCGTTGACGTCCAGCGGGATGCCGGGGCCGAACGTGGTCGACACCGCACCCTTCTGGATGTAGCGGCCCTTCGAGCTCGACGGCTTGAGGCGCACGATCTCCTCGAGCGCTGCGTCGATGTTCTCGTTCAGCTGCTCGGCGGTGAAGGAGGCCTTGCCGACGACGAAGTGCACGTTGGCGTGCTTGTCGACGCGGAACTCGATCTTTCCGCCCTTGATCTCCTCGACGGCCTTGGCCGTGTTCGGGGTGACGGTGCCGGTCTTCGGGTTCGGCATCAGGCCACGCGGACCCAGGACCTTACCGAGACGACCGACCTGACCCATGAGCTCCGGGGTCGAGACCGCGGCGTCGAAGTTGGTCCAGCCGTCGGCGACCTTCTGGATGAGCTCGGCGCCACCGACCTCGTCGGCGCCTGCGGCGATCGCGGCCTCAGCGGCCGGACCCGTCGCGAACACGATGACGCGGGCGGTCTTGCCGGTGCCGTGGGGCAGGATGACGGTGCCGCGCACCATCTGGTCGGCCTTGCGGGGGTCGACGGCGAGCTTCAGCGCGACCTCGACGGTCGAGTCGAACTTCGCGGAGCCGGTCTCCTTCGCGAGGGCGACTGCCTCGGACGGGGTGTAGAAGCGGTCTGCCTCGATCTTCTCGGCAGCAGCGTTGTAAGCCTTGGACTTAGCCATGATTATTCTCCTCAGCCCTCGACCGTGATGCCCATGGAACGGGCGGTGCCGGCGATGATCTTGGCGGCGGCCTCGATGTCGTTGGCGTTCAGGTCGGCCTGCTTGGTCTCTGCGATCTGACGGACCTGGTCCTTGGTGATCTTCGCGACCTTGACCGTGTGCGGGGTCGACGACCCCTTCTGCACGCCGGCGGCCTTCTTGATGAGCTCCGCAGCCGGCGGGGTCTTCAGGATGAACGTGAAGCTGCGGTCCTCGTAGACGGTGATCTCGACGGGGATGACGTTGCCGCGCTGCGACTCGGTCGCGGCGTTGTACGCCTTGCAGAACTCCATGATGTTGACGCCATGCTGACCGAGCGCGGGGCCGATCGGCGGCGCCGGGTTGGCTGCACCGGCGTTGATCTGAAGCTTGATCAGGCCGGTCACCTTCTTCTTCGGTGCCATTCTCTTTCCTTTCATCGAACCGGATGCCATCGGCATCCGTTTCTCCCACGGACCCGGCATCTCCGGGTCGTGGTCGTCTGCGCGCGTCGAAACGCCGCACAAACCACACAAGTCTACCCGATCAGCGGAGCCGCCGTGTTCGGCATCCGGCGGCCGCGGATGCCGGATCAGAAACGCATCGGAGCGAGCGGCTAGAGAGTCGTTTCTGATCCATCCTGCGCCGATGGGGCTCCGTAGAGGGCCGCCATCCGCTCGCCGAGGTCACGGAGCGCGCTGCGCACGGACTGCGGCTCCACCACCTCGGCGACCCCGGTCCACCCCGCGAGCTGCTCGGCCAGCGCGTCGACACGGTGGGCGCTGACCTCCATCCGCACGCGACCTGCGCCGTCGGGCTGTTCGTCGAGCATCCGCGCCTGCACCCCGAACCGGTCGCTGATCGCCTTCACCGCCCACGGCTCGACGTGCACGACCGCGCGGACAGCCCCGCGGAACGCTTCGACCCGCTCGACCATCTCGGCCCAGGCGAGCGCCCCGTCGAACTCGACAGGGGCAGTCCCGCGCACCCCCAGCAGGCGCAGCCCGAGGATCCGATCCGCCCGATACGTCCGCAGCCGCCCGGCGTCCGCGGCATCCGTCCCCTCGACGACCGGCGCGGCTATGAGGTACCAGCGCGGGCCCCTGCTGCCGACCATCAGCGGCACGACCTCCGCCTCGCTCGGACCGGACGAGCCGTCGTACTGCAGCGCGACCTGCACGGAGCCGGCGATCGCCCGCTGCAGCTCCGCCACGACCGGGGGAGGCGAGTCGTCTTCGGTGACGCCCCAGGGCGCGTCGCGCACCGTCGAGACCGCGACGCGCTGCGCGCCCTCCCGGAACGGCTCGGGAACCGCGCGGACGAGCTTCCGCATCGCCGCGATCCGCTCCGGCGTCGCCGCGCCGCTCTGCGTGAGCGCCACGAGCAGCGAGTTCACCTCGCCCTGAGTGAGCCCGGTGAGGTCGGTGCGTGCGCCCCCGATCAGTCGCCAGCCGCCGCCTCTCCCCCGCGTCGGGTAGATCGGGACGCCCGACATCGCGAGCGCCTCCAGGTCCCGCCGCGCTGTCGGCACCGACACCTCGAGTTCGGCGGCGAGCTCGGATGCCGTCACCTGCGGCCGCCCCTGGAGGAACAGGAGGGCCTGGATGAGACGGTCGGCGCGCATCTCCGAACTCTTTTCTGAAGTGATCATTCGGTGATCACTTCACCGGGAAGCATAGAAGAAACAGCCCCACCGATGAAGGAGAACGACATGTTCCGTGGACTCGCCAATCTCAACCTCGTCGCCGAGGACATGACGGCAGCCGTCGCCTGGTACGCCGAGGTCTTCGACACTCCCCCGTACTTCGTCCGCCCCGAGCAGGGCCCCGTGCAGTACGCGGAGTGGCGCTTCGGCGACGACGAAGACGAATTCGCTCTCATGGACGCGCGATTCCGCCCGGCGCTCGCACAGCCGGGCGGCGCGCTGATGAGCATCCACGTCGACGACGTCCGGTCGAGCGTCGACCGGCTCATCGAGCTCGGCGCGACGGTCTTCGATCCGGTGACCCAGCGCGGAGAGGGCTGGTGGTCGGCATCCGTCAGCGATCCCTTCGGCAACCTGCTCGGCCTGATCCAGAGCCCGCACTGGGCGGCCCAGCACGCCTGACCGCCGGCAGACGCGAGAACGGCCGCCCCCGACAGGGGACGGCCGTTCTCGTACGCTTCGACTGGTTCAGCGACCCAGAGGGTCAGACCATCTTGGTGACCTGGTCGAACGACAGCTCGACCGGGGTCTCGCGCTCGAAGAGCGAGACGAGGACCGTGAGCTTGCCGCTCTCGGGCTTGATCTCGCTGATCGAACCGGGAAGACCCGCGAACGAGCCCTCCTTGATCGTGATGGTCTCGCCGACCTCGAAGTCGACCTCGGCCGGCAGCGGACGAGCGACGGCGACGCCGCCCTTCGACGCGATGTTCTTGGCCGTGGGGACGTCCTTGACCTCGACGAGGGACTTCAGCATGTTGAAGGCCTCTTCGAAGCGCAGCGGCGTCGGGTTGTGGGCGTTGCCCACGAAGCCGGTGACGCCCGGCGTGTGACGGACGACCGACCAGGTGTCTTCGGTGAGCTCCATGCGCACCAGCACGTAGCCGGGGATGCGCACGCGGGTGACCATCTTGCGCTGGCCGTTCTTGATCTCGACGACGTCCTCCATCGGGACCTCGATCTGGTAGATCTCGTCCTCGACCTCGAGCGTCGACTTGCGCTGCTCGATGTTCGCCTTCACCTTGCGCTCGAAGCCGGCGTAGGAGTGGATGACGTACCACTTGCCGGGGAGCATGCGCAGGTCCAGACGGAAGGCCTCGTAGGGGTCCTCCTCGGCGTCGTCGTCCTCGTCGTCCTCGGACGGACGGTCGTCTTCGCCGTTCACGTCGGGGCCGTCGTAGGGGGTGACCTCGTCGGCCGCCGCCGCTTCCTGCTCTGCGGTCTCCTCTGCGACGGAATCGTTGAGCACCTCGGCAGCAGCCTCGGTCTCCGCCGTCTCGTCCAAGTTCAGAGCGTCGTTCACGATCGCGTCCGCCTCCGGGTCGTCGATGTCGATGTCGATGTCTTCCGTGCTGTCCTCGTCTTCGTCCTCGTCTTCGACGTGGACGGCGACGTGCTCGGCCGAGGTGACCGAGAGCTCCTCCGCGGCGAGGACGTTGCCCTCCTGGGCCTCGTCCTCCTCGCTGGACTGCTCTGCGGCGGTCGCCCAGTCGGCGTCGTCGGAATATCGTTCAGACACGTTGCTTCTTCTCCATAGCTGCGGCGCGAGCCGCGGGCGTCATCAGTCGGGGATTCCGAAAACCCAGTGCGTCACGTACGCGAACAGAGTGTCCAAGCCGTAGACGATGCCCATGACGATCAGAACGAAGACGAGCACCACACCGGTGAACTTGAACAGCTCCTTGCGAGTCGGTGTGACGACCTTGCGCAGTTCGGAGATGACCTGACGGATGAACAGGGCGATTCCCCCGAAGAACCGGGAGAAGGGGTTGCCCTTCTTCTCACGGGTGGCGCCGGCCGCGACCAGCTCGCCGCGCGGTTCGTCCTGATCCATCCTGAATGTACCTTTCGTGTGTCAGCGTTGCGCTGACGCGCAGGGCGGACAGGAATCGAACCTGCAACCTGCGGTTTTGGAGACCGCTGCTCTGCCAATTGAGCTACCGCCCTAGAGGCCTGGAGGCCTCGGGGTGTTCTCCCCACTCTGCCACCGAACTGTGATCGGGAGATCCCAGGCACGGCGAAAGAATGCAGACAACAACTGCTCACCCAGCATACGGCATCCTCCGAGGGAAGCCGAACCGAGGAGAGCCCGGTGTTGTTGTTAGGCTCGGCGAGCGGATGCAGTGGGAGGGAGCGCCGGTGAGCGCTGATGTGCAGCAGTTCCAGGTGGACCTGCGCGGAGTCGTCGACCTGCTCAGCAGGCACATCTACTCCAGTCCTCGCGTGTATCTGCGCGAACTCCTGCAGAACGCCCGCGACGCCATCACGGCGCGTCGCGAGGTGGACGGCGGGGGCGGCCGTATCCGGATCACGCCCCTCACAGCCGAGACCGGCGAGTTCGTCCTGCGCGACGACGGCGTCGGGCTGACGGCGTCCGAGGTCGCCGATCTCCTCGCCACCGTCGGTCGGAGCTCCAAGCGCGACATCTTCGACCTGCCCCGCAGCGACTACCTCGGCCAGTTCGGGATCGGACTGCTCAGCTGCTTCATGGTCGCCGACACGATCGTGATCCGCTCCCGGAGCGCCAGAGGCGGCGCCTCGGTCGAGTGGACCGGCAGCGCCGACGGCACCTTCCAGGTCGCCGAGATCGACGAGGAGCTCCCCATCGGCACCAGCGTGCATCTCGTGCCGCGCTTCGACGCCGACGAGCTTCTGCGCCCCGCGGCCGTGCACGAGCTGGCCACGACCTTCGGCGAGTTCCTCCCTGTGCGGGTGACCGTCGACGCGGCCGGCGGGGACGTCGACATCACCCGGGATGCGCCGTTCCTCGACCCGGCGGACGACCTCGAGGCCGCCGCCGTCTACGGGCGCGACCTCCTCGGCGCCGCCCCGCTGGACGTGATCGAGCTCGCCGAGCCCGCGACCGGAACCCGCGGCCTCGCCTACGTGCTCCCCTACGCTCCCCCGCCCGGCGCGCGCCAGGCGACCCGGATGTATCTCGGCCGGATGCTGCTCTCCGAGCGCGTGGACGACGTGCTCCCGGACTGGGCGTTCTTCGTACGCGCGGTCGTCGACTCCACCGGGCTCGCCCCCACCGCGAGCCGGGAGTCGCTGGTCGAGGATGCGGCACTGGAGCGGGTCCGCGAGCAGCTCGGCGCCGGCATCCGCCGCTGGGTGCTGGAGCTCGGCCTGCGCGAGCCGCACCGTCTCGCGCAGTTCGTCGCCGTGCACGAGGTCGGCCTCAAATCGCTCGTCCGCCACGACGAGGAGCTCGCGCGTTTCATCACGCGCTGGCTGACGGTGGAGACCACGCACGGCACGATGCGCATCGGCGATCTCGTCGAGCGGTACCCGCACATCCGCTATGCGCAGAGCGTCGACGAGTTCCGCCAGGTGGCCGGGATCTCCCCCGCCGACGAGGTGCTCGTCAACGGCGGCTACCTGTACGACGCCGACCTGATCCGGATGCTGCCCGAGCTGCACCCGCACGTCTCGGTCGAGCAGGTCGACGTCACGGGCGAGCTCGACCGATTGGACCCCCCGCCTCTCGACGACCGCGATGCCGCCGTAGCCCTCGAAGCCCGAGCGGGCGCCGTGCTCGCGGCATCCGACTGCTCGGTCGTCGTCCGCTCGATCGACCGACCCGAGCTCGCGGCGCTCTACGTCGCCGACCCCGAGGTGCTGAGGGCGATCGACCGCGGACGCACCAAGGGCGTGACCGGGGCGCTCTGGGGCGGCGTGCTCGACCGCATCGACCGGACGCTCTCGACGGCGCGCGAGGACGACCTCCGTGCGCGGCTCTGCCTGAACTGGTCGAACCGCGTCGTCCGCGCCCTCGTCCGCGTGCAGGACGAGGCGGTGTTCGGCCGGACCGTCCAGCTCCTCTACATCCAGGCGCTGCTGGCGGGTCATCATCCGCTCGGCGACGCCGACCGCGCGTTGATGACCAGCGCGCTCTCCGACCTCGTCTCGCTCTCGGCCGGTCTGGAAGGGGACTCGATCCCCTTCGGCGACGCCCACTGACATCTCCACCGAAAGGGCACGTCCATGGCACGTCCGAAGAAGCGCTTCCAGCAGCTCATCGAGGAGATCGACCGCACCCCGTGGGGTCCGGCGGAGCAGGCGCTCGTCGCCGAAGCCGTCGCCCTGGCCGTCGAGCTCGGCGACGAGCGGCTCGAGTACGACGCACGGATGCGGCAGACGGCATCTGCCAACATGGGCGGCGCCACCGACGTCATGCTGAACTCGTTCGCGTGGTGCCTGGCGCACCACGACGCCGACCCGCAGCGCTTCCCCTCCGACATCGACAACGGCGGCGCCGACCTGATGTGGCAGTTCAAGTGGATGGCCTCGGCCCTGCGCTCCTCTCCGGCCTTCTCGCAGGAGCAGATCGCCGCCGTCCTCGACGACATGGAGTCGCACTACCGCACCGCGGGCCTCGGGCTGAGCGGTGTGCTCACGGCGCGCTTCGAGGACGCCTGGGATGCCGGACGCTTCGACGATGCGGAGGCGCTGCGGGTGCAGCTCGAGGCGACCCCTCGCGACGAGCACAGCCACTGCGACGCGTGCGGGCGCAGCCAGTTCGCCGGATTCTTCGCCGAGACCGACCGCGATGCCGATGCCATCCGCCTCGTCGAGGAGATGATCGAGGGCGGCTTCTCCTGCGGAGAGGAGCCGGAGCACGCCCTGTCGCGTGTGCTGCTGCCCTATCTGCGCGCGGGACGCCCCGACGACGCGAAGACGGCGCACCTGCGCAGCTACCGGCTGGCGAAGGACAACCCCGACAATCTGCGCATCGTCGCAGGCAACATCGTCTTCGCCGCGGTCACCGGCAACGAGGCAAGGGCTCTGGCGATGGTCGAGCGGCACATCGGGTGGCTGGCGCACGACGGACTGAACGTCGACGCGCACTTCGCCGCCCTCGCCGCCTTCGCGGTCGCGCTGGACCGGGTGACCGCCGTCGGGCACGGCGAGACTCCCGTCCGCGGCGCCGACTCCGCCGGGCTCGTCCCGTTCTTCGGTGCGCACGACGGGGCGTGGACCGCCGCGGAGCTCGCCGCTGCCGCCTGGGCCGCCGCCGAGCGGATCGGCGCCGAGTTCGACCACCGCGACGGGACCGACGGTCATGCGCGCGCCCTGGCGCGGATGCGCGCGCTCGAGACCGAGAAGCACGACGTGCCGATCCGCTCGGACGCGTTCACTGCTCCTGCGCCGTCGGTCACGCCGGTCGACGCGGACGGCTGGTACGAGCGCGCGATGCAGCTCGCGCAGTTCGGCGCGGAGCACGAGATGCTCGAAGCCCTGCCCCGCGCACTGGAGGTCGACGACCCCGCGAAGCTCGCGCAGCTCCAGTCCATGCGGCTCGGCATCCTGATCGCGCTCGACCGCGCCGATGAGGCCGCCGAGCTGCTGCCGCAGCGGATCGCGGCCCTGCGCGCCGCCGGCCGGGACGAGCAGGCCGACCTGGAGGAGCGCCTGGGCCTCGCCACCTTCGGGCTGAACACCCCCGAGGCGGCCGCCGGACTCGAAGAGGAGATCGCCGCGTCCGCCGCGCTCCCCGCATGGTCGCGAGGCGATCTCGCGATCAGCCGCGCGTCCCTGCATCTGCAGGCCGATGAAGCGGATGCCGCGCTCGACCACGCCGAGGTGGCGGCGCGGGCGTTCGCCGAGGCGGAGGACACGCGCCTGTCCAACACGACCACCCTGGTGGCGATCTCGGCGCTGCTCAGCAAGGGCGACCTCGAAGCGGCATCCGCGCTGCTCGATCGCTTCCTGGCGCAGGACGACGTGAGCGCCGGCCATCGGGCGCAGGCACACCAGACCAGGGCGCGCGTGCGTGGAGGCAGCAGCGCCTATGTCGATGGCGCCACCGACGCGGATGAATCCTGCCGGCTGCTCGCCGAGCTCGGCGCGACCCGCGCGCTGGCCGAGGCGCACCTGCTCGCCGGCGCGCTCTGGGAAGACGCCGACGAGCCGGAGAAGGCCGTGTCGCGCTATCGGCTCGCGGCGCGCATGGGCGGGGAATCGGGAGGGGATTCGACCGGCGTGAACTTCCGGATGGCGCGCGCCATGCTGCGCGCCGGCGACGCCGTGGAGGCCGCCGAGCTGTTCGGCGAGGTGCTCCAGCAGGAGGAGCAGGCCGAGGTGCCCCCGGGTTCGCGCGCCATGACCGCGTCGATGCTGGCGCGTTCGCTGAGCGCGGCAGGCGAGTTCGGCCAGGCGGTGGGCGCGCACGGCTACGCGTCCGAGCTGTTCGCCGAGGCCGAGGAGCACGCCGACCAGGCCATGGCGATGACGGAGCAGGCCAAGATCCTCGCCCGCTTCGACGAGAACGACGACGCGATCGCCCTCCTCGAGTCGGCGGCCGAGATCGTGCGGCAGGCGGAGGATGCCGCCGGGGCCCGCGCCGAGGTGCTGCACAGCCTCGGCCAGGCCTACGGCGGGCGCGGCGACCAGCGCGCCTTCGGGCTCTTCGACGAGGTCGCGGCCCTGGCAGAGGAGCACGACGCGGGCTGGCTGCTGGCCGATGTGACCGACTCCCGCGGACGGGCTCTCGCCGAGCTCGGCAGGGTCGACGAGGCCGTCGCGGCGGCGCTCACGGCGGCCGACGGCTTCGCAGGGCTCGGCGACAGCGGGGCGGCCGGCAGCTCTGAGCTGTTCGCGGCCCGCGTTCTCGCCGGGAACGAGCGACCCGCCGACGCGGTGCCGGTCTACCGCAGTGCCCTCGAGCACGGCGCCGAGATCCCTCCGCTCCGTCAGGTGGCCGCGCTCGAGCTCGGCGATGTCCTCGAGGCGCTCGGACGGCACGGCGAGGCCGCCGAGGTCCGCGCGCTCGTCGAGAGCTGAGCGACCACCGCGACTCAGAAGAGCTGGCGCCAGTTGGCCTTCGCGAGATCGAGGAGCTCGTCGCCGCGGCCGGACATGACCGTGCGGATCGCGTAGAGCGCGAAGCCCTTGACCTGCGCGGCCTCGATCGCCGGCGGCATGGACAGCTCCTGCCGCTCGGTGACGACGTCGAGCAGGGCGGGCCCGTCATGGTCGAGCACTTCGCGCACGGCATCCGGCAGATCCTCGCTGCGCTCCACGCGGCGCGCGAAGATCCCCATCGCCTCGGCGATCGCGGCGAAGCTCGGGTTCTCCAGCCCCGTCCCGTAGGTGACGAAGCCGGCCGCCTTCATCTCCAGCTCGACGAAGTTCAGCGAGGAGTTGTTCACGACGATCGTCTTCACGGGCAGCTTGTTCTGCGTGAGGGTGAGGAGCTCGCCGAGCATCATCGAGAGGCCGCCGTCTCCGGCGAGCGCGACGACCTGTCGCTCCGGATGCGCGACCTGCGCCCCGATGCCGTGCAGCAGAGCGTTCGCCATGGAGCCGTGGGTGAACGAGCCGATGAGGCGGCGGCCCTCGGTCATCGAGAGGTAGCGGGCGGCCCACACGGTCGGCGACCCGACGTCGGCCGTGAAGATCGCGTCGTCGGCCGCGTACTCGTTCACGAGTCTGGCGAGGTACTGCGGGTGGATGGGGCGCTTACCCTTCGCCGGAACCGCCAGTTCGTCGAGCTTCTTCCGCGTCTTGCGGTAGTGGGCGGTGGCGTCGTCGAGGTGGCTGCGGTCGTCGCGCGTCGCCAGCCGGGGCAGCAGCGCCTCGGCCGTGGCGCGCACGTCGCCGACGAGACCGAGATCGAGCGGATGCCGCCTGCCGAGCTGCGCACCGCGGATGTCCACCTGGATGGTGGTGGCATGCTCCGGATAGAACTGCTCGTAGGGGAAGTCGCTCCCCAGCACCAGGAGGGCGTCTGCGGCCTCCATCGCGCGATAGCCCGAGGCGAAGCCGAGCAGCCCGGTCATCCCCACGTCGAACGGATTGTCGTACTCGATGAACTCCTTGCCGCGGAGCGCGTGCACGATCGGCGCGCCCAGTCGGTCGGCGAGCGCGATGACCTCGTCGTGCGCGCCCTCGACACCCGCACCGGCGAGGATCGTGACCTTCTTGGCGGCGTTCAGCAGCGTGGCGGCCTTCTCGAGCTCGGGCCCGCTGGGGACGATCACCGGGCGGGCGCGCTCGATCACGACGGCGCGGTTGTCGGCGATCTCGGCGAGGGCGACGTCGCCGGGGATGACGAGCACCGCGACGCCGCGCTGCTCGATGGCGGCGCGCATGGCGATCTCGAGCAGCCGCGGCATCTGCGCGGGATCCGCGACGTACTCGACATAGACGCTGCACTCCCGGAACAGCTCCTGCGGATGCGTCTCCTGGAAGTAGCCGGTGCCGATCTCGGTCGTGGGGATCTGCGCCGCGATCGCGAGCACCGGCACACGCGAGCGGTTCGCGTCGTACAGCCCGTTGATGAGGTGCAGGTTGCCCGGGCCGCACGATCCCGCGACGACGGCGAGCTCGCCCGTGGTGGCGGCATCCGCGGCGGCGGCGAAGGCCGCGGCCTCCTCGTGGCGCACGTGCACCCATCGGATCGTGCCGTCCTTGCGGAGCGCATCCGTGAAGCCGTTGAGCGAGTCCCCCGGGATGCCGTACACCCGCTCGATCCCGTTGGCGTGCAGAGTCTTGACGATGTTCTCAGCGACGTTGGCCATGCTTCGACCCTACGCCCGTGGTGCGGCCCCGGATCGGGAGCGCCCTTCGTCTCGTCGCTGCGCTCCTCGATCAGGAACCGAGGCTGCCGGTTCCTGAGCGAGCGCAGCGAGACGAAGGGCGCACGCCCTACGCTCAGCCGACGCGGATGAGCTTCTTGTTGACGAACTCGTCGGCCGCCAGGTGTCCCAGCTCGCGGGCCGTGCCGCTGCGCTTGATGCCGCCGAAGGGCAGCTCGGGGCTGTCGGCGAGCACCAGGTTCACGTAGACCATGCCGGCCTCGATCCTGTCGGCCACGCGCTCGGCCTGGTCGGCATCCGTGGTGAAGACGTACGAGCCGAGACCGAAGGTGGTGTCGTTCGCCAGGGCGACGGCCGCATCCTCGTCCGCGACGCGGTAGACGACCGCTGCCGGTCCGAACAGCTCCTCGCGGTAGACGTTCATGTCGGGCGTCACGTCGGCGAGCACGGTCGGCGCGAAGAACGCGCCATCGCGGGTGCCGCCGGTGAGCAGCGTGGCTCCCTGCTCGACGGCCTGGTCGACCTGCTTCTGCAGGTTCTCCGCCGCCGTCTCCGACGACACCGGCCCGAGGACCGTGTCGTCGAGCATCGGATCGGTCGCCTTCACGGCGCCCATCGCTGCCGTGAACTTCTCGACGAAGGCGTCGTAGAGACCGTCGACGATGATGAACCGCTTGGCGCCGTTGCAGGCCTGGCCGTTGTTGTCGAGGCGCGCGTCGACACCCGCCTGGACCGTCGCATCCAGGTCGTCGGTCGAGAGCACGATGAACGGGTCGGACCCGCCGAGCTCCAGCGCGACCTTCTTGAGGTTGCGTCCGGCGACCTCGGCGACGGCGGCTCCCGCACGCTCGGAGCCGGTGAGCGACACTCCCTGCACGCGGGCGTCGGCGATCATCGTCGCGATCTGCTCGTTCGTGGCGAGCACGCTCTGGTACGCGCCCTTCGGGAACCCGGCGTCGTGGTAGATCGCCTCGAGAGCGGTCGACGACTCCGGGCACTGCGGCGCGGGCTTCAGCAGGATCGTGTTGCCCACGATGAGGTTCGGGGCCGCGAAGCGCACGATCTGGTAGGCCGGGAAGTTCCACGGCATGATCCCGATGAGCGGGCCCAGCGACGAACGGCGGATGATCGCCGAGCCCTCGCCGAGGATCGCGATCGGCTGGTCGGCCATGATCGCCTCGGCCTGATCGGCGTAGTACTCCGCGATGTCGGCGGCGAAGTCCACCTCGCCGAGCGCGGCCTCGCGGGGCTTCCCCATCTCGCGCACGAACACGTCGGCGAGCGCCTCGCGGCGCTCCCGGTGCAGCTCGGCGGCACGGCGCAGGAGCGCCGCACGCTCCGCGACGGTCGACGAACGCGACCAGTCACGGTGTGCCTGGTCGGCGGCCGCGACCGCCTCGTCGATCTGCGCGTCCGTGAAGGTGTCGAAGGACGCCAGCGTCTCTCCGGTGGCGGGGTTGATGACGGCGTAGTCGGTCATGATTCGTCCTCTCGTTCGGATGCCGGTCAGGAGACGGGGATCAGCGTGTACTTCGTGGACAGGTACTCGTGGATGCCCTCGAAGCCGCCCTCGCGTCCGACGCCGGACTGCTTGACGCCGCCGAAGGGTGCTGCCGCGTTCGACACCACGCCGACGTTGAGACCCATCATGCCGGTCTCGAGCTTGTCGATCATGCGCTGGCCGCGCTGCAGGTTCTCGGTGAAGACGTACGAGACGAGTCCGTACTCGGTGTCGTTCGCGAGGCGCACGGCCTCGTCCTCGGAGTCGAAGGTCGCGATCGCGAGCACCGGTCCGAAGATCTCCTCACGGAGGATCGCCGATCCCGCCACGACGTCGGTGAGGACGGTCGGCTCGTAGAACGTGCCGGTGCCCTCGACGGCCTTGCCGCCCGCGAGCAGGGTGGCGCCGCGGCCGACGGCCTCGTCGACGAGCTCGCCCGCCTTGGCGACGGCATCCTCGTCGATGAGCGGTCCGATCGCGACGCCCTCTTCGGTGCCGCGGCCGATCTTCATCGCCTTGACGCGCTCCGTGACGCGTGCGGCGAACTCGCCCGCGACGTCCTTGTGCACGATGAAGCGGTTCGCCGCCGTGCACGCCTGCCCGATGTTGCGGAACTTCGCGGCGAGCGCCCCCTCCACGGCCTTGTCGAGGTCGGCGTCGTCGAAGACCACGAACGGCGCGTTGCCGCCGAGCTCCATCGACACGCGCAGCACGCCCTCGGCCGCCTGGGCGATGAGCTTGCGGCCGACCTCGGTCGAGCCGGTGAAGGACAGCTTGCGCAGACGCGGGTCGGCGATGATGGGGGCCGACAGCGCGCTGGACTTCGACGTCTGCACGACGTTGACGACACCGGCGGGGAGACCCGCCTCCTCCAGCAGCTTCGTGAAGAACATCGTCGTGAGCGGCGTGAGGGCCGGGGGCTTGATCACGACGGTGCAGCCGGCGGCAAGCGCGGGCGCGATCTTGCGGGTCGCCATCGCGAACGGGAAGTTCCACGGCGTCACGAAGAACGACGGTCCGACCGGCCGCTGCGACACGACCATGTGGCCGGTCCCCTCGGGGTTGATGCCGTAGCGGCCGCTGATGCGCACGGCCTCCTCGCTGAACCAGCGCAGGAACTCGCCGCCGTAGCCGACCTCGCCGCGCGCCTCCGCGAGCGGCTTGCCCATCTCGAGCGTCATCAGCAGCGCGAGGTCCTCCTTGTGCACCTGCACCAGGTCGAACGCCCGGCGGAGGATCTCGCTGCGAACGCGCGGAGCGGTGGCCGCCCACGAGTCCTGAGCGGCGACCGCGGCGTCGAGCGCGCGCTTGCCGTCGGCGGGCGTCGCGTCGGCGATCGTCCGGATGACGGCTCCCGTCGCGGGGTCCTGCACGTCGAAGGTGCCGCCGGTCTCGGCATCCGTCCACTCGCCGCCGATGAAGAGGCCGGTGGGGATGCTGTCGAGCAGCGCCTGCTCGGTCTGAATGCTCATGGATTCTCTTTCTGTGGGGAGGAGTGCGGGGTCAGCGACGGCGGAGGCTCGGCGGAGCGTCGATGCCGAGGGTCTCGCCGCGGAAGAACGCGGGCCGCTTGACCCGCTGCCAGATCATCACCGCGATGCCCACCACGATGATGAGCATCCCGAGGATGAAGACGATGCCGACGCCGCCGATCTGCGATCCGGATCCGTATGCCGGATCCATGGAGTCGATGAGGGTCGTGAAGAACAGCACCGCGAGGATGATGCCGCCGACGAGGGGGAACAGGAACGTGAAGAAGAAGTTCCTCGTCGAGTCGAACCACTGCTTGCGGAAGTACCAGACGCAGGCGAAGGCGGTGATGCCGTAGTAGAAGCAGATCATCATGCCGAGCGTGAGGATGGTGTCCCACAGCGTGTCCTCGCTGACCACGCGCATGACCGCGTAGAACGCGGAGGCGACGATGGCCGAGACGATGGTCGCGTATCCCGGGGTGAAGAAGCGCGGGCTGACCTTGGCGAACGACTTCGGCAGCGCGCCGTAGTGGCCCATCGCCAGGAGAGTGCGCGCCGGGCCGACGAAGGTCGACTGCAGCGACGACGCCGAGCTGGTCAGGACCGCGAGCGACACGAGGAAGGCGAGCGGGCCGAGGATCGGACCGGAGAGGTGGAAGAACACGTTCTCCTGGATGTCCTCGTTGCCGAGCCCGAGGTCTCCCGTGCCGACGCCCGCGAACATGATCATCGCGACCGCGAGGAGCAGGTACAGCGACACGATCGTGAGCACGGTCAGTGTGGCGGCGCGTCCCGGGGTCTTCTCCGGGTCCTTGGTCTCCTCGTTCATCGTGAGGGTGACGTCCCAGCCCCAGAAGATGAAGATCGAGAGCGAGAGACCGGCGGCGACGGCGCTGAACGACGAGATGGCGAACGGGTTGAACCAGTTGAGGTCGAACGGCTGATAGTCGAAGCCGTTGCCGTTCACCGCCTGCACGATCGCGGCGCCGGCGAAGAACACAAGCACCAGGATCTGGAAGCTGACGAGCCAGTACTGCAGCTTCTGCGTGGTCTGCATGTCGCGGTAGGAGACCCAGGTCGCACCGAGCATGAAGAGCAGACACACCCCGATGTTGATCCAGGTGTTGCTGGCGAGCGCCGAGATGTCGGGATTGTTCGTGATCTGCGAGAGCAACAGGAACAGGAAGTCGACCGCGACGCCGGCGAGATTGGACAGCACCAGGATCGTCGCGACGATGAGGCCCCAGCCGGCCATCCACCCGATCCACGGGCCGAAGGCCCTGGTCGCCCAGGTGAAGGAGGTTCCCGAGTCCGGCATCCGGTTGTTGAGCTCGCGATAGCCGAAGGCGACGAGGAGCATCGGGATGAAGCCGACGAGGATGATGGCGGGGATCTGCGCGCCGACGACGGATGCCGTGGGCCCGACCGCCGCCGTGAACGTGTAGGCGGGCGCGATGCAGGAGATGCCGATCACGACCGCGCCGATGAGGCCGATCGTCCCGGCGCTCAGGCCCTTCGTGGAGATGCCGGTCGTGACACCGGATTCGGGCTCCGTCGCCCGATTCGTGCTGCTCATCAGCGGACTCCTGCTTCGGCGCGGGTGCGCGGGACGACGATCATCGGGACGGGCAGCTCGTGCAGCATCTTCGCTGCCGTGGAGCCCAGGAACAGTCGGCGGGGCTGAGCCAGCCGGCTGGAGCCGACGAGGACGACCTCGCCGGGGAGCCAGGAGAGATGCGCGACCGCGTCCTCCACGGTGTCGCCGGGCGCCCGCTCGACGGCGGCGGTCCGACCGTCGGGCAGCAGCTCCGAAGCGACCGCGAGAACCTCCTGCGAGTGCTCGTCGCCGACCACGCGGATCGCTCCGGTGTCGAGTCCCGGCGGGACGTCGAAGGGCACGAGCGACACGAGCCGGAGATCGACGTCGGCGTCGCCCGCGAGGGCCACCGCCTCGTCGAGCAGCGCGTCGGCGCCCGGGCGGGTGCCGACGGCGACCGTGACGCGCGGGATGACGTGATCGTCCTGCTGCGCCGAACCCACCGGCGCGAGCGCGACCGGGATCGTCGACGAGTGCAGCAGCTCCGAGGCGACGCTGCCGAGACGATGCCGACCGAGGATGCCGCCTCCGGCAGCACCGACCACGATGACGCGTGCGCCGAACTCCTCACCGGCGGCGATGAGTCCCTCGGCGAAGGACTCCGCGAAGCGCACGTGCCCGCTGCGGGTCAGCTCCTGCGGCAGCCGGACGATCGCGTCGGCGAGCCACTTCTTCGCCTGGCCGCGGATGTGCTCCTCGTAGGCGCGCTCCGGAGGGACCGCCGCGCTGCGCGTGCCCTCGTTCGGGAGCACGATGACGAGGTGCAGCGTCGCCCCGAGGCTGCGGGCGAGGCGGGCACCGAGTGCTGCGGCATCCGCTCCGGTGTCCGTCGCGGTGTAGCCGACGACGACCGAGCCGGTCATCAGACGCCGCCCTCGGCCGAGCCGGCGTCGCGGATCGCGTCGACGATGTTCGCGGCGGCGAGCTGCCCCATGCGGATCGCCCCGTCGACGTGCTGGTAGCCGGCGCCGGCCAGGTCGCTGCACGCGAAGTGGATCGGTCCGACGGGGGTGCGCAGGTCGGCGCCGTAGCGGTGCAGGCCTCCCATGTCGAAGCTCGCGGCGTAGGCACCGCGGGTCCACTCCTCGCTGCCCCAGTCGCTCTCGTAGTAGACGACGGGGTTCTTGGCCTCGGCGCCGTAGTAGTGCGAGAGCGACTCGAGGATGCGCTCCTTGCGCTCCTCCGCCGACAGCTCGAAGACGCCGTCGGCGTTCGCGTCGGACACGAAGCCGACCAGCGTCCCGCGCTCGTCGCCGTGATTGGTGTTGTCATACGCCTCGTGCACGAGCTCGTACGGGCTGAAGGCCGTGGCGCTCAAGCCGTCATTCCGCCAGAAGGGCGTCTCGTAGACCGCGTGCACCTTGATCACGAACCCCATCGACAGGTGCTGGTGCATCTGGTGCTGGCGGCGCGGCAGGGGCGGGACGAACGAGATGCGGTGGTACAGCACCGGCGCGTGGGCGAGGATCGCGTAGCGGGCGGTGACCGTGAGATCGTCGGTCGTCGCGCGGACGAACGGGGTCCCCGAGCCGGTCGACGGCCCCCACTCCAGGCTCCGCACGGGCTGGTTCAGCAGCACGTCGTCGCCCAGACGCTCGGCGAGGCGGAGCGGCACCTGCTGCAGACCGCCGACCACGCGCTTGTCGAGGATGAAGTCGGCGTCGACGAGGTTCGAGTACGAGCCGGCGGATGCCGCCATGAGCAGCGACTGCAGCAGAGAGAAGGAGTGCGTGGGCTTGGTGAGCATCGCGGTGCCGGTGGCGAAGGCCAGGTTGCGCACGGCCTCGTCGTCGTCGGTCTGGGCGCGCAGCCAGGCGTCCCAGGTGACGGTGTCCCATTCCTCGGCCTGAGGGTGCGCCCAGGGGCGATCCGGGTCGATCTCCGCGACCATCGCGTCGAGACGCTCGGTGATCTCGGCGATCACGGCCTCGGTCGCAGGCGACACCGGGAACATCTCACCCGTGAAGCGGTGCGACGTGCCGTCCGGGCCGACATACACGCTGTCGCCCTCGCGGTAGCGGCTGTACGTCTCGAGCCCCAGTTCCTCGATGGCGTCCTTCAGCGCGTCCTGATCCGGAGAGACCCACTGCCCGCCGATCTCGAGCATCGCGCCCTCGATCACGTCGGTCCACAGTCGTCCGCCGACACGGTCGCGCGCCTCGAGCACGGCGACCGAGAGGCCGGCCTTGCGCAGGTCGTTCGCCGCCGTGAGCCCTGCGGCTCCGGCGCCGATGATCAGTACGTCGCGTGTGATCTCAGCCATGTGCAACTCCTTCGTTGGGGGATGAAGTGCCGGTCGCGACCCGCAATCCCCCGATCAGGGTCGCGACCGGACGTGTGTGTCAGGCGGCGGCGAGAGCCGCGGCGACGATGTCGAGTCCTTCGTTCAGCAGATCGTCGCCGATCGCGAGCGGAGGCAGGAAGCGGATGACGTTGCCGTACGTGCCGCAGGTGAGCACGATCACGCCCTGGGCGATGCAGGCCTTCGCGACGGCGGCCGTGAGCGCGGCATCCGGCGCGTTGGTCTCGGGGTCCACGAACTCGGCGGCGATCATCGCGCCGTGGCCGCGGACATCGCCCACGCGGGCGTCGCCCTGCTGGATGGCGGTGAGGCGGTCGGTGAGGATCGTGCCGATCTCACGCGCGCGCTCGATCACGCCGTCGTTCTCGAACACGTCGATCGCGGCGAGCGCCGCGGCGCAGGCGATCGGGTTGCCGCCGTAGGTGCCGCCGAGGCCGCCGGAGTGCGAGGCGTCCATGATCTCGGCGCGGCCGGTGACGGCGGCGAGCGGGAGGCCGCCGGCGATGCCCTTGGCCGTGGTGATCAGGTCGGGCTCGATGCCGAAGATCTCGCTCGCGAACATGTGGCCGGTGCGGGCGAAGCCGGTCTGCACCTCGTCGGCGATGAAGACGACGCCGTTGGCACGGCACCAGTCGACGATGGCCGGCAGGAAGCCCTCGGCGGGAACGATGAATCCGCCCTCGCCCTGGATCGGCTCGATGATGACGGCGGCGAGGTTGTCGGCGCCGATCTGCTTCTCGAGCTGCAGGATGACGCGGGCCGCGGCCTCGGGGCCGGCGAGGCCGTCGCGGAACGGGTACGACATGGGCGCACGGTAGACCTCGGGCGCGAACGGGCCGAAGCCGCTCTTGTACGGCATCGACTTGGCGGTGAGGGCCATGGTCAGGTTCGTGCGGCCGTGGTAGCCGTGGTCGAAGGCGACGACGGCCTGGCGACCGGTGTGCTTGCGGGCGATCTTGATCGCGTTCTCGACAGCCTCGGCGCCGGAGTTGAACAGGGCGCTCTTCTTGGCGAAGTCACCGGGCGTGACCCGGTTCAGCGCCTCGGCCACCTCGATGTACGACTCGTAGGGCGAGATCATGAAGCAGGTGTGGGTGAACTGCGCGGCCTGGGCGGCGACGGCGGCGGCGAGCTTCGGGTGCGCGTTGCCGACCGTCGTCACGGCGATGCCGGAGCCGAGGTCGATGAGCGAGTTGCCGTCCGCGTCCACCACGACGCCTCCGCCGGCGGCGACGGTCGCGACGGGGACGGTGTGGCCGACACCGGCGGCGACGGCATCCGCCTTGCGCGCGAGGATCTCGGCCGAGCGGGGCCCGGGAAGCGCGGTGACGAGGCGTCGCTCCTGGGGGAGCTCGGGTCCGCCGAGGGGAACTGCAACAGCTGCGGTGTCGAGGAGTGCCATGCTCGCGAGCGTACGGCGGCATCGGACACCGCCGCACTCGCCCGACTGTACAATCTGGAGAGTCGGATCGCCGACCTGTACAACGGGAGTCCACCATGGCCGCTGCGGAAGAGCCCACGCTGCGGGCACTGCTGCACCGTCGCGACCTCGGTCTGACCCTCGTCTCGCACGAGGATGATCTCCCCGAGAGCGCGCTCGACCGGTCGCTGCGGTGGGTGCACAGCTCCGATCTCGAGGACCCCACGCCGTTCCTCTCCGAAGACCTGGCGCTGCTGACCACCGGCCGGCAGTTCGACGAGCCGGGCGACATCGGCGCCTACGTCGGGCGTCTCGCCGACCGCGGGGTGCTCGGGCTCGGCTTCGGCACCGAGGTGCACCGCTCCGGCATCCCGGAGGAACTCGTCCACGCCTGTGCCGCGAAGGGGATGCCGCTGTTCGAGGTCCCCTACCGCACGCCGTTCATCGCCGTCGCCCGCGCGCACTCCGAGGTCATCGCCGCGCAGGCCTACGCCCGCCGGTCGTGGGCGCTCGACACGCAGCGTGCTCTCGCCCTCGCCGCCCTCCGTCCGCATGGCCTCGACGCGACGATCGCCGAGCTGGGCCGGCGCCTCGACGTCTGGGCCGGGATGTACGACGCGGCCGGAGCGCTGCTGAGCTCGCATCCGCGCGATGCGGTCGAGACCGGCGTGCTCGACGACCTCGGCGAGCGCGTGATCGAGATCCTGGCCCGCGGACTCGAGGCCGGCCAGTCGCTCACGCTCGACGACCGCACCTTCACTCTCTTCACCGTCGGCCGGGGCGGGCACCTGCGCGGCGTCATCGCGCTCGCGATCGACGTGCTCGATGCGGAGGCGCGTTCGGTCGTGACCTCGGTCATCGCGATGGCGGGGCTGGCCATGGAGCAGAGCGAGCAGCTGGCCCGGAGCCGACGGCGGCTGCACGCCCAGCTCCTCGGCTCGCTGCTGACCGATGACCCGGGACTGGCCCGGCGCGTCCTCGGCGGCCTCCCGCCCGCCCCCATGCTCGTCGCCGTCGCGGCCGATGCTCCGGCGGGGACGCTCACCGACTGGTGGGAGCGGCACCGCTCCGAGCACGGCACGCCGTTCTTCCTGGCCGAGTCCGAGGAGGGCGTGACGCTCTGCCTGTCCGAGGCCGACGAGAACCTCCTCGACGAGGTCGCCGTGCGCTTCGGCATCCGCATCGGCGTCTCCGACCCGGAGGGCTACGACGCGTTCTCGCGCGCCCACGCGCAGGCCCTGACGGCACTCCGCCAGCAGGGCGAGCGCGGTGCGGTGAGGTACGCCGACACTGTCGGCTCGAGCATCCTCACCGCTCTCGCGACCGATGAGGCGCGACTCGTGGCGGAGTCCCGCCTCGCACCGCTGCGCGAGCACGACGCGCGGACGGGCGCGGATCTCGAGCGCTCGCTGCGCACCTGGCTGGAGCACGACGCGCGCGCCGAGTCCGCCGCCGCCGCGCTCGGTGTGCATCGGCACACGCTCCGCTCCCGTATCGCCCAGGCGGGAGGGATGCTCGGGATCGACCTGTCGTCGTTCCCGGCTCGAGCCGAGCTCTGGACGCTGCTGCAGACCGCGAGGGACTGAGCGCACATCGCTCCGGTCGCACCGTCTCACCGATCGGGGTCGATCACCCCTGCGTTCTCGCGACCGGAGGGGCGGCCGGGTCAGCGGGGTGCAGGTAGCGGCTCACGAACTCGTCGAAGAGCACGACCATGTCGACCGACTCGTCGAGCAGCCACTGGAGCTGGATCCCGTCCATGACGGCGCTGATCAGACGCGCGGCCAGCGCAGGGTCGATGTCGTCGCGCACCTCACCGGCTTCCTGACCTCGGCGGAGGATCTCCTCGGCCTCGACGGCGCGCGTCCGGTAGCGCTCGGAGAAGTCGTCATGCGAGGGATGCTCGGGGTCGGTCGCCTCCGCCGAGACGATCGCGTACAGCGAGGTGAGCCCGCGAGAGGTCTGGTTGTGCGCGACGACGCGCCTCGCCTGCTCGAGCAGCGTGTGCTCGGCAGGGTCGCCCGCCGCGGCGCGCACCTTCTCGTCGCGCTGGTGGATGACCTCGGCGAAGAGCTCGTCCTTTCCGGCGAAGTGATGAAGGAGCCCGGCGGGCGTCACCCCGACGCGCTTGGCGATCTCCCGCAACGAGCCTCCATGGAAGCCCGTGCGGGAGAACACCCCGAGCGCCTCGTCGACGATGGCCTGACGCCGCGCCTGCCCCGTCGCATAAGGGCCGCGGGTTCCGCGGGAGGTCACCGGTCGTTCATCCGCATCCACAGCCAGCTCTCTTCCCACGGTCCGCGGCGGCGGGGTCTCAGCCGTGGTGGCCGCCCGCTCCCCACGACGAGCCGAACACCTGCTGCTTCATCGCCGGCCGCAGGCGCTGCTCCATCTCGCGATCCACGAAGTAGTCCTTGAGCTTATCCCCCGTGAGCTCGTTGCCGATCGCCGCCATGATCATCGACTGATCGAGCGACAGGTAGCGTTCGGCGACGGTGCCGCTGCGCACGGCGACGGCATCGTAGAACCCGCCGGGGCCGTAGGCGCCGAGGTCCTGCTCGATGCCGTGGAGATTGCTCAGCGCACCCTCCCGGTCGTAGGGCAGCGCGAGGAAGGCGGCGTGCGGCGTCACGACACCGTCGCCGAACGCGGGGGCGGGATTCGTACCGACCGTGCAGCCGGGCCGGTCGACGTCGACGTCGGTCTTCTCGGCGTCGGACGTGTATCCGTCGGATCGCATGCCGGCGATGTCGACCCCGTACTCCGCATATCCGCCGAAGGGATTGCTCGCGGGCGAGAAGCCCCAGTATCCGTAGCCGGCCTCGTCGAGCCCGTGCTGCTTCTGCACGGCGACCGTGATCGGGTGGTTGAGCTTCCAGGACTTCGGGCCCCACTTCGTCTCCGGTACGAGCAGGTCCGGCATGAGCGACTCGAACATGCTGCCGCCCCAGCTCGGGACGAACGACATCCCCTCGTACGTGTACGCGCCCTCCCAGACCTCGACGCCGTCGTAGGTGCGGTACTCGCCTTGCGGGAGCTGCTCCTGCCAGGCCCAATCGCAGCCCGGGGGCATGGTGCGGTGCGTGCCGTACAGCGCCGTCGCCGGGATCTGCCCGTTGGCGATGCCCAGGTAGGTCGCGATGCGGCTCTCGCTCACCGTCGTGTCGTAGTGATGGCACGTGTAGTAGGCCGTCGCTCCCGACCCGTTGTACATCGGCGCCGCGACGCTGCAGTCCGGCGGTGCGGCATCCCAGAATCCTCCTCGATTCGTTCCGGCCGGGAGCCCTGCGGCGCCGGCGGGATCGAAGAACGCGGCGAAGTCCATGGAGTCGTAGAGTGCGTCGGCCTGCGCCGCGAGCGCGGGCTCCGCCTCGCGCACGATGCGCAGCGCGGCGGCCAGCCAGCCGTTGTCGACCGTGCTGAGGAACGGATGCACGGCATCGCCGGAGTCGGGCCAGGTCGTCAGCTTCTCCCCGGTCGCGGGCGAGTACCAGTTGTAGAACATACCGCTCGCGTCGTTGCGCTCGAGTCCGGCCAGCGTCTCGAGGGTCGCGGACATGCGCGAGCGCGCCTCGTCGGCGGTGATGATGCCGAGGTCGCGCGCGGTGACGGTCGACCAGAGGTACCCGCCGATGTTCGTCGGCGAGGTGTAGGCACTCGAGGTCTCGAGATCGCCGGTGACGTTGTCGGCAGGAAGCCCGGTCTCCTCGTCGGTCATCGCCACGAGGGACTGCCAGGTGTCCTCCGCCCATCGATTCAGGTCCTGGGTGCCTGGTCGTCCGCCACCCGCCGCGGCGGGGCCGGCGAGGGCCAGGCCGGCGACGACCACTCCGATCGTCGCCACTGCACTCATCCATCGCTTCATCGCGTCTCCTCATCGAGAACGGCGCTGCGGATCGCAGCGCGACTGACACGCGAAAACCTAACATGTGTTCAGTGTTGGCTCAACCCCCTCTGCCGATCGACGATGGCGACGGGATCCCGTTCAGCGCGGTGCGTGCGCCTCGAGGAACTCGTACACATCCGTCGTGTCGACGCCGGGGAACGACCCGGTCGGCAGTGTCGCGAGCAGCGTGCGGGGCGTCTTCACATTCGGCCAGGAGTTCTCGCGCCAGCGCTCCTCGAGGTCTGCGGGCGCCTGCCGGCAGCACACCTCGACCGAGTGCTTCGATACCCCGCGATGCGCGGTGTCTCGTCCGACGAACCACTTCGTGTCGTCGAAGCGCACGCCCACGCTCACCGAGTGCAGCCCTTCGCTCGACGCCTCGACGCGGGCCGTGCACCAGTAGGTGCCGTTGCCGGTGTCTGTGTACTGGTAGTAGGGATTGAAGCGGTCGTCCTCGTCGAAGACGACCCGGCTCGTCCACCGCCGGCAGCACATCTGGCCCTCGATCGCACCGAGGCGGTCGGTCGGGAAGTTGACGTCGTCGTTCTCGTAGGCCTTCGTGATCGTGCCCGACTCGTGCACCTTGAGGAAGTGCACGGGGATGTCGAGGTGACGCGTCGCGAGGTTCGTGAAGCGATGCGCCGCGGTCTCGTACGAGACGGAGTACGCGTCGCGCAGATCCTCGATCGAGATGGATCGCCGCTCCTTGGCATCCTTCAGCGAGGGCACGACATGCGCCTCGGGGATGAGGAGTGCGCCGGTCAGGTAGTTCGTCTCCACGCGCTGACGCAGGAACTCGGCATAGCTGTGCGGTTCGGAGTGCCCGAGGATCCGGCTCGACAGCGCCTGCAGCACGGCCGTGCGGGCATCCCCCTTGGCCGGCACGCTGCTCGACAGGTACAGGCGCCCGTGCGCGAGGTCGGCGACGCTGCGTGTCGTCTGCGGCAGATCGGGCGCGTAGTGCAGCGTGAATCCCAGGTAGGCGGCGATCTCGGATGCCGTGCGCTGGGTCAGCGGACCGCCGGGATGGCCGACCGCCGCCAGGATCTCCGAGGCCTTCGCCTCGAGGTCGGCGAAATGGTTGTCCTGCCGGCGCATGAGGTGCCGCAGCTCGACGTTCGCCCGCCGCGCCTCCTCCGGGGTGGCCGCACGCTCATCGCGCAGGCGGTCGATCTCCCCGTGCAGGGCGAGGAGCGCCTTGAGGGCGTCGGTCGGCACCGACTTCGCGATGCGGAACGGATCGATCCCGAGCGCCCGGAACGTCTGCCCCTTCATCGCACGCTCCAGTGCGATCTCGATCGCACTGCGCTCGTCGAGGGGCTCGCCCTCCAGCAGCGCGTCGAGCGTGACGCCGAGGGCACGCGCGATGGCCTGCAGCTGGGTGAGCTTCGGCTCGCGTTTGCCCGTCTCGATCATCGACATCTGGCTGGGGGCGCGCTCGACCGCGGCGGCGAGATCGTCGAGGGTCATCCCCCGCGCCGTGCGGAGCTGACGGATGCGACGCCCGATCGTGAGGGCGTCGGTGTCTTCCGCGTCGGGGACCGGGGTCCCTGTGCCTGTCGAAGGGGTCATGGCCGCGATTCTGTCACAGAAACAGAATTTCGGGCATTCTTCACCCCCTGATCGGTCGTCGGAGGATGAGAACTTCACCCAGAGTGGATGCCAAGCCACCCACTCTCACCGAGGAGACACCATGACGAACACCGCAGCAACCCCCGCACCTCGCCCCGCCGGACTGCGCGCCGGCGACCAGGTACAGACGGCCGCGGAGCTCCGGGAGATCTGGGAGACCGACCCGCGGTGGGACGGCGTCGAGCGCACCTACACCGCGGAGGACGTCATCCGCATCCGCGGGTCCGTCCGCGAGGAGTCGACGCTCGCCCATCGCGGCGCCGAGAACCTCTGGAACCTCCTGCACACCGAGGACTACGTCCGGGCGCTCGGCGCCTACACCGGCGGTCAGGCAGTGCAGCAGGTGCGCGCCGGCCTCAAGGCGATCTACCTCTCCGGGTGGCAGGTCGCCGCCGACGGCAACCTCGCCGGCCAGACCTACCCCGACCAGTCGCTGTACCCGGCGAACTCGGTCCCCGCCGTCGTCCGCCGCATCAACAACGCGCTGATCCGCCAGGACCAGCTCGAGCATGCCGAGGCCCTGGCGGGAGAGGGCGAGATCACGCAGGACTGGCTCGCCCCGATCGTCGCGGATGCCGAGGCCGGCTTCGGCGGCCCGCTGAACGCCTACGAGCTCGCGCAGTCGCTGATCCAGTCGGGTGCCGCCGGCATCCACTGGGAGGACCAGCTGGCCAGCGAGAAGAAGTGCGGTCACCTCGGCGGCAAGGTGCTGGTGCCCACGCAGCAGCACATCCGCACGCTCAACGCCGCGCGTCTCGCGGCGGACGTCGCCGGCGTGCCGACCGTGATCATCGCCCGCACCGACGCTCTCGCCGCGGACCTCCTCACGAGCGACGTCGACGAGCGCGACCAGCAGTTCACCACCGGCGAGCGCACCACCGAGGGGTTCTACCGGATCCGCCCCGGGATCGAGTCGGTCATCAGCCGCGGCCTCGCCTTCGCGCCCTACGCCGACCTGCTGTGGGTCGAGACGGGCGAGCCCGACATCGAGCTCGCCCGTGAGTTCGCCGCCGCGATCCACGCGGAATTCCCCGGTAAGCTCCTGGCCTACAACTGCTCACCGAGCTTCAACTGGAAGCGCCACCTCTCCGACGCCGAGATCGCGACGTTCCAGCAGGATCTGGCAGACCTGGGCTACAAGTTCCAGTTCATCACCCTTGCCGGGTTCCATGCCCTGAACCACTCGATGTTCGACCTCGCCCGCGGCTACGCCGAACGCGCCATGAGCGCGTACGTCGAGCTGCAGGAAGCCGAGTTCGCCGCCGAGGCAGACGGCTACACCGCCACCAAGCACCAGCGCGAGGCGGGCACCGGATACTTCGACGTCATCTCCACCGCGCTCAACCCCGACAGCGCGACCCTCGCCCTCGCCGGCTCCACCGAAGCCGCGCAGTTCCACTGATCCCCGTCCTGGGTTGCTGAGCCTGTCGAAGCACCCACCTCACGCGAAGGACTTCATCATGACCACTCCCACCGCTCCCCCGACCACGGCTCCGATCCAGACGACCCAGCAGGGTCCGACGATCGCGGTCACCGGCCCGCTGCGCGACCGATACGACGAGATCCTCACCCCCGAGGCCATCGCCTTCCTCACCGAGCTGCACCACCGGTTCGCCTCGCGTCGCCACGATCGGCTCGCCGACCGCATGCGCCGCCGCTTCGAGATCGGCAACGGGCACGATCCCCGCTTCCGCGACGACACCGCCCACATCCGCGAGGATGCCGAGTGGCGCGTCGCCGGAGCCGGACCCGGCCTCGAGGACCGCCGAGTCGAGATCACTGGACCGACCGATCCGAAGATGACGATCAACGCGCTGAACTCGGGTGCGCGGGTCTGGCTCGCCGACCAGGAGGATGCCACGAGCCCCACCTGGAAGAACGTCATCGAGGGTCAGCTCTCCCTGCGGGACGCGATCCGGGGCGAGCTGTCCTTCACCTCCCCGGACGGCAGGGAGTACCAGGTCACCGCCGAGCACACGCCGACGATCGTGATGCGACCGCGGGGCTGGCACCTGCCGGAGAAGCACGTGCAGTTCACCGATCGGGCGGGGCGCCGCACCGCGGCATCCGGTTCGCTCGTCGATTTCGGTCTCTACTTCCTGCACAACGCGCAGGCGCTGATCGACGGTGGCCGCGGACCGTACTTCTACATCGCCAAGCTCGAGTCCAGCGAAGAGGCGAAGCTGTGGGACGACGTCTTCTCGTTCAGCGAGGAGTACATCGGCATCCCGCACGGGACCATCCGCGCGACCGTGCTGATCGAGACGCTGCCCGCCGCGTTCGAGATGGACGAGATCCTCTACGAGCTGCGCGACCACTGCGCCGGCCTCAACGCCGGACGCTGGGACTACATCTTCTCGATCATCAAGAACTACCGCGGCCGCGGTGCGCGCTTCGTGCTCCCCGACCGCAGCGAGGTCACGATGACGGTGCCGTTCATGCGGGCGTACACCGAGCTGCTCGTGCAGACATGCCACAAGCGGGGCGCCTTCGCGATCGGCGGCATGAGCGCGTTCATCCCGAACCGTCGCGACCCGGAGGTGACCGCGCGCGCGATCGAGAAGGTCTCGGCCGACAAGAAGCGCGAGGCCGGCGACGGCTTCGACGGCACCTGGGTCGCCCACCCCGACCTGATCCCGACGGCCCAGGCGGAGTTCGACGCCGTGCTCGGCGATCGCCCGAACCAGGTCGACCGTCAGCGCGACGACGTGCACGTCGAAGCGCGCGACCTGCTCGACCTCCGCATCGGGAGCGCGGTCACCGATCGGGGCGTGCGCGACAACGTGTCGGTGGCCATCCGCTACCTCGAGGCGTGGCTGCGCGGCCTCGGCGCCGTCGCGATCGACAACCTCATGGAGGATGCCGCGACGGCCGAGATCAGCAGGTCGCAGGTGTGGCAGTGGATCCACCAGGACCGCGTCACGCAGGAAGGGACGCCGATCACGGCGGAGTACGTGGAGGGGCTGATCACCCAGGTCATCGCCTCGGCCACCCGCAGCGCCGGCGACCGATTCGACGATGCCGCGGAGATCTTCCGCGAGGTGGCCCTGCAGGAGGAGTTCCCCACGTTCCTCACGCTCGGCGCCTACAGCCGCTTCCTCGTCGACGAGGACTGAGTCGACGGGCGAGGCCCCCGGGTGCGCGGTTCGGCATCCGGGGGCCTCGTCGCGCGCACGGTCGACTCCCTCCACCCCCTGTCGGCCCGTGGCCCGATCACTCGGCGTAGCCTGGATTCATGGCCGACGTGTGGACCGACATCTCCTCCGAGTTCCTGCATCTCTACCCCCGGGGGCGACGGCTGCTCGCCGTGGCGGGAGCGGATGCCGAGCGTTCGCGCCGCAGCGCCGACGAACTGTCCGCAGCGCTCAGCGCGACAGGATTGCAGGTCGAGCGGGTGCATACCGCCGACGGCGACGAGCAGGCTCTTCGCACCGAGGTGATCGCCCCGTTCCGCGCCACCGCCGAGAGCGAGAGCGTGCTCGTCGTCTCCGGCCCCTCCGCGCTGCTGAGCGAGACGGCCCGTGGGATGTGGCACTACGTCGTCTGGCAGCTGGCCGACGATGAGGCACCGCACACGATCGCCGCCGCGATCGTCGACGTCACCGACCCCGCGAACGCGAAGCGTCGCTTCGCGGACTACTGCGCTCTTCCGGCATCCTTCGGCGCGTGAGCGGGACGCCCGACCCGCGCTGATCCCCTCACGCGAACGACGCGGCCACCGAGTTGCGGTGATAGTCGAACACGATGCTCGTCCGCGTCGACGCGACGCTGCTCTGCGCGGAGAGGTGCTCCAGCACGAACTCGCGCATCTCCGACGAATCGGCGACCGCGATGTGCAGCAGGAAGTCGTCGTCGCCACCGAGGAAGAACACCTGGATCACCTGGGGCAGCACGCGCACGCGTTCGGCGAACTCGACGATGCTCTCGCGACGTCCGCTCGGACGCAGCGTCACCCCGATGATCGCCTGGAGTCCGGCGCCCAGCATCCGCTCGTCCACACTCGCGTGGAACCCCGTGATGACCCCGCGCTCGACGAGGGCGCGCAGCCGCGCGTGGGCCGTCGAGGGGGCGACCCCGAGTTGCCCTGCGAGCTCGGCGTTCGTCATCCGCCCGTCGGCCGCGAGCAGCTGGACGATGCGCGCGTCGGTGGCATCCAGCGCGGGCGCCCGAAGAGTATTCGGCTGGGGGCCCTTCGATGTCGTCTCCATGCGAACCATTATTCAGGATCGTCCGCTCTGGCGAATGATCTTCACAGAATCTGTTGCTGGACCGAAGTTTCTGCGAATCTGTATCCACGAAACCGAGCCCTGGAGGATCGATGAAGATCGGCGTGCCCACCGAGGTCAAGAACAATGAGAACCGTGTCGCGCTCACCCCCGCGGGTGCCGACCGCCTCGTCCACGAGGGCCACCGCGTGCTGGTGCAGTCCGGGGCGGGCGTGGGCTCGCGCATCGACGACGACGCCTACCGGGCCGTCGGCGCCGAGATCGTCGCGACCGCGGCCGACGTGTGGGGCGACGCCGACCTGCTGATCAAGGTCAAGGAGCCGATCGCGCAGGAGTACGGATTCCTCCGTCCCGACCTCACGCTCTTCACCTACCTGCACCTGGCCGCGGACCGCGCGCTCACGACCGCGCTCGTCGACGCGGGCACCACCGCCGTCGCCTACGAGACGGTGCAGCTGCCCGACCGCAGCCTTCCTCTGCTCGTACCGATGAGCGAGATCGCCGGACGGCTCTCGGTCACGATGGGCTCCTACTCGCTGCTGCGCTCGAACGGCGGCCGCGGCATGCTGCTCGGGGGCATCGCCGGCACCCCGCGCGCGAAGACCGTCGTCATCGGCGGTGGTGTCGCGGGCGAGCACGCGGCGGCGAACGCGCTCGGCCTCGGCTCCCAGGTGACCGTGATCGACATCTCCCTGCCCCGCCTCCGCGACCTCGAGCACCGCTACGGCGGCGCCCTCCAGACCCGCGCCTCGAGCCGCTACGACATCGCCGAGGAGCTGGCCACCGCCGATCTCGTGATCGGCTCGGTGCTGATCCCCGGCGCGGCGGCCCCGAAGCTCGTCACCGACGACATGGTCGCGGGCATGAAGCCGGGCGCCGTGCTCGTCGACATCGCCATCGACCAGGGCGGATGCTTCGAGGGTTCACGCCCGACCACGCACGACGACCCGACGTTCGCGGTCCACGACGCCATCTACTACTGCGTCGCGAACATGCCGGGCGCCGTCCCCGAGACGGCCACGCGTGCCCTGACCAACGCGACGCTCCCCTACGTCTCGGCGATCGCCGGCAAGGGCTGGGAGCGCGCGGCATCCGACGATCCCTCCCTCGCCAAGGGCTTGAACGTCCAGGGCGGGCGCATCACCCTCGACGCCGTCGCCCGGGCGCACGGCTTCGCGACCGCCTGACGCGGAAAGAACCCCGGTTCTTGATGACGACGCGCCCGGCATCCGGCGTGCCCACCCGAGTACGCTCTTAACGTGACCGAACGCGCTCCTCTCTCCCGCAAGCTGTCCGCCATCGCCGAGTCGGCGACCCTGAAGGTCGACGCGAAGGCGAAGGCCCTCAAGGCCGAAGGCAAGGACGTCATCTCCTACGCCGCCGGCGAGCCCGATTTCGCGACGCCGCAGTTCATCGTGGATGCCGCCGCCGAAGCCCTGGCCGACCCGGCGAACTACCGGTACACCCCGGCGGCCGGACTCCCCGCGCTGCGTGAGGCGATCGCCGCGAAGACCCTCCGCGACTCCGGTCTCGAGGTCTCCCCCAGCCAGGTCATCGTGACCAACGGCGGCAAGCAGTCGGTCTACCAGGCGTTCCAGACCGTCGTGAACCCCGGCGACGAGGTGCTGCTCCCCGCGCCGTACTGGACCACGTACCCCGAGGCGATCCGTCTCGCCGACGGCACCCCCGTCGAGGTCTTCGCCGGAGCCGACCAGGACTACAAGGTCACCGTCGAGCAGCTCGAGGCCGCCCGCACCGAGCGCACCACGGTGCTCGTGTTCGTCTCGCCGTCGAACCCGACGGGGTCGGTGTACACCGCCGAGGAGACCCGCGCCATCGGCGAGTGGGCTCTCGAGCACGGCATCTGGGTCATCACCGACGAGATCTACCAGAACCTCACCTACGAGGGCGTGACGGCGACGTCGATCGTCGCGGCCGTGCCCGAGGTCGCGGGCCAGACCATCCTCGTGAACGGCGTCGCGAAGACGTACGCCATGACCGGCTGGCGCGTCGGCTGGATGGTGGGCCCCGCCGACGCCATCAAGATCGCCGGCAACCTGCAGTCGCACCTCTCGAGCAACGTGAACAACGTGGCCCAGAAGGCCGCGATCGCCGCACTCAACGGTCCGCAGACCGAGGCAGAGCAGATGCGCGAGGCGTTCGACCGGCGTCGGAAGCTCATCGTCTCCGAGCTCTCGAAGATCGAGGGGCTCGTGGTGCCGAACCCGCTCGGCGCGTTCTACGTCTACCCTGACGTGCAGGGCCTGCTCGGCCGCACCTGGGGCGGGGTCACGCCGACCACCTCGCTGGAGCTGGCCGACCTGATCCTCGAACAGGCCGAGGTCGCCGTGGTCCCGGGTGAGGCCTTCGGCCCGAGCGGATACCTGCGCCTTTCGTACGCCCTCGGCGACGACCAGCTGCTCGCGGGTGTACAGCGCCTGCAGCGCCTGTTCGCCTGACCGGCCTCTGTTCTCCTGACCGGCCTCTGTTCTCCTGACCGGCCCGGCCTGCCGACCGCCGGTCAGGATTCGGGCTGGTACCCGATGAGCCAGCGGATGCCGTAGCGGTCGACCAGCGTGCCGTTCCAGTCGCCCCACGGGCGACGCTGGAGCGGGTCGATGACCCTGCCGCCCACCGAGAGGTCGGCGAACCACCCGGTCAGCGTCGATGCGTCCGCGGTGCCGAGCAGGGAGAAGAACATCCCTCCCATCTGCACGGCGTCGGCATCGATGCCGGCATCCGCGCCCGAGAGATCCACGACGCCCTCGAGCATCGCGTGCGCGATCGCGTCGGACGGGCCGTCGTGCCGATCGAACTGCGCGTAGTCGAACAACCGCAGCTCGCCGCCGAACACCGACTGGTAGAACCGCATCGCCTCCGCGGCGTTGCCGGGGAACAACAGGTACGGGGTCAGTCCGCTCATGCGGCCGAGTGTAGCGCGCGGGCTACAGCTCGACGCCGACGAGCACCGGCTCCGGCTGCAGCACGAGTCCGAACTCGGCGTGCACCCTGCTCTGGATGAACCGCGCCAGCTCCGCGACCTCGCCCGCCGTCGCGCCACCGCGATTCGTCAGAGCCAGCGCGTGCTTGGTGGAGACAGACGCCCGCGAACGGGGCAGCTTGAAGCCCTTGCGGATGCCGGCCTGCTCGATGAGCCAGGCGGCGCTGACCTTGACGTCGGGCGCCTCGGTCTTCGCCTGCGGCACGAGGCCGTCGTACGAGGCGAGCGGGATCACGGTCACCGTGTCGAGGTCGGGGGCCACGGGCCAGCGCGGGCACTCCGGCGGAAGGCCCCGCGCCACGGACTCCGGCACGATGGCGTTCTGGAAGAACGAGCCGACGCCATGGGTGTCGGGGTCCGCGTCGTCGAGCAGCATCCCCTTGGACGCGCGCGTGGCGAGGATGCGCTCGCGCACCCAGCCCAGCGGCACGGGAGCGTCGTCCTGGAGCGCGAGAGCGCGGCGCAGCTGCTCGCCGCGCACGATGCGCTCTCCGGCGACGAGAAGGTCGACGGTCACCGAGAGGATGACGGCGCGGCGCAGGGGCTCGCCGCCGTAGTGGTGCTTCAGGACAGAGGTGCGGAACCCGAGACCGAGCTCGGATGCCGGTACGGTCGAGATCTCGCCGGTGGCCTCGTCGATGAGTTCGACCTCGACGAGCGTCTCCTGGATCTCCTGACCATAGGCGCCGATGTTCTGCACCGGCGCGGCTCCGACTGTTCCGGGGATGCCGCTCATGGCCTCGAGCCCCGCGTAGCCGCGCTCGACCGCATAGGCGACGAAGGCGTCCCACCCGTGGCCGGCCTGCGCCCGAAGGCGGATGCGACCGGCGTGCGGGGAGGGCAGTTCCTCGATGCCCTCGGTGCGCACCCGGATCACGGTGCCCTCGAAGGGCTCGTCTCCGACGAAGAGGTTGGAGCCGCCGCCGAGCACGAACCACGGATCGCGGCCTGACCAGGTGTCGCGCAGCACGTCGACCAGCTCGGCGGTCGTCGAGGCCTCGCGCATCCGCTCGGGGGCAGCGCCGGTGCGCAGCGTCGTCAGCTGCGCGAGCGGGATCGACTCGATGTCGTGCACCTCGGACGCCCCCATCAGACGGCGACGCGCAGCTGCGCTTTGACCAGCACGGTGACCTCGTCGAAGGTGACCTTCAGGTCGATGCGCGCGGAGGTCTCGTCGACGGCGCCGACGGTCGCGACGACGTGCAGGTCGGCACCGGTCTGCGGGTCGACCACGACGGGCTTGGTGAAGCGCACGCCGTAGTCGAGGACCTTCGCCCCGGGCTCGAGCGCGGCGACCACCACCGACGAGGCGATGCCCATCGTGAGCATGCCGTGCGCGAGCACTCCGGGGAGGCCGACGGATGCCGCGACATCATCGCGGTAGTGGATGGGGTTGAAGTCTCCGGATGCTCCGGCGTAGCGCACGAGCGATTCGCGGGTCAGGTGCACGGTGCGCTCGGCGATCACGTCTCCGACGGTGTAGCCCATCAGGCGACCTCTCCCTTGTCTGCACCGTCTTCATCCGCGCCGACCAGCAGCACGCTGGTGGCGGTCACGACATGAGCGCCCGTCGCATCCGTGATCTCCGCCTCGCTGGTGATCATCGCGTTGCCGCCCATCATGCGGATGCCCGTGACACGGAGCTGTCCGGTGAGCTCGTCGCCCGCCACGATCGGACGGGTGTAGCCGAACCGCTGCTCCGCATGGATCGTGCGGGCGAGGACGATCCCGGAGTCCTCCAGGGCGAGGAGCTGCTGGAGTGTGTGGTCCTGGATCACCATCGCGAAAGTGGGCGGTGCCACGACGTCGGCGAAGCCCAGCGCACGAGCGGCCTCGACGTCGGTGTGCTGCGGGGCGTCGGCGAAGACCGCGCGGGCGAACTCGCGCACCTTCTCGCGTCCGACGAGGTACGGGGCGGTCGGCGGGAACTCCCGGCCGACAAGATCTTGGTTCACTGCCACCCCTCGATCCTACCGAGCCGCGGCAGTCAGTCCTTCTTGCGCCCGCGGATCGCCTTCATCGCCATCTGCACCGCGATCACGACGAGGTATGCCGCGAACAGGATGTTGCCGGTGAACGGATCGATCAGCGTCGCGAGCCAGGCGCCCAGCGCCGTCGTCGTGCAGGCCGAGAATCCGACGACGGCAGCCGCCACGAGATCGACGTTGCGATTGCGGATGTTGCCGATCGTGCCGGAGATGGCGGTCGGGATCATCATGAGCAGCGAGGTGCCCTTGGCCACGAGATCGCTCGTGCCGAAGGCGAGCATCAGGACCGGAACGACGATCACGCCGCCCCCGACGCCGATCAGACCCGCCAGGATGCCGGTGACGACTCCGACGGCGACGAGTGCGAGACCGTTGAGCAGTTGCAGATCGAACGTGGCCTCGCGGGACGGGATCACCAGGAACAGGCTCACGATCACGACCACGAGGAAGCCGACGAAGAACCATCGCAGCGTCGTCTGCGAGATCTTGGGCAGCAGGCGGGTGCCGATCTGTGCACCCACGACCGAGCCTGCCGCGAGGATGAGGGCCGGTATCCAGGCGACCGAGCCGTGGATCGCGTACGACACCACTCCGACGGCGGCGGTCGGCACGATCGCCGCGAGCGATGTGCCGGCCCCGAGCCGCTGGTTGAAGTGCAGGAACAGGACGAGCAGCGGGACGATGACGGTGCCGCCGCCGACGCCGAAGAGTCCGGAGAGGAGCCCGGCGAGCAGGCCGATGCCGATGAACGCGGCGTAGGCGCGAGGCCCTCGGTTCCGGGTCTCTGCATCGCTCACCGGATCAGCCTACTCGCGCCGTCGCCCTGCTCCTGCCGTCACACCTCCGCATCGGCCTTGATCGGCACCGAGATCGACTCGGTCAGCGCCTGCTCGTACCGACGCTGGCGCCGCCGCAGCCACAGCCCGCCGGCGACGAGGAGCGCCAGCACGATGTAGGCCGTCGCGGCGAACGGCTGGACGAACAGCGTCGACAGGTCGCCCTGGCTCAACTGCAGCGCCTTGCGGAGATACTCCTCCCCCATCGGCCCCAGGATCATGCCGACCACGAGCGGAGCCACCGGATAGCCGTACCGTCGCATGAAGTAGCCGAGCACTCCGATGATAGCCAGGATCAGGATGTCGACGACCGCGAAGTTCAGCGCGTACGCGCCGAAGGCGGCGAACAGCAGGATGCCCGCATACAGATACGGCCTGGGGATCTGCAGCAGCTTCACCCACATGCCGACGAGCGGCAGGTTGAGGACGATGAGGATGACGTTGCCGACGTACAGGCTCGCCACCAGCGCCCAGACGAGTGCCGGCTGGTTCTGGAACAGCTGCGGTCCCGGCTGCAGGCCGTACGCCTGGAAGGCGACGAGGATGATCGCCGCGGTCGCGGTCGTGGGCAGCCCCAGCGTGAGCAGAGGGACGAGCACCCCGGCCGCCGCCGCGTTGTTCGCGGACTCGGGGCCGGCGACCCCCTCGATGGCTCCGCGGCCGAACTCGCTCTTGTGCCGCGAGAGATTGCGCTCGGTGGCGTACGACAGGAACGTCGCGACGTCCGCCCCGCCCGCGGGGATCGTGCCGATCGGGAAGCCGATCGCCGTGCCGCGCAGCCAGGGCTTCCACGAACGCTTCCAGTCGCTCTTGGTCATCCAGTTGCGCCACCCGCGGGTGACCGGGATCACATCGATGCCGCCGTGGCGCAGGCGAGCCGCGATGTACAGCGTCTCGCCCACGGCGAAGAGCCCGACCGCGACGAGCACGATGTCGATCCCGTCCGACAGCGGCAGCAGTCCCAGCGTGTAGCGCTGCTGGGCCGTGAGGGTGTCGGTGCCGACCAGGCCGAGGAACAGGCCCACCCCGAGCGACATCATCCCGCGCGGGACGGAGCTGCCGATCAGGGCCCCGACCGTGATGAACGCGATCACGATGAGCGCGACGTAGTCGGCCGGGCCGAGGTTGACGGCGAACTGCGCCAGCACGGGTGCGAGCAGAGTGAGACCGACGGTGGCGATGGTGCCGGCGACGAACGAGCCGATCGCGGCGGTGGCGAGGGCGGCGGCCCCGCGCCCCAGCTTCGCCATCCTGTTGCCTTCGATGGCCGTGACTATCGATGCCGATTCACCCGGCGTGTTCAGCAGGATGCTGGTGGTGGAGCCGCCGTACATGCCGCCGTAGTAGATGCCCGCGAAGGTGATCAGTGCCGCGGTGGGGTCGAGCGTGTAGGTGAGCGGCAGCAGGAGCGCGACGGTCATCGCCGGCCCGATGCCGGGGAGCACGCCGACCGCCGTTCCCACCAGCACTCCGAAGAAGGCGAACACGAGGTACTGCGGCTGCAGCGCCGTCGCGAAGCCGTCGAGAAGCAGGGCCCAGCTGTCCATCAGAACACCTCCCCGAGCCATCCGAGAGCCGGTCCCCAGGGCAGCGACAGCCCCATCAGGCCCCCGAAGACCACCTGGATCACCAGACTGACGCCGAGCCCGATGACGAAGGCCAGCCACCAGCGCCTGGCACCGAGCGACCACGCGACCACGCCGAAGAGCACGGTGGCCGCCGGCGCCCAGCCGATGACGTCGATCAGCAGCAGATGGGCGACCACGGCTCCGACGATCTTCGCGATCGTGAGCCAATCGGTCTTGGCGTCGGGGTCGATGTCCTCGCCCTCCTCGACCTCCGCGCGCTCTCCGCGCAGCACGCTGACGAGAACGGCCACGGCCGAGCCCAGCAGGATGATCGAGACGAAGATCGGGAAGATCGTCGGCCCGGCTTCCACCCCGACCGGGACGTGGATCGTGACGACACCCACCAGCGCGAAGACGCCGAGGGCCAGCATGAGGAGAGCGAAGACGAGTTCTCCGAGGGGAACCCGCGGGGCGGGCCGAGTCGCCTCGGCCCGCCCGCTCACCCCGAGGATCGGGGTCTCCATGTCAGATCAATCCGATGTTCTCGAGCGTGCCGGTCACATCGGTGATGTTCTTCTTGAGGAAGCTGTCGAACTCGTCGCCGGTCAGGAAGGCATCCGCCCAGCCCTTGGTCTCGAGCTCGTCCTTCCAGGCGCCGGAGTCGTGCATCTCGGTGACGATCCGCTCCAGCTCGGCGCGCTCCGCGTCGGAGATGCCTCCGGGAGCGATCACACCGCGCCAGTTGGTGAGCTCGACGTCGAACCCCTCGTCGGTGATGGTCGGCACGTCCGGAAGAGACGCGACCGGCTCGGCACCCGAGACCGCCAGCGCCCGCATCGAGCCGTCCTCGATGTACTGGAGGAACTCACCGACACCGGAGATGCCTGCGGCGACCTTGTCGCCCACGAGGAGCGAGACGGCCTCGCCACCCCCGGAGTTCGGTGTGTAGTTGAGCTTCTCGGGGATCTCGTCCGCGTCGAGTCCGGCGGCTTCGAGGAGGAGGCCGGCGAGGATGTGATCGGCACCACCCGCTGAACCGCCGGTCACCGTCACCTCCTGGCCCTTCTCGACGATGTCGTCGACGAGATCCTCGAGGGTGTCGTACTTCGAGCTCTCCGGCACCACGATGACGAGCGACTCATCGGTGAGCCGGGCGATCGGGGTGGTGTCCTCGAGTCGCACCGTCGACGCGTTCGTCTCGATCGCACCGACCATCACGAGGCCCATGACCATGAGGGTCGCCGGGTCCTTCTCGTTCGCGAGCTGGGCGAGCCCGACCGTACCGCCCGCCCCTCCGACATTCGAGACGGGGGCGGATCCGACGATCTCGTCGGCGGCCAGAACCTGCGACATCGCGCGGCCGGTCTGATCCCAGCCGCCACCGGGGTCGGCCGGGACGATGATCTTGACATCCTCGATGGCCGCGGCGTCGTCGCCTCCCCCGCCTCCGCTGCCCGACCCCGTGCTTCCCCCGGCGCATGCCGTCAATGCCAATGCGGCGGCCGCGAAGGCGGCTGTGGCCGCCACCAGACGTGTGTGCTTCATGTGCGCTCCTCCTTGAGCGTCGGTGTTGCTGTCGGTTCACTCTGGAGGGACGGGTGCGGGTGTTCAAGCTTCGGAAACCATTGGTCGGAGTTCTGAAACTATTGTTCGCGAACGCTGCCGGAGACCCCTCGCCGTCCGTCACGCGAGCGACGAGAATGATCGGGTGGCCTCGAAGATGACGCTCCGAGTGCAGCTCCTCGTCCTGCAGGCGCTGATCGTGTTCCTGGTGACGCTCGCGACCGGCATCGTCGCAGGCGCCCTGCAGGAGCAGGCGCTGCGCGAGTCGTACAAGGACCGCATGCAGGCCGTCGCCCAGTCGATCGCGTCGCTCCCCACCGTCCGCGAGGCGTTCGACGATGCAGACCCGTCGTCGACCATCCAGCCGATCGCCGAGGTGATCCGTGAGGCGTCGGACCTCGCATACGTGGTGGTGGCGAACGCCGACGGCATCCGCTATTCCCACCCGAATCCCTATCGGATCGGCGAGAAGGTCTCGACGGATCCGTCCATCCCGCTCGCGGGGGAGATCTACGTCGGCACCCAGACCGGCACGCTCGGAACGTCCTGGCGCGTCAAGGTGCCGGTCTTCGCGGATGACGGGGCGGTCATCGGCACGGCATCGGTCGGGATTCTCGAGTCGGAGCTGAACGACGAGTTCATGCGGAACCTCGCCTGGCTGATCTCGGCGATGCTCGCCGCCGCCGTGCTCGGTGTGTTCGGCTCGGCGTGGGTGACCTCGGTGATCCGTCGTCGCATCTACCTGCTCGAACCGGATCAGATCGCGGCCCTCGTGAAGAATCAGGAGACCACGCTGCACGGTCTGAGCGAGGGTGTGATCACAGTGAACGCAGCCGGTCGGATCACGCTCGTGAACGATGCCGCCGCCCGCTTCCTCGACAAGGACGCCGCGGAACTCGACGGTGCGGATGCCGCATCCGCGCTCGGTGAAGACCTCCACACGGCCCTCCGCGAAGGTGAGGACGCCGGGCGGCCGGTGATCGTCGGACCGCACGTGCTCGTCGCTCGCAGCACAGGGAGCAGGCACGACGGCGTCGACGTCGAGGCCACTCTCCTGCTGCGCGATCACACCGAGCTGCATGACGTGGTCCGGCGGGTGGAGGCCGCGGATGCCATCATCGCGTTCCGCCAGCGGTTCGGGCTGCCGAAGGGGCTCAGTGCGGAGACCCTCGATCGCGTCGCCACCGCGCTCGTCACCCGCCCCGACGCGTCGGCGACCGAGATCGGCGCCGACGTGCAGATCTCGCGGGTGAGCGCCCGGCGATACCTCGAGCACCTGGCGAGTTCGGGCCGGGCGATCCGTACCCTCGACTATTCGACGAAGGGCCGCCCGAGCACGCGCTACCGGGCCAACGACACCGTCTGAGGTTCCGCCTCCACAACGCCGTACCCCTGGTACGCAGTGCCGTGGTATGCGAAACTGAATGCCAGCGCGCGCCGCCGCCGCCCACCCGGATCGAAGGAGATCTCATGGTTCGCAGCACCTACCCCGACGTGGAGATCCCGGCGGTCTCCGTGTACGACTACCTGTTCGGCGATCTCGATGAGAGCCGGCTCGACGCGACCGCTCTCATCGACGGGACGAGCGGCGCGGAGACCACCTATCGGCAGCTGATCACCCAGATCGACCTCTTCGCCGGCGCCCTCGCGGCACGGAACGTCGGCGTCGGCACCCGCGTCGGCGTGCTCTGCCCGAACGTCCCGGCGTTCGCGACCGTCTTCCACGGCATCCTCCGTGCGGGGGCGACCGCGACGACGATCAACTCGCTCTACACGGCCGATGAGATCGCGAACCAGCTCACCGACGCCGAGGCGGAGTGGCTCATCACCGTGTCGCCGCTGCTCGCCGGCGCGGAAGCCGCGGCCGCGAAGGTCGGCATCGACGCCGACCACCTCATCGTGCTCGACGGCGCCGACGGGCATCCGTCCCTCGCAGCACTCCTGGGTGAGGGGCATACGGCACCGGACGTCGCCTTCGACCCGGCGGAGCACCTCGCCGTGCTCCCCTACTCATCAGGGACGACGGGTCGCCCCAAAGGCGTCATGCTCACGCACCGGAACCTCGTCGCGAACGTCAGCCAGTGCCGCTCGACGATCTCGCTGGCCGACGACGACCGCGTCCTCGCGGTCCTCCCTTTCTTCCACATCTACGGCATGACGGTGCTGCTCAACTTCGCGCTGCGTCAGAGAGCCGCCCTCGTGACGATGCCGCGTTTCGACCTCACCGACTTCCTGCGCGTGGTCGCAGAGCACCGCACCAGCTGGGTGTTCATCGCCCCGCCGATCGCGGTGGCACTGGCCAAGCATCCGCTGGTCGACGAGTACGACCTGTCGTCCATCAAGGTGATCTTCTCCGGCGCCGCTCCCCTCGACGGGGCGCTCGCCTCGGCGGTGGCGACGCGGCTCGGGTGCACGGTGTGCCAGGGGTACGGCATGACGGAGACCAGCCCCGTGACCCACGCGATCCCCGCCGGGAGCCACGACATCGACCGCTCCTCGGTCGGGCTGCTGCTCAGCGGCACCGAGGCCCGGCTGCTCGATCCCGAATCGGGAGCCGATGTCGCCGTGCCCTCGGACGGCGTGAGCGAACCCGGCGAACTGCTGATCCGCGGTCCGCAGGTGATGAAGGGCTATCTCAACCGGCCGGATGCCACGGCGGAGATGCTCGACGCCGACGGCTGGCTGCACACGGGAGACGTCGCGACAGTCACCCACGACGGCATCTTCCGGATCGTTGACCGCCTCAAGGAGCTGATCAAATACAAGGGCTATCAGGTCGCCCCCGCTGTGCTGGAGGCCGTGCTGCTCGAGCATCCGGCGATCGCGGACGCCGCCGTCATCGGCGCCCAGGACGATGACGGCCAGGAGGTGCCGAAGGCTTTCGTCGTGCGGCAGGCGGATGCCGACCTCGACGCGGATGCCGTCATGGCGCATGTCGCCGCGCACGTCGCCCCGCACGAGAAGGTGCGTCAGGTGGAGTTCATCGACGCCATCCCGAAGTCCGCATCCGGCAAGATCCTCCGCAAGGATCTGCGCGCGCGCTGACGCTCCACCCCCGCCCGCAGCAACGACGAAGCCCGCCACCCCGGAAGGGGCGGCGGGCTTCGTCGTGAGAGGTGCTTACTTCTCGACAGCGTCCTCGGCGGCAGCCTCGGCTGCTTCGCCCTCGGCCTGCGACTCGGCACCGGCGTCAGCGGCCGGCGTCTCCTCGGCGGGGGTCTCCTCGGCGGGAGCCTCCTCGGCGACCTCGGCGGGCTTCTCCGCCTTCGGAGCGGCAGCGGCCGTCTTCTTGGCCGACTTCGGCTTCGGGTTGACGGGCTCGAGGACGAGCTCGATCACAGCCATCGGAGCGTTGTCGCCCTTGCGGTTGCCGACCTTCGTGATGCGGGTGTAGCCACCCTCACGGTCGGCGACCAGCGGCGCGATCTCGGCGAAGAGCGTGTGCACGACGCTCTTGTCGCCGATGACCGACAGCACGCGACGACGCGCGTGCAGGTCGCCGCGCTTCGCGAACGTGATCAGACGCTCGGCGAGCGGACGAAGGCGCTTGGCCTTGGTCTCGGTCGTCTTGATCGACTTGTGGGTGAACAGAGCCGCCGCGAGGTTGGCAAGCAGCAGGCGCTCGTGCGCGGGGCCGCCTCCGAGGCGGGGACCCTTAGTGGGCTTGGGCATAATCGTCTAACTCCTGGTCAGAAAGGTCGGGTATCAGAAGGACTCGTCTTCGCTGCCGCCGTAGAAGTGGGCACCGTCGAAACCGGGCACCGAATCCTTGAGCGACAGACCGAGCGAGATGAGCTTGTCGCGCACCTCGTCGACCGACTTCTGGCCGAAATTGCGGATGTTCATGAGCTGCGTCTCCGAGAGGGCGACGAGCTCCGAAACAGTGTTGATGCCCTCACGCTTCAGGCAGTTGTACGAGCGGACCGACAGGTCGAGGTCCTCGATCGGCATCGACAGCTCGCTGGAGTTCACAGCCTCCACCGGCGCCGGGCCGATCTCGATGCCCTCGGCCTCGACGTTCAGCTCGCGAGCGAGACCGAACAGCTCGGTGAGCGTCTTCGCAGCCGAAGCGACGGCGTCGCGGGGGCTGATCGACGACTTGGTCTCGACGTCCAGGACGAGCTTGTCGAAGTCGGTGCGCTCACCGGCACGAGTCGCCTCGACGCGGTAGCTGACCTTGAGGACCGGCGAGTAGATCGAGTCGATCGGGATCTGACCGGCCTCGGCGTACTCGTTGCGGTTCTGCGTCGCCGAGACGTAGCCGCGGCCGCGCTCGATCGTGAGCTCGAGCTCGAACTTCGCGGTCTCGTTGAGAGTCGCGATGACGAGCTCGGGGTTCTGGACCTCGACACCGGCCGGAGCCGAGATGTCAGCGGCGGTCACTTCGCCCGCACCGGTCTTGCGCAGGTAGGCGGTGATGGGCTCGTCGCGCTCCGAGGAGACGACGAGCTGCTTGATGTTGAGGATGATCTCGGTGACATCCTCCTTCACGCCGGGGATGGTGCTGAACTCGTGCAGCACGCCGTCGAGACGAACGCTGGTGACAGCGGCGCCGGGGATCGACGACAGCAGGCTGCGACGCAGCGCGTTGCCGATCGTGTATCCGAAGCCGGGCTCCAGAGGCTCGATGATGAACCGGCTACGGTTCTCGACGATCTTTTCCTCGGTCAGTGTGGGACGCTGTGCAATGAGCACTCTGTGTTCCTTTCGATCACATGCCCGCTATATGACATGTGGTGTGGTGAGGTCTTCAATTGTGGAAGTCGATGCCCGCACGCGGGCGTCGAGTCGCCCGACCCGACATGGCTCCGTGAGCCTGTCGCAGGGCGGGCGACTCGACAAGCGTTGTCAGACGCGGCGACGCTTCGGCGGGCGGCAACCGTTGTGCGCCTGCGGGGTGACGTCCGAGATCGAACCGACCTCGAGGCCGGCGGCCTGGAGCGAGCGGATCGCGGTCTCGCGGCCGGAGCCCGGACCCTTCACGAAGACGTCGACCTTCTTGACGCCGTGCTCCTGCGCCTGACGCGCAGCGGACTCGGCGGCGAGACCTGCCGCGTACGGGGTCGACTTGCGGGAGCCCTTGAAGCCCACGCCACCCGACGAAGCCCAGCTGATGACAGCGCCGGACGGGTCGGTGATCGAGACGATCGTGTTGTTGAACGTCGACTTGATGTGGGCCTGGCCCAGCGCGATGTTCTTCTTTTCCTTGCGGCGCGGCTTGCGCGCGGCGGCCTTGGGTGCAGCCATGAAAGTGTTCTCCTAGTCCCTGGGGCCCCGCTTAGCGGGCCTTCTTCTTGCCTGCGACGGTGCGCTTCGGGCCCTTGCGGGTACGGGCGTTGGTCTTGGTGCGCTGACCACGGACCGGGAGACCACGACGGTGGCGGATGCCCTCGTAGGAGCCGATCTCGACCTTGCGGCGGATGTCTGCGGCGACCTCGCGGCGCAGGTCACCCTCCACCTTGTAGTTGCCTTCGATGTGGTCGCGGAGGGCGATCAGCTGGTCGTCGCTGAGGTCCTTCACGCGGATGCTCTCATCGATGTCCGTCGCCTTGAGGATCTCGACCGAGCGGGTACGGCCGACGCCGTAGATGTAGGTAAGGGCGATCACCACGCGCTTGTCGCGCGGGATGTCAACGCCGGCAAGACGTGCCATGCGGTTCTCCTGGATGTAGTGGAGGTATGGAACAGGATCGGTGCCCGGGCCTCCGCCCCGAGGTGTCAGCCTCGACAGTTCCGCCGGTCACCCGGTCGCTGAGCCTGTCGAAGCGTCTGATCCTGCCGTTTCGTATTGAGTTGTGAGATGTGCGCGAGCGAGCCGCGCAGCGCAGGTCAGCCCTGGCGCTGCTTGTGACGCGGGTTGCTCTTGCAGATCACCATGACGCGGCCGTGACGACGGATCACCTTGCAGTGATCGCAGATCGGCTTGACGCTGGGGTTGACCTTCATGATGTTTCCTTATCGCTGTCTTCGTACCGCCCCGTGACCGAGGCAGGCCGTTACTTCTCGACCGATCAGCGGTAGCGGTAGACGATACGTCCGCGGGTCAGGTCGTAGGGGCTGAGCTCCACGACCACGCGGTCCTCGGGGATGATGCGGATATAGTTCTGCCGCATCTTTCCGGAGATCGTTGCCAGGACCTTGTGTCCGTTGCTGAGCTCAACGCGGAACATCGCGTTGGGCAGAGCCTCGGAGATCACGCCCTCGATCTCGATGACACCGTCTTTCTTAGCCATAGCCTCGCTGACGCTTCTGCAGACCGGTCGATCTGCGGTGGGTGGGTGGTGTGCGGTGCCGCACCGATCGGACACGCCGAATCAAGGCACAAGGCACCAAAGATCTATGTTATCCGACCCCGGAGCATCCGGCAACTCGAGCGGATGCGCGGGTGGAGGATCAACCGAGGAGCTTCTCCATCTCGGTGATCTCGCCGGCCTGAAGGTCGAGACGCTTGCCGTTGACCTCGATGGTCGGCGTGCCCGCGATCTCCTGAGCCTTGGTCTGATCCAGGACGAAGTCCATGTAGGTGCCGTCGGCGATGCAGTCCGCCGCCGCGCCGGCGCCCGCCTGTTCGGCGAATGCGGCGAGCTCCTCATCGCTGAGGCCGGCCGTGTTCTCCTCCGGCTGGTTGGCGAAGAGGAGGTTGAAGTAGTCGAGCGCGGCCTCCGGGGCCTTCTCGGCGACGCAGTACATCGCGCCGGCGGCCCGGGTGGAGAACTGCGTGTTCTGCGAGAAGCGGTCGAGGATCGAGACCGGGTGGATGTTCAGCGTGATCGTGCCGTCGGCCGCGGCGGCCTGCAGCTTCTCGCCGTACTGGTCCTCGAAGGTGCCGCAGATCGGGCACATGAAGTCGACGAAGGTGTCGACCTCGTCCTCGCCGTCGCCGAACGAGATGGCACCGGTCTCCTCGTTGATGATGTCGCTCTTCGGAGCGACGCCGGGAGCCGTGGCCTGGTTGTTGAGGAACACCACGAGACCACCGAGCACGACCAGCACCACGACCACGGCGATGGAGACGCCGATCGCGAACCAGTTCGTGTTGCTCTTCGCCGCTGCCATTACTTTCCGATCTCTCGAGGCTCGACCCCGAACGGGGCGAGTCCGGCCTTTCCGCCATCGGGCGCGGTCAGCACCCAGATACCCCCATCATGCAGGGCCACGCTATGTTCCCAATGTGAGCCGTCTGTGCCGTCGACGGTCGTGACGGTCCAGTCATCGTCTTCGATATAGGTCGCCTCACCTCCTGCGGTCACCATCGGCTCGATCGCGAGGACGAGTCCCGGCCTGACGTCCGCGCCGCGGTCCGGCGTGCGGTAGTTGAAGACGCTCGGCGCCTCGTGCATCTTGCGCCCGATGCCATGGCCGACGTACTCGCGGAGGATGCCGTAGGGCTCCCCCGACACCGCCGACGGCCCCTGGGCCTCGATGTACTCCTGGATGGCCGCACCGATCTCGTCGATCGAGTCCACCGCTGCCATCGCGGCGATCCCCGCCCACATCGAGCCCTCCGTGACGCGCGAGAGCTCCTCGCGCTGCGCCACCAGCTCCGGGCGCTCGGGATCCGGGACGACGACCGTGATCGCGCTGTCGCCGTTCCAGCCCTGGAACTGTGCACCGCAGTCCACCGAGACGATGTCTCCGGGGCGCAGCACGCGGTCGCCAGGGATGCCGTGCACGACCTGCTCGTTCACGGACACGCACACGGTGTGGTGGTACCCGCGCACGAGCTGGAAGTTCGACTCGGCTCCACGATCGAGGATCGTGCGGTTCGCCGCGGCATCCAGCTCCAGTGTGGTGACACCGGCCCTGATCAGCGGACGCACGGCATCGAGAGCCGCCGCCGTGATGAGTCCAGGCTCGACCATGGCTCGAAGCTGAGCCGGGGTCTTGTAGATCGACCGGCGGAACATCGCGAGGCCTCAGGCCGCGAGGCGCAGGCCGCGAGCGGCCAATGCGGCGGAGATGCGCTCGGTGATCTCGTCGAGCGACCCGACCCCGTCGATCCGGTCGACGATGCCCTTGGCACCGTAGACCTCGATGATCGGAGCCGTCTCGTGCTCGTAGATGTCCAGACGGTGCGCGATGGCCGCGTCCGTGTCGTCCGAACGCCCCTGCTCGGCGGCGCGCAGACCCAGGCGAGCGATGCTCTCCTCGCGCGGCACCTGGAGCAGGATGACGGCATCGAGCGCCTCGCCGCGTCCTGCGAGGAACTCCTCGAGGTGCGCGACCTGGGCCACGTTACGGGGGTATCCGTCGAGGAGGAAGCCGTTCGCGGCATCCGCCTGCGACAGACGGTCGCGCACGATCTCGCTCGTCAGCTCGTCCGGAACGAGGTCGCCCTTGTCGAGGATCGCCGTGACCTGCTGGCCGAGGGGCGTCCCCTCCTTGATGTTCGCCCGGAAGATGTCACCGGTCGACACGACCGGGATGCCGTAGGACTCGGCGATGCGCACGCCCTGCGTGCCCTTTCCGGAGCCCTGCGGGCCGACGATGAGAAGACGTGCGGATGCTGTCATCGGAGAAGCCCTTCGTAGTGACGCTGCTGCAGCTGTGCATCGATCTGCTTCACCGTCTCGAGGCCGACGCCGACGATGATGAGGATCGAGGCGCCACCGAACGGGAAGTTCTGGTTGGCGCCGACAGTGGCCAGGGCGATCAGCGGGATGAGCGCGATCAGGCCGAGGTACAGCGAGCCGGGGAGCGTGATGCGGGTGAGGACGTAGTCGAGGTACTCGGCCGTCGGACGACCGGCACGGATGCCGGGGATGAACCCGCCGTACTTCTTCATGTTGTCCGCGACCTCGACAGGGTTGAACGTGATCGCGACGTAGAAGTAGGTGAACCCGATGATCAGCAGGAAGTACGCCGCCATGTAGACCGGGTGGTTGCCCGTGGTGAAGTTCGCGCTGATCCACGTGACCCAGGGCGCCGGCACGGAGCCGTCCTGCGGGGTGTTGAACTGCGCGATGAGCGCCGGGATGTACAGCAGCGACGAGGCGAAGATCACGGGGATCACACCCGCCATGTTCACCTTGATCGGGATGTAGGTGTTCGTGCCGCCGTAGGTGCGGCGGCCCACCATCCGCTTGGCGTACTGCACGGGGATCCGTCGCTGCGACTGCTCGACGAAGACGACGAGACCCATCACGACGATTCCGACCAGGAGCACGAGCAGGAACACCTCGAAGCCCTTGGTCTGCCAGATGAGGCCCATGGCGCCGGGGAACGTCGCGGCGATCGAGGTGAAGATCAGCAGGGACATGCCGTTGCCGATGCCGCGCTCGGTGACGAGCTCGGCGAACCACATGATGAGTCCGGTGCCGGCGGTCATCGCCATGATGATGAGCAGCTGCGCCCACCACACGTCGTTGGTCAGGAGCTGCTGGCAGGCGGCGAGGTCGGTCGTGCCGAAGAGCTGGCCGCTGCGGGCGACGGTGACGAGCGTGGTCGACTGGAGCAGCGCGAGCGCGATGGTGAGGTAGCGCGTGTACTGGGTCAGCTTGGCCTGGCCGGCCTGACCCTCCTTGTGCAGCGCCTCGAAGTGCGGGATGACCACGCGGAGGAGCTGCGTGATGATCGTCGCGGTGATGTACGGCATCACGCCCAGCGCGAAGATCGACAGCTGGAGGAGCGCGCCGCCCGAGAAGAGGTTGACGAGTCCGAGCAGTCCGTCGGTGCCGGAGTTGGCCGCGAGGCACTCCTCCACGTTCGGGAAGTTCACGAACGGTGCGGGGACGTTGGAGCCGAGTCGGTAGATCGCGACGATGGCGAGAGTGAAACCGATCTTCCGACGCAGGTCGGGCGTGCGGAAGATCCGCGCGATGGCGCTGAACAAGAACGTTCCTCCTGAAAAGTTGCCGATTCCCGAAGGACGGCTGAAAGACCAGGGTAACCCATCCGGGAACCCCGGACTGCGTGGGCCGAACCTGACCCGCGTGGTGTAACCACAAGAGGGGCCGGAGAATCTCCGGCCCCTCTTGTGCGGTGGTTACTTGACGGAACCGCCCGCAGCCACGATCTTCTGCTCGGCGGAACCCGAGACCTTGTCGACCGCGACGGTGAGCTTCACGGCGATGTCGCCGTTACCGAGAACCTTGACCTTCTCGTTCTTGCGAACGGCGCCCTTGGCGACCAGGTCGGTGACGGTGACGTCGCCGCCCTTCGGGTACAGCTCCGCGAGCTTCTCCAGGTTCACGACCTGGTACTCGACGCGGAACGGGTTCTTGAACCCGCGCAGCTTCGGGGTGCGCATGTGCAGAGGCATCTGCCCACCCTCGAAGCCGACGCGAACGGTGTTGCGAGCCTTGGTGCCCTTGGTGCCGCGACCGGCGGTCTTGCCCTTGGAGCCCTCACCGCGACCCACACGGGTCTTCGCGGTGTTGGATCCGGGGACCGGACGCAGGTGGTGCACCTTCAGCACGCCGGGGCGGGATGCCGGAGCATCCTTCTTCGGCGCAGCCTTCTTGGCGGCGGGCTTCTTGGCGGGAGCGTCGGCCTTGGCGTCGGCGGCGGCGGACGTGGCCGGCGCCTTCTTCGCAGCGGGCTTCTTCTCTGCCGTCTTCGCAGCCGGCTTCTTCTCGGCGGCAGCCTTGGGAGCGGCAGCCTTCTTCGGGGCCTTCTCGGCCTCGACGGCGTCGTTCTTCTCAGCCATTAGTCGATCTCCTCAACCTTGACGAGGTGGGCGACGGTCTTGACGTAGCCGCGCGTCTGCGCGTCGTCGGGGCGCACGGTGCTGTCACCGATGCGCTTCAGACCGAGGCTGCGCAGCGTGTCACGCTGGTTCTGCTTCTCGCTCACCTTGGACTTGACCTGCGTGACCTTGAGGCGCGAAGCCATCAGGCACCTACCTTCTGTGCGGCGATGGCGTCAGCCTCCGCACGGACGAGACGCGCCGGAGCAACCTGGTCGAACTCGAGGCCACGGCGTGCGGCGACCGCACGAGGCTCCTCGAGCTGCTTCAGGGCAGCGACGGTCGCGTGCACGATGTTGATCGTGTTCGACGAGCCGAGCGACTTCGACAGCACGTCGTGGATACCGGCGCACTCGAGCACGGCGCGGACCGGACCACCGGCGATGACACCGGTACCGGCAGCGGCCGGACGAAGCAGGACCACACCGGCGGCCGCCTCACCCTGCACCGGGTGCGGGATCGTGCTGCCGACGCGCGGAACGCGGAAGAAGTTGCGCTTGGCCTCTTCGACACCCTTCGAGATCGCCAGGGGGACCTCACGGGCCTTGCCGTAGCCGACGCCGACCAGACCGTTGCCGTCACCGACGACCACGAGGGCGGTGAAGCTGAAGCGACGACCACCCTTCACGACCTTCGAGACGCGGTTGATGGTGACGACGCGCTCCAGGAACTGGTTGTCACCACGGTCGCGCGAGTTGCGGTCGCGGCCACCCTGGTTGCGGTCACCACGGCCGCCGCGGCGGCCGTCGCGCTGATCGCGAGCCGGCTCAGCCTGCGTGGTGCCGGCAGCCGTCTCGGAAGTGGCAGCAGCCGCTTCGGTCACTTCGTTCTCCTTGTTGTCACTCACAGTGCCAGACCCCCCTCGCGGGCGCCGTCGGCGATGGCGGCGACACGACCGGCGTAGCGGTTGCCGCCACGGTCGAACACTGCCTCGGAAACGCCGGCAGCCTTCGCACGCTCGGCGAGAAGCTCGCCGACCTTGCGGGCCTTGGCGGTCTTGTCACCCTCGAGCGAGCGCAGGTCGGTCTCGAGCGTCGAAGCCGACGCGACGGTGTGACCCTTGCTGTCGTCGACAAGCTGCACGAAGACGTGGCGAGCCGAACGGTTGACGACGAGGCGCGGACGCACCTCGGTGCCGACGACCTTCTTGCGAAGGCGGGCGTGACGACGCGCGCGGGCGTCAGACTTTGACTTGAGAGCCATGGTTACTTACCACTCTTTCCGGCCTTGCGACGCACGTTCTCGCCGGCGTAGCGCACACCCTTGCCCTTGTACGGCTCGGGCTTGCGGATCTTGCGGATGTTGGCAGCTGCCTCGCCGACAGCCTGCTTGTCGATCCCGCTGACGGTGAGCTTGTTGGTGCCCTCGACCGTGAGCGTGATGCCGGCGGGCGGGTCGATGAGGACCGGGTGCGAGAAGCCGAGGGCGAACTCGACCGAGCTGCCCTTCTGCGCCACGCGGTAACCGGTGCCGACGACCTCGAGACCCTTGGTGTAGCCCTGGGTCACGCCGATGATGTTGTTGTTGATGAGCGTGCGGGTCAGGCCGTGAAGCGACCGCGACTCGCGCTCGTCGTCGGGGCGGGAGACCAGAACCTGGTTCTCCTCGACCGCGACCTCGATGGGGCTGGCCACCGTGAGGGTGAGTTCACCCTTGGGGCCCTTCACCGCGACCTCACGGCCGTCGACCGAAACGGTGACGCCCGCAGGCACGTCGATGGGAAGTCGTCCAATACGCGACATGAGGGATTACCACACGTAGGCGAGAACTTCTCCGCCCACGCCCTTCTGCTCAGCCTGACGGTCGGTGAGAAGACCGGAGGAAGTGGACAGGATGGCCACGCCGAGGCCGCCGAGCACCTTGGGGAGCTCCGTCGACTTCGCGTACACGCGAAGACCGGGCTTCGACACGCGCTTGATGCCGGCGATCGAGCGCTCACGGTTCGGGCCGTACTTCAGCGACAGCGTGAGGTTCTTCCCGACGCGGGCGTCAGAGGTCTCCCAGCCGGCGATGTAGCCCTCCTGCTGGAGGATCTCGGCGATGTGCGTCTTGAGCTTGCTCGACGGCAGGGTCACGGAATCGTGGTGCGCCGAGTTCGCGTTGCGCAGACGGGTCAGCAGATCTGCGACCGGGTCTGTCATTGTCATTGTTGTTTTCCTTTGTTCATGAGGTTCCGGCTGCCGTTACACGACAGACGGCCTGCGATGACACGCAATCTTCAATTGTACGTGCAGTTCGACAGGCTCAGTGACCGATGGTCACTGAGCCTGTCGAATGATCACGCCTGTGCGTCTTCCGAGCGGAACGGGAAGCCGAGGTGACGGAGCAGAGCCCGACCCTCTTCATCCGTCTTCGCGGTGGTGACGACGGTGATGTCGAAACCGCGAACCCGGTCGATCTTGTCCTGATCGATCTCGTGGAACACGCTCTGCTCCTGGAGACCGAAGGTGTAGTTGCCGTTCCCGTCGAACTGCTTGCCCGAGAGGCCGCGGAAGTCGCGGATACGGGGCAGTGCGAGCGAGACGAGGCGGTCGACGAACTCCCACGCGCGGTCACCGCGGAGGGTGACGTGCGCACCGATGGCCTGGCCCTCACGCAGCTTGAACTGCGCGATGGACTTGCGGGCCTTCGTGACGATCGGCTTCTGGCCGGTGATCTTGGTGAGATCGTCGACCGCGCCGTCGATCACCTTGCTGTCGCGAGCTGCCTCGCCGACACCGGTGTTCACGACGACCTTGACCAGGCCGGGGATCTGCATGACGTTCGCGTAACCGAACTCGTCCTGCAGCGCCTTCTTGATCTCGGCGTTGTACTTCTGCTTCAGGCGCGGCTGGATCTTGCCAGCCGGCGCGGCAGTGTCGGTGCTCATCAGAGGTCCTTACCGCTCTTCTTCGCGAAGCGCACGCGGACGGTGCGCTTGACGCCGTCCTTGGTCTTCTCCTCGACCCGGTGGCCGACCTTGGTCGGCTTCTTGGTCGAAGGGTCGACGACGGCGACGTTCGAGATGTGGATGGAGGCCTCGACGGTCTCGAGGCCACCGGTCTTCGTGCCACGCTGCGTCTGGCCGACGCGCGTGTGCTTGGTGACGTAGTTCACGCCTTCGACGATGACGCGGTTCTTCTCGGCGAGGACCTCGAGGACCTTGCCCTGCTTACCGCGATCGCCGCCACGCTCCTGCGTGGCTCCGGTGATGACCTGAACCAGGTCACCCTTCTTGATCTTCGCCATGACTAAATAACCTCCGGCGCGAGCGAGACGATCTTCATGAACTTCTTGTCGCGAAGCTCACGACCGACCGGTCCGAAGATACGGGTGCCGCGGGGCTCCCCGTCTGCCTTCAGGATGACGGCGGCGTTCTCGTCGAACTTGATGTACGAGCCGTCGGGACGGCGCGTCTCCTTCTTGGTGCGGACGATGACCGCCTTGACGACGTCGCCCTTCTTCACGTTGCCACCGGGGATCGCGTCCTTGACGGTCGCGACGATGGTGTCGCCGAGACCGGCGTAACGACGCTTCGATCCGCCGAGCACGCGAATCGTGAGCAGCTCCTTGGCGCCGGTGTTGTCGGCGACCTTGAGGCGGGACTCCTGCTGGATCACTTGGCCTTCTCCAGAATCTCCACCAGGCGCCAGCGCTTGGTGGCGCTCAGCGGGCGGGTCTCGTTGATGAGGACCAGGTCGCCGATGCCGGCGGTGTTCGCCTCATCGTGCGCCTTGACCTTCGAGGTGCGGCGGATGACCTTGCCGTAAAGCGGGTGCTTCACGCGGTCCTCGACCTCGACCACGATGGTCTTGTCCATCTTGTCGCTGACGACGTAGCCACGACGCGTCTTGCGGTAACCGCGGGCTGCGGCGTCGCGGACGTCGTGCTCGGACGACTCGTGTCCGGCGGCCTGCGTCTCCGCAGTCGCTTCCTTCTTGGTGGCCATCACTCAGCCTCTTCCTTCACGGCGTCGTCGGCGGAGTCCGCCTTCTTCGCCTTCGACTTGGTCGCCTTCTTCGCCGGAGCCTCGACCGGAGCGGGCGTCGCACGGATGCCCAGCTCGCGTTCGCGGATCACGGTGTAGAGACGCGCGATGTCGCGCTTGACGGCGCGGATGCGGCCGTGGCTCTCCAGCTGGCCGGTGGCCGACTGGAAACGGAGGTTGAACAGCTCCTCCTTGGCCTTGCGCAGCTCCTCAACGAGGCGCTGGTCTTCGAACGTGTCGAGCTCTGCCGGAGCGAGCTCCTTGGTGCCGATCGCCATTACGCGTCGCCCTCCTCGCGCTTGATGATGCGTGCCTTGAGAGGCAGCTTGTGAATGGCACGGGTCAGTGCCTCGCGGGCGAGCTCTTCGCTCACACCGCCGACCTCGAAGAGGACGCGACCCGGCTTGACGTTGGCGACCCACCACTCGGGGGAACCCTTACCGGAACCCATGCGGGTCTCGGCAGGCTTCTTCGTGAGCGGACGGTCCGGGTAGATGTTGATCCACACCTTGCCGCCACGCTTGATGTGACGGGTGACCGCGATACGAGCGGACTCGATCTGACGGTTCGTGACATACGCAGGCGTGAGCGCCTGGATGCCGAACTCGCCGAACGAGACCTTCGTGCCGCCGGTGGCCTGACCCGAACGACCCGGGTGGTGCTGCTTGCGGAACTTGACCTTACGGGGGATGAGCATTATGCCGACGCTCCTTCTGCGACAGGTGCCTCGTTGCGCGGCGCGCGGCGGCGGTCGCCACCACGGTCGTCACGACGGGCCTTGGGTGCATTGGCCTGCTCGCGAGCGAGCTCCTTTGCGGTCAGGTCACCCTTGTAGATCCAGACCTTCACGCCGATGCGGCCGAAGGTGGTCTTCGCCTCGTAGAAGCCGTAGTCGATGTTCGCGCGCAGCGTGTGCAGCGGCACACGACCCTCGCGGTAGAACTCCGAACGGCTCATCTCGGCGCCGCCGAGGCGGCCGGAGACCTGGATGCGGATGCCCTTGGCGCCGGCGCGCTGAGCGCCCTGCAGACCCTTGCGCATCGCACGACGGAACGCCACACGAGCAGAGAGCTGCTCGGCGATGCCCTGTGCGACGAGCTGAGCGTCGGCCTCGGGGTTCTTGACCTCGAGGATGTTCAGCTGGATCTGCTTGCCCGAGAGCTTCTCGAGGTCGCCGCGGATGCGCTCGGCCTCGGCGCCACGACGACCGATCACGATGCCCGGACGGGCGGTGTGGATGTCGACGCGGACGCGGTCACGGGTGCGCTCGATCTCGATGTTCGAGACACCGGCACGGTCGAGCTGCGTCTTCAGCAGGTTGCGGATCTTGATGTCCTCGGCCACGTAGTCGGCGTAACGCTGACCCGGCTTCGTCGAATCAGAGAACCAGCGCGAGACGTGGTCCGTCGTGATGCCGAGGCGGAAGCCGTACGGGTTTACCTTCTGTCCCATTACTTGCTCGCCTTCTTCTTGCTGTCGCCCGCAGCGGCCGGAGCCGCCTCAGGCGTCGAGAGCACGACCGTGATGTGGCTCGTGCGCTTCTTGATCTGGAAAGCGCGACCCTGTGCACGGGGCTGGAAACGCTTGAGCGTCGTACCCTCGTCCACGTACGCGTTGGCCACGTACAGGTCCTGCTCGTCGAGGAACTCCCCGTCGCGATCCGCCTTGACCTGCGCGTTGGCCATGGCCGACGCGACAAGCTTGTAGATCGGCTCACTGGCGCTCTGCTGTGCGAACTTCAGGATCGCCAGAGCCTCCTGGGCCTGCTTGCCCTTGATGAGCGCGACGACACGACGAGCCTTCTGAGGGGTCACGCGGATGTGTCGCACGCGTGCGATCGATTCGACCATTAGCGGCGCCGCCCCTTCTTGTCGTCCTTCTCGTGGCCGCGGAAGGTGCGGGTGGGCGCGAACTCGCCCAGCTTGTGACCGACCATGGTCTCGGACACGAACACAGGGATGTGCTTGCGTCCGTCGTGGACCGCGATCGTGTGACCCAGCATGGCCGGGATGATCATGGACCGACGGGACCAGGTCTTGATGACGTTCTTGGTGCCGGCTTCGTTCTGCACGATGACCTTGCGAAGCAGGTGATCGTCGACGAAGGGGCCCTTCTTAAGACTGCGAGGCATCTTCTCTTACTCCTACTTGCGCTTCTTGCCGGCGTTACGACGACGCACGATGTACTTGTCGCTTTCCTTGTTGGCGTGACGGGTACGACCCTCAGCCTGGCCCCAGGGGGTGACGGGGTGACGTCCACCGGACGTCTTGCCCTCTCCACCACCGTGCGGGTGGTCGACCGGGTTCATCGCGACACCACGCACGGTCGGGCGGACGCCCTTCCAGCGCATGCGGCCGGCCTTGCCCCAGTTGATGTTCGACTGCTCGGCGTTGCCGACCTCGCCGATGGTCGCGCGGCAGCGCGCATCGACGTTGCGGATCTCGCCCGAGGGCAGACGCAGCTGGGCGTAGGGGCCGTCCTTCGCGACGAGACGCACGGATGCGCCCGCCGAGCGAGCCATCTTCGCGCCGCCACCGGGGCGGAGCTCGATCGCGTGGATGACGGTACCCGTCGGGATGTTCTTCAGCGGGAGGTTGTTGCCCGGCTTGATGTCCGCCCCGGCGCCCGACTCGACGACGTCGCCCTGCTTCAGCTTCGCCGGCGCGAGGATGTAGCGCTTCTCGCCGTCGAAGTAGTGCAGCAGCGCGATGCGCGCGGTGCGGTTGGGGTCGTACTCGATGTGAGCGACACGGGCATCGACGCCGTCCTTGTCATTGCGACGGAAGTCGATGACGCGGTACTGGCGCTTGTGGCCACCACCGATGTGACGGGTCGTGATGCGGCCCTGGTTGTTGCGACCACCGGTCTTCGAGAGCGGGCGCAGCAGCGACTTCTCCGGCGTCGATCGGGTGATCTCGGCGAAGTCAGCCACCGACGAGCCGCGACGGCCCGGGGTCGTGGGCTTGTACTTGCGAATAGCCATGATTGTCCTTATCCCCCGGATCAGCCGATTGCCGTGAAGATGTCGATGGTGCCCGACTTCAGGGTGACGATGGCGCGCTTGGTGTCCTTGCGCTTGCCGGTTCCGAAGCGGGTGCGGCGAGCCTTGCCGACGCGGTTGAGAGTGTTGACCCCAGCGACCTTGACGCCGAAGATCTTCTCGATGGCGAGCTTGATCTCGGTCTTCGAAGCGCGCGGGTCGACGAGGAAGGTGTACTTGCCTTCATCGATGAGCCCGTAGCTCTTCTCGGACACGACCGGCTTCAGGATGATGTCGCGCGGGTCCTTGTTCAGGGCCGTCTGGAGAACAGATGCCTGCTCGCTCATGCGGAGACCTCCTGGTTGGCGCCGGACTTGGAGGCGATGAAGCCCTCGAGCGCGGCCTGGGTGAAGACGATGTCGTCAGAGACGAGAACGTCGTAGGCGTTGAGCTGGTCGAACGTCAGCACGTGCAGGTTCGACAGGTTGCGGATGCTCTTCAGCGTCACGTCGTCGTTGCGCTCGATCACGACGAGCACGTTCTTCGACGACACGACGTTCGTGAGGAAGTTCACGGCGGTCTTGGTCGAAGGCGTGCCGTCGATCCCGAAGGACTCGATGGCGTGGATGCGGTCGCCGCGGAAGCGGTCGCTGAGCGCGCCCAGGAGGGCGGCGGCGATCATCTTCTTGGGCGTGCGCTGCGAGTAGTCGCGCGGCTTCGGGCCGTGGACGATGCCACCGCCGGTCATGTGCGGCGCGCGGATCGAGCCCTGACGGGCGTTACCCGTGCCCTTCTGCTTGAAGGGCTTGCGGCCGGCACCGGAGACCTCACCGCGACGCTTGGTCGAGTGGGTGCCCTGGCGAGCCGCCGCGAGCTGCGCAACGACGACCTGGTGGATGAGCGGGATGTTCGTCTTGACGTCGAACAGAGCGGCGGGAAGCTCGATGGAGCCTGCCTTCTTGCCGTCTGCCTTGAGGACGTCGAGCGCGAGAGTGGAGTCAGCCATGATCAGGCACCCTTCACTGCGTTGCGGACGTAGACGATGCGGCCACGAGCACCGGGGACGGCGCCCTTGACGAGCAGCAGACCCTTCTCGATGTCGACGGCGTGCACCGTGAGGTTGAGGACGGTCACGCGCTCGCCACCCATACGGCCGGCCATGCGCATGCCCTTGAAGACGCGGCTCGGAGTCGACGATGCGCCGATGGAGCCGGGCTTGCGGTGGTTGCGGTGCGAACCGTGGGATGCCGAGACGCCCTTGAAGTTGTGGCGCTTCATGACACCCGCGGTGCCCTTGCCCTTGCTCGTGCCGACGACGTCGACGAGCTGGCCGGCTTCGAAGGTGCCTTCGACCGTGAGCTCCTGACCGAGCGAGTACTCGGCAGCATCCGCGGTGCGGATCTCGGTGACGTGACGACGCGGCGTGACGCCGGCCGCTTCGAAGTGAGCCGTGAGGGGCTTGTTGACCTTGCGCGGGTCGATCTGGCCGTACGCGATCTGGACGGCGTTGTAGCCGTCCTTCTCGGGCGTGCGGACCTGGGTGACCACGTTCGGCGCGAGTTCGATGACGGTGACGGGAACGAGCTTGCCGCTCTCGTTCCACACCTGGGTCATGCCGAGCTTCGTGCCCAGCATGCCCTTGGAAACCTTGGAGTTGATGTCAGCCATGTCGAACCTCAGAGCTTGATCTCGATGTTGACATCGGCCGGGAGGTCGAGACGCATCAGCGAGTCGACGGCCTTGGGCGTCGGGTCGACGATGTCGATCAGACGCTTGTGGGTGCGCATCTCGAAGTGCTCGCGGCTGTCCTTGTACTTGTGCGGCGACCGGATGACGCACACGACGTTCTTCTCGGTCGGAAGGGGCACGGGGCCGACGACGGTCGCGCCCGCACGGGTCACGGTGTCGACGATCTTGCGTGCGGACGTGTCGATGACCTCGTGGTCATACGACTTCAGGCGAATGCGGATCTTCTGTCCCGCCATTGTCTGCTCTCTCTCTTTAGGCGTCGTACCGTCCTGGGCCGGGTGACCCTGGGGCATTGGACGCACGTCGGCGCTGTTCGCGCCTTCGGCACTCGTCTTCTCGGGCCAGGGACCGGGGTTCCTGTGCCTGTCGAAGGGCTGCACCACTGTTCTCATGTCAGCCGCCTGTCTTCCGACATGCGGATGCCGACCTTCGCCGCGCACGGCGAACCCTCTCGGAAGAGGGTGTCGGGGATTTGTTCTGCTACCCGCGGCCTAGAACCCTGCACCATCCCGGAGGAGGCGCCGTCTATGCACTGCCCTGGCAGTGATCCGACGCACGCACAGCGGCGACGGAATATCGAACCTGTCTATTCTGCCATGCCCGATTTCACTTCTGCAAACCCGGGCGTGTCGCGCCTGTCCCGCCGACCCCGGAACGGGGCGGAAACGGGTCCGGAACGGGTCAGATCAGGGAGGAGAGCGGGGCGAGGCATCCCCATGCCTCGCCCCGCTTGGGGAGGACGTTCAGTGCGAGGGGGCACACCGAACGCGAGGATGCCGACGTGAAGGGACGCCGGAATCCTCGATCGAGGGCGCGGCGGAGTACCCGCCGCGCAGGCAGGGAGACGCTCAGGCGCACAGAGTGCGCGCGTCGTACGATGATCCCCAAGATCGCTTATCCCCAGTTTGTTCGCGAAGAACGCGAGTTTCGGGAGCCGAACCCCTTCGGCTGCCCCGACCGCAAGATCCCCAGGCGGTCTCGAACATCATACGGGGTCCGGCGGCCTGGACGCGAGTCCGACAGGCCGAGAATACCGGTGGGATGCGAAAGCGGCGGCCCACCGCCGTGGTGGACCGCCGCTTCAGAGCTCGCGTCGAGTGCTACTCGTTGCCGACAGCCTTGTCCGCGCTGTCGCGGATCTCGTCGATCTTGTCGGCTGCACCGGGGGCGACCTTCTTGGCGAAGTCCGCGACGCCGTCGAGGACCTTGTCGCTGATGTCCTCGGCCTGCTCGCTCTTGACGGCCTCGGCGATCTTGTCCTTGTTCTGCTCGTACAGGTCCTTGCCCTTGTTGACGGCGTCCTCGATACCCATGATCTCCCTCTCAGGTGTGTTGCCGACCGCTTGCGGGCCGACACCACTCATTGTGCCCGCACGCCACCGCAAAAGGGAACCCTCGCGTCGTCGGTTAACGACAGAGGGGCCGGACCCGAAGGCCCGACCCCTCTGCGAGGAAGCAGATGCTTACTTGATGATCTTCGTGACCGTACCGGCGCCGACGGTGCGTCCACCCTCACGGATGGCGAAGCCGAGGCCCTCTTCCATGGCGATCGGCTGGATCAGCTCGACCGTCACGTCCGTGGTGTCGCCGGGCATGACCATCTCGGTGCCCTCGGGCAGCGTGATGACGCCGGTGACGTCGGTGGTGCGGAAGTAGAACTGCGGGCGGTAGTTCGTGTAGAAGGGGTTGTGACGCCCACCCTCGTCCTTGGACAGGATGTACGCGGTGCCCGCGAAGTCGGTGTGCGGCGTGACCGAACCCGGCTTGACGATGACCTGACCGCGCTCGACGTCCTCACGCTTCGTGCCACGGAGCAGGAGACCGCAGTTCTCGCCGGCCCATGCCTCGTCGAGCTGCTTGTGGAACATCTCGATACCCGTGACCGTGGTCTTGACGGTCGGACGGAGTCCGACGATCTCGACCTCGGAGTTGATGGCCAGCGTGCCACGCTCGGCGCGACCCGTGACGACGGTTCCACGACCGGTGATCGTGAAGACGTCCTCGACGGGCATCAGGAACGGCTTGTCCTTGTCGCGCACCGGGTCCGGAACGTGCTCGTCGACGGCCTCCATGAGGTCGAGGATCGACTGCGTCCACTTCTCGTCGCCCTCGAGGGCCTTGAGAGCGGAGACGCGCACGACAGGAGCGTCCTCGGCGAAGCCCTGCGAGGCGAGCAGCTCGGAGACCTCGAGCTCGACGAGCTCCAGGATCTCCTCGTCGTCGACCATGTCGGACTTGTTCAGCGCGACCAGCAGGTACGGCACGCCGACCTGCTTGGCGAGCAGCACGTGCTCACGCGTCTGAGCCATCGGGCCGTCGGTGGCGGCGACCACGAGGATCGCGCCGTCCATCTGAGCCGCACCGGTGATCATGTTCTTGACGTAGTCGGCGTGGCCGGGAGCGTCAACGTGCGCGTAGTGGCGCTTGGGGGTCTCGTACTCGATGTGCGAGATGTTGATGGTGATACCACGCTGGCGCTCTTCCGGCGCCGAGTCGATGGAAGCGAAGTCGCGCTGCACGTTGGTGTCAGACGGGAACTTGTCAGCAAGCACCTTCGAGATCGCTGCGGAGAGCGTGGTCTTGCCGTGGTCAACGTGACCGATGGTTCCGATGTTGACGTGCGGCTTGGTCCGCTCGAACTTGGCCTTAGCCACTGGGTCCTCCTCAGGACGTCGTGTAGAGGTTGCCGGGCACTGGTTTGCGACCGGTTCTCTACGGGTGTGAATCTCAGTTTAGTAGAGAGGGAATGTGAAGTTGTAGGAGACCTGGGAGCCGGGGCTTAACCGGCTCCCAGGAAGATGACTACTCGCCGCCCTGGTGCTTCTGGACGATCTCGTCGGCCACGTTGCGGGGAACCTCAGCGTAGCTGTTGAACTCCATCGAGTAGACGGCGCGACCCGAGGTCTTCGAGCGCAGGTCGCCGATGTAGCCGAACATCTCGGACAGCGGCACGTGTGCACGCACGACCTTGACGCCGGCGGCATCCTCCATCGACTGGATCTGACCACGACGGGAGTTCAGGTCGCCGATGACGTCGCCCATGTACTCCTCGGGCGTGCGGACCTCGACGGCCATCAGCGGCTCGAGCAGCACGGGGCTCGCCCGGCGCAGAGCCTCCTTGAAGCCCATGGAACCGGCGATCTTGAACGCCATCTCCGAGGAGTCGACGTCGTGCGCCGCACCATCGACGATGGTCGCCTTGACACCGACGATCGGGTAGCCCGCGAGGACTCCGACGTTCATGGCGTCCTGGAAACCGGCGTCGATCGAGCCGATGTACTCGCGCGGGATGCGACCACCGGTGACGGCGTTCACGAACTCGTACGTCTTCTCGTCGTCCAGATCGAGGGGCTCGATGTTGAACTGGATCTTGGCGAACTGGCCCGATCCACCCGTCTGCTTCTTGTGGGTGTAGTCGTGCTTCTCGACGGCCTTGCGGATCGTCTCGCGGTACGCCACCTGGGGCTTGCCGACGTTCGCCTCGACGTTGAACTCGCGCTTCATGCGATCCACGAGGATGTCGAGGTGCAGCTCGCCCATGCCCTTGATGGTCGTCTGACCGGTCTCGGGGTTGAGCTCCGTGCGGAAGGTCGGGTCCTCCTCAGCGAGCTTCTGGATGGCGACACCCAGCTTCTCCTGGTCGGCCTTGGTCTTCGGCTCGATGGCGACCTCGATGACGGGCTCGGGGAACGTCATCGACTCGAGGACGACCGGCGAGGCCGGGTCGGTCAGGGTGTCACCGGTGGTGGTGTCCTTCAGACCGATGACCGCGTAGATGTTCCCGGCGGTCACCGAGGCGACGGGGATCTCCTTGTTGGCGTGCATCTGGAAGATCTTGCCGATGCGCTCCTTCTTGCCCTTGGTCGAGTTGACGACCGCGGAGCCGGAGTCGAGGTGACCCGAGTAGACGCGCACGTAGGTGAGGCGACCGAAGAACGGGTGCACGGCGACCTTGAAGGCCAGGGCCGCGAACGGGTCGTTGGCGTCGGGGTGACGCTCGATGATCGTGTCGTAGTCCTTCGGGTCGTGAGCCTCGATCGAACCCACGTCGAGCGGGTTCGGGAGGTAGTCGACGACCGCGTCGAGCATCGGCTGGACGCCGCGGTTCTTGAAGGCCGAGCCGCAGAGGACCGGGTAGATCTCGGAAGCCACGGTGAGCTTGCGGATCGCGCCCTTGATCTCGGCGACCGTGAGCTCCTCGCCGCCGAAGAACTTCTCGAGCAGCGCGTCGTCGGTCTCGGCGACGGTCTCGAGGAGCTGCTGACGGTACTCGTCCGCCTTCTCCTTGAGGTCGGCCGGGATCTCCTGGATCTCGTAGGAGGCACCCATGGTGACGTCACCCTTGGAGTCGCCCGCCCAGACCAGTGCGCGCATCTCGACCAGGTCGACGACGCCGATGAAGTCGTTCTCGGCGCCGATGGGCAGCTGGATGACCAGCGGCTTCGCACCGAGACGGTTGATGATCGTGTCGACCGTGAAGTAGAAGTCGGCGCCGAGCTTGTCCATCTTGTTGACGAAGCAGATGCGCGGGACGTTGTACTTGTCGGCCTGACGCCACACGGTCTCGGACTGGGGCTCGACGCCCTCCTTGCCGTCGAAGACGGCGACGGCACCGTCGAGGACGCGGAGCGAGCGCTCCACCTCGACCGTGAAGTCCACGTGACCGGGGGTGTCGATGATGTTGATCTGGTTCTTGTTCCAGTAGCAGGTCACGGCGGCAGACGTGATCGTGATGCCGCGCTCCTTCTCCTGTTCCATCCAGTCGGTGGTCGAGGCGCCGTCGTGCGTCTCGCCGAGCTTGTGGTTGACGCCCGTGTAGAACAGGATGCGCTCGGTCGTCGTCGTCTTGCCGGCATCGATGTGCGCCATGATGCCGATGTTGCGGACCTTGCTCAGGTCGGTGAGCACGTCTTGTGCCACAGGAGTGTCCTTATCTTTTCGTGCAGTCGTACTGCGCGGAGGGTTTTGACAGGCTCAGGGACGCGGATGGGTCCCTGAGCCTGCCGAAGGTTTACCAGCGGTAGTGAGCGAACGCGCGGTTCGACTCGGCCATCTTGTGCGTGTCCTCACGGCGCTTGACCGCGGCACCGAGGCCGTTCGACGCGTCCAGGATCTCGTTCTGGAGACGCTCGGTCATCGTCTTCTCACGACGACCCTTGGCGTAGCTCACGAGCCAGCGCAGCGCGAGGGTGTTCGCGCGGTGCGGCTTGACCTCGACCGGCACCTGGTAGGTCGAGCCACCGACACGGCGGCTGCGGACCTCGAGGGTGGGGCGCACGTTGTCGAGCGCCTTCTTGAGGGTGGCGACGGCGTCCTGGCCGCCGTTCTTCGCCTCGACGCCGCGGAGGGCGCCGTAGACGATCGACTCGGCGAGCGACTTCTTGCCGTCGACGAGGATCTTGTTCACCAGCGAGGTGACGATCGGAGCGCCGTATACCGGGTCGTTGACGACGGGGCGCTTGGGGGCGGGACCCTTACGAGGCATCTAACTCAACCCTTCTTCGCGCCGTAGCGGGAACGAGCCTGCTTACGGTTCTTGACTGCCTGGGTGTCCAGGGCGCCACGGACGATCTTGTAACGCACACCGGGGAGGTCCTTGACACGACCGCCGCGGACGAGCACCAGCGAGTGCTCCTGCAGGTTGTGACCCTCACCGGGGATGTACGCGGTGACCTCGGTCCCGTTGCGGAGCTTCACACGAGCAACCTTGCGCATCGCCGAGTTCGGCTTCTTCGGGGTGGTGGTGTAGACGCGGGTGCAGACCCCGGCCTGCTGCGGGTTCGACTTCAGGGCGGGCGCCTTGGTCTTGGTGACCTTGGGCGAGCGACCCTTGCGAACCAACTGCTGAATGGTTGGCACGTTCTCTCCTCATAGTGCTGCACGGTGACAGCGTGATGGGTTTCACATCATGACCCACCGGCACGCCGGAACCGGCGGGCTTTGTGGTGTGGTGGGTATGCCGTGGAGGCGGACCGGCAGGTGCCGACGCCCGGTGCGCACGTCAAGACGTGCACACACCTGATCAAGTGTAATGCCGCGTAACCTGACGGTCAAATGAGCGCGACCCCGCGGCTAGGCGCCGTCGGGGTCGAACGGCGAGTCCAGCGACTGGGTCAGCTCGGCCAGCAGCGCCTCGATCTGCGGCTCGACGTGCTGCGAGATGGCGGCTTGGATGTGCAGCCGATGGCGCAGGAGGATGCCGCAGATCTCGCGTCCGACCATGTTGGCGTACTCGTCGGCGAGTGCGACCTCCTGACGCAGCGCGATCTTGGCCTCTTCCGTCAGGGGCGGGAGGGGCGGCAGCTGATCGGCGGCGTCATCGGCGAGCCCGGCGATCGTGAACAGGAAGGGGGCGCCCGGCACCGGCTCCGGATCGAGCGGGAGGCCGTCGAACTCGGGGTCGAGGTCCTCGGACGGCCGATAGCTGCGCGCGCGGTTGCGGGCGGCCTGATCGTCGAGCTCGCGCTGCAGCATCGGGAGATTCCGGGACGTGTAGTCGGCGACCGCGTGATCGACGATCGTCTTCATCCGGGTGGACAGACCGTGCTGCACGCCGTGCGGCGTGTTGGCGCCGATGCCGGCGGCCGACAGGATCGGCGATCCCAGGCAGCGGCGGCAGGGCGCGACGCGTCCGCGATGAGTCGCCGGTTCCCAGCGCGGCACCCAGCGCAACCAGGCCTCGACGGCCTGGTCCACCTGCGTCTCCAATGAGCGCTCCACCCCTCCAGCGTACGGCGCGTCGCGCGGCAGCGCCGCGATTTCCCGCGTCACGGCGGGGCGTCACTCGTCTTCGTCGCCCTCCCAGGGCCAGCGCGGGCGTGCGGAGCGGGTGCGGCGCAGGGCGATGCCGCCCCACGCGGCGATCGCGGCCGCCAGCAGCAGCACCGCGCTCGCTCCCCCGCGGACGAGGTCTCCCGCCACCGCCGTGGCGAGGATGACGTTGCCGACGCCGATGAGCACCGCCGCCCAGACGCCGACGAGATGGGCGAGCCCGGCGACAAGGGCGATCGCGATCGTCGCGACGAAAGACGGATGCTGTCGACGGAGTGTCGACCACAGCGCGACAGCGAAGGCGACGACCGCCGCCAGCATCCCGGTGACGCCGGGGACGGGGCCGAGCCCCGGCACCGCGATGACGTCGGCATCCGTCAGCAGGCTCACCGCGCCCAGTCCGCACACGGCGAGGGCGAAGAAGCCGATGGTGGCGAAGACGAGCGCCAGGACGGCCGAAACCCCCGCGGACTCGGGTCCGCGGGGGTTCGGCGTGGTGGAGTCCGTGATTACCTCGCGAGCGTCGGACCGGCTTCGAGGGTGCGCTCGTACTCGCGCTGCGCCTCGGCGTTGTACTCGGTCTTGCGTGCTCCGCTGCGCGCGACCCAGGCACCGAACCAGATCGTCAGCTCGCGGGCGAACACGAAGGCGGCGATCGCGAGCGGCGCGAGGAGCTGCGAGCCGACGAGATCGAGTCCCTCGGATGCCGTGAGCTTCCAGAACGGGGCCTCGAAGAGCTGGCCGAGGATGTGCCCGGCGTAGGCGATCACACCGACGACGATGCCGAAGACCACCCAGAGGCCCCAGCGTCCGCGGTTGATGATGGCGCCCAGCAGCCAGAAGCCGAGGAAGAACACCACGACCGGCGTCCAGTACCCCCAGGTGAGCAGCGGCGCGACGAGGGCCTCGCCGATGTTCTGTCCGGTCACGTCGCCGGCGATCGCGCCGAAGCCGATCGTGGCGCCGAGGTAGAGGACGGCGAAGGCGACGGTCGCGAGCAGGCCGATCGCACCGGCCGTGCCGCGGTTCCCACGGTCGCGCGGAGGCTCGGGAGCTTGCACGAAGATCGGCTGCGGAGCCTGCGCCGACGCGGCGACCAGCGGCTCCGAGGGGACGATGCGGGTCTCGGTCAGATCTGCGGACGGCGCGTAGGCCGTGTCGGCGACGGCCGTGTCCTCGCGGTCGTAGGACGACACGCGGTCGTACGAGGCGGTGGCGTCGTCGTGCCGCGAGACCGGCGGGACGAACGCTGCGGTCGTATCCGCGTCGGAGTAGTCCGTGGCGCCGGCCGACGTCGATCCGGACTCCGCGGGAGTCGGCGACGAGAACAGGCCGGGGTGCTCGCGCTCCGCTTCCTCGAACGCGGCGAGGTCGGGGTCGACGGGCTTGCTCTCCGTCGAATCGGGCGCGGTTCCGGGAACGTCCGCACCCGCCGCGGCGGCGGCGTCGAGCCCGGCGTTCGCGCTGCCGACGACGTCGTCGACGTCAGCCGGCTTCTCGGGCTTGTGAACCTCAGGGTCGCTCATGGGATGCGCCTCTCATCGGATGTGTGCAGTGCGAGGCTACCGCCGCGCGGGCGGCCGCTCACGGAGGCGTGCCGACGTGTCGGCATACCGCTGGATTCCCGGGTTTCGGTCGGGTTGCCGTCAGGGGAGCGCGCTGCGCAGCGCATCCCCGGCGAACTCGGCGAGGACCGGGAGGATGGGGATCGAGAACCACACGAGGGCGCCGATGATCCCGGCGCACATCACGCCGGCCACCCAGCTCATCGCGAGGTTGCGTCCACCGACCCGTGCCATGTCTCCACGGTAGGCCCGCGCGGGCGGTCGCACCGGCCGCAACGCCGATCAGCGGGCGCCGCGGGACCCACCGACTCAGCCCTTCGTGGCCCCGGCGGTGAGCCCGCCCACGATGTACTTCTGCAGGAAGAGGAACAGGATCATCACCGGGATCGCCGCCATCACGGCGCCCGCCGAGAACGCCGACCAGTCCGCGTAGCGCGGATTCGCGACGAGCTTCGTGAGCCCGACGACGAGCGTCTGCTGCTCGACGTCGACGAGCATCACGCTGGCGATCACGTACTCGTTGACGGTGCCGATGAAGGACAGGAGTCCGACGACCGCGAGGATGGGCGCGACCAGGCGCAGGATGATCGTGAAGAAGATGCGGGCGTGGCCGGCGCCGTCGATGCGGGCCGCCTCGTCGATCTCCTTCGGGATCGTGTTGAAGAAGCCGTACATCAGGTAGGTGTTCACGCCCAGCGCACCGCCGAGGTACACGAGGATGAGCCCGGTGTGCGTGTTCAGACCGATCGCGGGGAACCAGTCCCCCAGCGTCGACATCAGCAGGAAGATCGCCACCACGGCGAGCAGCTGCGGGAACATCTGCACCACGACGATCGTGACCAGTCCGACCCGGCGTCCGGCGAATCGCATGCGCGAGAAGGCATAGGCCGCGCAGGCGCCGATGAACACGGTGACCGCTCCGGTGACGACGGCGACGAGCAGCGTGTTCAGGAACCACAGCCCGTACGGATTCTGCGGATCGCTGAGGATGCGCACATAGCTGTCGATGCCGACGGCGGAGAAGAGCCGATTCGAACCGGTGAGCGTGCCCTTCGGATTCAATGAGGCCGAGACGACGTACAGCAGCGGGAAGAGCGCGAAGGCGCTCACGACGATCGCGACGAGGTGGCGCCATCCGGTGTCGGCGAACCAGGCGCCGAAGCTGCGGCGGCGCGGGGCGATGATCTCGGTGCTCATCAGTTCAGCTCCTCGAGGGCCTTGGTCTTGCGGAAGCTGACGATCGAGATCGTCGCCACCACGATGAAGATGAGGATCGTGAAGGCGGATGCCAGGCCGTAGTCGCGAGCCTGGCCCGTGAACGCCACCTTGTAGACCATCGAGATCAGGATGTCGGTGTGCCCGACCGGGATCGAGACGTCGCTGAAGCGCGGCCCGCCCTTGGTGAGCATGTAGATGAGGTTGAAGTTGTTGAAGTTGAACGCGAACGACGAGATCAGCAGCGGGGCGACCGTCACCAGCAGCAGCGGCAGCTTGATGCGACGGAAGACCTGCCACGGGTTCGCGCCGTCCATGACGGCTGCCTCGTTCACATCCTCGGGGATGCCCTGCAGCGCGCCCATGCAGACGAGGAACATGTAGGGGAAGCCGAGCCACAGGTTCACCAGCAGCACCGAGACCTTCGCCAGGGCCGGGTCGGTGAGCCACGGGATGGATGCTCCGCCGAAGATGACCTGGTTGATGAACCCGAAGCTCTCGTTCATCATGCCGGCCCACACGAGCGCCGAGAGGAACGCGGGGAACGCGTACGGGAGGATCAGGATGATGCGGTAGCCGTTGCGGAACCGCATCCGGGTGTTGTTGAACACCAGGGCGAGGAGCAGCCCCAGGAAGAAGGTGGACGCGACCGAGATCAGGGCGAAGGCGAAGGTCCAGATCGTGACCGAGATGAGCGGACCGCGGATCGACGCGTCGGTGACGGCGCGGACGAAGTTGTCGAAGCCGACCGTCGTCTGCCAGCCGGGCAGGAGCTCCTCCCCCGCGTCGGAGGTGAACGCCCCGGCGCCGGTGTCGGAGTAGACGGTCCCGGTGCGGGTGTCGGTGATCGCGTCGGCGTCCGCGTCGTACTCGAGCGTCGAGACGTAGAGGTAGCCCTTCTGCCCGTCCGGGGCTCGCAGGCTGCCGTCGTTCGGGTCGTCGCTGAACGGGACGGAGAGCTTCTCGAGCTCCTCCGAGAGCGTGAAGACGGTCGCCAGCGGCAGGGTGGTCCAGCCCTCGACCGAGACGGCCTGGCCGCCCTCGAAGTCGGCCTCGACCTCCTGCAGCGGCTGCTCGGCGGTGCCGAGGAGCGCGTCTCCGGTCTCGGGGTCGGTGACCAGCAGCCCGTATCCGCCGAACTGCTCGACGACGGTCACCGGGTACGTGGGCGAGTCCTCGACCCGCTCCTGCGCGGCAGCGAGGAGCGAGGAGATGGCCTGATCCTTGGTGCCGTTGTGACCGGTGCCGTAGTTCGTGAACCCGATGTAGCCCGTGTAGAGGAGCGTGAAGACCTGGAAGACCACCAGGAAGATGATGCCGGGGGTCAGATACTTCGCCGCGATGCGCTTGCGGGAGAAGTAGAGGTAGTTGACGAGGACGGCGACCGCGACGACGATCCCGAGGATCAGCCACTCCTGGTGCGTGAAGAGCACGAACGCCGCGTAGAGCGCGATCGCATCGACGACCGCGAGGAGCAGGATCTTCAGCAGCAGCCAGCCGATCGGGCCGGATGCCGCCTCGGCGATCCTCGCTGCCTGTCGCTGACGCGTGGTGGGCGGAGCCGTGGGCTCGACGGTCTCTGTCATGTCGTCCTCGTCATGATCCTGCCGGGGCGGGCGAAGGACGCCCGCCCCGGCAGAGTCGGTTTCCAGCGGTTACTTGATCGCGGCGGTCACGTCGTCGACGAGCTTCTGCCACGTCGTCGCCGGGTCCTCGCCATTGATGATGGCCGCCTCGGCGACGCCCCAGAACTGCCAGACCGAGCCCATGGCCGGGATGGCCGGCATCGGGACGGCGTCGGCACCGACGGCCTGGAAGCCGGCGATGATCGGATCGGATGCCGCGGAGTCGGCTGCAGCGGTGAGCGCGGGCAGGATGTTGCCGGCCTCGAACAGCGCGAGCTGAACCTCCTCCGTGCCGATGTAGTTCACGAGGAAGTCGTTGGCCGCGACCTTGTTCTTCGACTCGGAGCTCACGAAGAACCCCTTCACACCGGCGAACGGCGAGGCCGTCTCACCCGTGGGGCTGGGAACGGGGTCGATCGCGACGTTGATGCCGGCGTCGACGGCCGCCCCGACGTTCCACGGGCCGGTCAGCCAGAAGGCCGCGGTGCCGTCGAGGAACTGCTGCTTGGCGATCTCGCCGTCGATGTCGGTGTTCAGCGTGCCCGCGGCCCCCTGCGCGGCGAGCCAGTCGGCGAATGCCGTGCCGCCTGCGCTGCCGAGCTGCAGGTCGGTCGGGTCGTAGCTGCCCGACTCGTCGGTGCCGAAGACCGGAGCGCCGAAGGCGGTCTGGAACGGGTAGAGGTGGTACGGGTTGCCCTCGGCGCCCTGCTCCACCACGAACGCGCCCTTGGCGATCATGTCGTCGAAGCTGGTGGCTGCCGCGGGAACGAGGTCGGCGTTGCGCAGCACGGCGATGTTCTCGACCGCGTACGGGAGCATGTAGACGGTGCCGTCATAGGTGGCGGCCTGAAGTGCGACCGGCAGGTAGTCGGCGGAGCTGTCGCCGAGCTCGAGCGGCGCGACGACGCCGTTCGTGGAGAGCTCGCCGAGCCAGTCGTGCGCGCCCATGACGACGTCAGGGCCCTTTCCGGTCGGCACCTGCTGGATGAAGTCGTCCTTCATGTCGTCGACGGACTTGCCGACGAGCTCGACCTTGACGCCGGTCTTCTCCTCGTACGAGTCCGCGGCGCCCTGCAGCGCGTCGACGCGCTCCGCGTCGACCCACACGGTCAGCGCGCTGCCCTTGTCGCCGCCGGACGAGTCGTCGCCGCTGGTCCCCGTGGCGCAGCCGGCGAGCGTCAGAGTCGAAACGATGGCGATCGCGCCCGCGGCGACGATGCCCCTCTTGTTCACCTTCATTGGTGTGTGCCTCTCTCGGTGCTGATGGCCTGCAGTACTGCAAGCGCTTACAGTATGCATCGAGATCGAGTGGATTCACAATGCAAGAAGGCGTTGATATCAACCTGTGACCCGGCCTCGTGGCGGAAGAAGAGATGAAAACGCTTCCACGAGCTCGCACAAACCGCAGTCTCGATACACTTCTCCTATGGCTGACAGTTCCTTTGACATCGTCTCGAAAGTGGATCACCAGGAGGCCGAGAACGCTCTCAACCAGGCCCGCAAGGAGGTCGAGCAGCGCTACGACTTCAAGGGCACCGGGGCATCCATCGCGTGGAGCGGCGAGCAGATCCTCATCATCGCCAACTCCGAGGAGCGCGCGAAGGCCGTGCTCGACGTGTTCCAGTCCAAGCTCATCAAGCGCGGGATCTCTCTGAAGAGCCTCGACGCCGGGGAGCCCTTCGCGAGCGGCAAGGAGTTCCGCATCGTCTCGAGCCTCAAGGACGGCATCTCCTCCGAGAACGCGAAGAAGATCAACAAGATCATCCGCGACGAGGGTCCGAAGGGCGTGAAGAGCCAGATCCAGGGCGACGAGCTGCGCGTGCAGTCCAAGAGCCGTGACGACCTCCAGACCGTGATCAGCCTGCTCAAGGGCTCCGACCTCGAGGTCGACCTGCAGTTCATCAACTACCGCTGACCCTCTCGCCGGGCGCGACGCCCGGGTGCAGCGCGACGAGACGATTCATCGGATGCCGTGGCATCGGATGAATCGTTTCGTCATATCCGGATCGCATACCGATATATCGGAATGCGTGCCTGAGACTGAGAGGGGTCGCTTCTCGATGCGACCCACGACGCGCCAGCCGCGTGACGTACTGTCGTCGAACGGCCCCGCGCTCTCGGAATCGCGGGCCTCCCCCCGTGGGGACGGGGTTCGCGGCGGTTCCGCGCGACCGCGTCGGATGCGGCCGGCGGGCGCTCCGCGTCCGTCGGCCGCAGAGAACTCCGTCAGCGTCCTCGCGAGCCGCCGTGGCGCCCGTGCGTCATGTTCCGTGCGCGAGGACTTATGCGCGTAGTGTGTTGGCATCCTGCGCGATCTGTGATGAGAGGCCCACCCGGGCGCATCACGTAGCAGGAGAAGGAAGAGCAATTGGGGGCGGGGGTCCATGGGCAGCATGGGAACGAAGAACGTGGGCGAGAACAAGCAACTGCTGGCGGAGGAGGTCTTCCAGCACATCGGCCGGCAGATCGTCGAGGGCACACTGGCCCCGGGGCAGCGCATCCGCGATCTCGACGTGGCCGAGCGGATGCACGTCTCCCGGACGCCGGTGCGGGAAGCGCTGCAGCGCCTGGAGCGCCTGGGGATGGTGACGATGTACCCGAGTCGGTACACCGAGGTCACCGAGGTCACGACCGACACCGTGGCACAGTCGCTCGCCTTCGCGGGGTACCAGGCGGGTATCGCCGCCCGCCTCGCCGTCCCGCAGCTCAGCGCCGCGCAGCGCGCGCATGTCGCCGGACTCGTGGAGGCGATGTACGACTCGCTCCATGACAGCACGCTGACCACCGACACACGCTGGGACGTGTTCGCCTACCTCGGCGCGCACAGCCAGAACGCCCAACACTGCACGGTCATCGAGGAGACGACGGTCGCGCTCCTGCGCAATCTCCGTCACTGGACCGTGCCCGTCGACGACCGGGAGCGGATGCTGCAGGTCTACGTCGAGTTCCATGACGCCGTCCTCCGCGGCGACGGGGATGAGGCGGAGCGCCTCACCCGGGCGATGCACTACCTCTGAACGAGCGCTCCGCCGGACGCCTGCCAGCCGGTGACCCAGCGCTCGAGGCGCCGATAGGCGTCTTCCCTCGCCTCGCGCCGTGAGAGGAAGACGTCGTGCAGCGCCCCGTCGATCCGCTCGACGGTCACGGACGATCCGAGGCGCAGGGCCGCGCGCGCGATGTCGTCGACCACCAGCACGGAGTCGGCCGCGGTGAGCTCGTCCGACCAGCGGGTGGGCACGGCCGAACGGGCCGAGAGGAGCACGCACACCGGAACGGGGATCGAGAGTCCCGACGCGACGGTGCGATGGCCGGAGAGGATCGCGTGCAGCCAGCCGGCGTACACCGCCATCGTCTGGGTGGGGCGCCAGAGCGGATTCACCTCCATGGGATCGTCCGGATCGGCGACCTCCTGCTGCGCCCTCGAGTAGAAGCCCAGATCGACCTGAGGGGCCACCTCCCGCGGACGGAGCCGTGCCTGCAGCTCGACCATCGGCGCGATCGCCGCACGCACCGGGGCGATCTGGAACTCCAGCCACGGGCTGTTCAGGATCACCGCGTCCGCGGCATCCGGATGACGCGATGCCCACAGGCTCAGGGTCAGTCCGCCCGTCGAGTGACCGAGGAGCACGAGCCGTCGGCTGTCGCTCCCGTCGATCGCGTGACCCATCGCATCGAGCGCTGCAGCGATGTCCTCGTCGTAGGTCGCGAGATCGGCGACGTAGCCCGGCGTCTGGCCGTCGCGGAGACTGCGACCGTACTTGCGCAGGTCGAGCGCGAAGAAGCGCGCTCCCCTCGCCGTCCAGAACCGGGCGAGGCGCTTCTGGAAGAAGTAGTCGGACCACCCGTGCACATACAGCACGTCGACGTCATCCAGCAGGGGGCGCCTCCCCCGCAGCCGATCCCACCACCCCTGCGCGGGCGGCAGCGCCCGCACGAGAGTCGCCACGACCGGTCCCTGGTCGTCGTCGCCGAGCTCGAGGGTGAGCTGCTCGAACTCCTCGCCGAGAACGTCTGCGATCCAGTCGGCCATGCGCTCCACCCCCTGCGGCCAGGCTAGCCGAGGACGCTACTGCGGCGCCGGACGCCCGACCGTGAAGTTCTGCACGACGTGCTCGGCGACCTTCGTCAGGTCGGAGATCCCGGAGCCCTCGAAGGTGGTGAGGCGGATCCAATCGGAACCGACGCGCACATCGAGGACGGGGCGATCGAACTCGTCGACGCCGCGGAGCGCGGCATCCGCTCCCTCGATCTCGACGGCCGTGCCGCCCTCGATCAGCTCGAAGGCCCACGCGCCGCCGGGGAGCGTGGTGATCGTCAGGTATCCCTGCGACTCGTACTCGCTCTCGCCGGAGGCGTAGTAGCAGATGCGCGAGCCGTTGACGGCCTGGTAGACCTCCGACGGGATGCCCCAGCCCCCGAAGGAGTCGATGAGGAACACCTCTGTGCCGAGTTCCTCGGCGAGTTCGTCCTTGGTCAGGAACTGCGCGCACTCCACGCCGACGATGTCGCTGGGGGCGAGCTCGACATCCTTGCTCGTCGCGACGGCCGCGGCGGCGATGCGGCGAAGGCCCTCGTCGATGCGCGCGGCATCGCCGGAGCCGACCTCCGGCTCCATCATCTGAGCGGAGACGAGCACGTCTCCGTCGAGCACCTGGAAGACGCAGATCCCGTTGTCCTCGCAGCGCGACTCCTCGCCCCACCATCCGCCACGGGACTCCGCACCCGTGATCACGGTCTGCGCCCGGGGAACGACCGTGACCTCCCAGCTGCGCGAGTCGTCTCCCGTCGAGCAGGCGATGCCGCCGGCGCGCTGGAACGCGTACAGCGCGGGTCCGGGGTACCAGTTGGGCATCGAGACGCGCGAGAGGGTCTCCTCCACCGCCCCCGCCGGCGCGCCGACGAGAGCGGACATCTCCGCCGCGACGTCGTCGCACGTCACGTCGAACGCGGGCGTCGGCGCGACGATCGGATCCGAGGTCGGCGTCGGTGTCGGGCTGGGCGACGGGTCCACGGATGCCGTGGGAGTAGGCTCCGGCGTCGGTGCACATCCCGACACGAGGAGCAGCGCCACCGCGCCGAGGATGAGGAGAGGTCGCCGTCGCATGCTCTCAGCCTAGGAGGACAGCCCCGACACGAGGGGATCGGCTCGCAACGATCGGATGACGGTGCTACTCGCCGCGCGAGACCCGCACCATCTCGTCGCGCGGGACGACCTTCACGCGAGCGCGCTCGTGCGGTGCGCCGAGACCGATCTCGTGCTCGTCCAGGCGGTGCCATCCCTCGAGGTCGGTCCACTTCACGCCGCGCTCCTGCAGGAGAGCGGGGATCGACTCCTCCGAGGGGTCCTCCGGCTGCCACCACGACCCCTGGTCGTTGATGATATGCCGGACGGTCTCCATGGCGTCGGACTTGGTGTGACCGATCAGGCCGACCGGTCCGCGCTTGATCCAGCCCGTCGCGTAGATGCCGGGCACGCGCTGGTTGGAGTCCTTCGCGAGCACCTGCCCCTCGCGGTTCGGGATCACGCCGTGCTTCTTGTCGAACGGCACTCCGGGCAGCGGCGAGCCGAAGTAGCCGATCGCGCGGTACAGCGCCTGGATCGGGACCTCGCGCAGCTCACCGGTGCCGACCGCGCCGCCCTCGCCGTCCGGCTGGGTGCGCTCGTACACGAGCGCCGCCACGCGGCCGCTCTCGTCCTTGCGGACCTCGACGGGCCGCGCCCAGAAGTGCAGGTGCAGGCGTCGCGATGCGGTGCCGCCCGCGTTGTTCACCGAGTCGCGCTTGCGCCACGACTGCAGGACGCGGTCGATGACCATGACCTGCTTGTTGCTGGCGACCGCCTCCTTGGAGGCGTCGTCGTAGTCGAAGTCCTCGTCGTAGACGACCATGTCGACGTCGCGGAGCTCGCCGAGCTCGCGCAGCTCCAGCGGCGTGAACTTCACCTGCGCGGGGCCGCGGCGCCCGAACACGTGCACGTCGGTGACCGCGCTCGCCTGCAGGCCCTCGTAGACGTTCGCCGGGACCTCGGTGACGAGCAGATCCTCGGCATGCTTGGCCAGCATCCGCGCGACGTCGAGCGCCACGTTGCCGTTGCCGATCACGGCGACCGATTCGGCATCCAGCGGCCACTCGCGCGGCACGTCGGGGTGGCCGTCGAACCAGCTGACGTAGTCGGCGGCGCCGTAGGAGGCGACGGCGTCGACACCGGGGATGTCCATCGACGTGTCCCGGATGGCGCCGGTCGCGAAGATCACGGCGTTGTAGTGGTGCTTGAGGTCTTCGAGCGTGATGTCCTCGCCGAAGCGGACGTTCCCGAACAGGCGGATGTCGCCGCGGTCGAGCACATCGCGGAGGGCCGTGATGATGCCCTTGATGCGGGGGTGATCGGGGGCGACGCCGTAGCGGACGAGGCCGTAGGGCGCCGGAAGCTGCTCGAACAGGTCGATGGAGACGTCGAACTTGCGCTCGGCCTTCAGCAGGATGTCCGCGGCGTAGATGCCTGCGGGGCCCGCACCGACGATGGCCAGTCTGAGCTTGGTCATAGGAGGTCCTTTCGTGTGCCGTCGCGCCCGTCGTGCGACCGCGTGGGTCGCATCGCCGGATTCAGCTGGAGCGATCGGCGAGGGTCTCTGCGAATCGGGTCAGCGCCTCACGCACCGTGCCGCGCGGGAGCGGTCCGAGCGCGTCGATCGCGTCCTGCGTCCAGGCGTGGGCGAGTTCCAGGGTCTTCGTCGTCACGGCGTGATCGCGCAGCTCGTCGAGCGGTCCGTCGAGGATCGCCGGATCGGCGCCGTCGGCGATGAGCGCCACACCGGCATCGATACGCGCGCCGAGGTCGATCGATGTCGCGTCCGTCTCGGCCTTGAGCAGCAGGTACGGCATGGTGGGCACGCCGGCACGCAGATCGGTGCCCGGGACCTTGCCGGTGTCCTCGGGCTTCGCCGAGAGGTCGATCACGTCGTCCATGAGCTGGAAAGCGACGCCGATCTTCTCACCGTAGACGCGCATCGGCTCTTCGTACTCCACGGGAGCGTTCGAGAAGATCACGCCGCCCTGCGTCGCGGCGGCGATCAGCGAACCCGTCTTGTCGGCGAGCACCTGGATGTAGAACTGGATCGGATCGTCGTCGGGCTGCGCGCCGATGGTCTCGTGCATCTGGCCGAGCACGAGTCGTTCGAACGTGTCGGCCTGGAGACGGATGGCGCGCTCGCCCAGTCGCGACATGAGCTGGCTGGCGCGGGAGAACAGGATGTCGCCGGTGAGGATCGCGATGCTGTTGCCCCAGACCGCATGCGCGGCGGGGACCCCGCGGCGGCGATCGGCGCCGTCCATGACGTCGTCGTGGTACAGCGAGCCGAGATGCGTGATCTCGAGCGCCTTGGCGACGTCGATCACCTCGTCGGTGTTGCCGTCGCCGAGCTGCGCGGCGAGAAGGGTCAGCACGGGACGGATGCGCTTGCCACCGGCCTCGTAGAGATAGCGGCTGGCGGCGTCGGCGAGCGGATCGGCGACGCGCACGTCTTCGGCGAGTCCGGTCTCGACGCGCTCCAGACCGTCTTCGATGGCGCGCGCGACGCGGCGGGCGGCGGGGCCGATGAAGACGCGATCGCTGAAGCCGAGACGGCTCGCCAGTCGCGAACCCGGGGCGATGGGGCTCGAAGTCACGGTCCCAGCCTACCTTCGTCGGGTGCGGCGGTTTGCGCCCGGGATTCTCACTCGGGCTTGCGCGCTCTGTGGAGGGCCACGATGCCGAAGGAGAGGTTGCGATAGGCCACCTCGGCCCAGCCCGCCTCGCGGATCCAGGCGGAGAGCTTCTTCTGGTCGGGCCACTCCCGGATGGACTCGTTGAGGTAGTCGTAGGCGTCGCCGTTCGTCCCCGCGACACGGGCGACCCGGGGCAGCACCTGGTCGTTGTAGAACCGGTAGGCGCCGCGGAAGAGCTTGCCCGGAGGCGTGGAGAACTCGTTGATGACGAGGCGGCCTCCCGGCTTCGTCACGCGGAGCAGCTCGCGGAGCGCCTTCTTCGGATCGCTGACGTTGCGCAGGGCGTACGACATCGTGACCGCGTCGAACTCGGCATCCGCGAAGGGAAGGTCGGTCGCGTCGGCCTGCACGAAGGAGAGGTTGCGCATCGCGCCGTGTCGGCGCTGTCCCTCGGCCAGCATCCCCGGTGAGAAGTCGGCGGCGACCACCTCTGCGCCGCTGCGGGCGAGGGATGCCGACGACGATGCGGTGCCCGCCCCGAGGTCGAGGATGCGCTCCCCCGGCTTCGGCGCCACAGCCCTCGTCGTCGCCGCGCGCCAGAGCGCGTCGTTGCCGAAGGTCATCGCCGTGTTGGTGCGGTCGTAGCCGGCGGCGACCTGGTCGAACATGCCGCTGACGCGGGCGGGGTCCTTGCCGAGATCGGCGCGGTTCTTCTCGTTCGGGGTCACGCGTTCAGTCTAGGCGCGAGGTCCAGGGCTTCGAGGCGATCGAGCCAGGCATCGGCGGTGGCATCGTCGAACGGCGCGATCTGCGCGCGGACCCGCTCTTCGAGATCGAGCGCGAGCGCCTCGAGCCGTGTCATGATCTCCGCCGGGTACCCGTACTGCAGGCTGTGCTCCGCCCACTCGTCGCGATCGTCGACCCAGGTGCCACGCTCGCCCTCGACGCGCACGACATCGAGGTCCATGTCGATGCCGGTCGCGAGAAGCGGCTCCGCCGACCACCGGACATCCCATCCGAGGTCGATGTAGATGCGCATGCCGTTCGGGTGATCGCGGTTGACCGTGAGCGCGAAGTCGGTCTGCCGCGGCACGAGCGTGACGTTCGGGCCGGCGGCGACGAACTGCGCGCCGGGACGGGCGCTGCTCCACCCGACCGGCTGCCCGATCCAGTCGCCCCACTCGTCTGAGCCGAGGTACACGCACTCGTGGCGCCAGTGCGGCGCACCGTTCCACTTTCGCCACTGGAAGATCATCTCGGCACCTGTGGCAGGACGTGCATCGCTCATGCGCCCACCCTACGACGGCGCGGTTCCGGTCATCCGCGCGGCATAGGCTGGAGACGTGCACACCACCCACCTGGTCGTGGAGACCCGCGAGATCGACCCGGTCGAGGACCTCCTGGCCTACGCGGATCCCGCCCACCCGCTCGCCTGGCTGCGCCGCGGCGATGGCATCGTGTCGGTCGGCGAGCCCCTCGCCGCGATCCGCCCGCCCGCCGGAGACGAGCCGCGCGGCGCAGCCCTCGCCACGTTTTGGCGCGGCATGGCCGCCCAGGCGGAGATCGATGACGCCGTCGGCCTCCCCGGCACGGGGCTGGTGGCCTTCGGCGCCTTCGCCTTCGATGAGGAGTCGGCCGCCGACAGCGTGCTCGTGGTGCCCACGAAGGTGCTCGGTCGCCACGGCGACCGGTTCTGGGAGACCCGCATCCGCGTCGCCGGAGCATCGGATCCCGACGAGGAGTTCGCCACCCACCCGTACGGACCCCACTGGGCGGGCACTGTCGGCCCCGGTGCGCAGAGCCCGCAGGGCTACCAGGACTCCGTCCGCGCCGCGCTCGCGCGCATCGCCGGCGGCGAGCTGAGCAAGGTCGTGCTGGCCCGAGACCTCACCGGCAGCATCCCGGCCGGCTCCGATCTGCGCCGCCTGGTCCGCGCCCTGTCGACGGGCTACCCCGACACCTGGGCGTTCGCGGTCGACGGGCTGATCGGCGCGAGCCCCGAGACGCTGGTGACCGTGCAGAACGGCACCGTCACGGCCCGGGTCCTCGCCGGCACGATCGGGCGCGGGGCCGACGCGGATGCCGACACCGCGGCATCCGCTCATCTCGCCTCGAGCACGAAGGATCTCGACGAGCACCAGTACGCCGTGCAGAGCGTGCTCGCCTCGCTCCGCCCGCACACACGGGCGCTCGCTGCGAGCGAGCAGCCGTTCCTGCTCAAGCTGCCGAATCTGTTCCACCTGGCGACCGACGTCGAGGGCGAGCTCGGAAACGGCGAGTCGGCGCTCGATCTCGTGCGGGCGCTGCATCCGACCGCGGCGGTCGCCGGGACGCCGACGGCGGCCGCGATCGCCGCGATCCGCGACCTCGAGCCCTTCGACCGCGGCCGCTATGCGGGGCCGGTGGGGTGGGTGGATGCCGCGGGCAACGGCGAGTGGGCGATCGCGCTGCGCTGCGCCCAGTTCACCGCGGCCGCCGACGACATCCGGGTGACCGCCTATGCGGGCGCGGGCATCGTCGCCGGTTCCGACCCGGAGTCGGAGCTGCTCGAGACCAGGGTCAAGTTCCGCCCGCTGGTCGACGCCCTCGCCTGACGCGTTTCGTCTCGTCGCTGCGCTCCTCGCTCAACGACCGGTAGGGGTCAGCTCGCGGCGAGGCGCTTCTTCTCCGCCTCGACGTCGAAGTCGGCGCCCGGCCATTGCGGATCGATGTCCTCGAGAGCCGCGAGCAGCAGCTCCTGCACAGCCAGACGCGCGAACCACTTGGAGTTCGCCGGAACGACGTACCAGGGTGCGGCCTCGGTGGACGTGCGGTCGAGAACGGTCTGGTAGGCCTCCATGTACTTCGGCCACAGCAGTCGCTCGTCCACATCGCCCGGGTTGTACTTCCAGTGCTTGTCCGGTCGTTCGAGGCGCTCCATCAGCCGGGCCTTCTGCTCCTCGGGTGAGATGTGCAGCATGACCTTGACGATGCGGGTGCCGGACGCCGCGACCCGTGCCTCGAACTCGTTGATCGCGGCGTAGCGGCGCTCGATCTCGGGCCCGTCCGCGAGCTGGCGCACGCGTCCGATCAGCACGTCCTCGTAGTGGGACCGGTCGAAGACGCCGATGAATCCGGGCTCCGGCAGGCGCTTCTCGATGCGCCAGAGGAAGTCGTGCGAGCGCTCCTCGGCCGACGGCGCCTTGAAGGCCGCGAGCGAGACGCCCTGCGGGTCGACGCCACCGACGACGTGCCGCACGATCCCGCCCTTGCCTGCCGAGTCCATGGCCTGCAGCACCAGGAGCACGGAGTCCTGGGCTGTGCCGACCCGGCTCTCGGCGAAGAGCCTCTCCTGCAGGTCGTTGAGTCGCACGAGCCCGGCGGCGAGATCCTTCGCCCCCTGCGCCTTGCCCTCGTCGTAGCCGGGCTTGCTGTCGGGATCCACGTCAGCGAGGCGGAAACCGTCGCCGACTCGCAGCAGGTTCGTCCAGGTGTGCGCGTTCATACGCACATCCTGCCAGTCAGCGGGCCAGCGGGACCTCGATGATCTGACGACCGCCGCGTGGCGAGGTGAGCGCCTGGTCGAGCGCAGTGCGCGTCGTCACCCGCTGGTACTCCCAGCCGTAGGCGAGTGCGAGGTGCTCGAGCCGCACGGTGTGCGGCGTGTAGAAGGCCCGGTCGAGATCGTTCGGACGGGCGGATGCCGCGACCTCGAGCGCATCGAAGATCGTGCCGCCGCCGTCGTTGCCCACGATCACCTGCAGCCGGGGTTCGGTCTCGTCGGGAGGGAGCAGCAGCGCGCCGACATCGTGCAGGAAGGCGAGGTCGCCGAGCAGCACGCGGGTGATCCCCGGGGCGCCGGCGGCCTGGCTGGCGAGGGCGATGCCCGTGGCGGTGGCGATCGTGCCGTCGATGCCGGCCAGCCCGCGGTTGGCGTGCACCGGGACCTTCTTGCCGGCGAGCACCGCGTCTGCGACGCGCACGAGCCGCGACGATCCGAACATCAGCCGATCGTGCGGCCATGTCGCCCGCCACACGGCGTCGACGAGGAGCTCCCGGTCGAGAGGACGGCGGACGGCGTCGAGCTCGGCCTTGACGGCCTCGCGGCGGGCGGCGAAGTCCTTCGAGGCGAGCCCCTCGGGATCCGGGGCATGCTCGCTCAGGTCGACGACTTCGGCCGCGGAGGCCGCGAGCCATTCTCCGAGCCAGGCGCGGTCGGCGTCGCCGTCCGCGACGGCGACGGCACCGACGGCGAGGGTGCGGCCGTTGAGGTTGAGCTCCTCGCCACCCCGGCGCACGGCGACGACATCGACGCCGTCCCGCGACAGGAGCGCGGTCACCTCGCGGCTCAGCGTCGGATGGCCCAGGACGACCACCCGCTCGATGCGGCCGCCGAGGTCGTCGCGCCGCAGGAGCGCCCGGTAGCCGTGGACGAGCTGGCGGCCGAAGCGGGATCCGCTGACGATCTCGGCGATCAGGGGCCAGCTGCCGGCGTGCGCGATCTCCTCGGCGGCGGCTCCCGCGTCGGCGCCCGCGACGACCACGGTGCGAGGTCCGCGCTCGAGCACGAAGGACTCGGCGGGGATGGGGCGAGGGGCGTCGCCGGAGACGATCGAGAGCTCCGGTGGCAGCCCGGAGAGCGGCTCGCGGGACGGCAGGTTCAGATGCACGGGTCCGGCGACACCGGGGAGACCGGGCGGGGAGTCCGAGCCGCCCATCGCCGCCGCGACCGCGCGTGCGGCAAGGCCCGACCAGTCACCGTCGCCGGGGACGGGCGCGTCGATCTGGTCGCGCACCCAGCGCTGGAAGAGTCCATCCTGCCGGGTCGCCTGATTCGCCCCGATGCCCCGGAGCTCGGGCGGGCGGTCGGCCGTCAGCAGCAGCAGTGGCACCCCGGAGTGGAAGGCTTCCATCGTCGCCGGGAGCAGATTGGCGACGGCCGTGCCCGACGTGCACAGCACAGCCGCGGGCACGCCCGTCTCACGACTGATTCCGAGCGCGGTGAATCCGGCCACGCGCTCGTCGATGCGCACGTGCACCCGCAGGAGCCCCTCGTCGGCGACGCGCACCGCCGCGAGCGCGAGCGCCTGCGACCGGGAACCCGGCGAGAGCACGACGTCGCGCACGCCGTGCGCGACGAGATCGGCGAGCAGCGATGCCGCAGCATCGGTCGCCGGCGATGAGGTCACGGGCGCGGATCCGCGGCGGGAGGCTCGTCGGTCTCCTCGTCGAGGCGGGCGAGCTCCTCTTCGAGGCGCTTGATGCGGGCATCCTGCTCGGTCTTGCCGATGCTCTGGAGGAACGTGGGGTCGTCGTCGGGTGCGAGCACACGACGCTGGCCCTGATCGTTCGCGCGACGGCGGCCGATCGTGAACCAGAGGATGCCGCCGATGACGGGGATCAGCACCACGATGGCGATCCAGGCGGCCTTGGGCACACCACGGTGCCGCGTCGCCGGCTGCACAGCGCAGTCGACGATGCTGAACACCCAGAACACGGCGGCCAGGAAGCCCCCGACGATCAGTAGTCTCGCCACCCTTACAGTGTAGGCGCGTCGGCAGGCGCCCGGCCCCGGGGCCGGGCGCTCACCGGAAGTACCCGTTCCGTCCCGCCGCGGGCGGGTGCATGATGTCGGTATGGGCGAGCGCTCCTCGCCGGGGTCCTCGTCCGCGGACGGCAGCGAGGGCACGGCATCCGAGGTAGAGCGCACCGCACCGGCGACGGAGTCGGATGCGGCGCTCGCTCGGCGCGCGCAGATCCTGGCGACCGAGCACTGGGGGCTGCTCGCCGCGCGCAGCACCGCCCAGAGCGAGGTGCTGACCCGCATCACGATCTTCCTCACCCTCGTGTCGGCGGGACTCGTGACGATCGGGGTCCTGGGGCAGGCCTCGGGGTTCTCCGGATGGTTCGGCGGCGCATCGATAGCGATCCTGGCGTTCCTGAGCCTCATCGGCTTCATGACGCAGGTGCGGGTCATGAACGTCTCGGAGGAGGACATGATGTACGTGGTCGCCATGAACCGGCTCCGCGGCGCGTACGTCGACCTCGACCCGCACGTCGAGGAGATCTTCCTCGCCTCGACGTACGACGATCAGGACGGCATGAAACTGACCTACTCGTTCCTGCGGCGCCGCAGCGTCAGCATCCTGCTGGGCAGCTCCGTGATGCTGCTGATCGTGGTCAACGCCTGCGTGACGGGGCTCCTCGTCGGCTCGGCCATCGTCGCGGGCGGCGGGACGTTCGAGTGGGCCGTCGGCGTCGGGATCGCCGTCGGAGCGGTCTTCGCCGCCGGGTTCATGACGTTCGGCGGCGTGGGGTTCCGCTCCGCCTGGAAGAACTACGTGCCACGCCGCAGCACGCCCGCACCGACGCCGCGGTCACAGCGCTGATCCCGGACCGCGCGTCGGCCGGCCGATGATCAGGAATCGCGGGGGCGTTGACGCAGCTGCTTGACGTCGGTGCGGCGCTGCTTGGCCTTCAGCCGCCGTTCCTTCGAACCACGGCTCGGCTTCGTCGGTCGGCGCGACGGCGGCGGCGGCCGCAGCGCCTCGGCGACCAGGGCGGCGAGACGGGCGCGAGCGGCATCCCGATTGCGCAGCTGGGCGCGGTGCTCGGATGCCGCGATCGTCAGGACCCCGTCGACGAGTCGCCCGCTCAGCCGCTCGAGGAGACGCTCGCGCTGCGCCGGGGTCAGCGCCGAGGAGCCGGCGGCGTCCCAGACCAGCTCGGCACGGGAGTCGGCCGTGTTCACGCCCTGCCCGCCGGGCCCGGATGACCGGGAGAACCGCCAGGACAGCTCCGACTCCGGGATCGTGACCCCCGCCGTGACCCGGAGGCCGGGTCGATGAGGAGCGGCCATGAGACCATCATCCTCCCCCCGCACGAGGGCGGGCGACCCGGCGCGGCATCCGATCTCAGGCGACGACCGGAGCCTGCTCGACCGGCGCTGCGCTCGGCGACCTCTTCGCCGTGTTCGCGATGTGCGCACGACTCACGACGATCACGGCGACGATCATGAGCGCGGCGCCGAGCCAGTACGGCGCGGCGTGACTGATCGTGACGTAGAGGGCGCCGGCGATGAGCGGCGCCACCGTGCCCATCGCCGCGTTGAGGGACTGCGTCGCGCCGCCGAGCCAGCCCTGCTCGTCGTCGCCGACCGCGTTCGACATGGCACCGTCCATCGCCGCCTGCGAGGCCCCCTGCCCTGCGGCGAGCAGGAGCGCGCCGACGATGAACAGCCACGGCTGCGCGAAGATCGAGGCCACGACGGCGAGCCCGATGAGTCCGACCATCTGGGCGACGATGCCGCTCACGATGACGCCGCGCTCGCCCATCCGCGGAAGCAGGATGCCGAGCAGGACGCCCTGGATCAGGATGTCGATGATGCCGACCGCCGCCGTCATCAGCCCGATCTGGGTCGGCCCCCACTGGATCGAGTCGAGCGCGAGCACGCTGAAGTTGTTCACGAAGAAGCCGAACGGCAGGGCCAGGATTCCGAAGCCGATCATCAGTCCACGGAGCTCCCGACGGCCGAAAGCGTTCTTGAACACGGCGAACGGCTGGACGTCGCGCAGGGCGATCGCGCCGATGCGGTTCTCGGGCTTGAGGCTCTCGGGGAGCAGGAAGATGCTGAGGATCGCGATGGTCAGCGCCACGGCGGCGGTGAGGAAGACGGGGAGCTGGATGCTGATCGCCGCCAGGAGTCCGCCGATCGCCGGGCCGATCATCATGCCGATCCCGGAGAGCGCACCGAGGAGGCCGAATCGCTGCGCGCGTTTCTCGGGCGGGGTGATGTCGGCGAGGTACGCGAAGAGCGCCGGCAGGTCGCCCGCCGTCATCCCCTGGATGACACGCGCGAGCACGAGGACCCAGAGGGCACCGCCGATGCCGAACAGCGCCATGGAGAACGCCGCGCCGAATGCGGCGGCGATGATGACGGGCCGGCGACCGAAGCGATCGGAGAGGCGTCCGAGGAACGGCGCGATGAGGAAGGCGCAGAGTCCGTTGACGGCCTCGAGAATGCCGACCCAGATGGCCAGGTCCTTCTCCTCCGACACGTACTGCAGGACGACGAAGGGAAGAACGGGGAGGACGACCGTCATCCCGATGACGGTGAGCATCGTGAGAACGATGAGCATGACCCAGGCGCGCTTCGCACCTCGGACGGGGAGAATTGGTGAAGTCATACCGAAAGTGTATCGATACCAGTTTTGGTGTCAAGCCAGTTTTGTATCGAATGCGCGGTAGGCTGAGCGCATGGCATCCACCGAGCAGCCGTCCGCCGCGCCGATCGGGCGCAGAGAGCGGAAGAAGGCCGCGACGCGCAAGGCGATCTCCGACGTCGCGACGAAGATGTTCCTCGAGCGCGGATTCGACAACGTGAGCATCCGCGAGGTCGCAGACGCCGCAGACGTCTCCCCCACGACCGTGTTCGCGCACTTCCCGCAGAAGGAGGCGCTCGTCTTCGACGAGGACGACGAGCAGCGCGACCGGCTCGTCTCCGCCGTGCGCGACCGGCCGGAGGGCAGCACGATCAACCGGGCGATCCACGACTTCTACGCCGCCGAGATCCGTGCCAACGTCGACGAGCACGGTAATGACGTCACGCGCATCTTCCTGCGCTTCCTCAACGAGACTCCCGCACTGCGCGACTACGCGGCGAAGATGTGGCTGCGGCACGAGGACGCGCTCTCCGCCGCCATCGCCGAGGAGCTCGGCCTGCCGGGACCCACCGCCGAGACCCGCGTCTACGCGCGCTTCGTGCTGCAGATGCAACTGCTCGTCAACGAGGACGATGACCAGCTCGGCACGCTCGACGCCGGGTTCGCGGTGCTGGAGAGCGGGTGGGCTCCGATAGAGGCACGCCTCACCGCCTCTCGCTGATCGGTTGCTCTCCCGGCGGGCGTCCGCCAGTGTGGAACCACCCTCACCCACATCCCCAACGAGAGACCATCCGTGTCATCACAGGCCCCCGTCTCGCCCCTCACCCGACCGACACCGAGACGCCTGCAGGGCGGTCGGATGGGATCCCTCGAGATCGCGCTGATCTTCATCGGCATCCTCGCCGCGCTGACCGGCGTGATCGTGATCACCGTCGGCGCCACGGGCGCCGGTGACCCGGTCGCGGGCATCGGTCTGGTCGCGCTCGCGTGGATCTGGGCGGTCGCCGGGATCATCGCCTGGTGGCGGAGACCGACCAACGGGATCGGCCCGCTGCTTCTGATCGGCGCCGTCTCGGTCTTCCTCGTCAGCACGGGGTACGTCGGTGCTCCGGGGCTCTTCTGGGTGAATGCCGTCTTCGCGACCACCCCGCTGGGTGTGGCGATCCACCTGCTCATGGCGTTCCCGTCCGGCCGCGTGCGCGGACGCCTGGCGGTGCTCGCCGTCGTGCTCGGCTACGTGACCTGCATCGTGTTCGACACGGCGCGCGCCCTCACGGAGGGCACCGCGGCATTCGAGCTGCTGTCGTTCCTGCAGAGCGTGCTCGGCCTGACGTCGATGGCCCTGGCCGCGATCGTGCTCGCGCGCCGCCTGCGGGCGGCGGACGCCGCCCATCGGCGGGTGCTGCTCCCCCTGTTCACCTACGGCCTCCTCGCCGTCGTCTGCCTGCCGCTGCTCCCGAACCTCCTGTTCCCAATGGGCGTCGGATTCGACGTCGTCGTCTCCCTGCAGGGTCTGCTGCTCGCCGGGCTCCCGATCGCCTTCCTCCTCGGCGTGCTCCGCGGCGGCTTCACACGCACCACCCCGCTGGAGGCTCTGAGCGAATGGCTCGCGATCCGCGGGGCCAGCCGGCCCGCCGTCGCCCAGGCGCTCGCGACCACCGTCGGTGACGACACGCTCCGTGTCGCGTACTGGGACGCCTCCCGCGGTCAGTACATCGACGAGCGCGGCGAGAGGGCACCGGTCGATCCGGATGCCGCCGACCCCGACCGGGCCTGGCTGCAGGTGCGGGTCGACGACGAGCTCGTCGGCGGCATCGAGTACGACGCGCGCATGATCGCCGAGCCCTGGCCGGTGCGCCGCGCCGCCGAGGTGCTCGCCATCGCCCTCGACCGCGAGCGCCTGACCACGCAGCTGCTCGTCAGCAACGAGGCGCTCACCCGATCCCGTGTGCGCATCGTCGACGCCGCCGACCGCGAACGCTCGCGCATCGCCCGCGACCTGCACGACGGGCTGCAGATGCAGCTCGTCCTCCTCGGGATCGAGGCCCAGACCATCGCGGACGCCGCCGCGGAATCGGCGACGACCGGAGACATCGAGAAGCTGCGGCGCGGCATCGACCTGGCGGCGGCGGACCTGCGCCGGCTCGTGCACGACGTGCTGCCGGCGGCGCTGCTGGAGCGAGGGCTGGTGGCCGCGACCGAAGACCTCGTGGATCGTCTATCGGTGCCCGCCACCCTCGTCGCACAGGTCGACGAGACGGCCATCACGACGTCGACCGCCCACACGGCCTACTTCATCATCGCCGAGGCGCTGTCGAACACGGTCAAGCATGCCGATGCCTCCCATGTGCGCGTGACCCTGGACCAGCGCGACGGCCGGATCGCCATCGCGATCGAGGACGACGGCGTCGGCGGCGCGCGGATCGGGGCCGGCGTGGGGCTGCGGGGCCTCGCGGACCGGGTGGATGCCCTCCAGGGCACCATCGCGATCCGGTCGGAGCCGCTGCGCGGCACCAACATCGAGGTGGAGCTGCCATGCGCGTCGTGATCGGCGAGGACGAGGTGCTGCTGCGGGAGGGCATCGCGCACATCCTCACGAATGACGGATTCGAGGTGCTGGCAGCCGTCAGCGACGCTGTCGAGCTCGAACGCGAGGTCGAGCGCCATCTGCCCGACCTGGTGCTCACCGACATCCGGATGCCGCCCACCCACACCGACGAGGGGCTCCTCGCCGCGCTCCGGATCCGTCGCGCCCACCCGGGCATCGGCGTGGTCGTCGTCTCGCAGCATGTGCAGCGCCGTTACGCGGCCGAGCTCCTCGAGGACGGAGCCGGCGGGTTCGGATATCTGCTCAAGCAGCGGATCTCGGATGTCCGCACGTTCACGGCGGACATCCGCCGTGTCGCCGCCGGAGGCACCGCGCTCGATCCCGAGGTGGTCTCGGTGCTGGTCGCGCGGGCGAGCCGCGGAACCTCCGCTGTGGCGCACCTGACCCCGCGACAGGTCGAGGTGCTGGGCCTGATGGCGCAGGGCCGCAGCAACGCCGCGATCGCGGCCCAGCTGGTGCTGAGCGAGAAGGCCGTGGTGCAGCACACCTCGAGGATCTACGACGCGCTCGGCCTGCCGGTCGACGCGGACGATCACCGTCGCGTGCTCGCGGTCATCCGCCACCTGCAGGCCGCGGTCCCGCCCGCGCCCTGACTCGCAGGACACCGACGGGACCTCGGGCTCGCGTCAGAGGCCGTACATCTTCTCGATCAGCGACCGGGCGATGAGGGCAGCCGCCGGATTCCCCTCCATGTTCGGCGCGAGCGTGGCCCAGACGACCACGGTCACGTCGGTCTCGGGGTCGTACCCCATGAACGAGTTGTACCCCGGCATCTCGCCGATGTGCCCGTAGAACGACCCCATGCCGGCGACGCCCCAGCCGTACGCACCCTCTCCGTCGGACGGCTGGACGCTCTCGATGCGCTTCTGCTGCATCTCATCGCTCAGCACTCCGCCCCCGCCGAGTGCCTCGACCCACGTCGCGAGCTCCGGCGCGGTCGAGATGCCCGCCCCCGCGGACCACGCCCAGGACGGATTGTCGTCCGTGTGATCCGTCGGCAGCAGCTCCCCCGCCTGCGCCGCCGCGAGCTCATCGGCCGGCAGTGCCGAGCCCTCCATCGTGTCGACGTTGTTCGAGAACATGTAGCCATGGGCCACCGGCTCGGCGATCGACGCATCCGCGAGCGCGGGGAACGACGTCTCGGTGAGGCCCAGCGGCTCGAACAGCCTCTCCTGATAGATCTCGGGCAGCTTCTTCCCCTCGAGCTGCTCCGCGATCAGCCCCAGCAGGACCGTGTTCGTGTTGGAGTACATGTACCCCTCGCCCGGCGCGAAGTACGGCTCCCCCGCCAACCCCATCCGCACGAGCTCCTCCGGGTCCCACACCCGGTCGGGAGTCTCATCCAGCGCCGCGTTCAACTCGAGAGTCGTCGTGTAGTTGAACAGTCCGCTGCGCATCGTCAGCAGCTGCTCGATCGTGATGTTGTCGCCGTTGGGCACGTCGGGACGGTACTTCGACACGGGATCCTCGAGGGCGATCCTGCCGTCCTCCACCAGCTGCAGGATCACGGTGCCGGTCCAGGTCTTGGTGTTCGACCCGATGCGGATGTGGTCGTCGAGCGTGACGGGCGTCGAGCCTCCCCACTCCGTCACGCCGTACGGCACCTCGATGTCGCCGTCCGGAGTGCGCACGATCACCACGGCGCCCGGCAGCATCATCTCCTCGGCCTGCTCTTCGAACATCGCCGTCAGCGTCGCGGCATCGAACTCCACGGCGCCGTCTGCCGCTGCCGAGGGCTTCGCGGATGCCTCCGGCGCGGGCGCCGCGCACCCGGCGAGCCCCACGGCGACCGCCGCGGTCGCGACGACCGCGAGCAGGCGCTGCGACCGCGATGCTCCACGCCGCAGCGCTGATCTCTCGTAACCCACCATGTCCTCGACACCTTCCCCTCGGGTCTGCGGGCATGCAGAACCTCGATCAGTCTCCCGTGCGGCAGAGGCGGGGGCTATGGACCTGGGTCCCCTCTCGATCAGGGACCGGGGTCCATTGCGGACGACACCCCTCGGGGAGAAAAGTGGGCATGATGGGCCACCGCCCTCGGAATCCGACGCTGGGAGACCCCATGACACACCACATCCGTCGTCCGCTGCTCGCGCACACGCACGAGCGCGCGCGAACACCCCGATCCGATCGGCGCACCGTGGCGGGCATCGCCGCCGTCGGAGTCATCTCCCTGCTGCTGGCAGGGTGCGCGGGCTCCACCGCTCCGGAGGGGAGCGCGACGCCGACGGCCACGGACTCGCTCCGGCCCGCGGCGCCCGAGGGCGAGCTGCCCGCCGACCTCCAGACGGAGCTGCAGGAGATCGTCGACCGGACGATGGCCGAGTACGACGTGTCGGGCGCCGCGGTCGGCGTGTGGATTCCCGGCGAGGGATCGTGGACCTCGGCCGTCGGCCTCGCCGACATCGATGCCGACACGCCTGTGTCGCTCGACATGACCTGGCCGCTGCGCAGCGTCACGAAGTCGTACACCGTGACCCTCATCCTCCAGCTCGTCGACGAGGGGAAGCTCAGCCTCGACGACACGATCGGCAAGTACGTCGACGGGATCGCGAACGGCGACAGCATCACGATCCGCCAGCTCGCCGACATGTCGAGCGGCAACGCCGACTACACGTCGACGGAGGCCTTCGGCGCCGCCTACAGCGCGGACGAGGCGAGGATCTTCACTCTCGCCGAGCTGAACGACTTCCTCGTCGGCCAGCCGGCGGCATTCGCCCCCGGCGAGCGCAAGGTCTACACGAACGCGAACACCAACCTCCTCGGCGCCGTCGTCGAGAAGGTGACCGGTCAGCCGTTCGCGGACGCGCTCGACGAGCGGATCCTGCAGCCCCTCGGCCAGAGCGGCACCCGCTACACCCTGGACGCCTCCACCTGGACGGATCACCCGAACGGCTACGTGCTGCTCGACGGCGAGCAGGTCGTGCAGAACGACAACCTGTCGATCTACGGACCGGCGGGATCGATGGTGAGCACGCTCGACGACGCGCGCGTCTGGGCCGAGGCGCTCGGATCGGGGCTCCTGCTCGAACCGTCGACGCAGACCGAGCGGCAGAGCGGCGCTCCCCTCGAGGAGGGACCGCCCTATGACCAGTACGCACTGGGTATCGGCGAGACGAACGGCTGGTGGGGGCACAACGGCGAGGGACTGGGATTCACGGCTGCCGTGTTCCACGACCCCGAGACCGGTGCGAGCATCGCGGTGTTCATGAACGCCTCCAACGTGGTGCCCAAGGCCCACCCGGCCGATCAGACCTTCCGTCGGATCGCCGAGGCCCTCGCCGCCGGGAGCGGAGAATGACCCCGGGGTCCCTCCGCCGGGGGGCGGCGGCCGCCGCCGTGGCGGGTCTCTTCCTGGTCGGCACGACGGCCTGCACCGCCGAGGACGCCGCGGATCCGAACTCCGTCGACGGTCTGCCCGATGCCGCACTCGCGGTCATGAACCAGGAACGGTACGAGCACGCCACCTGGTCGATCGCGGTGACCGACCTCGAGACCGGCGAGGAGCTCATCGATCTCGGCGCGAACCGGATGGTCGAGCCGGGCTCGTTCGTGAAGACGTACAGCGCGGGCGCCGCGTGGCTCGAATGGGGACCGGACCACACCATCACGACGCCCGTCAAGCGCACCGGCGAGATCACCGCGGGAGTCCTCGGCGGCGACCTCGTGCTCGTCGGGATGGGCGATCTCACGATGGGCGGGCGCACGAAGGACGACGGGACCGTCGACTTCGCGAACCTCGACCACAACGACGCGAACTTCCTGCCCGGTTCGAGTCTCACCCCGCAGGACCCTCTCACCGGACTCGACGACCTCGCGGCCCAGGTGAAGGCGGCGGGCATCGACTCCGTCGCCGGAGACGTGCTGGTGGACGACCGTCTGTTCACCGGCAAGCTCGGCGGCCAGGCGGTGACCCCCATCATCGTCAACCAGAACCTGGTGGACGTCATGGTGCACCCGTCCGAGCCCGGTGAGCCTGCCACCACCGAGATGGTGCCGGTCGTCTCGCCGTGGATCGTCACATCGACCGTCGAGACCGTCGAGGCGGGCGGCGTCACCGCCATCACCCTCGAGGACTCCTCGCGCGACGGCGAGGTCGTCGTCTCAGGCACCATCGCCGCCGACAGCGTGCCGCAGCTCAAGTCCTACGCGTTCGACGACCCTGCCACGTTCGCGCGCACGGCGTTCATCGAGGCACTCGGGCGCGCGGGCGTGGCGGTGGGCACCGATCCCCTCGCCACCAACACGACCGAGACCCTCGCCGACTTCGCGGCCGTCGAGGCGCTGCCCTCGGTCGCCGAGCTGGAGTCGCTCCCGCTCGAGGAGGAGGTCACGTATGTGATGAAGATCAGCTACAACCGCGGTGCGCAGACCCTCGTCTGCCGCCTGGCCGTGGAGCGCGGCGAGACCGACTGCGACAAGGGCATACCGATCGCCGGCGAGATCTGGAAGGAGGCGGGCCTCGACGTCACCGGAGCGTCGCTGATCGACGGCTCGGGCCTGGAGGGCAACTACGTCACGCCCGCCAACGCCCTGCAGATCCAGACGCTGATGGCGGAGCGTCCCGATGCGGAGCGCTGGAAGGCCACGATGCCGGTGCTCGGTGTCGACGGCTCGCTCGTCATGGTCGAGGCCGACGGCCCTGCTGCCGGCAAGGTGTTCGCGAAGACCGGAACCCTCCTCAACAGCGACCCGTTCAACCAGAGGTTCCGCCTCTCCACGAAGACGCTCGGCGGCGTGATGGAGACGGCCTCCGGTCGCGACCTCGCGTTCACGATCATCGTCACGCAGGGGTTCCTCCCCGATCCGAACGGCATCCTCGACGCGAACGACGACGTCGGCGCGGTCGCCGCGATCATCCAGCAGGCGTATTGATCGGCTTCCGCCGACACAGAAGAGGACGCCCGGGCCTGAGCCCGGGCGTCCTCTTCTGTGCTGTCGCCGACTACTCGGCCGGGTGGTGCCGACGGCGCCGTGCGAACAGGAGCAGCCCGCCCGCGATCGTGAGGCCCGCCGCCAACGCGAACGTCAGCACGTCAGCGGTTCCGCCCGTCTGGGCCAGCGAGCCCTTTCCGGACGTCGCGCGTCCCGCCGCTGCGGCTGCTGCCGCGGCAGCTGCCGGATCGAGATCCGTGAGGGGCGGGTTCTGCACGCCTCCCACGCCTCCCGGCGTCCATCCGGGGATCGGCTCGCTCTCGTCCCAGAAGTTCCAGTTGTCGAGTCCGACCCGCGGGAAGTCGGCGATCACGTTCTGCAGGATGTAGAGCCTGTCTCCATGCAGAACGTAGATGTCGCCCTCGGTGTGGATCATCTGCGGTGCGCCGACGATGAAGGCGCTGCGACCGGGCTTGATCTCGACCTCCTGCTCATCGGTGTACGAGGTCTCGTTCGCGATCTCGTAGCCGAACGAGGCCTTGATCTCGGCCTTGTACTTGACACCGAGCCCTCCCTCGATCCCGAGCGTCAGCTCGGTCCCGAAGGATGTCGTGGTCGACTGCTTCGACGTGAACTTGAAGATGTGCTTGATCGGCTCGGGGTGCTCCATGTTGCCCCACTTGGGCGACATCACCCGATGGGTCCCCGGCTGCTGCACGACGGTCGCGAGCGAGAGGTCGCAGTCGTCCGGCCGGTTCGTGCACACGTCGCGGTAGAGCTCGCTCTGACGCGGGCGCTCCGTCGCCGGGATGACGATGATGTCGCGCTTGGCCACGATGATCGTCGCCGCCAGATGACCGCTGTCGACTCGATCGCCGGTCGCCGTGCAGGTGTACGGCGTGGCCCGCGGGCTCTTGAGGTCCTGCCACGGCGTCGAGCCCGTGGGATCCACATCGAAGATCCAGCACGACGTCTGGTTGCTCCCCGAACGGTTCCGGCTCACGATGCCGGCGATGTAGTACTTCGACGGGACCACGGTGGGCACCCCGGCGACGTCCTTCGTCTCCTGGATCCGGTAGGAGAACCACGTCTTGGCCGTGTCGGGTTCGACCGAAGCCTTCGTGTCGGACTCGCGCTGGAGCGTCGAGAAGGTGGTGGTGCCGCCCGCGACGACGTTCTCCGTCCCCGCGATCCGGAACGGCTGCTCGAAGGTGAAGTTCCCCTCCGAGAGCGACACCGGGCCGACGGCGTGGATCGTTCCCGACGACTCGACGTAGCGATTCATCTCGATCGCGAACGTGTAGCGCACGTTCGGGAAGCTCTGGGTGCGGTGCGGGAAGCACGTGTACGGCGCAGGGGTCGCGACCACTCCGCCCGCACGCGGGTCGCCCGTGAAGACGTCGCACTCCGCGTAGCTGGTTCCACCCTCGACGTGCATGCGCGCCTGGATCCAGGTGCTCTCATTCGGTGCGTGCGGCATGTCCATGCGGACCTTGTAGACGACCGTCGCATCGATACCCGTCGCGGCGGCGTCGGCGTAGGTCCCCGTCACGTTGAAGACGTTCGTCGCGGTCGCCGAGACGCTGCCGGGCACAGCGGAGACGTGCCCCTTCGTGGTCCCGGTGAGCGCCCCTTCCACGAGCGTGACCCGGTACAGGTCGACGCTCGCCCAGAGCGTGGCGTGCTGCTCGGCGAGCGCGCCGACGCCACCCGCGTCCTCAGCGGCGTCATCAGCGGCGTCATCAGCGGCGTCATCCTGCGGGACGACCGGCGCCTCTTCCTCGTCCGGCACGACCTCGTCGAGTCTCGGCTCAGGAGCGGCGCCCTCGTCGTCGGACGCCTCCGGCACACCGGCATCCGGCGTTCCCTCGGCATCCGGGGTTCCCTCGGCATCCGGCGTTCCTTCGGCATCCGACGGCGACACCGCCGGATCGACTGCCTCGACGATCGACTGTTCGGCCGACCCGTCGTCGGCGGCGGCGGGAAGCGCGAGCGCGCTCCCCATGGCGAGCGATGACGCGATCAGCATCCCGGCTGTCACGATCGCGGCGGCCTTTCTTCGTATTCCCATGTTCTCGTCCCTGGAGTCGGTCGCTCCGGTGCGAGGCACCCGAGCACGGTGAGTGACGCGGCGCGGCACTCCCGATCCATGCTCCGGGGCGCCCAAGGTGCACACCATGGACCTGGGTCGCGCCTGTGCGCGGGCAGGACCGGGGTCCTCGCCGAAAGGGGACTCAGGTCGCTTGTTCGGTGCCGGGCCGTGCAGGAGGGTGAGATCTGATCGCAGTGCACACCCTGCTCTCTCGAGAGGGACTCCCTTGTCTTCAGACCGCTCCATCTCCCCCCTCACCGATCCGACGCCGCGCCGGCTGCAGGGCGGGAGGGTGGGTTCGCTCGAGCTCGCCCTGATCTTCATCGGCCTGCTCTCCGGACTCATCGGCGTGATCGTGCTCGCGGTCGGGGCGGATGCCGGCGGCAGCCTGTTCGAGGTCGTCGAGTTCGTGGTGCTCTTCTGGATCTGGGTGGCTGCGGGCATCTGCGCCTGGTGGCGCCGACCGACGAACGGGATGGGCGGTCTGCTGCTCATCGGCGCCGTCTCGATCCTGCTCGTCGCGACGGGGTACCTCGACGCCCCGGCCCTGATCCCGCTCTACAAGGTCTTCGGCAGCAGCACCCTCGCCGTCGCGGTGCACCTGCTGCTCGCCTTCCCCTCCGGACGGCTGCGCGGCCGCTTCTCGACGTTCATCGTCGTGTACGTCTACATCATCGCGATCGGATTCGGCACCGCGCGAGCACTCGCGGAGGGGACGGCGGCCTTCGGTCCCCTCTCGTTCGCGCAGACCTGGCTCGGGCTCTCGGCGATGATCATGGCGGCGATCGTGATGGTGCGACGTCTGCGCGCCGCCGACCCCGCCCACCGACGTGTGCTGCTCCCGCTCTTCGTCTACGGCATCATCGCCGTCGTCGGGCTGCCGAACGTTCCGAACATCCTGTTCCCACTGGGCGCCTCACCGGTACTGATCGTCTCGCTGCAGATCCTGCTCCTTGCCGGTCTCCCGATCGCCTTCCTCCTCGGCGTGCTGCTCGGCAGCTTCATCCGGACGACGCCGCTCGAGGCGCTGAGCGAGTGGCTCGCCATCCGCGGGGCGAGCCGTCCGGCGGTCGCGCAGGCGCTCGCCACGACGCTCGGCGATCGCTCGTTGCGGGTCGTCTACTGGGATGCCGCACAGCATCGTTTCGTCGATGAGGACGGCGCCGAGGTCGCGATCGACGAGACCGACGGCGAGCGCGGCTGGCTCCAGGTCGTCGTCGACGAGGAGCTCGTCGGCGCCGTCGAGTACGACGCGCGGATCATCGCCGACCCGTCTCCCGTGCGCCGGGCCGCCGAGGTCCTCGCCATCGCCCTGGACCGCGAGCGCCTGACCACGCAGCTCCTGTCGAGCAACGAGGCGCTCACCCACTCCCGCATCCGCATCGTCGAGGCCGCCGACCGTGAGCGCTTCCGCATCGCCCGCGACCTGCACGACGGCCTGCAGATGCAGCTCGTCCTCCTCGCGATCGAGGCGCAGACGATCGCCAACTCGGCCTCGGACTCCTCCGTCACCGGAGAAGTCGAAGCCCTCCGCCACGGCATCGACGCGGCCGCCGCCGACCTGCGACACCTCGTGCACAACGTCCTTCCGGCCGCGCTGCTCGAACAGGGGCTCGTGGCCGCGACCGAGGACCTCGTGGATCGACTCGCCGTTCCCGCGACCCTGCACGCCGAACTCGACGAGACGATGATCGCCACCTCGACCGCCCACACCGCGTACTTCATCGTCGCCGAAGCGCTCTCGAACACGGTCAAGCACGCGCGGGCGTCGAACGTGCGCGTCACGATGGCGCAGCGCGACGGTGTCATGCGGCTCGAGATCGAGGATGACGGGATCGGCGGCGCGCGCATCGGTGCGGGAGTCGGCCTCCGTGGTCTCGCCGACCGGGTCGAGGCGCTCAAGGGCACGATCGAGATCCAGTCCGAGCCCTCGGCCGGAACGAATGTGAGAGTGGAGCTGCCATGCGTGTCGTGATCGGCGAGGACGAGGTGCTGCTGCGCGAGGGGATCGCGCACATCCTCGCGCGGGACGGCCTCGACGTGCTCGCGAGCGTCAGCGACGCGGCGCAGCTCGAACGAGAGGTGGCGCGTCACGCGCCCGACCTGGTCGTGACCGACATCCGGATGCCGCCGACGTACACGGACGAGGGCCTCGTGGCCGCGCTCCGCATCCGTCGCACCCACCCCGACATCGGCGTGGTCGTCGTGTCGCAGCATGTGCAGCGCCGCTACGCGACCGAGCTCCTCGAAGGAGGGGGCGGAGGCTTCGGGTATCTGCTCAAGCAGCGCATCGCCGACGCCCACACGTTCACGACCGACATCCGTCGCGTCGCCGCCGGCGGCACCGCGCTCGATCCCGAGCTGGTGTCGGTGCTGGTCGCGCGGGCGAGTCGGGGCACCTCGGCGATTGGCCGTCTGACGCCGCGTCAGGTCGAGGTGCTCGGCCTGATGGCCGAAGGGCGCAGCAACGCCGCCATCGCCGCCCAGCTGGTCCTCAGCGAGAAGGCCGTCGTCCAGCACACCTCGAACATCTACGACGCCCTCGGGCTCCCGGTCGACGCCGACGACCATCGCCGTGTGCTCGCCGTCATCCGGCACCTGCAGGCGGCCGTTCCCCCTGCGCGCTGAGGCGGGTTGCCGGCGCAGTTCGGGCGTGGACGCGGCGACATCCGAGGCTCAGGCGAGCTGGCGTCGGGCCTGCGCCGCGAAGGCTCCGTCGTGCGCCATGAGCTCGTCGAAGGTCCCTGATTCGAGGACGCGCCCCCGCTCGAGGTAGTAGATGCGGTCGGCATCCATCACGGTGCTCAGTCGGTGCGCGATCACGATCCTCGTCACCGAGAGGCGGGCCAGGCTCTCGGCGACGACCGCCTGCGTCACGTTGTCCAGCGCGCTCGTCGCCTCGTCGAAGAGCAGGATGCGCGGGTCCCCCGCGAGCGCTCGGGCGATGAGCAGCCGTTGACGCTGTCCGCCGGACAGCGTCGACCCGCCCTCCGAGACGACGGTGTGCATGCCCATGGGCATCGCGCGCACATCGTCGGCGAACCCCGCCCGCTCCGCCGCGCGCCAGGCGGCATCGATCCCGAGACCGACGGCATCCCCGAGGATGTTCGTGAGGATCGACCCGGGCAGGGGTTCGACCGTCTGCAGCACCACCCCGAGCTGCCGCCGCACGGCGCGCAGGTCGAGGCCGGCGAGATCCTGGTCGTCGAGATAGACGCCGCCCTCCTCGGGCGCCTCGAATCCGAGCAGGAGACGTCCGAGGGTCGACTTGCCCGAGCCGGAGGGACCGACGAGGGCGACCGCGCTGCCGGGAGGGACGCTGATCGACACGTCGTCGAGCACCGCCGGACCCTCCGGGTCGTAGCGGAAGGTGACGCCGCTGAACTGCACACCCCCGCGCAGCTCACCCGGCTCGGCCTTGTCGGCGTCGTCCTCCGGGTGCTCCTGCAGCACCGGCAGCACGCGCGTCATGCCGGGTGCCGCCTGCACGAGCTGCGTCACCACGGCGATGATCGAGAGCACCGCGCCGATCACCTGCCCGAAGGCGGCGTTGATCGCCAGGAACTCGCCCGGCCCCGCGAGCGGCGGATCGCTGAGCCCGACCGCGGCGAACAGCACGAGAGACGCGATGACGGGGAACGTGGCCATCGCCACGATCGACACGTTCTGCGCACGACGGACCCCGTTCTGCGCCGCCCGCCGCGCGCGGAACCGCTCGGCCCAGCGCTCGAAGGCCTTCTCGTGGGCTCCCGCGACCCGGAGCTTGCCGATGCCGGACACGAACTCCATCACGAGTCCGCTCAGCTGCCCCGCCGTGTCCTCCACGGCCCTCGAGCGCCGCAGCTGCGCCCTGCTCGAGAAGACGACGAACGCGGCGAGCACGGCGAGCAGCAGCGTCGCGATCATCCCGAACGCGACACTGTAGAACCAGATGAGACCGAGACTCAGCACGGTGGTCGCGACACCGAGGAGAGCGACGACGGCACCGCTCCCGAGCACCTGCACGATGGTCTCCACCGACTGCATCCGCACCGCGAGGTCACCGGACGAGTAGCGGCGGAAGAACGTGGCCGGCAACGAGAGCAGCCGATTCCAGACCGCCGCAGCGAGGAACGTGCTCACCCTCCCCTGCACGCGCAGCACGGCGATCGCCGTGGTGAGCTGCAGCAGGGCACCGGCCACGGCCGCCACGATCAGGGCGAGCGACAGCTGCAGGAGATCCGGCAGGTCGGCCTCGGGGATGACGGTCCCCACGATCCGCCCGGTCACGATCGGAACCGCGAGCGCCACGACGGCCGAGCCGAGCGCGAAAGCGACCAGGCGGGTGATGTCGCGACGGGAGTGGAGCAGGGCATCGCCGAGCAGTGCCGACAGCGACACCGCTCCTTCGGGGAGGGGCCGGTACACGACGACCGCATCCGCATCGATGGTCGAAGCGACCTTCTCGTCGACCAGCACGCGCGCCCGCGTCTGCGGATCGATCAACTCGTATCGTGTGAGTCCGCGGGGCAGCAGCGCGACGGGTGCGCCGCCGTCGACGAGGTGCGCGAGCATCGGGCCGGTGCTGTGCGTCCACCATCCGCGGGTCAGGCTCACGCTTCGCGTGCGCACCCGCGCGCGGCGCGCCAGCGTCGAGAGTCGATCCGTGATCCCGGCTTCTGCGGGCACCGGCGCGGAGGTCACCCCGAGCGACCGGGCGATCACGGCGAAAGCGGCGTCGAGAGGGTCACCGGCGGCCACGCCCGCGGCGACGGGATCGGGCCGTCCGACCAGGGAACGAAGGCTCTCGAGGCCGTTCGCCATCGACGACATCCGGCCCATACGCCGGGCACACACGCGCGCCGTCCCGTCGAGCTCGACGGCACGGCGTCGCGTCCGGATCGCCCGGAGGAGTCGTTCGGCGGCGTCCGCCGGCGCGGGCACCTCCTCCTCGGGCTTCTCTTCGTCGAGCGCCTCGTCCTCGGGCGACTGATCCTCGAGCGCCGCGGTCATCTCCTCGATCCACGAATCGCGCTCCGAGGCGCTCGGCGCGTCGAGCTCTCGGACGACCGTGCCCGCCGACCCGACCGCGAGCACGTCGACCTCGGACGCGCCCTGCCGAGGGATGCCGTGCACTCGGCCGCCCGCTCCGACCGTCCGCAGATGGATGCGCGGTGCCGACGTCGCGGCGTCGAACGAGGCGAACACCTCGAGCGCGCCGTGCACGACGAGCCACGATCCGTCGGCGCCCGAGAGCAGCAGCGGCGTGTTCGCCCCGACCGCCGTGCCGCTCGCGACCCGCTCCCCGCTCATCGGACACCCGCCTCGGCCGAGAAGAGGAGGCTGTACGGGCCGCCGCTGCCGATCATGTCCTCATGGGTCCCGCGCTCGACGATGCGCCCGCGGTCGAGGACGATGATCTCGTCGCAGTCGCGGATCGTGCTCAGCCGGTGCGCGACGATCAGCGTCGTGCACCCGCGCCGGCGGATGTTGCGGTCGATGAGCTCCTCCGTCGTCGGGTCGAGGGCGCTCGTGGCCTCGTCGAGGATCAGGATGCTCGGCTCCGCGACGAGCGCGCGGGCGATCTCGAGCCGCTGCGCCTCTCCGCCGCTGAAGTTGCCGCCGCTCTCGCGCACGTCCGCCGAGTAGCCGCCCGGTCGTCGTGCGATCTGGTCATGGATCAGGGCGTCCTGCGCCGCGCCGACGACACGCGCCGCCGGGATGCTCGCGTCCCACAGCGTGAGATTGTCGCGCACCGAGCCGCTGAACAGCCGGATGTCCTGGTCCACGAGGGCGACCGACGCGGTGATGGTGTCGGTCGGCCAGGAGTCGCGCGGGCGTCCGTCGAACAGCACCTCCCCGCTCCACGGCGCGTGGAGTCCCGCCACCAGACGGCTGATCGTCGACTTGCCGCTGCCCGACCCGCCGACGAGGGCGACGCGGCTTCCCGGATGCACCGCGATGTTCACGGCATCCAGCAGCGGCGGCTCGAGCGGGCTGTATCCGAAGGTGACGTCGCGCAGCTCCAGCATCCCCGCGAGCCGCACCTCGGGGTCCCCGTCCCCGCGCTCGTCGTCGTCGTCGACCACCGGGTTCGCCAGCACGTCGTCGAGCCGCTCCAGGTCTCCGCCGATCTCCTGCAGCGTCCCGCCGAGCTGCACGAAGCGCCCGATGGGCTCGGTGGCTCTTCCCATGAGGGTCTGGAAGGCGATGAGGGTGCCGAGACTCATCGCTCCCCCGATCACCTCGCGCCCGCCCCAGCCGAGGATCGCCGCCGTCGTGAGCGCGGCGATCAGCGGCGGCGCGACGGACAGCGGCAGCGAGGCGCGTCCGAGCCGCTGCGTGCCCGAGACCGTCCGCGCATGCAGGCCCATGATCTTCGTGAACAGGTCGGATTCGCGACCCGCCGCCTTGATCGACTCGATCGAGCGGATGCCGCTCATCGCGCTTCCGAGCAGGAGACCCTGGTCCTGCAGCATCCGCAGCACCTCATCGCGCCGTCGGGTTCCGACCGCGCGGAGGATGAGCACGTTGAGTGCGATCCCGACGACACCCAGCAGCGCGAGACCCGGGCTGTAGCCGAACATGACGACGAAGTAGAAGATGACGACGACCGAGTCGATGAGCGCGGTGGCCACCTCGCTCGACAGCAGCACAGCGACGCGGTCGTTGCGCGGCACACGGCCCGAGATCTCCCCCGGCGAGCGCGCGGCGTGGAACGGGATGGGCAGGCGCAGGACATGCCAGAGGAAGGCGCTCGAACTGTGCAGCGAGAGCTTCGTCTCGAGTGCGAGGAGGTAATGCTGCCGGAGGGCCGTGAGCAGTCCGATGGTCGCGGCGGCGCCGGCCAGAAGGCCGAGGATCGGCCAGATCGCCCCCGGCGTCTCAGCGACGAGCACCTGGTCGACGAACGCCTTCATCAACACGGCGGTCGCCAATCCGGGGATCACCAGGGCGAGGCCGGCCAGCACCACGTAGAGCAGTCCGGAGAGCGAGTGTCCGAGGCGCCGCCCGAGACTCGTCAGGAGCGGTGGCGGCTTCCCGCCCTTCGCGAACTCCTCGCCCGGCTCGAGGCGCAGGACGACTCCGGTGAAGCTCTTGTCGAACTTCTCCTCCGTGACGGTGCGCGAACCGACGGCCGGATCCTTCAGGAACCACCGGCCCGGCGCGTACCCCTCCACCACGAGGAAGTGATTGAAGTTCCAGAACACGATCGCCGGCAGCGCCCCGACACGGAGCTCGTCCGGCTCCTGGCGGTGGCCGGTCGCCGTCATGCCGTATCGCCGCGCGGCCTTGACGATGTTGCTCGCCTTGACCCCGTCCCGCGAGACACCGCTCGTCTCGCGGAGCTCGTCGAGGGGGACCCAGCGCCCGTGATGGGCGAGGACCATCCGCAGCGACGCCGCTCCGCACTCGGCGGCCTCCATCTGGATGACGGTGGGCACGCGCTCGCGCCGCGCCCGGGGGATGAGCGTCACGGGACGCGCGGTCGGCGACGGAGCGGTCGAGGTCATCCTGCGGCGCGATCGGCCGGGAACAGGAGGGTGATCGGGGTCTGCGAGGCGATCGTCACCGTCGAGTTGACCAGTGTTCCCGCGCTCAGCTGTTCGTCGGGGCCCTGACCGGACGTCCAGGCGTAGCCGCTGGGCGTATCCGCCGGGGTCAGCGCCACCTCGACCTGGAACACCGGAGCCCCGCCGACGACGATGCTGGTGATGTCGTCGTTGTTCAGGAGCGCTCCGACGCCGGCGCGCGTGGCCGGATGGGATCCGACCCGCGTCACCGTGCCGAGCAGCAGACCGTAGTCCTCCGGTGCGACCGTCGTCACCGCGATCTGCACCGACATCCCCGGCTTGATGGGCTGACTGCCCGCCACCGGGATGTACACGAACGACCGGAGCTCATCCTCGGGCTGGATCGAGACGAGGGTCCCGCCCGCTGCCACCGCATCGGTGGGATACGCGAGCACCTCCACCACCTCGCCGCTCGCGCTCGCCGGGATCTCGACCTCACCGGACGGGGTCTCGACCACGGCGACCGGCTCGCCCCGCGACACCTGGTCTCCCGGCGACACGAGCATCTCGGCGACCACGCCCTCCTCGGGCGACAGGCTGTTCGAGCTGCCGTACTGCGTGGCCAGCACTCCGGCCGCCGGCATCGTGGTCAGGACCGTGCCGAGGAAGCACCACACGATGAAGGCCACCAGCACGAGCCCGACGGCGGCGAGCGCCAGCCACCCGGCAGGCCGCACCAGCCGCACCTCGGTGTCGAGCTGCTCCGGACTGGAGAGGTGCGCCATCGCGCTCGCGCGGTACACCGGCGAACTCACCATGGCCTCCTGTCCTGCGCCCCGATCCTGCCGGCGCGCTCTCCCCGAAGCCCCCACGATGGCACCGGGTGCGTTCGGGAGCCATAGACCCAGGTCCCCTGGGTGCTCACGATCCGAGCATCAGCTCGCCGACCGATGTCTCTGCGAGCGGATCGGTGCCGGCGGCGCGGGAGAACGCCTCGCTGTCGCCTCCCCCGAGCGGGCAGCTGCCGAGGCCCATCGCGGTGGCCGCGAGCTGCATGGTCTGGTAGACGACGCCGACGTCCTTCAGGAGGAGCGCGTACGCGATGCTCTCGTACTTCCACGACAGTCGGGCGAAGTCGGCTGCGAGGATCACGAGCACGGGCGGGACAGCGACGGCACCGGATGCGCGGCGGGCCTCTTCGAGGAGATGGGAGACGAGGGGGCCGGCGGGAGCCACGAGCTCCAGCCGATGCCCGATCGGGTCGTAGCGGTAGAGACCGCCGTCGACCCCGTCGCAGGCCGAGATCGCGAGGTACGTGATGAGCTCGCTGATCCCGCCCGCCGCGGCGTGCGGGCGATCCAGTCGCGGGTATCCGTGCGCACCCGCTCCGGCGGCGATCTCGCGGCGCACCCGGACCGTGCGGAAGAGGAACTCGCCCAGTCGCGCGAGATCGAGCGGTGCGAGCTCTCGTCGGGATACGCGCTCCTCCGTGGCTCGCGCGAGCGGCACGTCATCGACCAGGAGCCGCTCCAGATCGGGGCGGGGCAGAGCGATCCCCGTCCGCCCCGCAGCATGCCGCAGGGCGGCCGGCGCCGGATGCCGCTCCGCGAAGCGGAAGGTGCCCCCGCGAGCATGGTCCCCCCTGCCGCCTCTCGAGCGCGCGTGCAGCTGCAGGTCGTGCGGCTCCCATGGCGCGATAGCGGGATCGCGATCCTCCCGCGCGGTACCGTCCTGATCGACCTCGACGAGGAGGCCTGCGGCGCACAGGTCGGCCACGAGCCGGGGATCGTCATCGCCTCGCGCGACCGGGCTGTGGGCGAAGGACAGGACCGTCGCCCCCGCCGCGGCCGAGAGCTCGACGCGCATCGACGCGATCGGCGATTCCAGCACGAGAGCGTCACCCCGGCGAGCCAGGTGGGCGAAACGCGACAGACGCGCTCGCGCCCAGGGAGCCGGCGGTTCGCGGGCGAGATCAGGAGCGTCGGCGTGCACCGGCACGAACACCGCGAGGAGCGACCCGTCCGCGGCGATGTGGCGGAACTCGATCAGCCCCTGAGCGATCGCCCGTCGGCTCCACAGCAGCCACCGCGCCCGTCCGAGCGGGTCACCGGCATCTGCCACGGCGTCGAGCGTGGCCGCATCGGCCTGGCCTGCCCGGAGGCGATCGAAGGCGCGGCGTTCCGGCGTCCCCGACCGCGGCACGGCGAGGGCGGACCGCGATCCTCGGAGGACGGATGCCGATCCGTGCGCAGCCGGAACCTCGACCACCTCGCCGCGCAGAGCGAGAAGCGCCCGCGCGTTCACAGGAAGAAGGGGATCGGGTTGAGCTCGGCGGGGGTCCTCGGCCGGTCGAGCCAGCCCAGCTGGACGGGAACGTCGTAGAGCCGCCCCTCGGCGAGACGCGACCAGAAGGGCCGCAGTCCCGGCACGATCACGCGCGCGACCGGGAGTCCGATGTCGGGTCGGGTCTGATCGAGCACGAGCAGCGAGAGCCCGGCGCGCTCGACCCGCTCGCGGCAGAGGCGCACGTCCTCCGCGAGATCGGGGCCCATCAGACTCGGATGGTCCACGAGCCGCCAGGGCTGCGCGCCCGGGTCCGCCACGAAGTGCGGCTGATCCTCGATGGTCGCCGTCCGCAGCCACGCGACGAGCTCCTCATCGGCATCCAGGAAGGCGGCATCCTCGAGGTGCTCGTCGGTCGTCGACATCTGCCCGATCTCACCGAGCGCCCGCGTGATCGCGACCAGCGGATCGAGATGGGCGCCGAACCCCATGAGCAGCGCCTCCGGTGAGCCGGCGGTGCGGCGCGAGATCGCCGCGAAGGTCGGGATGCCGAGATCCGTCGTGACGTCGATGGCCCAGATCTCGCGTCCCTTTCCGGCGTACTCGCGCACCACGCCGTCGATCCACGGATCCCCGAAGCTCCCGAGATCGACGGCGGGGCGGCGGACGCGGTTGTACCACCACATCGCGACTCCATCGCGTTCCACGAGCTCGAAGAACCCCTGCAGGATCGCCTCGGTGAGCGTGTTCCCTGCGGCGCATCCGTTCGAGTTCGACGAGATGCCCATCTCCCGCGCTCCCGGGGTGCCGTAGTAGCAGAGCGCGGTGGGCAGCAGCAGCTCGCGGTCGTCGCTCAGCGACCAGACCGGCGTCCAGTCGATCACCGCGTCCTCGTCGAAGCGGGCGGGCACGCGGTTGAACCACCCCGCCCCGGCATCCGTCGTCCCCGCCCCGTCGAGCTGATCCTCGCTGAAGAGCATGACGCGGTTGGGGTGCAGCGCTCGATCTCCGAGCCTGCGGAGACTCCCCCTCACCGTGTGCTCCTCCCCCTGACGCATCGAGGAGTACCTCTCGAGCGCCTCGGCGAGCGCGCCGGTGCGCGCCTGCTCCCGTGTCGCGCCCTTGCCCGCCGAGCGCGCGCGCACCGTCAGATCGAGGGTCAGGAGGTCTTCGGGCTCGAGGCCGAGGTTGGATCCGGCGGACCAGACGTGCATGCCGTCGTACCGGGTCGCCTGCTCCTCGAGTTCGGCGACGGCGCCGGAGAGGGCGCTGATGTGATGTCGGAATCGGCGGAACGTCTCCTCGGGTGTCGCGGTGCGCAACCCGCCGCCGACCTCGAGCCTCGCCCTCTCGGGACTCGGCTGCACCCGCGAGGTCGGCGGCGGTGTCGGATCGCCGCACGCGGGGCACTGCGGTCGGCGCACGACCACGTGGGGCGAGGTGGTCCAGTCGGCGACCGCCAGGCGGGCGATGTGCGACGATCCGGATGGCGCATCCGCGATCTCGAGGGGAGCGATGCCGCGCAGCACCTTCGCGACCTCGAGAGCGACGAGCCGCCCGACGAGCCCTGCAGACCGTTCGGTGGAGAGCATCGGCACCGTGAGCGGGCTGCCGTCGTCCGCGCCGAGCGCGGCATGGATCCTTCGTCGCGTGCGGCGCCTGTTCATCAGGCACTCCCAGCACGCCGTCTCACCCGGTCGGAAGAGCGGACCCATCCAGACGTCGTGCGCATCGGGGCGCACGAGCACCCACGGCACGCCGCTCGCGAGGCTCGACCGGTTGATCTGCTCGAGCGCCTGGTCGGTGTAGTCGTCGGCGAGGACGAGGCGCAGATCGGCGGAGACGGCGAGGAACGACGACGCATCCCGCGACACGTGCACGACGGCGGCGTCGTCTCGCAGTGCCACCGCGATGACCTCGAGGATGTCGTCGGGCACCCCGGCCGTCGCGAAGACGGCGACGGTCTGGAGCGAAAGGCTGCGATCGTCAGCGCCGAGTCCGGCCCAGAACGCCCGCTCCCGGTCGCCGGCGTGGTCGGTGTGCGGCGCGATCACTCCGCGCCGGTGCAGCTGGTGGATCGCGAAGAGCACGCGTTCGGCCGCATGGGCGCCGGCGAGCGCGGCCACGATCCCGTCGGATGTGCGGGTGCCGTCGACCAGCCCGAGGACCGCATCGAGCACGGCGCCGCGCAGCAGCGAGGAGTCCTCCCCCTGCAGCACGACGACACCGGCCCCGTCGAGTGCACGGACGACGACCCGGGGATCGAGCGCCCACGGAGCCCCCTCCGGCGGTGTGACCCGCGCCGTGGATGTCGCGGTAGCGGAGATGGTCATCGGAGAGGTCCGTTCGACGTCGGGAGCGGGAGAGGACGATGATCGCCGTGCGGTGCGGCCTCGAGGCACAGCACGGCACGGCGATCTCGTCAGCGCGGCGAGCCGACTACTTCTTGCCCAGCTTCCCGTAGTCCTCGGGACGCGACAGCTGCGGGTAGTAGAACCCGCCCGCGACCGAATCGAGCGCCTCGTCCGAGAGTTCGCTCGGACGAGCAGGCAGGGAGATGTTGATCACGTCAGCGGTGTCTTCGTTGACGACGACACGCTTGCCTGCCGGCAGTTCGACGCCCTCGGCGAGGAGCGTGGCGCCCGGGTCGGCGAGGAGTCGGGCACGGAAGTCGTCGTCGGCCCAGGCCTTGGCGATGATCTTGGCGTAGTCGTTCTGTTCGGACATGAGAACCTCTCGTTCACGTGCATCGGATGTTCGAACGCGGAGAGCCCCCGCTCGATGACCTCAACGATCCCCGCTGGGCGCCCGCACGACCATGGACCTGAATCCCCTCTCCGTGATCGCGCACCGGTCTCCCCTCCCGCCGAGAGGACGCACCGTGACGAAGGGGCGACCTGCGTCCATGGTGACGCCGTGCTGTGCCGTCACACGATGGACTGACAGACCGCAGCGCCAGCCCGGCGGCATCTGTCGAAGGGATGGAACGGTGGACGATCACAACGAGGAGAAGCCGACCTCGGCCTCCGGGGAGCTCACCGACGAGCAGCTGGCGGAGGTGGCCGGAGGGAGCACCGCCCCGTCCACGCCGATGCCGGACGCGAACCGGATGAAGCCCTATCCGCCCTGGCCGGGATCACTGCAATCGACCGAAACGGAGCCCACATGACCGACACCTCCCGCCCCGCCCCGCGGAGCGCGACCGCTTCCGAAGCGAGCATCCTGCCCAGCGACAAGCCGGCCACGCGCTCGCTCGGCCTGGCCATCGCCAGTCTCTTCTTCGCGCTGTCCGTCCCCATCCCGGTCTGGGGTCTGTTCATGCTCTTCCTGGCCGCGCCGCTGGGGATCGCCGCACTGATCAACGGGCACTCCTGGCTCAAGGCATCCCGGATGTCCGCGCCGGGACGGCGGAAGGTGCAGACCGCGCTCGTGCTCGCGTACATCAGTCTCGCGATCTGCGCCCTCACGACCCTCTTCTGGGTGATCACCATGGCCGTGCCGCGCTGAGGCGCCGGTCACTCGCGAACGAGAAGGGCCGCGATCTCCGGGGAGGGAGATCGCGGCCCTTCTGACGTGGACGCGACGGCGGGAGTCGAACCCGCAACGCCGTCAGATATGAGCTGAGGCCCGGGACCGCCCGGATCGCCGCGATGGAGACGACGTTACCGGGCCGTGACCTTCTTGGCCAGGATCGTTGCCTGAGATAACCCGATGAGTCTTCCGATGACTCCTCCGATCGTGCGGAGTCGTTCGGGATCCCCGTCGGCGGTCGGGTGTACCGTCACGGGCATGGCCCCTGCGCTCGACTCCGCGACCACCGCGCAGAAGACGCATCGGTACCTGCGGCTGTCGCTCGTCTTCGTGGTCTTCGCGCTCCTGGTGAGCGTGACGCTCGAGACGGTCGTCGTGTCGTGGGATCCCGTCTCCTTCGGCTGGGAGCCGCTCCCCTCGATCAGCCACTACTTCTACACGCCCGCACGCAACGTGTTCGTCGGGGCTCTGATCGCCGCTTCGCTCGCACTCCTCGCACTGTCCGGACGCAACCGGGCGACGATCCTGCTCGACATCGCCGCCCTCTTCGCGCCGCTCATCGCTCTCGTGCCGACGGGTATCGACCCCGAGCATCCGATCGACGGGCTCACCTGCCCCGGCACGGAGGAATGCGTCCCCGCCGCGTACCTCGATGATGTCCGCGCGGGTGTCGCCGCCTATGCCGTCGTCGTGATCGTCGTCGTGCTCACGCTGGCCGTGATCCGCGCGAAACGGGGAATCACGACGCCGGGTTCCGCCCTCGTCTCCGTCATCGCCGTCGTCACGGCGGTCGTGATGGCCGGCCTCGCCTTCCTCCCTGGGCTGAACGCCGACTTCCCGTTCAACTTCTGGCCGTACCCGCCCAGCATCCACTTCGCCGTGACGCTGATCTTCTTCGGGATCTTCGCCGCCGTGCCGATCCTGCACTCGCGCGGGCCCGTCGACGAGACCGAGACGCCGCCGACCGCGCGGCAGAGATCCGTCTATCGCTGGGTGGCAGGACTCATGATCGCGGATCTGCTGCTGCTCCTCGCCGCCTTCGTCTTCCGCGAGCAGCTGGGCGACGTCCCGCTCGTGCTCCTCGGCGAGACCGTCGCCCTCAGCCTCTTCGCGTGGTTCTGGTGGGTGCAGACCTTCCAGCGCTGGGACGACGCGAATCCGCCGAGTCTCACCTGAACGGCACCGCTGTCACGCCCGCGCCGCCGGCGTCGGCCGGTCGATCGCCCGCAGCAGACGCTCCACCGCCTCGCGCAGCTCGGCGCGATCCTGATCGGGGAAGGTGATCGCGTACTCGACGCCCTCGGGGATCCAGAGGAACGCGTACATCGCCTCGCGCCAGTCCGACCCGCCGATCGGCCACCGGGTGTGCGTATCCCCCTCGGCCGTCGCGCCCTGCCACCAGGGCCCGAAGCGGTCCTGCATCTCGGCGAGCGGCAGTTCCATCACGGCATCCCCCTCGACCTTCTGCGGCGACCACGACGACGCGATGAGCACCCGCTCCTCGATCTCCGCCTCGGTGATCTCCCGGCGCGGGAACAGGACGCGGGTGTGCTCGACCGATTCGATCCGGTCGACGCGGAACGTGCGCCAGTCGTCTCGATCGAGATCCCAGCACAGCAGGAACCACTTGCGCCCGGCGGGTGCCAGCGCGTGGGGCTCGACGCGGCGGATGCTCTCCGCACCGGCCGCGTCGACGTACCGCAGGCGCAGCCGCTCGGTGTCGCGGGTGGCGAGGGCGATCTCGCCGAGCACCACGGGCGAGACCACGGGACCGTCGCCGATGCGCGGGGTCTGCACCGAGGCCGCGAGCGCGTTCACGCGTCGACGCAGCGCCTGCGGCAGCACCTGCTCGAGCTTGGCGAGCGCGGTGAGCGTGACCTCCGGTCCGCCGACGAGCTGCTGCGTGGCCGCGACCCGCAGCCCGATGGCCATCGTGACGGCCTCGTCGTCGGTGAGCAGCAGCGGCGGCACGGCGCTCCCTGCTTCGAGGCGGTAGCCTCCTGCGGCTCCGGGCGTGGATTCGACCCGGTAGCCGAGCTCGCGCAGGCGGTCGACGTCACGGCGCACGGTGCGCTCGGTGACGCCGAGCCGCGTCGCGAGTTCGGTTCCCGGCCAGTGCCGATGCGTCTGCAGCAGGTTGAGCAGGGCGAGGGCTCGAGAGGTGGTGTCGGACATGTCTCACAGATTGCCAGACATCGCGGACAGGATCTGTCCTGGTTGCCTTCTAGCTTCGAAGTATGACGAACGAATCCATCATCGAAACCGAGGGCCTCACCAAGGTCTTCACCGTCAAGAAGAAGAAGGTCGAAGCCGTCACCGACCTCTCCTTCACAGCCGCCCGCGGCGAGCTCGTCGCGTTCCTCGGCCCGAACGGCGCCGGCAAGTCCACCAGCCTCCGGATGCTGACGACGCTCATCCCTCCGACCGCCGGCACCGCGCGGGTGGTCGGGCACGACATCAGGACGGATGCCGCCGGCGTCCGCGCCCGCATCGGCTACGTCGGACAGCTCACGAGCGGCAGCTTCTCGCAGCGCGTGCGCGACGAGCTGCTCAGTCAGGGCTCGTTCTACGGCATGTCGAAGCGCGACAGCATCCGTCGGGCCGATGAGTTGATCGAGTCGCTCGACCTCTCCTCGTTCGCGACGCGGAGCGTGCAGCAGCTCAGCGGCGGGCAGAAGCGCCGGCTCGACATCGCCCTCGGCCTGATGCACGCCCCGCCGCTGATCTTCCTCGACGAGCCCTCCACCGGACTCGACCCCCAGAGCAGGGCGAACCTCTGGGAGCACATCCTCGATCTCCGCACCCAGCACGGCACGACGGTCTTCCTCACCACGCACTACCTAGAGGAGGCCGACCGCTACGCGGAGCGCGTCATGGTCATGGACAAGGGCCGCATCATCGCCGACGACAGCGCGACGGCCCTCAAGGCGACGCTCGCCGGCGACGTGCTCACCTTCGGCTTCGCGGATGCCGCGACGGCGGCGAGCGCGCACCCCGTGGTCGCCCGCCTCAGCACCGCGAAGGTCGCGCTCGACGGCGACGCCGTGTCACTTGCCGTGCCGGACGGCGACCGGCTGCTGCCCGTGATCGTCCGCGAGTTGGATGCCGCGGGCATCTCCGTCACTCGGGCGACGGGCGTGCCGCCGACACTCGACGACGTGTTCCTCGCGCTCACCGGCCGCACCCTCCGTGAGGCCGGGGAAGGGGCGGATGCCGAGAACGAGACATCCGATTCCGACGCGGCAGACACCGCTTCCGAGACCAGCAAGACAGGAGTCCTCTCATGACCGCCATCGACACGCTCGTGCGCCCCAACCTCGCGCGCGACACGAGGAACGTGCTCACCCGCGAGCTCAAGCCCGTGATCCGCGATCCCTTCACGCTGATCTTCAGCCTGCTGCAGCCACTGATCTTCCTGGGGCTGTTCGCGCCGCTGCTGATCGGCGACTCCGGGCGTCCGGCCGGCGAGACGCTCGCCTGGTTCGTGCCGGGGGTCCTGGTGATGATCGTGCTCTTCGGCACCGGAGCCACCGGATCGAATCTGCAGTACGAGATGATGACCGGCTCGCACGAGCGCACGCTCGTCGCCCCGCTCGCCCGCTCCTCGCTGCTGGTCGGGCGCGCACTCAAGGAGATCGCGCCGATCGTGGTGCAGGCGCTGGTGATCGTCCTGATCGCGTGGCCGTTCGGGTTCGCCGCCGACATCCCGGGCCTGCTCATCGGACTGGCGCTGCTCGCCGTCTTCGGCGTGGGGCTCGGGTCGCTGTCCTACTCGCTGGCCCTCGCCACGAAGGACCGCGAGTGGCTGTTCTGGGGCGTGCAGCAGTCGCTCATCTTCCCGCTGCTGATCCTGTCGGGCATGCTGCTGCCGCTCGACGACGCTCCGGGCTGGATGCGGGCCGTGGCCTCGGTCAACCCGATCAACTGGGTCGTGCAGGCCGAACGCGCCCTGTTCGCGGGCGACCTCGGCGACATCACCGTGCTCTGGGGCTGGGTGTCCGCGCTCGCGGTCGCGATCGTCGGACTCGTGGTCGGGGTCCGCGCGATCAAGCGCAGCAGCTGAGTGCACAGCATTCGAAGCACAGCCGAGCGGGCCGTGGCGTCGGGAATCCCGGATGCCACGGCCCGCTCGCGGCGTGTCCGCAGGCGAATCGCCGTGCGCGCGAGACTTCGTCCGTATTTCCCCTGGCAGAGCGGATGCCGCTGCACAGCCGTCAAGAGCCTGAGGCAGCTCGTCGAATGGGGCCCCGGATGTCCGCGCCGCGGGCTCAGCGCCGGATCGAGTCGTGGAACGGGTTCGGCTCGAGCGTGAAGTCGGTCGACGGGTCGGCCCAGGTGCCGCCGTCCGACGGCTCCCGACGACGGCGCACCGCCGACAGAGCGCGCGTGGCCGGTGCTCCGACCGTCAGCGCCAGCCCGCCCCGGAGCGACCGGTCCTCGCGCCCGAGCACGCTCGCCCGATGCCACGCGTCGTGCAGAGCACCGCCTCGCGCTGCGGGGACGCGACGGTGCGGAAGGGCGCCGGCCCGGCGCATCGCCACGAGCTCCTCCACCCGCTGCCACCAGTCCGACTCCGCCTCGGGATGGAAGTAGTTGTCCCGCAGCCAGTCGGGGTGCGGATGCCGGAAGCGACCGGCCACGACCTCGTTCCGCCCGCCGAGCAGGCCGCTGCCCACGAACACCGTGTTCAGGAGGCTCTTGCTCACGCCGAAGGAGTCGAGCGCGATCACCGGGATGCCGAGGGCGGTCGCCTCGATGGCCGCGGTCGAGCTCACGGTGACAAGGCCCGCCGCGCTCTCCAGTGCCGACGCCATCGAGTCGTACGAGAAGACGAGGTTGCGGGGTCGGCGGGGCGGAAGCAGGGCGACGTAGGGATCGCGTTCGAGATGCGTCTCGGCCTCCCCCGGTCGCGACCGCAGCTTCACCACGACCCGACGGCCGGGATCCGCCTCGGCCGCCCGCACGAGAGTCGCGGCGATCTCCACGCGCTCCTCGTGCGCGACCGGCACGAGCGCCTGGGCCGCGAACACGATGTCGGTCGCCGGCGGACGCACCGCGACCGGCAGCGGCGGACGCTCGGCGACCGCGACCCCACCGGGACGAGCGGCGAGCGCCTCGACGCGAGCGCGCTCGGGACGCAGCATCCGCTGGCGTCGGCGCGCGAAGGGGAGGGTCGCGAGCGCTGTGGGCATCGTGACGCCGATGTGACGGCCGAGTTCCGCGAAGGCGCGCGCCTCCCGGTGCGAGTGGACCACCAGCAGATCCGTATGCCGCCGGTAGTCCAGCGCTCCGCGCTGCGCGGGGATCGCCATGCCGGGGAGGCCCGAGATCGTCACCGGCCGGTGCGTCAGAGAGTCGATCACTCGTCCCATGAGCCGGACGAACGGTCCGCGACCCGCCAGCAGCACCACATCGGGGCGCTGGCCTTCCAGCCATCCGGCCGTCTCGGCGAAGCTCACGCGCGTGACATCCTCGGGGCGCAGACCGGTGCCGGCGAGGGCCGTGCGCTGCTGCTCGACGCTGGCGGTGAGCGGAGTACGCACGAGGAGCAGATGCGGCCGAAGCCCCGGGACGCCGCCGAGGAGGGCAGCCGACCACTTCACGAACGAGTCGGCATCCGCGATCGCTATGACGCGGATGCCCGCGGCATCCGTCATGCGGGGATGCGGCGGAGCTTCGCCATCGGCGCGCGCTCGCTGTCGAACACCCGCTTGACGCCGTCGCCGAGCGCCTTCTCGATCACGCGGATGTCGCGGACGAGGTGCTCGAGACCGGTGGGCTCGAGAGAGGCGGCGTGGTCGGACCCCCACATCGTGCGGTCGAGCGTGATGTGGCGCTCGACCGCGACCGCGCCGAGCGCGACCGCCGCGAGGGAGATCTGCAGCCCGCGCTCGTGGCCGGAGTAGCCGACCGGCACGCCGGCGTAGCGGTCGCGGAGCGTCGAGATCACGCGCAGGTTCGCCTCCTCCGGCTCGAGCGGATAGGTCGAGGTGGCGTGCATCAGCACGACGCGATCCGTGCCGAGCGTGTCGAGCGCCCGGTCGATCTGCTCGATCGTCGACATCCCGGTGGAGAGGATGACGGGCTTGCCGGTCTCGCGCAGGGCGACCAGCAGCTCGGTGTCGGTGAGGCTCGCCGAGGCCACCTTGTGGGCGACGACGTTGAGCTCTTCGAGGAAGGCGACGCTCGGCACATCCCACGGCGAGGCGAACCAGTCGAGGCCCTGCATCGTGGCGTGGTCGCCGATCTCGACGTACTCGTCGCGGCCGAACTCCACACGGCGCCGGTAGTCGAGATAGCTCATGGTCCCCCACGGCGTCTCGCGCGGGACGTCGCGCATGTGCTCGGGGGTCGAGATCTCCGGCGTGCGCTTCTGGAACTTCACAGCGTCGGCGCCGGCGCGCGCGGCGACGTCGATGAGCCGCTTCGCGATGTCGACGTCTCCGTTGTGGTTCAAGCCGATCTCGGCGATGACGTAGGCGGGACGGCCGCCGCCGATCACCCGTGAGCCGATGCTGACAGTCATGATTCCTCCGGTCGTCGAACGGCCCTCGCGGACCCCTCCCTCCTGGGTACGCGGCGGGGGTGAACACCGCGCGACCGGAGGGTTACCGGCGGCGGTCAGCTCGACAACACCCGCTCGACCAGCTCGCGAACAGCACCGTCGCCGCCGCGACGCCGCAGCACGACGCGGGCCTCCGCGAGGACCAGCGGATGCGCATCCGCGACCGCGATCGGCCAGCCGACGATGCGCAGGGCGGGGAGGTCGTTGACGTCGTTGCCGAGATAGGCGATGTCGGCGAGGGGCAGATCGTTGTCGTGCGCCCAGACTCGCAGGGCGGCCTCCTTGTCCTCGATGCCGTGCAGCACCGGGACGCGCAGTTTGTCGGCGCGCGCGCGGACGACGGGATTGACCTCGGTCGACAGGATCAGCATCGGCACCCCCGCCCGGCGCAGCAGCGCCACGCCCATGCCGTCCTCACGGCTGACGCGCACGCGCTCCCCGCCGTCGGCGTCGATGATCGCCGTGTCATCGGTGTGCACGCCGTCGAAGTCGGTGACGACGGCCCGCACCGGGATCGGGCCGACGGTGTCATGCAGTGCGGCGAGCGCACGCGCGATGCGCAGCTGGTGCTCGTCGTCGATCTCGATCGCCGTCCACTCGGGCACCTCGGCGACGCGGGTGCGCCCGAAGAAGCGGTGTCGGCTCTGACGGAACCCCTCGGCGCGGAAGACGTAGAAGGCGCCCGTCTCGAGGTGGTGCGGCTCCCGGTCCTGACGCCGCGGCCGGTGCGATGCGTCGTGGTTGATCGCGACCGCCGCGCCCTCGGCGTCGCGCCGCCACAGGAACCCATAGGTCTGGTGCGCCGAGAAGACGCTGTCGGCGCGATCGGCGCGCACCTCGTCGACCGCTGCGGACAGGTCATCGCTCGGGATGAAGGGCGACGTCGCCTGCAGGAAGGCCACGATGTCGAAACGCTCGCCGTCGGCCTCGAGTGCGTCGAGCGCATGCAGGATCGCGCTCTCCGATGCGGCGGTGTCGCCGGAGAGCTCTGCCGGCCGACGGACCACCCGCGCGCCGGCCGCCGCGCTCACCGCCGCGATCTCCTCGTCGTCCGTCGAGACCACGACCAGGTCGATGGTCGCCGCCACTGCCGCCCGCACCGCGCGCTCGACGAGGGGAACACCGCCGACCCGCTGCAGATTCTTGCGCGGGACCTGCTTCGATCCACCGCGCGCCGGAATGATCGCCACCGTCCTCGGCACCGTCGTCTCCACCGTCGTCTCCACCGTCATCTCCCTCGTATCGCCCGCCATGCCCGCCCGACCCTGCGGCGAGCGCCGATGGCCGTGAGCCGCCACTCCTCGACTCTGCCCACTCCCCCGGCAGGGCGCAGCATCCGTCGCACGATGCCGTCGGCCGGGGCCCCGGGCAGCCGCAGGTCGGCGAGCCTCTCCGGCGCGAAGTACCGGTCGCGCTCGCGCGCATCGAGCCCGCGGAGGAACTCTTCGGCCCGGGGTCGCAGGTGCCCGGCGAGCTCCGGCTGCATCGAATAGCCGACCGCGTCGACCAGCAGCTGCAGGCGTGCGGGATCGGCGTACGGCGAGCGCTCGCGGGTGAGGGCGTCGACGATGGTCGCCGGGATCCTGTTGCTGTTCTCGAACGGGGTCAGCCGCCGGAGCACAGTATCGGCGCCGGCCGCACCGATCGCCCGGCCGAACAGCGCGTGCACGGTCGGGAGCGCGGTGGAGAACCCCGCCACCACGGCCACGGCGTCGAGCCGCTCGGCCAGCAGCTCGGCGGCGAGGCCGCCGCGATACTCCTCGAAGGCCGCACCCTGCGCCGTCGCCCGCGCCCGCACCGCATCGGTCAGCAGCGGAGGAGCCGACGGATGCGGCTTGAAGACGATGCGCCGTGGCGACCACCGTGCGGCGCGGTCGATCATCTGCTCCTGGAGGGCGATCTCCTCGGCGGGGCTCATCAGCCCGAGGGCCGAGAGGTACTGCCCGAGCACGAGCACGGTGGGGAGCTCCTCGTCGAACAGGGCGTCCGTCTCCGCGGCATCCGTCTCCGCGGCATCCGTCTCTCTGAGCGCGGCGGCGAAGACCGCGGGAGGCACCGGCACGATCTCGGCGTGCGGCGATCCGACGAGCGGGCGCACACCGGGCACGACGTCGGCGTGCACGACGCGTCCGATGCGGGCGGCGACCGTGTGCGGCAGGCGCACCCGCATCGGCGAGTAGGTCATCAGGCCGTCGCCGATCACGGTGATGCGGGCGTGCGGGAACAGCGACATCAGCGTGCGCGCCGGTGCGACCTGCGGACTCTGCACGAACAGCTCCAGATCGTGCGGATCCAGCGACCAGACGCGGGTGAGGAGGCGCTCGAGGATGGGCAGGTCGCCGTCGGACGGTTCCCACGAGCTCGGATGCAGCGGCCCGAGGATCCCCTCGAGCTCCTCGATGCGACCGAACCGCTCCCGCAGGGAGCGCAGCGCCGGGTCGACGGCGATGCCCACGGTGGTCTCCGGGACGCGCGACGAGGTGAACGGGACGAGGAGGCGGTCGACATGCTCGGGCGTCGTCGTGTCGAGCAGCCCGGCATCGATCGCCGCGGACGCCGTCGCGAGTCCGTAGGCGCTGTGCAGGGCGAAGAGCTGGGTCACGACGCCCTCCCCGCCTGCCGGAGCACCCGTGCGAGCACGCGCCGACGCGGGCCGTCGAAGCGTCCGAGCACGGCGGTGACCTCGGCATCGGGGAGCCTCGCCAGCACGTCGCGGATGCCGGCGCGCATCTCGGCACGCAGCGCCGGTCGCATCCTCCGGGCGCGCACGAGGTGGTGGGAGCTCAGCGCGAGCGCGGTCCACACGGCCTTCGCGCGGAAGCGGTCGGCTTCGGAGTCCGTGTCGACGGTGTCGAGCACCTGGTGCATCGCCTTCGCGAAGTCGAGCTGGCGCCGATCCCGCACCTGCGTCAGCGAGGTCGTGACACCGCGCCGGTAGAGCAGCGCGGGCGCGTCGACGACGGCGAAGCTGTCGGCCCGCAGGTGCAGTCGCCAGATCCACGGGCGGTCCTCCGCCGTGAACAGGCCGGGCGGGAAGGCGGCCAGGCCGCGGTCGATGATCCGACGGTGGAAGAGGCCCGCCCACGCGAAGGGGTAGTCGACCATCGTGGACTCGTTCTCTGGGAGGATCGCCTCCCGCGCCGGTGTGACCTGCTCGCGCCAGGGGTGCGGCGCGCGCACCAGAGCGCGACGGCCCGCGGTCACCGTGACGTGGTCGGTGCGGAGGAAGTCGCAGCCGAGTTCGCCGAGCCGCGAAGCGAGCACCTCGAGGCGCCGCGGCTGCATCCAGTCGTCGCCGTCGAGGAAGCAGAAGGCCTCTCCCTCGACATGCGCCAGCCCCTGGTTGCGCGCACTCGCCAGCCCGCGCGGCCGCGGATTGCGCACCAGCTCGGCCCGCCCGAAGCGCTCCGCGTAGCGCTGCATGATCGACCCCGTGTCATCGCGGGATCCGTCGTCGATCGCGACGAGCTTGAGCGCAGACGGGTCGGCGAACTGGCGGGTGAGCGTCTCCAGCGTCGTCCCGATGTACTCGCCGGCGTCCTTGGCAGGCAGGATGACGGTGACGAGGGGTGTGCGCACGGATCTCCCGGTGGTGAGCGGTGTCAGGCATGGTGTCAGGCGTTCGTTGCCGACCGGGGACGCGCAGGTGAACGCGCGGTGTCCTGCGCGGTCTCCCCGCGCCGCGCGTGGGCGAGTTCGCGCCGCGGCCTCCGATCGGCGACGATGGACGGCATGCTCTGGCCCTTCGGATCGACCTGGCGCCCCGTGCGCCAGAAGCGGCGCGACACCCTGGATCTGCGGTGGCTCAGCGCCCGGTCCTGGACTCAGCGCTGGTACCCGCAGGGCATCGATCTCGGCCTCTGGCGCGGGCGGCGCACCCTCGCCGTCAGCTGGTTCCGCCAGGACCGCGCCAGGAACCACCTCGCCTCCCGGGTCGCCTTCGTCGATCTGGAGCGGTCACGGCACCTCGACGTGCTGCTCGCGGTGGATGACGACGACGGCGAGCTCCTGCCGGCGCAGATCCACGCCGGCGGGCTCGCCTGGTTCGACGATCGCCTGTTCGTGGCGGCGACCGGTCGCGGCATCTGGGAGTTCGACCTCTCCGACATCCGCCGCGTGCGCGGCTCCCTCGCCCGGCGACTGGCCGGAGCCCGCGGCCGCGGCTGGCGAGCGACCGCGCTGGTCGCGGTGCGGACCAGGGTGCATCCGGTGGATCTGCGGTGCTCCTACCTCGGCCGCGTTTTCGACGCCGACGGCGAACCGCTGCGCCGCGTGCTCATCGGCGAGTACCGCACCGACGGCAGCGGCCGGATCGGCGAGTTCGACATCCCGGATGGCGACGATGACCGATTCGAGGAGGCGGAGCGCTTCGCCCCCGGCATCCGCTCGATGCAGGGCGCCGTCCGCTGGGGAGACCGCTATTTCGTCTCGCAGTCGGACCGGCTGCGCCCCGGCATCCTCTGGCGCGGCACGCGCGACCGACTCGAGCGAGACCCGGTCTCCCTGCCTGTCGGCTGCGAGGACCTCGCGCTCGATCCGGACGAGAGGCTCCTCTGGTCGCTCGGCGAGCATCCGTGGCGACGCGTGGTGCGCGGCATCCCGTTCGCCGGCCTCGGCATCGACGGCTGAGCGGTCGGGGAGCTCATAGGGCGCGAACGTAGACTGACGGGGTGAAGAAGACCGCCCCTTTCCTCGTCTACACCGTGCTGCGGCTGCTGGCGTTCCTCGTCCCGCTCGCGATCCTCTGGTTCTTCTTCCCGATCTTCCGCGAGTTCTGGTGGCTCGCCGCGATCTTCTCGGCCCTCATCGGCGTGAGCATCTCGATGCTGTTCCTGCGCGCCCCCCTGACCGATGCCTCCGCTCGCCTGCTCGAGCGTCGCGAGAGCCGCACCTCGGGCGCCCGGACCGACGCGGACGCCGAAGCCGAGGACGAGGCGATCGACGGAGACTCGAGGGCCTGAAGCTCGCTCGCTCTGGGCCTCTTCGTGAGCCCGCCGAGCCACCCCTCTCTGCGCGAACGGGCCCCGTGAATCCGCTCTCAAGGGGCGGGTTCGTTTCCCAGGGGCCGGTTCGGCGAGTGGCGGATGCCGTCGTCAGCCGACGAACGCCCAGAACAGCGCGCCCGCATACAGCAGCGCGGTGAGCGAGGTGAGCGCGAGGGCGACCACCAGCTCGCGCGGCTGACGATAGGTCCACACGATCAGGATGGCCGGGAGTCCCGCCAGCAGCGCGAGCAGCGCGATCCAGGCGATCGGGAACAGCAGAGCGAGGAACACCGCGATTCCGAACGGCGCGAGCACGAAGAGCGTGAACAGCACCTGGGTCGCGCGACGGCCGATCAGCACCGTCAGGGTGCGCTTGCCGACCTCGCGGTCCTGATCGATGTCGCGGAGGTTGTTGGCGAGCAGCACCGCGCACGCGAAAAGGCCGGCCGCGATCGCCCCGAGCCACGCCTGCTGCGGCAGGTCGAAGATCTGCACCCAGGTGGTGCCGAGCGTGGCGACGAGCCCGAAGAAGACGAAGACGAACACCTCGCCGAGGCCGTAGTACCCGTACGGGCGCTTGCCGCCGGTGTAGAACCAGGCGGCGACGATGCAGGCAGCGCCGATGGCGAGCATCCACCACTGTCCCGTCCGCACCACGATCGCGACGCCGACGGCGGCGGCGAGGGCGAAGAAGATCAGTCCGATGATGAGCACGGTGCGCGGCTTCACCCGGCCCGAGGCGGTGAGACGCGCGGGTCCGACCCGGTGCGCATCGGTGCCGCGGATGCCGTCGCTGTAGTCGTTCGTGAAGTTCACGCCGATCTGCAGCAGCACGGCGACGGCGAGGCAGGCGAGCGCGATGACCCAGTGGAACTCCGGTCCGGTGCTGCGCGCGGCTCCGGTGCCGATGACCACGGGAGCCACCGCGAGCGGCAGGGTCCGCAGGCGCGCAGCGCCGATCCAGTCGGACGCCGTGACGGGGCCCGCTTCGATCACCGGGCGCTTCGCGGGGTTGCCGCTGCGCTTCGCCGGGTTGCCGCTCGTGCGGGCCGGGGTGCGCTTCGCGCCCGTGCTCTTCTTCTTGCGCTGTGAGGATGCTGCCACGCAGGGAATCCTACTGGCCGCACCGATGCGGGCCCTTCGACCAGCTCAGGGACCCACTCGCTGGGTCGCTGAGCCGCTGGGTCGCTGAGCCGGTCGAAGCACTGCTGGGTCGAAGCATCGCTGGGTCGCTGAGCCCGTCGAAGCGTCAGGGATTCGGGTTGCTGTCCTTGCCGTCGAGCCAGAGCGTGTCGGACTTGTCTCCGTGCGCGCCGCCCTTGCCGACGTGCTTGTCGCTGATCTTGGGCCCCTTGAGGATCACGTGGACCATCGCCTGCGCGTGTCCGTGCCCGAGGCTGTACTCCTCTTTGAGCCAGTTCAGGACGACGGTCGACTTGGTGGTCTCGTCGAAGCCCTGCTCCTTCGCGAGAGCGATGAACTGCCGCGGGGTGAGGCCGGTCTGGGTCTCGACCTTGTCGAGGTATGCCTGGAAGGACATCGTGTTCTCCTGGTGTCAGTCCTCGTCGAGGAACGTCTGGATGATGGTGGCGGATGCGTGGATGCCGATGATCTTCAGGACGCCGTCCCCGACGTTCGTGAAGCAGTGCGGTGTGAACGCGGGACCGGTGGCGGTGTCTCCGGCGCCCGCGACGAAGGTGTCGTCGCCGACGGTGATGCGAGCGGTGCCCTCGAGCACGACCCAGGTCTCAGGATAGGGATGCCAGTGCAGGCCCGGGCCCTCGCCCGGCTGATTCTCGACATAGAAGTACGAGACGGCTGCGCCGTGCTCGGCGCCGACGAACCGGCGGCTGCGACCGGTGCCGATACGGATGTCAGCAGCGGCGATGATTCCTTCGGGGAGGAGTTCTGTGCTGTTCATGGCTCCAGTCTCGACAGCCGCCGGAGCCCACCCTAGAGTTTCGATGTGGATCGAAACAGCGTGCCGGTCGAGGGCGTCGAGCATCCGGATCACCGGGTCGAGTTCCACCTGAGCCCGGGAGACATCCAGGCGGTGCGCTTCGGCATCTCCCCCGGACACGAACTGGCCCACGCGGTGCGCGTGCTGCGGCGGCCCGAGCAGCATCCGCTGCAGTGGGGATGGCTCCGCGTCGTCCGCGACCGCCTCCCGCGCGACGCCTTCGGCCTGCTCGTGGCGGTGATCGGCGACGACGGGTATCTGCCCGACTTCCTCACGGCAGCTCCGCACTGGGACATGACCCCGGAGGCCGAGCTGGCCGCCCTGCGCGATGCCCCGCTCGACGGGATGCGCGTGGACTTCGGCAAGATGGTGCTCCGTTCGACCGGCGCGCGGCAGCGGGCGCTGCGCGAGATGCAGCACGATCCCGCTCGCGCGCGGCGCATGATCGCCGACGCCTGGTCGGAGGTGTGGGACGCCGCGCTCGCGCCGGTGTGGCCGCAGCTCGAGCGCCTGCTGCGCGCCGACGTCGCGGTGCGATCCCGCACGATCGCGACGGCGGGCATCGCGCGCATGGCCGGAGCCCTCCACCCGCAGGTGAGCTGGGGCGCAGACGCCGTGCGGGTCTCGCTCCGTCGGCACAGCGAGCAGGTCGACTGCCACGGCAGCGGGCTCGTGCTCGTGCCGTCGGTCCTGTCGTCGTGGGGGTGCATGGTGCTCACCGAGCCGCCGGCGCAGCCGACCCTGTTCTATCCCGCGCGTGGAGTGACCGCCGGCTGGGCACGAGACGAGACCGAGATCGCGGATGCTCTGGGCGCCCTGCTCGGCCCCGCCAGAGCCGGCATCCTGCTCCGCGCGGGGACCGCGCGCACGACCTCGCAGGTCGCCAGGGAGGCCGGGATCGCGGCGTCGACGGCCTCGCATCATCTCACCGTGCTCCGCGAGGCCGGGCTGATCGCCAGCGAGCGCGACGGCGCACGGATGCTGCACCTGCGCTCACCCCTCGGCGAGGCCATGGTCGGCGCGGTGCTCTGAGGCGGGCGGAAGTCTCCCGGGCGGCTACGCCTCGGTGGCCAGCGGGATGATCGGCCGGTGCTCGTAGTACGTCTGCAGGACGACCGTGGTGCGGGTGCTGACGTTCGCCGCCGTGCGCACGTCGCGCACCAGTTCCTCGAGCGCGCGCGGCGAGGCGACGCGCACGAACAGCATGTAGCTCGCATCGCCCGCGATCGAGTGGCATGCCTCGATCGCGTCGAGGTGCTCGAGCAGTTCGGGGGCGTTGTCGGGCTGCGCCGGGTCGAGGGGCGTGATCTCGATGAACGCGGACAGCGGCGTGCCCACCAGTTCGGGATCGAGGATGGCACGGTAGCCGGAGATCACGCCGCGCGTCTCGAGGCGACGCAGTCGCGACTGCACGGCAGAGACCGAGAGACCGATCGCCTCGGACAGCTGGGACAGCGTGGCCCGGCCGTCGCGGGCGATCTCCGCGACGATCGCGCGGTCGACAGAATCATCCATGGATGTAAGATTATCGTCAGTATTCCGTTATGACCGGAAAATTTCCGGCATTCCTCAGGATCGGAGGTCCCGATGTCCATCATTTCCGCCAACAGCTCCGCTGCACAGGCCATCGTCGGCGAACCCGAGGTCGTCGAGGACACTTCGACAGGCTCAGTGCAGGCGCACTCTGCATCGGAGGGCGTCGAGGACTCCGCCGCCTGGGCGCAGTTGAAGGATGCCGCGATCGCGATCCGCGAGCTGCAGGTCAAGGACGGTTCGATCCCGGAGGCATCGACCGACTCGGCCGTCCACGGGAAGGCCACCGAGCTCGTCGCGGCCATCACCGCCGGCATCCGCGCTCTGGCTCCCGTGTTCCCCCACGACGCCGACTACCTGGCCGCCTCGATCGTCGACTTCGACCGCTGGGCGTCGGAGGGCTTCGGAGTGCCGGACTTCCTCGACTCGCTCGTGGCCTTCCAGCCGCAGCAGCACCGCGTCGACGGCATCCGCCACCTCGTGGTCTTCCCGATGTACACGCAGAACGGTTCGAGCGACCGCCTCGTCGAGGCGCTCATCGTCGAGACCATCTGGCCGGAGTTCATCGCCGACCTCGAAGCCGGCGACTACGGCAACAAGCTGTTCGTCTCGCTGCGCCTCGTGGACTTCACCCCCGGCTACGACACGAACTCGGCCGTGCTCTTCCCCGAGACCGTCGCCATGCGCGAGATCCCGTCCTTCACCTGGGGTGCGATCTTCCAGGACCGCGAGGCCGCGCGCTACCGGCGCGTGACCCGTGCCGCCGCCGAGATCACGAAGCTCGACCTGCCGGAGCGCGCCGCCGCGATGCTCGACGACCAGGCGCTGACCGAGCGCGCGTTCGTGATGTGGGACATCATCCACGACCGCACGCACATGCGCGGCGACCTGCCGTTCGACCCGTTCATGATCAAGCAGCGGATGCCGTTCTTCCTCTACTCGCTCGAGGAGCTGCGCTGCGACCTGACCGCGTTCCGCGAGTCGGTGAAGATCGAGCGGTCGCTCGCCGCCCGCGCATCGGCCGGCGAGGACCTCACCGCGATCGAGCAGGAGACGCTCGACCAGGCCGGTCTCGTGCAGTACGCCGTGATCTTCGACCGCATCTTCCGGTTCGCGATCACGGGCTCGCGCGTGCGCAACTACGACGGCCTCGGCGGACAGCTGCTGTTCGCCTGGCTGCACCAGCGCGGCGTGCTGCACTGGACCGACACGGCCCTCGCGTTCGACTGGGACGCTGTCCCCGATGCGGTCGTCGCTCTGGGCGACGCGATCGACGAGCTCTACTGGCGCTCGATCGACCGTCCGAAGACCGCGCACTGGCTCGCGGCCTACGACCTGGTCCGCAGCGTGCTCACGCCGCACCCGGCGTCGAACTGGGCCCGCGGGCTCTCGGACGAGATCCTCTCCGGAGCCCCGAAGGGCTACACCGACGCCGTGCTGGACGACGAGTTCCCGCTGTCGATGTTCTTCGAGGCCCTCGACAAGAAGATGAAGCCCGTGATCGAGTCGACGGTCGGCATCCGCGGCACCGACGACTGATCCGCCGCCGACTTCTGCGGCCATTCCGAACTTCTGCGGCCATTCCGGGCCGGATCGGCCGCAGAAGTTCGCCTCATCCGCGAAAGTTGAGCACATGACCGTCATCGACCGCACCATCGTCCTCGCCGGAGCGACCAGCGCCTCCGGCCTCGCCGTCGCAGGGGCTCTGCTCGACGCCGGCGCGCGCGTCGTCGCCACGGGCCGCTCGGTCGAGCGACTTCGGCCGCTGAAGGATGCCGGTGCCGAGATCGAGGTCGCCGACGCGACGTCGCTCGACGACATGACCGCTCTCGCTGCGCACCTCGGCTCTGTCGACGGCGTGATCCCGCTCGTCGGGGGCTGGCGCGGCGGCGGCGGACTCGCCGGGCAGGCCGACGAGGACTTCCGTGCCCTGTTGCCCGCACTCGAGGCGGTGCGTGCGACGAGCCGCGCCTTCGACGGAGCGCTGCGCGCATCGGATGCCGGGCGATTCGCGATGGTCTCCGCGACAGCGGTGGCTCGACCGCTCGCCGGCGGGGCGAACTACGCCGCGGTGAAGGCTGCCAGCGAGGCGTGGACCCGCGCGGTCGCGCAGGGGTACGCGAAGGCCGCGCGGGATGCGGACGAGCCGCTGCGCGCAGCATCCGTCGTCTTCCGCGCGAAGGCTCTCGATCCGGCCGCGCTCGCGCCGGCGATCGTCGCGCTGTGGGACTCGGATGCCGCCGAGCTCAACGACCGGATCGTCGACCTGGCCTGAGCTCGCGGTGGGCGGCGGTGCAGCAGCGCCGTCAGATCGACCGCTTGGGCAGTTCCGGAGGCGACCCGCGCACCGGTGCAGGCGCATCGACACCTCGCTGCTCGGGCAGCTCTCGCTCATCACCTGCATCGCCCGCCGCGGCTTCCGGAGTGCTCGTGCCCTGCCCATCCTCATCTTCGGGCATCGGATCCGGCGCGGTCGCGTACAGCTCGGTGAGGTGGCGATACGAGCGCGTGAAGAAGGCCAGCGTGGCGGCGACGACCATCACGAGACCCGCGAACAGGCAGATCAGCGCGATGCCGCGCGCCTCTCCCTCGCCGAGCAGCCAGCCCCACTGCCGCTGCCCCGCGGAGCTGTCCATGTACGGGATGATGAGGAACTCCGCGAGCGGCGCGATGAGGAAGGCGGTGATCGGGGCTGCCGCCGCCTCCATGGCCGCGGCCACGCCGAACACCCTCCCCTGGCGTTCGAAAGGCACGACCTTCTGGATCACGGTCTGCTCTGCGGCCTCGACCGGCGGGACCAGGGCCATGTAGACCCACATGCCGATCACGTACAGCGGCCACCACTCGCGCAGCATGAAGACCGAGCCGAGCAGGCCCATCGCGATGACGACGAGCAGCATCGTGCGCACGGGTTTGCGCCCGAGGCCGAACTTCGCCACCAGGCCGCCGCCGATCAGGAACCCGGTCGAGGCGAACGCCAGAGCGAAGCCCCAGGTCTGCGCGTCGAACAGCGTGAGCCCGTACGGGTCCATCAGCGCCATGTAGACGCCGCCGATGAGGTTGTTGAACGTGGAGAAGATGATCAGGGCGAACAGCCCGGGCGCGAGCCGGATCGCCTGCACGCTGCCACGGAAGTCCAGCGCGCTCTTGCCGTTCGGATCGGGTTCCGGCGTGCCCTCGGGGATGCGGATGAACAGCAGGTGGCCGAACGTGACGGCCATCGCCCCGATCGCGATCGCGAGCGTCCATCCCATGCCGAGGAACCCGATCGAGAGTCCGGAGAACACGCTCGTCACCAGGAACGCGATGCCCTGCACGGTGCCGACGAGTCCGTTGGCGTTCGCGCGCTTCTCCTCCGGCACGAGGAGGGTGACCGTGGTGGACAGCGCGATGTTGCGCAGCTGCTCGATCACCCCGCCGAACAGGATGATTCCCGAGAACAGCCAGAACCAGGGGCCGCCGAGGTCGAGGAGCGGCGCCTCGCCCTGCCAGACGTAGAGCACGCCGGCGATGAGGAACGCCACGGCCGAGATCACGCTCGACAGCAGCATGACCGTGTGCTTGCGGTGCCGATCGACGATCGTGCCGAACAGCATCGCGAAGAACGCGATGAAGAGCATGTAGGCGCCGCCGATGATGCCGGTCGCCAGCACGGACTGCGTCTCGATGTACACCCAGAACGTGAGCGCGAACCACAGGAAGCTCGTCGTCACGTTCGCGATGAGCGTGTTGACGAGGACGTTGGCGAATGCGGTCTTCGCTGCGGTGCGCTCCATGTCTCCGAGGGTAGGACGAGCCTCGGACATCCGGAACCCCTCCGCGGTGCCCGCCCCCGTCATCCGGGACATAGGCTTGTGCGGTGAGCCTTACGCATGACCCCGCGATCCGGGGATTCGCCAGTGACAACTACTCCGGCATCCACCCCGAGGTCCTCGCGGCGATCGCCGCGGCGAACGGGGGCCACCAGGTCGCCTACGGCGAGGACGCGTACACCGTGCGCCTGCAGGAGGTCTTCCAGGCGCAGTTCGGCGAGGGCGTGCAGGCGTTCCCGGTGTTCAACGGCACCGGCGCGAACGTCACGGGCCTGCAGTCGATGCTCCCGCGCTGGGGTGCGGTGATCGCGGCCTCCACCGCGCACATCAACGTCGACGAGGGCGGTGCCCCCGAGAAGATCGGCGGATTCAAGCTGCTCACCGTCCCGACCGACGACGGCAAGCTCACCCCCGAGCTCATCGACCGCGAGGCCTGGGGCTGGGGCGACGAGCACCGCGCGCAGCCGCTGGTGGTCTCGATCACGCAGTCCACCGAACTCGGCACCCTCTACACGGCCGACGAGATCCGCGCGATCGCGGACCATGCCCACGAGCGCGGCATGAAGCTGCACCTCGACGGCGCGCGCCTGTCGAACGCCGCCGCTGCCCTCGACCTGCCGCTGCGCGCCTTCACGCGCGACGCCGGCGTCGACGTGCTCAGCTTCGGCGGCACGAAGAACGGCGCGATGCTCGGCGAAGCCGTCGTCGTGCTGAACCCCGCGGCATCCGACGGTCTCATCTACTCGCGCAAGTTCAACATGCAGCTCTCCTCGAAGATGCGCTTCGTCTCGGCCCAGCTGATCGCGCTGCTCGAGGGCGACCTGTGGCTGCGCAACGCCCGGCATGCCAACACGATGGCCGCGCGCCTCCGGGCATCCGTCGAGGCGGGCATCGCCGACGGCTCGATCCGCGGCGTCTCGTTCACGCAGCCGACCCAGTCGAACGGCGTCTTCGCGACGCTCCCCGACGGCGTCGCCGACAGCCTGCGCGAGTCCTTCCGCTTCTACGACTGGGATGCCGCGCGCAACGAGGTGCGCTGGATGTGCAGCTTCGACACCGAGGAGTCCGACGTCGACGCGTTCGTCGCGGAGCTGTCGCGCCTCACCACGGCCTGAGCCCACGGCCCTCGCGGCTCAGGCCGGCCCGCGGCGCGTCAGGATTCGACGACGCGGGTGAACTCCTCGCGCGTCGTCTGCAGATGCGCGCGCATCGCGGCATCCGCAGCCACGGCATCGCCACGGCGCACGGCCTCGAGGATCTGCTCGTGCGCGTCCCAGCTCGACTCCTTCACGAAGTCGAAGCTGATCAGGTCGACGGGCTCGAACATCCGCACCCTCGCCTCCTCGACCGCGTCGCGCACGAAGGAGTTGCCCGACGCCTCGGCGAGCGCGATGTGGAAGTCCGTGTCGGCGATGCGCGACTCCGCCTTCGTGGCGGCCTCCGCGAGGTCGCGCTGAGCCTGCGCCATCGCCTCCAAATCGTCCTCGCTGCGGCGGACAGCGGCCAGCGCCGCCCCGCCGGATTCGACGATCGCGCGGAACTCGGTGAGCTCGCCGATCTCGCCTGAACGCGTGCGGACCTCTTCGCGGATGAGCCGCGGGTCCAGTGCGGCATCCTGCACGATCGCGCCGCCGGAAGCGCCGCGCGAGATCACGATCTGACCGCTCCCCTCGAGGATGCGCAGGGCCTGCCGGAGGGTCTCTCGCGAGACGCCCAGCTGCTCGGAGAGCCGCCGCTCGGGTGGAAGTCGATCGCCGGGCCGGATGCGCCCGAGCGCCATCTCGCGCCGCAGGAAACCGGCGACGGCCTGGTACCCGGACACGGGCTGCAGCACCGCACGGGAGAAGTCGTGCGGCGCGTCGTCACGCTCGCTCATCCGCACTCCTCCGGTCAGAGGGGGAGCCCTGGGCGATCGGAGCCCACGACCTGCTTCCCTACGAAGAAGTCAAGCACATCGTCGTCTCCGTGCCCGCCGAGACCGCTCGCGCCGAAGAAGCTCTGCGCCGATTCCGGCGACATGTCGAGAACGCTCGTGCCGTTGACCTTGACCTCTCCTGCGACGAGCCGGGTGCCGAGTGCGGTCGCGGCCTCCTCGTCGGCGCCGAACACGTAGCCGGCGAGCCCGACCTGGCCGGTGTTCGCGAGGGCGACGGCTTCGTCCTCGTCGGCGTAGCCGCCCACGAGCAGCATCGGTCCGAACACCTCGTCGGCGAGACCCGGCCCGTCGAGCACCGCCACCGTGGGCGCGAAGAACCAGCCCTGCGCCGGGGTCTGCGAGACGCTCAGCACCTCCGCGCCGGCCTCCCTCAGCCGATCCCGTTGCGCGGCGAGCTCATCGCGGCGGCCGGCGAAGGCGACGGGCCCCACCTCGGTCGCGTCGTCGAGGCTCGATCCGATCGCGCGCCGTCCGAACTCGGCGATCAGCAGTCCCGCCAGCTCGTCGCGGCGTGCCCGGTCGACGAGCACGCGCCGCGGCGCCTCGCACCACTGGCCGGACAGCTTGAGAACGCCGTCGGTCAGCGCCTTCGCCGCAGCATCCAGGTCGGCATCCGCGCGGACGATGGCGGGGTTGTTGGAGCCGAGCTCCAGCTGCAGCCGGGCGAAGCGCGGGGCGGCCGTCGCGGCGATCGCCCGGCCCGTCGGCGTGGATCCCGTCATCGAGATCGCGGCGATCCGCTCGTCCGCGACCAGGGCGCGTCCGATCCCTCCGCTGCCCTGCACGAGCCCGACCACTCCGTCGGGGATGCCCGCCGCGTGCACGCCCTCGAGCAGCAGCTGGGCGCTCCACGGCGAGAACGACGAGGGCTTGAGCACGACGGTCGCTCCCGCCGCGAGCGCGAACGCCGTCTTCTTGACGGCCATCGCCGACGGCGCGTTCCAGGGCAGGATCAGCGCGGTCGGACCCCACGGCACCCGGTGCAGCCGCACGCCGCCCTGCGCGGAGGGCAGGTCGCGCACGTCGCCGACGGCCGCCGCGCGCTGTGCGGCATCCCGCAGCGTCGCGCCGTTCGCCCCGCCGAACAGTCGCGTGACCGAGATCGGGACGCCGCTGTTGAGCGCATCGAGGCGGGCGACCTCCTCGGTGCGCTCGTCGAGCCAGTCGGCGAGGGCGATGAGCTTCTCGGCCCGTCGCTCCGGTGCGAGACCGCGCCAGCGCGCGTCGTCATGCGCCTCCTGCGCGGCGGCCACCGCGCGGTCGACCTGCTCGAGCGTGCTCGACGCCGACGCGGCCAGCGGCTCCGCTGTGTTCGGGTCGTGCAGCCACGTGCCGTCGCTCTCGGGGCTCTCCTCGGCGACGCCGCCGATCCAGGTGCGCAGGGCGGGGTAGGTCATGTCAGATCCGATCGAAGTAGCGGTGCAGGTCCCAGTCCGTGACGCGGGACATGAACGTCGTCCACTCGTGCTCGAGCAGGACCTGCTGGTGCGAGATGACGTCGGGAGTGAGGAGCTCCCGCACCAGTGCACTCTCGCCGAACAGGATGCTTGCCTGACGCGGGTCCGCGGGCATCGCTCCGTCGCCGGGCAGGTCGTACGCGCTGCCGGTCACGGGGTCCGCGAGCGCGGTCTCCTTGTCCATCCCGTCCCGCGCAGAGGCCAGGAGCCCGGTGAGGGTGAAGTACGGGTTCGTGTCGGCCCCGGGGAGGCGGAACTCGAACCGCAGGGCCTTCGGCGAGTGCCCGACCACGCGCACGGTTGTCGTGCGGTTGTCGAAGCCCCAGGTGCGCCCGTTCCCCGCCACGTCCGCGGAGTTGCTGCGGCGGTAGGCGTTCACGGTCGGGGCGTACCACGCCATCAGTGCGGGAGCGTGCTCGAGCGCCCCGGCGATCGCCGCCCGCATCCGCCCGCTGAGGTGATCCGCGGCCGACTCGTCCCAGAACACCGCCGCACCCTGCTCGTCCACGAACGACACGTGCACGTGGCAGGACGACCCCGGCTGGTCGTTGAGCGGCCGGGCCATGAACGTCGCGGACATCCCGGCGCGCGCCGCGGTGTCGCGCACGGCCAGCTTGTAGAGCGCGTGCCGGTCGGCCATCTCCAGCGGATCCCCGTACTCGAACGTCATCTCCCACTGCCCGAGCCCCCACTCGCTCTGCGCGGTCTCGACCAGGATGCCGCTGGCCCGGAGGTCGGAGCGCAGCTTCTGGAAGAACGGCTCGTAGAGGTTCCCCTCGTGGATCAGGAAGTCCGAGGGGGTGAGGGTGGTCGGGTCGAGGTCGCGGAAGCCGGAACGGCGAAGCTCCCGAGGATCATTGCGGAACAGGTAGAACTCGAGCTCGGTCCCCGCGAGCGGGGTGAGCCCCCTCTCCCGGATGCGCGCGAGCTCCTGTTTCAGGAGCACGCGCGGCGAGATCGGCATGGGCTCGTGCGAATGCACGTCGACCGGGTCGGCGAGGCAGATCGCGACGCCCTCGAGCCACGCCGCGGGGCGGAGCGTGTCGAGATCGGGGATGAGCGTCACGTCGGGCACGCCGTTGTGCATGCCGCAGAGGGCGAACCGATTGGCGTCGATCAGCTCGAGCCCCTGCTCGATGTCCCACGACCACGCGCAGGTGCAGATGTCGACGCCGTTCTCGACCACACGGCCGAACCCCTCGACGGGGATGCGCCGGCCGACGAGCCGACCCTGCATGTCGGGCGTCGCGACGATCACCGTGCGGATGCCGGCGGCCTCGAGCTCATCGGGCGCGAGGCGTACATCATCGATCATCGTGTCAGCCACCCTCCGTCGACAGGGAGCTGGATGCCGTCGATCCAGGACGCCTCGTCGCTGAGCAGCCAGGATACGGCCGACGCGATGTCGGCGGGGAGCCCGACCCGGGGCACGAGGAGGCGCTGCTTCATGAACTCCAGTGCCTCGTCGCTCGTGACGCTCTCGTAGTCGAAGAAGTCGGTGGCGATGGGGCCAGGCGCGACGCAGTTGACGCGGATGTTCTTCGCGGCGAGCTCGACCGCCAGAGCCTTGGTGAGCATGGGCACCCCGCCCTTGCTCGCGTTGTAGTGCGGCTGCGCGGTGCCGGTGCTCGTCACGACGACGAGAGCCTCGACCGTGGAGAGGTTCACGATCGCGCCGCCGCCGGATTCGGCGATGAGCGGGGCGATCTCCTGGGCGACGAGGAACTGCCCCTTGAGGTTGATGTCGAAGACGAAGTCCCATGCCTCCTCCGTGAGGGTCTCGAACGAGTGCTCCGTCACGACGCCGGCGTTGTTGATCAGCAGGTGCAGCGCTCCCCATTCCTCACGGGCGCGCTCGACGGCGGCGCGGATCTGGTCCCGCGACCGCACGTCGACCACGGCGGCGAGGGCGGTGCCACCGGCTTCCTCGATGAGGCGTACGGTCTCGGCCGCACCGTCTGCCGAGACGTCGGTGACGAGAACCCGGGCGCCCTCGCTCGCGAGGCGGAGGGCCGTCTCCCGTCCGATTCCGGAGCCTGCGCCGGTGATGAAGGCGTTCTTGTCTGCGTGTCGCATTTCTTCTCCCTGTTCGGTGACGACCGTGTTCGGTGACGACTGTGTTCGGTGACGACTGTGTTCGGTGACGCCTAGGCGACGTTCTGCGTGGCGGACGCGACGCCGCGCGTCGCGCGGGCGGCTGCCTGATCGACCAGCCAGCCGAAGACGGGATCGGTCCCGAAGACCTCCGGATGCCACTGCACCCCGACGACCGGGAATCCCTCGAGCTCGATGGCCTCGACGATGCCGTCCGGCGCCCAGCCGGTCACCACGATCCCGCTCCCCGGCACGTCGACGGCCTGATGGTGGAACGAGTTGACCCGTGTCGTCTCTCCGTAGAGGGCGTGCGCGACGCTGCCCGCTGCCGTGTGCACGTCGTGCACGCGGTGCGCACGGGGGTAGGCGTACGAGCCGTGCGACTCTCCGTCGCCGTAAGCGAGGTGCGGATGGAGCGTGCCGCCGCGGACGACGTTGAGGAGCTGCGCGCCGCGGCAGACGCCCAGCAGAGGGACGGCTCCGTCGATCGCGGCCTCGATGAGTCCGGCCTCGAACTCATCACGCTGCGGATCGATCTGCGGCGTGAACGGTCCCGGCGTCCGACCGTAGCGGCGCGGGTCCACATCGTCGCCGCCGACGATCACGACGCCCTCGAGGCGTTCGACGAGCTCCGCCGGCGCAGCATCCATCGGTAGGTGCACCGGCAGGCCGCCGGCGTGGAGGACGGATGTCGAGTACTCGCTGAGATATGCCTCGAGCGGCGCGTCGGCGAAGCCGTGCGGTGCGCCGATCGCGGAGCCCCGCAGTCGTCGACCGGAGATGCCGATCAGGGGGCGGGCCAGGGCGGAGGTGCCGATGATTTCCATCCTTCGTCTGCAGTGGTCGGGGGCCTGGGTCAGGCGTTCTCGTCGAAGCGACGCATTATCTGCGCGTACGCCTCGGGGGCCTTCGCCCGCATGACGGCGGCCTGCACGAGGCCGATCACGGGCGCGAGGACGACGACGGCCACCAGCGTGACGCTGATCGGCCCCCAGGCGGGGTTCCCCTCTGCATCGACGTCGCTCACGAGCAGGGGGAAGTTGGCGGCGATGAGCACGGCGGAGACGGCCAGCCCGAGGAAGCCCAGGGTCGGAGCGATCACGGTGTGCCACGGGCTCCGCAGCTGGCGCGTGCGGCCGAAGTACACGACGACCGCGAGGCAGGTGACCGCCATGAGGATGACGATCGCGAGCGTCCCGATACCGGCGAACCAGGCGAAGATGTTCTCCGGCGCGAAGCCGATCAGCGCGAGCACGATGATCGCGAGGCCGGAGGTCGCCACCTGCACGATCGAGGCGACGTGCGGTGAGCCGTGGTGCCGGTGGACGGCGCCGACGCGGTGCGGCAGCACGCGGGCGTTCGCCATCGCGTGGTGGTAGCGGGTCAGCACGTTGTGCAGGGACAGGACCGCCGCGAACATGCTGCCGAGGAACAGGATGGCGACGGCGATCGAGCCGACCGGGCCGAGGTACTGTTCGGTCACGCGGGCGATCAGCGTCGTGGGGTCGGCGGCCGCCTCGTCGATGATCGCGCCTTCGCCGACGCCGATCACGATCGCCCAGGCTGCGAAAGCGTAGAACACGCCGATGACGATCGCGGAAGCGTAGGTGGCGCGCGGGATCGTGCGTTCCGGCGTGCGCACCTCGTCACGGTAGACGACCGTCGACTCGAACCCGATGAAGCTCGCGATGGCGAACATGAGGCCGAGGGCGGGAGCGCCCGAGAGCACGTTCTCGAGCAGGAACGAGCCGTAGGTCACGCCCTCCGCTCCCCCGGTGACCAGGATCACGATGCCGAGCAGCACCACGATGCCGATCTCGGCGAGCAGCACGACCACGAGCACGCGGGAGCTGAGCTCGATCTGCCGGTACCCGAGCGCGCCGACGATCGCCACGGTGGCGAGCGTGAGCAGCCACCACGGGATCTCGGGGCCGCCCAGGAGGGCGATGCTGGAGCTGATCGTCGCCCCCAGGTAGGAGAACACCGCGATCTGCACGGTCGTGTAGCAGATGAGGGCGAGGTACGCCGTGGCGAGGCCCGGGGTACGACCGAGTCCGTGCGTGGCGAAGACGAAGAACGAGCCCGCCTTGGGGAGATAGCGGCTCATCGCCGTGAGACCCACCGAGAAAAGCAGCAGGATCACGGTGGCGACGAGGAACATGACCGGGAAGCCGATGCCGTTCCCCACGAGATAGCCGATCGGCACCAGGCCGCCGACCACCGTGAGCGGCGCCGCCGCGGCGATCACCATGAAGGTGACCGAGACCGCCCCGAGGTTTCCGCGGAGGCTGCGGTCCTGTGCTGTTCCTGCGCTGCGCGACGTCGTTGTCGAAGCATCCATGCGAACATCCTTTTGCCGATTGGACTAATGGTCTACTTTCTAGCCCATTAGTTCAACCGGCGCAAGAGTCGCACGACGAAGAGGCCCCTTCTCCTCCCGTCATCACGCGAGAGGCAGGGCCGCAGACGGCGCGTTCGGTGTGGCTAGCGCAGCAGCCCGAGGTTCGCGAGAGCCAGGCGGATGAGCGTGCCGCGGCCGCCCTCCATCTCGGCGGCGACCGCGTCGGATGCCGCGGCCTCCGGCGGGAACCAGGTCACCTCGAGCGCGTCCTGACGCGGCTCGCAGGTGCCCGTCACCGGCACGACGAACGCCAGCGACACCGCGTGCTGACGGTCGTCGTGGTATGCGCTCACGCCCGGGATGGGGAAGTACTCCGCCACCGTGAACGGCAGCGGCTGCGGCGGGAGCAGCGGGAACGCCATCGGGCCGAGGTCGTTCTCGACGTGACGGAAGAGCGCGTCGCGGATCGTCTCGCCGAAGCGCACTCGACCGGACACGATCGTGCGGGTCATCTCGCCCATCGGCGTCGAACGCAGCAGGATGCCGATCTCGGTCACCTGCCCGGACCCGTCGGTGCGCACCGGGATCGCCTCGACGTAGAGCATCGGCAGATGCCGACGCGCCTCTTCGAGCTCGATGTCGCTCAGCCACCCGGGATTCGAGCGGGGTGCCGACGGATTCGCATCGCGGAAGGCGCCGAGACCGTCGTCTTCGGGTTCCGGGTCGGGATCAGGTGTGCGGACGGACATGTGTCCTTTCTACCAGCCGCGCCTGACCGTGCGAGGTGGGGCGCGTCGGATGCCGCTGGCAGGATGTCGGTGTGAGCGAGAACCTGACGATCGACGACGCCGCGACGAGATGGTCGTCCGAAGAACGAGGACGGATGCCGCTGCTCGTGCTCCTGCACGGCTACGGCGCCGACGAGCACGACCTGTTCGGCCTCGTCCCCTACCTGCCCGACGGCATCGCCGTGGCATCCGTCGCGGCTCCCCTCGCACCGCCGTGGCCGATGCCCGGCCGCTCGTGGTATCCGATCGAAGGACTCGACGGCCGGAGCCCCGACGCGGTGACATCCGCGGCCGAAGCGTTCCTGCGCTGGCTCGAGACCGCGGTCGGCGACGCCCCCTCGGTCGCACTGCTCGGCTTCTCGCAGGGGGCTGCGGTCGCGCTGCAGACCCTCCGCCTCGCGCCGGAGCGCTTCGGCGCGATCGTGGCGCTGAGCGGCTACGCGTCGCCCGGGCCACTCCCCCGCGATGAGGAGCTCCGGGAGCTGCGCCCCGCCGTCTTCTGGGGCCGCGGAACGAACGACGACGTCATCCCTCCCGCCCTGATCGACCACACCGCCCAGTGGCTGCCCGACCACTCCGAGCTCTCCGGCCGCGTCTACACGGGGCTGACGCACAGCATCTCCGAGGAGGAGCTCGCCGACGTGCGTCTGTTCCTCACCAAGTGGATCGACGGGATCGTCGCGTCCTGACCTGCGACACGCCCGGGGTTGCGCGTCGCGACACGCCCGGGTATCGTCGATGCGTCCTGTCCGCCGTGTCTGGAAGTCCTTTGATCTGATCCGTCGCCTCCGCGCCCCTCTTTCCGCGCGCTGACCCGACGACCCTTCGACAGGCTCAGGGACCCATCCCGTTCCGGGACCATCCCCTTCCGGGACCATCCCGCTCAGGGACCATCCCGCTCCGGGACCGCCCCGCGCAGGGACCGCCCCGCGCAGGGACCGCCCCGCTCCGGGACCATCCCGCTCCGGGACCATCCCCTTCCGGGACCCTTCTGCCTCTCCAGGACCTTCCGCCTCCGCTCCGACCGCTCGCGGCTCGTGACCGAGGTCCGGCGTCAGTGCACCCTCGCACTCGACAGGAGACATCCCATGTCACAACCCACCCTTCACGCGTCGGTCACTCTCGACCGACTCACCTTCACCTGGCCGGACGGCTCGCACGCTCTCGACGGACTCTCGGGCGCCTTCGGCTCCGGGCGCACCGGTCTCGTCGGCCGCAACGGCGCCGGGAAGTCCACGCTGCTGCGCCTGATGGCCGGCGAACTCGAACCGACATCGGGCGTCGTCACGGCATCCGGCGATGTCGCGTACCTTCCGCAGCAGCTGACGCTCGACGTCGATCGCCGCGTCGCCGAGCTCCTCGGCGTGTCCGAGGCGCTCGACGCGGTGCGCGCGATCAGCACCGGTGACGTCGACCCGGCGCACTTCGACGCGGTCGGCGACGACTGGGACATCGAGGCGCGCGCCCAGGCGTCGCTCGCAGAGGCGGGCCTCGCCCCGGACTTCCTCGACCGCCGGGTCGGCGAGCTCTCGGGCGGCGAGGCCGTGCTGGTCGCGATCGCCGGCATCCGCCTGCGTCGTGCGCCGATCACGCTCCTCGACGAGCCGACCAACAATCTCGACCGCGACGCCAGGGCGAAGCTGGGCGCGATGGTGCAGGCCTGGAAGGGCACGCTCATCGTGGTCAGTCACGATCTGTCGCTGCTCGAGCTCATGGACGACACCGCCGAGCTGTACGCGCAGAGCCTGAGCGTCTTCGGAGGCCCGTACTCCGAATGGCGCGCCTGGCTGGATGCCGAGCAGGATGCCGCCAAGCAGGCCGAGGTCACCGCCGCGCAGGCGTTCCGCAAGGAGAAGCGCCAGCGCATCGAGGCCGAGGTGAAGCTCTCGCACCGCACCCGCACGGCGAAGAAGGCCGAGATCGAGAAGCGCGTCCCGAAGATCATCGCGCATGGCCGCAAGATGGCGGCCGAGGTGTCGGCGGGCAAGCTCCGCACCGAAGTCGGAGCGAAGGAGGAGGCTGCGCGCGCGACCCTCGACGAGGCCGGGCGCCGGGTGCGCTCGGACGCGTCGATGAAGATCGAACTGCCGGATCCGCAGGTCTCCCGGTCGCGGCGCATCGCGATGCTCGGCGACGAGGAGCGGGCGTGGGTGCTCCAGGGCCCCGAGCGCGTCGCCCTGATCGGGCGGAACGGGGCCGGCAAGACGACCCTGCTCGAACGTCTGGTCGCCGGTGCACCGCAAGTCGGCGTTCACGATTCAGCAAGAACTCGCGACGACGGCGCGGATCCGGCGATCCCGACCGAATCCGGCGCGTTCTTGCTGAATACGGAACGGCCGCCCCTCGTCGCCGAGGCCCTCACCGACCGCATCGGCTACCTGCCGCAGCGGATCGACGGCCTCGACGCGGACCGCTCGGTGTTCGAGAACATCGCGGCTGCCGCCCCGCAGGTGCCCGAGAAGGAGCTGCGGAACCGGCTCGCCCGGTTCCTCATCCGCGGTGCGACCGCCGAGCGCCCGGTATCGGCGCTCTCCGGCGGCGAGCGCTTCCGGGTCGCTCTGGCGAAGCTGCTGCTCTCGGACCCGCCGCCGCACCTCGTGGTGCTCGACGAGCCGACGAACAACCTCGACATCGATACGGTCGACCAGCTCGTCGAGGCCCTGCGGGCCTACCGCGGAGCCGTGCTCGTCGTCAGCCACGACGATGCGTTCCTGGCGCGGCTCGACCTGGATCTCACGCTCGAGATCCAGGCCGACGGCACGCTGAGCGAGGTCTAGCTCAGCGGAGACACCCACCACGGCACGACTCCCACGGCGACCTGTCGGAGCGTGCCGTCCTCCTGCAGCACGAAGAGGGTGTTCGGGTACCAGGAGTCGGGGGCGGCGGCGAGGACCGCCGTCGTCCCCGACGGTCCGGTGATCGCGCGCACGGCATCCGCACCCATCTCGACCGTGTCGACGAGCTGTCCCGTCGCGATGTCCACACTGCTGAGCAGCCTCTTGTCGGCGTTCACCGATTCCCGATGCTGCACGAGTACGAACCCGGTGCCGGATGCCGCAGGGGCCGGGATCGACTCCCCGGTCAGTCGGCTCGCCGCCTCGAGGAGAGCCTCGATGTCGTCGGGATCGACCCCGGTGAAGTCGCCCTCCAGGAACTGGCCGGTGTCGAGCATCACGCCGGGACGCGGCTCCGCACCCGTCTCGGGGAGGATCTCCGCGTCGACCAGTTCGGTGCGGCGGACGAGCTGCTCATCGGACGACGTGATCACCAGGGCGTCGCGATCCACCGCCGCGGAGAGCGGCTCGATCGCGAAGGTCGTGCCGTCGGGGGCGATGGCCGTGTCGACGAAGCGCGTGAGCGCGCTGGTGTCCAGGAACGCCGAAGCGCTCAGCGTGCCCTGCCAGCGGCTCGCCACCGCGGCATCCGCCGGCTGCGCATCCAGCGCGCCGACAGGGATCTGCACGAATCCCCCCGAAGCGGTGAGTGCCACCACGGCGTTCGCCTCGGCGTCGTAGCCGTAGGCCGAGGCGGAGAGCACCGCGTCGGCGCCGAGCCCGGAGATGCCGGTGCCCTGCGCCTCGATCGCCCCTGTCGCCGCGTCGAGGATCACAAGGCCCTCGTCGGTGCCGATGTAGACCCGCGACGAGTCGCCGGCCAAGGCGACCGCCTCGCTCGCGAGCTCCTCGTTCAGCCGCTGGTCCCACAGGGCCTCGCCGTCGGAGAGCCGGATCGCAGTCGCCCGCGTCTGGAAGATGGACTCGAACAGGCCGGGACGGGAGGAGTCGGCGTAGACCACGACGGCCACGTCCTGCTCGTCGATGCTGAGGACGGCGGACCCCGGCAGGATCTCGACATCGCGGGTCGGCGGCGTGGAGATCCAGGCGACCAGGGCGATCGTGCCTCCGACGAGGACCGGCGCCAGGAAGAAGCCGAGGAACCGCAGCCGGATGCGCCGGCGCACCTTCCGCGGGTCCCGCGGCCCTCGCGTCGGCAGCGACGTCGACTGCAGCGGCAGGACCGTGGTGCCGTTGAGCACATATCCTCGCGACTCGTTGGTGTTCATGTCGCCAGGATGCCGTGGCGCGCGGGATCTCCCGATCACGGGTTCTCCGTCGTGCGCGCCCGAGCGGACCCTCTCTCTATAGGCTGGCGACATGAGTGCGCCTGCCGAGCTCACACCTGTGAGCGCCGACGTCGATGCGGTGGTCGCGCTGTATCCGCGGGCCCAGGTGATCGCGCAGGCATGGCAGGAGCTGGGCGACGGCGTCGCCCCGTTCAGCAACGGCTCCGGGCGCCCGCTGGCGCGCACGATGAAGCTCATCCTCGACCCGCTGGTGATCCGCCCCGTGCAGAATCCCGGTCTCGCGGGCGGCACGCTGACCGCCGAGGCCGCCGACGAGCTCCGGGACCGCATCCGCGCCGCGCGCGTCGAGCTGGCGGCGGCGTCCGCCTGGTTCCTGGAGCTCAAGGCCGCGCGGCGGCGGTTGCGCATCACCGAGGGCAATCCGCAGGAGAAGTACTTCCAGCGGTGCTACGAACTCGCCCGCAACGCCGGGGCCCCGAGTCACGATGCGGATGCCGTGGCCCGCGAGGTCGTGTCGGAGATCGCGCAGGCGTCCGGCGACTCGCTGCTCGCGCAGGTGCGGCAGCTGCTGCGCGACGGGGACGAGACCCCGCGGCTGGTCGCCGAGCTCGCCGACGCCTGGGCATCGCGTCCGACTCCCGGGGCGCACCCGGTCGCGCTCGACGCGATCGCGCGAGCTCTCGACGCCTGCACCGGCGACGGACCCGACGCGGACTTCGCCGCGCTGATCGAGGCGGATGCCGGGACAGCGGCCGCGTCCGCGCTCGACGGCGACGGCGCGGCCCGGGCGCTGGGACTGACGCGGAACCCCGCGCCGCTGCTGCCCTCTCTCGGCGGGACGGCCTCGAAGCGCGATCTGCCGCTCCCGTTCGACCGGTCGATCTTCGAGCGGCTGTTCGCCGCCCTGTCCGGCGGTGCCGCCCCTGAGCTGGCCGTCGACGCCCGCGGACTCGTCGAAGAGGAGATCCTCCGGTCGGCACGCGCGTGGGAGCTCGGCGAGGAGGAGAGCCGCGTGGCGATGGTGCTCGGCGTCGAGGCGAGTCGTGCTCTCGAGGCGGCCGAGGTGATCGACGCGCAGCGTCTCACCGCCGCGCACCGCCGGCTCGCCGCGCGCTGGCGGCGTGAAGCCTATGTACGGCGGGCGCTGCGGCTGCCGATCGAGTTCAGCGGGGTGCCGGCATCCGTCGTCGCCGACGTCCGCGACGTGCGCCGCGGCTATCTGCGGCGGCTCTGGGTGCGCCTGCACGGACGGGAGCTGCGCGATCAGGCGATCGCGGCGGATGATCTGTGGGATCTGCTCGACGGCGTGCTCCGCTCGGTCGTGATGGATCAGCGTCAGCGGCTGAAGGTCGCGATGGGCCGCGGAGCTGTCGGGGCCATCGGATCGGAGGCGGCGTGAGCACGCTGATCCGGGTGCGCGACGGGGTCGCGCACCTCTCGTCCGGAGTCTCCGGGGTAGAGGATCCCTCGTTCCTGACGGCGATCGTCGAGGGCGCCGGCGCACTGCTGCACTGGGACGCGACCGCGGGGGCGAACTGGCCGGATGCCGACATCGACGACATCGCGGCGGCGAGCGGATGGCTCGCCGACGTCTACGGTCCGGCGGTCGCCGCTGCCGCGTCGTCGGAATCGGACGCGGCCGTCGAGATCGCGGACGCCGATCCCGGCATCGTCGAGGCCGTGCTCCGGCTCGGGCACCTGGCATGGGCGCGCGCGTGGTGGCCGGCGGGCGCACGGATCCCCGCCCTCGACCCCGCACTGCTCGCGGCGGAGATCGCGCTGACGAGCCACCTCGTCTCGCATCTTCTCGACGACGAGGATGCCGTCGAGCACGCCCTGCGAGATGCGGCCGATGCCGCCTCCCGGCTCGCGGCGCTCCCACTCGCCCTCGCTCCCGACGGCGCGGCCGTATCGGCGGAACTCGCCGAACTGGCCGACGACCACGGCATCGCCCTCCTGCCCGTCACGACCGCCCGGGAGGAATGGGCGCTCGCGGCGGGTGGTGCAGGGCCCGCCTCGGCCGGGATCGAGCTCGCGACGGGTGCGGATGCCGTGCGCTGGGCCGACGTCCCCGCCCAGTCCGTCGACGCCGAGGGCGAGGCGCGCTGGTGGCTGCGGCAGCACGACGGACGCATGACGCTGCGCGTCGAGGTCCCGGCGGTCGACGCCGATGTCGCGGCGACGACGCTCGCGGCGCGGTTCGGACCGTCGGATTCCGCGGTCGATCTCGCTCTCGAACGCGTCGGCGACCGGTTCTCCGGAGAGACCGATGTGCCGGCATCCGTCGCCTTCCTCCCCGCCGGCGAACGCACCCTCTGGGTCCACGATCCGGTGCTGGCGCCGTCGCCGGGAGCGCCGGAGACCGCCGAGGCTCGCGACACCGTGATCCGGTTCGCCGCCGATCGCCTCGAGTCTCCGAGCACGTCGCTCGCGGAGCGCAGCGCAGGGGCGAGCCGGTGAGCGACGAGGAGGCCCGGCCACCGAGCGCGATCCGCGGACGCATTCCGGCGACGGCCCGCTGGAAGAGCGGGCGCGACATCAACAACGCGGCCGCGATGCTGCTGCACGAGGGGCGCGTCGACGAAGGGGCCGCGAAGCTGCGCGAGGCGGTGGCGCTCACACGGGTGGACGACATCGACGGCGAGGGGCTCGATCTCCGCGCGCGAGCACTGTTGAATCTGGCCTCGGCCCACGAGTTCGGCGGGGACCTCGACGGCGCCCTCCGCCTCACCGACGAGGGGCTCGACGCGGCCGCGCAGGCCATCGCCCTCATCGGCGACGAGCGTGCGACCCGCACGGTGCAGATCAACGGGATGCTGTCGCGCGCACAGACCCTGACGCTCATGGATCGCCTCGACGAGGCACTCGACGGCATCGCCGATGCCGAGGCCCGGCTCGACGACCCTGCCGACGACGAAGTCGACCAGCACGACCTGCTCGCCTTCGCGGTGCACAACGCCCGCACCGCGGCGCTGATCATGACCGGCCGCCTGCAGGAGGCCGAGGACGAGGCGAAGCGCGGCCTGGCCATCGCCGTGACGGTCGGCCCCGAGCTCTCCGGACACGCGTACGCCAACCTCGGCGTGATCGCCCAGCGCACCGGCGACGATGCCGCCGCGCGCGAGTATCTGCAGCTCGCGCAGCACGCCCAGGAGCTCGGCGGTGATGCCACCGGCCGACAGCTCGCGATCGAGAACCTCGCGCGGGAGGCGATGCAGGCGGGCAGGCACCGCGAGGCGGAGGACGGATTCCGGAAGGCGGCCGAGCTCGCCGGGCGTATCGGCCTGAAGACGCGGCTCGCCGCCAGCCGCACGGGGCTCGCCGCCGTGCAGCTGCAGGCCGGCCGTGCGGGCGCCGCCGCCAAGACCCTGCGCGTCCTGCTGAACGACCTCGGGCAGGATGCCGCGGTGCACGAGCGACTCGAGGCACAGGCGTTCCTGGGCGACGCGGAGTCGGCGCGGCACCGGTACCCGGCGGCGGACGACGCCTACCGGGCGGCCCTCGACCTCACCCGTTCCGCGAGCGAGCGCGCGCGGGTGAATCTGCGCCGCGCCGAGATGCACGCCGAATGGGCCGCCATGTCGATCACCTCGCGGTCTCGGATGCTGCGCCTGGAGAAGGCGCGCGATCTGGCCGTCCCCGTGCTGCTCGTCACCGAAGCGCTCCGCGACGGCTTCGCCCCCGGGGGCACGCGCGAGCGCTGGAGCCTGCAGGTCGCGGCGCCCGCACGCGAGCTGGCGTTCCGGCTGGCGCGCACGCTCGGAGACGCCGCGCTGCTGTTCGAGCTCGTGGAGAACGCGGCCGCCGCCGTCACGCTGCAGGCGGTCGCCGAGACCGCCGACACCGCGCCCTCCACCGGCGCGCTGCTGCCCTTCCGGATTTCTGAGCCCCCGTCCGAACCCGACGCGCCTTCCGACGCGCTGCCTTCCGACGACCTCGACCAGCTGCCCGCCGCGGCCGCCGGGCTGGCAGGCGGGCTGGCGGGCGGCGCGTCGGCGACGGCATCCGTCCGGTTCGCGCCACCGCCGCGCGTCGTCGCGATGCCGGGGGCAGCCCCCGTGCTCGCTGCCTGGATCGACACGGCAGAGGCCGAGTACGGCATGACCCTGCGATCGACGACGGTGGTGGCGACGTGGTGAGCGGGGGCAACTGGCGCGACATCCCGCAGCTGGGCGCCCCGCTGCCGATGACCCGGACCGACGGCGACGCCGTGCTGACCGACCTGCCGCCCGGCGTCCGTCCGACCGCCCGGCTGCGCTACATCGACGCCGACGACCTGCTCGTGAGTTGGGTGTGGGAGCACCAGCGCAGCTCGCCGCGCATGACGATCATCCCGCGCGCGCACGTCGCACCGGTCATGGACGAGCTCGCGCAGGCGCTTCCCTCCCCTCTGCCGGGCGAGAGCGGGCTTCAGGCGCTGCAGCGCGCACTCACGGATGGTGCGCTGCTCGATCCCGAGCGCGAGCAGTCCCTCGCGGCCCAGCTCGCCTCTGTGCTGGTCCCGTCGTGGCTGAGCGCCGAGCTGAACACGCTCGCACAGGCCGGGCTCCGACCGCTCCTGCGGGTGCAGCTGTCGCCGTCGACCGCGCAGGTGCCGTGGGAGCTGATGGGCATCTCGGGCGGCGAACGCGGCATCGACCTGGCCGATGTCTCGGTGCTGCTGCCGGCGACGCTGCGCAATGATCCCGCGCGCACGATATCGCCGTGGTCCCCCTCGTCGCCCGTGGCTGCTGTGCTGGACCCCGTGGTGCCCGGGTTCTCCGCGACCGGAGAGCTGGGGAGCGTGCTGGGTCCCGTGTCCGAGGGGTCGCCGCTCGCGAGGGCGATCACCGACCTCGGACCCCGACGGGTGCCGTTCGGCGAGACGTTCCGCCGGGCGGACATCGGTCGTCTCGCCCTCGCGGATGCGGTGGTCGATGCGGGGAGACTCCTCTATGTCGGGCACGTCACCGCGTCGACGCACGCCCTGGACGCGCGGCTGCATCTGTCGGACGGGGCAGATGCCCCGGGCACCACCCCGCTCATCGGAGCGCATCGGCCGTACTCCGCCGCCGAGATCGCGCTGGGCGGAGCAGGTCTCGCACCCCTCCGCGCACCGAACCGGGTGGCCCTGATCGCGTGCGACTCCGGCACGGACCTGCGCTTCGCCGAGCCCACCGGACTCGTGGCCGCCTTCCTGCACAGCGGCGCGGAGTACGTGACCGCCACGCGATGGACGCTGCCCACGGAGGCGGGGCTGCGCCGTCTCGTGCCGGGTCTCGGCGAGCGCGCCGAGGGGATGCTGACCGAGGCGATCGTCGCCGTGAACGCGGCGCACGAGCAGGACGACCCGATCAGTGCGCTCGGAGCCTGGCAGCGAGAGCGGCGTGAACTCTGGACCTCGACCGGCGACCCTCGTCACTCGCCGATCATCTGGGCCGCGTTCGCGACCGCGTGGGCCCCGGCACCGGCACTGCTCTGACGGCAGGTCTCACACACGTCTCGATCTCATCGCCTTCGTGTGGGCGAGCGCGGGGTCGGCGGCGAGCAGCTCGTATTGCTCGGATTCGCGCGGCACGAGCGCCACGCGACCTTCGGCGTCATGATGGATGCCCCAGCCGTAGCGCTTGCCGAGGGGCGAGGAGCGCAGACACGGCTGCCCCTTCGAGAAGAACTCCTCGCGTGCCGCGGCGTCGTCGACGGCGATGCCCCGCCGGAATGCATGCGTCTCGAAGATCACGTCGTCGGAGGTGCGACTGTAGGGCTGTTCCACGATCAGGCGATGATGCAGGGCGGCGATCGACGGCGACTCCGCCAGCGGCGGCTCTTCCGCGTGGTCGGTGGGGCAGTCCTCTGCGACCTCGATGAAGGTCTCGCGATAGTTCGTCGTGTGCGTCACCATGGCCTCAGCATCGCGCACAGGTCGGACATCCGTCGAGTGCGCCGTCAATCCCCGCCCCGATGTCGGTGGTCTCGGGGAAGATGGACGGATGGGGGATGTGCTCGAGCGCTTCACTCCGGCCACGCAGGACTGGTTCCGGGGTGCGTTTCCCGCGCCCACGCCGGCCCAGGCCGGCGCGTGGGACGCGATCTCCGCCGGCAAGCACGCGCTCGTGGTCGCTCCGACCGGTTCGGGAAAGACCCTGTCGGCCTTCCTCTGGGCGATCGACAGCGTGTTCCGCGAGCACATGGCCCCTTCGACAGGCTCAGGGACGCAGGGGAAGCCGTCGAAGTCGGAGAAGCTCTCCAAGCCAGAGAAGCTCAAGAAGGATGCCGCGCGCACCCGCATCCTCTACATCTCGCCATTGAAGGCCCTCGGCGTCGATGTCGAGCGCAACCTCCGCTCCCCACTCATCGGCATCGGCCAGTCGGCCAGACGCCTCGGGCTGCCCGCGCCGTCGGTCACGGTCGGCGTCCGGTCGGGTGACACCACCTCGAGCGATCGACGCAAGCTCGTCTCCGACCCGCCCGACATCCTCATCACGACCCCCGAGTCGCTGTATCTGATGCTCACCAGTCGCGCCGGCGAGACTCTGCGCGACGTGCACACCGTGATCATCGACGAGGTGCACGCGGTCGCGGCGACCAAGCGCGGTGCGCACCTCGCGGTGAGCCTGGAGCGCCTCGACGCCCTGCGCGCCTCGCACGGCAACGCGACCGCGGCGCAGCGCATCGGCCTGTCCGCGACCGTGCGCCCGATCGACGAGGTCGCCCGATTCCTCGGGGGTTCGGCTCCCGTCGACATCGTCGCCCCTCCGGCGTCGAAGACCTTCGAGCTCTCGGTGGTCGTGCCGATGGACGACATGACCAATCCCCCGCCGCCGCCGGGCCCTTCGACAAGCTCAGGGACCCCGCCCGCGGAAGACGCGGAATACACCGAGGTGACGGGTTCCGTCTGGCCGCACGTCGAAGAGGCGATCGTCGACCGCATCCTGCAGAACAACTCGACGATCGTGTTCTCGAACTCCCGGCGTCTGGCCGAGCGGCTGACCGGCCGCCTCAACGAGATCTACTCCGAGCGCATCGGGGCCGCGCTGCCTGCCGCCACCGTCCCCGCCGCGATGATGGCGCAGGCGGGCGCGACCGCGGGCGCCGATCCGGTGCTCGCCAAGGCGCACCACGGCTCGGTCTCGAAGGAGCAGCGGGCCCAGGTCGAAGAGGAGCTGAAGTCAGGCGTGCTCCGCTGCGTCGTCGCGACGAGCAGCCTCGAGCTCGGCATCGACATGGGCGCGGTCGACCTCGTGATCCAGGTCGAGGCACCGCCGTCCGCGGCATCCGGTCTGCAGCGCGTCGGGCGTGCGGGCCACCAGGTCGGCGAGATCAGTCGCGCGGCCCTGTTCCCCAAGCATCGCGGCGACGTGCTGCACACCGCGATCGTGACCGAGCGGATGCTCGCGGGCCGGATCGAGGCGATCCAGGTGCCGCGCAATCCGCTCGACATCCTCGCCCAGCAGACCGTCGCGGCGAGCGCGCTGGGCGCGATCAGCGTCGAGGAGTGGTTCGAGACGGTCCGCCGCTCGGCGCCCTTCCAGTCGCTGCCGCGCTCGGCGTACGAGGCGACGCTCGACCTGCTCGCGGGTCGGTTCCCCTCTGACGAGTTCGCCGAGCTCCGCCCGCGGCTGGTCTGGGACCGCGATGCCGGCACCCTCACCGGGCGTCCGGGCGCGCAGCGGATCGCGGTGACCAGCGGCGGCACGATCCCCGACCGCGGGCTCTTCGGCGTCTTCGTCGCGGGCGAGGGCGCCGGCCGCCGCGTCGGCGAGCTCGACGAGGAGATGGTCTACGAGTCGCGGGTCGGCGACGTCTTCACGCTCGGCACCACCAGCTGGCGGATCGCCGAGATCACGCACGACCGCGTCAACGTGATCCCGGCATACGGGCAGCCCGGCAAGGTGCCGTTCTGGCACGGCGACGGCATCGGGCGCCCGTTCGAGCTCGGCGAGGCCCTGGGCAAGTTCTCTCGCGAGGTCGCGGCGGCGACCCCCGAGAAGGCGGCGCAGCGCCTCATCGAGGCGGGCCTCGACGAGCAGGCGCGCACCAACCTCATGGCCCACCTCACCGAGCAGCGAGAGGCTACCGGCACCCTGCCGACCGATCGCACCCTCACGGTCGAGCGCGGGCACGACGAGGTCGGCGACTGGCGTGTGATCCTGCACTCGCCGTACGGCATGAAGGTGCACGCGCCCTGGGCTCTGGCGATCAACGCCCGCATGCGCGAGCGCCTCGGCGTCGAGGGTTCGGCGGTCGCGAGCGACGACGGCATCATCGTGCGCATCCCGGACGCCGAGGCCGAGCCGCCGGGCGCCGAGCTGTTCGTGTTCGACCCCGACGAGCTCGAGGTCCTCGTCACGCAGGAGGTCGGCGGTTCCGCACTGTTCGCCTCGCGCTTCCGCGAGTGCGCGGCACGCGCCCTGCTCATGCCCCGCACGAACCCGAACCGCCGCAGTCCGCTCTGGCAGCAGCGCCAGCGCTCGGCGCAGCTGCTCGAGGTCGCCCGGCGTCATCCCACGTTCCCGGTCATCCTCGAGACGCTCCGCGAGGTGCTGCAGGACGTGTACGACCTCCCGTCGCTGCGCAGACTCGCGACCTCGATCGCCGACCGCCGCATCCGCCTGGTCGAGACGCAGCCCGGCCAGCCCTCGCCGTATGCCCGCGACCTGCTGTTCGGGTACGTCGGCGCCTTCATGTACGAGGGCGACTCGCCGCTCGCCGAACGCCGCGCCGCCGCGCTCTCGGTCGACCCGGCTCTGCTGGGCGAGCTGCTCGGCACGGTCGAGCTGCGCGAGCTCCTCGACCCCGACGTCATCGCGCAGTTCGAGCGCGAGGCTCAGCGGCTCGACCCGGAGCGGCGCGCCCGCGGCCTCGAGGGCGTCGCCGATCTGCTGCGCATGCTCGGCCCGCTCGATGCCGACGAGGTCGCCGCGCGCCTCGATCCGGAGACGGTCAGCTCCTCGGCATCCGCTCTTCTCGATGAGCTGATCACCACCCGCCGCGCGATTCCCGTGACGATCGGCGGAGTGAGCCGTGTCGCGGCGATCGAAGACGCCGGGCGCCTCCGCGACGCGCTCGGCGCCGCGCTTCCCACGGGCATCCCGGTCGCCTTCCTCGAGCCGCTCGCCGATCCGCTCGGCGACCTCGTCGCCCGGCATGCCCGCACCCACGGCCCCTTCACGACGGATGCCGTCGCCACCCGCTTCGGCATCGGCGCGGCCGTCGCCCGACACACCCTCCAGCGTCTCGAGAACGCCGGTCGGCTCACGAGCGGGTACTTCCTTCCCGAGGCCGCCGGTTCCGGGTCCGACATCGAGTGGTGCGACACCGAGGTGCTGCGGCGCCTGCGCATGCGGTCGCTCGCGGCGATCCGCGGATCGGTCGAGCCGGTCTCCCCCGAGGCGTACGCGCGCTTCCTGCCTGACTGGCAGCACCTGGGGCGTCCGCTCGAGGGCCTCGACGGGGTGCTCACGGTGATCGAGCAGTTCGCCGGCGTCCCGATCCCGGCGAGCGCCTGGGAGTCCCTGGTGCTCCCGTCGCGCGTCCGCGACTACTCCCCCACCATGCTCGACGAGCTGACGACGGCCGGCGAGGTGATCTGGTCGGGCCACGGCACGCTGCCCGGTCGCGATGGCTGGGTCTCTCTGCACCCGGCTGATCTCGCGCCGTTCACGCTTCCCGAGCCGGATGCCGAGATCGCGACCGATTCGCTGGAGGCGCGCGTCCTCGCCGCGCTCCAGGCGGGCGGCGCGTACTTCGCGAGCCAGTTGAAGGAGATGGCCTCCGCCGAGAACGAGCAGTCCGTGCTCGAGGCCCTGTGGAACCTCACCTGGTCGGGGCACGTCACGAACGACACGTTCGCACCGATCCGCTCGTTGCTCGCCGGCGGTTCGCAGGCGCACAAGGTCACCCGCCGCGCCCCCCGGGCCCGCGCCTACCGGGGCATGTCGCTCACCCGCACCGCCCCGCGGCCCGCATCGATCGGCGGACGCTGGTCGGTGCTGCCCACGATCGAGACGGATGCCGCCCGTCGCGCGACCGTCACCGCAGGACTGCTCCTCGACCGCTACGGCGTTGTCACGCGGGGCGCCGTGCAATCCGAGGGTGTTCCCGGCGGATTCGCCCAGGCGTACCGCGTGCTCGCGGGCTTCGAGGAGGCCGGGCACTGCCGTCGCGGCTATGTGATCGAGCGGCTGGGCGCGGCGCAGTTCGCGGCATCCGCCACGGTCGATCGACTGCGCACCTACGCCGGGCTCGCCGATCCGCCTCCGCGCGCCGCCGTGACCCTGGCTGCGACCGACCCGGCCAACCCGTACGGCGCCGCGCTCGGGTGGCCCAAGCGCGACGAGGTGTCGCATCGCCCCGGGCGCAAGGCCGGCGGTCTCGTCGTCCTCGTCGACGGAGCGCTCGTGCTCTACCTCGAGCGCGGCGGCCGCACCGTGCTCTCGTTCAGCGACGACGGCGCCGTGCTGCGCGCGGCGGCGTCCGACCTCGCGGCGACGGCGCGGGCCCGCCGGCTCGACACGCTCACCGTGGAGAAGATCGACGGCGAGGGCGTCTACGGGACCGAGCTCGCCCTCGCCCTGCAGGAGGCCGGCTTCGTGGCGACGCCACGCGGCTACACCCTTCGCAAGGCCGTCTGAACGTTGGAGTGGTACCATATATGGTACGAGAAGGGACCGATATGGCCATCACCACCAGCGAAGCACGACGAGACCTCTTCGGGCTCATCGAGCGCGTGAACCTCGATCACTCCGAGGTGGAGATCACGTCGCGCCGGGGCTCTGCCGTCCTCATGTCGAAGGCCGAGTACGACTCGCTCATCGAGACCACGCACCTCCTCCGGTCCCCCGCGAATGCGAACCGCCTCCTGTCCGCCCTCGCGGCCGCCCGGGCGGGCGACGTCGCGGAGCACGAACTTTCCGAGGCATGAGTCAGCGACTCCTCGTCTGGACCGCCGAGGGCCGGGAGGACTACGTCTACTGGCAGACGCAGGATCGACGCTCTCTCAAGCGCATCAACATGCTCATCGCGGACGTGCTCCGAGACGATCCGTTCGACGGAGTCGGCAAGCCCGAGCCGCTGAAGCACGTCCTGGCAGGGGCCTGGTCGCGGCGTGTAGACGAGACGAACCGCCTCGTCTACACCGCGACGGATCACCACGTCACGATCCTGCAAGCCCGCTACCACTACTGACCTACGCTGAGAGCCATGATCCGAGAGTTCGCCGCCGGCATCCGCACCCTGCTCCGCGGGTTCGGCCTGTGGCGCACTCGCCCTGGACTGATGAACCTCGGTCTGATCCCCGCGATCATCACGATCGTCGTCCTGGGAGCGGTGCTGATCCCCCTGGCCCTCAACATGACCTCGATCGCGGCCTGGATCACGCCCTTCGCCGAGGAGTGGCCGGCGCCGTGGAAGGGCCTGGTCCGCGGTGCGGTCGGGTTCGTGGTCGTCGTCGCGGCGCTCGCGCTGTCGAGCGCCGTGTTCACCGCGCTGACCCTGACGATCGGCGACCCGTTCTATCAGCGCATCTGGCACGCGGTCGAGGTCGAGCTCGGCGATGCCCCGCCGGAGGACGGCGGGGGCTTCTGGACCACCGTGGCGGAAGGTCTGCAGCTGGTGGTGCTGGGCATCCTGATCGCGATCCTCGTGCTGCTCATCGGCCTCATCCCTGCCGTCGGCGGATTCCTGGGCCCGGTGGCCGGTGTGGTCCTCACCGGGCGGCTTCTCGCGCGCGAGCTCACCGGCCGCGCCTTCGATGCCCGCGACCTCTCCCCCGCCGATCGCGCGACCCTGTTCTCGGGGAGCCGTGCCCGGGTGCTCGGGTTCGGCGTCGCCACCCAGCTCTGCTTCCTCATCCCCGGCGGTGCCGTCGTCGTGATGCCGGTGGCTGTCGCCGGGAGCACGATGCTCGCGCGCGACATGCTCGCCCGGACCGCCCTTCCCTCGGGCCATTCGACAATCTCGGGCCCCCAGGTCCCGGGCTCAGGGCCCCAGGTCCCGGGCTCAGGCACCCACGCGCTCCCGGACACGCCCGGAGCCTCCTGATGCCCGAGGGCGACACCGTCTTCCGCACGGCGCGGCGCCTCGACGACGCGCTGGCCGGGGGCGAGGTCACGCGCTTCGACCTCCGGGTGCCGCGCTTCGCGACCCTCGACCTCACCGGTCAGCCGGTCCATGGCGCGGCCTCGCGCGGCAAGCATCTGCTGCTCCGCATCGGCGACAGCACGCTCCATTCCCATCTGCGCATGGACGGCGCCTGGTTCGTCTACCGTCCGGGCGAGAAGTGGCGTCATCCGGCGTTCAAGGTGAGGGCCATCGTCGGGACGGCCAAGCGCGAAGCCGTCGGCGTGGACATCGCCGAGATCGAGGTCGTGCCGACCCGCGACGAGGCTGAGCTCGTCGGATATCTGGGACCCGATCCGCTCGCCGACGACTGGGACATGGCCGAGGCCGTCCGCCGCCTGGGCGCTGACACGCGCAGCATCCACGTCGCCCTCCTCGACCAGCGCAACGTCGCGGGGTTCGGGAACGAGTACGCGGCGGAGCTCCTGTTCCTGCGAGGAATCCTTCCGACGACCCCGACACCGGAGGTCGACGTCGCCGCCCTCCTCTCGCTCGGCGTCCGCACCATCCGCGCCAATCGCGATCGCCCTTCCCGCACGTTCACCGGCATCGACCGCCCGGGCCAGGCCGCGTGGGTGTACGGACGCTCCGGCCGCCCCTGCCGACGCTGCGGAACGAGGGTCCTGCGCGGCGAGCTCGGCGCCGATCCGACCCGCGAGCGCGTCACGTTCTGGTGCCCGTTCTGCCAGCGCTGACGCGGTTCTCCGACCCCGCCGACACACATCCATCCGCGGGAATGAATCCGCGCGTCCTGTGGTTGTTGATATATCCGGGGAAACTCCGGAACACGGGAGGAATCGTGGGCAAGAACTACGTCGACATCGAGAACGACCAGGGAGCGACGCTGCGGTACCGCAAGCACGCCAACGGTCGCGGTCTCGTCGCGCATGGAGCCAAGGTGCACCCGAAGGCGCACGTCGAAGCCGGCGCGTACATCGAACCGGGCGCGCGCATCGGCGCCGGAGCGACCATCGCTCGCGGCGCGTGGATCGAACCGGATGCCGTGATCGGCGAGGGTGCGCACATCGAGGCGCACGCGCACATCGGTCAGGGTGCCGCCGTCGGCGACAACGCGTACGTCGGTGTCCGCACCGAGGTCGGACCCGGAGCGCGCATCGTCCGCGGCGCACGCATCGGCGACGACGAGACGGTCGCCGCCGGACTCACCGTCGCCACGACGTCGAAGGGCCTCTGGCTCGCCGCCTGAACGCGCGGAGGCATCGCCGACCCTCAGAGCAGGCGACGCTCCGACGCCCACACGGTGAGCTCGTGCCGTGACGAGAGCTGCAGCTTGCGCAGCACCGACGACACGTGGGTCTCGACCGTCTTGATCGAGATGAAGAGCTCCGAGGCGACCTCCTTGTAGGCGTAGCCGCGAGCGATCAGCCGCATGACCTCCTGCTCGCGCGCAGAGAGGCGGTCGAGCTCGTCGGTCGCGGTGGCGATCTCTCCGGCGACCGCGCCGAAGGCGTCGAGGACGAAACCCGCGAGCCTCGGCGAGAACACCGCATCGCCGCCGGCCACGGCGTGCACGGCGCGGCTCACCTCGGCACCGGACGACCCCTTGGTGATGTATCCGCGGGCCCCGGCCCGGATCACCCGCACCACGTCGGCGGCGGCATCCGACACGCTCAGCGCGAGGAACCGGGACGCCACCGGCATCGACCCTCGGATGACGGACTCCCCGCCCGTGGAGTCGTCGCCGCCTCCGCCGGGCAGATGCACGTCGAGCAGCACGACGTCGGGCTGCGTCTCGCGGATCACCGCGATCGCCGACGGCACGTCGGCGGCCTCCCCGACCACGTCGACGGTCGCGTCGAGATCGGCGCGGAGGCCGGAACGGAAGATCGAATGGTCGTCGACGATCACGATCCGGATGCTGTCAGCCACGGTCGCCCTCCTCTTCGCGGCGACTCTGCGCCGTCGGCTCGTCCTGCGGCGGGCCCGCCGGGTACGGGGCCGCTGAGCCGCGCGGCGCCGTCGTGATGCGCAGATGCACCTCGGTGCCGTTCTCGTCGCTGCGCAGGGTGCCGGAGCCGCCGGCACGCCGCATGCGCCCGATGATCGACTCGCGCACACCCAGCCGGTCGCTCGGCACGTCGTCGAGCCGGAATCCGGTGCCCCGATCGCGGACGAACACGTCCACGCCGGTCGCGCTGCCCTCGATGTACACCGAGATCTCGCCCTCGGCATGCCGCGCGGCGTTCAGCATCGCCTCGCGTGCCGCGGCGGCGAGCTCGCCGCTCGCGCGCTCCGTGGACAACCCGGCCGACACCACGTCGATCCGCACCGGGTAGTCGAGCTCCAGTCCCCCGGCGTAGTCGCGCAGGTCGGTCGCCAGGTCGCTGTCGGCGGGGGCGTCGCCGTCGTACAGCCAGGCGCGCAGCTCGCGCTCCTGCGCTCTCGCCAGACGCGCCGCCTCGCTCGACGCGCCGGCCCTGTTCTGGATCAGCGCGAGGGTCTGCAGCACGGAGTCGTGCAGATGCGCGGCCATCTCGCTGCGCTGCTCCTCGCGGATGCGTCGGACCCGCTCCCCCGCGAGCTCACGCCAGCGCGGGATCAGCGTCGACGAGATGACGGCGAGGAGTCCGGCGAGCGGGATCAGCACGAGCGCGACCCCGCTGCTGCCCACGGGGCTCGTGAGGAGCAGGCCGAACAGCAGCGCGAGGAGCAGGGCCGAGAGGATCCGCAGCGTCATCGTGTGCCGCGGACCGCGGGCCGTATCGGTCCGGTCGATCAGGGTCGCCCAGAGACCGGCGCCGGTCGCGAGGGCCACGGTGGCGAACACGACGACGGCGGCGGCGTCCGACGGGACGGCTCCGTCGATCCCGCCGACGCGGGCCTGCCAGAACACGACGATGAGCGTGCCCACGACCGCCGGCGCGAGCAGCAGCCAGGCCACCGGCATCCGTCTCGACGGCGATTCCTCGCCCTCCGCCCACGGCGCGAACGTCCAGCACCAGGCGTAGAGGAGGATGCCCGCGCCGCCGCACACCGCGAGAGCGAGGAAGAGCGCGCGCACCATCCAGACGCGCACGCCGAGGTGACGGGCGAGACCGGCGCTCACACCGGAGACCAGGCAGTCGCGGTCGCGCGTCAGCGCGGGTCGGGGCGCGCGTTCGGACGCCGCGACGCGGGAGGGTCGCGCGGAGGCGGGCGCCGAAGAGGACATGTCGACATCCAATCATCCGGGCCGGTCATCCGGGGCGTCCCCCGGCCAGAATCAGGGGTCGCTCAGGGGTTCACCCCATGGCAGGGAGGGAGTCTCCACCGTCAGGATCGAATCATGACGATTCCGACTGCGCCTCCGCCCCCCGCCGACCACGCCGATCCCGGCGCAGGCTCCCCGGGTCCGGTCGCCCCGCAGGGTGCCGAGCGCTTCCTCCTGTGGGTCGCCGGTCTCGGCGTCGCCCGCTCCGACGGATGGCTCGGCGGAGTCGCCGCAGGCATCGCAGCGCGGCTGCGCATCGACCCGCTCATCGTGCGCGGCGTGCTCGTGGTCGCGGCGCTCTTCGGCCTGCCCGTGATCTTCCTCTACGCCGTGGCCTGGGCCCTGCTGCCCGATGTCGACGGACGGGTCCACGCCCGCGACCTGCTCCGGCAGGACTACCAGCCGGTGCAGCTCGGCATCCTGGGGATGGCGATCGTCGGACTCATCCCGACGGCGCCGCTCACCGGCCGGCTGTTCGGGTTCGGCTACGAGAGCTGGTCGGCGCTCGCGCTGTTCGGCTGGATCGTCGGCCTCGTCGTCGTGGGCGGCCTGCTCTTCCTGATCGTGCGTGCTGCGAGCCGCACCCCGGGTGCTTCCGCGCCTGATCTGCCGATGGCTTCCGCAGATCAGGCGGCCCCGGCCGCGTCCGCCCCCCTCGTCGGTTCGGGTACCGCCGAGGGGGCGGACGCCACTTCCGCACCCGCTTCTGCACCCACCTCCGCACCCGCACAGCCGTTCGACGGCGTCGGAGAGGTTCCCCCCGCACCCCCGGCGCCCCTGCCTGCCGGCGTCCAGGACCCCGCCGACGTCGCCGCGTGGCGCGTGCAGCACACGGCGTGGAAGGAGCAGGACCAGGCCTGGCGCCGCCGCCAGCAGGATGCCGAGCGCGCCGCCCGAGACCAGCTCCGCCGCGAGCGCCAGGCCGAGGCCGCGGTGTTCGCCGTGGAGGCCGCCGAGAGGCGCCGGATCCGCCGCGCCTCGAACCCTCGCGCGGGCTTCGCGATCGTCGCATCCGTGATCGGCCTCGCGATCGTGACCGGTGCCGTCGTCGGGCTCTGGAGCGGCGCAGACGGCTCGGGCGGCGCGCTCGGCCTGCTGTCCGCGGCCCTGGTGCTCGCGCTCGGGATGATCGTGGCCGGCGCGTTCCGTCGGCGGAGCGGCTTCCTCGCCTTCACGACCGTGCTCACGCTCGCGGGCGGGCTCGTCGCCGGCGGCTTCTCCGCCTTCCAGGACGTGACGCTCGGCTGGGCATCGATCTCCAACAACGAGGCCGCTCACGTGCGGCAACCGTTCGGAGAGCTCTCCATCACCCTGAACAGGCACGATGGCGCGCCCCGACCGATCGTGGTCGAGAAGGGCACCGGCAGCACCTGGATCTCGGTCGATCCCGGCGTGCAGCTCGATCTGCGTGCCATGCTCGGGACCGCCGACGTGAGCTGGGTCCGCGTGGAGGCCGACACCGGCATGATCATCGACAGCGGCATCTGGACCGGCACGGAGCGCGGCGGCGAATCGGTCGTCTCCGAGGTCATCGGCGCGGAGAACGCCACGACGACCACCGTGCAGCGCGTGACCATCGCGCAGACCAGCGGCGAGATCAACATCACCGTCATCGAACCCGAGGAAGAGGACCAGCGATGAGCATCCCGACGACGACCCCCGCGACGACCGTCGCATCCGCTCTCCCCGCCGAGACGCCGACGCTGCCGCGCACGCGCTGGGCGGCCATCATCTGGGGGCTCCTGTTCGCCGCCGTGTCGGCGATCTCGCTCTGGCTGATCGCCGACGACGACCGCCGAGCGGGCATCTCCGACTGGGCGCTGTCTCTCACGCCCGTCACGATCACGACCCTCCTGATCCTGACGATCGGGGTGCTCCTGCTCGTCGCGGGCGCGTCGGCCCTGCTCCGCCGGGTGCAGCGCGGGAACGCGGCCCGCGGCGAGCAGCATCCGCTCGGCCACGTTCCCGCCGAGTAGGCGCCTGCCCGCCGGGGTCGTCCGCCCCGGCGGGTACCCTGGACCCCATGGCGAAGCATGCACGACGACCCGGACGCGGAACCGGCAAGCCGACCCCCGTGCGTCGGAACAAGGCCGCTCCCGCCGAGCGCTTCCCGCCCCCGAAGCCTCCGCGCAAGACCGCGAGGACCGATCAGAAGGTCGTCTTCGACGCCCCCGCATCCGACTCCGAGGAGCCGCGCACCTTCCGGCTCGGTGTCGTCCCGGGCGCGACGCCGGGCAGGTGGGTCGACGCGTGGAAGCAGCGGATGCCGCGCGTGCCGCTCGAACTCGTCCCGATCGACGTCGCCGGACAGCGTGCCGCGATCGACGAGCTCGACGCCGCCCTCGTACGGCTCCCGCTCACCGACCCGTCCCTGCACATCATCACGCTGTACGACGAGATCCCGGTCGTGGTCGCCGCCGCCGATTCGCACCTCATGGCCGTCGACGAGCTCACCGCGACCGACCTGGAGGGCGAGGTCGTCATCGGCCTGACCGACGACGTGCTCGGCCCGCTCGATCTGCCGGGCACCGTCCCGGCCGCATTCGCGCCGCTGCCGACGCATGAGGCGATCGCCACCGCGGCATCCGGGGTCGGCATCCTGATCGTGCCGATGTCGCTGGCCCGGATGCACCGCCGCAAGGACGCCGACCACCGGCGTCTGGTCGACGGGCCGACGTCGACCGTGGCCCTGGTCTGGCCCCGCGAGCGCACGACGCCCGACGTCGACACCTTCGTCGGAATCGTGCGCGGTCGCACCGCGAACTCCTCCCGGTGACGACACGGGCGGTCGCGTCCCCGCACGATCGTTAGAATCTCCTGATGGCCTCGCTTCTCTACGTGTGCGTGCGACCCGAGACCGGGGCGGCGGATGCCGAGCACGCCTCGTTCCGGCGGGCGCTCGGCGTCGACGTGGTCGACCGCCTGGATCTGCTCCAGGAGCCGCTCGACCCTGCGCGCCTGCGGGGCTATCGCGGCGTGGTCGTCGGCGGATCCCCGTTCAACGTGACGGACGAGGCGAAGTCCGTGGTGCAGCAACGGGTCGAGGCGAATCTCGAGGCGCTCGCCCGCTCCGCCATCGCCGGCGAGATCGCGGTGTTCTTCACCTGCTTCAGCATCGGCGTCGTCACACGGATGCTGGGCGGCGAGGTCGTCACCGACAGGCCCGAATCGGCCAGCGCCACCGTGATCGAGACGACTCCGGAGGGCGCGGAGGATCCGGTCTTCGGCCCCAGCGGGCGAGCCCTGACCGTGTTCACCGCTCACAAGGAGAGCGCGGCGAGCACTCCGCCCGGAGCCGTGCTGCTCGCGACCAACGAGGTCTGCCCCGTGCAGGCATACCGCGTCGGGACCCACCTGTACGCCGCGCAGTTCCACCCGGAGCCCACACCGCGTGACTTCGCCGACCGTATGACGTTCTATCGCACGACCGGCTACTTCGACCCCGACGAGTTCGATCGCGTGCAGGGGCAGGTGCTCGCGGCATCCGTCACCGAGGGCGCAGCGCTCCTCCGCCGGTTCGCCGAGACCTTCGCCTAGTCGGCGCCTCCGCGCAGCAGCTCCACCCGTTCGCGCAGGTATGCCTCCAACGGCATGAACCCGCCGGCGGCGCTCCAGCGCACCGAGGGAACGCCGTCGATCAGCGCGAGCGGACCGGACGCCCCGCCGGCGTCCACGGCATCCACGTCGATCACGCTCCATCCCACGTGCACCACGTCGCCCTCGTGGAATCCGCCGCGCAGCGCCTCCGCCCGCCGCTCCGCCCGCGCCCGCGCCGACTCGGCGCTGTAGCCGCGGCGTCCGGGATCCGCCGCCCGCAGCACCTCGGCGGTCGCCAGGGCATGCGTCTCGGTCAGCAGCAGCGCGCCCAGGTGCCACGCCTCGCCGACGCGCACGATGCGCCGGCCGCGCCATCGGGATTCGCGCTCCTCGCCGAGTCCTTCCTTCGGGGCGCCGGCGAGATGCCGGACAGCCTGGGTGAGCAGAGCGCTCGCGGTCATCACAGCTCCCCCTGGATACGTTCGTCTGCCGGCTTCGGGCCCGTGATGCGCGACCGCTCGCCGCGGAGGGTGATACCCACCAGCGGATAGATCAGCACCGACAGCATCCCCGCTCCGACCAGGGCGGCGCCCATCCCGGAGTCGATCATGTGCTGGTCGACGCCGATCGCCGCGACCGCCACGATGATCGGGAGGCCCGTCGCGGCGAGGAAGCCGAGCGCCGCCCGATCGCGGATGCTCGCCCCCGTCGGCGCGGAGACCTGCGCGGCCGCACCGCGGATCACGAGCATGGCGATCAGGAACACCGGCACGAGCCAGAGGGCCGCCGGCGACGTGACGAGGGCCTGCAGGTCGAGGGCGACACCGGTGGAGAGGAAGAAGATCGGCACGAGGAATCCGAACGCGATCGCCTCGATCTTGCTCTCCACCACCTCGGCGTCCTTCTTCGGCGCGCGCGCCATGAGGATCCGCCAGATCGCGCCGGCCACGAATGCCCCGAGCAGCATGTCGAGATCGAGCATGACGCTGAGTCCGACGAGCGCCGCGATGAGGAGCAGCACGAACCGCACGGCGAACTGCTCCGAGGTGTGCAGGGTCGCGCGCACGAGCCCGTGGAGGCGCCCGGGAGGAATGCGACGGGCCAGGAGCACGGCGAGCCCGGCCAGGATCACGAAGCCGAGGAGCACGGCAGCGGCGATCGGCGTGGCCCGCGTGCTGAGGAAGATCGAGATCGCGATCAGCGGGAGGAACTCGCCCACGGCGCCGATCACGCTGATGGCCTTGCCGAACGGGGTGTCCATCTCGCGCGCATCGCGCAGGATCGGCATCAGGGTGCCGAGCGCGGTCGAGCTCAGCGCGATGCCGATCACGACCATGCCCTCCCCCGGCGCGAGCAGGAATCCGAGGGCGATGCCGGCTGCGACGCTCAGGATCCAGCCGAGCGAGGCGCGCGCGAGCGGCTTTCCCGAGACCGCGCGGAAGTCGATCTCGGAGCCGGCGACGAAGAAGAGCGCGGCGAGCCCGAAATCGCTGAGCTTGTCGAGGAGCGGGCCCGGCTCGACCCACCCCAGCACCGCAGGCCCCACCAGGATGCCGAGCACGAGCTCGAACACGATGATGGGCACGCGCACGACCGGTCGGACACCGCGGGCGAGGAGAGGCGCCGCGACGGCCAGCAGGGGGATCAGCACCAGTGCCAGGTCGCTCGCGTCCACGGTCTCAGAGTAGCGACGCCGGGCGGCGATTCGCCCGGCGGCCTGCATCCACGGCAGAATCGATGCACACCCTCGAGGAGCCTCCATGTCTCAGCCCGATACCGCCCGCCTCCTGATCGCCTGCGATGACCAGCCCGGCATCGTCGCAGCGGTGGCCGGAGTGCTCGCTCGGCACGGCGCGAACATCATCTCGCTCGACCAGCACTCGACGGACTCCGAGGGCGGGCGCTTCTTCCAGCGCACGGTGATCCACCTCGACGGCCTCGCCGCCGCGCGCCCGGCGCTCGAGACCGACATCGCCGCTGTCGCCGAGCGCTTCGGCATGGAATGGTCGCTGCACGACGTCGCCCGCCGCAAGCGCGTCGCGATCTTCGTCTCGAAGTACGACCACTGCCTGATGGAGCTGCTCTGGCGCACGCAGCGCGGCCAGCTCGACATCGACATCACGATGGTCGTCTCGAACCACCCCGACCTCGCCGAGGCGGTGCGCTCGTTCGGCGTCCCGTTCGTGCACATCCCCTCGGGCGACAAGCAGCTCATGGAGCAGCGCCAGCTCGAGCTGCTGCAGGGCAACGTCGACCTGGTCGTGCTCGCCCGCTACATGCAGATCCTCACCGACGACTTCATCGAGCGGCTCGGCGCCCCGGTCATCAACATCCACCACTCCTTCCTGCCCGCGTTCATCGGCGCGAACCCGTACGCGCGAGCGAAGGATCGCGGGGTGAAGCTGATCGGCGCGACAGCGCACTACGCGACGGCCGACCTCGACGAGGGCCCCATCATCGAGCAGGACGTCACGCGCGTGACGCACTCGGAGTCCGCAGCGCAGCTGCAGAGCCGCGGCGCCGACGTCGAGCGCCAGGTGCTCGCCCGCGCCGTGCAGTGGCACGCCGAGGATCGCGTGATCGTGCACGGCAAGTCCACGGTCATCCTCTAGCGCAGGCGCAGGGAGCGCGTCAGGCTCTCGCACCGATGATGTCGACGGCGAGCCCATGTGATGCCGCAACCAAGCGCTTGTCGTTCGTCCACAGCTCTGTGCAGCCGGCCAGCTGAGCGGCAGCGAGGTGCACAGCATCCGGGGTCTTCAGGCCGAAGTCCGCGCGCAACTCGGCGGAGCGGATGAAGACTGCCGCATCGAGATCGATCGTCGCCATTCGCTCGAACGCACCCAGGTAACGGTCCCGCAGCTCGGCGTTGCGGTCTTTGATCGGACGAACGAGGCACTCGTGAAGCGCGAGGGGACTCGAGACCACCGCGACATCGATCTCCTTGAGCGCACGTCTCACGGCATCGCCCCTGGGGCCGCTGTCTTCGAGCGCGTAGATCAGGATGCACGAATCGAGATAGATCATTCCCAGGCGTCCCGGCTCTCGGCGATCTGGGCGTCAAGATCTGCAGCGGAACGAGTGAGCCGGTCCGGCAGCGGGTGCTGCTCGATCCATTCGACGAGGAACCGCCCGCTGTGCACGACATCGACCGGGCCGATGGGGACGATCTTCGCCACCGGCGTTCCGCGCTTGGTGATCACCACCTCTTCGCCTGCCTGGGAGTCGGCGATCAACCGCGAGAGGTTGTTACGCGCTTCGAGCACGTTGTAGATGGACATATGGCTAGCCTAGCCATCTTCCTGGCTAGGCTCCAGGGTCACTGATCGACGGGAACCCCCGCCACGAGCTCCGCGAAGACCTCGGCCGCGGTGTCGTGGCGGATCAGCGGGGCGACCTGCCCCATCCACAGACCCTGCAGCTCGCCGAGGCCCTGCTGATTGGCCGCGGTGCGGAAGCGCCCCGTCAGCCAGTTCTGCATCGGGAAGGGCGCGATGGTCCCGCTCGCCTCGATCGCGCGCACCACGCGGTTGCGCGCTCCGCGCGCGAGCCGGCCGCTCATCGCCCGGGTGAGCACGGTCTCGTCGGCGGCGGTGGCGCGGATCGCGGCACGGTGCGCGTCCGTCGTCGCGGATTCGTCGGTGGCCAGGAACGCCGTCCCGACCTGCACGCCTGACGCGCCGAGAGCGAAGGCCGCAGCGACACCTCGCCGGTCCGCGATGCCGCCCGCCGCGATCACCGGCACATCCACCGCGTCGACGACCTGCGGGATCAGCGCGAAGGTCCCGACCAGCGAGTCCTCGGCCGGGCGCAGGAACGAGACGCGGTGCCCCGCGGCCTCCATCCCCGTCGCCGCGATCGCGTCAACGCCCGCCTCGGCGAGAGCTGTGGCCTCGGCGACCGTCGTCGCCGTTCCCACCACGCGGATGCCGCGGCGGCGGGCCTCGTCGATCAGCTCGGCCGACGGCACCCCGAAGACGACGCTCAGCACCGCGGGCGAGATGTCCCAGATCGCCTCGAGCTGCTCGTCGAGCGACGGCAGGTACTGCTCCGGCCGCCCCGGCACCTCGACGCCGACCGCCTCGTAGAAGGGCTCCAGCGCCTGGGCGAACACCGTGTGCTGGGCATTGGGTGCGACCTCGTCGCCCGTCGGGAGCCAGATGTTGACCCCGAACGGCCGGTCGGTCGCGGCGTGCAGCTCAGCACCGGTCGCCCGGATGCGGTCGCCGTCGTAGCCGTACAGCCCGAACTGGCCGAAGCCGCCCGCGTCGCTCACGGCGGCGGTCAGCCCGACAGAGGAGAGTCCGCCGTACGGACCGAGGAAGATCGGATGCTCGATGCCGAGCAGCGCGCGAAGGTCACTCATGCTTCGACGTTACTCCCGCCGCGAACAGGGTGGATCGAGGCCGACATGGCCCGCCGGCCGATGCTAGCCTCGCTGCAGGAGAGGAGAGCGCGCATGAGCGAGTGGTTCGGGCAGATGCTGAGCATCCTCGCGACCGCGCTCGGGCTCGTCTCGATGCCGGATGCCGCGGCCCTCGGCCTCGCGGTGGCCCTCCTCGCCGTGACCGCCCTCACGCTCGCCGTCGTGCTGAGCGTGCGTCCGATGCTCGGCGCCGACGAGCCGCATCCGCTGCGCGCCATCGACGTCGGAACGCTTCTCTCGCAGAGCGATCCGGATGCCGCGGGCCACCCCCGTCCGCGGGCGCCGGGAGTCGCGACCGCCGCGTAGTCCGTTCACTCGGGATCGCGCGGCCTTCGCCGACCCTTCCCGACGTCTCGAACGGACACCTCCATGGACCCCTTTGCCTTTCCGCCCCTCGCCGCCCTCCTGAACGCCGCCTACGGCGCCCTGGTCGGCCTCTCCACGCTCCTCGAGCCCCTCGCCGGGGCATCCGCCGCAGCCCTCGCCGTCGTGCTCGTCACGCTGCTCGTGCGCGCCCTGCTCATCCCCGTCGGCATCTCGCAGGCCAAGGCCGAGCAGACCAGGTCCCGCCTCGCCCCGAAGCTGCGCGAGCTGCAGCGCCGCCACAAGAAGAACCCGGAGCGCCTGCAGAAGGAGACGCTCGCGCTGTACCGCGAGGAGAACACGTCCCCCTTCGCGGGGATGCTGCCGGTGCTCGCGCAGGCGCCCGTGGTCGGCATCCTCTACACGCTGTTCATCCGCACCGACATCGCGGGGCACGCGAACGACCTGCTCGCCCATGATCTGCTCGGTGCGCCGCTCGGCACGAGCCTCGTGTCGGCGCTCTTCGGCGGGACGGCCACGCCGTCGACCTGGCTCGTCTTCGGCGCCCTGCTCCTCGTGATGATCGCCGTCGCGGAGGTGACGCGTCGCGTCTTCCAGCCGGCGCCGATCGAGGGCGACGACTCCCCGCTGAACTCGCCGACCATGCTGCGCGTGGTCTCCGCGATGCACTACCTGACCGCGGTGTTCGCGGTGTTCGTGCCGCTCGCCGCGGCGCTCTACCTGACCGTGACCGTCGTCTGGACGCTCGTGCAGCGCGTCATCCTGCGGCGGCGATTCCCGCTCGCCGTCCCGGTGCGGGGCTGACGTCAGTCGGGCAGCGGGATCGGCGCCGTGAACGGGCCGGACCCGCTGTCCGTCCGGCGTTCGCGGCGCACGCCGAGCGTGGTGCCGACGCTCGCCGCGATCACGAGCACGACGGCCAGCATCCGCAGCGGGGTCGCGTCCTGTCCGAGGATGAGCCAGCCGGCGAGCGTGGCGAAGGCGGGCTCGAGACTCAGCAGCACACCGAACACGCGCTGCGGCAGCCTCCGGAGCGCCGCGAGCTCGAAGCTGTACGGGATGACGGACGACAGCACGGCGGTGATCGCGGCCAGCAGCAGCAGCTGCATGTCGCCGGCGACGATCGACACGGTCGGAACGCCCACCGGCAGAAGCAGCACCGCCGCCACGACGAGACCCATGGCCAGGCCGCTGCTGCCCGGGATGAGCGCGCCGACCTTGGCGCTCATCCGGATGTACATGATCCAGAAGCCCGCGGCTATGAGGATGAACACGACGCCGAGAGGGTCGAGCGGCTCGGCGCCGATCAGACCGTCGATCCCGAGCAGCGCCATGCCGAGGAGGGCGACCCCGACCCATGCGGCGTCCGCGAGTCGCCGGGTCAGCACCGCGGCGAGCACGAGCGGCCCGAGGAACTCGATGGCGACCGCCGGCCCGAGCGGGATGCGGTCGATCGCGGCGTAGAAGAAGCCGTTCATCGCGGCCAGCGACACTCCGAAGAGAGTCGCGGCCAGCCACTGCCTGCCCGTCCACCGTCGGGGGCGCGGTCGCACGATCACGACCAGCAGCAGGGCGGCGATCGCGACCCGCAGAGAGGTCACTCCCCACGGGCCGAGGACCGGGAACAGCTGCGCGGCGACCGCCGCGCCGAAAGGCAGGGAGAGGCAGGAGCCGACGACCAGCGCGACCCCGACGAGGGGACCGGATGCCGCGGGCTTCTGCACTCCCCCAGCCTAGGCGCGATCGCCGGGGCGACCACGCCGCGCCGGCAGTTCCCGCGGTGTCAGAGCGCCTTTCCGCCGGTGACCGCGATCACGGCTCCCGTGACGTACGACGACTCCGCCGAGGCCAGGTGCACGTAGGTGCCGGCGAGCTCCGCCGGCTGACCGGCGCGCCCGAGCGGGGTGTCGGCCCCGAACGTCGCGAGGCGCTCGGCATCCCATCCGGTGGCGGGGATCAGCGGCGTCCAGATCGGGCCGGGCGCGACGGCGTTGACCCGGATGCCGCGCGGTCCCGCCTCTTCGGCGAGCGCCTTGACGAAGGCCACCTGGGCGGCCTTGGTCATGGCGTAGTCGATGAGCCCCGGCGACGGCTGCGACGACTGGATCGACGAGGTCACGATGATGCTCGCGCCGGGCTCGAGGTCAGGGTAGGCGGCCCGCGCCGTGAACACGAGGCCGGCGAGGTTCGTGTCGAAGACGCGGCGCATCCGCTCGGTCGGAAGGTTCTCGAACCCGTCGATGTCGTGCTGGTAGGCGGCGTTCAGCACCAGCACGTCCAGCCCGCCGAACTCGCTCCTCGTGCGGGCGACGATGTCGGTGGCGAAGGCCTCGTCGCGCAGGTCGCCGGCGAGGCTCAGGCCCTTGCCTCCGGCCTCCCGGACGAGGGCGAGCGTCGCGTCGGCATCCGCCTGCTCCTCGGGCATGTGGGCGATCGCGACATCGGCGCCCTCACGGGCGAAGGCGATCGCGACGGCGCGGCCGATGCCGGAGTCGCCGCCGGTGATCAGAGCCCGCCGGCCGTCGAGGCGGCCGTGCCCGACATAGGTCTCCTCGCCGTGGTCCGGCGTCGGGGTCGTGTGGTCCGTGAGCCCCGGCTGGTCCTGCTGCTGCGCGGGGAAGCCCTCTTCGCGGTGGGCGTGCCGGGGGTCGGATGTGCTGTCGGCCATGCTGGCTCCTCGTCTGCTCGGCGTGCGCTCGAGCAGGTGTCGCCCGGGCGTCAGCGACGAGCCTCCCCGACGGCTTCCGCCGCGGGCAGGGGGTTGACAGCGGCGTCCGCCGGGCCGAAGGTGCCGGCTGCTACACCGGTGCGCCGGCCGGGGCGTCTCCTGCGCCCGCCGCCTCGCCCGCATCGGAGGGTTCGGGCACCAGGTACAAGCCGCTCGGCGCGTTGGCCGTGAAGGCGAGAGCCTCGATCCAGGCGCGGTTGATCGAGGGCTGACGGCTGCCGAAGTACTTGAAGACGAGGGAGCTGTTGGGCTGGATCCACACGGTGGTCCGTCCGCCGCCGACGCTCGCATCCTCGCGCCAGCTGAAGGGGAACGGCTCGCCGCGACGGAGCTTGGCGGTGATGACGAGCTGCAGGTGTGTGAGGGCGCGATCCTCGATCTCGGTCTTCACGCCGCCCTCGTAAATGAACTTGCCCATGTGCTCCTCATTCTCCCGGTGCGGCGGCCCGACGAGTCTTGTCTGATTCGTCCTCGTCTGCGTAGCGTAAAGCCTATGGGCATCCTGTACTACGGTGACGCAAGGAATCCGATCCAGATCGACGATCTCGTGCTGGCGCACCTCAAAGTCGTGATCGCGACCAAGCTGCGTCGGAACGAGAGCTTCACCCTGTCGTGGCGCCATCCCGAGGGCGATCCCGACGGCCGTTCGACGATCTGGCTCCACCCGTCGATCCCGCTGCGGTTCACCTTCGACGACCCCGTGGCCCCGGAGCTGGAGCCCGAGTGGATCACCGCGATGGCGACATCGGCGAACTCCAGCGGCGGGATCACCCTGCTGACCGCCGACATGATCCCGAAGGACGAGCGCGACGAGACGGACGCCCCGTGAGGGCGAAGTCAACCCCCTCACGCAGAACGGTGCCCGCCGCCTAGCGTGAAGGGACCGATCCGAGGAGGCCACCGCCATGAACGCACGACACATCGACGACCGCCCCGATGACGGCTACACGCCGACGACCACGCATGCCGAATGGGGTGCCGGCAACCCGCTGCTGCGCATCACGCGCGACGATGAGCGGTCGGAGTTCGCACTCGAGGCCGACGTCGTGCGCATCGGCTCGGCCGACGGCAACGAGCTGCGACTGCCCGACACGGATCCCGTGCACGCCACGATCACGCACGACGAGCGCGACGAGTACGTGCTGACCCTCCACGGCGAGGGCGAGATGAACGCCAACCCCGCAGCGGATGCCACGCACGAGGGCGATGCCACCGAGACGCTGCGCACCGGCGCGCGGTTCACCGCGGGGCCGTGGACGCTCGTCTTCGCGCGCGAGGAGTTCGCCGATCACGGTCGCCCCTTCGGCGGCCGCAAGGGTGGCGAGTACTCCGACCAGCCCCTGCAGCCTCCGCGTCCGGATTACGCCGCCGGCGAGGCGCCGGAGTCCGCCGACGAGCCGCAGCCGGAAGACCCCGCGTCCACCGATGCTCCCCAGACGAATGAGCCGCAGTCCGCGCCCGACCGGGGCGTCTGACCGCGCCAGCCGACACGAGCACCTGACCCGACGAGCAACCGACCGGGAGGACCGTTGAGCGACGAGGGCGGCTCCGCCGACATCATCCGACTCGGCGAACGTGCCGAGGCCCACGGCCTGAGGGTCGGCGTCGCGGAGTCGCTGACGGCCGGCCGACTGGCGAGCGCGGTCGGTGCCGGCCCCGACGCCTCGCAGTGGTTCGCCGGCGGGGTGGTGGCCTACCTCACCGATGTGAAGGAGCGCGTCCTCGGGCTGGTGCCGGGCACCGACCCGTGTTCCGCCGCCGCCGCGGAGCAGCTGGCCGTCGGCGCCCGGGAACTCCTCGACGCCGACATCTGCGTCTCGACCACCGGCGTCGGCGGTCCGGGCTCCGAGGGCGGGCATCCGGCTGGGACCGTCTACCTCGGATGGGCCACCGTCGACGAGGTCGGACATCGCCGCCTCGCCCTCGACGGCGATCCGGAGGACATACTCCGAGCGACCGTCGAGGCCGCGATCCGGATGCTGACGTTCCATGCCGACGGACTCGAGCCCGCACGTCCCGGGCACGCGATCGAGGGCGACGGGCCCGCCTGATTCTGCCTGTTCCTGACCGCTCCCGTCGGCCTCAGCGCCCGGGCACGAGGCCGATGCGCAGCGGTGCCTCCGGACCTGCGGCCTCGACGAGGGCCTCGTCGATGTCGAGCAGGGATCGGACGGCGCCGACCGCGTCGGCGAACGGATAGGCGCGACCGCGGCCGGCGAGGAACGCCACCGCCTCCGCCAGCTCCGCGCCGGTGTAGTTGTGGATGCCGGCGACGGTGACCAGGCGGCGCACGATGCTCTCCGCGTCGAACGGCGCGGGGTCGGCCGGGAAGACGCTGCCGACGAGCACGACCGTCCCGCCGACCGCGACCCCGTCGAGCGCGGCCACCACCGCGTGCCCCGACGCCTCGATGACGACGTCGGGTTCGCGCGGGAGGGCATCCGCAGCGCCGAAGCGCGTGGCCAGCGCCCGCCGTGCAGGGTTCGGATCGAGCACCTCGACCGTCGCTCCCTGCTCCGCCGCGATGGCCGCGGCGGACAGCCCGACGAGACCCGCGCCGTGGATGCGCACCGTCGCTCCGTCGAGGTCGTGGTCCCGACCGGCGCGCGCCACCGCCGCCCACGCCGTCGCGGTCGCGCAGGATGCCGGAGCGAGGACGGATGCCGGCAGCGCCTCCGGCACGCGGACGATGGCGGTGCCCTCTCGGAGCTGCACGTGGGTCCCGAACGCGCCGGTGAGGTCGCCGTGCGCGCCGACGCGGTCGTGGCCGTACTTGCCCAGGGTCCGGCATTTCTGCGGAAGGCCCTGCAGGCACCGGTCGCAGCTCGCGCACGAGACCGTGACCGACCAGACCACGCGGTCGCCGATGCGGAGCGGAGTGCCGTCGACCGCGTTCGCCCCGGAGTCGCCGGTCGCGATCACGCGGCCCACGCTCTCGTGACCGAGCACCAGGGGCGTCGGCGCCGACCGGCGTCCCTGCACGGTGTGCACGTCGGAGCCGCAGATCGTGGACATCTCGACGGCGACCAGCACGTCGCCGTCGGCGAGGGCGACCCCCGGCACCGCGATCGTCTCGTGCGGATGCCCCTCGCCGACCCACACCATCGCGGTCGCCGCGGGGCGGAGGGCCACGTCGCGCCGGTGGCCGGGCGGACGGATCAGCAGCGTGCCCATGTCGCGCCCGCGTCTCAGGTGGCGGGGACCGCGCGCAGCAGTCCGCGGTCGGCGAGCACGTCGCGGAGGACGGTGACGTCGTCGAGCACGGCATCCGCTCCCGCGCCCTCGAGAGCGACCCGGTCGTGGGCGCCGCTGAGGACGCCGGCGACGAAGCCCGCGCCCGCACGGCGTCCGGACTCGACGTCGCTGACGGTGTCGCCCGCGACGCCGACCGCCGCGACGGAGGACGTCTGCGTGCGGAGCAGGGCGGTGAGCACCAGGTCGGGGGCAGGGCGGCCGCGGCCGGCGTCGACCGGCGAGAGCACCAGGTCGACGAGTCCGTGCCAGCCGAGCCCGTCGATCAGCGCGTCGCGGGTGACCGGCGCGAAGCCCGTGGTCAGCACGACCGTGAGCCCGGCGTCCTTGAGCCCCTGGATCGCGTCGGCCGCACCCGGGATCTCCGTGACGCCCTGCTCGGCGACGATCTCGGCGTACGCGCCCTCGAAGGCGGCAGTGGCACGCTCGGCTGCCGCGACGTCGCCGCCGGCGAGGTGGGTGAAGACGTCGATCTTGGACTGGCCCATGGTGACGCGGACGTGGTCGAGCGCCTCGGCCCACGGCATCCGCTCGGCGACGCCCGTGCGCTCGGCGGCGCGCTGGAACGCCTGCTCCACGACGCCGTCGTCGAGCACCGTGGTTCCTGCCATGTCGAGGACGACGAGTTCGAGGGGAGTTGTCGTGGTCATGATCTTCCTTCCATTGCGGGTGCCCACCCGAAGGCGGCGGTGAGATTCTCTTCGGCGAGCCCCAGACCCGTGGTCATTCCGATGCCGGTGGTCGCGGCGAGCACCAGCGCTCCCTCCTCGCCCCGTTCGATGAGGAACTCCTGCGCGCCCTTGGCGTACACGCCCTGCCACCGCTCGAGCACGCGCGGCGTCGGCATGTCGAACAGAGCCTCCGCCTCGGCGAGGAACGCCGTGAACGCGGCCTCGGGCTGGAAGGGGGCGGGCGCGATCGCGGTCGCGTGGGAGTCGCCGATGATGAGCGAGCCGTCCGGCAGCTGCGTGTACATCTGGTTGAGGTCGAGGGCGGCGAGATCCGGCCGTTCGGCGTGCAGTCGATCGCGCAGTGCGGCGGACTCCGGACCGCCGGCGAATCGCCCGTACCGCACCAGCGACCAGCCGGTGAGCAGCGGGGCGGAGAGCGGATGCCGGAGCGTCACGGCCGCGCGCATCATGTCCAGCGCGCAGCGGACGATGCCATGGCGTTCGGCGACCTCCGGCAGCAGCTGATCGATGTCGTGGTTGACGGCGACGACGACGTTCGCGCAGGTGATAGTTCCGCGCGTCGTCTCGACGCGACCGGCTCCCAGCGCGGTGACGGCCGTGCGGAACCGGAACTCCACGCCCAGCGCCGCGAGGTGACGCACGATCGCAGCGGCCGCGGTGCGCGGGTCGGTCTGCAGATCGGTCTCGATGCGGGCGCCGCCGAGGAGGCCCTCGCGTCGCAGCGGCGCGAGGCGGAGCAGTTCGTCGGCCTCCAGCATCCGGATGCCACCGTCGCCGGCGGCCGCCTCGAGAACGGCGAGCTCGTCGTCATGGCGGGCGGCGACCAGCGTGCCCGACTCCCGCAGCCAGAACCCGGCGTCCTGGGAGAGGCGCAGCCAGAGCTCGCGAGAGACGTCGGCGTAGCGCCGGGCCTCTCCGGTCTGCGCCCCGATGCAGAGGTGCCCGAAGTTGCGGATCGTGGCTCCTGTCACGGCATCCGCACGGTCGACCACGATGACGCGAAGGCCGCGGCGGACCGCCCCATACGCGGCGCCGAGTCCGACGATGCCGGAGCCGACGACGACGAGGTCGGCGGAATCAGGTGACGTGGTCATCGGAACACCTTCCGCATCCACATGGCGAGACCCTCGACGACGAGCACGGTGGCGAGGATCATCAGGACGATCGCGGTCACGGTCTCGTACCGAGAGCCCTGGCTGGCGTTGAGCAGGTAGTAGCCCACGCCGCCGCCGCCGACGATGCCGAGGATCGTCGCCGCGCGGATGTTGGTGTCGAGCATGTAGAAGCTGTGACCGATCAGGGCCTGCATCCCCTGCGGCACCGTGGCCGACGTGTAGGTCTGCAGGCGGGTGGCGCCGACGGCGCGCAGCGCGCGCTCCGGTCCGCGGTCGACCTCCTCGAAGGAGTCGGCGATGAGCTTGCCGAGCAGGCCGACGCCGCCGATGGCGAGCGCGATGACGCCGGCCTGCGGACCGAGCCCGGTGACCACCACGAGCACGATCGCGAGGATGAGCTCCGGGATGCCCCGGATGCCGACGAGCAGGAAGCGCGCGGCGCCGCGCGCCCCGGGGCTCGGCGCGACGTTGCTCGCCGCGAGCGAGCCGAGGATGAGCGAGGGAAGCAGGGTCAGCACGGTCGCGGCGAGTGCGATCGCGACCGTGTCGCGCATGGCCTCGAACATGACGCTCGCGTCGTAGCTGCCGAAGGAGGGCGGCCAGAACTTCACGGCGACCTCGGGGAGCTTGCCCCAGAAGGTGAAGAAGTCGAGCCAGTTGATCTGGCTCACGACGACGCTGCCGACCACGATAAGCACCGCCACGACGCCGGCGATCGCGTGGCGCACACGCTGCGCCGTCCACGGGCGGCGCACGGCTGTCGCGGGGCTCGCCGCCCAGGCGGGACGCTCGGTCGATGCGGCTACAGACCCCCGCGAACCGAGGCGCGGGTGCAGCAGGCGGTCGATCCACGAGCGCGTCTGCTTCTGCTGTCCGAGCATCGCACCGCGCACCATGCTCGAGACGATCTCCATGACGATGCAGAGGATGAAGATGACCAGGGCGATGCCGAGACCCTTGCCGTAGTTGAGTGCCTTGAACGCGTAGGACATCTCGAGTCCGAGACCCGCGACGCCCACATAGCCGAGGACCACGCTGCCGCGGAGGTTGATGTCGTTGCGGTGCAGCACCGTCGCGACCCAGCTGGGGAGCACCTGCGGGAGGATGCCCGAGGTGAACTCCTGCAGCTTCGAGCCGCCGGCGGCGCGGATCGCGAGGCGGGGACCCTCGTCGATCTGCTCGATCGCATCGGCGAACATCTTCGAGATCATGCCGATCGAGTGGATGCCGATCGCCAGGATGCCGGGGAGCGTGCCGAGCGAGAACATGAGCACGAAGGCCATCGCGAGCACGACGTCCGGAAGCGCGCGGGTGAGCACGCCGATGAAGCGCGCCGCCGCGCGCCAGCCGTTGCCGGGCGTCGTGTTGGACGCCGCGAGGTAGGCGATCGGCACCGAGAGCACCGCGGCGAGCAGGGTGCCGACGAGCACGAGCCCGACGGTGAGTGCGATGAGCCAGGCGAGATCGCCGGGCTCCGGGAACGACAGCCCGCCGACGCGTGCCAGGAAGTTCTCGGCGTTGCCCCAGCTCTGTGCCATCGCGGGGAGCGAGATCCCGACCTCGTTCACGGCGAGGATGCCGATCACGAGGAGGGCGAGCAGCGTCAGCGACGCGGCGATCCGCTCCGGGGAGACGGCGCGGCGCGGCGCGCGCTCGGCGACATCACCCGGGGTCCCCGAGCCTCCCCCCTGGGTCCCTGAGCCTGCGCCCTGGGTCCCTGAGCCTGCGCCCTGGGTCCCTGAGCCTGCGCCCTGGGTCCCTGAGCCTGCACCCTGGGTCCCTGAGCCTGTCGAAGGGCGCACGACCGTCATGACGCCGCCACCTGCGACGCGGCATCCGCCAGTTCCATCGTGACGGCGGCGATCTCGGCGGTCGTCGTCGCGACCCGGCCGTAGATCTCCATGACCTCGGCCTTGGTGAGGTCGGTCGTCGGCATGTCCAGCACGATCTCGCCGTGGCGGAGCCCGACGATGCGGTCGGCCCAGGAGATCGCGAGGTCGACCTGGTGCAGGCTGCAGACCACGGTGAGGCCTTCGTCGGCCGCGATCTCGCGGATGAGTGCCATCACCTGGTCGCTCGACTCCGGGTCGAGCGAGGCGACGGGCTCATCGGCGAGCAGGATGTCGGGCTTCTGCATCAGGGCGCGCGCGATGGCGACCCGCTGCTGCTGTCCGCCGGAGAGCGTGTCGCTGCGCTGGTAGGCGCGGTCGAGCAGGCCCACCCGATCGAGGTGCTCGAGTGCGGTGAGCTTCGCGGCCTTCGAGTAGCCCCAGAGGCCGAGGCGCGGACCGCGGACCCCCGAGAGCGACCCGGTGAGCACGTTCTCGAGCACCGTGAGCGAGGGCACGAGCTCGAACTGCTGGAAGATGAAGCCCACGCGACTGCGCAGGTTGCGCAGCGCCCGACCCTTCAGCGTCGGCACCTGCCGGCCCAGCACCTCCACCGACCCGGCGGTCGGGAGCTCGAGTCCGTCGAGGTGGCGGAGAAGCGTCGACTTGCCGGAGCCGCTGAGGCCGAGCAAGACGACGATCTCGCCCCGGGAGACCTGCAACGAGGCATCCTTCAGCGCCGTGGTGGACCCGAAGGTCTTCGTCACGCCCTCGAGACGGATGAGGGCATCGGATGCCGCGTTCATGGGTTTCTCCTGGTGAGATCGAGCGAGAGATGGATGGCCCTTCGACAGGCTCAGGGACCCACTGGGTCGCTGAGCCGGGGCCCCGCGCCCGGAGGCTCCCGGCGGCGCCGAAGGCGCCGCCGGGAGGGGGCGTGGGGATCGAAGCGCACGGTCGAGCGGGCTGCGGGGCGTCAGCCCTGGCACTGCTCCGCTTCGGTCTCCTTGCAGATGTCGCGGATGAGGTCGTAGTACGCGTCGTCGACCGGCTTCGTGGCGTAGAACACGCTGCGGAACGAGTCGGAGTCGGCGCTGTCGATGCCGGCTGCGATGATGTCGTCGATCGTGATGTCGGCCAGGCCGTCGATCAGCTTCTTCGAGACGTCCTCGGGGAGGGTCGAGGAGTAGACCAGCGGGGCGCCCGGCACCATGGTCTCGTCGATGACCTTGACGGCATCCGACTTCTCGACCTCGGAGTCCTCGGCGAATCCGGCCTCGCACTCGACGCCCTCACCGGTCTTCTGCACGCTGACGTCGTGCTTGCCGGCGAAAACGGGGGTGATGTCGGTCTTGGGGTCGATGCCCGCCTTGAGCAGGTTGTACGAGGGGAAGAGGTAGCCCGAGGTCGAGGACGGGTCGACGAAGCAGACCTTCTTGCCCTTGAAATCGGCGATGCTGGAGATGTCGCTGTCCTTGGGCACGATCGCCTGCGAGTAGTACCCGGGCTCCTGGCCCTCCTCGGTGACGATGGAGGAGATCGGGGTGAGCTTGGCACCGTTGTTGGTGGCGGTGACGTAGGTGAAGCCGGAGAACGATGCGACGTCGACCTTGCCGGCGACCGCGGCCTCGATCAGCGCGGCGTAGTCGGTGGACTCGTGGTACTCGACCGTCTTGCCCGAGATCTCGGCGATGTAGTCCATCAGCGGCTGGTAGTTCGTCTCGGTGTCGACCGAGTCGGGCACGACGCCGAAGACGAGGGTGTTCTCGTCGACCGCGAAGCTGCTCGTGGACGACGACTCGTCCGCTCCGGGGGTGCCGGTGGCCTCGGCCGAGCCGGAACAGGCGGCGAGGCCGAGGGCGAGGATCGCCGCGCCGGCGAGGGCGGGGAGAGCGCGAAGCTTCATGAGGACCTTTCAGGGTGGGAGGGGTGAGCCACGAAGACTCTCGCACGCGCTCCATCGAGATATGTACCTAACTTGGAAGAGTTCAGCGGTCGTTTACCCGGGATTCTCCTGAATGAACACTGACGGAACGAGGCGCGGCCCGCTGAGGTGGTGAAGTAATGTACCTATGTGGCTGAAGCTGTGTACACCCAGATCGCGGACGACCTCCGCGACCAGATCGTCGCGGGCGTCTTGCGTCCGGGCGATGACGTCCCGACCGAGGCGGAGCTCGCCGAGAAGTGGCGCACGTCGCGCGGCCCGATCCGGAACGCGCTGGCGGCGCTCCGGAGCGAGGGGCTGATCGAGACGAGCCGCGGGCGGCCGGCACGCGTGGTCGCACGGAAGGCGAACCAGGCCGTCGACGTCTCGGTGCCGTTCACGCGATGGGCGCGCGAGCTGGGCGTCTCCCCCGGCGCTCAGACGCAGGAGCTGAGCCTGCGGCGCGCCGGCGACATGGCCGCCGCGCTCGGCGTGGAGCCCGACGACACGATCGTCAGCGTCGTCCGCCTCCGACTTCTCGACGGGCGCCCGACGATGCTGGAGCGTCTCGCGTACACCGAGGTCGCGGGCCGGCGGCTCTTCGAGGTCGACCTGGACGAGGTCTCGATCACCGAGCACCTCGCGTCGGTCGGGCATCCGATCGTGAGCCTGCAGCATGTGATCGACGCCGTGGCGGCGGACGATCAGGATGCCGCGCTGCTGCGGGTGGCTCGCGGGACGCCGATCCTGCGGCTCAGCCGCACGTCGCGAGACGCGGAGGGCCGGATCTTCGAGGCGTCGGAGGACCGCTACCTCAGCGAGGTCGTGCGCTTCACCGTCGCGGCATCCGGGATCTCGAACGACGGCCACTACATGAGAGCGGTGGGCGGCTAGCGAAGGAGCGCAGGCGCCCGGATGTCGGTCTGGCGACAGCGGGCGCAGCGAAGTAGCGGTGTCCGGAAGGACAGAAGGCGATCGCGAGCGCGCAAGTGTTTCAGAAGCCAGAAAGACCGCGCTCGCGATCGCAGCGCTGGGGACGCTTTATTCTGGGGAGGTTTCAGGATATGTGCCTGGAGAGCCCGATTTGTAGGGCCAAAGGTCGAGACCTTTAGTGGACTTTCGTCCAATATCGCGGAGATGCCACGCGATTCATCGGCCTACTATACCCCGCCGCGCGTCAGGCGATGGGAAGGCGGGCGGACACCAGCCAATGACCGTCGACCTCGCCCGCGCTGAACTCGCCACTCGCGCCGATCACCCGCTCCGCCATCCGTCCGAGACCCGTGCGGCTGGAGGACAGCTCGCGTCGGGGCGTCGTCGGGAGCGGGCTGCGCAACGTGAGCGCGGCCGCGTCGTCATCGAGTTCGAGACGGACCAGCACCTCTCCGGGGCCGGCGTACTTCAGGATGTTGGTGGCGGACTCGCGCACGATCCTCGCGAGCACGATCTCCGCAGCACGCGGGATGCGCTCATCCCGGAGGTCGCCTTCGAGACGCACCGGGTGGCCGGCGGATTCGAATTCCTGCCGCGCCTCGTCGATCGCGTCGGCGAGGTCACCCGTCTGCATCTCGGCGGACCGCGGTCCGTCGTCCGCGAGCTCGATCACGAATCGGAGATCCGCCATCGCCTTTCTCGCGGCGACGCGGATCGCTTCTCGCGAGTCGTTGCTGGTGGAGGGGTCCTCGAGCATCTGCACATGCAGCGCCACCACCGTGAGGTGATGGGCGATGCTGTCGTGCAGCTCGCCGGCGATCCACCGTCGCTCGGCGAGCACTGCTTCTTTCTCCTGCTCTGCCTGTTCGATCAGCTGCAGTTCCAGTCGGCGACCTCGTGCGAAGGCCAGCCGCAGGGCGAAGCCCACGGCGCCTGCCACGGTGGCGAAGACGAGGTACAGCCCGACGTTCACGTTCGCTTCGGCGTCGCCGTTCGCGACGAGCGCCGCCGCCACGAGGAACGCGCCGGTGTAGGAGAGGATCAGGGAAGTCCACCCCAACCGCATGACCAGCCCAGCGGCGACAGCGGCGGCGGTCAGAACCTGGAGTTCAGACCCGGGGATGAAGGACAACGCGAACACGGCACCGAGGGCGCATGTCGCGATGAGAGGTTTCCAGAGGTAGAGCGTGAACGCGGCCGTCGAGGCGATGCTCACGAGCAATGCGATCGGGTTTACCCCTGGTGTCGTGAAGAAACCTATGAGATCTGTGGCGACGGTGATGGAGACGATCACCAGGACGACGATCCGCTCGATGGTGCTGAGCTTCTCACCCCGGGCCAAGCGGAACGTGTCCGCGGATGCCCGGTCTGAGTGGTCGAAGGCCATGTTTCACTATCTCCTATTCGCCAGGTACTCTAGCTGTGAAGACCAAAGAACTTGCCAACCTGCTGCCAGAAAGTCATAACATTCACCTCATTTCCTAGTCGTTTGTCGATGTCTTTACCCATCTTCTCGGCGAAGCACAGTGAGCACATCTGACTTGCAGCTAGACCTTTTTGGCCAAAGGTCTACATGCGAGCGGCCCGAAGCAGCCGCCGTTAGGCTTCCCTCATGCCTGACATCCGAGTCCTGATCGTCGACGACGACCCATTGGTCCGCTCGGCGCTCTCGCACTTCGTCTCTCGCGACCCTGAGATCAAGGTCATCGGGCAGGCCGAGGATGGCGTCGAGGCCATCGCCACGGTGGAGCGCGAGCAGCCGGACGTGGTCATGATGGACGTGCAGATGCCGGAGATGAACGGCATCGAGGCGACGGGCGTCATCGTCGAGCGGTGGCCGCACGTGCGGGTCCTCGCCGTGACGACGCTCGACGGACGCGACACGGTCCTGCCGATGCTGAGCGCCGGAGCATCGGGGTACCTGCTCAAGGACTCCAGCGCCGAGGAGATCGTGATCGGCGTGCGCGAGGTGCACAGCGGCCAGAGCTCGCTGTCACCGCGGATCGCATCGATGCTCATCAAGCACGTACGCGATTCCGAACCGCTCACCGGGGACGCGACAGACCTCGAGCCGCTCACCGACCGGGAGGCGGAGGTGCTCCAGTGCCTGGCGAAGGGCATGTCCAACGCCGAGATCGCGCGGGCCCTCATCGTGTCCGAGGGGACCGTGAAGGCGCACCTCGGACGCATGATGTCGAAATGGCACCTGCGGGACCGCGTGCAGATCCTCGTCGCGGCCGCGCACGCCGGGCTCGTGAACTTCCGCTGACGAAGCCGCGTGCGGGCCCGGGCGACGGAGTCGACCCGCTCCGCTCACACGGCGAGCAGCACGATGCCGAGGACCACGACCAGTGACGCGCCGATGCGCCACCAGGGTCGCGATTCCCGCAGCACGAACACCCCGAAGAGGCTGACGAGCACCACGCTCACTTCCCGCAGGGGCGCGACCAGCGCCACGGGGGCGATCTGGATGGCGGTGAGCACGAGGATGTACGACAGCGGGGACAGGATGCCGAACACGAGGATCCGCCGCCAGTGCAGGCGACCGAGGGCCCACACGGCATCCCACCGCCGACGCACCGCCACGGAGTAGAACGGCACCTGCAGCAGAGTCGTCCCGACCATGAACGCGACCGGGGAGAGGTTCCAGGTGCGCACCGCGTGCGCGTCCCAGATCGTGTAGATCGCGATCGCGACACCGGTGAGCAGCCCGAACAGCAGGCCGGGATCGATCCGACGGGTCCGCGCTCCGGTCCCGCGGTCGACGAGACCGATCGCCACGACGCCGACGATGATCGCCGCGACGCCGACCAGTGCGACGACCGACGGCCGCTCGCCGAGCAGCAGCACGGCGACGATCACCGACAGGAACGGTCCCGTTCCCCGCGCGGTCGCGTACACGGTCGACAGGTTCCCTTCCCGGTACCCGCGCTGCAGCACCACCATGTAGCCCACGTGGAGGGTCGCGGAGACCCCCACCCCGAGCACGAACGATCCGAGGTCGTCGGCGCCGAGACCACCGGTGAACGGCACCGCCCCGATCCACACGACGGTGCTGGACACGGCGCCCCACCACAGGAACGGGAAGCCCGCTCGGCTCACGCCGTGCGCGATGACGTTCCATGCGGCGTGGGCTATCGCGGCGCCGAAGACCAGGACGAACGCGAGAGGGGACATGACGAGACCCTTCCGTCCGACGCGGGCGCGACGAACAGGGTCCTCCGGGCTTTTGTCCTGTCAGATGACGGCTCGCCTGCGGAGGCGGACCGTGGCGCCGCTCGGACCAGACGGGACGGACCCCGGAACCCTAGGCGCTATCGCGGTACACCATAACCCATCGTCGGGAACGGGAGATGAACAGGACGAACGCGTTGCGCCGCCTACGATCGAAGGACACCCCTGCAGGAAGGTCACGACATGCCCGTCACCCCGGACGCTCTCGCCCACGCCGAGGACCTCGCCGACTTCGTCGCCGCCTCTCCGTCGAGCTACCACGCGGCTGCCGAGGTCGCCCGCCGCCTCGAAGGCGCCGGATTCACCCGACTGCAGGAGGAAGAGGCGTGGCCTGCGCAGCCCGGCGGGCGCTTCGTCGTCGTCAGGGACGGCGCCACGATCGCCTGGGTGGTGCCGACGGATGCCGCGGCGACCACGCCCGTGCACGTCTTCGGCGCGCACACCGACTCCCCCGGCTTCAAGCTCAAGCCGCAGCCGACCACCGGTGCCCGCGGATGGCTGCAGGCGGCGGTCGAGGTGTACGGCGGTCCGCTGCTCAACTCCTGGCTCGACCGCGAGCTGCGCCTCGCCGGACGCCTCGCCCTCGCGGACGGCAGAGTGGTGCTCGCCGACACCGGTCCTCTGCTGAGGCTGCCGCAGCTGGCCATCCATCTCGATCGCGGCGTCAACAACGGGCTCTCCCTCGACAAGCAGACCGAGACGCAGCCCGTCTGGGGCCTCGGCGACCCGACCCAGGCCGACATCCTCGCGGAGCTCGGTGCGTCCGCCGGCGTGACGGCATCCGATGTCCGCGGCTACGACGTCGTCATCGCCGACACCGCGCGCGGCGCCGTCTTCGGCAAGGACGACGCGTTCTTCGCCTCCGGACGCCTCGATGACCTCGCGTCCGTGCACGCCGGAGTCGTCGCGCTCGGTGAGATCGCCGCCCGTTCGACAGGCTCAGGGTCCCGTGCGGGTCGCCCCGTCGCGGTGCTCGCCGCCTTCGACCACGAGGAGCTCGGTTCCGAATCCCGCTCAGGAGCGGCCGGCCCCTTCCTCGAGGACGTGCTCGAGCGCCTCTACGCCGGACTCGGCGCGGACGCCACCGACCGCCGTCGGGCGTACGCATCGTCCTGGTGCCTGTCCAGCGACGTCGGCCACTCGGTGCACCCGAACTACGTCGCCAAGCACGACCCGGTCGTGCAGCCCGTCCTCGGGTCGGGCCCGATCCTCAAGCTGAACGCGAACCAGCGCTACGCGACGGATGCCGTCGGCACGGCCGCGTGGCGCGAATGGTGCGAGCGGGTCGGGGTCACGACCCAGGAGTTCGTGTCGAACAACGGCGTGCCGTGCGGCTCGACGATCGGCCCGATCACCGCCACCCGGCTCGGCATCCGCACCGTCGACGTCGGCATCCCGATCCTGTCGATGCACTCCGCGCGCGAGCTCGCCGGCGTCTCCGACCTGTACGACCTCTCGCGCACCGCGGAGTCGTTCTTCACCGCCTGACCCCGATTGCCGCCCCCGGCACGCTCGCGCAGTGCCAAGATGTGTCCATGACGGACATCAAGCCTGCTCTCATCGAGCGCGCGGGCATCGAGATCATCCCCGAATCCGAGCGGAACGCGAAGCCCCGCGACCTGTTCTGGCCCTGGTTCGCAGCGAACGTGTCGGTCTTCGGCATGTCGTACGGGTCGTTCGTGCTCGGCTTCGGCATCTCGTTCTGGCAGGCGACCCTGGTGTCGATCATCGGCATCGTGGTGTCGTTCCTGCTGTGCGGACTCATCGCCATCGCCGGCAAGCGCGGCTCGGCGCCGACCATGGTGCTCTCCCGGGCCGCGTTCGGCGTGCAGGGGCAGAAGGTGCCCGGCATCATCTCGTGGCTGACGTCGATCGGCTGGGAGACGTTCCTCGCGATCCTCGCCGTGCTCGCCACCGCGACGATCATCACGCAGCTCGGCGGCGACGGCGACAGCGTCGCGCTGAAGATCATCGCGACCGTGATCGTCGCGGCGCTCATCGTGACGGCATCCGTCCTCGGGTACCACACGATCATGAAGCTGCAGTCGGTGCTCACCTGGATCACCGGCGTCGTCACCGTGCTCTACATCATCCTCGCGGCGCCGAGCATCGATCTCGCCGCCGTCATGGCGCGTCCCGACGGCGGCATCGGCCAGGTCGTCGGCGCCCTCGTCATGGTCATGACCGGATTCGGCCTCGGCTGGATCAACATCGCCGCGGACTGGTCGCGCTACCAGAAGCGCACGGCATCCGATGGCGCGATCGTCGCGTGGAACACGATCGGCGGCTCGGTGGCTCCGGTGATCCTGGTGGTGTTCGGCCTGCTGCTCGGCGGCTCGGACGACGACCTCATGAACGCGATCGCCGCCGACCCGATCGGCGCGCTCGCCTCGATCCTCCCGGTCTGGGTGCTGGTGCCGTTCCTGCTCACGGCCGTGCTCGCGCTCGTGTCGGGAGCGGTGCTGGGCATCTACTCCTCCGGGCTCACGCTGCTGAGCCTCGGCATCCGCATCCCCCGCCCCTCGGCGGCGGCGATCGACGGCGTGATCCTCACGATCGGAACGGTCTTCGTCGTCTTCTTCGCGACCGACTTCCTCGGACCGTTCCAGAGCTTCCTCATCACTCTCGGTGTGCCGCTCGCGTCGTGGGCCGGCATCCTGATCGCCGACATCCTGCGCCGTGGGAAGGACTATGACGAGGATGCCCTGTTCGACTCGGCCGGCCGCTACGGCGCCTGGGATTGGACCTCGATCGGCACCATGATCGTCGCCTCCGTGATCGGCTGGGGCTTCGTGATCAACAACTTCGCCGCCGATGCCCCCTGGAACAACTGGCAGGGGTACCTGTTGGTCCTGATCGGCGGCAAGGACGGCGAGTGGGCCTACGCGAACCTCGGCGTCTTCTTCGCGCTGGTGCTGTCGTTCCTCGTGACGTACTTCGCGCGCGCCGCGAAGATCCGGCGACAGGAAGAGGCGTGAGCCCTTCGACTGGCTCAGGGACCCAGGGACCCGGTGAGCGAGGCGCGCTCGACCACTCCCCGGTCGTCGAGCGAGGAGCGCAGCGACGAGACGAGACGCCAGGCCCCGACGCCTGGCTGGTCGTGATCGACCCGCAGACGATCTTCGCCGCACCCGACTCGGCCTGGGGATCGCCGTTCTTCGCCGACGCGATGCCGCGCATCCGCGCCCTGGCCGATGCCTTCGGCGAGCGCGTGATCGTGACGCGGTGGATGCCGACGGCCGACCGCTCGACCTCCTGGGGCGCCTACTTCGCCGCGTGGCCCTTCGCCGACCAGCCGCCGACCGATCCGCTGTTCGCCCTGGTACCCGAGGCGGTCGGGCTGTCGCCGCATCCGACGCTGGATCTGCCCACGTTCGGCAAGTGGGGCCCGGAGCTCGAGGCCCTGGTCGGGCGAGCGGCGCGTGTCCTGCTGGCCGGGGTGTCGACCGACTGCTGCGTGATCTCCACGGCGCTGGCCGCGGCGGATGCCGGGGCACACGTGACCATCGCCGCCGACGCCTGCGCAGGGTCGACGGCCGAGAACCACGCCGCGGCGATCCAGGTCATGGGCCTGTATCCGCCGCAGATCACCGTGAGCGACACGGCATCCGTCCTCGCGGCGCGCTGAGCCCTGTCCCGATCTGCATACCCTCTCCCGATCTGCGGGCGAATTCCCCGAAACCATCCGCTGATCGGGACGGACTCCGCGAATCGGGACCCCGGTCAGGCCGCAGCCCGCACCGCCGCGGCGATGCCGGCAGGCGACCCCTGCCACGGGGCGCCGTGCCCGGGCAGCACCCACGACGCCGACACCCCTGCCAACCGGTCGAGCGAGCTCATGGCCGTGTCGGGCTCGTCGGTGAACGGCGCCGGCTGAGCGCCCGTGCGACCGGTGAGCACGTGGCGTGTGGTGAGCGCGTCACCGACGAAGACCGCGTCGGCGACGGGCACGTGCACCGCGATGCTCCCCGGCGAGTGGCCCGGCATCCCGAGGATCACCGGAGCGCCGGGGAGAGCGAGCACGTCGCCGTCCGCGACCTCGACGACCTCGCTGACGTGGTGCGTGCGCAGGGCGTTCTTGCGGATGCCGTAGGCGAAGAAGCCCAGCGTCGGTCCGAGCCGTGCCGGCCCCATCGCCGTCTTCGGCTTCTCCCCGGTGCGCACGCGGTGGGCATCCGCCGCATGGATGAAGACGGGAACCCCGGCCTCCCGGCGCAGGCGCTCGGCGAACCCGATGTGATCGCTGTCGCCGTGCGTCAGCACGAGGCCCCGGATGTCGGACATCGGACGCCCGATCTCCGCCAGCTCGGCCTTCAGGTCGTTCCAGTGCCCGGGGAGTCCCGCGTCGATCAGCGTGATCCCCTCCGGGACGTCGATGAGGTACGACGCGACGATGTCGTTGCCGAGCCGATGCAGGTGCGGTGCGAGCTTCATGGCGGATTCCTTCCGGGGATGTTTGCGATGGCTACGATACGTAGCTATGATGGCTATTGTCAATAGCTATCAAGGAGTTCCCATGCCGACACCCGATCGGACCTCGCTCGAGCAGATCATCGCCGCGGGCCGCGAGATCCTCGACGCCTCCGGACCCGCCGGCGTGACGATGCAGGCCGTCGCCACGCGCGTCGGCGTGCGCGCTCCTTCGCTCTACAAGCGTGTGCGCGATCGCGACGCCCTGCTCTCGGCCATCGCCGAATCGATCATCGACGAACTCACCGCCCGCCTCGAAGCCGCGGATGCCGATCTCACCGACATCGCGGGCGCCTATCGGTCGTTCGCCCGGCAGCAGCCCGAGGCGTTCCGGCTCATGTTCAGCGCGGCCGCGCCGCATGCCGCTCTGCAGCGCTCGGCCGCCCCGCTCATCCGCGCGGCATCCGCCCTGGTCGGTGACGATGACGCGCTCGACGCCGCCCGCCTGTTCACAGCCTGGGCGACGGGCTTCCTGCAGATGGAGCTCTCCGGCGCCTTCCGACTCGGCGGCGACGTCGACCGCGCCTTCGACTACGGGCTGCGCCGACTGATCGCCGGGCTCACGGCCTGACGAGCGGCATCCGTTCGCGTTCCCGGGTCGGGCTTGCCCTCAGCCTCACGCCGAGAGGTGGGGCCGAATCAGCGATGGGGCCTCACCACGCGGTCCAGGCCGCCCACAGGTCCGCGTACGGGCCCGGCGCGGCGACCAGCTCGTCGTGCGTGCCGGACTGCACCACGCGGCCGTCCTGCATCACCAGGATGCGGTCGGCGGTGACGGCCTGACTCAGCCGGTGCGCGATCACGATGCCGGTGCGTTCGCCGATCGCAGCGAGTGCGGCCTCGTCGAGCAGCTCGGCATCGGCGGATCCCGCTTCGGCGGTGGCCTCGTCGAGGATGACGACGGATGCCGCGGCGAGCGCGACCCGCACGAGGGCGAGGTGCTGCGTCCGCCCCGGAGTGAGCGGCACTCCCGCCTCTCCGACGACCGTGTCGAGGCCCTCCGGCAGCGCGAGGATCCACCCCGCTCCGAGCTCGTCGATGACCCCGCGCACCCGCTGTTCGTCGGCGTCGCTGAAGAGCGCGAGGTCGTCGCGGATCGAGCCGGCGAAGACATGGGGCTCCTGCGTCAGCATCACCACAGCGTCGCGCAGATCGTGCGGATGCCAGGCCTCGATGTCGACCTCGTCGTGCCGCACCGCGCCCTCCCCGTGTGGCAGAGCGCCGGCCAGCACCCGCGCCAGAGTCGTCTTGCCCGCGCCGCTCGCACCGACGACGGCGATCTTCTCCCCCGGCTCCGCCGACATCGACACCGCGTCGAGGTCGCGCTGTCCCGGCCGATGCGCGAAACCGAGCTCGCGCACATCGATCGCGCCTCTGCGCGGTGCCGCGACCCCGTCTCGCGGGGCGGGCGAGGGCAGACCGATCACGCCGAACAGCCGGGCGAGGCTCGCGCCGGCATCCTGCAGCTCGTCGATCCGGAACAGGAGCGTCCCCATCGGCCCGAAGAGGCCGAGGAAGTACAGGGCGGCGGCGGTCGCAGCCCCCAGCTCGACCTGACCGTCGGCCACGAGGAAGTAGCCGACCACGAGCACCGCGGACAGACCGACCAGCTCGGCGCCGTTCAGGAAGACGTTGAAGTCGTTGCGCACCTTGGTCGCCCGGACCTCGAGCCCGATCGCGTCTTCGCTCGCCTCGGCGATGCGCTCCAGATGCCGTTCCTCCGTGCGCAGCGCCAGCACGGTGTCGACCCCGCGCACCGCCTCGATCGTGCGCTGTCCGCGCTCCGCGACCACGGCCCGGTGCCGACGGTAGACCGGGGCGGATCGACGCAGGAACCAGCGCAGCGAGAAGTACTGCACGGGAGCGGCCAGCAGGGCGGCGAGGGCGAACCGCCCGTCGAGCAGCCCCATGCCGGCGAGGCTCAGCACGATGCCGAACAGCGCGGCCAGGAAGGCCGGGAGCGCCTCCTCGACGACCTGCCCGACCGCACGCACGTCACCGGAGAGGCGGGCGACCAGGTCGCCTGTCCCGGCGGCCTCGATGCGAGCCGTGGGCTGTGCCAGCGCCGTGCGGAACGCGGCCTCCCGCACCTCGCGGATCGTGCCCTGGCCGAGGCGCGCCAGCAGCACGCGTCCCGCCCAGGTGAGCGCGGCACCCGCGGTGAGCGAGCCGACGAGCGCGAGCCCGTAGGGCAGCAGCGATCCGCCGCCCCGGGTGATGTCGTCGACCATGAGGCCGATGATCCAGGGGGCCACGAGCGCCGCACCGACGCCGGCGCACAGGGTGACCAGCGCCAGGATCGTCAGGCCCCGGCGCCGACCCAGCGCGGCGAGCAGACCGCGGGCGGTATCGCGACCCGAGGCGATGGGCAGCTTCTCGTCGATCATGACGCCGCCCTCCTCAGGTCGTGCACGCGATGACAGGCCGACAGCAGGGATGCCCGGTCCGTGAGCAGGACGATCGTGCGACCTTCGCCGGCGAGCCCGGCCGCGACCTGCGCCTCGGTGATGGGGTCTATCGCGGTGGTCGGCTCGTGCAGCACGAGAAGGCGCTGCGGCTGGTGCAGCGCACGGGCGAGCAGCAGGCGCTGGCGCTGCCCTCCCGACAGCCGCAGCCCGCGTTCCCCGATGCGCTCGTCGAGACCGTCGGGCAGTCGGTGCACGACCTCGTCGAAGGCGGATGCCGACAGGTGGGCGTCCTCAATCGTCTCGGCGATGTTCTCGGCGGCCGAGCCGGTGAACACGGCCGCGTCGTGCGGCGGCGCGAACACCAGCGCCCGCAGGCCCTCGGGTCCGAGGTGGATCGCGTCGATGTCGTCGACGACGAGCTCGCCCGCGTCGGCCTCCCTTCGCCCGCCGAACAGGTGGGCGAGATCGGAGATGCGCTCCGGGTCCGCACGGATGCCGGTGATCTCGCCGGCGGCGATGTCGAGGCGTCGCCCGTCGACGACCACCCGCGCGACGACGTCACTGCCTCCGGAAGGGGCGCCCGGCAGTGCGGCATCCGGCAGCACGGCATCCGAAGCGGCCGACGCCTCCCCCGCCTCCTGGGCGAACTCGGCGATGCGCGTCGCCGAACCGTGCTTCGACGCGATCTCCGCGGGGAGGTATCCGAGTGCCGACAGGGGTCCGCGGATCGTCTGCGCCAAACCCATCGCGGTGACGAAGCCGCCGACCGTGATCGCCCCGTCCAGAGCCAGCCACCCGCCGAGGACCGCGATGCCCGTGAAGGCGAGACCGCTGACGACGAGATTGAGCGCGGTCAGCGCCGCAGCCGCCTTCTCGGCGCGATAGGCCGCCCCCGCGGCGACCGCGCTCTCGGCGACGTAGCGCTCCGTCGCCCGCGTGGCGCCGCCCAGGGCGCCCAGCACACGGAGCCCGGTGGCGAAGTCCGTGCTCACCGCGTCGAGCCGGGCGGCCTGCCGCTGCGCCTCGTAGCCGCGCCGCCGCAGACCTCCGCTGACGGCGTTGACCACGAGCGCCTGCACGAGCGTGCCGATGACCACGGCGAGCGCGAGCGGCCAGGCGATGACCAGCAGGGTGATGCACGCGACGATCACGGCCGTCGCGGCCGCCGCCTGCTCGGCCACGACCCAGAAGAAGCCCGCCGTCTCACCGGCATCCGAGGAGGAGATCGTGAGGACCTCACCTGCCGGTCGGCGAGTGCGTCGGCGCAGGGCGAGACCGAGGATGCCCTGCCGGAGGGAGTGCTCGCCGCGCGCGTAGACGACGGTGCCGACACGGTCGCCGAGCTGCCAGGCGCAGATCAGCACCGCGAAGACCACGACCAGGAAGGCTAGCGACCAGGCCAGCGCGGCCGGGTCGTGCGGGGCGATGGCGCGATCGATCACGACGCCGACCGCCACCGGAACCATCACCTCGGCGAGCTGGTGGCCGCAGAAGCCCACGATCGAGAGCGCGGCTCGCGCGCGGCGACCCCTGCCCCAGACGGCTTCCCGGAACACTCCGCCGACGGTGGTCACGAGAGTGTCGCCGAGGCGGGGCGGAAGAACATGGGGCTCCTGAGGTCGGTAAGGGTTACCTTACTAACGTAGCCGACGCGCGAACCCGCGCCGACGTCGCGCGACGCTCATGCGAGGCGGACTGCGTGCGAGGCGAACCGGAATACTGGCACACTGATGCGCAGGGAGGGGTTCCATGAGCATTGGCGCGCACGCCGAAGAGTCCGATCACCCGAAGAAGGCCCGCCGGCCGTGGCACCGCACGAAGGTCGCCCTCGGGGTGATCATCGCCGTGGTCGCGGTGGTCGCGATCATCGGGTCGATCAGCCCCTGGCCCTCGGCGATGATCATCCGCGCGGTGTTCACGAAGGGCGGCGACGCGACCGCCGCCGAGATGGACAAGCACGTGCCCGACACGAAGCTCACCGAGACGCTCGACGTCTCGTACGGCGACGCGGGCGCCGACACCACGATGGACGTCTTCCGTCCGGCATCCGCCGACGGCCCCCTTCCGACCGTGGTCTGGATCCACGGCGGCGCCTGGATCTCAGGAGCCAAGGAGAACGTCGACCCGTACATGCGGATCCTCGCCGCCGAGGGCTACACGACCATCGCGGTGAACTACACGATCGGCCCGGAGGGCGTGTACCCGCTCGCCGTGAACCAGCTCAACGAGGCCCTCGCCTACATCGACGAGCACGCGGAGGAGCTCGGCGTCGACCCGAAGCAGATCGTGCTGGCCGGAGACTCCGCCGGCGGGCAGCTCGCCAGCCAGATGGCGACGCTCATCACGAGCCCGGACTACGCCGAGATCATGGGCATCGAGCCGACCATCGCGGCCGATCAGGTCGTCGCGACCGTGCTGAACTGCGGCGTGTACGACCTCGCCGCCCTCGCCCGACTGGACGGTATCGCCGGCTGGGGCTTCAAGTCGGCGATGTGGGCGTACTCCGGCACGCGCACCTGGGCCGAGGACTCGACCGGGGCGACCATGTCGACCGTCGACTGGGTGACCGCGGACTTCCCGACGACGTACATCTCCGGCGGCAACGGCGACGGTCTCACCTGGCTGCAGTCGATCCCCATGGCGCAGCGTCTCGAGGAGCTCGGCGTGGACGTGACGACGCAGTTCTGGCCCGCCCCGCACGAGCCCGCGCTGCCGCACGAGTACCAGTTCCACCTGGACATGCCCGACGCGCAGACGGCCCTGCAGAAGACGATCGCCTTCCTGAACGCGCACACCACGCGCTGACGGCATCCGGGTCCCGGCCGCGCTTCCGCTTCGGGGGCCGCCGCCCCGCGGCCTACTTCATCGTGTCGAGGATGCCGACCAGGTCGTCGAACGTCGTGAGCGGGTTGAGGATCGCGAAGCGCGTGTTCGGGCGGCCCGCATGCGAGCTCGGCACGACGAACGCGCGCTGCGAGTCGAGCAGCTCGGCCGACCAGCGGTCGTAGTCGGCGCGCTCCCAGCCCTCGCGCTCGAAGACCACGACCGACAGCTGCGGGTCCCGCACGAGCCGCAGCTCGGGGCGACGCGCGATCTCTCCGGCGATGCGCTTCGTGAGGGCGATCGTGCTGCTCACGGCATCCCGGTAGGCGGTGACGCCGTAGGTCGCGAGCGAGAACCACATCGGCAGCCCGCGCGGGCGTCGGGTGAGCTGGATCGAGTAGTCCGAGGGGCTGAACTCGTCGACGTCGGTGAGGATGTCGAGGTACTCGGCGTGCTGCGTGTGCGCGCGGCGGCCGTTGTCGGGATCGCGGTAGATCAGGGCGCAGCAGTCGAAGGGAGCGAACAGCCACTTGTGCGGGTCGACGATCACGGAGTCGGCGCGCTCGACGCCCGCGAAGATCGGCCGCGCCTCGGGCGCGAGCATCGCGGTGAGCCCGTAGGCGCCGTCGATGTGCAGCCAGAAGTCGAACTCGTCCTTCAGCGCCGCGATGCCTGCGATGTCGTCGACGATCCCGAAGTTGGTGGAGCCGCCCGTCGCGACGACCGCGCAGATCTCGTCGCCGTGCTCGGCCAGCGCCTCGCGCACGGCATCCGCCCGCAGCACGCCGTCGTCGCCGGCCGGGACCAGGAGCACGTCGGCATCCATGACCCTGGCGGCCGACTTGTTCGAGGAGTGCGCCTCGACGCTGCACACGATCTTCCACCGCGTCGGCAGCTCCTTGCCGGCGGCGATCAGCCGTGCCTTCGCCGCCTCGCGCGCGGCGACGAGCGCCGACAGGTTGCCGATCGTGCCGCCCTGCACGAACACGCCGCCGGCCGTGTCGGGCAGTCCGAACTCCTTCGCGAGGAACGACAGCACCTCGTTCTCGGCGTGCACCGCGCCCGCACCTTCGAGCCAGCTGCCTCCGTAGAGACCGGATGCCGAGACGACCAGGTCGAACGCGATGGCGGCCATCGTCGGAGCGGTCGGGATGAAGGACAGGTAGAGCGGATGACTGGTGGTCAGGCACGCCGGGGCGAGCACGTGCTCGAACAGGCTCAGCGCCCGAGAGGCCCCGAGCCCGGCATCCGTGATGGTCGCGCCGATCAGGCGGTTGAGCTCGGCCTCGGTCTGCGGCTTGTCGAGCGGCACGTCGGTGGCCAGCATCCGCCGCCGGGAGTAGTCGAGCACGGCGTCGACGATCGCGGTCGATTCGGGCGATGCGGCGTGCATGCGGTCGGCGCTCATGGGCGGTCCTCACTGATCGGGATGGCGGAATGTCGGTCGAGGACGGCCGCGACCGTGCGGCGGGCGAGGTCGGCGCGGTCGCGGGGCGCCCACTTCACGAGGGAGTGCGCGCTCATGCCGTCGACCATGGCCAGCAGCATCCACGCGGCGAAGGCCGGATCCGCGGAGTCGTCGGGGTCGGCCGAGTCGGCGTCGGCGATCACGGCCGCGAGCCGGCTCTGCCAGAGGTCCATCTCGGCGCGGACGCGCTCCCCCAGCGGCTCGTTGCGCACCCCGAGCGACCACGCCTGCACCCAGACGAGGGCGACGTCCTCACGGGAGTCGTCGAGCAGGGTCTCGACCAGCCGTTGCAGGCTCGCACGCAGACCGCCGGTCGGCGTGAAGTCGTCGAGCACCTCGTCTCGCTCGGCCGCGACGATCGTGCCGAAGACCTCGGCGACGAAGGCGTCCATGACGGGGCGGTAGTGCGCCACGAGGGCCGGGGTCACCCCGACGCGCGCGGCGACGGCGCGCACGGTGAGCGTGTCGATCCCGCTCTCGCGTGCCAGGGCGACGGCGCCGTCGACGATCGAACGCTCGCGTTCTTCCGGCGGCAACCGCCGCGGTGCGGGTGCTCTTGACGTGGTGTTCATCGAGGGATACCGTAGCACCCGTTGATCACGTGTTCAACAGCGTTGATGCTGTGAACGGGACCACCAGCGAGGAGATCACGATGAGCTGGCGCATGCCTGCCGAGACCGCACGCCACGACCGCACCTGGATGGCGTTCCCCGCCGAGGGCCAGACCCTGGGCGAGACTGCCGCCGAGCGCGAGGAGGGCTACGCGACCTGGACGGCCGTCGCCCACGCCGTCGCCGAGTTCGAGCCTGTCTCGATGCTCGTCGACCCGAGCGAGATCTCCCGGGCGCGCCGGATGCTGGGCGGGGGGATCGACATCATCGAGGCGCCGGTCGACGAGTTCTGGATGCGCGACTCCGGACCCACCTTCGTGATCGACGACGAGCGCCCCGGTGTGCTCGGCGCGGTCGACTGGATCTTCAACGGCTGGGGTGCACCCGACTGGGCCGAGTGGCGCCTGGCCGCCGAGCACGGACGCATCGTCGCGGGCTCCGTCGGAGCGGAGATCGTCAGCTCGGTGCTCGTGAACGAGGGCGGCGGCATCCACGTCGACGGTGAAGGCACGGTGCTGCTCACCGAGACCGTGCAGCTCGATCCGCGGCGCAATCCCTTCGCCGACAAGGCGCGCGTCGAGGCGGAGATGCTCCGCACGATCGGTGCGACGAAGGCCGTGTGGCTCCCCCGCGGCCTCACCCGCGACTACGACGACTTCGGCACGAACGGCCACGTCGACATCGTCGCGACCATCGTCTCCCCCGGCCGCATCCTGCTGCATGACCAGCAGGATGCCGATCACCCCGACCACGCCGTCACCCGCGACCTGCGGGCGCACCTGGAGCAGCAGACGGATGCCGCGGGCCGCCGCTTCGAGGTCATCGGCCTTCCCGCCCCCGCCACGCTGCGAGACGACCACGGCTTCGTCGACTGGAGCTACGTGAACCACCTCGTCACGAACGACGGCGTCGTGGCCTGCGGGTTCGGCGAGGAGAAGGCGGATGCCGCGGCGCGGGATGTCCTCGCCGACGCGTATCCCGGACGCCGCGTCGTGACCGTCGACGCGCGTCCCCTGTTCGACCGCGGCGGCGGCATCCACTGCATCACCCAGCAGCAGCCCGCGCTCCCGACCGCCGGTCGTTGAGCGAGCGCCGGCGAGACGAAACACCACCTCCGAAGGACCTCTCATGATCGACGTCACCGAAGCCACGATCGCCGACCTCCGCCGTGCACTCGACTCCGGCGCGACCACCGCGGTCGAGCTCGTCGACGCGTACCTCGCGCGCATCGCCGCGTACGACGGGACGGAGACCGCCACCGCCCTCAACGCGGTCGTGGTCGCGAACCCCGCGGCGCGCGACGAGGCCGCGGCATCCGACGCCCGCCGAGCCCGCGGCGAGACGCGCGGCCCGCTCGACGGCATCCCCTACACGGCGAAGGACAGCTATCTCGTCGAGGGCCTCACCGCGGCGGCCGGCAGCCCGGCGTTCGCGGATCTCGTGGCCCAGCGCGACGCCTTCACGATCGAGCGCCTGCGCGCGGGCGGCGCGATCTGCCTCGGGCTGACGAACATGCCCCCGATGGCCAACGGCGGGATGCAGCGCGGCGTCTACGGCCGGGCCGAGAGCCCGTACAACGGCGACTTCCTCACCGCGCCGTTCGCCTCCGGCTCGTCGAACGGATCGGGCACAGCGACCGCTGCGAGCTTCGCCGCCTTCGGCCTCGGGGAGGAGACCTGGTCGAGCGGCCGGGGACCCGCGACCAACAACGCGCTCTGCGCCTACACGCCCTCGCGCGGCGTGATCTCGACCCGCGGCAACTGGCCGCTCGTCCCCACGATGGACGTCGTCGTCCCGCACGCGCGCACCATGGCCGACCTCCTCGAAGTGCTCGACGTGATCGTCGCCGACGATGCCGAGACCCGGGGCGACTTCTGGCGCGCGCAGCCGTGGGTCGAGCTGCCGGCGGCATCCGCCGTGCGCCCGCCCTCGTACCCGGCGCTGGCCGAAGGCGCCTCGCTCGACGGCATCCGCATCGGGATCCCGACGATGTACATCAACGCCGATCCGGATGCCGGCACCGCCGACATCCCGGGAATCGGCGGACCGACCGGGCAGCGCATCAAGACGCGGGACTCGGTCATCGCGCAGTGGGAGTCCGCCCGACGAGACCTCGAGGCCGCCGGGGCGACCGTCGTCGAGGTCGACTTCCCGGTCGTGTCGAACTACGAGGGCGACCGACCGGGTGCGCCGACACTCGCGACCCGCGGACTGGTGTCGCCGGAGTACCTGCATCGGGAGATCGTCGATCTGTCGGCCTGGAGCTGGGAGGACTTCCTGCAGGCGAACGGCGACCCCGCGCTGCACACCCTCGCCGACGTCGACGGCGCGACGATCTCGCCACATCCGGAGGGTGCACTCCCCGACCGGTACACCGGTTTCGACGACGACATCGCCGAGTACCCGGACTGGGTGCGCCACAACCCCGGCGCGAGGTTCGAGGACATGCCCGAGCTCGCCGAGGGACTGCGCGGTCTCGAGGAGACCCGTCGCCTTGACCTCGAGGCATGGATGGACGGCCTCGGCCTCGACGCCGTGGTCTTCCCCGCCGTCGCCGATGTCGGCCCGGCAGACATGGACGTCAACCCGGCATCCGCGGATCTCGGCTGGCGCAACGGCACCTGGATCGCCAACGGCAACCTCGCGGTGCGCCACCTCGGCATCCCGACCGTGACGGTGCCGATGGGACTGATGGCCGACATCGGCATGCCGATCGGACTGACCTTCGTCGGGCGCGCCTACGACGACACGCGGCTGCTGCGGCTGGCTGCCGCGTTCGAGGCGGTCGGCGCACCTGGCACGCGGCGCACCCCGCCTCCGCGGACGCCGCGGCTCTAGGCAGCCTTTGCGGGAGGGGCTCTACTCTGGGGTCGTGGACAACGGGGTGATCTTCTACTTGCTGCTCTTCGGCCCGCTGCTGCCCGTCGTCATCGCGGTCGCGGGAGGGATCCTCTTCGCTCTGGGTGCCGCCGTCCACGCGCTGATCGGAGGGGCGGTCAGTTCTTTCGTCGAATACAGCCGTCCGCGCCGCGAGCGGGCGTACGTGAAGAAGCATCAGCGCGGCATCTCGCATCTCTGACGCGCGCCGGGCGGAGCACTCTTCCGAGACGCGATTCAGCGGATGCGGACCTCGCGCACGAGCGGACCGAAGTCCGCCGGACCGAGGTCGAGCAGCTGTGCCACGCCATCCAGCGGCTCTCCGAGGGGCGCGACCCGAGTGGCGCCGGGGAACCGCTCCCCGAGGATCTGTGCCCACCCGCCCTCGAGCAGATCGCTCGCCGCGCCCAGCCGTCCGATGAGGGCCCACCGGAACCCGTCGGCGAAACCGGAGCGCTCGGCCGCGGCGACGACGACGCCCCCGATGTGCGTCCCCGCTTCCGTCCAGATACGCGCCGCCACTGCATCGCCGGCGCGCGCCGCATCCGCCACATCCTTGGCGAAGGACGCGACGACCGCGACCGGCGAGGAGTCTGCGGCGAGCGCTGCGGGGAAGTCCGCGACGGGACCGAAACGCGCCTCCAGCCGCTTCAGGAGACCGACGGACGAGTCCGGGCGACCGTCGGCGGCGCTGATCGCGGCGATCAGGCCGCGTCGTCCGATCCACCAGCCCGCCCCATCGTCGCCGATCATTCCCCCGACGCCGTCGACCCGAGCCGCTCCGGCAGGGCCGTGTCCGAGCCCGACCATTCCGGTGCCCGCGGCCACGACCACTCCCGGAGCGGCGCCCACGGCGCCGAGATACGCGGTGACGGCGTCGTCGGCGACCACGACCCGCTTCACGCCGTACCGACGATGCAGATCCTCGGCCAACGCGTCGATGGCCGGGACGCTGCCGTACAGTCCGGTGCTCCCGACGCCGATCGCGTCGATGGTCGCGAGCTGCAGGCGCTTGGCCGCCTCGGCGACGATCTCGGGGATCACCGCGAGCAGGTTCGCGCCGTACGAGAATCCCGAGACCTGCAGCTCGGGTGCCGCCGCCGACAGCACGCGGATGCGCGCCTGCGTCTGACCGATGTCCACCGCGACTGCGACCATGGCTCTGCGTCCTTTCGAGAGAGTCGGACCGGAGAGGTCAGATGCCGACCCGGTCGACGCCGCCCTGGGCGGGGGCCGGCTCGTCGGTCAGCGCGCGGACGAACCACGAGGTGATCGACGTCGGATGGGTGATGGCCGTGCCGACGACCACGGAGTACGCACCGGCGTCCAGAGCGGCGCGAGCTTCGGCAGGGGTGTGGATGCGCCCCTCCGCGAACACCGGCACGGAAAGGCGGGATGCGAGCAGATGGACGAGCTCGAGGTCCGGCCCCGCCGTGCGTGCACGTTCCCCCGTGTACCCGGACAGCGTGGTGCCGACGATGTCGGCCCCGGCGTCTTCGGCGGCCACCGCGTCGTCGACGCTTCCGGCATCCGCCATCACCAGGAGCCCGGTGCGGTCCCTGATCTGCCGGACCGTCTCCGCGAGCGTCAGGCCGTCAGGACGCTCGCGGCGGGTGCCGTCGATCGCGACGATGTCGGCACCGGCATCCGCCACCGCCAGCGCGTGATCCAGCGTCGGGGTGATGAAGACGCCGTCCGCGCCCACCTTCCACAGTCCGATCTGCGGCACCGTCACGCTCTGCGCGATGGCGCGGATGTCCTGGATCCCCTGCGCCCGGATCGCGACGGCGCCCCCGAGCACGGCCGACTGCGCGATGCGCGCCATGGCCTCGGCGTTCCGGAGCGGTTCGCCGGGATACGCCTGACACGAGACGATGAGGCCGCCGCGGAGACTGTGGAGCATGGGGAGCTTTCTCTGCGTGCGCGCGGATGTCATTTGTCGTCCCGGGTGACGGCGAGCTGGAACGTGTAGCGATCGGCGCGGTAGATGGTGCGGGCGAACTCGATCAGATGACCACGGCGAGAGGAGCTGACCCGGGTGACCGACAGCGCCGCCTCGCCCTTCGCGACTTCCAAGAGCCGGCTCTCCTGCGCCGTCAGCGTGATCGCCTTGATCTCCTGCTCGGCACGGAACACCTCGTGTCCGGCGAGGCGCAGCTGCTCGTACAGCGAGGCACCGAGGTTCAGCGACTCGAGATCGAGCACCAGCCGCGGAACGTAGACGTCCTCGATCGCGATCGGCACATCGTCGGCGAGTCGGAGTCGCCGGATGTGCGTCGTCTCCTCCGACGGGGCGAGCCCGAGCGCGGCGGCGATGCTCTCGGGCGCTTCGATGCGGGCCAGCTCGAGAACCCGGGATGACGGGACCGCTCCGCGGCTGATCATGTCCTCCGTGAACGAGGTCAGCTTCGGCGTCTTGGAGAAGATGTCGGCCGATCCGACATACGTGCCCGAACCGTGGACGTTGTAGACCCGCCCCTCCTCGACGAGGGTCGCGATGGCCTTGCGCACCGTCATCCGGCTCACGCCATGGATGGCCATGAGCTCGCGCTCCGATGCCAGGGCATCGTGCGGCGCCATGGACTCCGCGATCGACTCCCGGATGCTGGCAGCGACCTCTTCATACTTGTGCGCCATGGTCTGGTCCTTCCTGAGCTGACCGCATCATCCCTTGACCGCCCCCGATGACAGGCCACTGACAAGGTATCGCTGGGCGAACACCGCGAAGAGCAGCGGCGGCAGCGTCGACAGCACGGAGGCTGCGGAGATGTCTCCCCAGCGGATGCCGGTGCTGGTGATGAAGTTCGCCGCACCGAGCGTCACCGGAGTGGCGTTCGACGTCGACAGCACCAGTGCGAAGAGGTAGTCGTTCCAGCTGAAGATGAACACGAGCACGGCGACCGCCACCACGGTGGGAGCGAGCAGCGGCAGGACGATCGAGCCCAGCGTGCGGTAGATGCTCGCGCCGTCGACCGCTGCCGCCTCCTCGATCTCCTGCGGGATGTCTCCGAGGGCGGACGACAGCAGGATGATCGCGAGCGGGAGGTTGAGGAACGCGTTCGCGGCGATCAGCCCCTGGATGGTGTCCTGCAGACCCAGCGTCGAGAACAGGATGAAGAACGGCACCACGAAGAAGATCGCGGGAAGCAGGCGCAGCCCGGATGCGCTGCTGATGATCCACCGTCCGCCGAAGCCGAGGCGCACGATCGCGTACGTCGCGGGGATCGCGATGACCAGGACGACGAGGACGGTGCCGATCGCGATCAGCGCCGAGTTCAGGAAGAAGCGCGGGAAGTCGTATCCCGAGGCGTAGAGCACGTTCGCGTAGTGATCGAGAGTGGGGGATGCCGGCGGTGCCAGCGGGTTCTTCGCGATCTCGCCGTCGGGCTTGAAGCTGACCAGCGCCGCGTTCAGCAGCGGCACGTTCACGATCAGGGCGACGACTCCGGCGAGCGCGGTGAACAGCCACTTCCTTCCGGATGCCGCGGGCTTCCGTGTCGCACGCGGGCGGATGGGCGCTGTCGAGGGTCGGACGGTCGTCGTGCTCATCGCCTGGCCTCCATTCCGGTCGAGGAGATGCGTCGCACGATGAACGGCACGAACGGGATCAGGCAGAGCAGCACGACCAGTGCCGCGGCTGCGGCCTTCCCGAAGTCACCGGCCTCGAAGGCGGTCTTGTAGATGAAGATGCTGAGAGTGGTGGTCGTCGTGCCCGGACCACCCGCCGTGAGCACATAGATCACGTCGAACGTGCGGATCGCATCGATCGCGCGCAGGAAGAACGCGGCGAACAGCACGGGCTTGAGCACCGGGACGACGACCGAGAACAGGGAGCGGAAGTACCCGGCTCCGTCCATCGCCGACGCCTCGAGCAGCTCCTTGGGCAGGGACTGGAGTCCTGCGTAGATTATCAGGAACGTGAAGGGCGTCCACTGGAGAACGTCGAGCACGACCAGCAGCGGGACGACCGAGTCCGGCGAGAACAGCGACACGCTCAGGCCGACGCTCTCCAGCAGCGTGGGCAGGGCACCGATGTCGCCGTTGAGCAGAAGCCGGAACATCACACCGAGCAGGGCGGGCGCGATCATGATCGGCAGCAGCAGCAACGTGAAGAAGAGCTTCTTGCCGGGGAACGCGCGGTTCATGACCAGGGCGAGCGCGAAGCCGAGGACCATCTCGAGGGCGACGACGATCGCGGAGAAGCCGACCGTGAAACCGGCCGCCTTGGCGAAGCCGTCGCTGCGGAACAGCGACACGAAGTTGTCGATGCCGTTCAGCTCGTTGGACTGGTCGAGCAGAGTGCTGCTCTGGAACGCGGTCAACGCGCCCGATGCGAGCGGGTAGAGCACGAAGACGGCCGCGAAGAGGATCAGGGGAAGGCTGAGAACGGTCGCCGCGAACGTCCTCTTGTGTCTCTCCGCGGCGATGGTCTTGGCGCGTTCGACGGTGTGGGGCATGGCGTCCATCCGGTCTGTCGTGCGATGTGCAGGGTGCTCCGGGGCGGGCCGCGCTGGCCCGCCCCGGAGTCGCTAGCGGTCCAGCAGCTCCTGCAGGTTGGCGTTCGCGGTCTCGAGCGCCTCATCGACGTCGGTCTGACCGACCCACGCTCCGCTCAGATCCTCGGCCAGCTTGCTGTAGGCCTGGAAGGTCTGCGGGAACACCGGCTCCGAGAAGCCGTACTCCGAGATGCTGTCGGAGACCTGCGCGAACGCGGGGTTGATGTCGGCCTTGGCCTCGAGCACCTCGGGCATCGCCGGGATCCCGCCCGCCTCGGCGTACTGCGTCATCGCATCGGTGGTGGCGAGGAACGAGAGGAACTTCTTCGCAGCATCCTTGTTCTCGCTGTACTTGTTCAGCGAGACGGCGAGCGCGTGCACGTGCGTCTGCCCGCCCGGCACGGGAGCGATGGCGATCTTGCCGGCGACGTCGGGCGATTGCTCCGGGTCGTTGAGTGCCGCGAACGCCGCAGACCACTGGATCGCGAAAGCGGTGTCACCCGACTGCAGGGCCGCCTGGGTCTCCGGGAACTCGGCCTGCGCGCTGTCCGGCGACGTCCACTTGTTCTCATAGATGTCTGCGTAGAGCTGGACGGCCTTCTTCGCGGCGTCGCTCGTGAGGGCGGCCTTGCCGTCCTCTTCCCAGTTGCCGCCGTAGCCCCACAGCACGTCGTTCCAGATCATCGTGTTGTACAGCAGGTTCTTGGCCTGCAGGATCGTGCCGTACTCGGTGGGCGAATCGGGGTTCGTGCTCTGCGAGAAGTAGGCGGCGGCGACCTTGAAGTCGTCGAGGTCCCACTCGCTCGGGTCCTTCGGGGCGCGCGCCTCCCCGAGCACCGTCTCGCTGATCTTCTCGTACTCGGCCTGCGCGGCCGGGTCGCTGAGCAGCGCGTCGATGAGGTCCTTCCGGTAGAGGAGGAAGTGATTGCTCACGTCGAGCGGAAGGGCATAGAGCTCGCCCTCGTACGTGAGCCCCTCGGCGGCGACCGGGAAGTATGCGGACGTGTCGATGTCGGTGAGGGGTTCGAGCGACGGAGCGAACTGCCCGACGTTGTACGACGCCGTCCAGTAGATGTCGACGTCGGAGGACTTCGATGCCATGAGCGCCGTCTCCTTCGAGAACGTGTCCTGCCGTGAGAGCAGGGTCACCTCGACCTCGACGCCGTCCTCCTTGCCCTGCCCGGCGTTGTAGGCGTCGACGACCTGAGCCATCGCATCGCCCTCCGGGCCCGGCCAGGCGACGAGCTTCACGGTGCCCTCGCCCGAGCCGTCGGAGCCGCCGGAGCCGCCCGATCCGGTCGAGCAGCCGGCCAGCAGCGCTGCGGACACAGCGATTGCGCCCAGCGTCAGTGCTCGGTTCTTCTGCATCATTCCTCCAAGTGGTACGGTCCAGTGGTGGTTCGACTATGCCAGACCATAGCAACCATGACGACAAAATGTAACCTCCTCGAAACAATTGGTACGGTCCAGTTGTGAAATTCCACCATCGCGCCAGCATTTCACACCTATGACGTTCGCCACAGAAGTGATATGTTCGGGGTCATGAGCACCGAGAACGAGCGCACCCTGGAGTCCGGCATCGTCACGGACCTGTCGGGAAAGATGACCTACGGGTCGTACCTCGGGCTCGATCAGCTGCTCACGGCGCAGCATCCGGTCAGCGCCCCGCAGCACCACGACGAGATGCTGTTCATCATCCAGCACCAGACCACGGAGCTCTGGCTCAAGCAGCTGCTGCACGAGCTCTCCTCGGCCCGTGAACTGCTCGCGAGCGACGACCTCCGCGAGGCGCTGAAGCGGGTCGCGCGCGTGAAGAGGATCCAGGACGTCATGACGCAGCAGTGGGCGATCCTGGCGACGCTCACGCCGACCGAGTACGCGCAGTTCCGCGGGGCGCTGGGCAACTCGTCCGGCTTCCAGTCGGTGCAGTACCGCGCGGTGGAGTTCGCCCTCGGCAACAAGAACGAGAAGATGCTGCAGGTCTTCGCCGATCATCCCGCCAATCTCGCGCTGCTGACGGCCGAGTGGGAGAAGCCGACCCTGTACGACGAGTTCCTCCGCTATGCCTCGCGGCGCGGACTGCCCGTGCCCGCCTCGATCCTCGAGCGCGATGTTCGCGAGCCCTACCGCGAGACCCCCGAGCTCGTGCCGGCGATCCGCGAGACCTACCAGAACCACCAGCAGAACTGGGACCTGTACGAGGCGTGCGAAGACCTCGTCGACCTCGAGGACAACTTCCAGTTCTGGCGCTTCCGCCACCTCAAGACCGTCGCCCGGACGATCGGCATGAAGGTCGGCACCGGCGGATCGAGCGGGGTGGGATTCCTGCAGCGCGCACTGGATCTCACGTTCTTCCCCGAGCTGTACACCGTGCGCACCGAGATCGGCGGCTGATGTTCGCCGTCACCTTCTTCGACGGCGAAGGATGGCGCGAGGGCGTCGTCGAGGCCGACGACGACGGACAGATGCTGCTGCGCGAAGTCGCGCTGCCGGCGGACCTGCCGCGCCTCGACGGCGTCATCGTCGGCGGATTCACCGACCACCACGTGCACCTGGAGCTCGTCGACGTCGACCTGCTGGCGGATTCGGTGCTGGGTCGCGTGGTGGATCTGGGCGGGAACGTCGAGGTGCTGGCACAGCTGGCCGTTCACAATTCAGCACGAACGTCGCTGAACAGCATCTCCCCGCCGGGTTCCGCCCGATTCGGCGAAGTTCTTGCTGAGTTGCGCACGCCGCTTGGCCCCACCGTCGAGTTCGCCGGCGCCTTTCTCACCCCGCCGGGCGGATACCCGTCCGACCGCGACTGGGCGCCGAGCGGTTCCTTCCGCGAGATCGCGAGCACCGACGACGCCGCCGCGGCCGTCGCGGAGATGGCGGATGCCGGTGCCACCCGCATCAAGGTCGCGAGCAACAGCGATGCCGGTCCCGTGTTCGACGATGACCTGCTCCGCACGATCATCGAGCTCGCCGCCGCGCGCGACCTCCCCGTCGTCGTGCACGCGCAGGGCCCCGGCGAGGCGCAGCGGGCGGCCCGACTCGGTGCCGCCGCGCTCGCCCACGCCCCTTTCTCCGAGCGGCTCTCCGACGAGGAGATCGCGGTGCAGGCGGCATCCGTCCGCTGGATCTCGACGCTCGCGATCCACGACGACCCCGAGCGGGCGACGGCGATCGACAACGTCCGACGCTTCCACGCCGCGGGCGGAACCGTGCTCTACGGCACCGACATGGGCAACGGTCCGACGCCCGTCGACCTGCATCCCGGCGAGGTCGCTGCACTCCGGGAGGCGGGCATCGACGGCCTCGCCCTCGTCCGCGCGCTCGCTCCGGCCGACCCGCGCGACCCGGCATCCGTCCTCCTCTTCCTCCGCGGCGACGCGGACCCGCTCCGCGCCCGCCGCCCCACCCCCGCCGATCTGAAGGTGTGACATGACCGACCTCCTCGACACCGCCCGCGCCCTCGATGCCGCCGACCCGCTCGGTGCGCACCTCGACGCGTTCCTCGACGCCCCCGGCGTCACGGCGTACCTCGACGGCAACTCGCTCGGCCGCCCGCTGCGCGACATCCCCGAGAAGCTCGCGACCTTCGTGCGCGAGGACTGGGGCACGCGACTGATCCGCTCGTGGGACGAGCAGTGGATGGCCCTGCCGATGGAGCTCGGCGACCGCATCGGCCGCGTCGCCCTGGGCGCCGCGGCCGGACAGACCGTCATCGCCGACTCGACCAGCGTGCTCATCTACAAGCTCATGCGCGCCGCCCTTCGACACGCTCAGGGACCCACGGGGCGAGCGCAGGGACCCACGGGGCGGGCTCAGGGATCGACGGATGGGCGTCAGGGCACGAACGGCGCGCCTGCGCGGACCGAGCTCGTCATCGAGGCGGGCAACTTCCCGACCGACCGCTTCCTCGCCGAAGGCGTGGCAGCCGAGGCCGGCATGACGCTGCGCTGGCTCGACCCCGACCCGGTGCGGGGTGTGACCGTGGCCGACGTGCACCACGCGGTGTCGGAGCGCACCGCGCTCGTCTCGCTCAGCCACGTGGACTACCGTTCGGGCGCCCTCGCCGACATGGAGGCGATCACGGCGGCCGTGCACGAGTCGGGCGCGCTGATGATGTGGGACCTGTGCCATTCCGCCGGTGTCGTCCCGATGCAGCTCGACGCCTGGGGGGTCGACATGGCAGTGGGGTGCACGTACAAGTACCTCAACGGCGGACCCGGCTCCCCCGCGTTCGCGTACCTCCGCCACGACCTGCAGGGCGTGCTGCGCCAGCCCGTCCAGGGGTGGTGGAGTGCGGCCGACATCTTCGCGATGGGTCCCGAGTACGCCCCGGCAGGCGACATCCGGCAGCTGCTCAGCGGCACTCCGCCGGTGACGTCCATGCTCGCGATGCAGGGGATGCTCGACCTCATCGAGCAGGCGACGATCGCTGAGGTGCGCGCGAAGTCGACATCGCTGACCGAGCTCGCGGTGCAGGCCTACGACGAGGTCCTCGCCCCCCTCGACGTGCGCCTGCTCAGCCCGCGCGATCCGCAGCTCCGCGGCGGCCACGTGACGATCGGCCACCCCGACTTCCGCGAGGTCACCCGGCGCCTGTGGGAGGACGGGATCATCCCCGACTTCCGCTTCCCCGACGGCATCCGCCTCGGGCTCTCGCCGCTGAGCACGTCGCACGTCGAGACGGTGACGGGCATCCTCGCGGTGCGCGACGCCCTGAAGTCCGATGGACGCTGACCCTTCGACAGGCTCAGGGACCCAGCGAGGCTCAGGGACCCAGGCGGGCTCGGGGAGCCCGGCCGTGCTGGACGACATCGATGCGCGACCCGGAAGCACCGCGTCACTGCTGCGCACGCTGATCGGGCTCTACCTGCGGCCGCTGGGCGGAGAGATCTCGGCCGCCGACCTTGTCGCGCTCGCAGGCGATCTCGGCATCCCCGCCGCACAGGCGCGGACCGGCATCACGCGGCTGAAGCAGAAGGGCCTCCTCATCCCGGAGCGCTCCGAGACGATCGGGTACCGCCTGAACCCGGCTGCCGTCGGGATGCTGGAGCGCGGTGACCGTCGCATCTTCGAGATGCGCGAGATGACGGATGCCGACACCTGGTGCCTCGTGTCGTTCTCGGTCCCCGAGAGCGCCCGCAGCGTGCGTCACCAGCTGCGCCGCCGGCTGCAGTGGATCGGCGCCGGCAACGTGTCGCCCGCCCTCTGGATCTGCCCGGGACACCTCCAGGACGAGGTGCTCGAGATCCTCGACGACCTCGGTGCCCGCCCCTGGACCACCCTGTTCCGGGCGTCCGACCCGCTGCCTGCCGGCTCGCTGATCGACGCCGCGGCGCACTGGTGGGATCTCGAGGCGCTGCGCGCCGAGCACCTCGCCTTCCAGGACTCGCTCGCCGCCCTTCCCGCCGAACCCTTCGCGGCGTACGTGCGGCTGATCGACAGCTGGCGCGTGCTGCCGTACACCGACCCCGGCCTGCCGCCGTCGATGCTGCCGTCGGACTGGCCGGCGCGCCGCAGCTTCGACGAGTTCGCCCGGCTGTCGGTCGGCCTTGCCGAGCCCGCGTGGGAGCACGTCCGGGCGGTCACCCGGCGGGACGCGCCGTCGTCGCCCTGACCACGAGCCGCGTCGGAAGGGTCACGTGCGTCTGCTCGATCTCGCGCCCCGCGAGGAGCGTGAAGACCATGTCCGCCGCCACCTGACCCAGGCGACGCATCGGCTGCTGGATCGTGGTGAGCGGAAGCGCTCGCCGTGATGCCTCCGGCACGTCGTCGAAGCCGATCACCGAGAGATCGTGCGGCACCCGCAGCCCCATCTCCTGCGCGACCTCGATCACGGCGATCGCGGAGAGGTCGTTCGCGGCGAACACGGCGGTGGGCCGCGTCGGACTCGCGAGCAGGAGCCGCGCGGACTCCCGCGTCGTCTCGAGCTCATAGCGGCCGACCCCGATCAGCGACGGATCGATCGGGATGCCGGCATCCGAGAGCGCACGACGGTACCCGGCATCGCGCAGTCCGGCCGAACGCAGGTCCGGGCGCCCCGCGAGGAACCCGATCCTGCGGTGACCGAGCTCGATGAGATGGCGCGTGGCGGTGAGCGCTCCGCCGAAGCTGTCGGACTCGACGGTGGGCAGGTCGGCCCGGCCCGTGTGCGGATCGATCGCCACGACCGGGATCTCGGTGGCGGCGCTCACGACCGTCGGCGTCACCATGATCGCCGCGTCGATCAGGGTGCCGGAGAGACGGCTGAGGGAGCGGCGCTCCCAGCCGTCACCGGCGCCGTGATGCGAGCCGCTGTAGGCCAGGAGATCGAAGGCGGTGTCGTGCACCGCGAGGCCGACGCCCTTGAGGATCTCGGCGCTGAACGGCTCGAAATCCGCCAGCAGGACTCCGATCACCCCCGTCCGACGAGCGCGCATGCTGCTCGCGACGAGGCTCGATTCGTAGCCGAGCTCGCGCACCGCGTCGAGCACACGCCGCACCGTGGCATCGGCGATCCCGTACCGGCCGTTGACCGCCTTGGAGACGGTCGACACCGACACCCCCGCCGCTCTCGCGACGTCGTGGATCGTGGTTCTCCCGCTCATGATCCGCCAGCGTAGACCCTGCGCATCCTCGATTGGAAACTGTTTTCGAAAACGTTTGACGACCAGTCTCGCCGGCAGAAGACTGCATCCCACCGCGGTCTCACCCGAGCCGCCGCGGGCGCCCGCATCGACGCGGCGCGCAACTCGATGAGGAGAACAATCACATGATCAGCAGAAGGCTCCCCCTTGCCTCCGCGGCGGTGCTCGCCGTCGGAGCACTCGCCCTCTCGGGCTGTACGGCAGGCGACACCGGCGGCGGCTCCGACGGAGACGGCGCCGCCATGACCCTCTGGCACAACTCCACCACCGGACCGGGTGTCGAGTTCTGGGAGGCGACGGTCGCCGACTTCGAGGAGGCGAACCCGGGCGTCACGATCGAGATCCAGTCCATCCAGAACGAAGACCTCGACGGCAAGCTCCAGACCGCTCTCAACTCCGGCGACGCCCCCGACATCTTCCTGCAGCGCGGCGGCGGCAAGATGGCCGCGATGGTGAAGGCGGGCCAGCTCAAAGACCTGACTGAGGCCATCTCCGGTCCTGCCGCCGAAGAGATCCCGGATGCCGCCTACTCGGCCAACAGCCTGGACGACAAGATCTACGCCATGCCGGTCGCCGTGCTCCCCGGCGGGCTCTTCTACAGCCAGGATCTGTTCGACCAGGCGGGCATCACCGAGAACCCGACCACGATCGACGAGCTCACAGCCGCGACCGAAGCCCTCCGGACCGCCGGCATCGAGCCCGTCGCCCTCGGCGCGAAGGACGCCTGGCCCGCCGCGCACTGGTACTACTGGTTCGCCCTGCGCGAGTGCAGCCCCGAGACGCTCGCCCAGGCGGCAGACGAGATGAACTTCGACGACGACTGCTGGATCCGTGCCGGTGAGGATCTGCAGGACTTCGCGGCCACAGAGCCGTTCAACAGCGGCTTCCTGACCACCACCGCCCAGCAGGGCGCGGCGAGCTCGGCCGGTCTCATCGCGAACCACCAGGCGGCGATGGAGCTCATGGGCGCCTGGAACCCCGGCGTGATCGGCTCGCTGACGCCGGACCAGAAGCCGCTCCCCGATCTGTCCTGGTTCCCGTTCCCCGAGGTCGAGGGCGGCGAGGGCGAGCCCGGATCGATGATGGGCGGCGTCGACGGCTACTCGTGCTCGGTGGATGCTCCGGACGCGTGCGTCGACTTCCTGAACTACCTGGGCACGTCCGAGGTACAGACCGCGTACTACAAGGCCTTCAACGCGCCGCCCGTGAACACGGTCGCTCAGGAGGCGGTCACGGAGCCGTATCTGCAGACCATCCTCGAGGCCTACAACGCGGCACCCTATGCGTCGCAGTGGCTCGACACCGTCTACGGGCAGAACGTCGGCAACGCGCTGAACGTCGCCGTGGTGACGATGCTCGCAGGCCAGGGCTCCCCGGAGGACATCGTCCAGGCTGTCAAGGATGCTGCAGCGAAGGCGTGAGGCGCTCGCCCGGCTGGAAGTGATCCTTCTGGCCGGGCCCGCCCTGCTCGTCTTCCTCGCCTTCGTGATCTTCCCCGTGCTGATGGCCGCGTACTACGGCTTCTTCAGCTGGCAGGGATACGGTCCGCCCACCGACTTCGTCGGCTTCAAGAACTACCTCACGATCCTGCAGGATCCGCTGTTCCACGATGCCCTGGCGCACAACGGCGTCATCCTCGTGATGTCGCTGGTGCTCCAGGGGCCGGTCGCGATCCTGCTCGCCCTGCTGCTGAACCGCCGGATGCGCGGACAGTCGCTGATCCGCGTGCTGATCTTCGTGCCGTACGTGATCTCCGAGGTCGTGGTCGGCACGGGCTGGAGCCTGATGCTCCAGACCAGCGGCGCCCTCAACGCGCTCCTGACGAACATGGGACTGGGGTTCCTCGCGAACGACTGGCTGTCCGATCCCGGCATCGCGATCTGGACCCTCATGGCCATCATCACGTGGAAGTACGTCGGCTTCGCCGTCATCCTGTTCCTCGCCGGGCTCCAGGGGATCCCGGAGGAGCTCCACGAGGCGGCGGCCATCGACGGCGCCTCCTACTGGCAGATCCAGTGGCGCATCACGCTGCCCCTGCTCGCACCGACGCTGCGCATCTGGGCGTTCCTGTCGATCATCGGCTCGCTGCAGCTGTTCGATCTCGTCTACATCATCTGGGGGCAGTACATCGCCTCCACCGCCGGCACCTCCACGATGGCCACCTACATGGTGTCCGAGGGGCGCAACGCCGGGAACTTCGGCTACGGGAACGCCGTCGCCGTCGTGCTGTTCCTGATCTCGCTCGTCGTCGCCCTGATCTACCAGCGGGCGATCCTCAAGCGCGACACGGATGGCGCCCTGACCGGCGCCGGAAGGAAGAAGGTCAAGCGATGACCGCCACTGCTGCACTCATCACGCCGCGGGCCGGCCGCCGGCTCGGCGCGCGACCACGGCTGCCCTGGGCGAGTCCCGCGGTCTACTTCGTCGCCCTGATCGTCGTGGGGCTGATGCTGGCTCCGATCGCGTACATCATCGTCGGCGGATTCCGCACGAACGCCCAGATCACGACCGATCCCTCGGGACTCCCGCAGCCCTGGGTGCTGTCGAACTACCTGGACGTGCTCACCGGCGGCGTCTTCTGGCGACAGGTGCTCAACTCGCTCATCGTCGCGCTCACGACCACGGTCGGCGTGGTCGCTCTCGGGCTGATGGCGGCCTACGTGCTCGCGCGCTACCGGTTCGCCGGTCGCGGGGTGCTGTACGCCTTCTTCGCGGCGGGACTCATGTTCCCGCTGACGGTCGCGATCACCCCGCTCTACATCGTGGTGCGCAGTCTCGGGTTGATGAACTCGCTCGGCGGTGTGATCCTCCCGCAGATCGCGTTCGCCCTGCCGACGACGATCATCATCCTGGTGCCGTTCCTGCGCGCGATCCCCGACGAGATCCAGGAGGCCGCGTTCATCGACGGATGCAGCCGCCTCGGCTTCTTCTGGCGGATGGTGCTGCCGCTCTCGCTCCCAGGGGTGATCACGACCGGCATCCTGGCCTTCATCGGCAGCTGGAACGGCTACCTGCTCCCGCTGTTCATCCTCAACGATGCGGCGGCCTTCACCCTCCCGCTCGGGGTCCAGTCGTTCGCCTCGCAGTACTCGGTCGACACGGCGAAGGTCCTGGCCTTCACCTCGCTGTCGATGATCCCGGCGCTCATCTTCTTCAGCGTCTTCGAGCGGCGCATCGTCGGCGGACTGACCGGCGCGGTGAAGGGATGACCGCGGTGCGCCCGACGGCAGGACCCACGACGATGAAAGAGACCACCGTGTCGCAGCAGACCGCCCTCCCCCACCTCTCACCCCGAGTGGAAGCGCTCCTCGCGCAGATGACGCTCGAGGAGAAGCAGGCCCAGCTCGTCGGGTTCTGGGTCGACCAGGGCGACGAGGTCGTCGCGCCCCTCTCCGGGGAGAAGAAGAGCTCGACGCGCTACGAGGCGGCGAGCGCGCACGGCATCGGGCACCTCACGCGCGTCTACGGCACGAGACCCGTCGACCCGGTCGCACGTGCCGAGTGGCTCTGGGCCGAGCAGTCTCGCCTGCAGCGCGAGACCCGGCTCGGCATCCCGGCGATCGTGCACGAGGAGTGCCTGACGGGCCTCGCGGCCTGGAAGGCGGCGACCTTCCCGACCCCGCTCGCCTGGGGCGCATCCTTCGACCCCGAGCTCGTCGAGGAGGTCGGGGCGGCGATCGGTGAATCGATGCGGACGCTGGGCATCCACCAGGGCCTCGCTCCGGTGCTCGACGTGATCCGCGACCCGCGCTGGGGTCGGGTCGACGAGTGCATCGCCGAGGATCCACTGGTGGTCGGCACGATCGGCACCGCCTACGTGAAGGGTCTGCAGTCCGCCGGTGTGCACGCGACGCTGAAGCACTTCGTCGGATACTCCGCCTCGCGCGCCGGGCGCAATCACGCCCCGGTCTCTGCGGGGCCGCGCGAGATCGAGGACGTGCTGCTCCCGCCGTTCGAGATGGCCGTTCGCGAGGGTGGAGCGCGGAGCGTCATGAACTCGTACACCGATATCGACGGCGTCCCCGTCGGTGCGGACCCGAGATATCTCACCGGTGTCCTGCGTGACAGATGGGGCTTCGACGGGGTCGTGGTGTCGGACTACTTCGCGGTCGACTTCCTCCGCAGCATGCACCGCGTCGCGGCGGATTCCGCGGATGCCGCGCGCCTCGCCCTCACCGCCGGGATCGACATCGAGCTGCCGTCACCCGACACCTACACGACGCTCGCGGAGCAGGTGCGCGACGGCCGACTGCCGGTGGCCGTGCTCGACCGCGCGGTCGGCCGCGTGCTGTCGCAGAAGGATGAGCTCGGGCTGCTGGATGCCGACTTCTCCGAGCCACCGGCATCCGTCGATCTGGACTCCCCTGCCCATCGCGCGCTGGCCCGGCGTCTCGCGGAGGAATCCGTCGTGCTGCTGAGCAACGACGGCATCCTGCCTCTGGCGCCGACGTCCCGCGCCCGCATCGCCGTGATCGGTCCGAATGCCGACAGCTCGGAGGCGCTCATGGGCTGCTATTCCTTCGTCAACCATGTGCTCGCGCATCATCCGGAGGTGCCCGCCGGCATCGCCCTGCCATCCGTTCTCGAATCGCTGCGGCACGAGTTCCCGGATGCCGTGGTCACGCACGCGATCGGCAGCGATGTGGAGAGCGCCGACCGGAGCGGCGTCGCCTCCGCGGTGGCCGACGCGTCGGCGGCCGATCTCGCGATCGTCGTCGTCGGCGATCGGGCCGGACTCTTCGGCCGCGGCACGGTCGGCGAGGGCAACGACGTCGAGTCGCTGGAGCTGCCCGGCATCCAGCGCGAGCTCGTCGAGGCGGTCGTCGCCACCGGCACTCCGGTGATCCTGATCGCGATGACCGGACGCCCGTACGCGCTCGACTGGGCCCTTCCTCCCCGCGCCGGCGCGGCCGGGGCGATGGTCGGACTCGGCGCCGTGAACTCGGCGGCCCCGACATCGGCATCCGACTCCCCCGCGGACACCGTCCGGCCGGCGGCCGTGCTGCAGACGTTCTTCCCCGGCGAGGAAGGCGGCCCCGCGATCGCACGCCTGCTCAGCGGTCGGGTGTCGCCGTCCGGGCGGCTCCCGGTGTCGATGCCGCGCTCCGCCGGCGCGCAGCCGTACTCCTACCTGCACCCGGTGCTCGGCGGTCGGGCCGATGTCACGAGCGCCGATCCGACCCCCGCACGCCCCTTCGGATTCGGCCTGGGCTACACGACCTTCGTGCACGAGGACCTCACTGTCGCCGAGACGGCAGCGGCCGGGGAGCTCCTGCGCGTATCCGTGCGGGTGCGGAACACCGGCGACCGTGACAGCGTCGACGTCGTGCAGCTCTACGCGCACGACGAGGTCGCGAGCGTCGCGCGACCCGTGGCGCAGTTGATCGGGTTCCGCCGGGTCGATCTCGCCGCCGGCGCCGAGGAGATCGTGACGTTCGACGTGCCCGTGGATCGGCTCGCGTTCACCGGCCTCGACGGAATCCGCCGGGTCGAGCCCGGCGGATTCCGCCTCTGGGTCGGCGGCGCCTGCGATGACGAGGAGACGGTGGCGACGTTCGATATTGCCTAGGCCGTCGTCCCCGCGACCTCGCGCAGGAACCCGGTGACGTGCTCCTGCAGGCGCAGGATGCGCATCTCGCGCGCGAGCTCGCGGTCGTAGCCCTGGTACGCCAGCGGGGGCAGGACCCGCACGTTGCGGGAGCATCCGAACTCCGCGCACGCGAGGTTGCCGACGGTGTCGCCCTTGCGACCGGCCGCGCCCGCCTTGCGTGCCACGAACAGCTGCACGTCGTTGCGGAGCGTGACGTCCTCGCACCAGGAGCACTGCGCACGGGCGAGCACGCGCTGCTCGGCGCGCTGCAGCACGACGCCGACGGGAGCATCGTCGATCCAGGCCACGACGTAGGCGCGGCGCGGCATCTTCGGATCGGTCCAGCCGAGGTAGTCGAGCTTGTCGAAGTCGATGTCCGCGAAGTCGGCGGGCAGGTGGAGGTCGGAGACCTCCTTGCGGGAGGCGTTGATGAAGGAGGCGCGGATGGCGCGCTCGTCGATGGGACGCATGAGAGAGGTGCTTTCGGAGTGGTCGCCGCAGCGGGCGAGTCGATCGGAGGTGGAGGTCACCGGCGATGGATGCCGGGTATGACGCAGCACCGGGGACGGGGATTCCGCCTCCGGCTGGTCCTCAGCCTCTGTCCGCGGCGCGGGGGGCGCCTGCGGCTCCGTTCTGCGCCGGAACGGCGCTCATCGAAAACAGCACCCGGCGAGCTTACACCTGTTTGTTTCACTCCGTGTCGGTGCGCCTATCGCCCCGCGGGATGCCGACCTACGCTTTCGGAAACGCCCGATCATGAAGGAGACCACCGTGTCCACGCCGCTGAACCGCCTTTCGCCCCTCCCGGTGCGTGAGCGTGCGGCGTGCATGTGCCAGCACGGCGACCGGTGCTCCTCGTTCGCTCCCGGCCACGCCCTGCACCTGATCCAGGCGCGCATCGCCTCGGCGACGCCGGCCGAATGGGTCGACGGCATCGTGGAGTCGGCGGATGCCAGGACCGGCGACCTCGTCGTGCGCGGGCTCGACGGCGCGGCGCACGCACTGTGGAACGGCTCGGGCGCCTCGCTCGAAGCGGGCCCCGGCACGCCGGTGGCCCTGCACGCGCGCTACGGCGTGCTCGCGATCGGGCGCACGCAGTACAACGTCGCCGCGGCCTGAGCCCGCCGGGCCACAAGCCGTTCTGGGCCCCGCTGGGTCCCTGAGCCTGTCGCTGGGTCCCTGAGCCTGTCGAAGGGTCAGGCGCTCGCCATCATCATGTCCTTCATGGCCATGCACGCGTCCATGCATGCCTGGCATGCCTGAGCGCACATCCTGCAGACCTCGCTGTGGTCGGCGTGCTTCATGCACTCGTCCATGCAGAGCTGACACATCGCGATGCAGGCGTTGAGCATCGACATCATGGTGGCGGGGGTCATCCCCTGCATCCGCATCATCGAGCGCATCATCGTATTGCACATGTCGGCGCAGTTCATGCATGCCGGCGCGCAGTCCATCAGCTGAGTGGAGCACACCGTACAGGCCTGCTCGCAGGCCGAGCACGCGTCCATGCAGGCCTGCAGGACGGACATGTCCATCATGGCCATGTCATCGGTCATCGACTCCATGTTCTTCGACATGGCGCCCATCATCATCGAGTCCATCGCACACCGCTTCCTTCTTCGAGAGGTCCGCGGGCAGGACACCCGCCTGGCGCCAGGCTAGTCCTTCGACGGAGCCACGTCGACGGGTTCGGCGTCGTTGACACGGCACCTGCGGATTGTCAATCCCTTGGCCGTCTTCGCCGCGGTTTGCGAGGGTGTGAAGGCAAACGATCCGCCTAGGAGAGGAGCAGCACATGAGTGCCGCAGATGACATCAAGAACGCCGCCGAGAAGGCCGCCGGCAAGGCGAAGGAAGGCCTCGGCAAGGTCACGGACAACGAGCGCCTCGAAGCCGAGGGCAAGGCCGACCAGGTCAAGGCCTCAGCCAAGCAGGCCGGCGAGAACGTGAAGGACGCCGCCAAGACGGCTTTCGACAAGTGAGGCCCGCCGACGGGCGGGCCTCACTTGTGGGGTCAGGCCCGTCGGCTCCCGCTGATCGCACGGATCAACCAGGCGATCACGGCGATGGCCAGCAGGACCAGTCCGACCCAGAGCAGGAACTGAAGCGACTGCACGAGTCCGCCGGTGATCGCGAGGATCACAGCGACGACGATGACGATGATCAACAGAATGTTCATCAGATTTCCTTTCGCCGGGGCACAGTGCGCCCGTCTACAGCGACCAAACGTAGCCACGTACGACTTTCCCCGTCAGGGGGTTGACTCAGGTACCTCCCAGGTGCCATCGCAAGGAGCTGAGGATCATGCCGGGCAGACGGAACAACTCTCTGAAGGATCCGGAACTCTACGAGGAGCTCCGCGATGACGGAGCATCCAAGGAGAAGGCCGCACGCATCTCGAACGCCGCGGCCAGAGACGGACGCAAGGCGGTCGGCCGCCGCGGCGGCGAGAGCGGCGACTACGAGGACTGGACCGTCCCCGAGTTGAAGAAGCGCGCCAAGGAGCTGGGCCTGACCGGCTACAGCGGGAAGCGGAAGTCCGAGCTCATCTCCGCCCTCCGGAATCACTGACCCGCGATGGCGCGATTCGGCATCGAGGAGGAGTTCCTCCTTCTCGACGAAGACGCCCTCGTGCCCCTGGCGATGGCCGCGGGCACGCGGGAGCGCTTCACGCGGCTCCGCACCGGCGGCAGTGTCACGGCCGAGTACCTGACCTCGCAGCTCGAGACCGCCACCGAGCCGGTCGATGACCGTGCCGAGGCCGAGAGGCAGCTCCGACACCTGCGCGGCCTGGTCGGATGGCATGCGCAGGAGCAGCGGGCGATCGCCGCCGCCACCGGACATCCGTTCGCCACGACGCGGACGTCGATCGTCTCCCCCTCCCCGCACTACGACGATGTCGCCTTCCGTCTCGGGCATCTCAGCCGCGACCACGAGGTGAACGGTCTGCACGTCCACGTCGAGATCGCCGACGACGAGGAGCGGGTCCGCGCGCTCAATCGGATCCGCGGCTGGCTCCCCGTGCTGCTGGCCCTCACCGGCAACAGCCCCTTCGCCAACGGCCTCGACACGGCGTTCGCCAGCTGGCGGAGCGTGCTGATCCACCGTCTCCCCTCGTCCTGGTGCCCGCCCCGGTTCCACGACCTCGAGGACTACCGGGGCCGCATCCGGCAGCTCCTCGACCTGGATGCGATCGGCGAGACGGCGTCGCTGTCCTGGGCCGTGCGCCTGTCGGAGCGCTTCCCGACGGTCGAGGTCCGGGTGTTCGACGCGCAGCTGGAGCCCGAGGACTCCGTCCTCGCCGCCGTGCTCTGCCGTGCCCTGCTGCTCTCCGACGACCGCTCCCTGCGGGGCGACCGACTCGACGCGGTCGATGCGTCGCTGTGGACGGCCGCGCGCTCCGGCATGGAGGCACGCATCATCGATCCCACGACGGGCGAGGCCGCCGATGCCTGGGCCGTCGTGGATCGGATGCGGGCCGCGAGCACGCCCGCGCTCCAGGAGTTCGGCGACGAGGGCTTCGTCACCGAACGACTCGAGCACATCCGCAGCGACGGCACCGGCGCGACGCGGCAGCGACGTGCGGTCGCACGCAAGGGCGTGCACGGACTGGCCGCGCTCCTCCGGGCGGGGACCCCGGCCCCGATCACCGGGCAGGACCAGGCACCGACCCCGTGACCCGGGCGGTGCCGTGCCCCGCGTCGCGCCCTGGGGCGGGCAGCCGGGAGTAGTCTCGGCCTGTGGCATCCTTCGCCCCTGTTCAGCGTCTCGTGATCTCGATCGCGGTGCTCGCCTCCTTCGTCACCTTCCTCGACGGCACGGTCGTCAACGTCGCGCTGCCGGCGATCAGCCGCGAGATCGGCGGTGGCATCACGACTCAGCAGTGGGTGGTCGACGCCTACCTGATCACGCTGAGCGCGCTCATCCTCCTGGCCGGCTCCGTGTCGGACGCCTACGGCCGCGTGCTGGTGATGCGCATCGGGCTGATCGCCTTCGGAGTGGCCTCGATCGCGGTGGCCGCGGCGTTCGATCCGCTGACGCTGATCATCGCCCGCGCGGCGCAGGGCGCGGCGGGAGCGCTCCTCGTTCCGAGCTCGCTCGCGCTGATCACGGCCACGATGCGCGCCGAGGTGCAGGCCAGCGCGATCGGGGTGTGGACGGCGTTCACGACCGGCGCCATGCTCGTCGGTCCGCTGCTCGGCGGCCTCTTCGTCGACTTCCTCTCCTGGCGCTTCGTCTTCCTCATCAACGTCGTCCCGATCGCCATCACGCTTCTCCTGCTCGCCCGCCTGCACCTGCCGGAGCATGAGCGCACGGTGCGGGTCGACTGGTGGAGCGGCGCGCTGTGCGCCCTCGGCCTCGGCGCGGTGGTGTTCGCGCTCATCGAGCAGCCGAACCTCGGCTGGCAGTCCCCCGCGATCTGGCTCCCCGCCCTGATCGGTGCCGGGCTGTTCGTCCTGTTCCTGCTGCGTCAGCGCACCTCCTCCACGCCACTGATGCCGCTCTGGCTCTTCCGCGTGCGCGACTTCGGCTGGGGGAACCTGGCGACGCTCTTCGTCTACGCCGCCCTCTCGCTCAACGGATTCGTCGTCGGCGTGTACCTGCAGCAGGGCGCGGGGCTCAGCGCCACGGCCGCCGGTCTCGCCAGCCTCCCCATGACGATCCTGATGATCCTGCTCAGCTCGCGCGCGGGAGCGTGGGCCGGGCGCTGGGGCCCGCGCATCTTCATGACGGTCGGCCCGATCGTGATGGCCGGAGGCGCCCTGCTGCTGCTCACGGTCGGCGCGGACTTCGACTACTGGTGGCAGGTGCTCCCGGCGATGATCGTGATGGGGCTCGGGCTGTCCCTCACGGTCGCTCCGCTGACCGCGGCGATCCTCGGCGCGATCGACGAGAAGCACTCCGGCATCGCCTCGGCGGTGAACAACGCGGTGTCGCGCGTCGCGGGCCTGCTCGTGGTGGCGATGCTGTCGACGATCGTCGGCGGGGCGCTCGACCTCGGCGGCTTCCACAACGCCGCCTGGGTCACCGCGTCACTGCTGGTGCTCGGCGGCGTCGTGTCGTGGATCGGCATCCGTCGGAACCCGGTCGAGCAACGCACCGCCGAACAGAGCACCGGCGAGTAAGGCCCTGCCGGGAAAAGCCCTGCCGAGCCACCCCCTTCGGGGCGAACCGGGCCTCTGCGAACGCACATTCCAGGCCGGATCGTCCACAACGGGGTGGGTCGGCGCTGAACTCCGTTGACGCTGTCGGTGGCCGCGCGCACACTGGATGCATCGTCTCATCAGCATCCGGAGGTCACCGTGAGCACTGCCCAGACGCCCCTTCCGCCCGTCGTCGACGCCGAGACCTGGCAGCGCGAGCTCGATGCGCTGCGGGTGCGCGAGAAGGCCGCCACCCGTGAGCTCGACGCCATCGCGGCGCAGCGACGACGCCTGCCGATGGTGCGGATGCCGGACTACACGCTCATGGGCGCCGACGGCCCGGTGCGGCTCGCCGACGTCTTCGGCGAGCAGTCGCAGCTCATCGTCTACAACCACATGTGGTCCGACGGCAACGAGTGGCAGTGCCCTGGCTGCACCGGGTTCACCTCGCAGTTCACGCGCCTGGACTTCCTCGACCGCTATTACGACGCGCGCTTCGTGATCGTCACGAACGGCCCGATCGACGAGGCCGTCGCCTATCGCGACCGGGTGGGGAACCGCATGGAGTGGTACTCGAGCGCCGACAGCACGTTCGGCTCCGACGTCGATGCGCCGCCGGACGGCGGGTTCGCGGTGAACGTGTTCCTGCGCGACGGCGACACCGTCTACCGCACCTGGCACACGAGCGGGCGAGGCACCGAGCGCTTCAGTCACCTGCAGGCGCTCGTCGACGTGCTCCCGTACGGTCGGCAGGAGGAGTGGGAGGACTCGCCGGAAGGCTGGCCGCAGCACGGGACCTACGACCAGGGCATGGGGTCGAAAGAGGTCGCGCAGCTGTACGGCGCCGGAAGCTGAGGCCCGGTCCCGATCAGCTGACCCCGTCCCGTTCTGCTGACTCCTCGTCGAGATGGGCCAGCAGAACGGGACAGCGACCGCTGATCGGGACAGCGACCGCGAGCTGACCGCGTCAGGTGACGGGGCTGAGCGTCTTCGCGATGTGCGTGTGCACGGCCTTCAGCCAGGAGACGAGGAACTCGACGGTCGAGTCATCGGTGACCTCGCCGTCCTCCGTGAACAGTCCGTCGCGCATGTGGATGTACGCCTCGGGCTGCGCGAGCTCGGGCGAGGCGAGGAACGACAGGATCGAGCGCAGCTGCTGCTGGGCGACGGCCGTGCCGATCGGTCCGATCGAGCCGCCGATGACGGCGGACGGCTTGCCGGCGAAGCTGTTCTGCCCCCACGGACGGCTCGCGGTGTCGAGCGCGTTCTTCAGCACACCGGGGACCGACCGGTTGTACTCCGGAGTCACGAGGATGATCGCGTCGGACGCCTCGATGCCCTTCTTGAACTCGGCCGCCTCGGCCGGGATCGCGGCATCGTGATCCGCGGAGTAGAACGGGAGGTCGGCGATCGGGATCTCGGTGAGAGTCAGATCGGCCTGCGGCGCGAGCTTCACCAGGGCGCGCGAGAGCCGGCGGTTGATCGAGGTCGAGGAGATGCTGCCGACGAGGAAGCCGACGTTGTAGATGGTCATACCGAAGAGGTCCTTTCCAAGGTCCATGCAATTGCATATAACGCCAACGACGCCTCCCCTCGGAGAATTCCCGATCGGCGCGGTAGGTTTCTGGAGTGCTCCGTCGCCCCTCCTCCGCCCGGACGCCGCGGGCCGCGCTGGCCGCACTGGCGGTCGGCATCCTGCTCGGACTCACGGGCTGCACCGCCGCGACCGGCGCCCCCGCGGCATCCGCTCCGCCCACCGACTGGTCGCTCCCTCCCGCGGGAGCCATGGTCGACTATCAGCTCGGCGGCGCCTACGCGCCCGCCGCAGAGGTCGCCGTCGTCGGGCGCGACCGCGCAGCCGATCCCGCTCCCGGCATCTACTCGGTCTGCTACGTGAACGGCTTCCAGACCCAGCCCGGCGAGCTCGACGCCTGGGATGCCGATCTGCTGCTGCACCGCGACGGCGACGTCGTGTTCGACCCGGACTGGCCGGATGAGGCGCTGCTCGACACGGCGACCCTGGAGAATCGTGAGCGCATCGCCGCACAGGTCGTCCCCTGGATCGACCTCTGCGCGGATGCCGGATTCGACGCGGTCGAGTTCGACAATCTCGACACCTACACGCGCTCGGACGAGGCGCTCTCCCTCGAGGACAACCTGGCGCTCGCCGCTGTTCTCGTCGACGCCGCGCACCGCGCCGGTCTCGCCGCCGGGCAGAAGAACTCCGCCGAGGATGCCGCCGCGCTGCACGAGCAGGCGGGATTCGACTTCGCCGTCGCGGAGGAATGCGCGGCCTACGAGGAATGCCACGCGTACACCGCGGTCTACGGGGATGCCGTGATCGACGTCGAGTACTCCGATGAGCTGCCGCGGACGTTCGCCGAGATGTGCGCCGACGAGGATTCCCCCGCGTCGATGGTGCTGCGCGACCGCGACCTGCTCACCCCTGCGGACGAGGGCCACGTGTTCGAGACCTGCCCGGACTGACACCCAGACGATCGCGTGCCTGTCAACGGGAGAGCCGGATCGCGACGGAACCGCGATCCTGGTGGTCCGACCAGAGAGGATCCCTCATGAGCGACCCCCGGAGCTACCCCGAGGACCACGGCCCCTTCGATGCCGCCGCAGCCGCGCCGGACGGCGAGAAGGTCTTCACGGCCGACGACCCGGCCACCCATGACGACCCCGCCGCTCCCGATGCCGTGCAGTACGGCGGTGCCCATCGAGACGGCTCCGGCGCCGACGATCCCGCGGCGGATGATGCCGGGCCCGAGCTGCTGGACACCCGGACGAACACGGATCCCGACATGAGCGTCGTCGACGAGGACTGACACCGGACGGCAGTCGGGGCGAAGCCCTCGCTAGGCTGACGTCGTGACGAGGACGCAGGGGGTGGCGACCGGTGCGCGGGTTGCCGCTGCCGGCGCGGCGCGCACGGTCGTGAGCCGCTCCGCGCTGCCGTTCTGGATCGCCGCCGCCGCGATCGTCGCCCTGCTCGCCGGGGTCATCGGCTTCGGCGGCCTCGCCCCGGCATCCCGGACGCCGGCTCAGGTCTCCGCCGGCGACGGCGCGCGCACCTCGCTGTACACCGTCTCCGTGCTCGACGCGGAGCTCACCGACGCCGTCGAGAGCCAGTTCCTGGAGGCGGAATCCGGCGAGACGCTGCTCGTGGTGACGGTGCGGCTGGAGAACCTCTCCGACCGGGCGGTCGGCGTCGAGCGCTCGGCCGACCGGGTCGATTCGCGGATGATCGTCGGGCGCGAGCCGATGCTCGAGATCTCCGGCGTCGCCGTGACCGGCACGGCGCGCTCGTGGCGCGCGGACGGCTCGCCCCGCGCCGTCATCCTGCAGCCGGGCGTCCCCGCCGAGGTGACGATCGCGTGGCCGGTCGCCGACGACGACGCCACCGTGCGCGCCCTCGCCGACGGAACGGCCCGGCTCGACGTCCACGACGCGACGGAGCAGGCCGGTCAGGTCATCCTCGCAGCCTCCACGATCAACTGGCGGCGGGCCGCGCTCAGCGCGCAGATCGAGTTGGCGGCTGCTCCGTGAAGCGCGTCGCGAAGGGCCGGGCGTCGGGTCGTGCTCTCCCCTGGGTCATCGGTGCCGTCCTCGTCCTCGTGGCCGGCGTCGTGACAGCCGCCACTCCGCCCGAGCAGGCGCTGCTCGATCCGTTCGTCGTGCGCGGTGCCGCCGACGGCGGCCCGGCAACGTCTCGCACGCTCGCCGCCGTCGTGGTCGACGTCACCCGCACCGAGCAGGTGACGATGACGGATGAGGAATGGGAGGCCGAGGGGAACTGGCTCGTCGTCGAGCTCGCCGTCTCCGCTCCGACGACCGAGGTCGATGCCGCGATCGGCGTGGCCAGTCTGCTGATCGACGGGCGGGTGTTCCAGGCGAGCGAACGGCCGCCGGCGACCCTCGTCGCCACGGATCTGCGCGTAGGGACGGACACGGTGGGGATGCTGGCGTTCGAGCTGCCCGACGAGCTGCGCTCGGGCGTCGGCGAGCTGCGGCTCAGCGGGCGCTATCCGACGCCGGAGCTCGATGACGTGATCGCCTTCCGGGTCGACCTCGACCAGGCGTCGACGGCGCCGAGCGTCGAGATCGAAGCCCCGCGTCTGGGGACGCCATGACGTCGTGGTGGCGCAGGCAGCGGGTCGCCCTCACGGCACTGATCGTGGCGGCCGCCGCTGTCGTCGCCGTGCACGTCTGGCTCGACGTGCTGCCCGCCTCGACCGGCGACCCGTCGACGGTCGAGGCAGAAGACGGCTCCGCCGAGATCGCCGGACAGACGCTCTCCGTCGAGTCCGCCCGCTGGGGCGAATTCGAGGCTCCGGAGGGATCCCGCACCCTCAGCATCCGGATCGATTCCCGTGGCGGTTCGCAGGCGACGACCTGCGGGCTGTTCACCCTCGCCGAGGCAGAGGGAGACCGCGTCTGGAGCAACGCGCGCTCCGTGCTGGACGTGCCGTTCGACGCCGGAGAGTCGTACTGCCAGGAGGCGTCAGGGCCCTACGCCCTGCTCGCCGTCTTCCTGCTTCCCGACGACGCCGACGGCCCGTTCGTGCTCGAGGTCCCCGGCGACGGCGAGATCGCCCGGTTCCCCGTCGAGCTCTGAGTCCCGCGTCCCCATCTCGGCCTCAGGACGTCCGATGACCGCATCGAAGGCGGTGGCCACGATCGCGACGCGGAGCGGCTCGGCGATCACTCCGACGGCCACGAGCAGGAGCGGGAGGAAGGCCGCCCAGAACGACGTCTCCTGTCCGCCGAAGATGCCGAGCACGGCCCGGGAGCCGACCTGCGTCGCCCAGGCCCACACCGCGTAGGCGACCGCCAGGCATCCGAAGACGACCGGTCCACCCCGCCAGATCAGGGCGACCGCGGCCCACAGCTCCTCGAAGCGGCGGGTGACGATCGTGACGAGGCGCGACACCGTCCCGTTCGACGCGCCCGCGAAGCGACGCAGCACGGGCGGCGTCTCATCGAACGCGGTGCCGTAGGTGACACCGGCGATGGTCAGCCAGGCAGCGGGAACGAAGACGGCCGCGACCAGGAAGCCGACGAGCCAGACCGCACCCTCCCACAGCGCGGCGACGGGGACCAGGTTCGCGGCGAACCAGTCGCCGACTCCGTCGAGCCAGACGGCCGCAGCCCGCTCGGCCAGCCACTCCTTCGTGTTCGCCCACCACTGCCCCACGAGCGTGAACAGCATGAAGGTCCAGAGCACCTCGGCGTACGCCGCGACGACGAGCGTCCACGACGGCAGCCGGGCGCCGAATCGGGCGAGGACGACACGGACGACGAGCGCGATCACGAGCACCGCGACCGGCAGCACTCCGATGGCGACGAGCCCACCGCGGTCACCGAGCTGGTCGAGGTCGTATCCGGCATCGCGCAGAGCGATGCTGCTGGCGATCCGGAAGAACTCGATGAGGTCGGCGTCGAGCAGACCCCAGGCCGCCGAGAACGCGAAGAACGGCAGGATCGCCGTGAGGATGGCCTGGGCGAAACGTCGCGGTCCCGACTCCCCCTCGGGAGCGGCATGCGGCAGCGAGGGCTGCACCGCGAGGTACATCGCGACGTAGGAGATGAGTCGCGCCGCGACCGCGAGCGGGAGCAGGAGCAGACCGCCGAGCGTGGTCAGGCCGCCGACGAATCCGGCCAGCTGCACGAGCAGCTGGTGCACCGCCTCGCCGCCGAGATACCAGGCCACGAGCGCCGGCCAATGCCGCGCGAGGATGCGCCCGAAGGTGCGGAGGGCCTGGAGCATGCCCCCACCGTATCGGGTCGGCATCGCCCGCGTTCCGTCGCGCATGCCTGACCGATGGCCGCGCGTCAAGTCCCTTGGACGCACATCGCTTTCGCGTCAGGCTCGGAACGTTCGAACCCCCAGGAGCCTGATCATGACCCTTTCCACCCTCTCCTCCGACACCGCTCTCGCCTTCGCGGACCGCGGGCCGCTCAGCCACGCGATCCTGTCGCGACTCACCGGCGGCGAGGACTCGGGCGGCTTCGACACCTCCGTACTCGCGGCGGATGCCGTCGCCGCGACCGCCGATATCGTGCACGACGACGACATCCAGCTCGCCCTCTTCCTCCTCTACTCCTCCGCGTACGGCTCTCTTCCCGAGCTCGATGCCGACCTGGAGTGGGATCCGGCACTCCTCACGACCCGTCGCATCCTGGAGGACGCGTTCGAGCGCGCACTGCGTGAGACGGTCCCGATGCCGGAGATCCCGGAGCCGACGGTGGATGCCGTCGGGCGGGCGCTGTTCGCCCTCGCCGCGGCCGACACGGGCCCCAGCCTGTCGCGCTACTTCGCGAGGAAGGCGACCACGCAGCAGGCCGAGGAGATGCTCCGGCAGCGCTCGATCTACACGCTGCGCGAAGCAGACCCGCACTCCTGGGCGATCCCGCGGCTCGAGGGCCGAGCCAAGGCCGCGCTCGTCGAGATTCAGTCCGACGAGTACGGCGGCGGGCGCCCCCATCGCGTGCACGCGGTGCTCTTCGCGAACGCGATGCGGGCGGCGGGTCTCGATGCCGCCTACGGCGCCTACGTCGACGAGGTCCCGGCGCTCACCCTCGCGTCGTTCAACATGATGTCGATGTTCGGGCTCAACCGCCGCCTGGTCGGCGCGGTCGTCGGTCACCTCGCCGCGTTCGAGATGACCTCGTCGATCCCCTGCCGGCTCTACGCCGACGGTCTGCGCCGACTCGGCTTCGATCAGGACGTCGTGGAGTACTTCGACGAGCACATCGAAGCGGATGCCGTGCACGAGCAGATCGCCGCGCGAGACCTGGCCGGCGGTCTGGCCGAGGATCGGCCGGAGCTGCTCGCCGACATCATGTTCGGCGCCGCCGCATGCCTCACGGTCGACGGCTGGTCGGGCGCGCACATGCTCGACGCGTGGTCGGCCGGCGAGTCCTCTCTGCGGAGAGCGGCGACGTCATGAGCGCTGACGTGGAACCGACGACGATCACCCCGTACCCCGACGGCCCGCTGCTGGTTCGGGGCGAGATCGAGCTGCGCACGCCGGAGGGCGAGCTCATCCGCCCGCATCGCCGCACCATGGCGCTGTGCCGGTGCGGGCTGTCGGTCATCAAGCCGTTCTGCGACGGCACGCACAAGGCCGCGGGATTCCGGACCGACGACTGATCTTCTCGACGCCGGGCCGGCTCCGTCAGACGGCCCCGTCAGGCGGTTCCGGCAGGCGGTTCCGTCAGACGGCTCCGTCAGGCGGTGGCGAGGTGTCGCGGGGCGCGCGGACGCGGTGCGCGCCAGCGCCCGAGAGGGTCCCACCAGGCGGGTCCACGGATCTCGGGTACTCCGTCGTTCATCCGGATCTCCCACCCGGACCAGTCCAACGATCGGTGATGCCACCAGCACAACGGGACACCGTTGTCGGTATGTGTCGGACCGCCGCGGGCATGCTCCGTGACATGGTGGATCTCGCACCACGACGCGGGCACGTGGCAGCCGGGGATGAGGCACTCCCTGTCACGGGCGATGATCGCTCGCCGTTGATGCACGGTGAAAACCCGATCGGTCACGCTGATCCCCACGATCCTGCCCTCGTCGAACAGCACCCGCTGAATCGCGCCGGTGCAGGCGGTGTGCGCGGCCACATGCAGCGGGATCGGGGACTCCGACCCGCCCATCGTCGCCCACCCGCGCCCTGCGGCCAGGTCTTTCGCGTCGACGTGGACGACCAGGGTCGGGGATGCTCCACCCAGGGTGGGCATGTCGGCGTGGCGCGCGGCGATGCCCAGCGCGGCGGCGAGGGCATCGTGCCGCTTCTGCGCGGAACTGCGCCGATCGAACGGCTCGTCGCCGTCAGGCGCATCCGCATCTGCGCCCACGCCCTCGCCGGCGTCGCCGGCGCTTTCGCTGTCGCCGCCGCATTCGCCGCCACTGTCGCTACCGCTTGCGCTTTCGCTGTCGTCGAACCGCACTCCGGGCTTCGGGGGTCCGTCGGTCTTCGGGTTGCACTGCGCGTCGAACACCGCCTGCATCTGGGCTGCGACATCCGGGAGGATGTTCCCGCGGATCGCGTGAAGCCCGTTGCGAAGGCGCCCGATCGTGAAGAACCGCTGGTTCTGCGCACTCCGATCCGAAGGCTCCGGCCCGTCGGGGTCCATCGCCGCGGCGATCATCTGCGCGTACTGTCGCAGGTCCTCCGGTGTCGCCGGCGGACCTGGCTCGTCAGTGCCCTCGGCCGTCTCGGCTTCGGCGCCCGCATCCACGTCAACGGGGTCAACCGGGTCATCGAACATCGTGCGGTACCCGCGGGCGCAGGCCGCCAACAGGGCATCCGCCTCGAGGACCGTCTCCCGCCCGACCTTGTGCGCCGCCTTGTCGATCGGCCCCACCGCCGCCAGGAGACCTGCGACACCGATCACCCCGTCGAGCATCGCCTCTCGCAACGCCGGAAACCTCGCCTGCAGCCGCTCCCCGGAGCTGACGCTGATCTGCCGCCGCACGGCATCCGCGGTCTTCCCGACCCGCGTCGCGCCCGCCACATCCGTCCGCAGCACCCGCTGCAGCAGCTCGTTCTGCCCACGGCATCCGAACGTGTGCGAGAAGTCCGCGTGTGCGGACGCGGTCGTCTCCACCACCACGGCCTCGACCCGCCGGAATGCGTCTCCCGCGACGCGCAGCACGTCCATCCGCTTTTCATCGGGCAACCCCGCCAGCACGTCCGCGGACAGCACCGCATCGAGGTCGGCGATGACCCGATCCAGGAGTTCCGCGGTGTTGTCCATGCCCCCAGTCAACCCGGGGCCACCGACATTCGGACCACGAGAATCACCAGATCAAAGGCCAAATCTGATATTCCGGCATACGTTGCACCGGCGAGAGCGCCTCGCCCCGACCCCGCCTGCGACGGCGCGCAACAGGCCGCGGAACCCATGCTCGCCACCCACTCGATCTTGCAGGATATTTCTGGTCTAGCTATCGTTAGAGAAATTCTTTCGAAGGAGCTGCGATGACGCCCGCCCGATTCCCACTGGACCCCCGATTCCCTGCACCCGCCGGCCAGGAGGATGCCGTCGTCCTCTGGTGGCTCGGCCAGGCGGGGTTCGCGATCCGCTCCGGCGACGAGCTCCTGTTCATCGATCCGTATCTGAGCGACGTGCTCGCCGACAAGTACCGCGGCCGGATCTTCCCGCACAGTCGGATGCACCCGAGCCCCGTGAACCCCTCAGACGTCACCGGGCTCTCCCTGGTACTGTGCACGCACGGGCACACGGACCACATGGATCTCGGGTCCATCCCCTACCTGCAGAGCGCGAGCGACCCGCTCTTCGTCGTCCCCCGCTCCGAAGCGGTGAAGGGCGTCGCGCGCGGCATCCCGGCACAGCGGCTGCTGGGTCTCGACGCCGGTGAGTCGTTCCGCAGCCGCGGCGGCATCACGGTGACCGCCGTCCCCGCCGCGCACGAGGAGCTCACGGCCGACGACCACGCGCAGAACCTGTTCCTCGGCTACGTCATCGAGGTCGGCTCCGCGCGGATCTACCACTCCGGCGACTGCGCCCCGTACCCCGGCCAGGCCGACATCGTCCGCGCCCTGAACGTCGATGTCGCCCTCCTGCCCGTGAACGGCCGCGATCCGCATCGCCGCGACCACGGCGTTCCGGGGAACTTCACGCTGGAGGAGGCGGTGGCGCTCTGCCGCGACGCCGGCATCCCCTCCCTGGTCTGCCACCACTGGGGTCTGTTCGAGTTCAACTCCGCCGACCCCGTCGACCTCGCCCAGCGGCTGTCCGACGTGGATGACATCGCCTGGCGCATCCCCGAGCTCGGCGTGCCGTTCATCACGGTGGGAGCGTCCGCATGACCTCCACCTTCTGGTTCTTCGGGGTCTCCACAGCCGAGTCCGCGATGCAGCGGATCTATCCGCTGTGGATGGACGAGCTCGGCATCCGATCCACGCTCGTCGGCGTCGACTTCCCCCTCGATGCTCCGGCCGCCGAGTATCGGGCCGCCGTCGAGCGCGTGATCGCGGAGCCCGGTTCGATCGGGGGACTCATCACGACGCACAAGCTCAACGTGCTCGCGGCGGCCCGCGATCTGTTCGCGGACCTCGACGACTCGGCCCGCCTGCTGCACGAGGTGAGCTGCCTGGCGATACGCGACGGCGAGCTTCATGGCGCGGCCCTCGACGACCGCACGAGCCGACGCGCCCTCGAGGCCCTGATCCCCGACGGCCACTGGGATCGCGGCGGCGAGCTCCTGCTCCTCGGCGCGGGAGGCGCGTCGATCGCGACGACGCTGGGCCTGCACCGGGCGGCCGCCGAAGGCCTGCCGGTCCCGTCGCGCATCCACGTCACCGCGCGCTCCCCGCAGCGGCTCGAGGAGATGCGCGCGCTGCACGAGCAGATCGGCTTCCCTATCCCCGTCGTCCCGCATGTCACGGCCGACCCCGGCGAGGCGGATGCCGTCGTCGCCGCCCTGCCCCCGGCATCCGTCCTCGTCAATGCGACGGGCATGGGCAAGGATCGACCGGGCTCTCCGCTCACCGACGACGTCGACTACCCGCTCGGTTCGATCATCTGGGACATGAACTACCGCGGACCACGGCTGTTCCTCACCCAGGCCGAAGCCCGACGGACGGAGCGCGAACTCATCGTCGAGGACGGCTGGGACTATTTCGTCCACTCCTGGACCTCGGTCGTCGCGGAGGTGCACGGGATCGACATCCCCGCCCGCGGCGAGCTCTTCGATCGCCTCTCGCAGATCGCCCGCTCCACGATGGCATGAGAGGAGGGGCGGCGGGATCCCGCCGCCCCTCCTCCGGGCCTCGTGCGCTCCCGTGCGCCTACACGCCGCCGTCGTAGCGCGAGGTGCTGTCGTAGTAGCCGCTCGGGAAGTACAGGCTCGGGATGCCGAACTCCCCGTACATGTCGATGATCTTGCGGTTGTCGTCGATGCCGAGGATCGGCTCGATGCCCCACGCGAGCATCCGCCCGATCTCGATCCGCTTGTAGTCAACGGCGACGGTGGCGTCGTCGTCCTCCTGCGGCGGCCGGCACACGAGCAGGTCGAAGCGGAGCCCCTGCGCGGCGAGCCACTCCCGGGTCACGATCGCGACCTCGTCGACCCGGGCGGTGAGGATGATGATCGTCACATCGTCGCGCATGCACGACAGCAGGGCGCGCCCCGCCTCGATCACGGCATCCGCGTGGACATCGCGATAGAACGACTCCCAGTCGGGCGTCTCGCGGTGCAGGAAGTGCTGCCGGTGCATCGCGTCCGCGAGCACACCATCGAGATCGAAGACGACCGCCGGGCCGGGGCGCACCTCGGTGGCGGCATGCCAGTGCGCGTGCGGGAGGGTCGCGGCGGTCATGCGAGAGCCTCCCGCGCGACGGCGGCGATGCCGGGCGCGTCCAGCCGGTAGTGGGCGTAGAGATGCGTGGGCGGCGCGATGAGACTGTACTCGTCGTGGATGCCGTGGCGCACGAGCCGGGCACGTGAGGGCGTCTCCGCCATGACCTCGGCGACCGCGGCACCCAGGCCCCCGAGGACGTTGTGCTCCTCCACGGTGAGCACGACCCCGCTGCGCCCGGCAGCGGCGCGGACGAGCTCGTCGTCGAGCGGCTTGATCGTCGGCATGTCGATGACCCCCACCGAGAGCCCCTCGGCCCGGAGTTCCTCGGCCGCGGCGAGCGCCGGGTGCACCTGCGTGCCGCACGCGATGATCGTGAGGTCGGTCCCGCTCGCGTGCTCGATGCCCTTCCCGAACTCGAAGACCACGTCATCGCCGTACACCTGCGGATCGCGGCCGCGGCTGGTGCGGAAGTAGATCGGCTCCGGCCAGTCCGCCGACGCCCTGATCGCCGCGCGGAGCTGCGGTCCGTCGGCGGGCGAGACGATCGTGAGCCCGGCGATGGCGCGCAGCGCCGAGATGTCCTCGGTGGCGTGATGGCTGGTTCCGTAGAAGCCGAGCGCGATGCCGGTGTGATGCCCGATGAGGCGCACGGGGAGCTGGGTGTAGGCGACGTCCATGCGGATCTGCTCGCAGCACAGCAGCGCGAGGAACGACGCGAAGGTCGCCACGAACGGCACGGCGCCGGTCGTGGCGAGCCCCGCCGCGGCCGAGACCATGTTCTGCTCGGAGATCCCGAACTGGACGAAGCGATCCGGATGCCGCTGCGCGAACTTCACCAGCCCGTTCGAGTACTGCAGGTCGGCGGTGCCGGCGACGACGGGCACTCCCGCCTCGACGAGGTCGAGCAGACCGTCGGAGAGGTGGTCGAGGCCCGGGTTCTGCGCGTTGATGCTCCGGTACTGCCAGGAGCCCTGGGTCAGCTGCGGCGCGCTCATGCGCGGCCTCCTTCGAGGATCTCGGCGACGGCTCTCTCGGCGTCGGCGGGCATGAGGTATCCGAGGTGCCATCCGGGCTCCTCCTCCATGTACGACACTCCCTTTCCCTTCTTCGTCTGCGCGATGACGCAGCTCGGCGCCTCCCCGTCGGGGCGCTCCGCCAGCGCGAGCAGCAGATCGCGCACGGCGGCCGCGTCGTGGCCGTCGACCTCGTGGACGTTCCACCCGAACGCCCGCCACTTGTCGGCGAGGGGTTCGATGCCGATCACGTCATCGACGCTGCCGTCGAGCTGGAAGCCGTTGCGGTCGACGATGGCGACGAGCTTTCCGAGCCGGTGGTGGGCGGCGCCGAGCGCGGCCTCCCAGACCTGGCCCTCCTGCATCTCGCCGTCGCCGAGCATGACGAAGACGCTGAAGTCGCGCCCTGCCATCCGGCCGCCGAGCGCCATGCCGAGCCCGTTCGACAGCGCGTGGCCGATCGACCCCGAGCTGAAGTCGATTCCGGGGACCTTGGTCATGTCCGGGTGGTCGCCCAGCGGGCTGCCGAGGCGCGTGTAGCCGTCGAGGAGCTCGGTCGGGAAGTACCCGAGGTCGGCCAGGATCGGGAAGAGACCGACGGCGGCATGCCCCTTGCCCATCAGGAATCGGTCGCGGTCGGGCCAGTCGGGGCGAGCGGCATCCGTGCGCATCACGCCGTAGTAGAGCGCGGCGAAGATCTCGGCGGCCGAGAAGACCGAGCTGTAGTGTCCGACCTTCGCGATCTCGATGAGGCGGATCGTCTCGGTCCGCACGAAGGCAGCTCGATCGGCCAGCAGAGCGGGGTCGGCGGTAGGTCGGTCGGGTGTGAGCGTCGTCGATGAGGGCACGGGAGACATGCTCATTGAAATTTCCCCCGGTGTCAAGCTACGGTCGAATAAATTTCGATACGTCAGGAGAGACCATGTCCCGCACGCCCCTCACCGAACCGCTCGCCGTGATCACGGGAGGAGGGACCGGCATCGGCCGGGCGGTCGCCGACCTGCTGGTGGAGCGCGGCTGGCGCATCGTGGCGCTGGGCCTCGACGCCGACGCAGACCTCCCCGACGGCATCACGTTCCGCCGCTGCGACGTCAGCGACGGCGCGGCGCTCGAGGAGTCGCTCGCCGACGTCGGGCCGGTCAGCGCCCTGGTGACCTGCGCGGCCGTGCTGCGCGACGACGAGTGGCAGCCCGACCAGTTCGACGCGGTGCTCGGAGTGAACGTCACGGGTGTGCTCGCGGTCGGCGAGCTGCTCCGCTCACGCCTCGCGGATGCCGGCGGATCGATCGTGAACTTCGCCTCGATGTGGAGCTACTTCGGCTCGGCGAACTCCCCCGCCTACGCGGCGTCGAAGGGTGCCGTCGTCGCGCTCACCCGCTCGCAGGCCGTGGCCTACGCTCCGGAGGGCATCCGCGTGAACGCCGTGGCTCCGGGCTGGATCGCGACGCCGATGTCGCGTCGCGCACGCGACGACGCCGAGCGCTTCGAGCGCATCAGCGCGCGCATCCCGCTCGCGCGCTGGGGCGAGGCCGACGATGTGGCACGCGCGATCGGCTTCCTCGTCTCCCGCGACGCCGCCTACATCACCGGCACGATCCTCAACGTCGACGGCGGCTACTCGATCGGCTGAAACACCACCAGCGTGCGGGCGCCGACCCCGGCCTCGAGGTCGGCGATCCCGTCGTTGATCTGCTCGAGCGGGATGCGGCGCCCGGCGAGGGCGTCGAGCTCGAGCCGTCCGGCGAGGTACTCCTCGACGAGCCGCGGCAGATCCTTCTGCGGCTCGAGAGATCCCGCGCGCACGCCCTGCACGCCCTTGCCGGCGTGCAGATGCCCGGCGGGGAAGGCGATCTCGGCCTCGTCGCCGAATACGCCGACCGCCCAGACCGACCCACCGCGGGCCGTCGCGTCGAGGGCGAGCCCGATCAGGCCCGGAACGCCGACCGCCTCGAACACGTGATCGGCACCGCCGTCCGTCAGTGCGCGCACAGTGGCCGCGGCATCCGCCACCACGGAGGTGTTGATCCCGTGGGTCGCGCCGAACCGCTCCTGGGCGAGACGCAGGCGCTCCTCGCTGCGGTCGATCGCGATCACGGTCGCCGCCCCGGCGAGCGCCGCGCCCTGGCAGACGTTCAGCCCGACACCGCCGGCGCCGATCACGACCACGTGGTCGCCCTCGGAGACTCCGGCGACCTTCCGCGCCGAGCCGACCCCCGTCGCGACGGCGCACCCGAGCATCGCCGCGAGGTCGAGCGGCATCCGGCGGTCGATGACCGTCACCGCGTTCCGGTGCAGGACCATCTCCTCCGCGAATCCGGCGATGTTGGTCCACTGCTGCACCTCGGCCCCGTGCTGCGACAGCCGCGGCTCCGCACCGCGACCGCGCATCGTCGCCTCCCGGTCCTGGCACATGGCCGGCTTCCCCGCACGGCACATGCGGCACGCGCCGCAGAACACGACGAAGCACGCGATGACGTGATCTCCGACAGCCACGTCCGCCACGGCGGACCCCACCTCGCTGACGATGCCGGAGGCCTCGTGGCCGAGCACGATCGGCATGGGTCGGGCGACGCGACCGTCGATGACGTGGAGGTCGGAGTGGCAGAGCCCGACGGCGGCCGTCGCGACGCGCACCTCGTGCGGCTCGAGGACGGCAGGCGTCTCGACATCCTCGATCCGCAGCGGCTCATGGGGGCTGAACAGGACGGCGGCGCGCATGGATGCTCCATTCGGTAAATATTTCTCTGATTCACTTGCTTTCAGAATAAACTTCGGTCACTCTAGTCACGGGCATGATGCCCGGTCAACACACGACGAAGTGGAACCGGTTCGAGGATGAACAAGACACACGTGATGGCGCTCGACGCCGGCACCGGCAGCGTTCGCGCGATTCTCTTCAGAGATGACGGGTCCATCGAGCACATCGCGCAGGAGGAGTTCGAGCAGCACTACCCCGCCCCCGGCTGGGCGGAGCACGACGCCGAGGTGATCTGGGAGTCGCAGCTCCGGGTCGCACACCGGGTGCTGTCCGACTCGGGAGTGCCGGCCGACGCCATCGCGGCGATCGGCATCACCAATCAGCGCGAGACCTGCGTCATCTGGGACCGCGTGACGGGAGAGCCCGTCCACAACGCCCTCGTGTGGCAGGACGGCCGCACCGCCGAGTTCTGCGACGTGCTGCGCGCGGACGGTCACGCCGAGTACATCCGCGAATCGACCGGGCTGCCGATCGACACCTACTTCTCCGGCACGAAGATCCGCTGGCTCCTCGAGAACGTCCCCGGCGTGCGCGAACGGGCCGAGGCCGGCGACCTGCTGTGCGGGACCATCGACTCCTGGCTCATCTGGAAGCTGACCGACGGCGCCGCGCACGTGACCGACTACTCCAACGCCTCCCGGACGATGTGCTTCAACATCCGCGAGCTCACGTGGGACCAGAAGATCCTCGACATCCTCGACATCCCGCGCGGCATCCTGCCCGAGGTGAGGCCCTCGAGCGAGGTGTACGGCACGACCGGCGCGACGGCGGGCTTCGGAACGGCCATCCCGGTCGCCTCGGCCACAGGCGATCAGCAGGGCGCCCTCTTCGGACAGGCGTGCTTCGCGCCCGGGGCCGTGAAGGCCACGTACGGCACGGGCGGCTCGGTGATGATGAACACCGGCACGACGCCGGTCCACTCCGAGGCGGGTCTGATCACGACGATCGCGTGGGGACTCGACGGCCGCGTCGAGTACGCGCTGGAGGGCGTGTTCTTCGGCGTCGGGGTGACCATCAAATGGCTCCGCGACGAACTCCGCATCATCGACGACGTCGAGGAGACCGCGGCGATCGCGGCATCCGTCCCCGACACCGGCGGGGTCTATCTCGTGCCCGCCTTCACGGGTCTCGCCTCACCCTATTGGGATCAGTACGCGCGCGCCGCCGTGTTCGGCATCACCCCCGGCACGGGTCGCGCGCAGCTGGTGCGCGCGGCACTGGAGTCGATGAGCTACTCCTATCGCGACGTCATCGACGCCATGACCGCGGAGTCGGGCACGCCGCTCCCCGAGCTGCGGGTCGACGGCGGCGCAGTGGCCAACGACTTCCACCTGCAGTTCCAGGCCGATCAGCTCGGCGTGCCGGTGCACCGTCCGCGTGTGACCGAGTCGACCGCGCGCGGCGCCGCGTTCCTCGCGGGGCTCGCGGTGGGATTCTGGGCCTCGCAGGACGAGCTGCGCGCCTCGATCGAGATCGAGCGCACGTTCGAGCCGCAGATGGATGCCGAGACGCGCGAGCGCCTCTACGCGGGCTGGAGGAAGGCCGTGTCGCGGTCGCTCGACTGGACCGACCACTGAGCGCATGATCGCCCCTGTGGTCGACCACCTCGAGGAGCAGGAACTCGGGCGTCGCGACGGTCAGGCGTCGACCGCGTCCTGCCACTCGCGGGGGTCGGACTGGAGCGCACGCAGCGCGTCGCGCAGTTCGGGCGCGACCGGGGTCGCGAGCAGCTCATGCGTCGCGGCGAGATCGCGGGTCGTGCGCATGCCGATGATCGTGCTGTCGATGCGCGGGTCCTCGGTCGAGAAGGCAAGGGACGCGGCGATGAGCGACACGCCCGCGTCCGCGCACAGTCGCGCCGCCGTCGCGGCGGTCCGTCGCACGCTCGGCCCCGCGGGCCCGTAGGCGTATCGCTCGGTTGGTGGCGGCCAATCGGTGAGGAAGCCTCCTCCGTAGGGCGACGCGTTCGTGACATGCACGCCGAGCGCGTGCGCGTGATCGAGCAGACGGTCGGCGCTGCGGTCGACGACCGTATAGCGGTTGTGGGTGATGAGCGCTTCGAAGTGCCCGGTGTCGAGATATCGCCGCATGAGGTCGGAGGGGCCGCCCGCGACGCCGAGCGTTCCGATGATCTCCGCCTCCCGGGCCGCCACCAGGGCGGCGACCGGGCCGTCGACGGCGAACGCCTGCTCCCAGGTGATGTTCTCAGGGTCGTGCAGGTAGACCACCGGCAGACGGTCGAAGCCGAGGCGCGTCCGGCTCTCGTCGAGGGAACGGCGGACGCGGGCTCCGGAGAAGTCCCCGGTCGTCATGTCGCGGTCCGCCTTGGTCTGGATCACGAAACCGTCGGGGACGAAGCCGTACTCCCGGATCGCCATGCCGATCCGCTCTTCGCTGGCTCCGAAGCCGTAGTTGTTCGCGGTGTCGAGCACACGCACGACGGGATCCTCGAAGAGCTCGTGCACGAGGTCGATGGATTCGGCGAGGGGAACGTCGTCTCCGACGCTCGCCGGGTTCCACCGCACCCAGCTGCCGGAGCCGGCGGCGATCTTCGACGTCGTCACCGTGATGGTCTCCTTTCGTGTGCGTCACGTGATTCGCGATGCTGGTACATTCTCGGAATGCGGTTTCCCGCCGTCTGATCGTAGCCCGCCGTCGCCGCATTCGCCAAGGAGAATCGATGATCGTTCCCCCGGACCAGGTGGAGAGTGCGCGCCCCCGCGCGCAGTTCGTGATGAGACGCGGTCTCGTGACGCAGCTGTTCGCTCCCGAGCAGTTCGCAGCCCTGGGCGCTCTGCTGGACTTCGGCGACCGCCCGGTGACGCAGTCCCTGGACGATCCGCGCCTCCGCACGGTCCACACGCTCATCACCGGCTGGGGCTGCCCGTGGATCGGGCCGGAGGAACTGGCTCGGATGCCCGCTCTCCGCGCGATCCACCACGCGGCCGGGACGGTCAAGGAGCATCTCGATCCGGAGGTCTGGCATCGGGGGATCCGCGTGACCACGGCGGCTGCGGCGAACGCCATACCCGTCGCGGAGTACACGCTCGCCATGATCCTCCTCGAGGGCAAGGGCGTCGCGGCAGCCGCGGCCGCGCACCGCCAGGATCCCGCGGGCGACCTCACGCCGCAGTTCGAGCGCATCGGCAACCATCGGCGCCGCATCGGCGTCCTGGGCGCATCGAAGATCGGGCGGCGGGTGATCGCGCTGCTGCGCGGTTTCGACGTCGACGTCGCGGTGAGCGATCCGTATCTGCCTGATGACGACCCGATCCGCGAGCACGCCAGGGTGGTCGAGCTCGACGAGCTCTTCGCGAGCAGCGACATCGTGAGCATCCATGCGCCGCTGCTCCCCGAGACGGTCGGACTCGTGAGTCGCCGACTGCTCGGGCTGATGCCCGACGGGGCCACCCTGATCAACACCGCCCGGGGTCCCATCGTCGATCATGCGGCTCTCGTGGACGAGATCCGTGCCGAGCGGCTGCGGGCCGTGCTCGATGTCACGGATCCGGAGCCGCTCCCCGCGGGACACGTGCTCCTGGAGTCGCCGTCGGTGATCGTCACCCCGCACATCGCCGGCGCGCTGGGCAACGAGCTCCGCCGGTTGGGTGAGTCCGTCGTCGGCGAGGCGCAGCGGGCCGCCCGCGGTGAGGACGCCATGCACGCGGTGTCACTCGGCGAGCTCGCGGCGATGGCGTGAGCGACCGCTTGACAGCCATGCGAGGTATCTTTATCCTCGAGGGAAAGCGCATTCCGAGATCGCTGTCCCTCCGTCACCCGAAGACATTCCCCCCATCAAAGGAGATGCACCATGAGAAGGACCCTGTTGGCCGCCGGGGCGATCGTCGCCTCCGCCGCGCTGCTCGCCGGCTGCGGAGCCGGCACCGGCTCCGAGAACGAGAGCAGCGGACCCGTCACGCTGCAGATGTGGTCGTGGGACCCGTCGATGCCCGAGATCGCCGAGGTCTGGAACGAGTCGCACCCTGACATCCAGGTCGAAGTCACCGACCCCGCCGGCGGCAACGAGCTCGTCAGCCGCATCCTCACCGCGCACAAGTCCGGTGACGCCGCCGACATCGTGAAGGTCGAGTACCAGGCGCTGCCGGCACTCGTCGCGAACGGGGTCGCCGCCGACATCACCGAGTACACGAAGGACGCTGCCGACAGCTTCACGCCCGCAGCCTTCGACCAGGTGTCCTTCGATGGCAAGGTCTTCGGCCTGCCCCAGGACTTCGCGCCGCTGGTGTTCTTCTACCGCAACGACATCTTCGAGCAGTACGGCCTCACGCCGCCCACCACGTGGGATGAGTACGCCGACGTCGCCCGCACGCTGCACGCGGCCGACCCGAGCAAGTATCTCGGCACGTTCAGCTCGGTCGACCCGGGCTGGTTCACCGGTCTCACCCAGCAGGCCGGGGCGAACTGGTGGTCCGCCGAGGGCGACACCTGGAAGGTCGAGATCGACGACGCCGACTCGGTGAAGGTCGCCGACTACTGGCAGGGGCTGATCGACGAGGGCGTCATCAAGGGCGAGCCGTTCTGGTCTCCGCAGTGGAACAAGGAGATGGACGACGGCACGTACGCCGGATGGATCTCCGGCGCCTGGGCCCCCGCCCAGTTCGGCGGCATCGCGCCCAACACCAAGGGCAAGTGGACCATGACGGCCCTTCCCGACTGGAACGCGGGCGACGCCACCACCGGCATCTGGGGTGGTTCGGCGACCGCCGTCACCACCGACTCGAAGCACCCGCAGGAGGCGGCCGCCTTCATCGAATGGTTCAACACCAGCGACGAGGCGCTCGCCCTCCAGGTCGAGAAGATCAACATCTTCCCGGCCGCCATCAACGGGCAGAAGCTCGACGCCCTGCAGACGCCTCCCGCGTACATGCCGAACCAGCCCGACTACTACTCGACGGTCGCGACGATCTCCGAGGGGGCGCGCACGTTCGACCTCTGGGGTCCGAACGCGACGGTCACGTTCGGCGCGTACAACGACGGCTTCGCCGCGGCGATCGAGTCCGGCTCGCCCTTCTCCGACGTGTTGAAGAACATGCAGGAGACGACGGTGGCCGACATGGAGAAGCTCGGCTTCACGGTCGAGAAGTAGCATGCCCGGCGGGTGGGGCGTCGTCGCCCCACCCGCCGTTCCAAGAGAAGGACAGACGTGACCACCACCACCGCACCGCGGCGCTCCGGCCGGCGGACCGAGGAAGAGCCACGCGGTCGACGCCGACCGAGGACGAACGCCGGCTTCGCCCTCGCGCTGCTGACGCCCGCTCTGATCCTGCTCGCCCTCTTCACCCTCGCCCCCGCGATCTACGCGCTCATCCTCAGCCTGATGCAGCGTCGGATCTCCGGCGGCCTGCTGGGCGGAGAGTCCTCGCTCGTGTTCGTCGGGATCGAGAACTACCTCGCCGCCTTCCTCGACTCCGAGCTGTGGGCGGGTCTCGGACGCATGCTGATCGTGGCCGGCATCGGCGTGCCGGGCACCATCATCCTCGCCGCGCTCTTCGCGCTCTGCCTCGATGCGGACCGCACCCGCCTCATCGGCGTCTGGCGGATCCTGATCTTCCTGCCCTACGCGGTCCCCGGCGTGATCGCCTCCCTGCTCTGGGGCTTCCTCTACCTTCCGGCCACCAGCCCGATCGGCGGCGAGGTCATCGACTTCTTCGGCGGGACGGAGATCTTCTTCTCCGTCGCGAACATCGCCGTCTGGGGTGTGGTCGGCTTCAACATGGTGATCATGTACACGGCCCTGCGCGGGCTGCCGCAGGAGATGTACGAGGCCGCGAAGCTCGACGGCGCCGGTGAGCTCCAGATCGCGCTGCGCATCAAGCTGCCCCTGATCCGCCCGGCGATCGTGATGTGCTCCCTGTTCTCCGTGCTCGGCGCTCTGCAGCTGTTCAACGAGCCGACGACCCTGCGCCCGCTCGCCAACGCGATCTCGTCGACCTGGGTCCCGCTGATGAAGGTCTACACCGACGCCTTCGTCAACGACGACATCCACCGGGCCGCGGCCACCTCGCTGCTGCTCGTGGTGCTGACGGTCGGGGCGTCCGTCCTCGTGAACCGTGTCGGAATCCTGATCGGAAAGAAGCGATGACCGCCGTCGTCACCAGTCCCCGGCGTCTGAGCCGCACCAACCTCTTCTCGACCATCGTGCTGTTCGTCGGCGCGCTCTACTGCGTGCTGCCGGTGCTGTGGATCGTGATCGCGTCGACCAAGAGCAGCACCGAGCTGTTCTCCACTCCCACCGCGCTCCCGTCGTTCACCGGCGGCCTGTTCGAGAACATCGCCCAGCTGCTCGCCTACCGCGACGGCATCTTCGGGCGCTGGATGCTCAACTCGGCGCTGTACGCCGGCGGCGGCGGCATCGCCTCCACCCTGATCGCCGCAGCTGCGGGTTACGCCCTCGCCAAGTACCGGTTCCGGGGGAGCACGTCGATCTTCCGCATCATCGTCGCGGCGGTGCTGCTGCCCCAGATCATGCTCGCGATCCCGCAGTACCTGCTGCTGGCCCAGGTCGGGATGACCAACAACTACTTCTCGGTGATCCTGCCGCTGCTGGTGAGTCCCTACGCGATCTACCTGTGCAAGATCTACGCCGAGGCCTCGGTGCCGAACGAGATCATGGAGGCCGCGCGCATCGACGGGGCCACGGAATGGCGCATCTTCCTGTCGACGGGTCTGCGGCTGATGTCGCCGGCGCTGGTGACGGTGTTCCTGCTGCAGTTCATCGCGATCTGGAACAACTTCCTGCTGCCGTTCATCATGCTGACGGACGACTCGAAGTTCCCGCTCACGCTCGGGCTCTACGCGATGCTCCGCGCCGGCGCCTCCCAGGCCGCGCTCTATTCGCTCGTGATCACGGGCGCGGCGATCGCGATCATCCCGGTCGTCGCCCTTTTCCTGTCGCTGCAGCGGTTCTGGCGCCTGGACCTCATGTCCGGCGGTGTGAAGGCATGACCCGCTCGCGCCGCACGTCGCCCCCGGACTCAGCGGGGCGGAGTGCTCGCGCGCACGACCGGGTGGGTGGGGATGACGCGTCGGCGCAGGTCTGCGGGCGCGGCGGTGGCCCGGTGGATCGCCTCGGCCGCCACCTCGTCGAGCGGCACGTGCACGCTCGTGAGGGGCGGCACGACGTCCCGCAGAGTCGTGATGTCGTCGAATCCGGCGACGCCGATCCGTCCCGGGGTGTCGATGCCTCGCTCGCGCAGGCCGTTCAACGCCCCCAGCGCCAGCACGTCGGTCACCGCGAACACGAGGTCGGTGGACGCGAGAACGTCGTCGTCGATCGTCGCCAGCAGCTCCCGTGCGGCATCCCAGTCGAATGCCGGTCGCAGGATGCGCGAGGGCGGGATCGCGATGCCCGCCTCGGCGAATCCGGCCGTGAAGCCGTCGATCCGCTCCTGCATGGAACGCAGCGGCAGGCCGCTCCCCAGGAGCAGCGGAGCGCGGTAGCCGCGCGCCAGCATCTCCACGGCGAGGCGGCGAGCCCCCTCGAAGTCGTCGAAGTACACGGTCTCGAAGGGCATGTCGGTGCGGCTGATCAGCACCACGCGCCCGCCGGTCTCCTGGTAGCGCAGCAGCTCGGCCTCGACGGCCGGGTCAGACCGCGCGTCGGTGTAGCCGGTGCCGGCGAGGATGATCGCGCGAGGCTGCTCGCCGCGGAGCTCGCGCACCAGCTCGAGCTCGCGCTCGGTGCTGCGCGAGCTGACCGCGAGGGAGACGCGGAGATCGATCTGCTCCGCGGCGTTCATGATCGACGCGGTCATCGCCGAGAAGTAGGCATCCGCGATGCCGCCCGTGATGAGCGCGATCCGGTGCGATGCGCCCCGCGCCACGGCCTGCGCAGCCGTGTTCGGCGCGTAGCCGAGCTGGCGCGCCGCGCCGAGGACGCGTTCGCGGTATCCGTCGTCGACGCGGCGCGCCGAGCCGTTCACGACGCGCGACGCGGTCGACTGGGAGACGCCGGCCAGGCGTGCGACGTCCGAGAGTGTCGGCGGTCGTCCGCCGCGGGCATCGAGGTTCATCGTGAAGAAGACTATCGCGAACCGACCGGGAATGCGCTTTCTGCGTCGGACGAGTTTATGATTGTTAGCGATAGAGATATCCCGGACAGCGCATTCCCACCACTTGAGAGATCTGAGGTGCTTCCATGACGTCAACGGAATCCGGATACCCGGAGATCGAGCTTCTCGTGGCCGGAAGGCGCATCGGCGCCGCCGACCGCGAGACGGCCGCCGTCGAGAACCCGGCGACCAGGGAGATCGTCGGACGAGTGCCGCTGGCGACCTCCGAGGACATCGCCGCCGCGCTCGCCGGTGCCGGCCGTGCCGCCGAAGGGTGGCGGGACACCTCGCCGCACCACCGCGCCGCGATCCTGATGCGCGCGGCGCAGCTGCTGCGTGACCGCCGCGAGCCGATCGCCCGTGCCATGACCCTCGAGAACGGCAAGCCCTACGGCGACTCGCTCGGCGAGGTGGACTACACGGCCGACATCATCGACTCCCTGGCCACAGAGGCACCACGGGCCTACGGAGTCGTCCTCCCCACGGCCGCCGACGACGGACGCACCCTGGTCGTCACCGAGCCGGTGGGGCCGGTCGCCGCCTTCACGCCGTGGAACTACCCCCTCACGGTGCCGGGTCGCAAGGTCGCCGCCGCCCTCGCCGCCGGCTGCACGGTCGTCATCAAGCCCGCCGAGGAGACCCCCGCCAGTGCCGTCGCGCTCGCGGACGCCCTCGTCGACGCCGGTCTGCCCGACGGCGTGCTGAGCATGCTGTTCGGCGACCCGGCGCAGATCTCCGAGACGCTGATCGCGTCGCCCGTCATCCGCAAGGTCTCGTTCACGGGGTCGATCGGCGTGGGCAAGCACCTCGCCCGACTCGCCGGCGACGCGGCGAAGCCCGTGATGCTGGAGCTGGGCGGGCACGCGCCGGTCCTGATCTTCGACGACGTCGATGTGGACGAGGTCGCGCGGCAGGCCCTCGGTGCCAAGCTCCACAACACGGGGCAGTCGTGCGGCTCTCCCGTGCGCTTCTACGTGCACGAGGCGGTCCACGCGCAGTTCGTCGCCCGCTTCGGCGAGCTCCTCGCGGCCTCACGCATCGGTGACGGCTTCGACGAGGCGACGGAGATGGGGCCGCTCGCGAACTCGCGCCGCTACGACGCGATGGCCCCGTTCGTCGAGGACGCGGTCGAGCGCGGGGCGACCGTGGTCGCCGGCGGCTCGGGAGACGACAGCGTCGGCTACTACTGGCCGGCCACGCTCCTCGCCGATGTCCCGGACGACGCCCTCGTGATGCACAACGAGCCGTTCGGTCCGATCGCGGCCACCAGCGTGTTCTCCGACGAGGACGAGGTGATCGCCCGCGCGAACGCCCTGCCGTACGGCCTCGCCGCCTACGTGTTCACGAAGGATGCCGACCGGGCGCTGCGTCTGCCGCGTCGCCTTGACGTCGGGATGGTGAGCGTCAACAAGTTCGGCGTCGGCGCCAGGGACACGTTCTTCGGCGGGCGCAAGGAGAGCGGCTTCGGCTCGGAAGGCGGCCCCGAAGCCGTGCACGAGTACTTGGTCAAGAAGCTGATCTCGCAGGGGTAGGCATGGTCGACGCCCTCATACTCACCGGAACCGGGCGCTACAGCGATCCGTGGCACGCGTACTCCGAGACCAGCCCGCTGTTGGCCGAGCTCGCTCGTGCAGCCGGCTTCTCCCCGCGGATCGAGACCGGAGCCGACGGAGCCCTGCGCCGACTCGACGACGGCGTACGGCTGCTCGTGATCAACGCGGGCGATCCCGAGGGCCCGGACTCCGTCGATCCGACCGGGACGCGGACGCCGGCGACCGAACCGGAGGAACCCGTCGCGTCCCTCGCAGAGGGGGATGCCGCGCTTGCGTCCGCGCTCGACCGCGGCATCGGCATCCTCGCCATGCACTCGGCGGCGGCGAGCCTGCGCGACTACCCGAGCTATGAACGCGCGCTCGGCGGACGCTGGGTGCGCGGTCGGTCGTGGCATCCGGACTTCGGCGAGGCGCACGTGCGGCTGGATCCGGAGCATCCGCTCGCGGCCGGACTTCGTGACTTCGCCGTGGACGATGAGCGCTACACCGACCTCCGACTGGATGCCGAGATCGACCGACTGGCATCGCATGAGCACGACGGCCTGCCGTACCCGCTCGTGTGGACCAGGGACCTCGGCCGGTCGCGGGTGGTCTACGACGCACTCGGACACGACCCGCGTTCGTATGCGTCGGCGGGTCATCGCGAGCTGCTCGCCCGCGCGCTGCGTTGGCTGCGCGAGGTGTAGCCCGCGGTGACGGGGCGGGCGGTGTCAGTCGCCGCCGCTCCCCCGCGTCGGCTTGATCGCCGACAGGTAGCTCTCCTGCAGATAGTCGGCCGTCTCCTCGAAGAAGCGCGTGGCGTAGGTCGCGTACAGCACATCGATCGCCAGCAGCTGACCCCACTTCGCGGTGACCGACTCGCCGTAGACGTCGGAGCTCGCGACGGTGCCGGCGGTGAGGAGCACATCGTCGACCACCGACGCCAGCGCGGAGTCCACGTTCGAGGTGACCCCGAGCACGTAGGCACCGTGGAACTTCGCGATCTGGGCCGACGAGACGACCGAGGTCGAGTCGCCGGAGTCGCTGATCGCGATCAGCACATCTCCTTCGCGCAGCGTCGCGCTGCCCATGGTCTGCACGCTCTGATCGCGGAAGAAGTGGCAGCGCTTGCCCGCGCGGACGAAGCGCATCATCGCGCTCTCGGCCGCGGTCGCCGACGATCCCATCGCGGCGAAGTAGACGGCCGACGCGTCGTGGATGCGGTCGACCGCGGCGCTCATGATCTCAGGGTCGAGCCGCTCCGTCGTGCGCGTCAGCGACTCGAAGCTGCCGTGCAGCACCTTCTCGACGATCTGCTCGCTGCTGTCCCCCTTGAGCACGCCCTCGTACACCCAGTTGGTGCGCTGCTCGGTCGAGACGGGACGCGAGTAGATCGCCTGCGCGATGCCGAGCCGCAGCTGGTTGTACCCGTCGAGCTGGAGCTCGCGGAGGAACCGCGACACCGTGGAGTCCGCGACGCCCGCTCGCCCGGCGAGCTCGGTGATCGACAGGGCCTGCGCCTCTTCGGGATCCGCGAGGATCACATCGGCGACGCCGCGCAGGGCCGGGCTCATCGCTCCGGCGCGACGGGAGATCTGGTGGAGGAGGTTCCCTCCCGTGTCCTGGTCAGTCACGTGTGGAGTCTAGACGGTCGTCCGGCTGATCCCATGGCAGCGCTCCGGGGCTCCGGCGTCAGCTCTGCCAGCGCGGGTTGTCCTGGAGCGTGGGCACCCCGTCGCGATCGACGACGATCTTGCGGAACCCCTTCGTCTCGATCGTGCCGTAGTCGTGCCCCGCGTCCCCGGGGAACGCGAAGAAGGTGATCAGCGGCTCGGTGGCCGAGGTGTTGATGCTGCGATGCGCGTAGCGGCCGGGCACGTACACCGAACGACCGGCGCGGAACTCCTCGACCTGCACGTCGCCCTCGGGGCTCTCCATCAGCATGAGGCCCTCGCCCGAAAGGCACAGATAGATCTCCGCGGCCTCGAGGCGGGTGTGGAAGTGCCCCTTGGTCATGAAGTACTCGTCGCCGACGCGACCGGGGTAGGTGATGCTCGTCCCGTAGGCGATCTCGGTCTCGAGCGCGGGAACGCCCATGTCGTAGAACTCGTAGCTGAGCACGTCGTCCGCGGCGACGGCGGCCTCGAACGCCGCCGCGTCCGCGTACATGCCGGCCATCGCCGACAGCGGGCGACGCAGCGACGGGGTGCCGTCGGCGAGTCCGGTGGTCAGGTCGAACCGGGTGACGACGGATCGGGTGGTGGGAGTGAGGGATGCGGTGCTCATGCGTGGTCCTTCTCTGTGTCGTTTCTTGGCTGTGTCTTCTTCTGGCGTGACGCCGCCGCTAGGCGCGCGATGCGGGAGAGCTCGTCGAATGCGGGACCGGATGTCGGGATGGCGATGTCGAAGACCTGCGCCATCACGCGCGTCCACCCGTGGAGGAAGTAGAACCACCCGTCGACGGCGCGGATGCCGCGATCGGCCTGCGCCCGCGCCTGGTCGAGGAACACGAGGTCGCCGCGGTAGTTGAAGTCCCAGGCGACGGCGCCGTCGGGGAACCGCGCCGCGCCCGTGAGAGGGGAGCCCGGCCGATCCTTGCCCAGTCCGGTCGCGTTGATGACCGTGGAACGCGGGGCCATGGTCGCGAGAGCGGCGTCGTTGACCGTCGGCTCCGGCGCCACCACGTACTCGATCGGCAGCGCGAACCCGATCCGCTCGTGGAACGCGCGCATCTCGTCGATGCGTCCGGGGCGCCGGTTGGTCACGACGATCCGACGCGGTACCCCGCCGCCCGCCCGGTGCTTCCGGTGCAGGTGCAGCGTGAGGGCGAGCGAGGACCCGCCGGCGCCGAGCAGGAGCACCTCGTCGTCGGCCTCGCCGACGATGGCGTCGTACGCCAGACCGCTCGTGACGTCGTCCATCGCGTGGCCGAGGAGGCGCCCGTCGCGCTTCGAGATGCTGCTGATCTCGGCGAGCTGCGCGGCCGACTCCCCGATCTCGTCGAACAGGTCACGGCTCGCCTGGAACAGGTTCAGCTTGTGCGTCGTGACCAGGGCGCCGAGCGAGAGCGGGTCGTCCGTGAAGAACCGGACGACCCGGCGGTACGTCTCGGGGTCGGCATCCAGCGGCACATCGATGCCGACGATGCGCGACGGGATGCCGAGATGCGCGGCCCACCGCGGGAAGACCTCCATGATCGACGACGCCCCGGTCGTGACGCCGACGAAGGCGAACGTCGGCTCCGTCGCGGGCACGAGCGTGTCGGGGGTGTAGACCTCCGCGGTCATCGCGCGCCTCCTCTGTCGAAAGTGATCAGCGACTTCATGCCGACTCCGGAGCGCGAGTGCTCCATCGCCGCCTCGATGTCGTCGAGGGCGAATCGCGCGGTGATGATCGGCGTGAGATCCACATCGCTCTCCGCGATGATGCCGATGACGTCGCCGTAGTCGGTCACGCTCGACCCCGTCGTCCCGGTGAGGGTCTGCTCCTGGTAGTGGAGCGCGTTCACGTCGATCGCGGGCCTGGCCTGATCGCCGAGCCCGGAGAACACGTTGATCCGTCCGAGGCGTCCGGCGAGGTCGGTCGTCGAGGCGATCACGTCGGGCTTGGAGACGCAGGTGATGACGACGTCCACGCCCTCGCCTCCCGTGAGCGCCATGACCTCCTCGTGCAGATCCTGCTCCGACACGTTGATGAGATGGTCGGCTCCCAGCCGGCCGGCGATGTCGAGCCGCGGCTGTCGGGTGTTCGCCACGATCACCTGACGGGCGCCGGCCCGCTTCGCGAGCACGGTGTGGAAGCATCCGATGGGGCCCGCGCCGATGATGAGCACCGAGTCCTCGGGTGAGACCTCGACCTTGCGCTGGCCGTGGAGGCAGCAGGACATCGGCTCCATGATCGCGGCGATCTCGTCGCCCACGGCATCCGGGACGTGGAAGAGGTTCCCGCGTTCGATCGCCACCGCCGGGACGAGCATGTACTCCTCGAACCCGCCGTTCAGCGTGATGCCGAACGCGTCGTACGTCGGGCACAGCTGGTTCAGCCCGCGGCGGCACATGGCGCAGACGCCGCAGCCGACGTTCGGAGCGACGCTGACCCGGTCGCCGACCGCGAAGCCGCGGACATCCGCCCCCGCCTCGACGATCCGACCCGTGAGCTCGTGCCCGAGCACGCGGCGCGTGCCCTCGGGGATGCGGAAGTGCCCGTGCTTCATGATGCGCAGGTCGGTGCCGCAGATGCTGGCCGCCCTCACCTCGACCAGCACGTCGCCGGGGCCCACCTCGGGCACCGGGATGTCCGTGACCTCGATGCGTCCCGGTCCCAGGAACACCGCGGCCTTCATCGCCGCGCCAATCGCGCGGAGAGGGATCCGCTGAGTGCGGCGTCCGCCTCGGCGACGGCCTCGTCGGAGACCGCGAAGATCGTCTTGTTCGACCATGCTCCGCGGTCGGCGAGCCGGGTGAAGACCTCCTGCGCGGCGTCGATGCCCTCGACGTGGCTCACGAGCCCGTCGACGATGAGCGACCGGCCGAGGCAGGCCACCACCATCTCCCAGTCGTTCGTCACCCGGGGCGTGATGACGGCGTTCCATGTTCCGCGCAGCACGAGCTCCCGGCGCAGCACGCGGGAGACGAGCTCCTTCGGCAGTGCGACGTCGTCGGCGAGGTCGCCGAGCAGGACGACCTGCCCGCGGTGCGCCGCCGCGCGGATCGCCTGGAGGAACGTCACGGAGATCCCGGAGGCCTCGACGGCGATGTCGACGCCGCGGCCGGCGGTCGCCGCCGTCGCGAGCTCGTCGGACGGCGCCGTCGACGCGTCCAGCGTCTCGAAGCCGAGGCTCTCCGCGATCTCGCGCTTGCGCGCATCGACATCCGCCACGAGCACGCGCACGACGCCGAGGATGCGCAGCCACTGCGCGGCGAGGATGCCGATCGGCCCTGCGCCGATGACGAGCGCTGTCGCGTTCGGGGGGACCACGGCCTTGCGGACGGCATGCAGGGCCACCCCCGCCGGTTCCACCATCGCACCGTCGATCAGAGAGGTGCCGGGACGCAGTGGGATCAGGTTGCGCTCGGGCACCCGCAGATACTCCTCGAGTCCGCCGTCGCGCCGGGAGCCGAAGTAGTCGTAGCGATCGGCGAGCGCGTACTCGCCGATCTCGCTCATCGGGTCCGAGGGCTCGGGGATGCACGGGAAGATCGCGACGCGATCGCCGGCCTTGAGCACTCCCGACGGGGAGTCCTCGACCAGGGTGCCCGACATCTCGTGGCCGAGCACCCGCGGGAAGCCGTATCCCTTGCCGATGCCGAAGCGGAGGACGTCGGACCCGCAGACGCCCACCGCCCCGATCCGCACGAGGACCGAGTCGACGCCGACGGGCTCCGGCATGGGCACATCGAGGACGGCGATGTCGCGGATGCCGCGCAGAACTGCAGCCTTCACGATCGCCTAGACCTCCATGCCGTACCGCAGCACCTTGTGCGTCGGGTACAGCGAGAAGGTGGGGATGGTCACGTCCGGCGTGCGCGTCCCGATGTAGAGCGCGGCCTCCGCGACGTTCCCGACATCGATGCAGCTGGCCGAGAGGCCCTCCTCGATCTCCTTCTCGTCGAGCCACCCGTCGGTGTAGGCGGGCAGGTCGCCGTCGTACAGGCCCTTGTCGATGATCTCGGTCATCGGCGTGCGCACGTGCGAGGGGTTCAGGACCGTGACGCCGATGTTCTTGTGCATGCCCTCGATCAGGATGTTCTTCGAGAATCCGAGCATGCCGTGCTTCGAGGCGCGGTACGGGCTGTGCCCCGGCCCCGAGGCGACCTTGGTCGAGGAGGAGCCCATGTTGATGATGCGCCCGCCCGTCTCCTGGCCCTCCATGACGAGGAAGGCCTCGCGGCAGCAGAGGAAGACACCGGTGAGGTTCGGCCCGATCGTCTTGTTCCACTCCTCCAGGGTCACCTGGGTGACGGGCGGTGCGAGGGAGTCCCGGCCGGCGCTGTTGATCACGAGGTCGATGCGACCCCAGCGGGCCACGGTCGCGGCGAAGAACGCGCGCACCTCGTCCTCCTCCACGACGTTCCCGACGAGGGAGAGCACCTCGCCGCCGCGTTCCGCGATGTCGGCGGCGACCTCTTCGAGGCGGGCCGCGTCGATGTCGATCAGGGCGACGCGACATCCGTTGGCGGCGTAGATGCGGGCGACCGCTTCGCCGATCCCGGAGGCGGCGCCGGTGATGAGCGCCACCTTGCCGTCGAGGGCTGTGCCGGGCACGGGGAGGTAGTTGGGCACCATGCGGGTGCTCCTTTCTTGAGGATTGTCTGCGGGGTCCTGCTGCGGGCTCATGAGGCGAGCCCGAGCTGCTCGGGGGTCTTCGCGCCGACCATCAGCGCCACGGCATCCGCCATGTCGATCTGCGACGTCTCGACGAGCGCGATGCGCTTTCCGAGACGCTGGATGTGGATGCGGTCGGCGACCTCGAAGATCTGCGGCATGTTGTGGCTGATCAGGATGACCGGGATGCCGCGGGCGTTGATGTCCTTGATGAGCTTGACGACGCGCCCCGACTCCTTGACGCCGAGGGCGGCGGTCGGCTCGTCGAGGATGACGACCTTCGAGCCGAAGGCCGCGGCACGCGCCACGGCGACGCCCTGACGCTGACCGCCGGAGAGGGTCTCGACCGACTGGCCGATGTTCTGGAGCGTCTGCAGCCCGAGCTGCGACATCACCTCGAGCGACTCCGCCCGCATCCGCTTCTTGTCGAGCATGCGGAACACGGAGCCGGCGATGCCGGGGCGGCGCAGCTCCCGGCCGAGGAAGATGTTGCTGGCGATGTCGAGCGCCGGCGAGACGGCGAGGCTCTGGAAGACGGTCTCGATGCCGAGCCGGCGAGCGTCGACCGGCGTCCTCAGCGTCGTGGGCTCCCCGCTCACCAGCAGCTCGCCCTCGTCGGGCTGCACGGCGCCCGACAGGCATTGGATCAGTGAGGACTTGCCGGCGCCGTTGTCGCCGATCACGGCGAGCACCTCCCCCTGACGGATCTCGAAGTCCGTCTGGTCGAGGGCGACGACGCGTCCGTAGCGCTTCACGATGCCGCGCGCTTCGAGCACCAGGTCGGTGGAGCGCGGGGTCTGGGTTCCGGTGGTCATGGTCAACGTCCGATCTTGCGGAGGCGCTGGTCGACGGCGACCGCGCCGATGATGAGGAGGCCGATGGTGAACTCCTGCCAGAGGCTGTCGAATCCTGCGAGGGACAGTCCGCTGGAGAAGACGCCGACGATAAGGGATCCGAGCAGCGTGCCCATGATCCGTCCGCGCCCGCCGAAGAGGCTCGTGCCGCCGATGACCACCGCGGTGATCGACGCGAGGTTGTAGGCGGCGCCCGCGGTGGGCGAGATCGAGCCGATGCGCCCGATGAGCAGCCAGGCGGTGACGCCGATGATGAGACCGGCCACCACGTACACCGACATGAGCACGCGGTTGACGCGGATGCCGCTGAGGCGCGCGGCCTCGAGGTTGTCGCCCACGGCGTAGATGTGCGTGCCCCAGGCGGTGTTGCGCAGGATGTAGGCGAACAGGATGAACATGAGGATCGTGAGCACCTGGCCGAAGGTGAACGTCGTGCCGAACACGCGGAAGCCCGTTCCGAGCCAGTTGAACAGCGGGGGCACGTCGGCGTACGGCACGCTCTCCCCGTCGGAGATGAAGATGTTCAGCGCGTAGAAGATGCTCAGGGTGCCGAGGGTCGCGATGAACGGCGGGATGTTGAGCTTCGTCACGATGAAGCCGTTGATCGCCCCGCAGGCGATGCCGACGACGATGCCGAGCACGAGCGAGATCTCGACAGGGAGTCCGACCGAGACGGCGAAACGACCCATGGCGACCTGCGACAGCAGCATGACCGCCGCGACGGAGAGGTCGATCCCTGCGGTGAGGATGATGAGGGTCTGCGCGATGCCGAGCATCGCGATCACCTGCACCTGCTGCAGGATCAGGGAGAAGTTCTGGAGCGTGCCGAAGTTCGGCGACACGATCGAGAAGACGATCAGCGCGATGATGAGCACCGCGACGGGACCGATCAGCGGGCGCGACAGCATCCGTCGTTCGATCCACTGGAGAGGGCTGAGACGGGCTCCCTGGTCGATCTCGACCAGTCCCATCGAGAATCCGGCGGTGACGGTGCTCGGTCGCTCGTCATCCGGGAGATCGGTGGCGCTTCGGTTCATGATGGGCTTTCCTACGTCGTTGTATGGAGGAGGAGGGTGAGGGCCGGTCGGCAAGAGCCGACCCTCACCCGGTAGGGAGGCAGCGGGGCGACTCAGCCCCAGCACTGCTCCAGTCCGAACGTCGTGTCCTCGGATTCGACGCCGTCCTGCGGCTGGTCGGTCACGAGCGTGACTCCGGTGTTGGTGAAGTCGAGGCCGTCGCTGTTCTTCGGCTTGGTGCCGTCGGCCAGGTAGTCCTCGACGGCCTGCAGGGCCTGCTTCGCCATCTCGAGCGGGAACTGCATCGAGGTCGCGGCGATGATGCCCTTCTGCACGTTGGTCACGCCGGGGCATCCGCCGTCGACCGAGACGATCGTGATCTGGTCCTCGAGCCCCGCGGCGACGACGGCCTGATAGGCGCCTGCGGCCGTGGGCTCGTTGATCGTGTAGACGAGGTTGATGGTCGGATCCTTCTGCAGGAGCTTCTCCATGCCGGTGCGCCCGCCCGCTTCGTTGGCATCCGTCACCTCGTGGCCGACCAGCTGCGGGTCGGTCTCGTCCCACATCTTCGACGGATCGCCGAGCTCGATGCCGAACCCCTCGAGGAAGCCCTGGTTGCGGGCGACGTCGACGGGGATCTGGTCGGTGCTGAGGTCGAGCGTGGCGACCCGGGGCTCGGTGTCGCCGAGCGCGGCCTTCGCCCATTCGCCGACGAGCACGCCCGCGAGGTAGTTGTCGGTCGCGAAGGTGCCGTCGATGCCGGAGTCCGCACCGAGCGGCGAGTCCATCGCGAACACGACGACGCCCGCCTCCTGCGCCTTCTTGACGGCGGGGATGATCCCGTCGCCGGCGGGTGTGACGAGGATCGCCTTGGCGCCCTGCGCCGTGAAGTTCTCGATGGCCTTGATCTGCGAGTCGACGTCGCTCTGCCCATCGCCGCTGGCGACCTGCAGATTGAGTCCGAGGGCTTCCGCCTCGTCCTTGGCCCCTTCCGTCATCTTGACGTAGAAGGGGTTGTCCTGCGTCTTGATGACGAGCCCCACGAGGGGTTCGTCGGATCCTGCGGAGGCGGCGCAGCCGCTGAGGCCGACGAGCGCCATCGCTCCGGCCGCTGCCGCAGCGACGATGCTGCGAGTTCGTGCGTGCATGATTTCCTCTCGACACGAAAAGTGAGAAATGATTACCGACGTGGCGACTCTACCGGAAATTTCTGTTTTGTCGAGAGGTGCGCGGAAATTGCTTTTGATGGGCCGGGAAAAGCCGCGGGCCGACGGACTCGGCCTCACGACGGTGCGTCAGCCGTTCGAGGAGTCGGGCCGCGTCGCGCTCGACCTGCTGCTCGGCATCGCGGCGGGCAACGCCGGCCCCGTGCGCCGGGTCGACCTCACGCCCTCGCTGGTCGTGCGGGCGAGCACGTGAGAGCCCGCGGTCACACCGGTTCGGTGGCGCGGACCAGACCGCAATCGACGCACGACCACACGACGAGGAACCGCTCGTCGTCGAGGATCTCGAACGTCAGGGCGTCGCCGCAGGTAGGACAGACCCGAGGATCCACGGCACGCGCGCTCATGCATCCAGCCTATGACGGGCCCCGAGCACCGGGGCGGTGAGCAGGACCCGGCCTCAGCCGCAGAAGGCCGAGGCCGATTCCTTGAGCTGCTCGATCGCCTCGATGGTCTCGGGCGCCTGCAGGTCGGTGACCTCGCCGAGCTGCTGGGCACCGGAGCGGATGAGATCGCCCAGCTGTCCGTCGACGTCGTCGGCGAGTCCGTCGAGCGTCGCGACGAGTTCGTCGCGCGCCGCATCGAGCTGCTCCTCCGTGGCACCGCCCTGGTCGATGACCGACTGGTACTGGCCGTAGGCGTCGTCGATGGTCGCGCAGGTCTCCTCGACAGGGGCGCCGACGACGTCTCCGGCGAACTGGGTCACCTGCGAGCATCCCGCGAGAAGACCGGCGACGAGCAGAAGGGGAAGGACGACGAGACGGCGCATGCCCCGAGGGTAGCCGGGGCACCTGCGGACGCACTGAGTGGCGCCCTGCGTCACATCCTCGCGTACCGCGCCCGGGCGAAGCAGAACAGGCCGTAGAGGATGAGTCCGGCGCCGACGGTCCAGAGGATGACGACGCCGAAGGGAAGCCCTGCCAGCGCGTGGAGCGCGGCATCCAGTCCCCCGGCTGTCTCCGGATCGTGGGTGAGCGCGGCGACCACGAACAGGATGCCGGCCACTCCGACGGCGATGCCCTTCGCGATGTAGCCGACGATGCCGAAGGCGGTGATTCCCTTTCGTGCCGGTCCCGCAGGCAGATCGAGGTGCTTCGTGAAGGCGCGGGTGATGCCGCGCACGACGAACGCCGCACCGACGGCGACGACGATCAGCCCGACCAGCACGAGCAGCACGACGCCCGCCGGTGCCGCCAGCAGACGGGCGCTGAGCGACTGCGAGGAGTCGGACGACTGCGACCGGCCGCCCAACGCGTACACGAGCGCCGTCCCGGCGATCGCGACGTACGCGGCGGCGGTGCCGAGGAACTTGACCCGATGGCCCCACTTCTTCTTGGCGTCGGGATCGCGTTCGAGGACGGCCTCGGCGATCTGCCAGATCGCCAGCGCCACGAGTCCCAGCGCGATGACCCACAGCAGGACCATGCCTGCCGGGGCCTGCTGGATCTGCTGCATCGCCCCGCCCTGGTCCGCTTCGCCGCCGCCGCCGGTCGCGATCGAGATCGCGATGCCGCCGATCAGGAGATGGAGGATGCCGAGGACCACGTAGCCGACGCGGGCGAGGGTGCGGAAGACGGTGGAGTCCTGTGCGGCCCGAGCCGCTGAGGCGGCGGAATCAGTGGAGTTCATGGGGTCGAGGTCCTTCGATCGGTGGTGCGATGGAGCTCTCGGTACGACGCAGGGCACAGCGGTCCCGTACCGCTTCGGCGGCGATCCAGACGAGCGAGGCCACGGCGACGCCCTCGAGCATGCCCGCGACGACGTCGCTGAGCCAATGGGCGTTGAGGTAGGTGCGACTCCACATCATCGTGAGCACCCACCCGGCGCCGAGCAGCCAGACGTACCAGCGTCGGAGCGCGAGGGCGAGGATCACGACCACGGTCGTCGCGACCGCCGTGTGGCCGGACGGGAACGACGTGGCCATGCGCTCCGCGAGGGAGTCGGCGGGCCGGGTGCGTCCGATGACGGCGGCCATCGTCGCGCCCACGGCGACGACCACGATCATCGCGGTCGCCAGGGTCGCGGCATCCGCTCTTCTCCGACGCCACACGAACAGCGCGATCAGGAGGGCTCCGACGACGATCATGCCGACCGTGCCGCCGACGATGGCCGGCACCCACGCGATGATCACGCCCACGTCGCTCCGCGACGCGGTCATCAGATCGTGCCAGCGGATGTCGACATCCAGGGGTTCGTGGCCGCCCGCCGCAACGAAGACGCGGAGCACGACGAAGGCGACGGTGGCCGAGACGCCCACGATGAGCGCGACGGCGCGATCTCTCGGCCGGGAGACGCGGTCAGGGTTCACGCGGCATCCTCAGTCATCGTCGTCCTTGCCGTTGTTCCCGTTGCCGTTGTCGTCGTTCTTCTTGCCGTTGTCGCTCTTGTTCTCGCTGTTGCCCTTGTCACCCTTGTCGGTGTCGGTGGTGTCGTCGGTGCCGGTGTCGTCGGTGGTGGTCTCCTCGGGTGAGGGCGTGACAGCGACATCGGCTTCGAGGTCCGATCGGACCACGGCGATGGACTGCTGGATGATCGCCGCTCGCTCGGCGCTGATGTCCCCGTCCGCGCGGGCCTGCGTCGTCTCCGTCTCGAGGGCATCGAGGTCGAGCAGAGCCGTCGGGATGTCGTCGGCCTCGGCGCTCTCGGCGATCGCCAGCACGCGGGACTGCCACTCCGCACTCGTCTGCGTGTCGAGCCCCGACGCCGTGGCCGAGCAGCCGGCGACCGCGAGGGCCGCGGCGATGACGGCGGCCGCGCAGCCGAGGCGAAGACGGCGGTTCACGGCGACACCGCGTCCATCAGCTGCTGCAGGTGTGCAGCGAGCGGCTCCTCGAGCGCGGGAAGCTCGGGCGGAGGGCCGGGCTGATCGCCTGCACCCCCGAGCGAGATCCCCGTGATCACCCCGGCGACGACGACCGCGGCCAGTGCCGCGCCGGCCAGCCATCGGCGTCGTCGTCGCGGCGCCCCGTCGGCGGTGTCCGGCGGAAGCGCCGCTGTCTCCATCGTCAGCACAGCCGTGCGGGTCGTCCCGGAATCGGGCGGGAGCGCCACGGTGGCCGACGAGGCGACGGTGACTCCGCCGCCCGCACGCAGGTTCCGCGCCGCGGCGACGACCTCCCGAGCGGTGGGTCGATCGGCAGGATCCCGTGCAGTCATGGCCGCGAGCAGGGCACCCCACTCGTGGCCGACCTCGGACGGGATGACCGGATCCTGCGAGAGGCGTGCGAGCACGGCCTCTCGCAGGTCGTTCTGGGCGAACGCCCGTCGTCCGGTGTGCGCTTCGAGCAGCACGAGGCCGAGGGAGTAGACGTCCGTCGAGGCCCGCGGATCCGCCCCGGTGACCTGCTCCGGGCTCAGGTACGCGGCCGACCCGATGACCGTTCCGGGCGTCGTCAGCCGCGTGGCATCGACTAGATAGGCGATCCCGAAATCGGCGAGCTTGGCGGAGAACTCCTCCCCCGAGACCCCGGGCGAACGCAGCAGCACGTTCGCGGGCTTGACGTCTCGATGCACGATGCCCGCCCGGTGCACGGCGTCGAGCGCGTCGGCGAGATCCTCGGCGAGCCGCGACACCGCGGGCTCCGGCAGAGGTCCCCGGCGGAGCCGCTCGTCGAGCGTGGGGCCCTCGACGTACTCCATCACCAGATATCGCGGGTCCTCCGTGCCCAGATGGGCGTCGTAGAGGGTCACGAGGGACGGGTGGTTGAGTGCGGCCAGCAGCTGCGACTCGGAGGCTGTCCTCGCGATCTCCGTGGTTCCCTCACGGAACACCTTCACGGCGACGTCGCGGCGCAGCATGGTGTCGTGGCCGCGATAGACCACCCCCATCCCGCCCTCACCCAGTCGTGTCGAGAGCTCGTACCGATCACCGAGGAGACGGCCGGTCAGGTCACCGGAGCGAGGCGACGCCACGACTCAGACGACGGGGTCGGTGTCGCGGCGGCTCCGCCGGGTCACCTGCTCGCCGCTGACGGGGTCGACCGAGGTGCGTGCGACGGTCTCGGTGCGACGGCTCCGCATGGTCAGGACGAGGCTGATGAGGAACACCACGACGCCTGCACCCATGAGGATGTAGCCGATCAGGTCGAGGTCGACGAATCCGCCGGTGTCGATGTTGACCGCGAACGCGAGGATGATGCCGATGACGAAGAGCGCGATACCGCTTCCGATTCCCATGATTGCCATGCCTCTCTGCGACCGCACGTGCGATGCGCAGTACGAGAATAGGGTCAATGACCGTTGAGTCAACCCTCATGGACACAGCCTCGCGACCGTGGTATGGATGAAGGCGATGACCGATCTCGAACGCCGCGCCGGCATCTTCGCCGCACTCGCGGATCAGACGCGCCTGCGCATGGTCGATCTCCTCACTCTCGGCGACCTGTCGTCGTCGGAGATCGGCGCGCAGCTCGGGCTCCGATCCAATCTCGTCGCCCACCACCTCGGCGTTCTCGAATCGGCCCAGATCATCGCGCGGGCGCGCTCGGAGTTCGATCAGCGGCGCAGCTACATCGGCCTGCGGCCCGAGGTCTTCGACACGCTCGCTCCGCCCAGCGTGCCGCCCCCGGACCGCGTCGTGTTCGTCTGCACGGCCAACTCCGCGCGATCGCAGCTCGCGGAAGTCGTCTGGCAGGACATGAGCGCCATCCCGGTCGCTTCCGCGGGCACCCGGCCGGCGGATGCGGTGAACCCGGGCGCCGTCGCCTCGGCCGAGAGGCATGGCCTGGCGATCGACCAGCGACGCCCGCCCCGCCACATCGACGATGTCCGCACCCCGGGCGACCTGGTCATCACCGTCTGCGACGACGCGCACGAGCGGCTCCTGACCCGCGACGACCTGCACTGGTCGATCCGCGACCCTGCTCGGATCGGAACGGCCGCCGCGTTCGACGCCGCGCTCGAGACCCTGCACCGACGGATCCGCGGGTTCGTCGCCCGCCTCGCCCCCGCCTGACGGCCGGGCGCGGCCCGCACCGCGGATCGTCAGTCCGCGGTCTCCCAGAGCAGCGCGCAGACGTCGAGCAGCTGCTGCGGGGACTCCGCGTCGAACGAGAGCTGCAGACGATCGATCTGCCGCATCCCCGGGATCAGCGCCCCGATCTCGGCGTGCAACGGGGTCTTCAGGTCGACGGTGAGCACGAGCCGGTCGGGCACCGCAGGCACCGGCATCCGCCCGGCGTTCTCGACCGCGGCGCGGGCCTCGGCGCGGATCGCCTCCCGTGCGCGGAGCGGATGCACCGAGTGCGCGGAGAACTGCCCGACCGCCTGCTTCACCTGGGCCGTGCGGATCCACGGGTACGCGGTGCGCGTGAGCCCGCAGATCTGGTCGTCGCCGGTGACCAGCCCCACCGGCACCCCGAGAGCCGCCGCCTGGAGCACGCCGAGATCGGTCTCCGACGCCGTCTCCCCGTTCACGCGGAATCGGGTGAACGCGAGAGACGACAGCGTGTGCGAGAACACGCCGGGGGCGCCGGCCGGAGCGTGGAATCCGACGAAGAGCGCGACATCGTGCTCGCGGGTCAGCCCCTGGATCATGCACTGCGCCTTGGGTCGTCCGTTGACGAGATCGGCACGTTCGTCCAGCTGCTCCGGGAGCAGATTGTCCATCGTCCCGTGGGCGTCGTTCACCACGACCGACGTCGCGCCGGCGTCGAACGCGCCCGCGATGGCCGCATTGGCCTCCTCGGTCATGAGGCGCTGCGACGCGGCGTAGTTGTGACCGCCGCGATAGGCCTGATCCGGGGTGGAGACCCCGGCGACGCCCTCCATGTCGACAGAGACGAAGACTCTCATTCCGCATCCTCTCGCGCAGCCCGCATGGGATCACTCTGATCGTCTGCGATCGGAGCCGCATCGGTGCTTCGAACAGGAACGACCGCGCATGATCGTCCGATTCGACGATCGCGCGCGGCCATGCGCCGGGCCGGCCGGCGCCTACCCGCGGCGGACGGGCTGCTGCAGCTCGGTCACCCAGTCGGACTGGTCGTCCGAGACCGCGCGCACGTACAGCTCGCGGCACGGGCCGTCGTGCACCAGGCCGCGCGCGAAGACCTCGGCGTGGATCGCCTGCCAGCTCTCGGCGATGCGCTCCATCGCACCGAGATGGATGCCGCACACGGCGGTCTCCACCGCGGGGAGCTCGATGATGTCGAAGCCGTCGCGAGCGGGTCCGCTGTACGCGTAGCCGACGATGATCTCCAGTCCGTCGTCGATCGTCTCGTACTGCGCGATCGGCGTCGTGAGCGCGCCGCTCTCGTCCCCGATGATCTCGGCGATGGCGTCGAAGGCCGGTCCCACGACGCCTGCGACTTCGGGCTGATCCGCGACGACCGTGCGGCTCGCCGCGAGGCGGACGGCCGGGAGGGGCTTCTCGATGATCTCGATCTGGGACATGTGGTTCTCTCTTTCGATGAGGTGGAGCCGCCGCTCCACGTCGACGAGTCTTCCCGCGGCCACCCGATGCTCTTCCTCGACCTCCGCGCGGCGGATCCGCAGCAGCGCCGCGATGCGATCCGCATCGACCCCCTGATCGAGGATCGACGCGATGTCATCGAGCCCGAAGCCGAGCTGACGCAGGGCGACGATCCGGTGCAGGCGCTCCAGTTGCGAGGGATCGTACGAGCGGTAGCCGCTGAACTCGTCCACGTGGGCGGGCTCGAGCAGGCCGGAGGAGTCCCAATGCCGCAGCATCCGATGGGTCACCTGGCCGATCTGCGCGAAGGCTCCGATGGACAACATGTCTCTGTTCTCCCGTCTGCCACAGTGTCAGGGTCAAGTATCCCCGCGAACCGGATCTCGATGTCGGTCGGCACGGCTATCGTCGCCCTCGTGCCGGAGCCAGTGCAGCAGTGGTGGGCGAGGAGGCAGTTCTCGCGCGGCGCCGCCGTGCCCTATGAGGTGGGCGCCTTCCGCAGCGGGTGGGCGGCGTACCCGGAGCTGATCCGGCAGTACCACCCGGAGCTCAACCACGGCGTCGCCCTCTCGCAGGTGCCGCTCGCGGCCGACGTGCTGCTCTGCTGGGAGTGCGCGGTCGGCCATCGCTTCGCCGCGACCCCGACCGAGCAGCGCGAGCGGCCGGGGCGGGTCCGCCGACGCTCGGCGTGGTGCCCGGAGTGCTCGGCCCTCGCCCGACCGCAGCCCGTCGTGCTGGGCGAGGCCCGCGCGATCCCCGCACGACCTCGGATGCCGGCTCCGGCCGTGTGCACGAAGACCCCGGATCTGCCGAAGGGGACGGCCTTCCTCAGCGCGTGCGCACCGAAGCCGGCGTCGGCCGCCGAGGAGAAGCTGCGCGCGGCGCTCACCTCGCGTCTGGTGTTCACCGGCGAGGTCAACGCGATCAAGGTGGCGCGCCCGTTCTTCCGTCACACCGAGGTGTGGCCCGACATCCTGCTTCCCGAGCTGCGCATCGCCGTCGAGTACGACACGGTCGGCCGGCACGGCCTCGAGCATGTCGGCAGACGCGAGGAGACCGACCGCCGGAAGGATCGCGCGGTGCGGAGCGCCGGATGGGAGGTCGTGCGCGTGCGCACCGGGAAGCTCGAGCCGCTCGGTCCGCACGACCTGCAGCTGGCGTCGGTCGGGACTCGCGGCGTCGCGCTCCTGATCGACAGGCTGCGCGAGATCCGCGGGGCGCTGATGGTCGACGCGTACCTGAGGTAGGGCGCGGCGCCGCCTGTGCCAGCGACCCGACGCCGGAGAATGGAGGCATGTCCCCGAAGTCCCCTCGGCGTCTGCTCGCCGCCGCGCGCAGACTCGTGCACACCGACCCCGCGAGCGTCGCGGCCACCGAGGTCATGCCGGTGATCGACGAGCGCACGGTGCCGAAGGTCCTCGACCTCTCGACCCGCATCGGCGAGTCCATGTTCGCGATCGGAGCCTCCGCGCACGAGGTCACGCTCGCCATCATGCGCGTCTGCGACGCCTACGGGCTTCGCGGGGTGCAGGTCGACGTCACATACAACTCCATCACGGTCTCGTTCCACCTCAGCGGCGAGGTCTGGCCCGAGACCCTCGTGCGCGTGGTGCGCGTCGCAGCACCCGATCACGCGAAGCTCCAGCGGGTGCAGGCGCTGGTCTCCGACATCCGGGGCGGGCTCGATCTGGAGTCGGCCCGCACCGCGTTCCGCGCGATCCGTCGGATGCCGTTCCGCTACCAGCAGCCGATCGTCGTGGTCGCCCGCGCCATGCTCGCGGTCGGCGTCAGCATCCTCCTCGGCGCGTCGCCGATCATCGTCGGCCTCACGTTCCTCGCGGCTCTGGCCGCGGCGATCACCCAGGCCGGGCTCTCCCGGCTGCAGGTGCCGCTGTTCTTCAACCAGATCGCCGGGGGCTTCGTCACGACGGTGGTGGCCGTGGCCGTGTCGGCGCTGGGCGCCGCGGGCATCGAGCCGTTCGTCGGCATCCGCCCGTCGATCATCGTGGCGTCCGGCATCGTGCTCATGCTCGCCGGCCTCACCGTGGTCGGTGCGGCGCAGGATGCCATCGACGGCTTCGCCCTCACGGCCGGCGGACGCATCCTCGACCTCACGATGCAGACGCTCGGTGTCGTGATCGGCATCCTGGTGGGTCTCGAGCTCGGCAGCGTGCTGGGGTTCACGATGGACCTTCCCGACGACCCTGCTCCCTTCGGACCGCTTCTCGGCGTGTTCGCCGGGGCGATCATCATCGCGGTCGCGGTGGCGGTGTTCAACGGCGCCGGCATCCGGATCATCCTCGTGAGCGCCCTCCTCAGCGCCATCACGATCGCGGGCTACACGCTCGCGTCGGCGGTGCAGCTTCATCCCGCCGCGGCGAGCGCCCTCGGCGCCCTGCTCGCGAGCTTCGTCGGGGTGATGATCGCGCACAACCTGCACGTGCCATCGGTGGCGGTGACGACCGCCGCGATCGTGCCGCTCGTCCCGGGTGTGGCGGTGTTCCAGGGGCTGCTCGAGATGGTCCACACCGGCGGTTCGGCATCGGATGTCGTCGTGGCCGGAAGCTCGCTGATCTACGCCGCCGTGATCGGGGTCGGGCTCGCGTCGGGCGCCTCGTTGGGGCTCTACCTGGGCACTCCGGTGCGGGCGACGCTCGGGAGCGTGAGCAGGGCGCGAGCCCGCACGCGCCGCTGACGGATGCCGCGTCCCTCGAGCGTCAGCTCGCCGCGCCGGCGTACATCTCGCCGACCGGGACCGCGACGGAGAGCACGTTGCCCGGCTGGGCGAGCGGGCAGGCCCACGCGGGGTCGTAGGCGCACGACGGGTTGTACGCGAAGTTGAAGTCCAGCACGATCGTGCCGCGCGCCGCATCCGAGCCGAGGTCGGCGCCCTTGATCGTGTCGATCAGGTAGCGCCCGCCGCCGTATGTGCCGTCGGGACGACCGGCGAGGGCGTCGCGCACGGGGATGAAGAGTCCCCCGCCGTACGAGGTCAGACGCCAGATGTCGAGCGTCCCGGTGTCGGGGATCTCGACCATGCCGATCCGCTCGAACGGCACGACGCCGTCGGTACCGGTCGCGAACTCGAAGCCGCCGGGCTCGGCGGGGAGGATGGGCAGCTCGAAGCGCCACTGCGGGTCGTAGGAGGCGATCGGCAGCCCGTCGAACAGCAGCCGATCCTCCGACAGCAGCGGCGTCGCCGGGTGGTGGAGCAGCAGCTCGTCGCGCTCGATCCGCCAGAGCTCGTGCGCATCCTCGGGGGACTCGGCATCGCGGACGGCGGCGTACAGGGCGAAGACCCGGCGTCGCCAGTCGACGACCTCGGCGGCGGTGCGGGCGTTCTCGAGCGTCATGAGGTTCAGGCTATGCCCTCGACTGAACGGGCACCCGGAATAATGGACGAGTGGAGCCGTGGGAGTCGAGAGAGTGGTTCGCCGAATACCTGGACGTCTGCAACGCCCACGATCTGGATGCCCTCCGCGAGTTCGTCGATCCGCAGGTGCGACGTGCGCACCTGCCCGGCGGGGCGGACGCGTGGATCGACGACATGGCCGACCTGTTCCATGCGTTCCCGGACTGGCGCTGGCGGCGCATCCAGCTCGTCATCGAGGATGATCGCATCGCCGCCCATCTGCGCGGCAGCGGCACGCACTCCGGGGTCTTCCAGGGCCTGTCAGCGACCCGTCGTCACGTGAACGTCGCCGAGTTCGGCATCTACCGCATCGCGGGCGGGCGCATCGTGGAGCACGCGGACTCGGAACCGCACCTGCGGATACGGGCGCAGCTCGAAGCCTGAGCGTCGACGCTCGGGATCAGTCGCCGAACGCGGCGAGCAGTTCGGTGAAGTGGTCGAGGTCCTCGGCCGACCAGCGGCGCAGCCGCTCCCCCAGCCGCTCCTCGTACCGCGAGCGGGCCAGCGCCACGCGCTCCTGGGCGAGGTCGGTCGCGACGAGCACGCGCGCCCGGCGGTCATCCGGGTCGCGGACGCTCTCCACGAGCCCCAGCTCCTCGAGCTGACGCACCTGTCGGCTCACGGCCGACTTGTCGGTCTGCAGGCGCTCGATGATGGCGCCGGCCGATGTGGCCTTGCCCGTCGCGATCGACGTCAGCACCTGGTAGCCGAGCGGCTGCAGATCAGGATGCACGGTCGTCGCGGCTTCACGCCAGCTCACGCGGATGCGGGCGAAGAGCCGCCCGAGCTCGTGCTCCACGCGCGAGATGGCCTGATCGAGCTCGGCGCTTCCGACCTCGCTGCTTCCCGCTCCTTCGGGAGCGGCGGCGGCGGGCGCGGCGTCCGGCGCGGCGGCGGATGCACCGGTTCCGGCGTGTTCGTCGGGCGAGGCGCTCATGACCGCCAGCTTACGGCGCGGCCCCGCCTCGCGAGATCAGGCGAACTCGCAGGATCAGGCGAGTTCGCCCCGTTTCGAACTGATCTCACGTGATCGCCTGATCCTGCGTGGCGTCAGATCTCGGCGAGCAGCCGGAAAACCTTGGATGCCGCGTCGACCTCGTCCTGCGTCAGCTCCGCCACGACCGTGCGCAGGCGTGTGGCATGGTCACGGCGCAGCTCGGCGAGAGCGGCGCGGGCCGACGGCGTCGCCGTCAGGACCCGCAGCCGCCCATCACGCTCGTCGGGGCGGGACTCGATCAGACCGAGATCCTCCAGCATCCGCACCTGACGGCTGATCACCGACTTGTCCATCTCGAAGCGCTCGGCGAGCTCGTGCGCGTTCGCCGTCTCGGCCCGCTCGATGAACGTCAGCAGCTTGTAGCCGCCGACCTGCAGCTCCGGGTCGATGCGCGCTGCGGATTCCTTCCAGAGCGTCCGGGTCCTCGCGAAGATGAGGCTCAGATGCGTCTGGAGGTCTCCGAGCGCGCTGTCCACGTCGCGAGACGCCGTCGCTTCCGACGTGACCGAGGTGACCACGTCAGCGCCTCTGCTCCCGATCCTCGCGCTCGAGCACGGTCACCGGCGCAGTGCTCGTCGACGTGGGCTCGGCGCTCGCGATCCGGATGGTTCCGGTCGAGAGCGATGCGCCGACCTCGGCCTCGGCGACCTCGATGACCGATTCCTCGGCCTGGTCGCGAAGCTGCTCGGCGGCGTTCTTCGTCGAGAGCGGCTTGTTCCTGATGAACGCGATCGCGATGACGGCGATCACGGCGAGCGGGATCGCGATGATGAACGCATCGGCGATGCCGTGACCGTAGGCGCCTTCGACGATCGCGCGGATCGTATCAGGGAGCTGGCCGACCTTCGGGACGTCGCCCGACGCGAGGTGCTCCAGCGCGCTGACCTCGTCGGGCGTCGTCGGCACGAAGCCGTCAAGGCCGTCGGTGATGTAGCTGGCGACGCTGGTCGACAGGAGCGAGCCCATCACGGTCACACCGATGGTCCCGGCGATCGTGCGGAAGAAGTTGACGTTCGACGAGGCCGCACCCAGCTGCTGCGGGGCGGTGTCGTTCTGCACGATCAGGGTGAGGTTCTGCATGACCATGCCGAGACCGGCGCCGAGGACGAACATGTAGACGGCCACGAGCGGGAACGGGGTGTCGTAGCGCAGGGTCGCCATGAGGCTCACGCCGACCGTGGTCAGGACTGAGCCGGTCAGCATCCAGCCCTTCCACTTGCCGAAGCGGCTCACGAGCTGGCCGATGACGATCGACGCACCCATCTGGCCGATGATCATCGGGATGGTCATGAGACCGGACTCGGTGGGCGTGGCGCCGCGGGCGAGCTGGAAGTACTGCGCGAGGAACACGGACGTCGCGAACATCGAGACGCCGATGGCGATCGACGCGATGACCGAGAGCGTGAAGGTGCGGTTGCGGAACAGCGACATCGGCACGATCGGCTCCTTGACGAAGAACTCGACCGTGATGAAGGCGGCGATCGCGACACCGGCGGTCACGGCGAGCATGATGCTCGTCGAGGAGTCCCAGTCGAACTGGCTGCCGCCCATCGAGACCCAGATGAGGAGCGTCGAGACGCCGACCGCGAGAAGCACGATGCCGAAGTAGTCGATCGACACCTTGGTGTCGCGCTGGGGCTTCGGCAGATGCAACGTGAACTGCAGCAGCACGAGCGCCAGGATCGCGAACGGCACACCGACGAAGAAGTTGGAGCGCCAGCCCCAGACGTCCGTGAGGAGTCCGCCGAGCAGCGGGCCGCCGATGGTGCCGAGTGCCATGATGCCGCCGACGACGCCCATGTACTTGCCGCGTTCGCGCGGGGAGATGATCAGCGCGACGGCGATCATGACCAGCGACATGAGACCGCCGACGCCGATGCCCTGCACGACGCGGACGGCGATGAGCATGTTCGTGTCAGTGGAGAATCCGGCGATCACGGTGCCCACGGTGAAGAGGATCAGGGAGATCTGGACGAGGATCTTGCGGTCGACCAGATCGGCGAGCTTGCCCCAGATGGGCGTGGAGACGGCGGTCGCCAGCAGGCTCGCGGTGATGACCCAGGTGTACTGGGACTGGGTGCCGCCGAGGTCGGCGATGATCACCGGCATCGAGGTCGACACCACGGTGCCCGAGAGCACGGCGACGAACATGCCGACGACGAGGCCGGATATCGCGGTGAAGACCTCGCGCGGTGAGCGCACGGCCTCGGCTGCGGAGGAAGGTGAGGCGTTTGTCACGGGGTGAATGCTCCTGAATTGAAAGTTGACAAGGGTCAACTATACGCCTCTTAGTTGCGAAAGTGCAACTATCGACCTGGGGCAACGATCGACCGGATGCCGAGAGGCGCCGATGTCCCCGGTGCGTGCGACGATCTCCCCGTCGACAGGAGACGGGATGCGGGACGAAGCCACCGTGCTGCACGCCGATCTCGACGCCTTCTTCGCGTCGGTCGAGCAGCGAGACGCACCGGCCCTGCGCGGGAGGCCGGTGATCGTCGGGGGCGGCGTGGTCCTGGCGGCGAGCTATGAGGCGAAGGCCCGCGGCGTGCGCACCGCGATGGGCGGACGGCAGGCGCTGCGGCTCTGCCCGGATGCCGTCGTCGTCCCGCCGCGTATGGACGCCTACTCCACGGCGAGCAAGGACGTGTTCGCGATCTTCCGCGACACGACCCCGCTCGTCGAGGGCCTCTCGATCGACGAGGCGTTCCTCGAGGTCGGCGGGCTCCGGCGCATCGCGGGCACACCCGAGCAGATCGCCGAGCAGCTCAGGGAGCGCGTGCGCGCCGAGGTCGGCCTGGCCATCTCGGTCGGCGTCGCGAGGACCAAGTTCCTGGCCAAGGTCGCGAGCGCGGTCAGCAAACCCGACGGACTCCTCGTGGTCGAGCCCGACCGCGAGGAGGAGTTCCTGCTCCCCCTGCCGGTCGAGCGGCTCTGGGGAGTCGGCGCCGTGACCGCCGAGAAGCTGCACCGACTCGGCATCCGCACGGTCGGGCAGCTCGCCGAGCTCGAGGCGTCCGCGGCCGAGAGACTCCTCGGCAAGGCGACCGGCGCCCATGTGCATGCGCTGGCCCGGCTGCGAGACCCCCGCCCGGTCGACGCGACGCGGCGCCGCGGCTCCATCGGCTCGCAGCGCGCCCTGGGCACCCGCCCGCGATCGGCCGAGGAGCTCGATCTCATCCTCACCCAGATCATCGATCGGCTCGGCCGCCGCCTGCGCGACGGCGACCGTGTCTGCCGCACCGTGGTGCTGCGTCTGCGCTTCGGCGACTTCGCGAAGGCGACCCGATCGCGCTCACTCGGTGCGCCGACCGATCGCACGAACCGATTGCTCACCGTGGCACGGATGCTCCTCGCTGCGGCGCAGTCCGAGATCGCGGAGCGCGGCATCACCCTCATCGGCGTCTCGCTGTCGCAGCTCGACCGTGCCGACCGGGTGCAGCCGGAGCTACCGCTCGATGAACTCGGATTCAGCGACGGCGAGCGCCTCGACACGGTGCTCGACGCGGTGCGCGACCGCTACGGTGCGACCTCGGTCGCCCGCGCCGCGCAGCTCGGTCGCGATCCGGGCTGGTCCGCGCCGCTGCTGCCGGAGCACGAGTGACCCTAGAATATCGCTCGACTTACGATCTCCGAGTAGCCTCTCGGCCATGACCGATGACCGCACCACCATCTCTCGCGCCCCGATCTCGCGACGCACCGTCGTGACGAGTGCGGCCTGGTCGATCCCCCTGATCGCCGTCGCCGCCGCCGCTCCCCTCGCCGCCGCGTCCGTCGGCGGCGCCGACCTCGCCTCCACGCTCGGCACGCCGGTGGACACCGTGTTCGACACCGGGTTCGGCCCGATCTTGACGTTCTCGATGCCGACGCAGCTGACCATCGCCAACAACGGGACGATCGATTCCGTCGCCGGTGCCACCGCCACTCTCACTTACGACGGGTGGCTCTGGGCGCTCACCCCGAGCGGCACCGGTGTCACCGCGTCCGGGACGGCCGGCAGCCTCGTCCTCACGCTTCCGGCGATCACGGCAGGAGCCTCGCTGACGATCGATCTCGGCGTCGCACTACAACCGGATGCTGCCTTCGAGACGTCTGAGTGGGTTCCCATCTACAATCGCGACGACGACGCGACCGTGACGGTGACGATCGCGGGCGACGACATCACCGGAAACAACGGCGAGTTCCTCGTCATCCCCGTCGTGACGAACTGACCCCCGCCCCCGACGCGATGCCGCTCTGCGGAACGCTACTCGCGAGGGGATCCCGGCTCCGCGAGCACAGCCCGGGCGGCCAATCCGATGATCGCGCTGTAGGTCGGATAGGCGAACCGCACACCCGCGAGCGTCGACACATCCACCCCGGCAGCCATCGCCGTCGTGACCGACTGGATGACCTCGATCGCGTTCTCCCCCACCGCATGGGCCCCGAGGATGAGCTGGCGGCGTCGATCGGCGATGAGCTTCAGGAAGCCGATCTCCCGGTCGTCGATCACCGCGCGCTCGAGGCTCGCATACGGCACCGAGACGACGACGCAGTCGGTGTCTCGCTCGCGCGCCTGATCCTCGGTGAGCCCCACTCCCGCGTAGTCGGGATCGGTGAACCCGCCGGCCGGGAGCAGATGGTGGGGGGTGCGACGGTTGGCACCCAGCACGGCGTTCTCCGCCGCAGCCTCGCCCTCGAACTGCGCGGCCTGCACCAGCATGTCCCGCCCGTTCGCGTCGCCGACCGCGAAGATGTGCGGCACGACGGTGCGGAAGTACCGGTCCGCGGGGATCGCGGAGCGCGCGATCTCGATCCCCGCGTTCTCCAGGCCGAGATCCTCGACGTCGGCCGGCCAGCCCGTCGCCATGATGACCGCGTCGAAGATCGACGAGCGCTCCTCGCCCGCCTCGCCCCACACGAGCCGGATCGCGTCGTCGTCCGCGCGCTCGAGACGGGTGACGGTCTCGATCCCGGTGCGCACATCGATGCCCTGTTCGGAGAACGCCGCCTCGACGGTCGCGGCGATCGCGGCATCCGACGCCATCAGCACCCGCGGTGCGACGTCGAGGAGCGTGACCTCGGAGCCGAAGGACGAGAAGACGGTGACGAGCTGCGCGCCCGTGTTCCCCGCCCCGATCACCGCGACCCGGCGGGGCAGGGCCGGGAGCGACAGCACGTCTTCGGGGACCGTGGCGAGCTCGGCCCCGGGGACCGGCAGCCGCTTCGAGTGACCGCCGACGCAGATGAGGATCGAATCAGCCGTGAGACGTCGGCCGCTGTCGAGCACGAGCGTGTGGTCGTCGGCGAAGCGCGCTCGCCCCTCGTGGATCAGGTCGACGCCGGCCGCCGCGAAGCGCGCCGCCTCCCGCTTGATCGATCGCACCCGGTCGACACGTTCGTGCACGCGCGCGACCGTGGTGGCCCAGTCGATCTCCGGGGCACCGACGCGCACCCCGTAGTCGTCCGCGTGACGGGACTCGCGGAGAAGCCGCGCGGTCTTTGCCAGCACACGGGTCGGCACACACCCGGTGTTGACGCAGGTGCCGCCGGTGCGTCCGGCCTCCAGCACGACGACTCCCGCCCTCAGCTCGGATGCCCGCAGCGCCGCGGCCGTGCCGGCCGGCCCCGCTCCGATCACGGCGACGTCGTAATGATCCTTGAACTCAGACATGCGCTGAGAGTATCGCGAGACGGAACCCCCTCTCGCGACAGGAGCCGGTGACACCATATAGTGTCGCCAGTTAACTAAATCGAGTAGGGTGTCCTTCATCGAGCCGGGGCCCGTCCCCCGCCGTTCCGTTCGAAGGAGAACCCATGACATCGCTCGACGACCACCGTGACGCGCTCGCGCATCCCCCGATCGAGTACCGTCCGGAGCTGCGCTGGTGGTTGGCCGAAGGCCTGCACACCGACGCCACGCTGCGCGACGAGATCGACACCGCGCACCGTCTCGGCTTCGGCGGGATGGAGTTCCTCGCCATGGACGAGGGCGACATCGACCACGCCCGTTACGGCTGGGGCTCGGAGGAATGGGTGCACGACTCCGCCATCGTGGTGGCCGAGACGACCGCACGGAACATGTCGGTGAGCTTCACCTCCGGCACGAACTGGTCGAACGCGAACCTGCCCACCATCGATCCCGATCACCCCGCAGCCGCCAAGGAGCTCGACGTCGAGGTCGAGGAGGTCGGCCCCGGCGCCCGCCGCCAGGGCGCACTCCCCCGCGTCGACCTGAACGCGGAGCGCCGCGGGTCGAACCTCCCCGGGCACCGCGTGGCGCCGCGCGAGCAGCACCTGGTCGCGGTCGTCGCCGCACCCGCGCTCACCGACGACGGCGCCGCGATCGACGCCGGCGCGATCGTCGATCTCACCGCGCAGGTCGAGGGCGAGACGCTCGACTGGACCGCTCCGGACACCCGCGACTGGCGCCTCTTCGTGTTCTGGTCGCACGGCACCGGGCAGACCGCGTCGCCCTCGGCATCCGTCAACTACACCGTGAACTACCTCGACCGCGCCGGCGTCGACGCGGTCATCGACTACTGGCGCGATGTCGTGCTCACCGACGAGCTGAAGGCCGACATCGCGAAGAACCCGCGCGCGCAGATGTACATGGACTCCCTCGAGCTCACCCTCTGGGGAGCGGGCGGCATGTTCTGGGGAGACACGGTCGCCGAGGAGTTCCGCACGCGCCGCGGCTACGACATCGCGCCCTGGCTGCCGTTCCTGGTCCGGCAGACGGGGATGTTCGTCGCGACCACGGTCTACACGTATGAGCCCGACGAGGCGCACCGTGTCGACGTCGAGAAGGTGCGCTTCGACTACGTGCGCACGCTGACCGACCTGTACATCGACAACATGCTGCGCCCTTTCGCGGACTTCCTGCACGAGAACGGACTGCTGCTGCGCGCCGAGATCAGCTACGGGCTGCCGTTCGAGCTCACGCGACCCGGCGTCGCGGTGGACGGCATCGAGACCGAGTCGCTCGAGTTCGCCTCGCAGATCGACGCATATCGGATGCTGGCCGGCCCCGCACACCTGTTCGGCAAGCAGTACTCGTCCGAGACCGGCGCCACCACCCGCAACCACATGCTCGACCACCGGTTCTACGATCAGATCATCAACACGCAGCTCGCCGCGGGTATCACCAAGACCGTGCTGCACGGATGGGCGAGTCGCGCGGGCGGCGAGCACGTCACGGAGTGGCCGGGCCACGAGGGCATGTGGCCGCTGTTCTCGGAGCGCTTCGACACGCGTCAGCCCGGCAGCGAGTTCTACCCCCAGTGGAACGAGGCGATCGGGCGCTTCCAGTACCTGCTGCGGCAGGGCCGGCCGCGCATCGACGTCGGCATCCTCCGCACCGACCACTTCATCGACAATCTGCTCGGCATCGCGGCCGTCGATGCCGACGGCAACCGTGTCGTCGACGAGGATGCCTACGGCCGACTCTGGATGCGCAACCGCGAGAACCAGTGGTGGCAGGACCTCGGGATGCAGGATGCCGGATGGACCTACGAGTTCTTCGACGGCTCGCTGCTCGCGCATCCGGAGGTCCGCTTCGACGGCGAGGTCGTGCAGCCCGAGGGCCCGGGGTACCAGGCGCTCATCATCTACCAGGAGGCGCTCGACCCCGATGTCGCCCGGCTCCTTCTGGAGTGGGCCCGGAACGGACTGAAGCTGCTCATCGTGAACGGCACGCGCGAGGTGAAGGTGCAGATGGAGCGCACCTTCACCGTCACCGAGCGCGCGGCCGTGCGCACACCCGGTCTCGACGGCCGCGATGCCGAGCTGGCCGCCACCCTCGCCGAGCTGCGCGCGCTGCCGAACGTCGCAGAGGTCTCGGAGGCCTCGGGCACCATCGGGGCACTGCGAGAGCTGGGCGTCATCGGTCGTGCCGAGTTCGCCGAGGACGATCCGAACATCCTCACCTACCTCCGCGAGGACGGCGATCTGCTGCACCTGTACGTCTACCACTTCCTCTACGAGACCGGCACGACGACCGAGGTCGAACTCCGGGTACCCGGAGAGGGAGTCGTGCACCGGATCGACGCCTGGTCGGGCGACATCCATCCGCACTCCGGCGTCGCGCACGTCGACGGCCGCACGCGGATCTCGCTCTCCCTCGCCCCCGGCGAGACGGCCCTGTTCACGATCGACCGATCCGCCCCCGCATCCGGGAGCGCTCCGGTCGAGGCCACCGAGGTGGCCGAGCTCGCGAACTGGTCCATCGTGGTGGAGAGCTGGGATGCCGGCGAGAACGAGCTCATCGTGGAGGACCGCGGACTCGGCTACGAGACGCGGGAGGTGCTTCCGCACACAGCCGTGACGCGCCTGCCGGTCCCCGGATCCGCCCTGCAACCCTGGACCCGGCTGGAGGGCGTCGGCGCCGCGGTCTCGGGGATCGCGACCTACACGACGACGGTGCGGGTGGAGGAAGTGGATGCCGCGAGCCGGCGGTACCTGCTCGATCTGGGCTCGACGAACGGCGGACTCGGCTCCGTCGTCGTCGGCGGCGGGGTCGCGCGCGGCTTCGACACCTCCCGTCCCGTCGTCGACATCACCGGTGACCTCGTCGTCGGTGAGAACACGGTCGTGGTGCGCGTGTCCAGCTCGTTGAACAACCGCCTCGTCGCCCGCGGGTACTACGACCAGCTCGCGGACATCGCCCTGCGCGCACTCGGCCTGGAGGGGTACCAGACCACGCGCGTGCGCGAGCACGGCCTGGTCGGGCCGGTCCGCCTGGTGTCGCTTCCTCGCCAGGTGTGACCTGGGATGATGAAGACCGAGGAGGTTCGATGAGCGAGAAGGCCCGCGCAACAGAGGCATCGGCATCCGATGTGGAGCTGGCGTCGCTGCTGCCTCCGGATCCGCTCGACCTGCGTCGCTCGGTGACCTCGATCGTGCACTGGGCCGACAGTCGCGAAGTGCGCCTGGAGGTGATGGAGGCGATCGGATTCCCCTTCGACGACATCCCGATGTTCCTCGTCGTCAACCAGCTCGCCTATCGCGGGGCGCTGCGTCCGACCGATCTGGCCTCCGTGCTCGGCACGACCAAGGCGAACATCAGCAAGATCGTGCGCCGACTCGAGGCCAGCGGCCATGTCGCGCGGGTCGACTCCCCCTACGACGAGCGCAGCGTGCTGGTCGCGCTGACGCCGGCTGGCCGGGAGATCGGTGTGCGCATCGTGTCGCGCGCGGCAGAGAAGCTCACCGACAGCCTCGCCACCTGGTCGGCCGACGATGTCGAGGCCTTCCGGCGGCTGCTCGCCCAGTTCAGTCGAAGCGCTCTGCTGCAGCTGCCTCAGCCGACTCCGTCGGCGTGGAGCGAGCCCGAACCCGATCACGAGAGTCCAGCGGCACCCTCGCGTTCAGCACGATGAGCGCGACGGCTCCCACGGCGGCGATCACGGCGGGGATCCAGAACAGCTGCGGGATGCCGAGCCACGTCGCCCCCACGCTCCCCGCGAATCCGCCGACCGCCGCGTTGATCGCGTAGGCGCTGAGGAAGACGCTGGAGGCCATGCCGACCCGCGTCGGGACCAGGCGCTGCGCCACCGTGATCCCGAGCACCCCGAACGTCGCGATCACGCCGGACATCAGGAGCTGCCCGACGACCAGCGGCACGAGGGGCGCGTCGACCAGAGAGGCCGACGCATAGGAGACGTGCGCGCCGACGGCGAGGGCGGCTCCGACGACGAGCACGCGCGCGATGCCGAACCTGCTCGCCAATCGCGCGGCGAGCGGCATCAGCAGCAGCTCGAGAAGGGGCTGCAGGCCGATGATCGCGCCGCGCACGCCGGCGTCGACGCGAAGCTCCCCGTCCATATAGAGAGGCAGGTAGGCGAGCTTCACCGTCTCACCGCACATGATGAGGATGTAGATGCCGGTGAAGATCACGAGGGGAACGATCGAGTGCTGCCGAGGCGTGGCGGACGTCGGCGTGCGCGCCGGCTCTCCGACGAACGGAGGACTCTTCTTCACGCCGATCAGGGGGACGAGGGACAGCAGCACGCAGATCCCGGTCACGAAGAGCAGGGGGCGCAGCCCCAGCACCGCGCCGAGGACGGCACCGAGCACCGGACCGATGATCCAGCCGAATGCCATCGCCATCCGGATCACCGCGACGACCTCGTTGTCGGCCGGGGTGGGCGACCGATTCAACTCGTCGCGGACCGCTGCCTGCAGCTGCGCGGCTCCGGCGCCGGCCGCGCTGAGGAGGATCGCGTTGATGACGAACGGCATCCACGCCTGCATCGCGACGGCCATCAGCGTCCAGCCGACGAACCCCGCGAGCACCGAGAGCCGGAAGACCAGCAGCCGGGAGCCCGCGCGATCGGACAGAGTTCCCACCACGTATCCGACGATCGGAGCCGTCAGGTTGGTCAGGAAATAGAGGCCCGCCTGCGCCTCCGTGAGGTGCAGCTCTCCGACGAGGAACAGGGTGATCTGCGGGATGGTGAGGGAGATGCCGATGCCCGAGATGACGAGGCTGACGAAGGATCCCCGAAGAAGCCGGGAGCGGAGAATGTATCGCGTCGCCGAGACCGGGTGGCCGTTCGAACCGATGGCAGGAGACTGCTGGGCCGTCACGCAGGACCGTCCTTGACTTCACGGAGTGGGAGAACAGAGTACTCCGAATGGTATCAATGTGGCTTGCAGTGGACTCTGCTGGCCGCAACCTCAGTCGAGCTCGGACTCGCCGCCCGCGGGAGACTCGAGGAGCGGACCGGTGGGCGACTCGACACCGCGCGTCAGGTCCTGGAGGTGCCGCACGAGGTCGCCGTCCTCCAGCTCGGCGCCACGACCGGCCACGCTCTTCGACACGATCTGGCTCGCTGGTCCGATCAGGAACTTGGCCGTGACGACCGAGCCGTCGTCCTCGCGAACCGGGATCTCGACGATCTCCGCGCGCACCTCGTCACCCAGCGCGCGGCCGTACGCCAGCAGGGCATCCGCGATCTCGTCGCCCGTCAGGAATTCCTCGCCGCCGTACATGATCAACTGCATGATCCCGTTCTACGTCATCGCCGCCCGAACCCCGCACCCCTTGCCCGGGGGCCGCGCTGCTGCTAGCGGCGGCAGCGGCGCGATGCGAGTAGCGTTGGCGCATGCCGGAACGTTCGCGGGAGAAGCAGCGGGTCTCGTCGGCCGGTCGACTCAGTCGAGAGCTGATCGTCACGACGGCCCTCGGGCAGATCGACCGTGACGGCGCGTCGATCCTGTCGATGCGATCGCTCGCACAGGAGCTCGGCGTCGAGGCGATGTCGCTGTACCGCTATGTGCACGGCAGAGAGGATCTGCTGGAGGGCGTCGTCGCGCTCCTCATGGACGACCTGACGACGAGTCTCGATGACGAGCTGACCGAGCACTGGCAGGGCTTCCTGCAGACGCTGGCCCATCGCGTGCGGCGGATCGCGATCGATCACCCGCGGGCGTTCCCGTTGATCGCCACCCGTCATCCGGCCGCGCCCTGGCTGCGCCCGCCTCTTAGGAGCGTCGAGGTCGTCGAGATGTTCCTCCGCACGCTCATCGAGCAGGGATTCTCCGACCGGCAGGCGGTCGACACGTACCGCTCCTTCAGCAGCTTCCTCCTCGGGCAGCTGCTCCTGGAGTCCGCCGTGCGCGGTGCGGAGATCAGTCCTCTCGAGGAGACCCTCGACGAGGGCGGCGCGGACATCCCGGAGAAAGACGGACAGGAGCAGGTCGACGACGACGCGCAGATCGTCCGACTCCGCCCGCTGCTGAGCGAGGACCGCAGCGACGAGGAGTTCGAGGCGTCTCTCGAGAGCCTGCTCGATCGTCTCAGCGGTGAGCTCTCGCAATAGGCTTACACTGTAATCTCACTTACGATGTAAGTCCGCAGAGCAGGAGTCAACACGCACGATGGGGCGATTCATCTATGAGGGCAGCGTCAAGACCGAGATCGAAGACCGCGCGCTGACCCACCTTCAGCTGGTCATGACCGCGAAGCTCCGCCGCGCGGAGCCGTTCAACTTCACGTGGCGCGAGGATCTCAGCGTCGGCGGCGGCCGCACGACCGTCTGGGTGCACGCGCGGAGCTCGCTCGTCTTCAAGTACAGCGGCAGCCGACAGCCGGCGATCAACCGCGAGTGGATCGAGGCTCTCGCCTTCACCGCGAACGCGCCGAGCGGTCTGTATCTCGTGCCGGAGCCCGCGGAGCAGAATCCGGCCGAACGGGTCGACGTCCCGACCTGAGCAGCGATCGCTCGCGACGGCCTACCAGGCGTACGCCTCCGGGGCCTGGCCGCCGGGGCCGGGGAAGATCTCGTCGAGTCGGCCGAGGTCCTCTGCGGTCAGCGTGATCTCCAACGCGGACACGGCGGACTCGAGCTGCGCGACCGTGCGCGGCCCGATGATCGGACCGGTGACGGCAGGCTGGCGCAGCAGCCAGGCGAGGCCGAGCGCGGAGGGTGCCCAGCCCCGCTCCTTCGCGAACAGCTCGTACGCATCGACCTTGTCGCGGTGAGCGGCACGCATCTCGGCCGCCCTCCCCGTGTTCGATCGGGCGTTGGCATCCGATGATCCGCCGCTCAGCAGACCTCCGGACAGCGGCGACCACGGCAGGATGCCGAGGCCGTAGTTCTGCGCCGCGGGGATGACCTCGAGTTCGATGGAGCGCTGGGCGAGGTTGTACAGCGACTGCTCGCTCACGAGCCCGAGGAAGTGGCGCTGCTGCGCGATCTCGTTCGCCTGCGCGATGTTCCACGCCGCGAAGTTCGAGCTGCCGGTGTAGACGACCTCGCCTCGGGCCACGAGCACCTCCATCGCCTGCCACAGCTCCGGCCAGGAGATGTGGCGGTCGATGTGGTGGAACTGGTACAGGTCGATCCGGTCGGTCTGCAGTCGGCGCAGCGAGCCGATCGCCTCCCGCCGCACCTGCCAGGCGGACGCACCGCGCGCGTTGGGCCGGTCGCCGCTCGCATCAGGGGCGACCATCGGGGAATGCACCTTGGTCGCCAGGACGATGTCGTCGCGCACCCCGGGGCGCGCCGCGAACCACCGACCGATGATCTCCTCGGTCGCACCTCGACCCGCCGACCCGCCGTAGGCGTTCGCCGTGTCGAAGAAGTTCACCCCCAGCTCGAGGGCGCGATCCATGATCGCGAACGACTCCTCCTCCGAGGTGCGGTCGCCGAAGTTCATCGTGCCCAGCACGATCCGTGAGACCGACGTACCCGTGCGACCCAGCTGCGTGTAGTCCATGGTTCCCGAGCCTATTGAGAATCGGGGCTGCGCGCGCCCCCCTGCACCGCTCTGCGAGGATGATCGGATGATCACCGTTCACCTGCGCTATGAGATCGACCCCGACAAGCTCGACGACTTCACCGAGTACGGCCGCACGTGGATCCGACTGGTCGCGAAGCACGGCGGCACCCACCACGGCTACTTCCTGCCGAGCGAAGGCGACAGCGACGAGGCCTTCGCGCTGTTCACATTCCCCTCGCTCGCCGAGTACGAGGTCTATCGCACGGCGTCGAAGACCGATCCCGAGTGCGTGGAGGCGTTCGACTTCGCGCGCAGGACGCAGTGCATCCGCCGCTACGAGCGTCGATTCCTCAGCCCGGTCTTCGACTGAAGCGCCCTAGGCGCCGCGCCTGACCGCTACCACCATCTCCTCGCCGCCTTCCAGGCTGGACCAGGAGGAAGCGTCGAGGTGAAGACCGAAACGGGCGACGACTTCGGTGATCATCCTCTGCACCCGCACGGTGCCGTTCTCGGTGAAGATGTCGTCGATCTCGACCTCGAACGCGTCGTAGGAGAGGGGTGCGCGAAGCGACTCGGCATCGGCGGCACCGATCAACTGCATGGGGTGCCGAGCGGGGGCACCGGGATGGGCGGGCTCACCGACCATCACGCGGAAGTAGTTGATGGCACGCTTGGCTGAGCCGCGCACGTCCTGCAGCATGGGAGCAGGCGCATCGCCCTGGCTCGGGAACATCGGGTCCATGGCCGTGCCTTTCGGTGTCATTTCAGGATGCCATGTCCTGAACCACCCGCGGAGCGCGCGTGAGCTGCGGCTGACCCAGAGTCCCGGAACCGGCGGGTCAGTCCTTCGCGGCGAGCTCGTCACGAAGCAGAGCCGCGCCGGCGCTGAGCGCGCGCAGCTTCCCGCGTGCGACGTCACGAGACAGCGGTGCCAAGCCGCAGTTCGTGCTCGGGATGAGCTTGTCCGCGTCGACGAAGCGGAGCGCGTTCCGGAGGGTGTCGGCGACCTCCTCCGGGGTCTCGATCGCGTCGCTGGCGACATCTATGGCTCCGAGCATGACCTTCTTGCCGCGGATGAGCTCGATGAGATCCAGAGGGACGTGCGAGTGGTGGCTCTCCAGCGAGATGGTGTCGATGCTCGAGCTCTGGAGCAGCGGGAAGGACTTCTCGTACTGGCGCCACTCCGCCCCGAGGGTCGCCTTCCAGTCCGTGTTGGCCTTGATCCCGTACCCGTAGCAGATGTGCACCACGGTCTCCGCGCGCAGTCCTTCGGCCGCCCTCTCCAGCGCCGCCACGCCCCAGTCCTGCACGTCGTCGAAGAAGACGTTGAACGCCGGCTCGTCGAACTGGATGATGTCCACCCCGGCCGCCTCGAGCTCCTTCGCCTCCTGATTGAGGATCGTCGCGAACTCCCACGCCAGCTTCTCGCGGCTCTTGTAGTGGCGATCGTAGAGCGTGTCGATCATCGTCATCGGACCGGGCAGCGCCCATTTGATGGGCTGATCGGTCTGCTGGCGGAGGAACTTCGCATCCTCCACGAACACCGGCTTCTCGCGGCTCACGGCGCCGACGACCGTCGGCACGCTGGCGTCGTAGCGGTCGCGGATCCGAACCGTCTCCCGCTGGTCGAAGTCGACGCCGGAGAGATGCTCGATGAACGTCGTGACGAAGTGCTGGCGGGTCTGCTCCCCGTCGCTGATGATGTCGAGGCCGGCCTGGCGCTGCTCCTGGACGGTGATGCGAAGCGCATCCTGTGCGCCCTCGGCCAAGGCGTCGCCCTGCAGTTTCCAGGGAGACCAGAGCGTTTCCGGCGCGGCCAGCCAGGAGGGCTTCGGCAGACTGCCGACGATCGAGGTGGGAAGAAGCGTGTTCATGGTCGGCGATTCTCCGTCAGTCATCCGACAGGAACGAGCGAGCCGGCGGCCCACCGCTCGAGCAGGTCGCCGTGCGGCTTCATGAGGTGCTCGTCCGCATACTTCCCCTGCTCGGTCGCGAGCCGGCTGCGCTCGTCGCGGTCGTAGGCGATCTTCGTCACCGAGTAGTCCTGCTGCTCGAGGGTCGGCTGATAGACGCTCGCCGCTGCCGAGTTCGCGTTGTAGATCTCCGGCCGGTAGATCTTCTGGAAGGTCTCCATCGTGCTGATCGTGCCGATGAGCTGGAGGTTCGTGTAGTCGCCGAGCAGATCGCCGCGGAAGTAGAAAGCCAGCGGCGCGACGCTGCCGCGCGGCATGAAGTACCGGACCGAGAGCCCCATCTTGCCGAAGTAGGCATCGGTCAGAGAGGGGTCCTTCTGCTCGTACTCCACGCCGAGGATCGGGTGATGGTTCTCGGTGCGACGGTAGACCTTGCTCGTCGAGACGCTGATGCAGATCACGGGCGACACCGTGAAATGCTCCCGATAGGTGTCCGAGTCGAGGAAGTGCTGGAAGAGCTTGCCGTGCAGGTCGCCGAAGTCATCCGGAACGCTGAACCCTCCTGCAGCCGCGCTGGCCGCCGGCAGCCGCACGCTGAAGTCGAAGTCGCGGACGTAGGACGAGAAGTTGTTCCCCACGATCCCGTGGCTGCGCCGTCCGGTGAGACGGTCGACGATCTGGATGTCGAGGACCTCGAGCAGCGGGAAGTCCTGGTCCTCGCCGTCAGCGGCGAACTGCACCGCCACCGAGACGATCTCGAGTTCGAGGGTGTAGCGGTCCGCGTTCGGGTTGTCCCAGTGCGCCAGATCGTTGAACCGGCGGTCGATCATCGTCAGGGCGTTGCGCAGATTCTGCTGACGATGCTCCCCCCGCGCCAGGTTGGCGAAGTTCGTGGTGATCCGTGAGTTCTCCGATGGCGTGTAGTCCTCGTCGAAGCGGGTCGTCGTGATGCGGAACGTGAAGTCGTCTGCCATGAGGGGCCAATCGGGGGTGGTCGGCCGGGCTCGGCCTCACGGAAAGGTGTCCCTCCATCGTGCGCCCAGAGTGCCCCCATCGAGTAATGCGCGGTGACTATGCCGTGCCATAGGCTGTCGCTATGGCACGGCGCTCGAGCGGCATCACTCTGCAGCAACTCACGTACTACATCGAGGTCGCCGCGGAGGGGTCGATCAGCGCTGCCGCCGACCTGCTCTACGTCGCCCAGCCCACCATGTCCGCGGCGATGAAAGACCTCGAGAGCAGGGTGGGGCGCGCGCTCCTCCTCCGCTCGGCCCGCGGCGTGACGCTCACCACCGACGGCGTGGAGTTCCTCGGATACGCGAGGCAGGTCGTCGAGCAGGTGGCGCTCCTCGAACAGCGATACCTCGGTCGGCCGCCGTCACGGCGCCTGCTCGGGGTGTCGACCCAGCACTACTCGTTCGCGGTCGACGCGCTCGTGCGGATGGTGAAGGCGACCTCGGCGGACGAGTACGAGTTCTCACTGCGCGAGACGAGGACGTGGGACATCATCGAAGACGTCCGCACGCTCCGCAGCGAGTTGGGGATCCTCTACCGGAACGACTTCAACCGCAGCGTGATCGACAAGCTCCTCCGCGACTCCGGGCTCGCGTTCCATCCGCTCTTCGTCGCGGAGCCGCACATCTTCATCTCCCGCAAGAACCCCCTCGCCGCCCGAGATCACGTGACGCTCGCCGATCTCGCCGACGTGCCGAGGCTCACCTTCGACCAGGGTGCGAACAACTCGTTCTACTTCGCCGAGGAGATCCTGTCCACCCTCTCGAGTTCGCGGGACATCCGCGTCTCCGACCGCGCGACCATCTTCAACCTCATGATCGGGCTCGACGGCTACACCATCTCGACAGGCATCATCAGCGACGACCTCGACCCCGAGATCGTCGCCATCCCGCTCGAGGTCGACGAGCACATCGAGATCGGCTGGATCGGCCACTCCGCGATCCCCCTCACCGAGCAGGCGCAGCGCTACCTCGCCGAGCTGCGGACGGTCGTCTCGGGTTTCGGGGTGGAACTGCTCGGCTGAGAGAGGCCGAGCCTCCCGCTGACGCTGCCGCCGTGGATCACGGACGAGTGCGCGGCAGCAGAGCGAACGCGCTCTCCGCGATCGAGGCCAGACGGGCGGGACTGTGACCGTACGCACCGACGATGTCGGTTCCGCGGATCACCGTCAGGAGAAGGTAGGCGAGGTCATCGGCATCCGCCTCGGGGTCGATGTCGCCGTTGCGCTGGGCGGCTCGCACGCATTCGGCCACGGCCGTGACGAGCACGGCGAAGCACTCGGCCGCCATGCGCTGCACCTCCGGGTCGGATGCTCCGATCTCCATGGCCATCTTGCCGGCGAAGCACGCCGCTGCGGTCCGGTCGGATGCGGGCGGCACATCGCCCGCCAGGGGCACCCCCTGGACGGCGCGGAGCAGATAGGCGTGCAATCTTTCGAGCGCGCCTTCGTCCGGCCCGGCGAGGGCACGCGGTGCCACCTGTCCGAGGCGGGCGACGTATCCCGCCATCGCCTGCATCAGCACCCCGTGCTTGCCGTCGAATGCCGCGTAGAGGCTGCCGCGACCGAGGCCGGTGGCCGCACTGATGTCGTCGACGCTCGTGCCGTTATACCCGGAGCTGCGGAACTGGCGTTCCGCGGCGTGGAGGACATGGTCGCGATCGAAGCTTCTGGGTCTTGCCATAGGGAGAAGATAGGCCACATCGAGCATATTTGACAAATCAGTACAGAACGGAATAGGTTCTTTACCATTCAGTACACAAACCGGCGATGACCCGAGAATCAGGGAAGCCGCTCCGACTGCCGAAGGATCGACATGCAGACACATCCGCCAGTAGCCCTCATCACGGGCGCCTCATCCGGGATCGGGAAGGCGACGGCACGAGCCCTGGTGAACGCCGGCTTCACCGTGGTCGGCACGAGTCGCAAGGCGGCAGATGCCGGCCGCGTCGCCGGCGTCACCCTTCTCGATCTCGACGTGTCCGACGACGACTCCGTCCACTCTCTGGTCGAGCGGGTCATCGCGAGGTTCGGTCGGATCGACGTCCTTGTCAACAACGCCGGTGTCGGAGCGGTCGGCGCCGGCGAAGAGAGCTCGATCAGCCAGACCCAGGCCGTCTTCGACGTCAACGTCTTCGGCGCGATGCGCATGACGAACGCCGTCCTGCCGCATATGCGCGCGCAGGGCCGCGGCCGGGTGATCAACGTCTCGTCTGTGCTCGGACTGATCCCCGGCCCCTTCATGGCCGGCTATGTCGCCACCAAGCACGCGATCGAGGGGTACTCCGAGTCCATCGATCACGAGGTTCGCGAGCACGGCATCCGGGTGCTGCTGGTCGAGCCGGCCTTCACCAGCACGAGCTTCGAGGCGAGCAGCCTGGCACCCGATGCGCCCCTGTCGGCCTACGCCTCACAACGGGAGGTCGCCCGCGAAGTCCTGGCCGGCGCTCTGCGCACCGCCGACGACCCCGATGTGGTCGCGAAGGTGATCGTCGCGGCCGCTGTCGACCCCCGACCCCGGCTCCGGTACACCGCCGGTGCGATGGCGGCGCGCGTCAGCCTCCTCCGCAGGCTCGTGCCCTCAGGCACGTTCGACAGACAGATCCGCAAGCTCAACCGACTGGATGCCGCACCCGCCGCAGCATCCTCCCCGCACGCCCCGACCATGCGCAGGAAAGGCTGAGGCCCGTGGACTTCGAGCACGTCACATTCGAACTGCCGCACGGCACGTTCCATGCGCTCCAGGGCGGCGACCCTCTGGGGAAGCCGACGATCTTCCTGCACGGGTTCCCTGATCACCCTCCGACCGCGAAGTCCTTTCTCTCCGAGCTCGCCGATCAAGGACGTTTCGTCCTCGCCCCCTGGCTTCGCGGGTACTCGCCGTCGCCGACCTCCGGGCCGTTCGACTTCGCATCACTCACGGGAGACGTCCTCGGCGTGATCGACCGATGGTCGCCCGGTGAGCCGGTGGATCTGATCGGTCACGATTGGGGAGCGTTGATCACCTACAGCGCGGCCGTCACCGCGCCGGAGCGGATCGAACGCGCGGTCACACTCGCCATCCCGCACCCCCTCACCTTCATTCTCCGGTCGCGGCCCGCGCAGCTGCGCCGAAGCTGGTACATGGGGCTGTTCCAGCTGCCCGGAAGCGGCATGATCGCCAAGGCACGCGACCTCTCTCTCATCGACCGACTCTGGCGCGAGTGGTCGCCCGGCCTCACGCTCGAACCGGATGTCCGGGAGGAGCTGCATGATCATCTGCGAGCGAGCATGCCCGCGCCCCTCAAGTACTACCGCGCGATGATGCGACCCGGCATGTTGAAGGCCGCACGCCGCCTGTCTCGACCCATCACTGTTCCCCTGCTGCACATCCACGGTGCGGACGATGCGTGCATCCTCCCTCCGCAGGTCGACGACCGGCATCGTTTCGCCGCGCCCCATGTGCGAGACGTCCTGCCCGGGCTCGGACACTTCCTGCACATCGAGGCTCCTGAAGCCATCGCGGACCGGATCGCCGCGTGGGTACGCGACGTCTCATCGATGCCCGGCGGGGCGACCGCCGCCACGACCACCCAGAGCGCGACAGGCTGACGGATCATGACCGAGGAGAAGACGAGCGATACCGGATCCGTGCGGAAGCAACCGGAGACCAGCGACGCACTGACCGAAGAAGTCGTCGATGCGCTGGTCGTCGGAGGCGGCGCTGCCGGGCTGAACGGTGCGCTGATCCTCGCCCGTTCCCGCCGCTCGGTCGTCGTGATCGACAGCGGCTCACCCCGCAATGCGCCGGCGGAGGCCGTGCACGGGCTTCTCGCCCTGGACGGCACCCCGCCGTCCGAGATCCTCCGACGGGGCCGCGCGCACGTGCGCCAGTACGGCGGACGCATCGTCTTCGGGGAGGTGGCATCGGCTGCATCCGCTCCGCCGTCGTCGGACGGCGATCTCCGATTCACGGTCGATCTGGTGGACGGGCGCCGCATCACCGCGCGCCGACTCCTGGTGGCCACCGGCGTCACGGACGTGCTGCCGGACCTGCCCGGGCTCGCCGACCACTGGGGACACAGTGTGGTGCACTGCCCGTACTGCCACGGGTGGGAGGTGCGAGATGAGCCCATCGGGATCCTCGCCACCGGCCCGGCATCCGTCGGCCACGCGTACCTGTTCCGTCAGCTGACCGAGGACCTGACCTACTTCACCCGCGGAACCGATCTGGAAGACGACGAACGCGCCCGTTTCGCCGCCCGCGGCATCCGCGTCATCGACACGCCGGTCACCGAGGTCGTCGACGACGAGGACGGCGCACTTGCGGGCGTGCGCCTGGCCGACGGCCAGGTCGTGCCGCGCCGGATCCTGGCGATCGCCGCCCCGATGCGGCCCCGCACGCAGGGCCTGGAAGGCCTTCGCCTGCCGATGCGAGAGGTTCCGCGCATCGGCCCCAGCGTGGCCGCCGGCATCGCGGGTGCGACAGAGGTTCCCGGGGTCTGGGTCGCCGGGAACATCACCGAACCGACTGCTCAGGTCGGGGCCTCTGCGGCGGCCGGCGCGCTCGCCGGCGCGGACATCAACCGGATGCTGGCGATGGCTGACGCCGATGCGGCACTCCACGAGGCGGAGAACTGAGGAGGGAACTCCGCGCCGTACGCGAAGACGCATCCGGGCCACGCCCCACCGCAGACACGGAAAAACCCCCTCACGAGGAGGGGGTTTCCATGGCGGTGACGGTGGGATTTGAACCCACGGTAGGGGGTTACCCTACACAACTTTTCGAGAGTTGCACCTTCGGCCGCTCGGACACGTCACCGCGGAATAGCTTACGCGAGACCGGCCCGCCGCGCGAATCCGCGAGTCGACCGGATGCTCACCAGGCCGCGGCGACCTCGGCGTGGGTCCGCAGGATGCCCTCGGTCGAACCGGCCGGAGCCCGCCCGATGCCGCACTCGGTCGCGACGCCGAACTCAGGCGCGAAGCGCAGAGCCACGGCGATCCGCCGCGCCGCCACCTCGGCCCCGTCCTCTCGGTGCACGAGCCCCAGGTACGGCTCCGAGACCGGGACCAAAGACGCGAGCGGCGCGAAGTACCCCTCGTCGTCACGGGCGATCGGCACCGGGAGGTGCAGCCACGTGATCTCCCGAGCGGATGCCGCCACCACGGCGTTCGCGTAGCGGACGAGGTTCGCGGCATCCGTCGGCTCGACGAAGTGCTTCTCCCCTGCGTCGCCGTAGCAGAGGTGCACGCCCACCTCGACATCGCCCGGCACGGCGTCGACCAGCGCGGCCAGACGCGAGACGAGACCGTCGAACGGATCGCCCGGCCACCACGCCTCCATGACCGCTCCATAGCCGGCGGCGCGCTCGATGATGCCCATCTCGCTCGCGACATCCCACTGCACGGCGAGGTCGTCGTGCGGGATGGCGGCGAGGATCTCGTCGAGCTCGCGCAGGATCGCTGCCGTGTACACCGGCTCGATCGCCGCGCGGTCGTCGCCGTGGAAGAACGACGAGATCACGGCGAGCGGCGTCGGCAGCGAGACCTGGAAGCGGATGCCGGCGGGCACGGCGCCGTCCTCGCGCAGCCGTACGAAGGTCGCGTACGACTCGATCGCGGCCGAGGCGTAGCCGAGCTGCGGAAGCTCGATCGCGGCGGCATCCGCTCCCTCCGCGATGCGCAGACCCCGGGCGTCGATGCCGGCCGGGAAGGGGATCGGCTGGTCGCCGACGCGCTCGATTCCGTCGGCCTGTCCGATCACGTCGGGCTGGAACATGATCCAGTGGAACCGCTTCCCGACCTCGCCGTCGGGAAGGCGTCGCAGGTGCGATCCGAGCATCGCAGCGGCCGTGCGCATCGTCGTCTCGGCGTCGTCGTAGTTCACGCTGCCCACGAGGAGGGCTCCCTGCGGCTGAGTCATCGCTCCAGAATATCGACGGGATCCCCCGCCGGTTTTCCCCGGCGCACCCTCCGGCGCCAGGACCCCTCCCGAGTTAGGATGTCCTAAGCACCCCGACGGAAGGATGCGACCGATGGGCTTCATCACGTCCGACGCGTTGGCCGAGACCGGCTACGTCGTCCTCGACGATCACCCCGCCGACATCGACTCCGCCGAGTGGCGCGATCTCGAGTACGTGCGCTGGCGCTCCTCGGGCATCACGCGCTTCGCTCCGCTCACCAGCTACGCCGGCGACGTCGACTGCAACGGCTTCTGGAACCACACGCCGCCCCGCACCGACAAGGACGGCGTCTGGATCGCATCCCAGGTCGCGACGGCGCCGACGCTGCAGCAGCGGGCGCTCGAGCCGGGGGCCGGCATCGGGCGGTGCCGGGTGATCGAGCTGCAGCCCAACGAGTACGCCGACGCGATCTACAACCTGCACCAGGACGACAACAACCGCCTCAACGACGACGGAACCGGCTGGGTCGTGCGCGGGTTCTTCAACCTCACCGACGACACCGCCTCGATGCTGATCCTCCGCTCCGACCGGTTCGACCCGGCGACCGAGGTGAGACTGCCGCTGAGCGCCGGATCGCGGATCATCGTCGACACGCAGCGCTTCTGGCACGCGGTCTGGCATCGCGGCACCGCACCGCGCTATGCGCTCATCGCCTCATGGACGAGCGGTCCCGAGCTCGACGCCTACATCGCGGCGCATCACGGAGACCCGCACCCCGCGACCGTCGACCTCGATCCGCAGGTCGTCGACGACGCCCAGGTCGAGCTGCACCGCCGCATCGAGGAACGCCGCAAGGCCTTCGAGGCGCAGGGCATCGTGATGGAGCCTCCGACGCCGCTGCACCGCTGAGCGATTCGAGGTCTCAGATCGTCCGGCCGCCCTCGAGCGGGATGACGCGATCGACCGTCCCCGCCGGCGGGGCGACGTGCGAGATCAGCAGCACGGACTGCTCGCCCGCCGCACCCAGCAGGTCGCGCAGCAGAGCGTCGGAGGCATCCGGATCGACGCCCGCTGTCGGCTCGTCGAGCACGAGCACCGGGAAGCCGCGGAGCAGCGCCCGCGCGAGAGCGATGCGCTGGGCCTGCCCGCCCGACACGAGAGCGCCGCGGTCGCCCACCCGAGCGTCGAGACCTCCGCGCTCCGCCACCCACTCCCCCAGTCCGACCCGGTCGAGCACCTCGAGCAGCTCCTGATCGCTCGCGGTGTCGCGCGCGAACAGCAGGTTCTGACGGATGTCCTCGTCGAACAGCTGAGGGCTCTGCTCGCACAGGCCGATGGTCCGGCGCAGCGCCGGGCCCGACATCGCCGCGGCATCCCGATCATCGATCAGGTACTCGCCCTCGGCACGGAGGAAACCCACCAGCACCGCAGCGAGAGAGCTCTTTCCCGCGCCGCTCGGGCCCGCGACCAGAACGCGCTCGCCCGGCCGCACGTCGAGGTCGATGCCACGCAGCGCCGCCGCGCCACCGGGCCAGTCCGCGCGCACGCCGCGCAGACGCAGGGCGGGTGTGCCGGTGATCTCCGTATGGTCGCCGTCGTCCGTCCGCAGCTCCTCGGGCATCCGCTCGGGCAGCACGTCGACGATGCGTTCAGCGCTCGACCGCACGCTCCGCCAGGATGCCGCGGCGATCGGCACCGCTCCGAAGATCTCGAACACGACCATCGGCACCAGCACCGCGACCGCCAGCCACGGCCCGTCGATGACTCCGCTCGCGAGACCGGGGGCAGCTGCGGCGAGCGCCCACACCGACGCCGCGCCGGCGACGGCCGACACCACCCCGGCAGCGATCGCCTGGGCGAGCGAGGCGCGGGCGACCAGCCGGCGGAGGGCGGCATCCGCCTCGGCGATCCGCGCACGCGCCTGCTCCTCGGCCCCGTAGGCCAGGAGCACATCGAGGCTGCCGAAGTAGTCGACGAGCGCAGCGGAGAGGTCGGCCCGTCGGGCGGACACGAGCGCCTCGGCACGCGAGCCGAAAACCCAGCCCAGACCGATCGATGCGGCAGCGGCGACCAGCAGGCAGGCGGCAAGGGTCAGCGCGGCCGGCGGGGAGACGAACGCGAGGAAGCCGACGGCCCCGACCGCGACGAGGCCTGCGACCGCAAGCGGCTGCACCACGCGGAGCGGCAGGTTCTGCAGGTTCTCCACGTCGTCGACGAGGGCCGCGAGCACCCGTCCGCGGTCGGTCGATCCGAGCCCCGCCGGCGACAGCGGGATGAGCCGGCGCACCATGTCGCCGCGCGTGGTCGCGAGCTGCCGCAGCGCGGCGTCGTGTCCGCTCAGCCGCTCGAGGTACCGGGTCACGGCGCGGGACACGGCGAAGAACCGCACCCCGACCACGGCGATCGACAGCGGCACGAGCGAGTCGACGATCGACGCGCTCACGATGAGCCAGCCGCTCACCGCCAGCAGGCTGACGGCGGCGCCCGCCGAGAGCACCCCCCAGATCAGGCCCGGGAGGAACCGTCCGATCGGCGGCTGCGCGAGACGGAGGATGCCGCGCACACGCTCGGCGCGCGTGAGAGAGGTCATGCGCTCATCCCCAGGGCGACGACCTGATCGGCGATGTCCCGCGCCGACCGACGGTGCGAGACGAGCAGGATCGTCGCCCCGGCATCCGCCCGGTCCCGGAGAGACCGCCACAGCCGCTCCTCCGTGTCGGGGTCGAGCGCGCTCGAGGGTTCGTCGAGCGCGAGCACCCGGGTGGGATCCGCGGCATGCCGGTACAGCGCGCGGGCGACGGCGACGCGCTGCGCCTGTCCGCCCGACAGCCCGCTGCCCTGCACGCCGAGCATCCGCTCCGCATCGAGCGCGTCCGCGCAGGCGGCGTCCAGCGCAGAGCGGATGCCGCCGGCATCGGGCTCCGGGTCGCCGAGAGCCACGTTCTCGGCGACGGTCCCCTGCAGCAGACCCGGCTTCTGCCCGGCCCAGGCCAGCCATACAGCGGGTGAGAGGTCGCGCACATCCCTCCCCGCGAAACCGGCGCTGCCCTCGTACTCCGCCGCACCCCGCAGGGCCGCCAGCAGGCTCGACTTTCCCGCGCCACTGGGCCCTTCGATCAGGGTGATGGTGCCCGGTTCGGCCGTGAAGGAGACGGGCGGCAGGTCACGGACACGGAGGTCGGAGACCACGAGAGCCTCAGCCGCCGGAGGGACCCCGCCGGCGGTTTGCAGGTCGATTTCACGGATGCAGGCAGCATCCGCGGTATTTCGACCTGCATCCGTGATCTGGACCTGCAAAGTGACGCGGTCCCGGGTCCGCGCCCCGGCCTGGTCGAGCACGTCGAACACGTCCTCAGTCGCCGCCACCCCCTCGGCCGCGGCGTGGAACTGCACCCCGACCTGGCGGATCGGCAGGAACGCCTCGGGCGCGAGCAGCAGCACGAACAGCCCGACCTCGAGCGACAGGTCGCCGGAGAGCAGCCGGAATCCGACGGCCACTGCGATCAGCGCCACCGCGAGCGAGGCGAGCAGCTCCATCGCGAAGCCCGAGAGGAACGAGAACCGCAGCACCTTCATCGTCTCGCGCCGGTACTCGTCGGCGGTGACCTCGATGCGGTCGGCCGCACGCCGGTCGCGTCCGAACAGCCGCAGCGTTGAGAGGCCCTGCACCGTGTCGGCGAACCGCGCCGCGAGCCGCTGCAGCGTCTGCCACTGCTTCTTCTGCACGGTGCGCGTCGCGATGCCGATGAGGATCAGGAACAGCGGGATCAGCGGAAGGGTGATGATCGCTGTCAGCCCGCTCGGCCAGTCCTGCCACCACATCACCGCGACGATCACGGGCGTCGCGATCACCGTGAGCACCAGCTGCGGGATGTACCGGGCGAAGTACGCGTCGAGGGCTTCCAGCCCGTGCCCCGCGGTCACCGCCAGTGCTGTCTGGTTCCGCTGCGCCAGCCACCCCGGTCCGAGCCGGCCGACCGCCGCGATGAGCGCCGACCGCAGCTGCATCCCCGTCTTCGCGGCGGCGCGCGTCCCGGCGGCATCCGACGCGGCGATGAGAATGCCGCGCAGCAGCGCGGCCGCGAGCAGCCAGAACAGCGACGACGAGACATCCCGCCCCGCGAGCGCGCCGGTGACGGCATCCGTCAGCAGCCACGCGAACGCGACCGTCACGGCCGTCTGCACCACGCCGATCAGCGCGGATGCCGCGAGGAACCCCCTCGCGGCCCCCGCGTACCGCAGCAGTCGCGGATCGACGGGTTTCATGGCTCGGTCGTTGAGCGAGCGAAGCGAGACGAAACGCCCCGCACGGAGGACTTGCTCATGCGTGTGCCGGAGCCGCCTCGATCGACGAGCGCGTGACGCGCTTGCGGAAGATCCAGTACGTCCAGGTCTGGTACGCGATGACCAGGGGAAGGGCGATCAGCGCGGTCCAGCTCATGATCTGCAGCGTATACGGCGTGCTCGAGGCGTTGGCGATCGTGAGGCTGTACGCGGGGTCGATCGTCGAGGGCATGACGAACGGGAAGAGGGCGAAGAACAGCATGACGACGGCGAACAGCACGGTCGCAGCTCCCGCGGTGAAGGCCCGGCCGTCACGCCCGCGCAGCGAGAACAACACGGCGGCGATCAGCGAGACCGCGGCGAGCGCGCCCGCGACGACGACCAGCCAGAGCAGCGGCGCCTCGCGTCCCGCGGCGATCCCGATCGTCCAGAGCACGGTGCCTGCTGCCACGAGGATCGTCGGCACGGCCGCGATCTTCGCCAGGCGCCGCGCGTCGTCGTGCACCTGTCCGTCGGTCTTCAGCGCCACGAACAGCACGCCGTGCAGGAAGAACACCAGCAGCGTCGTGAGGCCCACGAGCAGGGAGTACGGGTTGAGCAGGGCGAAGAACCCGCCGACGTAGATGTGGTCCGCGTCGATCGCGACTCCCTGCACGATGTTGCCGAAGGCGACGCCCCAGAGGAAGGCGGGCACGGCCGAGCCGATCACGATCATCCGGTCGAAGCCGCGCTTCCACGCCGCGCTCTCGCGCTGGTGCCGGTACTCGAACGAGACCCCGCGCAGGATGAGCGCGAGCAGGATCAGCAGCAGCGGCAGGTAGAAGCCGCTGAACAGGGTCGCGTACCACTCCGGGAACGACGCGAACAGGCAGGCGCCGGCGACGATGACCCAGGTCTCGTTGAGGTCCCAGATCGGGCCGATCGTGTTGATGACCTGTCGGCGCGACACGTCGTTCCGCCCGAGGAAGGGCAGCGACATCCCGACGCCGAAGTCGAAGCCGTCGAGCACGAAGTAGCCGACGAAGAGGAAGGCGACGATGAAGAACCAGAGCGTTGCGAGATCCATGATGCTCCTTCCTCTCAGTAGACGACCGACGGCAGCTGGGCCGTCTCGTCGTGGGGTTGCTCTTCGGTGTCAGGCCCCTTCTGCGCGGCCCGGATGATGAGGCGGATCTCGACCACGGCGAGGGCGGCGTAGATCGCGGTGAAGGCGATGAGCGAGATCAGCACCTCGACGCCGCTGACGCCCGGCGAGACGCCGTCCTGCGTGGTCATCAGACCGAACACGATCCAGGGCTGCCGGCCCATCTCGGTGAAGACCCAGCCCATGATGTTGGCGGCGAGAGCGAGCGGGAACGACCAGATCGCGAGCTTCCACATCCACTGCGTCGGAGGCTTCTTCGCACTCTTGCGGGTGAGCCACAGGCCGATGACGGCGACGAGACCGGCGGCCATGCCCAGGCCGATCATCCAGCGGAACGCCCAGTACGTGACCCACAGGATGGGGGCGAACTCGGTCAGCCCGGTGTCGGCGAAGGTCTGGGAGTACTCGGCGTTCAGGTCGTTGATGCCGTGCACGCATTCGTCGAACGAGTGGGTCGACAGCAGGGAGAGCAGATACGGCACGCGGATCGAGAACAGCTCGGAGCTCCCGTCCGGCGTGCCGAGCGTGAACAGGCTGAACGAGGCGTCGTAGCCGCAGACCGTGTTGAAGGTCGCCTCGGCCGCCGCCATCTTCATCGGCTGCGCCGCGTACATCGCGAGCCCGAGCTGGTCGCCCGTGAGCACGACGCCCGCAGTGGAGAAGATCATCGCCCACAGCCCGAACTTCAGCGAGATGCGCATGGTGTCGAAGTGCTGGCCGCGGGCGAGGTGCCAGGCCGAGACCGAGATCACGACGCCGGCGGCGAACATGAGCGCACCGAAGATCGTGTGCGGGAAGGCCGCGAGCGCGACGGGGTTCGTGAGCAGCGCCCAGAAGTCGGTCAGCTCTGCGCGGTTCGTCTCGGGGTTGAAGACGTAGCCGACCGGGTTCTGCATGAAAGCGTTGGCGGCGATGATGAAGTACGCGGAGAGGATGCTGCCGATCGACACGCACCAGATGGTGGCGAGGTGCAGCTTCTGCGGGAGCTTGTCCCAGCCGAAGATCCACAGGCCGATGAAGGTGGCCTCGAAGAAGAAGGCGAGCAGGCCCTCGAAGGCGAGCGGAGCTCCGAACACGTCGCCGACGAAGCGGGAGTAGTCCGACCAGTTCATGCCGAACTGGAACTCCTGCACGATGCCGGTGACGACGCCCATCGCGAAGTTGATCAGGAAGATCTTGCCGAAGAAGCGGGTCAGGTGCAGGTACTGGACCTTGCCGGTGCGCACCCACACGGTCTGGAAGATCGCGGCGACCAGCGCCATGCCGATCGTGAGGGGGACGAACAGGTAGTGGTAGACGGTCGTCAGCCCGAACTGCCATCGGGAGAGGACGAGCGGATCAAGCCATTCCATGCGCGACTCCTGTCGTGTCGGTCAGCGGCGCTCTGTCGGTCGGCGGCACTCTTTCGGTCAACTGCACCGTGCAGTCCGTCGGTCCGTCGGCGGCGCGCACGCAGTCGGCGACCAGCGGTCCGCCTGCTTCGTTGAGCACGCCCTGCATCAGCCCCAGGTGCACCTGGCAGAGCATCGGGCGGGCCTCCGGACGGCCGGTCGCGTGCGGGCACGGGCTGAGGTCGACCGTGAGCCGCACGTCGTCGACCACGGGCTCGAAGCCGCTCTCCTCCAGGTGCTCGACGAGCGCGTCGAGCTGGTAGGTGGCCTCCCTGCTCAGATCGGATGCCGGGGCGGGCAGCATCCGTCGCATCAGATCTCCGCGGCGCGCTGCGGCCTTCGCCTTGTCGCGGGCGACCGGGCTGGACGCGCCCGGCGCTCCGGTCGCGGCCCGGTAGAGCGTGCGCGGACGACCGCGGACGGTCCGGTGCTCGATCGTCGGGATCACGTACCCGCCTTCGATGAGACGCTGCAGGTGCTCGCGCACCGTGTTGGCGTGAAGCCCGGTGGCCTCGCACAGCTCGCCGATCGTGAGCTCGGCCGGTCCGTGCGCGCGACCGGCCTCGAAGAGCAGGTGCAGGAGCTGCACCCGCGAGTAGGTCGAGATCGGCCCGCAGACGGGCCCGCCGTTGCGCATGCCTCCATCATCCCAGCGGCGTCCGTCCCGATCGAGTGGTTCGGCCGTGAATAATGCCCGGTTCCGATAGGGATGTCGGATGCCGGCGATAGCCTGGCTGCATGGCCACCCGAAAACCCGCTCCCCCGGCGTACGTCTGCACGGAATGCGGGTGGACGACCGCGAAGTGGGTGGGCCGCTGCGGCGAGTGCCAGCAGTGGGGCACCGTACAGGAGCAGGCCGCACCCACGGGCATCCTGCGCCGGGTGACCGCGCTCGCGCCGACGGCCGAGCGCACCGCGCGACCGATCACGCAGATCACCACGCAGGATGCGCCTCGTCGCACGAGCGGGGTCGGCGAGTTCGACCGCGTGCTCGGCGGCGGCATCGTCCCGGGCGCCGCGATCCTGCTCAGCGGAGAGCCGGGCGTCGGAAAGTCCACGCTGCTGCTCGAGGTGGCGGCGCAGGCCGCGCGGTCAGGACGCCGCGTGCTCTACGCCAGCGCCGAGGAGTCGCCGGGCCAGGTGCGACTGCGCGCCGAGCGCACCGGCGCCCTGCACGACGAGCTCTACCTCGCGAGCGAGACCGACCTCGCGACGATCCTCGGCCACATCGACGAGGTCAAGCCCGAGCTCGTGATCGTCGATTCGGTGCAGACGGTCTCGTCGTCGCTGACCGACGGTGCGGCCGGCCAGCCGAGCCAGGTGCGCGAGGTCGCCTCCACGCTCATCCGGGTCGCGAAGGACCGCGACCTGCCGATCATCATCGTCGGCCACGTCACGAAAGACGGTCAGGTCGCCGGCCCCCGGGTGCTCGAGCACCTGGTCGACGTCGTCTGCCACTTCGAGGGCGACCGGCAGACCGCGCTCCGCTTCATCCGCGCACTCAAGAACCGCTTCGGCCCGACCGACGAGGTCGGCTGCTTCGAGATGACCGGTGCCGGCATCGCCGAGGTGCCTGACCCGTCCGGGCTGTTCCTGTCGCAGTCGACGGCCGAGGGCACGTGCGTCGCGATCTCGCTCGAAGGGCGTCGAGCGCTCCCCGTCGAGGTGCAGGCGCTGACGGTGCCGTCGAACGCGCCGAATCCGCGGCGCATCGTGCACGGCGTCGACTCCTCGCGTGTGGCGATGGTGCTCGCGATCCTCGAGCGGCGCGCGAACATCAAGACGAGCGACCTCGACGTGTACGTGTCGACCGTCGGCGGCGTGCGGTTCACCGAGCCCGCCGCCGATCTCGCCATCGCCGTCGCGGTCGCCGGGTCCGTGCAGCGCACGTCGGTGCCGCGCACGGTCGCCGCCGTCGGCGAGCTGAGCCTCGCGGGCGAGATCCGCCCCGTCACGCAGGCCGCCCAGCGCCGCTCCGAGGCTGCGCGACTCGGCTACGAGCAGGTGGTCGACGATCGCTCGAAGACCCTGGTCGGCGCACTGAAAGACATCAAGGCGCGCGATCGCTCTCCGCGCGACCAGCGCGACATCCCGCCGTTCTGACGCACCCGGGACCCTGAGCTCCTTGGGTCCCTGAGCTCGCGCGCCCTGGGTTCCTGAGCTTGTCGAAGGGCCCCGTCACGAGGCTTCGACAGGCTCAGCCACCCTCAGCCGAGGGAGCTACGCGTCGAGCGCCTTGAGCAGCTCGACCGGGTCGGCCTGCATGGGGTGGGGCCCGGCGATGTCGAGGAACACCGTGGTGATGGGGTGCGCGGCAAGGAACTTCCGCAGCCAGTCCGCGGTGTAGATGCCCACGCCCGGCGGCAGGTTGGCCGGCTTGTTCTTCGCGTCGCTGAACAGCAGCAGAGCCAGGTCGCCGGTCTTCGGGTCGCGGTACGTCCAGACCTCGCCGCTGTCGAGCGGGTTGTCCCTCGCGCCCGGCTTGATCAGAGGGACGATGGTGGTTCCGTGGCGGAGGGCCAGGGCGACCGCGGCGACGTCCTGCTTCTCGAGGGCCTGGGCCAGCGCATCGGATCGGAAGTCCTCCGGTGCGGGCTTGTTCTTCGAGGCCTTCGCCTTCTTCGCTGCCATGCACCCAGCCTATTCGCGGTCGACGGCGCAGAGCGCGGCATCCGACGCCGGCCGAGACCGACCGCGGAGACGATTGGGGCCCTCTCGAGTCCCACATTGGGGACTGGGGTACTCGAGAGGGCCCTCGGACTCTCGAAGCGGCGATGTCGAAGCGCTGGGGACGCTGTAGTTCGACGCCACTGGGGATGGCATGTGCCGCTGGTGCGGAGAGTCACCTAATGGTATCCCAGAGACGAGCCCGTGTCTGCACTCCGTGTAGAAAACCTCTGACGTCGAGGTATTCCGAATGCGCCACCCGGATCGACGAGCAATTTCGAAGTTCACGGGCGGGAATCGCTTCGAACCTCGGCGATCCGCCGCACGAGGAAGCGGCGCTCGGGATCGGACGGCGCGAGCTCGAGCGCGCGCTCGTAGTGCGGAAGTGCCTCAGCGGGGCGTCCGGCGCGACGCAGCAGGTCGGCACGGGCGGCCGGCAGCAGGTGATAGCCGTCGAGACGCGCGTCGTCGAGTTCGTCGAGCAGGGCGATCCCGGCGAGCGGCCCCTCCGCGAGACCGACGGCGACAGCCCGATTCAGCTCCACGACCGGCGAGGGCGCCACGCGCGCGAGCCTGGCGTACAGCTCGGCCACGCGCGCGAAGTCGGTCGATTCGGCCGACGGGGCGGTCGCGTGATGCCGGGCGATCTCGGCCTGCAGCCGGTACGGCCCGGCCACGCCGTCGATGCGTCGGCGTGCGGACTCCGACGCTGCCAGCGCGGCCACGCCCTCGCCGATCATCGCGGCGTCCCACCGCGCGCGATCCTGGTCCTCCAGCAGGACCAGGTCGCCCTTCTCGTCGAGACGTGTCGCCGCGCGCGAGTGCTGGAACAGCATCAGTGCCAGCAGGGCGAGCACCTCCGGCTGCGGCGGCGCGTCCACGAGGAGAGTCGAGAGCAGCCGCGCGAGCCGGATCGCCTCCTCGGCCACGGGCACCCGCACGAGCCCGGATCCGCCCGCGTACCCCTCGGTGAAGAGCAGGTACAGGACGGCGAGCACGCCCTGACCGCGCTCGGGCAGCGCCTCGGCCGACGGAACCCGGTACGGGATCCCGGCACCGCGGATCCGAGCGCGCGCCCGCACCAGCCGCTTCTGCATCGTCGCCTCCGACACGAGGAACGCCCGCGCGATCTCGCCGACCTCGAGCCCGGCGACGGTGCGCAGGGTCAGCGCGACGCGCGCCTCCATGGGCAGCGCGGGGTGGCAGCACGTGAAGATCAGTCGCAGCCGATCGTCGTCGACCACCCCGAGAGCGTCGACATCCGGCGCGGAGCCGAGCGCCTGATCCTCCCGGTCGACAGCCGCCTCGATGGCCGCACGACCCGCGGTCCTGCGTTCGGACGCCGCGCGTCGGAGCATGTCGACGGCCGCATTCCGGGCGGCTGTCGTGAGCCAGGCGGCCGGGTTGTCGGGGATCCCCCGCGTCGGCCAGGCGGTCAGGGCGCGGGTCATCGCATCCTGCACGGCATCCTCGGCGAGCTCCCAATCTCCGGTGCGACGGATGAGCGACGCCACGATCCGCAGACGCTCGGCGGCGACCGTCGCGGCGAGCGCCTCGCGCACCGCGTCGGTCGCCGTCCGCTCGCTCACGCGATCACTCCATCGGCCAGACCGGACGCACCTCGACGCGCCCGAACCGGGCCATCGGATGCTTCGCCGCGATCTCGATCGCCTCATCGAGGTCGGCGACGTCGATCAGATCGAAGCCGGCGATCCACTCCTTCGTCTCGGTGAACGGGCCGTCGGTGAGGATGGTCCGGCCGTCGCGGACCGTCACCGTGGTCGCATCGGACGGCGGTCGCAGCCGATTCCCGGTACGCGAGACGTTGCGGCGCTCGACATCCGCCGCCCACTCCTCGATGTTGTCCTCTTCCGGGATGTACTCCGGGGCGGCCGGGTCGCTGACGATGAACAGCAGATACTCCATGTGCTCTCTCCTTCTCGGGTCGATTCTTCGTCATGACGACGAAGACGGCGAGGCCTGGAGGACAGATCGGAGAAGAAATCCGGTCGTTCGGGGATCAGTAGAGCAGGATCTGCGTGGTGCTCGCGCTCGTGAACCCGCCGATCGACACCTCGACGTGGTACGAGGATCCTCCGCCCGGCGCGCGCTGCCGGTTCTCATCGGCGCAGGTCTCGACGCTCGATCGCGTGCGGTCCCATACCACCGGATCCTTGCTGGTGACGGTCGTGCCCGCCGCGAGCGTCGCGATCATGCTGCTCGGATTCTCCTGGCAGTCGGTCGAGCGCCACCAGACGTCGGATCCGCTCGAGACCGTGAAGACCTGGGTGGTGGAGCCCACATCGATCGTGCAGTCCGTCGAGCCCTTGTTCGTGAGCGAGATGGAGAGCTGCGGCGTGACGCCGGCCTGGTACGAGTCCGAGTCGGTGACCGCGGTCACCTCGACGTCCTTCGCCGCGCAGGCGACGATGGCCGGTGTCTGCTCGGCCGACGGCGACGGCACGGGTGAGCCGGTGCCGTCGGTCGGCGTCGTCGAGGGAGTGGTCGTCGCCGAGCTGGTCGGGGCGGGCCCGGCCTCGCCGCCGGCCCACGGGCGCGCGACCAGCAGCCAGGTCGAGACGCCGATCACGGCGACCGCGAGGATCAGGCCGATCAGGAGCACGAGCCGCCGACGACGATAGACGGCGGCGGAGTGGCGTGGCATGTCTCCAGGCTAAGCGATCGGCCCGGGGATCGACCGTGCGACCGACCCGTGGATCACCCAGGAATACCGATACGACGCTCGCCGGACCGCAGCTGCTGGATCACGACCGCGATCACGAGGAGCGCTCCCTGAGCGACGTTCTGCCAGAACGTGTTCACACCGAGGATGGTCATGCCGTTGGTGAGCACGCCGAGCAGGATCACGGCGAGGATGGTTCCGGAGATCGTCCCCTTGCCGCCCTTCAGCGCCGCGCCACCCAGGGCAGCGGCGGTGATGGCCTGCAGCTCCAGGCCCTCCGAGCCGGAGATCGGCTGCCCCGAGCCGGTGCGGGCGGTGATGAGGATTCCCGCGATCGCCGCGATCGCGCCGGTGACCATGTAGACGCCGATGATGTAGCGGTTGATGTTGATGCCCGCGAGCCGGGAGGCGATGTTGTTGCCGCCGACCGCGTAGATGTTGCGGCCCCACGAGGTGTATCGCAGCACGATGTGCGCGAGCAGCGCCACGATCAGCAGCACCAGGATGAGGGTCGGGATGCCGGCGACGCCGCCGCGGGCGAGGAAGACGAAGAACGGGTCTGCTCCGGTGTAGCCCTGCGCCCGTCCGTCCGAGATCAGCTGCGCGACGCCCTTGAAGGCGGCGAGGGTCGCCAGCGTCGCGATCACGGGATTGACCCGTCCGAAGACGATGATGCAGCCGTTGACCAGACCGCAGAGGATGCCGATGCCCACCGCGCCGACGACGCCGACGGCGGGGCCGGCGGCGGTGAACAGCATCGCCGATGTCACCGACGTGAGACCGGCGATCGATCCGACGGAGATGTCGAGGGCGCCGAGGATGATGACGATCGTCTGCACGACGGCCAGGAGCCCCATGATGGCGATGGCCGTGCCGATCACCTTGAGGTTGCCGACGCTGAAGAACAGCGGATTCTGGAAGCCGATCACCGCGACCACCAGCACGATCGCGATGATGAGCGAGATGTTCTGCGCTCCGACCCCGCCGATCAGCCGCGCGACGGGCGATGCCCCCTTGGCCGGTGCGGCCGCTCCGACCGGTGCCGGCGCCGTCTTCACAGTGTTGTCGCTCATGCGGCGACCTCCTCGTCCATCGCGAGCGCGAGAATGCTCTCTTCGGTTGCCTCGGCACGCGGGAGCTCTCCCGTGATGCGCCCGTGGGCCATGACATAGATGCGGTCCGAGACGCCGAGCACCTCGGGAAGTTCGCTGGAGACGACGATGACCGCGACGCCCTCGTGCGCGAGGCGGTCGATGATCGCGTAGATCTCCGCCTTCGCTCCGACGTCGATGCCTCGCGTCGGCTCGTCCAGCAGCAGCAGCTTCGGCTTGGTGGCGAGCCACCGCGCGAGCACCACCTTCTGCTGGTTGCCGCCGGAGAGACGCCCGACCAGCTGCTCGGGACTCGGTGTGCGGATGCGCAGCGAGTCGATGTAGCTCTTGGTGAGCGCCGACTCCGCGGCATCCTTCACGAAGATCCATCGGGAGAGCGACTTCAGCACCGCGAGGGCGGTGTTGTCGCGGACGCTGCGGTCCAGGAGCAACGCCTCAGCCTTCCGCTCCTCCGGCGCGAATCCGATGCCGGCCTGGATGCTGTCCTGGGGGCTGCGGAACCGCCGTGCGGCGCCGTGCATCTTGATCTGTCCCTCGGTGACCAGCAGGTCGCCGGCGATCGTCTTCATGAGCTCGCTCCGCCCGGCGCCGACGAGGCCGGCGACACCGACGACCTCACCCGCGCGCACGGTGAGGGAGATGTCGTGGACGATGTCGTTCGACACGTGCTCGAGCTCGAGGACGACGTCGCCGAGGGCCGCGGGCTCGCGATGGAAGAACTGGGTGAGGTCGCGGCCCACCATCATGCGAACGAGTTCGTCGTGGTCGGTCTCGCCGACGGCCTTCGTGCCCACGTAGGCGCCGTCGCGCAGGACCGTGATGCGATCGGCGAGCTGGAAGATCTCTCCCATCCGATGCGACACGTAGCCGATGGCGACCCCGTCGGCCTTCAGCCGGCGGATCAGCGCGAACAGCAGCGCGACCTCCTCGTCGCCGAGGGAGGAGGTGGGCTCGTCGAAGCAGATGACCCGGGGCTGCGCGATCACCGCGCGCATGATCTCGACGATCTGCCGCTGCGCGGGAGAGAGGTCGGCTCCGAGCGTGCGGGCGTCGATCACGCGGTCGAAGCCCCAGCGGCGGAGTTCTTCGGTCGCCGTGCGTTCGAGCTGGCTCCGACGGAACCCGACAGAGCCCAGGGCGCCGATGTAGATGTTCTCCGCGACGGAGACCCAGGGCACGATCTCCGGTTCCTGGGCGATGACCCGCAGCCCGGCGTCACGGGCATCCGCGGGGCCGGAGAAGTCCATCGCCTCGCCCGCCAGCAGCAGTTCGCCGCCATCAGGGCGGTAGTCGCCACCGAGGATCTTGAGGAGCGTGGACTTCCCCGCGCCGTTCTCGCCCATCAGGGCGGTCACCTCTCCGGCGCGGAGCTCGAGGTCCACGCCGCGCAGGGCGTGGACGGGACCGAACGACTTCGTGATCGCGTGCGCCCGCAGTGCGGCTGCCTGCTCCGTCATGCTTTCCTCTTCTGATCTGGTGGCGGTGGCCGGACCCGGCCCGAGGGGGGACGACCGCCGGCGCGGCCGCCCCCGAGGAAGGCGTCAGGTGCAGACGACGCCCTTCTCCTCCCAGTTGGAGGCGTCGACGATCTCGGTGTTGGCCACGGTCTTCGGCGGCAGCTCCGTGCCGTTGCGCAGCAGGTCGACCATCGACGTGACGGCGGCCTTGCCGACCTCGACACCCGAGATGAACAGGGCGGACTTGTTGCCCGTCTCCTGGCCGGCGTTCCAGTCCTTGCAGGTCAGGTACGCGCCGAGACCCACGCCGATGATGTCGGCGGGCGCGACGCCCGAGTTCTGCAGCGCCGTGACGACACCCGTCTCGTTCTCGTCGTTGCAGCCCCAGACCACCCAGTGCTTCACGCCGGCGTTGGCCGTGATGATGGCACCGGCCTTGTCCTGCGCATCGGTGGCCGAATTGTCGGTGCCGACCTCGATCACCTCAGGGCCGTCGGGGACGGCCTCGGAGAAGGCGGCGACCGCACCGTCGACGCGCTCGACGCAGTTGGGCTGGTCCTGCTTGTAGGCGGAGAGGATGCGGGTGTCTGCGGCATCCCATCCTGCCTCCTGGTACAGACGGGCGGCGTCGGCGCCGACCTTCTCACCCATCGACGTGCCGTCGAAGCCGGTGAAGGCCGCGGCAGCGCCCTTGGCGTCGACGATCGGATCGTCGGCCGCCATGATCGGGATGCCGGCGTCGGTCGCGAGCTGGATCACCTGCGGGCCGATCTGCGTGTCGGGCACGACGATGATGATCCCGTCGACGCCCTGCGCGATGGCGGCCTCGACCTCGGAGATCGCCTTGTTCGAGTCGGTGCTGACGTCGACGACGTTGATCGTGACGTCGCCGTCGGCCTTCGCAGCCTCCTTCGCGCCGTCGGCCTCGTCGATGAAGTACTGCTGGTCTCCCTGCTTCTGGATCAGGGCGATCGTGAGCGGACCGTCGGATGTGCCCCCGCCCTCGGCGGCGGGCTCCGCCGTCTCCATCCCGGACGAGCAGGCGGTGAGCGCGGCGAGAGCCAGAACGGCGACCCCGCCCGCGGCAGTGCGCGCCCAGAGGCGGCTGCGTGTGGCGAACATTGAGACTCCTTCGTCTTCGTGCGATGACCGGCCGTGATGACCGGATGCTGTGTGGAACAGATCGAACGTACATCGATCGCGCCACGTCGCTTGAGGACGATCTCACGGAACATATGGACTTTTCTCCGGCTCCGCGCAAGAGGACGGGAATCATCCGTTTGACTGGGTGCACCGGCCAGCGGCTAGCCTGGCAGGATCGGTCTGCACGCATCGCCGCCGACAACCGCGACACTTCTGCGAGGCCTCATGGACGAGACGCCTATCCTGCTCGAACCGCACTATCGGATGGAGGGGTTCGAGCACCAGCGCCTGTGCGTGCTTCCCCGCCCGCAGGTCGAGGCCGCGCTGGGCGCCGCGGGTACCCGGCGCCTGCTCGTCACCGATGCCGGCTACTTCCCCACGGCGCGGGGCCACCGCCGGGTCCGCCCGCGCGGCTGCGCCGAGACGGTCCTGCTGCTCTGCGTCGCCGGGCGCGGCACCGTGACGATCGCCGGCGAGGTCCATCCGCTCACAGCCGCCACCTCGATCGCGATCAGTGCGGGAACGCCGCACTCGTACGAGGCATCGGAAGACGATCCCTGGACGATCTGGTGGCTGCATGTCCGGGGGACGGACGCCGCCGAGCTCGCGGCCCAGACCCTGGGGCGCCAGAGTCCCGTGACCCGGCTCCGCTCGATGGACCGCGTCGTCGCCCTGTTCGACGAGCTCGTCACGCTGCTGGAGCGTCGGCTCTCCCCACCGCAGCTGCTGATCGCCTCCGGGGTCGCATGGAACCTCCTCACCCGGATCGCGGCCGACAGCATCCTTCCGAGCGAGGGGTCGGCTCTGGAGCGCGCCATGCGCTATCTCGAGACGCGGGTCGACGGGAACATCCAGGTCAGCGAGCTCGCCGCTCTCGTCGGGATGTCGCCGTCGCACCTGAGCGCGCTGTTCCGCCAGGCCACCGGCAGCGGGCCCGCCGCTTTCCACACCTCGCTGCGGATGACGCACGCGAGGAATCTGCTCGACACGACCTCGCTCTCGGTCCGGGAGATCGCCACAGCTGTCGGCTACGCGGATCCGCTGTACTTCTCCCGGCACTTCCGGCGATTGCACGGCCTCAACCCGACGGCCTATCGGGCGCAGCACAAAGGCTGACGGATCAGCGGACTCGTCGGATCATCCAGCCCGCACCGACCGACTCCCCGGCCTCGACGATCAGGAGGTCGCGCCGGGAGTTGAACGCGTCCGGCGGGCAGGTCATCGGCTCGATCGCGACGCCGCTGCGGAACTCCTCGCCGTCGCCGTGATCGGTCGTGTAGATCTGCACCCACGGGCAGCGGTCGTCCCACTCGACCTCGACCCCTGCGCCCGCGTCATCCAGGAGCCGGGCGCGCGCCCGTCCGTGCCGGCGCGCGAGATCGGTGAAGGCGTGGTTGAGCGCGGTCGACCCGATGCGCCGCGGCTCCCGGAAGTCGCGCTCCCCGGCGAGCGGGTCGGACACGGGCACGCTGCGCTCTGGCAGCATCCGATCCGGAGAGACGAGCAGGATCTCGCCGGCATCGAGCTCGAGGCTCAGATCGTCGATGCCGCACTCCCGCGGCCGCCCGACCACGAGGTACGGATGCCCGCCGAGGCCGACCGGGGCGGCGGTCGCGCTCTCGTTCGACGCCGTCACCTCCTGCGTGAGCCCGTCCGGGCCGAGGCGGAACTCCGCGTCGATGCGCACCCGCCACGGATACCCGGGCTGCGCGGCGATCATGCCGGTGAGCACCAGGTGATCCGAGGCCACCGTCGTCGCCGTGAAATCGGTCCACGCGATCAGCCCGTGGGCCGCAGTGCGGGTCTCCGGCTCGTTCTGCACGAGCCGGTGGACGACCCCGTCGAACTCGTACGCGCCGTCGGCGATGCGGTTGGGCCACGGTGCGAGCAACGCGCCGCGCATCGACGGTCTGATCTCGTCCGCTCCGAACGGCACGATGAGGTCGACGCCGTCGCACCGGAGCGATCGCACGGTGGCACCGACGCTCGCGATCCGCGCCTCGTACGGTCCCGAGCGCAGCACGAACGCGTTCCCCGACAGCGGCACCGTCACAGTCCGTCGTCCTCGCCCTCCTGGTTGAACAGCAGCAGTTCCGGATGGCTGGTGGCGAAGTAGTCGGTCACCCCGTCGTCCCGCACGGCCGCCGGCGCGACATACGCCGCGCGGGCCTCGCCGAGCGTGGCGGGCGGGTCGGTCAGCGGCAGGCCGAGTGCCTCGAGCGTGAGATCCCACGTGGCGATCGCCTGCCCCTCCCCTCCCTCCCACGGATGGAACGGGCGGGTGAGGAGGATGCTGTGCGCCTCGGCGGCCGCCCCCTCGGCGACGAGCAGACGCGCGTACTCGATCGCGAAGTCGTCGCGGGTGAGCACCAGGTCCTCGACCGGCCGCAGAGCGGCGAGGCGCTGAGCGGTCGTGTGCCCGAGTCGGGCCGCGAGCTGATCCTGCTCGTAGCGGATGCGCGCATCCGTCGAAGCGCTCTCGACGGCCTGCGCGTACAGCCGCCAGGCCTTCTCCTCGTCGCGCTCGACGTTGTAGGCGGCGAGGGCCGCGTTGCGGAACAGCACCGGATCGCGGTGGCCGCTCTCGATCGCGCGATTCCAGGCCGCCGCCGCCTCACGGCGCCGCCCGACGGCATAGAGCAGCATCCCGAGCAGCGAGAGGGCGGTCGCGTCGTCGGGTCCGGCGTCGATCGCGAGCTCGAGGGCCTGCAGCGCATCGAGGCCCGAGGGGAACGCCCAGCGCTGCTCGGCCGCTCGCGCGAGCGATCGCTCGTACGCTGCGGCCTGCCGGTCGCCGCGACTCTCCCGGATCTCGGCGGCGAGGTAGTGCGCGAGCGGTCTCACGTTGCCGGAGCGACGGATGGGCGCGGCGATCGCGGCGTCGAGGAGGCGCACGGCGTCATCGGCGGCGCCGGCGAGCTTCAGATCGAGAGCGACATCGAGCAGCAGTCCGGCATCCGCGTCGACCTCCTCACCGGCGAGCACGCGCAGCGTCGCGTCGAGCGGGTCGGCGACGAGCGCTGCCCGTGCGACGGCGGCGCTCCCCGCTTCGTCGCCGCGTGCCCGCAGAATGATCGCGCGGAGGGCGGCGCGGCGCGTGTCGTGCCCGGCGACGCCGTCGAGCGTGTCGAGCACCCGCAATGCGGCGCGCTGCTGACCGGTGCGCAGCAGCGACCGGACGAGCTCGACACCGGATGCCGCCGCCCAGGCCCCGTCCCACCCGGCCTTGCCGAACATCTGCTGCGCCTCGACCTCACGGCCGAGACGGGCGAGGACGAGTCCCGCGAGGTAGTACGCCTCGGTATCGGTCGGGTTCGCGTTGCGCCGCGTCAGGCGGGTGATCGCCGTCTGCGCATGCGTGAGCGCGCTGTCGAAGCGCCCGGAACGGTACGCGCGATCCGCGAGCGCGAGGTTCGTCCGCGCGTCACCGGCGTCGCGCGCGAGCGCCGCCCGCCAGTACGGCATCGGGGAGCGGGTGGGATGGCGGTTCTGCTGCAGGTGGAGGCCCGTGAGGTAGAGCTCCTCGACGCTGTCGATCTCGTCCGGCAGCGGCGGCTCGTCGGCGACCCACGGCTCTTCGTCCGCGGCATCCGTCGGCGTCCACCGCACGAGAAGACCGCCGTCGGAATCGAGGAGCTCGGCGGTGATCGCATCCGACGGTGCGACATCCGACTCGAGCGTCACCGGCACCCCGGGGACCAGGTCGGCCGCGGTGCTCGCGACGACGGCACCCCCGTCGAGGATCCGCAGCGTCACACCGTCGCGGCGGCTCGTGACCGCGAAGCTCGCCGACACCCGCTCCCCGCGCTCGACGTGCACGGCGGCATCCGTCGTCGCCTGGTGCGCCGCGCCGATCGCGGGGATCGGATACCAGTACTGCGAGAAAACCTTGGTCTCGCCGGGCAGCAGCCAGGAGAAGTCCGGCTGGTTGTCGGTGTAGACGCCCGCCATCAGTTCGACGTACGGACCGTCGCCATCGGTGAGCTGGTCGTCCCAGGCGTGGCCGAACGGCGCATCGCCCCACGTCCACTGCTTCTTGCCCGGCGCGAGTCGACGCTCGGCCCAGTGCACGAACCCTGCTCCGGCGGCGTGGTCGTAGCCGCCGAAGAAGTCCTGCTGCGAGTCGACGATCATGTACGACGTCGGCACGGGGATATTGCGGTAGAAATCGATGCGGTCGGCGCCTTCGTGCTCCGCCGCCAGTGCCGGGTAGTCGACGCCGTAGTACGGGCGATCGGCCTCGGGAAACGCGGTGAGCGCCCGACGGGCGTGGTCGGCGACATAGCGGACGTCTTCGGGAAAGAAGGACTGGTAGTCGTCGTGCACCCGGGCGGCGACGTTCGCCCACCAGAGGAAGGACTGCCGCTCGCTGGTGCGGTTGTGCAGCCGCACCACCAGTTCGACGACGGAGCTTCCCTGGCGCAGTCGGATGCCGTGCTGCGCCGACATCCGGGTGAACGGGTCGTGGTCGTGGCACCACACCGTGACCGAGCCGTCGTCGTCGTTCTCGATCGTCGTCTCGACGGGGAGGTAGGTTCCCGGACGGTGGTGCTGCGGCCAGTTGAACTCGACCCCGCCGCTGATCCAGGGGCCTGCGAGACCGACGAGAGCCGGCTTGATGACGTTGTTGCGGTAGAAGAAGTCGTAGCCGGTGGTCTTGTCGTACCCGATGTGGATGCGCCCGCCGAGCTCGGGGAGGACCACGAGCCGCACGTATTCGTTCTCGAGATGGACGGCCTGCCATTCGCGGACCACGCCCTCATCGGCGATCTGCTCGGTGAACGGGATCGGATACACCGTGCCGCTCGACCCCTGATAGACGCGATGGTCGAGGTACATCGGGTGGGTGCTCGGCTCTGCGGCCTCGTACGTGAGGATGCTCAGCGGCTCGCTCCAGGCGATGGCATCGCCGCGATCGAGGGCGGCACGCAACGGCCCGGCGGCTTCCGGCAGGACGATCCGCTCGTTCTGCCGACGCTCCGCGTCGACGCCCATGGTCGATCCGACGTCGACGCGATCGTTGTTCATCCGTTGAACCTCCGTGCAGATGCGTGCCGACGGCACACTGCAGCCGACGACAGGACGCGTGGTCCTGCGACGAAGCTATCGTCGGCCCGCACGGAGCCCCATGGCGTGAACGGGGAAGAACATGGACGATTCGATGGACCGTCCGGTCCGGCGACTCCGTCGGTCAGAGCACCTTGAGCATGCGCGTGTTGCCGAGCGTGTTCGGCTTCACGTGCGCGAGGTCGAGGAACTCCTCGACACCCGCGTCACCGCTGCGCAGCAGCTGCGAGTACACGTCGGGGTCGACGACCTGCTCGCCGATCGGGGTGTAGCCGCGGCGTCCGAAGAACGAGACCTCGAAGGTGAGGCAGAAAAGTCGCGAGAGGCCGAGCGCGCGGGCGGTCTCCTCGAGGCGGTCGACGATCCCGCGGCCGACGCCGTGGTGCAGCCAGTCCTCGCGCACGAGGAGCGTGCGCACCTCACCGAGGTCCTCCCAGATCACGTGCAGCGCGCCGCATCCGATCAGCTCGCCGTCGGCCTCGGCGACGACGAACTCCTGCACGGCGCCGTAGAGCACCGCCAGGTCCTTCCCGAGCAGGATGCGCTGTTCGACGAGCGGCTGCAGCAGGTTCCGGATGCCGACGATGTCGGCGCTGCGCGCCGGTCGGACGATGTACTCGCTCACCCGTCCAGCCTAGACACCTGCAGGGCATCCGTAAGAAAGCGCGGATCAAACCGAGGTCTTGCGGCGTGGCGTCGACGAGAATCGCCGTGCGGACAGCATCCCCTCTCCGTTTTCCCACCGGCGGATGCCCCGGGCACAGAGAAGGGGCGGATGCCGCAGCATCCGCCCCTTCCACGATTCGGCTGGGTCACTCCCCGCTGGCGACCGCCAGGTCGGGGGTGCCGGAGATCCCGGCGCCGCCGGTGTTGATGCCGACCGACACCTTCTCTCCGCGCGGACCGTGCTCGAACAGGAACTCGCCGTTCGCGGCATCCACCTTGACGTGGTCGCCGGAGTTGAGCTCGCCGTGCAGGATCTTCTCGGACAGACGGTCCTCGACCTCGTGCTGCATCGCGCGACGCAACGGACGGGCGCCGAGAGCCGGGTCGAAGCCGATCTCGATGAGACGCTCCTTCGCCGCCTGCGACAGCTCGATCGTCATGTCGCGGTCCAGCAGACGCTCGCCGAGGCGCTTGGTGAACAGATCCACGATCTGCACCAGCTCGCTCTTGGAGAGCTGCGGGAACACGATGATGTCGTCGACACGGTTGAGGAACTCGGGCTTGAAGTGCCGCTTGAGCTCCTCGTTCACCTTGCCCTTCATCCGGTCGTAGCTGGTCGAGTCGTTGCCCTCGATCTGGAAGCCCACCGGGCCGCCGGCGATGTCGCGCGCACCGAGGTTGGTGGTCATGATGATGACCGTGTTCTTGAAGTCCACGATCCGACCCTGACCGTCGGTGAGACGACCCTCTTCCAGGATCTGCAGCAGCGAGTTGAAGATGTCCGGGTGGGCCTTCTCGATCTCGTCGAAGAGCACCACGCTGAACGGCTTGCGGCGCACCTTCTCGGTGAGCTGGCCACCCTCTTCGAATCCGACGAATCCGGGAGGGGCACCGAACAGACGCGAGACGGTGTGCTTCTCGCCGAACTCGCTCATGTCGAGCGAGATCAGCGCGGCCTCGTCGTCGAACAGGAACTCCGCGAGGGCCTTCGCGAGCTCGGTCTTTCCGACGCCCGTGGGGCCGGCGAAGATGAACGAGCCCGAGGGACGCTTCGGGTCCTTGAGTCCGGCGCGCTGGCGACGGATCGTCTTGGAGAGGGCGGCGATCGCCTCCTCCTGACCGATGACGCGCTGGTGCAGGGCCTTCTCCATGAAGACGAGCCGCGAGGACTCCTCTTCCGTGAGCTTGAACACCGGGATGCCGGTGGCCTGCGCGAGGACCTCGGCGATCAGACCCTCGTCGACGACCGCGGAGGTCGCGACGTCGCCCGCACGCCACTGCTTCTCGAGACGCAGTCGCTCGGCGAGGAGGCTCTTCTCCTCATCGCGGAGAGACGCGGCCTTCTCGAAGTCCTGCTCCTCGGAGGCGACTTCCTTCTGCTCGCGGACCTTGGCGATCTTCTCGTCGAATTCGCGCAGCTCGGGCGGGCTCGACAGGATGCTGAGCCGCAGTCGCGCACCGGCCTCGTCGATCAGGTCGATCGCCTTGTCCGGCAGGAACCGGTCGGAGACGTAGCGGTCGGCGAGGTTCGCCGCGGCGACGATGGCTCCGTCGGTGATCTGCACCTTGTGGTGCGCCTCGTAGCGGTCGCGCAGCCCCTTGAGGATGTTGATCGCGTGCGGCAGCGTCGGCTCGTTCACCTGCACCGGCTGGAAGCGGCGCTCGAGCGCGGCATCCTTCTCGAAGTGCTTGCGATACTCGTCGAGCGTGGTCGCACCGATCGTCTGGAGCTCACCACGGGCGAGCAGCGGCTTCAGGATGCTGGCCGCGTCGATCGCACCCTCGGCGGCACCCGCACCCACGAGGGTGTGGATCTCGTCGATGAAGACGATGATGTCGCCGCGCGTGCGGATCTCCTTGGTGACCTTCTTCAGGCGCTCCTCGAAGTCACCGCGGTAGCGGGAGCCGGCGATGAGCGAGCCGAGGTCGAGCGAGTAGAGCTGCTTGTCCTTCAGCGTCTCGGGGACATCGCCCTTGACGATGGCCTGAGCGAGACCCTCGACGACGGCGGTCTTGCCGACGCCGGGCTCTCCGATCAGGACGGGGTTGTTCTTGGAGCGGCGGGAGAGGATCTGCATGACCCGCTCCGCCTCCTTCTCGCGACCGATGACCGGGTCGAGCTTGTTGTCGCGCGCGGCCTGGGTCAGGTTGCGACCGAACTGGTCGAGGACCTGCGATCCGCCCTGCGCGCTCGGAGTGTCGTTGGTCTGCGCGCCGACGGATGCCGGCTCGCGGCCGGGGGCACCGGAGAGGAGCTGGATGACCTGCTGGCGCACCTTGTTGAGGTCGGCGCCGAGCTTGACGAGCACCTGGGCGGCGACGCCCTCGCCCTCGCGGATGAGGCCGAGGAGGATGTGCTCGGTGCCGATGTAGTTGTGGCCGAGCTGCAGGGCCTCGCGGAGGCTCAGCTCGAGCACCTTCTTGGCGCGGGGCGTGAACGGGATGTGGCCGGTCGGCTGCTGCTGACCCTGGCCGATGATGTCCTGCACCTGCTCGCGCACCGCGTCGAGGGAGATGCCGAGACTTTCGAGCGCCTTGGCGGCGACGCCCTCGCCCTCGTGGATGAGGCCGAGCAGGATGTGCTCGGTGCCGATGTAGTTGTGGTTGAGCATCTTCGCCTCTTCTTGGGCGAGGACGACCACTCGACGGGCTCGGTCCGTGAATCTCTCGAACATGCTGTGACTCCTTATTCGCACTGGGGCGAAGCGCTACGTCAAAGACGGCGATCTGCGCTTGTACATCGAGAGTAACCACCGCTCAGGCGCTGTATGCCCGTGTTCGCCGTGGGCATAGCCCCGTCGCTCCCGTGGCACGTGCGGCGGGTGCGACGGCCGAGCTCCCGCCGTTTCTGCCACGGGAACGCACGCCGGGGTTGACGGACGTATCGACAGTCGATAACTTAACGTCTATCGACAACAACGACTATCGATAAGGAGTGGGGATGATGAACGTGGAGAAGCAGGGATCGAAGCAGGGCGAGCTGTCCCGGGGGGACAAGGGGAGCCTCATCGCCTTCTGCATCGCCGGCGCCGCGATCGCGGCATACATCGCCGTCCACTCGATCATCCGCATCATCGGGCTCGGCTCCGGCACCGCGGTCCCCGTGATGCTCGAGTTCGTCGACCAGCCCGTCGACGTGCCGCTCGGTGCCGGCGGGGCGGACCTCACCCTCGACCTCGATCGCGCATCCGTCACCGCCGCGGACCTGCCGCCGCTCGCGGTCGTGCCCGGCATCATCGGCCAGGTGCTGCAGATCCTCACGATCGTCGTCGTGATCGGATGCCTGCTGCTGCTCGCCCGCAGCATCCTCGGCGGCACGGTGTTCAGCCGCCGGAACACCGCCCTCGTGATGACCGCCGGGATCACCGGTCTCTTCGGCTTCGCGGCCGTGCGGTTCTTCGACAACATGCTCGCCAACGCGACCGTCAGCGCGGTCACGGACAATGCCTTCGATACGGCGGTGATGAGCGTCGAGCCGTTCACCTTCATCCTCGGCGCCTTCATCCTCGCGGTGATCGGCACCGCGTTCTCGGTCGGCGATCGGCTGCAGCGCGAGACGGAGGGCCTGGTGTGAGCCCGGCCGAGAACGACGAGGAGTTCCCCGGCATCCACTGCCGTCTCGACGAGCTGCTCGCCGAACGCGGCATGACGCTCACCGAGCTGAGCGGGCTGGTCGGCGTCAGCATCGTCAACCTGTCGGTGCTGAAGAACGACCGTGCTCGGGCGATCCGCTATTCGACCCTGCGGGCGATCTGCGATGCCCTCGGGTGCGAGGTCGGCGAGCTGCTGGTGCTGGCGCCGCGCTGACGCTCGGCCCGGATGCCGTTCCGGTCGCACTTCCTCATGGATTCGCCGTCGGGCGATTCAGACGGCGGGTGGCGCGGGAGGAGCGGATGCCGCGGCGAGCGTCTCCACGACGACCGCGGTGCCGTAGCCGCACACCTCGCTGAAGTTGCCGATGGACCCGGTGTCGAAGCGCATCGCGACGATCGCGTTCGCGCCGCGCTGCTGGGCCTCGGCCCACATCCGGCCCATCACGACCTGGCGGCTCTCGTACATGACCTGCGTGTACTCGGGGATCTCGCCGCCGCCCAGCGAACGGAATCCGGCGGTGAAGCTCTGCCCGAAGTCGGTCGAGCGGACCGTGAGGCCCATGACCTCGCCGAGCACCTGCGTGATGCGATAACCGGGAACGTCGTTCGTGGTCACGATGAACATGAGGACATCGTGGCAGAAGCATCCGCTCCTGGCACGGGCAATTGTGCCCATGCAAGCCCCTCTATGAATCGGCTGTGAAGCAGTAGCGTTGGCCACATGAAGATCAACGACCGGAACCTGCGCACCCCCAGCAGCCTCCTCCTCGCCCTGCCGATCGCCGCGCTCGCGTTCTCGCTCGCCGCGTGCGGCGGACCGAGCCGCCCGTCCGAAGCCGATGTCGCGAAGGGACTCGCCGAGTTCTTCGACAGCCAGGGCATGGGCGACCAGATCGACGCCGACGCCGCCGAGTGCCTGGCCGAGTACCTCGTCGACTCCGAGCTGAGCAACGAGACCCTCACCTTCCTCGCGAACGGCGAGGACAAGCAGAAGAACGAGGCCGACAAGGCTCTCACCACCCAGATCATCTCGGACAACGTCCAGGAGTGCATCGCCGACTGATCCCGGCGGTCTGCAGCGCAGAGGATGACGGATGCTCTCGGCATCCGTCATCCTTCGTCATATCGGGCCGGGGAATGACGGGGCGCTCCTAGCGTTGAGCGTTATGGCGTGCATTCGGCCCGCCGCGATTTCCTGGAGTTCCCCACACACCATGAGCACTACCGCACGCGCCCAGAAGGCGCCTGACACCCGCGGTCCGGTCCGGAAGCTGCTGACCTCGTTCGGCTTCCAGATCCTCGCCGCCCTCGTCCTCGGCATCGCCGCCGGCCTGATCGCCCGCCAGCTCGGCGCGACCTCGGAGAGCCCCAACGGACTGTCCGCGACCCTCGACACCATCGGCAGCTCGTACGTGACGCTGCTACGCGCCGCCGTCGTCCCGCTGATCTTCACGGCCATCGTCGCGAGCATCTCGAACCTGCGTCGCGTGCAGAACGCCGCGCGCCTCGCCGGCCAGACGCTGCTGTGGTTCGCGATCACCGCGTTCATCGCCGTGACCATCGGCATCGTCCTCGGCCTCGTCATCCAGCCGGGTTCGAAGGCCGGCGACGGCCTCACGCCCGGTGAGCCGTACACGGTCGGCACGTGGTGGAACTTCCTCCTCGGCCTGATCCCGCAGAACTTCCTCGGACTCGGTGCGAGCACGCAGGTCGACCTCGAGACCGGCAGCGCCACCTCCAGCATCAGCTTCAACATCCTGCAGGTCATCGTCGTGGCCGCTGCCGTGGGCATCGCCGCCCTCAAGGCCGGCAAGAAGGCCGAGCCGTTCCTCGCGTTCACCGAGTCGCTGCTCAAGGTCATCCAGCGCGTGCTGTGGTGGATCATCCGCATCGCCCCGCTCGGCACGTTCGGCCTCATCGGCGCCGCCGTCGTCGAGTACGGCTGGGAGAAGCTGGCCTCGCTCGCGTGGTTCGCCGCGGCGATCTACATCGGCCTCGCGCTCGTGCTCTTCGTGGTCTATCCGATCCTGGTGAAGACGCACGGCCTGTCGATCAAGCAGTACTTCTCCGGCGTGTGGCCTGCCGTGCAGCTCGCCTTCGTCAGCCGCTCGTCGATCGGCACCCTGCCGCTGACCGAGCGCGTCACCGAGCGGAACCTCGGTGTGCCCCGCTCGTACGCCTCGTTCGCCGTGCCGTTCGGCGCGACCACCAAGATGGACGGCTGCGCCGCAATCTACCCGGCCATCGCCGCGATCTTCGTCGCGCAGTTCTTCGGCATCGAGCTGAACTTCGTGCAGTACCTGCTGATCGTGATCGTCTCGGTCGTCGGCTCCGCGGCCACCGCGGGCACGACCGGCGCGACCGTCATGCTCACGCTCACGCTGTCGACCCTGGGCCTGCCGCTCGAGGGCGTCGGCCTGCTGCTCGCGATCGACCCGATCCTCGACATGGGCCGCACCGCGGTCAACGTCGCGGGCCAGGCGCTCGTGCCGACGATCGTGGCCAAGCGCGAGGGCATCCTCGACGAGGAGCTCTACAACGCGCCGCGCGAGGGCCTTCCCTTCGCCGACGACAGCGACGCCGACGACGCACCGGAGACGGATGCCGCCAGCGACAAGGAGCCGGTCGGCGCGCGCTGACCCCTGCTTCGCGGAAGCGCCCCGTCCCCTCGTGGGGCGGGGCGCTTTCGTGTTCGCGGCCGTCACCACGGATGCCGAAACCGGCGTTCTAGGCGCGGCCCTGCTCGCGCGTGGCGCCGCGGGTGTCGAGCGCGAGCTCCTCGGCATCCATCGCGGTCAGCAGCTCGCGCATCACCTCCTCGTCGAGGTTGCCGGCGTCGCGCTCCGCCAGCAGGATGTCGCGCCGCACCTGCAGCCATCCCCGCGACAGCGCGACCAGATCCTCGTACGAGGGCTGGTTCGCGGAATCCCCGACGCGCTGCGCCTCGTCCGTGTCCTTCTCGACCCGGGTCATCCGCTTCGTGAAGGCGTCGAAGAGGGGCATGTCGACCTCCCCGTGCGTCGCCTCCCACTCGAGGCGCTTCTCGGCGAGGAACGCCTTGCCGGCGGCACGGCTCTTCTCCTTCACGTCGGCCAGGGCCTTCTCGTCCTCGACCGCGTCGATGTCGCTCGCGATGCCGAGCCCGCGGATGAGCATCGGCAGCGTCAGCCCCTGCAGCAGCAGCGTCGCGACCGTCACGATGAACGCCACGACCACGATCGCGTGCGAGGCGTCCGAGTCGAGGGCCGCGAGATCGGCGGCGGCGAGCGCGGTCGCGAGCGTCACGACGCCGCGCATCCCGGCCCACGAGATGACCGCGTTGTCCTTCCAGGTGAGCTGGAGTCCTGCCATCCGCTCGCGCACGATCTGCGACCGCAGCTCCTCGGCGCTGTACTGGCCCCAGCGGCGGGACTGCTCGCGGCGCTTGTCGAACTCCCCCGAGGCGATGCCGCGATCCATGCGGGCGAGGCGTCGGCGGTCCTGGAAGTTCGACCAGGCGCTCGTCGGATAGACGTAGAGCGGGCGCACCACGAGCACGACCAGCAGCACCGCACCGGAGAGCAGCAGGATGTGCCCGACCGACTCGCTGCCGAGATCGCGGAGCACGCGCGGGAACTGCAGTCCGATGTAGGCGAACACGAAGCTCTCCAGCAGCAGGTCGGCCGAGAGCCACAGCGGCTTCTCCTGCTGCCGAGTGGTGTAGTCGGTGCGCGGAGCGTTGAAGCCGACGTAGAGTCCCATCGCGACGACCGCGAGCACGCCCGATCCGAGCAGGTGCTCCGCGATCGCGTACGCGCCGAACGGCGCCAGCAGCCCGAAGGTGCCGATCACGACGGGGTCGCTGATCCGCATGCGCAGCTGGTGCAGCACGACACCGAAGACGAGGCCGACCACGACGCCGACCACGACCGCGAGCAGGAACTGCCAGACGCCGTCCCAGACCGTCAGCGTCGCTCCGGCGAGGATCGCGGCGAACACCCGGTACAGCGTCAGCGAGGTCGCGTCGTTGATCAGGCTCTCCCCCGACAGCACCGTCATGATGCGGCGCGGGAGCCCGAGCTTGCGGCCGATCGCCGCCGCCGAGACGGCATCCGGCGGAGCGACGATCGCGCCGAGCAGCAGCGCGCCGGGGAGGGTCAGCGCCGGGAAGATCCACCAGGCCACGAAGCCGACCGCGAGCGCGGTGAGCAGCACGAGCGTGATGCCGAGCCTGCGGATCTGCGGCAGGCTGCGTTTGAAGCCGACGAACGACACGTCCAACGCCGCCGAGTACAGCAGCGGCGGCAGCACGAGGTTCAGCAGCAGGTGCCCGTCGATGTCGACCTCGGGCACGAACGGCAGGAATGACGCGGCGAGCGCGACGATCGTGACGAGCAGCGGCGCAGGCCACCCGCGCCATCTCGCGACGGCGGCCACGGCGACGGCCCCGACGATCACGTAGAAGATCTCGGCATCCATGTGCCAACGCTAGCGGGGGAATGCGCGGGGAGGGAGCGCGGGGTCACCAGTGGACGACATGGTTGTAGAGATGATCGTTGCGGGTGTCCGACGAGGCGCTGCGCAGGAACCTCGGCAGCATCGCGTCGCGGAGGGCGATGCCGAGCCGGGACTTCGTGACCCGCTTGTTCCGGTTGACGGCTCGCGCGTACTTCACGACCTCTTCTGCTCGTGGCCGCCGGTCGCGCTCGTAGGCGGCGAAGGCCTGCTCGTGGTCGGCGGCGTCGCGCAGGTGCCTGGCGAGCACGATCGCGTCCTCCAGCGCGAGGGACGCGCCCTGTCCTGCACTGGGCGAGGTCGCGTGCACGGCATCACCCACGAGGACCAGTCGCCCTCGATGCCAGTGCGGGACGTGGGTGAGATCGGAGAGCGGATAGGCGCCGATCTCGCCCTCCACGTGCTCGAGGATCTGAGGCACGGGATACGGGTCGTCGGCATGCAGGTCGCGCAGTCGCGTCAACCAGTCCGTGTCCGTCATCGCGCGGGTCTCCGCGCGCCCGAGCGCCGGCGCCGTCACGTTGGCGAACCAGTAGGCGGTGCCGTCTTCGCGGACCAGGTAGCCGAAGAAGGACTTCGCCCCGAACACCATGTACTGCTCGCCGGGAGTCGGCGCGAGACCCGGCACCCGGGAGAATCCGCCGACGCTGATCAGCCCGCTCGGGGCGGGGGCCGGCGCCTGCGGATCGATGGCCATCCGCACGATCGATCCCACACCGTCGGCGCCGATGAGCACGTCGCCGCGGACGCTGCGACCGTCGGCGAAGTGCGCGACCACGGCATCCGGCGTCTCCTCGATGCGGTCCAGCCGTGCATCGAACGCGAGCGGGATGCCGGCATCCGTGATCGCCTCGCGCAGCACCTCGTGCAGCCAGGCGCGTCGCACGACGACGCTGCCGCGCTCCGGATCGCCGGCGGGCCCGTTCGGGACCACGCCGAGTCGCGCTCCCCGCCCGCTGAGCATCACCATGTGCGGGCTGAGGTGCCCGTCCGACACGAGCCGGTCGCGCAGCCCGAGCTCGTCGAGCACCGCGAGGCCGTTGGTGGCCACATTGAGGAAGAGCCCGCCGTACGGTGCCGGCGCGCTCCGCGCCTCGAAGAGCTCCACCTCCCATCCGGCACGGTGGAGGAAGAGAGCCGTGGCGGGTCCGGCGACGCCGCCCCCGATGATGAGCGCCTTGGGCATGCGTGGTTCCTTCGATAGTCTGAGAGCAGATGAGAGAGACTCTAAAAGAGAGTCTCTCGAATATAGAGAGATTAGCGGATGCCGGAGAAAGCGTCAACGCGCGATGCCGCGATCGCCCGTCAGGGCGAGGTGATGCGCGAGTTCATGGCCAGGTCGGTGCTGTTCCAGGAGGCCGTGGCGCGCTCGGGCGGCCTCAACGGCACCGATCTCCAGGCGGTGGGCCTGCTGCTGAGCGAGGGCCCGGCGACCCCCGGGGAACTCGCCGCGCGCTCGGGCCTGACCGCCGGAGGCGCGGTCACCGCCATGATCGACCGTCTCGAGCGGGCGGGCTTCGTCACCCGCACCCGCGACGAGACCGATCGCCGCCGCGTGATCGTCTCCGCGGTCCCCGAGACCGTGATGGCACGGGTCGGGCACATCTATGGGCGGGTCGCGGAACGCTGGAACGACTATCTCGACACCCTGACCGACGAGCAGATCGAGTTCGCGAACGAGCTGCTCGATCGCGCGGCGACCATCAACCGCGAGGAGATCGAGACCCTCCGCGATGAGACGCGCGGACCGTCCTCTCGCGCACCGCGGACCTGAATCCGGGGAATGCGCGGTGGCGTCTCGTGGTTTGCCCTGAGGATGTCTGAAATCGCTCTCTCCGTCCTCGACCTCGTCCCGGTGCGCACCGGCCAGACCAGCGCCGAGGCCATCGCCTCCTCGCTCTCGCTGGCGGAGACCGCCGACCGGCTCGGCTACCGCCGCTACTGGTTCGCCGAGCATCACAACATGCCGGCGGTCGCCTCCACGACGCCCCCGGTGCTGATCGCGGCGGCTGCGACCCGCACTTCGCAGCTGCGCCTCGGATCCGGCGGCGTCATGCTCCCGAACCACGCTCCGCTGATCGTCGCCGAGCAGTTCGCGGCTCTCGAGGCCATCGCCCCCGGACGCATCGACCTCGGTCTCGGGCGTGCTCCGGGCAGCGACCCTGTGATCACCCAGCTGCTCCGCGGTTCCGGCACCACGAGCGACGTCGAGCAGTTCCCCCGCCACGTGCAGGACATCGCCGCGCTCGTCTCCGGCGACGGCGCGACCGTGCGGTTCACATCCGGCGGCGAGTACACGGTCCGTGCGACGCCCGCCGCGACCGGTGCACCCGAGGTCTGGCTCCTCGGGTCGAGCGACTACTCCGCCCAGCTCGCGGCCGCCCAGGGCCTGCCCTACGTGTTCGCGAACCACTTCTCGGGTCAGGGTCTCGAGCGTGCGCTCGATCTCTACCGCACCGGCTACCAGCCCAGCGAGGAGCACCCGGCCCCGCGCACGTTCCTCACGGTCAACGTCGTCGCCGCACCGACCGCCGAAGAGGCGGAGGCGCGCGCGCTGCCGCAGCTGCGCATGATGGCGCGCCTGCGCCTGAACCAGCCGCTGGTCGCGCTGGAGACCGTCGAGGAGGCCGTCGCCGCCGAGACGGATGCCGCCACCGACCAGGTCATCCAGGCGGCGCGCTCGCGCTGGTTCGTCGGGACGGGCGCGTCGGTCGCCGCCGAGGTCCGCGCGTTCGCCGAGACCTACGGCGTCGACGAGGTCATGCTGTCGCCCGTCGCGGCTTCGTACGAGTCGGAGCCGCGGACGACCTCTCCCGGGCGTGCGCAGACGCTCGAGCTGATCGCCGCCGCGCTCTGATCGCCGCCGCGCTCTGATCGCCGCCGCGCCCTGATCCCACGCCCCTCTCCCTGCGCGGGAAATGTGCCGCAACATGGCGCACGAACCGCCGAGACGGGCGGCGACCCGGGCGTACGCTGAGTCCATGCGCGCCGCCTCTCCCCCGTCCGGCGCGCGCGCGATGCGCCGCACCGTGGAGGAGCACCTCGAGGTCGTCCTGTCGGCCGTCGCCCTTCTGCCCGCCGTGACCGTGTCGCTCGACGACGCCGTGGGACGCACGCTCGCCTCCCCCGTGCTCGCCCGCGTCGACGTGCCGCTGTTCGACAACTCGGCCATGGACGGCTACGCCGCGCGCCTCGAGGACGTCGCCGCCGCAGACGCCGAGCACCCGGTGACGATGCGCATCGTCGCCGACATCCCGGCGGGCTCGCCCGTCGATCCGCCCCTCGCTGCGGGTGAGGTCGCCAGGATCATGACCGGCGCTCCCGTTCCCTCGGCGGCGACCGTGGTGATCCCCGTGGAGGACACCCACGGCGGATTCGCGCAGTCGCCGATCACCGCGATCGTGACCGGCGCGCCGCGGAGCGAGGGCGCGCACATCCGGCGACGCGGTGAAGACGTGCGAGCCGGCGACGAGGTCGCTCCTGCCGGCATCGTCGTGGGCGCCCTGCAGGCGACCGCCTTCGCGGCATCCGGTGTGGATCGGGTCGACGTGCGGCGGCGTCCGCGCGTCGCCGTCATCTCCACCGGCAGCGAGCTCGCCCCGCCCGGCGGCGTCTTCGCCCGCGGGCAGATCCCCGAGTCCAACTCGATCCTGCTCGCGGCCTCGTGCCGGGAGGCCGGCGCCGACCTCGTCTCGGTGACGACGGTGACCGACGAGGATGCCGCGTTCGACGCGGCCTTCGCGCGTGCCGTCGACGACCTCGGCGCCGACCTCGTCGTGACGTCCGGCGGGGTCAGCGCCGGCGCGTACGAGGTCGTCCGCAGCGTGCTGAGCGACCGGATCGCCTTCGTCTCCGTGGCCATGCAGCCGGGCGAGCCGCAGGCGTTCGGACGGGTCGGCGATGCGCTCGTGTTCGGCCTTCCCGGAAACCCGGTGAGCGTCGCGATGTCGTTCGAGGCGTTCGTGCGCCCTGCCCTGCTGGCGCTGCAGGGCCGGGCGGAGCTGCAGCGACCCACGATGCGGCTGCCCGTCGCGGCCGGATGGCGCACGAAGCAGGGGCGTCGACAGTTCGTTCCTGCGCGCATCGACCGGGATCCGACGGGTTGGACGGTGCGGCCGGCGACCGCCGGAGGCTCCGGTTCGCACCTGGCGGCCGGACTGGCGCAGGCGGAGGCCTACGTGGTGGTTCCGGAGGATGTCGCGACCGTGAGCGCCGGCGACCTGGTCGACGTGGTGCTGCTCTCATGACCGCTCCCGCCCTTCCGCACGCCACCGGCGGCGTCGCCGCGATCATCCTCGCCGGCGGGCGCGCCTCCCGTCTGGGCGGAGCCGACAAGCCGCAGCTCGTCGTGGACGGCGAGACCCTGCTCGATCATGCGCTGCGCGCGGTGTCGTGGTGCGATCCCCTCATCGTGGTCGGACCGCCGGCATCCGTGCGCGCAGAGGTCGTCTGGACCCGGGAGACGCCCGCGTTCGGCGGCCCGGTGGCCGCGATCGCCGCCGGCCTCGCGCATGTCGACCGGGAGGAGGTCTGCGTCCTCGCTGCCGACACCCCGCGCGCCGTGGAGGCGGTCGCGCTGCTCCGCGCGCATCCGACGGGTGACGCCGACGGGACCTGTCTCGCGGATGCCGACGGCGTGCAGTGGCTGATCGGGCGGTACCGCACCGCCACGCTGCGCCGTGCTGTCGAGGCGCTTCCCGACGGCGGCCGCGACGCCTCGATCCGCTCCCTCGTCTCGGGGCTGCGCCTGGACCTGGTGAACGCCGGCGACCTGGCGGCGGACGTCGACACATGGGACGATCTGGAGCGTGCGAGAGCGCGAGCCGCTCAGGCCGCTCAGGTACGAGGACGCACGGATCAGGAGGCGACATGACAGACCAGCCGCGGCATCTCCCCGTCGACGCCCTGGAGGACTGGACCGCGGCGGTGTGCACCCGCCTGGGTCTGGATCGCTCCGACGTCGACACGGCACTCGTCCTCGACCTGGCTCGCGACGTCGCGCACGGCGTCGCCCGCCCCGCCGCGCCGCTGAGCGCGTTCCTCGCCGGGCTGGCGGCCGGCCGTGCCGGAGGAAGCCCGACCGACGCCGCGGACGCGGCGGCCGCGATCAGCGAGCTCGCCGCCGGCTGGCGCACCGCGGACGATCACGCCTGAACGACCCCGCCGATCGCGAAGACCTCTCATCGGCGTCCTCGCCCGTGTGATGCAAAAGTAATCATCCGGAAATCGCCGAAGAGCAGTCGGGAAATACGTGACCCCTAGGTTCGGAGCATTCTTCCTCTCGAACTCCAGGAGCCGCGATGTCTCAGACGCTCGGAAACACCAGGGTCGATTCGGCCACCACCCTCACCCGCCGCGACGGTCGCTGGATCGACGGCTGGAACCCGGAGGACGCCGTCTTCTGGGCCGCGGAGGGCCGCGCGATCGCCCGCCGCAACCTCGGCTGGTCGATCTTCGCCGAGTTCCTCGGCTTCATCGTCTGGCAGCTGTGGAGCATTGTGGTCGTGCTGCTGCCGAACGCCGGCTTCACGCTCACCACCACCGAGTCGTTCTGGCTCATCTCGCTGCCGAGCCTCGTCGGCGCCACCCTGCGTTTCCCGTACACGTTCCTCGTCGCACGGTTCGGGGGCCGCAACTGGACCATCGTCTCCGCCCTGCTGCTGCTGATCCCAGCCGGCCTCCTCGGCGTCGTGGTGCAGAATCCCGAGACGCCGTTCGGCATCCTGCTGCTCGTCGCAGCCCTCGCCGGGTTCGGCGGCGGCAATTTCGCGAGCTCCATGTCGAACATCACCTACTTCTTCCCGCAGAAGGAGAAGGGATGGGCGCTCGGTCTGAACGCCGCCGGCGGCAACCTCGGCACCGCGGTCGCCCAGCTCGCCGTGCCGATCGTCGTGTCACTCACCGCCGCCCTGACCTTCAACCTGTCGTTCGCCGGATGGATGTGGATCCCGCTCATCCTCCTCGCCGCCTGGGGAGCCTGGCGCTACATGGACAACCTGTCCTCCGCGAAGGCCGACTTCGCGGGTGCCGCCGCGGCCCTGCGCGAACCGCACCTGTGGGTGCTGGCCCTGCTCTACATCGGCACGTTCGGATCCTTCATCGGGTTCTCCAGCGTGTTCCCCAAGCTGATCGCCGACACCTTCCCGGAGTACTCGTCGTTCCAGGTCGGCACCGCCTCGCTCTCGCTCGCGTTCCTCGGCGCGCTGGTCGGATCGCTCGCCCGCCCCTACGGCGGCAAGCTCGCCGACCGCTTCGGCGGGGCGCGCATGACGATCGCCGCATTCGGCCTGATGATCGCCGGCGCTCTCTCGCTGCTGCTCACGCTCGAGATGAACAGCTTCGCGCTCTTCCTCGGATGCTTCCTGCTGCTGTTCGTCGCCGCCGGCCTCGGCAACGGCGCGACCTACCGGATGATCCCGAACGTGTTCGCCGCCCGGGGCGCCGCCACCGCGGGCGACCCTCTGACGGTGAGCACGCAGCGCAAGGCCGCCGCGGCACTCGGGCTGATCTCGGCGATCGGCGCATACGGCGGGTTCGTCATCCCGCAGGTGCTGGCCGCCGCGAAGAACGCGAGCGGCTCCTACGCTCCGGCCTTCGCGGGCTTCGTCGGCGCCTACGTCGTGCTGCTCGTGATCACCGTCCTCGTCTACGCGATCCCGCGCGCCTCGCTCGCCGGACACCGGATCTGATCGTGCGGATCGTCGTCGTCGGCGCAGGTCCCGTCGGCATCCGGTTCGCGGAGGAGCTCCTGCCGCTCGTCTCCGCCGGCCGTGCGACGGTCACGGTGGTCGGCGCCGAGACGGCAGATCCGTACAACCGCGTGCTGATCGGCGAGTACGCCGTCGGGGAGGTCGCGGCATCCGAGCTCACGCTCACCACGGCGGCCGGCCTGCCGGGGATCGATCTGCGGCTCGGCGCCCGCGCCGAGCGCATCGATCGCGACGCGCAGCGGGTCGTCCTCGGCGACGGGTCCGCCGTCTCCTACGACCGGCTCGTGCTCGCCACGGGCGCCCGGCCGATCATCCCGACGCTGGACGGGCTGCACACCGTGGGCCCGGACGACAGCGGCCTCGACGCACGTCTGACGACGGGCGTGTGCGTGCTGCGCGACCTGTCGGACGCCGCCCAGGTGCGCGAGGTCGTGGAACGCGGCGGGCGCGTGGTCGTCCTCGGCGCCGGCGTGCTCGGCATCGAGCTGGCCATGCTCCTCGCGGATGCGGGCGCGACACCGGCCGTGGCGCACTTCGGACCGATCCCGATGCCGCGGCAGCTCGATCGCGGCTCGGCCTCGGTCCTGTCCTCCGCCCTGGCATCCGCGGGCGTCGCGCTGGTGCCGCACACCCGCGCCGAGGGCGTGATCGTCCGCGAGGACGAGAACGGAGAGCGCCGCTTCCGCGCACTCGTCAGCTCCGACGCCAAGCACATCGAGGGCGACCTGCTCGTGCTCTCGTGCGGCGTACGGGCGCGGACAGAGCTCGCCGAGGACGCCGGGCTCCGCGTCGGGAACGGCGTGCTGGTCGACAGCGACCTGCGGTCGTGGACAGACCAGCGCATCCACGCGATCGGCGACTGCGCCCACATCGCCGATCCGGAGCTCCACCTGCACGAGAAGCGCGTGCCCGGCGGTCCGAACGGCCTCGTCGGACCGGGCTGGCGCCAGGCCTCCTGGCTGGCCGCCCGCATCACCGCCGAGCTCGATGCGGCTCTCGACGCCGGTCTCGACACCGCAGAGGATCACGCTCCGTTCCGCGAGGATCAGCCCGGTGTCGTGGTGCTCAAGGGCGAGCTCGTCGATCTCGTCTCGGCCGGCGACGTCTCGGCCGATCCGTTCGCGCCCGTCCCGGCCGGCGAGGACGCCCCGGGCATCGCGGTGTGGGCCGACCCTGAGCACGGCACCTACGTGAAGATGGCGACCCGCAGCGGGGTCCTGACCGGATTCGTCTCCGTGGGGATGCCGCGCACCGCGGCCGAGCTGAGCGTGCTGTACCTGCGCGGTGGCGAGCTGCCCGCCGATCGCTCGCTGCTGCTCCGCCTCGACGACGCCGACGAGGTCGAGACGGCGAGCGGCCGCGACGCCACCCTCTGCATCTGCAACGACGTGACGGTCGGACAGGTCGAGGACGCGATCGACGACGGCTGCGGCACGGTGGCCGAGGTCGGAGGCTGCACGCGTGCCGGCACCGGATGCGGCGGATGCCGCGCCCGCATCGCCGAACTCGTCCACGCGCACGCGGCGGCGACGGCATGACCGACACCCACTGCCCCTACTGCGCGCTGCAGTGCGCGATGACTCTCACCCCGGCGCCCGACGGCCCCCTCCCGGTCAGCGTCGCCGGACGCGATTTCCCCACCAACCGCGGAGGCCTCTGCAAGAAGGGCTGGACATCGGCCGAGCTTCTCGGCGACGCCGGCCGGCTGACGACCCCGCTGATGCGCGGGGACGACGGCGAACTGCATCCCGCGGACTGGGATGCCGTCCTCGACCTGCTCGCCGCACGACTGCAGGGCATCGCGGCGGAGCACGGACGCGACGCGATCGGGGTGTTCGGCGGGGGCGGCCTCACGAACGAGAAGGCCTATCAGCTGGGCAAGTTCGCGCGCATCGCGCTCGGCACGTCACGGATCGACTACAACGGCCGCTTCTGCATGTCGTCGGCCGCCGCGGCCGCGAACCGCTCGTTCGGCATCGATCGGGGTCTCCCGTTCCCGCTGACCGATCTCGACACGGCCGAGACGATCCTGATGCTCGGGTCGAACGTGGGCGACACGATGCCGCCCTTCGTCTCGCACCTGCAGGGCGCCAGGGCGCGCGGCGGTCTCATCGTCGTCGATCCCCGACGCAGCTCGACGGCCCGCCTCTGCGCCGACGGCGGCGGCATCCATCTCCAACCCGTGCCCGGCACCGACCTGCCCCTTCTGCTCGCCCTCATCCACGTGGTGATCGCGGAGCGGCTGTACGACGCGGGATACGTGGCGCAGCGGACCTCCGGGCTCGAGCAGCTGCAGCAGTCCATATCGTCGTGGTGGCCGGAACGGGCCGAGACGATCACGGGTGTGCCGGCGACGCGCATCCGCGAGATCGCCCGCGCGCTCGCCCGCTCAGGCTCCGCCTACATCCTCACCGGCCGCGGCGTCGAGCAGCACGTCGACGGCGCCGACACCGCGACCGCCGCGATCAACCTCGCCCTGCTGCTCGGGCTCCCCGGCACCCCGGGCTCCGGGTACGGCACTCTCACCGGGCAGGGCAACGGGCAGGGCGGCCGCGAGCACGGCCAGAAGGCCGACCAGCTGCCGGGATACCGCAAGATCACCGACCCCGCAGCCCGCGCGCACGTCGCCGCCGTGTGGGGTGTGGATCCCGATGACATCCCCGGGCCTGGCGTTCCGGCCGTGGAGCTGCTGCAGGGCGCGGGCCTCCCCGGCGGAGTGCGGGCGCTGCTCGTGCACGGCTCGAACGTCGTGGTCTCCTCCCCGAACGTCGCGACGGTCCGCGCGTCTCTGGGGCGCCTCGATCTGCTCGTGGTGTCGGACTTCTTCCTCTCCGAGACGGCGCGCATGGCCGACATCGTCCTCCCGGTGCTGCAGTGGGCCGAGGAGGAGGGCACCATGACCAACCTCGAGGGGCGCGTGCTCCGGCGCCGGCGGGCCATCGCAGCGCCGGCGGGCGCGCGCAGCGAGCTGTGGATCATGGCCGAGCTCGCCCGGCGCCTCGACGCTCCCGGCGAGTGGAGTCTCGAACCGTCCGAGGTCTTCGACGAGCTCGCCCGCGCCTCCGCCGGCGGCCCCGCCGACTACTCCGGCCTCAGCCATGCCCTGCTCGACCTCGGGGTCGAGGCGCACTGGCCCTTCCCGGTCGGCAGCCTCGGCACACCGCGTCTCTTCGCCGACCGCTTCGCCCACCCCGACGGCCGCGCGCGGCTGGTCGCGGTGCGGGCCCGCGAGCACGAGGCGGCGGACGGAGGCCGGCTCAACCTCGTCACGGGGCGACTGCTCGAGCAGTATCAGAGCGGCACGCAGACCCGCCGCGTCACCGAGCTCACCGCCAAGCGCCCGGCGCTCATCGCGCAGCTGCATCCCGCCACGGCCCGGCAGCACGGCATCGGCGAGGGCGACGGCCTCCGCATCGCGAACCACCGCGGCAGCGTCACCGCGCGTGCCGAGCTGACGCGCGACATCCGTCCGGACACCGTGTTCCTGCCCTTCCACTACCCGGATGCCGGCAGCGCGAACCTGCTGACCGACGACCGCGTCGACCCCCATTCGGCCATGCCCGAGTTCAAGCGCGCCCTGGTGAGCATCTCCCCGGAGTGACTCGGAGTGCCCCGGAGCGCCCTGTCAAGGCCTGGTGCTCGGCGTGCGCGAGGCGTAGCGTCACGAGCACGGTCACCGGCCGTGTCATGGCAGTGGAAGGAGTTCCGACGATGAGCAGCACCAAGACCCTCGCCCTCTGGGTCGCCTACGGATCGAACGGAGTGGTCGGCAGCATCCGCCACGACGAAGACGGCTACGTCGTCACGATGACGGGATCGGATGCCGCGACGGGCACGTACCCGAGCCTCGCATCCGCCAAGGGCGCCCTGCACTCCCACATGGCGCCGGGCAGCGACTGGCCGCGCTTCCAGGAGCACTGACCCGTCGCCCGCCCGGCGCCCGAGGGTCAGGCCTCGGGCTCGCCCGAGAGGATGCCGCGCAGCCAGTCGCGCGCTTCGACGAACACATCGTCGGCGTAGCGATCGGGGTACTGCACGATCTGCCGATCCGCGCGGGGGTAGGAGCCGAGGAAGACGACGCGCGGGCTGAATCGGCGGATGCCGAGCAGGGCGTCCGCCATCCGCTCATGCTCGATGTGGCCGTCGGCGTCGATCACGAACCGGTAGCGGCCGAGTTCGTCGCCGATCGGCCGCGACTCGATCAGCGACAGGTTGATGCCGCGCGTCGAGAACTGCTCGAGCATCTCGAGGAGCGATCCGGGGTGGTCATGCGGGAGCTCGACGATGAGCGAGGTCTTGTCGGCACCGGTCGGCTCGGGCGGCGTCGTGGTGCGGGTGACGAGCACGAAGCGCGTCACGGCCTGCGCGTTGTCGCCGATGCCCTCGGCCAGCACGTCGACGTCGTAGTGCTTCACGATGCCGGGCGCCGCGATGGCGGCCTGCGCCGGAAGCGTGCCGTCGAGCACGCCGATCGCGGACGCCACGTTGCTGGCCGCCGGCACGTGCGAGTGCGACGGCACGTGCGCGCCGAGCCAGCCATGGCACTGCGCGTAGGCGACCGGGTGCGCCGCGATGACCTCGACCTGGTCGAGCGTGGTGCCCCGCGGGGCGACGAGCACGAAGTTCACCTGCACGAGGTACTCGCCGATGATCCGCAGACCCGGGAGTGTCGCCAGCGCATCCTGAGTGGTGGAGACACCGCCCTCGATCGAGTTCTCGATCGCGATCATCGCCGCATCGCTGCGCCCCTCGAGCACGTCGTCCAGCGCCTCGCCCACGTTGTGCACGGGGCGCCAGTCCTGCCCTCGCGCCTCGGCGACCTGGTCGAGTGCCGCCTCCGTGAAGGTTCCGGCAGGGCCGAGATAGCTGTAGGTGCGGCGTTCAGTCACGGCGTTCAGCCTATCCCCCGGTGTCGAAACGGACGTTCGGATGTCAAGACGGATGCGGTCCCCGCGATCAGAGGGCAGACTGTGGGGATGACGAGCCGTGCCGGCCTCCCCGCGGAGGACACTGACCTGATCGACGTCGACGAGCTGATCGCCGCCTACTACGACCGCGTGCCGAACCCGGAGGTCGCCGCCGAACGGGTCGTCTTCGGCACCAGCGGCCACCGCGGCTCTTCGCTGTCGAACAGCTTCAACGAGACGCACATCCTCGCCACCACGCAGGCGATCGTCGACTACCGCGCCTCGCAGGGCATCACCGGCCCACTGTTCCTCGGTCGCGACACCCACGCCCTGTCGCTGCCCGCCGAGCGCAGCGCGATCGAGGTGCTCCTCGCCAACGGCGTCGACGTGCGCGTCGACTCGCGCGACGCGTGGGTTCCGACTCCGGCGCTCAGCCACGCGATCCTCACGTACAACCGGGTCCTCGGACCGGCCGAGGGCAATGCGGGCCGCGCCGACGGCATCGTGGTGACGCCGTCGCACAACCCGCCGCGCGACGGCGGCTTCAAGTACAACCCGCCGCACGGCGGCCCCGCCGACACGGATGCCACGGGCTGGATCGCCGACCGTGCCAACGAGCTGATCGCGAACGGACTCGAGGGCGTGAAGCGCGAGCGCTTCGCCGACGTCGACTGGGACGCGATCACCGGCTACGACTTCCGCGACGCGTACGTGCGCGACCTTCCCTCGATCATCGACATCGACGCGATCCGCCGCGCGGGCGTGCGCATCGGCGCCGATCCCCTCGGCGGAGCATCCGTCGAGTACTGGGCGCTGATCGCCGAGGTCCATGACCTCGACCTCACGGTCGTCAACCCCGAGGTCGACCCGACCTGGCGATTCATGACGCTCGACTGGGACGAGAAGATCCGGATGGATCCGTCGTCGCCGTCGGCGATGGCGTCGCTGGTCGCCAAGAAGGGCGATTACGACGTGCTCACGGGTAACGACGCCGACGCCGACCGGCACGGCATCGTCACCCCGGATGCGGGCCTGATGAACCCGAACCATTACCTCGCGGTCGCGATCGACTACCTGTTCTCGCACCGGAACAAGTGGCCGCGGGATGCGGCCATCGGCAAGACCCTCGTGTCGTCGATGATCATCGACCGCGTCGCGGAGTCGCTCGGCCGGCGCCTGCTGGAGGTGCCCGTCGGGTTCAAGTGGTTCGTGCCGGGTCTGCTCGACGGCTCCGTCGCGTTCGGCGGCGAGGAGTCCGCGGGGGCGTCGTTCCTCCGCAAGGACGGATCCGTCTGGTCGACCGACAAGGACGGCATCCTGCTGTGCCTGCTCGCGGCCGAGATCATCGCCGTGACGGGCAAGACCCCCTCGGAGCGCTACGCCGAGCTCGAGCAGGCCTTCGGCTCCTCGGCCTATCAGCGCGTCGACGCCCCCGCGACCCCCGACCAGAAGGCGACGCTGTCGAAGCTGGCGCCGGATGCCGTGACCGCGACGTCGCTCGCCGGCGAGGAGATCACGGCGAAGCTGTCGCACGCGCCGGGCAACGGTGCGGCGATCGGCGGTCTCAAGGTGCAGACCGAGCACGCCTGGTTCGCGGCGCGCCCGTCGGGTACGGAAGACGTCTACAAGCTGTACGCCGAGAGCCTGCGCGGCCCCGAGCACCTCGCCGAGGTGCAGGCCGAGGCCCGTGCGGTCGTGTCGGCGGCACTCGGCGGCTAGCTCCTGCGGGCGAGGGCCGCGCCGGCCTCGCGCAGCCAGCGGGCGGGCTCGGCGAGGGCGGCATCCGAGGATCCCGCCAGGTCGGTGAGCGAAGCGGATGCCGTGAACAGGCTGGTGTCGGAATCGGCGGTGATGCGTCCCGCGGCGAGCATCGCCCTGGCACCGGCCTCCGCGGCGAGCGAGGCGATGAACGACGGGACCTTGCCGTCGCCGGACTGACCGTCGTACGAGCCCTCGCCGGTGATGACCACGTCGGCGTCGGCGATCGCATCGGCGAGGCCGATGAGCTCCGCCACCTCGGCGGCTCCGGGGGCGAGCACGCCTCCCCAGACGACGAGCGCCCCTCCTGTGCCGCCGGCAGCGCCCGTGCCGGGCAGATCCGCGTCGAGCCCGAGGAGTGCCGCGAGCTGCCCGAGCCCACGGTCGGCGAGAGTGATGTCGGCGACGGAGTTCAGCCCCTTCTGCGGGCCGAAGACGGCGGACGCGCCACGCGGGCCGACCAGGGGGTTGGTGACGTCGGTGAGCACGCGCACGTCGGGCGCGGCGCGCAGACCCGACAGATCGATCGAGGCGATGTCGGCGAGCCCACGGGCACCTCGCGCGACGGGGGCGCCCGCGGCATCGAGGAATCGGGCGCCGAGAGCTGCGAGCATCCCGGTCCCGCCGTCCGTCGAGCCGCTGGACCCGATGCCGACGACGACCCGCGAGACGCCGTGGTCGAGAGCGGCGGCGATCGCCTGCCCGAAGCCGGTCGTGTCGGCATCCCAGGGGCGGAGCGTGTCGAGCAGCTCGATGCCCGACGTCGAGGCGAGATCGATCACGGCGGTCCCGCCTGCCGCGTCGGCGGTCGGCGGCAGAAGCAGCCACGACGTGTCGATGTCCGCGCCGGTGGGTCCCTCGACCGTGACGGGCATGCGCCGGGAGCCGGGAACCGCCGCCTCGAAGGCCGCGATCGTTCCTTCGCCGCCGTCCGCCATCGGGCGGTGCACGAACTCCGCGCCGGGGTCGACCTCGGTCCATCCGGCCTGCAGGGCGACAGCGGCATCCACCGCCGTGATCGTCCCCTTGAAGCTGTCCGGAGCCAGCACGATCCGGGTCATGCCGTCGCCTCCGGCGTGCTCGCGCGCACGACGACCTCGAGAGGAAGCGGCGGCTGCTGCCAGTCCGGATCGACCGTCGCGCGGAAGGCCTGATAGCCGACCTCGGTCAGGGGCACCCGCACGGTCGTGAGGGCCGGGGTGACGTCGCTGCTGGACGGCACGTCATCGAAGCCGCAGACGGCGATGTCGGCGCCGACCTGCCTGCCGGCGTCGCGGATCGCGGACATCGCGCCGATCGCCACCACATCGCTGATCCCGAACACGAGCGTCCCTTTCTGCACACCCTCGGCGAGGGCCTCGCTCATCGCGGCGGACCCGGATTCCCGTCGGAAGTCGCCGCGCAGCACGCGTTCGACGGTTCCCCCCGCGGCCTCGAAGCCCGCGCGGAAACCGTCGAGGCGCTCATCCGAGGTGCGCACGCCCTCTGCCGCGCCGATCACGACGGCCGTGCGGTATCCGAGCTCCGCCATGCGGCGCCCGAGGGCCTCGGCGCCTGCCCTGTTGTCGATCTCCACTCGGCGCTCACCGAGACCGTCCGGGCCGAACGTGACCGTGCGGCCGCCCAGCCTGGTGTATTCACCGAGCTCGCGTGCGGTCTCCGCTTCCATCGGCTCCTCGGTGCGCGATGCCGCGAGGATCAGCCCCTGAGGTCGTTGTCCGCGGAGCGCGCGGACGATCCTGGCCTCCCGCGCGGCGTCGCGCTCGGTGATCGCGATCGTCACGACCAGGCCGTGCTCATCCGCGCCGCGGGCGACGCCGGAGGCGATCAACCCGAAGTAGGGGTCGGCGATGTCGGCGACGAGCAGCGCGATCACGGGCGATGTCCCGCGGGCGGTGGCCTGCGCCGAGACGTTGGCGGTGTAGCCGAGGTCTGCCGCTGCCGCCTCCACCCGCGCGCGGAACGACTCGGCGACCTTGCGCTCCGACCCGTTCAGGACCCGCGAGGCCGTGGCGAGAGAGACACCCGCCGCTCGGGCGACGTCGTGCAGCGTCGCCGCGGCTCCTCGAGCGGACCGTCCCGCGCGCGAGGCGGACGCAGGACCCGGGGGCGGCGAAGACGCGCTCATGATCGAGAGCCTACTGGGAGGAGCACGCTCACCCGAGCCGTCCGACGTAGGCGCGCAGCGCGGCGGCTTCCCCGAGGAGCATCTCCGGATCATCACCCGGCACGAACTCGATCAGCGCGTCGCGGGGTGGGTCCGCGACACCCTTCGCCTCGGCGAAGAACCGGGTCCAGAGCGAGTCGCGCGCACGGAGCGGCAGCCGCTCGGTCGCCGGCCACCAGGAGAAGACATGGACGGCGCTGGTGCGGTCGGCGAGCGCCCGATACTCGTCGATCGCGGTGTCGACCGATGCGTCGACGGTCGGCTGCCAGTAGGTGCTCAGGCCCGGATCGGCGACGTCGTCCAGCAGACGCAGGGTGGCGGGCGCCGTGTCGGCGAGCGTGCCGGAGTGGAACTCGAGGGCGAGACCGATCCCTCTCGCGCTGGCTTCGGATGCCGCGGCCTGCAGCCGCTCGACCACCGCCGCCCGGTCGCCCGCCGTGGCCTCGCCGGAACCGACCGAGCCCGCCCAGATCCGGATGCGATCGGCACCGAGCGCCTCGGCGCTGTCGAGGACCGGGGTGAGAGGCTCGTCGGCTCCGGCGCGGAAGTAGGAGCCGTACGAGGCGACGGCCAGCCCGGCATCCGTCGTCGCCTTCGCCACCTGCGTCGCGCGGGCGATGTCGCCCGGAGGCACGTGCACGTCGCCGCCCCACTCGATCGCCTCGAGCCCGGCATCCGCCGCCAGCGCGATGATCCGTTCCGGCGTCAGGCCGCGGAACGTCACCGAGCACAGTCCCGGCCTGATCACGGTCATGCGTTCATCCTCTCGTGAATCCCTGGGTCCCTGAGCCTGTCGAAGGGCCGACCCGGGGACGCTTCGACAAGCTCAGCGACCCAACTCAGCGCAGGTGCGGGGAGACCGCCGCGGCGAAGGTCTCCGCCGTCCGGCGCACGACGTCCTCCGGCGCATCCGCCCAGATGTCGGCGTTGAAGAGCTCGACCTCGATGTCGCGGTCGTACCCGGTCTCGATCACCGCGCGGGTCAGCGAGCCGAAGTCGATTACGCCCTCCCCGGTGTAGTGCCGCGACAGCAGCACGTCCGCGGCGAGCGGCGTCCTCCAGTCGCACACCTGGTACGTCGCGATGCGCCCCTCTCGGCCCGCGCGGGCGATCTGCGCGAGCACCTGCGGATCCCACCAGATGTGGAACGTGTCGACGGCGACGGCTGCGACCTCCGGGTCGAAGTCGGCGGCGATGTCGAGCGCCTGTCCGAGCGTCGAGACGACGGCCCGGTCGGACGCGTACATCGGATGCAGCGGCTCGATCGCCAGCGTCACTCCCGCAGCCTCGGCGTCGGGGGCCAGTGCGCCGATCGCGTCGCGCACCCGTTCGCGCGCGCCGATCAGATCGCGCGACCCCTCGGGAAGTCCGCCGGCGACGAGCACGAGCACAGCGGTCGATCCGTCGGCGCCGGCGGCGGCGAGCGCCGCGGTCTCCTCGATCGCCCGGCGATTGTCGTCGAGCGCGGCGTCGCGGGCCGGGCCGGCCGGGAGGGTGAAGAAGCCACCCCGGCAGTGCGTCGTGAAACGCAGGCCGGAGTCCGCCAGCATCCGGGCGGCGACGTCGAGCCCGACCTCGTTCACCGGCTCGCGCCAGAGGCCGATGGCCTGGATGCCGGCATCCGCGGTGACCCGCAGCGCCGTCGCCAGATCGGCGCGCTTGATGGTGGCCTGGTTGATCGAGAGGCGGGGGTCGGGGCCGGTCATACGTCCACTCCGTCCAGTCGCAGCATCCCGTGCCAGCGCTCGCGGGCGAGCTCCGGGTCCTCGAGAGCGAGGGAGGCGTTCGCGAGCTCGACGATGCGACTCAGGTGCGGCAGGCTCCGCGCCGAGTGCAGGCCGCCGACCATCTGGAACGCGGGCTGGTGGCCGTTGAGCCAGGACAGGAAGGCGACACCCGTCTTGTAGTAGAACGTCGGCGCGGCGAAGACCTGCCGACTGAGCTCCTCCGTCGGGCCGAGGATGCGCAGGTACGACTCGTGGTCGCCGGCGTCGAGCGCCTGGATCGCCGCGGACGCCGCCGGCGTAATCGCCGCGAACGCGCCGAGCAGAGCGTCGGAATAGATGCGTGCAGGACGTTCCGTCGCGCTCGCTTCGCTCCCGCGTTCGACGACCGACGAGCCGCCGATGAGGCTCACGTAGTTGAAGTCGTCGCCGGTGAACATGCGCACGCCCTCCGGGAGGCGCTCGCGCACCGCGATCTCGGACTCCGCATTCAGCAGGCTCATCTTGACGCCCGCGACCTTGCCCGGGTTCTCGCCGATCACCTCGAGCAGGACCTCGGATGCCGTCTGCCAGTCCTCCGCCCCGAAATATCCCGCCAGCTCCGGGTCGAATGCCGTGCCGAGCCAGTGCAGCACCACGGGGACCGTCGCCGACTCGAGCACCGACCGGTACACGCGCCGGTAGTCGTCGGCACCCGTCGCGATCCGCGCGAGGTGACGCGAGGCCATCAGCACGGGGCCGGCGCCCTGCTCCTCGGTGAAGTGCAGCTGCTCCTTGTAGGCATCGATGACCTGCTCGAGCGAGACGTGCGTCTCAGCGAGATGGTCGGTGTTGACGCCGACCACGACGGAGCCGCCCTCTTCCCGGGCGACCTCGGCGCTGCGCGCGATCAGCTCGCGGGTCGCCGCGGCATCCAGACCCATGTTCCGCTGGGCGGTGTCCATGGCGTCGGCGACGCCGAGCCCCCACGAGTACACGTTCCGCCGGAAGGCGAGCGTCGAATCCCAGTCGATGTCGGCGGGCTGCCCCGGAGTGTTGTCGGCATGGGTCTTCGGCACGACGTGCGCGGCCGCGTAGGCCACGCGGCTCTGCAGAGCGGATGCCGGGCGGGCGAAGGCGCCGCCCGCGTTCAGCTCAGCATCCGTCACCGAGCCGTCGGCCGCGAGGAGTCGGAGAGTGCTCATCGGGTCAGTCCAGGCTCAGGGTCGACAGCGCGATCTTGCGACCCTCGGCACTCGAGGTCAGGCCGGCCTCGGCGAACTGCACCCCGCGTGCGCCGGCGAGCAGGTCGAACGGGTAGTCGGTGCCCTCCACGAAGGAGACCAGGTACTCCTCCCACTGCTGGCGGAAGCCGTTCAGGAACACCTCGTTCGTCGGCACGGTCTGCCAGTCGGCGTCGTAGTCGCGGGTGTCCTCCAGGTCGGGGTTCCACACCGGCTTGGGCGTGGCGTTGCGCGGCTGGATCTTGGCGCCGAAGAGGCCGACCACCGCGGATCCGTGCGTGCCGTCGACCTGGAACTCGACGAGTTCGTCGCGGTTCACGCGCACGGTCCACGAGGAGTTGATCTCGGCGATGATGCCGCCCTCGATCTCGAAGATGCCGTACGCGGCGTCCTCGGCGGTGGCCGTGTAGTGCTCGCCCTTCTCGTCCCAGCGATCGGCGATGTGCACCGCCGCCTGCGCGTAGACGCTCTTCACCTCGCCGAACAGGTTCTCGAGCACGTAGTTCCAGTGCGGGAACATGTCGCTGATGATGCCGCCGCCGTCTTCGGTGCGGTAGTTCCAGCTCGGGCGCTGGGCGGGCTGCCAGTCGCCCTCGAAGACCCAGTAGCCGAACTCGCCGCGGACCGAGAGGATGCGTCCGAAGAACCCGGAGTCGATCAGGCGCTTGAGCTTCTGCAGACCGGGGAGGTAGAGCTTGTCGTGCACGACACCCGTCTTGACGCCCGCGCTCTCGGCGAGGCGGGCGAGCTCGAGCGCCTCGTCGAGCGACTCGGCGGTCGGCTTCTCGGTGTAGATCGCCTTGCCGGCGGCGATGGCCTTGCGGATCGCCGTGGCACGCGCCTTGGTCACGAGGAAGTCGGCGTAGATCTCCCACTGCGGGTCGGCGAGGGCGGCGTCGAGGTCGGTCGTCCAGTCCTCGATGCCGTGCTTCGCGGCGAGCTCGGCGAGCTTGGCCTCGCTGCGTCCCACGAGGATCGGCTTCACCGTGATGCGGGAGCCGTCGGGCAGCTCGATGCCGCCTTCTTCGCGGATGGCGAGGATCGAGCGCACCAGGTGCTGCCGGTAGCCCATGCGCCCGGAGACGCCGTTCATGATGATCCCGATCTCGCGGGTGGGGGTCTGTGTCATGGTGATGGTCCGTTCTCTGGAAGTGGGTGCGCCCCGAGGTGGGTAAGCGCTTTCCGAGATCATGGCACGAACCGGTCGGATGCCGCAACCCGCCCGTTGCTACAGCCGCGCGCTCGCGATCGCCGCCCCGGCCGACAGGGTCTCGAGCTTGGCGTAGACGATGTCCGGGTCGACGGCGCCGAATCCGGCGAAGGTCGAGAACCCGCAGTCGGATCCGGCGATCACGCGCTCCGGGCCCACGAGGGCGGCGAACTGCTCGATGCGCTGAGCGACCACCTCGGGGTGCTCGATGAAGTTCGTCGTCGAGTCGATCACCCCGGGGATGAGCACGCGGTCGTCGGGCACGAGATGCGCGAGATCGCGGAACGCCTGCCAGTCGTGCTGGTGGCGGGGATTCGACGCCTCGAAGAGCAGCCCCTGGGGCTTGGCCTTCATCAGGGCCGGGAGGATGGTGCGCATCTCGATGTCGCGGTGGTGCGGCCCCTCGTAGTTGCCCCAGCAGACGTGCATCCGCACCCGGTCGGCCGGCACGTCGCGCAGCGCGTGGTCGAGCACCTCGACGTGTCGCTCGACGACCCGCAGGTACTCGGCATCCGTCCGGTCCTTGTACGTCATGTGACGGCCGAGCCCGATGTCGGGGCTGTCCAACTGGAGGATGAACCCGGCGGCCACGATCGCCTCGTACTCCGGACGCATGGCCTCGGCCAGCGCCTCGAGGTACGCGTCTTCATCGCCGTAGTGCCGATCCGGCTGGAACAGCGCGATCACCCCCGGCGACGCCGCATTCATGAACGCGCCCGTGGGGCGGTTCCGGTCGACCGCCGCCTGCAGATGCTGCAGATCGGCCTCCAGCGGCGCGAGCGTCTTCGGGGCGATCGGCCCGACGCAGCAGGGCCGGCGGTACGTGGGCGTGCCTCCGCTGCTCGCCTGCCGCCGCAGGAACCCGGGGAACTCCTCCAGGTCGGCCGGCGGTGTGCGCGGACTGTCCCCGTCGAACCCCGTGATGCGGTCCTTGATGTAGGTCGCGTAGGAGATCTTCGACATCTCGCCGTCCGAGACGAGGTCGATCCCCGCGGCTGCCTGCCGACCGACGCACTCCTCGACCGCGGCACCGATCACCGCGTCGAACTGCGCCGCATCGACGGCGTCGCCACGCTCCTGCGCGAAGACCAGATCGGTCACGGCAGCGCTGCGCGGCAGGGATCCGACGTGCGTGGTCAGGATGCGGTCGGCCATGTCACTCCTCGATCGGCGCGCTCGCCGCGCCTCCGTCGAAGTCTGGCATACGCATGCATCGCTGGCGAGCCGAGGGGGTCGGGCCGACGCGGACACGGCGCGCGCGAGCAACCTGCGATCCAGGAAGCAAGCACCAAAATCGCTATATGTGGTTATATATTGCGTTTTTGGTGTTTATCTGGAAGCCTGACGACATGCGCGACTCTTTTCATTCGCTCACAGACGCGTTGGACGGCGACGAGCTGCTCACCACCGGCGAGGCGGCTGCACTGCTCGGAGCATCCCGCCAACATGTGGTCAATCTGATCGACCGCGGCGACCTTCCTGCTACGAGAATCGGCACGCACCGCCGCGTGCGCCGAGGCGACCTCCTCGCCGTCCGCAGCGCCTCCGTGCGATCGACGCGAGATCAGGAGCGCAGTCTCTGGTTGGGAATCGCCGTCGCAGGCGAGCTGGTGCGAGATCCGAGGCGCACTCTCGAAGCCGCACACACCACGCTCGCGGAGACCGCACGACCGAATCGATGGACCAAGGAGTGGGCGGATCTTCTCGAGGGACCGCTGTTCGGCGTTCTCCGCGCGCTCACGTCGGACACCGTCCACGCTCGCGAACTCCGCCAGAACTCCCCGTTCGCCGGCGTCCTGTCCGACCATGACCGGCAGCAGGTGCTGGATGCCTTCCGCGACTCGGCTTCCAGACGATGAGACGCGCGGATCTTGCTCACCTTCTCCGCGCTGCGGCACGCATCGCCGATCCGGAGATCCTCGTGATCGGAAGTCAAGCGATCCACGGAGCGTTCGCAGAGCACGACCTCCCGCCGCTCGCGATGGTCTCTCGCGAAGCGGACATCGCCTTCTGGAACGACGAGCGGGACCTGCTCGCCGATCGTCTCGATGGAGCCATCGGCGAGTTGTCGATGTTCGACCAAACGCACGGCTACTACGCCCAAGGGGTCAGTGTCGCGACCGCGATCCTCCCTGAGGGCTGGCGAGGGCGGGTCGTTCCGTTCGAGCATGACTTCGTGCAGGCATTGCTGGAGGCGAACCTCCTCGACGCGGTCATCCTGGATCAGAGAGCCGAGTCGCTGCCGATCACACGGATCCAGATATCCACCATCCGACGATTCCTCAAGCGGCACCTGCCCACCTCCTGACACCCGCGCTCGCCCGTCAGCCAGCCTCAGCGGGGGTCGGCGCGATCCGTGGTGAAGAGCTCGGTGACCATGTCATATCCGGCGCCGCGCGCGAAGACGTCGCTGTCGGCCGCCACGGTCACGAGCCCGGGAGCGGTGCCGTCGCCGTAGACGTACTCGCCGACGAGCGCCTGCTCGCAGCTCTCCCGGAAGGCCGGGACCCGTACCTCGGGCGAGAGCACCAGCACGATGCGCTCGGGGCCGAACATCTTCCCGGCATTGGCGAGCGCGATGCCGAGCTGGCGGCCGCCTTCGGCCAGCACGTCCTGCGCCACCTTCTCGGTGAGATCGGCCGCACCCCCGCGCCGCTCGGATTCGCGCTGCATGCCCCACACACTGCTCCAGGTCTCCAGGCACCCGGAGCCGCCGCAGTGACACGGCCGACCGCCGTCCCGATCGCCGAGGGCGGAGTGCGCGAATCCGCCGGCCGATCCCCCGAACCCGCGGTGGATGCGCCCGTGGACCAGCATCGATGCCCCGAGGCTCACCCCCACGCTGACGACGATCACGTCGCGCTCCGCGAGATCCGCGTCGAGGAGGACGAGCCCCGCGGTGAAGCTGTTCACCAGGCTGTCGATCACCACGCGCCCGGAGCTGCGGTCCTCGACCATCCGCGCGAACGGCACATCCTGCCAGCCGAGCGCGCCGCTGTGGCGGACGATCCCGCGCGGGCGATCCACGATCCCGGACAGCGCGATGCTGATGCCGCGGAGTGCGGATGCCGGATGCTCTGCCGCGACGGCATCCACGATCGCGACGACCGCATCGGCGGCGGACTCCGGATCAGTCGCGGTCAACGGGGCCGTGCGCGTGGAGACGACGTCGCCTCTCAGGTCGACCAGGGCTACCTCGACGCCGTCCGGCGAGAGACGGACGCCCGCCGCGACCACCGCATCGCGCCCGAGCTCGATGAGCCGAGCGGGGCGCCCTCCCGTCCCCCGCAGCATCTCGCTCTCGATCAGCAGTCCATCGCGGACGAGCTGGCTGGTGATCCCCGTCACCGTCGCGGGGCTGAGGCCGGTGACGCTCGTGACCTCGGCGCGCGAGGTCGTGCCGCTGCGACGGACCACATCCAGCACGAGGGCCTCATTGATCTCGCGGATGAGAGCCTTGCTCCCCACGCGCGCCAGCAGCCGGACATCCATGACCCCGTGCACCATCGCCGCTCCTCATCGTTCAGCCGATGCTCTCATTCTATTATTTTTGTCATTGACAAAACGAATCACGGCTGATTGACTTCCTGGCATGTCGAACGATGATGTCCGGGCGGACCCATACCCGCAGAGCCGCGTGTCGAGGCTGCTGCTGAGCGTCGGGAGCGCCGAGCGTGCGGCGTTCTTCCCGGCAGGGGCGCTCGAGGACCTCTCGCTCCACGCGGCCGGCATCGACATCGTCGAGCCGGAAGACGCGCGCAGCTCCGATGCCGTCTCGCTCGCCGAGATCGCGGTCGTGGCCTGGGGCTTCCCCCGACTCGACGCCGACATGCTCGCCCGGATGCCGCGGCTGCGGCTCGTCGTGAACGCGGCCTCGTCGGTGCGGGGCATCGTGAGCGACGAGTTCTGGGCCTCCGGCATCCCGATCTCGCAGGCGGGCGCCGCGATGTCACCCGCCGTGGCGGAGATGTCGCTCACCCTGACCCTCTCCCTCCTGCGCCGCGTGCACCGCATGGACCATGCCCTGCGCAACGGCACTACGTGGGCCGCGGCCCGTGACATCGCCCGCGCCAGGGAGATCAGCGGATGCCGCATCGGGGTGATCGGCGCGTCGCGCACCGGCCGCGAATACATCAGGATGTGCACGGCGCTCGGCGCCGACGTCCAGGTCTTCGACCCGTACCTGCGGGAAGACGACCCGCTCAGCACGCTGGCGGCACCCCTCGACGAGCTCCTGTCGTCCAGCGACGTCGTCGCGATCCACGCCCCCGCCACGGCGGAGACCGCAGGGATGATCGGACGCCGCGAGCTCGCGGCGATGCCGGACGGTGCGGCACTCGTCAACACGGCGCGCGCGTCGCTCGTCGACATGGACGCGCTGTTCGACGAGGTCGCCTCCGGCCGGCTCGACGCCGCCCTCGACGTGTTCGAGAGCGAGCCGCTCCCGGACGACGACCGCTGGCGCTCGCTGCCCAACGCCCTGCTCACCGGTCACGTCTCCGGAGCGACCAAGGAGTCGCGTGCGCGTGCAGGACGGATCGTGATCGGCGAGATCGCCCGCTTCCTCGCCGACGAGGACCTGCAGCACCGGGTGGCCGCCGACGCACTCGAGAGGATGGGCTGAGCATGGCGCGCAGCATCCTGCTCCTGCACTGCCACGACCTCGGCCGCTTCCTCGGGGCCTACGGCGTGACCACGGTGACGACACCGCACCTCGACGCGCTCGCTGCCGAGTCGACGGTGTTCGATGCGGCGTTCGCCACATCCCCGCACTGCAGCCCGGCACGCGCATCGCTCTTCACCGGCGCGTACCCGCAGCGCCACGGCGTGCTCGGCCTCACGCACGAGCCCTTCGGCTGGGACCTCGTCGATCCGACCACCCACCTCGCGCATCGACTCAACCGCACCGGCTACCGCACCGAGCTGATCGGCGTGCATCACGAATCGCGCGCGCTCCCCGACGAGGAGCTCGCCGCACGACTCGGCTTCGACCGGGTGCGCACGGGAGGCGACCGTGACGTCGTCGTCGAGCGCGCCATCGACGCGCTGCAGCGCGCCTCGGCATCCGACCGGCCGTTCTATCTCCAGGTGGGATTCCACGAGCCCCACCGCAGCCCCTCCGCCCGCGACCGCGCAGGGATCATGGGCTTCCTCGGCGATCGCGTCGAGCCGGACTCGGCGAACGGGGTCTCCGTCCCGTCGTACCTGAGCGACACCGCCGACGCCCAGGAGGAGATCGCCGAGCTGCAGGGCGCCGTCCGCCACATGGACGAGGGCGTGGGCGCGATCCTCTCCGAGCTGGAGCGTCTGGGCCTCGCGGACGACACGGTCGTGGTCTTCACGACCGACCACGGCCTGGCCCTCCCCCGGGCGAAGTGCACGCTCTATGACGCGGGCGTGGGAGTCGCCCTCTTCCTGCGTGTGCCCGGCCGCCCCGCCTGGACGGCGCGGCGCATCACCGGGCTCGTGAGCCACGTCGACGTCGTGCCCACGCTCCTGGAGCTCACGGCATCCGCCCCCTCCGCCGACATCGCCGGGACGAGCCTGGTGAGCCTGGTCGAGCAGGATGCGCCCGCCCGACCCTTCACCTACGGGCAGCTGAGCTATCACACCTACTTCGACCCGAAGCGCTCCGTCCGCTCCGCCGATGCGAAGCTGATCCTCAACCTGTCCAACGCGCCGCGCGCGATGGACCCGACCCAGTCGTGGATGCACCGCAGCATCCCCGTCGATCTGACGGGACCGACCATCGGGACGAGCGCGGTCATGGAGTTCTACGATCTCGCCGCCGACCCCGACGAGCTCGTCAACCTCATCGACGACCCCGCCTGGAGGGAACGGGTCGCCGCGTTCGCCGACGCCCTGTGGACCTGGATGCGGGACACCGAGGATCCTCTGCTGTCCCGCCCGGCCTCCCCCCGCCATGCCCTCGCCCTGACCACCCTCGAGCAGATCGCGCGCACGCACTCCGCGGCGTCCATCGGCGCTCGCACCTGACCCCCACCCGAGAGAGAGATCACTGCAATGAAGCACCGCATCGCCCGAGCGGCGGCCGTCACCGCCGTCGCCGCACTCGCCCTCACCGCCTGCTCCACCCCCGCTGCCGACACCGACGCCGGCGCCGGCGGCGACGACGCAGCCCTGAAGGGCGAGGTCACCCTCTGGATGTACCCGGTGATCCGCGACGAGGCCGCCAGCAAGGACTTCTGGGAGACCGCCGAGGCCGACTACGAGAAGGAGTTCCCCGACGTCGACCTCACCATCGAGCTGCAGACCTTCGACAAGCGCGACGAGCAGATCTCTGCCGCGCTCGCCGCGAACTCCGGTCCGGACATCGTCCTGATCACCCCCGATCAGGCGGCCACCTACCTCAACGTGGGTGGCCTGCTCCCCGTCGACGACGCCATCGAAGACGAGCGCGACGCGTTCTTCCCTGCCACGTTGGAGGCCGCGACGTTCGAGGACGAGCTGTACGGCGTCCCGCTGTTCCAGAACGTCTTCACGACCGCCTACAACAAGACGGTGTTCGATGAGGCGGGTCTCGAACCGCCGACGACCTGGGACGAGATCCGCGAGGCGGCCCCCGTCCTCGCCGACAGCGGCATCGCTGTGATGGACTACCTGGGCACGCCGGAGCAGACGCTGAACCTCAGCTTCTACCCGTTCCTCTGGCAGGCGGGCGGCACGGTGTTCTCCGACGACGGGACCGAGATCGCCTTCGACTCGAAGGAGGGCATCGAGGCGCTCGAGTTCCTCGTCGAGCTGCAGAAGGAGGGCGGCCTCCCCGCGGACGCCGCCACCCAGTCGGTCGGCATCGAGGGCTCGCCGCTCGCGGCCGGCACCGTCGGCATCCGCCCCACCACGCAGCCGTCGGAGCTGGCGCAGATGCGTGCGGCCCTCGGCGAGGAGAACGTCGTGGTGGGCCCGCCTCTGGAGGGCGAGACGCAGGCCACGTACGGCAACCCCGGCCTGCTGTCCCTCACGTCGATCAACAAGAGCGAGAACAGGGCGGCCGCGTCGTCCGTGCTCGCCTTCCTGACCTCGAGGGACTTCCAGACCGAGCTCAACGCCGCGGCGGGCAACTTCCCGTCCCGGACAGACGTCGAGATCGCCGGCCCTGAGGCGGACAGGGCGGCGTACGAAGCGGCTCTGAAGGTCGCGAACCCCGGCGAGCCCAACCCGGCCGCCCGCCAGGTGATGGCCGTGCTCGCCCCGTACATCCAGTCGGCTCTGCGCGGCGACCTCTCCGCGAAGGATGCTCTCGAGAAGGCCGCCGAAGAGGCGCAGGCCGTCCTCGACCGCTCCTGACCCTTCCCGCCGACACCGTGCGGGGGCTCCGGCCCCCGCACACCCACCCGAGAGGACGCCATGTCCGTCACCACCGCACCGCGCCGCACCACCGGCACCCGTGCCGCTGCGGGCCGCACCGCTCGCCGCCGCGAGGCGCTGGCCGGCATCCTGTTCGTCCTGCCCACCCTCGCGATCTTCGCCCTGTTCAAGTTCCTCCCGATCGCGGGAGCCGGGGCGATGAGCCTGACCCGGTACCGGCTCAACGGCGACATCGAGTTCCTCGGCGTCGACAACTACACACGGCTGTTCGCCGATCCGCACTTCTGGCAGAGCCTGTGGGTCACGCTGCTCTACGTCGTCTTCTTCGTGCCGCTGATCATCGTGGTCTCGCTCGCCGGGGCCGTGCTGCTGAACCGGCTGCTGCGACTGAGCGGGCTGTTCCGCGCCCTGCTCTTCGTTCCCTACCTGAGCTCCTTCGTGCTCGCCGGCATCGTCTGGAAGTGGATCTTCGCCTCCGACGGCCCGCTGAACACCGTGATCACCTCGGTCGGACTGGAGCCGGTGCCGTTCCTCACCGGCGACCAGTGGCTCGTGCTGGCGAGCCTCGCGCTCGTCGCCGTCTGGAAGGGCTTCGGGTACTCCATGCTCATCTTCCTCGCGGGCCTCAAGGCGCAGCCCGCCGAGGTGCACGAGGCGGCGACCATCGACGGAGCGGGACCGTGGAAGTCGTTCTGGCACATCACGCTCCCCCTCCTCAAGCCGGTGCTCTTCTTCGTCCTCGTGATCGAGACGATCGTCGGATTCCAGGTGTTCGACACGATCTACGTGATGACCGGCGGCGGTCCCGCCCGGGCGAGCTACAGCCTCATCTACTTCCTGTACGACCAGGGCTTCAAGTTCTTCGACTTCGGATACGCGGCGGCGGTCGGCATCGTGCTGTTCGTCATCGTGCTCGTCCTCTCGCTCATCCAGCGGGGATTCTTCGAAAGGAAGGAGCGGTCATGACCTCGACCGCCATGACTCCCGCCGCCGTCGCGGACAGCATCCGTCCGTCCTCGCCCGTGCCGGGCACCAAGCGTCCGCGCCGGCGGCGCAGCACGGGCCAGACGTGGACCCTGGTCGCGCTCATCGTGATCTCGCTGTTCACCGTCGCCCCGCTGATCGCGGTCGTGATCCTCGCGCTGTCGCCGGCGGACGCACCGACGATCCCGCATGCGATCCCCGAGGCGCTCACCTTCGACAACATCATCCGGATCTTCCGCGTCGGCGAGTTCCCGCTCTGGGTGTGGAACTCCGTCGTGTACTCGGTCGTCTCGGTCGTCATCGTGCTCTTCACCGCGGCGATGGCCGCGTACGCCCTCGCCCGCAAGCGGTTCCCGGGGCGCAACGCCCTGCTGTGGTCGATCATCGCGACCCTCATGGTCCCGATGCAGGCGACGCTGATCCCGACGTTCATCCTCGTCGCCGGAGCGGGAGGCGTGAACACCCTGTGGGGCCTGATCCTGCCGACGCTCGCGAACGCGCAGGCCGTGTTCCTGATCCGGCAGTTCGTGATGGACATGCCGGACGAGCTCTTCGACGCGGCCCGCATCGACGGAGCCGGCGAGTGGCGCACTSTTCACCAGCATCCGCCTGCCCCTGCTCTCGCCGATCGTGTTCTTCTCGTCGGTGATCGCCTTCATCTCGTCGCTGCAGACCTTCGACACGGTGTACGTGCTCGTCTCCGGCGGCGGACCCGACAACGCGACCCGCACGATCGTCTATCACATCTTCGATCTGGGCTTCGGGCGGTTCGAGTTCGGTCTGTCGAGTGCGGCGAGCATCATCCTGCTCGTGCTCACCCTCGTCATCACGGCGATCCAGTTCGGTGCGCAGAAGAAGTTCGTCCACTACGAGGATGACCCCGCATGAGCATCCAGACGCCTCCCCTCGCGGCCCCCGCGCCCGCGACCGACTCGACCATCGCGCTCACCGCCCCCGGCTACCGTCGGCGCGGGGGCCGCGAGGGGAGGCG
>NZ_QDFV01000003.1 GCF_003075395.1 Microbacterium sp. TPD7012 | reverse complement strand
GTACTACCCGGTGAACACGCCGTCGGATCGTGAGGGGCTGCTGGCTTACCGCGACCTGGCGAAGGGCGAGAAGGACGTGCACTTCGGCGGACGCCTCGGCACGTACCAGTACCTCGACATGCACATGGCCATCGGCTCGGCGCTGTCGCTCTGGAACAACACTCTCTCCTAGACTCGACATCGTGAGTCACGCTGCTGTCGGGGCGCCCGGGACGCCCCGGCGCTATCTGCATTCGCTGTGGCTGCTGTCGGCCCGCGACCTCAAGGTCCGGTACGCGACGAGCTTCCTCGGCTACCTCTGGTCCGTCCTCGATCCGCTCGTGATGAGCGCGATCTACTGGTTCGTCTTCACGCAGGTCTTCCACCGCACCGTCGGCGAGGATCCCTACATCGTGTTCCTCATCGTGGCGCTCCTGCCGTGGGTGTGGTTCAACACCTCGGTGTCCGACTTCACGAGGGCGTTCAAGAAGGACTCGCGCCTGGTGCGGTCGACGGCCATCCCGCGATCGATCTGGGTGAACCGCATCGTGCTGAGCAAGGGGATCGAGTTCCTCTTCTCGATTCCGGTGCTGGTGCTCTTCGCGGTGTTCAGCGGCGCGACCGTCAACTGGATGCTGCTCTGGTTCCCCGTGGCGATGCTCATGCAGGTGACGCTGCTCGTCGGCCTCGGGCTGCTGGTGGCTCCGCTCTGCGTGCTCTACGCCGACCTCGAGCGGACGACGGCGCTGATCCTGCGCGCGCTCTTCTACGCCTCGCCCGTGATCTACAGCTTCCAGGACCTGCCGGCGCCGTTCGACACCATCGGCGCCTTCAATCCGCTGGCGGGTATCTTCACCCTCTACCGCGTCGGATTCTTCCCGGAGCTCTGGCAGACGACCCCCGTCGTGATCAGTGCGGTGATGTGCATCGTCATCCTCGCGCTGGGCGTCTGGACGTTCCGGAGCCTGGAGCGTCCCGTGCTGAAGGAGCTGTGATGTCCGCGGCCATCGAAGTCCAGGGACTCGGCGTCCACTTCCGACGGAACCGTCGTGGACGACGCAGCTTCAAGGATCTCTTCTCCGGGGCCTCGCGACGCTCGCGTCCCGGGGAGTTCTGGGCGCTGCGCGACGTCTCGTTCACCGTGCAGCCGGGCGAGTCGATCGGCGTGGTCGGGCGCAACGGCCAGGGCAAGTCGACGCTCCTCCGCCTGGTCGCCAAGGTCCTCCTGCCCGACACGGGAACGGTCACGGTCAACGGGGGAGTCGCCCCGCTGATCGAGATCACGGGCGGCTTCGTCGGCGACCTCACGGTGCGCGAGAACGTGCGGCTCACGGCCGGATTGCACGGGATGTCGCGCGAGGAGGTCTCCCGTCGATACGACGGCATCATCGCGTTCGCCGAGCTGGCCGGCTTCGAGGAGACCCCCTACAAGCACCTCTCCAACGGCATGAAGGTGCGCCTGGCGTTCTCGGTCGTGTCGCAGCTCGACGAGCCGATCCTCCTGGTCGACGAGGTGCTCGCGGTAGGGGACAAGGCCTTCCGCGAGAAGTGCTACACCCGCATCGACGAGCTGCTGGCCGAAGGGCGCACGCTGTTCTTCGTGAGCCACAACGAGCGCGACCTCCGTCGCTTCTGCACGCGGGGCCTCTACCTCGACAAAGGCGAGCTCGTGCTCGACGCGCCGATCGCCGACGTGCTGGCGCAGTACAACGCCGACTACAACGCCTGAACCCTTCCTGTAACGTTGGGCGTCCTCGCGACACTCCCTGGTGAGGGCCGCATCAGCGGATCCCGGAGTTCAAGGGGGAGGTCGGTGTGGTGAGGTCGATCGCAGGGCGTGCGCGCGGGGCGGTGGTGCTGGTGCTGGCCCTGGCCGCCACGGGGTGCGCCACACCACGCGCGGAAGAGGTGCGAGAAGGGGGAGCTCTCGGCGCCGGGATATCGTCGACGTTCATGACCGAAGCCTCGGGGGCGGTCATCGAACGCGACGGACAGACGAATCTCTGCTTCGGAGTACTCCAGCCATATCCTCCTGCATGCGCCGGCGGGGTGGAGCTCGCCGGGTGGGACTGGGAAGCCGTCGAGGGGCAGTACGAGGAGCACGCAGGCGTGCGCTGGGGCGACTTCACGGTGACGGGAGTCTACGACTCGGACGCCGAGACCCTCGCCGTCGTCTCCACGGGACCGATCGCCGCGACACCGCCCGCCCATCCGACAGGTCCGATCCTGCCTTCTCGCTGCCCCGCGCCGGATGGCGGATGGAAGATCGTCGACGAGACGAGAGCGTCCTATGAATCGTTGAACGCTGCGTTCGGCCTGATCGCGAGCGTGGAGGGATACGGCACCATGTGGATCGACCGCAGCGAGATCCCGACCGTGCCGCCCGGGACGGATCCCCTCGAGGCGTTGCGGCTCAACGCCGTGCACGCCGGGCTCTCGATCATCAACGTCGGGGTACGGTCGGATCCTGCGGGGGCGGAGGCACGGATCCGCGAAGTATGGGGAGGAGCGCTCTGCGTGTTCTCGGTCGACTTCACCGATGCGGAGCTGAATGCGCGGGTTCAGGAGATCATGGCGGATCATCAGAGGATGACGGAGCATCAGGTCATGACGACAGGTCCGGACGCATTGACAGGCGTGATCACGATCCAGGTCGTCCACGACGTGGACGGTGCACTGCAGCGGGAGATGGACCAGGAGTACGGACCCGGCGCGGTCGTGGTCTCATCGATCCTCGTTCCGCGCTGAGCTACCTGTGACTGACCCCGGGCAGAGCATGGACTGCAGCGACGCCGACCTCTGGGCGCAGGCCTGCGCCGGCGACGCCGACGCCTTCGCCGCTGTCTTCGATCGGCACGTCGACCGTGTGCATCGACAGGCGCGGCGATTCGCCCATTCGCGTGAGGACGCCGAGGACGTCACGGCGATGGTGTTCCTCGAGGCGTGGCGGCTGCGCTCTCGGGTGAGAGTCGTGAACGGCTCCGTGATCGGATGGCTGCTCGTGACGGCGGCCAACATCGCGCGGAACAGCGCCCGGACCCGGATGCGGCACGAACGCCTCCTCCGACGACTGCGGCCCGACGTCGTCCCCGATCATGCGGAGGAGGTGCTCGATGCCGAGACGCGCTCGCATCGCCGAGGTGAGGTGGAGACGGCCTTCGCGCGGCTGAGCGCGTCGGATCAGGAGATCCTCGCGCTCTGCGTGATCGAGGAGGTCGCGCCTGCCGATGCGGCCAGGCTGCTGCGCGTGCCCGCCGGAACGGTCCGCACGCGACTCAGTCGCGCGAAGCAGCGGCTGCGCGTCGCGATGACCGAGCTCACCCCGGACGCCCGGGTAGGCGGAAAGGGGACGACATGAGCGGAAGCACGGGAGGGATCGATCCGGAGTTCCGCGCACGGCTCCGACGAGCCCTGGTCACGCAGGCGACCGACGCGCGACCGGTGAGGCGTGGAACGCGCCTCGCGTGGGGTCTGGTCGCCGGGGTGTGTCTGCTCGCCGGGGCCGGGACCGCCTGGGCGCTAGCCGATCGGGGGTCGGAGCCCGTCGCCGGCGGCCTCGAGACGCGGTCGGTGGATGTGGTCTGCGCTGCCGTCGCCGGACCCGTCGATTCCCTGTCCGGGTCCGGGGGTGCGCTCTCGGACCCGCGCGGCATCGCGGTGTCTGTCCCCGTCCCGAGCGGAGCCAACCCGTCGCCCGAACTGATCGAGGAATGTGCGCGACTATGGGATGAAGGGCTGCTCATGAGTGTGGAGTTCCAGAGCGGCAGCCCGCAGAGCGCCCCGGTGGGCAGGCCCGCACTGGCGCTGTGCAGCCTCGCCGACGGCGCACCCGTCGTGATCCCGGCACCCGACTGCGCCTCTGCGGGCATGGTCGACTGGACGGAAGAGGATCGATCCGGGTCCTGATCCGACCCGACGACGTCAGAGTCCGACGAGGGCGCGCAGGTCCTGCACGGCCGCACGGGCGGCATCGATCGTCTCGGCGGGAGCGGCGCCGACCGTCAGCGCGGACTGCAGGTCGGTCAGCCGCTGCGAGTACACCGAGAGCCCGTCACGCCATCCGTCGGCGATCGAGGCGGGCGGCTGCGCGTCGGAGAGGCGCTGCACGTCCTGCTGGAGCGTCTCGACGACCGGGAGCGCGTCGGGTCCGTTGGCGCCGGTGATGATGTCGAGTCCGCGCGGAGCGTCGTTGAGCCAGCCGCTCACCTGACCGCGGAAGGCCTCGATCGTCGGGTCGGTCGCCGGCGGAGGGTCGACGATCGGAGTCTGGCTCGGAGCCGGCGTCGCGGACGGCGTCGGTGTCGGTGTCGGCGTCGCGCTCGGGGAGGCCGACGGCGTGGACGACGGGCTCGCGCCGGGGGTGGGGCCGTCACCTCGAGGGAGGAAGAGGAAGAGCAGCACGCCCACGATCGCCAGAGCGGCGACCGAGAGGCCGACGATCAGCCAGATCCGGCCGGTGCGCTTCGGGGGAGCGGGGAGCGGGGCCCACCGCAGTTCCGGCTGCTGCTCGTCCATCGTCATGCCTCCAGCGGTTCCATCGGCTGCCAGGTGCGGTCGCGTCCGGCCTTGCCGCCGTCACGGATTCCGCGGAAGAGGTTGCTGGTCCCGCGCACGGTCCTCTCCACGAACACGAGCCGGATCAGCTCCTTCGCGAATGTCGCCGCGGTGCCCAGCCCGAACAGGACCGGGTTGTAGACCCCGTGCACACGGTAGTACTGCTTGATGAACCCGCGATTGCGCATGATGTAGTAGCGATACGCGTTGCTCGACGCGTTCATGTGGCGGATGCCCATGTCCCACTGCTTGATCTCGCGCGTGCGCCGCAGGACGAACTCGTCCACGATGACGGCGGTGGTTCGGCGCGAGGCGAGCCACCCGTACATCTGGTCATCCCAGTAGATGAAGAACCTCGGGTCGGGGAGGCCGATCTGCGCGACGATCGAGCGGTGGATGAACATGCCCTCGAAGCATCCGCTGTTCATCTCCTTGAATCCGGAGTCGTCGAATCCGGACGGCGCGAACGGGATCGGGATCCCCATGCGCTCCGCGATGCGGTACTGCCAGTAGAACTCGCTGCCGTCGTAGTCGATGCGGCGGCCCTGGATGCTCTTGAACCGCGGCGCCCACTTGCCCATCTTCGCCAGGCCGTCGGTGAGGACCTCGACGTCGTCGTCCATCATCCAGATCCACTCGGAGCCGAGCTCGTACGCGGTGCGCATGCCTTCGCTGAATCCGCCGGAACCGCCGGTGTTCGTCTCCAGGCGGCGGTAGACGATCTCGGTGCCGATGCCCTCGCGGAAGGACTCGACGACGGCGGTGGTGTCGTCGGCGGACGCGTTGTCGATGATCACGACATGGCCGGGCTTCGGGTCCATCGCGGTGATGCTCGTGAGCAGGCCCGAGAGCAGGTGAGAGCGGTTGAAGGTGACGATGACGATCGTCGCGGCCGTGGGGTCGAATGCAGCGGGCGCCGCGGTCATGCCTTCTCCTCGAAGATCTGCTGCCAGGACTGGGGTGAGACGAGCTCGGGGAGCGCCTCGCGGTACTGCTTCTGCAGCTGCGGCCACCGGCGGCGCAGCTCGGAGTGCAGTCGGATGCTCTCGCGCAGCATGCGGCGGTACTGTCCGCGGTCGCGCGTGTAGATGTTCTTGCCGGATCCGTCCGCGGCGCTCACGAGCGCGCTGTCGAAGGCGGGGACGCGCCACCACAGGGCGTCCTCCTTGCCGAACTCGACCTCGGGCTGCGCGATGTTCGCGGGGTGCGGCCGGTGCAGCCAGTGGGACAGCAGCGTGCGGAGCGTGAACACCCGCAGCCGGATGCCTGTCGGGTTGTCCAGATCGTTCTTCGACAGCTGCTGGAACACGCGGCGGCCGCGTCGGGAGTGCAGCACCCTCGCCGGATCCCGGTGCACGACGGTCTCGGGGAACTCGGGGGCGAGTGCGCGCGCGGCGGGCATCGCCGTCGCCAGGTTCCGCCGCATGTGGTCGGGGCCCGACAGGATGTCCCGCAGAGCGCGGGCGCGCAGAGCCACCGGGTAGTACTGCATCATCATCAGGTGCTTGAGGTCGACACGTCTGCTGTGCTTCAGCAGCGCTCCTCCGCGTGGGGCGCCGGAGTGCAGGAGGCCGGCGACGATCCGGTTGCGGGCATGGAAGTACGCCTGCCAGTCGATCGTGTCGTCCTTGTTGACCCAGGAGACGTGCCACAGGGCGACGCCCGGCATTGAGACCGTCGGGAACCCGGCCTCTCCTGCGCGCAGGCAGAACTCGGCGTCGTCCCACTTGATGAACGCGGGGAGCGCGAGGCCGACCTTGCGGATCACGTCGAGGGGGATCAGGCACATCCACCAGCCGTTGTAGTCGGCGTCCATCCGGATGTGGAGCAGCGTCGACTGGCGCAGGTTCGACACGCCGAAGTCGTGCGGCATCTTCTCCTGATAGAGGTTGCGCCACATGAACGGGTCTTCGTCGACGACCTCTGCCCAGCCGTGGAGCTTGGGGCGATCGAGCAGGTCGAACATGTGCCCGCCGACGAGCACCGGCGTCGTCGCGTACTGGCCGAACACGATCGAGCGGCGCAGCGACTCGGGCTCGAGGCGCACGTCGTCGTCGAGCAGCTGCACGAAGTCGCTCTCCGGGCGCTGCAGCGTCTCGTGCATGGCGCGGGCGAACCCGCCGGATCCGCCCAGATTCTCCTGCCGGATGACCTGCAGCGTCTCCCCGAGGCTCTGGGCGACCTCGTCGAAGCCGTCCTGCGCGGAGACGAGCTGCGACCCCTGGTCGACCAGGAAGATGCGGTCGACGAACTCGAGCGCGTCGGGGGAGGCGGCCAGGGCGCGCAGCGTCTCGACGCAGTAGTCCGGCTTGTTGTACGTGGTGATGCCGAGCGACGCCTTGCCGGACCGCGCTGGCTCCTGCTCGGTCGTCCACTCCGCGCCCTCGAGCACCGCGGGCTTCTCGTCGGCGACGATGTCGAACCAGATCCAGCCGCCGTCGCTGTACTGCGTGAGGTCGAGGTCGAACGAGGTCGTCGCCTCGCCGGTCACCTCACGGGTGGCGACGCGCTGGCGGATGCCGGAGCCGTTGGAGCGGTAGACGAGGATCGTCGCGGGCCCCGTCGTGCGGACGGTCAGCCGGACCTCTCGGACGCTGGTCCAGTGCTGCCAGTAGGAGGCGGGGAAAGCGTTGAAGTAGGTGCCGAGCGACACACGCCGCCCGGCGACGATGCGCGCTCGGTGACGGCCGAGGATATTGCCGAGGTGCGCACGGTTGGACACGCGCACGGGCACGTCCTCGATGACCGACCACGTCTCGGGATCGGCGTACAGGGGAAGCAGATCGGGGTCGCGATCAAGTGGGAAGACGACGTTCTGAAGGACGTGGGCCACTGGGTAAGTTCTCCGATGTTGGTGTCGCAGACCGCTGTGGCGGGACAGCGCGCGACGCGACGAGCAGTGAGTAGCCTACCGTCCGTCGCCTTCGGATCTGCGGAGAGTCGGCTCCACGTGCCGCCCGGGCGTCTGGCTAGACTGAGGGCGATGAAGGTATTGATCACCGGCGGCGCCGGCTACATCGGGTCCACCGTCGCGACGGCATGCATCGAGGCCGGCATCGAGGTCGTCATTCTCGACGACCTGTCGACGGGCCTCCGCGCCTTCGGCGAAGGCCGCAACCTCTACGAGGGCGACATCGCCGATGCGGCCCTTCTCGACCGCCTGCTGTCGGACCACCCGGACATCGATGCGGTCGTCCACTGCGCGGCCCGCGCGGTGGTGCCGGATTCCGTCGCCGACCCGCTCGGCTACTACGACTCCAACGTCGGCAAGACGGTGCTCCTGCTCCAGCGACTCCGCGACGCCGGCATCGCCCGCATCGTGTTCAGCTCGTCCGCCTCCGTCTACGCGGGGGAGACCGGGGAAGGCGTCGATGAGAACGGTGTCCTCGCGCCCTCCAGCCCCTACGCGACCACCAAGGCGATGGTCGAGGAGATCCTGCGCGACGCGGCCGCCGCCGGCGATTTCCGTGCGATCGCGCTCCGCTACTTCAACCCCATCGGCGCCGACCCGCAGCTCCGGACCGGGCAGCAGAACCCGAGGCCCTCGCACGCGCTGGGCAAGATCATGCAGGCGCATGCCGCCGGCGAGCCGTTCACGATCACCGGCACCGACTGGGCGACGCGCGACGGATCGGGGCTGCGGGACTACATCCACGTCTGGGACCTCGCGCTCGCGCATGTCGCGGCCGTGCAGCGGTTCGACGAGGTCGCCACCGCGGACGAGCCGTACCGGGTGATCAATCTCGGCACCGGCGACGGCGTGACGGTGCGCGAGCTGGTCGCCGCATTCGAACGCGTGACCGGTGAGCCCCTCGCCGTCGTCGAGACCGGTCGCCGTCCCGGCGATCAGGCCGGCGCCTTCGCGATCGTCGATCGTGCGGGTGAGGTCCTCGACTGGCAGGCGGAGCGCTCCGTCGACGACGGTGTGCGCGACGCCATCGCCTGGGCCGAGAAGCTCGGTACCCTGCGCTGAAGGTCGTGCTCTGAACCGGGCTCGCCCCGGCCGCATCACTCCTGCGGGCGGAGCGTCGGGATCGAGCTCGTGTGCGCGGCGTCGATGTTCTCGCGCCAGGACCGGGACTGGCCGGCGCGCAGGGCGCAGAGCACGAGCATGAACCAGCCGGCCCCGACGATCGTGAAGCTCTCGAACATCGAGTCGACCGCGAGCGTGACGAGGGTGATCGGCGTCCACGCGTAGACGACGGACCGCCGCACGCTGGCCACCAGCCACGAGCGCACCAGCGCCACGCCGCCGAGCAGCAGGAAGAGCACGAGTCCGATCGAGCCCAGCTGCAGGAGCACGTCGAAGAACGCGTTCAGCGCGCTCTGATGGCGGTCGTCGAGCTGGAAGTTGATGTAGGTGAACGGATACTCGCCGCGCGCCCAGTCTCCGAACCATCCCCAGCCCTGGATCGGCTTGACGGCGACGAAGTCCAGGATCGTGTTCCAGAGCGTGGCGCGGATCGAGAAGTCGGAACCGGCGTCGAGGAGCGCGATGATCTGATGCCGCAGCGCGAACGCCACGGTGAGCGCCAGAGCGACGAGGATTCCCAGCATCCACTGCACGAGGTTGCGCCGTTCCGGCGACGCGTGCCGGACGATCGTCAGCGCGACCGTCACGATGCCGACGGCGACGGCGAGCACCAGAACGGTCGGAGAGGAGGAGAGGAAGGCCAGCGATCCGGCGAGGGCGACCGACACCACGGCGAGTGGAGGGTCGACCGACTGGGTGCGCCACTCGATCACGAACGTGATCAGCGCGATGACCGCGATGAACCCCAGCATGTTGCGACTGCCGAAGAGACCCTGGATGGGGCCGCCTGCGGCCAGATTCCCCTGGACGCCGAGGAAGGCGAACGGGACGTCGAGCAGGATGCCGGACAGGATCTCGATGCCGAGCGAGACGGCCAGCAGCCCGCGCAGCGTGTCACCGATCGCGCGGACCGTCTGCAGCGTGTCGCGGATGTGGCCGACGGTGATCGCCAGGAAGGCGAACCCGAACAGGGAGAGCCAGCCGAACACCGTGTCGGAGCGGTCGGTCGTCCAGACGAGGCTCACCAGGGCCCAGCAGAGGAACGCGAAGAGCGAGGAGGGCGCGATGCGCAGCGGCGACAGCTCCTCCCGGCGGACCCAGAGGATCGCGCCGCCGAGAAGGCACAGCGCCGTGATGACCGCGGCCAGGGTGACGGCCGACGTCATCTGCTCGATCGCGAACGATCCGAACACCGCGGTGAGAGCGGCCAGCGTGAACGCCCGTGCCATCTCGACGGACCCGAGAAGGCGCACGATCGGGCGGACCGGTGTCACGGAACCCGCCGCTGGCGCGCGCCGCGTTCGAAGAGGAGGTCGCGCTCGCCCACGCCCACCAGCGGAACCGACTTGAGCTTGAACGACAGCAGCACCAGCAGCATCCATCCCCAGAGCATGATCGGGGTCGACTCGGAGAGCCCCTGCACGAGGAGGACGATGGTGAACAGGCTCGGGAGCAGCGTGAGCGGCGAGAACGGCCGGGCGGCCTCGAGGTCCCAGCGCGGCCGGTCGACGGCGAAGAACCACGAGCGCCACAGCAGGCTCACGTAGGCGAGCGCCATGAGGACGACCCCGAGCGCGCCGAGTTGCAGCAGCACGTCGAGCCACATGTTGTGGGCGTGGAAGACGGTGATGCCGTGGTCGGTGATCCAGCCGTCGAACGCGGGGTCCGTCGGGATCCAAGGACTCGAGAAGCCGTTGCCGAAGAGCGGATGCTCGCCGGCGCGCTCGAGCACCTTCGACCAGATCAGGTCGGAGCGGCCCGTGAGGTCGGAGCTCCGGCCCAGAAGCGCGAGCAGCGGCTCCCGCACCAGCCACACCGCCGCGACGCCCAGGACCGTGCCGCCGATCGCGATCACGTAGACGCGGGTGCGCGCTCCCGGAGTACCGGCTCGCCGCATGAGCAGGGCGACCACGAGCACCACGGCGGCCGCAGCGGCGCAGACCAGCGCGGTCGCCGACGACGTGCGGAACAGGAAGTAGGCGGCCAGGAGCGACCACATCGCGAGGGTGGTCCGCCAGCGTGCGCGCGCGGCGAAGAGCACGCCGAAGGTGATGATCGCGAAGAGCGAGATGATCGCCAGCAGGTTGGCGTTGCCGACGATGCCCTGGATGCGACCGCCGTCGAACAGGTTGTCGCGCACCCAGTACCACTGCGGGTCGATCTCGCCGTCCGGTAGCGTGGCGAAGTTGGGCAGCAGCGGGCCGTGGATGACGAGGGAGACCCAGAGCTCGAGAGCCAGCGAGAGCCCGAGGATCCACTTGAAGGCCGACGACAGGGCGCGGACGATCTCGTGCCAGGTGAGCACGTGCGCGATGAACAGGCCGTTGATCGTGACAGCGGCGAGCAGCACCCAGGTGAGGAGCGTCGGTCCGCGCCACTGCGACCAGGCGACGGAGACGAGCGCGAGCGTCGTGTAGCCGAGTGCCGACCAGGGCAGGCGCCTCCAGCGGAAGGGCTGCGGTCGGTTGCGAGCGAGCATCGGGATGCCGATCGCGAGCGTGGCGAGGGTGAAGGCCGCGAGGACGATCCCGGCGCCGATCATCCCGAGCAGGTTGTAGACGGCCGAGTGCGCGAACGTGACGAAGAGCACCAGGATCACGTAGGCGCGCAGCAGCAGATGCCCCGTCGACTCGCGCTCCGGCGCGGTGGGCGGGGGCGCCACGGGATGCTTGGTGTACTGAGCCATCGCGTTCAGGCTACCGCGCCGCGCTTCGTGCGTCCCTGAGCGCCTCCGCACGGCTCTACGCTGGGATCCATGCTGCTCAGCCTCACGAACGCGCCCCGCGACTACGCCTGGGGATCCGACTCCCTGCTCGCCGAGCTCGAGGGCCGCACGCCCTCGGGCGCGCCGGAGGCCGAGGTCTGGTTCGGCGACCATCCCGGCGACCCGGCGGATGTGGAGGGCGGCGGCACGCTCGATCAGATCACGGGGGGCTCGCTCCCGTACCTGCTGAAGCTGCTCGCGGCCGGTCGGCCGCTCTCGATCCAGGTGCATCCGACGATCTCGCAGGCGCGCGAGGGGTGGTCGCGGGAGGACGGTCTCGCGGCGGACGACCCGCGGCGCAACTATCGGGACGACAACCACAAGCCCGAGCTCATCGTGGCGCTCAGCGACACCTTCGAATCCCTCAGCGGGCTGCGTCCGGTGGAGGGCACCGCGTCGCTGCTCGACGCGCTCGGCGACAGCGCGGGCGTCGAGGCACTCCGCCAGCGGCTGCGCGGCGACGGCGACGTCCTCCGCGCGGTGATCGGGTGGCTGCTCGGCGGTGAGGCGCAGACCGAGGTCGACGACATCATCGAGGCCGTGCGCACCGCGGCCGCGGCGGACGCGGGGGAGTGGAACGGCACGCTCCGGGCGATCGCCGGTGTGGCGGAGCACTACCCGGGGGACCCCGGTGTCGTCGTGGCCCTGCTGATGAACCACGTGGTCCTGCGGCGCGGAGAAGGCGTCTTCCTGCGCGCCGGCCTGCTGCACGCGTACCTCTCGGGGCTCGGAGTCGAGATCATGGCCGCGAGCGACAATGTGCTCCGCGGCGGTCTCACCCCCAAGCGCATCGACGTGCCGGAGCTGCTGTCGATCCTCGACACCTCCGCCGGCGAGGTGCCGGTGCTGCGTCCCTCAGGGGACAGCGGCAGCACGGTCTATCCGGTGCCGATCGCCGACTTCGCCCTCGAGCGGGTCTCGCTGGGCGGTGCGCCGCTCACCCGGGACGTCGCCGGCCCGACGATGGTGCTCGCGACCGCGGGCGACGTCACCGTCGCCTCCGCCGCGGGAGAGGCCCGACGCATCGCCGTCGGTGCGGTGGCGTTCGCCACGCCGGATGAGGGCGCGATCACGCTGTCCGGAGCCGGCGAGGTGTTCATCGCGTCGCCCGGGCGCGACACGCCGATGCGCGACCAAGAACTTTAAACAGCGGCTTGAGGGTTTACGATCCGCGACTTGACCGGAGCGAATGACACGGGTGTAATTAGTGTGAGCACGGCCCGCCGGGGGGCGGAGACAGGGTTGGAGATCGAGATGACGGGATACCGTTCCGACGTACCGGAGAACTGGTTCGTCGATCCGATCAACCTCGGAGTGCCGGGGGTTCGGAAGCCGAACGCCGAAGACGACAACGCCCTCGCCTGGCAGAGCGACGCTCTCTGCTCGCAGACCGATCCCGAGGCCTTCTTCCCGGAGAAGGGCGGATCCACGCGAGACGCCAAGCGCATCTGCACCACGTGCGATGTCCGAGGGGAATGCCTCGAGTACGCGCTCAACAACGACGAGCGCTTCGGAATCTGGGGCGGACTCTCCGAGCGCGAGCGCCGCAAGCTCAAGCGTCGCGCGAGCTGATCGCATCCGGCTTCGCGGGCGCGCCGCGTCCACTGCTCCAGAGGCGCGGATCGCGCGCTTAGGCTGACCACGTCATGCCAGCCCGAGTTCACGCCATCATCGTCGCGCGCCCCGGATCCTCTGCCCGCGCGCAGCTCCTCCGCACTCTCGACGCCGTCCGGTCCCAGACGACACCTCCTGCCGCGGTGACCCTCGTCATGTGCGGCGATGCGACGACCGCTCGCGAGAGCGAGACGGTCGCCGGCACGGTCGAGGGCATCATCGAGGCGCGCGCGACGACGTCGTTCGCCGAGGCCGTGGAACTCGCACGCCCCCGCGTCGCCGACGGAACCGCGATCTGGCTCCTCGGCCAGGACACCGCACCTCACCCGCGCGCCCTCGAGCGGCTCAGCGGGATGCTGGAGCGTTCGCCCTCCGCGGTGATCGTCGCTCCCAAGCTGGTCGCGACCGACAACGAGAGGGAGATCGTCTCGCTCGGCGTGACGATGACGACACTCGGACGCTCGGTCGAACTGGCCGCGGGGGAGCTCGACCAGGGACAGCACGACGGCATGGACGACGTGCTCGGGTCCGACATCCGCGGCATCCTCATCCGGGGCGAGGTCCGCGACGCGCTGCGCCCGGACCCTGCGCTCGCCGGGGCCGATGAAGGTCTCGATCTCGGGGTCCGCGCCCGCCTCGGGGGCGGCCGCGTCGTGCTCGCACCGAGTGCGCGCATCTCGGCGGCTCCGGACGGGCCTGCGGCTCTGCCCTCCGGTGGCTCGCGCCGAGCCTACGTCCGACGTCTCGCACAGCTGCATCGCCGCCTCGCCTACGCCCCGGCGCCGGTGGTGCCCCTGCACTGGCTGGCGCTCCTCCCGCTCGCGCTCTGGCGATCGATCACGCACCTCATCGGCAAGCGACCGGAAGCGGTGATCCCCGAGTGGGCCGCCGCGCTCACCGCGATGCTGCGCGTCAACGCCGTCGCACGCTCGCGTGCCCGCATCCGCTCCTTCCGCGCCTCCACCTGGGCGAGCATCGCTCCACTGCGGGTCACGTCGTCGCAGCTGCGTCGCCGTCTCGACGACGGACACGGCAGCGAGGGCGGTGCTGTCAGCGAGCTGCGCTTCTTCTCCGGCGGCGGCGCGTGGGCCGTGCTGGCCGCGCTGGTGGTGAGCATCGCCTCCTTCACCACGGTGCTGGCATGGCCGACCGTCGGCGGCGGAGCACTGCTGCCCCTGCGGGACACGGTGTCCGCTCTGTGGAGCGATGCGGCCTGGGGGCTCCGCGGCGTCGGTCTCGATCTGGTCGGCCCCGCCGATCCGTTCGCCGGAGTCGTCGCCATCCTCGGCACGCTCTGGCCGGCCGGTCCCTCCTTCACGCTCGTGCTGCTCTGGATCCTCGCCCTTCCGCTCGCTGTTCTCGGGGGATGGTTCGCAGCCACGCGCGTCACCGACCGTGCGGGTCTCCGGATCTTCGCCGGCGTGGCCTGGGCGATGGCGCCGACCTTCCTGACGGCGCTCGTCGACGGACGGCCGAGCGCCGTGCTCGTGCATCTCCTGCTTCCCTGGCTCTTCCACGCGGCTGTCGTCGCGCACCGGTCCTGGGGAGCTGCGGGCGCCGCCTCGCTCCTGCTCGCCGCGGTCGTCGCGTGCGCGCCGTCGCTGGCGCCCGCGTTGGCGCTGCTCTGGGTCGTCGCGATCGGCATCACGCTCGCGACGGCGCAGTTCCGCGGCGCCGGCCGGCAGCTCTGGCTCCCGCTTCCGACGGCGCTGCTGTTCGCGCCGCTCATCTTCTGGCAGGTCGCGCACGGCTCGCCGCTCGCACTGCTCGGCGATCCCGGATTCATCTGGGCCGGCCCGCAGGCGAGCGCCGACGCCGCCGGGCGCCTCGCACTCGCGACCGGGTTCCCGACGAGCGACTTCGCCGGGTGGACGGTCTTCGCTCCGGCCGTGATCGGCAGCTGGGCGCCACTGCTGTGCGCTCCGATCGCCCTGCTCGCTCTCGCCGCCGCGGTCGCCCCCCGCTGGCGCGCCGGCATCACGCTCCTCACCGTGACGCTGGCGGGACTCGCGACGGCGTTCCTCGCTGTCGGCATCACCGTGAGCTTCACGCAGGGCAATCCGGTCGCCATCTGGCCCGGTGCCGGTCTCAGCCTCGCGTGGATCGGTCTCGTGGGCGCGGCGCTGGTCACGCTGGACACCGCGCTCACCCTGCCACGACTCCGCCTGGTCGCCACCTCGATCGCGGCCGTCGCGCTCGTGGTGTGCGCGGTGCCGGCCCTCACGGCGTTCCACCTCGACCGGTCGGCCCTGACGAACGGCCCGACCTCGACGCTGCCGGCCTATGTCGCGGCGCAGGCCGCCGGGGATCAGCAGATCGCCACCCTGGTCCTCACACCTCAGGATGACGGCGGCCTGGCCGTCGATGTCGCCTGGGGAGCGAGTGAGACTCTCGGAGCCCAGTCGACCATGATGACCACCGCCGTCGAACCGCAGGGGACCGACATCACCACGCTCGCCGTCGACCTGCTCTCGGCTCGCGACTTCGATGCTCCGGGTGAACTGGCGAAGCAGGGCATCAGCTATGTGCTGCTCGCTCAGCTCCCCGGAGGACAGAGCGACAAGGCGCGTGCGCTGGGGACGACGGCCGTCACCTCGATCGACCAGCGTCCCGGTTTCGTGCACGCCGGCACCACGGAGCGCGGCGTGCTGTGGCGGCTGGAGGCCGACGCGGCAGCACCGGAGGCGCTGACGCAGACCCAGCAGGGCACGGCGCGCCTGGTGATCACCCTGCAGCTCGTGTTCGTCTTCGCCGCCCTGCTGCTGTCCGTCCCGACGCGCGCATCGCGCCGCGCCGCTCGCTCGCAGTCCCGCATCGTCGGCCGGGTTCCCGAGGAGCCGCTCGTGCTCCCGCGGCACGCGGAGGATCGGGAGGACGACGACGCCGGGATCGCGGAGGCGACCGTGCCGACCGTCGCGACCGGCGAGACCGAGGACGCGATCTCCGACGATCCGCTCGTCGGTGTGGAATCACCCGACGAGGCGCCGGGGCCCGAGGACGAGGCGATCTCCGACGAAGCATCCGCTCCCTCCGACGAGGAATCGTCGGCGGACGAGGTTCCTTCGGACGAGGATGTGCGCTCTGATGAGGAGGCTGCCTCTGATGAGGGGGCTGCCTCTGATGCCTCGGCCTCCGAGCAGCCGTCACCGTCCGACGACGCAGTGCCGTCCGACGAGGCAGTGCCATCCGCCGATGCGGCGTCGCCCGCCGATGCCGCCGAGGAGGACAACCGATGAACGGCACCCGTGCTTTCCGAGTCGCCGCCACCAGCGCCCGCCTCATCACCGGGGTCGCGGTCGCGGTCGCGTGCACGGTCGGTGTCCTCGCGGCGATCCATGCGCCGTGGCCCGAGATCAGCCACGACCCCGCCCAGGTCCAGGTCACACCGCTGCCCGGCGACACCGTCCTCGTCTGCAACGGCGATCTGCGCGCGCTCGGGCGGGACTCGTCGGCCCCTCTGGACATGCGCTCCGCCGCATCGCCGACCCTCACCGACGCCGGCACCTCGGGTCGTCCGTCGACCACGACGCTCGAGAGCCCTGACCTGCCGGATGCCGGCGAGGTCCGCGTGCTCACCGGCACGGTCGAGGGCCGCACCGCGCCGCTGATCGCGGCGGCGGAGTCCGTGACCATCGCGGAAGATGACCTCGCGGGGTTCGCCGCCCTGGCGTGCGGCGAACCCCGCCTCGAGTCCTGGCTCGTCGGCGGGAGCGTCGGCACCGGTACCGAGGACATCGTGACCCTGGCCAATGCCGGGAAGGTTCCGACCACGGTGACGCTGTCCGTCTACGGCACCACGCGCAGCGCGCGCACCGTGGTGGTGCCGGCCGGCACGCAGCTCGCTCTTCCCCTCTCGTCGATCGCGGCCGGGAACGACGCCCCGGTCGTCAAGGTCAACGCGGTGGGCGCGCCGGTGCGTGCCGTCCTGCAGTCCTCCCTCGTGCGGGTTCTCGATCCCGCCGGCATCGATCTGCAGGACGCGGTGGCGGGTGCGCAGCAGAACCTCGTGTTCTCCGGAGTGCAGTCGTTCCCCGTCGAGGGCGACGAGGCGGACATGAACGTCATGCGGCTCCTCTCTCCGGACGCGGACGGGCAGGCCCGCATCGTCGTGCGGGCCACCGGGTCACGCGACGTGGCGAACGAGTTCACCGTCCCGCTGTCGTCCGCGACCCCGGCCGACGTCTCGCTGAGCGGACTGGCACCCGGTACGTACTCGGTCGAGGTGGAGGCCGACGTCGCCGTGGTGGCTGCCGTGCGTCAGCAGGACGGCGCCGGCCTGGGATCCGACTTCGCCTGGGTGACCCCGGCTCCTGAGATCGATGCCGACGTCCTCGTCGCCGTCCCCGAGGGACCGACGGCGCAGCTGCAGATCACGAACACCGCGGACGAGGATGCCACGGTGTCGCTCGAGCCTGCAGACGGGGGCGGCGCCGAGGAGATCGTCGTCCGGGCGGGAGAGTCGGTGAGTGCCGACGTGGAGCCGGGGACGACGTACCTGCTGCGGACGTCGGCCACGGTTCACGCCGCCGTCACGATGACGGAGCCGGGCGCACTCGCGGTGCTGCCCGTGCAGGCCGGCGCCGGGGCCGAGCAGACGATCACCGTCTACCCCTGACGTCGAGTGCCGGCGTTCCCTGAGCGGGGACGCGGTCAGTGGTCGTGGCCGAGATCCCAGGGCTCTCGCCCGACGTACTCGGCCGCCGCGCGGAACACCGCGCTCTCGATCGCCATCCGGCGATGCGCCGCGTCATCGTGACCGGGTGGCAGGAGACGTTCGATCGGCAGGCGGAACAGCACGATCCGACGGTTCTCACGGTCGAGGTGCCAGCGCGGCACCTCGTCGGTGGCGTCGAAGGCCGGGATCGCACCGATCTCGAATCGCACCTCCTGGAGTTCCGGCCAGGTGCCGCGGAGGAACTCGACAGCGGTGCCCACGGTCAGGTCGAATCGGTCGAGTCGGCCGTCGAGGGGAGCAAGAGGAGGTCGGACGACCTCGCTGCGTCCGAGCCGCCCGTGACGCCCGTGCCGTGCTCCGCGCCGAGGGGCTGCGGAGGTGCGAGCGGATCGGCGACGGGGCATGACGAAAGTCTAAGCGGTGCCGCTGCGCGCGGCGCGGCATCCGGCGGCCGGCACTGCGGCACCGTACTGTTGCGTTGATGGACGGACGACTCTGCTCGAAGGTCGGCTGCGCGCGAGAAGCGGTGGCCACGCTCACCTACGACTACCGCGATCAGATGGCGGCACTCGGACCGCTCGGCGCGGCGAACGATCCGCAGGCGCACGACCTGTGCTCTCCGCACGCGGACCGCATGTCGGTCCCGTCCGGCTGGATCGTCGTCCGGCACGAGGCCCTTCGCGCCTGACCGCATCCCGACGACACGCGGGAGAGGTCGCGATGACCGGAGAGGGCGTCTGAGTACTCTGGCCGCGGGCCCGTCAGAGCGGCGCGTTCGGAAAGGCTGCCGTGATCGTCTGGCGTCGCTGGATCTTCCCCCTCCTCCTCGTGCTCGTGTTCGGAGCGTGCGCCGCGGCGCTCGTCAAGATCGCCTTCTTCCCCGACCGCGCCGAGAGCGTCGTCAGCCCGGAGGCGGGGATCACGGATCCCGTCGTGGCGGTGGAGCGTGGTTCTGTCGTCAACGCGCTGAGCCTGAGCGGGAACGTCGCGCGGGATGACAAGTACGGTGTGCGGAGCGAGCTGAACGGCACGGTCACGGCCGTCCATGTCGGGGAAGGAGCCACGGTCGCGGCGGGGCAGGCGCTCTTCACCGTGCGCAAGGAGGACCCCCGCGCGGACATCGACGTGCTCGCTCCGGAGGGCGGCGACGTGTCGGAGATCGCCCTGGTCAAGGGGCAGACGGTATCCGTCGGCACCGAGTCCTACACCCTCACCCCGGCGCGCTATCACCTGCTGGCCACCGTGGAGCCCGTCCAGCTGTACCGCCTGGTGAACGCGCCGACCGAGGGCACCGTGACGATCGCCGGCGGCCCGGCACCCTTCGTCTGCACGGGCGTGGGGGTGCAGGTCAGCGCTGAGGGCACGGCGAGCGTCCGCTGCGCCATCCCCGGCGATCAGACGGTCTTCGCCGGTCTTCCCGCGACCATGGATCTCGCCCTCGGCCAGGTCGAGGACGCGCTCGTGATCCCCGTCACGGCCGTGCAGGGCGGCGCCGGAACCGGGAACGTCTGGGTCGATGCCGGCGACGGCACCGAGCCGGAGGAACGCGCGGTGAAGCTCGGGGTCAACGACGGCGTCATGGTCGAGGTCGTCGAGGGGCTCGAGGAGGGCGACAGCATCCGGCAGTTCGTGCCGGGGTTCGTGGCTCCGGTCGAGGAGTTCTGCTACGAGGTCTCTCCCGGGGTCGAGCAGTGCGACAGCGGGATGAACTGGTGACGCTCGTCGCTCTGCAGGACGTCGAGAAGAGCGTGCTGCTGGCCGACGACTCGCGGCTCGAGATCCTCCGCGGCATCGATCTCGAGGTGAGCGCAGGAGACCACGTCTCGATCGTCGGCCGCTCCGGCTCGGGCAAGTCCACACTGCTCAACATCCTCGGCATGCTCGACGCGCCCACGTCCGGCACCGTCGCCTTCGAGGGCCGCGAGGTGCGCCGCATGCGTTCGGGACGGCTCGACCGGCTGCGGGGCGACAACGTCGGGTTCGTGTTCCAGCAGTTCAATCTGCTGCCGGGACGCACCGCGATCGACAACGTCATGATGCCTCTCGGCCACGCGAAGGGGCGGATGTTCTGGAACCGTCGGCAGATCGCCGCGGACATGCTGGAGCGCGTGGGGCTCGGGCATCGCGTCGACCAGGTCGCTGATCGGCTGTCGGGCGGTGAGCAGCAGCGCGTCGCGATCGCCCGCGCTCTGGTGCGCAGGCCCGTGCTGATCCTCGCAGACGAGCCCACCGGTGCGCTCGACATCGACACCGGAGCGTCCGTCATGTCGCTCCTCGACGAGGTGGCCACCGAGACGGAGGCGGCGCTGGTCACGATCACGCACGACCTGCACGTCGCCGCGCGCGCACGGCGCCACTACCGACTGGATGCCGGAGCTCTCGCACCGGCCGACCTCGGTCGGGCCTTCGAGGCGTCCACGCTCGCCGCAGCGGTGCCGGCCCCGCCGGACGGAGCGCGCGCGTGACCGGCTTCCTCGGTGCGCTCGCCGACGCCTGGGCCGAGATCCGCGTCCACAAGCTCCGCGTCCTCCTCAGCCTGATCGGCATCGCCGTCTCCGTCGGCGCCCTCACCGCGGTCGTCGCGATCTCCGAGTATCAGCGCCAGTACCAGGCCGAGCAGTCCGATCGCTGGGGCGGCAGGGCGGCGACCATCGTCGTCGGCGTGAGCGGAGACGAGGGCGCCCCGGTCGACATAGACGACTTCGACGAGCGCTTCGCACGAGTCGGCGAGCGATTCTCCTTCAGCCATACCGCGCGCATCGTGCAGGGGATGACCGTGGGAATCCGGCTCCCGGAGGGCATCACCGACGTCAACGCACGACTGATGGATCCGGTGTACTCGGAGATCCATCGCGAGAAGCTCCTGGAGGGTCGCTGGCTTCGCGACTCCGACATCGAGGCGCTGGCACCCGCGGCCGTCATCTCCGAGCCGCTGTGGGACCGCATCGGGCGCGTGCCGCTCGCCGAGCATCCGATCGTGACGCTCACTGGGGCGGGCGGCGGCACCTACCAGGTCGTCGGCGTGGTCCCGCGGCAGGGATTCGGCGACGAGGAGCTCCGCATCGATCTGCTGTACGACGCGTACCGCGAGCGCGTCGACGCGCTCCCCGAGGACGCCTGGTCGCAGTACGAGATCTGGGTCGGCCCGGAACAGGCGAACGAGATCGGTCCGGTGCTCGCGATGGACCTGCGTGCCGGGCTCCCCGAGGGACAGACGGTCTCGGTGAGCCGGTCGGACTGGGCTGCTCAGCCGGGGACGATGGACGCGCAGGCGACCTTCGAGATGGTGACGGGCGGCATCGCCGCCGTGATCCTCGCCCTCGGCGCGCTGAGCCTCATCAACATCCAGCTCGTGGCGATGCGTCAGCGCGTGCGCGAGATCGGCGTCCGACGTGCGTTCGGAGCGAGTTCGGGACGGGTGTTCTTCTCGGTGTTCCTGGAGAGCCTCGTGGCCACGACCGTCGCGGGAGCGATCGGGATCGCGATCATCGTCGCCGTGCTCCGCTCGGACTGGCTGCTCACGACGATGTTCATCGGGATGCAGGATGTGCCGCCGTTCCCGATGCGGGCGGCGGTGATCGGCCTCGTCGCCTCGGTCATCGTCGGTGCGGTGTCCGGCTTCATCCCCGCCCTCGTCGCGCTGCGGGTGAAGGTGATCGACGCGATCCGCTTCTGACACATGGCGGTCCGCCGCGGGGGACTGGAACAATGGGGGCATGCCAGAGCTCGAGTACCGCGTCGCCGACCTGTCCCTCGCCGAAGCCGGCCGTCACCAGCTGCGACTCGCGGAGAACGAGATGCCTGGCCTCATGGCGCTCCGGGAGGAGTTCGGCGCGGCGCAGCCCTTGACGGGCGCCCGCATCGCCGGGTCCCTGCACATGACCGTGCAGACCGCGGTGCTGATCGAGACGCTCGTCGCGCTCGGTGCGCAGGTGCGCTGGGCCAGCTGCAACATCTTCTCCACGCAGGACGAGGCCGCGGCCGCGGTGGTGGTCGGGCCCGACGGAACGGTCGACGCCCCCGCCGGCGTGCCCGTCTTCGCCTGGAAGGGTGAGAGCCTCGAGGAGTACTGGGCCTGCACCGAGCGCATCTTCGACTGGTCCGCCGAGGGCTTCGACGGTCCGAACCTGGTCCTCGACGACGGCGGCGACGCCACACTGCTCGTGCACAAGGGCGCGGAATCCGAGAAGGCGGGCGCTGTTCCCGCCACGACAGCGGACGACTCGCACGAGTACACGATCATCCTCGACCTGCTGCGTCGTTCGCTCGCCTCGTCGCCGGACCGCTGGACCAAGGTCGCCGCTGGTCTCCTCGGCGTCACGGAGGAGACCACGACGGGCGTGCACCGCCTGTACGAGCTCGCAGCGGCCGGCGGACTGCTGTTCCCGGCCATCAACGTCAACGACTCGGTGACCAAGAGCAAGTTCGACAACAAGTACGGCATCCGCCACTCCCTCCCCGACGGACTGAACCGCGCCACGGACGTGCTCATCGGCGGCAAGGTCGCCTTCGTCTGCGGCTACGGCGACGTCGGCAAGGGAGCGGCCGAGGCGCTGCGCGGACAGGGCGCGCGCGTCATCGTCAGCGAGGTCGATCCGATCTGCGCGCTGCAGGCCGCGATGGACGGCTTCCAGGTGGCGCGGCTGCTCGATGTGGCCGGCGAGGTCGACATCGTCGTGACCGGCACGGGGAACCGCGACGTGGTCACCACCGAGCACCTGCAGGCGCTGAAGCACCTGGCGATCGTCGCGAACGTCGGCCACTTCGACAACGAGATCGACATGGCGGGGCTCGAGGCGCTGCCCGGCGCGGAGAAGATCGAGATCAAGCCGCAGGTGCACGAATGGCGGATGCCGAACGGTCGCAGCGTGCTCGTCCTCAGCGAGGGACGCCTGATGAACCTCGGCAACGCCACCGGCCACCCATCGTTCGTGATGAGCGCGTCGTTCACGAATCAGGTGCTGGCGCAGCTCGAGCTGTTCACGAACATCGAGGCGTATCCGACCGGCGTGTACACGCTGCCGAAGGCACTGGACGAGAAGGTCGCGCGCCTGCACCTCGACGCCCTGGGCGTGCAGCTGACCACCTTGACCGACGGACAGGCCGCATACATCGGGGTTCCCGTCGACGGGCCCTACAAGCTCGATCACTACCGCTACTGAGCGCGCGGCGCGGCGGGTGACGAGAGCCGCTCAGACCCCGACGCGACGACCGGTGAGCTTCTCGGCCCGCCGATCGGAGTTCTCCAGGGCGCGGCGCTCCCGCTCCCTGCGCAGCACGGTGATGCCGATCAGCACGGCCTCCGGATGCGCGGGAGGCATCGGCGACACGTAGGGGGTCGCCTCGGCGAGCAGGTCCTGGGCGACCCTGGCCCGCGCTGCAGGGACCAGGCGAGGAGCGCTCTGCAGGAACTGGGAGATGCGCCGCGCGAGCCGGTCGGGAAGTCGCGCCACGTCGGCGATCTGCGCCCAGCCGCCGAGCTCCGGCGGAAGGACCGGCACGATCGGGATGAGCCGTGGGGTGCGAACACGCTGGCTGTACGTTCCCGCGACCAGATCGCCCAGGCGCTGGGAACGGGAGTTGAAGGCGCCCGTGAGGACGGCGACGCCGCCGAACGTGCCGTAGATCTCCAGCACACCCAGCAGGGCGCGGATGAACGCGTGGCGGAAGCCCGCAGCGCCACCGTCGACACGCACGATCCGCCCGCCGACCGCGAGCTTTCCGAGGCTGCGGCCCTTCGTGGCGACCTCCACGGTGATCGGCAGCACCACGAAGCTGACCACCAGTGCGGCGACCGTCGCGATGCGGTCCGTGGCGTCGTCGAGCACACCGGCGTCGAGCAGCCAGATGCGCAGGAACAGCCACAGGATGAAGACGGCGAACCCGACCACCATGTCGATCAGGGCGCCCAAGGCGCGGAGCAGGAAGCCGACCGGCTGCACGTCGATCGCGACGGCCTCGCCGGAGAGCACCTCGTCGGACGCATCGATCGGGACGGACATGAGTACAGTAAATCAGGTGGATGCCGATGCGCTGTCTGATGCACGCCGCGCCGAATGGGAGCGCTTGGACGAGCTGAGCCGCGCCCGCCTGGACGGGGCGGGTGTCGACGAGCTGATCGTGCGCTACCGCGCGGCGTCCGCGGATCTCGCCGAGCTCAAGACCTCGGTGGGGGAGTCGCCCCAGGGTGCCTACCTCTCCACGATCCTCGTGCGCGCGCGGCTCCGCCTCACCGGGGCCTCGGACAGCATCCTGACGCAGACCGCGCGGTTCTTCAGCCTCCAGCTGCCCGCAGCCCTGTACCGGCTGCGCTGGACCACGGCCATCATCGCCGTGTCGTTCATCGCGATCGGCGTCGGCACCGCCGCGTGGATCGCGAACGATCCGGCGCTCATCGCGACGCTCGGTCCGCCGGATGCGCTCGAACAGTATGCGGACGAGAGCTTCACGGGCTACTACACCGAGAACCCCGCCGCCGAGTTCATGGGGATGGTCTGGACGAACAACGCCTGGATCGCGATGCAGTGCGTGCTCTTCGGCGTGACCGGAATCTGGCCGATCGCCGTGCTCGTGCAGAACGCGATGGGCCTCGGTCTGTCGGGCGCCGTGATGGCCGCGCACGACAAGGCCGATGTCATGCTGCTCTACATCCTCCCGCACGGCATGCTCGAGCTGACCTGCATCTTCGTCGCCGCGGCCGCCGGTCTGCACATCTTCTGGGCCTGGGTCGCGCCAGGGCCCCGCTCCCGCGGCGAGGCGCTCGCGGAAGAGGGCAGGTCGCTGGCGACGGTGGCGCTCGGGCTGGTGTTCGCGCTGTTCCTCGCAGGCCTGGTCGAGGGCTTCATCACCGGCTGGTCGCTGCCCTGGCCGGTGAAGATCGGCATCGGTGCGGCCGCGCTCGCCGTGTTCCTCATCTACATGATCGTGATCGGCGGTCGGGCCCACCGCCGAGGCGCGACCGGCGATCTGGTGGAGTACGAGGCCGGCACCCCGCGACTCGTCGCCGGGTGACCCCGGTCCGACGGATCAGAGCCGGCCGGCGGCCTTGAGCTCGAGGTAGCGGTCGGCGATGCGCGGCGGAAGCTCCTCCGGGTCTGCGGCGATCGCTTCGCCCCCGGCGCGACGGATCGCGTCCGCGACGTTCTCCGCATCCCTGAGCGTGCGCTCGGCAGCCGCGGCGAGATAGATCTCCTCGCGTGAGCCTCGCCGACGGGCGAGATCCGCGATGTCGTCATCCGTCACCGATCCGACCAGCACCGTCGTCGCACGAGACGCGTCGGGGAAGGCACCGAGGAACGCCCTGGCGGACTCCGCGGCGTCCTGCGCGGTGAGCACGACGATGAGCGAGGGGCGGGTCGTGAGCGTGCGGACGGCGGCGAATGCGCCGTGCCAGTCGGTGTCGACCAGACGTGCATGCACCGGGGCCATCGCGTCGGTCATGGCGGGGAGCAGGGCCGTGCCGTCGACGCCGGTGACGCGGCCGCGCACCACACGGTCGTACATCAGCAGGTGCACGTGATCCCCGGCGCGCGAGGCGAGCGCGGCGAGCAGGAGCGCCGCCTCGAGCGAGGCGTCGACGCGCGTGCCGTCGCCCACCCGAGCGGCCGCCGTGCGTCCGGTGTCGATGATGATGACCACGTGACGGTCGCGCTCCGGCCGCCAGGTGCGCAGCATGGTCGTTCCGGCGCGCGCGGTCGCTCGCCAGTCGATCGACCGCACGTCGTCGCCGCGCACGTACTCGCGCAGCGAGTCGAACTCGGTGCCCTGCCCGCGGACCTGGATGCTCGTGTTGCCGTCGAGTTCGCGCAGTCTCGCGAGTCGCGAGGGGAGATGCTTGCGGGAGGAGAAGGCGGGCAGCACACGGATCGCCCCGCGCACTCGGTGCCGCGTCTGCCGACCGGCCAGGCCGAGTGGACCGCGGGAGCGGATCATGACGAACTCGCTCACCAGCTCGCCGCGGCGGCGAGGCAGCAGCGGGATCGCGACCCGTGCGCGTTCCCCGGGAGGGATGCTCAGCTGCGGGCGCGCGGGCGATGCCCCGGCCGTCGGCTGCCAGGCGTCGCGGATCACCGCGTGCAGCGTGCGCTCACCGTGATTCTGCAGGGCGACGCTCACCGGCACCGGCTCGCCGATCCGCGTGCGCTTCGGCACGCGGCGCGTCACCGTGACACTTCGAGGACTGGCCGCGAGGGCGATGTCGATCCCGGTCAGCAGGAGGCAGAGCGCGATCCATCCGCCGAGCACCGCGTACGCCGGATAGCCCGCGAGTCCGGCCAGGACGAGCGGGATCACGCCCACGGCGAGGGCGAGGGCGAGGCGGCCGGTGACGAACACCTAGATCGGCACCCTGGTCTGCTGCACGACCGAGGTGAGCACGGCATCCGCCGACACGCCCTCCATCTGGGCGTCAGGGCGCAGCTGCAGGCGATGGCGCCAGACCGGCACCAGCATGGTCTGGACGTGGTCGGGGGTGACGGCGGAGGAGGCGTTGAGCCATGCCCATGCCTTCGCGGCGGCGAGAAGCCCCGTCGACGCGCGCGGGCTCGCCCCGAGCTCGACGGACGGGGACTGACGCGTCGCCCTGGCGAGATCGACGACGTAGCCGAGGACGTCGTCGGTGACCTCGACGCGCCCCGCGGCCGCCTGCGCCGCGCGGATCTCGTCTGCCGTGACGACGGACTCGACGCCGGTCAGGTCGCGCGGTGAGAAGCCCTCCGCGTGCCGGCGCAGGACGGAGACCTCGGCATCGCGCTCCGGCATCCCGACGACGAGCTTCATGAGGAAGCGGTCGAGCTGCGCCTCGGGCAGCGAGTACGTCCCCTCGTGCTCGATCGGGTTCTGCGTGGCCGCGACGAGGAACGGATCGGGCAGCGGCCGGCTCACGCCGTCAGCGGAGACCTGGCGTTCCTCCATCGCCTCGAGGAGAGCTGCCTGCGTCTTCGGCGGCGTGCGGTTGATCTCGTCGGCGAGCAGGATGTTCGTGAACACCGGGCCCGCACGGAAGTCGAACTCCCCGGTGCGCGCGTCGTACACGAGGGAGCCGGTCACGTCGCCGGGCATGAGGTCGGGCGTGAACTGCACGCGCTTCGTGTCGAGCCCGAGAGCCCGCGCGAACGAGCGCACGACCAGGGTCTTCGCGACACCGGGCACGCCTTCGAGCAGCACGTGCCCTCGGGCGAGCAGCGAGACGAGCAGGCCCGTCACGGTGCCGGCCTGACCGACGACGGCCTTGTCGACCTCGGTGCGCACCCGGTGCATTGCCTGACGCAGCGCGGCGTCGTCGGCGGAGTGGTTGTCAACGGTCACGTGGTGGCCTCGGCTTCCGTGGGGATGGATGGACGGCGGTTCGGATGCGGATCACGACTCGCCCCTGGTGGTGTGCATGCTCGCCTCCACGGCGGCCTCGAGCTCGTCGAGCCGTCGGGCGAGCTCGACGAGGGCGGCGTCGTCTGCGGGGAGCGGGCCCGCGAGCAGCGCCTGCAGCGTGCCGCGGGGGATCCGGAGGCGATCGGATGCCGCGTCGGCGACCTCGTCGGAACCGGCGTGGACCGCGAGCCCGAGGCGGCGGGCGAGACGGCGCTGCGCACCGTCGCGGAGCGCCTGCCCCGCGTGGGGTGCGTCGCCGGCCTTCGCCGTGAGACGCGCGCGCCCGTGCATGGTCTCGGATGCGCGCACGGTCACCGGAAGAGTCTCGGCGACGAGCGGTCCGAAGCGCTGGCCGCGCCAGATCGCGGCGGCGACCCCGGCGGCGAGGAGCAGCAGGATGACGGGCGTGACCCACGGAGGTGTGAGGCTGCCCAGCGTGTCGGGCGACTGGCCCTCGATGTCGGTGTCGCCGAACGACGGCACGTACCAGACGACCCGCTCGGTCTGACCGAGGAGCGCGAGAGCGAGGGCGGCGTTGCCGTTCTCGGCGAGGTAGGCGTTGCTGAAGAGCTTCGTGCCCTCCACGACGAGGACGTCGCGGTCCGCGCGGTCATCGACGAGGACCGCGGCGCCGTCGGCGTCGCCGAAGCAGGCCTCGACGCCGTCGGCGGGGGAGAAGAACCGGTCGGCGCGGATCGTCCCGACCTCGGCGAACTCCGGGACGTCGCACTCCGCATCCGCGGGCGCGGAGCTCCCCGGGGCGTTCTCGCCGATGTCGAGGACGTTCAGCAGGTGCGTGCCCGTCGAGAGGAAGACGATCCGGTCGGCGGGCTCGAGCAGCTCGGCGAGGGCGTCGTCGCTCAGCGTGTAGGGGTTCGTCATCACCAGGGTCGTGTCGTCGCCGACCGCCGCGCGGGCCTCGGCACGGGATCGGGCGACCGACACCTCCACACCCTGGTCGCGCAGGATCTCGGCGAGGGCGAGAGCGCCGGAGTCGTCGCGCCCTTCCGGATCGAGCGTGCCGCGCGCGCCAGGGCCGCTCGCGCTCACGCGGAGGGCGACGAACGCGACGAGCAGGACGAGCGCGACGACGATCACCCATCCCACGATCGTGCGCACGCGCCGGGGTCGGGCGTCTGCGGTGGACTCCGCACTCGCCTGCTCGATCGAGGTCACGCGGGCACCGCCTCGAGGCGTCGCGCGCGCAGTCGCTCATCCGTGGCCGCGAGGTCGCGGTAGCTCTCCTCGGTCGCGGGGTGGCGCAGATAGCGCACGTCGTCGAAGGACACCGCTGCGCGACGCATCGCGCCGGCCTCGTCGGCGAACACCGCGCTGGCCTCCCGGGCGATCGATTGCGCGGTCGCCCCGGGCGCCGGATCGATGAGGTCGCGCTCCAGCAGGCTGCGCGCGATCGCGCGGTAACGGAGGATCGTGGCGGTGTCCCAGTCTCCGTCGCGGGCGCTGCGCTCGGCATCCGCTCTGAGCTGCGCGGCCGTGCGGTCGTCCTGCTCGCCCAGGAGGTCGGTCCGCGCCCGGCGCACGGCCCTCGAGCTCCGCGGGCGTCCCCAGATGATGAGCGCGGTGATGAGTGCCGCGACGATGATCGCCGTCACGATGATGAGCGCCCAGGGCCCGACGTTCGCGCCGTTGTCGGACGTGAAGAGGTCGGCGATGAACCTCCCGATGTCGCGGGCGACGAGATCGAACCAGGTCGGCTTCGCATCGGCGTAGCGGGGATTGGAGAGCTCCTCCTCGGCCCAGCGCCGCGCCTCGTCCCCGTCGGGGACGAACAGATCGTCGGACGGTCGGATCATGCCGTGCCGTCGCCGCTTCCCGGGGCGGCCCAGCCGCCGTCCGCGGGAGTGGCCCACGGGCTGTCGGTCGGAGGCGCCGGAGGGGCGGAGGACGCCGGAGGCGCGGCAGGAGCGGGAGGCGCCGCAGGAGCGGGAGGCGGCGCGGGCGCGAACGCGGCGGGAGGCGCGCCGGCCGGCTGCTGCGGTGCGTACGGCTGTGGCGTGTACGCCGATGGAACGTACGGCGGCGGCGCGGAGGGCTGTCCGGCGTAGGGAGGCATGCCGCCGGGCTGCGCGGCGTACGGCTGCGGCGGGTAGCCCTGCGGAGCCGGCGCCCCGTACGGTGCGTAGCCGGGCGTCTGGGACATCATCACGTGCTCCGGCACCTGCCGGGGAGGAGGAGCGCTGGACACGGCCCGCGACGGATCGACGGCGAAGGGGTCGCCCAGCTGCTCCTCGGTCCAGCCGAGCTCACGACGCTCCACGTGCGAGATGAGCGTCTGATCGAGCCCCTCGTAGCGCATCCGGCAGTCCAGGTACACGAGGGCGGATCCCGTGCTCTGCACGACCAGGGTGATGGCCTGGAGCACGAGGAGCAGGATCTGCGGTGCGATGAGCGTGAAGATGAAGCCGATGACCGCACCGGGCTCGTACTCGCCGGTGGGAGCGACCACGGACCCGAGGAGCGAGCTGAGCATCGCGACGGGGAAGCTCACGACCTGCATCGCCAGACCCATGATGAAGCTGATGAGGAACGTGACGCCGAACGCGACCCAGAACCGGCCGCGCGTGAGGCGCCAGGAACGCACGAGCGCCTCGCGGAAGCGCGCCTTCTCGAGCACGAGGATCGAGGGCACCAGCAGCAGCTTGGTGCTCAGCCAGACGATCAGCGGGATCGAGGCCAGCCCGATGAGCACGACCACCAGCACGATGACCCCGATGAGCTCGACGCTGCCGCCGAGTCCGCCGGCGATGAAGGCCCCGATGATCAGGGCGACGATCGCGAAGAACCCGAACACCGCGATCACCGACAGCGAGGCGAAGCCGGCGAGACGCCAGAACGCGGGCGCCATCTTGCGCCACAGCATCCCGAGCGTCGCCTTCACTCCGATCGACGCGTAGCCGATCTCTGCGGCGACCACTCCCTGCATCATCGCCGTGAAGGCGATCGAGGTCAGACCGACCGCGAGCCCCGCGATGATGTTGATCGCGATCGTGCCGGCGAGCACGGCCTCGAAGTCGGGGGAGGACGGCGACACGGTCTCCAGGCGCGAGAACGTGGTGAAGAGCACCACACCCATCACGCCGGCCGTGGCGACCACGACGACGAGCTGGATCACGACGGCGAAGCCGAAGAGCACCTTCGGGTTGTGCCGGAGGGCAGCGAAGGCCTTCCCCAGCAGCATCCCGAAGGTCAGCGGATGAAGGGGGATGACACCCTTCTTCGGGGCAGGGGTCCACGTCGCACCACTCACAGCACTCCCTCCATCGAGCGCTCCCATCGTGTCATATCCCTGTACGTGGTGCGCAGACCTGGGGACCGCGGGACTCGGTGCCATAAGGTAACAGTTATGACCTCACGCATTCTTGTGGTCGACGACGACACCGCGCTCGCCGAGATGATCGGCATCGTGCTGCGCACGGAGGGTTTCGAGCCGGTCTTCTGCGCCGACGGCGCACGTGCGGTCGACGAGTGGCGCACGCAGCGTCCCGACCTGGTGCTGCTCGACCTCATGCTCCCGGGCATGGACGGCATCGAGATCTGCACGCGCATCAGAGCGGAGTCGGGCGTCCCCATCCTCATGCTGACGGCGCGCAGCGACACCGCCGATGTGGTCCGCGGCCTCGAGGTCGGGGCGGACGACTACATGGTGAAGCCCTTCAACCCGAAGGAGCTGGTCGCACGCATCCGCACCCGGCTGCGTCCGACGCCGCAGGCCACGAGCGAGCAGCTGAAGGTCGGCGACCTCACGGTCGACGTCGACGCGCACGAGGTGCGTCGTGGCACGACGCCGATCGCTCTCACCCCGCTGGAGTTCCAGCTGCTCGTCGCGCTCGCCTCGAAGCCGCAGCAGGTGTTCTCCCGTGAGATGCTGCTCGAGCAGGTCTGGGGCTACCACTACAAGGCCGACACCCGACTCGTGAACGTGCACGTGCAGCGCCTGCGCGCCAAGGTCGAGCTCGACCCCGACAATCCCAAGATCGTCATGACGGTGCGTGGCGTCGGCTATCGCGCCGGGAGCGTCGGTTAGGCGCACGATGGACGCGACGACAGCGACCACCACGGCCGTCGCTGTCATCCGCGACTGGCGCGGATGGCCGACCGTGCTCTCCGCGCTCTGGCGCCGGTCGCTGCGGTTCCGCACGCTCACCATCACCCTGATCGCGACGTCGCTGGCGATCTTCATCACCTGCGTCACGATGGCCCTCGTCATCCAGAACGACCTCTTCGTGTCGCGCAAGAACGTCGCCCTCCAGGATGCCCGCCGCGCCGTCGACCAGGCGCAGGACATCCTCGACGTCGCCGAGGTGAGCGACGACCCGGCTGCTCTCGCCGATCTGTGGAGCAGCATCCAGGCGAACCTGGCGCGAACCTCGAGCACCGATCAGCTCGCCGGCTTCCGCATCGACACGGAGTCGGACGGCGTGCGCCTGAACGGCTTCACCGCGGGGCTGAGCAGGAACCGGCTCAGCCCGGAGATCGAGGCGCGTGTCGAGGAGTTCGCCGATCGTCAGGCCTGGCAGTCGGTGGCCCTTCCCGTCGCGGATGGCGGCGAGGTGCCGGGGATCGTGGTCGGACAGCAGCTGAACGTGCCCGAGGCGGGACCGTTCGCGATCTACTTCGCCTACGACCTCGCCGATGCGGATCAGACCCTCGTGTTCGTGCAGCGGACGCTGTGGATCGCCGGGATCGGTCTCGTCGCGATCGTCGCGGCGATCTCCTGGATCGTGCTCCGCGCGGTGGCGACGCCGATCGTGCAGGCCGCCGAGACGAGCGCGCGCCTCGCGGCGGGCGATCTCGGCGTGCGTCTGGAGGTGCACGGCGAGGACGAGCTGGCCACCCTCGGGCGGTCCTTCAACGCCATGGCCGACAGCATCGAGGCCCAGATCAAGGAGCTCGGCGAGCTGTCGATGGTGCAGCAGCGCTTCGTGTCCGATGTGTCGCACGAGCTGCGCACGCCTCTGACGACGATCCGCCTCGCCGCGGACATGCTCAACGATCAGCGCGAGGAGTTCGATCCGACGACCGCCCGTACGACCGAGCTGCTGCACACCCAGGTGCAGCGGTTCGACACGCTGCTCGCCGATCTCCTCGAGATCAGCCGCTACGACGCGGGGTCCGTGCAGCTCGAGCTGGAGGCGACGAGCCTCGCCCACCTCGCCGAGGACATCATCGAGCAGATGCGTCCGCTCGCCGAGGGGCGCGGTTCCGAGCTGAGACTCGTCGGCCCCGGCGGCTACTCGCCGGTGGACATGGATCCTCGTCGGGTCCGCCGTGTGCTGCGCAATCTCATCGGGAACGCGATCGAGCACGGTGAAGGACGACCGATCGTGGTGACGGTCGACAGCAACCAGCACGCGGTGGCCGCCGGTGTGCGGGACTTCGGTCTGGGCATGGAGCCCGCCGACGCCGAACGCGTCTTCGACCGCTTCTGGCGCGCCGATCCCTCGCGCCAGCGCACCCTCGGGGGCACGGGGCTGGGGCTCTCCATCGCGCTCGGCGACGCGACTCTGCACGGCGGCACCCTCGCGGTGTGGTCGGAGCTCGGCGTCGGGACCAACTTCGTCCTCACGATCCCGCGGCACGGCGCGGTCCTGGACGGGCCGAGCCCGATCCCGATCGAGCCGCAGGAGCCGCTCGCCGAGCTCGGCGACGCGACCCAGCCCATCTCCTGGGCGGAGCTCCCCGGACTGCTGAAGGAGCCGGACGACGATGACTGATCGGAGAGGCACGCGGGTGCTGCGCGGCATCGCGCTGATCGTCGCGGCGCTGCTGCTGCCCGCGTGCGCCGGGCTGCCGACGAGTGGCGACGTCACGGTCGGCCTCGTGCTCGGCGAGTCGCCGCAGGACGTCGACTTCCTCCCGGTGGCGTCGGGACCGATCGCGGGCGCCGGTCCGGAGGAGATCGTCGAGGGCTTCCTCGAGGCGGGGATCACCACGTCGGAGAACTGGGCGACGGCGCGCGAGTTCCTCGCACCTGCGCTGCAGCGCGCATGGCGTCCGGCCGCGGGAGTGTCGATCGACGTCGGCACGGAGACCCGCGTGCTCACCTCCTCCGTCCCGGCGGATGCCGTCGAGGAGGCGGAGAGCGCCGAGGTGCAGGTGCGCCTCGACCTCGTCGCGAGCGTCGACGAATCCGGTGCGTATGCGGAGGCCCTCGGGCCGTCACCCGTGAAGTTCAGCCTCGAGCGGACGGACGACGGGGAGTGGCGCATCACGCAGGCACCCGACGGCATCGTCATCGACCAGCCCCGGTTCTCGAACGTCTTCGAGGGGTACCCGCTGCAGTACTTCGACGGAGAGTGGTCTCGGCTCGTGCCGGATGTGCGGTGGTTCCCGCGTCGGCAGAGTCCCGCGACCACCGTCACCCAGGCGCTGATCGACGGATCGCCCAGCGCCTGGCTCGACCCCGCCGTCCAGACCGCGTTCCCGGCCGACGTGCAGCTGGCGCAGGACGCCGTGCTGATCACCGACCAGGTGGCCGAGGTCGCGCTCACGCGCCCGGCGATCGGACTCGACCAGCTCACCCTGTCCCGCATGCGCACACAGCTGCAGGCCACGCTCAAAGCCGCGGGCGTGTCCGTCTCGCAGGTGCGCTTCTCCGTGGACGGACGCACGCTCGACGCCGGCGTCGTCGAGCTGGTGGACGCGCCGCCGGACGTCGGGACGCTCGTCCTGCAGAACGGGTCGTTCGGGAGGATCGTCGGGGACGAGGTCACCGCGATCCCCGGGATCACCCAGGGCATCGTCGCGATCGATCAGCCCATCGTGTCGATCGACGTCGCGACCGACGACTCTCAGGCGGCGGTGCAGCTGGCCGACAATCACGTCTACCTCGTCAGCGAGGGGAGCGTCGACGAGCTCGACGCGCGGCAGGGCCTGATCGAGCCGTCGATGGACCCCTACGGCTACACCTGGACGGTCCCTGCAGGCGCTCCGACCGCCGTGCACGCCCGGGGGAGCGACGTCGTGGAGCACCCGGTGGCGAACGCCTGGCCGACGGCCTCGGCGATCTCCGATCTTCGGGTCTCTGCGGACGGCGCGAGGGTGGCCGCCGTTGTCACGGTCGGTCAGCAGCGCTGGGTCGTGGTCGCCGCGGTGGTGCGCGATCCGGCGGGAATCCCCGTCGAGCTCGGCGACGTGAAGCAGGTGACGCAGCTCTCGGCTCCGGCGATCGGGCTGGCGTGGCTCGGGTCGGAGCGACTGGGGATCCTCATCGATCCGCAGAGCCCGCAGGTGCTCACCCAGATGGTGGGCGGGCCGGGGACCGCTGAGGCAGCACCGGAGGATGCCGTGTCGATCGCCGGCGCGCGGACGGTCGGCGGGCTCCGGGTCGTCGGCGTCGGCGGACAGCTCTTCGCCCACGCGGGCTCGGCGTGGCGGGAGATCGCCGCGGGGATCTCGGTCCTCGCGACCCGGGCGGGCGAGTGAATCGCCCCTCCTGCACGGCGGGCTGATCCGTTCGGTTCTCCCCGGCTGCGGCGTGCGTGCGTTCGTCGAGCTGTCCTGATCCGAGAGGATCGGCGGATGCTGCCCGCTTCCGCTCTTCGCACCCTCGGCGCCGAGATCGCCGCGTTCCTGCTCGCCGCCTCGTGCGCGGGGTGCGACGAGCCGGGTCGGCTGCTCTGCCCGTCCTGTCATGACCGGCTGGCGCCGACGCCGCAACGGGGGATGACGCCGGGCGGACTGCCCGTGCACGCCGCCCTCCGATACGAGGGGGTCGCAGCGCGTTGCATCCGCCGCCTCAAGGGCGAAGGGGAGACCCAGCTCGCCCGTCCTCTCGGGTCGGCGCTCGCCATCGTCCTGGCGCCCGTCCTGTCGTCCTCGACGTGGATCGTGCCGGTGCCCACCGCGAGGAGTGCGTTCCGCCGGCGCGGCTACCGTGTGCCCGACATGCTCATCCGCCGTGCCGGGCACACACCGCAGCGCGTGCTCTCCCTCGTGGCGAGACCCGCCGATCAGCGCGGTCTCGGGGTGCGCGAGCGGACACTGAACGTCCGGGGTGCGATGCGTGCGCGACGGGCCGGTCGCGGAGCCGAGGCGATTCTGGTGGACGACGTCGTGACGACCGGGGCGACGCTCGACGAGGCGGCTCGCGCACTCCGCGCGGCAGGGTTCAGGGTGAACGCGGCGGTCGCGCTCGCCGCCACGCCGCGGCGCGCCGGATTCGAAGGAGACTCATCGGGAACTCATCGACGACACGACGAAAGTCACCAGTGACATCGACTCGCAGGCGGACTACGGTTGGGGACCACAAGGCGACAACGGTCCGCCCTTGGCCGGGAGGACCGGGACAAGGAGACAGCAATGGAAACGAGCATCGTCGGCGTCGGAGTGGGAATCACCGATCGCTTCCGAACCGTTGTCGAGGAGAAGATCGCCAGGGTCGAGACGCTCGCGGGTCGAGCGCAACGGCTGGACGTGAAGGTCACGCACCGCGTCTTCCGCAACGGCCACGTCCCCGAGGAGACGGTCGAGCTCACGCTCGTCGGAAAGGGTCCGGTCGTCCGAGCTGAGGCGACGGACGGCGACAAGTTCGTCGCACTCGATCTCGCGATCGACAAGATGTCCGAGCAGCTGCGTCGTGCCAAGGAGAAGCGCGTCGACGGACGCCAGCACCCGCGCGGTGCCCACTTCGAGAAGGGCACCGGTGAGCTCGAGGGGATCGATGTGCAGCCGGCATCCGCCGACATCCTGCACGCTGTCGCCACCGGCACCATCCCGGTGCAGAACGATGACGAGGAGAGCTACTCGCCGGTCGTCATCCGCACGAAGAGCTTCGACGCGGAGTGGATGACGGTCGAAGAGGCCGTCGACCGCATGGAGCTGGTCGGCCACGACTTCTTCCTCTTCGTCGACGTCCGCACGGATCACCCGAGCGTCGTCTACCGCCGCAAGGGCTGGGACTACGGTGTGATCGCGCTGAGCACGCAGGCGCCGCCGTCGGAGGCACTGGCTTCCTGAGCTGAGACCAGAGAACGGCCCGTCCCTGAGGGGACGGGCCGTTCTGACGTTGGGTCGTGAGAGGTCAGTCGAACATGCCGTCGAGGAGGCTGCCGATCACGAGCCCGCCGAGGATGCCCGAGGCGATGTCGCCTCCACCGCCTCCGCGCGGCCGTCCGCCCCAGCCGCCGCCTCCGTAGCCGCCGCCACCACCCCAGCCCTGGTCGTCGGGACGGGAGGAGTCGATGTCGCGCTGCGCGAGCTGCAGGGCCTCGGATGCCAGGTGCGCGACACGGCGGGCCTGGACGAGCGCCTCTTCTCTCGTGTCCTCGGCCGGGAGCAGATCGGACAGGTCGACTCGCAGCCGTTCGGCCTCCGCGAGGCGTGTCCGCGCGTCGGCACCGATCCACCCGCGGTGGCCGGAGATGAGTCCGCGTGCCACGCCCAGCTGCCGGTCGGCGTCGTCGATCGCGTGCTGCACCTGAGGGATGCTCGGAAGGGGGTTCTCGGCGCGGTGGCGGGCCTTCGCGATCGCGTCGTCGAGCGCGGAGTTCGCGGTGCGGAGCTGCGACAGCTCCGCGAAGGGGTCGTTGGGGGTGCCGGACGGTGTCAGTGCGCTCAGCGCGGCCTGGAGAGCGGAGACCGCTTCGGCGACCGCGGGAGCCTGCGGGGCGGTGCGGGCGGCGATCAGATCGCCGCGGGAGTCTGCCACGACCTCGGCGAGGGTGGACTCGGCGCGCAGAGCCTCGATCTCGAAGTCCTCGACGGCGTCGAGCAGCGCGGACGCGCGGCGGGTGGCCTCGGTCGCCGTCTCGAGAGCGAGGTTGGCCTCTTCGTTCTGCTTGGCCGCGCGGCGGCGCTCGGAGATGTCGGCGCTGTGCGTCGCGAAGGCGATCAGCTGCTCGGCCTCGGCGGCGCTGGCCGTGATCTGGTGCATGGCCGACTCGGCGTAGCGGGCCGAGAGCCGCGAGACGGATTCGTTCGTCTGCGGGATGCGCGCGCTCAGCGCCGCGGCATCCGCTCGCACCTGTGCGATCACCTCTGGCGCCCTGCGCACCTTGGCGACGGATGCGGCGAGCACCGACGTCTTCTCGTCGAGCAGGTCCTGCGCCCAGTCGCACAGCTGGAGGATGCGCGCGTTGCGGGTGCGCAGCTCCTCGGCCGTGTCGGGGATCTCGTCGTGGTTCAGCTGGTGCAGCTGGAACGCCTCGCGCAGATGCGTGCGCACGGCGGCGAGGGCCTTGCGCAGGTCGGCGGTCAGCGACGCTCCGAGCTCGGCTTCGGCGAAGTCGAGCTCGTCGGAGGTGGTGCGGATCCTCTCGTCGGCGCCGACCAGGGCCTGCTCTGCGCGACGCGCCAGATCGGCGTCCTGTGCGGCGAGTTCTTCCTGTTCGCGTTTGCGTCTGCCCCAAAATCCAGCCATGGATCGATCCTAGTTTCCCCTGCGGTCGCGGTGGCTGAGCATCCGCTCCGGGCGAACGGGGTTCGCTGACGGCGTCAGGCGATCGCAGGAGTGCGGGTCGCGGGTCGGCCGCGCTTGGGTCGTTCGGTGGCCAGCTCCAGAGCCATCGCATGCTGCGGATGCTGTGCGAGCAGTTCTCCGGCGTGATCGAGCCAGCGCAGCTCGGCCTCGGCGGCGAAGATCATCGAGTCCCGCACGAGGGACCAGGCCAGATCCTCGGGGCCGTCGGATGCGATCTCGGGGCGGGGCGTGTGCCGGAGCGCGTGCAGCTGCCGCAGCGAGGCCTCGCGCTGCGCCTGGAGGGCGGCGGCCACGTCGACTCCCGGCAGGGTCGCGGCGACCGCGAGCTTGATCGCCAGCTCGTCGCGGGTCGCCGGCGTCCGGACCACGGGGGAGGAGAGCCACTGCGCGACCTCGGCCGATCCGGCATCCGTGATCTGCCAGTAGACGTGGCCGTGCTCGTCGGTGTCGCCGCGCTGCACGAGTCCGTCGCGCTCGAGCCGTTCGAGCGTGTTGTAGATCTGGCCCACGTTGAGGGGCCACGTCGAACCGGTGCGACGGTCGAACTCGTGTCGCAGCTGATAGCCGTAGCACGGACCCTGATCGAGGATGGCGAGCAGGCTCTGACGGACCGACATGGTGATCTCCCGACCGCGTGTTGTCGAACGCGATACCGAGTATATGGATACCGGGCAACCATCCGGACCGGCGCGCAGACCGCGCTTGCAGGCGACGTGCAGGTCACAGCCCGGTAACATGGCAAAGTATGCCTGGCGACCGCCTTCCGGTGGCCGGCGATTTACCCACTGACAGGGAGATGACATCCGTGGCCAATCCTCTTGAGAAGCTGCTGCGTGCTGGTGAGGGGCGGGTCATCCGTCGCCTGAACCAGGTGGTCAAGGCAGTGGGGGCGCTGGAAGAGGACATCTCCAAGCTCACCGACGACGAGCTGCGGAACGAGACGACCGAGCTCCGCGCCCGCTTCGAGAAGGGCGAGACGCTCGATCAGCTGATGCCCGAGGCGTTCGCCGCTGTGCGCGAGGCGGCCAAGCGCACGCTCGGCATGCGCGCCTACGACGTGCAGATCATGGGTGGAGCCGCCCTGCACCTCGGCAACATCGCCGAGATGAAGACCGGTGAGGGCAAGACCCTCGTCGCGACGTTCCCGGCCTACCTCAACGCGATCGCCGGCAAGGGCGTCCACATCATCACGGTGAACGACTTCCTCGCGAGCTACCAGGCGGAGCTGATGGGCCGTGTGTTCCGTGCCCTCGGCATGACCACCGGCATCATCGTCTCCGGGCAGACCCCGGCCGTCCGCCGCGAGCAGTACGCCGCGGACATCACCTACGGCACGAACAACGAGTTCGGCTTCGACTACCTGCGCGACAACATGGCGTGGCGCAAGGAGGACCTCGTCCAGCGCGAGCACTTCTTCGCGATCGTCGACGAGGTGGACTCGATCCTCATCGACGAGGCCCGCACCCCGCTGATCATCTCCGGTCCCTCGTCGGGCGAGGCCAACCGCTGGTTCGCCGAGTTCGCCAAGATCGCGCGCACGCTCGAGGCCGGCGAGGACTACGAGGTCGACGAGAAGAAGCGCACGGTCGGCGTGCTCGAGCCCGGCATCGAGAAGGTCGAGGACTATCTCGGCATCGAGAACCTGTACGAGTCCGCGAACACCCCGTTGATCTCGTTCCTCAACAACTCGATCAAGGCGCTCGCCCTCTTCAAGAAGGACACCGACTACGTCGTCATGAACGACGAGGTCATGATCGTCGACGAGCACACCGGCCGCATCCTGGTCGGTCGTCGCTACAACGAGGGCATCCACCAGGCGATCGAGGCCAAGGAGGGCGTTCCGGTCAAGGCCGAGAACCAGACCCTCGCCACCGTGACGCTGCAGAACTACTTCCGTCTCTACGACAAGCTCGCCGGCATGACGGGAACGGCCGAGACCGAGGCCGCCGAGTTCATGTCGACCTACAAGCTCGGCGTCATCCCGATCCCGACCAACCGGCCGATGATCCGCAAGGACCAGTCCGACCTCGTCTACAAGAACGAGACGGCGAAGTTCACCCAGGTCGTCGAGGACATCGCGGAGCGCCACAACAGCGGCCAGCCGGTCCTGGTCGGCACGGTGAGCGTCGAGAAGAGCGAGTACCTCTCGCGCCTCCTCGCCAAGAAGGGCATCAAGCACGAGGTGCTCAACGCGAAGAACCACGCGCGCGAGGCCGAGATCGTGGCCCGCGCCGGTCGCCTCGGCGCCGTGACCGTCGCCACCAACATGGCCGGTCGTGGAACCGACATCATGCTCGGCGGCAACGCCGAGTTCCTCGCCGTGCAGGAGCTCAAGGGCAAGGGGCTCGACCCCGTAGAGACGCCCGAGGAGTACGAGGTCGCCTGGGACGAGACCTACCAGGCGATGAAGGATGTCGTCGCGGAGGAGTCCGAGAAGGTCATCGAGGCCGGCGGACTCTACGTGCTCGGAACCGAGCGTCACGAGTCCCGTCGCATCGACAACCAGCTCCGCGGGCGCTCCGGACGTCAGGGCGACCCCGGTGAGAGCCGCTTCTACCTGAGCCTCACCGACGACCTGATGCGCCTGTTCCAGTCGGGTGCGGCCGAGGCGATCCTGTCGCGTACGAACTTCCCGGACGACGTGCCGATCGAGTCGGGTCTCGTCTCGCGGGCGATCCGCAGCGCGCAGTCCCAGGTCGAGTCCCGCAACGCCGAGATGCGCAAGAACGTCCTCAAGTACGACGACGTCCTGAACCGCCAGCGCGAAGCGATCTACGCCGACCGCCGCCACATCCTGCAGGGCGACGACATCGCCGGCCGCGTGCAGCACTTCATCGAGGACGCCATCGGCGGAGTCGTGGGAGACCACACCGGCGAGGGGCACAACGAGAGCTGGGACTTCGACGCCCTGTGGACCGAGCTGAAGACGCTCTACCCGGTCGGCGTCACGATCGACGAGGTCGTGTCGGAGGCGGCGGGCCGCAAGGGCGGCATCACCGCGGACGGACTCACCCGCGAGCTGCTCTCCGACGCGAAGATCGCCTACGAGAAGCGCGAGGAGTCGCTCGGCGAGGCCGCGACCCGCGAGCTCGAGCGTCGCGTCGTGCTGCAGGTGCTGGACCGCCGCTGGCGCGACCACCTGTACGAGATGGACTACCTCAAGGACGGCATCGGCCTTCGTGCGATGGCGCAGCGCGACCCGCTGATCGAGTATCAGCGCGAGGGTTACGCGATGTTCCAGTCGATGATGGGGCAGATCAAGGAGGAGTCCGTCGGCTACCTCTACAACCTCGAGGTCGAGGTCCGTCGTGCGGACTCGCAGACCGCAGAGGTCGAGGCCAAGGGCCTCGCGACCGACGGCGGCGAGCAGCGTCTGGAGTACTCGGCCGCGAACGACGCCGGCGAGGTCGAGGTCCGCAACGACCGCGGCCAGGTGCAGCAGGCCGCCACCGAGCGTCTCCGCCAGGCGGCGGCAGCACGCGCCCAGGCTCCGCAGGAGGAGACGGAGGAGGCACCGCGCGGTGCCTTCGGCCAGAGGACGGATGCCGCCGCTCCGGCAGCGGGCAACCGCGAGCAGCGTCGTGCGCAGGAGAAGAAGAAGAAGAAGTAGCGCGGTCCGCCGTAGCGACGAAGAGAGGGCCATTCCGTGTGGATTGGCCCTCTCTTCGTCGCTGTAGGCTTGGTCGATGACCCCAACGCGCAACTTCGACCAGTCGTCGAAGCTCAAGAACGTCCTGTACGAGATCCGCGGAAACGCGCTCGTCGAGGCGGCGCGGCTGGAGGCCGAGGGGCACAAGATCCTCAAGCTGAACACCGGCAATCCGGCGATCTTCGGCTTCGACGCTCCGCACCAGATCGTGCACGACATGCTTGCGGCTCTTCCCACGGCGCACGGCTACAGCGACAGCAAGGGCATCATCTCGGCCCGCCGCGCCGTCGTCAGCCGCTACGAGCAGATCGAGGGCTTCCCGCGATTCGATCCGGACGACGTCTACCTCGGCAACGGCGTGTCCGAGCTGATCACGATGACGATGCAGGCGCTGCTCGACGAGGGCGACGAGGTGCTCATCCCCGCGCCCGACTACCCGCTGTGGACGGCCATGACGAGCCTCGCCGGCGGCACGCCCGTGCACTACCTGTGCGACGAGGACGACGGCTGGCAGCCCGACCTCGAGGACATCCGCTCGAAGATCACGCCGCGCACCAAGGCGATGGTCATCATCAATCCCAACAACCCCACCGGTGTCGTCTACTCCCGCGAGATCCTCGAGGGGCTCGTGCAGATCGCGCGGGAGCACCAGCTGCTGCTGCTCTCCGACGAGATCTACGACCGCATCCTGTTCGACGGCGCCGTGCACATCCCGACGGCGACGCTCGCCCCCGATCTGCTCTGCCTGACGTTCAACGGACTCTCCAAGACCTACCGCGTCGCCGGCTACCGCTCGGGCTGGATGGTGATCACGGGGCCGCAGGATCACGCCAAGGGCTTCCTCGAGGGGATCACGCTGCTGGCGTCGACCCGGCTGTGCCCGAACGTCCCTGCGCAGCACGCCGTGCAGGCGGCTCTCTCCGGAGTGCAGTCGATCGATGCGCTGATCGCGCCGACCGGGCGCCTGCATGAGCAGCGCGACATCGCCTGGGAGGGCTTGGAAGCCATCCCTGGTGTCTCGTGCGTCAAGCCGGAGGGGGCGCTGTACGCCTTCCCGCGACTCGACCCGAACGTCCACGAGATCCGCGACGACGCGAAGCTCGTCTACGATCTGCTCGTCTCGGAGCACATCCTGCTGGTGCAGGGCACGGGATTCAACTGGCCGACGCCGGATCACCTGCGCCTGGTCACTCTGCCCGAGCCGCGAGTGCTGAGCGAAGCCGTCGAGCGACTGGGGAACTTCCTCGCGAGCTACCGGCAGTAGCCGGTCCCCGGCCTTCTCCCGCGAGAGAGACTGCGAGCCGGCGCACCGCGGCGACGAGCGCGGATCGTGGTGTGACGTCGCAGAGGGGCCTTGCGTGCAGGAGGGCGGCGTCGGCGGCGCGTCGATCGAAAGGCAGGAACTCCAGATCGGTGATGCCGGCGAACCGCTCGAGGGTGCGTCGCACCTGACCGCGTGCGTCGAGGCCCAGAGGCCCCGGGCGGATCTGGTTCACGACGACGGTCACGGGCGTCGGTGACACCAGGCGTCGGAGCTCGGCATGGTCGCGCAGGAATCGGCTGATCCCGACCGGGTCGGCCGACGCGACCGCGACGATGAGGTCGGCCTCCTGCAGCGCCGTCGACGTGGCGGCGTGGCGACGCGGGCCTGCCAGATCGCTGGTCACCTCGTCGTCGGCGTCGAAGGACGCCGCGACGTCGACGACCGTCTCGTCGACCCACTCGCGGCAGGCGCGCAGGGCGGCGCCGAGACGCGCCGCTGAGAGCTCCGGCCAGCGACTCGGACGGTTGAGTCCCGGCAGGACCTCGAGCTCGCCGGCGCTGGTGGAGATCGTGGTCGCCAGACGCGTCAGCTCCGTCGCATCGAGACCGCCGAGCTCGGCGCGCCGACACGCAGCCGCGATTCCGGGAGACTCGTCGCTGAGCCCGAGCAGCAGGGCGAGGGAGGGCGCCGTCGAGTCCGCGTCGACGAGCGCGGTGGTGCGACCGGCACGGGAGAGTTCGACCGCGAGCTGGATCGCGACGGTCGATCGCCCCGGTGCGCCCTGCGGGCCCCACACGGCGATGACGCGACGCGGAGCAGCGTCGGGGACACGGGCCGGGCGAGGCGTCTCCGCCGCCAGAGCTGCGGCGACCTCCCATCCGGCGGCGTCCGCCGGAAGCGCCGCGGCGAGTCCGAGTCGGCCGAGGAGGCGGGTCTCCGTGCCTCCGAGCGCGAGGATGCGCACGCCGGCGCGATCGCAGGCGGCGATCAGGCTCGCGGTCAGCACCGCACGTGTGGCGGGGACCACGATGGCTTCGACGCCGGGCAGCAGATCGATCGCCGCGGTCGGGGGCACGATCGCGGCGACGCGGATCTCCTCTGCATCGAGCTCTGCGGCGAGTGCGGCGGCCCGCGGCTCAGGGATGGCGAGGATCACCGACGTCATCGTACGGACCGGATCGGGACGACCGAGAGCGAGGAGCCTCCCGTGACGGCGGCGAGGACATCCGCGACATCGGAGCGGGCGATCACGATCTCGACCCGGGTGCCCGCGTCGGCGAGCATGGTGTCGTCCTCGAGCACCTCGCGGACGCTCGCCTCGGCGACGAGGATGCGCGGAGCATCGAACGAGCGCCCGTCCTCGAGCCGAGGCGCCTGCCATACCTCGACCACCGCTCCGCTCTCCACGTCGTCGGGGATGCCCGTGCTGCTCTCGATCACGATGGTGGTGCTGCGACTCTCGGCGGCATCGGCCGTCGCCGAGATGGGCACGATCTCGCCTCTCTCCAGCGTTCGGGATGCCACCTGCCCCGGCTGGAGGTCCTGGGGACCGAGGTACTCGTCCGCGAGTGCGCCGAGCCCGATCTCGACGACCTGGAAGTCACCCGACGTCAGGACTTCGCCCTCGGTGATGGTGCGGCCGGCCTGAAGCACGGGCGCCGCGTCGTCGGCGGCGGAGACGATGAGCCAGACGCCCGTGATGGAGACGACGACCAGGGCGATGCCGACGAGGAAGCGCACGTCGCCCCAGAATGCGCGCCGAGGACGGGAGAGGACAGCCATGGCGACATCGTCACAGAAATCCGGCCGACGCCCGTCGAGTTATCCACAGGGCCGGATCGGCCGATGCGGGCACGGGGGAGTGCGGGACAATGGGGCCATGGCAGATCCGCTCGCGTCCGCTCCGCGATTCCTCGCACCTGCGCAGGTCGCCGAGCTGCTGAGCATCGGCGTCGACGAGGTGATCACCCTCGTCCACGAAGGCCGCCTGCGCGGGTCGCAGCTCGGAACGCCGCCGCGCTGGCGCGTCGAGGAAGCCAGCCTGCAGGACTACCTGGCCGAGCAGTCCGAGACCTCTCGTCGCATGGCGCTGTGGCGTCAGTCCCAGACCGCGAGCTTCCCCGAGGTCTGGGGAACATCGTCTGCTCACGGCATCTGAGTCCCCGGCGTCCGCACCGCGACCAGCCGCGAGAACGGGATGACGCGAAACCCATGGACCGCGGACGCACGTCGGGCGTCTCCCCTGTCGTGCACCGCGAGATCGAGATGATCTGCGGCGGCGCGATCGATCGTGCCGTGCGCGTCTTCCCCCGTGAGCGTGCTCACCTGCACCGCGACACGACGGCGCGCGAGATCGCGCAGCACGAACCCGAGCGTCATCCGCTCGCGGAGCGCGTGCTCTGAAGGGGCCGGCTCCTCGAGGCTCGCGAGGATCATGCCGTGATCGAGCGTGATTCCGGCGATCGCGTGCTCGGGGACGAGCAGCGTCGAAGGGCCGGCCTGCGTGCCGTCGGCGACGCGCGAGGTCACCGCGATCCAATCCGCTCCCAGAGCGCGCAGCGTCACCGGGAGGCGCCGTCCGTTCGCGAGGTCGATCACGGCCTCCGCGCCGAGGGCGCACAGCATCCGCAGTCGCGCACGCAGCTCGAGACGCGCGATCCGCAGGCGCTCCGACTCGGCATCGAGGGCGGCGCGCTCGGCTTCCCACTCCGAGGCCAGCTGACCCTCGAGATCTTCGAACAGTCGATCCCAGTGCATCCGACCGAGAGTAGGCCACGTCCGGGAACGACGTACGAGTTATCCACATTCCTCTCGGGCGACGCCCACGGTGACGGACTTCCCGTGCTCTACTGGCGCGCAGTCCGCCCCGATCGAGAGTCCGATGATGACGCTTCACGAGTACTTCGCGCCGCAGCCCACGCCCACCGTCGAGCTGCCGGACCCCGTTCCGCTGCTCCGCAGCCTGACGCAGGGAGCGCTCGAGGTGCTCGCCGGGGTCAGAGAGGTCGATCAGCTCGCCCGATGGTTCAGCGAAGACGCGTTCCGGAGTCTCGCGACGAGGGCGAACCTCTCGGCGAGGGCGCGCAGCGCGCGAGGAGTCCCACCGGCGCGTCCGACCTTCGAGATCCTGTCGATCCGGGTGTGCGAGCCGACGGACGGGGTGATCGAGGCCGTCGTGGTCGTGGCGGGTCCGGGACGCACCCGCGCGGTCGCCGTGCGTCTCGAGGGCTTCGACCGCCGGTGGCGCGCGAGCTCTCTGGCCATCCTCTGAGCCATGTCGCCCTAGGCTGGAGGGGTGTCAACCCTCAGTGATCTCGCCCACGCCCAGGGTCGTCTGACCGACAGCGATGTGGAGTGGCTCCATCGGCTCGCCGGCGACGGCCAGCTTCTCGCCGACCTCGCGTCGGCCGACATCGTCATCTGGATCCAGACCGAGGACGGATCGTTCGTCGCCGTGGCCCACGCGAGGCCCAGTGGAGCGGCGACGCTCTTCTACCGGGACATCGTGGGGGAGAGGGTGCGACCGCAGTGGCGCACCCAGGTGCAGGGAGCCTTCGAGTCGGCGACGATCGTCGACTCGTCCTCACCCGACTGGTTCGAGGAGACGCCGACGCGGGTGCGCGCCGTCCCGATCGTGAGCGAGCGCCGCGGGTCGGGAACCGAGCCGACGGTCATCGGGGTCGTGACCAGGCACACCAACCTCGGAGAGGCGCGGACGCCGTCCCGTCAGCAGATCACGTTCGACGAGTGCGCGAACGACCTCTTCCGGATGATCGCCGACGGCAGCTTCCCCGACCTCGCGGCACCGACGTCGCCGCGGCGGGGTGCGCCTCGCGCGTCGGACGGTCTCATCCGCATCGACGTCGACGGGATCACCACGTTCGCGAGCCCGAACGCCCTCTCGGCGTTCAACCGCATGGGCTTCGACGACGAGCTCGAGGGCGAGTCGCTCGCCGAGGTGACGACGCGGCTCGTGCCGCCGTCGCGCCAGGTCGACGAGTCGCTGCCCGTCGTCGTCACGGGGCGCGCACCATGGCGCACCGACATCGAGGCTCGAGGGGTGACCGTGTCGCTGCGAGCCATCCCGCTCAAGGACCACGGCACCCGGATCGGGGCCATCGTGCTCTGCCGCGACGTGTCGGAGCTCCGTCACCAGGAGCAGGAGCTCATCACGAAGGATGCGACCATCCGTGAGATCCATCACCGGGTGAAGAACAACCTCCAGACGGTGGCGTCGCTGCTGCGCATCCAGGCGCGGCGCACGCATTCCGACGAGGCGCGCGACGCCCTCACGCAGGCGATGCGGCGCGTGGACTCGATCGCCGTCGTGCACGACACGCTCGCGCAGGGGCTCACGCAGAAGGTCGATTTCGACGAGGTCTTCCACCGCGTCCTCAAGCTCGTGGCCGAGGTCGCCTCGGCGCCGAACACGCGGGCGCGCACGCAGTCGACCGGACGGTTCGGGGTGCTGCCGAGCGAGTACGCGACGCCCCTCGCCCTGGCTCTCACCGAGGTCGTCACGAACGCCGTCGAGCACGGACTCGCGGGCCGGGAGGGCCTGGTGACGATCGATGCCACCCGCACCGAGGACAACCTCCGCGTGACCGTGCACGACACCGGTCTCGGGTTGCCGGAGGGTCGGATCGGCCAGGGCCTCGGCACTCAGATCATCCGCACGCTCATCCAGGGCGAGCTCGGCGGCACGATCGAGTGGCGTGGCAGCGAGGGCGAGGGCACCGAGGTGGTCATCGACATTCCGCTGCGCTGGCTGCAGCCCTGAGCATCACCCCGCGCACCGCGCACAGGAAAGCGGCCTGAGACACGAGGTCTCAGGCCGCTTCCGTGAGGTTCAGGAGGCGCGGCGGGCGCGGGCGGCGCGGCGCTTCAGAGCGCGGCGCTCGTCTTCGGAGAGACCGCCCCAGACGCCCGAGTCCTGGCTGCTCTCGAGGGCGTACTGCAGGCAGATCTCGGTCACCGTGCAGGTGGCGCAGACGGTCTTCGCCTTCTCGATCTGGTCGACGGCCGGACCGGTGTTCCCGACGGGGAAGAACAGCTCGGGATCGACAGTCAAACAGGCGGCTTTGTCGCGCCAGTCCATGGGGGCTCCTCGGTGTGGATTTCAAAGAGATGTCGCGACGCGACCGCTCGATTCGGGCTACTGTTCGGGTTCAGTTACCCTGTTGAGATGCGGACGGATGCCCGCGAATTGTGATGCGAGCGAAACGCCCGCCCCACGCCGCTGTGGGAGCACATGACGCTGTCTATTCTGTTACATGAAACCTGCGAAATCAAGGGTTTTCCGCCTTCTCATTCGATTCTCAGGAGACACATCGTGCGTGCACCCGGACTCGCTCTCGCGGCGTCTGTCGTTCTCGCCGCGGAGGGGGCGGCACTGCTCGTCTTCGCGGTCATCGAGCTCGCCGGACTCGGAGCAGGTGACGCGGCATCCCTCCCGACGGCACTCGCGCTGATCGTCCTCACGCTCATCGGTGCAGCCGCCCTGATCGCCTTCGCCGTCGGCACCCGCAGCGGGCGTTCCTGGGCGCGGTCGGGGGGAGTGGTCTTCCAGGTGCTCGCGGTCGCGCTGGCACTCGCCTCGCTCACGATCCAGCCCATCTCCTGGACCTTTACGCTGGCCGTGGGACTCCCCGCCCTTCTCGGCTTCGTCCTGCTCATCGCCAGTGCGCGACGCGAGGGCGAGCAGCGCGAAGCGGAGTGAGCGCCGGAGGCCGCTCCCGGTCTCAGGCGTCGATACCCAGCAGCTTGCGGATGCGGGCGACGTGGCCGGTGGCCTTCACGTTGTAGAGCGCGATGTCGATGACGCCGTCCGCGTTGAGAACGAAGGTCGAGCGGATGACGCCCTCGATCACCTTGCCGTAGTTCATCTTCTCGCCCCACACCCCGTAGGCGGAGTGGACCGCGTGGTCCGGGTCGCTGAGGAGGGTGAAGGTGAGTCCGTCGCGCTCGCGGAACGCGGCCAGCGTCGAGGGCTCGTCGCGGGAGATCCCGATGACGCGGTAGCCGGCGCCCTGGAGAGAGCCGATGCTGTCGCGGAAGTCGCACGCCTGGGTCGTGCAGCCGGGCGTCATCGCCGCCGGGTAGAAGTACAGGACGACCTTCTCGCCGCGCAGGTCGGCGAGCGAGATGCGGGTGCCGTCCTGGTCGAGGAGGCTGAAGTCGGGGGCTGCGGTTCCGGGTTCGAGGCGCTGAGTCACCCGTCCACCCTATCGGCCGGGGGTCTGTTCGGCCTTGTCGGAGAACGTCTGCAGCAGCCGCTGCAGCGAATCGAGGCGGGCGCGTCCGGTCTCGCTGAGCTCGCCTCTCTCCGCGGCCTCGATGAGGGCGCAGTCGGGGGCGTCGGCGAGGTGCGTGCACCCGCGCGGGCAGTTCTCGGCGATCTCGGCCAGCTCGGTGAATGCCGCCAGGATGTTCGCCGGGTCGACGTGTCCGAGGCCGAAGGAGCGCACGCCGGGCGTGTCGATGACCCACCCGGTGCCGAGCGCGCCGTGATACCTCAGGGACACGGTCGACGACGACGTGTGGCGGCCGCGACCGGTGACCTGGTTGACGTGCCCGGTGGCCCGCTCGGCCGTCGGCACGAGGGCGTTCACGAGCGTCGACTTGCCGACGCCGGAGTGTCCGACGAACACGGTGGAGTGGCCGACGAGCGCGGCACCGATCTCCTCCACCGGCATCTCCTCCAGCGCGCTGGTGAACACGCGCAGGTCGAGGCCGTCGAAGTGCGCGAGGAACTCGGTCGGATCGGCGATGTCGGTCTTGGTCACGACGAGGAGCGGGCGGATGCCGGCATCCAGGGCCGCGACGAGATACCGGTCGACGAGCCGGGCGCGCGGTTCGGGGTCGGCAGCGGCGACCACCACGAGCATCTGGTCGGCGTTCGCGACGATGACCCGCTCGACCTGGTCGGTGTCATCGGCGCTGCGCCGCAGCAGCGAGGTGCGGTCGGCGATGCCGATGATGCGGCTGAGCGTGCCCTCGTCTCCCGAGGTGTCGCCGACCACGCGCGCCTGGTCGCCGGTGACGATCGGCATGCGGCGGAGCTCCCGCGCGCGGACGGAGCTGATGACGTGCTCGTCATCGGTGTCTTCGTCGAGCAGCACGGTGTAGCGGCCGCGGTCGACCCCGAGCACGCGACCGGTCTGCGCGTCGTCATGGGCGGGCCGCCGCTTGGTGCGCGGCCGATTCGCCTTCGGATTCGGGCGCGTGCGGATGCTGCTCTCGTCGAAGTCCTCGAAGTCGTCGTCGAGGTCGTCGGTGTCGTCGAGCCAGCTCATCGGTCAGCCTCGCAGCATCCGCTCCCAGAGCATCGTGAACTCCGGGAGGGTCTTCGCGGTGGTGCCGATGTCGTCGATCTCGACGCCGGGGACGCGCAGGCCGATGAGCGCTCCGGTGGTGGCCATCCGGTGGTCGTGATGCGCGGCCCAAGCGCCTCCGTGCAGCGGAGCCGGGATGATGCGCAGACCGTCGGTCAGCTCTTCGGCGTCGCCGCCGAGGGCACGGAGATTGCCGATGAGGGCGGCGATGCGGTCGGTCTCGTGCAGGCGGATGTGCCCGATGCCGCGGATCGTCGTCGGCGAGTCCGCGAAGGCGGCGAGCCCCACCAGAGTGGGGGTGAGCTCGCTCGCCGCGGAGAGATCCATGTCGAGCCCGCGGATGCCGGACCCGGCGCGCACGGTGAGCGTGCCGCCGTGGCGGCCGACGTGCGCGCCCATGGCCTGCAGGATCTCCGGAAGGAGGGCGCCTGGCTGGGTGGAGTGCGCCGGCCATCCGGTGATCGACACCGCGCCGCCCGTGACGAGCGCGGCAGCCAGGAATGGCGCGGCGTTGGAGAGGTCGGGCTCGATCGCGATCTCCTTGGCGCGGGGGACTCCGGCCTCGACGAGCCACTCGCCGACCGCGGGACGCTCGATGCGGATGCCGCGTCGGCTCAGCGCCTCGATGGTCATGTCGATGTGCGGGAGGCTCGGCAGGTGCTCGCCGGTGTGCACGAGGTGCAGGCCGACATCGAAACGGGGTGCGGCGAGCAGGAGCCCGGAGACGAACTGACTCGACGCGGAGGCGTCGATCTCGACACGGCCGCCTCGGATGCGGCCGTGACCGCGGATCGTGAACGGCAGCGCCCAGGTGCCCTCGTCGTCGATGTCGACGCCGAGGTCGCGGAGCGCGCTGATCAATCCGCCCATCGGACGGTGCAGCGCGGTCTCGTGGGCGGTGAGGTGCACGTCGTGGGCAGCGAGACCGGCGAGCGGGGCGATGAAACGCATCACCGTGCCGGCCTGACCGCAGTCCACCGTCTTGCCGCCCTCGAGCTTCGCGGGGGTCACGACCAGGTCGGGGCCGAACTCGTGTCCGGCATCCACCTCCTCGATGCCGACGCCCAGCGCGCGCAGCGCGTCGACCATGCGCGCCGAATCGTCGGAATGCAGCGGGGCGATCAGCCGACCGGGTCCGTCGGCGATCGCGGCGATGATGAGCTCGCGATTGGTCAGCGACTTCGACCCGGGGATGGTGAGCTCGGCGTGTACCGGATCGTCCACGGTGGGCGCGGCATAGGCGCCCTGGACTCGGGCGGGGGAATACCTGTTCGCGCTCATCGGTTCTCACTTTAGTGAACAGGATGCCCGCGGCGTGAAGGCGCGGGCGTCCGCCGAGGAGGAGAGTGCATGCTGGGCACGCTGGAACGCGGGACGCTGGACATCAGCGGCCTAGACTGGCCGGTGATGGATGACACCGCAACCGCAGAGACCGTCGGCGACCCTCGGCGCGAATTCGAGGAGCAGGCGATCCCCTTCATGGATCAGCTCTACGCCGCCGCGATGCGCATGACGCGCAACCCGGCCGACGCCGCCGACCTCGTGCAGGAGACGTTCGTGAAGGCGTACGGCTCCTGGGCGACGTTCTCGCAGGGCACCAACCTCAAGGCGTGGCTCTACCGCATCCTGACGAACACCTACATCAACATCTATCGCAAGCGGCAGCGCGAGCCCTACCAGGGCACGATCGACGAGCTCGAGGACTGGCAGCTGGGTGGCGCCGAGTCGACCACCGCGACGCACGGCCGTTCGGCCGAGGCCGAGGCGATCGACCGCATGCCGGCATCCGTCGTGAAGGATGCCCTCCAGGCCGTCCCGGAGGACTTCCGGCTGGCGGTGTACTTCGCGGATGTCGAGGGCTTCGCCTACCAGGAGATCGCCGACATCATGAAGACCCCCATCGGCACCGTGATGAGCCGCCTGCACCGTGGCAGGCGCATGCTGCGGGAGCTGCTGGCTGACTACGCCGCCGAGCGAGGCATCGCCGCGGCTGACACGAGGAGCACGAAATGAGCGACTGCGGCTGCGACAAGGCCCGCCAGGATCTGGAGGAGTACCTCCGCAACGAGGTGTGCAAGACCGAGCACACCGAGATCCGGGAGCATCTCGAGAACTGCGCATCGTGCCGGGACGAGGCTCTCGTCGCCACGACGCTCACCGAGGTCGTCGCCCGCGCCTGCAAGGAGACGGCTCCGGAGCAGCTGCGCGATCAGGTGTTCGCCCGTCTGCGCGAAGTCCAGGCCTCTCAGCACTGACCCTCCGTCGGGGGCCGTCGGTAGGCTGGATCGATGACCATCGATGCGCGTGATGTGCCCGCCGACCCGACCTCGACCGAACGGCTGCGCGCCGCGGGACTCGACTACCGCGTCGTCGATCTGACGGTCGACGAGAGCGCGAGCGGGTTCCAGCGGGCCGCCGACCGCGGCTTCCTCGGAGCCGAGCCGAGTGCGGAGTCGCTCGCCCAGAACCGGAAGACGTTCGCCGAGCGACGCAACATCGGGGTCTACGAGCCCGGTGCACCGGCGTCTGCGTTCCCGGTCGCGACGACCAACGCCTGGGTGACGCCGCTCACCATCCCCGGCGGTGGCGAACTGGACATGTGGGCGATCAGCATGGTGACGGTCGCCGCCACTCATCGTCGCCGCGGCATCGCCCGGTCGCTGCTCGAGGGCGAACTCCGCGCCGCGGCCTCCGCCGGAGTCCCGATGGCCGGCCTCACCGTCTCCGAGGCGACGATCTACGGCCGGTACGGATTCGGCTCCGCGATCCCTGTCGCGCATCTCACGATCGACACCCGCCGTGCCGGGTGGGGCGGCGCGACGCCGTCCGGACGGGTCGAGTACGTCGATCGCGAGGCCCTGGCCGCCGACATCGGCACCGTGCACGAGCGTGCGCGTCACGCCGTATCAGGCCGCATCCCCGGCTGGCAGGGTCGGTGGGAGGGCCTCTCGGGCGCATCGCCGGCGGGTCAGGACCGCGACAAGGTGCGAGGGGTCCGCTTCCTCGACGACGCCGGCGAACTCCGCGGCGCGCTCGCCTACACGGTGCACGAGAAGGGCGACTCGTTCCGCTTCCGGCTCGACATCGGGCTCCTGGTCGCCGAGACGCCCGACGCCGTGGCGGCGCTCTGGCGCTTCGCGCTGCAGCACGACCTCGTCGACGAGGTCACCGCCGATCTCCGTCCGCTCGACGATCCGCTGCCGTGGCTGGTGGCGGACCCGCGCGGCGTGACGCAGGTCGTGCACGACCATGGCTGGCTGCGCATCCTCGACGTGCCGGTCGCGCTCTCCGCCCGCCGGTACTCGGCTCCGCTCGACACCGTCATCCGCGTCGAGGACCCGCTCGGTTTCGCGAGCGGCGACTGGCATCTCCGCGTCGACGGCGCCGGTGCCGCGACGGTCGACCGAGTGGAGACTGCGACGCCGGACATCTCGCTCGACGTCTCCGTGCTGTCCTCCCTGTACGCCGGTGGGGTGCGGACAGCGTCCCTGCACGGAGCCGGGCGCATCACCGCGGACGCCGCGGCTGTCGAAGCCCTCGACCGCGCGCTGATCGCGTTCCCCGCGCCGTCGCTCGACATCTGGTACTGACGCGTCCAGCGGGAACGAGAGAAGGCGCCCCGACCGTGAGGTCGAGGCGCCTTCGTCGTCGGCGGGAGCGCTCAGCCGAGCGTGAGCGCCTCGCGGAGCAGCTTCGCCTGCTCGGCGGCGTGCACCTTGGAGGATCCGGTGGCCGGCGATGCGGATGCCGTGCGAGCCACAGGGCGGAAGGAGCGGTCACCGGGGACGTCGGCGAAGGCGAGTGCCAGGAACGGCCACGCGCCCTGGTTCTCCGGCTCCTCCTGCACCCACACCAGCTCGGCGTTCGGGTACGAGTCGGTGATGGCCTTGAGCTCGTCGATCGGCGTCGGGTACAGCTGCTCGAGCCGGACCAGGGCGATCTCCGGGTTCGGGTTCTTCTCGAGGTCGGCGCGGAGATCCCAGTGCACCTTGCCGGAGTGTACGAGCACGCGCTTCACGGCGGCACGATCGAGATCGCGGTGGTCGTCGATCACGGGCTCGAAACGGCCCTGGGTGAAGTCCTCGACCGGGCTGGTCGCGCCGCGCAGACGCAGCATGGCCTTCGGGGTGAAGACGATCAGCGGCTTGCGCGGACGGGCGTAGGCCTGTCGACGCAGCAGATGGAAGTACGACGCCGGGGTCGAGGGACGGGACACGATCATGTTGTCCTGCGCGCACAGCTGCAGGAAGCGCTCGATGCGAGCCGACGAGTGGTCGGGTCCCTGGCCCTCGTAGCCGTGGGGGAGGAGCAGCGTGACGCTGGACTGCTGTCCCCACTTCTGCTCGGCGGCGGAGATGTACTCGTCGATGACCGACTGGGCGCCGTTGACGAAATCTCCGAACTGCGCCTCCCACAGGACGAGCGCCTCGGGAGCCTCGACGGAATAGCCGTACTCGAAGCCGAGGGCGGCGTACTCGCTGAGGAGCGAGTCGTAGATGAAGAAGCGGCCCTGCGCGTCGGAGAGGTTCGACAGCGGGAGCCACTCCTGGCCGTTCGCGCGGTCGTGCAGGGTGGCGTGACGCTGCACGAACGTGCCCCGGCGCGCATCCTGACCAGCGAAGCGCACGGGCGTGCCCTCGACGAGCAGCGAACCGAACGCGAGAAGCTCGCCGAAGCCCCAGTCGATGCCGCCGTTGCGGCTCATGTCGAGACGCTTGTCGAGCAGCTGCTGGATCTTCGGGTGCACCGTGAAGCCCTCGGGCTTGTTCACGAACGCATCGCCGATGAGCTGGATGACCTCGTTCGGCACGCCGGTGATGTCCGGTGCGCCGATCTGCTCCTCGACCGGGAGGAGATCGGGCGCGATCGGCGTCGCACCGGTCTCCGCGGCGTGCGTCTCGGCGAAGGCGATCTCGAGGCGGTTCTGGAAGTCCGCCTTCGCCTCGTCGTACTCCTGCTCGGTGATGTCACCGCGGCCGACGAGCGACTCGGTGTAGAGCTTGCGGACCGAGCGCTTCGCCTGGATCAGGTCGGTCATCAGAGGCTGCGTCATCGAGGGGTCGTCGCCCTCGTTGTGACCACGTCGGCGGTAGCAGACCAGGTCGATCACGACGTCGCGGTGGAAGCGCTCGCGATACTCGAAGGCGAGCTGGGCGACGTGGATGACGCCCTCGGGGTCGTCGCCGTTCACGTGGAACACCGGCGCCTGGATCGTCTTGGCGACATCGGTCGCGTAGACCGAGGTGCGACCGTCGTTCGGCGACGTCGTGAAGCCGACCTGGTTGTTGACGACCACGTGGATGGTGCCGCCGGTGCGGTAGCCGCGCAGCTGCGACATCTGCAGCGTCTCGACCACGACGCCCTGGCCTGCGAAGGCCGCGTCACCGTGGACGAGGATCGGCAGCCAGGCGAAGGTGCCGATGGGCTTGCGGTCCTGCTTGGCGCGGACGATGCCCTCGAGGACTCCGTCGACCGTCTCGAGGTGCGAGGGGTTCGCGGCGAGGTAGACGGGGAGCTCGGAGCCGTCGTCGGCGACGAAGGTGCCCTCGGTGCCGAGGTGGTACTTCACATCGCCGGAGCCGCGCTGGTTGCCCGGGGTCTGCGTGCCCTCGAACTCGCGGAACACCTGCCCGTAGGTCTTGCCGGCGATGTTGGTGAGCACGTTCAGACGACCGCGGTGGGCCATGCCGATCGCCGCGCCCTCGAGTCCGGCCGTCGCGGCGCCCTGGAGGATCTCGTCGAGAAGCGGGATGAGCGACTCGCCGCCCTCGAGCGAGAACCGCTTCTGGCCGACGAACTTCGTCTGCAGGAACGTCTCGAACGCCTCGGCCTCGTTGAGCTTGCGGAGGACGCGGAGCTGCTCGTCGTGGCCGGGCTTCTGGTACTTGACCTCGACCTTCTCCTGGAACCAGCGGCGCTGCTCCGGGTCCTGGATGTGCATGTACTCGATGCCGAGCGTGCGGCAGTACGAGTCGCGCAGCACGCCGAGGATGTCGCGCAGCTTCGCGAGTCGCCGGCCCCCGAAGCCGCCGGTGACGAACTCGCGATCCAGGTCCCAGAAGGTGAGCCCGTGGCTCTCGATCTCGAGGTCGGGGTGCGACCGCTGCACGTACTCCAGCGGATCGATGTCGGCCATCAGGTGGCCGCGCACGCGGAAGGAGTTGATGAGCTCCTGCACGCGGGACTGCTTGTCGACGCGCTCGGCGAGGTCGACCGCGATGTCGGGGTTCCAGCGGATCGGCGCGTACGGGATGCGCAGCGCCGCGAAGATGTCGTCGTAGAAGCCGCGCTGCCCGATGAGCAGCTCGTGCACCTTCTTGAGGAACTCGCCCGACCCGGCGCCCTGGATGACGCGGTGGTCGTAGGTGCTGGTCAGGGTGATGGTCTTGCCGATCGCGAGCTCGTTGAGCGTCTTGTCGCTCGCGCCCTGGAACTCGGCCGGGTACTCGAGGGCGCCGGCGCCGATGATGCAGCCCTGGCCCTTCATCAGACGCGGAACCGAGTGCACGGTTCCGATGCCGCCCGGGTTGGTCAGCGACACCGTGGTGCCCTGGAAGTCCGCGGCGGTCAGCTTGTTGCCGCGGGCGCGCGTGACCAGATCCTCGTACGCCGACAGGTACTCGGTGAAGCTCAGGGTGTCGGCGCGCTTGATGCTCGGGACCATGAGGGCGCGCGTGCCGTCGGGCTTGGGCAGGTCGATCGCGATGCCGAGGTTCACGTGCGCCGGTGCGACGACGGACGGCTTGCCGTCGATCTCGGCGTAGAACACGTTCTGGCTGCGGAACTCGTCGAGGGTGCGGATGAGCGCCCAGCCGATGAGGTGCGTGAAGCTGATCTTGCCGCCACGCGTGCGGGCCATGTGGTTGTTGATGACGATGCGGTTGTCGATCATCAGCTTCGCCGGAACGGTGCGGACGCTGGTCGCGGTCGGGACGGTCAGGGACTCGTCCATGTTCGCCGCGAGGGTCTTGGGGAGGCCGCGGAGCGGGGTGACCTTGTCCTCTTCGGCGGCGTCGACGGCTTCCTTCGCCGCAGGCTTCGGCGCCTGGGCGGGGATCGGAGCCGTGGCCGCCGGCTTGGTGGTGGTCCGTGCGACCGGCTGCGAGCCGATCACCGGGATCGGTGCCGTGACGGGATGCGCGGCCGTGTCAGCGGGGGCCGCGGGGGCAGCCGCAGGAGCCGCGGAGCCGGTGGTGTCCGCGTGGTACTTCTCCAGAACCGGCCACCACTCCTTGTCGACCGAGTCGCGGTTCTCCTTGAACTGCTCGTAGAGCTCTTCGACGAGCCAGGAATTGGCTCCGAACCCCCCGTCGCCTCCGACGCCGGTCACCTGGTTCGACACGCTGTATCGCCCTCTTTCATCGCTGAAGCACTCTGGTGCAGACGACGGCGCAGGATGCGCCCGGGTCCGCACACTCTCGACTGTCAAGCCTAACGTGTTTCGCCCCGGCAATCGTCGAAGCCGTGTGCCGACCGCGCGGCGATCTGAGTACCGTGGAGACATGAACTTCTCAGGTGCGCAGCCGACCGTCGATCTGACCTATTCGGACGTCTTCCTGGTTCCGCGCCGATCCGCGGTGACCAGTCGTCTCCAGGTCGATCTCGCGCCGCAGGACGGGACACCGGCGACGCTGCCCCTGGTGGCCTCGAACATGAACTCGGTGACGGGTCCGCGTCTCGCGGCCGTGCTCGCCCGCCGCGGCGGACTCGGCGTGCTTCCGCAGGACCTGCCGCTGCAGGACCTGGACGCCGCGATCCGCGACGTCAAGGCTCAGCCCGTGCTCTGGGACACGCCGATCGTGCTCCCGCCGGAGGCGTCCGTCGCCGACGCGCTCCGTCTGCTCCCGCCGACCGCAGGGCACGGGATCGTCGTCGCCCGCGGCGAGGCGCCGATCGAGGTCGGCCGGGTGCTCGGCATCCTTCCGGCGACGCGGCTGGCCACGGCGCTCCCGGATGCGCAGCTGGGCGATCTCGTGCACAGCGGCGTCCCATCGATCGACGCGGAGGACATCGGCTCGGAACGCCACGCCTTCGACGTGATCACGGATGCCGACGTCGAGATGGTGACCGTGATCCATCACGGGCATCTGGTGGGAACGCTGAGCGCGCGCACCGCGCTGCGCTCCACGCTGTATCGTCCGGCGCTCGACGCCGACGGCCGCCTCGCCGTCGCCGCCGCTGTCGGTATCAACGGGGATGTGGCCGCGAAGGCCAAGGCGCTCGCCGGCGCCGGGGTCGACGTGCTGGTGGTCGACACCGCCCACGGGCACCAGGAAGGGATGCTGCGCGCGCTGCGCGCGGTCGCCGACCTCGACCTGGGCCTGCCGATCGTGGCGGGGAACATCGTCACCGCCGACGGCGCGCGCGACCTCGTCGATGCGGGAGCGTCGATCCTCAAGGTCGGCGTGGGCCCCGGCGCGATGTGCACGACGCGCATGATGACCGCGGTCGGGCGACCCCAGTTCTCGGCGGTGCTCGAGACCGCGCAGGCGGCGCGAGAGCTCGGGGCCCATGTCTGGGCGGACGGCGGGGTGCGGTACCCCCGCGACGTGGCGCTCGCGCTCGCCGCCGGCGCGGCATCCGTCATGGTCGGCTCCTGGTTCGCCGGCACGATCGAGGCGCCGGGGGAACTGCAGCGCGACGGAGAGGGACGGATCTTCAAGGAATCGTGGGGCATGGCCTCGACCAAGGCGGTCCAAGCGCGGTTCGGCCGCCTCGACGCCTACGAGCGTGCGCGCAAGGAGCTCTTCGCCGAGGGGATCTCCTCGTCGACGATCTACCTGGATCCGCTCCGCCCCGGACTGGAGGACCTGCTCGACATGATCACCTCGGGCGTGCGCTCGTCGTTCACGTACGCCGGCGCGTCGTCGGTGCCGGAGTTCCACGACCGGGCTCTCGTCGGCCTCCAGTCGGCCGCGGGATACGAGGAGGGCAAGGCGCTCCCGGTCAGCTGGTAACCGAGTCGCGCTCCCCGCCGGGTTCTGTAGAATCGTCCGCATAATGGACGACCCTCCCAGTTGCAGTACATCGCCCCACTGTCCGCCTCTCTCACCGGAGAGGAACCTCTGATGGACTACATCATGTTGGGCGTGGGGCTCCTGCTCACGGTCGGCACCGGCCTCTTCGTCGCGAGCGAGTTCGCGCTGGTCAATCTCGACCGCGCCGACCTCGAGGCGCGTCAGGCACGAGGCGAATCCCGGCTCTCGCTCACGATCAGCGCTCTCAAGCACACGTCGACGCATCTCTCGTCGGCGCAGCTCGGCATCACGCTGACGACGCTCCTCACCGGTTACACGATGGAGCCCGCGCTGTCGAACCTGCTCCGTCCGACTCTCCTCGCCTGGAGCATCCCCGAGGCTGCCGTCGCTCCGATCGCGACGATCGTCGCGATGCTGGTCGCCACGGTGCTGTCGATGATCCTCGGCGAGCTGGTCCCGAAGAACTTCGCGCTGGCGCTGCCGCGGCAGACCGCCAAGCTCGTCATCCCCTTCCAGGTCGCGTTCACGACGGTGTTCAAGCCCGCCATCGTGGTGCTCAACGGCAGCGCGAACGGTGTGCTGCGCAGCATGGGCATCGAGCCCAAGGAGGAGCTCTCCGGTGCGCGCAGCGCCGAGGAGCTCTCGTCCCTCGTCCGCCGCTCCGCGAACGCGGGGCTGCTCGAGGCCGACACGGCCAGCCTGCTCGACCGCACGCTCACCTTCTCGCGGCTCAGCGCCGCCGATGTGATGACGGCTCGGCCGAGCATGCATGCGCTCGCCGCGGGCGACTCCGCCGATGACGTCATCCAGCTGGCACGTCGCACCGGCCACAGCCGCTTCCCCGTCTACGACGACGACCTCGACGACATCTCCGGCGTCGTGCACCTGAAGGCGGCCATCTCGGTGCCGCGTGAGCGTCGCGCGGAGGTACCGGTGGGCGCTCTCGCGACGGACGCGCTCCGGGTCCCGGAGACCGTGCACGTCGACGGTCTCATCTCCGAGCTCCGCGCTCGCGGCTACCAGCTCGCCATCGTCGTCGACGAGTACGGCGGCACCGCGGGTCTCGTGACACTCGAGGACCTCGTCGAGGAGCTCGTCGGCGAGGTGTCGGACGAGCACGACCGCACGAGGGCCGGCATCGTCCGCGGGCGCGACGGCATCATGTTCCCGGGTGAGCTGCGACCGGACGAGCTGCGCAGCCGCGCCGGAGTCGTGGTTCCGGAGGGCGACGTCTACGACACGGTCGGCGGGTACGTCATGAGCGTGCTCGAGCGCGTGCCGACCGTCGGAGACGAGGTGACGGTCGACAGCGGCATGCTCCAGGTCGTCCGGATGGACGGCCGGAGGGTCGACCGCGTGAGATACGTCCCGAGACCGCACCACACCGCAGAGGAGGCCACCCGATGAACGATTGGGGAGGACTCGCCTGGCTCGTGGTGCTGCTCGTCGCGAACGCGTTCTTCGTCGGTGCCGAGTTCGCGGTCATCTCCGCGCGTCGCTCGCAGATCGAGCCGCGCGCCGAGGAGGGCTCGCGCGCTGCCAAGACCGCGCTCTATGCCATGGAGCACGCGACGCTGATGCTCGCGACATCGCAGCTCGGCATCACGATCTGCTCGCTGCTGATCCTGAACGTCTCCGAGCCCGCGATCCACCACCTGCTCGCCGTGCCGATGCACGCGCTCGGCTGGTCGGACGGCGTCGTCGATGTGGTGTCGTTCACGATCGCGCTGCTGATCGTCTCGTTCCTGCACGTCGTGTTCGGCGAGATGGTGCCGAAGAACCTCGCGTTCTCGGTGCCGGACCGGGCCGTGCTGATCCTGGCGACCCCGCTCGTGTGGGTGTCGAAGATCTTCATGCCGGTGATCTGGCTCCTGAACGCGGCCGCCAACGGCGTGCTGCGACTGTTCCGGGTCGAGCCGAAGAACGAGGCCGCCTCGACCTTCACGCTCGACGAGGTCGCGACCATCGTCGATCAGTCGCGCCGAGAGGGCGTGCTGACCGATACCGCGGGAACCGTGGCGGCCGCCGTGGAGTTCACGGACAAGAAGGCGCGCGACGTGGCCGTTCCGCTCAGCGACCTCATCACGCTGCCGCAGTCGACGACACCCGATGACATCGAGAAGGCGGTCGCCCGATACGGGTTCTCCCGCTACGTGATCGTCGATGCGGATGCCGTGCCGGTCGGCTACGTCCATCTGAAGGACATCCTGCGGGCTTCCGACGGCCCGGACGCCGCCGAGAAGCTGGTGGAGCCGCTTCCGGCGAAGCGCATCCACCACATGGTCCCCGTGCAGGAGGACACCGATCTGGAGGACGCCCTCGCGCTCATGCGCCGTGCCGGTCGTCATCTGGCCAAGGTGCGCGACGCGGACGGCCGCACGACCGCCGTGCTGTTCCTGGAGGACATCCTGGAGGAGCTCGTCGGCGAGGTGCAGGACGCGACCCGTCGCATCCGGGGACGCTGACCGCGCACGCCTCACGACGAAGGCCGCCGTCCCGGTTCTCGGGGCGGCGGCCTTCGTCCGGCACGGCGCCGGTCAGCGCCAGCGTGCGCGGTCGTACTGCGGCGGCCAGGCGACCTCGGCGCCGAGCTCGTGCGCCGCGCGGAGGCCGAAATGCGGATCGCGCAGCCATTCGCGTCCGGCGAAGATCGCATCGGCCGCGCCCCCGGCGAGCACCTGCTCGGCCTGTTCCGCCGCCGTGATGAGTCCGACGGCCGAGACCGGGATGCGTCCTCCCTGCCGGACGGTCTCGGCGAGGGGGACCTGGTAGCCCGGGAAGACCTCGATCCGCTGGTGGGCGACGAGCCCGCCGCTGGAGACGTCGATGAAGTCCGCGCCGTGCTGAGACGCCCAGTCTCCGACCACAGCCGCCTCGTCGGCGGTGAAGCCGCCGTCGGCGTGGTCCGTGGCCGAGATGCGCACGAACAGCGGAACCTCCTCGCCGACCTCGGCGCGGACGGCGTCCACGACGCGCAGGAGCAGTCGGGCGCGGTTGTCCAGCGACCCGCCGTACTCGTCGTCGCGGAGGTTCGACAGCGGCGACAGGAACTGGTGCAGCAGGTAGCCGTGCGCCCCGTGCAGTTCGAGCACGTCGAAGCCCGCGTCGACCGCGCGTCGGGCGGCCGCGGCGAAGGCGTCGACCACGCGGTCGATCCCTGCGGCATCCAGCGCGGCCGGATCGGCGAAGCCCTCGAAGGCGACGGCGGACGGTGCGCTCGTCGTCCACCCGCCCTCGTCGGACGGCACCGAGCCGCGACTCTCCGCCCACGGCCACCAGGTCGAGGCCTTGCGACCCGCGTGGGCGAGCTGGATCCCGGCGACCGCACCGCGATCGTGGATCGCCTGCACGATGGGAGCCCAGGCGTCGCGCTGGTCGTCGTTCCAGAGTCCGACGTCGCGCGGCGAGATGCGACCCTCCGGCACGACGGCGGTCGCCTCCGCCACGATGAGCCCCGCGCCGCCGGACGCGAACTGGGCGAGATGGCTGTGGTGCCATTCCTGCACGACGCCGTCGACGGCGCTGTACATGCACATCGGCGACACCCACAGGCGGTTGCGGAACGTGACGGATCGGATGGTCAGCGGGGAGAAAAGGAGGCTCACCGTTCGACGTTACCCCCGCGTGCGCGGGGCGGGGGCCGTCCCGCTAACGTGGAGTCATGGTCGAGGTGCGCGAGTGGACACGCAGCGATACCGCGCGGTTCCTCCGGGTGCCGACGTCGGACGACGACAAGTACGCTCGTGGCGTCGTCGCGCTGCGCACCGGCTCGCCCGCCTACCCCGGTGCCGCCGTCCTCGGTGTCGAGGCCGCGTGGCGGGCAGGTGCCGGTTTCGTCCGGTACGTCGGGGCGTCCCGAGTGGCGGATGCCGTGCTGGCTCGTCGTCCGGAGACGGTCGCCGGTCCCGACGCGGGCGGAACGCGGGTGGACGTCTGGGTGATCGGGTCGGGCACGGATCCGGGGGAGCGCAGCGACACCGAGACCCTGGCGCTGCGGGAGATCCTCTCCGGGTCGGTCACGGTGATCATCGACGCCGGGGCACTCGACCTCGCGCCTGGCACGCGCGCTCCCTTCCTCGTGACGCCGCACGCGCGCGAGTTCTCGAGGCTGCGGGAGCGTCTGCGGGTGCCCTCGTCGGGCGACGACCGTGCCGAGGCGGCGTCCCAGGTCGCCGCGAAGATCGGTGGAACCGTGCTGCTCAAAGGCGCTCGAACGCTGATCGCCGACCCGTCCGGAGCCGTCATCGCCGTGGAAGCCGGGACCGGCTGGCTGGCGACGGCAGGGACCGGGGATGTGCTCGCCGGCGCTCTCGGCGCGGTCACGGCCGCCAATCCCGGCGCCTCTCTGGCGGAGGCCGCAGCGGCGGGAGCGTGGTTGCACGGCCATGCCGCCCGCATCGCCGCGGGTGTGCTCGAGGGCGCACCGGGACACCCGATCGTCGCGATGGATGTCGCGGATGCTCTCCCGTCCGCGATCGCGGACGTCCTGGCGTGAGCCGGACCCGGACGACCCGCGTGGTCGTGCTGTGGTGTGTCTTCCTTTTCGTGCACCTCGTCACGGCCGCGCTGGGCTGGGTGTATCCGAGCCAGCCCATGGGCGACGTCGTCCTGGTCTATGAGCCCTGGGCGTCGTCGGCGATCGGCGGGGGAGCGATCATGGGTGTCAGCGATACGTGGGTCTATCCACAGCTCGCCCTCGTGCCGATGCTGCTGACCGCGGGACTGGCCGCGCCGCTCGTGCCGCTTCTCGGAGTCTCCGGTGCCTACCTGGTCGCCTGGGCGCTTCTGGTCACGGTGCTCGACGCTGTCGCGTTCGGCGTCCTGATCGGACGAGCGCCGTCCCGGCCGCGGCGCGTCGCCGCGTGGTTCTGGATCGCCGCCGTCCTGCTCCTCGGTCCCATCGCGATCTACCGGATCGACGCGATCACCGTCCCGCTCGCCGTGATCGGCGGACTCTGGCTCGCGTCGCGACCCGTCGTGGCCGTCGCGCTGCTGACGATCGGCGCCTGGATCAAGATCTGGCCGGGTGCTCTGGTCCTGGCGGCGATCCTGGCCGTCCGTGCGCGGATCCGGATGCTGCTCGCCGCCGCAGCCGTCAGCGCCGGTGTCGTCGTGGTGCTGCTGCTGCTCGGGGCGGACACCGAGGTGTTCGGCTTCCTCACCGAGCAGACGGGGCGCGGACTGCAGATCGAGGCCGTGGCGGCGACGCCGTTCCTGTGGCTTGCTGTCGCCGGCTCCGCGCGCATCGAGTACAGCTTCGAGATCCTGACGTTCCAGATCACCGGGTCCGGCACGGAGGCGGTCACCGCGATCCTCACGCCGCTCATGATCATCGCCGCGGCCGCCGTGGCCGCGATCGGCGCCGTGAAGGCCGCGCGCGGAGCATCCTTCGCCCGGCTCTTCCCGCCGCTCGCCCTGAGTCTGGTCGTCGTGCTCATCGTGACGAACAAGGTCGGTTCGCCGCAGTTCCAGACCTGGCTGATCGCACCCGTCGTGCTGTGGATCGTCTTCGACGGCATCCGGGCCCGCGTGCCCGCGCTGATCGTGCTGACCCTGTGCGCGCTGACCTGCCTCGTCTATCCGCTGAGCTATGACGCGCTGCTGCGGGCGGAGCTGCTGCCGGTCCTGGTGCTCACGCTGCGCAACGTCCTTCTCCTCGTGCTTCTCGCCGTCGGCATCCGGGCGCTCGCCCGTGTGCCCGCCCACCGACCTTCGAAAACCAGGGAGTGAACCATGCTGATCGCCTTCTCCGTCGCCCCGAGCGGCACCCCCGCCGGCGGTGCCGAGCGCACCGACGACTCCGTGCACGATGCCGTCGCCGCGGCGGTGCGCGTCGTCCGCGAATCGGGCCTGCCGCACCGCACCACCAGCATGTTCACCGAGGTCGAGGGGCCTGACTGGGACACCGTGATGGACGTCGTGAAGCGCGCGACCGAGGCCGTGATGCCGTTCGGCTCACGGGTCTCGCTGGTGCTCAAGGCCGACATCCGTCCGGGGTACTCCGGAGAGCTCGATGCCAAGATCGAGCGGCTCGAGGCGGCGATCGACGGGGCGGATGACTGACCGTCGCGCTCGCGCGGAGGTGACTCTCCGCCCTGCGGAGTCTGCGGACCTGGACTGGCTCGCCGATCTCCGCGCGATCGTGCTCCGCGCAGACCTGGAGCGTCTCGGGCGCTATGACGCCGTCCGCGTGCGGCAGCGGCTCCGCGACGCCTACGACCCATCGGTCACGCGGATCGTGGTCGTCGACGGCGAGGATGTCGGCTGCATCGCCGTGCGTCGCGAAGACGACACCCACTGGATCGAGCACTTCTACCTGGCTCGATCGCACCAGGGGCGTGGCGTCGGCGGACGCATCCTGTCGATGGTCCTGCAGGACGACGTGCTCTATCGGCTCAACGTGCTGCAGGGAAGCGCCGCGCGGCGCCTCTACGAGCGCCACGGCTTCGTCGTCGACCGGGAGGACGAGGTCGATGTCTTCATGAGCTTCGACCGGACGGGGCGGATCGAGGAGTCCGGGGACCGGTAAGCTGATCCGGTGAATCCCTCGACAGAATCGAGGGGTGCGGCGAAGAGGGCGCTCCTCTCTCTCGCCATCGGCAGTTTCGGCATCGGCATGACCGAGTTCGTGGTCATGGGCCTGCTGCCCGACATCGCCGGAGACCTGCTGCCCACCCTCTGGGCGGCGAGCCCGGAAGATGCACTGAGCCAGGCCGGCTGGCTCATCTCCCTGTATGCGCTCGGCGTCGTCATCGGCGCCCCGACCATCGCGGGCTTCGTCGCGCGGTACCCGCGGCATCGCGTGATGATCGTGCTGGCGCTGGCTCTGACGGTCTTCAACGCCCTGACCGTGGTGCTCCCGTCGTTCGAGCTCGTCGGGATCTCGCGCTTCCTCGCCGGCCTTCCGCACGGCGCCTATTTCGGCATCGGCGCGCTCGTCGCGGCCGATGTGATGGGTCCGGGCAACCGGGCGAAGGGCGTCGCGTTCATCCTCACGGGGCTGACGGTCGCCAACGTCGTCGGTGTACCGCTGGGCACCTTCCTCGGCCAGCAGTGGGGGTGGCGCACCGCATTCGCGGTCGTGGCGCTCGTCTTCGCCCTGGCCACGCTCTGCATCGCGCTGTTCGTGCCCGCGCACCCCGGGTCGCCGGGCCGCACCATGCGCCAGGAGCTCGGGGTGTTCCGCATCCCGCAGGTGTGGTTCACGCTCGGCGTCGGAGCGATCGGATTCGGCGGCTTCTTCGCCGTCTACAGCTACATCGCACCGGTCGTCACCGAGGTGGCGGGGTCGCCGGAATGGGCCGTGCCGATCGTGCTCGTCCTGATGGGCATCGGCATGACGATCGGAAACCTCGTGGGCGGCCACCTCGCCGACATCGACCTGCGCCGCACGCTGCTGATCGGGCTCGCCGTGATGGCAGCCACGTTCGTCCTGCTCGCCGTGCTGTCGTTCTGGATCGTGACTCTGTGCCTGATGGTGCTGATCGTCGGATTCGTCTCATCGGTTCTGAGCCCGACCATCCAGACACGGTTGATGGATGTCGCGGGGGACAACCAGTCGATCGCCGCCGCGATGAACCACTCGGCCCTGAACATCGGCAACAGCCTCGGAGCCTTCCTCGGCGGCGTCGTCATCGCCCTGGGCTGGGGGTTCACGGCCCCGGCCATGACCGGAGCAGGGCTCGCCGTCGCCGGACTGCTGATCGCCCTGGCGTCGTACCGCCTCGAAGCGCGCCGCGCCTCCGCTGCTGTACTCGTCGCGTCCTAGAGTGGCGGGGTGAGCTCTCCCGACGAATCCCTGCCCGTGGCGGGCACCGTCGTGCTGCTGCGTGCTGCCGATCCCGGCTTCGAGGTGCTCCTCATCCGCCGTCCCGATCGCGGGTCGTTCGCCGGTGCGTGGGTCTTCCCAGGCGGGAAGGTCGAGCCGGCCGATCGGCGTATCGGCGAGGCCGAGAGCGACGACGCGCGTCGCGCCGGTATCCGGGAGACCCGCGAAGAGGTCGGCCTCGCGGTCGCGGACCTGGTGCCGCTGTCGGAGTGGCGTCCGCCGCTCGAGGCGCCGACGCGGATCCGTACCTGGTTCTTCCTCGCGATGGCTCCCGTTGCGGAGCCTGTGGCGTCGGCGGACGAGGTGGCGGAGCTCACCTGGGCGAGCCCGGCCGACGCTCTGGCGCGACACGCCGCCGGTGAGTGGGTGCTCTTCCCGCCGACGTGGATCACCCTGCACCAGCTCACCGGCTTCGTCGACGCGGCGTCGGCGCTGTCCTCTGCAGGTGCTGCGCAGCTCTTCCAGACGCGCGTGCTCGACACCGACGCCGGGCGCGCCTTCGCCTGGGAGCAGGGAAGACTCGAGGCCGGAACCCTGCCCTGGCGCTTCGTACGGAGCTGAGCCTCGGGCTCAGTCGGCGAGCAGCTGCCGCAGGTGCGTGCCGACGGCTTCCGTCTCGATGAGGAAGCCGTCATGCCCGAAGTCACTGGTGAGCACGACCGCCTCGCCGCCGACGACATCCGGGATGCTCCGCGCGATGCGCTGCTGTCCGTCCACGGGGAAGAGGCGGTCGCTGTCGATGCCGATCACGAGGGTCCTGGCCGTGACGGCGCGCAGAGCTTCCTCCACACCCCCGCGATCCCGCCCGACGTCGTGCGAGTTCATGGCTTCGACCAGCGTGATGTAGCTGTTCGCATCGAAGCGGCGCGTGAACTTGTTCCCGTGGAAGTCGAGGTACGACTCGACGGCGAAGCGACCGCCGTGGCCGAGCGGGGAGACGCCGGACTGCCACGAGCGCTGGAACCGCTGGTTGAGCTCGATCGGACTGCGGTAGTTCAGCAGAGCCATCCGCCGGGCGAGGGCGAGGCCGCGGTGAGGACCGTCGCCGTCGCCGAGGTCGTAGTACTCCCCGCCCTGGAAGCGCGGGTCCATCCGGATCGCCTCGAGCTGCACCGTGTTCAGCGCGATCTGGTCGGCGGTGGTGACCGGGGGTGAGGAGAGCACGGCGAGACGCGCGACGCGCTCGGGATGCGTGACGGCCCACTCGAGAGCGTGCATGCCGCCCATCGAGCCGCCGATGACAGCGGCCCACCGGTCGATGCCGAGGGCATCGGTGAGACGCACCTGCGCCGCCACCTGGTCGCGGATCGTGAGGTAGGGGAAGCGAGAGGCCCACTCGTAGCCGGTGGGCGCGACGCTCGCCGGCCCCGTCGAGCCCTGGCAGCCGCCGAGCATGTTCGGGGCGATCACGAACCAGCGGTCCGTGTCGAGCGGAGCGCCGGGGCCGGTGATGTCCTCCCACCACCCGGCGGTCGCATGACCCGCACCGGCCGCCCCGCGCACGTGGCTGTCACCGGTGAGCGCGTGCAGCACGAGCACGGCGTTGTCCCGTGCCGCGTTCAGCTCGCCCCAGCTCTCGTAGGCGAGACGGATGCCGGGAAGCACCGCACCGCTCTCGGTCGTGAACGCGCCGAAGCTCCCGAAGCGCCGACCGCCGACGGGGTCCCCGTCGCGCCACGCGCCGGTCGCCGGAGGGCGAGCACGGAGCAGCCGCACATCGGCCTCCGTCACGGGCGCTGAGGGCACCGTGTCCTCGGAGGTCGTCTGCCAGTCCATGTTCCCATTCTCGCCTGGCGGGGGACCGGTGCGTCGAACGTTACGGTCCCGGGGCGGAGTCCGCGTCCCGGATCCCGACGCTGACGCTCGTCACGGTCGCGAGATGATCGCTGTTCCCGGCGCGTCGTGTCGTGGAGCTATGCACGTCGAGGCCCCGCACGAAGACGTGGTCGATGCGGACGAGGGGCAGGGCGGCCGGCCAGGTCATGCCGAGGGTGCCGTCGGTCGGTCGGACCCAGTCGAGCCGGGAGCGGACCGCGCTCAGGGCCGGATCCGCCGACGCGGCGTTGAAGTCTCCGACGACGATGATCGAGCCGGCCTCGTCGTCGGCGACGGCCTGGGCGATGCCCTCCAGCATCATGTCGCGATCGTGCTGCTGTCCCGGGCGCACCGATGCCGCATGCAGGACGTACACGGCGACGTCGGCATCCGGAGTGCGCACCGAGACGCGGAGTGCGCGCTTCCAGTCGAGTCCGAGAGTCAGCGGCACCGCGTCGTCGATCGGGAAGCGGCTCCACACACCCACCGTCCCGATCGCGTACGAGTGCGCGTACTCCTCGGCCAGCGCCGCGCTCGCCGCGGTCAGGCTGTCCCCGTCCAGTTCGGTGAGGGCGATCACGTCGGCGCCGAGGGCCGCGAGATCGCCGGCTGACGCGGCGGCGCCGCCGGAATGCGCGCGCACGTTCTGGCTGACGACGGTCAGCGGCGTGGCATCCGTCGCCGGACCGGTGCCCGGACCAGGGAGCGAGGGGAAGATCGCGACTGCCCAGACGAGAGCGGGGACCAGCAGCAGGAGCAGCACGCGACGCGCGAGGAACAGCGCGATGACCGCCACGATCGCGAGCGCGACACCGGTCCACGGCAGGGCGGCGGCCGCGGCCGTGCCGATCAGTCCGGGCACCCAGACGCAGATCACCGCGACCAGCAGGATCAGCCCGGCCACCGCGATGAGCCGTCGCGTGCGCGCGCGGGAGCGCCGAGAGGACGGTCTCGGCGTGGTCGGTCGGACGGATGTGGTGTCGATCGTGCGCTCCTCGGGCAGACCTCCTATTCTGGCGCGGCCGTGCTGTGCACTCGCGGTGTGCGGATCAGGCGCGAGCGGCCTCCGACACGCGGCGAGCCGCGGCGAGAGCCTCTTCGAGGTCGGCCTTGAGGTCGTCGACGTTCTCGATGCCCACCGAGAGACGCACGAGGCCAGGAGTGACGCCGGCCGTGAGCTGCTGCTCGGGCGTGAGCTGGGCGTGGGTGGTCGATGCCGGGTGGATCACGAGCGAGCGCACATCGCCGATGTTGGCGAGGTGGCTGAACAGCGACAGGCTGTTGACGAACTCGCGGCCGGCCTCGACACCGCCCTTGAGCTCGAAGGACAGCACGGCGCCGACACCCTTGGGGGCGTACTCGTTCGCCTTGGCGTACCACGGCGAAGAGGGCAGTCCGGAGTAGTTGACGGTCGCGACGTCATCGCGGCTGTCGAGCCACTCGGCGATCTCCTGTGCGTTCTGCACGTGGCGCTCGATGCGCAGCGACAGCGTCTCGACGCCCTGGATGAGGTTCCAGGCGCTCTGCGGGGCGATGGCCGATCCGAGGTCGCGCAGCAGCTGCACGCGCGCCTTGATGATGTACGCGAGCGGGTCGCCGACCGCGGCGGTGTAGCTCGCGCCGTGGTACGAGGGGTCCGGAACCGTGAGACCCGGGAACTTCTCGACGTTCTTCGACCACTCGAACGTGCCGCCGTCGATGATGACGCCGCCGATGGTCGTGCCGTGGCCGCCGAGGAACTTCGTGACCGAGTGCACGACGATGTCGGCGCCGAACTCGAACGGGCGGATCAGGTACGGCGTGGCGATCGTGTTGTCGACGATCAGAGGGACGCCGTTCTCGTGCGCGACGTCGGCCACCGTGCGGATGTCGAGGATGTTGATCTGCGGGTTGCCGATGGTCTCGGCGAAGAACAGCTTCGTGTTCGGGCGGACCGCGCGGCGCCATTCCTCGGGGTCGTCCTGGTTCTCGACGAAGGTGACCTCGATGCCGAGCTTCGCGAGGGTGTACTTGAAGAGGTTGTACGTTCCGCCGTAGATCGAGCTCGAGGCGACGAAGTGGTCGCCCGCCTCGGCGATGTTGAGCACGGCGAACGTGGAGGCCGCCTGACCGCTGGACAGGACCAGGGCGCCGGTGCCGCCCTCGAGCGCGGCGAGGCGCTGCTCGAGCACGTCCTGCGTGGGGTTCTGGATGCGGGTGTAGATGTTGCCGAACTCCGCGAGGGCGAAGAGGTTCGCGGCGTGGTCCGCGCTGTCGAACACGTAAGACGTCGTCTGGTAGATCGGCGTGGCGCGGGCCTTCGTGACCGGATCGGGTGCGGCACCCGAGTGGATCTGCTTGGTCTCGAAGCGCCAGGACTCGGGTGCGGTCATGTGTTCCCCCTGGAACGTGTGAAGGTCGGATGGCGGATGCCGTTGCAGCGAGAGTACGGAACATCGGCTCGTGTCAACAAGGGACGGGAAATGTGACGTAACAGTGCCGGACCGCGAAATCGCGCGGGAACATCGTACGGTGGAGGCATGGTGATCAGACGTGCAGTGGTGACAGGTGCGAGCTCCGGGATCGGCGCGGCGACGGTGCGCGAGCTCCGCGCCCGCGGATGGGATGTCGTCGGAGTCGCCCGACGGGAGGACCGGCTGACCGCGCTCGCCGAGGAGACCGGGGCCTCGGCCATCGCCTGCGACCTCACCGACGCCGCAGCGGTCGACGCGCTCGTGGCCGAGCTCGAGAAGTCCGGGCCCGTGCACGCCCTCGTGCAGGTCGCGGGCGGAGCGCGCGGAACGGATCGCGTGGAGGACGCGTCGATCGACGACTGGCAGTGGATGTTCGACGCCAACGTGCTGGCGACGCAGCGTCTGGTGGCAGGGCTCCTCCCGCTCCTGCGCCGCGCGGCGGCAGCGGACGGGCACGCCGACACCGTGTTCATCACGTCGACGGCCGCGCAGACGGCCTACGCCGGAGGTGCAGGATACAACGCCGCCAAGGCGGCGGAGTCGATGCTCGTCAAGGTGCTCCGTCAGGAGCTCAACGGAGAGCCGGTCCGCGTCGTCGAGGTCGCTCCCGGCATGGTGCACACCGAGGAGTTCACGCTGAACCGTCTCGGCGGCGACACGGTGGCGGCCGAAGCCGTGTACTCCGGCGTCGAGGCGCCGCTCCTCGCAGAAGACGTCGCCGACGTCATCGCCTATGCGCTCGAGTCGCCGGCGCACGTCAACCTCGACCAGATCACGATGCGTCCGGTCGCCCAGTCGGCGCAGCACCTTCTCGCCCGCGGCCCACTGCGCGTGCGATCCATCGACTGACGATGGCCCGTACCCTCGCCGAGCTCGCCGCCGACGGGCAGATCGATCCGGGCTGGGCCGAGGCGCTCGCGCCGGCGCAGGAGCAGATCACCGCCCTGGGGGAGCGTCTCCGTGCCGAGCAGGCAGCCGGTCACGGCTATCTTCCTGCCGGGGAGAACGTGCTTCGCGCCTTCCAGCGGCCGCTGTCGGAGGTGCGGGTCCTCATCACCGGTCAGGACCCGTATCCGACGCCCGGGCATCCGATCGGTCTTTCCTTCGCCGTCGACCGCGAGGTGCGCCCGCTCCCGCGCAGCCTGGCGAACATCTACAAGGAGCGCGAGAGCGATCTCGGCATCCCACCGGCGCCGCACGGCGATCTGACGGCGTGGAGCGACCAGGGCGTGCTGCTGCTCAATCGCGTCCTCACGGTCCGTCCGGGTGCGGCGGCGTCGCATCGCGGCTGGGGCTGGGAGGAGGTCACGGAGCTCGCGATCCGGGCCCTCGTGGCGCGTGAGCAGCCGCTCGTCGCGATCCTGTGGGGCAAGGACGCGGCGAATCTGCAGCCCCTTCTCGGCGAGACGCCGGTCATCGCGTCGGCGCACCCGTCACCGCTGTCGGCGCGCCGCGGTTTCTTCGGCTCGCGGCCCTTCTCGCGGGCGAACGCACTGCTCGAAGAGCTCGGTGCAGATCCGGTGGACTGGAGAGTGGAGGGCGACGCGCCTTCCTCCCTAAGCTGAACCCATGCAGTTCGAGCCGGGAGACCGTCGTCGTGTCCTGCCGCGCCACCTGCGCCCGGAGGCGGCACCGGAGGTGTTCTCGTACGTCATCCGTCCTGCACGCGCCAACGACCTCGCCCATATCCGGGAGATCTACAACCACTTCGTCAGCAACTCCGCAGTGACGCTCGACGAGCGGCGCAGCAGCATCCCGTACTGGCGGGACAAGTTCGCGCTCCTCGAGCGGTTGAAGCTGCCGTTCCTCGTCGCGGTCTCATCGCGGGGCGAGGTGATCGGCTACGCGCTCGCGCAGCCCTGGGCGGGCAAGAACGCCTACCGCTACACGGTCGAGGACTCGATCTACCTCGGTCCGGGTGCCGGCGGCAAGGGGCTCGGTGCGGCCCTGCTGCAAGCGCTCATCGACGCCTGCGAGCAGATCGGACTGCGGGAGATGGTCGCGGTCATCAGCGACAGCGGAGCCGAGGCTTCGATCCGTCTGCACGCCAAGCTGGGCTTCGTCGAGGCCGGGCGGATGGGACGCGTGGGCTACAAGTTCGGGCGCGACCTCGGGACCGTGTACATGCGACGTGTGCTCAAGCCCGTGGGGCGGCGGCGGGGGAGCCTGTTCGGATCGAAGGGCTGAGACGTTTCGTCTCGCTTCGCTCGCTCAACGACCGGTGGAGCCGGGGATCACCGGGATCGCCGACAGCAGCTTCTTCGTGTAGGCCTCCTGCGGGTGCAGGAGCACGTCCTTCGTGGAGCCGCGCTCGACGATGTGGCCGTCCTTCATCACGACGACCGCGTCGCACAGGTTCTGCACGACCCCGATGTCGTGCGAGACGAGCAGCAGGGTGAGGGCGGTCGTTCGTCGCAGCTCGATCAGCAGCTCGAGGATCTGCGCGCGCACCGTGACATCGAGAGCGGACAGCGGCTCGTCTCCGACGAGGGTTCGCGGACGGTGCACGATGGCTCTGGCGAGTGCGATCCGCTGGCGCTGCCCGCCGGAGAACTCGTGGGGATAGCGGTCGACCATCTCCGGTTCCAGCCCGACCTGCTCCAGGACCTCGCGGACCCTCGCCCGGTGGTCGCCCTCGATCCCGAGTGCCCACAGCGGTTCGCGCACGATCTGCCCCGCCGACATCCGCGGGTCCAGCGACGCATACGGGTCCTGGAACACCAGCCCTGTCTCGCGGCGCAGCCAGTGCAGGGACTTCGCGGAGGCCGTGGCGTCCACGGCGCGCCCGTCCACGCTCACGGTCCCGGTCGTCGGACGATCGAGCCCCAGCAGGAGGCGGACGAGCGTGGACTTCCCGGAGCCGGACTCGCCGATGATCCCCATCGACGATCCTTCGACGACGTCGAGATCGGTGGGCGCGAGTGCGGTCTGCCGGCGCGTGCGCTCGAAGGAGGAGCGCTTCGGGACGACGAAGTCCCGGCTCAGATCCCGCGCTTCGATCAGGCTCATGACGCGCCGCCATCCGGTCGCCAGAGCGTGGCGGTCGCATCACGGAGCAGAGCCCGGGTGACGGGAGACGTCGGCGCGGTCAGGAGGGTGGACACGGGTGCCGCCTCGGTCACGCGTCCGTGCTCCAGGACGACGCCCTCCGTCGCCACCTGCGCGAGCACGGCGAGATCATGCGTGATGAAGACGAGCGACATGCCCTCCTCGGCGACGAGCGACAGCAGCAGCGAGAGGATCTCGGACTGGATCGTGACGTCGAGCGCCGTGGTCGGCTCGTCGGCGATCAGCAGTCGCGGACGGCATGCGAGGGCCATGGCGATCGCCACGCGCTGCCGCTGGCCGCCGGAGAGCTGGTGCGGGTAGCGGTCCACGATCGACGCCGGATCGGGCAGGCGAACGCGTTCCGCCTCGGCGATCGCGCGGTCTCGGGCCTCGCGGCGGCCGAGCCCCTCGTGGATCCGGATGGACTCCGCGATCTGTCGTCCGACGGTCCGGATCGGGTTGAGCGCGGTCCGGGGCTCCTGGAAGACGATGCCGATGTCGTCGCCGCGCAGCTTCGCGAGCTCGCGATCCGGCATGCCGATCAGCTCGGTGCCGTTCCAGCGGATGCTGCCGCTCGCGGTGGCCCCCTCGGGGAGGAGTCCGAGCACGGCGAGGGCGGTGAGCGACTTGCCGGAGCCGGATTCGCCGATCAGCCCGAGGCGCGAGCCGTCCGGCACGTCGAAGGAGACGCCGTCGACCACCCGACGCCCGTCGATGTCGATGACCAGGTCCTGCACGGCGAGCGTCATGCGACCACCGCCGGGGTGTGCAGCTCCGCCGCACGGTGACGCAGAGTCGGGTCCGTCGCCTCGCGCAGCCCGTCGCCGAGCAGATTCAGGGCGAGGACCGTGACGGTGATGGTCAGGCCCGGCCAGATCACGGAGAGCGGATGGACGCCGATGTACCGCTGGAGGTCGGCCAGCAGGATGCCCCAGCTCGGCTCGACCACCGATGCGCCGAAGCCGAGGTACGACAGCCCTGCCTCGGCGAGGACGGCGACGGCCATCGACCAGGAGAGCTGCACGATGAACACCGGTGCGACGTTCGGAAGCAGGTGCCGGGCGAGGCTCTGCGCGGGGGTGAGTCCGGATGCGCGGGCGGCGAGCACGAAGTCGCTCTGCTGCACCCGCCTCAGCTCCGGACGGGTGACACGGGCGATGTTGACGCCGAAGCCGATCCCGACCGCCCAGATGACGACCCACAGCGATCCGCCCCAGACGGAGGAGATCATCATGGCGATCAGCAGCACGGGGAACGCGATGAGGATGTCGACGAACACGGCGACGGTCTCTCGCACCCAGCGCGTGGTGAGGGCTCCGAGCGCTGCGAGGGAGATGCCGATGACGGTCGCCACCACGCCGGCGCCGACGCTGACGAACACGGCCGTCCGTGCCCCGGCCATGATCAGGCTGAGGATGTCGCGACCGGTGTCGTCGGTGCCGAGCAGGTGCGGCCAGCTGGGCGGCAGCCAGCGGTCGCCGATGTTCGACGACTGCGGATCGAACGGCGTCCAGAACGACGACACGAGCGCGGTGACGGCGATCATCGCCACGACGATGAGCCCGAAGCGACCGGTCGCCGTCGCCCAGAGCCTCGTCAGCCAGCGGGGGATCATGCGGCCTCCCGCTGTCGGGGGTCGATCGCGCGGTGCAGCAGATCGACGAGGAAGCCGACCACGAGCACGAATCCGGTGAGCACGAGCAGTTCGCTCTGCACCTTGATCAGGTCGCGGGTGCCGACGTCGGCCACGAGCATCCGTCCGATGCCGGGCAGCGTGAACAGCTGCTCGATCACGACCGATCCCACGATGATCCCGGCCACCTGGAGTCCCAGGACCGTGATGATCGACAGACCCACCGCAGGGATGCCGTGCTGGATCAGCGCCCTGGTGCGCGTCAGACCCTTCGCGGCGGCGGTGCGGACGAAGTCCTGGCCGGCCGCCTGCAGCGTGGCGCTGCGGACGAAGCGCATGAGCATCGCGCCCTCGACGATCCCGATCGTGAGCGCAGGGAGCAGCAGAGCTTCGATGGCCTTTCCCGGCGTCGACCAGCCGGTGCGCGGGAACCCCTGCGGCGGCAGCCAGCCGAGCCAGACCGAGAAGACCACGATCAGCATCATGCCCGCCCAGACGACGGGGACGGCCGCGAGCGTCTGGGCACCGACGCTGAGCGCCGTGCCGCCGCGACGGCCGCGGAGGAGCGCCGCGACGATCCCGAAGGGCACGGCGATCAGGATAGCGATCAGCAGCGACATGATCCCGAGCGGGACGGTGACCTGCGACTTGAGGAACAGTTCTTCACCGACGGAGGCGCCGGAGAGCAGCGAGGTGCCGAGATCCCCCCGGAAGATGCCGCCGATCCAGTCGGTGTACTGCGCGAGGAGCGGGCGATCGAGTCCGAGCGATTCGCGCAGGGCGTCGACCTCGGCGGGGGAGGCCTGCGTCCCGGCGATGAGCTGCGCGACGTCGCCGGGGAAGACCCGCAGCGTCAGGAAGATGAGCACGCTCGACACGAGGAGCCCTGCGATGAGCAGGGCTCCTCGGACGAGCGCGTAGCGGAGCACGGAGGGCCGACCGCTCCTACTTCTCGGCGGAGACGGTGACGCCCGCGAGGTTGATGCGCGAGTTGATCGAGTCCTCGGGGAAGCCGGCCACGATCGGGCTCACTGCGGTGAGGGTCTCGCCGTTGTACAGCCAGTCCGCGGCGTGGTCCTCGGATACGATGCGGGCGGCCTGCGCGAGGAGCTCGGCGGACTTGTCGGGATCCACCCCGGCCTGCGCCTGCTCGTAGAGCCCCTGGACCTCGGCGTTGTCGTAGCCGAAGTAGTAGTCCGGATTCGCGAAGTTGCCGAAGTCCCGCGGCTCGACGTGCAGCACGAAGCTCAGGTCGTAGTCGTGGTTGGTGTAGACGTCCTCGAGCCAGGCGGGGAACTCCACGGAATCGACCTCGAGGGTCACACCGACCTTCGCGAAGTCCGAGATCAGGACCTTCGGCACGGTCGTCCCGTAGAAGCTCGGGATGGTGAGGGTGAGCTCGAGGTCTTCCTGGCCGGCTTCGGCGAGGAGCTCCTTGGCCTTCTCCGGGTCGTACGAGATGACGTCGGAGAGGTCCTCGTAACCGGGGTCGAGCTCCGGGATCGGTCCGTACAGGGTGGTGCCGGCTCCGACGGCCTCGATCAGGGCCTCATGGTCGATGGCCAGACGCAGGGCTTCGCGCACGCGCACGTCGTCGAGCGGCGCCTTCTTGTTGTTGAAGGCCAGCGTCGCCTTGTCGGTGGTGCGGCCCTTGGTGAGCGTGAAGTCCCCGGAGTCCTCGAGCTGCGACGCGAGGTTCGGGTCCACCGCCGTCAGCACGTCGACGTCGCCGGCGAGTGCGGCGTTCACACCGGCCGTGAAGTCGGGGATGTACTGGAACTCCACCTCGGCGACACCGGCCGCCTCGCCCCAGTAGGCCTCGTTGCGCGCGAAGGTGATCGTGCTGCCCTTGTTCCAGCGTGTGAGGGTGAACGGACCCGTGCCGTTCTCTGCCGTCTTCAGGTCCGTCGTGTCACCGGACTTGAAGATCAGTCCCGCGGGCCCGGTGAGGACGAACAGGAAGTTCTGGTTCGGCGCGGAGAGCACGATCTCGACGGTCGTGGCGTCGGGCGCGGTGATCGAGGCCACCGAGGCGAACTCCGCGTTGCCCTGCACGGTCGCGTCGGTGCGCACGGTCTCGTAGGAGGCGACGACGTCGGCGGATGTGAGCGGGGTGCCGTCGTGGAAGGCGACACCGTCGTTCAGTGTGAACGTGTAGGTGAGCCCGTCGGCGGACACCTCGTAGTCGGAGGCGATCCGGCCCTCGATCTCGTTGTCCTGCGTGCGGGTCACGAGACCCTCGTAGATGTTGTCGATGAGGATCTGCTCGATGGCGGCGCCGCTGGTGTGCCGGATGTCGAGGTTGGTCGGCTCGAGCACGAGTCCCACGTGCAGGGTCGCGTCTGGGTCGGGCTTCCCGGGAGACGAGGACGGGGTCTCCGCGGGGGTGCCGGAGCAGGCGCTGAGGATGACGGCGGTCGCCGCGAGGGCGGAGATCAGCGCGAGACGTCGGGTGCGTCGGAACATGAGGCGTTTCCTCTCGGTGCGGCAGTTGCTGTGTGCCGTTGGATCGAGCCTAGGGATGGCGGGAGGGATGCGGGGCGGATGCGGAACGAATCGTCACAAACCGGTGCCGGGGGAGGTGCCGGCTGCGGCGGAGACGACGAGGTCGGCGAGCGACGTCGGCGCCGTCTCCTGCACGTTGTGGGTGGCGTCGACGACGACCACGCGCGCCTCGGGGATGCGGCGCTGCAGCTCCGCGGCATCCGCCTCGCTGACGAAGCCGCGGGTGGCGCGCACCAGCGTGATCGGGGCGCGTACGGCCGTCAGGTCGTCCCAGCCGGTCTCGTGCAGCGCGGAGGGGGCGACGGCCGATCCCGGATCGTGGGCAGCGAGCGCTCGAGCAGCGAGATGTGCGAAGTGGTGCTTCCACTCGATGCGCCCGTCCGGCCGCACGCGGGTGTTGAGGAAGACGCCGCGCTCGGTCTCCGGTCGGGTGCCCCCGAAGCCGAGGGACATCGCCTTGTCGACGAGCTCATCGCGAGTGGCGAAGTCGGTGGGCCCTTCGTAGAAGGCGCGCAGCGCGGCGGGCCCGGCGCTGACGTCGATGCCCGGGGTGATGTCGACCACGACGAGCTCCGACACGAGATCCGGTCGAGCCGCGGCGAGGGCCGCGCCGGTGAGCCCGCCGAGAGACTGCCCGACGACGAGCTGGGGCTGTGCGGTCCAGGCATCGAGGGCAGCGGCGACGTCGACGGCGAGCGTGCGCGGAGTGTAGTCGGCGTCGGTCCGCCAGGAGGAGTCTCCGTGGCCGGCCAGGTCGATCGCGAGCAGCGGCTGCTGCAGGGCGAGCGAGGTGGTGTCCCAGGTGTGCGCGTTCAGCCCGGCGCCGTGCAGAAGCGTGACCCGTGGTGCCTCGATCCCAAAGCGTAGCGCGCTCACTGTGCGACCACCGGGGAGGGGGAGCGTCACGCGCTCGACCGGGGGGAGAGGGACGCCCAGGGCTTCGGCCTGTGCGGGAAGATAGCTGAACTCGGTGATGTCGATCGCCACGTCCATATTCTGCTCCTCGGATTCGGCGGCAGGAAATTGCGGAGCGATATGACAAGCAATGTGCGGACATCTACGGACATATTCACTAGGCATCCTTCTTGGTGCTGAGCATTTCGCATTTCACCGCCTGTCGATGACCGAGGGCGCCCTGTTCGCGCGACGAATATCATGGAGACATGAGCGAGACGCGCGTGCACCTTTCCAAGACCGAGCCGGCGGCGTATCAGGCGCTCGACGCGTTCGCGAGGACGGTCGGCGACATCTGCGCCGCCAACGGCATCGACGATCGACTCAAGGAGATCGTCATGATCCACTGCTCGCAGCTGAACGGATGCAGCTACTGCGCCCGACTCCACGTCGATCGGGCGCTCAAGGCCGGTCTCGACACCGACACGATCACCCAGATCCCGGTCTGGCGTGAGAGCGGCGTGTTCAGCGACCGGGAGCGCGCAGCGCTCGAGCTCGCCGAGGCGTTCACCTTCATCGCCGACGACGGTGTGTCCGACGAGGTCTACGACCTGGTGGGGAGCGTGTTCACCGAGAAGGAGTACGCGGCACTGAGCTGGGCATGCGTCTCCATCAACGCCTTCAACCGCATCGTCATCGCCGGACGCTACCCGGTGCCGCCTCGTACCCCGCAGGCGCAGGCATGACGATCCTCGACATCGACGGCGTCAACAACGTCCGCGACGTCGGCGGCATCCCCGCGGAGGGCGGACGGATCCGCTCGGGCGTGCTGCTGCGATCCGGGCAGCTGTCGGGTGCGACGCCCCGCGGTGCGACCGCGCTGCAGAGCAGCATCCAGCACATCGTCGATCTGCGCGACGGCGAAGAGGTCGCGGCGGAGCCGACCGAGATCGAGGGCCCGGAGACCACGCACCTTCCGCTGTTCCTTGGGTCGGTGCGCTCGTTCTTCGAGGCGGACACGAGCCTCGACGACCTCTACCTGCACCTGCTCGAGGAGAGCGGGGAGCGTCTGGTCGACGCCATCCGGATCATCGCCGAGGGCAAGCCGACGCTCGTGCACTGCACTGTGGGCAAGGACCGGACGGGCGTGACCGTCGCGCTCGCGCTGTCCGCCGTCGGCGCTGATCGCGAGGCTGTGATCGCCGACTACGCGCTCACGGAGTCGCAGCTGCCGGCGCAGCGGTCGCAGCGCATCGCGGACTACCTCCGGTCGCAGCATCCCGAGGCGGTGCACGCCGTCGCCCTCGCGACGCAGTCGCCGGCGCCCGTGATGCGTGCGCTGCTGGAGCAGGTCGACGAGCGCTGGGGTTCGGCAGCCGGTTATCTGCGTGCGAACGGGATGACGGATGCCGAGCTGGCAGCTCTGAAGAAGGCACTCGTCGAGGAAGGTTAGGCAAGCCTTCACTTGGTGTACGATGGAGACACCATGAACACCTCCCTCGAGCTCCGCAGCACGCGTGCCCAGCGCCGCGAAGCGCGACGCCGTGCGCACCACCTGGTGACCGCTGACGAGCACTCGCTCGCCGACCTCGAGATGTTCCTGGCCACTCTTCCTCTGTGCGCATCCGGCCGCATCTTCATCGAGGTCCCCGACGCATCCGACATCGGCGTGGTCGAGGCTCCCGGACGCATGACCGTCACGTGGCTCGCTCGCGGACAGCGGTCCGGCGCACCGGGCTCCGGGCGCTCGTGCGCACCAGGACAGGCCCTCGCTCGCGCCACCTGCGCATGGGCCGACGAGATGATGTGCGACGACGAGATCCAGACGCACGTCACGCTTCTCGGGGGCTACCTCGGCACGGCGGACATCGTGGATCACCTGACGCACACGCTCGACATCGAGCCCGCGCTCATCCACGCTCCCGAGCGCTTCGGACTGCTGCCCGCCGACCGCTGATCCGTCAGCGCGCGCGGCGCACGTAGTTGCCGTCCTCCAGGCCCGCCTCGATCTCGAAGCGGTTGCGCAGCGGGTCGCGTCCCGCGAACAGGTACAGCAGCGGCATCAGGAAGCCGTAGCGCAGCCACTGCTCCTTGTGCACCGCCTCGTGACGGAGCACCGCGTCCGTCGGACGCGTGTCACCCGTGAGGAAGCATCCGCCGACGCACACTCCGCCGCGGTTGAAGGTCCATCTCGGCATGCCCTGGAAGATCCAGAGACCCGCACGGCGCTCGACCGGGCCCGTGCTCCACAGCGAGCCCCAGAGCCAGCCGACTCCCGTGCCCCACCAGTAGCCGACGCGGCTGATCGGCGAACGCAGCAGGAACGAGGGGATGCGGCGATCGAATCGTCGCCCGCGGGCGAGTGCCGCCTCCGCGGTCGGCTTCCAGTCCGCGGTCACGCGACAGCCCCGACCAGGCGGAGAAGGGCGCCCAGATCGTCGACCGCATCCGCCGGGGAGCGAGGTGCGAAACCGGAGATGGTGGCGCCCGCGAGCGGAACCTGTTCCCGCAGCCGACGGATCGCCGCGCTGAGGATTGCGGGGGAGACGCCGAAGGGAGCGGCGGAGGAGACTCCGGCGAGATCCGAGGGATCGAGCACGTCGACGTCGATGTGCACCCAGACGTGGGCCGCTCCCGTCGCGCTGATGGCCTCGGCCAGCGCATCGGTGCGCGCGAGGTCGTCGACGGAGAGCTGTGTGAGCGTGTCGAGCTGGTCGACCTCCGCGTCATCGACGTCGCGCATGCCGACCGTGACGATGCGATCGCGCGGGATGCCGGGGGAGAGCACGATCTGCTCCTCTCCCTGCCCGAGCACGGCGCGCAGGGCCATGCCGGAGAAGGCTCCGGATGGCGAGGTCTCCGGCGTGTGGAGGTCGCCGTGCGCATCGCACCACACCACCGCGAGGTCATCCGTTCCGCCCGGCAGCGCCGCGAGGGCCGCGACGGTGACGCTGCAGTCGCCGCCGATGATGACGGTGTCCTCCTGCAGATGCTCGCGCACCAGTTCGCGAGTGCGCAGCAGCGCGCTCAGGCGACGGACGCCGGTGCCGAGTGACTCTCCGGCTTCGACGGGCACATCGAGCAGGGTCGTCGCCGCGCGCGGAAGGTCGCCGGCGATCGCGGAGGCGCCGTCGACGAGGAGCATCGCGCGCGGTGCGGGCGAGCCCTGCCACTGCGGGACGACGAGGAATCGCACCATGGGTTGCCTCCGGGGGAGAAAGCGCCGATGCCCCGGACGAGTGGTGTCCGGGGCATCGGCGGGGTGTGTCAGGAGCCTTCGATGGCCTGGCGCGGCGCGGTGCCGCCGGCCTTGAGCTCGGCGAGGCGCGCCTCGACCTCGGTCAGCTCGCCGAGGTCTTCCAGGCTCTCGAACTGCGCGTCGAGGCTGGAGGCCGCAAGCTCGATCTTGCCCTGGGCGATGGCCTCCTGGCGGCGGACCTTGTCTTCGAAGCGCCCGAGCTCGCTGGTGGGGTCGAGGACGTTGATCGAACCGACGGCGTCCTGCACCTTGGTCTGCGCCTCGGCGACCTTGGCACGGGCGAGCAGCTCGCTGCGCTTGTTCTTCAGCTCGCCGAGCTTGTCCTTCATGCCGTTGAGGCCGCTCTTGAGCTTGTCGACGATCTCGGTCTGCGCGGCGATCTGCGGCTCGGCGCCGGTCGCCTCGCGCTCGGCGCTGATCTGGCGCTGCAGCGCGATCTTCGCGAGGTTGTCGAACTTGTCGGCGTCCGCGGCGTTGCCGGTCGTGCGCATCTCGTCGGCCTTGCGGCTGGCGGCGAGAGCCTTGTTGCCCCACTCGGTGGCCGCCTGGACGTCTTCTTCGTGATCGCGCTCGAGCAGGCGCAGGTTGCCGATGGTCTCGGCGATCGCGGACTCGGCGTCGGCGATGCTGTTCGTGTAGTCGCGAACGAGCTGATCGATCATCTTCTGCGGGTCTTCGGCAGAGTCGAGGAGCGAGTTGATGTTCGCGCGGACGAGGGTCGAGATACGTCCGAAGATGGACTGCTTGGTCATGCGTGATTCCTTTCAGAGGGACGGAGTCGTGAGCCTGGGGTACCTGTCGATGTGCGGATCAGAAGCGCCTACCTCCGGATCGACCGCTGCGGCCGCTGCTGCTGCTGCTGCGGGAACTGCTCCGCGAGCTGCTGCGGGAGCCTCCTCCGAAACCGGAGCTGCGGTAGCCGCCGCCCCCGCCGGAGCGCCAGCTGCTGCTGCGGGAGGAGCTTCCGCCGCCTCCGCCACCGGAGAGGAGTCCGCCGATGATGCCGCCGAGGATGTCGCCACCGATTCCCGAGCCGCCGGACGACGAGCCGGAGCCGCCGAACAGCCCGCCTCCCCATCCGTCGTCCGCGGCGGAGGGGGAGCTGTAGGACTGCACGTCGGACTGAGCGGCGTAGGTCGCCTGGCGCACCAGCTCGACCGCGCGGTTCGCCTCGGCCAGTGCCGCCTCGGCATCCGTCGCCCGCAGATTCTGCGCCTGCGTCAGGCTGGCCTCGGCAGAGGCGAGGCGGGTGCGCGCGGTGGAGCCCACCGTGCCGCGGCGGGTCTCGATGTACTCGCGCGTCGCGCGGATCTCGGAGTTCGCCTGAGTCAGGGTCTGGTCGAGGACCTGCTGCACCCGACGGGCGCGTTCTGCGGTCTCCCGACCCTGCGCGAGGGCGGCGTCGATCTGCGCGTTCGCAGCCGTGAGCGTCGCGAACGCGGCCTGCGGGTTGCGACCCGCGCCGGCCAGCTGCGTCTGCGCCAGTTGCACCTGCTGGGCCGTCGCGGATGCGGCCGCGGCGATCGTGCCGCCGGCATCCGGAAGCTGCTGGGCTGCGGCGATGTCGCCCTGCAGTTCGACGATCAGCGCCTGCGCCTGGGTCTCGATCGTCGCGAGCTCCTGCCCGAGCGCCGTGATGGCCTGAGCGAGCTGCGCCGACTGCGCGACCGACTGCTCGGCGGTGCGGATCGCGAATGCTGCTTCGCCGGATCGACCGGCCGCGATCGCCTGGCGTGCGGCCTCGATCGAGCGATCCGCGAGGGTGGCGCGCTCCTGCGCGTGAGCAGGATTGTCCGACACGGTGCTGAGCGCTGCGGGATCGTACGAGGCCGACAGCGCCGCCAGGGCGGGAGCGGCCGATGCGAGAACGGGTGCCAGGGCCGCCCGCTCGCCGCGAACCCGCTCGAGCTCCTGAGGGGCGTTCTGCTCGAGCTTGCGCAGCTCGTCGAAGGCCTCGGTGTTCTCCTCCAGGACGTCGCCGATCTCGTCGGCGAGCTGGATGATGCGGATGTGCCAGGCCCGGCGGTCCTGGACCGTGTCCTCGATCTCGTCGTCGAGCTTCTGCTTGAGGTCGAAGGCCTCGGACATCTTCGCCTTCGCCGCCTCGACGGCATGCGTGAACTCAGCCGTGGCGCCCTCGCCGAACTGCGCGACGGCGAATCCGAGCTCCTCCTTGCTCGAGGTGATCGCATCGTCGGCCTGCACGAGAGCGACCCCTGCCTGCGTCTCGACCTGCTCGTCGGTGAGAGTGGAGAACGGGTCGTTCGGGTCGGGCGTCTCGGGCATCGCGCCGCGCCGCCGCACCTCGGCGTCGCGTCGCGAGCGGCGGACGAGCGCGATGACGAGCCACAGGAGCAGGCCGGCCGCCACGACGGCGCCGATGATCAGCGCCACGCGCAGAGCGCCCGCGCCGCCGTCGCCCTGGATCTCGTCGGCCGCGAGCGTGATCGCCCCGACCCAGTCGTTCTGCGAGGCGAGCGGCACCATCTTGTTCTCGACGTCGTCGAGCTTGCTGTCGCTCAGCGGGCCGTCGGGTGCGGCGGAGATGTAGTAGCTGCGGCCCTCCACGGCGATCGCGAGCAGATACTGCTCGGAGCCGAGGTTGTTGTTCTGCGCGACCGTGTCCGCCCACTCGGCGTTGTCGGAGGGGGAGGAGAAGTCGTCGACCAGGACGACGAAGAGGTCGGCGTTCGAGTTCGCGCTCAATTCCGTCAGACGGGCCTCGACGGCATCCTCTTGCGCGGAGCTCAGCACCCCGGCGTCGTCGGTGACGTACCCGGAGTCGAGCGTGATCGGATCGGTGGCGGATGCCGCGGAGGCGGAGAACGCCCCTGCGACCGCGGCCACGGTCAACGCGGCCAGCGTGAGCCACCGTTTCGTCATGCTTTTCCCTCCGACCGGCAGCCGAGCCCCATGGCACGAGTCTATGCACAGAGGCCGACACGCGACAGCATCCCTTGCCCGATCTCCGTTCGCCATCAGCGGAGACACATACGCTGGAAGGCATGGATGACCGGTACGGATCGGATGTGCTCTCGGCGGGCTGGCGTGAGCGCGGGGCGAAGAAGGTGCCGCAGGTGCCGGCCGAGACCGACCTCGTGGTCGAGGTCGCGGACGACGGCTACTGCGGCGCCGTGACCCGTGTGCAGGGCGGCAACGTGGAGCTCGAGGACCGCCTCGGCCGAAAGCGGCTGTTCCCGCTCGGCGGTGGGTTCCTGATCGACGGCGCTCCCGTGCGACTCGTCGTTCCCGCAGCGTCGGAGCAGGGTCCGCGGCGCACGGCATCCGGATCCTTCGTCGTCGCCGATCAGCGTGCACGTGTCGCGCTGCCCAGCCGCATCCTCGTCGAGGGCAAGCACGACGCGGAGCTCGTCGAGAAGGTGTGGGGCGCGGACCTCCGCGTCGAGGGCGTCGTCGTCGAGTTCCTGCAGGGCGTCGACCTGCTCGACGATCTGCTGGCCGCGGAACCGCCGAGCGCGAGCCGCCGCTACGGAGTGCTCGTCGACCACCTCGTTCCCGGATCGAAGGAGTCCCGCATCGCGGATGCCGTGGCGCGCGGTCCGCACGGCCGCCACCTGCGCATCGTCGGGCATCCGTTCGTCGACGTGTGGCAGTGCGTGACTCCGCGCGCCCTCGGCATCGCGAAGTGGCCGGAGATCCCTCGCGGCACCGACTGGAAGACCGGCATCTGCCGCGCGTTCGGCTGGCCGTACGAGACCCAGGGCGACACCGGGCGCGCGTGGCAGCACATCCTCTCGAAGGTGACGACCTACCGGGACCTCGAGCCGGCGCTGCTGGGGCGCGTCGAAGAGCTCATCGACTTCGTGACCGCGCCCGCGGAGTGAGCGTCTCCGCCGACTACCCTGGGATCATGCCCGAACCCCGCACCTTCCGTGACGAGCCGGTGTCCTTCGTACGCCGCAGCGGCCGCATGTCGGAGGCGCAGGACCGCGCCTTCTCCGACCTGGCCCCGCACTATCTGCTCGACGTCCCGCGGGACGTGGCCTGGACGTCGGTGCACCCGGAGGCGCGCCTGGATCCCGCTGCGGAATACGGTCGCGCCGCCGACCTGTACGTCGAGATCGGCTCGGGGCAGGGTCACGCGATCGTCGCGGCGGCCTCGTCGCGCCCTGCAGACGACTTCCTCGCCGTGGAGGTCTTCCGCGCCGGCCTCGCCCGCACGATGCTCGACGCCGATCGGGAGGGCGCTCGCAACCTCCGCGTCGTCGAGGCCAACGCGCCAGAGGTGCTGGCCTCGTTCCTCCCGGAGGCCGCGGCCCGGGAGGTGTGGATCTTCTTCCCCGACCCGTGGCACAAGAAGAAGCACACCAAGCGGCGCCTGGTGCGCCCAGGATTCGCCGACAACGCGGCGCGGGCGCTGCGCGACGGCGGACTCCTGAGACTCGCCACCGACTGGGAGGACTACGCCCAGCAGATGCGCGAGGTGCTCGATGCGGAGCCGCTGTTCGAGCGCGCATTCGACGGCGAGTGGGCCGAGCGCTTCGACGGTCGGGTCATGACGGCGTTCGAGCGCAAGGGCATCGCGAAGGGACGCGACATCCGCGATCTCGTGTATCGGCGGCGGGACCGCGCGTGACCGTCGTGCGGGGCGACACCGCGCTCGGGCGCGGCATCGCGCCCGCGCTCCTCGTCTGCGCCGCCGCGCCCGCGTTCTTCGTCCTGGAGATCCCGTGGCTCGGCTGGGTGCTGCTGGCGCTGGGCGTCGGTGCCGCCTGGGCGGTCGAGCGCGGGAGGGTGACAGCATCCGAGCCCTCGCTGACCAGGGACCTGTCGCTCATCGCCGTGGGCATGCTGATCGTCAGCGTGATCCCGCTCGCCGCCGAGCTCGACGACATGGCGATGCTCCGGTTCACGCTCGCTCTGGGCGGGGCGGTCGTGGTGCCCTACGTGATCTCACGGTTCGTCTACCGCGACCGTGCCATCAGCTTCCCCTGGCGCACCCGCAAGCGCTGGGGCCGCCTCCAGTGGGGCTGGCTCGTCGCGGTGCTGGTGCTCGGGTGGCTGATCCTGCCGTTCTACTTCATCACCAGCGGCGTCTATCAGAACTGGCCGGTCGTCGACACGCCCGAGCTGATCGTGCGACTGTTCGTCGGCGTCGGCGCCGTCGGCATCTGGGACGAGCTCTTCTTCATCTGCACGGTGTTCGCCCTGCTGCGCCGGCACTTCCCCGACGTGGTCGCGAACGTGCTGCAGGCGATCGTGTTCGTGTCGTTCCTCTGGGAGCTCGGCTACCGCGAGTGGGGTCCGCTGCTCACGATCCCGTTCGCTCTGCTGCAGGGCTTCATCTTCCTGCGGACGCACTCTCTCGCCTATGTCGTGACGGTGCACCTGCTCTTCGACGCTGTCGTCTTCGCCGTCCTCGTGCACGCGCACAACCCCGGAGTTCTGCCGATCTTCCTCGTCTGAGCCGGCTGTTCTGAGAGAATCGGTCCATGCTCATCGTCGGTCTCGTCCTCGCCGCAGCCGCTGCGGCCTTCCACGTGTTCATCTTCGCGCTCGAGTCGCTGAAGTGGACCGAGCCCGAGACGAGGAAGATCTTCGGCGTCGCCAGCGAGGCGGATGCCGTCACGATGAAGCAGCTCGCCTTCAACCAGGGCTTCTACAACCTGTTCCTGGCGCTGACGACGCTGCTCGGCATCGGTCTCGTGATCGTCGGGTCACCCACCGTCGGGTTGACGCTCGTCTTCGCCGGCACCGGCATGATGGCCGCCGCCGCGCTCGTGCTGGTGCTCTCGGACCGCACGAAGATCCGTGCCGCGGTGATGCAGGGGACCCTCCCGCTCCTCGCCGTGATCGGCACGGCGATCGGCATCGCTCTCGGCTGAGAGGGGTGACATCCGATCCACCAGCCGCCACACTCGTTGCATGGCCGACTGGGTGCTGCACGTGGACATGGATCAGTTCATCGCCGCGGTCGAGGTGCTGCGCCGCCCCGAGCTCGTCGGCCGTCCTGTGATCGTGGGCGGACGCGGCGACCCGACCGAGCGCGCCGTGGTCTCGACCGCATCCTACGAGGCGCGGGAGTTCGGCATCGGCTCGGGGATGCCGCTCAAGATCGCCGCGCGCAAGGCGCCGGAGGACGCGGTGTTCCTGCCTGTGGATCACGAGGCGTACGCAGCCGCCTCTGCCGAGGTCATGACAGCGCTGCGAACCCTCCCCGGCGTCGTGCTGGAGGTGATCGGCTGGGACGAGTGCTTCCTCGGGGTGACCACCGACGACCCGGAGCAGACGGCGCGCGATGCGCAGGCGGCCGTGCTCGACGCGACCGGCCTGCACTGCTCGGTCGGCATCGGCGACAACAAGGTGCGCGCCAAGATCGCGACCGAGTTCGGCAAGCCCCGGGGCACCTTCCGGCTCACCGAGGAGAACTGGTTCGAGGTGATGGGTGCGAAGCCCACGCGTGATCTCTGGGGCGTGGGATCGAAGGTGCAGAAGCGCCTCGCCGATCACGGCATCCAGACGGTCAGAGAGCTCGCGGACGCCGACGAGCAGGAGCTCGTGACGGAGTTCGGTCCGAAGATGGGCGTCTGGTATCACGGCCTCGGATCCGGCCTCGGGCCGCACGTCGTCGACGACACGCCCTGGATCGCGCGCAGCCACAGCCGGGAGACGACCTTTCAGCAGAACCTCACGACCACGGCGGAGGTCGAAGCCTCGATCCGCGAGCTCGCCGGGCAGGCCTTCGACGACTGCGCAGCCGAGGGGCGGCCGGTCATCCGCGTGCATCTGAAGGTTCGGTACGCGCCGTTCGAGACGAAGACGCTGGGCCGCAAGCTCGCCTCTCCGACCGAGCGACGGGACGACGTCATCGAGGCGGCTGTCGCGCTCGGCTCGACTCTGGACGCCGAGCGCGAGATCCGCCTGCTGGGCGTCCGCGCGGAGATGGCGATGCCGGACGACGGCGACCCCGTCGAGCGGACGCCGGTGCGCGGCCGGATCTGAGCAGGGCGCCGAGGCTCACTCGTCGTAGACGCCGAAGAGCCCCGACCCGTACCGGGTGACCGCTTCGTACGCCTCGCCGTAGGTCTTGGGAGGTTTCGAACCCGGGTTGTAGCGGGCGAGGAGCAGACCGGTCAGGCCGACCGCCGGTGCCGTGAGCGGACGATGCTTGTGCTTCGTCGCGGACGAGGTCGCGTCATCCTCCTCCGGGTTGCGCCCGACGTAGAGCGCGCGAGGCTTCGGCCAGGTGTACGGCTGCCGAGGCTCGGTGAGGTTGATCGCGTTGAAGATCGGGTTCGCCGTCTGATCCCTCAGCGTCAGGGGCGACAGCCCGTGCTGACGGCACAGGGTGTTGATGATCGAGCCGTGGTGCATCTCATCGTGGATGACGGTCTCTCGGGCCGTGTAGGCGCTGACCACGATGGCGGGCACGCGCACCCCGAGCCGATCGAAGACGAACCCCATCTCACCGGGGCCGCTGCGGTCGGGAGGCGTCGTCTGCGGCGGGGCCACATGGTCGTACGTCCCGCCGTGCTCGTCGAAGGTGATGACGAGAGCGGTGTTCATCGCGTTCGATCCCGTGTGCGACTTGCTCGTGCGGATCGCGTCGTAGATGTCCTGGACCAGCCGATCGCCGGCGCGGACATCGGAGAGTGCGCTGTTGTAGACCGGCACGGTCTCGCCGTCGATCTCGACGTCGGTCTCGCGGACGTGCGCGCCCCACGGCGGATGCATGTCGTTGTGGTTGAACACCATGCGGGGCTCGATGAAGCTGTAGGCCGGGAGATCGCCGCTCTTCACGTCCTCGTAGAACTGGCTCATCTCCCGGAAGTTGGTCTTCCAGTACGGCTGCAGCACGGGGGAGTGCAGGAGTCCCGTGAGCGAGACCAGCTGCGATCCGTCGTAGTAGATGCGCCACGGGATGCCCGCCTCCTCGAGGCGGTTGAAGATCGTCGGTGCCGCCGGCCCGTCGATCCACTTGTAGTACCCGTCGCCGCCGTGGTTCGTGACGTACCCGTGAGAGGTCGAGGCATGGAAGAAGAGGCGGTTGCAGAACGTCTGGGACGGAACGGCGGCGTGCCACGCGTCATAGACGGCGAACTCGCGCGCGAGGGTTGAGAGCACGGGCATCATCTCGGGGCTGAAGCCGCCCATCGCGATCCGGTACTCGTCGGCCGTCGGAGGTCGACCCTTGTCGAGCTCGAAGTTGATGACGTAGTCACGCACGAAGCCGTCGTTCGTGGGAGTCGCGCCGGTCGGGGGCGTGTTGAACGGCGGCATCTGGCCGTTCTTCCGGATGTGGGCGTTGCCCGCCGGATCGACCGTTCCGAAGAGCTGGGTGTTCACATGCGGGAAGTGCTCACCGGGGTCCGGCTGCGGCGACTGCATGATGTGGTCTGTGGAGCCGGAGTAGATGTGCGCCTCGATCGCTTCGCCGTCCGGACCGGGGTTGGAGTAAGAGCCCTGGGCGAGCCCGTCGAACTCGTCCTTCGACTTCTCCTCGGCGCTGTAGAGGTGGCCGAGCATGTTGTCGAAGCTGCGGTTCTCGAACATGACCACGACGACGTGATCGAATCCCGGGACCTTGCGCGTCGGAAGCGGTGCGAATTCCGGCGGACTGGCGGTGGCCGCCGCGGTGACGGCGGCTCCTGCCGACCCGCCGATCGCGAGACCCGCGGCGCCGATCCCCGCTCGACGAAGAAAGTCACGACGTGACTGCGGCGAGGACGAGTCCCCGTCCGCCTGCGTGCTGCTTGTGTCTTCCACCCGCACCTCCTCTCGCATAGTAGCAACGCGAGAGACCGCCGAGCGTCGACCGTCGACGACGGATATATCGCTAAGGTCGAGTCATGGCGGAGCGAGTGCGATTCGACAGGAATGCGCGATACGGCGCGAGCATGGGCGGCGTGCTGTTCGCGGGTTACCTGAACATCGTCACGAGCTTCGACGCGTTCATCCAGGCGGAGAACTACGCCGGGGTCCTGGGCACCGACATCCCGATCGTGGACGTCTTCGAGTTCCTGGTCTGTCTCGGCCTGTACATCGTGTCGTTCGCGATGTTCCCCACCTCGGCCGCGCGGCGTCTCGGCGCCGTCACCCTGGCCTGCGTGACCTTGCTGCTCTGGGCCACGATCGGCATCGAACGGGGCGTGGGCAACATCGTCGAGCCGATCAGCGTCTGGCAGTTCGTCACTGATCAGGGGCTGATCACGCTCCTCGTGAGCCTCGGCGGGTGGCTGATCGTCAGGGAGCGCACACCCGCCGCCTACGTCGTCCTCCTGCTGATCCTGGTCTCGCCCGTCGTGAGCAGGCTTCTCGTCGAGAGCTCGGTGACCTCCGGGGCCTACGCGCTCGTCACGCTCGGCGTGGTGGTCATCATCGGTCTCGGCGGCGCATGGGCGGCCGTCGCCATCGACAGGTGGGTCCGCGCCCGGCGCTCACGCTCGGAGACCGCGCGCCTCAGCGGATGACCGCGGCCACCGCGCTGACCTCGATCAACGCTCCCGGGACGCCGAGTCCCGCGACGAGTGCCGCGGTGACCAGGGGCGGCGCCCCCTCACGCGCCAGCTTCGACGCGACCGCGCCGTAGGCGGCGCGCAGATCGGCATCCTGATGGATGAGGACGGTCCAGCTGATGACGTCGCCGAGACCCGCGCCGGCCGACTCCAACGCGATCCTGGCGTTCTCGACGGCGCGAGCCGACTGCTCGGCGGCGTCGGCCGAGACGACGGCTCCCGTGGTGTCGACGCCGTTCTGACCGCCGACGTAGATCGTGGTCGCACCCGGGGGCACGACGGCGACGTGACTGAATGCCGGGCTGACGACGAGCCCCTCGGGCTGAGCGAGTGTGATCTCCATGAGGGGAGTGTGCACCCGGGGTCGGACACTGAGCAACGGGAGGCGCCGTCGCCGGCCGCCTCCCGATGCGCGTCAGAACTTCAGCAGCACCTTGCCCACGCGGCCGGGGGTCCCGTTGGCGCGGACGGCCTCGGCGATGTCGGCGGCGTCGAAGACGCCCGCGACGGGAAGCGTGAGGGTTCCGTCGGCGATGCGCTGGAACAGCTCGCCGAAGAGGGCCTTGCGGTCGGCCGGATCGAGCGCCGGGATCACCTTGCTGCCCCAGAAGCCCTTCACGGTGGCCTGCTTGAAGATCACGTCGGAGGACGCGATCTCCATGGTGGGGGAGTCCATGGCCCCGAAGGCCACGAGCGTTCCCCCCTCGGAGAGGAGCGAGAGCACCTGCCCGGCCGAGGCTCCGCCGACCGAGTCGACGCCGGCCACGACGCGGGCATCGCCGATGAGAGCGGCCGCCTGCTCCTTCCAGTCGTCCTGGTCGGTGGCGATCACGTTGTCGATGCCCTGCGCGCGGAGCTCCTCGACGCCGGCGGACCGGCGGACGAGTCCGAGGACGTTGATGCCGCGGGCGGCGCCGAGCTGAGCCAGCATCCGTCCGACCGCGCCGTTGGCCGCGTTCTGGACGATCCAGTCGCCCTCCTCGACCTGCAGGAACTGCAGCAGGGTCATCGTGCTGAACGGCATCGACACGAGCTGGGCGGCGCTCTCGTCCGGCAGCGAGTCGGGTACCGGGACGAGTCCGGCCGCGCTCGCCAGGATGTACTCGGCCCAGGCGCCGAACGTGCCGCCGGTGGCGACGCGCTGGCCGACGGCGAGGTGCTCGACACCCTCGCCCACGGCGTCGACGATGCCGAGCGCCTCGGTGCCGGAGGCTGCGGGAAGCTCGGGCTTGAAGCCGTAGGTGCCGCGGACCGTCCAGAGATCGTGGTTGTGGATGGGGGAGAGGACGATGCGCAGGCGCACCTGACCGGGGCCGGGCTCCGGGACGGGGCGCTCCTGGACCTCGAGGACCTCTTCGGGCGTGCCGAATGTGGAATGGATGAGTGCGCGCATGGTGGTTCTGCCTCTCGGGTCAGTCGTCGGAGACGGTGATGGTGACATCGATTTTGCCGCGGGTCGCGTTCGAGTACGGGCACACCTCGTGCGCGGCGTCCGCGAGGGCCTGGGCCTGCTCGTGCGGGATCTCGGGGATCACGACCTCGAGCTCGACCGCGAGGCCGAACCCGCCACGACCGTTCTGGCCGATCTGCACGCGCGCGCCCACCGAGGAGTCGGCGATGCGCACCTTCTGGGCGCGGGCGACGCTCTGCAGCGCCGAGTGGAAGCAGGCCGCGTACCCGGCGGCGAAGAGCTGCTCGGGGTTCGCGCCATCGCCGCTTCCGCCCATCTCCTTCGGAATCGCGAGATCGAACTCGACGCGGCGATCGCTCGTGGCGACGTGGCCGTCGCGTCCGGCTCCGGTGGCGAGGGCCTCTGCGGTGTAGAGAGCTTCCATGGGGTGCGGTTCTTCCTTTCGATCGGTGGTCATTCGCCGCCGCGAGTGTGCGCGGCGGCGGCGTTCGTGGTCGCGTCCTGCAGCAGCGCGGTGAGCTCCTGCAACTCGCCGATGAGTCGGCGGCGGTGCTCGTCGTCGCGGATGCCTGAGAAGCCGGCCACCTGTGCGGGGATGGACGCGAGCTCGCCGCGCAGCGACTGGCCGTCGGCGGTGAGGGTCACCGTGACGACCCGCTCGTCATCCGCGCGGCGCGATCGCGTGACGTGGCCGGCCTGCTCGAGGCGGCGCACCAGGGGCGACAGGGTGCCGGAGTCGAGCTGCATCGCCTCGCCCAGTGAGCCGATCGTCTGGTCGCCTTCGTGCCAGAGGATGGCGAGCACGAGGTACTGCGGGTAGGTCAGGCCCCAGGGGGCGAGCAGCGCGCGATACGCCTGGGTGGTGGCGCGGGCGGCGGAGTAGAGCGAGAAGCACACCATCTCATCGGTCACGGCCATACCTGGAGTATGTCACGCAATTGAGTTGTGCACAATTTAACGAGAGTTCAGGCGGCCTCCGTGCGTCGACGCACCTCGATCTCGCTCGGGATGCCGCGAGAGAAGAAGAGCGCCAGGAGACTGATGATGATCAGGCCGAAGAACGCCACCCGCAGCGACGAGAGCTGCGAGTCGCGGTAGATCTGCGCGAGCTGATCCGCGTCATCCTCGCTGAGGCCGGCGGCCTCGGCGATCTTCGGCACGTCGGTGGCCGGGACGATCGTGACGCCGTGCTCCGTCGAGGCGCTCACCTGTGTCTGCGTCTCTGCGGGCAGATCGCTCTCCGCGACGCCGGAGGCGAACGACGTCGACAGCGCTCCGATCAGGATCGAGCCGATCAAGGCGGTGCCGAGCGACGAACCCAGGTTCTGGAACACTCCCTGCAGTCCGCCGACCTCGCTCGTCTCCTTCGCCGAGACGCTCGACATGTTCACATTCCCCAGCTGCGAAGCCAGCAGCCCGAGGGCTGCCCCGGACAGGAACATGCCGGCCGCGAAGAGCCCGCTCCGCAGATCGCTGGTCGCCGAGCCGAGCAGCACGAGCGAGCTGAACACGAGGAGCAGCTGTCCGATCCGCACGATCGTCCGCGGCGACATCCGCTTCGAGAGCCCGGTCCCCACGATCGAGAACAGCACGAGGGCCACCGACAGGGGGAAGATCTTGATCCCCGTCTCCAGCGCGTCGAGCCCGAGCGTCATCTGCAGGTAGACCGGCACCATGAAGAAGAGACCGGCCGTGACGGCGTACTGCGCGCCGAGCACCGAGAGCCCGCTGCGGAGCGAGGAGATCCCGAACATCTCGACGTTGACGAGCGGCGGTCGTCCGAGGCGCACGAGCCGGCGCTGCCGGACGATGAACAGCGCGATGAGCAGCACGCCGACGACCATGAGCCATGCGGTGAGCGAGATGCCGAGCGGCGCCACGGCGACGCCGCCGATGACGGGGATGCGCAGGGGCACGATCCAGCCCCAGATCTTGCTCTGCAGCATCCCGAAGACGACGGCGACGAGCCCGGCCGACGACAGTCCGACACTCAGCAGGTCAATGCAGATGCTCGTGCGCGGTGTCGCATCGGTGATCACTCGAGCGCAGAGCACCACGACGATCATGATCACGACCTCGGCGACGAAGACGTAGCGCCAGTCGAAGTAGGTCGTGACGAAACCGCCGATCAACGGGCCTGCGGCGACCGCCGCGCCCGACACGGCGCCGATCACGGCGAACGCCGTGACCCGGTCGCGCCCCTGGTAGTTGTCCGCGACGAGAGCGGCGATCGCCGGGATCACGAGCACGGCCCCGAGCCCCTCGATGACGGACCACCCGAGGAAGAGCATCTGCACGTTCGGGCTGAGCGCCGTCACGAGAGAGCCGACCGCGTACACGCACGATCCGATCACGAAGGCCCGGCGACGACCCCACACGTCGCCGAGCTTCGCCCCCAGCAGCATGAACGCCGCCATGGTCAGCGTGTAGAAGGTGATGGCCCCCTGCATCGCGGCGACGGTCGTGTCGAGGTCGACGACGACGGTCGAGATCGACACGTTCATCACGGTGCCGTCGAGCACCATGACGAACTGCGCGCAGCCGAGCACGATGACGACGTTCCATCTCCTCATGAGATCTCCTCCGGAGTCGCGGTGCGTGCGCGGTCGATCGCGCTCCTGTCGCCTGTTCCGCGCATGATGCGGGCCACGGCGGTGATGAGGAATAGCTGGCCCGTGATCGCCTCGGCGACCGCGACGGCCTGACTGCCCGCGGTGACCGGCGCGATGTTGCCGTATCCGGTCGTGGTCAGCGTCGTGAAGGAGAAGAACAGCTGATTGGAGAGCGACTCCTCGCTGCCCTCGCCGAACATGGGCGTCGAGGTCACGAGCGACAGGAGATTGAAGAGGAAGGCGAAGAACAGGCCGACGAGCACGTAGGCCGTGATCGTCGCGAGCAGGGCCTCGAGGTTGAAGCCGCGCCGCTTCGCCTGATGGGCGACGATCGCAGCCGGGGCGACGAGCAGGGCGAGCATCGACGCCGTGGAGAAGACGATGTCCAGCACGTGTCCGGCGGCCCCGAACACGGTTCCGAGCGTCGTCGCGACGGCTGCTGCGGCCAGGACGACCCAGGCGACGTGCTGGATCATCGCGCGCACCGCCGTGACGTGGAAGATGACGGCGACGGTCGCGAGGATGAGCAGGAAGGCGAACGGACTCGGATCGGTGGATCGCTGCGTGGCACACAGCGCGTACGAGAGCACGAGCAGCGCGAGGGCGACGGTGTACCCCGCGACCCCGTGGCGATCGCGGACGACGGTGCGGCGTGCGCGATGGCGCGCCACCGGGTCCCCGCGTCGCGTCGTCGCTGTCACGGCTCCGCGCTCTCCCGCTCGCCGCCGGGCAGCCGCCCGGATGCGAGGGCCTCCCGGAACGCGGCGTGGTCCTGATCGTTCTGGTCCGCGTACGAGTCCGCGAACGCGACGACGGCATCCTCGAACCGACGCCCCCTGCCGAGATATCCGGCGATCTCGAGACGGTCACCGCTGCGCGCGTGAGCCCGCGCGAGGGTCTCGCCGCAGACGCGTGCGTAGAGCGCGGCACCCCGCGGCGTCATCGTCTCCGGATCGATCCCGCCCTTCCAGTCGTGCAGCTGCCGGATGTAGAAGTCGCGTGTTCGACCGTCCAGTCCCGTGACCTGCTGCCACCCGAGGAAGATGTCGGACGCGGCCTGCATGAGTCGCTGACCTCTGACGACGCGCTCGCCGGATCCGGCATACCGACTCGGTCCCAGGAAGCGCTCGAGTACCGAGGGCTGCGCCTCCTTCGCCTGGAGCAGCAGCGGATCGTCGTCGTCCCGTCCGCTCAGCAGGATGACCCAGGCTCGGGTGCCCACGCTGCCCACTCCCACCACCTTCCTGGCCATGTGCCGGTAGCGATACTCGGACAGCGGATGCCGTGCTCCGGGAAGCGTCTGACGGTAGGCGTCGAGGATCTCTCGCATGGCCCCGGCGTCGTCCACGTCGTCGACGCCGTCGACCAGATCCTCCACGGGGACGATCAGGGGCGGGTCCGCGGTGATGCGGAGCTGTCCGTCCTCGACGCCGACCAGCTTCGAGAACGACTTCCTGCGGTCGCGCTTGCGGGCCTTCCGCAGCGCGGCCTCCAGGCGCTCGACAGCCTCGTCATCGGCTCGCCGACGTCGTCGTTCCGATCGGATGCGATGCCGCGCACGGTCCGCATCGAACCGGTCGTACCAGGCATCGAGCACCGACGCGTCGGCCGCCCTGCTGACGGTGACGCGATAGCCGCGGACCGCCTGCTCCACGCACTCCCGGATCTCCGACGGCGTGAATCCGCGTTGCCGTCCGGCGACGGCGAAGCTCGTCGCCAGTCGCTTGACGTCCCACTCGAACGGTCCGGGGAGGGTCTCGTCGAAATCGTTCATGTCGAAGATCAGCTGCCGCTCCGGGGTGCCGAAGACGCCGAAGTTCGACAGGTGCGCGTCGCCGCAGAGCTGCACGATGACGCCGCTGTGCGCCGCGGTCGCGAGATCGGCGGCCATCGGCAGCGCCGCACCGCGATAGAACGCGAACGCTGACACGGCCATCCGCGCGTACCGGATCGGCACGAGCTCGGAGACGCGCGACTCCGCCTGCTCCTCGAGGAGTGCGATCGGGTCGGTGCGTCCGGGCGGTGCGACCCAGGGCCCCTGCGCCGATCGGGGCGCCCGCGCTCGGGCATCCCGCCCCCTGCTCCGTCGCAGGACGAAGTCCGGGGCGGCCGGGAGCGGGGCGGTCGTCTCCGCGTCGTCGTGCGACCTGCGTTCCTTCGCCATGTCACGCCTCGGATCGCTCGGCGACGAGAACGTCTGCATCTGGGACCACGGCGCGGCTCTCGTCCGGAGGGATCTCCACGATCTCCAGGATCATGATGACGATCGCGGCGAGCACGACCGTCCACACGACGAGGCCGGGCGTGAGGGGACGCACGAGGAGGACAACGGCGGCGCCGACGGCGGCGATCACGACACGGAGGAGGGTGTGCTGGGCGTGCAGCCAGCGGCCCGCACGCCCCGCTGTCACCCCGTGCCGTGCCATGCCCGCCCGAAGTCGGGCAGCGCCCGCCTGTGCGGCGGCACGCAGTCGCCGCGGCACCCCGTACGGGCCGCTGAACCAGGTGACGACGGCGACCGCGACGGCGAGCACCAGCACGGCCACGGCGGTGTCGCGCATGGGCCCCGCGAGGGTCTCGTACATCACGCCCGCCGCATCGGCGGGGATCGGACCCGAGCGCATGGCCGCATCGAAGAACACACGACCCACGGCGAACCCGGCGATCAGGATCAGCATCGAGGCGGCCAGCGCGAGGGCCGACACGATCGTCGCGACTGAGCGGCGGTGAGCCACGAGGGCTCCGGCGATCAGCAGGGCGATCGCGACCCAGGGCAGCCACAGTCCCGCGGCGACCGCCAGGCCGTACGCGAGCTGCACGGTGGGCAGCGCGTCGGATGTCGCGACCACGACGGTGCGATCGACGGCCGGGATCGACGAGGCGAAGCCGATGCCCTGATCGACGAGCACCTCTTTCACACGGTCGATGATCGGGGCGAGCTGGATGCCGATCGTGCCGCCCTCACCGAGGGTGACCGCTGCGCTCGGATCGTTCTGCAGCGCTCCGGTCACCTGCGCGTGGGTCACGCGCAGCGCCGATGCCCACACATCCGCGAACGCGTCGGATTCCACGAACCGGGTCACGACGGTCGTGACGAGCGACTGCACACCCTCGGCAGCCGGACCCTTCAGGAGTTCGAGTGCCCGCGTCGCGCGCTCGCCGGTGCCGAGGTCGATGATGCCGTCGATGACGTCGGAGGTGAGCGCGGGGATGTCGATCTGCTCGCCGATGACGGCGACGACCTGGGTCGTGACCACCGACTGCACGGCTGGGTCGTCGGCGAGCGGCGCGAATCCGTTCACGAACCGCTCGGTGTCGGTGAGCTGCACGTGCGTCCACGTCGCGACGACCGCGACAGGGGCGAGGAGCGCGCCGAGCGTGATCAGCACCGTGGCGAGGAGCGTCCGTCCCCAGGTCCGCCGTCTCCGTGCGGGTGCGGGGGAGCCCGGGCCGGACACCGGCAGGCCGCCGCGGAGCACGGCGTTCTCCTCCTCGAGGGCGGCCAGTCGGCTCTGCAGCTCCGCGATCTTCGGTGTGCTCATGACGGACTCCGACCTCAGGTCTTGGCGTCTTGCCGGGGGATGGTGACCTGCTTGATGATCAGCAGGATCGCGGCGGCGACCGGGATCGACACCAGGGCGCCGAGCAGTCCGAGCAGGGTGCCCCCGACGAGCGCGCCGATGATGACGAGGGCGCCGGGCACCGCGATGGCCTTGTTCATGATCCGCGGGGTGAGCAGATACGCCTCGAACTGCATGTAGATCAGGTACAGCACCGCGAAGATCAGCGCCAGGAGCGGGTCGGTGAACAGCGCGAGCACCGACGCGATGATCCAGTAGAGCACGGGTCCCACGAGCGGGATGAGGGTGATCAGGAAGGCGGCGAGTCCCATGAAGGCGGGGAACGGCAGCCCCAGCGCGAAGTGCAGGATCGTCGCGAACACGGCGTTGCAGGCCGCGAGGACCACCATCCCGATCAGGTAGGCGCCGACCGAGTCCGTGATGGTCTCGGTGAGCTCGGCGACCTTCGGCCGGTCGCGCGCCGGCGCGAGGCGATAGAAGCTCGTCTGGAAGGTGGACAGCGACGCGAGGAAGTAGAGCGTCAGCACGATGACGATGAGGATCCCGGAGATCGCGTTCCCGATGCCGAAGCCGATCGCGAGCGCACCGCCGCCCAGCAGCAGCAGATTGCCCGGGTCGGCGAGGAAGGCCGAGAGCTGATCGAGCGCGGTGCCGACGACGTCGCCGATCTGCGCCTCGAATCCCCGGTACCAGTCGGAGGCCTGGAACTGCGCGATCGCCGAGGGGATCGAGCGGGCGAACTCGGCGATCTGCCGGAGGGCGGGAGGCACGATGAAGACGAGCACGACGATGACGACCACGAGGAAGACGCCGAAGACGACCGCGAGGGCGCGCGGCCTCGACATGCCGTTCCGCTCGAGCCGCTTCACCACGGGATCGAGTCCGAGGGCGATGAAGATCGCCAATGCGATGTAGATGAGGATCGTCGAAAGCGACGTGAGTGCGACGCCGAGCACGAATGCGGCGAGTCCGCCCAGGACCAGAGCGAATCCCAGGCCGAAGGGATGCTCCAGCGCGGTCAGGATGCTGCGGCGACGCGGCGGCGGGAGCGCCGGAGGGGAATCCGGCGGCTCGGATGCGGGCGGTGTCGCGTCGCTCATCGTGTCACTCTGCTGGTGCCGGTATATCGCCCGCGTCATCCTTTCCGGGCGATTTGCGCGTCAGAGGATGCCGAGCTCCTGCGCCCGCGCGACGGCGCCGTTGCGGTTGGCGACGTCGAGCTTGCGATAGATGTGGGCCGTGTGGGTCTTGATCGTGTTGACCGAGACGAAGCACTGCGCCGCCAGCTCCGTGTTGGTCATGCGCGAGGGCAGATGCGCGAGGATCTCCAGCTCCCGGTCGGTGAGCTGCTCCGCGAGCAGCGGCGAGGTGACTCGTCGCTGATGGCTCTCGCGTGCGCGCTGCAGCACCGTGGTGCGGAATCGCGAAGGGGCACCCGGAAGCTCGGCGATGAGTCGGACGACCTCGGGGCCCATGCGCGGGAAGACCGCGACGAGCCCGTTCGATTCGGCGACGGCGAGGGCCTCGGACAGCAGGTCCCGCGCGGCGGATGGTCCGCCTTCCGACGCGGCGAGCCAGGCCTCGAGGGTGAGGCGCTCCACCCTCTCCCGCGGAGCAGCGTCCGGATCCGGCGCGGTCCACGCCAGGCGACGGCGGGCCATCGTCGGTCTCCGTTCCGTGAGCGCGGCCGCGATCGACTCGACCAGCAGCGGGGACCATCGACCCGTCGGCACGTCGAGCGGCGCGGACGACCGCTGGGCACGCAGCGTGCGAGCGTCCTCTGCACGCAGCGCCGCATCGACGATCGCCGGAGGGCGGCCCATGCCCTGGGGCAGGGCGCTCGGAGGATCCTCGGCATCCATCAGCGTGCGGACGAGGTGAGCGATCCACAGCAGCTGCGAGCGTCTGTTCGATTCCGCACGCACGACGCCCTCGTGCAGATTCAACGCGGCGCTGCCGGGCTCTCCGCGCTCGACGGCGGCGAGAGCGGCCGCGAGGTAGGCGTCCGCCGGTGCGGGGTGGGCGAGGAGCTGCGCATCGGCGGCGAGTTCGAGCGCCTCCTGGGCGAGCGACGATGCATGCGACACGCGACCGCACCACGCGTCGAGCAGCGCGATGGAGCCCAGGAGATGCACGCGGTAGGGCGAGTATTCGGCGCCGGGGCCGGCGAGGCCGTCGTCGAACCAGCGCCGGGCCCGCACGAAGTCGCCGGCGAGGAAGTGCGCCCGGCCCCCCGACGTGCGCGCGAGCGTGTGCAGGAAGGACGGATGCATCAGGCCGAGGATGTCGGGCGGCCGCAGCGTCGGGTCGTGCCGGAGGAAGGCGATCGACGTCTTCGCCGCGCGCAGGGCGATCTCCGGTTCCGACCGGAACTGCACCCGCGCGGCGATGTAGGCGTGCACGACCGCGGACTGGGCTGCGGTCAGGTCGTCGCGCGCGCTCTGCGCACGGAGGACGTCTTCCGCGCGGACGGCATCGCCGCTCATCCCGAGCACGATCCCCCGCAGGATCTCGGCGTCCGGGCGCCCAGCGCGGACCTCCGCCGGTACCGCGTCGAGCCATCGACTCACCGACAGCGTCCTGCTGCGCTCGAACACGTCGCGGCCGCTCGCGAGCAGCAGATCGAGCACGCGATCCCACTCCCGCGCTCGCAGGAGATACGCCATGGCCGACGGCAGATCGCCCTCCCGGAGGTGCCACTCCGCCGCCGCGATCAGCAGCCGGGTCTCCTCGCCGTCGCCGCGCGCGCGGAGCCGGTAGTGCAGCAGATCGCGGAACAGGTGATGGAAGCGGAACCACTCCCTGCGCTCGTCGAGGGAGACCAGGAACATCGAATCGTGCTGGAGCTCATCGAGGAGCTGCGCGGCGTCGTCGACGTGCAGCACGGACTCGATGAGCTCGGCCGACATCCGATCGAGCGACGACAGGCGCAGCAGGAGATCCCTGCGCTCCGGCGACTGCTGCGCCAGCGCCTGCTCGCTGAGGTAGTCGGCGATCAGGAGATCCGTGCCGCGGAGGTGCTGAGCGAAACCCTCCGGATCGTCCTGATCGCGCAGCCCGAGCGCGGTCAGCTGGACTCCTGCCGCCCATCCCTCCGTCCGCTCCATGACGGCCGACAGGGTCGCCGCGCTCACCGGGCTGCCGATGATCCGCCGCAGCAGCGTGGCAGCGCTGTCGTCATCCAGCGCCAGGTCGGACTGTCGCAGCTCCAGAAGCGAGTGCCGCAGCCGGTGCCGGCTCCACGGGAAGCCCAGATCCACCCGGGAGGACAGCACGATGTGGTTCTCCTCCGGCAGATGATCCGCCAGCCACCAGATGTCGGCGAGCAGCGCGGAGTTGGACACGGCATGCGCGTCGTCGATGATCACCGTCGTCCCCGGATGCTCGCGGAACACGGCCAGGAGCGCCTCCAGCACCGGTCGGCCGAGCGCCTTGTCGCTCAGGGCGTGCGGGGTGCCGAGGTCGTGACGAGTGCGGGGATCGCTGCGGAATCCCTCGAGCAGGCGGGCGACGAAATGCTGCGGATCGTCGTCGGCGGCCTCCAGCTCGAGCCAGACGAACCGCACATCAGGGCGCGACTCGACCCACTGCGAGAGCAGCACCGTCTTGCCGGATCCCACCGGGGCGACGATCGTGCTCAAGGGCGCGCCGAGCGCCGCGTCGAGTCGGCGGCGCAACCGCGGACGATCGACGGCGTGAACCGGCACATGGGGGAAGACGGTCATCGCGCTCTCGCGCTCAGTATCGCAGTGCGCGACCAGATCATCCAGAGGGGGTGAGGACGAGCAGGTCGCGTCGGTCGATCATGGGGTGGACCGACGTTCGCAGGTGCCGTCCGAGGCGGCTGATCAGAGGGGGCCGCATGGTCCAGACCTTCGAGGTGATCGTCCGCGGACGGCTGAGCGCGGAGCTCGCCGGCGCGCTCGACGGCTTCACCGTGGGACTCCGCGACGGCGGTGTGACGAGCATCGTCGGTCCGGTGATCGATCAACCGCGCCTGCTGGCCCTGCTCGGCGCCTTCGACGACCTGCACATCGAGGTGATCTCGGTGAATCCGGTCGCGGACCGCTGAGTCACCCGGGCAGGGTGACGCCGCCCGGTCGTCCGCTCACTAGCTTCGGTTCCGGCACGGTCGTGTCCCCGAGCAAAGGAAGAAAATCATGTTCATCTGGGATCTCATCGCCTGGTTCTTCTGGTCCTTCGTCTTCATCTCCTACCTGATGGTCGTGTTCACGATCATCGGCGACATCTTCCGCGACCAGTCGCTCAACGGCTGGCTCAAGGCGGTGTGGATCATCTTCCTGGTGTTCCTGCCGTTCCTCACCGCCCTCGTCTACCTCATCGCCCGGGGACAGGGGATGGCGGAGCGCCGCGCGGCAGAGATCGGCGCTCTGCGTGAGGCGCAGACCGCCTACATCCGCGAGACCGCCGGCACGGCGTCGCCCGCCGACGACATCACCAAGGCCAAGGCGCTGCTCGACTCCGGTGCGATCACTGCGGGAGAGTACGAGACCCTGAAGGGGAAGGCGCTGGCTCGCTGACGGCATCCGTCCGGCGCTCGCCGCCGTCGGCCCCTGTGCCGGCGGCGGCCGTGTTGCGGAGGAACAGCATCAGCCAGCCGAAGATGATGAGGAAGGCGATCAGCTCGACCGCCGTCAGGTTGTAGTAGCCGGTGGTGAACAGCACGGCGAGCACGACGATGATGAGCACGAAGGCGTAGCCGAGCATCAGGAACACCCGGGGAGTGCCGGGGACATGCCACCGCAGGCCAATCACGAGCGCGACGAACAGCACCGCCATCCCGGAGGCCACGGTGTTGTGGATCGCGAAGTGGGTGTCGACGGGGAAGAGGCCGACGCCCGCGAGGAACACCCCCATCAGGAGCAGCTCGATCCGCACGACGCGCCGTCCGCGTCGGGCCTTCTCGGTGTCGACGGGGATGTCGATCGTGCCGAAGTGCGCGATGGTCGTGACGATGAGCCCCGCGATGATCACGGTGAGGTTGAAGGCCAGCGCAGACAAGTCGTCGGAGATCCCGAGTGTGCTGAGGTTCTTCTGCCACCAGAGCGGGTCGGTGGCGCTGAGCATGCTCGCGAACACCCCGACCACGAGGAAGACCATGAGCACCAGCGACAGCCTCGTCGGGTTCATGCTCATCGCCGACACCGTCGTGAGATAGGCGGTGACCGCGATCGCGACTCCGGCCAGCAGGGCTGCCGACACCGGGAACACGACGGCGCCGAAGAAGCTGCGCTCCACGATGTTCGCCATGCCGATCCAGCCGAGCAGCGCGATGACCCCGTGGGCCGCGGCGATGCTCGCGATGTCGAACCATCGCATGCGGGGGAGTGCCCGCGCGTCCTGCGGGCCGGCGTGCGACACCGTCACGGCGGCGATGAAGACGCCGAAGGCCGTGACGGCGGCGGCGAGGGCGACGAACTGCCCGATCGACCCGGGGCCCGCGATCGGGAGAGGTCCGCCGCGGAAGACCAGGAGCGAGACGACGGTCGCGACGACGAGCACGCCGGCGGCGATGAGCAGCGCGGCGGACTCCCGCGACTCCGCGTTCCGGAACGGGTGGCGCAGCACCTGCCTGACGCGCAGCTGTGCGGTCACACCATGCTCCCGCGCTGATGCGGCGCGCGCCGTTCGGAGAGCTCGTGACCGTGCGCGGTGAGGGCGTAGATGATCAGCACGTCGATCGCGATCACGATGACCGACCACCACGGCTGCAGCGGCATCACGAGCAGCTGCCCGGCGGCGCTGATCACCGCCAGGATGACGGCGACGACGCGCGCCCACGTCGCCCCGCTGAACAGCGCGAACGCCGTCAGGGTCAGCAGCGCCCCGATGACGACGTGCCACCATCCCCACCCGGCGACGTCGAAGAGGAACAGCGATCCGTCGACCACGACATAAGAGGCCTGCGGCCCGAGCAGGATCACGAGACCCTGCAGCAGCCCGAAGATGCCGCTGATGAGGATGATGACGCCGGCGAAAGCCGCCCATCCCGTCCAGGCCGAGGATCCGGTCGACGCTCTGGTGGAGGACATGATTCACACCTCTCTGCCGACGGGCGGCAAGACGGGGCGCGGGGCGGAATCCCTGCGCTCGCTGGTGATTCTCGCGCCGAGCTCGCGCGCGGCGCGTCACCCCGGGAGAGTGATGCGCGGCCGAACCCGGCTCGAGTTCGGCCCGCCCCTAATATGGGGCGCATGGAGTCCCCCACGGCGGTGCAGCAGCAGGACGACCTCGACACCGACCCCCGGACGGGCCTCACGGCAGCGCGCGTGGCCGAGCTGACGGCGGACGGCCGGACCAACGCGTTCGCGGGCGACTCCAGCCGCAGCGCGTGGAACATCGTCCGCGCGAACGTCTTCACGCTCTTCAACGGGATCGTCGGCGCCTGCTTCCTCGTCCTGCTCCTCCTCGGTCGCTGGCAGGACGCGCTCTTCGGCCTCGCGGCTTTCGGCAACGCGATCATCGGATGCTGGCAGGAGTTCCGCGCCAAGGCGGCTCTCGACCGGCTGGCGCTGCTGAATGCGCCGCGCGCACGAGTGCGCCGGGATTCGCAGGATATCGAGATCTCTCCTGCCGACGTCGTCCAGGGCGACATCCTCGTGCTCCGCGCCGGAGATCAGGTCACCGCGGATGCCGTGGTGCTCGAGCATCGTGCGCTCCAGATCGACGAGTCGATGCTGACGGGCGAATCGGATGCCGTCGACAAGAACGACGGTGACGAGGCGCTGTCCGGCTCGATCGTGGTGGCGGGTGACGGCATCGCGCGCGCCGTGCGCGTCGGGGCGGACTCCTACGCCAACAAGTTCGCCGAGGAGGCCAAGCGCTTCTCTCTCGTGTCTTCCGAGCTGCGCACGTCGATCGACCGTGTGCTGAAGTGGGTCGGCTGGGGGATCGGTCCGATCGGCCTCCTCGTCCTGAACGCGCAGATGATGGTCGCGGGCGGCTGGGTGACGGCGTGGGAGACCAGCACCTGGACGCAGGCGATCGTCAACACGATCTCCTCGTTGACCGCGATGATCCCGCTCGGCCTCGTGCTGATGACGTCGATCGCCTTCGCCGTCGGTGCCGCGCGTCTCGCGGCTCGGCAGGTGCTCGTCAACGAGCTGCCCGCCGTCGAGGGACTCGCGCGCGTGGACATCATCTGCCTCGACAAGACCGGCACTCTCACCGAGGGCGAGCTCGCGTACCGCGATCTGCTCGAGCTCGGTTCGGCGACGGGGGAGTGGGAGGCGGCGCTCGCCTGGTTCGGCGGCGCTCCGGATGCGAATGCGACCGCGCGGTGCCTGCGCGAGCCGTTCCCCGCAACGGCGCCGCGCGACGCATCCGTCTATGTCTCCTTCTCGTCCGCGCGCAAGTGGAGCGCCCTCTCGTTCGCCGACCGCGGCGACGAGACCTGGGTGCTCGGCGCTCCCGAGATGGTGCTGGGAGACGCGGCGACGGATGCCGGGACCGAGGTCGGTGAAGCCGTCACCCGCCTGGCCGCGGAGGGCCTGCGCACGCTCGTCCTCGCGTTCACCGCGGATCCCTACTCCTCCGCCGCGCAGGAGTCCGAGACGCTTCCGACGGGCCTCGTCCCGGTGGCCGTCATCACGTTCAGCGAGAAGGTGCGCCCGGATGCCGCGCAGACGCTGTCGTACTTCCGCGCGCAGGGCGTCGGAGTGCGGGTGATCTCCGGAGACAATCCGCGCACGGTCGCGGCGATCGCCCGGCAGGTGGGTCTCGATGCCGGAGAGGGCTACGACGCACGGCAGCTCCCGGAGGACGACGCCGAGCTCGGTCCGGTGCTCGAAGCGCATACCGTCTTCGGCCGGGTGACTCCCGAGCAGAAGAAGCGCATGGTGGTCGCGCTGCAGGCGCGCGGACACACGGTCGCGATGACCGGCGACGGCGTGAACGACGCGCTCGCGATCAAGACGGCCGACATCGGCATCGCGATGAACTCCGGGTCGCCGGCGACGAAGGCCGTCGCGCGGCTCGTACTGCTGGACGGACAGTTCTCGCACCTGCCGGACGTCGTCGCGGAGGGGCGACAGGTGATCGCGAACATCGAGCGCGTCTCGATGCTCTTCCTGACGAAGACCGTCTACGCGACGACGCTCGCCGTGCTCTTCGGCGTCATGGTGCTGGAGTTCCCGTTCCTGCCGAGACAGCTGTCGATCACGGACGGCCTGACGATCGGCATCCCGGCGTTCTTCCTCGCGCTGATGCCGAATGCGAGCCGCTACGTCCCCGGGTTCCTGCGGCGCTCGCTGGCGTTCGCGATCCCCGCAGGCCTCCTGATCGCGATCGCGTTGACCGTGTACACGCGCGGCGCCATGGCGCTCGGCGTCACCGAGCCGCAGCTGCGGACCGGTTCGACCATCATCCTCGCCATCGTCGGGATCTGGGTGCTCTCGGTGCTGGCGCGACCGCTCAACCGCTACAAGGTGCTGGTGGTGGGTGCGATGTTCATCGCGCTGTCGATCCTGTTCACGGTGCCGCTCGCCGGGGAGTTCTTCCAGCTCGTGGATCCGGGAGAGGGGGCCGCGTACCTGATCGCCGCCGTCACGATCGCGACGATCCTCGCCATCGAGATCGTCCGGCTGATCCACCGGCGGTTCCTCGCCCGGTCGAACGCCGTGGCTGGAGGGTCAGCGGTCGAGGAAGTGCCGCGATCCGGGCGGCGCCCAGACGGCGACCAGCACCAGCAGCTCGACGACTGACTGGACGAGCACGGCCCAATCCCACGTGGTGGTGAGCGCCGTCACGACGTGCAGAGCCAGCTGCACGCCGATGTAGATCGTCAGCAGCAGGCGGGCGAGACGACTGCCGCGGGCGATCGCCGCCGCCACTGCGAGGGTCAGCAGGCCGAACAGGATGACGGCGGCGCCGATCAGCGACACGACGAGCACGTCACCGTCGGGCACCTGATACCGGCTCAGGAGCACGGTGAGACCGAGGAGCGCGTTCGACAGGCCGCTCAGCACGACCAGGATCACCACGACGGTGACGACGACGGGTCGCTTGTGCGTGCGGGGCTGCTCGGTGACGGTGTCCACGCGATCACTGTACAAGCAGGGTCTGATCCGTGAAGTGATCGCCGAGCGGGGTGATGCTCTGCTAGCGTCCGTCTACCCGGCCGCGAAGGAGAATGACCATGGCAGTGATCTCGAGAGGCTTCGGCGCACGCCGCAGGGAGAGCGATCCGAAGCTCCCGCCGGGCCAATATCTGACAGAGGACTTCCCGGTGCTGTCTGCCGGACCGACGCCGCAGATCTCCACGGCCGAGTGGAGCTTCGGCATCCGTAACGAAGCCGGGCTCGTGACGTCCTGGACCTGGGACGAGCTGCAGGCGCTCCCCATCGAGGAGGTGCACACCGACATCCACTGCGTGACGCGCTGGTCGAAGCTCGGCACCGCATGGCGCGGCATCTCGCTCGACACGCTCCTCGCCGACGTCGACACGGCCGCGTCGTACGCGATGGCCCATTCCTACGGCGGATACACGACCAACGTCGCCCTCGACGACCTGCTCGGTGGGCAGTCGTGGATCGCGTTCGAGTTCGAGGGCGAGCCCCTGGACCCGGAGCACGGCGGTCCGGCGCGTCTGCTCGTGCCGCATCTGTACTTCTGGAAGAGCGCGAAGTGGGTGAGAGCGCTGACCCTGATGGACGAGGATGCGCCCGGTTTCTGGGAGCAGAACGGCTACAACATGCACGGCGATCCGTGGACCGAGGAACGCTATTGGTGATCGTCGGCGGGTGGCGTCCGGCACGGGTGATCGAGACCCGCCCCCAGTCTCCCTCTGCGCGCAGCATCCGCCTGGAGGTTCCGGGTTGGACGGGCAGTGACGCGGGCCAGCACGTCGACGTGCGGCTCACGGCGGAGGACGGGTATCAAGCGGTGCGGTCCTACTCTCTCGGCTCCTACGGGGCGTCGACGGACGTGATCGAGCTCGCTGTCGACGAGGTGCCCGACGGCGAGGTCTCGCCCTATCTGGTGCGCGATGTCCGGATCGGCGATGAGCTCGAGGTCAAAGGTCCGCTCGGGCAGTTCTTCGTGTGGCGTCCGGATCAGGAGGAGCCGGAGCGACGGGGGCCCGTGCAGCTGATCGCCGGGGGATCGGGCGTCGTGCCGCTCGTGGCGATGATGCGGGCGGCGCAGGATGCCGGTGCGGTCGACTCCGTCAGGATGCTCTACTCGGTGCGCAGTCCCGAGGATGCCATCTACCGCGAGGAGGTCGTGTCGGCTGCCGCAGCCGGCATCGATGTGCGGTGGGTGTACACGAGGTCGGCCCCGCCCGACTGGGAGGGCCGCGTCGGCCGCGTCGATGAGGACACGCTCCGGGACGCGGTCTGGCCGCCCGAGCGGGAGCCGCTCGTTTTCGTCTGCGGGCCGACCGGCTTCGTCGAGCATGCCGCGGACGCACTCGTCCGCCTCGGCCACGATCCTGCGCGCGTGCGCACCGAGCGATTCGGAGGTCGCTGATGGATGCTGCTCACAGCTCGATGATCGTCGACGGCAACTGCCTCGCGGGGATGATGGGCGACCTGTTCGGCGCCGACATCACCTCGCTCGTCGCCACCTGCTCCGGGTGCGGAACCGCGGCGAACGTCGCGGAGACCGTGGTCGAGGTCGACAGTCACTCCGCGATCGTGCGGTGCCGATCCTGTACCAGGACGCTGTTCACTCTGCTGCGCGGGCAGGACGGCCCTCGACTCGTCGTCGGGACGCTCGGCGCGATCGGCGTCTGACGGGGGCTCGGCTTTCCGACATCCCTCTACCGGTGCCATGAGATCCGATCGCTTGGCAACCCCCTTCATGGGGCGTCGATCAGAGCGCAGGCTCGATCGGACCAGGAGAGAGGCAGCCCTGTGGCCGAGCGTGCGCGGGGTCACGACCCCGAGAAGAAGGAGAAGCGATGACGGAATCCCTGGGCAGAGGCGACCGGGTGTCATGGAACACCTCGCAGGGGCGCACCCGAGGCGTCGTCGAGGAAAGGCGCGTCGAGGACTTCGAGCTCGACGGGCAGAGGTTCACAGCATCCGCGGGTGAGCCCGCGTTCATCGTGACGTCGGAGAAGACCGGTGCTCGCGCTGCGCATAAGGGCGCGGCCCTCCGGCGATTGAAGACCTCGAAGTGAAGGGAGACCGCCATGAGCAACTCGATCCGTCTTGAGGATCAACCCGATGTCGTGACCGAATGGAGCAGCGCGAACAACACGTACCGGTTCACGTGCGTCGCACCGGGGGAGTGGGAGGTGCACCGCGCGCACGACCTCGACTACGTCGCCCACCTGCGGCGCGACGGCGACCTCTACGACTTCCGGGTCGAGGAGGGGAATCCGGTGGCGAGCGGACGGACTCTGTCGCTCAGCGACCTCGAGGATCTGCTCCTCTGATCGGGGCCCCTCGGTAGGGGGTTACCTAGAAATCGCAGAAGGGGACCGTCCTGGCGGACGGTCCCCTTCTGCGATTTCGTGCCCCCGACAGGAGTCGAACCTGCGACCTACGGTACCGGAAACCGGCGCTCTATCCACTGAGCTACGGAGGCGTACCGAACGACGATATCACTCGTCGGGGGTGGTCTCCGACCCACCGGCCTCGGTGACCGGAGCGCCGCGCAGCTCATCGAGTGCGGCGGCGAGCCTCTCGGCCAGATAACGGTGCCCCTCGGTGGACGGGTGCTTGTGACCGAAGTCCACGTCGATGACGTCGAGGTAGTTCTGATCGGTGATCCAGTCGAGCGCGATGGGGGAGATGTACCACCAGCCGCGTGCTGCCGCGAGCTCGGAGAGGTCGGTGTCGATGCGCGCGGTCGCCGCGCCCACCGGCAGCTCGTGCGGCGCGGGGCCCAGCACGACGATCGACGCCTCCGGGTACTTCGCGGTCAGCGCGTCCCAGGCGGCGGTGACGGCCTCGCGGTAGCCGGTCACGCCCTGCGCCCGGTCGTTGATCGACCCCTGGATGATGATCAGGTTCGGCGCGAGCGCCGGGTCGAGGAGGGCGATGCGCTCGCCGAAGGTCGGACCGTCGAGCCCGGGCTTGAGGTAGCCGCTGCCGCGGACACCGTCGACGATGGTCTCGCCGCCCACGAGTCCCGCGAGCACGTAGGCGTATCCCTGGGTCGGATCGGTCGCTGCCGAACCGTAGGTCCAGGAATCGCCGAACACGAGCACACGCGGGTGATCGGGAAGGCTCAGCGGTGCCGGAGCGACGACCGAGGCAGCGCTTCCCTCGCCGTCGGCGGAGGCTCCGACCGGGGCCGCGGCGGGCATCGGGGTCCACGGTCGCCACACGCCCAGGACGCCCGCGGAGACGGCGAGCAGCAGGGCGATGGCGATGCCCACGGTGCGCAGTCGGCGTCGGGCGGCGGAGTCGTGCATTGCATGAGAGTAGATCACCGGAAGGCGAACGCAAATTCCCCGCGCCGCCGCGGCGTCGGGGACCGTCATCGCGCGCCGTAAACTGGGACGGCTATGAACCCTGAAACGCTCGCCGAAGCCCTCCTCGCCGTCCTCGCACCGATCGCGGAGGAACGACGTCCCGGCGAGCCCCTCGAGCTCGCCGCATCCGACATCGTGTTCGAGCGTCCGCGCAATCGCGACCACGGCGACTGGGCCTCGAACATCGCGATGCGTCTCGCGAAGCCCTTCGGCACGAATCCGCGCGAGCTGGCCCAGCAGATCGCCGACGGTCTCGCCGGTGTCGACGGCGTCGCCAGCGCCGAGGTCGCCGGACCCGGCTTCATCAACATCCGCCTCGACGCGGCGGCCGCAGGTGCGCTCGCGAAGACGATCGTCGACGCCGGAGCCGCCTACGGCACGAACGAGACCCAGGCCGGACGCAGCATCAACATCGAGTTCGTGAGCGCGAACCCCACCGGGCCGCTGCACATCGGCCACACCCGCTGGGCGGCGCTCGGCGATGCGATCGGCCGCGTGCTCGCGGCATCCGGTGCCACCGTCGCTCGCGAGTTCTACATCAACGACGCCGGCGCCCAGATGGAGCGCTTCGCGCAGTCCATCGTCGCCGCGGCGAAGGGCGAGCCCACGCCGGAGGGCGGCTACGCGGGCAGCTACATCAACGATCTCGCCGCCCGCGTGCTCGCGGCCCGCCCCGACTTCCTCAACCTGGAAGACGACGAGAAGGTGATCGTCGCCCGAGAGCTCGGCTACGAGTACCAGCTGGCGGAGCAGCAGGAGTCCCTGTCGAAGTTCAACGTGCACTTCGACGTCTGGTTCTCCGAGCGCACGCTGCACGCGAAGAACGCCGACGGGGTCAGCCTCGTCGACCAGGCCGTCGACCGTCTGCGCGAACAGGGTCACGTCTTCGACCAGGACGACGCGGTGTGGGTGCGCACCACCGACTTCGGCGACGACAAGGATCGCGTGATCCGCCGCTCCAACGGCGAGTACACGTACTTCGCGGCAGACGCCGCGTACTACCTCAACAAGGGCGACCGCGGCTTCGCGCACAAGATCTATCTGCTCGGCGCCGACCACCACGGCTACGTGCACCGCCTGAAGGCGCTCGCGGGAGCCGCCGGCGACGATCCCGAGAAGGACGTCGAGGTGCTCATCGGACAGCTCGTGTCTGTCGGAGGCGCCCGCCTGAGCAAGCGCGCGGGCAACATCATCGAGATGGACGACCTGCGCGAATGGCTCGGCACCGACGCGCTGCGCTACTCGCTGGAGCGCTCGCCCGCCGACTCGCCGCTCGCGCTCGACCCCGAGCTGCTGCAGAAGCGCACCAACGACAATCCGGTGTTCTACGTGCAGTACGCGCATGCCCGCACCCACAACGTGGCGCGCAACGCCGCCGACTCCGGCGTCGACCGCTCGGAGTTCGCCCCCGAGACGCTCACGCACGAGTCCGAGGCGGCACTGCTCGGTGCGCTGCAGGAGTTCCCGCGCATCGTCGCATTCGCGGCCGAGGTGCGCGAACCGCACCGCGTGGCGCGCTACCTCGAGGAGCTCGCGGGGCTGTATCACCGCTGGTACGACAACTGCCGCGTGATCCCCCTGAGCGACGACCCGATCGAGAGCGTGCACCGCACGCGCCTGTGGCTGAACGATGCCGCCGGCCAGGTCTTCCGCAACGGACTCGACCTGCTCGGCGTGTCCGCTCCGGAGCGCATGTAGCGACGGCTGTCCACCGCGCCGGTAGGGCAGGATGGCAGCATGAGCGACGACAACCACACCCTGCCGTATCCTGACGCTTCGGCAGAGCATCCGACGCTCGTGATCCCCGGGTCCGATGCGCCCGCGGAGGCGGATGCCGAGCGGCCGACGCGTCGTCGCCGCTGGCCGTGGGTGCTGCTGATCGTCGTGGTGCTGCTGGCGCTGCTCGTCGTCGCGGCGGAGTTCATCGCGCGCTCGATCCTTCCCGGGATCGTGCGGTCCCTCGTCATCGAGCAGCTGGACCTCCCCGCCGACCAGCAGCTCGACGTCGACGCGGAGGGCGTGCTGCTCCCGCAGCTGATCGGCGGACGACTCGACACGCTTCACCTGTCGACGGATGCCGTGACCCTCGAGGGGATCACCGGTGCCGCGGACGTGACCGCGACGGGCATCCCCCTGCGCGGGGGAGACCTGGGCGGTGCCTCCGGCACGATCCGGATCGACCAGGCCGAGTTCACCACCCTGCTCGCCGGAACCGACCTGCCGGTCGAATCCGTCGTCTTCGACGCGCCGAACGCCACGCTGGGCGGCTCGTTCACGGTGTTCGGGGCGGCCGTCCCCCTCACGCTGACACTCACGCCCGGTGCTGCGGAGGGTGACCTCGAGCTCACGCCGGTGGGGCTGTCGATCGGCGGACTCGACGTCGATGTGGATGGCGTCGGCTCGATGCTCGGATCGGTCGGAGACAGCCTGACGCGGACGCAGCGCATCTGCATCGCGGATCAGCTTCCCGCCGGCCTCACCCTCACCGGACTCGCGATCGTGGGCAGCGAGGCCGTGATCGACATCGACGTCGACGGTGCGATCGCCACCGATCCGGCTCTGCTCGAGAAGGGCGTCTGCCCGCGCTGACCGGCAGGAGCGCCGTCAGCGCATCCAGGACTCGACCCGCTGCGCGAACCAGGCGGGGCGCTGCAGCGGGATGCCGTGACCGCAGTCGGCGATGATCTCCCGCTCGCTCTGCGGCAGAGCCTCGTGCAGTGCGGCGGACGAGCGCCTCATCAGCGTCTTCTCCTTCGAACCCGCGAGGATCAGCGCGGCGCCCGGGAAATGTCGCCAGCCGTCCGGTGGTGTGAAGCGCAGGTTCTCTTCGACGGCGTTGAGCAGGGTCTCTCGGGAGATGCCGGCAGACGTCCGCACGTAGTCGTCGAGATGCTCCGGCGGGACGAACAGCTCCCGCGCCTGGAGCTTCGCGAACCACTCCTGCCGGGCGAGTCCCGCGGTCGCACTGAGGACGGCGAGCATCGGGCCGACCGCGCGCATCGGGATCGCCTGAGCGCTGACGACGATCACCTTCTCGACCAGGTCCGGGCGCTGGGCGGCCAACAGCACCGCCAGCTGGGCGCCGAGCGAGAAGCCGACGACCGTGGCGGGACGGCCCTCGTCCTCCAGCAGCTCCTCGAGTGCCGGGATAACGTCGTCGTGCGAGGTGTAGGTCTGGTCCGCGCTGCGTCCGTGCCCCGGCAGGTCGGGCAGGAGGATGCGGTGCCCCTCGTCGAGGTGCGCGCGCATCGGCTCCCACATCCAGCCGGCGACACCGCCTCCATGCAGAAGCAGCAGCGGTGTGCCGCGTTCGGGGCCGTAGCGGTCGATGTGCATCGTCAGTTCCTCTCGAAGGAAGCGGCCATCCGGCCGACGGTGTCGATCGCGCTCTCGAGCTGCTCCGAGGAGAGCGGACCGAGCAGTCGCGCGGCGGAGAGCAGTCCGATCGTCGCGCTCGACAGCGCCAGAGCCAGCGCCTCCGCATCGACCTGTTCGTCGATCTCTCCCCGGCGCTGGAGGTCGTGCAGCCATTCGACGACGCCGAGATGACGCTCGCGGTAGCGCCCGTGCTCGACCTCGGTCACGTGGGCGCCGAGCACGCCACGATCGTCGAGGAAGGCGGCGGTCATCAGCGCGTCATCCCGCAGCGCCCGTGCGGAGGCACGATACGCCGCACTGAGTCGCGGCCGATCTCCGACCTCCGCCCGCGCTCGTTCGCGAAGCCGGGCTGTCCCGCGTTGCAGCAGGGCGTCGAGGATGTCGTTCTTCCCCGGGAACTCCAGGTAGACGGCGCCCTTGCCGATGCCGGCACCCTCGGCGATCGCCGCGACGCTCATCGCGTCGAAGCCGCGAGCGAGCACGAGTTCCTCGGCGGCATCGAGGACGCGTTCGCGCCTATTCGGGACGAGAGGTCTGGGCATCGTCGATCCTCTGCAGGTGAGTGAGCATCGCCGGGATGACGACGTCGGGGCGGTCGCGCTGCACCCAGTGTCCCGCGTCGGGGACCGTGAGCAGCGTCGCGTCCGGCATCCGCTCTGCGGCGAACCGGATGCGCCCGATCGGCACCCCGCTGTCGTGATCGCCGTGCACGAGGAGGGTCGGCGTGCGGACGGAGGGCAGCTGCGCGGTGTATTCGGTGCGCAGCCGGTTCCAGAGCACCTGGTCCTTCTGCCACTCGCTGAAGACGGCGGTGCCGGTGCCGGATGCCCCCTCGGCGAGGACCGCATCGACGAGCTCGGGCGTGCGCGCCGTCGGCTCGCGGACGAGATCCTGGAGGCCGCGCTCCATCGCCGAACGGTTCCGCATGTAGCGCCTGGTCATCGCCGCCAGCGCCCCGCTCCGCAGCAGGAGGAAGGTCATGACCTGCGTGAGCCCGCCGAAGGGCCCGTCGGCGAGCCGAGGCATGAGGCCGTAGCACCCGAGCAGCATCGCACCGCGAGCCCGTCCCGGCTGGGCGAGGAGGTGTCCGAGCGCGATGCCCCCGCCGAGCGAGAGTCCGCCGATCGCGTAGTCCGTGAGGCCGACGGCGTCGGCGAACTCGCCGACGTAGCGGACCAGCCGCTCCTGTGTGAGCGGCCACTCCGCGCGCGGGCTGCGACCGAAACCGGGATGATCCGGAGCGATGACACGGTGCCCTGTGGCCGCGAGTGCCGGTCCGACCTCGGACCAGGACAGCTCGGCGCTGTCGGCGCCGCCGCCGTGCAGCAGGAGGACCGTCGAGCCGGATTCCTCCGCCGGGCGCCATTCGAGGAAGGAGATCTCCGCATCGGCGACGGTGATGCGTGCGCGTCGGGGGTCCATGGGATTCCTCTCGTTGTGACCAGACTATCCCATTTGGTCACTACGAGGGGTGGACCCGCGTCAGGAGGCCGTGCCGTCGCCGGAAGCGGCCTTCTGCGCGGCCCGGAGCTCGGCGGTGGCGATCTGCACGTCGACCTCGGCGCGCTGGAGGCGACGCTGCGGGAACGTCGTGGCCCCGAACCTCTGATGCACGCGGTCTGTCCGCTCCTCCTCGGCGGTCACGATGAAGGCGCACGCCAGCAGCATCACCTGCGTCGACAGGTTGAGCCAGATCAGGAGCGCGAGGAGCGAGGCGAAGGTGGCGAGGAGCGGGTTGCTGGTGGCGCCGCCGACGAAGAGGCTCGACAGCTGCTGGAGGACGACGAGCCCGAATGCGCCCAGCAGGGCACCGCTCCACAGCGACCGCGCGGCGGGGCGCACGCCGGAGAGCAGACGGAAGACGCCGACGAGGAGGAGCGTGTCGAGGGCGAAGACCACCACGAGGGAGAGCACCGGGGCGCTCCAGCTGACGAGCGCCGAGTCCGCAGGGAGCCCGAGCAGATCGCTGATCCACGCCACGCCGAGCTGGCCGACGAAGGTCACGGCGGCCGCGGCGACGAACGAGAGTCCGATGCCGAGCGCCAGAGCGAGGTTGCGGAGGATCACCCACACCCAGAGGATGTCGTCCTGGACCGTGCCGGCGATGACGCGCACGGCGGTGCGCAGCGACCCGATCGCGCCGAGGGCAGCTCCGATGAGCGCGACGAGCGACACGATGCCAGCGACGGACAGGGATGCCGGCTTCTGGAGATCCTTCGGATCTATCACGCCGTCGTCGCCGATGAGCCCCGGTACCACCGACTGGACCGAGTCGATGATCGCCCGCCACGCCTCGGGATTGCCCGCCAGCCACAGGGCCGCGATCGAGAAGCCGAGGAGGACTCCCGCGAAGACGCTGAACAGCGCGCGGTAGGTGACGCTGTCGGCGAGCATCGGTCCGCGACGCTCGGTGTACAGCAGCGCGGCCCGCACGAGGCGCCTCCGCAGCGCCCAGGCGATCAGGGGCCCGGTGACGCGCGCGACGAGGCCAGGGCGATCAGCGGTCTCAGAGGGCGATTCGGTGTTCATCACGCCCCCACCCTATGAGCCCGTGTGAAACAGCCGGAGGGGCTTGACGCCGGGCGTCACCGTGACAAGGCGCTCCGGGGCGGTGCCCTAGAATCGGGTCAACCTCGATGTGCGTATTCAGCGACGCGCTCCGTTCCACGATTGGTGCTCAGTGCTTCCCCCTGCCGATTCGCTCGCCCCGGAATGGCTCGTCGTCCCCGATGACGCGAACGACCTCGCGAGCGGAGTGTGGCCGGCCTCCGCGGTGCGCGACGCCGACGGCGTCCTCGACATCGCCGGCGTGAGCGCGGCAGACCTCGCCCGTACCTACGGCACCCCTGTGCTCGTGCTCGACGAGGACGAGGTCCGCGGCCGCGCCAGGGCCTTCCGGACCGCCTTCGACCAGGCGGCGGCCGACAACGGCACGACGGCGCAGGTCTACTACGCAGGCAAGGCCTTCCTCTCCACGACCGTCGCGCGCTGGGTCGTCGACGAAGGACTGCGTGTCGACGTGTGCACCGGAGGAGAGCTCGAGGTGGCGCTCGCCGCGGGCGTGTCCCCGGCGTCGCTCGGCTTCCACGGCAACAACAAGTCGACCGCCGAACTCGAGCGCGCCGTGATCGCCGGCGTCGGCACCGTCATCGTCGACAGTGCGATCGAGATCGAGCGTCTCGCGGCGATCACCGCGCGAACCGGTGCGGTCCAGCGCGTGCTGGTGCGCGTCATCAGCGGAGTCCATGCCGAGACCCACGAGTTCCTCGCCACGGCCCACGAGGACCAGAAGTTCGGATTCCCGCTCGCCGAGGCCGCGCACGCGGTCGCCCGCATCCGGGAGCTCCCCGGGCTCGACTTCGCGGGATTGCACTGCCACATCGGCTCCCAGATCTTCGGGGTCGCGGGCTTCCGCGAGTCGGCGTCCCGCGTCCTCGAGCTGCACGCCGCACTCCTGGAGGGCGGTCCGGTGCCGCAGCTGAACCTCGGTGGCGGATTCGGAATCGCCTACACCCGCGTCGACGATCCGACGCCGATCGAGGTCCTCGCCGGTGAGATCGTCTCCGCGGTCGCCGAGGGCTGCGCCGCGCGCGGCATCCCGGTGCCCGCCCTGTCCTTCGAGCCGGGGCGTGCGATCGTCGGCACCGCCGGCGTGACCCTGTACGAGGTCGGCACGACGAAGGACGTGACGGTGGAATCCGGCGCGGTCCGCCGGTATGTCAGCGTCGACGGCGGCATGAGCGACAACGCCCGCACCGCGCTGTACGGCGCCCAGTTCTCGGCACGCCTCGCCTCGCGCATCGGCGGGGGAGAGCCTCAGCTCAGCCGCGTCGTCGGCAAGCACTGCGAATCCGGCGACATCGTCGTCGATCACGAATACCTCCCGGCCGATCTCGTGCCGGGCGATCTGCTCGCGGTTCCCGCGACGGGCGCGTACTGCGCCTCGCTGTCGAGCAACTACAACCATGTTCCGCGTCCGCCGGTCGTCGCCGTGCGCGACGGTCGGTCGAGGGTCATCGTCCGCGGTGAGACCATCGACGACCTGCTGGCCCGGGACGCGGGCATCGACGGGGCGCACGCCCCCGAGGGAGACAGATGACCCACCTCCGAAGCTTCCGAAGGAGCAACCATGACTGACTACCGACGACTTCGTGTGGCGCTGCTGGGCGCGGGAGCGGTCGGCTCGCAGGTCGCGGCTCTCCTGCTGCGCCATGGCGACGAACTGGCCGACCGGGCCGGGGCAGAGCTCGAGCTCGCGGGCATCGCCGTCCGCGACGTCGACGCACCCCGTGACGCCGACCTGCCGAAGGAGCTCTTCACGACCGACGCCGAGACGCTCATCCTCGGGTCCGACATCGTGATCGAGCTGATCGGCGGCATCGAGCCCGCTCGCACGAACATCCTGCAGGCGATCGGATCCGGCGCCGACGTCGTGACGGCCAACAAGGCGCTGCTCGCGACGCACGGTCCCGAGCTCTTCGAGGCCGCGGACCGTGTCGGCGCCTCCGTCTACTACGAGGCGGCAGCCGCGGGCGCCATCCCGATCATCCGCCCGCTCCGCGATTCGCTGGCCGGCGACCGCGTCGTGCGGATCATGGGGATCGTGAACGGCACGACGAACTACATCCTCGACCGGATGGACACCGAGGGCGCCGACTTCGGCGATGTGCTCGCCGACGCCCAGCGCCTGGGCTACGCGGAGGCCGACCCGACGGCCGATGTCGAAGGATACGACGCCGCGCAGAAGGCGGCGATCCTCGCCAGCCTCGCCTTCCACACGGCCGTGCCGCTCGACGCCGTCTACCGCGAGGGCATCACCTCGGTCACGGCCTCGATGATCGAGGAGGCGCGTGCCGCCGGCTTCGTGATCAAGCTGCTCGCCGTGTGCGAGCGGCTCGAGGCGAACGGTGCGGAGTCGATCTCGGTGCGCGTCTACCCGGCGCTCGTTCCCGCCACGCACCCGCTGGCATCCGTCCACGGCGCGAACAACGCGGTGTTCGTCGAGGCCGAGGCCGCCGGCTCCCTGATGTTCTACGGCGCCGGCGCGGGCGGGGTGCAGACGGCATCCGCTGTTCTCGGCGACGTCGTCTCCGCCGCCCGGCGCCACATCGCGGGCGGTGTCGGCGTCGGCGAGTCCACCAGGGCCAACCTCCCTGTCGTCCCGATCGGCCATGTGACCACCCGGTATCAGATCACGCTCGAGGTCGCGGATGCGCCGGGCGTGCTCGCCACGGTCGCCGGCACGCTCAGCGACGGGGGCGTCTCCGTGGCGACCGTCGTGCAGACGGTGGAGGGCGAGGATGAGCCGACCGCACGACTGATCATCGGCACGCACCGCGCGACCGAGCAGGCGCTCAGCGCGACCGTCGACGCCCTCGCCGGCAGCGCCGTCGTGGAGCGCGTCATCTCCGTGCTCCGCGTGGAAGGCGAGTGACGGTGGCGGCCGACTCACAGCCCGTCGAGGGGCGCACCGTCGAGGTGACGGTTCCCGCCACGAGCGCGAACCTCGGCCCGGGATTCGACACCCTGGGGCTGGCGCTCAGCATCTACGACACGCTCCAGGTCACCGCGCTTCCCGCCGGTCAGCTCGAGATCGAGGTCACCGGCTCCGGTGCGGAGGAGATCCCGCGCGACTCGTCGAACCTGATCGTGCGCACCATCGCCTATGTCTTCGCGGACGTCGGCCGTCCGGTTCCCGGGCTGCGGATCGTGGCCGAGAACGGCGTGCCGCACGGCCGCGGTCTCGGGTCCTCCGGCGCGGCCGTCGCCGCCGGCGTGCTCGCCGCCAAGGGGCTGCTGGAGGGCGACGTCGAGATCGACGACGCCGACCTGCTGCGTCTCGCCACCGAGCTCGAGGGCCACCCGGACAACGTCGCCCCCGCACTCTTCGGCGGACTGACGATCGCCTGGGTGGGGGAGCGCGGCCCGCAGCACAAGAAGCTCCTCGTGCACCGAGGTGTCTCTCCGCTCGTGCTCGTCCCGGCGTACACGATGTCGACCTCGCAGGCGCGATCCCTGCAGCCGCCCCAGGTCTCCACGGCCGATGCGGTGTTCAACGTCTCGCGCTCGGCGCTGCTGATCGCCGCGCTGATGCAGAGCCCCGAGCTGCTGTTCGACGCCACGGCCGACCGTCTCCACCAGGACTATCGCGCCGAGGCGATGCCCGAGACGCAGCGGCTCGTGCAGGCGCTCCGCGCCGAGGGCTTCGCCGCCGTGGTGTCCGGCGCCGGACCGAGCGTGCTCGTGCTCGCCGACGGTCCCGGCAGCCGTCAGGACGCCGTCGATCTCGCGGATCGCGTCACCGACACCCCGTGGGAGGCGCTCCTGCTCGCCGTCGACGTCCGTGGTGGTACAGTGGGGGCGAGCGGAGGGCTCCACGTAGTTTCGTGAATCTGGCCCCATTGCAAATCTTGCAAGACCCGCACGCAAACCCCTGAGGCAGATTTCTTCCGAGAACTCCCTGCCGAGGCCGGCTGGCGCCGAGCGTCAGCCCGTGCGATCGCGCGCAGCACCCGTTGTGCGCGTTCAACGCTCATTTCCCATGACATATAAGGGAGTACTCGTGGAGAACCTCTCCGAGACCCAGAACGATCAGACGACGTCCGTCGCCGATGCCCCTGCGGCCGCTGCCGACACCGAGAAGGCGCCGGCGCGCAAGCGCGCACCGCGTCGCGCCACCACCGCGACAGCGGCGGCGAAGGCCGAGAAGGCCGCCGAGAAGACGGATGCCGCGCCCGCGGCCGCCGAGCCGCAGGCGGCTCCCTCCGGCGACGGCGCCGAGAGCGCGGAGGCCGCCCCCAAGGCGAAGGCTCCCCGCCGCACCCGCGCGAAGAAGGCAGACGCCGACGCTCCTGCCGCGGATGCCGCCGCGGCGCCGGCCGAGGCTCCTGCCGCCGCCGAGGCGCCGGCCGAGGCCGCCCCGAAGACCACGGGTCGCGGTCGCCGCGGCGCGCAGAAGCCGGCGGCTGACGCCGAGACCCCGGCCTCCGAGCCCGCCGCCGATTCCGCGCCCGCCGAGTCCGGCCAGGACGACGGCGGACAGAACGAGTCCGCCCCCAAGCGCAACTCGCGCAACAGCAACGCGCGCGGCGGCAGCCAGAACGGCAATGCCCAGAGCGATGACGGCCAGAACGGCAACGCGCAGAACGCCGACGCGCAGAACAACGACGCCTCCTCCGACTCCGACGGGGGCGACGAACAGGGCGGCCGTGGCCGCAACCGCAACCGCAGCCGCAACCGTGGTCGCGGTCAGAACGGTGCCGCGCAGGACCAGCAGCAGCCTCAGGCCGCCGCGGGCGCCGCAGACGATCAGCCGGGCGGGAACAACCGCAACCGTCAGCGCAACAAGCGCCGCGGCGGAGAGCCCACCGACGAGTTCGACACCGAGATCGGCGAGGACGACGTCCTGATCCCGATCGCCGGCATCCTCGACGTGCTCGACAACTACGCCTTCGTGCGCACGACCGGCTACCTCGCCGGTCCCAGCGACGTCTACGTGTCGCTCGGACAGGTCAAGAAGTACAACCTCCGCAAGGGCGACGCGGTCGTCGGCTCGATCAAGCAGCCCCGTGAGGGCGAGCAGCAGGGCCGTCAGAAGTACAACGCCCTGGTCAAGGTCGACTCGATCAACGGCCTGTCGATCGACGACGCGGCCACCCGCGTCGACTTCGGCAAGCTCACCCCGCTGTACCCCCAGGAGCGTCTGCGCCTGGAGACGGCCCCCGAGAAGCTGACGCAGCGCATCATCGATCTGGTCGCCCCGATCGGCAAGGGGCAGCGCGGTCTCATCGTCGCCCCGCCGAAGGCCGGCAAGACGATCGTGCTGCAGCAGATCGCGAACGCGATCGCGCAGAACAACCCCGAGGTCCACCTCATGGTCGTGCTCGTCGACGAGCGCCCTGAAGAGGTCACCGACATGGAGCGCACCGTGAAGGGCGAGGTCATCGCCTCGACCTTCGACCGTCCGGCCGAAGACCACACCACGGTCGCCGAGCTCGCGATCGAGCGCGCCAAGCGCCTCGTCGAGCTGGGCCGCGACGTCGTCGTGCTGCTCGACTCGATCACCCGCCTCGGCCGCGCGTACAACCTCGCCGCCCCGGCATCCGGTCGCGTGCTGACCGGCGGTGTCGACGCCTCGGCGCTGTACCCGCCCAAGCGCTTCTTCGGCGCGGCGCGCAACATCGAGAACGGCGGATCGCTCACGATCCTCGCCACGGCGCTCGTCGAGACCGGTTCCAAGATGGACGAGGTCATCTTCGAGGAGTTCAAGGGCACCGGCAACAGCGAGCTGCGCCTGTCGCGCGCTCTCGCCGACAAGCGCATCTTCCCGGCGGTCGACGTGAACGCGTCGAGCACCCGTCGCGAGGAGATGCTGCTCTCGGCCGACGAGGTCAAGATCACCTGGAAGCTGCGTCGCGCCCTCGCCGGCCTCGACCAGCAGCAGGCTCTCGAGGTCGTGCTCGGCAAGCTCAAGGAGACGAACTCCAACGTCGAGTTCCTCGTGCAGATGCAGAAGTCGATCCCCGCGCTCTCCTCGGGCGCGCACGGGCACGACAACAACATCCGCTGAGCGGCCGTTCCGTGTTCGAGTCCGTACAGACTCTGATCGACGAGCATCGCCGGGTCCAGGAGGAGCTCTCCGACCCGGCGGTGCACGCCGATGCCGGTCGGGCGAAGCGCGTCAACCGCCGCTACGCCGAGCTGTCGCGCATCGTCGCCGCCTACGAGGCCTGGGTCGCTGCGACCGACGACCTCGAGACCGCGCGCGAGTTCGCCCGTGAGGACGAGTCGATCGCGGCCGAGATCCCGGCGATGGAGGAGGAGCTGCAGTCCTCGCAGGAGCGACTGCGGCGTCTGCTGATCCCGCGCGACCCCGACGATGCCCGTGACGTGATCATGGAGATCAAGGCGGGGGAGGGCGGCGCCGAGTCGGCGCTGTTCGCCGCCGATCTGCTGCGCATGTACGTCCAGTACGCCGCGTCCAAGGGGTGGAAGACCGAGCTCCTGGAGCGGAACGAGTCCGATCTCGGCGGCTACAAGGACGTCCAGGTCGCGATCAAGGGCTCCTCGACCGACCCTGCGCAGGGCGTCTGGGCACACTTGAAGTACGAGGGCGGCGTGCATCGGGTGCAGCGCGTGCCGGCGACCGAGTCGCAGGGCCGTATCCACACATCGACGACCGGTGTGCTGGTCTTCCCCGAGGTGGATGAGCCCGAGGAGATCCAGATCGATCAGAACGACCTCAAGATCGACGTCTTCCGGTCGTCGGGCCCCGGCGGGCAGTCCGTCAACACCACCGACTCGGCCGTCCGCATCACGCACGTGCCGACCGGGATCGTCGTCTCGATGCAGAACGAGAAGTCGCAGCTGCAGAACCGCGAGGCCGGCATGCGCGTGCTGCGCGCCCGACTCCTCGCCCGGCAGCAGGAAGAGCTGGATGCCGCGGCATCCGACGCCCGAAGGTCGCAGATCCGCGGCATGGATCGCTCCGAGCGCATCCGCACCTACAACTTCCCGGAGAACCGCATCGCGGATCACCGCACCGGGTTCAAGGCCTACAACCTCGACCAGGTCATGGACGGCGCGCTCGACCCGATCATCGAGAGCGCCATCTCGGCCGACGAGGAAGCGCGTCTGGCCGCCGTCGGCGGCGACTCCTGACGTCTGCATCCGCTGAGCGCTAGGCTCGGCCCGTGATCACACTTCTGTTCCGCGGCCTGATGTACGTCGTGTCCGCCGGCCTCGGCCTCATCGTCGCCGACGCGCTCCTCGAGGGCTTCCAGATCCAGTGGGACAAATGGTGGGGCTTCGTCATCTGCATCCTGATCTTCGCAATCCTGCAGAGCGTGCTCGCGCCGTGGGTGAGCAAGCTCGCCGACCGCTACGCGCCGGTGCTGATGGGCGGCATCGGGATCTTCTCGACCCTGATCTCCCTCATCGTCGTGGTGCTGCTCCCCATCGGCGGGTTGCGCATCGTCGACCTCACCGGCTGGCTGCTCGGCTCGGTCATCGTCTGGCTGATCACCGCGCTCGGCAGCGTGCTGCTGCCGCTGATCTTCCTCAAGCGCAAGGTCGAGGCGAAGGACTCCCGCCGCCGGTAGCGGCGGCGTCGCTCAGATGGAGTAGTCGGGCGCGGTGAGCAGCGCTCGCGTGTCCTCGCCGATCGTGCGATGCCGTGGCTTGGCAGGCACGCCGACCAGGATGCTGTCGGCAGGGGCATCCCGCGTCACCACGGCGTTCGCGCCGACCACGGACCCGGCGCCGATCGTCACCGGTCCCAGGATCTTCGCGCCGGCGCCGACGGCGACACCGTCACCCAGCGTCGGATGCCGCTTCCCGGCGTCGCGCGTGCGACCGCCGAGGGTCACGCCGTGATACAGCATCACGTCATCGCCGATCTCGGCCGTCTCGCCGATGACCACGCCCATGCCGTGGTCGATGAAGAAGCGCCGACCGATCGTCGCACCGGGATGGATCTCGACCCCGGTGAGCCAGCGCGACAGCTGCGACCCGGCACGGGCGAGCAGCCGGAGCCGGCGCCGCCACAGCGCATGCGAGATGCGGTGCGCCCAGATGGCGTGCAGCCCCGGGTACAGCAGAGCGACCTCGACCGCGCTGCGTGCAGCGGGATCCCGCAGGCGCGCGGCCGCGATGTCCTCGCGAACGCGAGCCCAGATCGACGTGCTCACTCTTCGCGGAGGTGCTCGTACAGCGCCGTCGACAGGTACCGCTCGCCGAACGAGGGGATGATCACGACGATGTTCTTGCCCGCGGCCTCGGGGCGCTTGGCGATCTCGAGCGCCGCCCAGATCGCGGCACCGCTCGACATGCCGACGAGGATGCCGTCCTTGGCCGCGGTCTCACGGGCGAGGCGGATCGCGTCGTCGAACGTGACGTCGATGACCTCGTCGAGCACGTCGCGGTCGAGGATCGGGGGCACGAAGTTGGGTCCGATGCCCTGGATCTTGTGCGGGCCGGGGTGGCCCTCGGTGAGGATGGGGGAGTCCTTGGGCTCCACGGCGACGATCTTGACGCCGGGGATGCGCTCCTTCAGCACCTGTCCGACACCCGTGATCGTTCCGCCGGTGCCGATGCCGGCGACGAAGTAGTCGACCTTGCCGTCGGTGTCGCGGAGGATCTCCTCTGCCGTGGTCTTGCGGTGGATCGCGGGGTTCGCCTCGTTCGCGAACTGCTTCGCCAGCACGGCACCCGGCGTCTTCGCGGCGATCTCCTCGGACTCGGCGATCGCCTGGGTCATGCCCTTGGTCGGGTCGGTCAGGACGAGCTCGGCACCGAACGCCTTGAGCAGCATGCGCCGCTCCTTCGACATGGACGCCGGCATCGTGAGGATGACCTTGTAGCCGCGAGCCGCGCCGACCATGGCGAGCGCGATGCCCGTATTGCCGCTGGTCGCCTCGACGATCGTGCCGCCCGGCTTCAGCTCGCCCGATGCCTCGGCGGCGTCGACGATGGCGATGCCGAGGCGGTCCTTGACGCTGGAAGCCGGGTTGTAGAACTCGAGCTTGGCCAGCACCGTGGCGCCGACGCCCTCGGCGACCCTGTTCAGGCGGACGAGCGGGGTGTTGCCGAACGCGGTCGTGATGTCGGAGTGAATACCGGGCATGAGGAACCTTTCCTGAGCGGGTCGCTGCGCACCAGCCTAGGTGAGCGGACTGCGGGGGCCGGAAATGTGACGGACGCTTGCACTCTACGCTGGAAGCCATGCCTGAGAACTCGCTCGCCGCCCTCGTGCGCGCTGCTGCCCAGCGCCTCGCCGACGCCGGTGTGCCGGATCCGCTGGTCGATGCCGAGCTGCTCGCCGGACACGTGCTGGGCCAGCGCCGCGGCGAGGTGCAGGCGGCGATCGTCCGCGGTGACCGGGCGTCCGACGATGCCTCCGCCGCCCTCGACGAACTCGTGACCCGGCGGTCGGCCCGCGAGCCGCTGCAGCACATCACCGGCACCGCACCCTTCCGGCACCTCGAACTCGCGGTCGGCCCCGGCGTCTTCGTACCGCGACCCGAGACCGAGACGGTCGTGCAGTACGCGATCGACGCGCTGCTGAACGCACCGGAGCCCGCGCCGATCGGCGTCGATCTCGGCACGGGGAGCGGAGCGATCGCCCTGGCCATGGCGACCGAGGTGCCGCACGCCCGCGTCTTCGCGGCGGAGCTCTCCCCGGACGCGCACGCGTGGGCGAGCCGGAACTCGGCAGGGGTCGAGAACCTGACGCTCGTCCTCTCCGACCTCGGCGAGGCTTTCCCGGAGCTCGACGGCACGGCATCCGTCGTCATCTCCAACCCGCCCTACGTCCCCGACGCGGCGATCCCGCGCGATCCGGAGGTCCGTCTGTTCGACCCCGCCATGGCGCTGTACGGGGGTGAGGACGGGCTCGACATCGTGCGCGTGCTCAGCACCAGGGCGCTGCGACTGCTCCGCCCCGGCGGCCTGCTCGTCATCGAGCACGGCGAGCTGCAGGGCGGATCGATCCGCGATCTGCTCACCGCCGACGGCTGGCGCGCCGCCGCCACGCACCGCGACCTGACGCTGCGCGACCGCACGACGACCGCTCTCCGGCCCTGATCAGCACACGTCGAGCTTCCGCCGCATCCGTCCCGCATAGAATCGAACCGTCATGTCAACCATCTTCGACTGCCGCGACGAGGCGCAGCTGCTCGCCGGAATGCGCAACGCACGCCAGGCGATCGGCCGCGGCGAACTCATCGTCATGCCCACAGACACCGTGTACGGCGTCGCCGCCGACGCCTTCTCACCGACCGCCGTGCAGCGTCTTCTCGACGCCAAGGGTCGCGGTCGCAACCAGCCGCCGCCCGTGCTGATCGGCTCGAAGGACACCCTCGCGGCACTGGCCGAGTCGGTGCCGGAGCCCGTGCAGCGTCTCGTCGACGCGTTCTGGCCCGGCGGTCTCACGATCGTGCTCCCGGCGCAGCCGTCTCTGGTCTGGGACCTCGGGGAGACCCTCGGGACCGTCGCCGTGCGCATGCCGGAGGGCCACGTGGCGCTCGAGCTGCTCGCCGAGACCGGCCCGCTCGCCGTCTCCAGCGCGAACCTCACGGGCGAGGATGCCGCGATCTCGGCTCTCGACGCGGAGAAGATGCTGGGCGACAGCGTCGCGGTGTACCTCGCCGACGGCATGAGCAAGAACGGCATCGCCTCGACGATCGTCGACGCGACCTCGCTCGTCCGGCGCGGGGACGATGAGCCGGGGGTCGTGCGCATCCTCCGCCACGGCGTCGTCACGCGGGAGCAGCTGGCCGAGGTGCTCGGCGATCTGCTCGAGTCCGACGGCGCGCAGGAGTCGCACGAGGACCACCCGCACGAGGAGCACACGGAGGAGCAGGACGGGAACCCGTGAAGCAGTACCTCTTCACGATCGTCATCACCGCCGTCATAACCTTCGGGCTGACCTGGGCGGTCTGGCGGCTGAGCCTGCGCTTCAAGCTCTATCCCGGCATCCGCGATCGTGACGTGCACACGACGCCCACCCCGCGTCTCGGCGGCGTCGCCATCTTCCTCGGCATCGCCGCCGCCTTCGCGTTCTCGGCGGCCAACCCCTTCTTCCAGAGCATCTGGATCCCGCCGACGACCATGTGGTCGATCCTCGGCGCCTCCTTCCTGATCGCCGTCATCGGCGTGGTCGACGACCTCTGGGACCTGGACTGGATGATCAAGCTGGGCGCGCAGTTCCTCGCCGCCGGGATCATCACGGTCGGCGGCGGCCTGCAGATCCTGTCGCTCCCGTTCGGCGACCTCATCGTCTTCTCGAGCTGGGTCAGCATCACGATGACGATGTTCGCGATCGTGATCGTCATGAACGCCGTCAACTTCATCGACGGCCTCGACGGTCTCGTCGCGGGCGTGTGCCTCATCTCCAACGGCGTCTTCTTCGCGTACTCGTACATCTTCACGCGCGACTCCGGTGCCTCCAGCTACTTCAACCTCTCGACGTTCATCGCCGCCGTGCTCATCGGCGCGTGCCTGGGCTTCCTCCCGCTCAACTGGAGCCCGGCGAAGCTGTTCATGGGCGACTCCGGCGCACTGGTGCTCGGGCTGCTGATGTCGACGTCCGCGATCGCGCTCACAGGGCAGATGGATCCCTCGGCCCTCGACCCGGAGCGCCTCGGCCGCTCGCAGCTGCTCGGTGCGTTCATCCCGATCCTGCTGCCGCTCCTGGTCGTCCTCCTGCCGCTCCTCGACTTCGGTCTGGCGGTGCTCCGCCGCATGAACGCCGGCAAGTCGCCGTTCTCGCCAGACCGCAAGCACCTGCACCACCGGATGCTCGACCTCGGACATCGCGACCGGGACGCGGTCCTCATCTTCTACGCATGGACGGCGGTCATCTCGCTCGCCGTCCTGCTCATGTACGTCGGCGCGAGGGAGGACTGGCCCGGCCAGTACCTGCCCGGCGTCGGCTTCGGCATCGTGGGCATCGCGGCCTGCCTCGTCATCACCCTGAGTCCTACCCGCCGCAGGAAGCGCCCGGCGGGGGTTGCACCCGATCCGACACCCGTGGAGTCCTGATGAGCCCCAGCCCCGTATCCAGCACCCCGATCCTGCGTCGAACCCTCATCTGGTCGGCGGTGGCGACCGCGGTGCTCGCGATCGTCGCCGGCGGTGTCGGATTCCTCGTCGCCCAGGGGGAGGGGCTCGTGAGCGGCCTTCTCGGCGTGCTCCTCTCCGCCCTGTTCCTCGCCATCACGGGCATCAGCATCCTCGTCGCCAACCGCTGGTACGGCGACCCCCTCTACGTGCAGTTCTTCTTCGCCATCGTGCTCGGCGGCTGGCTGCTCAAGCTCGGCGTCTTCGTCGTGGTGATGATCCTGCTGGCCGGTCAGCCGTGGCTGCACCCGATGGTGTTCTTCCTCTCGATCGTCGCGGGAGTGATCATGTCGCTCGTGATCGACGTCATCGTGCTCACGCGCATGCGGCTGCCGAACGTCAGCGACACGACGCTGCCGACCGAGGTGCCGGAGGACGTCGCGCCCGGGTCGGCGAATCGGCCCGAAGAGGGATCGTCCGAGGTCGGCCCCCGGTCTTAGGGCATCCTCAGATTCTGATAGTGTTGAGGAGTGCCCGCCGCTCGCCCGCGAGCGCTTGCGCTGATTGCACACCGACCATCGTCGCCCCGGTTTAGACCGGTGCCCCGAAGCTGGAGCCCGCGCTGTTTAATCTTGCTGCGACCCTGATCCCTCGACTTGCCACTGACGGCGAGTTCCACGGCCCGTCCATCGATGAGTTCTTCCCGGAGATCCTGTTCGAGGTCGCGGGCATCCCGGTGCACCGCATCCACCTGGTGCAGCTGCTCTCGGTCATCGCGGTGGTCCTCATCCTCTGGCTCGGCACGCGTCGCATGACGGTGGTGCCCGGCCGCTTCCAGAGCCTCGTCGAGATGGGCCTCGGACTCGTCCGCGGCAACATCGCGCACGACCTGCTCGGACGCAAGGACGGCGACCGCTTCCTGCCGATCCTCACCGCGATCTTCTTCATGGTGCTGTTCATGAACATCACGGGCATCATCCCGTTCCTGAACATCGCCGGAACCAGCATCATCGCCGTGCCACTGGTCCTCGCGCTCGTCAGCTACGTGACGTTCATCTACGCGGGCATCAAGAAGAGCCCGGGCAAGTTCTTCAAGAACGCGCTGTTCCCGGCCGGCGTCCCGTGGCCGGTGTACATCATCGTGACCCCGATCGAGCTGCTCTCGACCTTCATCATCCGCCCGGTGACGCTCACCCTGCGACTGCTGATGAACATGGTCGTCGGCCACATGATCCTGGTCCTCTGCTTCGCAGCGACGCAGTTCTTCTTCTTCACCGCAGGTGGCGGCTGGGCCGCTCTCGGTGTCGGAACCCTCGCCTTCGGCGGCGCCTTCACTCTCTTCGAGATCCTGGTCGCCGTCCTGCAGGCCTACGTCTTCACCGTCCTCACCGCGGTCTACATCCAGCTCGCGGTCGCAGAAGAGCACTGAGCAACAGACTCTGAGCGGGCGGGCATCAGCCCTCCCACCCAACGAAAGGAAAAACCCGTGGACGCAACTACGGTTCTCGCTGAAATCAACGGCCACCTCGCGGCGGTCGGCTACGGCCTCGCAGCCATCGGTCCGGCCATCGGCGTGGGTATCGTCGTCGGCAAGACCATCGAGGGCGTCGCTCGTCAGCCCGAGCTGGCCGGTCGCCTTCAGGTCCTCATGTGGATCGGTATCGCCTTCACCGAGGCGCTTGCATTCGTCGGCATCGCCGTCGGATTCATCCCCTTCCCGTAATCTCTACCGACTTCTGAAGGAGACAGGATGCTGAACGCTCTTGTCACGAACCTCGCAGCAGAGGGCGAGGCGGTCAACAACCCGCTGATCCCCGCGTGGTACGACATCATCTGGTCGGCGCTGTGGTTCGTCATCATCCTCGTCGTCGTGTGGAAGGTCGCCCTTCCCAAGCTGAACAAGATGCTCGACGAGCGTTCGGCGGCCATCGAGGGCAACATGGCGAAGGCTGACGAGGCGCAGAAGAAGGCCGAAGCAGCTCTCGAGGAGTACACCCGCCAGCTGGCGGAGGCACGCACCGAGGCCGGTGAGATCCGTGAGGCCGCCCGTGAGGACGGCAAGAAGATCGTCGCCGAGGCGAAGGATGCGGCATCCAGCGAGGCTGCACGCATCACCGCGACCGCGCACACGCAGATCGAGGCCGAGCGTCAGACCGCTCTCGTCTCGCTGCGCAGCGAGGTGGGCTCGCTGGCCCTCGACCTCGCCGGCGGTGTGGTCGGAGAGACCCTCTCCGACGATGCACGCGCCACGGCAGTCGTCGATCGCTTCCTCGCCGACCTCGAGGCATCCGAGAAGGCGGCTCAGTAATGGGCAGCGCGACCACTCAGGCACTCGCGGCATCCATCGAGACGCTTGCCGCAGCGAAGGGCGTCACTCTCGACACCGCACGGGAGCTCTTCGCTGCCGGGCGTGCCGTGAGCGAGTCGTCCCAGCTGAGCGGCGCGCTCGCTGATCCCTCGGCTCCGGCCGAGGCGCGACAGAACGTCGTCACGGCGGTCTTCGGCGGATTCTCCGCAGACGCGCAGAGCGTCCTGAAGACCGTCGTCGCCGAGCGCTGGTCGAACGCCTCCGAGCTGGTGGACGGCATCGAGGAGCTCGCGATCCGCGCCGCGTCGATCGCGGAGCCGGGCGCCGATCTCGAGGGGGAGATCTTCGGGTTCTCCCGCGTGATCGCCGCCAACGCCGAGCTCGAGCTCGCCCTGGGCAGCCGCCTCGGGGGAGAGGAAGCCAAGGGCGCTCTCGTGGAGCGACTGCTCGCCGACGGCGGCTACAGCGCTCCCGCCACGCTGATCGTCTCCTCGCTCGTGCGCCAGCCGCGCGAGCGGCGTGTGCGCCAGCTGCTCAGCCGCGCCACGCGCATCGTCTCGAGCCAGCACGGTCGAGTCGTGGCGACGGTCCACAGTGCGTCCGAGCTCAGCGAGGCGCAGCGCACCCGTCTCAGCGACGCGCTCTCGCGCCGCTACGACGGCACGGTCTCGCTCAACGTCGTCATCGACCCTGCCGTCGTCGGAGGCCTGCGCGTGCAGATCGCCGATGACGTCATCGACGGCAGCATCTCCGCTCGACTCGCAGACCTTCGCCAGAAGCTCGCGGGCTAACACGACTTCGCGCGGGGAACCGCGCACCCAGATACAAAGGGAAGACAATGGCAGAACTATCGATCAGCCCCGACGTCATCCGTGACGCGCTGAAGGACTTCGCCGCCGCCTACGAGCCCACCGGGGCCGCGGCGACCGAGGTCGGCACCGTCATCGACGCCGCGGATGGAATCGCGCACGTCGAGGGCCTGCCCGGCGTCATGGCCAACGAGCTCGTGACCTTCGCAGACGGCACCAAGGGTCTCGCGCTCAACCTGGACGAGCACCAGATCGGTGTCGTCGTCCTCGGTGAGTTCACCGGCGTCGAGGCCGGCCAGGAGGTCACCCGCACCGGAGAGGTCCTCTCGGTCCCCGTCGGCGACGGCTACCTCGGCCGCGTGGTCGACCCGCTCGGCAACCCGATCGACGGCCTCGGCCCGGTCGCCACCGAAGCGGTCCGCGAGCTCGAGCTGCAGGCGCCCGGCGTCATGCAGCGCAAGTCGGTCCACGAGCCGATGCAGACCGGCATCAAGGCCATCGACGCGATGATCCCCGTCGGCCGCGGTCAGCGCCAGCTGATCATCGGCGACCGCCAGACCGGCAAGACGGCCATCGCGATCGACACGATCATCAACCAGAAGGCCAACTGGGAGTCGGGCGACGTCAACAAGCAGGTCCGCTGCATCTACGTCGCCATCGGCCAGAAGGGCTCGACCATCGCCTCGGTGAAGGGCGCGCTCGAAGAGGCCGGCGCCCTGGAGTACACCACGATCGTGGCGGCTCCGGCATCCGACCCCGCCGGCTTCAAGTACCTCGCCCCCTACACGGGTTCCGCGATCGGCCAGCACTGGATGTACGGCGGCAAGCACGTCCTCATCATCTTCGACGACCTGTCGAAGCAGGCCGAGGCCTACCGTGCCGTCTCGCTCCTCCTGCGTCGCCCGCCGGGCCGCGAGGCCTACCCGGGTGACGTCTTCTACCTGCACTCCCGTCTGCTGGAGCGTTGCGCGAAGCTGTCCGACGAGCTCGGCGCCGGATCGATGACGGGTCTCCCGATCATCGAGACCAAGGCGAACGACGTCTCGGCGTACATCCCGACCAACGTGATCTCGATCACCGACGGCCAGATCTTCCTGCAGTCCGACCTCTTCAACGCCAACCAGCGTCCCGCGGTCGACGTGGGTATCTCGGTCTCGCGAGTCGGTGGCGACGCGCAGGTCAAGTCGATCAAGAAGGTCTCCGGAACGCTGAAGCTGGAGCTGGCGCAGTACCGCTCGCTCGAGGCCTTCGCGATGTTCGCGTCCGACCTCGACGCGGCTTCGCGTCGTCAGCTGTCCCGCGGTGCGCGTCTGACCGAGCTGCTCAAGCAGCCGCAGTACTCGCCGTACCCCGTCGAGGAGCAGGTCGTCTCGATCTGGGCCGGAACGAAGGGCAAGCTCGACACGATCGAGGTCTCCGACGTCCTCCGCTTCGAGCGCGAGCTCCTGGACTACCTGCGTCGCAACACCAAGGTCCTCGAGACCCTGCGCGAGACCAACGTCCTCGACGACGACACGGTCGCAGAGCTCGAGAAGCACACGGATGCCTTCGTCCTGGAGTTCCAGGGTGGCAAGGGACACGCCATCGGCGCTCCCGGTCACGAGGAGCATGCGGCGGCCGAGGCGGACGACGTCAACCAGGAGAAGATCGTCAAGGGTCGTCGCGCGTAACCGCGTGAGGTACTGATTTCATGGGCGCTCAACTCAGGGTCTACAAGCAGAAGATCTCTTCTGCTCAGACGACCAAGAAGATCACGAAGGCGATGGAACTCATCGCGGCTTCGCGCATCCAGAAGGCGATGGCACGCGTCAAGGCGTCCAGTCCCTTCGCGCGGGCCGTGACGAGGGCCGTGTCCGCCGTCGCGACGCACTCGAACGTCGACCACCCGCTCACCCGTGAGCCCGAGACGATCCGCCGCTCCGCGGTCGTGATCTTCTCTTCGGACCGCGGTCTCGCGGGAGCCTTCAACTCGCAGATCCTCCGTGAGGGTCTCGAGGTGGCGGAGCTCCTGCGCGAGCAGGGCAAGGAGCCGGTGTTCTACCTCGTCGGTCGCAAGGCCGTCGGCTACTTCCAGTTCCGTCGCATCGCGGCGGCCGCGGAGTGGACCGGCGACACCGACACCCCGTCGTTCCGCACGGCGGAGGAGATCTCGCAGCAGCTGCTCGAGGACTTCTCCCGCGGTGCGGACGAGGGCGGCGTCGACGAGATCCACCTCGTGTACAACCGTTTCGTCAGCATGATGACGCAGTCGCCGGAGTCCGTGCGCCTGCTTCCGCTGGAGATCTCGGAAGCAGACGAGTCGGAGGCCGGGAACACCGTCTACCCGCTGTACGAGTTCGAGCCGGATGCCGAGACCGTGCTGGACGCGATCCTGCCGGTGTACATCCAGAGCCGCGTCTTCAACGCACTCCTGCAGTCGTCGGCCGCCAAGCAGGCCGCGACGCAGAAGGCGATGAAGTCCGCCAGCGACAACGCCGACAAGCTCATCACCGACTACACCCGCCTGCGCAACAACGCGCGTCAGGCGGAGATCACGCAGCAGATCGCAGAGATCGTCGGCGGCGCCGACGCGCTCTCGTCGAGCAAATAGACCATCAGGAAAGAGACGAAAATGACCCCCACCGCCACGGCTGACCAGCCGGCGACCGCGGTCGTCGGGCGCGTCGCGCGCGTCAACGGTCCGGTTGTCGACATCGAGTTCCCGCACGACTCGATCCCCGACATCTACAACGCACTGAAGACCACGATCGTGATCGGCGAGTCCTCCGTCGAGATCACGCTCGAGGTCGCTCAGCACCTCGGCGACGACCTCGTGCGCGCCATCGCCCTCAAGCCGACGGACGGCATCGTCCGCGGCCAGGAGGTGCGCGACACCGGTGAGGCCATCTCGGTCCCCGTCGGTGACGTCACCAAGGGCAAGGTCTTCAACGTGATCGGCGAGGTCCTCAACGGCGAGCCCGGTGAGACCATCGAGGTCACCGAGCGCTGGCCCATCCACCGCAAGGCGCCGAACTTCGACCAGCTCGAGTCCAAGACTCAGATGTTCGAGACCGGCATCAAGTCGATCGACCTCCTCACGCCGTACGTGCTGGGTGGAAAGATCGGTCTGTTCGGTGGCGCCGGTGTCGGCAAGACCGTCCTCATCCAGGAGATGATCCAGCGCGTCGCGCAGGACCACGGTGGTGTGTCGGTGTTCGCCGGTGTCGGTGAGCGCACCCGTGAGGGCAACGACCTGATCCACGAGATGGAAGAGGCGGGTGTCTTCGACAAGACGGCCCTCGTCTTCGGCCAGATGGACGAGCCGCCGGGAACGCGTCTGCGCGTCGCCCTCTCGGCTCTGACGATGGCGGAGTACTTCCGTGACGTGCAGAAGCAGGACGTTCTGCTCTTCATCGACAACATCTTCCGCTTCACGCAGGCCGGTTCCGAGGTCTCGACGCTGCTCGGCCGTATGCCGTCCGCGGTGGGCTACCAGCCGAACCTCGCCGACGAGATGGGTGTGCTCCAGGAGCGCATCACCTCGACGCGTGGTCACTCGATCACCTCGCTGCAGGCGATCTACGTGCCGGCCGATGACTACACCGACCCGGCTCCGGCGACCACCTTCGCCCACCTCGACGCCACGACCGAGCTCTCTCGTGAGATCGCGTCGAAGGGTCTGTATCCGGCCATCGACCCGCTGACCTCGACGTCGCGGATCATGGACCCCCGGTACTTGGGCGAGGACCACTACCGCGTCGCGACCACCGTCAAGCAGATCCTCCAGAAGAACAAGGAGCTGCAGGAGATCATCGCGATCCTCGGTGTCGACGAGCTCTCCGAGGAAGACAAGATCGTCGTGTCGCGTGCACGTCGCATCCAGCAGTTCCTCTCGCAGAACACCTACATGGCGAAGAAGTTCACCGGTGTCGAGGGTTCGACCGTCCCGCTGAAGGAGACCATCGAGTCGTTCGATGCGATCACGCGCGGTGACTTCGACCACGTCGCCGAGCAGGCCTTCTTCAACGTCGGTGGCATCTCCGACGTCGAAGAGCAGTGGGCGAAGATCCAGAAGGAGAACGGCTGACCATGGCTCTGCACGTCAGCCTCGTCTCCGCGGACGCGGAGGTCTGGACGGGAGAGGCGAGCCTCGTGGTCGCCAAGACCGTCGAGGGCGAGATCGGCTTCATGACCGGCCACGAGCCGGTGCTGGCCATCCTCGCCGAGGGCCAGGTCCGGATCACCCAGACCGACGGCACCAAGGTGCTGGCCAACGCGCAGGACGGGTTCCTCTCCATGGAGGGCGACACCCTGACCATCGTCGCCGGCAACGCGGCTCTCATCGCCTAGCAGTCCTGTTCCACCCGTCCGCCCCGGACCGTCCCGCGCTCTTCGAGCTGTCGGCGATCCGGGGCGGTCGTGTCTGTCCCCGAGGTCCCATGAAGATCCTGCTCCCACCGTCGGAGACCAAGCGTCCGGGCGGCGACGGCGCACCGCTGGCTCTCTCGTCGCTGGCGCTCCCAGAGCTCCACGCGCACCGATCCGCCGCGCTCGACGCGCTGATCGAGCTCGCCGCCGACGAGGAGGCCGCCCGTCGGGTGTTGAAGCTCAGCGACCGCCAGGCCGGTGACGTGGAGCACAATCGGACGCTGCGCACCGCGCCGACCATGCCCGCGGTCGACCGCTACACGGGAGTGCTCTTCGACGCGCTCGACGCCGCGACCCTGTCGACGGCATCCCGACGTTGGCTCGGCGAGCACGTGTGGATCCACAGCGCCCCGCTCGGACCGATCGGGGCCCTGGATGCGCTGCCGACGTACCGGCTCTCCGCAGGGACCTCGGTTCCCGGCCTCCCGGCCCTCCGGCGCCACTGGGCGGATGCCACATCGTCTGCCATCGCGGAGTCCGCTCCGGCCTTCGTGCTCGACCTGCGGAGCGAGGCCTACGTGGCTCTCGGGCCCGTCCCGGCATCCGTCCCCTCCTCCTACGTGCGCGTCGTGACGGAGCACGGCAGGGCGCTCAACCACTTCAACAAGAAGTCCAAGGGGCTCCTCGTCCGTGCGCTGGCCGAGGACCGACCGCGCATCACGTCGCTGCGGGGCCTCCGCCGCTGGGCGGAGAAGAGCGACGTCGTCCTCCGCGGCACGGATGATGCCGGCGTCCTGGAGCTCGTCGTCGCCGAATGACGCCAGGTGACGCGGGATGAAACTCCCCGCGTGGTTCGTTGCCCGCCCCCATGCGCACCGCTACCATGTCCAATGCGAGGCGGTCGCTTCGTTTGCGGGGGGCGAAAGCCGTCTCCCGAGACCAAAGAATGTGAGTCTCATGGATTACGACGACTACGGAGCAGGCTACGCCGGCCTGCTTCTCGCATATTCCTTCGTGATCTTCCTGATCGCGATCGCCGGCTATGTACTGGGCTCTCTCTTCTACATGAAGATCTTCGAGAAGGCCGGAGTGCAGGGCAAGTGGCGCGCCTGGGTGCCCGTCTACAACACGATGATCTTCTTCAAGCTTGGTGACCTGAGCCCGTGGCTCGTGCTCTACGGCATCGGTGGCGCTGCGCTCCTCAGCTGGATCGGGATCGGCTTCGTCTTCTCGATCGCGCTGGCCGTGCTGTCCGTGATCGCCGCGTGGCGCGTCGGCCTCAAGCTGCAGAAGGATGCGGTCTGGGTCGTGCTCTACGTCTTCCTGAGCATCGTCTGGCTGGGTATCAACGCGTTCGACAAGTCGCGCTGGAACCCGAACATCCAGCCGGCCTCCTGGGCGGGCAACGGCTTCCTCGGAGACCGCACGGTGTGGGACGGCATCCCCGTCCAGCCGGCTGCCGCCGCACCTCAGCAGGGCTACGGCGCCGCCCCCCAGGGCTACGCGCCTCCCGCTCCGCAGGGGTACGCGCCTCCCGCGCAGCCCGGCTACGCGCCGCCGGCACAGCCCGGCTACGCGCCGCCCGCTGCTCCTGCCGCACCGGCGACCGGGGCCCCCGTGCCTCCGGCGCAGCCCACCACGCCGCCGGCACCGCCGGCAGCTCCTCCGGCCACTCCGCCGGCACCTCCGACCGCGCCGCCGGCAGCTCCGCCTGCGCCGCCGTCCGACCCGACGCAGCCTCCGGCCTGATCGTCGGACACAGGGCCCTCGACTTCGGTCGGGGGCCCTGTGCCGTTCCCGCCGTGGGCCGCGCCGACAGCGACGGTACGGGCGCTAACGTGGAGACCATGGTCATGTCGCAGCGCCGGGTGGGCGCCTCCGGTCTGCTCGTGTCGGCAACGGGCCTCGGCTGCAACAACTTCGGACGCAGCGGCACCGCCACCGAGACGCTCACCGGGACCCGCGAGGTCATCGATGCCGCGATCGCCAACGGGATCACGCTGCTCGACACGGCGGACATGTACGGCGCTGTCGCCGGCACCAGCGAAACCCTGATGGGACAGGCCCTGGAAGGGCGCCGAGACCGCGTGGTGCTCGCGACGAAGTTCGGCCACGAGCGCGACATGGGCTACGCCTTTCCCGCGGGCCGTGGTTCCCGTCGATACGTCCGTCGAGCAGTGGAGGAGTCCTTGCGCCGACTGCGCACGGACTGGATCGACCTCTACCAGCTGCACCTGCCCGATCCCGAGACGCCGATCGCGGAGACGACGGATGCCCTCGATGAGCTCGTTCGCGAAGGCAAGATCCGCTACTACGGGCATTCGAACTTCTCCGGCTGGCAGATCGCCGAGGCGGAGTTCACCGCACGCGAGCGGTCGACGGGCCGCTTCATCTCATCTCAGAACCACTACTCGCTGCTCGCTCGTGCGGCCGAACGCGAGGTGCTCCCCGCCGTGGAGCGCTATGGGCTCGGGTTCTTCCCGTTCTTCCCGCTGCACAACGGGCTGCTGACGGGCAAGTTCACCCGGGAAGGCGGCCCCGCATCGAGCCGCATCATGTCGAGTCGTCGCCACGTGTGGGAGAACGCGCCGTGGGCTGCCATCGAGGAGTTCCGCGGGTTCTGCGACGAACGAGGCATCACGATGCTGCAGGCGTCGTTCGGCTGGCTCCTCTCCAACCCCGTCGTCTCGAGCGTGATCGCCGGTGCCACCTCGGCGGCCCAGGTCGAGGCGAACGCCCTTGCGGGAGACGCCTGGCGCCCCGACGCCGCCGACCGCGAGACCATCGACAGGCTGTTCCCGCTGCCCGAAGACCCGGGTGCCCGGGTATGAGCCGGGAACCGGAGTTCCACTACGATGTGTGAGTATCCTGCGCTCGCCCGATCCGCCGCAGGTCCATCGGAGGCAGCACGTGGCTGAGACGACGAAGACGCGCAGCATCACGATCGCGCAGCGCCCGCTGCTGCTCTCGTGGGCAGGCGTCACCGACCTGGGACGTCGTCGTGAGACGAACCAGGACGCGTTCCTTGCGGAGTACCCGCTGTTCATCGTCGCCGACGGCATGGGCGGTCATGCCGGGGGAGAGATCGCCAGCCGCAGCACCGTCGCGAGGCTCGAAGCGGTCGTCGAGTCGGGCGAGGTCGACAGGGCTGCGATCGAGAACGCTCTCGAGCTGGCCGTGGCCGACATCGCCGATCACCCGGAGACGACCGACGAGGGCACCGGCACCACGCTCACCGGCGTCTTCCTCGACGTCGCGGGGGACGAGCCGCAGTGGGTCTCGCTCAACATCGGCGACTCCCGCGTCTACCTGCTCCGTGACGACCGGCTCGTGCAGGTGACGACGGACCACTCCGTCGTGCAGGAGCTCATCACGGCGGGCAAGCTCAGTCCGGAGGAGGCCGAGGGGCACCCGTACAGCAACGTCATCACGCGTGCCGTCGGTGCGAGCGAGCTCACCCCGCCGGACTACCTCACGATCGATGTGCGGGCGGGCGATCGCTTCGTCATCTGCTCGGACGGGCTCACGAAGGAGCTGACCGACTACGGGATCCAGCACTTCCTGCGCGAGAACGCCGACCCCGCTGATGCCGTCGATGCGATGCTCGCCGCAGCGCTGGAGAACGGCGGACGCGACAACGTCACGCTGGTCATCGTTCAGGTGAGCGGCGAGGACGACTCGCTCTCCACAGAGGACGAGTCCGCGGAGTAACCGCTCCACTCCTGTGGACAGCATCCTCTCCAGATGCGCCATGCTGTGCACTGAGGTGCATGGACTCCTTTCCGATCACGCTCCCTGCTGCGCCGCCTTCGCCACGGAGGCCCGCTCTGCCGTTCATGGCGGCGATCGTCCCCGTCGCGGCCGGCGTGGTGCTCTGGCTGGTCACCGGTTCTCTGTTCGCCCTCTGCTTCGCCGCACTGGGACCTCTGATGCTGGTCGCTTCTCTCGCCGACGCGGCGCGGAGCCGACGCCGGGACCGGCGCCGGAACGCTGCGGAGGCCGCAGCGGCATGGGCCGAGGCCGAAGCCGGGCTGGAGCGCCGGCAGCGCGAGGAGCGCGCGGCACGATGGCTCCAGGATCCTGATGCCGCGTCATGCCTCGTCCAGCCGCCGCTGCGCGGCGCGCACCCGCCGGACGAGTCGAGTTCGCTCGTGGTGGGCAGGGGAAGGGTGCCGAGCGGCATCCGCTGCGGTGGGGGAGACGATGCACGCACGCGCGACTTCCGGGAGCGGTCGGCGACGCTGCACGATGCGCCGCTCGCGGTTCCGCTCGGACGGGGCATCTGTCTGCGCGGACCGGAGGCGCTGACGGCCGCGGTGGCCCGGGCCGTCGTCGTGCAGCTGTGTCTGCGATTCGGTGCGGCTCAGCTCTCGCTCGTCGGCGACGATCTCGCGCGCTGGGGACTCGAGTCGCTGCCGCACGCGCTGCGCGCACGACGGAGCGGATTCCGGATCGGCGTCGCGGCGTCGAGCGGCCCACGGGTCGATGCGGATGCGGTCGTCTGGCTGACTCAGGCGGGAGGCGAGGTGCCCGACGGCATCACGACCGTGATCGACGTCGCGGAGCCGGGGTCGGCGACGCTGCGGACGCCGCGAGGCATCGCGGACGTCGCCGTGGAATGCCTCTCGCTCGCGCAGGCGCAGGCGGTCGCCGGGGAATGCCGGGAGGAGCATCGGGACGCCGACATGCTGCCGGTGTCCGTAGGCATGCGCGAACTCGCGCAGTCACCGGGCGACCACGGACTTCCCGCGGTCATCGGACGGAGCGCCCACGAGGACATCGTGGTCGACATCGTGGAGGACGGGCCGCATGCGATCGTCACCGGCACGACAGGGACGGGGAAGAGCGAGCTCCTCGTGACCTGGGTGACCGCGATCGCCGCGTCCAACGGCCCCGACCGCGTGACGTTCGTGCTCGCGGACTTCAAGGGAGGCACGGCCTTCGAGCCGCTGAGAGAGCTCCGACAGGTCGCGGCCGTCATCACCGATCTCGACGACGAGGGCGCGCGACGAGGCGTGTCGAGTCTGACCGCGGAGCTGCGGCACCGGGAGGCGGTGCTCGCGGCCGCGGGCGCCAGAGACGTGCGCGACGTGGCGATGCCCCGACTGATCATCGTGGTCGACGAGTTCGCGGCTCTCCTGCAGGAGCATCCGGATCTCGGTGCCGTCTTCACCGACGTCGCCGCGCGTGGTCGGGCGCTGGGCATGCACCTCATCCTCGGCACCCAACGCGCCGCAGGGGTGGTCCGCGACGCCCTCGCGGCGAACTGCCCTCTGCGGATCAGCCTGCGGGTCGGAGACGCCGCCGACAGCAGGCTCGTGATCGGCACGGATGCCGCCGCCGAGCTCCCGGGCGGCGCGGGCTCACGCGGTGTCGCCCTGGTGCGCCGCCCCGAGGATCACGCTCCGGTCGCGCTGCGTGTCGCCCTCACCGGCGCGTCGGACCTGCGGCGCGTGGGGATGCGGTGGGCAGCCGTCGACCGGCCGCGCAGCCCCTGGCTTGCTTCGCTCCCCGGCCGTATCCCGCTCAGCGATCTCACCGGACCCGCCGCGGCTCTCCCGGCGGGACAGGTCGTCCTCGGACGGGCCGACGCTCCCGAGCGGCAGTCCCAGCCCCTGGAGGTGCTGCACCCCGGGCCGGAGCGGGGCCTGTCCATCCTGGGCGCTCCGGGGTCGGGGCGAACCGCGGCGCTGCGCACGATCGCGGCGCAGCGCGCCGATGCACGATGGGTGCCGTCCGATCCCGAGCACGCCTGGGATCTCGTCACGGCCTGGGCGACCGGCGGCGAACCGCTGCCCGCTGTGGTGCTGTGCGACGATGTGGACGTCCTTCTCGCCGGACTGCCGTCCGAGCACGCGCAGCAGCTCGCCCAGCGCTGGGAACAGGTCCTGAGGGCGGGCGGAGGCGCAACCGTCGTGATGACTGCGGCGCGTGCGACAGGTCCGGTGGGGCGCCTTCTCGACGCGCTTCCGCGGAGGGCTCTGCTGCGGATGCCGAGCCGCGTCGAGCACATCGCCGCCGGAGGCGAGCCGTCGGGGTTCGTCCGCGATCGCATCGCCGGCCGCGCGACGCTGGGCGGGCGTGAGGTCCAGTTCGCGTGGGTCGAGGAGCACGCGGTCGCCATCTCCGCGGAGGCAGTGCCTCCGGCGTGGGTCCCGGCGGCGAGCATCACCGCGGTGGTGAGCACGGGCGCCCCGGAGATCGTCGCGCGGCTGCAGATCGCTCACCCCGACTGCGAGGTGCTCCTGCCCGATGCGGAGAGGCTCCGTCCGTCCGCCTCGTGCATCCTCGTCGCGGACGCGGAGACCTGGCAGCGCAGCTGGTCGGTCTGGCAGCGCATCCGCGCCGAAGGGGAGATCCTCATCCGCGCCGAGCAGCCGACGGATCTCCGTCAGCTCGCAGGCGTCCGCGAGCTTCCGCCCTTCGCGCGTCCGCACGCCGGTCGTGCGTGGTCGGTGCGCGGGGCTGGGTCGCCGCGGCGCGTCATCGTTCCGGCGCTCACGCCGGGGTGAGAGAGGGTGCCGACCCGGGGTGGGTCAGATGCCGCTACCCGGTCGGATGCTGCCGACCACGCCGCCGCCACCGAGGACCTCGAGCGGAAGAGCCGCCTGGAGAGTTGCGACGTCGGCATCGCTCAGACCGCCGGCGCGAGCCAGCAGGGTCGCGGCGACGACGGTCGAGGCACGCGGGGCGCCGTCGAGCATCTTCAGCGCCACCGTGGTGCCGTTCGGGGCGACCATCACCATCACGCCTTCGGCGCCGCCCTTGGTGAACACCCCGAGCTTCTCGATCGCGATCGTGTCGGGACGGCCGGGGCCCTCGATCGTCCACGGGTTCTCCCGCACCGCGCGCACCAGAGAGCCGGCAACACGGTGCAGCGCGAACGGGGAGCGATCCGAAGCCGTGCCGATCCGGTGGATGGCGCGGGCGAGTCCGGTGAGCGTGAGCGCGTGCACCGGTGCTCCGCAGCCGTCGATCGCCGTGTGCGCGATCTTCTCGCCGGAGAGGCGCTCGACGACCTCGCGGATGTGAGCCTGCAGCGGGTGCGCGGGATCCAGGTATCCGTCGGTCGACCAGCCCGTGGCCACGCAGGCCCGGAGCATCGCGGCGTGCTTGCCGGAGCAGTTCATGCGCACGCGCGCCGTCTGGCCGTGCTCGCGGACGAGTTCGTCCCGCGTCGCCGAGTCCGTCGGCCAGGCCGGGGGGCAGCCGAGGTCGTCCTCCGTCAGACCGCCCTCGGTCAGGATGTCGCGGACCACGGAGGCATGGCGATCGGTCCCGGTGTGGCTGGCCGTCGAGAGTGCCAGCTGCTCGCCCTCCAGGACGGCACCCGCCGTGATGCAGGCGACGGCCTGCAGCGGCTTGAGGCTGGAACGCGGAAGGATCAGCGCCTCGACGTTGCCGTGGCGTGCGACGATCTCGCCGTCGGGCGACAGCACGACGGCGGCACCCGCATGGCGGGACTCGACGAACCCGCTGCGTTCGACGACGGCGAGTTCCACGGCATCCTGAACGGTGAGAGTCTCCAGCACCTCTCGATCCTAACGCCGCGTCCCGCCGGGCCCTGGCAGACTTGACGTATGGCAGAGCAGTCGACCCCCCGCGCCCTCGGCGAGCACCGTTACGCCCTCACGTCCACCTGGACCGGGAACACCGGCAGCGGGACCAGCGGCTATCGCGACTATCGCCGCGACGTCACGATCGAGGTCGACGGGAAGCCCGAGCTCCTCGCCTCGTCCGACAAGCCGTTCCGCGGCGATCCCTCACGATGGAACCCTGAGGATCTGCTGCTGGCATCGCTGTCCGAATGCCACCTGCTGTCGTACCTCCATGCCTGCGTGACGGCCGGCGTCGTCGTCGTGTCCTACCGCGATCAGGCGAGCGGGATGATGCGCGAGAACGGCGCGGGCGGAGGAGCCTTCGTCGAGGTCCTGCTGCGGCCGGAGGTCGTCGTCGCCGAGGCGTCGATGATCGACGCTGCCGAGCGCGCCCACGCGCAGGCGAACGAGTGGTGCTTCATCGCGAACTCGATGAACTTCCCGGTGCGGCACGAGGCGACGGTCACCGCGCTCGCGTCGTAGCGCGCGGCGGCGTCGCGTCAGCGTCGTTCGTGCGGCAGCGCCTGCTTGATCTTCTCGATGGCTCCCTGCGCCGGAGCCTCGTTGTAGGCGCCTGCGAGCTCCTGGCCCGAGAGGGCGTGGATCGCTGCCATGATGTCGTCGGTCGCGAGTCGACGTGCTCGTCCGCTCGTCGCGGGCCCGTGCGGGGACAGGTCGAGCGGTTCGCCGAACCGCACCGTGATCCGCTCGGAGATGGTGGGGACCTTCGCGCCGACCGGCATCACCTTGTCGGTTCCGATCAGGCCGACGGGTACGACCGGTGCGCCCGTCTGGAGAGCGAGGAACGCCACGCCCGTGCGGCCCTTGTACAGGCGGCCGTCGGTGGAGCGGGTGCCCTCCGGATAGAGCGCGACCGCGAGGCCCTCATCCAGGAGCTGGCGCTGCAGGTCGAGCGCATCGAGCGCTGCCTGCCCGGCGCCTCGGCGAACCGGGATCGCACCGATCGATTGGAAGAACGTCTTGCTCATCCAGCCCTGGAAGCCCGTGCCCTCGAAGTAGGTCGACTTCGCCAGGAAGTGCACGGGTCGCGGAGCGGCGACCGGGATGGCGATCGAGTCGATGAAAGAGAGGTGATTGCTCGCGAAGATCACGGGTCCGCTCAGCGGAACGTTCTCACGGCCTTCGATCCGCGGCCGGTAGACCAGGCGGGCCAGCGGCGTGATGAGCCCGCGTCCGAGCCGGTAGGCGAATCCGGCGTGGCGCGGTTTCGCTGATTCCTCTGAGGCCGGAATCTCTTCTGACGAGGCTTCGGGCTCGACGGACTGCTCAGAGGTCATCAGAGCAGGTTACTCCCGGATCCATGCCATCGCGGGAATGAAGAATCGCGCCGCGCCTCCCAGCGCGGGCAAAGGGGGATGGGGGAGGATGGAGTGTCCCGCCCGCGATCTTGAGGTCTCCCTGTGCGCAAGCGTCCGCTCGTCATCCTGTCCACCGTCGCTGCGGCGACCCTTCTGCTGGCAGGCTGCTCCGGCAGCGGTGCCCCGGAGAGTTCGAGCACGCCCGATCCCACGGCGTCGAGCTCCTGCGCGCTGGACGCGCAGCCGGGCGACACCTCCGATGCGGTGGTCGTCGACGGCGAGGGTGCCGATACCAAGATCACCGTGCCGGCCGACGCCGCCTTCGCGGGCGTCGAGCGTACCGTGGTGAGCGCGGGCGACGGCGAGGACATCGGGGTGGGTGACCTCGTGTCCGTGCAGTATCAGATCATCGAGGCCGCGACGGGTGAGGTCCTCGACTCGTCGGCACGCGGTGACGAGGGTCTGCTGCCCATCTTGCTCGACACTGACCAGTCCTCGTTGTTCGTCGCCGCTCTCGAGTGCGAGCCGGTCGGATCGCGCATCGTTCTCGCGCTCCCGGGCAATGTCTTCGGCGAGGGAGGGACCAGCAAGGTCGTCTACGCCGAGGCCGTCGAGCACCTCCCCGAGGTCGCGACGGGCACCCCTGTCGATCCGACCCCCGGCATGCCCGCCGTCGAGCTCGACAAGGCCGGGAAGCCGACCGTGACGATCCCCGACGGGGACGCGCCCACCGAGACCAAGGTCGCGGTCCTCAAGCAGGGCGACGGTGCAACGGTCGCCTCCGGTGACCTGGTCGTGGTGCAGTACCTCGGCGTGAAGTGGTCCGACGGCAGCGAGTTCGACTCGAGCTGGAGCCGCGACGCGGCGCCGGCGCAGTTCCAGACCACCGGTGTCGTCGCCGGCTTCCGGAAGGCTCTCGAGGGCCAGAAGGTCGGCTCGCAGGTCGTCGTCGTGATGCCGCCGGCTGACGGCTACGGCGCGAACGAGGGGCATGAGCTCCAGAAGGAGAGCCTCGTCTTCGTCGTCGACATCCTCGCCACCACGCCCGTCCAGCCGCAGCAGTAGTCGCGGCGGGCGCGTGTCCTAGGCTGGCGTCATGCGTCGCATCATCGTCCTCGGCTCCACCGGCTCCATCGGAACGCAGGCGCTGGATGTGATCCGCGCGAATCCTCGGCGCTTCGAACTCGTCGGCCTCGCCGCCGGATCGAACGCGGAGATGCTCGCGGCTCAGGCGGCGCAGTTCCAGGTCGAGGACACGGCCCTCGGCGCGGTCGAGGCCGAGCAGCTCGTGCGGGATGTCGAGGCGGATGTCGTCCTCAACGCGATCACGGGTTCGATCGGGCTCGGCTCGACCCTCGCCGCGCTGAAGGCCGGACGAACCCTCGCTCTCGCGAACAAGGAGTCGCTCATCGTCGGCGGCGAGCTCGTGCTCGCGGCCGCGGCCCCCGGGCAGATCGTGCCGGTCGACTCGGAGCACTCCGCGCTGGCGCAGGCGCTCCGGGCGGGAACGCATGCTGAGGTGCGACGGCTCGTCGTCACGGCATCCGGTGGTCCGTTCCGCGGTCGCAGCCGCGCCGAGCTGGCAGACGTCACCCCGGCGGAGGCGCTCGCGCACCCGACGTGGGACATGGGGCGCATGGTCACGACGAACTCCGCCACCCTCGTGAACAAGGGGCTCGAGGTCATCGAGGCACATCTCCTCTTCGACATCGCGTACGACGACATCGACGTCGTGGTCCATCCGCAGTCCATCGTCCATTCGATGGTCGAGTTCATCGACGGCTCGACGATCGCGCAGGCTTCCCCGCCTGACATGCGCCTGCCCATCTCGCTGGGCCTCGACTGGCCGCACCGTGTCGGCGGAGTCGGACGTCCCCTGGACTGGACGACGGCCTCCTCGTGGACCTTCGAGCCTCTGGACGCCGCGGCCTTCCCGTCGGTCGCACTCGCGAAGGCCGTCGGGCGAGCCGGCGCGACCTTCCCCGCGGTCTACAACGCCGCCAACGAGCAGGCCGTCGACGCCTTCCACGAGGGGCGCCTGTCGTTCCTCGGCATCGTCGACACCATCGCCCGCGTCGTCGACGCGCACGAACCGCCCGATGCGCTCACGGTCGAGTCGCTCGCGGCCGCGGAATCGTGGGCGCGCCAGACTGCCGATCGGCTGATCGCGGCGGCCTGACGCGCCCGCCTGCGTTTGATCCCCGCTGGACCGCGCGTGTGACAGCCCGGGTGCCGCGCTTCGACAGGGAGCAACCGAAGTCACTGTCAACTGCCGGCGCACTCGCGCGAGTCGCTTTCCACACGCGACTAGCGGATCACTTGGTCTCGTACCAGAAGCTCCATGTCTTGAAGAGGCCGTCGTACGTGCAATGGGGGGCGACGTTGAACCCCTGGACCCTAAGGGTGTCTCTGCCGATATTGCACTGGAACTGAGTTGAGTAATCCCTCGATTGGACTATCGTCCCTGCATGGGCGGCAGAGGGTACCGCTATACTCGCGCCTGCGAGCAGCAATGAAGCACCCAATATCGTGCCGGCGTTCCGTGTCACAGTCTTTTTCATCATCGGGATCCTGAATCCTCTCACTGCTCCGTATGTGGCGACAACGACCTATTGTGTCCAGGCCTCAGATGGTGCTCAAGTGCGAAAGCAGGCGCATTTCAGAATATCGATATGTAGCCACTGGCTTGTGCTCGACTGGTGGACCTCGATTGTCGTACGGATGTCCAATCTGCGGTTGGCCGGCCGCCCGATGCGCTCACGGTCGAGTCGCTCGCGGCCGCGGAATCGTGGGCGCGCCAGACGGCCGATCGGCTGATCGCGGCGGCCTGACGACGAGAGCCCGCCGGGCGGCCCCGCGGTCAGTCCTCGTCGGGGTACGGCACCGGCCAGCGCGAATCCGGCACGGGCCATCCGGCAGCGCGCAAGGCGCGTCGGGCCAGCTCTCGCGCCGAGTACGGCGTGCGGACCCCGCGGATGTCGCGGTAGTCCTGGTGCCCGGGTCCTGCCCAGAGGATCGCATCGCCGTCCCCGACCAGGCCGACGGCCGCGACGATGGCGCTCTCGGGCGGGGAGTACTCGTGGATCTCGGCATCCGGCCGTGCGCGCCGCGCGCCGGCGACCAGAGTCGCCCGGATCGAGGCAGGATCCTCGAAGCGCGGGTGGTGGTCGGTCACGACGAGCACGTCGCTGCCCTCGACGGCGGTGCGTGCCATGTCGAACCGCTTGCTCGCGTCGCGGTCGCCGTCCGCGCCGAACAGCATCAGCACGCGTCCTGGCGTCACGCGCCGGACGGCGGCGAGGGTCTTCTCGAACGCGTCGGGCGAGTGCCCGAAGTCGACGAAGACCGCCGGTCCCCGGTCTCCGGAGACGAGCTGCGTGCGGCCGGGGAGATAGGCGCGGATGCCGCCGTCGCGGGTGAGCGCGTCGACGATGCGCTGCCACGGGTATCCGCCCTCGAGGAGCATGACGATCGCGAGCGCGGCGTTCGCGGCCATGTGCGGACCGATCACCGGGACGGTCGTGGTGAGCGAGCCGGCGGGGCCCGTCATCGTGAAGGTCGTGCCGGCGGCGCGCTCCTCATCGATGACGACGACCCAGTCCGCGCCTCCTGCGGCGTCGGGATCGGCCGCGATCGAGGGAGTGCCGACGGTCACAGACGGGATCTCGGAGCGCTCCACCACGACGGCGCCCGACGCGGAGTCGAGGCAGATCACGGCGCGCTGCGCGCGATCGGGGCGGAACAGCGGCAGCTTGGCCTCGAAGTACTCGTCCATGTCGGCGTAGTCGTCGAGATGATCGTGGCTGAGGTTGGTGAACCCGGCGACGTCGAAGCGGATGCCGTCGACGCGGTGCCGCGACAGGGCCTGCGCGCTGACCTCGACTGCGACGGCCTCGACCTCGCGCTCGCGCATCAGTGCGAGCAGGGCGTGCATCTCGGACGCCTCCGGCGTGGTCAGCCGCGAGACGATGATCTCGCCCGCGATGTGGCGCTCGGCGGTCGAGGAGAGGCCGGTGACGACGCCCATCTGATCGAGGATGCCCTCCAGCAGGTGCGAGACGCTCGTCTTGCCGTTGGTGCCGGTGGTCGCGAACAGCAGCGGGAGCGGGTCGTCGGCACCGGTGCCGTAGACCCAGGCGCTGAGGTCTCCGAGGATCGCGCGGGGGTTCTCCACCACGAGGATCGGGACTCCGGACGCTGCGGCGATCTCGGCGCCCGGCTCATCGGTGATGACGGCCACGGCCCCCTTCTCCGCCGCGGCCACGGCGAAGTCCGCACCGTGGCGGTTGACGCCCTGGATCGCGACGAACGCCTCGCCGGGCCGCAGATCCGCGGTGGCGAGGGTGATGCCGGAGACCACGATGCCGGTCACATCGCCGCGGACGGCGTCGGCGAATCGGGAGGCGAGTTCGGACAGCTCACGCCGGGGCGGGTTCGCGGGGCGGAGCACGGGAGGCAGGCTCGGTTGTTGTTCAATCGACATGTCGAATCCATGATCTCACGGAGCCGGGACGAACCCCGTCTGCGGCCCGCCCCCTTCCGCGCGCGATGCACGGGAGGAGGCGGACCGTGTCGTCAGACGCGGCGACGGTAGGCGAGCACTGCGACCACGAGGGCGGCGATCCCGGCCACGAGTCCGCCCGTACCGAGGACCGTGGGCAGCGGGTCCGCGGCGACCGGCTCCGCCGCGGCATCCGTCGTGGTCTCCGTCGCACCGTGCTCGCCATGGCCGCCGGCAGCGGCCTCGGTGACGGTCACGACGGGTGCGGGGGAGTCCAGGTCGTGGGGGTTCTCACCCTCGGCAGCGAGCTGCGTCCACTCGGTCGCCCCTTCGACGCACTGCTGCACGACCGGGAACGCCAAAGAGGCCGGGGTGTCCTCGTCGAGGCCCACCGACATGCTCACCGCGCCACGGAGATCGACCGGAACGGGGGTGAGGGCTGTGTAGGTCACGGCGCTCACCAATCCGTCGGCGCCGCGCTCGACGTCGATGGTCCAGTCGCCGTCGAGCGTGGGAGCCACGGATGCGAGACCTTCGGGCATCGTGATGCGGAGTGCTGTGGTGGGGGAGTCGTCGCACCCGTGCGAGAAGGAGAAGGTGAGCACGCCGTGGTCGCCGGCCACGATCTCGTCGGGGCTGACGTTGACGTGCGCGGCGGCCATCGTCGGGACGGCGAGAGCGAGGACGGCACCGCCGAAGACGGCGGCGGAGGTGATCGAGACGCGACGGGCGCGGCTGCGGGAGGTGTTGCGGGACATGGGAGTACTCCTGATTGCTCGTTGATGCGGGCGCGTCGGAACGACGCGGGAACCCGCGAAGGATGACGCTGCCGGGGCAGCGGAACGTCGGTGCGGCGGATCAGCCGCGGACGAGCACCGGAGGTCCGCGTCGCGACACGGCGGCGGAGACCGCGGCGTCGGAGGGGCGCACGAGGAGGGAACGGAGAGAGTCGGGGCGCCGGTGCTCGGCGGGCGCGCTCAGGACCGCTCGGAGGAGAAGCGTCTGGAACCAGCGGGCGATGCCGCGCAGCAGCGCTTCGCCGTGCCAGATGAGCAGCGTGGTGATCGCCGCCGCGACGATGTGCGCGAAGAGCATCGTCGTATCCGCCGCCGCGACAGGCGGCAGCGCCCCGAGGGCGTCGAGCGCGACGTGATGCGAATGGCCGGCGCCGACCGCGGCGGATCCCGTCGGCGAACCCAGCACCTGGAACAGCAGGTGGAAAGCCGCCTGCGCGAACAGGACGGTGGCTGCGACGCGAGGGCGCGACGGCCGGACGCCCACGAGAAGTGCGCAGAGCGGGGTGAGCAGAGTGGACATCGCGAGGATCAGCAGCGGATGCGGCGCGGATCCGCCGCCGAGCGTGTGCGAGACGGCGGCGATGAGCGTGGCCACGGAGGAGACGGCGGCAGCGCGTACCAATCGCAGCTGCCGGGTCGTCACCGTGTCAGCCTAGCCGGAGCGGTGTGCCGGGCGGATTCCTAGGCTGCGGGCAGTAGCGTGAGCACGTGGAAATCCTGCTCTATGTGGGCGGCATCCTGTTCATGCTGATCGGCCTCGGCTTGTCGATCGGCCTGCATGAGGTCGGCCATCTCGTCCCCGCCAAGCTCTTCGGCGTGCGCGTCGGCCAGTACATGATCGGCTTCGGTCCGCGGCTGTGGTCGAAGCGGATCGGCGAGACCGAGTACGGATTCAAGATGCTGCCGCTGGGCGGCTTCATCTCGATGTCGGGCATGTACCCGGCGTCGAAGACCGCCGGTCCGGCGAAGGGCGTGTTCCGCACGCTGATCCAGGATGCGCGCTCCGCGAACGACGAGACCATCGCCGAGGGCGCGGAGGACCGGGTCTTCTACAGGCTCCCGGTGTGGAAGCGCGTGGTCGTCATGCTCGGCGGGCCGCTGATGAACCTGCTCCTCGCGGTCATCATCTTCACGGTCCTCGTCTCCGGCATCGGCGTGCAGCAGGGGACGACGACGATCGCGTCGGTGACCGAGTGCGTCGTACCGGCGGAGTCCACGGCCACGGAGTGCTCGGCCGACGATCCGGCATCGCCGGCGGCCGAGGCGGGCATCGAGCCGGGCGATGTGCTGGTCTCGATCGACGGCCAGCCGGTGTCGACGTTCGCCGATGCGACGGCGATCGTCCAGGCGGCACCCGGCGAGACTCTCGACATGGTGGTTCGCCGCGACGGTGCGGAGCAGACCCTGCGCATCACGCCGATCGCCGCCGAGCGCACGATCACGGATGCCAGCGGGCAGCCGATCCTCGACGAAGCCGGCGAGCCCGTGGTCAAGGAGGTCGGCTACGTCGGCATGGGATCGCAGATGGGCTACGTGCAGCAGCCTCTGAGCGCGGGCCCGGAGATGACGGCGGACAACGTCGCCAGGGTGGCTTCGCTGATCGTCACGCTGCCGGTGCGGCTCTGGGACGTCGGAGTGTCACTCGTGACCGGAGGCGAGCGCGACCCGAACGGGCCGCTGAGCGTGGTCGGGGTCGGCCGCATCGCCGGAGAGGTCGCCGCGACCGACGCCCCGATCCTGAACCGCTTCGCGGTGCTCCTCGGACTTCTGGGCTCGCTCAACATCGCCCTCTTCGTCTTCAACCTCATCCCGCTGCTGCCCCTCGACGGCGGTCACGTCGTGGTCGCGCTGTGGGAGGGCATCAAGCGGATCTGGGCGAAGCTGTTCCGTCGGCCTCCGCCGGCACCCGTCGACGCCACCCGGCTCGTGCCGTTGACGGTCGTCGTCGCGGTGCTGCTGATCGGGATGGGCGCGCTCCTGCTGGTCGCCGACCTGTTCAACCCTGTCGACATCCTGCAGTAAGCGGCCCCGGGGCAGGTGCTCAGGCGAGTGCGTGACGGACGAGACGTTCGAGCGTGTGGATGCCGTCTCGCGACAGGATCGACTCGAGATGCCCCTGCACCGAGGCGAAGTGGGCGCCGCGAAGCGCATAGACGTCGCCCGATCCGGCGTCCGCCGAGACCTCCGCCGGCCCGACCGTCGTCGTGCCGGGTGCGACCCGGGCGGTGAAGGTGTTGTAGAAGCCGATCGACGGCTCCTCACCGAACACGGGCACTGCCTTCTGGAGGCCCTGATGCGGAGCATCGAGCGACGTCAGCGCGATGCCGAAGCGGTCGCTGAGGATCTGGTGGCTCAGGCAGACGGCGAGCAGCGGGGCCTCGGCATCCATGCGCCGAGCGACGACCTCGCGCATGCGGGCGATACGGGAGTTCGCGGCATCCCGAGGGTCGCCTGGGCCGGGGCCAGCCACGACGATGTCGGCCGCATCGAGATCGGCGTCCTGCACCTCGCTCCAGGGGCTGATCGTGACGGCGAGGCCGAGGTGGCGGAGCTGGTGGGCGAGCATCGTCGTGAAGCGATCCTCGGCGTCGACGACGAGGGCGGTACGTCCGGCGAAAGGTCCGTCGAGGTCGTCGCCCTGCGGGTTGAGCCAGAAGTCCGCGAGCCGGGCGTTGCGCGATGAGAGCAGTGCGGCGATCGTCGGATCGTCGGCGAGTGCCTTCTCGTCACCGGGGGCATCCGCGTCGCTGCGGGCCTCGGCAACGCGATCGCGGTCGATGGCGCCGATGGCGCCCAGAACGCCCGCTGCCTTGCCGTGGGTCTCCGACACCTCGCCGAGCGGGTCCGAGTGCCGCACCAGGGTCGCGCCCACAGGGACGCTCAGGGCGCCATCCTGGAGATACACGGTCCGGATGAGGATCGGGGCGTCGAGGTCGTGTCCACCGGCGTCATTCGGGGTGAACAGGGCCGCCACACCGGAGTAATAGCCGCGGGGCTTCTTCTCATGCCGGCGGATGACCGCGCAGGCGTTCTGCATCGGAGAGCCGGTGACCGTGGGGGCGAACATCGTCTCGCGCAGGATGTCGCGGGGATCGAGGGCACTGCGTCCGCGCAGCATGTACTCGGTGTGCGTGAGCCGTGACATCTCCTTGAGGTGCGGACCCGTGATCCTGCCGCCGTCGGAGCAGACGGCGCTCATCATCTTGAGCTCCTCGTCGACGACCATGAACAGCTCTTCGGTCTCCTTCGTCGACGCGAGGAAGTCGACGAGGGTCTCCCTGGTGGCGCCTCCGGCCGGGTGCCGGAACGTGCCGGAGATCGGATTCATGGTGACGACGCCGCCGCGGGCGACGACGTGCGCCTCCGGGCTCGCACCGACCGCGATGTGGCCGGGGGTGAACACGGCGAACGTCCAGTACGCCCCGCGCTCGTGCGTGAGCAGCGCGCGGAACCAGGTGAGCGCCGCTGTGCGGTCGTCGACGTCGATGTTCGCCGTGAAGTCGCGGCGGATGACGAAGTTGGCTCCCTCGCCGCGTCCGATCTCCTCGGCGATGACCTTCTCGACGATCGCGGCGTACTCCGCGTCCGCGATGTCGAAGCCGTCGTCGTGCAGCGGCACGGGTGCGTCGGGGAGCGCGGCGAGAAGCTGCGCGGTGTCGAGGTGCACGTGCTCGTCCACGACGATGCAGCGCAGGGGCGCCCCGTCGTCCTGCGCCACGAAGCCGCGCTCGCGGACCTGTCGATACGGGACGAGCGCGAACACCTCGCGCGGCACGCCGTCGACGTCGAGCGGGATGTCGCGGAGCAGGTCGACGTCGACGACATCGCCGGTGAGGAGCTCGACGGTGTCGGCGCCGTCGCGTGCGATCAGCACGAAGGATGACGCCGGGTCGGTGCTGAGCTCGGCGAGTCGTGAGAGGGTCATCGATGTCTCCTGTGCAGGGCTCCGGCTCGGCTCAACGAAAAGACCGCCCCGGAGGCGGTCTGGATTCGTGGGAACGCGAACACACCGCCTAGGAGGCGGGCCACCAGGTGAAGTTCGCGAGCATGGGGTGAAAACTACCACACCGGAGGCGCCGTCCCCGGGCGGATGACACCGTGACCATGCGGCCGACATCCAGCCCTCGTGCATCCTGGCGGCGTAGGCTTGAGGGGTGCCAGCAGTGAATCTTGGGATGCCGAAGGTCCCCGTCGTCCTCGCCCCGCGTCGCAAGTCCCGCCAGATCAAGGTGGGCAAGGTGCTCGTCGGTGGTGACGCACCCGTCAGCGTGCAGTCCATGACGACGACGAAGACGACCGACATCAACGGGACCCTGCAGCAGATCGCCGAGCTCACGGCGTCCGGCTGCGAGATCGTGCGTGTCGCGGTTCCCTCGCAGGACGATGCCGACGTGTTGCACATCATCGCGAAGAAGAGCCAGATCCCGGTGATCGCCGACATCCACTTCCAGCCGAAGTACGTCTTCCAGGCGATCGACGCCGGCTGCGCCGCCGTGCGTGTGAACCCGGGCAACATTCGCAAGTTCGACGACCAGGTGGGCGCGATCGCGAAGGCGGCGAAGGACGCGGGTGTCTCGCTGCGGATCGGCGTCAACGCAGGGTCCCTCGACCCGCGTCTGCTGCAGAAGTACGGCAAGGCGACTCCGGAGGCCCTCGCCGAGAGCGCGCGCTGGGAGGCCTCGCTCTTCGAGGAGCACGATTTCCACGACTTCAAGATCTCGGTGAAGCACAACGACCCGGTGATCATGGTCCAGGCCTACCGCCTGCTCGCGCAGATGGGCGACTGGCCGCTGCACCTCGGCGTCACCGAGGCAGGTCCGGCGTTCCAGGGCACGATCAAGAGTGCGACGGCGTTCGGCATCCTGCTCGGCGAGGGCATCGGCGACACCATCCGCGTCTCGCTGTCCGCACCTCCCGCGGAAGAGGTCAAGGTCGGTCACCAGATCCTGCAGTCCCTCAACCTGCGCGAGCGCAAGCTCGAGATCGTGTCGTGCCCGTCGTGCGGACGCGCGCAGGTCGACGTGTACACCCTCGCGGAAGACGTGACCGAGGGGCTCAAGGACATGACCGTCCCGCTGCGTGTCGCCGTGATGGGCTGCGTCGTGAACGGTCCCGGCGAGGCGCGCGAGGCCGACCTCGGTGTCGCCTCCGGCAACGGCAAGGGGCAGATCTTCGTCAAGGGCGAAGTCATCAAGACCGTCCCCGAGGCCGACATCGTCGCCACGCTGATCGAGGAGGCGAACCGGATCGCCGCCGAGATGGGCCCCGAGGCTCCGCTCGGCACGGCCCAGGTCGTCACGGTCTGACGCGAGACCCGAAGGAGACGATGATGTCGCAGAACTCCGTACCCGCTCCCGTGCAGGCGATGGTCGATGCGATCAACGCGGCTGACACCGAGGCTTTCGTGTCGGCGTTCACCGCCGACGGCTTCGTGAGCGACTGGGGAACGGTCAAGGCAGGCCCCGACGGCGTCCGAAGCTGGGCGGGAAGCGATGCGATCGGCGCCGGAGCGCGCATGACCGTGTTGAGCGCCACGACCGAGGGGGAGACGACCCGCATCCGGTTCGGATGGTCGAGTCGCGTGTTCAACGGCGAGTCCGATGGCATCTTCGTGGTGGAGGGCGACAAGCTCGCGAGCTTCACCATTCCGCCGGCTCACTGATCATGTCGGCGTCCCCGGACGCCTTCCCGTCACTTCGCACCGACCCCAGGAGTCCCATGTCGTCAACGATCGTGTCCTTCGCCGATGGATCTGTGATCGGAGACGGAGTGGTCACGCGGGTCGAGGCCGCTCCCGACGGAGTCGTGGTCGTCGTCGACGTGTCGCCGTTCCATCCCGTGGACCACACCTGGCCCGATCAGCCCGGCGATTCCGGAGAGATGACCGCGGGGGACGAGCGTGCGGCCGTCGTCGAGGCCGTCATGGCGGCGTCGAGCGATGCCGGCGAGTTCGCCGTCGGCAGCGCCATCCCCGTCAAGCGCGGCGCCGAGGGCTGGACATGGCTGGTGGGGCATCGCCTCGCCGGGGATGCGCCCGAGGGGCTTGTCCCCGGTACACCGGTCACGCTGTCGGTGGATGCCTCTCGCCGTGCGGGACTGAGCCGTGGGCACACCGCGTGCCATCTCGCCTCGCTCGCGCTGGACCTCGCCGTCGCCGACCTGTGGCGCAAGGACCCCGGCGCCGACGCGCTCGGCAACCCCGACTTCGAGGGTCGGGCGAACCAGACCAGTCGCATCCACGAGGACGGTGCGGTGGACGAGTACCGGCTCGGGAAGAGTCTGCGTCGTGCCGGGTTCGACACGGAGACCTTCGCAGCCACGCTCGACGCCCGTGCGGCGCGCATCAACGCCCAGCTCGCCGACTGGGTGGCGTCGGGAGCCTCCAGCCGCATCGAGGTCGAGGGGCCGACCATCGTCGATCGCCGGCGCTGGCACTGCGAGCTGCCCGAGGGTGAAGCCGTGATCCTGTGCGGCGGGACGCACGTCGCGTCGCTGTCGGAGTTCGCCTCGATCACGGTGACGCTGGATCTGACCGACCCGCAGCTGCTGGTGATGACGACGACCGCGGTGCCGGCGGGCTGAGCGGCGCTCGTCGCTCCCGCCGTCGGCGAGGCCGGAGGCCCGGGGTCAGATCGCGAACTCGATCTCGCCGCGCGGGATGTCGACCCGGACGACCCGCAGCCGGACCACGTCGCCCGGTTGCGCACCGGCGGGGACCGGAGCGGATGCTGTCACGGCGGGCTCCGCGATCTGGATGGATGCCCGTTCGCCGCGGAGCTCGATGACGGTCGCGTCGATCTCGGTGCCGACCAGTGGGGTGAGGAGAGCTGCTTCGACGTTGTTGATGGTCGCCGCGTTCAGCTGGGATGCGCGTCGTCCGGACTCCTGCATCAATCCGGGCAGGTCGTCGAGCGACTCGCGCGCCCACGACGGGATCTCCTGGCCGGTCGAGACCGCGAGGCAGATCGCGAGCACCCAGCGGTCGACGAGGCGCCGCAGCGGAGCGGTCGCGTGCGCATAGGGCGCGGCGATCGCGGCCTGGATCGCGTCCTTCGGGGCCGCTCCGTCGAACGTGACGTAGCCGGCGCCGCGGAAGAGCGATGCGGCGGCCTGCAGCACCGGAAGCGTCAGAGGGTCGGTCCGGTCGAGGGCTCGCAGGTATTCGCCGTAGTCGCCGGTGGTCCACGGGCGGCCGAGGGCCTCGGTCTGGTGTCGGAAGGTCTCGAAGGCGTCGTCATCGGGTCGAGGCATCGTGCGCAGGATGCCGACGCCGGCGTCGATCATGAGCGATGCGGCGGCCATCCCGGTCATCAGTGAGAGCTGTGCGTTCCACTCCTCGACGGGCAGCGGGCTGGCACGCTCGATGCCATAGGTGCCGTCGGCAGCGCGCACGACCTCCTCGTCGGGGAGATTGAGACTCGCGCCGCCGCGGACGCGTTCCTGCTCGATGCGCAGTGCGCCGATCTCGGGAAGCAGAGTCGCGGGTCCTTCCTCCCCGCGGTCGAGGGAGGCCTGCGTCGTCACGTAGTCGAGCTGTGCGCGGGAGCGGATGAGCGCCCGCTCGAGTCGGAACGTGGTGACGGCGCCGTCGCTGTCGAGCGAGAACGTCCACACCAGGGCGGGCCGGTCGACGTCGGCGAGGAGAGAGGCGCGGTCTTCGCTGAGAACCGGCGGATGCAGAGGGATTCGTCCGTCCGCTGCATACAGGGTCTGCCCGCGGCGGCGTGCCTCGACATCGACCGCACCCCGAGGTGTCACGAAACCGGGGACATCGGCGATCGCGTAGCGGACGGTGTACCCGGCGCCGTCGCGCTCCAGGTGGAACGCCTGGTCGAGATCGCGGGATCCCGCCGGGTCGAGGGTCACGAACGGAACCTCCCGCAGGTCGAGTTCGGGATCCGTCGGATCGGCAGCTGCGGCTTCGGCGAGGACGTCGGCCGGGAACTCGATCGGGGCGTCGACGGATTCCCGCAACGCGGCCAGTGCCGAGGCGAGCTCGGTCTGCGCGGCGGACGGGGCGACGTGAGATCGGCGCTGAGGCATGTCTCCACACTAGGTCGAGCCGCTGCAGAGCGGCGTCGGAAGAGCACAGGGTGTCGGAAGGCTGGGGCGTCGGAAGGGCGCGGGGTATCAGAAGGGTGGTGGGGTGTCGTCTTCGGTGAAGGTGATGGTGTGCGGGGGCGGCGGCTTGTCGATGTAGGTGCGGCCGGTGGGGCTGGTCCAGGCGTAGGTGCCGTCGCCGAGGGGTTCGACGTGCCATGGCGAGTGGTGCTTGAGGACGTGGTGTCGTCGGCAGAGGTGGCCGAGGTTCTCCACCGTGGTCGCACCGCCGTGGGCGGCGTCGTGGTGGTGGTCGATATCGCTGTGGGTGGCGGCGTACCCGCAGGTGGGGAATCGGCAACGCTGGTCCCGGGCCCGGAGGTGTCGTCTCAGCTCCGCACTGGGTCGGTAGCGGTCGACAGTGAGGAGCGCGCCGGTGATGGGGTCGGTGAGGATGCGATCCCACCCGGATGCCGCCCCCGCGAGGTGTCTCGCGGTGTCGGGGTCGATCGGGGTGCACCCGTTCAGTTCCGCGGGGGTCGTGCCGTGCCCCATCAGAGTCGTGACCGGGACCGTGACCGACACGCTTGCCGTGATCGCTCCGAGGAGGCCGCCGGGGGTGTCGTGCCCTGCCGGGGCTCCGGTGAGGAGCAGGTCGAGGGCGATGTCCGCGCGGATCTGTCCCAGAGTGCGCGGGTCTTTGGCGACCGTGTCACCGGTCGGTCGTCCCGCGGTCCGCGTCGCATCCGCGGCCGGGCCGAACGCGGTCTCCGGCGACTCGCCTGCGGGCGCACTCGCGGTCGCGTGCGTTCCGGCATCCGCCCGGGTCGGGCCCGTCTGTTCCTGCACCGTCTGTTCCTGAACCGTCTGTTCCTGAACCGTCTGTTCCGGCACCGTCTGTTCCGGCACCGTCTGTTCCGGCACCGTCTGTTCCTGCACGGTCTTTCCCATGGCGGTGATCCGTTCGAATGCTCCATGCACCAACGCGGCGGGCCCGCACATGCCGAGTTCCGCCATCCCGTCAGCGAGGTCTTTCACCCACACGCCCCGCTTCTTCCGCGCATCCTTGTGCCGGTCACTGACCGGACGCGCCTGGTACCGTTCCGCGACCCGCCGCGCCCACCGCGCGACCCGGTTCGCGGACTCCGTCTCCGCGAACCCGATCATCTCCGCCGAATACGCCTCCCGGTCCGCGGGATCGTCCAGGTGCTCGCCGGCGTCGCAGATCACCCGCGCATGCCCGGCACTGATCCGCCCCGACCCCAGTGCCCGCCACACCGACGGGAAACGCTCCACCAGGAACGACGCGTCCGTCATCCGCCGCTGCACCGTCCGGTCCGACACCCGCAGCGCGGCCGCGAACTCCGCCGCGACCGACCGCAACACCAGATCCGCCTCCTCCCGAGACCCCGCCTGGCCCGCGACGTCGACCGCCAACCGGGACCCGACCGCGAGGAAACCGTCCCGGACGGCCTGCATGCTGCTGATCGTGCGCTCGACCTCGACGAGCATCTCGGTGACCGCACCCAGCGCGTTCACCTGCTCGACCGTCGCGTCCGCCAGTGCTGTCATACCCCTAGTGAACCAGGGGCCACCGACATTGAAACCCCCAGATCACGCCCACAAACCGACACACCAGCATCCTGTCCCAACACAACGGAACAGCTCCGAGGAGCCTCGCGATTGTTCCACCCGCACCGCCCCCGATGTCGACCACCCGCGTTAGCGTGGAGTCATGACCACTGCAGCCAAGGCCCAGACCCTTGTCGGACTCTATGACGCTCCGGAGATCCTCCGCGTCGTGAACGTGTGGGATGTCGTCGGCGCCCGTGCCGTCGCCGCCCTTCCTGAGACGAAGGCGATCGCCACCGCCGGACACGGCATCGCCGCCTCGTTCGGGTACGACGACGGTGCGACGCCGCGCGACCTGATGATCGACATGGTCGGGCGCATCGCGGCATCCGTCCAAGTGCCTGTCACCGCCGATCTCGACGACGGCTACGGAGACGCGGGGGAGACCACCCGCCTCGCGATCGGTGTCGGCATCGTCGGCGCGAACGTCGAAGACCGGCTCAAGCCGTTCGACGAGTCGGTCGCCGCCGTCGAGGCGATCGTGAAGGCCGCTGAAGCCGAGGGCGTCCCGTTCGCCCTCAACGCGCGCACCGACGCCTTCGTCCGCGCGGGTCACCGCCCGGTCCAGGAGAGCATCGCCGACGCGATCCAGCGGGGCCGCGCCTACCTCGACGCGGGTGCGACCGCGGTCTTCGTGCCGGGCCTTCTCGACGCGAACGTCACCCGTCAGCTCGTCGAGGGCATCGGCGAACGCAAGGTCAGCGTGATCGGCGTCCCCGGCGCTCTCGCCGCCTCGGACTACGAGAAGCTCGGCGTCGCACGCATCTCCTACGGGCCGCTCCCGCAGCGCGTGGCACTCACCGCGCTGCAGGAGCTCGCCGTCAGCCTGTACGGCGGGGGAGTCGTCCCGTCCGGACTGCCCGCGCTCAACTGACGTCGTCGCAGAGACGGGTGTCCACGGCTCACTAGACTTGAGCCGTGGTCACTCGTCTCTCGAAATTCTTCCTCCGTACGCTCCGCGAAGACCCTGCCGGTGCAGAGGTCGCCAGCCACAAGCTGCTGATCCGGGCGGGATACATCCGCCCGCAGGCTGCCGGCATCTTCGCGTGGCTGCCACTGGGTCTGCGCGTCAAGGCGAAGATCGAGGCCGTCGTCCGTGAGGAGATGGCCGAGGCCGGCGCGCAGGAGGTGCACTTCCCGGCGCTCATGCCGCGTGAGGCGTACGAGGCGACCGGGCGCTGGGAGGAGTACGGCGATCTGCTGTTCCGGCTCCAGGACCGCAAGGGCGGCGACTACCTCCTCGCGCCCACGCACGAGGAGGCCTTCACGCTGCTCGTGAAGGACCTGTACTCGTCGTACAAAGATCTCCCGCTGACGATCTACCAGATCCAGGACAAGTACCGCGACGAGGCGCGCCCGCGCGCAGGTCTGCTCCGCGGTCGCGAGTTCACGATGAAGGACGCCTACTCCTTCGACGCCTCGGATGAGGGCCTCGACGCCAGCTACCAGTCGCAGCGCGACGCGTATGAGCGCATCTTCCAGCGTCTCGGGCTCGAGTACGTCATCGTGCAGGCGGATGCCGGCGCGATGGGCGGCTCGCGCAGCGAGGAGTTCCTGCACCCCACGCCCGTCGGTGAGGACACCTTCGTCCGCAGCGCCGGCGGTTACGCGGCGAACGTCGAGGCCTTCACGACGGCTGTCCCCGAGGCGATCGCGTTCGACGCCGATGCGGCGCCGGTCATCTTCGACTCGCCGGACACCCCGACCATCGAGACGCTCGTCGCGCACACCAATGCACACCTGGACGGCGAGTACACCGCTGCGGACACGCTCAAGAACGTCGTCCTCTCGCTGACGCACCTCGACGGCACCCGCGAACTCGTCATCGTCGGCATCCCCGGCGACCGCGAGGTCGACGAGAAGCGCGCCGAAGTGGCCTTCGCCCCCGCCGAGGTGGCGACGGCCACGGCCGACGACTTCGAGAACAACCCGCTGCTCGTGAAGGGCTACATCGGCCCCTGGTCGCCGACCGGTGCGGTGCTCGGCGAGGAGTCGGCCACCGGCATCCGCTATCTGGTCGACCCGCGCGTCAGCGAGGGCACCAGCTGGATCACCGGCGCGAACATCGACCAGAAGCACGCGCACTCGGTCGTCGCCGGGCGGGACTTCTTCGCAGACGGCATCGTCGAGATCGCGAACGTCCGTGCCGGAGACCCCGCTCCCGACGGCTCCGGTCCCGTCGAGCTCGCTCGCGGCATGGAGATCGGACACGTCTTCCAGCTCGGTCGCAAGTACGCCGAGGCGCTGGGGCTCAAGGTCCTCAACGAGAACGGCAAGCTCGTCACCGTCACGATGGGTTCCTACGGCATCGGCGTGACCCGCATCCTCGCGATCATCGCCGAGCTCAACAACGACGACAAGGGCCTGATCTGGCCGGCATCCGTCGCGCCGTTCGACGTGCAGGTCGTGGCCGCGGGTCGCGACCAGGTCGCCTTCGACGTCGCTGAAGAGCTCTCGGCGCAGCTGGAAGGCGCCGGACTCGACGTGCTGTACGACGATCGACCCAAGGTCTCGCCCGGCGTGAAGTTCGGCGACGCGGAACTCGTCGGCGTGCCCAAGATCGTCATCGTCGGCCGCGGCGCCGCCGATGGTCAGGTCGAGCTCTGGGACCGGAGCACAGGGGAGCGCGACGCGATCTCCGTCGGCGACGTCGTGGAACGCCTGACCCGCTGAGTGTCTGCCCGAACGCCGCGCCCGCTCTCCCGCGGAGCGCGGCGTTGCGGGATGCATCAGCTCCTTCCCACATGCGACGCTGGGATCATGACGGACGAACCGCTGGCGGAGACCCTGACCGCTGAGATCGACGCGCTCCTCGACGACGCGGGAGTTCATGACGAACGCAGGCTCGTGACGCGGATGATCCGCACGGCGATCGGTCTCGGTGAGGACGATGCGGGCCGACTGGACCTGAAGATCGCCTCCGCAGCCCTCGCCGAGATGCGCGATGCGTTCCGGCTGTTCGCGCCGTTCCACGGCGTGCCGAAGGTCACGGTCTTCGGATCCGCGCGCACGCGACAGGACGACCCGCTCTACCTGCAGGCTCGCGACATCGCAGCGGCCCTCGCGACCGACGGCTGGATGGTCGTGACCGGAGCGGGTCCAGGGATCATGCAGGCCGCGGCGGAGGGGGCGGGCCCCGAACTCTCGCTCGGCGTCTCGATCCGGCTTCCCTTCGAGGAGAAGGCGAACAGCCTCGTCACGGGTCAGGGTCAGGTCGTCGCGATGAAGTACTTCTTCACGCGCAAGCTGATGCTGGTCAAGGAATCCTCCGGGTTCATCTGCCTGCCCGGAGGTTTCGGGACGCTCGACGAGATGTTCGAGCTCCTCACGCTCCAGCAGACCGGCAAGGCGGAGCCGACGCCCATCGTGCTCCTCGATCAGCCCGGCGGCACGTTCTGGCAGGGCCTGCAGCGCTACATCGATGACACCCTCGAGCCGATGGGCGTCATCTCACCCGGCGACTTCGACCGGGTCGTCGTCACCGACTCCGCGGACAAGGCGCGCGCCGAGATCGCCGGCTTCTGGCGGAACTACGATTCGCTCCGCTGGATCGGCGACTCGCTCGTCCTGCGTCTGCGGAACGAGCCGACGGATGCCGAGATCGAGTCGCTGAACGAGCAGTTCGCGCTGATGCTCTCGTCCGGGCGGATCGAACGAGCGGCGCCCCGGAGGGCCGAGGTCGCCGACGACGACGTGCTGCACCTGCCGCGACTGATCCTGCACCTGGACCAGCGTCAGGTCGGGAACCTGTTCCGGCTCATCCGGGCGATCAACGATCTTCCGTCTGCTCGCGCGCAGTGATGCCCGCGGCGAAGGCGTCGAGATCCACCGACCGGCCGAGGATGCGCTCCGCAGCCCGCTGCCCCGAGTAGTACGCCGCTCCGACGGTCGCGGGCTCAGCGCCCCAGGTCGCCTCGCCGGCGAAGTGCAGCACGTCGTCCACGGGACCGGCGAGCTCGTCGTGATCGTGATGCGAGGAGCCGAGGGCGAGGTGGGAGTATGAGCCGACGGAGAAGCGGTCCTCACCCCAGTGCGTGATCCAGTGCGCCACGGGCTCTCCGACCGCATCGCCGTAGAGGACCCGCAGCGCACGGACCACGTCGGCCACGACCTCGTCGTCCGGGAGCTCCTGCATGTGCCGACCGAACGGCCCCGCGGCGAACGTGAGCAGGGTCGGGATGCCGCTCACCGCCGAGACGTCGTACCAGGAGTGCCAGTGCTCACCGGCTTCGCCGAGCGCGCGGATGACGTAGCTCTCCTCGTTCCAGAACCGCTCGGGGAACTGGAGGAAGATCTTGTTGAAGACGCCCATGCCCAGCCGGTCGATGGGGCCGGCGACGGCATCGGGAAGCGCGGGCTCGAAGACGAGGGAGCCGCTCTTGAGCACCCCGAGCGGCACGGTCACGACCGCGCGATCAGCGGTGAACTCGGCATCGCTGGTGCGGACGACGACTCCGGCCGCCGACCGCGCGACGTGCGTGACGACGTGGTCGAGGCGGATGTCGAGTCCCGCGGCGATGCGGTGCGGCAGCTCGTCGTAGCCGCGCGGGAAGATCACCTCCTCGCCGTCGATCGCGTCCTCGTCGAGGCCATGAGCGTCGAGGTCGCCGATCCACGCGCCGCACTGCTCCTCGACGCGGTGGCGGAAGAACTCGCGGATCTCGTCGATGCGCTCGGGTGCGAGCCCGGAGCGGTCGAGTGCGCGCTCGGTGACGTCCAGATACGTGTCGCCGGGCGAGGACGCCGCGATCTCCTCGACGAGGAGACGGTCCGCCTCGTCGACATCCGCGATCCATCGTGCGGTGGCATCGGCATCCATCGGTCTGCCGTCGCCGTCGAAGTTCTCGATCGGGCGCCCGCCGACCTGGAAGCTGCCCACCGTGTACTCCAGCGTCGGCACATCGAGGGCCTGAGCGAGTCGCCAGAGCGCCGAGCCGTCGATCCCGTGGATCCATGACGCCCCGAGTTCGACGGGGAACCCGGCCTGCCGGTCCGAGTTCATCCGTCCGCCGATGCGGTCGCGCCCCTCGAGCACCACGACGCGCTGGCCGGCGTCCGTCAGCATCCGCGCAGCCGTGACGCCCGACATCCCGGCGCCGATCACGATGGTGTCGAACGAGTTCACGTGGTCCTCCTGCGGCGTCTTCGCCGCGGCGGCGCGGCTGCCGCCGTGGCAACAGGCGGTGGGCACAGGGTATCGTGGTACGGATGTCGCGCGTGCGATCAGGCGCGACGAGAGCTGAATAGGGAGGCCGTCATGGACATCGAACTGAGTCTGCTGCGAGGCATCGAGAAGGAGAAGGCGATCCCCTTCGAGGAGCTCGTCTCGATCATCGAGCAGGCGATCCTGACCGCGTACTCCAAGCACGTCGCCGCTGACGGTGCCACGCCCGAGGGCGTCCGCGTCGAGCTCGACCGCAAGTCCGGCCACGTCGCCGTGCTGCAGGTCGTCAAGGACGAAGAGGGCGCCATCATCGGCGAGGAGGACGCGACGCCCGACGACTTCGGCCGCATCGCCGCGTTCGCCGCCAAGCAGGTCATCAGCCAGCGCCTCCGCGACATCGCGGACGACGTCGTGCTGGGCGACTTCAAGGACAAGGAAGGCGACATCGTCGCCGGCGTCATCCAGCAGGGACCGAACCCGCGGATGATCCACGTCGATCTCGGCTCCGTCGAGGCCATCCTGCCCCCCGAGGAGCAGGTTCCGGGCGAGGAGTACACCCACGGATCCCGCCTGCGCGTGTACGTGACCAGCGTCGCGAAGGGGCTGAAGGGTCCGCAGATCACGGTGTCGCGCACCCACCCCGGCCTCGTGCGCAAGCTCTTCGCGCTGGAGGTGCCCGAGATCGCGGCCGGTCTCGTGGAGATCGTCTCGCTCGCCCGCGAGGCCGGGCACCGGACCAAGATCGCGGTGAAGGCCAACGATCCGTCGATCAACGCGAAGGGTGCCTGCATCGGCGAGATGGGGCGCCGCGTCCGCGCGGTGACCGAGGAGCTCGCGGGGGAGAAGATCGACATCGTCGATCACGACCCGGACCTGGCGACCTTCGTGGCGCACGCCCTGTCGCCTGCCAAGGTGACGAGCGCCTTCGTGCTCGACGCCGGCACCAAGGCCGTGCGCGCCCTGGTGCCCGACTACCAGCTGTCGCTCGCGATCGGCAAGGAGGGGCAGAACGCCCGCCTGGCCGCCAAGCTCACCGGAGCCAAGATCGACATCCAGCCCGACAGCGTCCTCGACGACTGACCGGATCTCGTCCCGACTCGCACCACGCGGGGAGAGGGGCGAGGGAACGCAGGTGTAAGATGGAACCCGTACGAACGTGCGTCGGCTGTCGCACGCGTGCTCCCCGCTCCTCTCTTCTCAGAGTGGTGTCCCAGAACAACGTGCTCGTCATCGACGAGCGTGCCGTTCTGCCGGGGAGAGGCGCGTGGCTGCATCCGACACAGGAATGCATGGATGCCGCTCTGCGGCGTCGCGCATTCGGACGAGCACTGCGCGTGTCCACTCAGCTGGACACGCGGACCTTCGAACAGCACCCACCAAGAAACAAAGGCTGAACAGCTATGGAAACAAAGTGAACGGCTCGAAATGAGACCCGTCCGCGACTAGTGGTCTGCCCTGTCTGGGTGGACCGACTCAGACAGGAGAATTGTGGCTGGTAAACCACGCGTACATGAGATCGCCGCCGAACTCGGCGTCGACAGCAAGGTCGCTCTTGCAAAGCTCAAGGAACTCGGCGAGTTCGTGAAGAGCCCGTCCTCGACCATCGAACCGCCGGTGGCGCGCAAGCTGCGTGCGGCGATCGAGGCCGACGGCTCGCTCAAGGCCGGTGCGGATGCCGCGCCTGCGGCCAAGCCCGCAGCGAAGCCCGCCGCCAAGCAGGCTCCGACCCCGGGCCCCAAGCCCGGCCCGAAGCCCGCCCCCGAGACTCCCGCTCCGGCGGCCCCCGCTCCGGAAGCACCTGCTCCCGCCGCGGAGACCCCCGCTCCGGCAGCCGAGCCGGCACCGGCGAAGTCCGATGACGGCGGCGCCCCGAAGCCCGGTGCCCCGCGCCCCGGCAACAACCCGTTCTCCTCTTCGCAGGGGATGGGCCAGCGTCCGGCGGGTCCCCGTCCGGGCAACAACCCCTTCGCTTCCGCGCAGGGCATGGGCCAGCGCCCGAGCCCGACGCCCGGAAACATCCCGCGCCCGCAGGCGCCTCGCCCCGGCGCTCCGCGTCCGGGCGCCCCGCGTCCCGGTTCCCCGCGTCCCGGTGGCGCAGGTCGCCCCGGTGGTGGCGGTCGTCCCGGCGGCGCACCGTTCCAGCAGCGTCCCGGCGGCCCCGGTCGTCCCGGCGGCGCGGGTGGACCCGGTGGTGCAGGCGGCCCCGGTGCACGTCCCGGTGGCGGTTTCGCCGGTCGTCCCGGTGGTGGCGGCGGCCGTGGCCGCGGTCCCGGTGGTGGTACCGCCGGTGCCTTCGGCAAGGGCGGCGGCAAGAGCAAGCAGCGCAAGTCGCGGCGGGCGAAGCGGCAGGAATTCGAGATGCGGAGCGCCCCGGTCGTCGGTGGCGTCAACGTCACCCGTGGCAACGGGGAGATCATCCGCATGCGTCGCGGCGCATCCATCGCGGACTTCGCCGACAAGATCGAGACGCTGACCGGCTACACCGTGCAGCCGGGAACCCTCGTCACCATCCTCTTCAACCTCGGCGAGATGGCCACGGCCACCGAGTCGCTGGACGAGGCGACCTTCGAGGTCCTGGGCGCCGAGCTCGGCTACAAGATCCAGATGGTCTCGCCCGAGGACGAGGACAAGGAGCTCCTCGAGGGCTTCGGTCTCAACCTCGAGCAGGAGCTGGAGGAGGAGAGCGAGGACGACCTCGAGATCCGTCCGCCGGTCGTCACCGTCATGGGTCACGTCGACCACGGTAAGACGCGCCTTCTCGACGCGATCCGCCAGACCAACGTCATCGAGGGTGAGGCCGGAGGCATCACCCAGCACATCGGTGCCTACCAGGTGTGGACGGAGCACGAGGGCATCGAACGTGCCATCACGTTCATCGACACCCCCGGTCACGAGGCGTTCACCGCCATGCGTGCCCGTGGTGCGCAGGTCACGGACCTCGCGATCCTCGTGGTCGCGGCCGACGACGGCATCATGCCGCAGACGGTGGAGGCCCTGAACCACGCCCAGGCGGCGAACGTGCCGATCGTGGTCGCCGTGAACAAGGTCGACAAGCCCGACGCCAACCCGTCCAAGGTGCGCCAGCAGCTCACCGAGTACGGTCTGGTCGCGGAGGAGTTCGGTGGCGACGTCATGTTCGTCGACGTCTCGGCGCGAGCCAACACCGGCATCCAGGACCTCCTGGATGCGGTGCTGCTCACCGCCGACGCCGGTCTCGACCTGACGGCCAACCCGAACAAGGCCGCTCGCGGTGTCGCCATCGAGGCGAAGCTCGACAAGGGTCGCGGTTCGGTCGCCACGGTGCTCATCCAGTCCGGAACGCTCCGGGTCGGCGACGCGATCGTCGCGGGTACGGCCTACGGACGCGTGCGTGCGATGGCCGACGAGAACGGCGAGCAGGTCCTCGAGGCCTACCCGTCGCGTCCCGTGCAGGTGCAGGGTCTGAACTCCGTGCCGCGCGCCGGCGACGTGTTCATCGTCACAGACGAGGACCGCATGGCCCGTCAGATCGCTGAGAAGCGTGAAGCGGTCGAGCGCAACGCTCAGCTGGCCAAGGCCCGCAAGCGCATCTCGCTCGAGGACTTCACCCGTGCACTCGAAGAGGGCAAGGTCGAGTCGCTCAACCTCATCATCAAGGGCGACGTGTCGGGTGCTGTCGAGGCGCTCGAGGAGTCGCTCCTCAAGATCGAGGTCGACGACTCGGTGCAGCTGCGCATCATCCACCGCGGAGTCGGTGCGATCACCGAGTCCGACGTGAACCTCGCGACGATCGACAACGCGATCATCGTGGGCTTCAACGTGCGTCCCGACACGAAGGCGCGTGAGCGCGCTCAGCGCGAGGGCGTCGACATCCGGTTCTACTCGGTGATCTACAACGCCATCGATGAGATCGAGAGCTCGCTCAAGGGCATGCTCAAGCCGGAGTTCGAAGAGGTCCAGTCGGGCGTCGCCGAGATCCGCGAGGTCTTCCGCTCGTCGAAGTTCGGCAACATCGCCGGTGTCATCGTGCGGTCGGGAACGATCACGCGAAACGCCAAGGCACGTGTCATCCGCGACGGTGTCGTGGTGGCCGATGGCCTCGCCATCGAGTCGCTGCGCCGCTTCAAGGACGACGTCACCGAGGTTCGCACGGACTACGAGGCCGGTATCGGTCTCGGCAAGTTCAACGACATCCAGATCGGTGACGAGATCGAGACGACCGAGCTCGTCGAGAAGCCTCGCGGCTGATCAAACCACCGCGGTCGTTGAGCGAGGAGCGAAGCGACGAGACGAGACGTCTTCTACAGGGCGTTTCGTCTCGCTTCGCTCGCTCAACGACCGCCAGGTCTTAGGAGAGAACAATGGCTGGTGAACGACAGGCTCGTCTGGCGGACCGGATCCGCGTGATCCTCGCCGAGCGGCTGGAGAAGGGGCTGCGCGACCCGCGCCTCGGCTTCGTCACCCTCACCGACGTCCGCGTCAGCGGCGACCTCCAGCATGCCTCCGTGTTCTACACGGTGCTGGGCACGGAGGAGGAGCGCATCGCCAGCGGTGCAGCGCTCACCTCGGCCACGGGCATGCTGCGCAGCGAGGTCGGACGACAGCTCAGTACGCGGCTCGTGCCGACGCTCGAGTTCATCCCCGATGCGCTCCCGGAGAACGCCGACCACATCGGCGCTCTCCTGCGTGAGGCGCAGGAGCGCGATGCAGAGGTCGCGAAGCTCGCCTCCTCGGCATCGCACGCCGGCGACGCCGACCCCTATCGCACCGAGGACGAGCAGGACTGACCTCGTCCGGCTGCAGGTCTGCTCCGGCAGGAACGTCGACCGATATACAACGTCGGTGAGACGCTCCGCCGGAGACTCCCCGTTGCTAGCCTCGCCTCTGCGGGATCGCATCCCGCCGAGCTGAGGGGGATCGGCATCGAGGGTTCGAACGCGCAGAGGGGCCTCCCGGCCACGCCGGAGGTCATCGAGGCGCTTCTCGACGATCTGCTCTCCCGCGGGTGGGGATGCGCGCCCCACGTCGTGTCTCGACTGGCCGTCGAGCTGCAGGGCGACGTGCCGGCCATCCGTGAGGTCGTGGAGCGCCTGCTGCCGGCGCAGCGGGCGGGGCTGCGCCCGCTGCCGACGCCGCTTCCGGTCGTCCCGGCGATCGCCGCCCGCTTTCACGACCTCCTCCTCCCGGCGCGAGATCGCGACCTCCTCCTCGCGCTCTCCGTCACGCTCGACGACCGACTCGATCCGCTGTTGACGTTCGACGGTCGGTCCGCGCTCGAGATCTCGGCGGCTCCGGTCGCTCGGCACCTGATCGTCCGGGCAGGGAGAGTGCGGTTCACGGACACGCGTCTGGCGATCTGGGTCCAGGCGAGGACGGACGCCGCCGTCGTCGGCGCCGTGCACGATCGGCTCAGCCGGGTCTTCCGGAATCGGGGTGATGCGGTGAGTGCGGACTGGCACCGGGCGCGGGCCTCGCTCGAGCAGGACCCGCGCGCCGCCGCCGAACTCACCCGGATCGCCCGGGAGCTGTCGGAAGCCGGCCATCCGGAGCGTGCTCTGCTCCTCGCGCGGGAGGCGACGAAGCATGCGGAGGGCGCCGACCGGGATGAGGCGCGGCTCGTCGCGGGCGCGGCCTCAGTGGGCGCGGGGTTCACGGTGGAAGCCGCGGAGTGGCTGGGGAGCCTGTTCCCCGACGGCACCGAGCGCCACCGGCTGCAGGGGCTCGCGGGATTGATCACCGCCCGCACGCATCTTCAGGGTGCGGTGCCGGACGTGGACCCGAGCTCCCTCCGCCCCCGCACGGACGACACCGGCGATTGGTATTCGTGGACCCGTGCAGCCGCCCTCGCCGCCGTGCTCTGCGCGGAGCGCGGCGATCGCCCGGGAATGCGCCGATGGCTGGATGCTCTGCGTGTCGGCGCGGCACGCGTCGGCGCTGAGCGTGAGCTCCGCGATCCGGTGATCGCCCTGAGCTGGCTTCTCGTCGGAGACCGCGACCTCGACGAGATCACCGGAACCGGGCCGCTCAGCGGACGGATGCTCAGCGCGTTGCGCGCGGCCGTCGACGGGGATGTCGACCTCGGACTGCGGACCCTGGCAGCGGACGCGATCATGGATGAGCAACCGGACTCCCTCGTGGCCGGCTTCGAGTTCAGCCCGGTGGTCCGGGCCTATCGGTCGGTCGTCGAGGTGCTGCTGCTCGTGTGGCGCGGCGACATCGGTCGTGCTCGCGAACGGATCCTGCTCGCCGCGCGTGAGCTCCCGATCGCGATGCCGTTCGCCGGCCTGGGGGTCGTGCTCGCACGCCGATTGGATCTCGCGGTGCGCGGCGAGATCGGTCCGGTCTCCCGTTGCCTCACGGCCGCGCTCCCGCCGGCGACGAGGATCGACGTCCTGGTCGACAGGGCGATCGCGTCGTTCCTCGCCGGTGCGTTCGACGATGCCGCCGCGTCGATGCGGCTCTGGCTCGACCTGGGGGCACCGCAGACGACCCTCTCGGTGCCCGGTCTCGACGAGGTCGCCGCGACCGCGGAGACCGGTTCGGATGCTCCGAGCATCGTCGCGCCGCCGGAGGTCTTCCTCGCGCACGAACTCCGGATCAGGATCGCGACCACGACCGACGCGCGCTGGCGGTCCGAGCGCGACGAGGTGCACGCCGCCGCCCGGACCCTGCGTTCGCCCTTCGCGAGAGCGCGCGTCGAGACCATGCTCGGCGTCCAGTGCGCCATCCGCGATGACGTCGTCGCCGCGCGAGGTCATCTGCGGATCGCCCGGCATCTCTTCGAACTCGCCGGGGCGGCCGCCTGGGCGCGGGCCGTCAGGGATCGGCTCGATCGCCTGGAGCCGCACGGGGCCGAGGCGGATGTCCCCACGGACCCTCTGTCGTCGTGCCGACACGTCTGGTCGCAGCTGCTGACCGCACGCGAGGTGGAGGTGGCGATGCTCGCTGTGGGCGGCGCGGGGAACAAGGACATCGCCGCGGCCCTGAGCGTCTCCGTCCGGACGGTCGAGGTGCACCTGGGGCGCGTCTTCGCCAAGCTCGACGTGCGTCGGCGGGTGGAGCTCACGGCGCTCGCGCACCGCACCAATCGGCACGTCTGAGCCGCGAGGCGGTCTGTCAGCGCGGCAGGGAGATCGATTCTCCGTCCGCCTCCGCGAGCCCGTCGGCGATCAGGGAGTCGATCGCCCGATCGCGCTGTCGCGCATCCGGCCAGTCGTGCAGGACCGTGTGCAGCGGCACCGGAGCGGGCGCGGCATCGCGCAGCAGCCGCAGGACCGCGCCACGTGCCTGCCGGTCCGAACCCTCGTACGCCGCCTGGCGTCGGCGGGTGTCGCCGGTGTCGGGCCGTCCCGCGGCGAGCCAGGCGCAGGTGCCGGCGAGAGGACAGACCTCGCAGCGCGGGGATCGCGCCGTGCACACCGTCGCGCCCAGCTCCATCGCGCCGGCGTTGAAGGCCGCGGCGTCGACGTCGTCCGAGGGCAGGAGCGACTCCATCAGCGTCAGGTCCCGGCGGGAGGGCGGCGCGGGCTGCGCGCGACCCTCCACCGCCCTGGCGAGCACGCGGCGCGTGTTGGTGTCCACGACGGGATGGCGGTCTCCGTATGCGAAGACGGCGACCGCCCTGGCTGTGTAGTCGCCGATGCCGGAGAGTGCGAGGAGCGCGTCGACGTCGCGCGGGACGACGCCGCCGTGGCGCGCTGTCACCTCGACGGCGGCGCGATGCAGCCACAGTGCGCGGCGCGGGTACCCGAGGTTGGCCCACTGCTGCACGACGTCCGCCGCGGAGGCCTCGGCCATCGCCGGAGGCGTGGGCCAGCGCGCCAGCCACGCCTCGAGGTGCGGGATCACGCGGGCGACCGGAGTCTGCTGCAGCATGAACTCGCTCACCAGCACGCCCCATGCGCCGAACTCCTCATGAAACGCCGCGCGGCGCCAGGGGAGATCACGGGCACCGAGTCGATACCATCGGAGCACCGGCCGGACGATCTCCTCGAGAGGGTGTGAGGGGGTCACGGGCACGACGACAGCCTAGGCGAGCGCGACGCGTGCTCGAGAACCGGAGAGCGGCGATGCGAACGAACGACATGCGACGGGTCTTCTCCGCGGTCGCGGCGGCCGCCGTCCTCGGCATCCTGACCGGATGCGCGCCTTCGACCGCGGAGGAGCCTTCGGCCGGACCCACCGCCTCGACGGAGCCGACGCCGACGCCGACCGCGACTCCCGAGGCCGATCCCGCCGACCCTGCGACCTGGGTCATCAGCGAGGCGGGGATCGGGCCCGCGGAGCTGGGCGGCGACTTCGCCGCCGTGCTCGGAATGCTCCCTGACACCTGGAAGAACGACGACGTCTGCTCCTGGACGGCGTGGTGGACGGCGGCGGACTCGTCCTACGGTGCGTACTTCGTGCGCGGCACCGAATCCGACACGGCGCCCGTCAGCGAGGTGTCGGTGTACTCGGCCGCGGAGGACCTCGGCAGCGTCCAGGGTCCTCGGACCGCGGAGGGACTGGGCGTCGGCGCGTCGACCGCGGAGGTGCTCACGGAATACCCGGACGCGGAGCAGGGATCGGATGAGATCGGGAGCGGCACATGGATGCGCCTTCCCGGTGATGCCGACGGGCACGTCTTCTTCCAGTTCCGAGACGGCGAGGACCAGGCGAGCAGCGTGACGGTCACGTCGCGGGACGCGCCCTCATACGAGGTGTGCGGCTGATCGTCGGGTGACGGCGGCACGCGGCCCGCATCGTAGGCTGGGGGGATGGTCTCGCCCGGCATCCTCCTCGTCGACAAGCCCGCAGGGCTGACCAGTCATGACGTCGTCGCCCGCACGCGCCGCGCGTTCGGTACGCGGAAGGTGGGGCACGCCGGCACACTCGATCCGATGGCCACCGGACTGCTGGTGATCGGCATCGAGGGCGCGACGCGTCTGCTCACCTACGTCGTCGGCGCAGACAAGACCTACGAGGCGACGATCCGTCTGGGGCAGACGACCGGCACCGACGACGCCGACGGCGAGATCGTCGGGGTGGCCGATCCGGAGGCATGGGATGCCGTGACCGAGACCGCCATCCACGCCGGCGTCGCGGCGCTGACCGGGGAGATCTCGCAGGTCCCCAGCGCCGTGTCGGCGATCAAGGTCGACGGACGCCGCGCCTACGACCGTGTGCGCGCGGGGGAGGACGTCGTGCTCGCCGCACGCGATGTCACCGTCTCGCGGTTCGACGTGCTCTCAAGACGTCAGGGGGACGGCGTCCTCGACCTCGATGTGGTCGTCGACTGCTCGTCCGGCACCTACATCCGCGCGCTCGCGCGCGACCTCGGCGCGGCGCTCGGCGTGGGCGGTCACCTCACGTCGCTGCGCCGCACACGGGTGGGTCCGTTCGCGGTGTCGGATGCCGTCGTGCTCGACGACCTCGCCGACGCGACGACGCTGACGCCCGCCCAGGCCGCCGCGCGCATCCTCCAGCCTCTGACGGTATCGACGGACGAGGCGCGCGACCTCCGGCACGGCAAGAGGCTCGCCGATCAGGCCGCGCGCCTCGACGGCGCTCTCGCCGCCGCGATCGACGAGGACGGCACGCTGGTGGGCATCGTCGAACGACGGGGCGCCGATCTGAAGAGCGCCATGAACATGCCGGAGGTGGCGCGATGATCCTGTGGCTGACCGTCGTCCAGATCGTCGTGGCCGTCGCCGCCGGCGCCTTCTGCATCGTCGCCGGACTCGCGGGCCGCCGACCGAGCGACGTCAGCGTCGGCGCCCTCGCGCTCGTGGAGCTGCTCCTGGTGGTGCAGGTGATCGCGGCGATCGTCGCGCCGTTGGCCGGCAATCCGCCCACCGGCGACCTGCTCGAGTACTGGGTGTACCTGGTCTCGGCGGTGCTGCTGCCGGTCGGGGCGGTGCTGTGGGCGCTGATGGAGCGCAGCAGGTGGAGCACGGTGATCCTCGGTGTGGCCGCCCTGGCCATCGCGATCATGCTCTGGCGCATGCAGGTCATCTGGACCGTGCAGATCGCATGACGCCGGAAGCGCCGGCGGAGTCCCGCATCCCCACGCGGCTCTAAGATGGAATGCGCTATGAGCACCACCACCCCCTCCACTCGGATGACCGGAATCGGTCGCGTCCTCGTGATCGTCTACGCCGTCATGGCGCTGGCCGCCACGGGGCGCAGCTTCGTGCAGATCGTCCGGCGTTTCGACGAGGCGCCGCTCGCGTACTCGCTGTCCGCACTCGCTGCGGTGGTCTACATCCTCGCCACCCTCGCCCTCATCCTCGCGCGCCGTCGAGGGTGGTACACGGTCGCCTGGATCGCCATCGTGTTCGAGCTCACCGGGGTGCTCGTCGTCGGACTGCTCAGCATCCTCCTTCCCGCTCTGTTCCAGCACGAGACCGTGTGGTCGCTCTTCGGGCGCGGATACCTGTTCATCCCGCTGGTGCTGCCGGTGTTCGGCATCTGGTGGCTCCGCACGCACCAGCCGTCCGCCGCGGATCGTCCGATCGAGGTCACCGCGTGATCGTGTTCCGCAGTCCCGCCGAGGTGCCGGACGACTTCGGCCCCAGCGCGGTGGCGATCGGCAAGTTCGACGGCGTCCACGCCGGCCACCGAGCGGTCATCCGCCGCCTGAACGAGGCGGCAGCCGCGTCGGGCAGCCGCGCGGTCGCCGTGACCTTCGACCGGAACCCCCTCGCCGTCCTCCGCCCCGATCGGTGCCCGGAGAACGTCGTGACGGTCGACCGCAAGCTCGAGCTCCTCGGGGAACTCGGTCTCGACGCGACGCTCGTGCTCACCTTCGACGAGGAGCTCGCGGCGCGCAGCGCCGAGGACTTCGTCGTCGACATCCTCGTCGGCGCGCTGAAGGTGTCCACGGTCCTCGTGGGGCAGGACTTCCGGTTCGGTCGCGGGGGAGCGGGCACGCCTGCGCTGCTCCGGGAACTCGGGCCGGCGCATGGCTTCTCCGTCGAGGTCGTCGACGACGTGTATCTGCCGGGGTCGCCCCGGCGCGTCTCGTCGACGTGGATCCGCGAACTGCTGATCGACGGCGATGTCACGGAGGCTGCGCGTGTGCTCGGGCGTCATCCCGACGTGCGCGGCGAAGTCGTCCACGGGCTCAAGCGCGGTCGGGAGCTCGGCTTCCCCACCGCGAACCTCTCGACGATCGTCGACGCGTTCGTCCCCGCTGACGGGGTCTACGCCGGATGGCTCATCGACCATGACACCGGCATCCGTCATCCGTCGGCCATCTCGGTCGGGACCAACCCGACCTTCGACGACGTGCTCGAGCGCCAGGTCGAAGCGCACGTGCTCGACGAGACGAGCCTCGATCTCTACGGTCACGACGTCACCGTCGAGTTCGTCGAGCGGCTGCGCGGCATGGTCGCGTACGAGGGCATCGACAAGCTCTCGGCCCAGATCGCCGTCGACGTCGCGGACGCGCGACGGGTGCTGACCGGGGCTGTCCGCTGAGCTCGTGACGTGCTCCGGTGACGAAATCCTCCGTCGCCGGGGTCGGATGGCATAGACTGGTGACCGGTTCGAACCGATCCTCACGCGCATCGCGTGCATCGGCGGGAACCGGAACTACTGTTCGTACGGTCCTGGCTCACGCCACACGCGGACATCGAGAACGGCTCACGGCTTCATGAGGATGCCGGGGCCTTCACGCTCAGGAGGAGCATGCCGACCACGGCAACCGCCGCCACGCGGCGCAAGAAGACGTCCCGTCGAGACGACGAGGCCCCGCTCATCCCGATCCTCGCGCGCAAGGTGCGCGAGATCGAGGCGAAGTCGCAGCGAGGGAAGCTCGGCCCGACCAATCGGGTCAAGTTCCAGGTGATCGCGTTCCTGGTGCGCGAGGAGCGCGCCAGGGTGAAGGCGGATGCCGAGATCGGCGACCCCGCCCGCGCGGAGCTGCTCAAGCGGCTCGACGGCGTCGCGACCATCCTCGCGAAGACCGCCGCGCGCGACACCTCGCTGATCCAGCTCCTCGAAGCCGACCAGGCGACATCGCCGGTCGCCAAGCGGATGCGTCGAGACTGGCTGCTCGAGTCCGGAGCCGAGCTGGCACCGGAGGAGCTCATCATCGCGGATGCGGCTCCCGTGCAGATCTCCTCGGTGCCCGCGGCGATCGCCGAGCGCCAGGTCACGCCTCCGTCGGTCGAGTCCCGACAGCTGGCGAACCCCTTCCTCGCGCCGGACCTGACCCCGCGCAGCACCTCGACTCCGCGTCGTCGCCTCGACGGGTGGGAGCTGATGGGCCCGCTCTACAAGGCGTTCGAGACCGGAGCGGGCGGAGCCGCTGCCACGATGGAGCTGCCCCCTGCCCCCGAGTACGACCACCTCTCGCCCAAGGGCCTCGAGGTGATGGTGCACCAGTCCCGCTTCCTCGAAGCCGTGCGCGCCGGTCACCGCAGCTTCCTGCTGGCCGACGAGCCGGGACTCGGCAAGACGGCGCAGTCGCTGCTCGCCGCCTCCGTCGCCGGCGCCTATCCGCTGCTCGCGGTCGTCCCGAACGTCGTGAAGATGAACTGGGCCCGCGAGGTCGAGCGGTGGACGCCCCAGCGCCGTGCCACGGTCATCCAGGGCGACGGCCAGGACATCGACGCCTTCGCGGACGTCTTCATCGTCAACTACGAGATCCTCGACCGCCACCTCTCGTGGCTCGGCTCGATCGGTCTGCGCGGCATGGTCGTCGACGAGGCGCACTTCATCAAGAACCTCTCGTCGCAGCGGTCGCAGAACGTGCTCTCGCTCGCGACGCGGATGCGCGAGCGCACGCCCGGCGGCGACCCGCTCATGCTCGCTCTCACCGGAACCCCGCTGATCAACGACGTCGAGGACTTCGACGCGATCTGGCGGTTCCTCGGCTGGACCACGGGCGAGAAGCCCGGACCCGAGCTGATGGAGAAGCTCGACGCGACCGGGTTCACCCCCGCGGACAAGGCGTTCTATCCCGAGGCACGCGACGCCGTGATCTCCATGGGGATCGTCCGTCGCAAGAAGAAGGACGTCGCGGCCGACCTCCCCGACAAGCTGATCGCCGATCTGCCCGTGCAGCTCGACGACGAGTTCGGGCGCAGCATCCGTCAGGCCGAGCGCGAGCTGGGGGAGCGGCTCGCCGCTCGCTACCGCCGCATCATCGAGGCCCGTTCCTCCTCTGCTGGGTCCCTGAGCTCGTCGAAGGGGGCCCCGGGCGAGATCGACGAGGACATCGTGCGCCTCGTCGCGCAGAACGAGCTCGAGGAGTCGAAGGCCGCCGGAACCGGCGGAGACAACGTCTTCACGATGGTTCGCCGCATCGGTCAGGCCAAGGCGCAGCTCGCCGCCGACTACGCAGCACAGCTGCAGCGCTCGGTCGGCAAGGTCGTGTTCTTCGCGAAGCACGTCGACGTGATGGATCAGGCGGAGGCGCACTTCGCCGCCGCGGGGATCCGGTCGGTGTCGATCCGCGGAGATCAGACGTCGACGGCGCGTCAGCAGGCGATCGACGACTTCAACGGCGATCCCGACGTCGGCATCGCCGTCTGCTCGCTCACCGCCGCAGGCGTCGGGCTCAACATGCAGGCCGCGTCCAACGTCGTGCTGGCCGAGCTGTCGTGGACGGCCGCCGAGCAGACCCAGGCGATCGACCGCGTGCACCGCATCGGACAGGACGAGCCGGTCACCGCGTGGCGGATCATCGCCGCGCACACGATCGACACGAAGATCGCCGAGCTCATCGACCAGAAGCAGGGGCTCGCGGCGCGCGCTCTCGACGGCGAGGCGATCGACGACGTGGCGGCGGAGCCGGTGCAGCTGGCGGCCCTCATGCACCTGCTGCGGCAGGCGCTGGGCGCGGCATAGGCGTCAAGAACCCGGTTTCTTAACGGCGATTTCGGGTCCGAAACCGGATGTGTCGTGAAGTTCTGCGACGGTCGGTCTCGACGTCGTAAAGATCATCGGTTTTCGCCGCTCTCGAATGGCGCCGAACCGCACGGTGGCACTAGTGTCGATCGCAGGCAGCGTCGCCTTTCCCCCTTTCCCCGAACGTCGGAAGGCACCAGCATGAAGATCGGCATCCTGACGAGCGGCGGCGACTGCCCCGGACTCAACGCGGTCATCCGCGGCATCGTCCTCAAGGGCACCACCACGTACGACCTCGAGTTCGTCGGCATCCGCGACGGCTGGCGCGGCGTCGTCGAAGGCGACTTCATGCCGCTGACCCGGCACGAGGTGAAGGGTCTCTCCAAGGTGGGCGGCACGATCCTCGGGACGAGCCGCACGAACCCCTACGAGGGGGAGCGCGGCGGCGCCGAGAACATCGCGAAGACGCTCTACGGTCACAAGATCGACGGCATCGTCGCGATCGGCGGCGAGGGCACGCTCGCGGCCGCCGATCGCCTGTCGAAGGACGGCATCAAGGTGCTCGGCGTCCCGAAGACGATCGACAACGACCTGCAGGCCACGGACTACTCCTTCGGCTTCGACACGGCCGTGAACATCGCCACCGACGCGATGGACCGGCTGCGCACCACGGGAGACTCGCACCAGCGCTGCATGGTCGCCGAGGTCATGGGCCGTCACGTCGGCTGGATCGCTCTGCACGCCGGCATGGCGGCAGGGGCGCATGTCATCTGCATCCCCGAGGTGCCGATGTCGATCGACGACATCACGGCGCTCGTCACGAGCGCGCACGACCGTGGTCGTGCGCCCCTGGTCGTCGTCTCCGAGGGGTTCAAGCTCCTCGGCATGGAAGAGGCGTACAGCGACAAGGGCCTCGACGCGTTCAACCGTCCGCGTCTGGGCGGCATCGGCGATCAGCTCGCGCCGGAGATCGAGCGCATCACCGGAATCGAGACGCGCGCCACGATCCTCGGACACATCCAGCGCGGCGGGTCGCCCTCGGCGTTCGACCGCGTGCTCGCGACGCGCCTCGGCCTGCATGCCGCAGACGCGATCGTCGAAGGCGCCTGGGGCCAGATGGTGGCGATGCAGGGCACCGACATCGTGCGCGTGCCCTTCGCCGACGCTCTCGGCGAGCTCCACACCGTGCCGCGCTACCGCTACGACGAGGCCGCTGCCCTCTTCGGCTGAGCGCCCGCCAGGCCGAGCGTGTCGAGCAGCCAGGCGAGCTCGAACGCGCGCTCCTTCCAGGAGTTGTAGCGTCCGCTGACGCCGCCGTGGCCGGCGATCATCTCGCACTTCAGGAGGACGTCGGATGCGCCGGCCTCACGGAGCCGGGCGACCCACTTCGCGGGCTCCACATAGAGCACACGGGTGTCGTTGAGCGATGTCACGGCGAGGATGCGCGGATAGGCGACGCCGTCGCGGACGTTCTCATAGGGCGTGTACGACTTCATGTACGCGTAGACCTCCGGGTCGTGCAGCGGGTCGCCCCACTCGTCCCACTCGATCACGGTCAACGGCAGTGAGGGGTCGAGGATCGTCGTCAGCGCATCCACGAAGGGGACCGCGGCGAGGATGCCGGCGAACAGCTCGGGAGCGAGATTCGCGACCGCGCCCATCAGCAGACCGCCCGCGCTGCCGCCCTCGGCCACCAGCTGCTGCGGGGTGGTCACGCCGGTCGAGACGAGGTGCTGGCCGCAGGAGACGAAGTCCGTGAACGTGTTCCGCTTGTGCAGCAGCTTGCCGTCCTCGTACCACTGGCGGCCCATCTCGCCGCCGCCGCGGACGTGTGCCACCGCGAAGACGACCCCGCGGTCGAGCTCGGAGAGCCGGGCGACGGAGAAACCCGGATCGATCGAGTGCTCGTAGGAGCCGTAGCCGTAGAGGTGCACCGGTCGCGGTGCCGATCCGGGGTCGCCGAACGCGCGCTTCCAGACCAGCGAGATCGGCACCTGCGTGCCGTCGGAGGCCGTCGCCCACTCCCGCCGCTGTCCGTACTCCGTCGGGTCGTACCCGCCGAGCACGGCGACCTGCTTGCGCAGCACCAGTTCGCGGGAGGCCAGATCGAGGTCGTACACGGTGCCGGGGGTCACGAACGACGTGTACCCGAGTCGCAGGAACGGCGAGTGCCACTCCGGGTTGCCGCTGACACCGGCCGAGTACAGCGGCTCGTCGAAGGAGATCTCCTCGACGGCGTCCGTCGCGTAGTCCAGCAGGCCGACGCGCTCGAGCCCTCCGCTGCGGTACTCGACCGTCGCGAAATCGCGGAACGCATCCATTCCGAGGAGTCGACGGCCCGGCTCGTGCGCGATCACCACGCGCCGCTCGCCCTGGGGGTCGGATGCCGCGACCGAGACGAGCTCGAAGTCGAGGGCCCCATCGTTGTGCAGGATCAGCAGGCGATCCTCGCCGTCGACGACGGCGTGCTCGAGCGAGTACTCGACGCCCTCGACCCGCGGCCATACGAGCTGCGGCTCGGCCGTGAGATCTCCGGCGAGGTCGACGAGATACTCCTCGCCGGTGATGCTCGACCCGACCCCGATCACGAGGTAGCGGCGGCTGCGCGTGATCCCCGCCCCCAGCCAGAACTTCTCATCCGGCTCGTGGAACAGCGTGACGTCCTCGGAGACGGGGGTTCCCAGGCGATGGAGCCACAGGGTGTCGGGCCGCCAGGCCTCGTCCCGCGTGGTGTAGATGACGCCGGTGCCGTCCGGCGTGAAGAAGGCGCCGCCGGTGTTCGGGATCACGTCGTCGAGCGTGATGCCCGTCGTCAGATCGCGCACGTGCACCGTGTAGAGCTCGTCGCCCTCGAAGTCGGTGGACCAGAGCAGCTTGGTCGCGTCGTCCGAGGTGTCGAAGGCCCCGAGCGAGAAGAACTCATGGCCCTCGGCCTCGACGTTCCCGTCCAGCAGGACGACCTCCCCGGGAACGGGCACGCCGGGCTCCAGAACCGGGGGAGTCCAGTCGCCGGGGGCAGCGGCGGCCCGGCAGTGGATGCCGTACTGCGCGCCCTCCTCGGTGCGGCTGTAGTACCACCATTCTCCGCGACGGGTGGGCACCGACAGGTCGGTCTCCTGCACCCTGCCCTTGATCTCCTCGAACAGCTTCTCGCGGAGATCGGCGAGATGCGCGGTCTCCGCCTCGGTGTGGGCGTTCTCCGCCTCGAGGTGCTCGATCACCTCGGCGGACTCCTTCGCGCGGAGCCACTCGTACGGATCGTCGAACGCGTCTCCGTGGTGGGTGCGAGTGGTGGAGCGGCGGTCTGCGGTGGGGGCGTCGGTCACCGTCCCACGCTATCCCAGGTCGAGTTGACCGGCGCGGGGGAGGGTGGGAGGATTTAGCGGGGCCGGTAAACGGAAGTGAAACCCACGGTGAACTCTTCGTTCATCACGTCGATCCCGTCGACATCTCCTTTTCTTCCTCAAACGACCGAAAGCGAACGGTGGAAACCGCAGCCCTCATCGTCGTGCTTGTCATCGCGCTGGCACTGTTCTTCGACTTCACCAACGGGTTTCACGACACCGCGAACGCGATGGCCACGCCCATCGCCACCGGTGCGCTGAAGCCCAAGACCGCCGTCCTCCTCGCGGCCGTCCTGAACCTCATCGGAGCCTTCCTCTCGACGGAGGTCTCGAAGACGATCTCGGGTGGCATCATCAAGGAGGACGCGATCATCGCCGCCGGCGCCGATCTCTTCCTCTCGCTGATCTTCGCCGGACTCATCGGCGCCATCACCTGGAACATGCTGACGTGGCTCCTCGGCCTGCCGTCGAGCTCCTCGCACGCCCTGTTCGGCGGACTGATCGGGGCCACGCTCGTGGGCGCAGGTCTCGGCGGCATCGACTTCGGCGCCGTGCTGTCGAAGATCGTGCTCCCGGCGCTGATCGCCCCGGTCACGGCCGGGATCATCGCCTTCGCGGCGACCAAGATCGCGTACTCGATCACCCGTCGATACGACGGGAAGCCCGACGGTCGCGACGGATTCCGCTGGGGCCAGATCTTCACGTCGTCGCTGGTCGCGCTCGCGCACGGCACCAACGACGCGCAGAAGACCATGGGCGTGATCACTCTCGCGATGATCACGATCGGCTGGCAGTCCGGGGCCCACCATGAGCCCGAGCTCTGGGTGATCATCGCGTGCGCCTTCACCATCGCCCTGGGTACCTACCTCGGCGGGTGGCGCATCATCCGCACGCTCGGCAAGGGGCTCACCGACGTCAAGCCCGCGCAGGGCTTCGCGGCGGAGAGCTCGACCGCCGCCACGATCCTCGCCTCGAGCGCGCTCGGATTCGCCCTCTCGACCACCCAGGTCGCCTCCGGATCGGTCATCGGCTCCGGCCTCGGACGCCGGGGGTCCACGGTGCGCTGGCGCACCGCCGGACGCATCGGCGTCGGCTGGCTGCTCACGCTGCCGGCCGCGGGTGGCGTGGGTGCACTGGCCGCTCTGCTCGTCGTGTGGCTCGGCAACTGGGGCGTCGCGATCGACGCCGTCATCGCCGTGCTCATCATCCTCGGTCTCTTCATGCGCTCGCGCCGCAACGCGGTGACGCACGCGAACGCGATGAGCGACGTCGCCGAATCCCACCTGGCGGTGGAGGTTCCCGACACGCCGCCGCCGACGCGTCGTCAGCAGCGCATCGAGCGCGCGAAGGCGGAGGCGAAGGCGCGTGCCGAGGCCAGGGAGAAGGCCAAGGCCGAGGCCAAGGCGCGGGCGAAGAAGAAGGCCGAGGCCAAGGGGGCTTCGAAGTCCGGGAAGAGCCCGAAGCCCGTGGATGCTGGCCGGGACGGAGATTCCGCATGAACGTGTCCATCGACTGGCTCGCCTTCCTCCAGGTGTTCGCCGCCGCTCTGATCGGCGCCACCGCCATCGTCACGTTCTACGCGCTCGGTCTCCGACTGCTCGTGCGCAGCGGGCGCGCTCCGGTGGTGAGCCCCGCGGAGTTCACCGATGCGATCACCGTCATCTCCGAGAAGGAGCTCAAGCGGGCGGCGAAGCAGGCCGCGAAGGCGGCCAAGAAGAGCCCGCTGACAGAGTCGCAGAAGTCGCTCTCACTCGTGGGCGCCTACGGCTGCTTCGTGATGTGCGCCGCCGCGGTCGTCGCCGGCATCCTGATCATCGTCCTCGGTCACTGACCCTCGGCCGCCGTCTCAACGCAGCAGCCCGGCCACCAGGGCGTCGACGATGTCGTCGGTCGAGGTGTCCGGATCGATCGGCGAGGTCAGCCGATCCAGCAGGAGGCCGTCGATCGCGTAGTGGAACAGCGCGATCTCGCGTCGGCCCCCGGGCAGACCCGCCGCCGCGTTGAACGCGACGTCGCCGTCGAGGCCGGCGCGCTGCCACGCTCCGAGGACCGCGGCGACCTCGGGGCGGCGGCTGCTCTCCAGACGCAGTTCGAACAGGGCGATCGTGACGTCGCGGTCGTCGCTGAGGCGTCGGACGATGTCGCGGACGTAGTCGGCGAACAGCGCCGGTCCCGGCGTGGCGGAGGCGCGGCGCTCGAGGTCCTCCGGCGTCGGAGCCAGGCGCTCTCCGATGCGCTCGACGAGTCCTGCCACGAGGGCGTCGCGGCTGCGGAAGTAGTTGGACGTGGTTCCGGTCGGGACGGCGGCGGCGACATCGACCGCGCGGTGGGTGAGTCCACGGGATCCGTCTCGCGCGAGCACGGTCAGGCCGGCATCCGCGATGGTGCGTCGTCGGCTCTCGTTCTTGGCCATGAACGAATCCTAGTGTGAGCACTACAGACGCAGTAGTCGGTGGGGGCGCATAGGCTGATGCCATGTCAGCAGGAACAGGCAGCGCGTACGCGTTCGGCCGACACCGGCCCGCGTCTCACGTCCTCATCCATGTCAGCGATCCGCACTTCCTCGCGGGAGGCGCGCGTCTCGGCGGGCGCTACGACGTCGAGGCGAACTTCGCGCGGACGCTCGCTGCGATCCGCGCCGTGCATCCGAACCCCGCCGCCATCGTCGTCACCGGTGATCTCGCCGACCTGGGGGAGCCGGACGCCTACCGCCGCCTGCGCGCCGCGGTCGAGCCGGTCGCGGCCGAGCTGGGCGCCCCGGTCATCTGGGTTGCGGGCAATCACGACGAGCGCCCTGCGCTGCGGCGCGATCTGCTCGATCTGGCGCCGACCGAGGAGCCCGTCACCGGCGTCTGGGATCTCGACGGGCTGCGCGTCGTCGCCCTGGACACGAGCGTTCCCGGGTGGCACCACGGAGATCTGGACGCGGCGCAGCGGAACTGGCTGCGAGAGGTCCTCGCCGTGCCGGCGCCGCACGGCACGCTGCTGGCGATGCATCATCCGCCGCTGCCGAGCCACCTGCCGCTCTTCGACATCCTGGAGCTGCGTCACCAGGACGAGCTCGCCGACATCATCCGGGGGAGCGATGTGCGCGGCATCCTCGCCGGGCATCTGCACTACTCCTCGCACGGCACGTTCGCCGGCGTCCCGGTGAGCGTCGCGTCTGCGACGTGCTACACGATGAACGTCGCCCTGCCGGCCGCGGACGTCAACGGGATGGATGCCGCGCAGGCCTTCCAGCTCGTGCACGTGCACCCCGACACGATCACGCACTCGGTCGTCCCGGTGACGGATGCGGCGACGGGGAGCTACTTCTCCGAGGAGTGGCTGGAGCGCATGGCGGGACTCACCCCGGAGGGGCGGCTCGAAGCCTTCTCCCGGAAACCCGGACGGTGAGCCGCGTAGACTGGACGCATCCCCCACACACTCACCCGCCACGACCCACAAGGATGTGACATGGCTTCTGCCGCGCCTGCCCTGACCCGCACCGAGACCGATTCCCTCGGGAGCATGGAGATCCCCGTCGACGCGTACTGGGGCATCCACACCGCCCGCGCCGACGCGAACTTCCCGATCACCAAACGCCCGATCTCGGTCTACCCCGATCTGGTGATCGCGCTGGCGATGGTAAAGCAGGCGAGCGCACGGGCGAACCGGGAGATCGGCGTCCTCGACCCCGAGCGTGCGGACCTCATCGACCGCGCAGCCCAGCGCGTGATCGACGGCGAGTTCCACGAGCAGTTCACCGTCGGCGTGATCCAGGGAGGTGCCGGCACCTCGACCAACATGAACGCGAACGAGGTCATCACCAACATCGCGCTCGAGATGGCGGGCCGGGAGAAGGGCGACTACGCCTTCCTCTCGCCGATCGACCACACCAACCGCAGCCAGTCGACGAACGACGTGTACCCGACGGCCGTGAAGATCGGCCTGTCGCTCACGCTGCGCTCGCTGCTCGAGGAGCTCGACCTGCTGCGCCTGTCGTTCCTCGGCAAGTCCCGCGAGTTCCACGACGTGCTCAAGGTCGGCCGCACGCAGCTGCAGGATGCCGTGCCGATGACGCTCGGGCAGGAGTTCCACGGCTTCGCGTCGACGCTCGGCTTCGATCACACCCGTCTGACCGAGAACGCCTCGCTCATGTTCGAGATCAACATGGGCGCGACGGCCATCGGCACCGGGATCACGACGCACCCGGACTACGCGCCGGCCGTGCTCAAGCACTTGCGCGAGATCACGTCGCTCGACCTGAAGACGTCGGCCGACCTCGTCGAGGCCACGAGCGACACCGGCTCGTTCATGTCGTTCTCGTCGACGCTCAAGCGCAATGCGATGAAGCTGTCGAAGATCTGCAACGACCTCCGTCTGCTCTCCTCCGGGCCGCAGGCCGGCTTCGGCGAGATCAACCTGCCCGCGATGCAGGCGGGCTCGAGCATCATGCCCGGCAAGGTCAACCCGGTCATCCCCGAGGTCGTCAACCAGGTGGCGTTCGCCGTCGCCGGCGCGGACATGACCGTCACGATGGCCGCCGAGGCCGGACAGCTGCAGCTGAACGCGTTCGAGCCCGTGATCGCGCACTCGATCTTCCAGTCCATCACCTGGATGCGTCAGGCGATGTGGACGCTGCGCGTCAACTGCGTCGACGGCATCACCGCGAACCGCGACCGCCTCGGCGCCATGGTCGGCGCCTCGGTGGGCGTCATCACCGCTCTGACGCCGTTCATCGGCTACGCGGCGGCCGCCGCCCTCGCGAAGACCGCCCTGCTGACGAACCGCAACGTGGCCGATCTGGTCGTCGAGGCCGGCCTGATGTCGCGGGAAGAGGTCGTGAAGCAGCTGTCGCCGGCGCGGCTCTCCGGTCTCGAGGCGATCACGGCGGCGATCCCCGTGATCACGCCGGAGGACCTGGTCGAGATCTGAGTCGACACACGCAGAAGGGGACGGATGCCGCTCGCATCCGTCCCCTTCTGCGTGTGAGCGAGTGCGCTCAGTCGGTGATGCGGCAGTGGGTGGTGAGCTCCCCGATCCCGTCGATGCCGACCGTGACCGTCGAGTGGTCGCGCAGGAAGATCTGCGGATCGCGGGAGTAACCGGCGCCGCCCGGGCTTCCGGTGGAGATCAGGGTGCCCGGCGGGAGGGTCACGGACTGCGACAGATGCGCGATCAGTTCGGCGACCGATCGCACCATCTGCCCGGTGCTGGCGTCCTGCACGGTGTGCCCGTCGACGACCGCCCAGATGTGCAGGTCCTGCGGATCGGCGATCTCGTCGGCGGTGACGGCGAACGGGCCGGTCGGCGTGAAGCCGTCGAACGACTTGCACCGGCACCACTGAGCCTCGGAGAACTGGATGTTCCGAGCGGTGATGTCGTTGACCACGGTGTAGCCCCAGACGTGCGAGAGCGCCTCGGCCTCGCTCACGTCCTTCGCGGGCGCTCCGATGATCACCCCGAGCTCCGCCTCGTAGTCGACGGCCTCGCTGAGGTCGCGGCTCCACGACGTGGTCTGCTCGTGGCCGGTCAGGGAGTTCGGCCAGAGCGTGAAGACGGTCGGCGCGGCATCGGTCTTGAGGCCGAGCTCGCTGGAGTGCGCGGCGTAGTTGAGCCCGACGGCCAGGACCGCCGGGGGAGCGAGCACCGCGGAGGAGAACTCCCAGTCGCCGAGCGGATGCCGCGGTGCGATGCCACCGGCCAGAGCAATCCGCAGCTCGTCGAGCACCCCGTCACCTCTCTCGATGAGCTGCTGCAGAGTCGCAGGAGCATCGTTGAGGAGATCAGAGACGAGGATGGCGTCCGAATCCTGGATCACGGCGAGAACCGCGAGAGGGGAGTCCGGACGGCGCAGATGAGCGAACCGCATGGTTCTACGCTACCCGGTGGCGCGGGACCGCCGCGTGGAGGACTTCGCCAGAACGAAGCGATATCGCTTGTGCCCCATATGCTTCAGCTATGAGTTTCGGAGGACCTCCCCAGCAGCCGCAGCAGCCGTCGCCCTACACGCCGCCGCCCGCGCAGCCCGCGAATCCGCCGCAGTACGCTGCTCCGCAGTACTCCTCTCCGCAGTACGCGCAGTCGCCGTACACCCCTCCGCAGTTCTCGGCGCAGCCGGCATACGCGTCCGCTCTGGCGCAGCCGACGCCGTACACGCCGCCCGCGCCTGTCGCGCCCGCCCCGGCACCGTCGCTGCCGGCGCTCCCGGTGCCGACGAAGAAGGGGCGCACCGTCTCGCTGTGGCTGTTCGCGTTCCTGGGCTTCCTGCTCCTGGCGCTCATCGGCTACTTCGGCTGGGCGCTGGGACCGATGGCATCCGTGATCGGTCTGGTGCTCGCCCTCATCCCGCTGACGATCGTCTTCCTCGGTGTGCGGATGATCGACCGCTGGGATCCCGAGCCGAAGCGTCTCGTCATCTTCGCGATCGCCTGGGGCGCCGTCGCGGCGATCGGCCTCACGCTCCTCGTCGACATCGGCCTGACCTTCCTGGTCGGCCTGCGCGACGACACGTTCTCCGCGGTCGTGCAGGCGCCGATCGTGGAGGAGTTCTGGAAGGGCCTCGGAGTCTTCCTGATCTTCCTCGTGGCCCGTCGGGCGTTCGACGGCCCGGTCGACGGCGTCGTGTACGGCGCCCTGGTCGGCGCCGGGTTCGCCTTCACCGAGAACATCCAGTACTTCGCGATCAGTCTGATCGAGGGCGGCGGGTCGCAGCTCACGGTCACCTTCGTGGTGCGCGCGCTGCTCTCTCCCTTCGCGCACGCGATGTTCACCGCCTTGACCGGTTTCGCGATCGGCCTCGCCGCACGACGGTACTCCTCGGCGGGAGTCGCGCTCGGAGCGGGACTCCTCGGCATGCTGGGGGCGATCCTCCTGCATGCACTGTGGAACGGATCCGCCACGTTCGCGGATTTCTTCGGCCTGTACTTCACGCTTCAGGTGCCGCTCTTCCTCGGCTTCATCTTCGGGATCATCGCGTTGCGCAGAGAGGAGGCGCGACTGACGAAGTCGCGTCTCGGCGAGTACGCGGCCGCGGGCTGGTTCACGCCCGAGGAGGTCACGATGCTGGCGACGCCGGCCGGACGCAAGGTCGGACTCACCTGGGCGGCGCAGCTGCGCGGCGATCGGCGACCGCTCATGCGCGAGTTCATCAAGGACGCGACGGCCCTCGCGGCGGTCCGGCAGCGGGCGATCACCGGACGGGATCCGCTGGCCGCCGAGGATGAGCGGGCGTTGCTCATCCGCACGAGGGCGACCAGGGCGGCCCTGCTCGCATACTGACGTTCCGGGCGTACCCTTCTCGCAGGAGAGGCGGTGCGCGATGACCACGTTCGCATTGATCCATGGCGGTGGCGACGTCGGCTGGTCGTGGCATCTCGTGGCCGCGGCGTTGGCGGCACGGGGACACGACGTGGTGGCGCCCGACCTCCCGGCCGACGACGACGCGCTCACCCTCGAGGACTACGCGGACGCGGTCGTGGCGGCCGTCGGGGACCGACGCGACGTGGTCGTGGTCGGGCACTCGTTCGGGGGCTTCACAGCGCCTATCGTCGCCGCGCGGCTCCCTGCCGACGCCCTGGTGCTGCTGGCCGGGATGATCCCCACCCCGGGGGAGCCTCCGGAGGACTGGTGGGAGGCGAGCGGGTACGGCATCGCCGTCGGCGAGCAGTCCGCCCGCGACGGCGGCCTGACCGGCAACGACGACCCGTATGTGAGCTTCTATCACGACGTCCCGCGCGAACTGGCCGACGAGGCGCTGAGCAGGGAGCGCGCGCACCCCTCTGCGGCGGCGATGGCGGCGCCCTGGCCGCTCGCGGAATGGCCCGACGTGCCGACACGGTTCATCGTGTGCGCAGATGACCGCTTCTTCCCGGCGGACTTCCTCCGCGATCTGGCGCGCCGACGCCTCGGCATCCTCGCGGACGAGGTGCCCGGCGGCCACTGCGCCATGCTGAGCCGGCCGGAGGAGATCGCCGAGCTGCTGGTGAGCTACGCGGACGAGGTCCGATAGCAAGACTCAGCGCCCGGTGCTGCGGCGATGCCTGCATGTCTCCCGGGCGCTGAGTTGGTCTGTAAACAGGGTGCACCCGGCCCTGCGGGGTGTCAAGGGTCAGTTGGGTCGGGCTCGACGATCACGGTCAGCGCGACGTCGGCGCAGGCGAACCGGGGGAGCTCCGCCCACCGTCCGCTGCGCACCGCATCGCCGGTCGCGCACCGCGGGTCCGTCGAGACCACGACGCGACCGATGCCGTTGATGAGGGTGACCTCGCGACCGAGAGCGGCGAAGCGGGGTAGGAGATCCCGCTCGACCTCGGCGACGAGCATGTCGAGCCCCGCGACGCCGATGCGCACGCCGTCGACCTCCGCGGGTGCGGCGACCGTGATGGTGTACTCGTCGCTGCACAGGTAGTCGACGTACGGTCCGGCGATGTGCGGCTCGCCCGTCTCCATCGGGAGGCGGTACCACTCGAGTGCGCTGTAGTCGATGTTCTCCTTGTTGAGAGACTGCGCGGCGAGCACCAGCTGCCGGCGATCCTCGCCCTGCCACCAGGCGAGGTGGTTGCGGGCGTCGGACGGCAGATCGATCGCCGCGATGAATCCGGCACCGTAGACGGGGGCATCCCGGAGGCCGAGCGTTCGGAGCGCGTGCGGCTCCACGAGCGCGTCGATCCGGGAGCTGGTCAGCGGGCCGGAGCTCTTCGCCTCGGCGACCTGGGCGGCGAACGGTCCGACCCAGCCGAGGAGCGTGCGTATCGGCGAGGAGAAGTACTCCTCGACGATGGTCGCGGCGGCGCGGGTCGCGGTGCCGGTTCCTGTCGTCATCGTGTCCTCCGGGTGGCGTTCTCCGGCATCGTCAGCCGTTCCTCGGGTGCGCCTGCAGCTGGATCAGGGCGTCGATGATCTCCGCGACCATCGTGTCGGTGCGCGCGCCGGCGGCGTCGGCGTCGGCCGTTCCGACCGCGTCGACGACCGCGGCGAGGTGCGCAGCCTGCCGGCGCTGGTCCTCCGACGTGTGCGCGACGAGCCGCAGGTACGGCGAGAACTCCGCCTGCAGCTTCATCTGCTCGCGCGTCAGCCGCGCCGACTGGCTCAGCGCGACGATCTCGATCTGGACGTCATCCAGGAGGCGCCGCTGCGATTCGCCGTCGAGCTCGTCGAGTCGCTCCATCCGTCGCCGGACCTGCTGGGCCTCTGACGCATCGGCTCGTCGTGCCGCGAGACGCACGCCCGCTCCGGTGATGGCGGCGTAGTGGGCGCCGAGGTCGCGGAGTGCCACCCGGGACGACGAGCGGACGGATTCGCGCGCGAAGGAGAGGGGATCGGCGTGCGCGGCGACGAAGCTGCCGCCGTTCCTTCCGCGGCGCGTGACCACCAGTCCGCGTTCGCGGATCGCGAGCAGGGCCTCGCGGACGGTGACCGGCGCCACTCCGAGGCTCCTCGCCAGCTCGGCTTCCGAGGGGAGGCGCTCGCCGGCGCGCAGGTGGCCGCGCGTGATGGCGTCGACCAGTCGGCGCTCCACGAGCTCGGCGCGACCCTCGTCGCCGATCGGCTGGAACAGCACGCCCTGCAGGCGGTGAGGATGCTGGCGCGCCGGAGCTGCGCTGGGCGCAGGCGCGACGGAATCGGCGACCTCCTGAGGTGACGAAACCGATTCCATCCTGCGATTCTGCCTTGTCATCAGCCGCTTGTCGAAGTGTTCGCTGTGAGCAGGTGCCCCCGCGTTGACCCGTCAGCGCGGCTCGGGTTGGATGGAGGCATGACTGATCGCACAAAGCCCGAGTTCGACGCCCCCACCGGCCCCGCCCCCGCGGAGCTCGTCATCCGCGACCTCATCGAGGGTGACGGAGCCGAGGCGAAGCCCGGTGACACCGTGACCGTCCACTACGCCGGCGTCGAGTTCGACTCCGGCGAGGAGTTCGACTCGTCCTGGGGTCGCGGCGAGACCATTCAGTTCCCCCTCCGCGGCCTGATCCAGGGCTGGCAGGACGGCATCCCCGGCATGAAGGTCGGCGGACGCCGCGAGCTGGTCATCCCGCCGCACCTCGCATACGGTCCCGTCGGAGGCGGCCACTTCCTCTCCGGCAAGACGCTGATCTTCATCATCGATCTCGTCGCCGTCGGCTGAGTCCGCACGATGCCGGATGAGGCGCCTCGCTCCTTCGGGAGCGGGGCGCCTCTTCTGTGCCGAAGAGATCTGCATGCACGGGAATATATGCGCCTGAATGCAAGTTGGAACGGATGATGCCGCGCACGCGGCCCCTGTCCCTTGCCGCAGAAGCGGCTGACGTCTCCAGAGGAGAAAACATGACCAGCATCGACATCCCCGGTTACCGCTCCGGCACCTGGGTCCTCGACCCCGCGCACAGCGAGGTGACCTTCAGCGTCCGCCACATGATGATCTCCAAGGTGCGCGGGACGTTCGGCGTCAAGAACGCCACGCTGATCGCCCCGGAGAACCCGCTGGAGGCCAAGGTCGAGGCCTCCGTCGACGTCACCTCGATCGACACGAACGACGAGGGTCGCGATGCGCACCTCCGTTCCGGTGACTTCTTCGACACCGAGAACTTCCCGACCATGGAGTTCGTCTCCACCGGCGCGCACGTCAAGGGCGACGAGCTGTTCGTCGACGGAGACCTCACCATCCGCGGCATCACCAAGCCCGTCAGCTTCGAGCTCGACTTCGGCGGCTTCGGCACCGACCCCTACGGCAACTACAAGGCCGGAGCATCCGCCAAGACCGTGATCAACCGCGAGGACTTCGGTCTCACCTGGAACGCCGCACTCGAGACCGGCGGCGTGCTCGTCGGCAAGGACGTGACGATCAACCTCGACCTGCAGGGCGCTCTGCAGCAGGACTGATCGCGTCAGATCGCACTCGGAGAACCCCGGGCCTCAGGGCTCGGGGTTCTCTGCGTCGTAGTCGTGGAATCGACCGCTGCGGCGTGCCAGCAGAGCGACCAGCGCGATCACGAGGATGCCGCCGAGCAGCGGGGGGAACCAGAGTGCGGTCACGGTCGCGAGCGTGCCGGCGTAGAGGGCTCCGACGCGCGGCCCACCGGTGACCACGACGATGAAGACACCCTGAAGCCGCCCGCGCATGGTGTCGGGCACAGCCGCCTGCATCATCGTGTTGCGGTAGATCGAGCTGACGTTGTCCGAGGCGCCGGAGAGGGCGAGCGCGACGCATGCCGCGACGATCAGCGCGACATGAGGGGAGTGCTCGGTCGCGGAGCCGGAGAGGGCGCCGATGAGCAGCACGACCCCGAACAGGAGGATCGAGGCCCCGTAGGCCTCGACGGCCCGCTCGATGCCGCGGCCGTGCCAGCGGTAGTGCACCACGCGGCCGGACAGGAGGCTCGACGCGAACGTGCCGACGGCGACCGCCGCGGTCAGGATTCCCGTCGTGACGGCTCCGCCGCCGAGGATCACCGTCCCGAGCGCGGGGAAGAGCACCAGCGGCTGCCCGAAGGTCATCGCGATGATGTCGATGATGTACTGCGTGCGGATGTTGCTCGCCCGGCGCAGGAATCGCCATCCGTCGACGAGCGATGCCAGCCCCGGACGGACGATGTCGCCCTCCGGGCGGAGCGCGGGCAGCGTCCACAGGCCGAGGAACATCGACAGCATCAGCACGACGTCGATCGCGTAGGTCCAGCCGTAGCCGGTGAGTGCGACGAGAAGACCCGCGAGAGCGGGGCCGGCCATGACCGTGACACCGAATGCCACCCCGTTGAGTGCGGATGCCGACGCGAGCATGTCGCGCGGGATGAGGCGCGGCACGATCGCCGTGCGGGTGGCCATGCCGACCGAGTTCGCGGCGGAGTTGACGATGCTGAGCGCGTAGAGCCACCAGATCGTCTCGGCGCCGGTCCAGGTCAGAGCCGCGAGCAGTGCGGTCGAGGTGAACGTGACCGTTGCGGCGATGAGGGCGACGCGGCGGCGATCGAACGCATCGGCGAGCATTCCGCCGTAGAGGCCGGCGAGGATCATCGGGACGAGTCCCGCGACGGCGATCATCGCGACGGCGAAGGTGCTCTGCGTGAGCGCGAACACGTGCAGCATCACTGTCACGATCGTGAGCTGACCGCCGATGCCCGCGAGTGTGGAGCCGATCCACATCCGTGCGAACGCGGGGCTGGACTTCAACGGGGTGAGGTCGATCAGGTGTCCGCGCGCTGCGCTCACTCGAAGGCCCTCTTCTGCACCTTCCGAGACTAGCCGAGCGCCGACGGGTGCACTCCGGACCGCATGTCACCCGAGGAAGTCCGCGGCTGGTAGACTCTTCAGGTTGCCGTTTGATCGGCCGCGGATAAAGAGAGCCCTCGCATCAGGCGTCGGGCGCCGCGCAACAAGCTGAAAGGGGATCGAATCTATGGCACTGGAAGCAGACGTCAAGAAGGCGATCATCGAAGAGTACGCGACGCACCCCGGTGACACCGGATCCCCCGAGGTGCAGGTCGCAATGCTGACGCAGCGCATCAAGGACCTCACCGAGCACCTCAAGGAGCACAAGCACGACCACCACTCGCGTCGTGGGCTGTTCCTGCTCGTCGGTCAGCGCCGTCGTCTGCTCGGCTACCTCCAGGACATCGACATCGAGCGCTACCGCTCGCTGATCGAGCGTCTCGGACTCCGCCGATAAGGCAGAGCGAACCCAGCGTTCAATCGCGCAGAACATTCTTGAGAAGGCCGCCCCACGGTGTGGGGCGGCCTTCATCGCGTCCGGGGAGGGTTGACGTCTCAAAAGGTTTCCATTAGGAAAGTAGTAGAGCTTTCCACCTGGAAAGAGGAAGCCGAGGTTCGCCATGGAGCAGAGGCCGATGCACGGATCCGGGCCGCTCGACCCTCCGTCTCCTGAGGTCGCACGACTCTACCTCGACGAGATCGAGGTGATCGAGCAGCGCCGTGAGGAGCGGATCGACCGGCGCGCCGTCGCCTGGCAGTCGATCGTCACGGCGGTGGTGACCGCGGCCATCTTCACCGCGTATCTCCTGGTCGTGCGGGCGGAGGCGTCTGCCGCACAGCCGCTTCTCTTCCTTCTCCTCGTCACATCGCAGATCATCGCGGGCGTGGGCGAGCGGAACGGTCTGCAGTGGCGCACTCCACGGTCCACACGGTGGTACATGGTCTTCGTCGTCCTCTTCGCCCTCGCGGTCGTCGGAACGTTCTTCGCCCTGCTGATCTCACCCGAAGCGCGACCGATGTGGGCGTATTTCATCCCCGGCGCGATCATGCTCGTCGGATTCGGAGGGGTCGGAGTCGCTCAGCTCTGGAAGACGCGCGGAAGCGCTCCCGCCGCACGCCCCGCGCGCGATCCGATCCCGCTCGGGACGCGCATCGCCACGGCATCCGTCGGGCTGCTGCTGGCGCTGGCCACGCTGTCGATCGGCGTCGGCGATGATCTGACCACGTCCATCGTGACGCTGGTGCTGATGATGATCGTCGTCGGCTGGTTCATCGCGTGGAGGACGGATGCCGGACCGGCCGCTCTCGGCAGGTACTGGCGATGGCCGCAGTTCCTGGCGTACGCGCTGACCGTCGTGGTGATGCTGTGGGCGAACGTGCAGACGGTCTACTCGGGGCCGATGGCGACGTCGACCTACCTCCTCTGCGGCGCCCTGGTCGCTGCCCTGCTGATCGGATCCGCCGTGCTCCCGGAGCAGCGGCGCGCGCGCGACAGTCGACGGTCATGATGGCTGATCGTGTGGAGGCTCGAGGCCCCGCGCATCCGAGAACCCGCCTCGACGACAACTTCTCCACGCCCATCCGTTTCTCCCTGATGGCGTCGCTCGGCGAGGGGATCGAGCTCGACTTCGCCACTCTCGCGGAGATCCTGCAGGCGAGCGACTCCGCCCTCAGCAAGGCGATCAGTCATCTGCAGCAGGCCGGCTACGTCACCGGCCGCAAGGGATACGTGGGCACCCGCCCGCGCACGTGGGTGCGCTCGACCGCAGCGGGGCTCAGCGCCTTCGACGGGCACCTGCGTGCACTGCGCGAGATCGTCGAGCTCGGCGGGCAGCGGATGCCCTGAGCTCCTCTGCTGTGCCGACAGCGGTCAGGCGGGAGCGCCCACGAGGTCGGGGTGGTGGATCGCCGCCACGTCGGGATGCGCGCGCAGCCGGGACTTCAGGGCGTTCTCGCCGTAGGTCGCGTGAATCGGGTTGCTCGGATCATCGGTGACGCCCGTGGCGGCGGCGGCCAGATCGGCAGGGAGCTCGAGCAACGGGAGCTGCTGATCGAGCGCGGGGTTGAAGAAGAACGGGATCGAGATGCGCTCCTCGGGTGCACGAGGAGAGATGACCCGATGATTCGTCGCTTTGAGATACCCGCCGGTCGCGTATTCGAGAAGCTCGCCGATGTTGACGACGAAAGCGCCGTCGACCGGAGGAGCCGACACCCATTCGCCGTCGCGCTCGACCTGAAGACCGCCCTTGCCCGGTTCGACCCAGAGCAGCGTCAGCACGCCGGAGTCCTTGTGCGCGCCCACGCCCTGCTGCGGCTCGGGCTCGTGGGAACCGGGATAGCGCACGATCTTGATCAGGGTGGAGGGGTCACGGAAGGGACCGTCGAAGTAGGTCTCCTCTGCTCCGAGCGTCACGGCCCACGCGCCCAGCAGTTTGCGGGCGATCGCGGTGAGCGTGTCGTGCCATTCGGTGACCACGCCCCGGAGCTCGGGCTGCGCCTCGGGCCACAGGTTCGGGCCGGTGAGGCGGTTGAATGCGGGCCCGCCCGAGACGGGCTCGCGCTCCGGCCCGATGTCGATCTGCTCGCGCCAGTCGACCTTTCCCTGCGTCCGTTCGCCGCCGACGCGCGTGTATCCGCGGAAATGCGGGCTCTTCACGTTCTCGATCGCGAGCTTGTCGGCTTCGGGGAGGGCGAAGAAGTCGAGCGCCGCACGGTGGAGCCGCGCTTCCAGCTCGGGGGAGATGCCCGTGCCGGTGAGATAGAAGAATCCGACGTCGTGCGTCGCCGCGCGCAGATCGTCCCGGAAGCGAGCGGCGGCTTCGGGGCCTTCGTCGAGCTGGGAGAGGTCGAGGATGGGGAGCGAGAGTTCAGCCATGGACCGAGGCTACGTCGGCTTTCGGGGGTGGCGGGCGTGTGTTGCGTCGCATTACCCAGTGCTAGAGTCTCGTGAGTAAGGGATGCCTTACCTCAGTGTTCACCAGAGAGTCGATCATTCCGTGCTCGCCACCTTCCTTATCGGCCTTCGCGAGGGCCTCGAAGCCGCGCTCGTCGTCGGCATCCTCGTCGCCTACCTCCGTCGGCTCGGACGCCAGGACGCGCTCCCGAAGCTCTGGGCCGGTGTCGGGCTCGCGATCGCTCTCGCCCTCGGGATCGGAGCGGTGCTCACCTTCGGTGCGTACGAGCTCACCTTCACCGCCCAGGAACTGATCGGCGGCGGCCTCTCGCTGCTCGCGGTCGGCATGGTGACCTGGATGATCTTCTGGATGCAGCGTGCGGGCCGCACGATGAAGGCGACTCTCGAGGGCGGCATCGACCGCGCGCTCACCGTCGGCGGGCTCTGGGCCCTCATCGCGATCGGCTTCGTCTCCGTCGCCCGCGAGGGGATCGAGACGACCCTGCTCCTGTGGTCGATGGTGCAGTCGTTCGGCGACGCGCCCTCCGCCCTGCTCGGAGCGCTCCTCGGGCTCGTCACCGCCGTCATCGTCGGCTGGCTGATCTCCCGCGGCGCCGTGAAGCTGGACCTGCGCCGATTCTTCGCCTGGACCGGCGGCTTCCTCGTCATCGTCGCGGCCGGCGTGCTCGCCTATGCGCTCATGGACCTCCAGGAGGCCGGCGCCCTTCCCGGGCCGTTCACCGCGGCGGCTCCGATCGACCCGGTCACGGGCGGTGTGGCGGTCGGCTGGGCGGGCCTGCCGTTCGGCTGGGCGTTCGACGTCTCGGCGACGATCGCGCCCGGCGGACCGCTCGCGGCGATCCTGCAGGCCACCGTCGGGTTCATGCCCGCGATGACCTGGCTGCAGGTGATCGCGTGGACGCTCTACATCCTCATCGTCGGATACCTGTACATCCGCGGTCTCCGCTCGCGGCGACCGTCGACGCCGCGTGCGTCGACGGATCCGCAGCTCGCAACGGCATCTCACTCACCACAAGGAGCAGCATGACCACCTTCCATCGGATCCTCGGGGCGGTGGCCGCCACCGGCGCCGCCGCACTCGTCCTGAGCGGTTGCGTCGCGAAGAGCGACGTCGACGCCGCAGCGGCCTTCGACGTCTCCTCGACAGACGCGGACTGCGCCGTGTCGGCGGCGACGGCGAAGAGCGGGACGCTGACGTTCGACGTGACGAACGACACCGACCAGGTCTCGGAGTTCTACCTGCTCGCGGAGGACGGACTGCGCATCGTCGGCGAGGTCGAGAACATCGCACCCGCGGCATCCCGCACGCTGACCGTCGTGGCGCAGCCGGGTGACTACTTCACGCTCTGCAAGCCGGGCATGATCGGCGAGGGCGTCGGAAAGGCGGCGTTCACCGTCACGGGTGACCGCGTGTCGGTCGACGGCCCCGACGCCGAGCAGAAGCAGAAGGCGGTCGATCTGTACGCGGCCTTCGTGAAGGACCAGGTCGGCCAGCTCGTGCCGGCCGTCGAGGACTTCGTCGCCGCATACGAGTCGGGAGACGACGAGACGGCGCGTGCGCTCTTCCCGCAGGTGCGCGCGTACTACGAGCGCATCGAGCCCGTCGCCGAGGCGCTGGGCGATCTCGACCCGCGCATCGACTACCGCGAGGTCGACGCGGTCGCCGAGGGTCTGGACTGGACCGGCTTCCACCGCATCGAGAAGGACCTCTGGGTGCCCGCGCAGGACGCGCTGAACGCCGACGGAGAGACCCCCGCCTGGCAGGACTGGGCGCCGTCGACTCCGCAGGAGCGGGCAGACTTCGGCGACCTTCTGCTCGCCGATGCCCAGGAGCTCTACGACTACGTCCACTCGGACGACTTCACCACGGCGCTGGACGACCAGGGCATCGGCGGCATCTCCAACGGCGCGATCGCGCTGCTCGACGAGGTCGCGACGGGCAAGATCTCCGGCGAGGAGGACTGGTGGTCCGGGACCGACCTGTACGACTTCGCCGCGAACGTCGAGGGCTCCAAGATGGCGTTCTCCCTCGTGCAGGACTTCGCCACCGCGCAGGGCGATGACGGCAAGGCTCTCGTCGAGGAGATCGAAGCCGGCTACGCGGCGCTCGAGGAGTCGCTCGCCGCGCACGGTTCGCTGACCGACGGGTTCGTCGGGTACTCGCAGCTCACCGAGGCGGACAAGCGCGAGTTCACCGATCTGATCAACGCGCTGGCCGAGCCGCTGTCGCAGCTGACCGGCACGGTCCTCGACTGATCGCCCGAGCCGGTACGATCGCGGACGTGAACGAACCAGAAGAGGATGCCGCAGCCGACATGGCGACGGCCGACACGGCTGCGGCATCCCCTCCGGCAGGGCTGAGCAGGCGCGGCCTGCTCGGCCTCGCCATCGGCGGAGGTGTCGCAGGACTGGCGGTGGGTGCCGGTGCCGGCCTCGCGGGCGGCGTGGCGATCGGGCGTGAGCGCGCACACGCCGACGCGCAACCCGTGCATGAGTTCTTCGGCGCGCACCAGGCCGGCATCACGACATCCGTGCAGGACCACCTCCACTTCGCGAGCTTCGACATGATGCCGCGCACGGATCGCGACGACCTCATCTCGCTGCTGCAGGACTGGTCGTACGCGGCCGCGCGTATGACGCAGGGGCTCGAGGTGAGCGCCAGCGGCGCGGTCGGCGGTCCGGCGGAGGCGCCCCCGGATGACACCGGCGAGGCGCTGGGGCTTCCGGCCGCCGGTCTCACGATCACCTTCGGATTCGGGCCAGGACTCTTCGAGAACGAGGACGGCGACCGCTACGGCGTCGCGTCCCTCCGTCCATCCGGCCTGGAGCGCCTGCCGGCCTTCCTCGGAGACGACCTGAACCCGCAGGCGTCGCACGGCGACCTCTGCGTCCAGGCGTGCGCCGACGACCCGCAGGTCGCGGTGCACGCGATCCGCAACCTCAGCCGGATCGCTTTCGGCCGTGCGCGGCTGCGGTGGTCGCAGCTGGGATTCGGCAAGACGTCGCGCACCACCTCCGCCCAGGCGACCCCGCGGAACCTCTTCGGGTTCAAGGACGGCACAGCGAACATCCTGGCCGACGATGCGGCAGCACTCGATGATCACGTGTGGGTCGCGTCCGACGACGAGCCGGCCTGGCTCACGGGCGGGTCGTACCTGGTGGCCCGCAAGATCGCGATGCTCATCGAGACGTGGGACCGTGTCCGTCTCGCCGAGCAGGACACGATCATCGGCCGGGACAAGGGGGAGGGCGCGCCGCTCTCCGGGGGTGACGAGTTCACGGCGCCCGACTTCGGCGGCGCATCGATCGATGCGAACAGCCACGTGCGCCTCGCCCACCCGGAGCAGAACGAGGGCATCCGCATCCTCCGCCGCGGCTACAACTACGTCGACGGCAACAACGAGCTGGGCAGGCTCGACGCCGGGCTCTTCTTCCTGTCCTACCAGCGCGACCCCGCGCAGTTCATCACCCTGCAGCGCCGCCTGTCGACCGATCTCCTGAACGAGTACATCCGGCATGTCGGCTCGGGCATCTGGGCGATCCCCGCCGGTGTGAAGCCCGGCTCCTACGTGGGCGCCGAGCTCTTCGCCTAGCGCGTCAGCCCTCGAGCATCCGCACGACGGCGGTCGCCATGGCGTCGGCGCCCGGATGATCGTCCGCCGTGATGGTCACCACGGCATCGTCCACGAAGATGAGCAGCTGGCCGTAGGCGCCGTGCAGCCGCCATGCGCGACCCGGTCCGCCCCAGCCCGCGAGCGCGTAGCGGTCGTAACCGGGCGTCGCTCCCGCCACGACCCAGGAGGAGTGCATCGCGTCGATCCACTCCGCCGAGATCAGCCTCGTCCCCTCCCGCATGCCGCGATCGCGGATCAGCGCGCCGATGCGAGCCAGCTCCTCGGTGCGCAGCGCGAGCCCTCCGCCGGCGACGATCCGGCCGTTCGGGCAGCGCTCCCAGGCGACGTCGTGGACGCCGAGCGGACGGAACAGCCGCGGATCGAGATACTCGGCGACATCGCCGACCCGACGCGCGAGCACGGCCATCGCCGTGTAGGTGCTGGCGTTCGAGTACTGGAACACCGGTCCCCGTGACGGGCGGCCCAGGAACTCGATCGCGAGGTCGGGCCAGTCGGTCATCATCGTCTCCGACCACGGCAGGTCGACGCCGCTCGTCATGGTCAGCAGGCGGCGGAGCGTCACGCGATCGACCCCGGGGCCGAGATCGACGTCGCCGACGTAGACCCCGATCGGGGCGTCGAGATCGATGAGCCCCTCGTCGGCGGCGATACCGGCCGCCAGGACGCAGACGCCCTTCGCCGCGGAATGCACGTCCTCGCGGATGTCGGGGGTCCAACGGTGGTCCGCCGCTTCCGCGCCGATGAGGACGTGCAGTCCGTGCGCTCCGAAGCCGGATGCCTCCACGTGCCGGACGATCCGATCACGGATGGTCGAGGCGCGGAGCATCCGTTCAGGCTATCGCGGTCGGCGCGATCCGGTCGGGTCGTTCCTCCGCCCCTCGCGGGAGGCGAGAGCGGGGTCGGCGAACAGCCACTTCGGCCGCGGTTCGACCAGCGGGCGGAACAGGCGACGCACGGGTTTCGTCGCCAGCGCCAGCGCGACGACGACGGACAGGATCGTGACGAGAGGCAGCCAGATCCAGGTCGGCTCGAGGTCGCGCAGGGCGCCGGACTCGCGGAAGGGGTACAGCACGAACGAGTGCAGGAGGAAAACGTACATCGTGTACTGGCCGAAGTGCGTCCACCAGTAGGTCCCGCGGGGGATGAGCGCGAAGAACGCGGCGCAGAGGACGACGGCGAGCAGCATGAGCGCGAACCGGAGGCCGCCGGCCCACCATTGCTCGCCGCCGAGGTCGGCGTACGAGTCCTCGTAGAACAGCCAGTGCCGCAGGTCGATCGCCTGCCACACCGGAAGCCAGTTCCATGCCGCCCAGCCCGTCGACGCGAGCACCGCGACGGCCGCGACCCGCACCCACCAGGGGCGGAAGTCGAGGAGGCGGAACCGGGCGACGATGTCGCGCTCCCGGAGCCACCATCCGAACGCGAAGAACGGCAGCAGGCCGAGCGTCCGCGAGAGCGAGAACGTGCTGTCGACGTTGGGCAGGTACCCGACGCCGATCGAGATCACGATCGTCCAGGCCAGCGGCCAGCGCAGCAGGGCGAGGTAGGGGAGCACCAGGCGGAAGATCCCCAGTGCGAGAAGGAACCAGAGCGTCCAGGACGGCTTGGTGATGTTGGGGTTGGCCTGCCCTTCGACGAGCCACTTGGTGAGCGTCCACAGCACCTCGAAGATGAGGTACGGCACCAGGATGTCGGTGATGACCCTGGCCATCTGCGTCCTGGTCGGCGAACCGGACTTCGAGAAGTAGCCGGAGATGATCGCGAATGCGGGCATGTGGAACGCGTAGAGGGCCAGGTAGAACGCGAACGCGATGTCGGAGTCGTAGATGAGTCGCTGGATCGCGTGGCCCAGCACCACCAGCACGATGCACGCGTAGCGGGCGTTGTCCCAGAACGGGACGCGGCGACGAGGGCGCGCCGTCGACGCGGTCGGAGGGCCGGAGGAGGCCGCGGCTGCGTTGCTCATCCTCCGAGGCTACCGTCGGGAATAAAGTTGTCCGCATCGCGTTGACTCATATACATTCAAATGAATAGAAACGGATGCACGGTCATCCGCTTCGAGGAAAATGGAGCAATCATGAGCGAGCAGTCAGGCGCGCAGGCGATGCAGTTCGGCATCATGTCGGTCAGCGACATCACCCGCGATCCCACCACGGGCATCACGCCCAGCGAGCAGGAGCGGATCAAGGCGACGCTGACCATCGCCACGCACGCCGAAGAGGTCGGTCTCGACGTGTTCGCGATCGGCGAGCACCACAACCCGCCGTTCTGGTCATCGAGCCCCACGACCTTCCTCGCCGCCCTCGCGGCGCGGACCGAGCGTCTGATCGTCTCCACCTCGACCACGCTCATCACGACGAACGACCCGGTGCGCATCGCCGAGGAGTACTCGATGCTGCAGCACGTGTCCGACGGCCGCATGGACCTCATGCTCGGTCGCGGCAACACGGGCCCGGTGTACCCGTGGTTCGGCCAGGACATCCGTCAGGGACTCCCGCTCGCGATCGAGAACTACGCGCTGCTGCACAAGCTGTGGCGAGAGGACGTCGTCGACTGGGAGGGCAAGTTCCGCACGCCGCTGCAGGGGTTCACCTCCACGCCCCGGCCCCTCGACGGCATCGCGCCCTTCGTCTGGCACGGCTCGATCCGCACCCCGGAGATCGCGGAGCAGGCCGCCTACTACGGCGACGGCTTCTTCGCGAACAACATCTTCTGGCCGAAGGAGCACTACCAGCGCCTGATCGAGCTGTACCGCCAGCGCTACGCGCACTACGGACACGGCACCCCGGAGCAGGCGATCGTCGGTCTCGGCGGGCAGGTGTTCATGGCCGCGAACTCGCAGGACGCGGCGAACCAGTTCCGCCCGTACTTCGACAACGCCCCGGTCTACGGTCACGGTCCGAGCATGGAGGACTTCACCGAGATGACCCCGCTGACGGTGGGATCGCCGCAGCAGATCATCGATCGCTACGCCGCCATGCGCGAGCACTACGGCGACTACCAGCGCCAGCTCTTCCTGATCGACCACGCCGGGCTTCCGCTCAAGATCGTGCTCGAGCAGCTCGACATCCTCGGCTCCGAGGTCGTCCCCGTGCTGCGCAAGGAGCTCGCCAAGGGGCGTCCGGAGGCCGTGCCGGATGCTCCCACCCATGCCGCGCGCGTGAAGGCGGAGTACGGCGACGGACCGACCCGTCAGGCCCGCCCCGGTGCGAACCGCGGCGACAACCTGACCGGCGACTCGCCCTACCAGGACACGCCGGCACCGGCCGGAGCGGCCTTCGGGCTCAGCCGGAAGGAGGCCTGAGATGACCTTGCGCCGCATCGCCGTCGTCTCGGCCGGTCTCTCGAATCCCTCGTCCACGCGGATGCTCGCGGATCGCCTGGCCGCCGAGACGGTCAAGGCGCTCCGCGAGCGCGACATCGAGACGAGCGTCGACGTCATCGAGCTGCGCGACTACGCGCACGACATCACGAACAACCTGCTCACCGGATTCGCGCCCCCCGCGCTGGAGACGGCGATCAACACCGTGGTGTCGGCCGACGCGCTCATCGTGGTGACGCCCATCTTCTCGACCAGCTACTCGGGTCTCTTCAAATCGTTCATCGACGTGCTCGACCCCGACGCGCTGACCGGCAAACCGGTCCTCATCGGTGCGAACGCCGGCACCGCCCGTCACTCGCTGGCGATCGACTACGCGATACGCCCGCTGTTCGCCTACCTGCACGCCGACGCCGTCTCGACGGGCGTGTTCGCGGCCTCGAGCGACTGGGGAGGCGCCGGAGACGACGTCGCCCCGCTCGCGAAGCGCGTCGAGAAGGGCGCACGCGAGCTCGTGGACGCGGTCGCCCGGCGCGACGCCGCCTCGGCCGCCGACCCGTACGACCCGGCCACGTACCTGGGCGAAGGACGGTCGTTCGGTCACCTGCTGGGCGGTCTCGCCGGGGAGTGACGCGAATGTCCGCCTTCGCGGCCGATCAGGCGAGGGCGTCGAGTCCGGCGAGCGTCTTCACGACCGCGTCGGCGAGCTCGGCGCCCTTGACGGAGAAGTGACGGCGGAAGTACTCGCGGTGCTCCTCGTGCTCGTGGAAGTTGTGCGGCGTGAGGACCGCCGAGAACACCGGCACGTCCGTCTCCAGCTGCACGCGCATCAGCGCGTCGACGACCGTCGATGCCACGAAGTCATGGCGGTAGATGCCACCGTCCACGACGAGCGCACAGGTGGCGATGGCGTCGACCCGACCGCTGCGGGCGAGCCGCTGCACGTGCAGCGGGATCTCGAAGGCTCCGGGTACCCGCAGGACGGTGACGTCGTCGAAGCCGAGTGACGCGAGCCTTGCCTCGAAGGACTCGACGGCCTGATCGACGATCTCGGCGTGCCACTGCGCGGCGACGATGGCGATTCTGGGCATGATGACTGCTCCTTCTCGTCCTCTTCCATCCGGACTGTGACCGTCGGCCCCGGAATCGCACCGGGTCTGCAGACTCCACCATGGACTCCGCTCGCGGGCTCCACGGCCTCGCCGTGACACCGCCGGTGGGGAATCTCACCCCGCCCTGAGGACATTCGGCACGAGGCTACCACTGGGCATCGTCGAATGTCCGAGGGGTGTCCTACCGTGGCGTCATGACCTCGATCTCCTCGTTCGATGCGCTTCGTGACCGACTGAGCGGCTCTCTGTTCCGCCTCGGCGACCCCGAGTTCGATGGCGCGAGACAGCCGTGGAACCTCGCGATCGATCAGCGGCCCCTCGCCGTCGCCGCTCCCGCAGATGTCGCCGATCTGCGCACCCTGCTCGGCGCCGCGCGCGCGTCGGGCTTCCGCCTCGCGATCCAGCCGAGCGGACACGGAGCATCGGGCGATCTCGACGGTGCTGTGATCGTGCGGATGTCGGCGTTCGATGCGCTCGACGTCGACGTGGATGCCGGGATCCTCCGTGTGGGCAGCGGTGTGCGCTGGGGCGCTGTCGTCGACGCCCTCGAGGGCACCGGCTGGGCGGCGCCGGCCGGCACGAGCCCGGTCGTCAGCGTGGCCGGGTACACGCTCGGCGGCGGGCACTCGTGGTTCAGCCGCACGGCGGGTCTCGGCTCCGACAACCTGCGCGCGGCCTGGGTGCTGCGCGCGGACGGATCCCACGAGCGCGTCGACGACGACAGCGATCCCGAGCTCATGTGGGCGCTGCGGGGTGCGGGCGGCATCGTCGGGATCGTCACGGCGCTCGAGATCGATCTGGTGCGCACACCAGCGCTGTGGGGTGCGAGCCTCACGTTCGCCGTGTCGGACGCGGCTGCCGTCATCCGGGCGGTGCGCGACCTCTCCGTCGACGCACCGGCGACGTTGAACGTCTTCATGAACTCGATGCGCATGCCCGACGCGCCGCAGCTGCCCGAGGCGATCCGCGGGCGCAGCTTCCTCGAGGTGCAGGCGCTGTCCGTCGACGGCGACGCGGGCGACCTCATCGATCGGCTCCGCGGCGCGGGTGTCGTGCAGCACGAGACGATCGGGGCCACGTCTCCCGGCGCCCTCGTGGCCGCGTCCAACGAGCCGACCGAGCCGACTCCGGGCCGTGGCGCGTCCATGGCGCTCACGTCGCTGGACGACGCCACGATCGATGCGCTCGTGGAGTTCCGTGAGCTCCCGGAGCAGGCTCCGATCATCGGGATCGACATCCGGATGCTGGGCGGCGCGCTCGACGCGCCACGGCGCAGCGGTTTCGCGACCCTGGCCTCGGCCGGCTGGCTGCTCCACGCGCTCGCCCCGCTGTTCCCCGGCGCTCCGCGCGAACCGGGGGACGCGAGCCTCGCAGGCTTCGTCGAGGTGCTGGCGCGAGCGGAGGCCCCGCAGACGGTGCCGACGTTCCTCGTGCCGGGGCAGACGCTCGAGCGCTGCGGGACCGCGGCGGACCTCGAGCGGCTGCGTGCGCTCCGTGCCGTCGTCGATCCCGATGGTGCACTGCACGCGGGGCGTCTTCCGCGCTGAGCTCTCAGGCGTCGTCGCCGCCCCGGTTCCAGCGATACTCGGTCTCGGGGCGACCGCGCGCGCCGTACCGCGCCGTGCGGCTGAGCACACCCTCGGCGGCCAGGTGCTCGAGGTAGCGTCGCACGGCCACGCGGGACATGCCGAGGTGCTCGGCCGCCTCGCTCGCCGACAGCGGGCCCGACGAGCGCAGCGCAGCGGTCACGCGGTCCAGAGAGCCCACCGACAAGCCCTTCGGCAGCGGGATCGCGCCGGTCGCGCGGCCGAGCAGAGCGTCGATCTCGGCCTGCGTCGCCTCACCGTCGGTGGTGCGGGCCTGAGCGCGGTACGACCGGTACTGCTCCATCCGCTCCTTGAACACGGCGAAGGGGAAGGGCTTCACGAGGTACTGGAAGACGCCCAGTGCCGCCATCTGCCGGACGGTCTCGGCGTCGCGCACTCCGGTGATCGCGATCACGTCGACGGAAGCCGCCCTGGCGCGGAGGGCGCGCAGGACGTCGATGCCGGAGCCGTCCGGCATCGTGATGTCGAGCAGGACGAGGTCGAAGGCGTCCGCGCCTCGGCGATCCAGCACCGCGCTCACCGCGGCGCGTGCTCCGCTGCACTCTCCGGAGGCCTCGAACCCGTCGAGGCGTGCGAGGTAGTCGCGATGGAGTTCGAGGGTCAGAGCGTCGTCGTCGACGATGAGCGTCCGGATCATGATGGGCGCCTCCGCGCTCCCGCTGCGGGCAGGATGACGCGGAAGGTCGTGGGATCGCCCTCCAGGGTCACCGTGCCGCCGACGCCCGTGACGACCGATCGCACGAGCGCCAGACCGATGCCGCGCCCCTGCGCATCGGCGGGCTTGGTGGAGTAGCCCTGCTGGAAGATCTGCTCACGACGGTCGCTCGGGACACCCGGTCCGCTGTCCGAGACCTCGAGCACGATCCCGCCATCCGCGGCCGGCGAGAGGGAGACGCCCACCCAGCGGTCGTCGGACTCCGCCGCGGCATCCATCGCGTTGTCCACGAGATTGCCGAGCACCGACACGCTGTCGACCGTCGAGAGCGGCGAGCGCGGGGTCTCCGGGTCGATCCGCACCCGCCAGTCGATGCCGCGCTCCTTCGCCTGCGATGCCTTCCCCAGCAGCAGGGCACCGACCGCGGGGTCGCCCTGGCGCCGGGCCGTGACCTGGTCGACGAGGGACTGGCTCTGGCGTGAGGTCTCGGTGAGGATCTCGATCGCCTCGTCGCTGCGACCGAGCTCGAGAAGAGCGACCGCGGTGTGCATACGGTTCCCGTGCTCGTGGGTCTGCGCGCGCAGCGCCTCGCCGAGGGTGCGGATGGACTCGTAGGACGACACCGCGTCGCGCAGCTGGCCGGGCGGGAGGTCTCCCGCGATGCGTCGAGTGACGCGGCGAGCGATCAGGGCGCCGCACGCGCCGAGCGCCACGAGCCCCAGGGTGATCCCGAGCGTGAGGGGGAGACGGCGGATGAGCGTGTCGGAGATCGCCTCGGTCGTCACTCCCGCCGCCACCCAGCCGATCAGGGTGCCGTCGGGGTCCAGGACCGGCACGATCGTGCGGACGGACGGCCCGAGGGTGCCGGTGAACTCCTCGGTGAGGGTCCGAGGGGTCGAGGGGATCGTGCCGAGATAGCGCCCGCCGATCTGTGCGAGGTCGGGGTGGGTGACGCGCACGCCATCCGCGGTCATGACGGTGATGAAGTCGAGGCCGGCGTCCTCCACGACCGTCATCGCATAAGGCTCGAGCAGGCGTGTCGCGGCGTCGTCGTCTCCGGCACCCAGTGCGGAGACGACGTCCGGCGCGGCCGCGAGAGAGACGGCGGTGGCGGCCGTCACCCGCTCCGCCTCGGCGCGGATGGCTCGCTGCGCCTCCACGACGAGGAAGACGGCGACGAGCACGCCGATGACGACCGCGACCCCGAGGAGCACGACGAACACGCGCGACGCGGTGCTGCGGCCGTCAGAGGCGTGTGCCATCGCATCCTCCGGTCGTCGGCGATCTCGGTAGTGACCAATACGACCACAAATCGCGTCGCGGTGTGAAGTCCGCGACGGTGAATGTCATCGGCGACGAGGATGCCGCCGCACACATGACACGACGACGTTCATGATCAAGGAGAAGACATGGCCATCACAACGGGGTTCCGTCTGCCGGGGTTCAACTCGCGGCGCGGCAAGCAGGCCTGGGATCGGCACACGTGGCTGTACGTGGCGGTGATCATCGCGGTCGTGCTCGGCGCACTCGTCGGCCTCATCTGGCCCGAGGTCGGGCAGGGGTTCGAGGCTCTCGGCAAGGGGTTCGTGGCGCTGATCAAGATGATGATCGCGCCGATCATCTTCTGCACGATCGTCGTCGGGGTCGGATCCATCGCGAAGGCGGCGACGGTCGGGAAGATCGGCGGTCTGGCGCTGCTGTACTTCATGATCATGTCGACGTTCGCGCTCGCGATCGGCCTCGTCGTCGGCAACCTCATCCACCCGGGATCCGGGCTCGACATGGCGGCCTCCTCGTATGAGGCCGAGGGCGAGGCGAAGACCACGCAGGAGTTCATCCTCGCCATCATCCCGGCCACGTTCTTCTCCGCCTTCACGGGTGAGAGCGTGCTGCAGGTGTTGTTCATCGCCCTGCTCGTCGGCTTCGCCCTGCAGGGGCTGGGCGACCGCGGTGCCCCGATCATGGAGGCGGTCAAGCAGCTGCAGAAGCTCGTGTTCCGCATCCTCGGCATGATCCTGTGGCTCGCGCCGATCGGCGCGTTCGGCGCGATCGCGGCCGTGGTCGGCAAGACCGGGATCTCCGCGATCTGGAGCCTCGGCATCCTGATGGTCGCCTTCTACATCACGTGCATCCTGTTCATCGTGGTGGTGCTCGGCACGCTGCTGTGGGCGGTGACGCGGGTCAACATCTTCTCGCTCATGAAGTACCTGGCTCGCGAGTACCTGCTGATCGTCGGCACCTCGTCCTCGGAGTCGGCGCTGCCGCGTCTGATCGCGAAGATGGAGCACGTCGGCGTCTCGAAGCCGGTGGTGGGCATCACCGTCCCGACCGGATACTCGTTCAACCTCGACGGCACGGCGATCTACCTGACGATGGCCTCTCTGTTCATCGCGACGGGCATGGGCCAGCCGATGTCGATCGGCGAGCAGATCGGCCTCCTCGTCTTCATGATCATCGCGAGCAAGGGCGCGGCGGGCGTCACCGGCGCCGGTCTCGCCACGCTGGCGGGCGGGCTGCAGGCCTACCGCCCGGACCTCGTCGACGGCGTCGGGGTGATCGTCGGCATCGACCGCTTCATGTCGGAGGGGCGCGCCCTGACGAACTTCACGGGCAACGCGGTGGCCACGCTCCTCATCGGCACGTGGACCAAGCAGATCGACCGCGACCGCACCCGCCGGGTGCTCAGCGGGGAGCTGCCGTTCGACGAGTCCATGATGGACGGCGTCGACGGGCACGGGATGTCGGATGCTCCGCAGGCCGTCGGGGTGCAGGGGCTCAGCGACTCGGCCGTGTCGGAGATGGCGGCGAAGGAGCAGCGGGCCAGGGACCGTGCCGCACAGCGCTGAGCTGATCTGAAGAGCGAGGCCGCAGAGCGGAGAGAGGGATGCGGGGGCCGGATGATTCCGGCCCCCGCATCCGTGTGGTCAACCGCTCTTGCGTCGGAACTCGCGCCGCGTCTGCGGGGCGGCCGCGCCGTGCACGGCGGAATCGCCGTCGAGGTGCGACTCGCCCTGTCGGTGCTGCGCGTTCTTCTTCTCGAGCGCTTCCTTGAACTTGCGCTTCATCTCCTCGGAGGAGGTGGCGCCTTCTTCGGTGCTCATGCCCCGAGCCTAGAGCACGCTCGCCGTGAGGGGGAGGTCAGGGCCGGCTGCGGCGCAGGGCGAGGTCGATCAGGGCGCCGACGCCCACCGCCACCGCGATCGACACCGGCACCGCGACGAGAGGCCCTCCGGGGACGACGGCGGCGACGGCGGCTCCCACGGCCGCCTGGTAGGCGGCCCACGCGGTCGCGGCGATCGCGACGAGTGCGAGATAGCGCGGCGGGTGGATCCGCGATGCTCCGGCGACGAGGTTGATCGCGAGCCGCGCGAAGGGCACGAAGCGCGCTGTGAAGAGCACGGTGGCGGTGCCGCTCTCGAGGCGGCGCCCTGCCCACTCGAGCGCCTGCCGTACGCGCGGCGCCCGCATCCAGCGCCAGCGGTCCGTGCCGACCAGCCGCCCGATCAGATAGCAGCACGCATCGCCGAGTGCGGCGGCACCGGCCGCGCACACGATCACCGCCCACAGCGCGGGGGCGCCGTTCGTGACCGCGAGCGCTCCGAGCGCCGTCACCGCGATCTCGCCGGGGACGACCACGAAGAAGGCGTCCCCGAGGACGAGGAGGCTCATCAGCATGAGGCTCCAGGGTCCGGTGAGCGATTCGGCGAGCACATCGGTCGGCACGGGCTCACTGTGCACGTCGACGGTGAACGGGAACCAAAGACCGGATAGCGGGTGACCTGCGATCCAGCATCCGGTGAACATCTGGTGGCGAGGGCCGATTCGGGGGAGCGCAGGGCCGCGGCGCCGTCATCCTGAGGATGTGAGAGTAGCGATCATCACGGAGTCCTTCCTTCCGCACATGAACGGCGTGACCGGATCGGTGCTGCAGATCCTGCGACACCTCGAGCGCCGGGGGCACGACGCGCATGTCATCGCCCCCGCCGCCGTCGGCATCCCGGAGACCGTGGACGGCGCGCGCATCGAGGCCATCCCGAGCCTCGCGCTGCCGGGCTATCGGAACGTCCGGGTCGGCACCTCGACGGCGCACCGCGTCGCGACCTCCCTTCGCCGATTCGAGCCGGACGTCGTCCATCTCGCCTCGCCATTCGCGCTCGGGTGGCGCGGCGTGCTCGCGGCGGAACGGCTCGATACGGCATCCGTCGCCGCCTACCAGACCGACGTCGCCGCCTACACGGAGCGCTACGGCATCGCCGCGACCACGGGCATCGCCCAGACGCACATCGCCCGGCTCCACCGGCGCGCGACCCTGACGCTCGCCCCCTCGGCGGAGTCGGCCCAGCAGCTGGCCGCGCTCGGCATCGACCGCGTGCGCCGCTGGGGCCGCGGAGTGGATGCCGAGCGGTTCCAGCCCGCCCGCCGTGACGGCGCGCTGCGCGCCGGCTGGGGAGCGGACGTCGTGATCGGCTATGTCGGCAGGCTCGCTCCGGAGAAGCAGGTCGAGGACCTCGCGGCGCTACACGACCTGCCAGGGACGCGACTCGTGATCGTGGGCGAGGGACCCAGCCGTTCCCGGTTGGAGAGCCTGCTGCCGGATGCCGTCTTCCTCGGACATCTCGACGGCGAAGCGCTCGCCGCGGCGATGGCCTCGTTCGACCTGTTCGTGCACCCGGGGGAGAGCGAGACGTTCGGGCAGACCCTGCAGGAGGCTCACGCGAGCGGAGTGCCGGTCATCGCGACCGGCCGTGGCGGTCCGCTCGACCTCGTGCGCATGGGCGTCGACGGCTGGCTCTACCGGCCGGGCGACCTCGCCGATCTCCGCATGCGCGTCGCCGATCTCGCGGGGGACGCCCGCAAGCGGCGTGCCTTCGGCGAAGCAGGACGCGACGCCGTGCAGGGGCGCAGCTGGACGAGTGTGTGCGACCAGCTGCTCGGACACTTCGAGGACGCGCGGACGCTGCATCGGGTGGATGCCGGTGCTCGCGCTCGCCGTGTGGTGCGCCCGGAGGTCGCCGCACCTGCCTCGCCGCGGAGATGGCGTCGCTACGTGGCCCTCGGCGACTCGCTCACCGAAGGGCTCTGCGATCCGGCTCCGGACGGGGCCCTGCGCGGCTGGGCCGACCGGCTCGCGCTGCTCCTCGCCGCGCGCGGCGGCCTGCACTATGCGAACCTCGCGATCCGCTCGAAGCGCGTCGGAGACGTCTGCGGCACGCAGCTGGAGCGGGCCCTGGAACTGCGGCCGGACCTCGTGTCGATCCTCGTCGGTGCGAACGACCTGGTGAAGCACCGCGCCGACGTCGCCGGCTTGGCGGTGAGCCTCGAGGAGGCGGTGGTCCGGCTCCGCGACATCGGTGCCGATGTGGTGCTGGTGACGCCCTTCCTGCCGGGGCGGCGCGCCGCATCCATCTACACGCGACGGTTCTCCGCCTTCGCGACCGCCCTCGCGGGGGTCGCCGCGCGCACGGGAGCGATCCTGATCGACACCGATCTGCATCCGTCGCTGCCGGACCGTCCGAACTGGGGCGAGGACCTCGTGCACCTGAGCAGCCGAGGACACCGCTTCCTCGCCTACCGCGCGGCGGAGGTGCTCGGCGTCCCGGATGCCGACGCGCTCGGCGCACTCGACGCGGCGCTGCACGAGAACGAGACGATCGGCGCGGGCGTGTGGTGGCGACGGCACGCCCTGCCCTGGGTCTGGCGCCGCCTGCACGGCCGCGCCGCCGGCGACGGCCGCTCTGCGAAGCACGACGACTATGTGTATCTCGGCCGGTCCGCGGCCGTGCGCGGAGTGCTCTCCGACCGTTGAGTGCGCGCCGCGAGGCGAGACGCCTCAGCGCCGACCCATGCCGTGGTACTGCCAGCCGGCCGCGCGCCACGCTGCGGCATCGAGGCAGTTGCGCCCGTCGATGACGATCCGTCCGCGGACGAGGCCACCGGCATGCGCGGGGGAGAGGTCGCGGCGGTACTCGTCCCACTCGGTGACGATCACGACCGCGTCGGCCTCGCGTAGCGCGTCGTCGCGCTCCCTCGCGTAGCCGAGCTGGGGATGCGCGGCCTGCGCGTTGTCGATCGCCGCCGGGTCGGTCACCACGACATCGGCGCCGAGCCCGCGCAGGCGCACGGCGACGTCGAGGGCCGGCGAGTCGCGGATGTCATCGCTGAACGGCTTGAAGGCCGCGCCCAGCACCGCGATCCGTCGACCGAAGACGAGGCCGCCGAGCGCGTCGACGACGAGCTGCACGGCCCGGTCGCGTCGCCGCAGGTTGATGGCGTCGACCTCGCGGAGGAATCCCACGGCCTCGCCGCGCCCGAGCTCCTCCGCTCTGGCGGCGAAGGCGCGGATGTCCTTGGGGAGACAGCCGCCGCCGAAGCCGATGCCCGAGCCGAGGTAGCGCCGCCCGATGCGGCCGTCATGCCCGAGAGCGTCGGCGAGGAGGGTGACGTCGGCGCCGGCCGCCTCGGCGATCTCGGCCATCGCGTTGATGAACGAGATCTTCGTGGCGAGGAAGGCGTTCGCCGCGCCCTTGACGAGCTCGGCGGTGGCCAGATCGGTCACCAGGAACGGCGTGCCCGACGCGATCGCGTCCGCGTAGGCCTCGCGGAGCACGTCGACCGCCCGAGAGCCGTCGGCGTCCGGGGCGGCGCCGACTACGAGCCGGTCCGGGGTGAGCGTGTCGTGGACGGCCCAGCCTTCGCGGAGGAACTCCGGATTCCAGACGAGGGCGGCCCCTGTGCGCGTCAGGCGCTCGGCCAGTCGCGCCGCGGTGCCGACCGGGACCGTCGACTTCCCCGCGACGACGTCCCCGGCGCGGAGGTGGGGGAGCAGGCTCTCCACGGCCGTGTCGACGTATCGGAGGTCCGCCGCGTGTCCTCCCGCCGTCTGGGGCGTGCCGACCGCGAGGAAGTGCACGTCCGCACCCGCGGCATCCGCGATGTCGCTGCTGAAGCGCAGCCGTCCGGATGCCAGGCCGTCCGAGAGCAGCTCGGCGAGCCGAGGCTCGAAGAACGGCGCCGTCCCCGCGGCCAGTGCGGCGACCTTCCCCTCGTCGACGTCGATGCCGACGACATCGTGTCCGATCGAGGCCATGGCGGCGGCGTGGACGGCACCGAGGTAGCCGCAGCCGATCACTGACATGCGCATCGCCCCAGCACAGCGGATGCCGCCCACGCCCCGGCATCCGTGCGGTGAACGCCTCATGGACGGGACGTGTCCGATCCGCCGAGCGGCTCCAGGCGCGGGATTCCGAGGGCCTCGCTGGTAGGGTGGACGGGATCGATCTGTGTCGATCGCACAATTTCATATCGACTCATGGAGCGAGCGGCGGAGAAGCTGGTCCCCTGTGGTGGGTTCCTCGGCACGAAGATGTCGGGTGGCTTTCTACTGGTGGCCAGCGCAGGCGATGTTCGCGGGAGTGCCCGCGCGCCCGAACCCTGCTGTTTCCGCTCCTCTTGAATGCGCTCGCGCGTCATACGGATTCGCGAGTCTAAACAAAGAAGGAGAGACCTCTTGGAAGGTCCTGAAATCACCGCCACCGAGGCCGTTCTCGACAACGGCCGCTTCGGCACCCGCACCATCCGCTTCGAGACCGGCCGCCTCGCGCAGCAGGCTCAGGGCGCAGTCGCCGCGTACCTCGACGGCGAGACCATGCTCCTCTCGGCCACCAGCGCAGGCAAGAACCCGCGCGAGGGCTTCGACTTCTTCCCGCTGACGGTCGACGTCGAGGAGCGCTCCTACGCCGCGGGCAAGATCCCCGGCTCGTTCTTCCGTCGCGAGGGCCGCCCCTCCACCGAGGCGATCCTCGTCTGCCGTCTGATCGACCGTCCGCTGCGTCCGTCGTTCGTCGACGGCCTGCGCAACGAGGTCCAGATCGTCATCACCGTGCTGTCGATCGCTCCCGGCGAGTTCTACGACGCTCTCGCCATCAACGCCGCGTCCGCGTCGACGCAGATCTCGGGTCTGCCGTTCTCGGGCCCGGTCGCCGGTGTGCGTCTCGCGTTCATCCCCGGCCACGGCGAGCACGCCGACCAGTGGGTCGCGTTCCCGACCGCCGAGCAGGTGGGCGAAGCGGTCTTCGACCTGATCGTCGCCGGTCGCGTCGTCACCAAGGCCGATGGCACGGAAGACGTCGCCATCATGATGGTCGAGGCCGAGGCCACCGAGGGCAGCTGGAACCTCATCAAGGCCGGCGCCACCAAGCCGAACGAGGAGATCGTGGCCCAGGGCCTCGAGGCCTCGAAGCCGTTCATCGCCCAGCTCGTCAAGGCTCAGGCCGAGCTCGCGGCGACCGCGTCGAAGGAGCCGGGCGTGTACCCGGTCTTCCCGGCGTACAGCCAGGAGGTCTACGACTTCGTCGCCGGCCGCTCCTACGACGAGCTCGTCGGCGTGTACCAGATCGCCGACAAGACCGAGCGTCAGACGGCGGACGACGCGATCAAGGATCGCGTCAAGGCCGAGCTCATCGAGGCCACCGAGTCGGGATCGCTCCCGGCTGCGGCCCCGCTCGAGTTCTCCGCGGCGTACAAGTCGGTCACGAAGAAGATCGTGCGCGGTCGCATCCTCACCGAAGGTGCTCGCATCGACGGTCGCGGCCTGGCGGACATCCGTCCGCTCGACGCCGAGGTGCAGGTCATCCCGCGCGTCCACGGCTCCGCGATCTTCCAGCGCGGCGAGACCCAGATCATGGGTGTCACCACGCTGAACATGCTCAAGATGGAGCAGCAGATCGACTCGCTGTCGCCCACGACGAGCAAGCGCTACATGCACCACTACAACTTCCCGCCCTACTCGACCGGCGAGACCGGCCGGGTCGGTTCGCCGAAGCGTCGCGAGATCGGGCACGGCTTCCTGGCCGAGCGCGCGCTCGTGCCGGTGCTGCCGAGCCGCGAGGAGTTCCCGTACGCGATCCGTCAGGTGTCCGAGGCGCTGAGCTCCAACGGCTCGACCTCGATGGGCTCCGTCTGCGCCTCGACCCTGTCGCTGCTGAACGCGGGTGTGCCGCTGCGCGCCGCCGTCGCCGGCATCGCGATGGGCCTCGTCTCCGACGAGGTCGACGGTGAGACGCGCTACGCCGCGCTGACCGACATCCTGGGTGCCGAGGACGCACTCGGCGACATGGACTTCAAGGTCGCCGGAACGAGCGAGTTCGTCACGGCGATCCAGCTCGACACGAAGCTCGACGGCATCCCGTCGTCGGTGCTCGCCGGCGCGCTGACCCAGGCTCGCGAGGCTCGTCTGACGATCCTCAACGTCCTGAACGCTGCGATCGACGCTCCCGACGAGATGGCGCCGACCGCGCCTCGCGTCATCAGCGTGCAGATCCCGGTCGACAAGATCGGCGAGCTGATCGGCCCGAAGGGCAAGACGATCAACGCGATCCAGGACGAGACCGGCGCGCAGATCTCCATCGAGGAGGACGGCACCGTCTACATCGGCGCGACCGACGGCCCCTCGGCCGAGGCCGCTCGTGCGCAGGTCAACGCGATCGCCAACCCGACCAACCCCGAGATCGGCGAGCAGTTCCTCGGAACCGTCGTGAAGATCGCCACCTTCGGCGCCTTCGTCTCGCTGCTCCCGGGCAAGGACGGCCTGCTCCACGTCACCGAGGTGCGCAAGCTCGCCGGTGGCAAGCGCGTCGAGAACGTCGACGACGTCCTCTCGGTCGGCCAGAAGATCCTCGTGAAGATCACGAAGATCGACGACCGCGGCAAGCTGTCGCTCGAGCCCGTGCTCGACGACGCACCTGCCGCCGAGGCCGCGCCCGCCGAGGACGCAGCCGCCGAGTAAGCTCCACGCTCGAACCGGAACCCGGGTCCATCCGCACAGGATGGGCTCGGGTTCCGTCGTCTGCGGCGTGACCAAACCGTTATCGGAAGTTTTCGCGCCGTTCCCTGGATTGGTCGGGACGTTCGCCGAAGTCCCTTACCCTCGAAGTACGCACCGGGGGGTGCACCACAGGCAGTGACGGAGATCGGAACGCATCGATCGACGCGGGGGTGAGAGTATGCGGTTGTTCAGCGTAGGCGCGGGAGCGTCGGACGAGCGAGCCCAGAGGGGCACGGAACCCGCCTCCATCGAGCATCCCTCCGCACCGATCCCGATCGTCGGACCCGGCGTGGGAGAGACGGTGCGGATGCCGCTCGGCGAGACCGGCTTCGACACGTTCCCGCTCATGCTGGGAGCCGCGGAGTTCGGCTGGAACGTCGACCTCGAGACGAGCCACGGCATCCTCGACCGCTACGTGGAGTTCGGCGGCAACGCGATCCACACGGCCGACGGCTTCTCCGGCGGTCGGAGCGAGCACATCCTCGGTCAGTGGCTGCGGTCGCGCGGACAGCGCGATCGGGCGATCCTGAGCGTGCGCATCGGAGCACATGCCGACAACCCCGGTCTCGGCTCCGTGAACCTCGTCCGCGCCGTCGAGGGGTCGCTCACGCGGCTCGGCGTCGACCGCATCGATGTGCTCTACCTCGACGCGACCCTCGACAGGACGACGAACGTCGAAGACACTCTCGCGACGGTCGAATGGCTCAAGGACGCGGGCAAGATCGGTGCCGTCGGCGCATTCGGCTTCGCACCGGAGAAGCTCGTGGAGGCGCGGATCCTGGCGTCGGCCGGCTACCCGCGCATCGAGGTGATCGACGCGCCGTACAACCTGCTCCGTCGGCAGCCGTTCGAAGGTGACCTCCGCCTCGTCGCCGGGGCGCAGAACCTCGCCGTCACGCCCTCGCACGCGCTCGAGCACGGCTTCCTGTCCGGTCGTCATCGGAGCAAGGCGCTGACGTCGCAGGGCGTCCGCGGCGAGCAGTTGCGCGGTCATCTCAACCGTCGGGGGATCAAGATCCTCCGCGCGCTGGATCAGGTGGCCACGGAACTCGCGGTCCCGGTGGCCGCGGTCTCGATCGCCTGGCTGCTGGCCCAGCGCACGGTCGCCGCCCCGATCGTGAACACCTTCGCGACCGAGCACGTCGACGAGCTCATGCAGGGCGCGGGGGTCACGCTCTCGCGTGCCCAGGTCGCCGAGCTCACGCGCGCCGGCAACTGAGCATCGTCCCACCCGTGACATAGGGTGGAAGGGAGGTCCGGCGGATGCTGGCGATGAAGCGAGCGAGTTTGTGACGCACTACATATATCTGGTCAGACATGGTGAACATCAGGATGCCGAGCACGGCCTCGCCGACGGACCCCTGTCGCCGCGCGGGCAGCGGCAGGCCGAGCTGATCGCCGACCGGCTGTCCGGTCTGCCGCTCGACGCCGTCTGGCATTCGCCGCTGCTGCGGGCCAACGAGACCGCCCGTGCGATCGCCGGTCGGCTCCCGTCCGTCGATCCCGAACCGACCGCGCTGCTCTTCGACTGCGTCCCCACCGGGATGACGGAGGAGACGCCTGCCGCGTTCGAGCCGTTCTTCGGGTCGATCTCCGACGCGGAGATCGATGCCGGTCGCGCGCAGATGGCGGATGCCGTCAACGAGTTCCTGATGCGCAAGAACGGCGAGGTGCACGAGGTCCTCATCACGCACAACTTCGTGATCTCCTGGTTCGTCCGCGAGGTGCTCGGTGCACCGGAATGGCGCTGGATGACACTCAACCAGGCGCACTGCGGACTGACGATCATCGCGCAGAAGCAGGGGCGACCGTGGACGCTGCTCAACCACAACGACACCGGACACCTGCCGTTCGAGCTGCGGACGGGCATCCCGGACCCGATGCCCGTCTGACGCCCCGCGCGCCCCGGCCGGAAGGCGTCCGCCCGCTCCTTAGACTGGACGCATGACCTCGCAGGTAGCACTCGTCGGCGGAACCGGGAAGCTCGGGAAGATCATCCACGCGGTGATCGATGATCTCGAGGGCTTCGAGGTGAGCCGTGTGCTGACCTCGTCGAGCGATCTCTCCGAGTTGGAGGGTGCCGACCTCGTCGTGGACGCGTCGACGCCTCAGATCAGCATCGACGTCGTGCGTTCCGCCGTCGAGCGCGGCATCAACGTGCTCGTGGCGACGTCGGGGTGGTCGGCGGAGCGGATCGCGCTCGTGCGGCCGCTCGTCGAGGCGGCCGGCACCGGCGTGGTCTTCATCCCGAACTTCTCCCTCGGCTCTGTCCTCGGCTCGGCCCTCGCCGCGGCCGCGGCCCCGTTCTTCGGCTCGGCCGAGATCATCGAGGCGCATCAGGAGACCAAGATCGATTCGCCCAGTGGCACGGCGGTGCGCACCGCTGAGCTCATCGCCGCTGCTCGCGCCGAGCAGGGACCGGTGAGCGCCCCGCACGCGGATCAGCGCGCCCGGGGTCAGCAGGTCGGCAGCGTGCCGATCCACTCGCTGCGTCGCCCCGGTGTGGTGGCCAAGCAGGAGGTCATCCTCTCGGGCCCCGGCGAGTCCCTCACCTTCACGCACGACACGGTCGATCCCGCGCTCGCATACGCCCCCGGCATCCGGCTCGCCGTGCCGTTCGCCCGCGAGGCGAAGGGCGTGGTCGTGGGGTTGGAGCACATGATCGACATCGGCATCCGAGCATGATGTCGCGGATCGGCGTCGGGCTCATGGCCGCGGCCCTGCTCGTCTACCTGGCGGTCGCGATCTGGCTCGCCGTGATGTTCATCTCGGTCGGCTCGCCGATCTCGATCGGGATGGGCATCACGCTGCTCGTGCTCGCCCCGATCGGCGCCTGGGCGCTCATCCGCGAGATGCAGTTCGGCTTCGCCGCCGATCGACTGGGGCGCACGCTGGACGCCGAAGGGGGGATGCCTCCCGTGGAGACCGAGCTGACCCCGAGCGGACGGATCGCCCGCGCGGACGCCGATCCACTGATCGCGCGCTATGCGGCCGCCTCCGAGGCCGCGACGGACGATTGGCGTGCCCGCTATCGGCTGGGCGTCGTCCAGGATGCGGCCGGGAGGCGGAAAGACGCCAGGGCCAGCATCCGCGAGGCGATCCGCCTCGCTCGACGCTGACCCCGACGACGAGCGGGTACCGGCCTCAGGCCAGCGTGGCCTCGAGGGTGATCTCGATGCCGGCGAGCGCCTGAGACACGGGGCAGCCGACCTTGGCCTCGGCGGCTATCTCCTGGAACCTCTCCGGCGACAGACCCGGGACGACCGCGTTCACGTTGAGGTGGCTGCCGGTGATCCCGACGCCCGGCTTGAACGTCACGGACGCGCTGGTGTTGACCTTCTCCGGCGGGGTCCCGTTCTCGGCGAGGGCGTGCGAGAGCGCCATGCTGAAGCAGGACGAGTGCGCCGCGGCGATGAGCTCCTCCGGGGTCGTGGTCGTGTCGCTGCCCTCGCTGCGGGCCTTCCAGTTGATCGGGAAGGTGCCGAGGTTCGATGAAGAGAACGCGACGGTGCCCGACCCTTCCATGAGCGATCCGGTCCACGTGCTGGCGGCTTCGCTGGTGACGGGCATGATTCCTCCGGTTCTCGCGCCCCGCTCGGTGTGCGGGATGCGTCGCGGCCAGCCTATCGACCGGGCCGACCGGACGGAACAGGGATCAGGCGGTCGACGCTGCCCGACCGATGATGCCGGCGCGCTGCAGCAGCAGGTACAGCTGGCAGCCGAGGCAGAACGCGAAGGCGGCGTTCAGGAACGCCGCGATGAAGGCCGCCGCTGTGGCGATCGGGAGCGCCCAGGGCACGCCGATCAGATGCAGGACCAGGCCGATGCCGACGACGAAGAGCCCGACACCCTGCGAGAAGCGCGGCGGGCGGGGGTCCTCGAGCTCGGCGGGCGGCGCGAGACGCGGGCGCACGAGGCGGCGGAACAGCACGCCCCACGGGGCGGTCGCCGGGGAGACGACGCTCCAGAGGAACAGGAGGGCGATGACGACGGTGACGAGGAAGCCAGGGTCGAGGGCGCGCTGGGCGAGCGATGCCGATGCGATCGCCCAGGTGCCGGGGACGAAGGTCGCGTCCGCCAGGGGCTGGTACGCGAACCAGCCGGTCGCCTGCGCCGTCGAGATGCCGATCAGCGCCAGGAACGTCGCGACCAGGAGGAGCACGGCCGTGATCGTGGCGGCGAAGCGCGGGCCACGCGGATCGATGCCTGCGGGAGAGGTCATGGGTGCTCCAGTCTTCGGGGCCTCAGACGGAGGCGACGGCTTCGGTGAGGGCGTGACGATGCGGGACGCCGTGGAATCGCGCGCGGACGGCGCCGGAGGCGTCGATCACGAACGTCGTGGGGGTCTGCAGCACCTTGTACCGGGCCGAGAGGTCCGGTCGGTGGGTCAGATCGATCTCGACGTGGCTCAGCCCGTCGTGGTCGGAGGCGTAGGCATGCAGCATCCGCCGGACCTGGGGGCACCGCGCGCACATCTCGGTGCTGAACTGCACGAGCGTCGCGCGGGAGCCGAACTCGGCGGATGCTGCATCCGCCCGGTCGAAACGGAGCGCGCCAGCATCCAGCCTGCGTCCGTCGCGGCGGCGCAGGGTCACTCCGATGATCGTGGCGAGCACCAGGAGTGCTGCTGCGATCCCTCCCGCGAGTGCTGGCGACATGCGTCGAGAGTACGTCGCCCCGAGGGGGTCGAGGGCCGATGTTTCCGACCGTGACGATCGGCGCGCGAGCGGGACGGCATCCGCCCGCGGCCGACGGTCGACGGGTATCGTGGCTGTCATGAGCGCAGCCGTCCCGACACCCTACGAAGACCTGCTCCGCGACGTGCTGGAGAGCGGCACGCACAAGTCGGATCGCACGGGCACGGGGACCACGAGCGTCTTCGGGCGGCAGATCCGCTTCGACCTCTCCCAGGGCTTCCCGCTGATCACCACGAAGCGGGTGCATTTCAAGTCGATCGCGTACGAGCTCCTCTGGTTCCTGCGCGGTGATTCCAACGTGCGGTGGCTGCAGGAGAACGGCGTCAGCATCTGGGACGAATGGGCCGACGAGACGGGCGATCTCGGGCCGGTGTACGGGGTGCAGTGGCGCTCCTGGCCGACGCCCGCCGGCGAGAGCATCGACCAGCTCTCCCAGGTGATCGAGCAGATCCGCCAGACTCCGGACTCGCGCCGCCTCATCGTGTCCGCCTGGAACCCCGCCGACATCCCCGACATGGCGCTCGCGCCCTGCCATGCGCTCTTCCAGTTCTACGTCGCCGACGGCAAGCTGTCCTGCCAGCTGTACCAGCGCAGCGCCGACATGTTCCTCGGGGTGCCGTTCAACATCGCGTCGTACGCGCTGCTCACGATGATGATCGCCCAGCAGGTCGGTCTCGAGCCGGGCGACTTCGTCTGGACGGGCGGCGACTGCCACATCTACGACAACCACCTCGAGCAGGTGCGCGAGCAGCTCACGCGCGAGCCGTTCGCCTACCCGACGCTCCGGTTCGGCCGCACCCCGGAGTCGATCCTCGACTACCGCTACGAGGACTTCGTCGTGGAGGACTACCAGCACCACGCCCCGATCCGCGCGGCGGTGGCGGTATGACCTGGGTGGGTCTGATCTGGGCGGAGGCTCAGGGCGGAGTGATCGGCGCCGAGGGCGGGATGCCGTGGCACGTGCCGGAGGACCTCGCGCACTTCAAGGAGGTCACGCTCGGCGCTCCGGTCGTGATGGGGCGCAAGACCTGGGATTCTCTGCCGGAACGGTTCCGACCGCTGGAGGGCCGGGAGAACATCGTGATCACCCGCCAGCAGGACTGGACGGCGGAGGGCGCGCACCGTGCGGCGAACGTCGCGGAGTCCGTGCGCGGCAAGGACAAGGTGTGGATCATCGGCGGGGCGGAGATCTTCCGTCTCGTCATCGCGGATGCCGACCGTCTCGAAGTGACCGAGCTCGATCTCGCCGTCGACGGTGACGCGTACGCCCCCTCCAAGGCCGGGTGGCGTCTGGTCGACGAGGGGGAGTGGCAGACCTCGCGCACGGGAGTGCGGTACCGCTTCCTCGGATACGAGCGCTGATGCCCACCGCGCTGATCACCGGAGCCAGCGCCGGACTCGGCGCCGAGTTCGCCCGCCAGCTCGCCCGCCGTCGCGCGGACCTGATCCTCGTCGCACGGTCCAAGGATGCGCTGGACGCCCTGGCCGCCGAACTGCGGAGCGCGCACGGTGTCGCCGTCGAGGTGCTCGTCGCGGATCTCGCCGAAGATGAAGGCGTCGCGAAGGTCGCCGACCGGCTGCGGAATGCCGCCGACCCGGTCGACCTCCTCGTGAACAACGCCGGCTTCGGGCTGCCGCTGCAGTTCGCCGACAACGACATCGACGACGAGGTCCGCCACTTGCGCGTGCACGTCGAGGCCTCGATGCGGCTGATGCACGCGGCACTGCAGACGATGCGGGGTCGCGGCGGACGCATCATCAACGTCGCCTCGGTGGCCGGATTCATCTCCCGCTCCACGTACTCCGCCTGCAAGTCCTGGTTGATCGGCTTCAGCCGCTGGGCGAATGCCGAGTACGCCCGAGACGGCGTCACCGTCACAGCGGTCTGCCCCGGATTCACCCACACCACGTTCCATGAGCGCATGGGGCTCGCGGTGGGCCAGGAGGGTGTTCCCGCCTTCCTGTGGCTGGACGCCCGCGACGTCGTGCGGGCAGGGCTGCGGGATGCCGCGCTCGGGCGGTCCGTGTCCATCCCGTCGCTGCGCTACAAGGCGATCGTGGCGCTGGCGAGCATCCTCCCGAGCGCGCTCACGTCCGGCGTCGCCCGCCGCGGTCGCGTCTGAACGGGAGCCCGGCGTGGGATGGTTCCGCAGGCGGCGACACGATCCGCAGGATGCGAACGAGATCCTGCGGCAGTACAACGAGGCGGAGGCGGTGCGCCTGGCCGCTCTCGCGAACGGCGGAACGGCGACGCGGGAGCAATCCGCTTTCATCAGCGCAGGCGCCGGTGCAGCCGAGCTCGCCGTCGAGGACGTCTTCACGATCACGGGCCGCGGCCAGGTCGCGACCGGCACCGTCACGACGGGGACGATCAGGGTCGGCGACGCCGTCGTCGTGCTCCGGGAAGGGGCTCCGGTGGCCGACACGGAGATCACCGGCATCGAGATGTTCCGCAAGCGCGCGGACGCGGCATCCGCCGGCACCATGATCGGGGTGCTGCTGCGCGGCAAGACCGACGTGGCTCGTGGTGACGTCATCCGGGTCGGCTCGTCTGGGTGAGCGGCATCCGAACCGATACGCTGGTGGCATGACGCACTCGGGCAACCCCTTCGGACAGGTTCTCGTCGCGCTCGTCACTCCGATGACGGCCGACGGTGAAGTCGATTGGCCCGCCGTCGAGAAGCACATCGATGACGTGATCACCGCGGGTGCGGACGGCATCGTCGTGACGGGAACGACCGGCGAGACCTCGACCCTCACGGACCCCGAGAAGCTCAAGCTCGTCGAGGTCGGGAAGTCGGTCGCCGCCGGCCGCGCGAAGATCATCACGGGTGGCGGCTCGAACGAGACCGCGCACGCCATCGAGCTGTACAAGGCCAGCGAGAAGGCCGGCGCCGACGGCATCATGATCGTCACGCCCTACTACAACAAGCCGACGCAGGCGGGCATCCTCACGCACTTCCGGCTGGTCGCGGATGCGACCGATCTGCCGGTGATCCTCTACGACATCCCCGGCCGCACCGGCGTGCCGATCAAGTACGAGACGATCCTGCGCCTGGCGAAGCACCCCAACATCCTCGCGGTGAAAGACGCCAAGGGTGACTTCTCCGAGGTGAGCCGCGTGCTCAACCAGACCGACCTGATGTACTTCTCCGGCGACGACGCGAACGTCCTTCCGCACCTCGCGATCGGTGCGACCGGCCTCATCGGCGTGACGGCCAACGTCGCGGCCGCTCCGTACCGCACCATCATCGATGCGGTGAACGCCGGCGATCTGGCCACGGCGACGGCGGAGCACAAGCGCCTCGAGCCGCTGGTGCGCGCGGTGATGACCCACGTGCCCGGCACCGTCGCGGCCAAGTACATCCTGCACGGCCTCGGTCGCATCTCGAGCCCCCGGGTGCGTCTGCCCCTCGTCGGCCCGGAGGAATGGGAGGCCGCGCTCATCGAAGACGAGCTCGACCTCGTCCAGGACGTGCCCGGTGCCGATTTCTCGAACTTCCGACCCGACCGCAATGCGGCTGCGGGTGGTGCCCTGCCGAAGGTGCACGGCACGACGCGCTGAGCCGCGTCGCCATGAACGAACGGACGCGCACAGTGTCCGACTGAGGAGACAGCATGTCCATCCCCCTGTCAGAACCGTCCGCTCTCGACGAAGGGACGCTTCGGGTCATCCCGATCGGCGGCCTCGGCGAGATCGGTCGGAACATGACCATGTTCGAGTACGACGGCAAGATCCTGATCGTCGACTGCGGCGTGCTCTTCCCGGAGGAGCACCAGCCGGGCGTCGACCTGATCCTGCCCGACTTCGAGCCGATCCGCGATCGCCTCGACGACATCGTCGGCGTGGTGCTCACGCACGGCCATGAGGACCACATCGGCGCCGTCCCGTATCTGTTGCGTCTGAAGAGCGACATCCCTCTGATCGGGTCGGGCCTGACGCTCGCGCTGGTCGAGGCGAAGCTCAAGGAGCACCGCATCAAGGCCTTCACCCTGACGGTCACCGGGGGCCAGGAGGAGCGCGTCGGCCCGTTCGACCTCGAGTTCGTCGCCGTGAACCACTCGATCCCCGACGCTCTCGCCGTCGCGATCCGCACCCCCGCGGGCATGGTGCTCGCGACGGGCGACTTCAAGATGGACCAGCTGCCGCTGGACGGCCGGATCACCGACCTCCGCGCCTTCTCCCGCCTCGGCGAGGAGGGCGTCGACCTGTTCCTGGTCGACTCCACCAACGCCGACGTGCCCGGCTTCACGCCGACCGAGCGGTCGATCGGACCGGTGCTCGATCAGGTCATCGCCAAGGCGCCCCGCCGCGTCATCGTGGCGAGCTTCTCGAGCCACGTGCACCGCGTGCAGCAGGTCATCGACGCCGCCTACGCGAACGGGCGCCGTGTGGCGTTCCTCGGGCGCAGCATGGTCCGCAACATGACGATCGCCGAGCAGCTCGGGTACCTCAAGGTCCCGGCCGGCGTCCTGATCGACTACAAGAAGGCCCGCGACCTCCCCGACGACCAGATCGTCTACATGTCCACCGGATCGCAGGGCGAGCCGATGGCCGTGCTGAGCCGCATGGCCAACCTCGACCACGCGATCGAGGTGAGCGAGGGAGACACCGTCATCCTCGCCTCCAGCCTCATCCCTGGTAACGAGAACGCGGTCTACCGCGTGATCGACGGCCTCACGAAGCTCGGTGCGAACGTCGTGCACAAGGCCAATGCCAAGGTGCACGTCTCCGGTCACGCCGCGGCGGGCGAGCTGCTCTACTGCTACAACATCCTGAAGCCGAAGAACGTCCTCCCCGTGCACGGCGAGTACCGTCACCTGATCGCGAACGCGAAGCTCGCCCAGGACACCGGCATCCCGGAGGAGAACACGATCATCGCCGCGAACGGCACCGTGATCGACCTGAAGGACGGCACCGCGCGTGTCACCGGGCAGCTGGACCTCGGCTTCGTGTACGTCGACGGCTCGACGGTCGGCGAGATCACGGATGCCGATCTCAAGGACCGGCGCATCCTCGGCGAGGAGGGGTTCATCTCCGTCATCGTCGTGGTGGATGCCGGCACCGGACGCATCATCTCGGGACCGGAGATCCATGCCCGCGGCGTCGCCGAGGATGACTCCGTCTTCGACGACGTCGCCCCGAAGATCGTCGCCGCGCTCAAGGAGGCCGCAGGGAACGGCGTCCGCGACACGCATGCGCTGTCGCAGGTGGTGCGCCGGACGATCGGACGCTGGGTGAACCAGAAGCTGCGTCGGCGTCCGATGATCGTCCCGCTGGTCATCGAGGCGTGAGGGTCCGCGCCGTCGCACGCGCACTCACGGTTGACCGACACATCGTCGTAACAGCCGCCCTCTAGGCTCACCACATGTTCTCGGGCTTCTCCACCCGGCGGGCGACGCAACCCGACGCGGTCTTCCTCGGCGACATGCTCGTCGAGGCCGCGAACTGGCGCGCCGGGGGAGTGCGCCCGCGACATGAGGTGCTGACGTCCGCGGACCATCGCCGGTACCTCGCGGGCTGGAAGCGCGCCGCGGACGAAGGACTGATCGCCGTCGGCGACGACGGCGTGCCGGTCGGTGCCGCCTGGTACCGGATGCTGCCCCAGAACGAGCCGGGATTCGGGTTCGTCGGCGCCGGGGTGCCGGAGCTCATCATCGGCGTCCATCCGCTCTGGCGGGCTCGCGGCGTCGGTCGTACGCTGCTGCGGGGCATCGTCGAGCTGGCGAGCGCACAGGGGTACGCGCGCATCAGCCTCAGCGTCGAGCGCGACAACTTCGCCCGCAACCTGTATCGCTCCGAGGGGTTCAACGTCACGACGGAGGGCACGGTCCGCGACACCATGGTGCGGCGCACCGCCTGATCCGCCCGAGCGGGATCGGCGAGAAGCCGCGTCATTGCGCGGATATGTCGGCTGTCCGTCGTAACGTGAGAGCATGGCCAGGAGTTCCACGAAGACTGAGCGTGCGTCCGCGAGCGCACCGTCGCGCCCCAAGCGGCAGACGGCTCCCAAGGCCCAGCCCACGCCCAAGAAGTACATCGACGAGCAGGAACGGCCGCCCGTCGCCGTCCGCGCCTGGACGGGTCTGGCGCACGGCGTCGGAGGACTGTTCCGCGCCTTCGGCCCGGAGAGCCTCGAGAAGGACGACCGTCGCGACGGCTTCCCGTTCCTGCTGGTGCTGCTCGCGGTCGCCGGTGCCGTCAACGAATGGTTCTTCATCGGCAACGACGTCGCCGCGAACATCAGTGCGTTCTCGGTCGGAGGACTGATCGGACGCGTCGCCTTCGTCATGCCGGTGCTGCTGCTCCTGCTCGCGGGCTGGCTGTTCCGGCATCCATCGTCCGTGCACGACAACGGGCGCATCGGGATCGGCTTCGGCCTGTTCGTGCTGACGCTCGCAGGCATCTGCCACGTCGCCGGAGCCCGCCCGCAGCCCAAGGAGGGCATGCTCGCGCTCAGCGAGTCGGGTGGGCTCTTCGGATGGATGCTGGGTCAACCGTTGACCTACCTCACCGACATCCCCGCCTACATCGTGCTGGCGCTTCTCGCCGCGCTGAGCGTCCTGATCCTCACCAAGACCCCGCCGAACCGCATCGGGGCCCGCCTCGGCGACCTCTACGCCTGGATGTTCGACGCGGAGCGCGCCGAGAAGCCCGCGAAGGATGCGGCGGCGATCGACGAGGCCGACAAGGTCGACGACCCGGACGTTCTGCCGTGGTGGCGAAGGAACAAGACGGGCAGGGAAGAGGATCCCGACGAGGGAACCCTCGGCTCCGACGACATCACCGCTCTGCTGAACACCGCCGAGCCGACCCCCGCATACGATCAGGCCGTGGTGGTGGAGAACCCCTACGACGCGGCCACAGAAGTGCTGACCGATGTCCGCTCCGTCACCGACTCGCTCGCGGAGCAGCAGGCCACGGCGCTGCTCGACGACGAGTCCGACACGGGCGAGATGCCCGAGCTGCCCGGCCTCGACGGATTCGGCACCGAGGGACCGGGGGACCGTGGGCCGCAGGCGCCTGTGGCCCCGTACATCCTTCCGTCGCCCGGTCTGCTGGTCGAGGGCCCGGCGCCGGTCATGCGCTCCGAGGCGACCGACAAGGTCATCGAGCAGATCACGAGCGTCCTCACGCAGTTCAAGGTCGATGCGAAGGTGACGGGCTTCTCGCGCGGTCCGACGGTCACGCAGTACGAGGTCGAGGTCGGTCACGGCGTCAAGGTCGAGAAGATCCTGCAGCTGAGCAACAACTTCGCCTACGCCGTGGCGTCGAACGACGTCCGCATCCTCTCGCCGATCCCCGGCAAGAGCGCCATCGGCATCGAGATCCCGAACGCCGACAAGGAGATGGTCGCGCTCGGCGACGTGCTGCGCTCTCCTGCGGCGCTGAAGAGCACGCACCCGATGACGATCGGCGTCGGCAAGGACGTCGGCGGCAACATCGTGATCGCCAACCTCGCGAAGATGCCCCACCTCCTCGTGGCCGGTTCGACCGGCTCGGGTAAGTCCAGCTTCGTGAACTCGATGATCACGAGCCTGCTGATGCGGGCACGGCCGGCCGACGTGCGCATGGTCCTGATCGACCCCAAGCGCGTGGAGCTCACGAGCTACGCGGGCGTGCCGCACCTGATCACGCCCATCATCACGAACCCGAAGAAGGCGGCCGAGGCGCTGCAGTGGGTCGTGAAGGAGATGGACATGCGGTACGACGACCTCGCGTCGTTCGGGTACCGCCACATCGACGACTTCAACCGCGCCGTGCGCGCCGGTGAGGTCGAGCTTCCGGTCGGGAGCGAGCGCGTTCTCAAGCCCTACCCGTACCTCCTGGTCGTCGTCGACGAGCTGGCCGACCTGATGATGGTCGCGCCGCGCGACGTCGAGGATTCGATCGTGCGCATCACCCAGCTCGCCCGTGCCTCGGGCATCCACCTCGTCCTCGCCACGCAGCGACCCAGCGTCGACGTCGTGACCGGCCTGATCAAGGCGAACGTGCCCTCGCGGCTCGCCTTCGCCGTCACCAGCGTCACGGACAGCCGCGTGATCCTCGACAGCCCCGGCGCCGACAAGCTCATCGGTCAGGGTGACGCCCTGTTCTCTCCGATGGGATCCTCCAAGCCCTTCCGCCTGCAGGGCGCCTGGGTCGACGAGAAGGAGATCGACGCGGTCGTCAAGCACGTCACGCGCCAGGCGCGCCCGGACTACCGTCCCGACGTGCAGGAGGCCCTCGAGCCCACGAAGAAGAAGGAGGTCGACGAGGACATCGGCGACGACCTCGAACTGCTGCTCGCGGCCGCCGAGCTCATCGTGTCGTCCCAGTTCGGCTCCACGTCGATGCTGCAGCGCAAGCTGCGCGTCGGCTTCGCGAAGGCCGGTCGTCTGATGGATCTGCTGGAGTCGCGGGAGATCGTCGGCCCGTCGGAGGGTTCGAAGGCGCGCGACGTGCTCGCGACGGCCGAACAGCTTCCGCAGGTGATGGCCAAGCTCCGCGGCGAAGACGCTCCCGCCGCGGCTCCGGCGCCTCCCGTGACATCGGCCGCGTCCGCGGCTCCCGCGCATGATCCGGTCGAGGCGCAGTACAGCGGGCTTCCGGTGGTGGAGGCCGAGGGCGACGAAGACGCCTGGGGCCTGACGGGTCGCGACTGATGGCCATTCCGCGGCAGCTGCCCAACGCCATCACGATCGCCCGCATCCCCCTGGCCGTCGTCTTCTTCATCCTGCTGCTGCTCGGCGGCACCTACGGCCTCCCCGATCCTGCGCTGCGCTGGACCGCCGCGATCCTGTTCATCGTGGGCATCTCCACGGACTGGGTCGACGGCTACCTCGCCCGCAAGTACGAGATCGTCAGCGACTTCGGAAAGCTCTGGGATCCGATCGCCGACAAGATGCTCACCGGCGCGGGCTTCATCGGGCTCGCGATCCTCGGTGAGGTCGACTGGTGGATCGTCGCCGTCATCCTCATCCGAGAGTGGGGCATCACGGTGCACCGGCTCATGGTGGCCAGCGAGCATGTGGTCGCCGCCGCGTGGATGGGCAAGATCAAGACCGCCTTCCAGGGCGTGGCCCTGGGCTGGGCTCTGCTGCCGCTCCATGTCGTCATCGGCCTCGGTCCGTGGACGCTGGTGACCTTCCTGCTGATGATCGTCGTCCTGGTGCTCACGGTGGCCAGCGGGATCGACTACATCGTCGCGCAGGTCAGAGGGGTACGGCAGAAGTCGTGAGCGATTCCCCGGCGGCCGCCGTGCTGTCCGCGCTGAAGAGCCGGGGCTGGACGCTGGGCGTGGCGGAATCCCTCACCGGCGGAGCGCTCTGCGCCGAGCTGGTCTCGGTGCCCGGTGCGTCCGCGGTCCTGCTCGGGGGAGTGGTCGCCTACGCGACGCCCGTCAAGCACACCGTTCTCGGTGTCGACGCCGCGACGCTGGCGCAGCACGGACCCGTGTTTCCGGACGTCGCGCGGCAGATGGCCGACGGCGTGCGACGTGCCGTCGGCGTCGGTGGGCGACCGGCTGATGTCGGAGTGTCGACGACCGGGATCGCCGGTCCGGATTCGCCGGACGGGCAACCGGTCGGCACGGTGCACATCGGCGTCGTCACCCCGATCGCCTCGCAGACGCGAGAGCTGCACCTCGGCGGCGACCGCGCCGCGATCCGGGCAGGTTCGGTCGCGGCCGCACTCGATTTCCTTCTCGAGATCCTCCAGGAATAGTTGCGCGCATTCCGCGGTTATCTCCGATGTGCTCACATTGAAACCACAGAGTGCAGGGGTAGATTCTGTGCAAGCCAGGGGGACTAGACTGGCTGTCTCATCGAGGGGGAACTCGATGGATCGAACGGGGAGGAGGTTCCGATGATTCTTGTACGACAGGAAATCGGCGATGTGCTGAGGGACTTCCGCCTGCAGAAGGGGCGCACCCTCCGGCAGGTCGCAAGCAAGGCTTCGGTCGCGCTCGGATACCTCAGTGAGGTCGAGCGGGGTCAGAAGGAGGCATCGAGCGAGATTCTCGCCTCGGTCGCCGATGCGCTCGATGTGCCCATCTCGACGATCATGCGCGAGGTCGGCGATCGCATCTCCGTGCTCGAGGGCATCCAGGTCTTCCCGGATGTCGTCCCCGACGACCTCGTGGCGTCGATCGAGCCCGAGCTCTCCCTGCACTGACCTTCTGCCGGCTCGGAGACAGGATGCGTCGCAGCGAGTTCCTTCGCGCCGTCGAGACGGAGTTCCAGGCCCGCGCGTCATCGCTGGTCAATGACCTCGTGCTCGGCGCGCTCGGCAATCGGACGGCCGTGGAGGCGCTCGCGGACGGCGCGCCGCCCCGCGACATCTGGCTGGCGCTCTGCGCCGAGATGGACGTGCCGGAGAACCGGCGACACGGCGTCGGGCGTCAGGAGCCGCGGCGTCGCTGACGTCGGCGGCAGCTCGTTCGAGTCGTGCGGTATCCGACACGCCGATGACGGCGTGTCGTCGAAGATCTGTTCGAAGCGGGCGTAGTCTTCTGCACAAGTGGTCTCTGAGTTTCGTTCCACACGGTTCGCGGATGCTTCGACGCAATGTCGGTGGCTCCTCGTACGGTGAAGAACAGGCCCAGAGCCATACGCCTTGTCGGAGAGTTGCTCCCAATCGGGAGCGCCGCGGCAGCCTACAGGCGGCACCACGCGAGCAGAAGGAGCAGACCATGCCATCACCCGCCGACCGCGAGAAGTCCCTCGAGACAGCACTCGCCCAGATCGACCGTCAGTTCGGCAAGGGCTCCGTCATGCGGCTGGGCAGCGATGAGCGCGCCCCCGTGGCGGTCATCCCGACCGGCTCCATCGCCCTCGACGTCGCCCTCGGCGTCGGCGGTCTCCCGCGTGGTCGCATCGTCGAGATCTACGGCCCGGAGTCGTCCGGTAAGACGACCCTCACCCTGCACGCGATCGCGAACGCACAGCGCGCGGGTGGCATCGCCGCCTTCATCGATGCCGAGCACGCGCTCGACCCCGACTACGCCGCCAAGCTCGGCGTCGACATCGACGCGCTCCTCGTCTCCCAGCCCGACACGGGTGAGCAGGCACTCGAGATCGCCGACATGCTCGTGCGCTCGGGTGCGATCGACCTCATCGTGATCGACTCCGTGGCGGCACTCGTGCCCCGCGCCGAGATCGAGGGTGAGATGGGTGACTCGCACGTGGGTCTGCAGGCGCGACTGATGTCGCAGGCTCTGCGAAAGCTCACCGGTGGTCTCAACCAGACGAACACCACGATGATCTTCATCAACCAGCTGCGTGAGAAGATCGGCGTCTTCTTCGGCTCGCCCGAGACCACGGCGGGTGGTAAGGCGCTGAAGTTCTACGCCTCGGTCCGCATGGACATCCGCCGGATCGAGACGCTGAAGGACGGCACTGACGCGGTGGGCAACCGCACCAGGGTCAAGGTCGTGAAGAACAAGATGGCCCCGCCCTTCAAGCAGGCCGAGTTCGACATCCTCTACGGTGTCGGCATCTCGCGCGAAGGCAGCCTGATCGACTTCGGGGTCGAGCACGCCATCGTGAAGAAGTCCGGTTCGTGGTACACCTACGACGGCGACCAGCTGGGTCAGGGCAAGGAGAACGCGCGTACGTTCCTGCTCAACAACCCCGACATCGCGCTGGCGATCGAGACGCAGATCAAGCAGAAGCTCGGCATCGGCGGGCAGTCCGCGGCCCCCGCGGCTGCTGACGAGCTCGCCGAGCGTCGTCCGGCCTGATGACTGACACGCATGGGGGCGATTCCGAGCGGATCGCCCCCATCATCCCTCTCTTCGGCAGCAAGGCCGGGGGTCGCAAGGCGGTGCCGGCGAAGGTCTCTGACGATGACGCTGATCGCGCGGAGAAGGTGGTCCCGCGTCGTACCGGCGATGCGGGTCTCTGGCGTTCGACCTGGGATGCGCAGCCCGAGCCGTCGCGCTTCGACGACGCTCGCGACGCAGGCACGCCCAGCGATCGCCATCCCGCCAGAGGAACAGCGGCGAGGACGGCGGCATCGAACAGCGGCGACCTCGACTCGGGTGCGCTGGAGGAGCGCGCTCCGGAGAGATCGGCGCCGCGTCTTCGCGCGTTGCACGACCTCCAGGACGATGGTGATCGCGACAGCGCGGAGCTGGTGCGATCTCCGGGTGAGATCCGCGCGACGGCCGAAGAGGCGCTGCTGCGCAAACTCCGCGCGAAGTCGCTGTCGATCTCGGAGGCCAGGCTCGTGCTCAAGGGGCATGATCTCGACTCCGGGCAGATCGAAGACGTGATCGACGACTTCTGCCGGCGACGGTATCTCGATGACGCCGTTCTCGCCGGTCTGCTCGTCACATCCGGAGTCGAGCGCAAGGGGCAGGGGCGGGTCGCGCTCTCGCGGGCTCTGTCTCAGCGCGGACTGTCCCGCGACGTCATCGACGCGGCCCTCGATGAGCTGCCGGACGACGACGCCGAGCGCGCTCTCGATTACGCGCGCTCCAAGGCGCGGTCGATGGCCAGACTCGACAACGACACCGCCGTACGTCGCCTGGTGGGGCAGCTCTCGCGTCGCGGATACAACGGCGCGGTGGCGATGAACGCGGCGAAGGCGGCATTGCGCGAGGTCTCGTCCGGAGGGTCGACGTCCGGCGTCCGATTCGTGGATTCCGACTGAGCTGCGACGCTCCTCCCGTCCCTGATCCGCTCGTACAATGGGAGGATCATGACTATCCCGCGCAGTGAACCGACGATCATCAGCGCGTCGTCGGCAGCCATCGATGTCGACGGCCGACAGCGTTCCTATGAAGTGCGCACCTTCGGGTGCCAGATGAACGTCCACGACTCGGAGCGTCTGTCCGGGTCGCTGGAGAGCGCGGGGTACGTGCGCGCGTCCGAGGGCGCAGAGGCCGATGTGGTCATCATCAACACGTGCGCGGTGCGCGACAACGCTGCCGGCAAGCTGTACGGCACGCTCGGGCACCTCGCCTCCGTGAAGCGCCGCAAGGACGGCATGCAGATCGCCGTGGGCGGCTGCCTCGCGCAGATGGACAAGCAGGCCGTGCTCGACAAGGCGCCGTGGGTGGACGTCGTGTTCGGCACGCACAACATGGGCTCGCTGCCCGGTCTTCTCGAGCGTGCACGCCACAACGGCGATGCCGAGCTCGAGATCCTCGAGTCTCTCGAGGTCTTCCCGTCCACGCTGCCGACCAAGCGCGATTCCGCGCACAGCGGCTGGGTCTCGATCTCCGTGGGCTGCAACAACACCTGCACCTTCTGCATCGTGCCGAGCCTGCGCGGCAAGGAGAAGGATCGTCGTCCCGGCGACATCCTGAACGAGATCCGGCTGCTCGTCGACGACGGTGCGATCGAGGTCACCCTGCTCGGACAGAACGTGAACTCGTACGGTGTCGAGTTCGGCGACCGTCAGGCGTTCGGAAAGCTGCTGCGAGCGGCGGGAGAGATCGAGGGCCTCGAGCGCATCCGGTTCACGAGCCCTCATCCCGCCGCCTTCACCGACGATGTGATCGACGCCATGGCCGAGACGCCGAGCGTGATGCCCCAGCTCCACATGCCGCTGCAATCCGGAAGCGACCGCATCCTCAAGGCGATGCGCCGCTCGTACCGCAGCGAGCGGTTCCTCGGCATCCTCGACCGGGTCCGCGACCGCATCCCGCATGCCGCGATCACGACCGACATCATCGTCGGCTTCCCGGGCGAGACCGAGGAGGACTTCGAGGACACGATGCGCGTCGTGGAGCAGGCGCGCTTCTCGGGGGCTTTCACGTTCCAGTACTCGATCCGTGAGGGCACACCCGCCGCCACGATGGAGGATCAGGTCCCGAAAGATATCGTCCAGGCCCGGTACAACCGTCTGATCGCCCTGCAGGAGCGCATCTCGCTGGAGGAGAACCAGAAGCAGATCGGTCGCGAGATCCACGTGCTCGTCTCGACCGGCGAGGGGAAGAAGGATGCCGAGACGCACCGTCTCACCGGCCGAGGGGAGGACAACCGTCTCGTGCACTTCGAGGTGACCCCCGGATCGGACCTTCCGCGACCGGGCGACGTCGTCACCGTGACGGTCACGCATGCGGCGCCCTTCCACCTGCTCGCCGACGACCCCACGGGTGCGCCGCTGCGGATCCGGCGGACGCGCGGCGGAGATGCGTGGGATCGCGCGCAGTCCGAGTCGTGCGCTGTGCCGGCCCCGAGCGCGGATGGCGGCCCGCGGGCCGTGTCGCTCGGCCTTCCGACACTGCGCGTCGGCGTGTGACCGACGGCCCGCGACTCTGGGCCGTCGTCGGGGCGACCGGCACCGGCAAGAGCGACCTCGCCCTCGACCTCGCTGAGGCGCTGCGCTCGAAAGGCAATCCCGCCGAGATCGTCAACGCGGATGCCATGCAGCTCTATCGCGGCATGGACATCGGTACGGCCAAGCTGCCGCTCGCGGAGCGGAGAGGGATCCCGCATCACCTCTTCGATGTGCGCGAGGTCGATCAGGAGGCCGCTGTCGCCTGGTACCAGCCGCAGGCGCGGACGGCGATCGGCGCGATCCACGGACGCGGCGGAGACGCGATCCTCGTCGGGGGCTCAGGTCTCTACGTCTCGAGCGTGGTCTACGAGTTCCACTTCCCTCCGCGCGACCCGGCCATCCGTGAACGCCTCGAGAGGGAACTGGAGGCCGACGGACCGGACGCCCTCCTCGAACGGCTCCGGGCCCGCGACCCGATCACCGCTCGACGCATCGACCCTCGGAACGGTCGACGTGTCGTCCGTGCGCTCGAAGTGCTCGAGCAGGGCGGCAGCACCCACGGGGCGGCGCTCCCGGAGCATCCGACCCTCTGGCACCCGCAGACCCGCATCATCGGCCTGCACGTCGATCGCCCGGCACTGGTCGAGCGCCTCGATGCGCGCGTCGAGAGGATGTGGGAGGCGGGGCTCGTCGACGAGGTCGCCGAGCTCCGCCGTCAGGGTCTCGAGCAGGGGGTGACCGCGAGTCGCGCCATCGGCTATGCGCAGGCGCTCGGACAGCTCGACGGACGCCTGTCCGAAGGGGAGGCGATCGCCGAGACGCAGGCGCTCACGCGACGCTACGCCCGAAGACAGGTCTCCTGGTTCAAGCGGTACCGCGAGGTGGAGTGGCGGGAAGCGCCCGCCGGCCTCGACGGGATCGTCGGCGTCTGACGGGCACGATGTCGGAGGTCGATGCGACGCTGTCGGAATGACGACACACTTCTTCACGGCGTCCAGCCTCGACGGATTCATCGCGACGTCCGAGCACTCGCTCGACTGGCTCCTGAAGCAGGACATCGACCCCGAGGGGCCGATGGCCTATCAGGGCTTCGAGAAGACGATCGGCGCGCTCGCCATGGGGGCGTCGACCTATGAATGGGTCATGCGGCACGAGGAAGGCCGCTGGGGATACGCCCAGCCGGCGTGGGTGTTCACCCACCGTCACCTCGAGGTTCCCGACGGGGCCGACATCCGTCTGACCCAGGGCGAGATCTCCGAGGTGCACGCCGAGATGGTCGAGGCCGCCGGTGGCAAGGATCTCTGGGTCATCGGCGGCGGAGACCTCGCCGGACAGTTCGCCGATGCCGGACTGCTCGACGAGGTCTGGGTGCAGTACGCGCCGGTGACGCTCGGCTCCGGCGCTCCGCTGCTCCCGCGCGAACTCGATCTCGAACTCCTCGACGTCGCGCGCAATCGCAGCTTCCTCTGCGGACGGTACCGCGTGCTGCGCGCCTGAGAGGCGTGGAGCGAGCCGCCCTCGTGCAATCCCTAGACTGGGCTCATGGTCGCATTCACCAAAGGACACGGCACGGGCAATGACTTCATCATCATCGCCGACCCCGACGGGGAGCTCGATCTGACCGTCGAGCAGGTCGCCGTCCTCTGCGATCGGCACTTCGGAATCGGTGCCGACGGAATCCTTCGGGTCGTGCGGTCCTCCGCGATCGCCGAGGGGGCGGCCGCACTCGCGGAAGAGCCCGACGCCGAGTGGTTCATGGACTACCGCAACGCTGACGGCTCGATCGCCGAGATGTGCGGCAACGGCATCCGGGTGTTCGCCCACTTCCTCGTGCGCGCGGGACTCGCCACGATCGAGCAGGGTTCGACGCTGCCGATCGGAACGCGCGCGGGCGTGCGCGATGTGACGCGGAGCGCGACCGGGTATCAGGTCGATCTCGGCCTGTGGAAGCTCTCCGGCGACGACCCCCTGGTGCGTGTGGACGGGCTCCCCGTCACACGTCCCGGCCTCGGCATCGACGTCGGCAACCCCCACGTGGTCGTCGCTCTCGCCTCGGAGGCCGAGCTCGCCTCGGTGGAGCTGCACCGTGCTCCGGACCTGGAGCCTGCGCTGCCGGCCGGCGCCAATATCGAGTTCGTCGTGCCGGGCGAGCCGCTGGTCCGCGACGGGATCGGACACGTGCGCATGCGCGTCTTCGAGCGTGGTGTCGGCGAGACCCTCAGCTGCGGCACCGGAATCGCTGCGACGGCACTCGCGGTGCGCTACTGGGCCGGCGAGCAGGCCCCGAACAACTGGCAGGTCGAGGTTCCCGGCGGCACGCTGAGCGTGCGCATGTTCCCGGCGGAAGACGGCGAGCACGTCGGACTGGCCGGCCCCGCGCAGCTGGTGTTCCAGGGCGAGGTCGACCTCGTCTGACGGGCCTCAGGCGAGCGCCGCGCCAGGCGAATACGGCGTCAGGCGACGGCGATGGGCTCGGTCGGCGGGCTGCCGTGCTTGCGCACCTTGAGGATGCGATAGCCCTTGCCCGTGGCGGTGCGGAAGACGCTGTAGCCGGGATGGAAGGTCGCGCCGATCCATCGCTGGAGCGAATCCGCACCGAGGTTCCGCTGCACCACGAGCCAGGCGTCGCTGCGGTCGTCGAGTCGGGGGATCCAGCGCTCCAGCAGGCCGTGCAGTTCGTTCTTGCCCACACGGATCGGGGGGTTCGAGCGGATCGTGCGGAATGTGACGTCGCCGGGAACATCGTCGGGCAGCGAGGCGTTGACATTGGTGAGCCCGAGAGCCGCGGCATTGCGGCGGACGAGATTGAGGGCTCGCTCGTTCACGTCGACGGCCCAGACCGTCGCGTGCGGAGCGGCGAGGGCCATCGAGAGACTGATCGGTCCCCAGCCGCTGCCGAGGTCGAGCAGGTTGCCGCCCGGAGGTACCGGGGGCATGTTGGCGAGTAGCACGGCGGTGCCGGCATCCAGCCGATCCGGGCTGAAGACTCCACCCGCGGTGGTGACATCCAGCTCACGGCCTGCGAGCGACACACGGATCGAGCGCAGATTCTCGGGGCTTGCCGGGGCCGCAGTGAAGTAATGTTCAGACCCCATACGGTGAGCGTACCGGACCGCCCGGGCTAAGGTTAAGGCTCGCAACGAAAGCAGAGATCAGGAACGGATGACGGAGACCACGACCCACTCCACCGATGACGAGGCGCTCGACCGCGTGCTCGCGAACGCAGAGAAGCGATCCGAGGTGCGTGTCTTCGGTGCCGCGCAGGCGCTGCAGGACGAATCGACGGCGACGCACTCCACGACGGACGGCAATCAGTGGGATCTCGAGGATCGCCACGCGCTGCGCCGTGTCGGCGGGCTCTCGACCGAGCTCGAGGACGTCACCGAGGTCGAGTACCGGCAGCTCCGGCTGGAGAACGTCGTGCTGGTGGGCGTCTACCCGCAGGGTGCTCAGGAGGATGCCGAGAACTCGCTGCGCGAGCTCGCCGCTCTCGCCGAGACCGCCGGCGCCGTCGTGCTCGACGGTGTGCTCCAGCGCCGTCCTCATCCGGATGCCGCCACGTACCTCGGCCGGGGCAAGGCGCAGGAGCTCAAGGACATCGTCGCAGCCGTCGGCGCCGACACCGTGATCGCCGACACCGAGCTGGCCCCGAGCCAGCGGCGTGCACTGGAAGACGTCGTCAAGGTCAAGGTCATCGATCGCACCACGGTGATCCTCGACATCTTCAGCCAGCATGCGAAGAGCCGAGAGGGCAAGGCGCAGGTCGAGCTCGCGCAGCTCGAGTATCTCCTTCCCCGTCTCCGCGGCTGGGGTGACTCGATGAGCCGTCAGGCCGGCGGCCAGGTCGGCGCCGGTGGTGCCGGTATGGGTTCGCGTGGCCCCGGTGAGACCAAGATCGAGCTCGACCGACGTCGCATCCGCACGAAGATGGCGCTGCTGCGCAAGCAGATCCGCGACTTCGGTCCGGCTCGCGAAGCCAAGCGCGCTGAGCGCAAACGCAACACGATCCCGTCCGTCGCGATCGCCGGCTACACGAACGCCGGGAAGTCTAGTCTCCTCAACGCCCTGACGAGCGCCGGTGTGCTGGTCGAGAACGCACTGTTCGCCACCCTCGATGCCACCGTCCGCCGGTCGGAGACCGAGGACGGCCGCGTCTACACGATCACCGACACCGTCGGATTCGTCCGAAACCTCCCGCATCAGCTGGTGGAGGCGTTCCGCTCGACGCTGGAAGAGGTCGGGCAGGCCGACGTCGTGCTGCACGTCGTCGACGGATCACACCCCGATCCTGCGGGCCAGCTGCAGACCGTGCGCGATGTGATGGGCGATGTCGGCGTCCGCGACCTGCCGGAGATCGTGGTCTTCAACAAGGCCGACCTCATCGGCGAGGACGAGCGCCTGGTGCTGCGGGGCCTGCAGCCGCACGCGCACTTCGTCTCGTCGCGGTCCGGCGAGGGCATCGCCGAACTCCGCGCCGCGATCGAGGAGGCCCTCCCGAAGCCGGCCGTCGAGGTTCGCGCGGTCGTCCCGTACGACCGCGGCGATCTGATCGCGGCGATCCACGAGACGGGCATGCTGCTCTCGGTCGATCACCAGGAGGACGGGACCGCCGTGCACGCGCGCGTCTCCGAGCGTCTCGCTGCGGAGCTGGAGCCCTTCACCCGCTGAGGCGGACCCCCGTCACCGGGCGAGGAAGCGCGCCTCGACCGTTGCGGAGATCACGATGTCCTCCGGCTCGTATTCCATCGCGGGCGCCGAGTCCGCGGCGAACGCCGCACCGCGCACCTTCATCATCGGGGCGGGAGGCGCGGGCTGGCCGCTCGAGATGAGTCCGACGTCGGCGATCTCGAGCGGAGTGACACCTTCGATTCCGAGCGCGTGGGCATAGGTCTCGGCGCGCGTGACGGCGACGCCGACGGCCTGCGCTGCGACCTCGCGTTCGATCCGCGCGCTGGTCTCCGGCGTGAGATGCCAGTTGACCCAGCCGACCTCGACGCCGTCCCAGGGGGAGATGTCCGACACCCAGATGGAGAGCTCGGATGCCTCGACGAAGGTCGCGGTGAAGTCGATGCTGGCGTAGTAGACGGGTGCGAGGCGCTTGCCCTCGTTGTTCCAGGGGCGCTCCGCGCGCACGGACAGCCGCTTGCTCGTCCAATCGACGACGCTGCCGGCATCCGCTCGTTCGGTGATGCTTCCGCGCACCGGTTCGGCGAGACGCATCACCTGCTCGACGACGGAAGTGCGCTCAGGCCCCTCCGCTCGCACGCTGACGCGGATGGTTGCGCGCTCGGGCGCGACACGCGCCTCGTGCTCGCCGCGGACGGTGACCGTGACTTCGCTCATGGGGTGACTCTACGCCAGCGGGTCGGGCCTCCGCGGAATGGCGAAGACGCTCCGGACGTTGTAGTCTGAGATGCTCGGGTGTTCCGCACCCGGGCGAAAATTCCACAGTGCGACAACGGCTCCTTCGAGAGAAGGACCACGGGGCTGATCGGTTTCGACAGCGCCTGTGTATCCACGAGAAGCGGGCCGAGGATGCAGAGTTATCTCGTAAACGCTCTCTGCAAAAAAATAGTTGCCGAAACCAAGCGCAACGACTTCGCCCTCGCTGCATAAGCGAGCCCGATAGTCCGTCAGACCGTGTGTGATTCCGACACGGACCCTGGCGTCATCTAGGAATCTTGCTGTGTGATGGCGTCTGGACGTCACGCGGGACTCTTCCCAGGCTGGGCTCGTCGACTTAGGTGTCTGTGACAAAGGTCGGAGCCGAGCAGAACGTCTTCGCAGACTGCGCCCGGAGAAGGCGTGGATTAGCAGCGTTGGACGGGGGTTCGATTCCCCCCAGCTCCACCAAGCCGTTGTCGCGGGTGAAAGGCCCGCCTCCCCGGGAGACCGAGGAGGCGGGCCTTTCGCGTCCGTGGAACACGCGTCCGCCGGTACGCGATGCGCACGCGTAACACGCTCGCGGGCTATTCGCGCGTCCGGCTGTCGAGAGTGGCCTTGAGCTCAGCGTTCTCGTCCTGCAGCCCCATCACCTTCCCGATGCCGGCGAGATTCACTCCGTCCGTCTGGAGATCGGCGATACGGCGCATTCGATCGATGTCGTCCGCGCTGTAGCGGCGTGTTCCGCCGTCGGTGCGCGCGGGATCCACGAGGCCCTTCCGCTCGTACAGCCGCAGGGTCGCGGGAGGCAGGTCGAGCAGCTCGGCCGCGATGCTCATCGTGTACACCGGTCGGGTGCGGGATGACGACTCCATGCATGAATTCTGCTCGCTGCACTTGCATTTCGTCAACATCTGGGTGTACAAAATATGCATCAAGTAATCCAGATCTCTCAGGGTCGAGGTGCCGAGCCCGCCGGTACCGCGACAGTTGGCGATGACAGGTATGGAGGTGATTGCCGTGGGAGTGCGAAGCGCGGTAGATGACGCGAGCGCCGAGTTCGCGGACATCCTCTGCGCGGATACGGAATGGGTCCGGGCGGAATTCGACCGGATCGTCTCCGGGCTCTCGCCCGTGAGAACGGCTGTCGTGACCCCCCGATTCCGAGAAGGGCGCGGCCCCCGGATCCGGCGGATGACGTCGCCGACTCGCACGCTGTGGGAGTACGCGCTCGCGGAGAGGGTGCGCGCACCTCCGTCAGATCCGGCCGCGCGCGGCCATCTTCGTCGATCAGAATCTCTGACGGCATGTCACGCCGTCGTTCATCGGAAGGAGACTCTTTCACCATGTCGATGTCGTTTGATCCCTTCAGCCAGTTGGACCGGATCGCTCAGAGCGTCTTCGATACCAGCAGGCAGCCCCGCCTGATGCCCGTGGACCTGTTCCGTGAAGGCGATCGATACGTTCTCAACGCCGACCTCCCCGGAGTGGATCCGGGGTCGGTCGATGTGGATGTGGACGGCCATCTCCTCACGATCCGCGCGGAGCGGACGGAGGCGAATCGTGACAACTCCCGATGGCTGGCGCAGGAGCGACCATTCGGCTCGTACGTGCGTCGCTTCACCATCGGCGACGATGTGGACGCGCAGGGAATCAGCGCCACGTACGACAACGGCGTGCTCAGCGTGATGATCCCCGTCGCCGAGCGCGCGAAGCCACGCAAGGTCCGGATCGAGTCTGCGGGATCTCACAGCGCGAGGGCTGTGACCGCCTGACCTGATTCGGGACTCTGCGCCCGGTCCGAGCGTGGGCGGTCGAATCCGGTTCTCCCTCGACCGCCCACGCTCTCGCTGCCCCATCACGAACCCCCACAGGAGGAAGAGATGACCGAACTGGCTGACGCGCGGTTCGAACTCCGAAAAGTAGCGGAAAGAGAATGGCTGATCCTCGACCACAGGTACGGAGCCGAGGACCCTCGACGCACCGTCGGCTGCGTCTACGAGGTCGACGAGTACGAGGTCGAGGTCATGTGGATGCGTCGGATCCCGCTCGCCAGCCGCTACATGTCCCCGATCGATGCTTTCGAAGAGGTCCGACGGATGGAGAGCCGCAGCCGCGCCACCCGGCCGGTCCCGATTCCGCACCGTCCGCCGCTCCTGTCTGCCTGACGAGGATCGCCTCTTCCCTGCGCGCGGCGGAGGGTGCACTCTGGGGAGGAGCAGGAGGAGGTCCCCGTATGCCGGAGCTGACGATCGGCGCAGCGATCGACGATGACGCCGCGCAGGTGCAACTGGATCCGCGGAGGTTCAATCGGCACACGTTCTGGTGCGGTCAGAGCGGCAGCGGCAAGACGTACGCGCTCGGTGTCGTGCTCGAGCAGCTGCTGCTCCACACCGACCTGCCCTTGCTCATCCTGGACCCCAATGCCGATTTCGTGCGCCTGCGCGAAGTGCGCTCATCCGCCGGAGAGGCCGAGGCGAGCCGCATCTCCGGGCTCGATGTGCGGGTGTTCCGCTCGGGTCATGCCGACGGAGACCCGCTGCGGGTGCGATACGTCGACCTCTCCCCGGCATCGAAGGCTGCCGTACTGCAGATCGATCCCATCGCGGACGCCGAGGAGTACAACATCCTCCTGCACCTGGAGATGGTCTCCGAGACCTTCGATACAGCACAGATGATCCGAGGCCTCCGTGCGAGCGGAGACCCGATGCAGGCGCGTCTGGCGAACCGCATGGAGAACCTGCAGGTGCTCGAGTGGGATCTCTGGTCCCGCGGTGCGGCATCCGTCGTCGACGACGTCCAGGAGCGGCCCCGTGCCACCGTTCTCGACCTCGGCGGCTTCGACCATCCGGCGGAGCCAAAGGTCGCCGCCCTCGCGGTGCTGGAGCACCTCTGGGCGCGACGCGAGGAACGTCGACCCGTGCTCATCGTCATCGACGAGGCGCACAACCTCTGCTCGCCGGAACCCTCCACCGCTGTGGAGAGGGAGCTGACGGCGAAGCTCGTCCAGATCGCCGCTGAGGGCAGGAAGTTCGGGCTCTGGCTCCTCCTGTCGACACAGCGGCCGACCAAGATCCATCCGAACGTGCTCTCCCAGTGCGACAACCTGGCGCTGATGCGGGTGAACGCGCCGCGCGATCTGGCCGAGCTCGCGGAGGTCTTCGGCTTCGCATCGGACGAGGTGATCCGCCGCGCGCAGACGTTCGCGCAGGGTCAGGCTCTCTTCGCCGGCGGATTCATCGCGTCGCCGACCTTCGTGCAGATGGGGGAGCGGCTCACCCAGGAGTCCGGGGGAGACGTCCGGGTGCCACTGCGGAGCTGATGCGGTGCGCGGATGCGTCGCCCGCTAGACGGTGATGGGCGGCGCGGTGAGATCGAACTCCCACTCGTTCATCGTCAGCTGTGTCCCGCGGAACGTCTCCGTCTCCGATCCCGTCAGGACGAAGCCGGCGCGCCGGCACACGGCGTTGGACGGCGGATTCTCCACCGACGGGAACGCGACCAGTTTGCCACGCCTCTCGGGGTGGCGGCGGGCGTCGTCGATCAGGAGCCCGAGAGCGCGCGCGGCGACACGATGCCCCTGCGCCTCCGGGAGGACGAACCACCCGGTCTCCCACACCTCCTGCTCCTTCCAGCGCAGCCTCCAGTAGCCGATCGAGCCGACGGGCTCCGCGTCGAGCAGGATCGCGAACATCCGCGCCTCGCCGGTCTGCGCATACCGCAGGTAGCGCGCATGGCGATCGGCCACCTGTTCGTCGGTCTCCGGGCCGTTGAGATGCGACGTCATCTCCGGCGTGTTCGCGCGGCGGAGCAGAGGCAGGTCGTCGTCGTGCCAGGGCCGAAGCGAGAGGGATTCCACGTCGTCAGCCTGTCACGGGGCAGGGACATTCCGCGGCCGGGAGTTCCCCGAGATCCGTGGAGCACCGGCGCTGCGCGCTCTGCGCTTCGCGCGGATGTACGCAGCGGGGGTCGATCCGAAGACCTGCCGGAACGCCTTGATGAAGCCGGTGGCTGTGCGGTATCCGACCATCTCCGCGGCGTCCGTGACGGGCAGGCCGTCGACGAGCAGCCGCTCGGCGGCGTACACCCGCGCGCGAGTGCGCCACTCGCTGAAGGAGAGCCCGGTGTCTGCCAGGAACGCCCGGTGCAGGGTCTTCGTGCTGATTCCGAGGTCGCGAGCCCATGCGCCGAGGTCCCGGTCGATGTGGGGCTCGTGCAGGATGGCGTCGGCCACGGTCCGCGCGCGGGAATCGGAGGGCACCGTCAGGGCGTCGTAGCTCTCGTCCGTGGCCGACAGGATCTCGAGCAGGAGCGCGACCGACGCCTGCAGACGACGATCCTCGGTGGCGTGCGCGCACAGGTCCTGCATGATCGCCACGCCGACGGTGTCGACGGGGAGGACGAGCGGACGGTCCCAGCGGTCCTGGGGGAGGCGCAGGGACTGATCGAGGTAGATGCTGAACATTTCGCCCGCGCCGACCATCCGCATCTCATGCTCGGTGAGGGCGGGGATCCACACGAGATGATCGGCGTGAAGGTGCCATCGCGATCGACCGATGACGACGCGAGCACCGCCCGGGATCCACGCCAACTGGTCCGTGTCGTGCAGATGCGGCTCGAAATACTGATCGGACGCGACTCTCTCCCGATGCGCCTCCAGATTCTCGGATGTCGTTCCAAGCACAGCATCCCGCCCTTCTGCCGTTCGCAACGGCCATGGATCGTCTCCAGCGGACAGGCCACGGGAGTTCGAAGCAGATAGGAGTCCTCTCAGGACGATAGCAAATAAGGTAAGCCTTCACTATGTTGGAGCGCGTCATCCCTGCCTTCCACCCGAGGAGTCCCATGTCCCGCCCCCTCCGGCGCGCCCCGCGAGCGCTCGTCGCGCTCACCGCGCTCATCGTCGCCGCATCCGCCCTCTCCGCCTGTGCGGGGGCCGACTCGTCCCAGGGGGATGCCGCATCATCCGGTGGCTCCGGGGTGTACCCCCTGACCGTCGAGCACGCGTACGGGGAGACGACGATCGACGAGAAGCCGGAGCGCATCGTCACCCTCGGCTGGTACTCGCAGGATGTGGTGGCCGCCCTCGGCGAGGTGCCCGTCGGCGTCGAGGACTTCAGCTGGGGGAACGTCGACACGTACCTGCCGTGGTTCGCCGACAAGGTCGAGGAGCTGGGCGGAGAGCTGCCCGAGATCATCTCCTTCACCGACGCCGCGGAATACGACTTCGAGCAGATCCTCGCCCTCGGACCGGATGTGATCCTCGCGAACCACTCGGGGATCACCGAGACCGATTACGAGCGTCTCTCCGAGATCGCCCCGACCGTCGGATTCGCCGAATCGATGTGGGCGTCGGATCGCGAAGAGCTCACCCTCACGATCGGATCGATTCTCGACAAGGAGGAGGAAGCACAGGTCCTGCTCGACGAGGCCGACGCCGCGATCGCCGCCGCCGCCGAGGCGCACCCGGAGTTCCAGGACGTGGTGTTCACCTATGGCTGGTTCGTCGCCGAAGGCGAGACCTCGATCGGCCTCTACCTGCCGCGCGACCCGCGGGTGCCGCTGCTCGAACAGCTCGGCTTCGTGTCGTCGCCCGACGTGGCCGCGCTCGAGGACAGCACCGAGGAGTTCTTCGCGAACGTCAGCCTGGAAGAGGTCGGCGACATCGAGTCGCAGTTCCACGTCGGGTGGGCGAACACTCCGGACGAGGTCGCGCACACCGTCGAGGATCCGCTGCTCGCTCGCTGGGCGCCGATCGCAGACGGCTCGTACTACTTCTTCCAGGACCAACGACTCGGATGGGCGACCACGGCACCGAGCGTGCTCAGCATCCCGGCGACCATCGATGACCTCGCAGACGCGCTCTCCTCGGGCGTCCCCTCGTCGAACTGATCGATGACCGCCGTGTCGAGCCGCGCCGCGGAACGTCTTCCGACGTCCCGCGGCGCGGCATCTCGAGCGGGCGGTCTCGCTCTCGCGATCATCGTCCTCCTCATCGCGGTGCTGCTGAGCCTGATGGTCGGCGCGAAGGCGCTCCCGCCCGCGACGGCCATCGGCGCGCTCGTGGACTTCGACGGGTCGGATGCCCAGGCGATCGTCCGCGACTCGCGTCTGCCGCGCACGATCGTGGGACTCGTCGTCGGTCCCGCGCTCGGAGTGTGCGGTGCCCTGATCCAGGCCTTCACCCGTAATCCGCTGGCTGATCCGGGCATCCTCGGGGTCAACGCCGGTGCGACGTTCGCGGTCACCATGGGCATCGGCCTGCTCGGAGTCCGCGGTCCGAGCGCGTACGTGTGGTTCGCTCTGGGCGGGGCGCTCGTCGTGACGCTCGTCGTCTATCTGATCGGCGCCGCCGGTCGGGGCGGTCCCTCTCCCGGCCGGATGACGCTGGCCGGAGTCGCGATCGGCGCCGTCCTCAGCGGGATCACCTCGATCGTGATCCTGAAGAACATGGAGGTGTTCAGCACCTTGCGCTTCTGGGGCCTCGGCAGCCTCGGAGGGCGCGATGAGAGCGCACTCGCGGTCATCGCACCCCTGATCGGGGCGGGCCTCCTGCTGTCCTTCCTCCTCGCCCGTCCGCTGAATGCGATCGCGCTCGGTGACGACCTGGGGCGCACGCTGGGCGCCCGCCTCGTGCGCACCAGGATCCTGTCCGTGGTGGGAGTGACCGTCCTGGCCGGCGGAGCCACCGCCGTCGCCGGCCCCATCGCGTTCATCGGACTCATGGTGCCGCACGCCGTGCGATGGTTCACCGGCCCGGATCAGCGCTGGATCATCCCCTTCTCCGCCGTGGTCGCGCCGAGCATGCTCCTGTTCTCCGATGTCATCGGTCGTGTCGTGCTCCCCTCGGGCGAGCTGCAGGTGAGCATCGTCACCGCCATCGTCGGGGCGCCCGTGCTGATCGCCCTCGCACGACGCAAGAAGGTGAGCGGGTTGTGAGCGCGCTCACCGTCGACGCACCGCCGCGCGTGCTCTCCGTCCGGATGGGCGGGGCGATCTGGCGCATCGAGATGCGCACCCTCGTCGTGCGCATCGTCCTCGTCCTCGTGCTCGTCGTACTCGGTATGGCGGCCCTCGCCATCGGAACGTTCCAGCTCGATCTCGCGCAGGTCCTCTCCGCGCTGACCGGATCCGGGGAGGGCAACGTCCGCAAGCTGGTCCTCGAGTGGCGTCTGCCCCGGGTTCTCTTCGCCGTGCTCGGGGGGATCGCACTGGGGGTGAGCGGCGCGATCTTCCAATCTCTGACTCGCAATCCTCTCGGCAGCCCGGATGTCATCGGCTTCGACGCCGGGTCGTACACCGGCGCGCTCGTCGTCATGCTCGTTCTCGGCAGCGTCTCCTACACGCTGATCGCCACCGGCGCCGTTCTCGGCGGGGTGGTCACGGCGCTGCTCGTCTACGTTCTGGCCTATCGCGGCGGTATCCAGGGATTCCGCTTCATCATCGTCGGCATCGGGCTCTCGGCCTTCCTCGTCGGCATCAACAGCTACCTGCTGATCAGCACCGGCGCCCAGGAGGCACGAGCCGCGATCGCCTGGGGCTTCGGCTCTTTCTCGGCCCTCGGAGCCGAGCAGCTGCTGCCGTTCGCTCTCGTGCTGGTCGTCGTCCTTCCGCTCGTCGCGATGGTGCGGCGCGGATTCGCCCAGCTCGAGCTCGGGGACGACGCTGCCAGAGCGCTCGGCGTCGGCCTCGAGCGATCACGATTGATCATGACGGTGCTCGGCGTATCGCTCACTGCGATCGTGACGGCGGCCGCCGGGCCCATCTCGTTCGTCGCTCTCGTCGCCCCTCAGGTCGCCCGGAGACTCGTCCGGTCTCCCGGACTCGACATGGTGAGCGCGGGCCTGACCGGTGCGGTGCTGCTCCTCGCCGCGGACTTCATCGGCCAGCGCTTCGAGATCACCGTGGGTCTCGTCACCGTGGTGCTGGGCGGCGGCTACTTCGCCTGGCTGCTCATCAAGGAAGGATTCCGTCGATGACCGGAAAGCCCTCGACCCGTCTGCACGCCGAAGGGGTGACGATCGGCTACGACCGCAGGACGATCTCCACCGACCTGACCGTCGCGATTCCCGACGGCTCCTTCACGGTGATCGTCGGTCCCAATGCCTGCGGCAAGTCCACGCTGCTGCGTGCGCTCTCGCGCCTCATCCGGCCGGAGAAGGGCGATGTGGTCCTCGACGGGAAGGAGATCCACAGCTACCGCGCCAAGGAGGTCGCGCGCCGGGTCGGTCTCCTCCCGCAGAGTTCGCTCGCCCCGGACGGCATCCGCGTGTCGGACCTCGTGGCGCGAGGTCGATATCCCCACCAGACGTTGATGCGACCGTGGTCGGACGACGATCAGACCGCGGTCGACGAGGCGATGGCGGCGACCGGGATCACGGAGCTCTCCGCACGACTCGTCGACGAGCTCTCGGGAGGACAGCGCCAGCGGGTCTGGGTCGCGATGGTCCTCGCGCAGCAGACGCCGCTCCTGCTCCTCGATGAGCCGACGACGTTCCTCGACATCGCACATCAGATCGAGCTCCTCGAGCTGCTGACCGACCTGCACGAGGGAGGGAGCACGCTGGTCGCGGTCCTGCACGATCTGAATCACGCCGCCCGCTATGCCACGCACCTCATCGCGATGAAGGACGGCGAGGTGGTGGCGGAGGGACGCCCGTCCGACATCGTGACCGCTGAGCTCGTCGAGGAGGTCTTCGGCCTCCCGTGCGTGGTCGTGCCCGATCCGATCACCGGCAAGCCCAGTGTCGTGCCGATCGGTCGTGTGCGCTCCGCGGAGGATCGCTGAGCGCACGGAGGCGTTCGGTTCAGCCGGACCAGGTGACGAGGATGAGACCCTGCCGGGTGTCGGACACCTTCACCCAGCCGTCGCCGAACAGGTAGGTCATGCCGTAGCCGTCGTCGTCGGTGCCCATCGAGTACTCGGGGTCCTCGGTGAAGTACACGCCCTGCGGGCCCTCCTCACGGCGCCACTTGCCGGCAGCCAGTGCCTCCTGGGCCTCGGCGGCCTGGTCGGCGGTGATCGGCGACCACCCGTAGAGCTGTCCGTGGTCGGAGCCGACCGAGTAGTCCGCCCAGAAGCACAGCATTCCGGCGGTGAGTTCGACGCCGCCGATCACGAACTCCTTCGGCTGCGCGGTCCATCCGGCCGCCGAGAGCGCGTCCACCGTTCCCGGCGAGATCATCGTCTCGCAGGAGATCTCCTCGCCCGGTGCGGTCGCGGAGGGGGAGCCCGTCGGACCACCGTCCGTGTCAGGTGTCCTCGCCGTCGACGCGGAGGGCGAGGAGGCCGGCGGATCCGACGGCGCCGCACAGGCTGCCAGTGCGCCGAGCGCCACCAGCCCACCGGCGACGGCGGAGATGATGCGGCGGAGCATGGCGGGCCTCGCAGTCCGATCAGTCGTGCAGGAGCGTCAGGAAGGCATCGTGGAGGACGCCGTTGGTGGCGAGGGTCGAGCGGGCGGAGATCGTGTCCTCGCCGTCGAACGACGTCATGCGTCCGCCCGCTTCCCGGACGATCGGGACGGCTGCCGCGATGTCGTACTCCTTGACGTCGAACTCGGCGACCATGTCGATGCGGCCCTCGGCCAGGAGCATGTAGGCGTAGACGTCGCCGTACGCGCGATCGCGCCAGACGTGATCCGCGAGCGTGAGGAGCGCATCGCGGTGTCCGGCGCGCGACCACTGCGCGATGCTCTGGAAGCTGACGCTGGCATCGTCCAGTGCGGCCACTGAGGACGCCTGGATCCGTCGGGGCCCTTCGGGGGTCGACGTCCATGCGCCGTTGCCCGTGGACGCCCACCAGCGTCGCCCGAACGCCGGCATGCTCACGACCCCGACCTGGGGGACTCCGTCGATCGCGAGGGCGATCATCGTGCCCCACAGCGGGACGCCACGGAGGAAGTTCGCCGTGCCGTCGATCGGGTCGATGATCCACTGGCGCTGCGTGCTGCCCTGCGCTCCGAACTCCTCGCCGAAGATGCCGTCGTCGGGGCGCTCGGCCTCGAGGATGCCGCGGATCGCGCGCTCGGTCGCGAGGTCGGCGTCGGTCACGTGCGAGTTGTCGGCCTTCGTCGAGATCTCGAGGTCCGCGGAGTCGAAACGCGGGAGCGACTGGGCATCGGCGGCATCCGCGAGGCGGAGCGCGAGCTCGAGGTCGCGGGTGAGGAGGTCGTCGCTGGGGGAGGCGGTCACGGTCCCAGAATAGTCGTTCGTGCGAGGCGGCCAGAGGGACGTTCCGCCAGGTTTCGGGCCCGTCCGGCGTCTGCCACGCCCGGGGTGACCTCGATTTCGCCTCGGGCCCATCGGCTGGTAATGTAATTCCTCGGTCGGGGTCATCCCGGGCCACGCACCTCTAGCTCAATCGGCAGAGCAACTGACTCTTAATCAGTGGGTTCTCGGTTCAAGTCCGAGGGGGTGCACGGATCAGCCTCGGAAACTCTCGCCAGTTTCCGGGGCTTTTCTGCTTTCGCGGCTGCGGCGTAGTGTTCCGCTATGGAAACCACCCCTGAGCGCATCTCCGAGCTGCGTCCGGATGAGGTCTTCGTGTTCGGTTCGAATGCGGGAGGCCTGCATGGCGGCGGCGCGGCGCGCATCGCCCATGAGAGGTTCGGCGCGGTGTGGGGTGAGGGCAACGGGCGCCACGGTCAGACCTACGCGATCGACACGATGAGCGGGCTGGACGTGCTCGAGAGCGAGGCGCGCGCCTTCATCGCCTATGCGTCGGTGCACCCGGAACTGCGGTTCCTGCTCACACCGGTCGGCTGCGGCATCGCCGGTTACACGCCGGAACAGGTCGCGCCCCTGTTCATCGGGGTCCCGCCGAACGTGACGGTCCCCGCATCGTTCGCGCCGCTCCTCTGACGCGACATGCGATACCGTGATCCTCATCTCGGAGGGGGAGTGCGATGCACGGATTCATTCGGTCCGCAGTGATCCTGGTCGGCGCGATCGCCGTTGCAGCGGGACTCGCGTCCTGCGCCGGCGCGGCTGAGAAGGTCATCGACCACACGGCGGACTCCGTCACTCTCGCCCCGGGTGAGGCGCTCGTCATCGACTTCGGCGAGGTCAACTCCTCGGTGGGTGAGGACTGGGAGATCACGCAGGAGCCCGATGCCGCTGTACTCGGCCGCGGGGAGGAGCGCTCGCGCTATCTCGGCGAGGACGGCATGACCGGTGCGCCCAGCGAGGTCACGTACCGATTCGCGCCGGCGGGGGAGGGGACGACCGTGATCGAGTTCGAGTACCGCTTCCGTGGGGAGATCCCGGAGGACCCGGAAGATCAGAAGACGGCGAAGATCGAAGTCACGGTGAAGTGACTCACACGACCGTGATGACCTGACCGTCGGTGATCCGACGGAGTTCGTCGAAGGTCAGCGGCATGACCGTGTGCGGGTGTCCGGCTGCGGCCCAGATCACGTCGAACCGCTGCAGGTCCTCGTCGACGAAGGTGCGCAGAGCGGCAGGGTGACCCACCGGAGCGACTCCGCCGATCGCCTGGCCCGTGGCAGACCGGACGACGGATGCCGGTGCCATCACGATCTCCGCGGCGCCGATGTTCCGGGCCAGCACCACGAGATCGGCACGGTGTCCGCCGCTCGTCATCACCAGTACCGGTGCGCCGTCGGCGAGGAACACGAGGCTGTTGGCGATCGCGGCGACCTCGCAGCCGATCGCGGACGCGGCTTCGACCGCGGTGCGAGCAGAGTCGGGGAGGACGCGGATCTCGGTGTCCACGCCGGCATCCGTCAGGTGACGGTGCACGATGACGCTGCGTTCGGGGAGGGAGGAGGCATCGCTCATCGCTCCACCGTAGCGAAGCCCGACGAGCGTCTCAGGCGGCATCACCGATCAGGATCGCCTCGGCGTCTTCGGCAGCCGCATCTGATGGCTCGTCATCGATGTGCGCGAGCACGCGCCGCCCGAGGAACACCGTGAGGGCGGCGAGCAGCACGGACACGGCGGCGAAGAGATACGGCACCGTCGCGTTGAACGCGTGCCACAGCAGCGCGGCGATCGGCGGAGCCATGGCGCCGCCCAGGAAGCGGACGGCCGAGTAGGCCGACGACGCCACGGAGCGGGGGAGGTCGGTCGCCTCCATCACGGCCTCCGTCAGGACGGTGTTCATCACACCGAGCAGCAGCCCGCCGATCACGATGCAGGCGACCAGGGCGCCGGCGCTTCCGACGACGAGCCCGGCGGCCACGAGATCGAGCGCGAGCAGCGGCAGCACGATGAGGATGATGCGGGTCCGCGGCATCCGACGCATCAGGACGGGAGCGACCCAGACGCTCGTGACCGCGAGGGCGACACCCCAGCCGAAGAACGTGAACCCGATGCCGAGCGCTCCGAATCCGAGCGGGAACGGCGAGAACGCCAGGAGGACGAAGAATCCGATGTTGTAGAACAGGGCGGCGACCGCGAGGATCGCGAGCGCGGGCCGACGCAACGCGGTGAACGGCGCCGAGAAGGGCACCGGCTGACGCTTCTCACCGGGACCGCGCAGGAGCACCAGCACGGCGACGAAGGCGATGGCCATGAGCGCGACGACGCCGAAGAACGGCCCGCGCCAGCTCTGCTCGCCGAGGATGCCGCCGAGGAGTGGACCGATCGCGATGCCGAGTCCGAGGGCGGCCTCATACAGGATGATGGCCGCGCTGCTGCCGCCGGATGCCGCCCCGACGATCGTGGCGAGGGCCGTGGAGATGAAGAGCGCGTTGCCGAGTCCCCAACCCGCACGGAACCCGATGACGGCATCGACGCTGCCGCTGAGCGCGCAGAGGAGCGAGAAGGCGACGATCAGCGCCAGCCCGATCAGGAGTGTGGCCTTGGCGCCGATCCGGCTGGAGATCCAGCTCGTCACGAGCATCGCCAGCCCCGTCACCAGCAGGTAGCTCGTGAAGAGTAGCTCGGTCTCGACCGGCGAGGCCTTGAGGGACTCGGCGATCGCCGGGAGGATCGGGTCGACGAGCCCGATGCCCATGAAGGCGACGACGCAGGCGAACGCGACGGCCCAGACCTGCGCGGGCTGCTTCCATACCGAGGTGGTGGCGGGGGTGTTCACCGTGCTTCTCCTGTCGAGTCGGGGGTGGTGTGCGCGGCGAGGATCTCGGCCGCTCGGCTGAGGGCGCTCCAGTCGTCGTCGCTCAGGCCCGCGAAGCGCGGAGCGAGCGTCTCGCGGAACTCCCGACGCCACGCGGAGAGCGTGTCGGCGCCGTGCACCGTGATGTCGACGACGATGGCCCGTGAATCGTCCGGGTCGGGGGAGCGTCGCACGAGTCCGTCCCGCTCGAGTCCGCCGATCAGGCGCGTCATGCCGGGCTGCGTCGTGCGCGCGGCGGAAGCGAGAGTGCCGACGCGCTGTGCTCCCGCCTGTTCCAGGAGACTCAGCACGCGCCACTGGGCGGCCGGTGCATCGTTGCCGGCATCCTGCGCGGCGATGCGCCCGAGCGCGTAGCCGGAGAGCACGAGCGAAGGGATCACTTCCGAACGATTCATACCAGCAAGTATATACCTGTTGGTATGTATCGGGTTCTCACCGCCGAGCGGTCGCGATGCGCGCCGACAGCTGGTGCGCGTGAGACAGCAGCGTGCGGCCGAGTTCGGCGATGCGATCGTGGCCGAAGCGGAACTCCACACCGGTGAGGCTGAGCGCCCATTCCGGGCGACCTGCGCGATCGAATACGGCGGCCCCCATGCCCCAGCTGCCCTCCACGATCAAGCCCGGATTCACGGCGTAGCCGCGCTCCTTCGTCTCGGTCAGCCGTGTGCGCAGCGGGAGGTCTCCGTGCGCGCGGCCCCAGCTGCTCTCCAGCTCCGGATGGCGTTCGAGGTACGCATCCACATCGTGGTCAGGGAGGAAGGCCAGGATGGCGAGACCCGCGCTCGCGACACCCAGGGGGAACCGCACGCCCTCACTGAGCACGAACGAGCGGATCGGGAACGATCCCTCCTCGCGCAGCAGGCACACCGTCTCGTCGGCGCGCCGCACGGAGAAGAACGCGCTCTCCTCGGTCTTGACGGCCAGCGAGCGAACGATGTCGCGCGCGAGCCCGGTGACGTCGTATCTCGCCGCCGCCACCGACCCCATGAGGAAGAGCTCGGGCCCCGGCATCCAGCGGGTGCTCTCGCCGTCTCGATCGACCAGTCCCTCGGCCTTCAGCGCGCTGAGCAGGCGGTGCGCGGTCGATCTCGAGAGATCCGCCGCGCGGGCCAGGTCCTGCAGAGAAGCTCCCTCGGCGCCGGCCGCCGTGACGAGGCGCAGCAGGGAGGCGGCTCTGGCGATGGCCTGAGCGCCCGGGACGGTGCGGGATGCCGGTTCCATAATGTGGACGCTATCTCCGAGATCGCCCACATCGCAAGACTGTTGTTCCCTCGTCGGGGGAGAAAGGCGGATGCTGGACGAGGACGCGTATTCGAAGGAGCAGGCGTGATCGACAAACAGTGGGAATCGGCGGCTGCGGCCGTCTCCGACATCACAGACGGTTCATCTCTCGCGGTCGGAGGGTTCGGTCTCTCCGGCAACCCGATCGCCCTCATCGAGGCTCTGCTCGCGCAGGGGACGAAAGGGCTCAGCGTCGTCAGCAACAACTGCGGCGTGGACGACTGGGGCCTCGGGGTCCTGCTTGCGGCACAGCGCATCCGCAAGATGACCTCGTCGTACGTCGGCGAGAACAAGGAGTTCGAGCGGCAGTTCCTCTCGGGCGAGCTCGAACTCGAACTGACCCCGCAGGGCACGCTCGCCGAGAAGCTCCGGGCCGGCGGCTCCGGCATCGCCGCGTTCTTCACCCAGACCGGGGTCGGCACGCAGGTCGCCGAGGGAGGGCTGCCCCGGAGGTACAACGCGGACGGATCGATCGCCGTGGCCTCCCCGGTGAAGGACGTCCGCACGTTCGACGTGGACGGCGTGCCGAAGGAGTTCGTCCTCGAGGAGGCCATCACGACTGACTTCTCCCTCGTGCACGCCGCCGCCGGCGACCGCCACGGCAACCTCGTCTTCAACAAGGCGGCGCGCAACTTCAACCCGCTCGCCGCGATGGCCGGTCGCGTATGCATCGCGCAGGTCGAGCGACTCGTGGAACCGGGCGACCTCGACCCGGACAGCATCCATCTGCCGGGCGTCTACGTGCATCGCATCGTCGAGGTCGGCCCCGACATCCCCAAGCGCATCGAGCGGCGCACGGTCTTCGATCCTGCTGCCGCCGTGGAAGGAGCCTGACATGGCGCTCACCCGAGACCAGATGGCCGCACGGGCCGCCGCCGAGCTCGAGGACGGCGCCTATGTCAACCTCGGCATCGGCCTTCCCACGCTCGTGCCGAACCACGTGCCCGGCGATGTCACCGTCGTGCTGCAGTCGGAGAACGGCATCCTCGGCGTCGGTCCCTACCCTCGCGAGGAGGCGGTCGACCCCGACCTCATCAACGCCGGCAAGGAGACCGTCACGGTCCTGCCGGGATCCGCGTTCTTCGACTCTGCGGCGAGCTTCGGCATGATCCGCGGCGGGAAGATCGACGCCGCGATCCTCGGCGCGATGCAGGTGTCGGCATCCGGCGATCTCGCCAACTGGATGATCCCGGGCAAGATGGTCAAGGGGCCGGGCGGAGCCATGGACCTGGTGCACGGGGCCGGCCGCGTGATCGTGCTGATGGAGCACGTCGCTCGTGACGGGAGCGCGAAGATCGTCGACAGCTGCTCGCTCCCGCTCACCGGACGAGGGGTCGTCGACCGGATCATCACAGACCTGGCGGTCATCGACATCACTGAACAGGGCCTCGTTCTCGTGGAGCTCGCCCCCGGCGTGACCGTGGACGAGGTCGTCGCGGCGACCGAGCCGCCTCTCATCATCGCGGACGCTCTCACCGACGGAAGGATCGAAGAACATGGCTGAACGCAACGGGGCGGAGGACGACATCGTCATCGTCGCCGCAGCGCGCACCCCGCAGGGACGCCTCAAGGGGCAGCTGGCCGCCTTCACGGCGCCGCAGCTCGGCGCCTTCGCCATCCGCGGCGCACTGGAGCAGGGGTCCGTCGATCCGGCCGAAATCGATGCGGTCATCGTCGGCCAGGTGCTCGCCGCGGGGTCGGGGCAGAACGCCGCCCGTCAGGCAGCGATCGGCGCCGGGATCGGCTGGGACGTGCCGGCGCACTCGGTGAACAAGGTCTGCCTCTCGGGACTGACCGCGATCATCGACGCCGGGCGGATGATCCGCACGGGCGACGCGGAGGTCGTCGTGGCGGCGGGCATGGAGTCGATGACACGTGCCCCGCACCTGCTGATGGGCTCCCGCGACGGGTGGACCTACGGCAGCGTCGAGGTGCTCGACCACATGGCCTACGACGGGCTGACGGATGCCTACGACCGCGAGAGCATGGGCGCGTCGACCGAGCGGCACAACGCGCGGTACGAGCTGACGCGCGAGGCGCAGGATGCCGTCGCCGCGCTCTCGCATCAGCGCGCGGCCGCCGCGCAGGAGGCCGGTGCTTTCGACGCCGAGCTGGTGACCGTCTCGGTGCCGCAGCGCAGAGGCGAGCCGCTTCTGGTGACGAAGGATGAGGGCGTCCGCCCGGAGACCACCGTCGAGACGCTCGCCGGTCTGCGTGCGGCGTTCGCCGAAGGCGGCTCGATCACCGCGGGGAACTCCTCGCAGATCTCGGACGGTGCATCCGCCGTCATCGTCACGTCTCGCAGGGTCGCCCAGTCCAAGGGCTGGCCGGTGCTCGTGACCGTCGGCGCGAGCGGACAGACGGCCGGCCCCGACAACTCGCTGCAGGCTCAGCCGGCTCGTGCGATCGAGCGGGCTTGTGAGAAGCAGGGGATCTCACCCGCAGACCTCGATCTCGTCGAGATCAACGAGGCGTTCGGCGCTGTGGTCGCCCGCTCACAGGTCGAGCTCGGGCTGGACAGCGAGATCGTCAACATCCACGGCGGCGGCATCGCGATCGGACACCCGATCGGCGCTTCGGGCAACAGGCTCGTGGTGCACCTGGCCCATGAGCTGGCCCGTCGAGGCGGCGGAACCGCAGCCGTCGGGCTGTGCGGCGGCGGGGGTCAGGGCGAGGCGCTCATCCTCACACGCTAGAGCGGAGTGCGCCAAGGGTCGTCTCAGCTGCGACGGTCCTTGGCGTGGTCCTGCGCGTCGGCGAGTGCCTTCTGCGAGCGGAACTGCAGGCGCTGCGCCTTCTTCGACTTCTTGACCGACTGCGGGGAGTCCGCGTCGACGAGCACGCCGCGACGTTCGCGATTCATGTCGACGACCGCTCCGACTGCGAGCGCCATGGTGATGCCCCAGCTCACCCACGACAGGGCGGCACGCCAGGTGATGGGTTCCTGGCGGGTGCCGCGCAGCAGCGAGATCCCCGCGGAGATCGCGGCGACGAGTCCTGTGCTGAAGAGGTAGCGCATGCTCCTACGCTACCCGCCCGCCGCCCAGGCCGTCCCGAGCCTTGACAACCCCTCCCTGATGCTGGCAGGAGGGTAGGTGGTGAAGGAGAGGCGGAGAGTGCGCACATCGGGAGTCCCGGAGAAGAACGACGCCCCGGGGACGTAGGCGACGTCCTGCGCGAGGGCGGCGCCGAGCGAGGCCGCGGCATCCATCCCCTCCGGCAGGCGCACCCACACGAACATGCCGCCGTCCGGCCTGTTCCACTCGCTTCCGGAGGGAAGGACGTCGGGAAGCGCATCGAGCATGGCGTTCCGTCGCTCCGCGTAGGCGGAGCGGATGCGGTCGAGCGCCGGCTCTCCCCGTCCGGAGAGGAGGTAGTGCGCCGCGGCGGCCTGATCGATCGTCGACGTGTGCAGATCTGCCGCCTGCTTCGCGATCGTGACCGTCGGGCGCACATCCGGGGTCGTGCGGATCCATCCGATCCTGAGCCCCGGGGCGATCACCTTCGAGAAGCTGCCGAGGCTCAGGACGTGGTCGGGTGCGAACGCCGCCAGAGACGGCAGCGCATCACCGGAGTAGCGGAGTTGACGGTACGGCTCGTCCTCGATGATCCGGATGCCGTGCCGCTGCGCGATCTCGGCGATCCGCACCCGCGCCTCCCGATCGTGAGTGCGACCGGTGGGGTTCTGGAACGTCGGCACGGTGTAGAAGAACTTCGGCGCCGTGTCGGCGGCGAGACGCTCCAGGGCGTCGAGGTCGAGGCGGTCGCCGGCGTAGGGGACGCCGACGACACGCGCCCCGGCGAGAGCGAAGGTCTGCAGCGCCGCGAGGTAGCACGGCTCCTCGACGAGGATCGTGTCTCCCGGGTCGATCAGCGAGGTCGCGAGCAGCCCGAGCCCCTGCTGCGACCCGGTGGTGACGATCAGATCGGATGCCGCGGTCTCCAGGCCGTCCTCGGTGTAGCGCCGGGCGACCTCCTCGCGGAGAGCGGTGCTGCCTTCCGAGGTCGAGTACTGGAGGACTGCGGGTGACGACAGCACGGCGTCGAAGGACGCGCGGATCCCGTCGAGGTCGAAGAGCTCGGGGGCCGGCAGTCCGCCCGCGAAGGAGATGACCTCGGGACGCTCGGTGAGCGCGAGCAGGTCGCGCACCGGTGAGGTCTTCGCGGAACCCGCGCGCTGCGAGCGGTCCGGGAGCGCACGGGTGGGCATGGAGGTCTGCGGGGCAGCGGACAACGGTTCCTCCTGGAAGGGGAGTGCGACGGAGTGTCGACCAGACTAGCGGTGCCCCGCGTGCCGCGGAGTCCGTGCCCTCCCTGCCGCTGTCCAGTGCGACCCGATACCATGGGGGTGTCGCGGCTCGTCCGCGGCCGCACAGACCGTGTAACTACCGGCCGCGGGCATTCCCGCGGACAGCGGCGGCACCCGACATCGCGTCATCGACGCGCGAGAGCCATGACACACGCATCACCGCACACCACGACGCTCCGTTCCGACGAGCCCAGCCTCTTCCGCCTGGCAGGGCTCCCGTACTTCCTGATCGCCTTCATCGCGCGACTGCCGTTCGCGATGATGGTCGTCGGGGTGCTCACCGTCGTCGTCTCGGCGCGGGGGTCGCTCTCGCTCGGCGGGCTCACCTCCGCCGCCGTGGGGCTCGGGACGGCGTGCTTCGGCCCGCTGCTCGGAGCGGCGGCCGACCGCTGGGGGCAGCGCGGCGTGCTCCTCGCGCTCGCGCTGGCGAACGGCGCGATGCTCGTGGTCTTCACCCTGGTCGTCTACGGCAGCGCGGCGGACGGCTTCGTGCTGTTGGCGGCGGCGGGCATCGGCGCGACGGCACCGCAGGTCGCGCCGCTGTCCCGCTCACGTCTGGTCACGATCATCCGCGAGCGGATGCCGGATGCCCGGCAGGCGCGCACCCTCTCCGGCACGATGGCCTACGAGTCCGCGGCGGACGAGACCGTCTTCGTCTTCGGGCCCTTCCTTGTCGGCGTCCTCGCCTCGGCGCTCGCGCCCTGGGCGCCCCTGGCCGGAGCCGCGGCCCTCACCGTGCTGTTCGTCGGCGCGTTCGCCCTGCATCCGAGCGGCCGCCACGTCTCGCAGGAGCGCGACGCCGACGGCAAGGCGCCGTCCGCCGTCTCGGAGCTCTTCCGTCCGCAGCTCCTCATCGTCGTGCTCGGCATCCTCGGAGTGGGGGTCTTCTTCGGCGCGATGCTGACCGCGCTCACGTCCTTCATGGCCGACCGCGGCGCGCCGGAGCAGGCCGGACTCCTGTACGGCGTGATGGGCGTCGGCTCCGCGATCCTCGCGCTCGGCGTCGCCTGGCTGCCGCCCGCGTTCACCCTGCGCGCGCGGTGGCTGGTGTTCTCCGGCATCCTGCTCGCCGGCACCGTGCTGCTCGTGTTCGTGGATTCGCCGGGCACGATGATGGTCGCGCTCGCCATCATGGGGATCGGCATCGGACCGACACTCGTCACCCAATACAGCTTCGGCGCCGCCCGCAGCCCGCTCGGCCGCTCGGCGACCGTCATGACGATGCTCGGCTCCGGGGTCGTCGTGGGGCAGTCCCTGGGTGCCGCGACGACCGGGGAGATCGCCGAGGGGGTCGGCACGGCCCCGGCCCTGCTGATCCCGATGATCGCGGCGGCCCTCGTGTTCGCCGCCGGACTCGCCAACTGGTTCCTCAGTCGCACGACGCCGCGTGCCGTGCGCGTCGCCGCCTGACGCCGTGGCGGAAGCAGCCTCGCAACCTCGGTAGCCTGGGGACATCCGTTCCCCTGTCGTGAGGAGTCCGCATGGCCGCCGCAGATTTCGTCGTGGTCGCCAACAGGCTTCCCGTCGACCGTGTCCCCGGTCCCGATGGCGAAGAGGTGTGGCGTACGTCTCCCGGCGGTCTGGTCGCCGCTCTCGAGCCCGTGATGCAGGGCGTCAACGGCGCCTGGGTCGGCTGGCCCGGGCAGGCTGATCTCGAGCTCAAGCCGTTCACGTCCGGCGGCCTCCGGCTGATCCCGATCGCGCTGAGCGAGCAGGAGATCGCCGAGTACTACGAGGGCTTCTCCAACGACACGATCTGGCCGCTCTACCACGACGTCATCGCGCCGCCCCAGTACCACCGCGAGTGGTGGGACGCCTACGTCGCCGTGAACCGCCGCTTCGCCGACGCCGCGGCAGCCGCCGTGGCGCAGGACGGGACGGTGTGGGTGCACGACTACCAGCTGCAGCTCGTCCCGCAGATGGTCCGGGCGCTGCGCCCCGACGTGACCATCGGGTACTTCCACCACATCCCGTTCCCCACGCACGGGCTCTACGCCCAGCTGCCGTGGCGGGGACAGGTGCTGCGGGGACTCCTGGGCGCCGACGTGATCGGCTTCCAGCGTGCCACCGACGCCACCAACTTCCTCAACGCGATCCGGCGACGGCTGAAGTACGAGATCAAGTCCTCGACCGTCACGGTGCCGTCGGGCAACGGCGAGGTCGACGACAGGGGAGAGTCGCATCGCGCTCTGGTGAAGGCCTTCCCGATCTCGATCGACACGGTGCCGTACCTGGAACTCGCCGCGCGCCCCGACATCCAGGCCCGTGCCGCCGAGATCAGGGAGAGCCTGGGCAATCCGAAGCGGATCCTGCTCGGTGTCGATCGCCTCGACTACACGAAGGGCATCGGCCACCGCGTCAAGGCGTACGGCGAGCTGCTGGCGTCCGGTCAGCTCTCGGTCGAGGACGTCACCCTCGTGCAGGTGGCGAGCCCGAGCCGTGAGCGCGTCGACGCCTACGCCAACCTGCGCGACGAGATCGAGCTCGCCGTCAGCCGCATCAACGGCGACACCGACACCATGGGGCACACCGCCATCCGGTACCTGCACCAGGGTTTCCCGCGCGAGGAGATGGTCGCCCTCTACCTCGCCGCCGATGTGATGCTCGTGACCGCGCTGCGCGACGGCATGAACCTCGTGGCGAAGGAGTACGTCGCCACCCGCACCGACAACCGAGGCGCGCTCGTGCTGAGCGAGTTCGCCGGGGCCGCCGACGAACTGGGCAGCGCGATCCTGGTGAACCCGCATGACATCGAGGGCCTCAAGGAGGCGATCATGCGCGCCGTCGAGATGCCTCCGCGCGAGCAGTCCCGGCGGATGCGGTCGATGCGCCGCCGCGTGCTCGACCACGATGTGAACGCCTGGTCCGACTCCTTCCTGTCGGCCCTCACCGCAGCGCGCGATGCACGCTGACACCCTGACCTCGAACGGAGAGCACGTGACCCGCGCCTGGACCCCCGGAGCCCCCGACGCCGACCTGTCGGCCCTCGCCGCGACGCCCCGTCTGGTGGTCGCCCTCGACTTCGACGGCACCGCGTCGCCCCTCGTGCCCGATCCCATGGCGGCACGGGCACTCCCCGAGGTCGCGACGCAGGTGGCCAGACTCGCCGCCCTGCCCGACACCGTGGTCGCCTATGTCTCCGGACGCAGCATGCACGACCTCCGGGTGATCACCGAGCACGACGACGACTCCGTCATCGCGCTGGCCGGGTCGCACGGCGCCCAGTACTGGTTCCCGGGCGAGGGCGAAGCCGCGTCGACGGGTGAGGCGACCGAGGACGGCGCGCGCGAGGAGCTGTGGGCGGCGGCCAAGCCCATCATCGAGCGCTACGAGGGGGCCGAGTTCGAGCCCAAGACGTTCGGGATGGGCGTGCACACCCGACGCGCGGACCGCGAGACGGAGGAGCGCGTCTTCGCGGAGATCGACGCTCTCGTCGCCGAGCGGTTCCCGCACTGGCGCCGTCGCGCGGGACACCGTGTGCTGGAGTTCTCGTCGCGCACCGAGGGGAAGGATGCCGCGGTCGCCGCCCTGCGCGAGCGCTTCGACGCCACCGGCATCCTGTTCGCGGGCGACGACGTGACCGACGAGGATGCCATCGGCGTGCTGCAGGACGGCGATCTCGGCGTGCGTGTGGGACCGGGGGAGAGCGCCGCGATCCTGCGTGTGGAGAACCCACAAGAGATGGGCCGGCTTCTGGAGGCCCTCGCGGACGAGCGCTCCGCGCGGCGGGAATAGACTTCCGTCATGTCCTCGCTCGATCCTGATCCCCGCGCGTCCATCGACATCAAGCCCCGCAGCCGCGTCGTCACCGACGGCATCGAGGCGACGACCTCCCGTGGCATGCTCCGTGCCGTCGGCATGGGCGACGCCGACTGGGAGAAGCCGCAGATCGGCATCGCCTCCAGCTGGAACGAGATCACGCCCTGCAACCTGAGCCTCGACCGGCTCGCCCAGGGCGCGAAGGAGGGCGTGCACTCGGGCGGCGGGTACCCGCTGCAGTTCGGCACGATCTCGGTCTCGGACGGCATCTCGATGGGCCACGAGGGGATGCACTTCTCGCTCGTCTCGCGCGAGGTCATCGCCGACTCGGTCGAGACCGTGATGATGGCCGAGCGCCTCGACGGTTCCGTGCTGCTCGCCGGCTGCGACAAGTCGATCCCGGGCATGCTCATGGCCAGCGCCCGCCTCGATCTCTCGAGCGTGTTCCTGTACGCGGGCTCCATCGCCCCCGGATGGGTGAAGCTGTCGGACGGCACCGAGAAGGACGTCACCATCATCGACTCGTTCGAGGCGGTCGGCGCGTGCCGAGCCGGTCTCATGAGCGAAGAGGATCTGAAGCGCATCGAGTGTGCCATCGCCCCGGGTGAAGGCGCCTGCGGCGGCATGTACACCGCGAACACCATGGCGTCCGTCGCCGAGGCTCTCGGCCTCAGCCTCCCCGGTTCCGCCGCACCGCCCGCGGCCGACCGGCGCCGGGACTACTACGCGCACCGCTCCGGCGAGGCCGTGGTCAACCTGCTCCGTCAGGGCATCACCACCCGCGACATCCTCACCAAGGAAGCCTTCGAGAACGCGATCGCACTGGCGATGGCGCTCGGCGGCTCGACCAACGTCGTGCTGCACCTGCTCGCGATCGCCCGCGAGGCGGATGTCGACCTGAACCTGCACGACTTCAACCGCATCGGCGACAAGGTGCCGCACGTCGCCGACATGAAGCCGTTCGGCAAGTACGTCATGAACGACGTCGACCGCCACGGCGGCATCCCGGTGATCATGAAGGCCATGCTCGACGAAGGCCTGCTGCACGGCGACGCGCTCACCGTGACGGGCAAGACGCTTGCCGAGAACCTCGCCGAGCTCGATCCGCAGCCGATCGACGGCACCGTGATCCACACGTTCGCCAACCCGATCCACGCCACCGGCGGTCTGACGATCCTGCACGGCTCGCTCGCTCCCGAGGGCGCGGTCGTCAAGACGGCCGGCTTCGATGCCGCGGTCTTCGAGGGACCGGCGCGGGTGTTCGAGCGCGAGCGCGCGGCGATGGATGCCGTCGCCGAGGGCGAGATCGAACCGGGAACCGTCATCGTCATCCGCTACGAAGGACCCAAGGGCGGTCCCGGCATGCGGGAGATGCTGGCCATCACCGCGGCCATCAAGGGCGCTGGCCTCGGAAAAGATGTACTACTCTTGACAGACGGACGATTCTCAGGCGGCACAACCGGCCTGTGCATCGGCCACATAGCACCCGAAGCGGTGGACGCAGGTCCGATCGCCTTCGTGCGCGATGGTGATCTGATACGGGTCGATATCGCAGCTCGCTCTCTCGACCTACTCGTCGACGACGCTGAGCTCGCCTCCCGCCGCTCTGGCTGGGAGCCGCTTCCCCCGCGCTACACCCGAGGCGTTCTCGCCAAGTACTCGCGCCTCGTGCGGTCCGCCGCCGAGGGAGCGACCACCGGTTGATCCGATTCGTTCGATGGGTTCCTGAGCCCGTCGAAGGACCGGATTCCTCTTCAGATCACCAGAAGGAATGTCATGACTGCTGACTCCGTCTCGGCCGTGCCGAGGCCGCCCGCCCGCCAGGCTTCAGCGCCGGAGATCTCCGGCGCCGAAGCTGTCGTCCGCTCGCTCGAGATGCTCGGGATCAAAGACGTCTTCGGCATCCCCGGAGGTGCGATCCTCCCCGTCTACGACCCGCTGATGGACGCGTCCGAGCTCCGCCACATCCTCGTGCGCCACGAGCAGGGTGCCGGCCACGCGGCCGAGGGATACGCTTCGGCGTCCGGCAAGGTCGGCGTCTGCATCGCGACGTCGGGCCCCGGAGCCACGAACCTCGTCACGGCGATCGCCGACGCCTACATGGACTCCGTCCCGCTGCTCGCGATCACCGGTCAGGTGTTCTCGACGCTGATGGGGACCGACGCGTTCCAGGAGGCCGACATCGTCGGCATCACGATGCCGGTGACGAAGCACTCCTTCCTCGTGAAGGACGCGGCCGATATCCCCGGTGCGCTGGCCGCCGCCTACGAGATCGCCTCGACCGGCCGCCCCGGCCCCGTGCTCGTCGACATCACGAAGGACGCGCAGCAGGCCATGGCGCCGTTCGTCTGGCCGCCCAAGGTCGACCTCCCCGGCTACCGCCCGGTGACCAAGGCCCACGGCAAGCAGATCCAGGCCGCGGCCGCGCTGCTCGCCGAGGCCAAGAAGCCGGTGCTGTACGTCGGCGGCGGAGTGATCCGCGGACGCGCGTCGGCCGAACTCCTGGCACTCGCCGAGACGACGGGCGCCCCCGTGGTCACCACCCTGATGGCGCGCGGCGCCTTCCCCGACTCGCACCCGCAGCACCTCGGCATGCCCGGCATGCACGGCACGGTCCCGGCGGTGCTCGCGCTGCAGGAGGCCGACCTGCTCATCTCGCTCGGCGCCCGCTTCGACGACCGTGTGACCGGCAAGGCCGCGCTGTTCGCTCCGCACGCGAAGGTCGTCCACGTCGACATCGACCCGGCCGAGATCTCCAAGATCCGCACGGCCGACGTGCCGATCGTGGGCGACGTGCGCGATGTGCTCACCGACCTCGACGCCGCCTACCGCGGTGCGACGGCGGGCTCCCAGCCCGACACCGAGGAGTGGTGGTCGTACCTCGACGGACTGCGCACCGAGTTCCCTCTCGGCTACACCCCGCCGACCGACGGGCTCCTCGCACCGCAGCACGTGATCCAGCGGATCGGCGAGCTCACCGGACCGGAGGGCGTGTACGCGTCGGGCGTGGGCCAGCACCAGATGTGGGCGGCGCAGTTCATCAAGTACGAGCGTCCCAACGCCTGGCTGAACTCCGGCGGCGCCGGAACGATGGGCTACGCGGTTCCGGCCGCGATGGGCGCCAAGGTCGCCGAACCGCACCGCCCGGTCTGGGCGATCGACGGCGACGGCTGCTTCCAGATGACCAATCAGGAGCTCGCGACCTGCGCGATCAACGACATCCCGATCAAGGTCGCGATCATCAACAACTCGTCGCTGGGCATGGTGCGGCAGTGGCAGACGCTGTTCTACGACGGTCGCCACTCCAACACCGACCTCAACACGGGTCACGGCACCATCCGCATCCCCGATTTCGTCAAGCTCGCCGAGGCGTACGGCTGCCTCGCGATCCGCGTGGAGAAGGAGGACGAGGTGGATGCCGCCATCAAGCTCGCCCTCGAGACCAACGACCGTCCGGTCGTGATCGACTTCGTCGTGAGCGCCGACTCCATGGTGTGGCCGATGGTCCCGCAGGGAGTCAGCAACAGCTATGTCCAGTACGCGCGCGACCACGCGCCGAGCTTCGACGAAGAGGACTGATCCATGTCGACCCACGTGCTGAGCCTGTTGGTGGAAGACCGTCCCGGCCTTCTGACCCGTGTCGCCGGGCTGTTCGCCCGTCGCAGCTTCAACATCGAATCCCTCGCGGTCGGCGTGACCGAGGTTCCGGGGATCTCCCGGATCACGGTCGTCGTCGACGTGGAGGAGCAGCTTCCTCTCGAGCAGGTGACCAAGCAGCTCAACAAGCTGATCAACGTCATCAAGATCGTGGAGCTGGACCCCGCCTCGTCGGTGCAGCGCGAGCACATGCTCGTCAAGGTGCGCACCGACAACGCCTCGCGCTCCAACGTGATCGAGGTCGTGAACCTGTTCCGCGCCTCGGTCGTCGACTACGCGCCCGACGCGCTCGTGGTCGAGGTCACGGGCGACAAGGGCAAGGTCGAGGCCCTGCTCAAGGCGCTCGAGCCCTTCGGCATCAAGGAGATCGCCCAGTCGGGCCTTCTCGCGATCGGCCGCGGTGGCAAGAGCATCACCGAGCGCGTCCTGCGCGGCTGACAGACATCACATATCCCAAAGGTTTCGCCGCTCGTTGAGCGAGCGGAGCGAGACGAAACGCAATGAACAAGGAGAAACACACCGTGAGCACCGAGATCTTCTACGACGCCGACGCCGACCTGTCCCTCATCCAGGGCAAGAAGGTCGCGATCGTCGGCTACGGCTCGCAGGGCCACGCCCACGCGCAGAACCTGCGCGACTCGGGTGTCGAGGTCGCCATCGCCCTCAAGGAGGGCTCCAAGTCCGCCGCGAAGGCCGAGGAGGCCGGCTTCGCGGTCAAGACCGTCGCCGAGGCCACCGAGTGGGCCGACCTCATCATGATCCTCGCGCCGGACCAGCACCAGCGCATCATCTACAGCGAGTCCATCGCGCCGAACCTGACCGCGGGCAAGACCCTCGCGTTCGCGCACGGCTTCAACATCCGCTTCGGCTACATCGACGCTCCCGAGGGCGTCGACGTGATCCTCGTCGCCCCGAAGGCGCCGGGTCACACGGTCCGCCGCGAGTTCGTCGCCGGCCGTGGCATCCCGGACATCATCGCCGTCGAGCGCGACGCATCGGGCCAGGCCTGGGACGTCGCCCTCTCGTACGCGAAGGCCATCGGCGGCACGCGTGCCGGCGTCATCAAGACGACCTTCACCGAGGAGACCGAGACCGACCTGTTCGGCGAGCAGGCCGTGCTCTGCGGTGGCGTCAGCCACCTCGTGCAGGCCGGCTTCGAGACCCTCACCGAGGCGGGCTACCAGCCGCAGATCGCCTACTTCGAGGTGCTGCACGAGCTGAAGCTCATCGTCGACCTCATGTGGGAGGGCGGCATCGCCAAGCAGCGCTGGTCGATCTCCGACACCGCCGAGTTCGGCGACTACGTCTCCGGCCCCCGCGTCATCGACGCCCGCGTCAAGGAGAGCATGCAGGGCGTCCTCGCCGACATCCAGTCCGGTGCCTTCGCCAAGCGCTTCATCGACGACCAGGACAACGGGGCCGAGGAGTTCCTGGCGCTGCGCGCCAAGGAGGAGACGCACCCGATCGAGGTCACCGGCAAGGAGCTGCGCTCGCTCTTCGCCTGGAAGCAGCAGGACGAGGACTACGTCGACGGCAGCGCTGCGCGCTGATCTGATCCACGAAGAACGGGCGCCTCTTTGCGGGGGCGCCCGTTCTTTCATCGTCCGGCCTGGTCTCAGCCGCGGGTGAGCTCCTCGAGCACCTCGACCACGTGGCGGTACGGCTGGCCGGTCGCGCGGGTCATACCGATCTCGCATGTGCGGTTCGCCGAGACGAAGGCATCGAATCCGCCGCGGTCGGCATCCGCCGCACGGACCTCCGCCGATTCGACGGCCGTCGCGCTGGCGGTGAGCTCGGGGTGCAGCATGCCGCGGTCGCCGGCGAAGGCGCAGCATCCCCATCCGTCGGGGACGAACACCTCGGTGGCGACGGCCGCGGCGATCTCGGTGAGCGCTCCCGTCGCGCCCAGCGCGGTCGTCGAGCAGGTCGGATGCACCGCCACGCTGTCGAGCTTCGCCGACACCGTCACGCGGGGGAGCACCTCCCTCGCGATGTAGGTCGTGGCGTCCTCGATCACGAGCTTCGCGTACTCCGGGTACTCGGCGACGGACTTCGCGAGCATCGTGTGCAGTCCCTCGGTGCAGGATGCCGCGTCGCACACGACCGGGAGCTCACCGTGCCGGCTGGCCTCCCAGAGCGACGAGAGCACCCGCTCCGTCATCCGGTCGTAGCCCGCGAGATGTCCCTTCGACTTCCAGGGTGTGCCGCAGCACATGCCGCCGGTGTCCTCCGGGATGACGACCGCGATGCCCGCGCGGTCGAGCAGAGCGCGGACCGCGTCGCGGGAGCCCTCTCCGTGGCCCTCCGCGCCGAACATCGTGCCGATGCACGCGCCGAAGAACACCGCACGGGCATCTGCAGGGTTCTGCGCCGCCGGAGCCTTCGTGCCGCCGCGGGGGAGCCCGCCGTCGTAGAGCGGCACGGTGTCGTCGCCGAGGATCGCGCGACCCACCCGGGTCACGCCTTTCACGAGGGGAGCGGGCATCGCGGCGGCGAAGGTCAGAGCGGTGCCGCCGACGCGTGTCACGGCCCCCCAGCCCTTGGCGGCGGCGTCCCAGACCGTGTCCTCGATCTTCGATGACTCCTCGGCGCGCAGGCGTCGGACCAGATCGCCCGTGTTGATGTCGACAGGGCACGCGACGCCGCACATGCCGTCGACCGCGCAGGTCTGCACACCGTCGTAGTCGTAGTCGGCCTTCAGATCCTGCAGCAGCGCGGTGTCGCCCTGCTCCTCGGCCCAGGCCATGTCCCGCCGGATCACGATGCGCTGGCGCGGCGTGAGGGTGATGCTCTTGCTCGGGCACGTCGGCTCGCAGTAGCCGCATTCGACGCAGCGGTCGACCTCGCTCTCGACGGTCGGCACCCGCTTGAGATCGTCGAGGTAGGAGTCGGGGTCGTCGGAGAGGACCACGCCGGGGTTGAGGATGAGGTCGGGATCGAGGAGCCTCTTGATCTCCCACATCATGTCGGTCAGCTCGTCGCCGTATTGGCGCCGCACGAACGGGGCCATGATGCGTCCGGTGCCGTGCTCGGCCTTGAGCGATCCCTGCTGCGACAGCACCAGGGCGACCAGATCGTCGGTGAAGCGCCGGTAGCGCGCGACGCTCGCGGGGTCGTCGAAGCGCTCGTTGAGCAGGAAGTGCACGTTCCCGTCCTTCGCGTGACCGAAGATGACGGACCCTTCGTACCCGTGCTCCGCGAAGAGCTCGATGAGCCGCTCGCAGGTGGCGAGCAGGCGGGGGACCGGCACGACGATGTCCTCGAGGAGCGCGGTCGTGCCGGAGGGACGCGCGCCGGCGACGGCGGTGTACAGGCCCTTCCTGACGTGCCAGAGCGCTGCCCGCTCCGCGGCATCCGTCGTGAGGCGCGGCGCGATGGCCAGCGGCAGCGACTCGAAATGGGACTGCGCTGAGATGCTCGCCGCCGCGAGCCCGGCGTCGTCGGAGGCATGGACCTCGACGAGGAGAGCGGCGTGCCCCTGCACATCGATCTCGGCGATCGTGGCCGGCACATCGCTCAGGCTCTGCGCGACCCGCAGCGATGCGGCGTCCAGCAACTCGATCGTGGCGAGGCCGAGGTCCGCGAGAGCGGGCAGCACCGTCATCGCGGCCGAGAGCGTCTCGAACACCAGCAATCCGGTGGCGATCGCGGGCCGGATCTCGATCGTCCGGAAACGGGCTTCGGCGACGAAGGCGAGAGTGCCCTCCGAGCCGATGATGAGGTGCTCGAGGATCCGCACCGGGTCGTCGAAGTCGAGGAGGGCGTTGAGCCCGTAGCCCATCGTGTTCTTCATGGAGAACTGCTGCCGGAGGAACGCGACGTGCTCCGGCGAGGCGAGGAGCCGCTCCCGGAGCGCCAGCAGCCCGTCGACGACAGCGGGTTCGGCGGCGCGGAGCAGGGCGCCCGCCTCAGGATCGCCGGTGTCGAGGATCGTGCCGCTCGGGAGGACGATCCGCATCGACTCGATCGTCTGGTACGAGTTCTCGGTGATGCCGCAGGCCATGCCGCTGGAGTTGTTGGCGACCACGCCGCCGATGGTGCACGCGATCTCGCTGGCCGGGTCGGGGCCGAGCTTGCGGCGATAGCGCGCGAGTCGCGTGTTGACCTGGCGGACGGTGGCGCCCGGTCCCACGCGCACCGATGCGCCACCGTCCTCGACGGCGATCTCGCGGAAGTGACTGCGGGTGTCGACGAGGATGTCGCCGCTCACGCCCTGCCCGGAGAGGCTCGTGCCGCCGGAGCGGAAGGTCATCGACCGGCCCGCGGCGCGCACGGCGCCGAACGCCCGGGCGACGCCCTCGGCATCCGCGGGGGAGAGGACGGCGTCGGGGATCAGGAGGTAGTGCGAGGCATCGTGCGCTCGCGCGAATCGATCGATCGAACGGGAGTGGACCTCGGTCGACGACCCGAGCAGGGCGGGGTCCAGCGGTTCTGCGAGTGTGGTCGGCACGGTGCTCCTCTGCTCCGCTCGAGGGATTGTCTGACAAGTGTACTGACTCGCGGAGGTCTGGATAGACTGCTCGGATGACGACGGACGCTGCACTGGGAATCGTCGGCGTGGTCGACGCCGTCACCCTCCGACTCCGCGAGCGCATCCTGAGCGGTGACATCCGCTCCGGCGAGCCGCTCACCGAGGCTGCGGTGTCCCAGGCGTTCGGCGTGGCGAGGCCCAGCGCGAAGGCGGCGATCGAGCAGCTGGTCGCCACCGGTCTGCTGGTCCGCACGGCGCACCGCTCGGCACGCGTCGTGGGAATCGATCCGGAGACCGTTCGCGACGTCTACCGCACGCGGTCCCGACTGGAGAGCGCCGCGCTCCGCGAACTGGCGATCACCCGCGCCGTGCCCGCGTCGGCGGTCGAGGCGAACGCCGAGATCCTGGCGATGCCGCCCGGTCCCGATGCGGCGACCGTCGACCCCGATCTGCGATTCCACACCGCTCTCATCGACGCGCTCGGCAGCGAGCGGACGGCACGGATGTATCGCAGCGTCCTCGACGAGGCGCGACTCTGCATGGCGCAGGTGCAGGGCCGCCGCCTGCTGGACGCCGCGGTGATCGCCGCCCAGCACGCCGAGATGCTCGAAGCGGTCGCCGCAGGCGAGGGCGACCGTGCCGCCGCACTCCTCGCCGCGCATCTCTCCTCGGCCGAAGAGCGACTGGTCGAGGCCGTCGTCGCCGACTGACGCCGCTCAGCCGGCCGTCACTCGGCCGGCGCCTCCTCGACCTGGATCGGGGCGTCGGCGGGATCGGCCCAGACCGGAGCGGGCAGCAGCGTGTCGACCTGCCCCGCCTGGATCGCGCGGAGGGCCTCGGTGATCTCGTCGGCGTTCTCCGGCACGGCCAGGTCGCAGGCGCGGAGCTCGGAGGCGAACTGCAGCGTGAGGCGGATCTTGCCGGCCTCGACGGCCTCGGCCGTGGTTCCGGTGCGGATCTCGCTGCCCGTCTGGATCGCGGACACCTGGTCGCAGACGTGGTAGACCGCTCCGCCGTCGACCCAGACGACCTCGTCCTGGCCGAGGAGCTGGATCACGGCGGACTGATCCGCGGTGTACTGCTCGACGGACGGCGGGTTGAAGTCGATGCCCAGGACGACCGCGAGCGCCGCGAGGGCGATGCCGACGATGCCCGCCGTCGTCTTCTGCCCCTTGTCCATGTCCTTGTTCAGGAAGATCAGGATGATGAGCGGGAGGAACGCCACGATGGCGATGATCGCTCCGAGCTGGTTCTGGACGAAGAACCTGACCGTCTCGGACTTGCGCGCAGGGTCCAGGCGGTTCGCCTTCTTCCAGAGCACCGAGCCGGTGATCGACAGTGCGGCGATGACGACGAGCAGGACGAGGAGGGCGATGAACGCCCACTGCGGGAACTGCGCCGTGACGCCCTGCTCCTGGAGGAGGCCGGTGTCGGGGTCGCGCACGAGCGTGCCGTCCTCGCCGACGAAGACCCGCTGACGGAGCAGCCAGAAGATGCCGACCGCCTCGCCCGCGATCGCGATCGCCCAGAGGACCCCGGCGATCCAGCGGAATGTCGTCGCCTTCTGCTTGGCGGCAGCCGTCGGCACCCAGCCAGCGGGGGGTTCTCCGGTGCCGGCGTTCGTCGCGACCTGCTCCGTGCGATCGACCTTCTTCTTCTCAGCCACAGCGGTCCTTTCCCCCTGCCGAAGGCCTCCGCGGCCCGATGCCCCCGAGCATAGTGGACCGCGTGTCCTACTCTGGGGACATGACTTCCGATTCCGACGACGCCCTCCGCTGGGACGGCGACGAGGCGCGGACGCCCGAGGATCCGGCGCTGCCGCGCGGATGGAACGCCGTGGGGAAGGGCAGCGCCGATGTCGGCCGGATCGAGGACGACGGATCCGTCACGCCGGCGGAGGAGCCGGAGCGCGCCGGGCTGAGCACGGCGATGCTCCTCATCCTCGGCGTCGTCGGCGGCGTCTACCTGCTGTACACGATCGGCTGGGTGGTCGGCGGGCTGCGGCTCAAGCCGCTCGCCTCGTTCCTCGTCGACGATGCGATGTTCCTGCCGTGGTTCGTGCTCGCCATCGCCGCCCCCGCCCTCTGGTTCCTGGCGACGTGGGTGCTGACGCGGGGGAGAGCGGCCTGGGTCAGAGTCGCCTTCCTGCTCGCCGGCGTCGTCCTCCTCGTGCCCTGGCCCTTCGTCACCGTGGGGGTGATCGGATCATGACCGATGCGCAGAGCGCACCCATCGCGGCCGGTTCCCCGCGCTGGCTCGTCGGGGTCGTCCTCGGCTTCGCCGGACTCCTCTACGCTTACGCGGTCTGGAACGCGGTCGCGCATCTGATCAACATGGCGCGGACCGGCCTGACCGGAACCGGCTGGATCACGCTGCTGTTCGGGGTGGTCTTCCCCGTGATCGTCTTCGTCTTCGCGTTCCTCATCGGCCGGCGACGTCGTGTGGGGGAGTTGGCCCTGTCCCTGCTGGCAGGGCTCGGGATCGTCGCCGTCTTCTGGATGAGCCTGATCGCGTTGAGCCTGACCCTGCCCAGCGCCTGAGCGTCACACGCACGGAGCGTCGCGAGCGCTCGGGTACAGTTGAGGTGATCGCGCCCCCATGGTGTGCGGCGCATCGGCCCCTCCCGCCTGTCGCGCTGCCCCGAAGGATTCTCTGTGCCGAAGCCCGTTGTGCTCATCGCCGAAGTGCTCTCTCCCGCCACGATCGAGGCTCTGGGCCCCGACTTCGACGTCCGTGACGTCGACGGCACCGACCGCGAGGCGCTCTTCGCCTCGCTGGCCGAGGCGGACGCGGTGCTCATCCGCTCGGCCACCCGCATCGACGAAGAGGCCCTGGCCCACGCGCCGAAGCTGAAGGTCGTCGCCCGTGCCGGCGTCGGGCTCGACAACGTCGACATCAAGGCCGCCACGGCTGCCGGTGTCATGGTCGTGAACGCGCCCACGTCCAACATCGTCTCGGCCGCCGAGCTCACGGTCGGGCACATCCTCAGCCTCGCCCGCCGCATTCCGGCTGCGCACGCATCGCTCGCCGCCGGGCAGTGGAAGCGCAGCTCGTTCACCGGCGCCGAGCTCTTCGAGAAGACCGTCGGCATCGTCGGCCTCGGCCGGATCGGGGCGCTCGTCGCCGCGCGCCTCGCCGCCTTCGACATGCGCGTCGTCGCCTACGACCCCTACGTCACCTCCGCCCGCGCGCAGCAGCTCGGCGTGCAGCTGCTGTCGCTCGACGAGCTCGTCGCCGAGGCCGACTTCCTCACCATCCACATGCCGAAGACGCCGGAGACCACCGGCATGATCGGCGCGGAGCAGTTCGCCGCGATGAAGCCGACCGCGTTCGTCGTGAACGTCGCGCGTGGTGGCCTCATCGACGAGGAGGCTCTGCACGAAGCGCTCGTCGCCGGCGAGATCGCCGGTGCCGGACTCGATGTCTTCACCTCCGAGCCGCCCGCAGAGGGCGGATCGGCACGGCCGCTGCTCGACCTGCCGAACGTCGTCGTCACTCCCCACCTCGGAGCGAGCACGGAAGAGGCGCAGGAGAAGGCGGGCGTCTCGGTCGCCAAGTCCGTGCGGCTCGCGCTCGGGGGAGACCTCGTGCCGGATGCCGTCAACGTCGCCGGCGGCGTCATCGACCCGTACGTCCGCCCCGGCATCTCGCTCGTCGAGAAGCTCGGCCAGATCTTCGCGTCGCTCGCGACCTCGCCGCTCACGAGCCTCGACGTCGAGGTGCACGGCGAGCTCAACGACTACGACGTGAGCGTGCTCAAGCTCGCCGCCCTCAAGGGCGTCTTCACGAACATCGTGAGCGAGACCGTGTCCTACGTGAACGCGCCTCTGCTCGCCGAGCAGCGCGGCATCGCGGTGCGTCTGCTCAAGGACGACGTGAGCGACGAGTACCGCAACGTGATCACGCTCAGCGGTGCGCTCTCCGACGGCTCGCAGCTCTCGGTCTCCGGAACGCTCACCGGTCCGAAGCAGGCCGAGAAGCTGGTCGGGATCAACGACCACACTCTCGAGCTGCCGATCGAGAAGCACCACGTCGTCATGCTCTACACCGACCGCCCCGGCATCGTCGCAGTGTACGGCCAGAAATTCGGCGAAGCGGGCATCAACATCGCCGGAATGCAGATCGCTCGTCAGGCGGCCGGCGCGCAGGCGCTCAGCGTGCTGACGCTCGACTCGCCGGTGTCCGAGGAGCTGCTGGAAGACGTCAGCGCCGCGATCGACGCCGACCTGTTCCGTCAGATCGAGATCACCGAGGTCTGAATCACCGTGCGATGAGGGCGGGGAGGCGAGAGCCTCTCCGCCCTCATCGCGTTCGGCGGCTCGGGGCTACGAGGTGGTCTTCAGGACCAGGGCGATGAGGGCCGCGAGCTCGTCGTGATGGGGAACGAGGCGCTCCGGCCCGTGCACGTCGAGCGAATTGTTGAAGTACAGGCCGTCGCTGAGCAGCATCACGAGGTCGAGGCTCGTCCGGTCGCGCACATGCGGACGGATCGCGTCCTCCCAGCGGCGCCGGTTGTTGCGCAGGCCCTCCGCCGCGGCGACCGAGCCGCCCTGGGCGAGACGCGACGCGGCGATCAGTGCGCGATCGAGGGCGTCGTCCTCCATGACCGAGGTGCGGATGTAGTAGGCGACCGGCCCCTCCTCGGCTGCCGCCATGACCTCGAGGTCTGCAGTGGTCAGCGTATCGAGCCGCTCCAGGAGCCCGGCCGCGAGCTCTTCCTTCGATCCGAAGTGGTAGAGCAGCCCGCCTTTGGAGACACCGGCTGCTCTGGCCGTGGCGTCGAGCGTCGCCGCCCGCTCGCCGTCGGCGATGACGATGGACTCGAAGGCGTCGAGCACCTTCTCACGTGCGAGGGGAGGGCGGGGCATATCTGTTACTATACCAGCTGGACGGTTCACTAACGAGGCCGCCAAAATCCTGAGAGGTGTTCCATGACCCGTACTGCGTCGATCCCGACGACAGAGACGGATGCTCCCCGTGTCGGGGCCCGCGGCTGGGCGGCGCTCGTCGTCCTCATGCTGCCGGTGCTGCTCGTCTCGGTGGACAACACGGTGCTGAGCTTCGCGCTCCCCGAGATCTCCATCGCGCTCGCGCCCTCCGGTGCCGAGCAGCTGTGGATCATCGACGTCTACCCGCTGGTGCTCGCCGGTCTCCTCGTGACGATGGGCACCCTCGGCGACCGGTTCGGCCGGCGTCGCATGCTGCTGATCGGTGCCGTCGGCTTCGCCGCCGTCTCGGCACTGGCCGCGTTCGCGCCGACCGCGGGGCTGCTGATCGCGGCCAGGGCGCTGCTCGGTTTCTTCGGTGCGATGCTCATGCCGTCGACCCTCTCGCTGCTGCGCTCGATCTTCCAGAACCGGGACCAGCGCCGCATGGCGATCGCGGTCTGGGCCTCGGCCTTCTCGGCCGGTGCGGCGCTCGGTCCGATCGTCGGCGGGTTCCTGCTCGAGCACTTCGCCTGGGGGTCGGTCTTCCTCATCGCGGTGCCCGTCCTCATCCCGCTGCTGATCTGCGGGCCCCTCCTGGTACCGGAGAGCCGTGACCCGAACCCGGGACGCATCGACCCTGTCAGCATCGTGCTGTCGATGGCCGCGATGATCCCCGTCGTCTACGCCATCAAGTCGCTGGCCGTCGATGGGCCGTCGCTCGTCGCGGGTGGATGGGCGCTGCTCGGCATCGCGATGGGCGTGCTGTTCGTCCGCCGGCAGAACCGTTCGACGGTGCCCATGCTCGACATGGCGCTGTTCCGGCGCGGGACGTTCTCGGGGGCCATCCTCGTGAACCTGCTCAGTGTCGTCGCCCTGGTCGGCTTCCTCTACTTCGTCTCCCAGCATCTGCAGCTGGTGCTCGGTCTGTCGCCGATGCTCGCCGGCATCGCGCTGGTGCCCGGCATGGCGGCGATGATCGTGGCCGGTCTCACGGTCGTGCCGATCTCGCGCCGTGTCCCGCCGCACGTGCTCGTGCCGAGCGCGCTGCTGTTCTCGGTGGCCGGCTACCTCATCGTCGCCTTCACGACCCACGCGCACGGCGTCGCGCCGCTGATCATCGCGTTCGTCGTGCTCGGGATCGGCATCGGCGCTGCGGAGACGATCTCCAACGAGCTGATCCTGTCGAGCGCCCCGGCCGAGAAGGCCGGAGCCGCGAGTGCGGTGTCCGAGACGGCCTACGAGCTCGGAGCCGTGCTCGGCACAGCGATCCTCGGCGGCATCATCACGGCGTTCTACCGCGGAGCGCTCGCGCTGCCGGAGGGGCTGCCCGCGGAGGTGGCGCACGCCGCGCGCGAGACGCTCGCCGGTGCCTACACCGCGGCGCGCGACCTCCCGGCGGCACTCGGCGACGCGCTCTGGAACGCCGCTGCCGCGGCGTTCGGCTCCGGCGTGATGGTGACGTCTCTGATCGGCGCGGGCCTCGTCGTCCTCGCGGGCGTGATCGCCGCCGTCACACTGCGCAAAGCCCCCTCGCACTGAGCACTACGCTGGGATGACCGGTCCGCTCCACGAGCGGAGAGCGTGACCGGCTCATCCCGGTGCAAGGAGTGTCATGTCGCGTGTCGTGAAGCTGGCCGTCATCCCCGGTGACGGCATCGGTCCCGAGGTCGTCGCCGAGGCCGAGAAGGTCCTCGAAGCGGTCACCGCGCAGAGCGACGTGGTCTTCGACAAGACCCGCTTCTCGCTCGGGGCCGCGCGCTTCCTCGAGACCGGCGACACGCTCACCGACGACGACCTCGAGGCCATCGCCGCACACGACGCCATCCTCCTCGGAGCGGTCGGCGGCACGCCGGGGGACCCCCGGCTCAAGGACGCGAACATCGAGCGCGGACTCCTCCTCAAGCTCCGCTTCACGCTCGATCACTACGTGAACCTGCGGCCGTCGAAGCTCTTCACGGGCGCGCCGGGTCCGCTGTCGAACCCGGGCGAGATCGACTTCGTCGTGGTCCGCGAAGGCACCGAGGGCCCCTATGTGGGCAACGGCGGCGCGATCCGCAAGGGCACGCCGCAGGAGGTCGCCAACGAGACCTCCGTGAACACCGCGTTCGGTGTCGAGCGCGTCGTGCGCTACGCGTTCGAGCTGGCCGAGCGGCGCGGCAAGAAGATCACCCTGGTGCACAAGACGAACGTGCTCGTGCACGCCGGCGCGATCTGGCAGCGGGTCGTGAACGAGGTCGCCGCCTCCCACCCCGACGTGTCCGTCGACTACCTGCACGTCGACGCCGCGACGATCTTCCTGGTGACCGACCCTTCGCGATTCGACGTCATCGTCACCGACAACCTCTTCGGCGACATCCTCACCGACCTCGCCGGCGCCGTCACGGGCGGCATCGGCCTGGCGGCATCCGGGAACATCAACCCGGACGGCGCGTTCCCCTCGATGTTCGAGCCCGTGCACGGCTCCGCTCCGGACATCGCCGGACAGCAGAAGGCCGATCCGACGGCCGCGATCCTCTCGGTCGCGCTGCTGCTCGACCACCTCGGCCTCGTCGACGAATCCGCGCGCGTGAGCGCGGCGGTCGAGGCTGATATCGCCGCCCGCAGCGCGGCTCGCACGACGGCGGAGATCGGCTCCGCGATCGCCGCGCGGCTCTGACCTTCAGGCGTAGGCTGAGAGGGCGCGACGATGCGCCCACCCACGAGGAATGGATGACGAGATGACGACCATCGATGCTGAGGCGACCGTGGCTCCACTGGAGTTCGCGGTGACGAAGAACCTGACCGCGGCTTCGCCGGGGCGAGTGGCCGAGGTCCACGAGAACCCGGGGTTCGGCGTCGTCTTCACCGACCACATGGTCGACATCTGCTGGTCCGCCAAGGGCGGCTGGCACCGGCCGCGCGTGCAGCCGTACGGGCCGATCGCGCTCGACCCCGCGGCATCCGTCCTGCACTACGCCCAGGAGATCTTCGAGGGCATCAAGGCCTACCGTCACGAGGACGGATCCATCCACACGTTCCGCCCCGACCGTAACGCGGCGCGGATGCAGGCCAGCGCCCGGCGCCTGGCGCTGCCGGAGCTGCCGACCGAGTACTTCATCCAGTCGCTGCGCGAGCTCGTCAAGGTCGACGGGCACTGGGTGCCGTCGGGCGCCGACCAGAGTCTGTACCTGCGCCCGTTCATGTTCGCCAAGGAGGCCTTCCTCGGCGTCCGTGCGGCGCAGAAGGTCGCGTACTACGTGATCGCGAGCCCCGCCGGCGCCTACTTCTCCGGCGGCGTGAAGCCCGTGCGCATCTGGCTGTCCGAGGACTACGCCCGCGCGGGCAAGGGCGGCACCGGCAAGGCGAAGACCGGAGGCAACTACGCGTCGAGCCTGCTGGCGCAGAGCGAGGCCAGCGCGAAGGGCTGCGACCAGGTCGTCTTCCTCAACGAGCACCGCAACGTTGAGGAGCTCGGCGGCATGAACGTCGTGTTCGTCTTCAAGGACGGCCGCGTGGTCACGCCCGAGTCCGACAGCATCCTCGAGGGCATCACCCGCGACTCGCTGCTGCAGCTGGCGGAGGACCGCGGGTACACGGTGGAGAAGCGGCCGATCTCGATCGACGAGTGGCGCGAGGGCGTGGCATCGGGCGACATCGTCGAGGTGTTCGCGTGCGGCACGGCCGCGGTCGTGACTCCGATCGGCGCGCTGGTCGGCGACGGCTTCGACGAGCCGCAGCCCCTGGGCGAGCTGGCCCTGTCGCTGCGCGAGGAGCTCACCGACATCCAGTACGGTCGTCGCGAGGACCGGCACGGCTGGCTGCTCCGCCTCGACGCCTGAGGGGGAGCGCGCTCGCTAGGCTGGAACCATGAAGATCGCCCGGTTCAGCCACGACGACGCCATCATGTACGGGATCATCGACGGGACCGACCTCGTCGTCCTCGCCGGAGACCCCATGTTCTCGGGATACGAGACGACGGGGGCACGCGTGCCGCTGGCGGATGCAGCGCTGCTCGCTCCGGTGATCCCGCGGTCGAAGGTCGTCTGCGTGGGCAAGAACTACCACGATCACGCCGCCGAGATGGGGGGAGTGGCTCCCGAGGAGCCGCTCCTCTTCCTCAAGCCGAACACCGCGGTGATCGGGCCGGGCGACGCGATCGTGCGTCCGACCCTGTCCGAGCGCACCGAGTACGAGGGCGAGCTGGTGGTCGTGATCGGCAAGATCGCGAAGAACGTCAAGGCCGAGAACGCGCTCGACTACGTGCTCGGCTACACGATCGGCAACGACGTGACCGCGCGCGATCTGCAGCGCAAGGACGGCCAGTGGTCGCGTGCGAAGGGCTTCGACACGTTCTGCCCGCTCGGACCGGTCATCGAGACGGACTTCGATCCGGCATCCGCGAGCATCGAGACCCGCGTGAACGGCGAGGTGCGCCAGCAGGCGCCGCTCACCGACATGATCCATTCGGTCCCGGCGATCATCGAGTACGCCTCCGCCGTTTTCACGCTTCTTCCCGGTGACGTCATCATGACCGGCACCCCGGCAGGCGTGGGCGAGTTCGGCGCCGGCGACGTCGTCGAGGTCGAGATCACAGGTCTGGGGATCCTCCGCAACAGCGCACGCGACGCCGCACCCGCGTCATGACCGACGTCGCCCTGACGGCGGCCGAGCAGTCCGCCGTGCAGCGGCGCACCGTGCTCGTGCTGTCGTTCGGGCAGGTGCTCGGCGGGATTGCATTCGGTGCCACGGTGTCGCTGGGCGCTCTGCTCGCCGCGGACATCTCGGGCAGCGATGCGCTCTCCGGTCTCGCGACCGCGTCGGTGACACTCGGCGCGGCGGTCTGCGCCATCCCTCTCGCTCGGCTGGCTGCACGGGTCGGGCGTCGGCGCGCCCTCACCCTGGGGAACCTGTTCGCCCTCGTGGGCATCGCGGTGGTGATCCTCGCCGCGTCGCTGCGGGTGTTCCCGCTGCTGCTGGCGGGGATCCTGATGATCGGCGCCGGCAACGCAGGCAACCTGCAGTCGAGGTTCGCGGCGACCGACCTCGCCGCTCCGCAGCATCGCGGTCGGGACCTCTCGATCGTCGTCTGGTCGACGACCATCGGGGGAGTCGCGGGACCGCTGCTGCTGGGGCCGGGCGAGATCGTCGGGCAGGCGATAGGGATGCCGCCGCAGACCGGGTCCTACGTGTTCTCCTTCGTCGCGCAGTGCGCGGCGCTGATCCTGTACGTCGTCGCACTGCGCCCCGACCCGCTGCTGGCGGCCCAGCGACTCGCGAAGGCGGCGGCCGCCACCACCGGCGCGATCGTGGCCGACCGACCGATGGTGGCGAGGTACGCCATCTTCGCGGTTGCGGGGTCCCATGTCGTGATGGCGTCCGTCATGGCGATGACTCCCGTGCACCTCTCGCACATGGCGCACGGTGCCCACGGGATGGCTCCGACGCCCGCAGACGTCTCGGCTCTCGTCGGCATCACCATCGCGCTGCACGTCGGCGGCATGTACGCGCTCTCGCCGGTCTTCGGTGTGCTGGCCGACCGCTGGGGCCGGCTCCGGGTCGTGCTGCTCGGCCAGGTCCTGCTCGCCGGCGCGCTGGCCTTCGCGATCTTCTCCGGAACCGAGCAATGGGGCGTGATCGTCGCGCTGATCCTGCTCGGACTCGGCTGGAGTGCGGCGACCGTGGCCGGCGCCGCACTCCTGACCGAGGCGTCGGCACCGGACGTCCGCACGCGCCGGCAGGGGCGCAGCGACTCGCTCATGAGTCTCTCCGCCGCGGCCGGATCCGTGCTCGCGGGTGTCGTCCTCTCGAACTTCCAGTACGCGGGGCTCGGCGTCGCGGCATCCGTCCTGGTGGTCGCGATCGTGGTGCTCTCGCCGCTCGGGCGCACGTCGTCCCGCTGAGATCCCGCGACGCAGCTCACGTGTACCAGGTCGGCTCCGGCACCTCGCCGCGCAGCACGTAGTCGCCCACCTCGCGCTTCTTGTAGGCGATCGGGTCGTGCAGGCTGTGCGTGCGGAGGTTCCGCCAGAAGATGTCGAGCCCGACGGAGTTCGCCGACGCGCGGGCACCGGTGAGCTCGAAGACCTTCGTAGCGACCTCGAGACCGTCATCGACGATCCGCAGCTTGCCCGCCGCGATCCGCACCGCGATCTCGCCGCGCCGGCGCGCCGTGAGCTCCTCGCGCGGGGCATGCAGGACCGCGCTGATCTCCGCGCCCACGGCATCCAGCAGGGCCTCGTCGGCCCAGAGCTTGGATGCCAGCGTCCCGTAGCCCTCGAGCAGATACCACTCGTCGGTGGCGCGCTGCTTGTCGTCACCGCCGTACGGCCATGCCCGGGTGGTCGTACGGGTGTAGGCCGAGGCCGTCTCGAGCGCGCCCTGCGCGATGCCGAGGTAGAAGTTCGCGAACACGAGCTGGATCGCGGGCACGTTCAGCGTGTTGTACGTGAGCGGCTGGAAGACCTTGTCCACGAACCCGGCGGCGGAGGCCCAGGGCACCCGCACGTCGCGGATCTCGACCGATCCGGACTCCGTGAGCCGCTGACCCAGGTTGTCCCAGTCGCCGGCGAAGACGATGCCCTCCTGCGCGGTCGGCACGATGGCGAAGATGTGGGTGTCCGTGCCCTGGAGGACTCCTTCGAGGACCGTGAGGTCCGAGACCCGGCCGCCGGTGGAGAACGACTTGGTCCCGGAGAAGACGAGGTCGTCGCCCTCTTCGCGGATCACCAGGTCGGAATCGCGAGGATTGACCGCACCGCCGAAGACGAAGCGGTTCACGGTGTAGAGCTCCTCGACGGCGGCGATCTGCTCGTCCGTCGCGACCAGCCGGGCCGCCCACGCCCAGAGGTAGTGGTACCCGAGCACCTGTCCGATCGATCCGTCGCCGCGTGCGACGGTCCGGATGACCTTGTAGGCCGTCTCCCAGCTCTCGCCGGCACCGCCGTGCGCGACCGGGCCGAGCAGCGTGACGAGTCCTGAGTCCTTGAGCAGCTGCACCTCCAGGTGCGGGGCGGCGTTGGCGCGATCGCGTTCGACGGCGTCGACCGACAGGATGTCGGCGACCTCCTGAGCGCGATCGAGCCACTCGATGCTCGTCCGCGGGGGTGCGGCCTCGCGCCAGCGGTCTCCGAGGCCTGTGGTCACTGCGTCTGCGATGGTCATGGTGTGCCTTCCTGTGGGGAACGTGTGCCGCAACGATAGGAGCCGGTCGCGGATCTCGCGCCCCGGATTACCGGGGGTGAGCGTCTGTTACCCGGAGTGTCCCGATACGTCGCCCCGGCACACCCGTCGAGCCGTCGGAGAGCCGGGCATCGCCAACTAGAATCGAAGGGCTATGGCTACCCCTCACCCCCTCACCACGACTGCACGTGGTGCCGACGTCCGCGTCCGCTTCTGCCCTTCGCCGACCGGCCTGCCGCATGTCGGCCTCGTGCGCACCGCCCTCTTCAACTGGGCGTACGCGCGTCATAACGGCGGCAAGATGGTGTTCCGCATCGAGGACACCGATGCCGCGCGTGACAGCGAGGAGAGCTACCGCCAGCTGCTCGACGCGCTCACCTGGCTCAAGATCGACTGGGACGAGGGTGTCGAGGTCGGCGGACCGCACGCGCCCTACCGGCAGTCCGAGCGCCACGACATCTACCGCGGGGTCATCGACAAGCTCCTCGACTCGGGCGCCCTCTACGAGAGCTTCTCGAACGCGGAGGAGATCGACGCCCGCAACGAGGCGAACGGTCGGGCGAAGCAGCTCGGCTACGACAACTTCGATCGCGACCTCACCGACGCGCAGAAGGAGGCGTTCCGCGCCGAGGGCCGCCAGCCCGCTCTGCGCCTCCGCGTTCCCGACGAGGACCTGACCTACGTCGACCTCATCCGCGGCGAGGTCACCTTCCCGGCGGGGTCCTTCCCCGACTTCGTCGTCGTGCGACCGAACGGCATCCCGCTCTACACGTTCGTGAACCCGGTGGACGACGCGCTGATGGGGATCACGCACGTCCTGCGCGGCGAGGACCTCATGCCGTCGACCGCACGCCAGCTGTCGCTCTACGCGGCGCTCATCGAGGCGGGCGTCACGACCTTCGTGCCGCGCTTCGCGCACATGCCTCTCGTGCTGGGGGAGACCGGCAACAAGAAGCTCTCGAAGCGCGACCCGCAGGCCGACCTGTTCCTGCACCGCGATCGCGGCTTCATCCCGGAGGGCCTGCTCAACTACCTCGCCCTGCTCGGCTGGTCGATCGGGCACGATCGCGACGTCTTCTCCCTGGAGGAGTTCACCGCCGCCTTCGACGTCGAGAACGTCAACCCGAACCCGGCACGCTTCGACCAGAAGAAGGCCGAGTCCATCAACGGCGACCACATCCGCACGCTGGCGGAGAAGGATTTCGCCGAGCGCACGATCCCGTATCTGGCGGCCGCCGGCCTCTTCGACGAGCCGACCCGCGAGCAGCTCGTCACGGCCTTCCGTGTCGCGCCGCTGGTGCAGGAGCGTGTGCAGCTGCTCGGCGAGGTGCCCGGCATGGTCGGCTTCCTGTTCACGGATGACGTCTCGTACGACGCCGATGCGCTCAAGGGTCTGCCGGCGAACGCCGCCGAGGTGCTCGAGGCCTGCGTCGCCGCGCTCGAGCCGGTGAGCGAGTTCACCCCGGAGAAGATCCAGGATGCCCTCGCCCACGCGCTGGTCGAGACGCTGGAGCTCAAGCCGCGTGTCGCCTACGGTCCGCCGCGTGTCGCGATCACGGGTCGTCGGGTCTCGCCGCCGCTCTTCGAGTCGATGGAGCTGCTCGGGAAGGACGAGTCACTGCGCCGTCTGCGAGGGCTCGCCGAGTTCCTCGCGAGCTGAGTCCCCGAGTCCCGGGTCCTCTCGGCTCGCGTCGTCCGCGACGAGGCGGAGCCCTCGCTCCACGAGCCTCGCGGTCATGTGGGCCGCGTACCACTGCGGCCACTGCTCGTCGTAGATCCCGCCGAGGTCCTCCTGCTCGTGCACGCCGTGCGCCGCGGCCGCGCGCGTGAGAAGGTCCTGGAGGATGCGCGTCGTCTCATCCATGGTGTTCCCGGCTTCGGTGATCAACGCCCGGGGAGGCGATCGACGATCTGCTGGATGATCCACTCGTTCCCGTCGGGATCGTCGAACGAGACGTACGACGAGTAGCTGTCGTGCTGGGTGTTCGCGCCCGGAAGACGGTTCCGATCGCCCGCCCAGTGGAAGATCCCGTCGGCGTCGTGCCATACGTCCGAGACGTCTGCGCCGCCGGCGACGAGTTCGGCACGGGCCGCTTCGAGGTCGGGGGTGACGAGGTGCAGTCCGCGCACCGAGCCAGGAGCGGCATCCGTCAGATTCTCGCCGAAGATGATCGACGCCGTTCCCTTTCCCGGAGGCGTCACCTGGACGACGCGCAGACCGCGATCGGTGGTGAAGTCCGCGTCGAGGCGGAAGCCGAGACGCGTGTAGAAGGCCTTGCTGCGATCGACGTCGGAGACGGGGAGGACGACGATCTCGAGTGTGAGTTCCATGATGAGCCTGTTCGTGTGGGTGATCTGCGTAACTTGTTGAAGCGGTTACGACTCTTGCTCAACTCAACGTAACTGTCAAGATGGTTATTCCGGATTGCACAATTACTTGTGACCCGCCAGAATGGTTACGCTATGCACGCCTTTCCCTGCGGGACGCCCGCCCTCGACTTCGTCGGAACGCTGCGCGCGCGCCGCAACGCGTCGCCCACGGAGAAGCTCGACTCGGATGCCGCGCTCACGGCATGGTTCGAGGAATCCGGGCTGGTCCACGATGCTCCGGACGTTGCGACCGGCGACCTCGAGGCGGCCATCGCCCTGCGTGAGGCCGTCTACGACCTCGTGAGCGCTCGACGGCGAGGTGATGCGATTCCCGGCCCGGCGAGAGAGATCGTGAACGGCTTCGCCGAGGGGATGCCGATCGGCGTGCGGCTCGACGGCGTCGTGCGGCGATCGGGAACCGTCGCCCAAGGGCTGTCGTCCCTGGCTCGCCAGGCCGTCGAGATCGTCGGAGGAGAGGATGCGGCGCTGCTGCGCGAGTGCGCTCGCCCCGAGTGCACTCAGGTGTATCTCGATCGGTCTCGCGGTCATCGCCGCGAGTGGTGCGCCATGAAGACCTGTGGCAACCGGGTGAAGGCGGCGAACTTCCGGGCTCGTCAGCGCGCGGACGCGGAAGCGTCGGCATGACATGTCGCGCGCGACGCGCCCGGGGCGCGGGAGACACGGGGCGTTTTGGCGTTCTGCCCCTGCTCCGGTAGGCTTGATTCTCGGTGCGAGGCTCCGGTTTCGCCCTTGGGGTATGGTGTAATTGGCAACACGACGGTTTCTGGTTCCGTTATTCTTGGTTCGAGTCCAGGTACCCCAGCAAGATGAGAACCCTCGCGTGAGCGGGGGTTTTTTCGTTGAAGCGAGTGGTTCTCCGCACGGCGCTCCTGGCAGACTGACCTCATGAGCCCACAACGGATCCTGTTCATCGGCGGCACGGGGATCATCAGCTCCGCCAGCGTGTCGCACGCCCTCGACCTCGGCCACGACGTCACGGTGCTCAACCGCGGGACCACCGGCATCCGTCCGCTGCCCGAGGGTGCCCGGTCGATCGTCGCCGACATCAGGGATCCGGAGGCGACCCGGGCGGCGCTGGACGCTGCCTGGGAGGACTTCGACGTCGTGGCGGATTTCCTGTCCTTCACGCCGGATCAGGTGCAGTCCGGCGTCGATCTCTTCGAGGGCCGGGTCGGGCAGTACGTGTTCATCAGCTCGGCGTCGGCGTACCAGACGCCGCCGTCACGTCTTCCGGTCACCGAGTCCACGCCGCTGCGCAATCCGCACTGGCAGTACTCGCGAGACAAGATCGCCTGCGAGGACCTGCTCGTCTCGGCCTACCGGGAACGCGGGTTCCCCGCGACGATCGTGCGGCCGTCGCACACCTACGACGCGACCTCGGTGCCGACGCTCGGCGGATGGACCGACATCGCCCGGATGCGCGCGGGCAAGCCGGTCGTGGTGCACGGCGACGGGTCCAGTCTGTGGACCATCACGCACACTCGGGATTTCGCGGTGGGGTTCGTGGGTCTCCTCGGCCATCCTGCCGCCGTGGGCGACGCGTTCCACATCACGGGTGATCACGCGCCGACGTGGGATCAGATCTATCGATGGCTCGGAGCGGCGGCCGGCGTCGATCCCGAGCTCGTGCACGTCGCGTCCGACACGATCGCGGCGGTGCACCCCGCGTGGGGTGATGGCCTGCTGGGCGACAAGGCGCACTCGATGGTCTTCGACAACAGCAAGGTGAAGGGCCTCGTGCCCGAGTTCCGCACCACGGTCACCTTCGATCAGGGAGCGCACGAGATCCTGGCGTGGTACGACGCGAACCCGGATCGTCAGATCGTCGATGCCGCGGCCGACGCGGCGTTCGAGCGCGTTCTCGCTCTGCCGCGGAGCTGATCCCGGACTACTCGCACTCTCCGATGAAGCCCAGGTAGCAGACGGCCTCGTGGGTCACGGCCGGTGCCTGATCGTTGTTGGACACCTGCCGGGTGTCGATCTCCGCAGTGCGCGAGAGGCTGCCGTAGTCGCCGAGCGAGGCGACGTACGACCCCGGTTCGTCGAGGGCTCTCATCTCGTCGACGGCCGCGAGGTAGTCCGCGCACAGGGCGGCGGCCGACTCGGTGAGCTCGACACCGGCGCACGTCGCGTCGTACTGCGCCTGCATCACGGTGATGCAGTCGGTCCAGTCCTGGTTCACGAAGCAGGGGTTGACCGCGTCCATGGCCACGTCGAACCGTCCGGTCTCGAATTCCTCGCTGTGGAACGTCTCCGGCTTCTCGGGCACATCGACCTTGGTCCAGTGGCGCGCGGTCGTGAAGGCGAAGACGACGACGATCGCCGCGATCAGCAGCAGGGCCCCGAGGATCGAGAGAGTGACCCAGAGTCCGACGTTCTTCTTCCGCGGAGCCGTGTCCGTCGGGGGGAGGGCCGAAGGGTACGGAGATCCACCCGCGTACGCCCCGGGTGCGGCGGGCAGGATCCGCGTCAGATCGTGATCGCCGAGGGGAGCCTGCGGCACGGGCGCCGGAGGTGCGGGGACCTGCGGTACGGCGGGATACGGCGTCGTCGCGGGAGCGGCCGCGGCGGCGGGGGTCGTGAGCCAGTAGGAGTACCAGCTCTGCGCGGATGCCGGGTCGTCGTGCACCTGCTGCGCCTCGGCATCCGTCAGCGTGATGCCGAGGTGACGGCGTCCGTCCGCGCTCAGCAGGGCGGCGCGGAACTCCTCGAGTGACAGTGCCATGTTCAGGATCATCCCAGAACCGGTGGGATCCGGACAATCCGGATTCGCGTTCGGGTGATACGGCCCTGCGCACAGAGAATGTCGGAGGCATCGGGAAGAATGCTCGGGTGACCGGCATGAGAAGCTTCTGGAACGCGCTGCCCACCGAAGGGCGCTGGCTGCTGTCGACCGTGGCGATCCAGACTCTCGGTCGAGGGATGACGCTCCCGTTCACGATCATCTATCTCCACGAGGTCCGCGGATTCGATCTCGGCATCTCGGGCGCGCTGATGAGCCTCATCGCGATCACCGGATTGATCGTCACGGGCCCCGGCGGGACGCTGATCGACCGTTTCGGCGCGCGGCGCGTGCTGATCGTCGGACTCCTGTCGATGATCGCGGGCTGCGCGCTGCTCGCGTTCGCCACGCATCCGGCGGTCGCCGCGATCGCCGTCATCCTCATCGGCGTCAACTTCGGCGTCTCATGGCCGGGGTTCAACGCGCTCATCGCCACGGTCGTCGACGGCGAGGTGCGTCAGCAGTACTTCGGCGTCAACTTCGCTCTGGTGAATCTCGGCATCGGCGTCGGCGGTGTGATCGGCGGGTTCTTCGTCGACGTGCACGACCCCACGACGTTCACGACGATCTTCCTGGTCGATGCGGCGAGCAGTCTCATCCCGCTGGCGCTGCTGCTCGGACCGCTCCGCCACGTGCGCACTCAGCACGAGGCCGAGGCCGACGCACCCCCGGTCGGCGGGTACCGCGAGATCCTCCGTCGGCCGGCCGTCCTGTGGCTCACCCTGCTGACGTTCCTGGCCGTGTTCATCGGATACGGGCAGATGGAGGCGGGGTTCCCGGCATTCGCGCGGCAGGTCTCCGAGGTGTCGACGCAGGTGGTCGGCCTCTCGTTCGCCGTGAACACGGCGGTGATCGTTCTGCTGCAGTTCGCGGTGCTCCGGCTCATCTCCGGCCGACGACGCACCAGGGTCATGCAGGTGATGGCGCTCATCTGGGCGCTGTCGTGGGTGATTCTCGGAGCGACGGGATTCCTTCCCGGCTCGGTGACGGCAGCGATCGGTGTGATCGCCTTCATGGGCGTCTTCGCATTCGGGGAGACGATGCTGCAGCCCACGGTCCCCGCCATCTACAACGATCTCGCCTCCGACCGCACGAGAGGGCGCTACAACGCGATCAACTCCGCGGCCTTCCAGGGCGGCGCCATCACGGGACCGCTCGTGGCCGGTGTGATGCTCGGCGGGGGATGGGACGGCTGGTTCATCGGCGTGATGATCGCGGGGAGCCTCGCCGTCGGCGTGCTGGCCCTGGTGCTCGAACGGGTCGTCCTGCCCGAGGCGAACGGAGTGTCGTCGGTCGGTGCCGATGGCGGACCGGATGCCGGGGCTGCGGGCGTTTCCGGCATCCATCGAACGGACGACGACGGCGGGGGTCGAAGCCCTTAGGCTCCAGCCATGGCTCTGGAATCCCTCTTCCTCCGTCTCGACCGGATCGCGGGCGGGCGGCAGGCCGGCGTCGCGATCAGCGAGGCCGACCGCACACACCCCAAGACCGTGCGAGCGTTCACCTGGATCCTCTGGCTTCTCGTCGTCGAGCTCGTGATCGGCGTCGGAGCCGTCGTGGTCGCGTTGCTGCTCGCCGTCGAGGGGGAGCCGGTCTCCTTCGCCGTCTGGATGCGGACGCTGGTCGTGCTCGCGATGACCGCCACCTTGTTCTCCCTCGCCTGGCGGGCGCGGCGAGGATGGCGGTGGGCGTATCGACGGCTGCGGCTGTTCGCGCAGATCTTCCCGGTGATCACGCTCGTGATGGCGGCGACCCCCGGCCTCTACCCGCTCTGGATGGTCTCCGAGCAGATCGTCTTCAGCCTGATCATGATCGGCATCGCCGACTTCCTCACGAGCGACCATATGCGCAGCGCCTTCGCCGCACCCCGTGCTGAGGCGCGATAGCACGGCAGAGCACGCGACGCCACTCCCTTTCAGTGGCGAAGCAAGCACGACATCCTCGATCCGACAATGAGTCGAGGAGGCAGAGCGGATGGCGAGACTGAACCGCGTCGTTCCCGGGCAGGACCCCGGATTCCGTCGTGTGCGATCCGGGTCCGGGTTCCGCTACGTGGATGCGGCGGGTGAGACGGCTCCGGAGGCCGATCGGGAGCGGGTCAGCGACCTGGTGATCCCGCCGGCATGGACCGACGTCTGGATCGCCGCCGACCCCCTGGCTCACATCCAGGCCGTGGGCATCGACGAAGCCGGACGCAAGCAGTACCTGTATCACCCGCTCTGGCGGGTCTCGCGTGATCGACGCAAGTTCATCCGCGCGCTCGACCTCGCCGCCGCGCTTCCGGGTGCCAGGGCCCAGGTGACCCGCGCGCTCGGTGACGACGGGCAGACGAAGGCCAAGGCTCTCGCGATCGCCTTCCGCCTGCTCGACGACGCCGCGCTCCGCATCGGATCCGAGCGATACCTCGTGCGTCACGGCAGCCGCGGGCTGACGACCCTGCGCAGACGCGACGTGAAGCTCGACGGCAGCGCTGTCGCCCTGTCCTTCCCCGCGAAGAGCGGCAGGACGGCGTCGATCGAGATCACGGACGACTCACTCGCCGAGGCCCTCACCGAATTCGCCGCGGGTGGTCCACGGGAGTTCCTCCTCGCCTACCGCAGGGGGCGTCGGCGGGTGCGCATCACTCCGGCGGAGGTCAACGCGTACGTGCGCGAGATCACGGGTGCCACGTTCTCGGCGAAGGACTTCCGGACCCTGCACGGCACGATCACCGCCGCGGATGCGCTGGCGCAGATCGGCGAGCTCGACCGTCGCGGGGATCGGGCCAGGGCGGAGCGTCTCGCGGTCCAGGCGACGGCGACGGCACTCGGGAACACGACGGCCGTCGCGCGCGGCAGCTACATCGACCCCCGTGTCTTCCGGCTCTACGCCCGCGGACAGACGCTCGATCTGACCGTGACGCCGGAGACGGCCATCCGTCGTCTGCTCGGCGGGCCCGAGAAGAGCCGCAAGGCCGGACGGCGCGAGAAGAGAGAGCGTCGGCGCTGAGCGAGGGCGGGCGTCCGGGTCGGTAGCCGCCGGATGAAAGGATGGTGGGATGGACACCGCCAACCTCAGCCGACAGGAGACCGCGGCGCGATCCGCGGCGGTCACTCTGCGCAGCATCCGCGTCGAGCTCGACCTGACCGGAGCGCCGGAGCGCGCACGCACCGGCTTCCCGACGACGACGACTCTCGAGTTCGACGCGACGGTCGACGCGACCTGGCTCGACTTCATCGGAGAGGAGGTGCGTCGCGTCGTCGTGAACGGTGAGGAGCGCCCTGTCGAGTACGACGGCGCCCGCATCGTGCTGTCGGGGCTGACGACTGCCAACGTGGTCCGCGTCGAGGCCGTCGGGGCTTACAGCCGATCGGGGGAGGGACTGCACCGGTTCCATGATCCCGTCGACGATGCGACGTACCTCTACACGCAGTACGAGCCCGCGGACTCCCGCCGGGTGATGGCCTGCTTCGAGCAGCCCGACATGAAGGCCGCCTACACGTTCGTCGTGGATGCGCCTTCCGGCTGGGAGGTCCTCTCCAACCAGGCCCCGGAGCGCACCGATCCCGGCCTCGGCGTGCAGCGCGTGCAGTTCGCCCCGACGCTGCCGATCTCGAGCTACATCACGGTCGTCGCCGCCGGTCCCTACGCGCGGGTCGACGGAGCCTGGGAGCGCGACGACCAGCGCATCGCGCTCGGCGTGTTCGTGCGCCGTTCCCTCTCGAAGCACCTGGAGTCCGACGAGATCCTCGAGATCACCCGACAGGGCCTCGACTTCTTCACGGATGCCTTCGCCTACCCGTACCCGTGGGGGAAGTACGATCAGATCTTCGTGCCCGAGTACAACCTCGGCGCCATGGAGAACCCGGGTCTCGTGACGTTCACCGAGGGGTACATCTCCCGCGGCGCGGCCACCGACGCCCAGCGCGCCGCCCGCGCGAACACGATCCTGCACGAGATGGCGCACATGTGGTTCGGGGACCTCGTCACGATGAAGTGGTGGGACGACCTCTGGCTGAAGGAGTCGTTCGCCGACTACATGGGGTCGCACGCCTCAGCGGTCGCGACGCGATTCCACGACGCATGGGTGAAGTTCGCCGCGAACCGCAAGGCCTGGGCGTATCAGCAGGACCAGTTGCCGACCACCCACCCGATCGTCGCCGACATCACCGACCTCGAGGCCGCGAAGCTGAACTTCGACGGCATCACGTACGCCAAGGGCGCCGCCGTGCTCAAGCAGCTCGTCGCGTTCGTGGGCGACGATGCCTTCTTCGAGGGAGCGCGCCGGTACTTCGCCGCGAACGCCTTCGGCAACACGACCCTGGACGACTTCCTCGTCGAGCTGAGCGCCGTGTCGGGCCGCGACATGAGCGACTGGTCGCGCGCATGGCTGCAGACATCCGGGGTGTCGGCCCTGTGGATCGAGACGGATGCCGAGGGCCGCCGCACGCTGCGGCAGACCGATCCGCGCCCGCACCGCCTGCGCATCGGTCTCTACGACCGCGTCGACGGGCGCGTGGTGCGGCGCGAGCAGCGCGAACTCGACATCGTCGGCGAGCAGACCGAGATCGAGCTCGGCGAGGCCGATCTCGTGCTGGTCAACGACGACGACCTCACGTATGCGAAGGCCCGGCTCGACGAGCGTTCGCTCCGCACCGTCGAGGAGTCGCTGTCCGCGGTCGATGATCCGCTGGCGCGGGCCCTCGTGTGGTCGTCGCTGTGGAACGCGACCCGCGACGGCGTGCTCGATGCGCGTCGCTACCTCTCGATCGTGCGGACGCACGCCCCGGGGGAGGGGAACATCGGGCTGCTCTCCGGTGTGCTCGCCAACGCCGCCGTGGCGGTGCGCCAGTTCGTCCCCGACGCGCACCGCGCCGACGAGCAGCGCGCCTGGACAGAAGCGGCGGGGAGCGCTCTGCAGGTCGCGGAGCCCGGCGGCGACGCGCAGCTGTCGTGGGCGAGGGCCCTCGCCTCGGCATCCGCTTTCGACGACGTACGGCACGTCGAGCTGCGGGCGATGCTCGACGGCCGGGTTCCGGACGGTCTCACCGTCGACCCCGATCTGCGCTGGCAGCTGCTCACGGCTCTCGTGACGACGGGCCATGCGGGCGCCGACGACATCGCCGCCGAGCTCGCGCACGACGACACCGGCAGCGGGCGCACCGCCGAGCGGCGCGCCCTGTCGTCGCGCCCGGATGCGGCGGTGCGTCGGCAGGCCTGGAACACGGCGTGGACCGATCACTCGCTGAGCAACGACCATCTGGATGCCGAGATCGCCGGCTTCCGGGCGGGAGGGCGTCGCGATCTGATCGCGGAGTTCGACGCGGAGTACTTCGCCCGGATCCGCGAGGCGTGGGACGCGCGCAGCATCGAGCTGGCGAGACGCCTCGTGGTCGGGCTCTTCCCCGCGGGCGACTCCCTGGACCGGGCAGACGCATGGCTCGCCGAGCACGCGGAGGCGCCCGCAGCCCTCCGGCGCCTCGTCATCGAGCAGCGCGACCATCTGGAGCGCTCGCTCCGGGTGCGGGCGATCACGCGGAGCTAGCGCGGAGAGACCTGCATCCCCATCACGGTGCGAACGATCCACGGATGCGCGTGGTCGTCGTCGATGTGGGTCATGCCCAGATTCTCCGCGACACGGCGCGACGCGGTGTTGTCCGGATGGATGATCGCGGTCAGCAGCGTCGGCGCGAACTCCTGTGCGACGAGATCCACACATGCCCGCGCCGCCTCGGTCGCCAGCCCCTGCCGCTGCAGGGATCGGTGCACGTGGTAGCCGACCTCCAGCACCGGAGCTTCGTTGACCGACTGCCACGTGAGGCCGCAGTCGCCCACGAACACGCCGTCGTGCGTCTCGATGATCCAGAGGGCGTGGCCGTGGCTCTCGTACCTGTCCCGCATGCGTGCGATCCAGTCGGCGCTCTCCGACCGGGTCTTCGGCGCCGGGTAGTACGCCATCACCTCGGGGTCGCCCAGCAGTTCGGCCATCGCATCGAGGTCGCCGGCGGTCATCTCGCGGAAGCGCAGACGAGGGGTCGGCTCCGGCAGGAGCCGACGAACGGGGCCTGTCACAGGTCGAGCGAGTCGCCGGGCTCGAGCACCGTGAACGCACCGCCGCCCTGTTCCGTCGCCCACTGCAGGCGCTGGCGGTGCATGTTCTTGCCGATGACGGAGAGGGTCATGTCGTGGGTGCCGAACGAGCGCTTCGGCTTCACCGCGAGCACGTAGTCCATGGCCTCGCCGATCTTGAGCCACGGCGCGCCCAGCGGAGCTGCGAGCGTGTCGACCTCGACGCCCTCCGGCACCGCGTAGGAGTCGCCCGGGTAGTAGAGCTCGTCGTTCACGAGCACGCCGACGTTCTCGACGACCGGGAGCGAGGAGTGGATGACCTCGTGCGTGCCGCCGAAGAACCGCAGGGTGAACGCCCCGACCTCGATCGTGTCGCCGGGAGCGACGACGGTGATCTCGTATCCCTCGGCAGCGCGCGCGACGCCGGACGGCGCGTAGATCGGGGTCCCGGGGGCATCGCGCAGGATGCGATCCAGGTGGTCCGGAGTCCAGTGATCCGGGTGCTCGTGCGTGATCACGACGCCGACGAGGCCGCCGAGGTCGACCAGCGGAGACGTGAAGGAGCCCGGATCGATCAGGAGGGTGTCCTGGTCCACATCGATGCGGAGGGTGGCATGTTCGAACTTCGTGACGCGCATGAGACGAGTCAACCCCTTCGGACGCTCGGCGGCAAACACATTCGCCGCCCGCCACGCCCGAGAGTTCGCGAAGGGCGGCCTCGATTTTGCGGACCGAGAATCGTCGTGGCATACTTGAACGGTTGTCGCGGGACGGAAACGTCCGGCCAGACGGCCCCATCGTATAGCGGCCTAGTACGCTGCCCTCTCACGGCGGTAACGCGGGTTCGAATCCCGCTGGGGTCACACGACACGAGAAAGCCCCCGGTTCGCCGGGGGCTTTCCTCGTATTCGGGTGTCATCGGCCGGAGCGCAAAGACATCTCGCGGAAGGTGGCGGTGCGGAGAGGCACGACCATCAGCCCCATCATCGTGACCCCGAAGAGCACGAAGGGCACCCAGACGGAGGTCGCCGAAGCCAGCGCACCGAACCCGGCCATGGCGAGCGGCATCAGGCAGTCGTCGCCCAGCCGCGTGATCGAGCCCATGCGTCCGAGATAGGCGGTGTCGACGGTCGCCGAGAACGTCGCGCTCAGCAGCACCGAGGCGTATCCGGCCGTCGCGCCGACGACGAAGGCGGATGCCGCCACGGTCCAGATCGGCCCGAATCCGAGGGCGACGATTGCCGCGCCCTGCACGACGAGCGCCCAGAACCCCGCGACCGCCTCGCGGCGCGGACGCCACTTCGCGACGGAGACGGCGCCGATCGCCGCGCCCAGGCCGAGAAGCGCCTCGAAGAGTCCGACGGCCGGCGCGCCCCAACCCTGGTCGTGAGCTCGCAGCGCGAGTCCGATGCCGACCGCCGGTCCCACGGCCAGGTTGAGGCCGGAGAGGGCGAGCACGAGCGTGCGTGTCGTGGGGGTGGCGGCGAGATGGCGGAAGCCGCCGGCGATCCCGCGCAGCGCGGACTCCTTCTCGGCGCGCGCGAGCAGGAAGCGCGGTCGCAGCCAGATCGCGAGGAACGCGACGACGAAGGTGAAGGTCAGCGCGTTCGCGGCTGCGCTCCCTGCGAGACCGGCGTGGGCGACGATGACGCCCCCGACGGCGGCGCCGCCCATGGTCCCCAGACGCGACGCCGTCTGCGCCGCGGCGCCGTAGGTCGGCAGGTCGGATGCCCGGACCAGTCGGCGCGAGATCGTGCCGGCCGAGGGTTCGTAGAAGGCGTCGCACACGCCGAACGCGATCGCGGCGAACAGCAGCACGGCCACGGTCGGCGGGGTGGCGAGCACCCAGAGCGTCACCGCGACGAGCACGCCGACTCGGATGGTGTTGAACAGGAGCATGACCAGGCGCGCATCGGCTCGATCCGCGATCACGCCCCCGAACAGCAGCACCACCGCTCGCGGCACGGTGCCGGCGGCGACGATCAGGCCGGCGACGGCGGGAGAGGCGGTCTGCACAGCCGTCCAGACCAGCGCGATGGTCCAGAGCGCATCTCCGGCGTCCGACAGGGCCTTCACCCCGATCCACGCGTGCACGAGACGATCGCGGCGGAACGGTGGAACCTCGCGCATCTGCACCGGATCGACGACAGCGGTCATCAGGGCTCCGAGGGGAAGGCGTGGGCGAAGAGGAAGACCGGGGTGCGGTCCTGCCCGTCTCGGACGTCGATCGACTCCTGCCAGTCGCGGATCGTGGCGAGGAGCCGCATCGAGAGGTCCTGCAGCTCGGCCGGTGACGCCCAGGCGGTGCTGTCGGTGCTGTAGCCGTCGTAATCTGCGTAGTCCGCATCGTGGCGGTGGCGGTGCCAGCGCTGCAGCCGCTCGAACTGCAGGCGGATGCCCTGGCGCTGCGCCTCACGTGCGAGGAGTGCGTCGGCGGGGGAATCGGCGAAGTCGTCGGCCGACCAGGTCAGGCCGCGGCGTGCGACTCTCCACCAGCTGGTGCGCTTGTCGCCGGTCGGATCCTCCACACGCTCCACGATGCCCGCGCGTTCCAGCATCCGCAGATGGTGACTGATGCTCCCCACCTGGCTGTCGAGCGCACGGGAGAGCGCTGTCACCTGCGAGGCGCCGAACAGCAGCAGATAGTCGAACATGCGGCGACGCAGTGGGTGGTGCACGGCGGTGATCACGGAGATGTCTTCCACGGGAAGAACGCTATGTGCGGCCCCGCAGTTTCCACAAGACTTCTTGTATACCCCGGAAAATCAACGAAGAGCGGCCCCCGACGGATGCCGGGAGCCGCTCTCGATCAGACGATCAGTCCGCGTCGGACGCCGTCGTCGTCGCGTTCCGTCTTGCGCGCCGGGTGCGACGGGCCCGGCGGATGAGCCACACGACCAGCACGACGAACCCGGCGACCGCGAGCCAGGGGAGGAGGAAGCCGACGGCGATGACGAGTGCGTTCAGCGAGACCACGAGGCCGTTCCAGCCGGCCAGCAGCCCATCGCCGAATCCGGCCGGGTCCGCCGTCGTCGGCGCGGTGGTGCGGGTCAGCTCGACCTGGAGCGTCGACATCGCGACCTGATCCTCGATCGACGCGAGCTGCTGCTCGTAGGACTCGAGCTGCGCCTGACGGTCGGTCAGCGCGACCTCCGCCTCGATCAGCTCCGAGACACTGCCCGACTGGGCCATGAGCTCGGTGAGCCGCGTGACGGATGCCTTCGTCGCGTCGACGCGGGCGCGGAGGTCGATCGCGACCGAGGTGACGTCCTGCTTCGAGATCGAGGAGGACAGCACCTCGCCCGAATCCTCGAGAGCGGCGATCACGTCGGACAGCTCTGCGGAGGGCACGCGGATGCTGATCCATCCGTAGCCGGAATCGGCGGGGACGGGCTCGGTCGTGCCGTCGACCGCCACGGCCTTGCCGATCTCCGTGCTCTCGACGTAGCCGCCGCGCTCCTCGGCCAGGGCGGCGATGGCCGCGGCGGCATCCGTGATGCTCTTGACCTGCACGGTGGCGCGGGCGGTGGCGATGATCTCCCGGTCGCTCACCGCGAGCTCCTTGCCGGCAAGCGCAGAAGGGACGGTCGCCGTCTCATCCACGGCACCGGGAGCGATCTCGAGACTCCGGTCGGGGGAGGCGGCGCCGGACTCGGCGACGCTTCCGCCGGCACCGTCCGCGGTCATCATCGATCCGCCGCCGACGGCGCCGAGGATCGGGGGTGTCACGAGGACGCCGACGACGAAGGCGGCCGCGACTCCGGCGCCGGTCAGCCAGCGACGCCGTCTGGTCCGCGCACGGTCCACGGACGGCGCCGCCACGCGTGGGCGCTCCGCCTCGATCGCCGAGAACACGGAGGTCTCGATGCGGGCGATGGTCTCGTCGGAGAGCTCGGGGAGCTCGTCTCGGGGGGTCTGGTCGTTCATGCGTCTCTCGCTTCCTTCACAGCGCCGCGCAACTGGGTGCGCACTCGGGAGAGACGGTTCCGGACGACGGCGTGGCTCACGCCGAGCTCTTCGGCTGCGGCCTGATAGGCATAGCCCTCGGATGCGCACAGGCGGAAGATCTCGCGATCGAGCTCGCTCAGTGTGCCGACCTCGGCGGCGATCCGCGCCGCGAGATCCGCGGTGATGACCTGCTCCTCGACGCTGACCGTGTCCGGCAGCTCCTCGTCGAGGGCTTCGGCCGTGTGAGCCTGGTCACGGCGGCGCTGGCGGAGCCGGTTCGCCGCCTGGAATCGGCAGATCGTCGCCAGCCACGGCAGGATCGACTCGCCCTGGAGCTCGAGCCCCGGGAGCTTGCGCCACGCGACCACGAAGGTCTCCTGCGTCACATCCTCGGCGTCGGCGGGCGACGCGAGGATGCCGTTGGCGATCCAGTAGACCGGTCGTACGTGGGCTCGGTACAGCTCGCGGAAGGCGCTCTCGTCGCCTGCTGCGGCCTGCGCGGCCCATCTCTGATCACTCGTCTGCACGGGCATCCTGTTTCCGTTCGGTGTCTCTCACTGGGAAAGTGTCGACGGACGCCCCATCGTCTCAGATCAGTGCGCGGCGTTCTGCGGAGCGGTCTGCGCCGCAGCGTGCGCGGCCTTCGCCGTGCTCTGCGACATCTTGTCGATCCAGGCCAGCGCGAGGGCCGAGAGGATGAACACGCAGTGGATGACGACCTGCCAGAGGACGCCGGTCGGGGTGTACTTCTCGCCGTCCTCGTTGATCCCCGACTCGCTCATGCCGCCCACCTCGATGAATGTCTTGAGCAGGTGGATCGAGGAGATGCCGATGATCGCCATCGCGAGCTTCACCTTGAGCACGTTCGCATTGACGTGCGAGAGCCACTCGGGCTGATCCGGGTGCCCCTCCGTGTTGATACGCGACACGAAGGTCTCGTATCCGCCGATGATCACCATGATGAGGAGGTTCGCGATCATCACGACGTCGATCAGGCCGAGCACCGTCAGCATGATGGTGGCCTCTTCGATGTGCGTGATGTCGCCGAACACGTCCTCGGCGATCAGGTGCCACAGCTCCACCATGAACACGACGACGTAGACCAGCTGGGCGACGATCAGGCCGAGGTAGAGCGGGGCCTGCAGCCAGCGGCTCACGAAGATGAGCGAGCCGATCGCTCGGGCCCAGGAGTTCTGGGGCCGGGTCTCCAGGGGAGCGATGCCGTGTTCGATGTGGTCTGGGTGCGAAGTCGAGGTCACGACGACTATTCCACCATGCAATGTCGTTCTCCGAGGCAGTGTTGCTCCGGTAGCATTGCTCCCGCGAGAGGGAGTATCCCGGATCCGCGCGTAACGTCATCACGAGCATCGGCATCGCTGCTCCGGGCGCGCGACGCACTTCTGTGCGGGGGAGAGACTTTCGGCTTCTTCCCGACCCTCCTGAAAGGTGCCGTGCGCCCTTGGAAATCCCTCTCTGGTTCGAGATCACCTCGATGGTCGTCCTCACGATCATCCTCATCGGCGACCTCCTGCTCATCAAGCTGCGCCCGCACATCCCCTCGACGAAGGAGTCCACCCTCTGGGTGGTGTTCTACGTCGGCCTCGCGCTGCTGTTCGCGGTGCTGCTCGGCAACGTGGGCGGCTGGCAGAACGCCGGCGACTTCATCACCGGATGGGCGCTCGAGTACAGCCTCTCGATCGACAACCTCTTCGTCTTCGTGCTGATCATGGCGCAGTTCGCCGTTCCGAGGCGGCTGCAGCAGCAGGTGCTCATGATCGGGATCATCATCGCCCTCGTCCTGCGCGGCGCGTTCATCCTCGTCGGCGTCGCGATCGTCGAGAACTTCTCGCCGATCTTCTACGTCTTCGGCGCATTCCTCATCTGGACGGCGATCCGCCAGGCGATGCCGGACGGCGATCACGAGGGCGAGGTGCAGCGCGAGAACTTCGTCGTGCGACTGCTGCGTCGGCGCATCGACATCAGCGACCACTACGACGGTTCGAAGCTGCGCACCACGGTAGACGGCAAGCGGATGTTCACTCCGATGGTCATCGTGCTCATCACGATCGGTGTGACCGACCTGATCTTCGCGATCGACTCGATCCCGGCGATCTTCGAGATCACGACGAACGGCTTCCTCGTGTTCGCGGCGAACATCTTCGCGCTGATGGGCCTGCGCCAGCTGTACTTCCTGCTCGGCGATCTGCTCGACCGCCTGCGCTACCTGCACTACGGCATCGCCGTGATCCTCGGCTTCATCGGCATCAAGCTCATCCTGCATGCGCTGCACGTGAACGAGCTGCCGTTCATCAACGGCGGCGAGCACGTCGAGTGGGTGCCCGACATCGACAACATGGTCTCGCTGGGCGTGATCATCGCGTCGATGACGATCGCGACGATCGCCAGCCTCATCGCCTCAGGGCGCGAGAAGCGGGCCGAGAAGAAGGCGGTCATCACCGAGTGAGATCACTCGGCTGACCACAGGAGCTCGGCCTCGAGCGTGAGATCGATGATCTGTCGAAGGAGCGCATCGGCCGTCGTCGACTGCAGCAGGGTGTACCTGTCGTATTCGCCCAGCGGAGCGATCGCGGCGAGCTGCCATGCCGCGGCGAGCGGCTCATCGGCGAGCTCGGTGTCGGCGTCCCACCGCGTCTCGGGCGCGCGAGCGAGAGTGCGACGCACGATGGCCTCGGCCTCCTTCTCCAGCGGGGTGAGTGCATCGTCCCACTCGAGTCGGGGAAGCGGCGTGACATCCGCGCGGGGGTAGGGGTCGTCGTCGAGCCATTGCTCGACCGTGAAGCGATCGGTGCCGACAGCGACGGCGGTCAGCACCTCGGCGCCGGCCGAGACGCTGACCAGCCGGGCCATCGTGCCGATGCTGCTGCGCCGGTCGCCGCCGCCGACCTCGTGGCCGCGCTCGATGAGCACGACGCCGAACTCGGGGTCGTCCTCGTCGAGAAGCCGTCCGACCATCGTGAGATACCGCGGCTCGAACACGCGCAGCGGCAGCGGGGTGAACGGGAAGAGCACCGAGCCGAGCGGGAACATCGGTATCGCGGTCATGACATCAGTCAACACGGAGCGACGTACTCTGAACAGATGCGCCGACCTCTTCCCGTCATCCCCGCTCCGGGGCAGGAATCCGTGTGGGACTACCCGAGGCCACCTCGGGTCGAGCCGGTCGGGGAGCGCGTGACCATCCGCCTCGGCGGCGTGCTGATCGCCGATACCCGGGATGCCGTGCGGGTGCTCGAGACGAGCCATCCTCCCGTCTACTATCTCCCGATCGTCGATTTCGTCCCGGGAGCGCTGACGGATGCTCCGGGCAGCTCGTTCTGCGAGTTCAAGGGCACCGCGCGCTACCTCGACGTGCGCGGCGGAGACACGGTGCGCGAGGGCGCGGCGTGGAACTACCCGGATCCCGCGCCGGGGTTCGAGACGCTGCGCGACCGGGTCGCGGTGTACGCGGGACCGATGGACGGATGCACCGTCGGGGACGAGGTCGTCGTCCCGCAGCCGGGCGGCTTCTACGGCGGGTGGGTCACGCCCTCGGTCGTCGGACCGTTCAAGGGCGGCCCGGGCTCGCTGGGTTGGTAGTGCGGCTGACGAGCCTTACGACTCAGAAGGCGCGCAGGTTCGCCTGCAGCCCGCCGTCCGTGTACTCGCGACGGAGGATGCCGCGCCGGCGGAGCACGGGGACCAGCTCGTCGAGCGTGCGGTGCAGGCTCACCGGGTGGAAGTCGCCCCACAGCAGCACGCCGTCGTTGCCCCACTCGCCGAGTTCCTCGATCACATCGGCGAACTCGTCGGCGGTCCCGACGAAGCCGGTGCGGTCGGAGAAGCGGCCGGCGCGCACGAGGGCCGTCAGGTGCGCCCGCAGCGGGGCATTCTCACCGCGGTCGCCGACCAGTCGCTGGATGCTCCCGCGCGAGACGTGAGGGCCGAAGATCTCGAGGTCGAGCGGCTTGTCGAGGTCGAGCGACGTGAGATCGGTCTCGAGATCGCTCGACTGCTTGCGGGCGATCTGCAGGAGGGTCGAGTCGTCGGGGTGCGCCGAGGCGGCGACGAGACGATCGGCCTCCTCGGAAGACGAGGTGATCACCGGCTGGATGGCGAAGAGGATCTTGATGTCGTCGGGGCGGCGGCCCGCGGCGACGGCGGCATCGTGGATCTTCGCCCGGTATGCGCGGACGGATGCCTCGTGCAACGGGGCGAGCGCGAGCTGCACGTCGGAGTTCGCTCCGGCGAAGCCGAGGCCGCGTCCGGAACCTCCGGGTGACACGATCGCAGGCTCGCCGTCGGTGAAGGGCAGTGCGTTGAGCGGCCCGTCGAAGGAGTAGTGCGTGCCGCGGTGCTGCACGCGTCGCATCCTCGCGCCGTCCGCGAACACGTCCGTGGTGCGATCCCGCACCAGCGCGCCCTCGTCCCAGCTGCGCCAGAGCGAGCGGATGCCGTCGAGCCACTCCTCGGCGCGGTCGTACGCCTCGTCGTGGCCCAGCTGGGCGGCATCCGAGAAGTGGCGTGCACTGCCGGTGTCGGTCACGACGTTGAGGCCGAGACGATTCGCGCTCAGGTGCTGCAGCGTCGCGAACTGTCGCGCGGACGTGTAGGGGAGAGACGCCGCCGGGTTGACGGTCGGAACGACACCGAGGTGCTTCGTGGCCTGGAAGAGGTAGGGCGCGAGGAGCAGCGGGTCGTGCTTCGGACCGCCGAACGCGTGCCGGACGCGGATGTCGATGGTCTCCGGCGATCCCATCGACGGAGCATCCTCGATGATGACGAGATCGAAACCCGCCTGCTCGAGCGTTCGCGCGGCCTCCTGGTAGATCTCGGGGCGCGTCCAGTCGTAGTCCCAGTCGAGGGCGGGATAGCCCCACCCCTGCGGCCCGAAACCGCGGGCGAGGAACCACCCGAAGTGCTGGGGGCGGCTCATGCCACCGCCTCGCGCGTGGCGTCGAGCACGCGCGCCAGATCGGAGATGAGGTCCTCGATGTCCTCGATGCCGATGGACAGGCGCAGCGTGCCGGGGCGCACGCCGAGCAGTTCGCGCTCCTCCTCCGTGCGCTGCGCGTGGCTCGTCGTGCCGGGATGCAGCACCAGCGAGCGCACGTCGCCGATGTGCGTCATGTGCGTGAAGACGCGCACCTGCTCGACGAACTGGCGGGCGGCGTCGAGGCCGCCGCGAAGAGTGAACGTGAAGATGGAGCCGAAGCCGCCCTCGAGGTAGCGCACCGCGGTGTCGTGATCCGGGTGCGACGGCAGGCCGACGTAGTCGACGCTCTCGACCGCCTCCTGCGCCTCGAGCCACTGAGCGATCGCCAGGGCGTTGCGCGACTGACGTTCGACGCGCAGCCCGAGGGTCTCCGCGCCCTGACCGATCAGGAAGGCGTTCAGAGGCGAGGGGGAGGCGCCGAAGCGCGGAGCCACCGACTCGCGTGCGTACGCGATCCGCGCGCGGCCGCCGTGCCGGGCGGCGACGCTCGGCAGTCCGCCGCGACCGGGGAGCACGAGATGCGGTGCGTTGTGACCCGCGCGCTCCGCGTCGAAGCGACCGTCGTCCACGATCACCCCGCCGAGGACCGATCCGTGGCCGGCGAGGAACTTCGACGCCGAGTGCACGACGATCGCCGCGCCGTGCTCGATCGGGCGCAGCAGGAAGGGAGTGGCCAGCGTGTTGTCGACGATCAGGGGGATGGCCGCCTCGTCGGCGACGGCGCTGATGGCGGCGACGTCGAGCACGTCGTTGCGGGCGTTGGCGATGGACTCCGCGAACAGCGCGCGCGTGTTGGGTCGGATCGCCGCACGCCAGGCCTCCGGGTCGGCGATGTCGTCGATGAACGTGGTCTCGATGTCGAGTCGGGCGAGGTTGTCGAGAAACAGGCCCCGGGTCCCCTCGTAGATGTGCGTCGAGGTCACGATGTGATCGCCCGCGCCGGCGACGGTCAGCAGCGCCGTCACGACCGCGGCCTGCCCGCTCGCGACGAGCACGGCATCCGCTCCGGACTCGAGGGCGGCGAGCTGACGCTCTGCCGCGTGCACGGTCGGGTTCCCGGTGCGGGTGTAGCCGAATCCGGTGCCGGTGCCGAAGTGGTCCGCCGCATGGTCGAAGTCGTCGAACTCGAACCCGGCCGTGAGGTAGATCGGCGTGGCTCGGGGTGCCGCCGTCTCGCGGCCTCTCGCGGCATGCACCGCACGGGTGGCGAAGCGGGCGGTGTCGACGGTCATGCGGTGCCTCTCGGTCGGTCGGGTGAAGAACAGAGTGTCACGGCGGGTCGGAGCACGCCTGGGCGGTGGTAATCTGACGTCATGCGGACCGTGCTCCTTCTTCTTAGCGGCCGCGACGAGACCTCGTTCTGAGCCCCTCCTCGTCGCGGAGTCCATCGTGGGCCGAACCGCCAGCTTCAGGAGAAACGCAATGAGCACCCCCGCACCCGGTTCCGATTCCGCACGCCGCAGGACCCTGGCCGAGAAGGTCTGGGACGACCATCTCGTCGTCAAGGGCGAGAACGGCGAACCGGACCTCATCTACATCGACCTGCACCTCGTGCACGAGGTCACCAGCCCGCAGGCCTTCGACGGCCTGCGCAGCGAAGGCCGCCCCCTCCGCCGACTCGACCTCACGATCGCCACGGAAGACCACAACACCCCGACGTGGGAGATCGACAAGCCGATCGCCGACCTCACCAGTCGCACGCAGATCGAGACGCTGCGGCGCAACGCGGCCGAGTTCGGCGTGCGCCTGCACTCGCTGGGCGACGCCGAGCAGGGCATCGTGCACGTGGTCGGACCGCAGCTCGGCCTGACCATGCCCGGCATCACCGTCGTCTGCGGCGACTCGCACACCTCGACGCACGGCGCGTTCGGCGCCATGGCGTTCGGCATCGGCACGAGCGAGGTCGAGCACGTCATGGCCACGCAGACGCTGCCGCTCAAGCCCTTCAAGACCATGGCGATCACGGTCGAGGGCACGTTGCGCCCCGGCGTCACCGCCAAGGACATCATCCTCGCCGTGATCGCCAAGATCGGCACCGGCGGCGGTCAGGGCTACGTCCTGGAGTTCCGCGGCAGCGCGATCCGCGCGCTGTCGATGGAGGGCCGCATGACGATCTGCAACATGTCGATCGAGGCCGGCGCCCGCGCCGGAATGGTGGCGCCCGACGAGACGACCTTCGCCTACCTGGAAGGGCGCCAGCACGCGCCGAAGGGCCAGGACTGGGAGGATGCCGTCGCCTACTGGCGCACGCTGCCCACCGATGAGGGCGCGGTGTTCGACGCCGAGGTCTTCATCGACGCCGACGAGCTCGAGCCGTTCGTCACCTGGGGGACCAACCCGGGGCAGGGCAGCTCGCTGTCGGCATCCGTTCCGGACCCGGCCGAGATCGCCGATCCGAACGAGCGCGCCGCGGCGGAGCGCGCCCTGGAGTACATGGCCCTCACGCCGGGGACGCCGCTCAAGGAGGTGCCCGTCGACGCGGTCTTCATGGGCTCGTGCACCAACAGCCGCATCGAGGACCTGCGCGCCTTCGCCTCGATCATCGAGGGCAAGAAGAAGGCGGACGGCGTCCGTGTCATGGTCGTCCCCGGCTCCGCCCGCGTGCGGCTCGAGGCAGAGGCCGAGGGCCTGGACAAGATCATCACCGACTTCGGCGCCGAGTGGCGCTTCGCAGGCTGCTCGATGTGCCTCGGCATGAATCCGGATCAGCTCGCACCGGGGGAGCGCTGCGCGTCGACCTCCAACCGCAACTTCGAGGGCCGTCAGGGCAAGGGTGGGCGCACGCACCTCGTGTCGCCGCTCGTCGCGGCGGCGACCGCCATCCGCGGCACGCTGTCGAGCCCTGCCGATCTGCTCGTCACCATCGGAGAAGAGGCCTGATCATGGAGAAGTTCACCACGCACACCGGCATCGCGGCTCCGCTGAAGCGCTCCAATGTCGACACCGATCAGATCATCCCCGCCGTCTTCCTGAAGCGGGTCACCAAGACGGGCTTCGAGGATGCGCTCTTCCACGCCTGGCGTCAGGATCCGGAGTTCGTCCTCAACCAGGCGCCGTTCCAGGGGGCCTCGGTGCTCGTCGCCGGCTCTGACTTCGGAACCGGATCCAGCCGTGAGCACGCCGTCTGGGCGCTGCGCGACTTCGGCTTCAAGGTCGTGCTCAGCCCGCGATTCGCCGACATCTTCCGCGGCAACTCGGGCAAGCAGGGACTCCTCGCAGCGACCATCTCGGAAGAGGATCTCGAGCTGATCTGGGCCGAGATCGACCGGAATCCCGGGGCGCAGATCACCGTGGATCTCGAGGCGCGCACCGCCTCGATCGGCGACGTCCAGGCCGACATCGGGATCGACGATTACACTAGATGGCGGCTCCTCGAAGGGCTCGATGACATCGGGCTCACGCTGCGCAACGAAGACAAGATCGCGCAGTTCGAGGCCCGTCGCGAGTCGTGGCGGCCCCGAACCCTCCCCGTGCAGTGACACGGAGGGGGCGGGGGAGCCAGGGGCAACCCGCCCCCGAAATCCGTGGAATGAAGTGAGGCTCCGAATGACGACACCTGTGCGCGACGCTCTTCCGGACGGAGTCCCCGCTCTCACCGGAGACGTCCTCGCCATTCGAGGCGGCCGCCCGCTCAGCGGTCGCGTCGACGTCAAGGGGGCCAAGAACCTCGCGACGAAGGCGATGGTGGCCTCGCTCCTCGGCGAGACCGTCAGCGTGCTCCGCGACGTCCCCGCGATCAGCGACGTGGCCGTCGTCCGCTCGCTGCTCGAAGTGCACGGCGTCAACGTCTCCGACGGAGACGAGCCCGGCGCGCTGGTGTTCGACCCGAGCGACGTCGAATCGGCGCACTTCGAGGAGATCGACGCCCATGCCGGCGCCTCCCGGATCCCGATCCTCTTCTGCGGACCGCTGCTGCACCGTCTCGGTCAGGCGTTCATCCCCGACCTCGGCGGATGCCGCATCGGCGATCGCCCGATCGACTTCCACCTGGACGCGCTCCGCAAGTTCGGCGCCGTGGTCGAGAAGCTCCCCAGCGGCATCCGTCTCTCCACGCCGCACGGGCGTCTGCACGGGGCGAACATCCACCTCCCGTACCCGAGCGTCGGCGCCACCGAGCAGGTGCTGCTCACCGCCGTCCGCGCGGAGGGCACGACGGAGCTGCGCAACGCGGCCATCGAGCCCGAGATCATGGATCTCATCGCCGTCCTGCAGAAGATGGGCGCGATCATCTCCTACGAGCCCAACCGCGTCATCGTGATCGAGGGCGTCGAGAAGCTCCGCGGCTACGACCACCGCTCCATCTTCGACCGCAACGAGGCCGCGTCCTGGGCGTCTGCCGCGCTGGCGACCGACGGCGAGATCTTCGTCGGCGGCGCGAAGCAGCAGGAGATGCTCACGTTCCTCAACGTGTTCCGCAAGGCCGGCGGCTGGTTCGACGTCCAGGAGGACGGCATCCTCTTCCGTCGCGACGGCGACATCCAGCCCGTGGTCGTCGAGACCGACGTGCACCCCGGCTTCATGACCGACTGGCAGCAGCCGCTCGTGGTGGCGCTGACGCAGGCGCACGGCCGCTCCGTGGTGCACGAGACCGTGTACGAGAACCGGATGGGCTTCACCGACGCGCTGGTCAAGATGGGCGCCGACATCGTCGTGCACCCGCACGGCCTTCAGGCCGGTCCTCGTCGGGTTCCGCGTCGCGAGCTGGAGCAGGCCGCCGTCATCACCGGCCCGACCCCGCTGCACGGCGCCGACATCGTCGTCCCCGACCTCCGGGGCGGCTACAGCCACGTCATCGCCGCCCTCACCGCGACGGGCGAGTCGAAGGTCTCGGGCGTCGACATCCTCAGCCGCGGCTACGAGAAGTTCCTGGCCAAGCTCGACGCACTGGGCGCCGACTTCGACGTCATCCGGTGACGCGGGTGACTTCCCGATCGTCGGAGACGACGCGGCCGAGTGTGTTCTGGCCGCTCGCCGCGCTGGTGATCCCACCGGTCGCCCTGATCGCGAAGATCCGCGTCACGGGTGCGGAGAAGCTTCCGCAGGAGGGGTCCTTCGTCCTCGCTCCGAACCACTACTCCGAGTTCGATCCGCTGATCGTGTCCGTCGCCGTGTGGCGCATCGGCCGCGCCCCGCGGTTCATGGCCAAGGAGAGCCTCTTCCGTGTACCGGTGCTGGGGTGGTTCCTGAAGCGCACCGGCATGATCCCCGTGGCCCGCACGTCGTCGGCGGCGTCCGCGAAGCAGACCATGAAGCAGTCGGCCGAGCTCGTCGAGCACGGACGCGGCGTCATCGTGTACCCGGAGGGCACGCTCACGCGCGACCCCGAGCTCTGGCCGATGCGCGGCAAGTCCGGCGCGGTGCGACTGGCCCTCGCCGACGGCATCCCGCTGATCCCCATGGCGCAGTGGGGCACGCAGGCCATCATGGGCCGCTACCAGAAGGGCCTCAGCCTCTGGCCGCTGCGCAAGCCCGTGCAGGTGGTCATCGGCGATCCGGTCGACGTCTCCGACCTGCGCAGCCGCGCGGGTGAGCCGGCGGCGCTCAACGAGGCGACCACGCGTCTGATGGATGCGATCACCGCTCTGCTCGAGGAGCTGCGCGATGAGAAGGCGCCCGCGGAACGCTGGAATCCCGCGAGCCACGGCCAGAAGGAGACGGGTCGCCTTGACTCCTAAGAGACCCGCCGTCCCGATCGGCCCGCGGGCCACGGTCATCGGCGCCGGCAGCTGGGGCACCACCTTCGGCAAGATCCTCGCCGACGGCGGGGCGCAGGTGACGATGTGGGCACGCCGCGCCGAGCTCGCGCACGAGATCGACGAGGCAAAGCGCAACTCGCGATACCTGCCAGGCATCAACCTTCCCCGCTCGATGGCGGCGACGCATGAGCTGGCCACCTCGCTCGAGGGCGCGGAGCAGGTCTATCTCTCGGTGCCGAGCCAGTCGCTGCGTGAGAACCTCAAGGCGCTGCGCCCCCTGCTGGCCGACAGCGACGCCAAGATCGTCAGCCTGATGAAGGGCGTCGAGCGCGGCACCGGACTGCGCATGAGCCAGGTCATCCAGCAGGAGCTGCGCTGCGATCCCGACCGCATCGCCGTGGCATCCGGGCCCAACCTGGCTCTGGAGATCGCCCGCGAGCAGCCGACCGCCGCCGTGATCTCCTCGCGCAGCCAGGAGACGGCGGAGATCGTCGCGAGGGCGGCGCGAAACAGCTACTTCCGCACGTTCGTGAACACCGACGTGATCGGCACGGAGTTCGGCGGTGTGCTGAAGAACCTGATCGCGGTCGCGATCGGCATCGTGGACGGCGTGGGCTACGGCGAGAACACGAAGGCCTCGATCATCACCCGCGGCCTCGTCGAGATGACCGACTTCGCCGTGGCGAACGGTGCGCACCCGGAGACGCTCCAGGGGCTCGCCGGTCTCGGCGACCTCATCGCGACCTGCCAGTCTCCGCTGAGCCGCAACAACACGGCCGGGCGCCTGCTCGGCCAGGGGTACAGCTTCCAGGATGTCGTGAAGCAGATGCAGCAGACGGCGGAAGGCCTCGCCTCCGTCGCCCCTGTGCTGCAGCTCGCCCGCGAGTCCGAGGTGGACATGCCCATCGTCGAACAGGTGAAGATGGTGCTCGACGGGAAGATGGATCCCCGCGATATCGCACCCCACCTGACGACGGACGACGACACCCCCCAGGGTGAGAGGACCAACCATGGACAAGCAGACGGTGGTGGTGCTCTTCGGAGGGCGCTCCAGCGAGCATTCGATCAGTTCCGCAACGGCGGGGGGCGTGCTGGGAGCGATTGATCGCGACCGCTACTCCGTGATCCCGGTGGGGATCACGCGCGAGGGGGCATTCGTCCTCGAGGACGACGACCCCGCGAAGTTCCCGCTCGACGCGGCGCACCTTCCCGAGGTGGTCGACAACGGCACCCGCGTCCTGTGGCCGGAGCCGGGTGGCGACCGCACTCTGCGGGTCGTGCACCCCGACGGTGACACCGAGGGGCTCGGCGAGATCGACGTGGTCCTGCCCATCCTGCACGGCACGCACGGGGAGGACGGGACGATCCAGGGCTTCTTCGACACCCTCGAGGTTCCCTACGCCGGCGGTGGAGTCCTCGACTCCGCGCTCTGCATGGACAAGCACTTCATGAAGATCGCGCTCCAGGCGGCCGGCATCTCCGTCGCGCCGGGCGTCACGGTCCGAGGTCGGGAGTGGGACCAGGATGCCGCGCCGGTGCGCGCGAGCGCCGCAGACCTCGGCCTGCCGCTGTTCGTGAAGCCGGCGCGTGCCGGTTCGAGCGTCGGTGTCTCGAAGGTCGAGAGCCTGGACGAGCTGGATGCCGCTCTCGCGACCGCCTTCGCCGAAGACGACAAGGTGCTCATCGAGACCGGGGTGAGCGGCCGGGAGATCGAGGTCGCGGTGCTCGAGAGCGCCGACGGTGTGCGGGCGTCGCTTCCCGGCGAGATCGTGCTGACTTCTCGCGGGTTCTACGACTTCGAGGGGAAGTACCTCGGCGGCGACGGGGTCGACGTCGTCTGCCCGGCCGAGCTGACCGACGCCGAGGTCGCCGCGATCCAGGACGCCGGGATCCGCGCGTTCGAGGCCGTCGACGGGCGCGGTCTCGCCCGCGTCGACATGTTCCTGACGCCTGCGGGTGAGCTGGTCGTCAACGAGCTCAACACGATGCCCGGCTTCACGCCGATCTCGATGTTCCCGAAGTGCTGGGTGGCCTCCGGGCTGAGCTACGGCGATCTGATCACCGAACTGGTCGAGGCCGGGCTGCGGCGCTGATTCAGCCCGCGGGGAACTCGACCCGCTCGGTGCACTGCGCGGTCGCCGGGGAGAGCCCCGGCTGGATGCTGGACGAGATCGTGTCGACCACGGCCTGGAAGTCGATCTGCTCGCCGCGGCGGATGTTGACCTCGACGGCGGGTTCGCGGCCGTAGGTGACGAGCCGCTGGCGCTCCTCCTCCTGATCGAGGACGAGCCAATCGACGCCGCCGATCGTCGTGCACACGAGCGCGGACGGGGCGGGCGGCTCGACGCCGCAGCGCAGCACGATCGTCGGGTCGCCCCACGCGCCGGTCGCCTGAGCATCGGTCCAGACCCGGTCGAAGCCTCCGACGCTGTCCGGGAGCAGCACGGAGACCGCAGCGCAGCCGGGATCGTTCGCATCCTCGGCGGGTTCGAGATGCACGGTCGTGGAGCAGCCGGCGAGGGCCGCGGCCAGGATCACCGCACCTGCGACGGCTGCGAGGCGACGGGAACGGAGCATGCTTCCAGGCTACCTTTGACAGCATGCCCTCCCGACCCGCAGCCGACGACCCTGCCCTCGGAGATCTCTCGGAAGGCGCGATCCTCCGAGCGATCCTCACCCGCACCGCTCCGGGGACGTACACGCTCCTCGGGCCGGGCGACGATGCGGCTGTCGTCGCCGCGCCGTCGGGCAGCGTGGTGGCGACGACGGACACCCTCGTGCACGGACCGGACTTCCGGCTCGCCTGGTCGAACGGGTACGACCTCGGCTGGAAGGCGGCGGCGGTGAACCTCGCGGACATCGCGGCGATGGGCGCCCGCCCGACCGCGCTTCTCGTGGCCCTCGCCGTCCCGCGTGATCTGCGCCTGTCCTTCGTCGAGCGGCTCGCCGACGGGTTCCGTGAGGCCTGCGCGGCGTTGGCTCCCGGCTGCGCCGTGGTGGGCGGGGACCTCACGGTCTCCGATGTGCTGACCGTCGCGGTGACCGCGCTCGGCGATGTGGAGGGACGGGCGGCGGTGACCCGCTCCGGCGCCCGACCGGGCGACGTGGTCGCGGTCGCGGGCGAGCTGGGGCACGCCGCGCATGGCCTCGCCGTGCTGTTCGGTCGGTTCCGTGACGGCGACGTGCCGGTCGCGGTCGATCCGTCGAAGCTCGCCGCGGGGGAGAGCGCCGCGGTCGCCGCGCAGCTGCGTCCTTCTCCGCCGGTCGGACTCGGCCCGGTGGCCGCGACGGCGGGCGCGACCGCCATGATGGACATCTCCGACGGCCTCGCACTCGATGCGCGGCGGATGGCCGCGGCGTCGGGGGTCACGATCGCTCTCGACGGCGGGTCCCTCGGCGACGATCCGGATCGTGCGCTGGCGGGCGGCGAGGATCACGGTCTCCTCGCGACGTTCCCGGACGGCGTCCTCCCGCCCGGATTCCGGGTCATCGGCGAGGTGCGGGCCGCCGGCAGCGACGAGCTGCTGTGCGACGAGCACCCGGTGGACGTCTCCGGATGGGATCCCTATCGCGACTGGGATTCGGTCGCGGGCTGAGCGTCGATCCCGGGCTGCTCGTCCGGTGAGACCGGCTCCGCCCACCACAGCGCCGTGTCGCCGTAGGCCTTCTCGCGGAACAGCTCGAGGCCCGCTGCGGCGAAGTCAGGCGGTGTCGAGCGCCGAGCACGTTCGACGACGACGAGCGCCTGTGGCGAGAGCAGCGGCGCGAGGGCGATCAGGTCGGCCGTCATCGCCTCATCGTCGAGATCGTACGGCGGGTCGGAGAACACGAGGTTGAACGTGCCGGAGGCCCGCAGCAGGTAGGTGTGCACGGCCACCTCGTGCACGCGGACGGCCGCCGAACCGCCCGCCTTCGCCACGGTCGCGGCGTTGCGGCGGATCAGCGCGGACGCCTGGCGTCCGCGCTCTACGAGATCCGTGCTCGCCGCGCCGCGGCTGAGCGCCTCCAGCCCGAGGGCCCCGGATCCCGCATAGAGGTCCAGCACGCGCGCGCCGTCGATGGCATCCGCGGACTCCAGAGCGCCGAACAGGGACTCGCGCACCCGGTCGCTGGTCGGACGTGTGCCGGCGCCCGGCACCTCGAGTCGTGCTCCGCGTGCCCGTCCGGCGATGATCCTCGTCACCCGTTCACGATACGACAGACACGGCGTCCGAGGTGTCCGCGGGGTTCCCTAGACTCGGAGCATGCCGCTCACGCTCGATTCCTCGCTGGAGGAGGCCCTCGGCGCCGCCCCCGCGAAGACGCTGAACCGGGCGTTCGGCATGCAGTCGGTCGCAGACCTGGTCTCGCACTACCCCCGGCGCTACGCCGATCCAGGGGAGCTCACGCCCATCCGCGACCTCCCCATCGGCGAGACCGTGACGATCGTGGCCGAGGTGCTCTCCTCGAGCTTCCGCCGCATGCGCAACCGCCAGGGGGCGATGGTCGATGTCGTGATCGGTGACGGCATCGGGCGCATGTCGCTGACGTTCTTCGCCAAGAACCTCGGCGCCGCCGAGTGGCGCTCGAAAGACCTCGCGGTCGGACGGCGCGGTGTGTTCTCGGGCAAGGTCGGCATGTTCAACGACGTCACCCAGTTCGCTCACCCCGAGTACGAGCTCTTCGACGACGAAGACGCGGCCCGGCGCCGGGCCGACGCGCGGGCGGCGGTGCTCATCCCGATCTACCCGGCGACCTCGACGCTGCAGACCTGGCAGATCGCGAAGTTCGTCGGACGGGTGCTCGACGACCTGACCGGCATCCCCGATCCGCTCCCGGAAGAGGTGCGCACCGGGGAGGAGCTGCTCACGGCCGCCGAGGCTCTCGAGCTCATCCACCGGCCGCGCACGCGCAACGACATCGATCCTGCCGTTCGCACCCTGCGGATGCATGAGGCTCTCACGCTGCAGACGGCCCTGCTCCAGCAGCGCGATGCGGTCCGCGCGCTCTCGGCCACCGCGCGCCCTGCGGAGCCCGGAGGCCTGCTGGAGCGTTTCGACGCCTCGCTGCCCTACGCGCTGACCCCTGACCAGCAGACAGTCGGCGACCAGGTCGCGCACGACCTGGTGGGCGCCTGGCCGATGAACCGCCTGGTCCAGGGCGAGGTCGGCTCCGGCAAGACGCTTGTCGCGCTGCGCGCGATGCTGCAGGTCGCCGAGAGCGGAGGGCAGGCCGCGCTGATCGCTCCGACCGAGGTCCTCGCCGGTCAGCACCTCCGCTCCATCGCGAAGATGCTCGGCCCGCAGCTCGCACCTCTCGTCATGCCGACGCTGCTCACCGGACAGCTCCCGGCCGCCGAACGCCGCAAGGCCGCGCTGCGCGTCGCGTCGGGGCAGTCGCTCATCGTCGTCGGAACGCACGCGCTGCTCGGCGAGAAGACGACCTTCGCCGATCTCGGCCTCGTGGTCGTCGACGAGCAGCATCGCTTCGGCGTCGAGCAGCGGGAGGCCCTGCGGGCGAAGGGCTCGAGCCCGCACGCGCTGGTGCTGACGGCGACCCCGATCCCGAGGACCGTGGCGATGACGGTCTTCGGCGACCTCGACACCTCTGTCATCCGGACGATGCCGGCCGGACGGGCCGGCATCGAGTCGTTCGTCGCTCCGCTCGCCGAGCATCCGGGGTGGTTCAACCGGGTCTGGGACCGCGCTGCCGAGGAGATCGCGCAGGGTCGGCAGGTCTTCGCCGTCTGCGCAGCGATCGACACCGCCAAGAAGACGGCGGAGCCGGGGGAGCAGTCCGCCCTCGCGCCCGAAGGTGCGGCAGGGCCGCGGTGGGGTGTGGTGCAGCTCGACGAGGCGCTCGCGACGCACCCGAAGCTGGGATCGCTCCGCCGGGCCGTGCTGCACGGCAAGATGCCCTCGGACGAGAAGGATGCCGTGATGCAGGCCTTCGCGCGCGGCGAGATCGACCTGCTGCTGGCGACCACGGTCATCGAGGTCGGTGTCGACGTTCCGAACGCCTCGACGATGATCGTCCTCGACGCCGACCGCTTCGGCGTCTCCCAGCTGCATCAGCTGCGGGGCCGGGTGGGTCGCGGCGGGGTGCCGGGGCTCTGTCTCCTGGTCACGGAGGCCGAGGCGGGTTCCGTCGCCCTCGAGCGCGTGGATGCCGTCGCGGCGACCCTCGACGGCTTCGCGCTGGCCGAGGTCGACCTCGAGCTGCGTGGCGAGGGCGATGTGCTCGGTGCGGCGCAGGCGGGCGTCCGATCGTCGCTCAAGCTGCTGCGCGTCGTGAAGGACGCGGGGCTCATCACCCGTGCCCGTGAGGTCGCCGAGCAGATCCTCTCGGCAGACCCCGGACTCGCGCGGCATCCGGGACTGCGCGAAGTGATCGGCCGCCGGGTGAGCGACGAGGACCGCGCCGCGCTGGCGAAGAACTGACGCGATCCGCGTGCCCTAGGCTGGAGCCATGCGATGCACGGAGCGACGGATGGAGTCCCAGTGAGCAGCCGGATCGCCGTCGTCCCCGGTTCTTTCGATCCGCCGACGCTGGGTCACCTCGACGTGATCCGTCGTGCCGCGAAGCTCTACGACGAGCTGCACGTGCTCGTCGTCCACAACCCCGGCAAAGAGGCGATGCTGCCCATCGCGCAGCGCCTCTCGCTCCTCGAGCGCTCGATCGCCGAAGACGGCATGGCCGGGACCATCGTGATCGGCTCCTGGAGCATGGGCCTTCTCGTGGACTACGCCCGCGACGTCGGAGCCGGGGTCCTGGTGAAGGGCATCCGCTCCCAGATCGACGTGGCGTACGAATCGCCGATGGCGATCGTCAACCGGCACCTGGCCGACATCGAGACCGTCTTCCTGCTTCCGGACCCGTCGCACGCGATGGTGTCGAGCTCGCTCGTGCGCCAGGTCGCGTCGCTCGGCGGCGACGTCACCCCGTTCGTCCCCCCGGCCGTCGCCGCATTCCTCGACACCGGCGCGCGCGGGATCTGACGACCGCTCACCGCCGCTCGTCCGGCCCGCTCGCAGACGGAGCCGGGTAGCATGGCGTGGTGCGATCTCGACTGAACGGCCCTTTCGTCCTTCCCGTCCGCGACATCGTCCGACGCCCGGGGGAGATGCGTGAACACGAGTTCACGGTGAGTCTCGCCGAACCCTGGGGCGAGGGGATCGTCCGGTACGAGGCGGGTTCCGACCTCGACATCGACGTGCGTCTCGAGTCGGTCCACGAGGGGATCCTGGTCTCCGGAACGGCGGAGGCGGAGTACGCCGGAGTGTGCGGAAGATGCCTCATCGACATCACTCAGCCTGTCGAAGTCGAGTTCCAGGAGCTTTTCGCGTATCCTGGTGAGGAAGAAACTGACTTCGAGGTTCAAGACGACCACGTGGATCTTGAAACTCTCGTCAGGGATGCGGCCGTGTTGTCGCTTCCATTTCAGCCGGTGTGTCAGCCGGACTGCCCGGGTCTCGACCCGAAAACGGGCGAAAGGCTGACCGTGAGCACCGGGACGGAGCAGGCCGCTCCCATCGATCCTCGATGGAGCGCGCTCCAGCAGATCACAGACCAAGACGGCAAGGCATCGAGCCGCGCCGCCGAGAAAGAAGAGAGCTAGTCATGGCTGGTAACCCCCCGAAGCGCAAGGTCTCCCGTTCGAACACCCGCTCGCGCCGCGCGCAGTGGAAGGCGGCGCCCGTCGCCCTCGTGAAGACGATCGAGAACGGCAAGACCGTCTACAGCCGTCCCCACCAGGCGAAGGTCGTCACCGACTCGCAGGGCACCGAGCTCTTCCTGGAGTACAAGGGCCGCAAGGTCGCTGACGTCTGAGTCGCGAACTCATCGTGACGGAGGTCCCCGGGGGGACGAGACCTCTCCCAGTCAAGCTCCGCGTCGACATCGACGCGGAGCTTCTGGAGTTGGCGCTCACCCATCGCTCGTACGCGTACGAGCACGGCGGCATCCCGCACAACGAGCGCCTGGAGTTCCTCGGCGACTCGGTGCTCGGCCAGGCCGTCACGGTCATGCTGTTCACCACGCACCCCGATCTGGATGAGGGCGAGCTGGCGAAGCGCCGCGCGAGCGTCGTGTCGACCGTCGCCCTCGCCGAGGTGGCCCGCGGCATCGATCTGGGCAGCCACCTCCGGCTCGGTCGTGGCGAGGAGCAGACCGGCGGTCGTGACAAGGACTCGATCCTCGCCGACACCATGGAAGCCGTCATCGGCGCCACCTATCTGTCGGCGGGCCCCGAGGCCGCGACCGAGCTCGTGCTCCGCCTGACCGAGCCGCTGCTCGCCGATCCCGAGCGCTACGGCGCGGCGATGGATCCGAAGACCAGTCTTCAGGAGCTCGCCGCTCGTTCCGGGGCCACGCCGCCGCAGTACTCGGTCGAGGCCAGCGGACCCGATCACGATCGACGCTTCACCGCGACGGTCGAGGTGGGCGACATCCGCATGACCGGCACCGGCAGCAGCAAGAAGACCGCCGAGATGGCGGCCGCGCTGAGCGCCTGGCGCACGCTGAACGAGCGTGCCTGAGCTTCCCGAGGTCGAGGTCGTCCGCGCAGGTCTCGCGCCTGCGGCGATCGGTTCTGTGATCACCGCGGTCACCGTCCTCGACGAGCGGGCGCTGACACGGCATCCGGCCGGCGCGGCCGATTTCGTCGGACGCCTCGAGGGGCGCAGGTTCTCTGCGGCGTCCCGGCGCGGGAAGTTCCTCTGGCTCCCGCTCGACGATGCGGAGTCCGCGCTGATCGCGCATCTCGGGATGAGCGGGCAGATGCTGCTGCGCGCACCGGATGCCGCGGCGGAGCGCCATGAGCGCATCCGCATCGATCTCGAGCATCCGCAGCACGGCGAGCTCGCGATCGTCTTCTCGGACCAGCGGACGTTCGGATCCCTCGCGGTCGACACCCTGATCCACGACGGCTCGTCCCTGATCCCGACGCAGGTCGGCCACATCGCCCGGGATCCGATCGACGAAGCGTTCGACGACGAGCGCTTCCGGCAGGCTCTCGCCCGCAAGAACAGTGCGATCAAACGGGTGCTCCTCGACCAGAACGTGGTCAGCGGCATCGGCAACATCTACGCCGACGAGGCGCTCTGGGCGGCGCGCATCCATCCGGAGACTCCGGCGATCCGCCTGTCCACACCGGCGGTTCATCGGCTTCTCGCCGAGGTGCGCGCGGTCCTCGCGAAGGCACTCGCCGAGGGCGGAACGAGTTTCGACGCGCAGTACGTCAACGTGAACGGGCAGGCCGGGTACTTCGCGCACTCCCTCAACGCCTACGGTCGCGGTGGTCAGCCGTGCCCGCGCTGCGGGACGCCGATCCGCCGGGCGGCGTTCATGAACCGCTCCTCGCACTTCTGCCCGACCTGCCAGCGCCGCCGCTGACCGCGGCATCGTCACGCTGCCTGGAACGCCCCGTTCAGCAGCGGACGCGTGGCCCAGGTGCTCGCCCAGACGACGCCGATGCCCACGGCGACGATGGCGGCGATCGTCAGGAGCGAGAGCGGTGCCGTGATGAGGGCGATGCCCACGAGCGGGAACACGACGACGGCCGCGCACAGCGCCGATCCGATCGCCGTCACCAGCAGCGGCGACATGATGGCCCGACGTCGCGCCCGATCGACCGTCTCCAGCGGCATTCCCAGGTGATGCAGGCTGCGGTGGAGCTCTCGCTGATCCAGCACGTCGGATGCCTGGTTGACACCGACGGATGCCGCCACCATGAGGAACGAGCCGATGAGCGTGACGACGAGCCCGGTGCGGATGTCGTCCGCCAGGGCGATGTCCGACGCGGTCGCCCCCTCGCCGCCCATGACGTCCAGGAGTGCGACGCCCGTGCCCGCGAACACGGCCATGAACGCGGCCATCGCGATCCCGCCGACCTGGCGCCACGCCGCCTTGGGGGAGTCGAGGACGATGCGCGCGGCGAGCAGGCGCTCCGGCTTCTCCGCGCGACGCAGCTGTCGGGACGCCGAGACCTTGAGGACCCAGGGGCCGACGACATTCAGCACGGCGAGCACGGCGCCGAAGAGCCCGGCGAGCACCGCGATGGTCGCGACGAGGCTTCCGACCGAGGGGAAGACCTTGATCAGGACGAAGGCGATCGCGATGGCGCCGACGGCGATGACCGCGCGGATCCAGTGCACGCTCGAGACGGTGGCTCGCGTCCGGACTCCCAGCGGCGAGATCACGACACGGCGGAGTCCGACGATCGCGCTGCCCGCCGCCAGCACGAGAACGCCCCCGAGAACGGCGAGGATGTGCAGCGGAGACAGGACGACCGCGCCGAAGCCGAGCGGTTCTCCGCGGAACGGGATCATTCCCACCAGCGGACTGATCGCCAGATGGCCGAGGATGCCGGCGAGCGCTCCGGCTCCGGCGACCAGCACCGACTCGGTGACGGTCGCGACGGTGACTCCGGCGGGGGAGACTCCGAGGAGCCGGAGCGTGGAGAGCCGCTCGTCGCGACGACGTGCGGAGAGACGCGCCGCCGCTCCGCCGAGCGACAGGAGCGGGACGACGAGAAGCACCAGCGCGATCGCGGCCAGCGCCTGGTACAGGGGCGCGTACTCGTCGGTCCACCCCCAGAACGACTGCGCGCCGCCGATCACGGTCAGCACGAGCGTGGTGACGATGCCGAAGGCCACGACCGGCAGGGCCAGGACGCTGTTCTGACCGGGAGCGGGGCGGAGGAGCAGGGCGAGCACGTTGGCGTTCATGCGGACACCGCCGAGGCGACGATGCGTCCGTCGCGCACCGCGATCGTGCGGGTGCAGCGTGCGGCGACCTCGGGGTCGTGGGTCACGACGACGAGCGTGCGACCCTGTCCGGTCGTCGACCAGAGCAGCGCGTCCATGACCTCGGCCGACGTCTGGGAGTCCAGCGCACCGGTGGGCTCGTCGGCGAAGACGAGCTCCGCGCCGGTCGCCTGGGCGCGGGCGATCGCCACGCGCTGCGCCTGACCACCGGAGAGCTCGCCGATCCGGCGATCCTCCATGCCGGCGAGCCCGAGCGCAGCGAGCCATGCGGCCGCATGCTGCACGGCATCCTGTCGACGGATCCCGTTGATCATCGAGGCCAGTGCGACGTTCTCGACGGCGGTCAGCTCGGGGATCAGCAGTCCCTGCTGGAAGACGAAGCCGAAGCGCTCGCGACGGAGCCGGGAGCGGGCGGACTCTCCCAGCGAGGTCACCTCCACTGCGGCACCCTCGGCGGGGCGGAAGGTCACGGTGCCGGCATCCGGTGAGACGATGCCGGCCAGCACATGCAGCAGCGTCGTCTTGCCCGACCCTGAGGCTCCCATGATCGCGACGGACTCGCCGCGGTGGACCGCGAGGTCGACGCCGGCGAGGGCACGGGTCGAACCGAAGTTCTTGGTGAGGGCGTGGGATTCGATGACGGGGATGTTCATGCTTCCAGCCTCGTCATCGGCCTCGCCGCCGTCGTCCGTCAGGCGGATGAGGGAGCGGGCCCGACGTCATCCCGGAGAATGAGATCGGGTCCGCAACCGGCTCAGATCCTCTTCTGCCACGCTCCCGCGTACGACACCGGCACGAAGCCGATCGCCTCGTTGATGCTCAGCATCGGCCGGTTCTCCTCGGCGTTGAACGTGGAGACGACCGGCGATGACGGCATCTGCTCCCGCCAGCGGATCAGGTTCGCGCACTTGACGATCATCCCGAGCCGGTGGCCACGATGCTCGCGCGAGACCAGCGTCCCGAACTGGTGCGTGACGCCTCCGCGATCGGCGCCGATCAGCAGCTCGTTGTACGCGACGAGCTCCCCGGTCGGCACGTGCTGGACCGCCGCCACGGACATTGTCTGCCCTGCGCCGGTGAACTGGGCCTCGCGACGGATCACCCGATCCGCGTCCCACGCCTCGGCGACGAAGTCCATCTCACCGCTCGGCGCATCCGTCGACAGGCGCGCGAGGACGGCGGCGAAGCCGTCGCGGAGCTCGGGCGGCGTCGGCAGCATCCATCCGACGAGCCGATAGTCGGCGCCGGCGAAGGACTGCGCGTCCGCGAGTGCCCGGCGCAGCGGCTCCGGGTCCTGGCGCAGGTCGAACTCGCTGTTGCGCTCCACCTGCTCGAGCGTGAAGCCGCGCTCCTCGAGCAGATCGCTGAGCGGGATCGCGGGCACCCGGCCCCAGCCGGTGCGTGGAACCAGCATGCGCTCGGCCTCTTCCGGGCGGTGCAGGGACCAGATCTGCAGGACGCGGCGGCCCTGTGCGCGCGCTTCGTCCTCCGCCCGCGAGAGCAGGGCATCCTCGACGCCGTGTCCCCAGTGCTCCGCCGGGACGAGCAGGTCGATCTCCGCGGCATGCGCCTCGGCCTCCTGCGCGAAGGACACCGTCACCATCCCGAGGATCCGGTCGCCCGAGCGCGCGACGAATCCGGTCTGCAGCGCATCGGTGCTGTCGTGCCACGCCGGCAGCATCTGCGCGGCATCCGGAGCGAGATCGGGCAGCCCGACGGCCTCGTCGCAGACGAGCCGGTTGAGCTCGCCGTAGGCCAGGAAGTCCGCGGCATCGGCATCATCGAGCGAGCGCGGAGCGGTGAGCGGGGTGATCGTCATTGCGATCGTGGTCATGTCAGTTCCTTCTTCCAGGCGCCCTCGTAGGCGGTGGGGGCGAAGCCCATGGCCTCGTTGATGGAGAGCATCGGCCGGTTCTCCTCGGCGTTGTAGGTGATCACGCTCGGCGAGCGAGGGGCGATCTCGAGCCATTCGAGCAGCGCGGCGCACTTCACCAGTTGACCGAGACGGTGGCCGCGGTGCTCCCGGAGCACGAGCGTGTCCTCCTGATGGGTGACCGCGTCCGCGTCCGGACCGATGGCGAGCTCGGTGAACGCGCTGAGCTCGCCGGATGCGATGTGCTCCGCGGCGGTGACCAGCACCGTTCGGCCCATCTCGGCGATCCGTCGCTCGCCCTCCTGCAGACGATCGACGTCCCACGTCTCCTCATCCGTCTCGATCCCGGCCGACGGTGCGTCGGTGGACATGCGCGACTTCATCCACGCGTACCCTGCGGCCCGATCGGCGGGCGTCGGAAGAGTCCACTGCACGACGCGGTAGTCGGTGGAGGCTGAGCGCGCCTGATCGAGGAGGTCGCGCGCCCTCTGGATCGTCTCCGGGGAGAGCGTCAGATGGCTCACGCGATAGACCTGCTCGAGGCGGTAGCCGTGGCGGAGGAGGAACCGGGAGACATGATCCTCCGGAACGCTGCCGAAGCCGGTCGGCGCGGAGATGCGCGGGCCGTCGCTCGGCTGCTGCTCGAGCCACTCCTGCAGCACGGAGCGCCCATGCTCGCGGGCGACGGCCTCCAGGTGGGGAAGCACCGCGCTGCCGATCCCGCGACCCCAGACGTGCGGTCGCAGCTCGATCGAGACGATCGCGACACGCGAGCCTTCCTCGTGGGGGATGTTCACGACGGCGCGTCCGACGATCTCCTCGCCGATGCGCACGGCCCACACGAAAGTGGAGCGCTCCTTCCGGGACCGGAGGATCGGCAGCAGCGCCTCGGGCGTGAGATCGTCCTCGGATCGGCCGGTGATCTCGCGGTAGACGAGGTTGCGGACGCGGGCGAGCTCGCGGAACTCGCCCGCGTCCGCTGCGTCCGCTCGTGCCGGGAGCACGAGCGGACGCAGGGTCGCGCCTGCGGTGAGAGGGATGTCCATGTGGCGAACTCCGATCAGCGCATGCTGCGCTGCAGGTCGTAGGCCAGCAGCGCGTAGGTCTCCGCGGCGGAGCGCTCGCGCTCCCCGAGGATCAGTGAATCAGCGGGCGGGAGGTGCAGCTTCCGGCGTTCGCGCCGGGGACGCTGCGCCCTCTGGAGCAGCCAGAGGCCGATCCGGAGGGAGAGACGATCCGCGAGCGCGAGGCGGCGCAGTTCGTCGGGGCGGGGGATCTGGAGGACCTGCCGGTCCTCGGTATCGGGCGGGTGGGTGATGCCGCGGTGCAGCGTCGTATTCACGATGATTCCTTCGAGATGAATGGTGGATGGGTGTGCGGATTCGTCGTCGAGAGGCCGCGGTGGCGGTCGGAGACGGCGAGGAAGGATGCGACGCCTCGGGGTCGCGAGAAGCGGACACCGAGAGTGGCGGGAGATCCGTGATCTGCGAGCAGATCAGAGGGTGGGGCGCGGGTGAACCGGCGAGAAGGGAGCCCGGTACGGGCCGGAGTTCTCGAGCTGTGGTTCTATGCGAACGCGCTGAAGCGGACGCCGGCGGTCACCGAGTACGCAGGGCGCGGCGCAGAGTGCGCGGGCGCGGCGAGGCCTGTGGCCTGTGCGTTGAGCTGAATGAACATCATCGGTAACCTCCTTTCGTGTGGCGATCCGGAGGACACGGTAGCGAAGGATCGCCGAGGTCGTCAAGCACATCCGCCGTCTCCCGGCGTGTCGCCGCCGGCGCGGGTTCATCGCCTGCCCGCGCGGGATGACGGCCGATCGGCGCGATTCCGGTAGCGTAGCGGCGTGATTCTCCCCGGACGAGCGGTGCCCGCATGCATCTGAAGAGCCTGACGCTCAAGGGGTTCAAGTCGTTCGCCCAGCCGACCAGTTTCGTGTTCGAGCCGGGCGTCACCTGCATCGTCGGCCCGAACGGATCGGGCAAGTCGAACGTCGTCGACGCGCTCGCCTGGGTCATGGGGGAGCAGGGCGCCAAGACGCTCCGCGGCGGCAAGATGGAAGACGTCATCTTCGCCGGTACTTCGACTCGAGGACCCCTCGGGCGCGCGGAGGTCCAGCTCACGATCGACAACGCCGACGGCGCGCTCCCCATCGAGTACGCCGAGGTGACGATCAGCCGGACCCTCTTCCGCAACGGCTCGAGCGAGTACGCGATCAACGGGGAGAGCTGCCGGCTGCTCGATGTGCAGGAGCTGCTGAGCGACTCGGGTCTCGGACGCGAGATGCACGTCATCGTCGGACAGGGGCGCCTCGACACCGTCCTGCAGGCGTCGCCCGAGGATCGTCGTGGCTTCATCGAGGAGGCCGCCGGCATCCTGAAGCACCGTCGCCGCAAGGAGAAGACCCTCCGCAAGCTCGACGCCATGGAGGCGAACCTCACGCGCCTCAGCGATCTGGCGGGCGAGATCCGGCGTCAGCTCAAGCCCCTGGGCCGGCAGGCGGAGATCGCTCGCGAGGCGCAGACCATCGCGGCGGTGGTCCGCGACGCGAAGGCACGCATCTTCGCGGATGACGTCGTCGCGCTGCGCACGGCGCTGGCCGACCACACGCGCACTGAGCACGAGCGCCACACGGAGCGTCTGGTGCTGTCCGACCAGGCCGAGACCGTGCGCGCGAGCATCGCCCGCCTCGAGCAGGACCAGAACTCCGTCGCGGTCGATCAGGCGCGGAGTGTGGCATTCGGGCTCGAGCAGGTCCAGGAGCGGATGCGCGGTCTCTACACGCTCGCGAACCAGCGCCTCGCGTTGCTGGGCTCCGAGGAGGACGATGCGGCCGTCACGGCGGTGACGGTGACGCAGAGCACGATCGACGAGGCGCGCGAGGAGATCGATCTGATCTCCGCCGGACTCGGCGATGCGCAGGACGCGGCTGCAGCGGCGAGCCGGGAGGTTGTGCACGCCCGCGCCGAGCTGGACACACTCGACGTCGACATCGCGGAGCAGAGCGCTCTCGTCTCGGAGTACGACATGCGGCTCTCGACGCTGCGCGGTACCGCGGATGCGGCGGCGTCGGCGCTGGCGGCCGTGCGAGGCGCGGTGCTGCGGCAGGAGAACGCGCTGGAGGCCGCGAACGTCCGACGTCGCGAGGCGACGGAGGCGCTCGAGGCGATCGATGATGCCGAGGCTCCCGAGGGGACCGCCGTCGAGCACGCTGCCGCGTACGACAGCGCGCAGCGGGCCTCCTCGGCGGCCGAAGCCGAGCGCGAGGCGCTGCGGGAGCGGCTGCACGCCGCGGAGCGCGAGGTCGACTCGCTGACGGCGAAGGCGGCGGCGCTGAGCAGCGCGCTCGCGCTGTCCGGTGGCGCGGCGGAGATCGTCAAAACCGGCGGAGCCGGTGTGCGCGGACTCGTCGGCGACGCGGTGCAGGTGCGTTCCGGCTTCGAAGCGGCCATCGCCGCCGTCCTCGGACCGCTCGCCGAGGGCGTGCTCATCGACTCGTCGGCGGATGCCTTCGCGCTGGCAGCGGAGGCCGCGGAGCAGCGGCGCGGCGTGGTGGACTTCGTCGTGGCCGATGCGCTGCGCCCGGCCGTCGATCTGCCGTCGATCGACGGCGTCACGCCGGCGACCGAGACCGTCACCGCTCCGGACGGGGTGCTCGGCATCCTGTCCCACGTGCTCATCGCCGCCGATCTCGATGCGGCGCGCGCAGCGCGAGCAGCGCTGGACACCGCCGGTGACACCACGACCACCATCGTCACGATCGGCGGCGACGTGGTCACCGCGCAGACCCTGCGGACCGGATCGGGAGGCGAGCGCTCCCGTCTGGAGCTCGCGGCCGAGCGCGACGCGGCGAAGGAGCGGCTCTCCGAGATCCAGATCGTCGTCGATTCTCTGCAGGAAGCGCGGGAAGACGCGAACGAAGCCGTCGAGACGACCCGTCGTCAGGCGAAGGATGCGCTGCGGGCCCTTCGCGAGCACGACGCCGCCCTGGCAAGCCACGCGGAGCAGGTGAACCGGATCACGGTGCGGCATGAGTCGGCCGTGGCGGAGTGCGAGCGGCTCGAGGCCGGGCTCGCCCAGGCGCAGGCGGCCGTCGCCGATGCCGAGGCGAAGGCGCAGGCCGCCAAGGACGAAGTGGACGCGGCGATCGCTGCGCCGCGTCCGGTCCTCGACGCGACGGCACGCGACGGCCTGCTCGAAGCGCTCGAGGCTGCTCGGGAGGACGAGGTCCGTGCCCGACTGGAGATCGAGACGCTCCGCGAGCGGGTGCGCGCCGCGCAGGCACGGGTGACGAGCCTCGAGCGCCAGCGCGAACAGGAGCGCGACGCCGCCGCAGAGGCGGCACGCAGAGCGGTCATCCGTCGCACGCAGCGCGAGGCGGCATCCGGTGTCGCCGAGGAGCTGCCCCGCATCCTCGACTCGCTCGATCGATCCGTCACCGAAGCGCGTATCGCGCTCGGCGAGGCGGAGTCCGCGCGCTCGGCGCAGAACGAGGAGCTCGTGGCGCTGCGCGCGCAGGAGACGTCCTTGCGGGAGCGGCTGGCCGGACTCACGGAGAGCGTGCACGGGCTCGAGCTCCAGATCCACGAGAAGAAGCTGCACCTCAACAGCCTGCTCGAGCGCGTGTCGTCGGAACTCGCCCTCGACGAAGATATTCTCATTGCGGAATATGGACCGGATCAGCTGGTTCCTCGCGATCCCGGCGTCGCGCCCGCCGACGGTGAGCTCATCGACGACACGGCCATCCCCTTCGATCGACGTATCCAGCAGCGCCGTCTCGGTGAGGCCGAACGCAAGCTCGCGCAGCTCGGGCGCGTCAACCCGCTCGCTCTCGAGGAGTTCGCCGCGCTGGAGCAGCGGCATGCCTTCCTCACCGAGCAGCTGGCGGATCTCACGCAGACGCGCCAGGATCTGCTGACGATCATCGGCGACCTCGACGAGCGCATGCAGACGATCTTCGCGAGCGCCTTCGAAGACACGAAGGAAGCCTTCGGCCAGGTGTTCCCGCTGCTGTTCCCCGGTGGGTCGGGAAGCATCAGCCTCACCGATCCGGACAACATGCTGACCACGGGCATCGAGGTCTCGGTGCGTCCGGTCGGCAAGAAGATCGAGAGGCTGTCTCTGCTCTCCGGTGGCGAGCGCTCTCTCGCGGCCGTCGCTCTGCTCGTCGCGATCTTCAAGGCGCGCCCGAGTCCGTTCTACATCCTCGACGAAGTCGAGGCCGCCCTCGATGACGCCAATCTCGGACGCCTGCTGACGGTCTTCGAGCAGCTGCGCGAGAGCTCGCAGCTGCTGGTCATCACCCACCAGAAGCGCACGATGGAGATCGCGGACGCCCTGTACGGCGTGTCGATGCGCCAGGACGGCGTGTCCGCGGTGGTCGGACAGCGCGTCGGCGACCGCGCGGCCGCGAGCTGATCCGCTCCGCCGCGAGCACCGCTTCGGAGAACGCACGGCGACACGCCGCGGAAGCCCGGGCGCCGCCGGAGCGGCGGACGTGAACTCCGAATTCGTGCTCAGGATGCGAGTGCGGCCACGAAATCGTCCACGACGTGCACGAAGCCGCCGGAGTCGTGCGGGCGATGCTCGTGGCCGGGCAGCACGAGATGAGTGGCTCCGCGATCGGCGAGGACCTGCGCGATCGCTTCGTACTCGTCGTTCCAGCCCCCCGTCACCACCAGGCTCGGTGTGCCGTCGAGCATCCGCTCCCGCACGCCGTGCCCCCAGGGCAGGTTGATGGTCGCCCACCGCTCGGCGAGCGGCGACTCCTCCCGCCAGCGCGCGGAGTCGAAGGGCCCGCCGAACATCAGCGGGCGCAGGATCGCCCAGAAGCCGCGGAGATCGCCGCTGGATGCCAGGGCGCGCGCCTCCGTGACGATCGCGATGTGGCGTTCGATCGCCGCGTCACCCCGTGCGATGTCGTAGAGGGCGGGTTCGATCAGCACGAGACCGGCGAGATCGACGTGCTGCGCTGCGAGCACCGCCGGCACGGCGCCGATCGAATGCGCGAACACGAGAGATCTGCGACCGCCGATGTCGTCGAGCAGTGCGGCCACCTGATCGTCGATCGTCGTGTCGGGCGAGAACGCGAAGAATCTCGCGGCGGAGTCACGCACGTGCGGCCAGGCGTCGGCACCTCGGCGGCCGCTGCCGTGGACGTACAGACGATGGAGGTCCGGCGCGCGTTCCATCCCCGGATGCTACCCGTAGGCTGGACTCATGGCGGAGAAGTCCTGGTCTCTCGGTCGCGCACTGCGCGGCATGTTCGTCAAGCCCACCATCGACGAGACGACCTGGGAGGACCTCGAGACCGCGCTCATCACCGCGGACTTCGGACCCGACATCAGCGAGCGCGTCGTCGAGGAGCTCCGCGAGAAGGTGGACCGCTTCCGCACGACCGATCCGCAGGATCTGCAGCGGATGCTGCGCGAGACGCTGGAAGAGCACTTCGCGAAGTTCGACACCACGCTGAAGCTCACCGAGCGCCCTGCCGTCGTTCTGGTGGTCGGGGTCAACGGCGTGGGGAAGACGACCACGATCGGCAAGTTCACGAAGTTCCTCCGCGGGTACCAGCGCAGCGTCGTGGTCGGGGCGGCCGACACCTTCCGTGCCGCAGCGGTCGATCAGCTCGCCACCTGGGCGCAGCGCGGGGGAGCGGCGATCGTGCGCCCGCAGCAGGAGGGGCAGGATCCGGCATCCGTCGCCTTCCAGACCATCGACTACGCCAAGCGCGAAGGCATCGAGATCGCGATCATCGACACCGCCGGACGTCTGCACACCAAGGGCGGGCTCATGGATGAGCTCGGCAAGATCCGCCGTGTCATCGAGAAGCAGGCGCCGATCAGCGAGGTGCTGCTCGTCCTCGACGCCACGACGGGGCAGAACGGCGTCATGCAGGCGGAGTCGTTCCTGGAGCATGCCGGCGTCACCGGTCTCGTCCTGACGAAGCTCGACGGCTCGGCGAAGGGCGGATTCGTGCTCGCCGTGCAGGAGCGCACCGGCATCCCCGTGAAGCTGCTCGGGCAGGGCGAGGGCATCGACGATCTGACCGGATTCACCCCCCATGTGTTCGTCCAGTCGCTGGTCGGTTGAGGACGGGGCTACCGCAGTGAGCACGAGGCTGGTTTCATAGCGTTATGGCGATCGAACACGACTACTTCGGACTCCTCTCGTCAGGACCCGACGGCTCGATCTTCTGGTCGGAGACCGTCGAACTCGGCGACCAGAGCGTCACCGTCGATCTCACGGCTCCTGACCAGGACGACGTGTCCGCGGACGCGCTCGACATCGCCGCTGCGCTCATCGCCGGTCTCGAGAATGTGGACGACACGGCTCGTCGCGGAATGCTCTCCGAGGTGGACGATCGCACGAGCGAGGTGACCGAGTACATCCTCCAGCAGCAGGAGACCTACGGCGACGATCTGCCCGACGTGCTCGTGGACGTCTCGGGTGACGCCGCAGTCGACATCATCCGCTCGCTGCGACTGATGAGCATGACGATCCTGGCGGATGAGCACGGCGGTTCCGAGCCGTTCGCCGTCCTCGAGTACGCCCTCGACGACAGTTCGACCGACGACGTCCTGCTCGTGAACCTGGGATCCGACGGCAGCGTGCAGTCGGTCATGAGCGCCGACTGAGCGCACTCCCTGTCGCGCGACGCTCGACTACACGGCCTGAGCGAAGCCCAGATCCGCGCTCTCGGCGATGTGGGCGAGGTGCGCGGGGATCTCGCGCCCCTTCGATGCCATCGACTGCGCCCACAGCCGACCCGCGCGGTAGGACGAGCGCACGAGAGGACCGGCGAGCACGCCGAGGAAGCCGATGCGCTCCGCCTCCTCCTTGAACTCGACGAACTCGGCCGGCTTGACCCAGCGGGCCACCGGAAGGTGGCGCGGTGTGGGACGCAGATACTGCGTGATCGTGATGATGTCGCAGCCGGCGTCGTGCAGATCCTGCAGAGCCTGGACGACCTCCTCCGGCTCTTCGCCCATGCCGAGGATCAGGTTCGACTTGGTGATGAGTCCGGCGTTGCGGCCCTGCGTGAGCACGTCGAGGGACCGCTCGTACTTGAACGCCGGACGGATGCGCTTGAAGATGCGGGGCACCGTCTCGACGTTGTGTGCGAAGACCTCGGGGCGCGCGTCGAAGATCTGACCGAGGAACGCGGGATCGGCGTTGTGCTCGTTCGCGAGCAGCTCGACGCCGGTGTTCGGGTTGAGCTCATGGATCTTCCGGACGGTCTCGGCGTTGAGCCAGGCGCCCGTGTCGGGCAGATCGTCTCGCGCGACGCTCGTCACGGTCGCGTAGCGGAGGTTCATCCGCTGGACGCTCTCGGCGACGCGTCGCGGTTCGTCCGTGTCGTAGGCGTCCGGCTTGCCGGTGTCGATCTGGCAGAAGTCGCAGCGTCGCGTGCACTGGGATCCACCGATGAGGAACGTCGCCTCGCGGTCCTCCCAGCACTCGAAGATGTTCGGGCATCCGGCTTCCTGGCACACCGTGTGGAGGTCCTCGCTCTTCACGAGCGAGTGCAGCGCGGTGTACTCGGGGCCCATCTTCGCCTTGGTCTTGATCCACTCGGGCTTGCGCTCGATGGGGGTCTCGGCGTTGCGGATCTCGAGGCGGAGGAGCTTGCGCCCTTCGGGTGCGGCGGTCATGCGCGTGCTCCTGCGAGGTCGGTTCCGGCGTAGTCGGCGGTGAAGGCGGTGATGACGGACTCGACGATGTCGGCGGGCGCCACGGTCTTCCCGACGACCTCGCTCACCGTGGTGACACCGGCATCCGTGATCCCGCAGGGGATGATCCCGCGGAATCCGGCCAGCGAGTTGTCGCAGTTGATCGCGAAGCCGTGCATCGTCACGCCCTGCTGCACGCGCACGCCGATGGCCGCGACCTTGTCCTCGGAGAGCGGGCGGCGCACCCAGACGCCGCTCCGACCGTCCACCTGGTAGCCGTCGACGCCGAACGGACGCAGGACGTCGATCAGCAGCCGCTCCAGGCGGCGCACGTGCGCGACGACGTCCATCGGCTCGGGCAGCCGGACGATGGGGTAGCCGACGAGCTGACCCGGCCCGTGCCAGGTGATCTTGCCTCCCCGATCGACGTCGACCACCGGCGTGCCGTCCTGCGGCCGCTCGTGGGGCTCGGTGCGCTTGCCGGCCGTGTACACGGCCTCGTGTTCGAGCAGGATGAGCGTGTCGTGACGGGTGCCGTCGACGACGTCGGCGTGGACGCGACGCTGCAGCTCCCACCCGTCGGTGTACGGAACAGGGTTCGGTGTGAACCCGGGGGTGAGGATGTCGAGCATCATTGCCACCTTCGTGGGGTAGTTGGATCGCGTCTAACAATACTCCTGATCGCCTGGGCCGGGCTCAGCGCGCCGCACCGGGCGGTAGCGTGAAGGTATGAACTCCACCGGTCGCGCAGGTCGCCCCAAGGCGTCGTCGCGGGAGACGCTCGCCGAAGCGGCGTGCGAGCTCTTCCTGGAGCGCGGCTACGACGCGACGTCCGTGGCGGACATCACCCAGCGCGCCGGGGTGAGCCGCTCGAGCTTCTTCAACTACTTCACATCCAAGAGCGACGTGCTGTGGTCCGGTGTGGACGAGCGGATCGGCCAGGCGATCTCCTCCCTCGAGGCGCTGGGCAGAACGGCGGCCGGAGACGCCGTGCGCGGCATCCTGCTGCTGGTCGTGCGCGATTTCGAACCCGACCCGCTGGCGCTGGCGCTCCGCAACGCCGCCGCGATGGGGTTGCAGGACGAGCTCGTGCGCGACACGGGTCTTCGTCTCGCCCGGCTCGCCGCCGCCGTGTCCGGTGCCGCGAGCGCGTCGGGCGTCGACGTCGTCTGTGCGGACATCCTCGGCGCGGCGCACGCGGCCGCGGTGCTGTCATCGCTGCGCGTGTGGGCCGAGCACGGAGCGGGTCTGGGAACGCCGGAGGCCGTCCTGCTGGACGCGCTCGGGACGATCCATGATCTTCCGTGGGCGGTCTGATCCCCTCGGGCACGGCGGGCTCCGCCCCGCGCTGAGCGCCGCCGCTCCGCTCGCGTAGAATCGACAGCACCATGGCTACCTTTGGCACGCTCTCCGATCGGCTCACCGAGACCTTCCGCAACCTGCGCACGAAGGGGAAGCTCACCGCGGCCGACGTCGACGGCACCGTGCGCGAGATCCGTCGCGCGCTGCTCGACGCCGACGTCGCGCTCGTCGTGGTGAAGGACTTCACCGCGAAGGTGCGTGAGCGCGCCCTCGGCGACGAAGTGAACAAGGCGCTCAACCCGGCGCAGCAGGTCGTGCAGATCGTCAACGAGGAGCTCGTGCAGATCCTCGGCGGCGAGCAGCGGCGTCTGCAGTTCGCGAAGACCGCGCCGACCGTCATCATGCTCGCCGGCCTCCAGGGTTCGGGCAAGACGACGTTCGCGGGCAAGCTCGCCAAGCAGCTCGAAGGGGAAGGGCACACCCCGCTGCTCGTCGCCGCCGACCTGCAGCGCCCCAACGCCGTCAATCAGCTCCAGGTCGTCGCGCAGCAGGCCGGAGCCGCGGTGTACGCCCCGGAGCCGGGCAACGGCGTCGGAGACCCGGTGCGGGTGTCTCGGGACGGCGTGGAGCACGCGCGTCGTCAGCAGCACGATGTCGTGATCATCGACACCGCCGGCCGCCTCGGCGTCGACGCCGAGCTCATGAAGCAGGCCGCCGACATCCGCAAGGCGGTCAACCCCGACGAGGTCCTCTTCGTCATCGACGCGATGATCGGACAGGACGCGGTCAACACCGCGAAGGCCTTCCAGGAAGGCGTCGACTTCACCGGCGTCGTGCTGTCCAAGCTCGACGGCGACGCCCGCGGTGGTGCTGCGCTTTCCGTGGCCTCGGTCACCGGCCGCCCGATCATCTTCGCCTCGACGGGCGAGCGTCTCGAAGACCTCGAGCCGTTCCACCCCGACCGCATGGCGAGCCGTATCCTCGACCTCGGCGACATCCTCACCCTCATCGAGCAGGCCCAGCAGGCCTTCGATGAGGAAGAGGCCACGAAGATGGCCGAGAAGATCGCGAACGAGGCCTTCACGCTCGAGGACTTCCTCGACCAGCTTCAGCAGATGAAGAAGATGGGCTCGATGAAGAAGATGCTCGGGATGCTCCCGGGCATGGGCCAGATGAAGCAGCAGCTCGAGGACTTCGACGAGCGCGAGATCGACCGCACCGAGGCGATCATCCGCTCGATGACCCCGGGCGAGCGGCGCAACCCGAAGGTGCTCAACGGTTCGCGCCGTCTGCGCATCGCGCGAGGCTCCGGCATGACCGTCACCGACGTCAACCAGCTCGTGCAGCGTTTCGAGCAGGCCGCGAAGATGATGAAGACCGTGGCTCGCGGCGGCACCCCGAACATCCCCGGCATGGGCGCGGTGCCCGGCATGGGTCGCCCCGGAGCTTCGTCGAAGCGCGGGAAGAAGGGCAAGTCGTCCGGGGGCTCGCGGTCCGGGAACCCGGCCAAGCGCGCGGCCGAGAATGCGGGTATCGCCGCGACGTCGGCGCCGACCGGGTCGGGTTTCGGCCTCGGTGGGGGAGCAGCTCAGGCCGCTCCCAGCGAGGCCGACCTCGCCGAGATCCAGAAGCTCTTCGGCAAGGGCTGAGCCCCTCTCAGCGCGGAGCGACCAGTGCCGGCACCGCCGCCGGCTCGGCGGGCGGTGCGACGATCCTCGCCTGACGGGCGAAGACCTGGCCGAGTACCAGCGCGCCGAGGGTGATGGTGAACCCGAGAGCCTGGATGGGCGTGAAGGCCTCTCCGGCGACGAGCGTTCCCAGGACCGTCGCGACGATGGGGGAGAGCAGCGCGAGCAGGCCGGGAGCGATCACGGGCAGCTGCTGGATGCCGCGGAACCACAGCGTGTACGCGACGATCCCGCCGGCGGTGCCGAGCCACAGGTACCCGAGGACCGCGCCCCCGTCGATCACCGCAGGGACGCCCTCGACGATCAGCGTGACGGGCAGGAGCAGAAGCCCTCCGGCTGTGAGCTGCCACCCTGCGTAGGCGACGGGACCGACACCGCTCGGGCGGCCCCACCGCTTTGTCAGGATCATGCCGACTCCGGTGGCCGAGACGCCGCCCAGGGCTGCGAGGATGCCCCAGAAGTCGAGTTCTGCTGCAGGCCCGAGGACGACGAGCGCCACGCCTCCGGCTCCCGCGACCGCTGCTGCCGCCGTGGTCGGACGGACGCGCTCCTGCAGGACGAGGGCGCCGAGCGCGAGGACGATGAGCGGCTGGGCGCCGGCCACGGCTGCGGCGACGCCTCCGGGGAGCCGCTCCGCCGCGAGGAACAGCAGCGGGAAGAACGCGCCGATGTTAAGCGCTCCGAGTGCGAGGGACTTCCACCACCACGCGCCATGGGGGAGCCGCCGACTGATCAGCACGGCGAGCAGCCCGGCGGGGAGGGAGCGGAGGAGACCGGCGAACAGCGGGTGTCCGGCGGGCAGGAGCTCGGTGGTGACGAGATAGGTCGTGCCCCAGGCGATCGGGGCGAGCGCCGTCAGCAGGAGGATGGTCAGTCGGTTCATGGTCTCAGCCTCCTCGCTCGGCTCGGATGAGTCCAACGCATAGTTGTCACGAAAAGCATGAAGCGAGATCATGGCTGAATGGACCTGCAGCAGCTGCGCTACGTCGTCGAGGTGGCCTCGACATCGAATTTCACCCGAGCGGCGGAACGGTGCTTCGTCACGCAGTCGGCGCTCAGCCATCAGATCGCCGCGCTCGAGCGCGAGCTCGGTCAGCGTCTGTTCGTGCGTTCGAGCCGCAGCGTCCGCCTGACCGAGGCGGGTGAGGCGTTCGTCCCGCACGCCAGGGCGGCTCTCCTCGCGACGGAGCAGGCCAAGGAGGATGCCGCCGCCTCCGCCGGCGAGATCGTCGGCACGCTTCGGCTCGGCGTCATCCCGACCGTGACGGCCGTGGATGTTCCCCCCCTCCTCGTCGCGTATCGCGCGGCGCACCCGTCGGCGAGGGTGGAACTCCGGGTGGGGAACAGCGATGCGCTCATGGCGGCGATCCGTGCCGGTGAGCTCGACGTCGGGCTCCTGGGGCTCCGGGAAGAGGTTCAGCCGAGCGGCGTGGCCTCGAGGCTCCTCGCCTCCGAGGGTCTCGTGGCCGTCGTCCCCTCCGGGCATGCTCTGGCGGAATCGGCATCCGTCCGGATCAGCGACCTCGCGGACATGACGTTCGCCGACTTCCCGGCCGGCACCTCCGGGCGCGCGCAGAGCGACGCGGCCTTCGACGGGGCGCATGTGGCGCGCGATGTGGCGTTCGAGGCGGACTCGGCCGAGCTCATCCTCGGATTGGTCGCGGCAGGGCTCGCGGTCACGCTGCTGGCGCCCGGGGTGGTCGCCCGATCGAACGCCGACGTGGTCACCGTGGACCTGCGGCACGGTCCCGTCCGGGACGAATACGTCGCCTGGGACAGGACGGGACCGCGCAGCGCCGCCCGCGCCTTCCTCGACGTCCTCGCCGCCGTCGGGTCCGCACAGCAGGAAGCGGGTCCGGAGGAGACCTCCGAACCCGCTTCCGGATGATGCGGACTACTTCACGTCCTCGTCGACCCAGTCCATCGACTTCGTGACGGCCTTGCGCCACAGGCGCAGCTGGCGGTCGCGTTCGCCGTCTTCCATCGTCGGCTCCCAGCGCTTGTCCTCCTGCCAGTTGGCGGAGAGGTCGTCCAGACCGTTCCAGAAGCCCACCGCGAGGCCCGCAGCGTAGGCCGCGCCCAGCGCCGTGGTCTCGGCGACGACCGGTCGGACGACCGGAACACCGAGGACATCGGCCTGGAACTGCATGAGCGCGTCGTTCGCGACCATCCCGCCGTCGACCTTGAGCTCGGTGAGGTCCACACCGGCGTCGGCGTTGACCGCATCGAGCACGTCGCGCGTCTGGAACGCCACGGCCTCGAGTGCCGCGCGAGCGATGTGGTTCTTGTTCGCGTACCGGGTGAGACCGACGATCGCGCCGCGAGCGTCCGGGCGCCAGTAGGGCGCGAACAGACCGGAGAACGCGGGCACGATGTAGACGCCGCCGTTGTCCTCGACCTGCTCGGCCAGCTTCTCGACCTCGGGGGCCGAGGAGATGATGCCGAGCTGGTCGCGCAGCCACTGGATCAGGGATCCGGTGACCGCGATCGAGCCCTCGAGCGCGTAGTGCGTCGGACCGTCGCCGAGCTTGTACCCGACGGTGGTGAGCAGCCCGTTCTTCGAGTGGACGATCTCCTCGCCCGTGTTGAAGATGAGGAAGCAGCCCGTTCCGTAGGTGTTCTTGCTCTCACCGGTGTTGAAGGCCGCCTGTCCGAACGTCGCCGCCTGCTGATCGCCGAGGATGCCGGCGATCGGCGTCTCGCGCAGCAGGGACGAGTCCTCCGCCGCGCCGTAGACCTCGGAGGAGGAGCGGATCTCGGGCATCATCGAGCGCGGCACACCGAACGCCTCCAGGATGTCGTCGCGCCACTCCAGCGTCTCGAGGTCCATGAACATCGTGCGCGACGCGTTCGTGACGTCGGTCGCGTGCACGCCGCCGTCGACGCCACCGGTGAGGTTCCACAGCACCCAGCTGTCGGTGGTGCCGAAGGCCAGGTCTCCGGCCTCCGCCTTCTCGCGGGCGCCGTCGACGTTCTCCAGGATCCAGGCGATCTTGGTGCCGGAGAAGTACGTCGCCAGCGGGAGGCCGACGATGTCCTTGAAGCGGTCGCCGCCGCCGTCCGCCGCGAGGCGGTCGACGATCTCCTGCGTGCGCGTGTCCTGCCAGACGATCGCGTTGTAGATCGGCTTGCCGGTCTTCCGGTCCCAGACCACCGCGGTCTCGCGCTGGTTGGTGATGCCGATCGCGGCGATGTCGTGACGCGTGAGGTCCGCGCGGCTCAGTGCGAGCCCGATGACCTCCTGGACGTTGCGCCAGATCTCGGCGGCGTCGTGCTCGACCCAGCCGGCCTTCGGCAGGATCTGCTCGTGCTCCTTCTGGCCGGACTCGACGATGCTGCCCTTCTTGTCGAAGATGATGGCACGGCTCGAGGTCGTTCCCTGGTCGATGGCGATGATGTAGTCAGCCACTGTGCTTCTCCTTTGAATAGCTGTGCGGATGCGTCGAGCGTCAGCCGGCGAGGCCGAGCAGCGCGGGTGCGGCGAGGGCGGCGATCACGCCACCGATGAGGGGACCGACGACAGGGACCCACGAGTAGGACCAGTCGCTGGCGCCCTTGCCCTTGATGGGGAGGATCGCGTGGGCGATGCGCGGACCGAGGTCACGTGCCGGGTTGATCGCGTAGCCGGTCGGTCCACCGAGCGAGGCGCCGATAGCGACGACGAGCAGGGCCACCGGAAGCGCCGTGAGCGGGCCGAGGCCGCCGGGCGTGCCGACCTCGATGTCGCCGTAGTCCGCGAACGCGAAGATGACGAACACCAGGACGAACGTGCCGATGATCTCCGTGATGAGGTTCCACCCGTACGAGCGGATCGCGGGGCCGGTCGAGAAGACGCCGAGCTTGTTGGCGGGCTCGGGCTCCTCGTCGAAGTGCTGCTTGTATGCCAGCCACACGAGGATCGCACCGATGATCGCTCCGAGGAGTTCCGCACCGGTGGCGACGAGGAACATCACGAAGGAGATCTTGCCGGCGACCAGAAGGCCGATGCCGACGGCGGGGTTGAGGATCGCACCGGAGTACGCGGAGACGAGCACACCGGCGAAGACGGCGAGGCCCCATCCCCAGTTGACCATCAGGAAGCCGCCGGCGAAGCCCTTGTTCTTCGCGAGAGCGACGTTGGCGACGACACCACAACCCAGGAGGATCAGCATCGCTGTGCCGACGAGCTCCGACAGGAAGTAGAGACCGAGATTCACATCAGCCATGTCTTCATTGACCTTTCTTGAGTGTCAGGGCCCCTCTGCCCCGACACGGTGAGGGAGTTTCGCCGCAAGGAGGGCGACGGTCGGATCTCTCGTCAGCCGCGGGCGCGGGACGAGATGTGGAGTCCATGTCGTTCGTTCAGGAGCACGCGGGTCTGCTCGAGCTCGGCGTCGTGCCGTGCGCGATCCCACCCGAGGAGAGGGGCGAGTGCGTCGGCGATCTCGTCGAGCACGTCGGCATCCGCGTTCCCGATGAAGGCGATGCTCGTGCGACGGAGGATGACGTCCTCCAGGCGGGCGACCATCTCGTGCTCGACCATCCACTCCAGCTCGCGCGTGGAGAGGTCGCCGCCGGCGAGAGGTGCATCCGATCCCTGCTCGACGTACTCCCAGACCTGAGCGGCGCGCGTGCCGTACCGGGCGAGGAGCCGCTCGGCCCTGGCGCCCGCCCCCGGGAGGTTCTCCTGGATCCAGATGCGCTTCGCCTTCTCGGTGCGCGGGAAGTCGCGTCCGCCGCCGATGGCGCGCCCGGCGGTCGAGACGGTGCGGGTGCGGTCGATGAGGCCGAGCACGACGTCGGAGAGCGATTCGCCCAGAGCGCGGAATGTTGTCCACTTGCCGCCGACGAGGCTGACGAGCGGCACGGAGCCCTTGTCGTCGACCTCGATGCGGTAGTCGCGCGACACGAAGCCGGGCGCGGTGTCCTCGTGACGGGGCAGCGGACGGATGCCGGAGAACTTGTAGACGATCTGCTCCCGCGAGACGGGGATGCTCGGGAACACATGGTGGACCAGCTCGAAGAAGTAGTCGACCTCCTCGTCGGTGCACACCGCGACCTCGCGCGGGTCCGCGTCGATGTCGGTGGTGCCGACCAGGACCCGCCCCTTGAGCGGGTAGATGAGGACGATGCGTCCGTCGGAGTGCTCGAAGAAGATCTCGCGTCCCTGTGTCGCCTCGAGGAGCTCGGGGTGATCGAGGACGATGTGCGAGCCCTTGGTGCCGCCCATGAAGCGGCTGTCGACGCCGAGGGCGTCGTTGGTCAGGTCGGTCCATGGACCGGAGGCGTTCACGACCACGTCGGCCTTCACGGAGAACTCGGTGCCGCTCTCGCGATCGCGGAGCACGACCCTGTCGCCGTCGCGGGACACGGCCTCGACGTAGTTGAGGGCGTGTGCTCCCGGGTGTGCGGCGAGGCCGTCCTGCAGGACGTCGAGCGCGAGCCGCTCCGGGTCGTGCATCGAGGCGTCGTAGTACGTCGCGGTGTACTTGATGTTCGGGTCGAGCGAAGGCAGCTCCGACAGTGCGCGCTTACGGCCGAGGAAGCGGTGGCGCGGCACCATGCCGCCGTCACGCGAGAACGTGTCGTAGATCGTCAGGCCCACCTTGATGAGGAACGCGCCGCGTTCCTGGGGCTTGCCGCTCTTGTGCGTGAGGAAGCGCAGGGGAGCGGAGAGGATGCCGGAGAACGTCGAGTAGATCGGGATCGTCGTCTGGAGCGGCTTGACGTAGTGCGGAGCGATCTTCAGGAGGCCGTTGCGCTCCTGGACGGATTCGCGGACGAGACGGAACTCGCCGTTCTCCAGATACCGGATGCCGCCGTGGATCATGTGGCTCGATGCCGCCGATGCGCCGGAGGCGAAATCGCCGCGTTCGACGAGGAGCACGTCCACACCCTGCAGGGCCAGGTCCCGGAACGTCGAGATGCCGTTGATCCCGCCGCCGATGACGAGGACGCTCGTCGTGCCGGATTCGCGGATGTCGCGGACCTCGGCCCGCTCCGCCGATGAGTGTGTCGAATCGTTCATTCTCGAACTCTCTTCCTTGCTTGCCCCCAGCATCGACCTGTGCGCCCGCCGTGCGCAACCCCACTGCACATATGTGCAAGGATCGAGGTCGAGGAGGATGTCATGACCGGTCCCGGAGCGCAATCACGCGACGCGAAGCTGATCGCGGCGCTCACCGCCGCACAGCTCTACTACATGCAGGACAAGACCATGGAGGTCATCGCGCAGGAGCTGCACACGTCGCGATCCTCGGTCTCGCGCCTGCTGAGCTTCGCCAGGGAGAGCGGACTGGTCGACATCCGCATCAACTCCCCGCTGGAGCGCCTCGGCATGCTGGAGCAGCGCATCCGCGACCGGTATCGCGTCGCCGCGCACGTCGTCCCGATGCCGGAGATCGTCAGCGAGGTCGAGCGTCTGGAGCGGGTCGCGCTGACCGCCGGCCGCCTGCTGTCCCAGTTCGTCGACTCCAACATGATCATCGGCGTCGCCTGGGGATCGACGATCAGTGCGGTCAGTCGAGGGCTCACCCAGAAGGAGACGCACAATACGACGTTCGTGCAGCTCAACGGGGCGGGTAACACGCAGACCAGCGGCGTCGAGTACTCCAGCGACATCCTGCAGCGGTTCGGCAGCGCTTTCGGCGCACAGGTGCAGCAGTTCCCCGTGCCGGCGTTCTTCGACGATCCGGCGACCCGCGAGGCGATGTGGAGGGAGCGGAGCACGCGCCGCGTCCTCGATCTCCAGGCGAAGATGGACATCGCGGTGTTCAGCCTCGGCTCACCCGCTGCCGAGGTGCCCAGCCGCGTGTACGTCGGCGGCTACCTCGGACGCGAGGACTACCGGAGCCTCCGTGAGGACCACGCGATCGGCGACGTGGCCACGGTGTTCTTCCGGGCCGACGGCACGTGGCGGGACATCCGCGTCAACGCGCGGGCGACCGGGCCGGGCCTGGACCGTCTCCGTCGTGTGCCGCGGCGGGTCTGCGTGGTCTCCGGCATCCCGAAGCTCGTCAGTCTGCACGCCGCGATCGCGGCCGAGCTCATCACCGATGTCGTCCTGGACGAGGGGCTCGCGCGCCGGCTCGTGGAGGACTGAGCCCTACGGTTCCTCGATCGACGACTCGGGGCCGGACCGGAACTCGCGGATCAGATGCTGCACCACGGCGCCGAGGTCGCCGCCCGTCGCGTTGGCGATCGTGAGCTGGCGCTCGTAGCTCGCACCGTCTTCCAGGGTGGTCGCGATGCTGCCGAACTCGCGGACGCACCCGAGCTCCACCGCGACCGGAGCCAGTTCCTCCAGCGTCTCGGCGAGGTGCTCGCGCACCGGGCGCTGGGTCCCCGCCGCGTCGACGATCACGCGCGCGTCCATGCCGTACCGGGCGGCGCGCCACTTGTTCTCGCGATGGAACCAGGCCGGCATCTCGGGGAGCGTGCGCCCCTCGTCGAGCTGCCGGGAGAAGTCCTCCACCAGCACCTGCACGAGAGCGGCGACAGAGGCCAGCTCGGGCAGGGTCGACATGCCGTCGCAGGCGCGCACCTCGATGGTTCCCCAGCGCGGTGCAGGGCGGATGTCCCAGCGCACCTCGGTGGCATCGGCCATGACACCGGTGCGCACCATGTCGTCGAGGTACGACTCGTACTGCGACCAGTCCTGCAGAGGCCAGGGGAGGCCCGCTGTCGGCAGCTGCTGGAACACGAGGGCGCGGTTCGATGCGTAGCCGGTGCGCTCGCCCGCCCAGAACGGACTCGAAGCGGCCAGGGCCTGCAGGTGCGGGAGGTAACCGGCCAGCGCGTTGATGATCGGGAACACCTTGCGCTGGTCCTCGACGCCGATGTGCACGTGGATGCCCCAGATCATCATGTTGCGCCCCCACCACTGGGTGCGCTCGATGAGGGTGTGGTACCGCGTCTTGTCCGTCACCTCCTGGTCGAACCACTGTGCGAACGGGTGGCTCCCGGCCGACAGGAGCTCGATGCCCGCGGGGTCGGTCGCCGAGCGGACCGCGGCGATCGCGTTGGCGATGTCGTCCACCGCGTGCGCGACCGAGTCGCCGATTCCGCTGGTGACCTCGATCGTGTTCGTGAGGAGTTCGCCGGTCACGGTGTGCCGCTCGTCGGCGCTCTCCTCCTCCAGTGCGGCGAGCAGTTCGGGAGCGCGCCCGACCAGGTCACCGCTCACGGGGTCCGCGAGCATGATCTCCCATTCGATGCCGACGGTGGATCGGGCAGAAGAGGCGAATTCGAGCTTCACGAGCACAGTCTGACACGCAGCCACCGCGACACGATCAGCGCCGTTTCCCCGCGTTTCGCGCCGGGGACGGGCATCTGGCAGAATAGAAGGTCGGACGACCTGCTCGACCCTCTATCCAGCAGACGTCCACCCCCTGAGCTTCCGCCGGGTGTGCACCCCACTCTCCAGGCGATCAGTTCCTTCCTTCCACACAATTCAGGAGAATCGTGGCTGTAAAGATTCGTCTCAAGCGCCTGGGCAAGATCCGCGCGCCGTACTACCGCATCGTCGTCGCCGACTCGAAGACCAAGCGCGATGGTCGCGTGATCGAGGAGATCGGCAAGTACCACCCGACCGAGGAGCCCTCCTTCATCGAGGTCGACTCCGACCGGGCGCAGTACTGGCTCTCCGTCGGCGCGCAGCCGACCGAGCAGGTCGCCGCCATCCTCAAGCTCACGGGCGACTGGGGCAAGTTCAAGGGCGACAAGGACGCGAAGTCGACCGTCAAGGTCAAGGAGCCCAAGGCTGCCTTCGAGATCGACGGCTCCAAGAAGTCGGTCGTGAAGCCCAAGGTCGAGAAGAAGGCAGAGGCTCCCGCTGAGGAGGCTCCCGCCGCTCCCGCCGCCGACGCGGAGGCCGCCGAGGCTCCCGCCGCCGACGCAGAGTAAGCCGTCGTGCTCGCCGCCGCGCTCGAACACATCGTCAAGGGGATCGTCGATCACCCGGAGGATGTCCGCATCAACGAATCCACATCGCCGCGAGGCGACCTCCTCGAGGTGCGCGTGCACCCCGATGACCGTGGACGCGTGATCGGGCGCGGCGGCCGCACGGCCAAGGCCCTTCGCACCCTCGTCAGCGCTCTGGCCGACGGGCGTCGCGTCCGCGTCGACGTCGCGGACGACTGACGTGGTGCCGAAGGACCGGAACCAGGGCAAGAACCAGCTGCGGGTCGGGCGTCTCGTCAAGGCCCACGGCCTCAAGGGCGCCCTCAAGCTCGAGCTGTACACAGACAATCCGGAGCGACGCTTCGTTCCGGGAGCCGCGTTCACGTTGCAGGTGCCTGAGGCATCTCCGTGGCATGGCAAGGACATCACCGTCCGCGAGTACCGCGTGATGAACGGCAATCCCGTCGTTTTCTTCGAGGACGTCGACGACCGTGACGGTGCCGAGAGCCTGGTCAAGGCGATCCTCTGGATCGATCAGGACGACGACGAGGTCGAGGACGACGCCTGGTTCGATCACCAGCTCGTCGGTCTCGACGTCGTCCGCGACGACGTCGTGGTCGGGCGTGTCTCGCGCGTCGAGCACTTCCCGGCTCAGGATCTCCTCATCGTCAAGTCCGGTGAGAGGGAGGTCATGGTCCCGTTCGTCGCGGCGCTCGTGCCGACCGTCGACGTCGCGGGCGGCCGCGTCATCGTCACGCCGCCTCCCGGGCTCTTCGAGGAACTGCCGGATGCCGAGTCGGAAGACGCCGCGGACGCCGACGCGTCCGAGTGAGCGCTGATACGGTTCCCCCGTGCGCATCGACGTCCTCTCGATCTTCCCGTCGTACTTCGACGGGCTGACGCTCTCGCTTCTCGGCAAGGCCAGGGACGCCGGCATCCTCGACCTCCACGTCCGGGACCTGCGCGACTGGACCTCCGACCGCCATCGCACGGTCGACGACACGCCCTACGGCGGTGGTGCCGGCATGGTGATGAAGCCGGAGCCCTGGGGTCTCGCGCTCGACGAACTGGCGGCACCGTCCGCCTCGGCCTATGCAGAGCGCCCGACGATCATCTTCCCCTCTCCTGCGGGCGAGGTCTTCACCCAGTCGACCGCCCGTGAGCTGTCCTCGCGGCAGCACCTGATCTTCGGATGCGGCCGGTACGAGGGCATCGACGAGCGCGTCTTCGAGTACGCGGCCGACCTCGGCGAGGTGCGGCTGATCAGTCTCGGCGACTACGTGCTCAACGGGGGAGAGGTCGCCACGATGGCGATGATCGAGGCCATCGGACGCCTGATCCCCGGGGTCGTCGGCAACCCGGAGAGTCTCGTCGAAGAGAGTCACGAGGACGGTCTCCTCGAGTACCCGTCGTACACGAAGCCCTCGAGCTGGCGCGACCGGGCGGTGCCGGATGTGCTCCTCAGCGGCAACCACGCCGTCATCGCCTCCTGGCGCCGCGACCAGCAGATCGAGCGCACGCGCCGCCGCCGTCCGGATCTGCTGCCCGACGAGGACGGCTCCGAGTCCTGAGCCGTCGGGCCGCGTCGGTCAGAGCATCCGCTCGGAACCGCGCTCGATCTCGAAGATGACGCCTTGCGGATGTCGCAGCCCCAGGGCGGCTGTGGCGTCGAGACCGCGGAGTTCGGCGCGCAGCATCCGCCCGATCATCTCGTGGCTCACCAGCAGCGGGACGCCGTTCGAGGCCCACCCGCAGCTGCTCAGCGCCTTCCTCGCCCTGGCGCGCGCCTGGGCATAACTCTCGCCACCGGGGAAGGCCCAGCCCCAGCGATTGTCGGCGCGCTCCTCTCGCGCTCCGGGGAACTCCTGGTCGATCTCCTCCCACGTCATCCCCGCCAACTCGCCGTGATGTAGCTCCGCCAGCTCAGGGACCTCGATGAGATCGGCGCCGATGCGCTCGGCGATGATCACGGCTGTCCGCAGCGCTCGACCGAGAGGGCTGCTGCACACCGTCACCACTCCCGAGCCGACGAGGTGCTCGGCCATCGCCGTCGCCTGGGCGATGCCGTCGGCCGTGAGCGGGGAGTCGAGCTGCCCCTGCAGCCGGTGCTCGAGATTCCAGGTCGTCTGGCCGTGCCGGGCGAGGAACAGGCGCTCCGGCACGTGACGGTCCTGCGGGATCATGGACTCAGGATGGCACACGCTCCGCGCCGGCGTCCCGCTCCGTCAGTCGACGCCGAGGAACGAGCGGTCGGTGAGGATGATCGGACCGCTCTCGGTGATCGCGATGGTGTGCTCGGAGTGCGCGCCCCGCGAGCCGTCGACGCTCCGCAGCGTCCAGCCGTCGGGATCCGTCACCAGCTCATCGGTCGTCGCGAGGAACCAGGGCTCGAGGGCCAGGACGAGGCCGGAGCGGAGCGGGAAGCCACGGCCCGCGCGGCCGTCGTTCGGGACGTGCGGGTCGCCGTGCATGGTGCGGCCGACCCCGTGGCCGCCGAAGTCGGTGTTGATCGAGTAGCCATCGCCATGCGCGACCTCGGCGACCGCGGCCGAGATGTCGCCGATGCGGTTGCCCACGACGGACGTCGCGATCGCGGCATCGAGTGCGCGCTCTGTCGTGTCGATGAGCCGCAGGTCCTCTTCGCGAGGTGTGCCGACGATGAACGAGACCGCCGAGTCCGCGACCCAGCCGTCGACGGACACGGCGAAGTCGAGGGTCACGAGATCGCCGTCGCGCAGCGTGTAGTCGTGGGGGAGCCCGTGCAGGACCGCGTCGTTCACCGAGGTGCAGATGACCTTGCCGAAGGGGCTCGCGCCGAAGGAGGGGTGGTAGTCGATGTAGCAGGACTCCGCACCGGCCTTGCGGATCATCTCGTGGGCCCGACGGTCGATGGAGAGCAGGTTCGTGCCCACCTTCGTCTCGTCGCGCAGCGTCGCCAGGGTCTCGGCCACGAAGCGTCCGGCCGCGCGCATCTCGTCGATCTCGGCGGGGGTGCGCAGTTCGATCATCGGGTGTCCTCTCGTCCCTCCCATTCTCCCTGATGCGACGGCCCCGGGTCCTCGCGCGCTCACAGCGAACACCGGGGCGGGCGTCTGATCGGCGTCGTACGATCTGAGCATGTGGTTGCGTCAGGCGTTCTTCCGCTGGCTCGTGCCGGCCGCGTTCCTGCTGCCCCTGTGGCTGCTGATCGGATGGGGCGTCTTCCAGGGCGGCTGGTCCATCCTCTGGGTGCTGCTGATCGCGATGCCGTCGGTGTTCGTGGGTCAGCTCGTGCTCACGCTGCTCACGCGCTCCCGGCCCTCGGTGCGGATCGAGCGCGCCGTCTCCTGGTGGGACGTCGCCGGATTCGCGCTCTGGCACGGGCTGACGATCGCCGTGGGATTCTTCATCGACGGCGCGTTCGGATGGCTGCTGGCCGCCGCGATCGTCGTCGGGATCGGCCTCGTCTGGCTGCAGCTGTGGCAGCTGTGGAACGAGGCGAAGGGGAGCGGTGCGCGGCTGCGCGAGACGATCTCCTGGTCGACGATCCCCGCGTCCGACGAGCAGGCCCCGCCGACGCGGGCGCACGAGGTCATCGTGGTCAGGGAGACCGACAGCCGCGACTGACGCGGCGTTTTGGCGGCGGACTGCATCCGTGGCAGAATGGTTCTTTGTGCCGTGTCCGGCTCTGCCTCAGGGGAGCCCGCGGACGCGTCAGCGCCGTACGGCACATCCCTTTCTTGTTCCTTCTGAAATCATGCATCCGACCTGTGGCGAGTGCAGAGAGAGACGATCATGCAGATCCTCGACGCCGTCGACGCGGCTTCACTCCGTTCCGACATCCCCGTCTTCCACCCCGGTGACAACGTGAAGGTCCACGTGAACATCACCGAGGGCAACCGTTCTCGTATCCAGGTCTTCCAGGGCGTCGTCATCGGCCGCCAGGGCGACGGCGTGCGCGAGACCTTCACGGTCCGCAAGATCAGCTTCCAGGTGGGCGTCGAGCGCACCTTCCCGGTGCACTCCCCGGTGATCGACCACATCGAGGTCGTCACCCGCGGTGACGTGCGTCGCGCGAAGCTCTACTACCTCCGCCAGCTCCGTGGCAAGAAGGCGAAGATCAAGGAGAAGCGCGACCGCTGAGTCGCAGCAACTCCACAGCACCCCGGGACACGATGTCCCGGGGTGCTTTGTTGTGCCCCGGGTGTGCGAACCTTGATACGCCCGCGATCTCGGCGGTGAACACTGCGAAGGAACCTCATGACCGACTCTCCGACCGCGACCGCGTCCTCGTCCAGACGCCGTCGGGGGTTCCTCGTCTTCCTCCGCGACGTGCTCGTCATCATCCTGATCGCCGCACTCGTCTCGTTCGTGGTCAAGTCCTTCGTCGTGCGGTCGTTCTACATCCCCTCCGCGTCCATGGAGCGCACGCTGCTCATCAACGACCGGATCCTCGTCGACGAGCTCACGCCGCGCTGGACCGGGTACGAGCGCGGCGATGTCGTGGTCTTCAAGGATCCGGGCGGCTGGCTCGACGGCCAGCCGCAGACGCCGGCGCAGCCGCCGCTCGTCGAGGCCGTCGACTGGGTGCTGAACTTCGTCGGCATCTCTGCGACCGATTCGCAGGACCATCTCGTCAAGCGCGTCATCGGCGTCGCGGGTGACCGGGTCGTGTGCTGCAACGCGCTCGGCCAGATCACGATCAACGGGGCGCCGATCGACGAGCTCAGCTACCTGAACCTGCCGGAGGGCGACACCGCGGCCTCCAACGAGCCGTTCGACGTCGTCGTCCCGGAGGACTCCGTGTGGCTGCTGGGGGACAACCGCGATCGCTCGCGCGACTCGCGAGCGCACCAGGAACTGCCCAGCGGCGGATTCGTCCCCTTGGCGAACGTCGTCGGCAAGGCCTTCCTCACCACCTGGCCCCTCGATCGGCTGGGGACCATCGACGGTCACCACCAGATCTTCAACGGCGTCCCCGATCCGGAATGACCGTCGCCACGCCGAGGCTGACCCTGGAGCGCAGGCTCCTGGGCGAGTGCGAGCTGATCATCTCGCTCGACGAGGTGGGTCGGGGTGCGCTGGCCGGCCCCGTCGCCGTCGGCGCGGCGGTCATGGACGCCGCCGGCGCCCGCCGACGTGTGCCCGAAGGGCTCCGCGACTCGAAGCTCGTCACGGAGAAGCGCCGACCCGAGGTCGCGGCGCGCGCGGCAGCGTGGGTGCAGGCCTCCGCCGTCGGCTGGGCGAGCGCGGCGGAGATCGATGAGGTCGGGATCATGCGCGCCCTGGGGCTCGCGGCATCCCGCGCCGTGCAGTCCGTCGTCGACCAGGGTGCTGTTCTCGAGAACGCCCTCGTCCTGCTCGACGGAAACCACGACTACGTGTCTAAGGTGCACCCGGTGCCGCTGCGTGTGCGTCCCGTCATCAAGGCCGACCGCGACTGCGCCTCGGTGTCGGCGGCATCCGTCATCGCGAAGGTGGCCCGCGACGGTCTGATGACCGAGCTGCACGGCAACCACAGCGCGTACCAGTGGGACCGCAACAAGGGCTACGCGAGCCTCGAGCACCGGGAGGCGATCCGGGAGATCGGGCTCTCGCCGTTCCACCGGGCCTCCTGGGCCATCACAGACGCCCCCACGCTGTTCTGACCGGCGGCGGCGACCTCGGACACGGCGGATGCCGCGCAGGGCGGCGAGCGACTCTAGGATGGACACATCATGGATGAGGAAGCCTTCGACGACTACGACCGCGAGCTCGAGCTGGCTCTGTTCCGTGAGTACCGGGACGTCGTGTCCCAGTTCCAGTACGTCGTCGAGACCGAGCGCCGGTTCTACCTGGCGAACGAGGTCAACGTCGTGCGACGCGACACCGAGCACGACTTCTACTTCGAGATCTCGATGAGCGACGTGTGGGTGTGGGACATCTATCGCGCCGACCGCTTCGTCAAGGCCGTGCGGGTGCTCACCTTCAAGGACGTCAACGTCGAGGAACTCCAGCGTCGCGAGTTCGAGCTGCCGCAGGAGCTCTCGCTCGACGGCGAGTGACACCCTCTCTCCACAGATCTCGGATCGAGGAGCTTCTCCCGAGTCGTCGGGAGCTCCCCTGATCCTCGCCGCCTCGTGTCGCGACCGGGCGCGATGCTGTCGGCATGGCAGCGAAGGACGAACTCGGGAGAGCCGGTGAAGAGCGCGCAGCGCAGCACCTGACGCGGCACGGCTACACCGTGCTGGATCGCAACTGGCGGTGTGCGCAGGGCGAGATCGATATCGTCGCCGCGCGGGGAGCGCACCTGGCCGTCATCGAGGTGAAGACACGACGCTCAGCGGCCTTCGGCCACCCGTTCGAGGCCATCGACGAGCGGAAGAGACGGCGCCTCTGGGGGCTGGCGTTCGCCTGGAGGGCCGCGCACCCGGAGCTCGCCCGCGGACTCGACCTGCGCATCGAGGCGATCGGCATCATCGGTGGCGACCCGGCCGTCGGTGTGCTCGAGCATCTCGTGGACATCTCATGAGCACCGCGCGCACCTGGGCCGTCGCCCTCACCGGCGTCGACGGGCACATGGTCGAGATCGAGGCCGACCTCTCGAACCAGACCCCGGACTTCAAGATCATCGGGCTCCCCGACAAGTCGCTCGGTGAAGCGGTCCAACGCGTGCACAACGCGTGCAAGAACGCGGGCCTCGACCTCCCGCGCCGCCGTCTCACGGTCAACCTCTCACCGGCGAGCCTGCCGAAGCACGGCGCGGGATTCGACCTCGGGATCGCGGTCTCGACTCTGGCCGCGGGCGGCGCGATCGGACGCCGTTCGATCGCGGACACCGTCCACATCGGCGAGCTGGGGCTCGACGGGCGCATCCGGCCGGTCCCCGGAGTCCTGCCCGCGGTGTTCGCTGCCGCCGGAGCGGGCTTCCAGCGCATCATCGTGCCGCGGGGGAGCGAGGCCGAGGCCCGGCTGGTGCCGGGCGTCGAGGTGCGGGCCGCCGCCTCCCTCGCCGAGGTCGCGGTCTGGCACGGTGCGGACGTCGAGGTGCCGGACGTCGATGCCGTCGCCGTCGGCCGTGCGTCGTCGGTGCGCGAAGCGGCTCTCGACCTTGCCGACGTGGTCGGACAGGAGGAGGCGGTCGAGGCCCTCGTCGTGGCCGCGGCCGGCGGTCATCATCTCCTGTTGAGCGGGCCGCCGGGTGCAGGGAAGACGATGCTCGCCCGGCGCCTCCCCGGGATCCTCCCCGCCCTGGGGGAGCAGGAGGCTCTCGAAGTCGCCTCCATCCGATCGCTCAGCGGCGAGACGGTGACGGCCCTCGACCCGCTCCCTCCGCTCGAAGCACCGCACCACAGCGCGTCCGTCGCCGCCCTGGTGGGCGGCGGATCGCGCGTGGCCCGGCCCGGCGCGATAGCCAGGGCGCATCGCGGGGTGCTGTTCCTCGATGAGGCCGCCGAATTCTCGCGCGCCGCGCTCGACGCGCTGCGGCAACCGCTCGAATCCGGCGTGATCGACGTCCACAGGGCAGGCTTCACGGCGAGATTCCCTGCCGGGTTCCAGCTGCTCCTGGCCATGAATCCGTGTCCGTGCGGAAACTACGGCGTGCGAGGGGCGGAGTGCATATGCCCTCCCGCCGGCATCAGGCGGTACGCGATGCGCCTGTCCGGGCCGCTGCGGGATCGCGTCGACATCGACCTGTCGGTGACCCGGGTCGCGGCATCCCGGGCGACGGCCGGCGGCCGCTCCGAGGTGACCACGGCGCGAGCCCGGGAGCGCGTGGAGACGGCGCGCGCACGCGCGGCCGATCGATGGCGGAGCACACCGTGGCGACGCAACGCCGACGTTCCGGGGACCTGGCTGCGTCAGGGCGCGCTGCGGCTTCCGCCGGCGACCCGCGCCGCGCTGGACCGTGCACTCGAACGCGGCTCTCTCACGCTGCGCGGATACGACCGCGTGCTCCGGCTGGCCTGGACGATGGCCGACCTCGCGGATCTCGAGAGTCCGGGCCTCGACGAGATCGGCCGGGCGCTGCACCTGAAGAGAGGACTGACTCCATGATCGAGAGGCTGCTCGGCGATGCCGAGATCGTCGATGCCGCACGTCGGCTGCGACGGGAGGATGAGGTCGCCGAGGCTCTGGCGCGGGTCGCCTGGAGCGTCGTCGCGGAGCCCGGCGATGCCGTGGCGGGGACGCTGATCGGCGAGCTCGGAGCGGTCGATGCGCTGGCCGTCGCCGTCGGAGGCTCGCGGCAGGGCGCGTTCGCGCTCCTGGACGTCGCCGGCACCGGACAGCGCGCTCTGAGCGAGGCGCGCAAGCGGTGGATGCCGCGCGCCGATCCGCGCGCCGTGCGTGATGCGCTGCGGGGCGCGCACGACATCGACGCGACGCTGCTGCTCCCCGGTGATGCGTGCTGGCCGGCGTCGCTCGACGACCTCGGAGCCAATGCGCCGACGGCGCTCTGGGTGCGGGGCAGGGCGGAGCTTCTGGTCGCCGAGCCTCGGGCATCTCTCGTCGGGGCGCGGGCCTCCAGCGGGTATGGCGAACACGTGGCGGCGGAGCTCGCGGGAGATCTCGCCGCCACCGGCACGGTCATCGTGTCGGGAGGCGCCTACGGCATCGACGGGGCGGCGCATCGGGCGGCACTCGGCGTGAGCGGCGCGACGGTCGCGTTCCTGGCCGGCGGCGTCGATCGTGCCTACCCGGCAGGTCACCAGCATCTGATCGGGCAGATCGCCGCTCGAGGTGCTGTGGTCAGCGAGCCGCCCTGCGGCGCGGCGCCCACCAAGTGGCGGTTCCTCGCGCGCAATCGCCTGATCGCAGCGCTCGGGCACGCGACGGTGGTGATCGAAGCAGGGTGGCGCAGCGGTTCGCTGAACACGGCGGGGCACGCCGCCGCGCTCGGGCGTCCGCTCGGTGCCGTGCCGGGCCCGGTGACCTCGGCGGCATCCGCGGGCTGTCATCGACTGCTGCGCGAGTACGACGCGCAGTGCGTGACATCGGCTGCGGAGGTGCGGGAGCTCTGGGGGATGGGCGTCGGAACATCGTCGCACGTGCTGGCCGTCGATCCGGATCGGATCCGTCTGCTCGACGCGATGAGCACGAGGGCACGCGTATCCGTCGACGAGCTCGTACGCCGGTCGGGGCTGCCGCCAGACCGCGTCCGCGCGCTGCTCGGCCTGCTCGAGCTCGAGGAGGAGGTCCGGCGCGATGACAGGGGCTGGCGACGCCTGCCGGCGACAGCCCCCGCATGAGACGCGCGTCGTCGCCGTCACGGCGGGGCTTCGGCCACCGCCGCGAGAACGCGGGCAGACTGGGTCCATGGAACTCGCGGTCGCTGCCGAGGCGTTCGCCGATCACCTCGAGCGGGTGCGTCGGCTGTCGCCGGCGACGGTCAAGGCGTATCGCTCGGACCTGCGGGATCTCGGAGCATCAGCGGGCCCGATCGCTCTGGAAGATGTCGACCTCGAAGTGCTGCGGGACTGGCTCTGGCGGGCGACGCAACGCGGGGACGCGAGGTCGACCCTGGCGCGACGAGCCGCCGCCGCCCGGTCGTTCTTCAGCTGGGCCCAGGAGCAGGGATTCGTCGCGCACGACCCGAGTCTGCGGCTGATCGCCCCGAAGAAGGGACGCACGCTGCCGACGGTGGCCTCGCGCGATTCGATGTCGGAGCTTCTCGACGCGCACCGCACCGCCGCGGACTCCGGGGACCCTCTCGCGCTGCGGGACCACGCGATCCTCGAGCTGCTGTACGGATCAGGCATCCGCGTCTCGGAGCTCTGCGGCTTGGACATCGACGACCTCGATCTGGACCGTGGCACGGCGCGGGTCCTCGGCAAGGGCTCCAAGGAGCGCGTCGTCCCCTTCGGTGCACCGGCACGCGATGCCGTGCGCGCCTATCTGACCCGGGGGAGACCGGCGCTGATCGTCCGCGCCGTGGCGGCCACGCCGGCCGTGATGCTGGGCAGCCGCGGTGCGCGCATCGGACCCCGCACGGTCTACACGCTCGTCGCGCGCGTGCTCGCGCCGATCGTCGGAGCGGAGACGGTCGGCCCGCATGCTCTGCGGCATACGGCGGCGACCCACCTCCTCGACGGCGGCGCCGATCTGCGCGCCGTGCAGGAGATCCTCGGCCACGCCAGCCTCGGCACCACCCAGATCTACACCCACGTGTCGGCCGAGCGTCTGACCGCGACCTACCGGCTGGCGCATCCGCGCGCATGACCTTCGCTGCGGCGCGCCCGCACGTTCTCAGACCGGGTCGCAGCACGGCAGCAGCACCGCTCGCGGCACATCGCCGAACAGGATCATCGGGTTGATGTAGGCCCCGTCGAGCCGCACGCCCAGATGGAGCGTCCCGGGTGTCGCGTGTCCGCCGACGGCGACGACCCCGATCGCATCGCCGGCCGAGACCGCATCGCCTGGCCGGAGCGGCGACTGAAGAGGCTCGAATGTCGAGACGAGGCCCCCGTGATGCTCGATCGTGAGCAGCGGGCGGTCGACGACGGTGCCCTGGTACGCGATCACCCCGGCGGCGGGAGCGAGGACGACCGTTCCCGCGGGCGCTGCCAGATCGACACCGCGGTGACCCGCTCCGTAGGCGTGCGCGGGGGCGCGATACGGCTCGACCACCTGGCGAACGCCGTCGAGCGGCCAGAGCCACCGGACTTCGTCGGCTCCGGGAGGCGGGACGGCTGCGACCTGCGCGGGGGAGAACAGCAGCGAGAGGAGGATCAGGGCGATCCCGGACACGAGTCGTGATGAGGTGCGCATTCCCGGCATCCTGGTCGACGGCGGCGGGGTCCGCTCGTGTCCTGCGCCGGACGCGCGGTCATGGGGGAGAAGCAGGTGCGAGCACCGCGGGGTGCAGCGCGAGTCTGACCGCCGCATCCTGTATGCTGGAGGAGCACCTCGATATCGGGGTGACTACGCGTGCCCAGAGCGACCGGCGTCTGCAGAGACAGAGGTCGCGGCATCCATTCCCACAGGTCCCGCTCCACGAGCGGGCGGGAGTGCGCCGGGCACCAGGAAGTCCGATCAGAAGATCGGCAGACAACCTCAACGGCGCAGAATCGCGCCAGAACCAGGAGACGACCATGGCTGTGGTCACCATCCGCCAGCTGCTCGACAGCGGCGTGCACTTCGGACACCAGACCCGTCGGTGGAACCCGAAGGTGAAGCGCTTCATCCTCACCGAGCGCAGCGGCATCCACATCATCGACCTCCAGCAGTCGCTCGGCTACATCGACAAGGCCTACGACTTCGTCAAGGAGACCGTCGCCCACGGCGGCACGATCCTCTTCGTCGGCACCAAGAAGCAGGCGCAGGAGATCCTCGCCGAGCAGGCCACGCGCGTCGGCCAGCCCTTCGTGAACCAGCGCTGGCTCGGCGGACTCCTCACCAACTTCCAGACGATCTCCAAGCGTCTCGCTCGCATGAAGGAGCTCGAGGAGCTCGACTACGAGGTCCCCGCGAACAGCGGCTTCACGAAGAAGGAGCTCCTTCTCAAGAAGCGCGAGCTCGACAAGCTGCACAAGTCGCTCGGCGGTATCCGCAACCTCACGAAGACGCCGTCGGCGATCTGGGTCGTCGACGCCAAGCGCGAGCACCTCGCCATCGACGAGGCCAAGAAGCTCGGCATCCCGGTGATCGGCATCCTCGACACCAACGCCGACCCGGACGACTTCCAGTACCCGATCCCCGGCAACGACGACGCGATCCGCTCCGTCTCGCTGCTGACGCGTATCATCGCCGACGCCGCGGCCGAGGGCCTGCAGCAGAAGCACAACCCGGAGTCGGGCGACGCTGAGCCGCTGGCCGAGTGGGAGAAGGAGCTTCTCGAGACCCCCGCCGACGCTCCCGTCGTCGAGGAGTCCGCTGACGCGGCTGAGGTCGAGCCGACCGCCGATGAGGCTGCTGTCGTCGAGACGCCCGCTGCTGACGAGGCCGCGGCCGACGAGGCCGGTGCCGAGGCGCACGACGAGGCGATCGCCGCCGCTTCCGGTGAGGAGACCGCTGAGGTCGCCGCAGCCGAGGCCGCAGACGCCAAGTAATCCCCTCGTTCACACACATACATAACGAAGCAAGGAGCCACCACACATGGCCAACTTCACCATCGCCGACCTCAAGGCGCTGCGCGAGCAGCTCGGCACGGGAATGGTCGACACCAAGAAGGCGCTCGAGGAGGCTGACGGAGACGTCGAGAAGGCCACCGAGATCCTGCGTCTGAAGGGTGCGAAGGGCAACGCGAAGCGCGCCGACCGTTCCACCAGCGAGGGACTGATCGTCGCTCGCGAGCAGGACGGCGCCGTGACGCTCATCGAGCTCGCCTGCGAGACCGACTTCGTCGCCAAGAACGACCGCTTCATCACGCTCGCCGACAAGGTCGCGGACGCTGTCGCAGCGGTCAAGGCCGACTCGGTCGAGGCCGGCCTCGCTGCCGCTGCGGGATCGCAGACCGTCGAGCAGCTGATCTCGGAAGAGGCGGCGATCATCGGCGAGAAGGTCGAACTGCGTCGCGTGCGCACGATCTCGGGCGACAAGGTCGAGGTCTACCTGCACCGCACCAGCAAGGACCTGCCGCCGCAGATCGGCGTCGTCGTCGCCTACTCGGGTGACGACGCCGAGACCGCGCGCAGCATCGCCCAGCACATCTCGTTCGCCAACCCGTCGTACCTCGCTCGCGAGGACGTCCCGGCTGACGCGGTCGAGAAGGAGCGCGAGATCGTCACCGAGATCTCCCGCAACGAGGGCAAGCCGGAAGCAGCGCTGCCCAAGATCGTCGAGGGCCGTGTGTCCGCGTTCATCAAGCAGGTCGCCCTGCTCGAGCAGGACTACGCGAAGGACAACAAGCTCTCCGTCGCCCAGGTCGCGAAGGACGCCGGTATCACCGTGACCGACTTCGCGCGCTTCAAGGTCGGCGCGTAACACTGTCGAAGGGGTTCGGATCATCGCGATCCGAACCCCTTCTTCGTGCCCACGAGGCACTATCTTGAATCGGGACGAGAGGACACCCCACACATGACTGAACGCACTGGACGCCGCCGCGTCCTTCTCAAGCTCTCCGGTGAGGCTTTCGGGGCCGGTCAGCTGGGCGTCAGCCCCGATGTGGTCTCGCAGATCGCGCGCGACATCGCCGCTGCCGTCGATCGCGTCGAGGTCGCGATCGTCGTCGGTGGAGGGAACTTCTTCCGCGGCGCCGAGCTCAGCCAGCGCGGCATGGACCGCGGCCGTGCCGACTACATGGGCATGCTGGGCACCGTCATGAACGCGCTCGCCCTGCAGGACTTCCTCGAGCAGGCAGGGGCCGCGACGCGCGTGCAGTCGGCCATCTCGATGACGCAGGTCGCGGAGCCGTACATCCCGCGTCGTGCGGAGCGCCACCTCGAGAAGGGGCGCGTCGTGATCTTCGGAGCGGGTGCCGGCCTCCCGTACTTCTCGACGGACACCGTCGCCGCCCAGCGCGCGCTGGAGATCGGCGCGCAGGAGGTGCTCGTCGCCAAGAACGGCGTCGACGCCATCTACACGGCCGACCCCAACAAGCACGCCGACGCCGAGCGCATCGAGCGGGTCACCTACCGCGACGCCCTGCAGCGCGGCCTCAAGGTCGTCGACTCGACCGCGTTCAGCCTCTGCATGGACAACAGCATGGACATGCGCGTCTTCGGCATGGAGCCCGCGGGCAACGTCACACGGGCGCTGCTGGGCGAGCCCATCGGGACACTCGTCACCGCCTGAGTGCAAGAGCGGGTGGAGTGGCCTTCGCCCGATAGAATTTCCAGAACACCCCGACGATAGGAGTCACCGTGATCGCGGATGTCCTCGCTGAAACCACCTCCCGTATGTCGCGGGCGGTCGAGGCTGCCAAGGAGGACTTCTCCACGGTGCGCACCGGCCGTGCGAACCCGCAGCTGTTCCAGAAGCTGCTCGTGGACTACTACGGAACGCCGACCCCGCTGGCCCAGCTCGCATCGCTGGCCAACCAGGAGGCGCGCACCCTCATCATCACCCCCTATGACAAGTCGGCCCTCAAGGCGATCGAGCAGGCCGTTCGCGACATGCCGAATCTGGGCGCGAACCCGACGAACGACGGCAACCTGGTCCGCGTCACGATGCCGGAGCTGACTGCGGAGCGCCGCAAGGAGTACGTCAAGCTCGTCAAGTCCAAGGGCGAGGACGCGAAGGTGCACGTCCGCGGCATCCGCCGCAAGGCGAAGGACGAGCTCGACGCGCTGAAGAGCGAGATCGGCGAGGACGAACTCGCGCGGGGCGAGAAGGAGCTCGATGCTCTGACTCGTCAGCACGTCGACCTCATCGACGACGCTCTCAAGCGCAAAGAGGCCGAACTCCTCGAGGTGTAGTCCGGATGTCCGACGACACGAGACGCGGCGAGGAGGGGCGATCGCCGACGCACGGTGAGACAGGCGATGCGGTGACCCCCGACGACGGCGTTCCGCTCGTCGACGCGGCCTTCCCGTCGTTCGACGCCGCGACGGTCCCGCCGCGTCCGCCGCTGCCGCCCGTCGAGGCGGCTCTCGCCGGCGCAGGCCCCCTGGACACCGCGGATCACAACGCGATCAGGGAGCAGTGGCGCGTGCGGAGAGACGAGCTGAACAGCCACGTCTCGCACGCGCGGGATCAGATCGACCAGGCGAACGAGCGCATCAAGGAGCGCACCGGTCGGGACCTGATCCTGGCGACCCTGATCGGACTCGCGTTCGGTGCCGCACTGCTGGGCTCGCTGCTGTTCATCAAGGCTCTCTTCGTGCCTTTCGCTCTGGCCGCGGCTCTCCTCGGCGTGTACGAGCTGTCGCGCGCGCTGCGCGCCTCCGGTCGCCGCGTCGACGTCGTGCCGCAGCTGATCGCGGCGACGTTCCTCGTGCTCTCCGCGTACTTCGCCGAGCCCTGGCTCTGCTGGGTGATGGTCTTCGTCGCGGTGGCGTTCGTGATCGTGTGGCGCCTCGTCGGCCAGATGGTCGTGAAGGACGGCCGCACCTACGGCGAAGTGCTGGCGGATGCCGTCATCAGCGGCTTCGTGCAGATCTACGTGCCGTTCCTCGCGGGTGTCGCTCTCATCCTGCTCGAGCAGGAGGGCGGCCAGTGGTGGGTCCTGAGCTTCATCGCGATCGCGGTCGCCGCCGACACGGGCGCGTACGCGGCGGGGTTGGCGTTCGGTCGTCACCCGATGGCGCCCAAGATCAGCCCGAAGAAGACGTGGGAGGGTTTCGGAGGCGCCGTGCTCGCCTCTCTCGCCGCCGGTGTCCTGCTGGCGATCTTCCTCCTCGACCTCCCGTGGTGGGCCGGGCTGATCTTCGGAGCATCGATCCTGCTCACGGCGACGCTCGGCGACCTCGGCGAATCCATGCTCAAGCGGGACCTCGGCATCAAGGACATGAGCTCGTGGCTGCCGGGGCACGGCGGTCTGCTCGACCGGCTGGACAGCATCCTGCCGTCGACCATCCCCGCGCTGGGCCTGTACTTCCTTCTCTCTCCCTGGGTGGTTCTCTGATGACTGAAGACCGGATCGACGAGCAGACGGCGCCGCAGGCGCCGCCAGCGTTCGCTCTGACGACGGGTCGCACGCGCGGCTATCACCGCGTGGCGGTCGACACCTTCCTCGCATCGGCTCGACGCGCCTTCGAGACGGGTCGTGACGAGATGGGCGCGGTCGACGTGCGCACCGCGTCCTTCCCGCTCGTGAAGGGCGGGTACGTCGTCGCCGATGTGGACGCCGCGCTGGGCCGCGTCGAGGACGCGTTCGCCGCGCGCGAGCGCGAGCAGGTCGTGCGCTCGCGCGGAGCGGGGGCGTGGGTGGAGCAGGCACGAGAAGACGCCCAGCTCATCCTGGATCATCTCGCTCGCCCCCGTCGTCACCGCTTCGCGCGCACCGGTCTGCTCACCTTCGGCTACCGGATCGACGAGGTCGATCACGTGACCACGCGGATCGTGCGCTACCTCCGCGACGGCGAGGGTCTGACCGCTGAGCAGCTCAGGTCGGCCGCGTTCCGGATGCAGCGCGGGGGATACCGCGAAGAGCAGGTCGATGCCCTTCTCGACGCGGCGATCGACGTCATCCTCGCCGTTCGTTGACGTTTCTGATGGCCGTCTCAGCAAGGTCTGCGTAGACTGTCACTCATCGTGAACTCCCGAAACGACATGACACTCGAACGAAACGACTCGTCGCTGGTGCCCGCAGCGACGGTCAATTCCGCGCGCAAGGGCACTCGTCGGTGGTCACGCCGCCGCGGGGTCGTCGGCGTCTTCAGTGCTCTCGCCGTCGTCGCATTCGCCGGCGCGCTGGTCGCTCCCACGGGAGTGGCACTGGCTGAGCCGGTGCAGGAGGAGACCCCGGACTCGGCATACTCCGTCGCTCTCGCCGACACGCAGAACCTCACCGTCACGGTCGAGGGAACGCCCATCACGCCGGCCGTGCGCGGCACGTTCGAGGTGTACGTCAAGCCCAAGCCGGTCCCCGTCCCGGTGCCCGCCGCGGCATCCGGTTCGAGTGACGAGTCGTCGGGCAGCGGGCCCCTGTACTACACCGGCGGGGGAGCACCGGCCGAGTGGATGGCCGCCGCAGGCATCGCCGAGAGCGACTGGGGCTACGTCGACTACATCGTGTCCAAGGAGAGCGGCTGGAACCCCAACGCGACGAACTCGTCGTCGGGGGCCTGCGGTCTCGTTCAGGCGCTGCCGTGCAGCAAGGTGCCGGGCAACGGCTACGACCCCGTGGACAATCTGCGCTGGGCCAACGGCTACGCGACGGGTCGCTACGGCAGCTGGGCCGGCGCGCACGCCTTCTGGACGAACAACCACTGGTGGTGAGCCGGCATCGTGCCACGCTCCCACCGCCGCCGTCCGGCGCGCCCTGACGCCGAGGATTCCCTCGAGCGCCTGCTCGCCGGCTGGAAGCGCACGGAAGTCCGACGCGGCAGCGAGTGGACGGTGCAGCCCGTCTCCGCCCCCCAGGCGCAGAAGGCCTATCGCTGCCCCGGGTGCGCGCAGGACATCGAGCCCGGCACGCCGCACCTGGTGGCGTGGCGCGCTGACGGAGTTCTGGGAGATGCCGCGGACCTCGCGGCACGACGTCATTGGCACACGCATTGCTGGAGGGTCGCTTGAGCATCGAGATCCGGGGGCCGCTGGAGCTCCCCGCCCGACGTGACGAGATCGAGCTGCAGACGGCCGACGGGCTGACGCTCGTGGGGGAGCTCTCCCAACCGGAGCACACCGCACCGGTCGCCACTCTCGTGACGCTGCACCCGCTTCCCACCGGCGGTGGGTTCATGGACTCCCACATCCTTCGCAAGGCCGCAGCCCGCCTCCCGGCTCTCGCGGACCTGGCCGTGCTGCGGTTCAACACCCGCGGCACGACCTCCCCCCGCGGCACGAGCGAGGGCGGGTTCGACGGCGGCGCCGCCGAGCAGTTCGATGTGGCTGCCGCCATGGACTTCGTCCACGAGCGCGGCCTTCCCCGCCCCTGGCTGCTGGGGTGGTCGTTCGGGACCGAGCTGGCGCTGAAGTACGGCCGTGAGCACGAGATCGAGGGCATCATCCTGCTCTCGCCCCCGTTGCACCGCGCGACCGAAGAGGAAGTGGCGGCCTGGGCGAGCACGGATCTGCCCGTCGTCGTCCTGGTGCCCGAGCTGGACGACTACCTCCGCCCGGAAGAAGCCCGACAGCGTTTCGCATCGATCCCGCAGGCGCAGCTCATCGCCGTGGACGGGGGCAAGCACCTCTGGGTCGGCGAGACGCAGACGCGACGCGTCCTCACGGAGATCGTGGCCGCGGTGAACGCGCCCGCGCTGCCTCTGGCGACCCACTGGCCGCCCGCCTGAGCGGACGTCAGAGCTCGTTCATGCGTGGGATGAGCACCTGCCGGTAGATGATCAGGATGCTCGCCGCGACGGGGATCGCGATGAGTGCGCCGAGCAGGCCCAGCAGGCTGCCGCCGGCGAGAGCCGCGACCACGACCACGGCGCCGGGCACGGACACGGCTCGGCTCATGATGCGCGGCGAGATGATGTACGCCTCGATCTGCATGTAGATCAGGTAGTAGATGCCCGCTGCTATCGCCGTGGCGGGCGAGCCCAGTCCCGGGATCAGGCACGCCAGCACGATGATCGTCGAGCCCGTCAGCGTGCCCACGAGCGGGATCAGCGAGAAGAAGAAGGCGACCACGGCGAGCACGGCGGGGAACGGCGCCTTGATGATCGACAGATACACCGCGCTGAGCACGCCGTTGATCACGCCCTGGGTGACCTGCCCCATGACGTAGTAGCCGACCGAGTCGGTGATCTGGTCGGCCAGGTCGATGAATCGGTCGCGCTTCGACGCCGGGGCCAGCTGGTAGACGGCGCGCTTGAGGGAGGGCGTGGAGGCCGTGAGGTAGATCGTGAGGATGAGCACGATGAACGCGCCGAAGAGGCCGCTGAGCACGGCGCCGCTCGCCACGAGGACTCCCTGACCGATCGAGCCGCCGATCTCCGTGAGGTTCGTGTTGAGCCACTCCTCGACGTAGCTGAAGACGTCGTCGACGCGAAGGTTCGGGAAGGCGCCCTTCATCCAGTCCTTCAGATCGTCGATCGCGGTTCCCCGCTGGACGATCGCCGAGATCTGGGCGATCAGCTGGGAGATCTGGTTCACGAGCACAGGAAGGACGATGAGCACGATGCCGACGAAGATCGCGAGCACCGCGAGGATCGTGACCAGCACGGCAAGCCAGCGGGGGAGTCGACGGCGCTCGAGATACGACACGAGAGGATCGAGGCCGAGGCTGAGGAACAGGGCGGTGCCGAGATACAGGAGCACGGTCGACAGCGTCTCGACGCTGCCGATCAGCAGGATGCCGAGCCCTACGCCGAGCGTCGCCACCAGGGCGGTGCGGAAGGGATTGTGGATCTTCATCTCGGCTCCTCGGAACGTGTGGCCTCAGATTATCGAGCCGCGTCTCGGCGGACCGTGCGACGTGCCGGTCGGACATGGAGCGGAGCTGCTCGTGGGCAACACACAGGAGGTTTCGCTAGTCTGAAATGTCGAGTGTTGCGTCTCGGGTGGATATCCGGGATGCGTGAGGAGACTATTCGTGCGTTTCGTATGGGCCGTCGTGGCCTTCGTGCTGGCCGCGGTGCTGATCGGGGCAGGGATCGCCCAGCGAACCATCTTCCTGGGGCCGCCGTCGCAGCAGACCCAGGTGGAGATCGCGGAATCGGCGCCGTTCGTGCTCCTCGACGGCGATGTGCTCCGGACCAACCCCGGTGCCCAGACGCTGCTCGTCCGGGGCGAGGGAGAGATCTTCGCGAGCTACGGACGCACGCCCGACATGGAGGCGTGGCTGGCCGACTCGGACTACAACCACGTCACGGTGGCGAAGGATGGCACGCTCGACGTCGAGCACGTCGAGGCAGCGGCCGCATCGGATGACTCGGATGCCACCCCTGCGCCCGAGGAGACGCCCGTGCCCGAGGAGACCACCGCTCCCGAGGCGGGGACGGATGGCTCCGACGCGACGACCGAGGAGTCCTCGGGCCGCAACCCGGCGGGATCCGACCTCTGGCTGGACTCCTTCGGCGACGAGAACGCGCTCATCGCGGACAACATGCAGCTCCCGGAGGGCACCAGCGTCCTGATCGCCTACGACGGCACGAAGGATGCACCCGACGACATCGCGGTCTCCTGGCCGCTCGACACCTCCACGCCGTGGGCCGGACCGCTCATGGCCGCTGGCGGTGCCGTGCTCCTGGTCGGGCTCATCCTCTACGTTCTCGGGATCCGGCACCAGCGTCGCGGGCGCGGTCCCCGTCGCAAGGGCCCCGGCCCGCTTCCGGTCACGCAGCCGATCGATGTCGCCGCGCTGCCTCCGGCCGAGCGGGAGGCGATCGAGTCGACCGAGCCCGCTGCGCCGACGGACGCGTCCGAGGAGAAGAAGATCGAAGACGCGGAGATCGTGGACGAGGGCAAGGATCCGGGTGCGAGGAACCAGATGCGCGCCGCACGCCCTGCCCGTCGGCGCCGCATGCTGGCGCTCCCGGCTCTCGGCGTGACGGCTCTACTCGTCGCCGGCTGCTCTTCGGATTCGTGGCCGCAGTTCGACGAGGGCGCGCCGTCGCCATCGCCGAGCCCGACCGTGATCGCGCCGGAGAATCAGAAGCCGCCCGCCGTCACCGAGGCGCAGGCCACACGGATCCTGCAGACGATCTCCGGCACACTCGAAGAGGCCGACACCGCTCTCGACATCGATCTGGCGTCGACCCGTCTGGACGGACCGGCCCTCGCGGCGCGGACCACGGAGTACGCGCTGCGCACGCAGATCACCGACTCTCCGCTCCCGTCCGTCATCCCGACCGACGAGGTCGAGGTCGTGCTCCCCGAAGCGACCGACCGCTGGCCCCGCACGGTTCTCATGCTCTCCAAGGGAGCGAGCGACGACACCGTCCCGCCCGTCATCCTCACCATGACCCAGGCCGACCCGTGGTCGAACTACAAGGTCACCGATATGGCGGAGATGTCGGCCGACGCCGTCTTCCCGGACGTGGCGGCCGCGTGGCTGGGCACCTCTCTCGTCCCGCAGGACTCCGCGTTCCTGCGCGTCGCGCCCGGCGAGCTGTCCGCCGCCTTCGCCGACGTCGTCGACTCCGGTGACAAGAGCGCCTCCTACGGCCTCTTCGACGACCTGTCGCTGAACCTGGCGAAGTCCATCGTCGACAGCCGTCAGGCGGTCGTGCAGACGCTCGCCGACAACGGGGCGTCCGCGACGTCGCAGGCGGCGTTCGACATGGCGCCGACCACCTCGGTGCCCGTGTCGATGACGACGCTCGACAGCGGCGCGATCGTGGCCGTGTCCCTGACCGACACCGAGAGCGTCACGCCGACCACGACGGATGCCGTGATCCGCTTCGGCGAGAACGCCCAGGCCAAGGCGCTGACCGGTGTGTCGGAGTCCGCGAAGGGCGTCGAGACGACGTACGAGTTCCAGCTGTTCTTCTCGGTCCCGGCGCAGGGATCGACGGAGCAGATCAAGCTTCTGGCCGTCCGCCAGGACCTGCTGTCCGTGAAGGTGATCGAATGAGTGAGATCTCTCCCGCCGCCCTGCGCGGCGCCGTCGACCTGTCCAGCCTCCGCAACCGACCGGCTCCTGCGCCGGCCGGCGCTCCGGCGCCCGCTGTCGTCGACGTCGTCGTGGATGCCACCGACGAGACTTTCGGCCAGATCCTCGAGCTCTCCCGCACGGTGCCCGTCGTCGTGGACCTCTGGGCCGAGTGGTGCGGACCCTGCAAGCAGCTGAGTCCCATCATCGAGAAGGTGACCAGGGAGCTCGGCGGCCGCGTGCTGCTCGCCAAGGTCGACGTCGATGCCAACCCGCAGCTCGCGCAGAGCTTCCGGGCGCAGTCGATCCCGATGGTGGTCGCGCTCATCGCCGGTCAGCCGGTCCCGATGTTCACCGGTGCCGTCCCCGAGCAGCAGGTGCGCGACGTCTTCGCCCAGCTGCTCCAGGTCGCCGCCCAGAACGGCGTGACGGGTTCGCTCTCCGTCGGAGAAGACGCCGGAGACGCGGAACCGGCCGAGGAGCCGCCGCTGCCTCCGCTGCACGCCGAGGCGTTCGCGGCGATCGAGACGGGGGACTACGCAGCCGCCATCCGCGCCTACGAGAAGGCGCTCGCGGAGAACCCGCGCGACGAGGATGCGCTGGCAGGTCTGGGACAGGTCCGCCTGCTCGATCGTGTGCAGGGCCTCGATCTCCAGGCGGCGCGTGCCGTTGCCGCCGATGCGCCCTTGGACGTCCAGGCGCAGTTCGCGGTCGCGGATCTCGATCTCGCCGGAGGCCATGTCGAGGACGCGTTCGGTCGTCTGCTCGATCTTTTCGCGCAGCTTCCCTCCGACGAGCGCACGCCCGTGCGGGAGCGTCTGGTCGAGCTGTTCGGGCTGATCGGCGCGGCAGACCCGCGGGTGATCACCGCGCGCAACCGCTTGTCGTCGCTGCTCTTCTGAGCAGCTGAGTCACGACCGGGACGATCCCGATCGGAAGGAGCGCTCCCTCGCTCAACCGTTCGTGATCGTCGGCACGTGAGGCTCCGGCTGGTGACGCAGCCAGAGCGTCGACAGCGCCGGCAGCGTGATCGTGGCCGTCGGCGCACCGTCGCCCTCGGCGTGGGCGATGACCATGCCGAGGTTCCCTGAGCCTCGGCCGCCGTAGTCCGCGGCATCCGTGTTGAGGATCTCCTGCCAGACGCCCTCGCGCGGCAGCACCAGGCGGTGGCCGGTGCGCTCGACACCGGCGAAGTTGCTGACGACGACGAGCCTGCCGCCGTGCGCGTCGCGACGCTCGAACGCGATCACCGTCGGCTCCCACGCCGGTGCACCGAGCCGCGAGAACGACGATCCGTCGTTGTCCCGCTCCCACAACGGCGCCTGGGCCCGGTAGGTGTGGTTGAGCGCCCCGACGAAGCTCTGCAGCTGCACGTGCGAGGGCTGGTCCAGCAGCCACCAGTCGAGCTCGCGGCCCTCGGACCACTCGGCGATCTGCCCGAACTCCTGTCCCATGAACAGCAGCTTCTTGCCCGGGTGCCCCCACATGTACGCGAGGTAGGCGCGGACGTTGGCGAGCTTGTGCCAGTGGTCGCCCGGCATCTTCGCCAGCAGGCTGCCCTTGCCGTGCACGACTTCGTCATGGCTGATCGGCAGCAGATAGTTCTCGCCGAAGGCGTACACGAACGAGAACGTCATCTCGCCCTCGTGGTGGGAGCGGTACATCGGGTCGCGCTCGATGTATTGGAGGGAGTCGTTCATCCACCCCATGTTCCACTTGAAGCCGAAGCCGAGACCGGCGTGGTCGGTGGGCGCCGTCACGCCGGGGAAGCTCGTCGACTCCTCGGCGATCATCAGGATGCCCGGGTGCAGACGATAGGCGGTCGCGTTGACCTCCTGCAGGAAGCGGATGGCCTCGAGGTTCTCTCGACCGCCGTGGATGTTCGGCTCCCACTCGCCGGCGTTCCGCGAATAGTCCAGGTACAGCATCGAGGCGACCGCGTCGACACGCAGACCGTCGACGTGGAACTCGCTGAACCAGTAGAGGGCGTTCGCGACCAGGAAGTTGCGCACCTCGTTCCGGCCGTAGTCGAAGATGAGCGTGCCCCAGTCCTGGTGCTCGCCGCGCCGAGGGTCGGGGTGCTCGTACAGAGGCTGCCCGTCGAATCGCGCGAGCGCGAAGGCGTCCTTGGGGAAATGGCCGGGCACCCAGTCCATGATCACGCCGATGCCCGCCTGGTGCAGCCGGTCGATCAGGTATCGCAGGTCATCGGGGGATCCGAATCGGCTGGTCGGCGCGTAGTACCCGCTGACCTGGTAGCCCCAGGAGCCCCCGAAGGGATGCTCGGCGAGCGGCATGAACTCGACGTGCGTGAAGCCGGCATCCGTGACGTGCCGGATGAGCGGTTCGGCGATGTCGCGATAGCCCAGACCATGTCGCCAGGACCCGAGATGCACCTCGTAGACCGACAGCGGCTGCGCGACCGCGTGCGTCGCCGCCCGTCGGGTCATCCATGCGCCGTCCGTCCAGACGTACGACGACGACGTGACGACGGATGCCGTGTTGGGCGGCACCTCGGCGGCGAGCGCCATCGGGTCGGCCTTGAGGATCCAGGCGCCTTCCCGGGTGCGGATCTGGTACTTGTACTTCGTGCCCTCGGGAAGATCCGGGATGAACAGCTCCCAGACGCCGCTGACGCCCATGGAACGCATCGCGTGCGTCTCGCCGTTCCAGCCGTTGTGGTCTCCCACGACGCGGACGGCCGAGGCGTTCGGCGCCCAGACGGCGAAGGAGACGCCCTGCTCGCCGTCGAGAGTGCGGGGATGGGCGCCGAGAACCTCCCACAGCCGCTCGTGGCGCCCCTCGGCGATCAGGTGCAGGTCGATGTCTCCGAGCGCGGGGGAGTGCCGGTACGGATCGCCCTGGACGGTTTCCTCGTCGTCGCCGTAGGCGGTGGCGAGGCGGTAGGAGAGCGGCGGGCCGGCGTGCTGGGCCTCCCAGATGCCGTGGGCCACGTGCGAGAGCGCGAGGCGGCTCCCGTCGCCGAACACCGCGTCGACGGATGCGGCGAGGGGACGGCGGGCGCGCACGACGGTGACCGTGCGGTCGGCGGCATCCTTGACCGGATGCGCGCCGAGCACGGAGTGCGGATCGTGGTGCTCTGCCGAGGCGATGGCCTCCCAGTCGGCGGACGCTGTCGCGTCTTCCACGTAGCTCATGATCGCTCCTTCACCTTCAGGATGTGCACCGGTTCCGCGAAGGCGTCGAGCCGCACGTAGTTGTGATCGCTCCACGTCCAGACGGCCCCCGTCAGCAGGTCCTCCACCTCGAAGGACTCGCCGAGGGGCACGCCCCAGCGCGTCGTGTCGAGATGGACGGTCGTCTCGCGCACCGAGTGCGGATCGACGTTGGCCACGACGATGATCGTGTCGGCCGCGCCTGTGCCGGTGAACGCCGCGTCCAGGTGCTTGCTGTAGACGAGGACGGAGTCGTCGTCGCTCCAGTGCGTCTCGAAGTTGCGGAGCTGCCGCAGCGCAGGATGAGCGGACCGGATCTCGTTGAGTCGACGCAGCAGCGGGGCGAGCGACTCGCCGCGCGCCTCCGCACCCGCCCAGTCCCGCACCTTGAACTCGTACTTCTCGTTGTCGATGTTCTCCTCTGAGCCCGGTCGAGCGACGTTCTCGAACAGCTCGTACCCGGCGTACACGCCGTAGATCGGCGCTGCCGTGGCCGCGATGCACGCGCGGATCCGGTATGCGGCCCTGCCGCCGAACTGCAGGTACTCGGTGAGGATGTCATGCGTGTTCACGAAGAGGTTCGGGCGCATGTAGTCGCTGGTCTCGTGCGACACCGAGGTGAGGAACTCCTCCAGCTCCGCCTTGGTGTTCCGCCATGTGAAGTAGCTGTAGCTCTGCTGGAAGCCGACGGCGGCGAGCGCGCGCATGACCGCCGGGCGGGTGAACGCCTCGGCCAGGAAGATGACGTCGGGGTCCTCGGCGTTCACGGTCCCGATGAGCCATTCCCAGAACTGCAGCGGCTTGGTGTGCGGGTTGTCGACCCGGAAGATCTTCACGCCCTGCGCGACCCAGTGCCGGACGATGCGCAGCATCTCGGCGTAGATGCCGGCCGGATCGTTGTCGAAGTTCAGCGGGTAGATGTCCTGGTACTTCTTCGGGGGGTTCTCGGCGTAGGCGATGGTGCCGTCGGGGAGCGTGGTGAACCACTCGGGATGCTCGGCGACCCACGGGTGGTCCGGCGACGCCTGCAGGGCGAGATCGAGCGCGACCTCGAGCCCTTCCTTCCGGGCGGCGCGGACGAATGCGCGGAAGTCCTGGGCCGTGCCCAGATCCGGGTGGATCGCGTCGTGCCCGCCTTCCGCGGCGCCGATCGCATAGGGCGATCCGGGGTCGGACGGCTCCGCGACCAGGGTGTTGTTGCGCCCCTTGCGGTTCGTCGTCCCGATCGGATGGATGGGGACCAGGTAGAGGACGTCGAAACCCATCTGCGCGACGCCCGGAAGTCTCTTCGCAGCCGTGCGGAACGTGCCGGTCCTGACGCTGCCGTCCTTCAGACGGCGCGCGCCCTCCGAGCGGGGGAAGAACTCGTACCAGGCGCCGACGCCCGCGGTGACGCGATCGACGAGCAGGGTCTGCGGTGCCGAGACGGAGCGGAGGCTCGCGAGTGGCCGATCCGCGAAGATCTGCGCGAGGGCGGCATCCGTCGACAGCGCGATCGTCGTCGCGGCGTCGCCACCACCCAGCGACGCGGCGTCGGCCTGCAGTCGCTTGCGCTGCGCGGCGGGTCGATCCTTCTCTGCCGCCGCCCTCGTGAGGAGCTGTGCTCCGAGGGCCGCCATGATCGGCACGTCCACGCCGGCGGCGACCTTCAGCTCTGCGGCATGGGCCCAGGTGGCGAAGTCGTCGGAGAAGGCCTCGAACCGATAGTTCCACCGACCCTGGAGATCGAGTGCGATCTCGGTGGACCAGGTGTCGGTGCCGTCGAGCCGCGGGGACAGCCGATGCAGGGTCTCCTCCCCGTCGGGAGCAGTCAGCCGCACATGCACGCCGATGATGTCGTGTCCCTCGCGGAACGACACCACGCTGAACGGGACCACCTCGCCGACGAACGCCTTCGCGGGGAACCCGCCCGGCACCGCGGGCGAGCCGTTCAGGAGCGGGAGGCGCGGCGTGCGCGTGTCCTCCGCGATCGTGACGGCGTCGCCGGGGCGCGTCGGGATCTGAGCGGGGCTCCGGAGAGCCGAGGACCGAGTACCACCACGTGCAGCCACCCCCTCAACGTACCGCCCAGCGGTAGTCGCGGGAAGCGATCACCGGGGTGGGTCGGAGACCGATGTCATTCGACCCGGAACAGGCGCATGGAGGTGCCGGGGATGGGCAGGACGTCACCGGGGGCGAACACCTCCGCGGCATCCGACGGGCGCTCCTCGGCGCTCGACCACAGCGAGACGAAACGCGTCGCGTCCTCGATCTCGTCGGGGAGACGCACATCGATGGGCGATTCGGTTCCGTGGACGATCAGCAGGATCCGGTTGGCCGCCTCCTTGTCGGGCGTGGAGGCCGCGACGTACTGGAGCGTACGGTTCCGCGGGTCCGCCCACTGGGCGCTCTCCATCGTCTCGCCGTTCTGATCGAACCAGTCCATGACGGAGGCGTTCGGGATGTGCTCGCCGAGCCGCGCGTACTTGCTCGGGCGCAGCGCGGGGTTCTCGGCGCGCAGGCTGATCAACCGCGCCACGTGCGCGCGGAGATCCTTCTGCCAGGGTTCGAACTCCCAGGCGAGCCAAGTCATGGCGGAGTCCTGCGCGTAGGCGTTGTTGTTGCCGCGCTGTGTCCGTCCGACCTCGTCCCCGGCGGTGAGCATCGGGATGCCCGCGGAGAGGAGCAGGGTGCCGAGGAGGTTGCGCATCGCCTTGCGGCGGGCCGCCAGGATGGTCGGATCGTCGGTGGGCCCTTCGACACCGTGGTTGAAGGCACGGTTCATGTCGGCGCCGTCGCGGTTCTGCTCGCCGTTCGCCTCGTTGTGCTTGACGTCGTAGGCGACGAGGTCATGCAGGGTGAAACCGTCATGGGCGGTGACGAAGTTCACGCTGGCCAGGGGACCACGTGCCTCGCTGAAGGTGTTGGACGACCCGGCGAGCCGGGTGGCGAAGCCGCCGATGCCGACAGGGGCGGAGGCCCGCCGCGCGTAGTCGATGTCGCTGAGCCAGAAGTTGCGGACCCGGTCGCGGTAGCGATCGTTCCACTCATGCCACCCCGCCGGGAAGTTCCCGGTCTGCCAGCCGCCCATTCCGACGTCCCACGGCTCGGCGATCAGCTTCGTCTCGGCGAGGACCGGGTCGTTGGCGATCGCCGTCAGCAGCGGATGCTCCGGCGTGTAGGTGTGCGCGCCGTCCCGGGCGATCGCGGCGGCCAGATCGAAGCGGAAGCCGTCGATCTGCATCTCCTGAGCCCAGTAGCGGAGCGAGTCGAGGACCAGCCGCGCCCCGGCATCCGTCGAGGTGTTCAGCGTGTTGCCGCAGCCGGTCGTGTCGATGTACCTGCCCGTCTCGTCCTGACGGTAGTAGCTCGCGTTGTCGATGCCGCGCAGGCTCGAACGGGGACCGCCGATGCCCTCCTCCGAGGTGTGGTTGTACACGACGTCAAGGATCACCTCGAGCCCGGCCTCGTGCAACAGGCGCACCATGCCCTTGAACTCGGCGAGCACGGCCTCAGGGCCCTCCTTGCGGGCCTCCTCGGTGGCGTACGCGGTGTGGGGGGTGAAGAAGTTGAGGGTGTTGTAGCCCCAGTAGTTGGTCAGCCCGCGCTCCAGCAGGCGCGGCTCGGGGACGAACGCGTGCACGGGGAGGAGCTCGACCGAGGTGACCCCGAGCGAGTGGAGGTGCTCGATCATCGCCGGGTGGGCGAGTCCGGCATACGTCCCGTGCAGAGCCGGAGGCACGTCGGGGTGCCTCTTGGTGAGGCCCTTGAGGTGGCCTTCGTAGATCACGGTCCGGTCGAGGGGGACGCGCGGCTTCTGCGAGTCGCCCCAGTCGAAGCCGTCGACGATGACGACAGAGCGCCATTCCTCGTAGCCGTCGCCCTGGGCGAGGCCCCGCGCGTAGGGATCGAGCAGCAGGCTCTCCGGGTTGAACGTGTTGCCGGGGCCGTGCGGACCGCCGACGCGGATCGCGTAGCGGACGCCGGGCTGCAGGAGCGGCGTGGTGACCTCCCAGATGCCGCCGGGGCGTCGCTCGAGCGGGACCTCGTCGGTCGCCCAGTCGAGGTCGGTCGCGTCGAAGACGACCAGCTCCACGGAGGAGGCGTTCTGCGACCAGATACGGAGGGTCCCGACGCCGTCGTGCAGACGGACGCCGAGGTTGTCGAGGGCTGGACCGCCGGGCGCGGTGAAGTCTCGGGACTCGGGCATGAGTACACCATAGGCGGGATGTGTTGCAGTCCCATGACAGATCGCACTCGGTTCCATCGCGCAGTCGCCTCTGCCGCGCGGATTCGCGAGAGAATCGAGGGATGCGGCACTACCTGGACCACGCGGCGACCACGCCTCTGCGGCCTGAGGCGCGCGATGCGTGGCTGGCTGCCACCGAGACGGTCGGCAACGCGTCGTCGACGCACGGCGCGGGGCAGGACGCCCGGCGTCTGCTCGAGGAGTCGCGCGAGCGCGTGGCCGCCGTCCTGGATGCCGATCCGATCGAGATCGTCTTCACCTCGGGCGGCACCGAGTCGATCAACCTCGCGCTGCAGGGACTGTGGCGCTCACGTCCCGACGGCACGGAGGCGATCGTGCTGCCGGATGCCGAGCACCACGCCACGATGGACACCGTCGCTGCCCTGATCGACGAGGGCGCGCAGGTGCGGAGCGTCGGTGTGACCGCGCTGGCGGGCATCGACGTCGACGCGTTCGCTCAGCAGCTCCCCGGAGCAGCCCTCGCCACGGCCCTCGTCGCGAACAACGAGGCGGGCACCGTCAACGATGCGGCGGTGCTCTCCTCGTCGAGCGCGTCCGCCGGAGTGCCGCTCCATCTCGACGCGGTCGCCGCCCTCGGCCATCTTCCCCTCTCCTTCCGTGGGCTGCGGGCGGATGCGGCCCCCGGCGTCGGGCTCGTCGCACTGAGCCTGGCCGGCCACAAGATCGGCGCGCCCGTCGGCGTCGGCATCCTGGTCGCGGCGAGGACGGCCCGGCTGACGGCGATGCTGCGCGGCGGCGCCCAGCAGCGCGGACTCCGCGCCGGGACGCAGGACGTGGCCGGGGCAGCGGCCTTCGCGACCGCCCTGGAGCTCGCCGAGACGGAGCGCGCCGGCGAGGCCGTCCGGCTGTCCGCACTGCGCGACCGTCTCGTCGCGGGCATCCGCTCGGCCGTCCCCGCAGCCGAGCTGCTCGGCGATCCGGTCCACCGGCTTCCGGGCAACGCGCACATGCTGTTCCCCGGAGCCGTGGGGGAGAGTCTGCTGTTCCTCCTCGACGTCGCGGGTGTCGCGGCATCCACCGGCTCCGCCTGCCAGGCGGGCGTCGCGGAGCCGTCGCACGTGGTGATGGCCATGGGGCGGAGCGAGCGCGATGCGCGCAGCGTGCTGCGGTTCTCGCTTGGGCGGACGTCGACGGATGCCGATGTCGACGCGGTGCTCGCCGCGATCGCCGATGCCTACGATCGGGCATCCGGGTCCGGCACAGGCGCGCGCTCGTAGACTGGTCTCATGCGGATCCTTGCAGCCATGAGCGGTGGAGTGGACTCCGCCGTCGCGGCCGCACGTGCCGTGGAGGCGGGGCACGACGTCGTGGGCGTGCACCTGGCGCTCTCGCGAGCCGGCGGCACCCTGCGCACCGGAAGCCGCGGATGCTGCACGATCGAGGACGCCCTGGACGCGCGCCGCGCCGCCGACCTGCTGGGCATCCCGTTCTACGTCTGGGACTTCTCGGAGCGCTTCCGCGACGACGTGATCGATGACTTCATCGCCGAGTACCAGGCCGGACGCACCCCGAACCCCTGCATGCGCTGCAACGAGAAGATCAAGTTCGCCGCTCTTCTGGAGCGGGCCATCGAGCTCGGCTTCGACGCGGTGTGCACCGGGCACTACGCCACCCTGATCGACGGCGAGCAGGGACTGGAGCTGCATCGGGCCTCGGACAACGCGAAGGATCAGTCCTATGTGCTGGGGGTGCTGACGGCCGAGCAGCTCGCGCACACCTACTTCCCGCTCGGCACGACCCCCTCGAAGGCGATCGTGCGCGCGGAGGCGGAGGCCCGCGGCCTCACGGTGGCGCAGAAGCCCGACAGCCACGACATCTGCTTCATCCCCGACGGCGACACCCGGGGCTGGCTGGCCGAGAAGGTCGGCACCGCCACCGGTGAGATCGTCGACCGCTCCGGCGCCGTCGTGGGTTCGCACGAGGGGGCGCACGGCTTCACGGTCGGACAGCGCCGAGGACTCAAGCTCGGCGTGCCGGCAGCCGACGGCAAGCCGCGGTTCGTGCTGGAGGTGCGCCCGGTGTCGAACACGGTCGTCGTCGGCCCGAAGGAGGCCCTCGCGATCGCGGAGATCGCAGGGGAGCGGTTCAGCTGGGCAGGTGCGGGGCCCGTCGAGTCGTCTTTCGACTGCCACGTGCAGATCCGGGCGCATTCCGAGCCCGTCGCGGCCGTCGCCACCGTGTCGGACGACGGCGTGCGCGTCGTGCCGGAGATCCCGCTCGACGGCGTCGCGCCGGGGCAGACCGCGGTGCTCTACGTGGGGACCCGCGTGCTCGGTCAGTTCACGATCGACACCACGGTGTCGGCTGTTCCCGTCGGCGCGTAGCTCTCGCTGGATGTCGGCGCCCGCTCGTAGACTGACGGGGTGCCGGAGAACATCTCGCTGGAAGACGCCCGAACCGAAGCCGAAGAGCTGACCACTCGCATCCTCGAGGCGAAAGACGCCTATTACGGGCGAGACACCTCCGTCGTCGACGACTTCACGTACGACGGCTGGATGCATCGCCTCGAGGAGCTCGAGCGACTGCATCCCGAGCTGCAGGGGCAGGACTCTCCGACGCAGATGGTCGGCGCCGCCGAGGCGACGGGCCTCGCCACGATCGAGCATGCCGAGCGCATGCTGAGCCTCGACAACGTCTTCTCGATCGAAGAGCTGCGCGAGTGGGCGGCCAAGACCCAGGCCTCTGCGGGACGGAAGGTCGCCTGGCTCACCGAGCTGAAGATCGACGGGCTCGCCATCAACCTGCGCTACGAGAACGGCGTGCTCACCTCTGCGGCGACGCGAGGAGACGGGCGCGTGGGCGAGATCGTCACCGAGAACGCGCTCCGGCTTCCCGAGATCCCCGAGCGGCTCAGCGGGGAGGGGCACCCGGAGATCGTCGAGGTGCGCGGTGAGGTCTTCATTCCCGTCGCGGCGTTCGAGCGACTCAACGCCGCGCAGGCGGCGTTCCGCGACCGGGCGTACGGCGACGCGCTCGCGCGCTGGGAGGCGCGTGGCGGCGCCAAGAAGCCCTTCGATGAGGAGAAGGCCCGCACCGCGGCCGCACGGCGGTTCCCGTCCTTCGCGAACCCGCGGAACGCGGCGAGCGGCGGCCTCCGGCAGCAGATCGACAAGAAGGACGGGCTCGAGCTCGAGGCCGGGCTCCTGCGCATCGAGTCGCTCGCCCTCTACGTGCACGGCGTCGGCGCCTGGGCGAATCCGCCGGTCGGGGCGCAGAGCGAGGTCTACGACCTGCTGGCCGGGTGGGGCCTGCCGACGAGCCCGCACACGAAGGTGTGCGCCTCGATCGACGAGGTCGCCTCGTTCGTCGAGTACTTCGGAGAGCACCGGCACGACATCGAGCACGAGCTCGACGGCATCGTCGTGAAGGTCGACGAGCTCGAGCTGCACGACGAACTCGGCGCCACGAGCCGTGCGCCGCGCTGGGCGATCGCGTACAAGTACCCGCCCGAGGAGGTGCAGACGAAGCTTCTCGACATCGTCGTCTCGGTCGGCCGCACCGGTCGTGCGACGCCGTTCGCCGTGATGGCCCCGGCGCAGGTCGCCGGTTCCGTGGTGCGCCAGGCGACGCTGCACAACAAGGATGTGGTGAAGGCCAAGGGCGTGCTGATCGGCGACACGGTCGTGCTGCGCAAGGCCGGCGACGTGATCCCCGAGGTGCTCGGACCGGTGGTCGAGAAGCGCGACGGGACCGAGCGCGAGTTCGTGATGCCGGTCGAGTGCCCGGAGTGCGGAACACCGCTGCGGGCGATGAAGGAGGGCGACATCGACCTCCGCTGCCCGAACGCGCGCTCCTGCCCTGCGCAGGTGCGCGGTCGTGTCGAGCACATCGGGTCTCGCGGCGCGCTCGACGTCGAGGCGCTCGGCGAGGTGACCGCCGCCGCGCTGACGCAACCCACGTCGCCTGCCGTGCCTCCTCTCGAGACCGAGGCAGGGCTGTTCGCTCTCACGATCGACCAGCTCGTGCCCATCGAGCTCTTCGTCCGCGACGCCGAGACCGGGCTCCCGAAGGAAGACGACGACGGCCTCGTCAAGACCCGCTCGCCGTTCCGGCGCAACCCCACCGCGGCCGAGAAGAAGGCCGGAGCCGAGGGTCCGCAGCCGTCGTCGCAGGCCGTCACCCTGCTGGCTGAGCTCGAGAAGGCCAAGACGAAGGAACTCTGGCGGCTGCTCGTCTCGCTGAACATCCGTCACGTCGGTCCTGTCGCCGCACGGGCGCTGGCGCAGTGGTTCGGCTCACTCGATGCGATCCGCGCCGCCTCCCGCGATGAGCTGGCATCGGTCGAGGGAGTGGGCGGGATCATCGCGGATTCGCTGCTCGCCTGGTTCGATGTGGACTGGCACCAGGAGATCGTGCGGCAGTGGGCCGAGGCGGGTGTGCAGTGGGCGACTCCCGGGCATCCTGGTCCCGGCGCTGCGGTCGCTGCCGGCGGTGTGCTCGAAGGGCTCACGATCGTCGCGACGGGTTCCCTCGACGGCTACACCCGCGACGGCGCCCAGGAGGCCATCATCAACGCGGGCGGCAAGGCCGCCTCGAGCGTCTCGAAGAAGACGGACTTCGTCGCGGCCGGCCCCGGCGCCGGCTCGAAGCTCGGGAAGGCCGAGGAGCTCGGCATCCGCATCCTCGACGCGGCGCAGTTCCACATCCTCGTGACCGAGGGTCCTGACGCCCTCGCATGAAGCGCTACGGACCGTTGATCGCCGTCCCCGATGCGCTGGCCGTCGGCGACCCCGGGCGGAACCACCTGCGACTCACGCCGGATGCGGTGATCCTCCGGGAGGGGGTCCGGCTCCCCGGTCTCGTCGGCACGATCGTGCTCGGGGCGCTGACCGCGGTCGCGCTCTCCGACCTCGGAGTCGACCCCGATGATGGAGCCCTGACGCTGACCGTCGACGGAGAAGAGCAGGTCATGCCGCTGAGTCGCCACCACGTCGGAGGTTACTGGGCGCCCACGGTCGACGGTGCGCATCGTCTGCTCGCGCATCTCATCGCGAATCCGGAGCAGCGTGCCCTGCTCGCGCATCCTGAGCCGCTGATCGACATCGCCGCACAGCTCGCCCGCGAATCGGTGTAGCGCCGGGGTGCCGGCACCGACCGGACGCCGGAACGCCGCACGGATCGGCGGGATCCGTGCGGCGTTCTCGGGCGATGCTGAGAGGTTTTCTCGCTCAGCCCTTGTGACGCGGCTTGCGGAACGGCTTGTCCTCGCGGTCGCTGCGCGCGGGGCGGTCGTCGCGATCACGGCGCTCGTAACCGCCCTCGCGAGGACCGCTGTTGCGACGGCCCGCGGGGCCCCGATCGGGCTTGATCTCGATCAGGCGTCCCGAGATGCGCGTGTCGCGCAGCTTCTCCAGCACGGCAGGGCTGAGGTTGGAAGGCAGTTCGATCGTCGAGAAGTCGGGGCGGATGTTGATCACGCCGAAGTCGTCACGACCGAGGCCGCCCTCGTTCGCGAGCGCGCCGACGATCTGACGCGGCTCGACCCGATGACGTCGGCCCACCTCGATGCGGTACGCGGTGTAGTCCCCGCGACCGCGACGCTCGGTGCGCGGCTCCCGGGCATCGCGTCCGGCGCGCTCACGCGGCGGACGGTTGTCGGCCTCCACCGCCCGCGTCAGCGGGTCGTTGGCCGGGTCGAGCAGCAGCGGCTTGTCGCCCTGCGCCACGACCGCGAGTGCCGCTGCGACGTCGCCCTCGGGGACATCGTGATGGCGCACGTAGTGCGCGACGATGTCGCGGAAGGCCTCGATGCGACCGGTCTCGGACAGCGCCGTGGTGATCGCGTCGTCGAAGCGGTTGAGGCGCGTGGTGTTCACGTCCTCGGTGCTCGGCAGCTGCATCTGCGCCGGCTGCTGACGGGTGGCCTTCTCGATGTGCTTGAGCAGGTAGCGCTCGCGCGGGGTGATGAAGCTGATCGCATCGCCCGAGCGGCCTGCGCGTCCGGTGCGGCCGATGCGGTGCACGTACGACTCGGTGTCGGTGGGGATGTCGAAGTTGATGACGTGGCTGATGCGCTCCACGTCGAGCCCGCGGGCGGCGACGTCGGTGGCGACGAGGATGTCGAGCTTGCCGTCCTTCAGCTGGTTCACGCTGCGTTCGCGCTGCACCTGCGGCACGTCGCCGTTGATCGCGGCGGCGGAGTATCCGCGGGCTCGCAGCTTCTCGGCGAGGGTCTCGGTCTCGTTCTTCGTGCGGACGAAGACGATCATGCCGTCGAAGTTCTCGACCTCGAGGATGCGCGTGAGCGCGTCGACCTTCTGCGCGTACGACACCACGAGGTAGCGCTGGGTGATGTTGGTGCCGGTCGCGGTCTTCGAGGTGATGCTGATCTCCTCGGCGTCCTGCAGGTACTTCTGCGCGAGGCGACGGATCTGGGGCGGCATCGTCGCCGAGAAGAGGGCCACCTGCTTCTCGGCGGGCGTCTGAGCGAGGATCTGCTCCACGTCTTCCGCGAAGCCCATCTTCAGCATCTCGTCGGCCTCGTCGAGCACGAGGTACTTCAGCTCGGACAGATCGAGGGTTCCCTTGGCGAGGTGGTCCATGATGCGCCCGGGCGTGCCGACGATCACGTGCACACCGCGGCGGAGCGCGGACAGCTGCACGCCGTAGCCCTGACCGCCGTAGACGGGGAGCACGTGGACGCCCTTCATCTTCGAGGCGTAGGACTCGAAGGCTTCGCAGACCTGCAGCGCGAGCTCTCGCGTCGGGGCCAGCACCAGGGCCTGGGGGATCTTCTGCGACACGTCGAGTCGCTCCAGCACGGGCAGCGCGAACGCGGCGGTCTTGCCGGTTCCGGTCTGCGCCATGCCGACGACATCGCGTCCCGACAACAGGGTCGGGATCGTCGCGGCCTGGATCGGAGAAGGGGTCTCGTATCCGAGGTCCTTGATGGCTTTGAGGACGGGCCCGGTGATGCCGAGTTCCTCGAATCCGGGGGTCGCGGGGGAGTCCTCGGGGGCGTCGGTCAGCACTGCATCTTCAGGAGTCACTTCCCAAGGGTAGCGCCCCGAAGATGTCGGCGCCTGTGAGGGCGTCCTCAGGAGCCCGTCGTCAGCGCGACGAGCTTCTCCTTCACCTGCCGGCGGAGCACCTTTCCGATGAGCGACTTCGGGAGCTCGTCGACCACGAAGATGCGTCGTGGCACCTTGTAGGGGGTGAGGATGCCGCGGGCGAACTCGCGGATCGCCTCGACATCCACGTCCGCTCCGCTGTCGACGACGATCGCCGCGACGACCTCTTCTCCGGAGTGCTCGCTCGCGAGTCCGACCACCGCGGCATCCGCCACCTGAGGATGCTGTCGCAACGCGTTCTCCACCTCGGTCGGCGCGACGTTGAACCCGCCGGTGATGATGAGCTCCTTGATGCGGTCGACGATGCGGATGAAACCGGCGTCGTCGATCGTGACGATGTCGCCGGTGCGGAACCAGCCGTCGACGAAGACCGCCTCGGTCTCCTCGGGCTTGCCGTAGTACCCGGAGAAGACCTGCGGTCCGCGGACGACGAGCTCACCGGCGGTCCCATCGGGGACGTCAACGGTCGGGTTCTCCGGATCGACGACGCGGCATTCGGTCCCGGGCAGGGGGAGCCCGACAGTCCCGGGCACCCGGTGCTCGGCGACGGGGTTGGCCATCAGCACCGGAGAGCACTCGCTGAGGCCGTAGCCCTCGACCAGATAGCCGTGCGTGGCCTTCTCGAACGGGACGACGAGTTCGTGCGGCAGCGCCATCGCGCCGGAGATCGCCACCTCGATGCCTTCGAGGGAGACACCCTTCTCCCTCGCGGCCGTGAGGAGGCGGTCGGCGATCGGCGGCACCAGCGGCAGGAACGTCGCGGGGTGCTTCTTGACCACATCGAGTACGAGGTCGGGATCGAACTTGGGGAAGAGCACGAGCCGGGCACCCATCGACATCGCGAAGGTCAGGCAGAGCGTGAGGCCATATGCGTGGAACATCGGCAGCACCGCGTACACGACGCAGCCCTTGCCGCGCTGGATCGACGGGACCCACGCCTGCGCCTGCGCCGCGTTCGCGAGCAGATTCCGGTGGGTGAGCGAGGCGCCCTTGGGCGTGCCGGTGGTCCCGGACGTGTACTGGATGATGGCCAGGTCGTCGGTGGACGGCTTCGGGTGCGACGCGGGGATGGGCGCGGAGGCCACCAGTGCGTCCCAGGTGACGGTGCCGCGTACCTTCTCGGTGAGTGCGGCGCGGGATTCCCGCGCTTTCGCGACCGGCAGTCGCAGGGCGAAGCGGGTGAGGAACGGCATCGCCCGTGTCACGTCGACCGAGATGAGGTTCGTGACGGAGAGGTCGGTGGGGAACTCCTGGACCGTGGCGACGGCCTTGTTCCAGACGATCGCATGCTTCGCGCCGTGGTCCTCGAACTGCTTGCGCAGCTCCCGCGGGGTGTAGAGCGGGTTGTGCTCGACCACCACGGCACCGAGGCGGAGCACCGCATAGAAGGCGACGATGTGCTGCGGGCAGTTGGGCAGCACGATCGCGACCGGATCGCCGGCCCGCACGCCCAGATCACGAAGCCCGGCTGCGGCTCTGTCGATCGCATCCTGCAGCTCGGCGTACGTCGTCTCTCTGCCGAAGAACTGCAGAGCAGGGGCCTCGGGGTAGTCCCTGGCGGATGCCGCGACGATGTCGATCAGCGATCCCTCGACGGGAGCGAGGTCTTCGGGAACACCGGCGGCGTAGCTGGCGACCCATGGACGAGGAGGCTGGAACGGGCTCACGAGCCCAGCATAAGGCGGCGGAGACTTGACAGCTTCTCGGACGCCAGGTGTAATTAAGAAAGTACTTAATCAGGAGGTGACGATGCCCACGGCGACGGACGAACTGTCCATGGTGTTCCATGCGCTCGCGGATCCGACCCGACGGAGCATGCTCGAACGACTCAGCCGCGGAGACGCGACCGTGGGCGAGCTCGGTGCCCCCTTCTCGATGAGCGCTCCGGCCGTCTCGCAACATCTGCGGGTGCTCGAGAAGGCCAAGCTCATCGAAAGACGGGCCAGGGCGCAGTGGCGCGTGTGCTCGCTCTCGCATGAGCCACTGGACGAGGCCGCGGCCTGGGTGGAGCGCAATCGCCAGGCGTGGCAGACCAGATTCGATCAGCTCGACGCGGTGCTCGCCGAAGCGGATCCCGAGCAGACGGCGCCCGGGCGATGAGCGAGCGGGAGCTGGAGATCACGCGCGTCTTCGACGCCACGCGGGAGCGCGTGTGGCGCGCCTGGACCCAGCCGTCGGTGATGGCGCGCTGGCTTCATCCGCACGGTCTGCGCACACCCGAGGAATCCGTGTTCGTCGACCTTCGCGCAGGCGGGCGGTTCCGATTCTCGATGGTCGACGAGGCGGGCACGGCTCACGCGAGCGGAGGGGAGTACCTCGAGGTGCGCGAACCGGAGCTGCTCCGGTGCACGTGGGGTGCGCCCGACGAACCCGTCGCGGAACTCGAGGTCCGGCTCGCGACGATCGACGGCGGACGCACGGAGATGGTGTTCCGTCTGCGAGGACACGTCGACGACACCGGGCGTGAGGACAGCGTGTGGACGGGATGGCGGGAGGCCGTCACCGAGCTCGGACGAGAGATGGGTGGAGCACATGGGTGAGATCACGATCGAGCAGATCGTCTCCGCGGACGGATACGCGATGGATGCAGCGGGCGGGATCGACTTCTTCGACGACGTCGACTTCGGCGATCAGACCCGCACCGACACCGAGCAGATGCGGTGGCTGGCCGGCGTCGACGCGATCCTCTTCGGTCGGCGGACCTACGAGCTGTTCGCCGCCTACTGGCCTCAGACGGAACCGTCGGAAGACGCGGTGGCCGCGCCGATCGACCGTCTGCCGAAGTTCGTCGTGAGTCGCACGCTCGACCGGGCTCCGTGGGGCGATGGTGAGATCGAGATCCTGCGCGACGGACCTGTCGACGCCGTCCGGTCCCTGAAGACGCAGTATCGGTCCATCGCGATCTGGGGGAGCCTCCAGCTCACCGATGCTCTGTTCCGCGCTGGTGAGGTGGACATCCTCCGCCTGCGGATCGTGCCGATGCTGCTGGGCTCCGGTCGACCCGTCGCGCCGCCGCAGACGGGACGGTCTCCGCTCGAACTGGTCGCCAGCCATCGCGACGCGAGCGGTGTCGTCACGGACGAGTACCGCGTCGGGCGCACGCCACGACGGGTCGGCGCCACGACCTAGACTGGAGGTGTGTCTGAAATCACCCCTGATCTCGTGCGCCATCTCGGCGTGCTCGCGCGTATCCAGCTGAACGACGACGAGGTGACGCGGCTCACGGGCCAGCTCGACGCCATCGTCGACAACATCGCCAAGGTGTCGGAGGTGGCCACCTCCGACGTCGTCGCGACCAGCCACCCGATTCCGCTGAGCAACGTCTTCCGTCCTGACGTCGTCGGAGAGACCCTGACGCACGAGCAGGTGCTGCAGAACGCTCCGGATGCCGCGGACGGCCGTTTCCGCGTCACCGCGATCCTGGGAGAAGAGCAGTGAGCGACATCATCCGACTGAGCGCAGCGGAGCTCGCCGACAAGCTCGCATCCCGCGAGATCTCGAGTGTCGAGGCCACGCAGGCCCACCTCGACCGTATCGCCGCCGTCGACGGCGACGTCCACGCGTTCCTGCATGTGAACGACGGCGCTCTCGAAGCGGCCGCCGCGGTCGACGCGCAGCGCGCCGCCGGCGAGAACCTCGGCCCGGTCGCCGGCGTCCCGCTGGCCATCAAGGACGTGCTTGTCACCCACGATCAGCCCACCACCAGCGGATCGCGCATCCTCGAGGGGTACCGCTCGCCGTACGACGCGACGGTCGTGGCACGCTCGCGCGCCGCCGGCCTCATCCCGCTCGGCAAGACCAACATGGACGAGTTCGCGATGGGCTCCTCCACGGAGCACTCCGCCTACGGCCCCACCCGCAACCCGTGGGATCTCGACCGCATCCCCGGCGGCTCCGGCGGAGGTTCCGCGGCCGCCGTCGCCGCCTTCGAGGCACCCCTCGCGCTCGGCTCGGACACCGGCGGATCGATCCGTCAGCCCGCACACGTGACCGGCACGGTCGGCGTGAAGCCCACCTACGGCGGTGTGAGCCGCTACGGGGCGATCGCCCTGGCCTCGAGCCTCGACCAGGTCGGCCCCGTCACGCGAACCGTGCTCGACGCGGGTCTGCTGCACGATGTCATCGGCGGGCACGACCCGAAGGACTCCACGTCGCTGCGCGATGCCTGGCCGTCGTTCGCGGATGCCGCTCGCGAGGGCGCCCGCGGCGACGTGCTGAAGGGCCTCAGGGTCGGCGTCATCCGGGAGCTGCCGGACAGCGGCTTCCAGCCCGGCGTCGCGGCATCCTTCCGCAGCGCGCTCGCTCTGATGGAGGCGCAGGGGGCGGAGATCGTCGAGATCGGCGCGCCGCACTTCGAGTACGGTGTCGCCGCGTACTACCTGATCCTCCCCGCTGAGGCCTCGAGCAACCTGGCGAAGTTCGACTCCGTCCGCTTCGGGCTGCGCGTCACTCCTGACGGCAACCCGACCGTCGAGGACGTCATGTCGGCGACCCGCGACGCCGGGTTCGGCGACGAGGTCAAGCGCCGCATCATCCTCGGCACCTATGCGCTGTCGGCGGGCTACTACGACGCCTACTACGGCAGCGCGCAGAAGGTGCGCACCCTCATCCAGCAGGACTTCGCGAACGCGTTCGCCGACGTCGACGTCATCGCGACGCCCTCGGCGCCGACCACCGCCTTCAAGATCGGCGAGAAGATCGACGATCCGCTGCAGATGTACCTGAACGACGTCACGACGATCCCCGCGAACCTCGCCGGCGTCCCGGGGATCTCGATCCCCAGCGGACTCGCCGAGGAGGACGGGCTGCCGGTCGGCATCCAGTTCCTGGCTCCCGCCCGCGAGGACGCTCGTCTGTACAAGGTCGGCGCCGCGCTCGAGACCGTGCTGCTCGACGCCTGGGGAGCACCGCTCCTCAGCCGCGCACCCGCCCTTCGACAAGCTCAGGGACCCACGGACGGAGGAACCCGCTGATGGCCACCGCCAAGCTCATGGATTTCGACAAGGCGCTCGAGCTGTACGAGCCCGTCCTCGGCTTCGAGGTGCACGTCGAGCTCAACACGAACACGAAGATGTTCTCGGATGCGCCGAACCCGGCCAACGAGAAGTATCACGCGGCCGAGCCGAACACGCTCATCGCGCCGGTCGACCTCGGTCTTCCCGGCTCGCTGCCGGTCGTGAACGAGACCGCGATCCGCTCATCGATCAGCCTCGGCCTCGCGCTGGGCTGCTCGATCGCGGAGTCCAGCCGCTTCGCGAGGAAGAACTACTTCTACCCCGACCTCGGCAAGAACTACCAGATCTCGCAGTACGACGAGCCGATCGCGTTCGAGGGGTCGGTCGAGGTCGAGCTCGAGGACGGCACGACCGTGACCATCCCCATCGAGCGTGCGCACATGGAGGAGGACGCCGGCAAGCTGACCCACATGGGCGGCGCGACCGGACGCATCCAGGGTGCGGAGTACTCGCTCGTCGACTACAACCGCGCCGGTGTGCCGCTGGTCGAGATCGTGACGAAGGTGATCACCGGCACGGAGCACCGTGCCCCCGAGGTCGCCAAAGCGTACGTGCAGACGATCCGCGACATCGTCCGCGGTCTCGGCATCTCCGAGGCTCGGCTCGAGCGCGGAAACCTGCGGTGCGACGCCAACATCTCGCTCCGTCCGCGCGGCACCGAGAAGCTCGGCACGCGCACCGAGACCAAGAACGTGAACTCGATGCGTTCGGTCGAGCGCGCGGTGAGGTACGAGATCCAGCGTCAGGCGCAGATCCTGGCCGACGGCGGAACGATCACGCAGGAGACGCGGCACTGGCACGAGGACACCGGCACCACGTCGCCGGGACGGCCGAAGTCGGATGCCGATGACTACCGGTACTTCCCGGAGCCCGATCTGCTGCCCGTGCAGCCGGCCGCCGAGCTGATCGAGGAGCTGCGCGCCGCGCTGCCAGAGCAGCCCGTCGCCCGTCGTCGTCGCCTGATGACGGAGTGGGGCTTCACCGACCTCGAGTTCCAGGATGTGCGCAACAATGGCGTCCTCGAAGAGGTCGCGGCGACGATCGCCGCCGGAGCGACTCCCGCGACGGCTCGCAAGTGGTGGACCGGTGAGATCTCCCGCCTGGCCAACGCGCAGGAGAAGGATGCCGCCGAGCTGATCAGCCCGGAGAACGTCGTCGCTCTGCAGAAGCTCATCGACGCGGGGACGCTCACCGACAAGCTCGCGCGCCAGGTGCTCGAGGGCGTCATCGCCGGTGAGGGCACCCCGCAGGAGGTCATCGACGCGCGCGGGCTCGCCGTGGTGTCGGACGACGGTGCGCTGATCGCCGCGATCGACGAGGCCTTCGCCGCGCAGCCCGACGTGCTCGCCAAGATCAAGGACGGCAAGGTCCAGGCCGCCGGTGCCGTGATCGGCGCGGTCATGAAGGCGATGAAGGGCCAGGCGGACGCTGCACGCGTCCGCGAGCTCATCCTCGAGCGCGCCGCGCAGTAGCGGTTTGACGGGCTCAGCCGCCTCGGCGCGCTGGGCCCGTCGACGCACCCGTGTCCGGAGTCCGGGAGAGAATGGATCCATGGGACACGGCGACGGCAGAGGGCAGATCACCTCGCCCACCGACGCCGACGACACCGGAACCCGCATCCTGCACGTCGACATGGACGCGTTCTACGCAGCGGTCGAGGTGCTCGACGACCCGAGCCTCCGCGGTCTGCCGTTGATCATCGGTGCGCCGGACGGACGATCGGTCGTGTCCAGTGCGTCCTACGAGGCTCGTCGCTACGGCGTGCGCGCGGCCATGCCGGTCTCCCAGGCGCTGCGTCTGTGTCCGACCGCTCGCATCGTCCTGCCGCACTTCCACCGCTACCAGGAGGTCTCCCGCCAGGTGATGGCGATCTTCGAATCGTTCACGCCGCTGGTGGAGCCGCTCTCCGTCGACGAGGCGTTCCTCGACGTGCAGGGCGTACGGCGGCTCTGGGGGAGTCCGGCGCGCATCGCCGGACTCATCAGAGCCCGGGTGCTCGAAGAGGTCGGGATCACCTGCAGCGTCGGCGTCGCCGCGACCAAGCATGTGGCGAAGATGGCGTCCACGATCGCGAAGCCCGACGGGATGCTCGTGGTCGCGGCGGGCGACACCCTCGACTTCCTCGCTCCGCGCCCGGTTCGCGCGATGTGGGGTGTGGGGCCGAAGGCGGCCGAGGCTCTGGAAGCCCGCGGCATCCGCACCATCCACGACATCCGGGAGTCGTCGCCCGAGATGCTCGACCGTGCGGTGGGTGCCGCCCTGAGCGCCCGCCTCGCGCAGCTCGCCAGAGGAGAAGACCCACGTGTGGTCGACACGGAGCGGATCGAGAAGAGCATCGGGCACGAGGAGACCTTCGATCACGACATCCTGGACCGCGCCTTCCTCCGGGCCGAGCTGCTCCGTCTCGCCGACCGCGTGGCGGCCCGTCTCCGTCGCGCGGAGTGGGAGGCGGCCACGGTCGCGATCAAGGTGCGATTCGATGACTTCCGCACGCTGAACCGCTCCCAGACGTTGAGCGAGCCCTCAGCGGTCGGGCAGCGGATCGGAGAGGCCGCGCAGGCCCTGTACGAGCAGATCGACCGCCGCGATCCCGTGCGCCTCCTCGGTGTGCGCGCCGAGAACCTGCGACCGGCCGGTGGTGGGGGCCTGGGGCTCTGGGACGACGACGAGGACTGGCGGAAGGTCGAAGGGGCCGTCGACGAGGCGGTCGCGCGGTTCGGCACGGCCACGATCAGTCGCGCACGTCACATCGGTCGGGGTGACGGGCGAGGCGCCGCCCAGCATCCGAAGGCGCACGGCGTGGATTGACCGCACGCCGCCCTGTTTCGTGGGCTAGCGTGGGACCATGCCGAACATTGCACTGGAACTGGGAAAGCAGATCGCGTCCTTCGGCGTGAAGAGCGCGTACGGTGAGCCGCAGGACGTCGACGGGGTGAGCATCACTCCGGTGTCTCTCACCTACTCCGGTTTCGGCGGCGGCAGCGCGGAAGGCGGCGAGGGCGGTGGCGGCGGCGGAGTCTCGATCCCGGTCGGCGTATACGTCCGTCGCGAAGAGGGGCTGCGGTTCGAGCCGAACATCGTCACCCTGCTGGCCGTTGCTGTGCCGTTCGTCTGGGTCACCGGGCGGGCGCTCTCGCGCATCATCCGTGCCCTCAAGAAGTGACGATCCCGTCGCGGCCGCGCTCGATCGCGCCGCGACGCTGATCGAGCAGGACGTCCTCGCTCTCGCGGCGGCGAACCCCGTCGTGCTGATCGACGGCCGCAGCGGCGCGGGGAAGACTTCTCTCGCCGCACGGCTGGCAGCACGGTGGCCGCTGGCCGGACGCGTGCAGCTCATCGCGCTGGATTCGCTGTACCCCGGATGGGACGGGCTCGACGCCGGTGTCGATCGAGCGCTCGAGTGGATCCTCCGCCCGCACGGACGCGGGTACCTCGGCACCTGGCGACGATGGGACTGGGAGCGCGAGACGGAGGCGGAGAGCCACGCCGTCGATCCTGCCCTGGGCGTCATCGTCGAGGGAAGCGGCATCCTGACGCCGTCGACGGTCGGTCTCGGGGACGTGCGGGTCTGGGTGGAGTCCGGGGAGCCGGCGCGCAAGGCACGCGCACTCGCTCGCGACGGAGAGACCTATCGTCCGCACTGGGATCGCTGGGCGGCTCAGGAGCGCCTCCACGTGGAGCGCGACGACCCGCGGACGCTGGCGACCAGGATCGTCGAGATCCCCTAGGGAATCAACGGCCGCGTCGCGCGTCGATCTCGTCGGCGGCCTGGATCAACACTTCGAGGCGGTAACCGAGCCAATCGTAGATGTCTCCGCGGCCGTCATCGCTCGTGTGATCCTCCGTGGTGATCCCGAGACGGTCGGCGATGACCAGCCGGATCGCGGTGAGAGTGCGCAGCCAGGCGTCGAGATCGTCTTCCGCGATGACGAGATCGCGTGGCTCCAGAGCGTCCTTCTCGGACAGGGCATCGATCTCGATGTCGAACGGTGCGAGCGCCGCGCGCACCGTCGTCGCCTCGCTGCGCCGCCGATCGAGGAGTTCGTCACGGGTGGTCTCGGCGAAGGCTGCCGCCGCTTCCGCATCATCCGGATAAGCCGTCGGCGTCAACCGTCGAACGGCCGGATCGTCCGTCGAGCGCGCACGGAGCAGCTCGCCGAACTCGTCCACGAGCCTCAGGAGATGCGCCCCTTCGATCAAGGCGAGCGAGAGGACGACCTCACGGGCGCTCATCCGGACACCTTCCGCACCGTCGCCCAGAGGCCGTAGTCGTGCATCGCCTGGGCGTGCACCTCCATCGTCTCGCGCGGACCGGTCGCGACGATCGCGTGTCCGTCGTGATGGACGGCGAGCATCAGCGCCGTGGCGCGCTCTGTGGAGTAGCCGAAATACGTGCGGAACACCCGGACGACGTAGCTCATGAGGTTCACCGGATCGTTCCACACGACCACCTCCCACGGCTCCATGGGCGCGGCGTGGAGGTCGGTGATCTCCTCGAGATCCGGGAGCGCGACCGGAGTGCTCATGCCCAGCCCATCTCGTGGAGCTGCTCGTCATCCAGGCCGTAGAAGTGCGCGATCTCGTGCACCAGAGTGGTGTGGATCTCGTCGCGCAGCTCCGTCTCCGTCTCGCACTGCGCGAGGTGCGGCTCGCGGAACAGGACGATCCGATCCGGAAGCTCACCCATGCCGTACTGCGTCCGTTCCGTCAGAGCCAGCCCGTCGTACAGGCCCAGCAGATCGAGGGTGCCGTCCTCGGGACGGTCCTCGACCACGAACACGACGTTCTCCAGCCCGTCGACCATGTCGTCGGGCAGCTGGTCGAGCTCGTCGATCACGAGCGCCTCGAAGGCTGCGGCATCCATCTCCATCCGCTCCAGCCTAGGGGCGGGGGTGGGAACGCGCGTCGGCGTCAATGCAGGAAGACGAGGAGCGCCGCGACGGCGATGAACAGAACGCCGAAGACGGTGTTGAGGATGCGCTGGCCGCGTGCGGAGCGTGTCAGCCGGCGGAAAGGGCGGGCTGCTGCGGCGAAGAAGCCCCACATCACGATGACATCGACGATGATCACGGTCGCGACGAGGGTGAGGTACTGGGGGAGGGGCGGCTCGTCGAGTCGGATGAACTGGGGGATGAAGGCGAGGAAGAAGACGATCGCCTTCGGGTTTAGGAGGTTGACCCAGAACCCCCGCCGGATCATCGACCAGTGCCCCTCACGGGAGTCGACCGGTGAGATCTCGTCGTCCGCGACGACGACCTCGGGTTTCGCAAGGATGAGGCGGATGCCGAGGAAGACGAGATACGCGGCGCCCGCGTAGCGGATCGCGTTGAAGAGGAACTCGGAGCGCGACACCAGGAGCCCGACGCCTGCGGCGACGATCGCCACATGGACGATGAGGGCGATCTGCTGTCCGACGATGCCCCAGATCGAGCGGCGCCACCCCTGGTTGAGTGCGTTCGACATCGTGTTGATCGCGCCTGCGCCGGGCGTGAAGCTGATGACCACCGAGGCCGTGAGAAGGGAGAACCAGACCGCGAGTGACACCCCGTCAGTCTAGAGCCCGGCGGGCATGCCCCGGAGACGCAGAAGAGGCCCGAATCAGTACGATTCGGGCCTCTTCACTGGGGTGAGTAACGGGACTCGAACCCGCGACATCCGGCACCACAAGCCAGCGCTCTACCAGCTGAGCTATACCCACCATGTGCCCACCGGAGCGGGCAACCAGATGAGTCTATTACATGTTCGAGGTGAACTCCGACACGGTGCGCGTCGCGATGTCGCGCGCGTCGTCGCTGGACGGTCCCGGCTCCGCGACGAAGACGGCCTCGCGGTAGTAGCGCAGCTCGCGGATCGACTCGAGGATGTCGGCGAGGGCACGGTGGCCGCCGTCCTTGGACGGAGCCTGGAAGAACACCCGCGGGTACCAGCGACGGGACAGCTCTTTGATGCTCGAGACGTCGACGTTCCGGTAGTGCAGCCACTGATCGACCTGTGGCATGTACTTCGCGAGGAACATGCGGTCGGTGCCGATCGTGTTGCCCGCGAGGGGAGCCTTGCGCTCGAGCGGGACGAATCGTCGGATGTAGGCGAGCGTCTGGGCTTCCGCCTCTTCCAGGGTGACGCCGTGCGGGATCTCCTCGATCAGCCCCGATGTCTCATGCATCTTGGTGACGAAGTCGTTCATGTTCGCGAGGGCCGCATCACTCGGGCGGATCACCACCTGGAACCCCGGATCGATGGGACGGAGCTCGAAATCGGTGATGACGACGGCGATCTCGACGAGCTCGTCGACCGCCAGATCGAGTCCCGTCATCTCGCAGTCGATCCATACGAGACGATCGTTCTCGGACGCAGATACCATGCCGCCATACTATCGACGGGCCCGACATCGGCCTTGCCCCCCAGGCAGGATTCGAACCTGCGGCCGGCGACTTAGAAGATCGATGCTCTATCCACTGAGCTACTGGGGGTAGGACTTCAGACTATCGAAACTTCAGCATCCATCGATGTCGTTCGGTCAGTCCTCATCAGCCCGAGGACGTTCGGCCGCCGCAGAAGCTGCTGCACGCAGTTCACGCGCGTAGGCATTCCTGCGGGACCGACACGGCTCGCACGTGCATCCGCGTCGCCCTTTCGCCCCACCTCCGTGCGGCACCTCCGCACGTTGACGAGGAAGGCGGAGGGGAGCCGGGGGGACTATGCCCTGGGACACCAGGTGTTTGCGACTGCTCGACCGAAGAGCCGTCCTCCGCCTGTGACAATTGGCGCAGACGACCTCGCACTTCGCGATCTCCTTGAGGATCGTCGACCAGGCGCGCGTCGATGCGTTCACCGCCCGTGCGATCTCGAACCGCTTCTCGACTCCGGGAAGGTGATCGAAGTCCAGCACGACGGGGTCCGACTCGCCGCAGTCGAGACAGGGATGGTCCTGCAGGTAAGCGATCATCCGGAGGAAATTCTGGTGACGATGCCACGCCTGCATCGCGCGAAGACGCTCGCCGGTGCTGGGCATCTCAAGCCCGCTCAGGAGTAGCGCAGCGCGGCGACCGCGTCGTCGGCCCGCCAGAACTCGCCGACGATGCGGAACGTGCCGGTCGCGAGGTGAAGACGCTCGGCGCGGTAGCGAAGGCCCAGTGGGTCGGCGACGATCCGCAGATGGCCGAGGACGCGCTCCGTGCGGTCCTGAACGCGCCACAGATGATCGGCCGCCCGGACCAGGTGCTCGCGCGCGGAGGAGAGCCGAGGCGTCGCGTAGGGAACCTCGGGCAGATAGGTGGTCAAGCTGTCGGACATCGGAACTCCTTTCTGATTCGAACATATGACCGACCACCGACATTCGGTCGCCGTCGCCGACAGGGGCTCCGAAAGCTGTCCTGCACACACCGAATCTGGCGCGGAGTGTCCACCGATCCCGTCTTCTGCGAGTTCGGGGCGCAGCGGGATGCCGCACGCTGGTGCGATCCGGGCGTTGGACCCGGTCATCGAGAGGACTGAGAATGATCGACACCGTCACCATCATCGGAAGGGTCGCCACCGATCCGACGCAGGGACAGACGACAGGAGGGGCTCCGGTCACGAACTTCCGACTCGCCAGCACGCACCGTCGGTTCGACACCGTGACCCAGGCATGGGTCGATTCGGAGACCAACTGGTTCTCGGTCGCCGCATTCCGGCAGCTGGGCGAGCACTCCAAGGCGTCGCTGCGAACCGGAGACAGCGTCATCGTCACGGGTCGGCTCCGGATCCGCAGCTGGGAGAGCAACGGCAAGCAGGGCACCAGCGTCGACATCATCGCCGACGCGATCGGGCACGATCTGCGGTGGGGGACCAGCGCGTTCCTCGCCCGCAGCCGAGCGACGCCGACGGATGCCGGCGTGCACGGGGCCGCGGAAGGACCGACGGCTGCCGATCAGCGAGTCGACACCGACCCCGGCGCAACCGACGAGCCCGACGGCGACCGAGAACTGCCCGATCTGGACATCTCGTGGGCAGAGGTGCCGGCGGGCGCCACAGCTGATCGCGTCGCCTCGCACTGAGCGCGACGAAGGGAGAGGATCGGGACCGGTCGGCGGCGCGGTCATCACGGTCGCTGCCCGTAGACTCAGCACGTGCTTCGTCGACCGGTCTCTGCGGCGCCGCTGAAGGCCGCCTCCGCCCTGGCTCTCGTTGCCGGGCTGTTCGTCCTCTCCGCCTGCGGGCCCGGTGCCGAGCCGGTCGCGTCGCCAACCGCCGAGACTTCGCCCGCACCGGACTCCGAGGCGGCGCCAGATCCGGTGCTGGTGCCGGACGGCACCGCCGAGGACAACCTCCCCGTGTTCACGCGTGTCTCGGAGAGCATCTGGACTACGGATCAGCAGGGGTCGGGTCGCGCGTACATCGACGCTCTCATCGCCGCCGGGTTCGACCGCGCAGCGATGCAGGTCACGCAAGACCTCACGACGGTCGGCAACACGGCGGAGAGCCTGCAGTTCTCGGTGCGCTGGGGCGATGACGAATGCCTGATCGGGCAGGTCGGTCCGTCGACGGGACAGGTCGTCACGGCCGTGATGCCTCAGCTGGCGGAAGGGCGCTGCCTCGTCGGCACGACTCGCCCGATCGACTGGTGACACAGCCACGGGCCGGTAGGCTGGAGTGTCGATCTTCGACGCCAACAGAAGGAGCGGTTTTCGGTGGCTGAGTACATCTACTCGATGGTGCGTGCACGCAAGGCAGTGGGCGAGAAGCTCATCCTCGACGACGTCACCATGGCATTCCTTCCCGGCGCCAAGATCGGCATGGTGGGTCCGAACGGCGCCGGAAAGTCGACGATCCTCAAGATCATGGCGGGGCTCGACACGCCGTCGAACGGCGAGGCGAAGCTCTCGCCCGGTTTCTCTGTCGGCATCCTCATGCAGGAGCCGGAGCTCGACGAGTCGAAGACCGTGATCGAGAACATCCAGGACGGGATCGCGATCAAGGCGAAGGTCGACCGCTTCAACGAGATCTCGGCCCTCATGGCCGACCCGGACGCCGACTTCGACGCTCTCCTCGCCGAGATGGGCACGCTGCAGGAGGAGATCGACGCCGCGGACGGCTGGGATCTCGACTCGCAGCTCGAGCAGGCCATGGACGCCCTGCGCACACCGCCCGGCGACGCGGCGATCGCCCCGCTCTCGGGCGGTGAGAAGCGCCGTGTGGCGCTGGCCAAGCTCCTGCTCCAGAAGCCCGACCTGCTGCTCCTCGACGAGCCCACCAACCACCTCGACGCCGAGAGCGTCCTGTGGCTCGAGCAGCACCTTCAGGCGTACAAGGGTGCCGTGATCGCCATCACCCACGACCGGTACTTCCTCGACCATGTCGCCGAGTGGATCGCCGAGGTCGACCGCGGCCGCCTCATCGGCTACGAGGGCAATTACTCGACCTACCTCGAGAAGAAGGGCGAGCGGCTCGAGATCCAGGGCAAGAAGGATGCGAAGCTCGCCAAGCGCCTCAAGGAGGAGCTGGAGTGGGTGCGCTCCAGCGCCAAGGGGCGGCAGACGAAGTCGAAGGCCCGTCTCGCCCGGTACGAGGAGATGGCGTCGGAGGCGGAGCGGACGAGGAAGCTCGACTTCGAGGAGATCCAGATCCCCGCGGGTCCGCGTCTCGGAAGCGTCGTGATCGAGGCCAAGAAGCTCAAGAAGGGCTTCGACGAGCGCTCGCTCATCGACGGCCTCAGCTTCAGCCTGCCGCCGAACGGCATCGTCGGCGTCATCGGCCCCAACGGCGTCGGAAAGACGACCCTGTTCAAGACGATCGTGGGTCTCGAGCCTCTCGACGGCGGCGACCTCAAGATCGGCGAGACCGTCAAGATCAGCTACGTCGATCAGTCGCGGTCGAACATCGACCCGAACAAGACCCTGTGGGAGGTCGTCTCCGACGGCCTCGACTACATCACGGTCGGCAAGACCGAGATCCCGTCGCGCGCCTACGTGTCGAAGTTCGGTTTCAAGGGGCCGGACCAGCAGAAGAAGGCCGGCGTGCTCTCGGGTGGAGAGCGCAACCGCCTCAACCTCGCGCTCACGCTCAAGGAGGGCGGCAACCTCCTGCTCCTCGACGAGCCCACCAACGACCTCGACGTCGAGACGCTGAGCTCGCTCGAGAACGCGCTTCTCGAGTTTCCCGGCTGCGCCGTGGTCATCACTCACGACCGGTGGTTCCTCGACCGCATCGCGACGCACATCCTGGCGTACGAGGGCACCGACGAGAAGCCCGACCAGTGGTACTGGTTCGAGGGCAACTTCGAGTCCTACGAGGAGAACAAGATCGAGCGTCTCGGACCGGATGCCGCGAAGCCGCACCGCTCCACGCACCGCAAGCTCACGCGCGACTGATGTCATCGCCTCGCCTGCACATCCCGATCCACCTGCGCTGGGGTGATCTGGATGCCTTCAACCACGTCAACAACACCTCGATGCTCAAGCTGCTCGAGGAGGCGCGGGTCCGGGCCTTCTGGCGTGCGGGACCGGGGGAGGAGGCGCCGCCGACGGCTGTCCTCGACTCCGGCATCGAGGAGGGGATCCTCACCCTCATCGCCCGGCAGGAGATCGAGTACCTCGCTCCGGTGCCGTATCAGCGTCGCCCGCTCGAGGTGCAGATGTGGTTCGGAAAGCTCGGCGGCTCGAGCATCGAGGTCTGCTACGAGGTGCACAACGACCCTGAGGCTCAGCCGCGGATGATCTATGCCCGCTCGACGGCCGTGATCGTCCTGGTGGACGCCGCGAGCGGTCGTCCGACTCGCCTGACGCAGGAGATGCGCGACGCCTGGGAGCCCTACGTGGGATCGTCGATCGAGTACGCGCACCGCTGACCGGATTCCGCCCGCCGGCGCGGTACCGTCGTCGTGTGCCCTCACGCCGACGATTCCCCGCCACCACGTCAGCGGCCGCGCGTGCCCGCTACGCGAAGCGACGACAGCGCCGGCTCGACAAGGTGACCAACGACCTCACCGCGTCGCAGTGGGCCGATCTCGTTGCGGCCTGGGGCGGGTGCGCGTACTGCGGAGCCCAGGGTGACGGGCTCCAGCGCGACTGCATCATGCCGATCTCGCGGGGCGGACGCTACACGCTCGAGAACGTCGTCCCCGCCTGCGCGTCCTGCAACGCGAGCAAGAGCAACAGCGAGGTCACCGGGTGGCTGCGCCGCAAGAGGCTCGACGAGCGCGCCTTCCTCGTCCGCTACGCCGAGATCCTGCCCACGCTCACCGCGGACTAGTCGGCGGGGACGCGGATCATGATCTCCTGCGCGACGCTGGCGACGAGACCGCCCTCGCGGGAGTAGATCCGTCCGGTGGCGAGTCCTCGACCGCCCCGTGCGTTCGGTGACTCCTGCACGTACAGGAGCCACTCGTCCACCCGTGCCGGGCGGTGCCACCACATCGCGTGGTCGAGGCTCGCGACCTTGAGTCCCGGCATCGCCCAGTACACACCGTGCGCCCGCAGGATCGACTCCTGGATCGTCATGTCGCTCAGGTAAGCGAGCGCGGCGCGGTGCAGCCGCTGATCGTCGGGGAGCGGTGCGCGCATGCGCATCCACACCGCCTGCCTGGCCACATGCGGATCGTCGCTCGGCAGATAGAGGGGCGAGTCGACATGGCGGATATCTGCGGCTCGTTCGCTCAGCATCCGTGCTGTCCCGCCGGGGAGCCCCGCCACGCGGTCCTCGTCCGGCGAGAGATCCTCGGGCGCCGGCACATCCTCCGGCATCGGCTCCGCATGCTCGACACCCGGATCGGCATCTTGGAAGGACGCGATCATCGAGAAGATCGGCACGCCGTTCTGGTAGGCCTGGGAGCGCCGCGTCGAGAACGACCTGCCGTCGTGGATGCGGTCGACCGCGATCGTGATGCCCTGGCTCGCGTCCCCCGGCCGAAGGAAGTAGCCGTGCATCGAGTGGACGGCACGGTCCTCGGGGAGGGTGCGCTCGGCGGCGATGAGGCTCTGTGCCAGCACCTGCCCGCCGTAGATCCGGCCGGTCGGCATCGGATGAGATGCTCCGGTGAAGATGTCCTCGGTGGTTCGCGCCTGCGTCACCTCGAGATCGAGGACATCGAGCAGTCGCTCGACCGTCTGGGCGGCGTGGTCTTCGGGGCTCATTCTTTCCTCTCCGCGACCGCGGGCACCGGTCCGTTGGTAGTTTAGAGCTCGTGCCGCATCAGCTTCTCCTCGCCGACCCCGACACTGCGAAGGACGTCCTCACGTTCGTGGGGCGGGCGACGAGGATCACCGACGACGGTGTGCGGCTGCAGGCGTCGAGGGGAGTCCTCGCGCTGACCACGGCGGCTCTGGCTCCGCACGGGCTCTTCGACAGCACGCCGACCGTCCTCGCGATGCGCATCGTGCACGCCGACCCCGAACTCGAATGCGACATCGTGGTCGATCAACTCGCCGCGACCGACGATCCCCTGCAGCTGACGCTCCCGGAGACCGGGCTCTCGCCCGCGTGGGCCGGAGTGGCACCGCCGCGCGGGGACTGGACGCCGGCGGCGACGCTGCCGGCGTCGATGATCGCTCAACGCGCGCAGTGGGGCATCTCCGCCGTCGCGCGAGGAGCGACACCGGGCTCGGGCGAGGAGGCCGTCCGTGCGCTGCGGGCCGCGATCTGGGGCGAACCCGACGAGGATCTCGGCGGCCTGCCCCGCGGGATCGCCTTCGCCGCAGACGCCCTGGGCTTCATCTCGGGCGAGGAGGACGTGCCCGTGATGCAGTCGGGACGGTGGACCCGCCTGGCGTTCCGGCGCGGGCACGTGCTCGCTCGCGGACCGGTCGCATCCGGTCTGACCGCCGTCCGCGATACGGGCAGCGCCGGCTAGAGCCGCCCTCCGACGTTCTTCCCGACTGTTCACGGGCCGGAAGTACTTCAGCGAGAGGCGGCGCGTCCCGCCTGGCGACCGGAGAACAGGCATCCGCCGAGGAAGGTTCCCTCCAGCGCGCGGTACCCGTGGACCCCGCCGCCCCCGAAGCCGCTGGCCTCTCCGGCCGCGTACAGTCCGGGGATGGGGACTCCTGAGGCATCGAGCGCCCGCCCGTCGAGATCGGTGTTGATGCCACCCAGCGACTTCCGCGTGAGCACATGCAGTTTGACCGCGATGAGGGGACCGGCCGCCGGATCCTGCAGGCGATGCGGCGCCGCGGTGCGGATCAGCTTGTCGCCGCGGTAGCTGCGCATCGATCGCAGCATGCCGATCTGCGCGTCCTTGGTGAAGTCGTTGTCCATCTCGAGGTCGCGGGCGACGACCTCGCGGCGGACCGCGTCGATGTCGAGAGCCTCGCCGCCCGGATGCCGCTGCATCTGCTCGAGCAGGGATTCGAGATCGCCCTCGACGATGAAGTCCTCGCCTTCGTCGAGGAACGCCTGGACGGGACCGGTCGGACCCTTCGCGAGACGGGACTTGAGCAGCAGACCGACGTCCTTGCCGGTGAGATCCGGATTCTGCTCGCTGCCCGAGAGCGCGAACTCCTTCTCGACGATGCTCCGCGAGGTCACGAACCAGGAGTGGTCGTGACCGGTCGTGCGCAGATGCGCGAGGGTGCCGAGCGTGTCGAACCCGGGGAACAGCGGCACCGGAAGCCGCTTGCCGGTCGCATCGAGCCAGAGGGAGGACGGGCCGGGGAGGATCCGGATGCCGTGCGACGGCCAGACCGGATCCCAGTTCGTGATGCCCTCGACGTAGTGCCACATCCGGTCGCCGTTGATCAGGCGGGCGCCGGCGGCCTCGCTGACGGCCTGCATCGAGCCGTCGACGTACGCGGGAACCCCGGTGAGCATGTGTTCGGGCGGCGTGCCCAGGCGCGAGGGCCAGGCGGCCCGCACGAGGTCGTGGTTCCCTCCGATACCGCCGGACGAGACGATCGTGGCGCCGGCAGAGATCTCGAAAGCGCCGATGACCTCGCGCGAGGACTCGGCGCCGCGACGCGCGCCGCTCGTCGCCAGCACCTCACCCCGTGCACCTGTGACGACCCCGTCGGTGACGATCAGCTCGGCCACGCGATGGCGCGGGAGCACCGTGAGATGCCCCTCGCGCTCTCCCTGTTCGATCGCGGCGGCGAACGGCGCGACGACCCCCGGCCCGGTTCCCCATGTGATGTGGAAGCGCGGAACCGAGTTGCCCGGCCCGAGGGCCCCGTAGCCTCCTCGTTCCGCCCAGCCGACGACGGGGAAGAACCCGACCCCGCGCTCGCGCAGCCAGGCGCGCTTCTCGCCGGCCGCGAACTGCAGATAGGCCTCCGCCCATCGCCTCGGCCATTCGTCCTCCGGGCGATCGAAGCCCGCGTTGCCGAACCAGTCCTGCGTCGCGAGTTCGAGCGAGTCCTTGATGCCGAGCCGCCGCTGCTCCGGCGAGTCGATGAAGAAGAGCCCGCCGAAGGACCACCACGCCTGTCCGCCGAGATTCGTCCGCGGCTCCTGGTCGATCAGGATCACGCGGCGCCCGGCCGCGAGGGCCTCGGCGGCGGCGACCAGCCCGGACAGCCCCCATCCGATCACCAGGACATCAGTGGACAGGGGCGTCTTCGTCATGAGTTCTCCGTTGATTCCTGACGTGATCGGGTCTCGAGCGTGGGACGCCCGCCCGTGGCGGTGCCGATCCCCGACGGCTCGAGTGTGTTCACCATGGCATAGGCGGCCCGCTCCAGGTAGTCCCAGAGCGTGGATTCGTGCAGGGGCGACAACTGCGCCTCGTCCACGGCGGTCCGCATGTGACGGAGCCAACGATCCCGCGCGTCGGGATCCACGTGGAACGGCATGTGCCGCATGCGCAGGCGTGGGTGCCCTCGCGTCTCGCCATAGGTCGTCGGGCCGCCCCAGTACTGCTCGAGGAACATCAGCAGCCGCTGCTCGGCGGGCCCGAGATCCTCCTCGGGGTACATCGGCTTGAGCACGGGATCGAGTGCCACCTCGCGGTAGAACACCGAGACGATCTTCGCGAACGTCTCGTGTCCGCCGACCTCGTCGTAGAACGTCACTTCTGGGGGCTCCCGTCGTCGGTCGGCTTCTTGCGCCGCCAGATCCCGCGATCCGGGATGACCGGGACTCCGGTCACGGCGTTGGGGCGGGTCCGGGGTGGATTCGCTCCGCGGACGCGACGCGCTCCGTCGAGTCCCGTCGGGGCGACCTCGACCATGCTCGGCACCGCGATCTCCTTCTCGGCCAGCGCAGCGCGAAGGCGACGGCGGAGCTCCTGCGCGACGTCGTCCTTCGCGTTGGCCCGCGCCTTGATCACGATGCGCACGACGAGCGCGTCACCGCCGATCGACTCGAGGCCCCAGAGCTCGGGCTTCTCGATGATGCGGGTGCGCCACTTGGGATCCTTGGCGAGCCCCTGCGCGGTCTCCAGCATCGTGTGCTCGACCTGTTCCAGGTCGGAATCCGCCGGTACGCCGAGATCGATGATCGCCCGCGCCCAGCCCTGCGACATGTTGCCGATGCGGGTCACTTCGCCGTTGCGCACGTACCAGAGCGTCCCGTTCACGTCGCGGATCTGGGTGATGCGCACGCTGACGTACTCGACCACGCCGCTCGCGAGGCCGAGGTCGACGACATCCCCGATGCCGATCTGGTCCTCTGCGACGATGAAGATGCCGTTGAGCACGTCCTTGACGATGTTCTGCGCGCCGAAGCCGAGACCCGCGCCGACAGCGGCCGTGAGCAGCGTCAGAGAGCCGAGGAGGCCGGGGGAGAGGGCGCTGACGACGAGGACGAGCGCGATCACGACGAGCATCACGTTCACGATGTTCTGCAGGATCGTCCCGAGCGTGCGCGTGCGCTGCACGAGTCGCATGTCCGACAGCGGCGAGCGCTCGAGCGCCTGCGTGTCGTCGACGGCCGCCTTGTTCTTGGCGGTGTCGACGATGCGATGCACCACGCGACGGATGACGACGCGCAGGATGAGCCCGATCACGATGCAGCTGACGAGGATGAGCGCCACGGCGAGCGCCTTCATGCCGACGTCGCCGAGCACGAGGAGGGTCTGCTTCCACCACTCCGGGAGCTCTTCCGGCGTCGTCGGGGGTGCGTTCTCGAAGGGGATCATCATCACTCCGATCCTAGCGATCGGGCCTCTGCGCGGGCTGGATGCCGAACAGCCTCAGCGCCCGCTGCCGGACGCTGAGGCTGTACGGTGATCAGTCGTCCGCGTCGCGCGACTGCGCGGCCAGCGCGCGCTCGACGTCGGCCAGGTTCTCCAGGACGAGCCGACGCAGCGCCGGCGCGGCATCCTGGTTCCCGGCGAGCCAGGCGCGCGTGGCGTCACGCAATGCGATGTCCGCGAGTGCCGTCGGGAACAGCCCGACGACGAGGTACTGCGCGATCTGGTACGAGCGCGACTCCCAGACGGGGAGCAGCATGTCGAAGTACGCCGGCACGAACTCGCGCAGGGCCGCGGCTCCGGCGGGGTGGACGAAGCCGAGCGCTGCCGATCGGACGATCGTGTTGGGAGCATCGTCGCGTTCGACGAGCGAGGCCCACGCGGCCTTCTTGGACGCCGCGTCGGGGAGGGCGGCACGGGCCTGGGCCGCGAACTCGCCACCCTTGGCGGTGTTGTCCGCGGCAAGGGCGGCATCGATGGACCCGGCATCCGTCGCACCGATGGTGGCGAGGCCGACGAGCAGCTGCCAGTTCAGGTCGGCGTCGATCTCGAGCCCGGGGAGGGTCTCCTCGCCGGAGCGCAGGCGCCCGACGATCCCGGCGTGCTCGGGCGTGACGAGGGCGTTCGCGAAGGCGGTGACGAACTGCAGCTGGCTGTCGCTGCCGGGCTGGGCGGCCTCGGCGAGGGCCCAGATGCCGTCGGCGACCTTCAGGCGAGCGGCCTCGCGGTCGGCGGGTGCCACGTAGAGCGTCGCCGCGGTCCGCAGCTGCCCGAGCGTGGTGCGGACGGTCGTGGACTCCGTCTCGCGGCCGATGTTGCCCAGCACGAGGTCGATGTAGTCGGATGCCGGGGTCTCGGCGTCGCGCGTCTGATCCCAGGCCGCGCCCCATACCAGCGAGCGGGCCAGCGGGTCATGGATGTCGGCGAGGTGGGCGATCGCCGTGGCCAGCGACTTCTCGTCGAGACGGATCTTGGCGTAGGCGAGATCGTTGTCGTTGAGAAGCACCAGATCGGGGCGCTTGATGCCCTGCAGCTCTGGCACCTCCGTGCGGTCTCCGTCGACGTCGACCTCGACGTAGTGCGTGCGCGTGAGCGATCCGTCGGCCAGCGTGTAGAAGCCGATGCCGAGGCGGTGCGGACGGATCGTCGGGTAGTCCGCCGGTGCCGTCTGGGTGACGGCGAACCGCGAGATGGTGCCGTCGCCGCCTTCGGCGATGACCGGCTCCAGGGTGTTGACGCCCGCGGTCTCGAGCCACTTCTTCGACCAGGTGCTGAGGTCGCGACCGCTCGTGGCCTCGAGTTCGGAGAGCAGGTCGCTCAGCTCGGTGTTGCCCCAGGAGTGCTTCTGGAAGTACTGCGAGACGCCGCCGAAGAACGCCTCGATCCCGACCCAGGCGGCGAGCTGCTTGAGGACGGAGCCGCCCTTGGCGTAGGTGATCCCGTCGAAGTTGACCTGCACGTCCTCGAGGTCGTTGATCTCGGCGACGATCGGATGCGTGGAGGGAAGCTGGTCCTGGCGGTACGCCCAGGTCTTCTCCATGGCGTTGAACGTGGTCCATGCCTCGGTCCACTCGGTGGCCTCGGCGGTGGCGATGGTCGACGCCCACTCGGCGAACGACTCGTTGAGCCAGAGGTCGTTCCACCACTTCATGGTGACCAGGTCGCCGAACCACATGTGCGCCAGCTCATGCAGGATCGTGACGACACGGCGCTCCTTGACGGCGTCGGTCACCTTGCTGCGGAACACGTAGGTCTCGGTGAACGTGACGGCGCCCGCGTTCTCCATCGCGCCGGCGTTGAACTCGGGCACGAAGAGCTGGTCGTACTTCGCGAACGGATACGGCACGCCGAACTTCGACTCGTAGTATGCGAAGCCCTCGCGGGTCTTGTCGAAGATGTAGTCCGCGTCGAGGTGCTGCCACAGGCTCTTGCGGCCGTAGACGCCGAGGGGGATGACCCGGCCGGACGCGCTCGTCAGCTCCGAGAATGTCGACTCGTAAGGCCCTGCGACGAGCGCCGTGATGTACGAGGAGATGCGGGGAGTGGGCTCGAAGCCCCAGGTCGCGATCGAGTCGTCGTCGTGGACGATCGGCTCGGGCGTCGGCGAGTTGGACACGACCTTCCACGCCGAAGGCGCCGTGATCGTGAACTGGAACGTGGCCTTCAGATCGGGCTGCTCGAAGACCGCGAACACGCGACGGGAGTCCGGGACCTCGAACTGGGAGTAGAGGTAGACCTCGTCGTCGACCGGATCGACGAAGCGGTGCAGTCCCTCCCCGGTGTTCGTGTACAGGCAGTCCGCGTCGACGACCAGCACGTTCTCCGCCTGGAGCCCCGTGAGGGCGATGCGCGAATCGGCGAAGACCTCGTCGGGATCGAGCTGCTCGCCGTTGAGGGAGATCTCGCGGACCTCGCGCGCGATCAGATCGATGAAGGTGAAGCTCTCAGGGGTCGCGCTGAAGCGCACGACGCTGCGGGAGCCGAAGACCTCGGCACCCTTGGTCAGATCGAGGGCCACCTCGTACGACTGGGTGTCGACGACGTCGCGGCGCTCCTGCGCTTCGATGCGGGTGAGGTTCTCTCCAGGCACAGATGTACTCCCAGGGGTGAGGGGATGTCACCGGAGTCGGGCGCAGTTGGCGCCGACGGCAACCCTGACAGCCTACGCCAGAGCAGCGGACGCCCTCACGCCGGAGAGGTGAAAGGATGGGAGAGTGACTGCGATCGAGCCGAACACCGTCCTCTTTGCCTCGCCTGCCGCTGCCGGCGGTGCCCCCTTCGTGACGACCCCGGTCGCTTACGACGGCATCCTGCTGGCGGGCTTCGGGGGACCGGAGGGGCAGGACGACGTGATCCCGTTCCTCCGCAACGTCACGAGAGGGCGTGGCATCCCGGACGAGCGCCTGGAGGAGGTCGCACACCACTATCGCCACTTCGGCGGTGTGAGCCCGATCAACGGCCAGAACCGTGTGCTCAAGGAGGCGCTGGAGGCGGAGCTGGCTGCTCGCGGGATCGACCTCCCCGTCTACTGGGGCAATCGGAACTGGGCCCCGTATCTCGACGAGGTCGTCACGGAGGCCTCGGCCCAGGGGCACAACACGCTCCTCGCCTTCGCGACGAGCGCCTACAGCTCGTTCTCCAGCTGCCGTCAGTACCGCGAGGACTTCGCACGGGTCCTGGAGGACACCGGCCTGGGCGAGACCGTCACGATCGACAAGATCCGCCCCTTCTACGACCACCCGGGCTTCGTCGAGGCCTTCGAGACCGGGGTGCGCGAGGCCGTCGAGGGCTTCTTCGCCGCGGGCATCGCCGCCTCCGACATCCAGATCCTCTTCTCGACGCACAGCATCCCCACGGCCGACGCGGAGCGCTCGGGCGCGCGTGACATCGACTGGGGTGAGGGCGGAGCCTATGCGGCGCAGCACCTGGCGGTGGCCGCGTGGGTCATGGATCGCGTCCGCGCGAGCGTGCCTGCTGCGGCGGACGTCTCCTGGGAGCTCGTGTACCAGTCGCGTTCCGGGCCCGCATCCCAGCCCTGGCTCGACCCCGACGTCTGCGACGTGATCGGCGAGCTGCCCGCCCGCGGGCGCAAGGCCGTGGCCGTCGTCCCCGTCGGGTTCATGAGCGATCACATGGAGGTCCTGTGGGACCTCGACACGGAGGCGGCCGAGGCCGCGGAAGAGGCGGGGCTCGCGTTCACGCGCACTCCCACGCCGGGTGTCTCCCCGTCGTTCGTGGCCGGGATCGTCGATCTGATCGAGGAGCGGCTCCAGGGCCGGCCCAACGAGGAGCGCGCGCACGTCACCGCGCTCCCGGGCGGCTTCGACGTCTGCCGTCCCGGATGCTGCGAGAACATCCGCGCGGGATTCAAGCCGGCCGCCGCGGGCGTCGCACCCTGACATCCCGTCCGGCGTCCGCCGCTTCTAGGATGGGAGCCATGCGCATCCACATCGCCACCGACCACGCAGGTCTCGACTTCTCCACGCAGCTGCAGGACCACCTGCGCAGCGGCGGACATGACGTCATCGATCACGGTCCGATCGTCTACGACGCCGTCGATGACTACCCCGCGTTCTGCATCCGAGCGGCGCAGGCGGTCGTCGCCGACCAGGCGGCGGGGGTGGAGGCGCTCGGGATCGTGTTCGGCGGCTCCGGCAACGGCGAGCAGATCGCCGCGAACAAGGTGCAGGGCATCCGGGCGGCTCTCGTGTGGAACCTCTCGACGGCGGAGCTGGCGCGCGAGCACAACGACGCCAACGTGATCTCCATCGGCGCACGGCAGCACACCTACGAGGAGGTGACCGCGCTGATCGACCGGTTCATCGCGACGCCGTTCTCCGGTGAGGAGCGCCATGTGCGTCGGATCGGACAGATCGCGGACTTCGAGCGCGACGGCTCGCTCCTCCCGGACCCGAGGGGCTGACATGCCTGAGGGGCATTCCGTCCACCGCATCGCCCGACAGTTCGACCGGAACTTCGTGGGCAAGACCCTGCGGGCCTCGAGTCCGCAGGGACGGTTCGCCGAGGGCGCGGCCGTTCTCGACGGTCGGGCCGCGGTGAGCGTCAAGGCCGTGGGCAAGCAGATGTTCCTCGAGGCGGAAGGCGACCTCTGGCTGCGCGTGCACCTGGGCCTCTACGGCGCGTGGGACTTCGCGGGGGAGATCCTCCTCGACCCCACGATCGCCTCTGCCAACGGCCGGATGGGGCAGACCAATCAGCGCGGCACCGTCCTGGACGAACCGATCCTCGACGGTGGCGGAGAGAACTCCCTGTCCTCGATCGGCGCCCCGCGGCGCACGCGCGTGCATGTGCGGATGTCGGAGCAGACCAAGGGTCTGGCCGACGACGGCATGCAGTGGCCGCCTCCGATCGTCGGTCAGGTGCGCCTGCGGCTGATGACCGACATCACGGCGGCCGACCTGCGCGGGCCGACCGCCTGCGTCCTCCAGACCCCTGACGAGATGCTGGCGACCGTCGCGAAGCTCGGCCCCGATCCGCTCGTCGGAGATCCGGTCGAGAACGAGGAGCGGTTCGTCCGCGCCGTCGGCAAGACGCAGACCGTCATCGCGCTGCTGCTGATGGACCAGTCGGTCGTGAGCGGCATCGGCAACGTCTATCGTGCGGAGATGCTCTACCGACAGCGCCTCAACCCGCACACTCCCGGCCGCGACGTGCCGGAGGAGATCGTCCGCGCGCTGTGGCACGACTGGGTGCGGCTGCTCGCGATCGGCGTCGAGACCGGCCAGATGATGACGATGGATGATCTGTCGCCGGACGAGTACCGGGCCGCCATGGCGAGCCGAGACGATCGTCACTGGGTCTATCACCGTGCAGGTCTGCCGTGCCGCGTGTGCGGCACCGAGATCGCTCTCGAGGAGATCGGCGCGCGCAAGCTGTACTGGTGTCCTCGCTGCCAGGCGTGACCGACCCGCTCTAGGCTGGATTCATGCGACAGAATCCGAGCTTCACGCTGGCCGACGTCACCGAGATCCGTCGCGTGGTCGACGCCAATCCGTGGGCGAACATCGTCAGCGCAGGTGAAGATGGACTCGTCGCCTCGCACTACGTGGTGCTGCTGGACGATTCGCGGGACGACCTCACGGTCGTGGGTCACGTCGGTCGCCCCGACGACCTGATCCATGGCATGGGGGACCGCGAGCTTCTGGTGATCTTCCAGGGGCCGCACGGCTACGTGTCGCCCGGCTGGTACGGCGAGGTGCAGGCGGTTCCGACCTGGAACTACACCGCCGTGCACCTCTCCGGCGTGCCGGAGATCCTGAGCGACGAGGAGAACCTCGAGGTGCTCGATCGTCTGGTCCAGCGCTTCGAGGAGCGGATGCCGGATCCCCGGCTGATGTGGGAGCGACCGAACGACCCCGCTTTCGTGCAGCGTCTGGCCGCGGGCACGGTGGGCTTCCGCCTGACGCCGACGCGGGTGGTCGCGAAGCGGAAGCTCAGCCAGAACAAGCCGGCGGAGACGATCGAGGCGGTGATCTCCGCGCTGCCGGAGGACGGTCCGTACGCGAACCGCGAACTCGCCGCGGAGATGCGCCGCGCGCAGGACGCGCGCACGGGAGCACAGCGTTGACCGAGCGGGAGACGGTCGTCGGTACCGTCCGAGCCGCACGGATCGCGGGCCCCGGCCGCGAGTTCCTGATCGATGACGAACCGGTCGACATCTTCCTCGAGGACGGTCGGATCGCCGACATCGCGCCGACCGGGGCGCTGTCGGCCAGAGGCGAGGTCGTGGATGCGGGCGGCGCCTGGGCGATCCCGGGGCTCTGGGACAATCACGTGCACACCGTGCAGTGGGCGCTGGCCGAGGAGCGCGCACCGCTCGGAGAGGCTGGCTCGGCCGCGGCGGCAGCACGGCTCATGAGCGAAGCGCGGCTGCTCCCGGACGGACGACGTGTGGGCAGCGGTTTCCGGGATGCGCTCTGGACGGATGCACCGTCCCTCGAGCTCGTGGATGCGGCGACAGGAGCCGTACCCGCCTATCTCATCAACGCCGACGTGCACAGCGTGTGGCTGAACTCCGCCGCGCTCGCCCGCGAGGGGTTCCGGAGCCCGGACGGGATGCTGCGCGAAGAGGACGCGTTCGAGATCTCCCGGCGTCTCAACGCCGCCGATCCCGTGCACGGCGACCGGGCGGTGCGGAGCGCGGGTGAACGCGCCGCCGCACGAGGCATCACCGGCCTCGTCGACTTCGACATGGCCTGGAACGCCGACGCCTGGCCACGACGGGTCGCCGCCGGGTTCGCCGCGCATCGCGTCGAGTTCGCGGTCTACCCGTTCGACCTCGATCGAGCGATCGCGTCCGGTCTGCGGACAGGCGAGGTCCACGAGGACCCTGACGGCCCGGAAGCGGGACGCGGACTCATCCATGTGGGCTCCCTCAAGGTGATCACCGACGGCTCGCTCGGCACCAGGACGGCCGCGTGTTCGCACGCCTATCCCGGCGACCCGCACGACTTCGGGATGCTGACGGTCTCGCCGGACGCGCTGGTGGAGCTGCTGACCCGCGCCACCGGCGCCGGTCTGGCCGCCGCGGTGCACGCGATCGGCGACCGCGCGACGACCTCGGCGCTCGACGCCTTCACGGTCGCCGGGGCTGTCGGCACCATCGAGCACGCGCAACTCGTGCGCCACGCCGATCTCGCCCGGTTCGCGCGGCTCGGCGTCGCCGCGAGCGTGCAGCCGCAGCACGCGCTCGACGACCGCGACCTCGTGGCGCGGCACTGGGCGGAGCAGACGGCGATCAGCTACCCGCTCGCGTCGTTGCGCAATGCCGGAGCGGAGCTGCGGTTCGGCTCCGATGCGCCCGTCGCGGACCTCGACCCGTGGCAGGCGATATCCGCCGCCGTATCCCGGACCGACGACGACCGCGCGCCCTGGCATCCCGAGGAGACGCTGACGGTCGATCAGGCGATCGAGGCGAGCGTGCGTTCCGCACTCCGACCGGGCGAGGTCGCCGACATCGTGCTCTGCGGTGAGGACCCGCGCACGGCGACAGCGCCGGGTCTGCGTGAGATGCCGGTCGTCGCGACGATTCTCGGCGGACGCGTCACCTACGCGCAGTAGCGGACTCCGCACACGCGAAAGGGCGGGCCCCGGTGATACCGAGGACCGCCCTTCCGAGTGCTGCTGCGTCAGGCCGCGATGTGCGAGACGAGGAACCAGCGGTCCTTGTCGAGGCCGCGCTGGATCTCGATCGCGACGTCCTGGCTCGTCAGGTCGACCTCGTCGAGGCCGTCGACGGCGGCGCGGACATCGACGAGGATGGCATCGATATCGGCGATGACGGCACGGATGAGCTCGTCCGACTGGGTGAAGCCGGCGGGGACACCCGTCGCTCCGGCCTTCGCCGCCACAGCGCTCACGCGGGCGTCGATCGGGAGCCCGAGGGCGACGATGCGCTCCGCGGCGGTGTCGGCGAAGTCACCCGCGTGGGCGACGATCGTGTCGAGCAGCTCGTGGACGCCGACGAAGTTCGCGCCACGGACGTGCCAGTGGGCCTGCTTGCCGTTGACGGTCAGCGCCTGGAGGCCGAGCACGACGGGGGAGAGGAACTGCGCGGCGCCGGCGGCGACGGTCGGGTCGACAGCGGTGGTGGAAACGGTCTGTGCCTTGCTCATCTTCTGCTCCTCAAGAGGGAAATCTCGTATCTGTTGAAGACAACGCTACTCACGCTCAGACATTCCGCAAGCAAGCTGAGGCTCGGCTCACTTCCGCGTGATTCCGCGGAAGTGAGGGTAGTCTCACCTCATGACCATCGCCTCAGACGCCTCCGTTCTCGCTCTGCCGAACAGCACGCCGTCGATCGACGCCTCCGCGTTCGTCGCGGCCGGCGCGCGCGTCGTCGGCGACGTCGCCCTCGCGGCCGGCGCCAGCGTCTGGTACAACGCGGTGCTCCGCGGTGACTCCGCCGGGATCGTCATCGGGCCGGGCAGCAATGTGCAGGACAACGTGTCGATGCACGTGGATGCCGGCCACCCCGTGGTCGTGGGATCGAAGGTGTCGATCGGACACAACGCGGTCGTGCACGGCTGCACCATCGGCGACGGCTCGCTCATCGGAATGGGGTCGGTGATCCTCAGCGGTGCTGTGATCGGCGAGGGATGCCTGATCGCGGGGGGCGCCGTCGTGCTCGGCGGCACGGAGATCCCGGCGGGGTCCCTCGTCGCCGGCGTCCCCGCGAAGGTGCGCCGGTCGCTCAGCGAGGAGGAGCGTGCCGGGTTGGTCGCGAACGCCGAGATCTACCTGGGCCACCTGCAGACGCACGCCGCCGCGTCTCCGGTGTGACCCGGACCGGCCGCTAGGCTGGAGCGCGTACGGGGCGGTGGCCAAGCTGGTTAAGGCAGTGGGCTCATAACCCAACGATCGCGGGTTCAAGTCCCGCCCGCCCTACCGTTCGTGATGTCGTCAGTCGGACGCGGCGCTCTCGAGATGCTCGTCGACGAGCATCATGCCCCCGCTGGAGTTCGCGGAGTGCGCGAGATCCTCGATCCAGCTGCGGCTGAGCTCCGGCGTCTCCGGCTCCTGGAAGACGAAGCGCAGCGGGATGGAGGGGTGCAGCCAGAGCGTCGATCGACCCGGCGCGTCGCCCTCGGGGTGCCGCCACGACAGCGTGAAGCTCTCATTGCGCCGCAGCTTCGTCGCGATGACGACCTTCAGGTGGGCGAGCGCGCGGTCCTCGATCTGGATCGGGTCCTGGGCGTCGCCGTAGTACAGGCTTCCCATGGTCAGCAGGCGTCTCGGGAGACGACGGGCGCGTGGGTCATGGAACTCCTCGGGGGACGGCGTTTCCGACCGAACGGCGGTCCGGGGATGGTTGAACTCTAATCGAACGGATGAGCCCCGGTTCGCCGCAGTCCGGAACCCGCCGTCACGGACGAACAGAATCTTCGCCTGGTGTCACGCGGCGGGCGGAATCGGCGATCACGACGGGGGTCTCGCCGTAAGCCTCACGGTACGCCGCCGTGAAACGAGACGGATGACTGAAGCCCCAGCGTCGAGCGATCGCCCGGACGGACACGCCCTCGCCCCGTTCGAGATCCCGACGAGCACCGTCGAGACGAGCGCGTCGCAGGGCGTCGGTCGGAGTGATGTCCAGGGCGCGACGGAACGCGTACTGGAGGCCTCTCGTCGAGATGAAGGACGCGTTCGCGACGTCATCGACGGTGATCGGCAGATGCGCGTTCTCCTCGATGTAGGAGAGCGCGCGCCGCACCGTCACCGGCGCACCGGAGCGCTGCGGGGGCCGACGCATCGACTCCGCCAGTGTCGTGGGGAACGTGGACAGCGTCATCATGAGCGCGTGCCGCTCGAACTCGGACAGGAGGATGCGGTCGTCGCCGGGCTCGTCTCCCAGGGAGGAGTCGAGGTAATGGAACATCCGCTCCCACTGCGCTGCCGCGGCTGCCGAGCGGGGGGCGAGGCCGAGGGCGCGCAACTCGATGCCGTCGTCGCCTGTCAACTGCCTGGCGCGTTCCTGCGCCGCCTCGCGGTCGAACACGAGCGCCCTGACGCGCGCCGAACGGCTCCACTGCGCGTGAACCTGAGCGCCGTCGGTCAACCAGGGCAGGCGGGCGTCGAGTGTCCGGCCTTCCGACCAGACGTGGACGTCGGGGGAGTCGACGCGACACACCAGGAGCTGGTCGTGCGGTTCGGCGGCGGAGCGGACCTGCGCCGCGAGGTCGTATCGGACGAGCGTCGCGCTCCCGAGATCGGCGGATCGCCAGTCGAAACGGAACCGCTCAGGGTCCACCTTCTGCAGCGCCGCGGACGGCACGAACTGCTGCCATGTGGACTCCACGTCATCGACGTTCCTGGACGTGAACCGCATCGCCTGCTTCCTCCTCGCACTGCACGACATGGGCGCCATTGTGGAGAGTAGTCGAATCGACGGCGTCGGGAGAAGTCGCGGCTGGCGGTCAGTCCGTCGTGGGCGGCGACGTGCGCACGGGCCAGGCGCCGTCGAGGCGCTGTTCCGGGTCGAGACGCCCGACGCTGATGAAGTACTCCGTGAGGCTTGCAGCCTGCGATCGAGCCCAGCCGATCTGACGGGTGTGGAGCTCGGTGAGCGTCGGAGGGAGGGAGAACTGGCGTGCCAGCGCCTGAGCCACGCGGCCGGCGGCGATCGCGTCGGCCGACGCCTCATGTGCATCGTCGAGAGGGACCGCGTAGTGCTCGGCGACGACCTCGAGGGTTCGCTTGCCGCGGCGGTACCGGTCGTAGGCCTTGTCGATGACGAACGGATCGATGACGGGGGCGGGGTCGACGAGCGGCTCGATCCCGTGCCTGGTGGCTTCGTGGGCGAGCAGGGAGAAGTCGTAGGCGGCGTTGTAGGCGACGACAGGAACCCCCTGCCCGAGGAGGGAGCGCAGGGCGGCCGTGACCTCGGCGATCACATCGGGCGCCGGCCGACCGTGCTCGCGCGCGTATCCGGTCGTGATGCCGTGCACCGCCGTCGCGCCGTCCGGGATCGCGATGCCGGGATCGGCGAGCCAGGTGCGCGCCGCGATCTGACGGCCCTCGGCGTCGAGGACCCCCACGTGCGCGCTGACCACACGGTCGGAAGCGACGTCGATGCCGGTCGTCTCGAGGTCGAACACCGCGACGCGGGTGAGCCAGGCGGGAAGCGCAGGACCGGGTGACATGCCCTCACCGTAGAGCCGCCGTCGGACATTCAGGAGAAGGCGCACTGCGGCTCGTAGACTCGGAGCATGACGGTGCCTTCTCCCTACGCCGACCGACTCCGCCGACTGCCGGTGCAGCGACACGAGGTCCCCGTTCGCGGCGGCGTCACCGCGTACTGGGAGTACGGACCGACGGATGCCGAGACCACGGTCGTTGCGGTGCACGGCTTCCGGGGTGAGCATCACGGCCTCGAGCCCGTGCTCGCCTATCTCCCCGAGGTCAGGGTGATCGCGCCGGATCTTCCGGGGTTCGGCGAGTCCGCGCCCCTTCCCGGACGCACGCACGACCTCGACGAGTACGCGGCCTGGCTCACCGACTTCACCGCCGCCGTCGCGCCGGGAGCCGTCATCCTCGGCCACTCCTTCGGATCGATCGTCACGGCCGCCGCGGTCGCCGGCGGCCTCGCGACGCCGCGGATGATCCTGCTCAACCCGATCGGCGCCCCCGCGCTGGAGGGGCCCAAGGGACTCATGACGCGGCTGGCTGTGCTGTACTACGCACTCGGGGCGCGTCTACCGGAGCGGCTCGGGACGGCGCTGCTGCGGAACCGGGTCATCGTGCGGGTGATGAGCATCACGATGGCGAAGACGAAGGACGCATCGCTCCGACGCTTCATCCACGACCAGCACGACACGTACTTCTCACGGTTCTCCGATCGGGACGTGCTGCGCGACGCGTTCGTCGCGAGCGTGTCGCACGACGTCCGGGAGTTCGCCTCGGACATCGACGTCCCGACGCTCCTGGTCGCCGCCGAGCGCGACGACATCACCCCCATCGAGGCCGAGCGGACGCTCGCCGCGCTCTTCGACGACGCCACTCTGGTCGAGATCGCCCACGTCGGGCATCTCATCCACTACGAGACGCCGGCGGAGGCCGCCGGGGCGGTTCGTCGGTTCCTCAGGATTCCCGTCTCGCGAGGCCGATGAGTCCGGCGACCCGGAACGGGATCACCTCGCCCATCGCGAGCGAGGTCTCGGTCCTCTCGACGCCTTCGATCGACAGGATCCGGGCGTCGGTGTCGAACAGGTGCCTGGCGTCACGGCAGGCGACGCGAGCGAGTAGATCGATCGAACCGCTCAGCCCGTGAGCCTGGACGATCTCGGGGATGCGCGCGAGCTCGTTGATGATCCGAGGCAGCTCGGGCTGCCGGACGCCGATGTTGACGAACGCCTGCAGCGGGAAGCCGAGCACATCGGGGGAGAAGGATCGCTCGTACGAGAGGAAGACCCCCGTCTGCTCGAGGCGTGCCATCCGGGCCTGGATCGTGTTGCGCGAGAGCTTGAGGTTCTCTGCGAGCGCGACGACCGTGATGCGCGGATCGGCCGCCAGAGCGGCGAGGAGTTCGAGATCGATGCGGTCCAGTCCAGACATAGTGCCAAACCTTAGCAGGACGCGGATCGCCGAAATTGAGCAACATGCTCAAGCGCATTGCAATTGCTTGAGCGAGGTGTTGAGCGGACGTAGCCTCAGAGCAGGCCGGTGATGTCGCCGGTGCCGCCGCGAGCACCCCACGAGGGCCGCTGAGGACTTGGAGGACGATGATGTCACCGCAGATCACGCCCATCGCTGACACCGCCCAGGATCTGGAGCTCTCCGAGCGCATCCTGGCTCCGGACGGATCGCGCATCGCGAACCCCCGGCTGGACGCCTTCGTGGCCGACGTGGATGCCGAGCAGCTGCGCGCCCTGCATCGTGACATGGTGATCCTCCGGCGCATCGACGCGGAGGGCGTCGCCCTCCAGCGCCAGGGGCAGCTCGGTCTCTGGGCCCCGTGCCAGGGGCAGGAGGCGACGCAGATCGGCACAGCGCGGGCCCTGGCCCCGCAGGACTACGTCTTCCCCAGCTACCGCGAGACCGGCGTCATCTACGCCCGCGGGGCGCAGCCCGGCGACTACGTGCGCATGTGGCGCGGCGAGGAGGGCGCGGGACACGATCCGGAGGCTCTTCGCGTCGTTCCGCTGCAGATCATCATCGGTGCGCAGACGCTGCACGCCGTGGGCTACGCCCTGGGCATCCGTCACGAGGGTGCGGACGAGGTCGCCGTGACGTACTTCGGCGACGGCGCGACGAGCCAGGGAGACGTCAATGAGGCGATGATCTTCGCCTCCTCGTACCAGGCGCCCGTCGTCTTCGTCTGCCAGAACAACCACTGGGCGATCTCCGAGCCGGTGGCGGTGCAGTCCCAGTTCCCGATCGCGGGACGTGCGCCGGGCTTCGGCATCCCGAGCCTGCGCGTCGACGGCAACGACGTGCTCGCGTGCATGGCCGCGATGCGCTGGGCGCTCGACCACGCGCGCTCCGGCAAGGGGCCTGCGTACATCGAGGCCGTGACCTATCGGATGGGCCCGCACACGACCGCGGACGACCCCACGCGCTACCGTGACGACGCGGAACTGGAATCCTGGCGCCGCCGCGATCCCATCGCACGCCTCGAGCAGCATCTGCGAAACGCCGGCGAACTCACCGACACCCACGTCGCCGAGACCCAGGCCGCCGCCGACGCGGTCGCCAAGGACATGCGCGCCGCGTGCCTCGGCATGGTCACCCGGCCGCCGCTCGCCGTGTTCGACGGCGTGTACGCCGAGCCCCACACCGGACTCGAGCGCCAGCGCGACGAGTACGCCGCGTACCTCGCGTCGTTCGAAGTCGAGGCGTGACCATGACGGAGATGACCCTCGGCAAGGCCCTCGGAGCAGGACTCCGCCAGGCCATGCGCGACGACGAGAAGGTGGTCCTCCTGGGCGAGGACATCGGCAAGCTCGGCGGCGTGTTCCGCATCACCGACGGACTGCTGGACGAGTTCGGCGCCTCCCGCGTGATCGACACACCGCTCGCGGAGTCGGGCATCGTCGGCATGGCCGTCGGGCTCGCGTTCCGCGGCTACCGTCCGGTCGTCGAGATCCAGTTCGACGGCTTCGTGTACCCGGCGTTCGACCAGATCGTCGCGCAGGTCGCGAAGCTCCACTACCGCACGCAGGGCCGTGCGAAGATGCCGATCACGATCCGGATCCCGTGGGCGGGCGGGATCGGCGCGGCCGAGCACCACTCGGAATCGCCGGAGGCGTATTTCGTGCACACCGCCGGGCTCCGCGTCGTCGCCGTCTCCAACCCGGAGGACGCCTACCGCAGCCTGCGTCAGGCCATCGCCAGCGATGACCCCGTGATCTTCTTCGAGCCCAAGCGGCTGTACCACCACAAGGGCGAGGTCGACCTCGCGGCGCCTCTCGCCGATGCGTCGCCGATGGGGCTCGCCCGTGTCATGCGGACCGGTACCGATGCCACGCTCATCACATACGGGGCCATGGTGTCCACGGCCCTCCAGGCGGCCGACGCCGCCGAGGACGAGGGGATCTCGCTCGAGGTCATCGACCTGCGCTCGCTGTCTCCGATCGACTACGACTCGGTCGCCGCGTCGGTGCGCAAGACCGGACGGGTCGTGGTCGCGCACGAGGCCTCGCGCGAAGCGGGGGTCGCCGCCGAGGTGATCGCCAGCATCACCGAGCGCTGCTTCGAATACCTCGAGTCCGCGCCTCTGCGCGTCACCGGGCACGACATCCCCTATCCGCCCGCGAAGCTCGAGAAGTACCACCTGCCGGATCTCGACCGGCTCCTCGACGCGGTGGATCGCGTGCTGGACCGACCCAACAGCCTGACGGGAGCAGACGCATGAATGCGGAGTTCCGCCTGCCGGACCTCGGTGAAGGTCTCACCGAGGCAGAGGTCGTGCAGTGGCTCGTCGCGCCGGGAGACGTGGTCGCTCTGAACCAGACTCTCGCCGAGGTCGAGACGGCCAAGGCCATCGTCGAGCTGCCATCGCCCTACGAGGGGACCGTCTCGACGCTGCACGCGGAGGCGGGAGAGACCGTCGCCGTCGGCGCACCGCTGATCGCCTTCGACGTGGAGGGCGAGGAAGACCCGATCCCGACGGACGACCCGGGGGAGAAGGCGCAGCCGAACCTCGTCGGCTACGGCGCGGCGCCGACGACGGCGGGTCGTCCTGCTCGTCGCGCGCGTCGCGCGAGCGCAGCCGCGGCGGTCTCGGACACCGCCGTTCTCGAGGCGGCGCCGCATGACGCCACACCCACGGCGAGCCCCCGCACGGTGATCGAGCGCCCTCGGTCCACCCCGCCTGTCCGTGCGCACGCCAAGCGTCTCGGCATCGATCTGGTCCTGGTCGCGGCAGAGGTGGGGGATCGGCTGATCACCCGCAACGATGTCGACGCCTACGCCGAGCGTGTCGGAGCAGTCCCCGCCCCGACCACCGCGACAGCGTCGCCCGTCGATGCCGCGCCTGTCACGCCCGCCGCGCTGTTCGCGACGGCGCAGCACGAGGAGCGCGAGACCCGCATCCCCATCCGCGGCGTCCGCAAGCACACCGCGGCCGCCATGGTGCAGAGCGCCTTCACCGCGCCGCACGTCACCGTCTTCCACACGGTCGACGTGACGGCGACCATGGACCTCCTGTCGAGTCTCCGTGAAGACCGGTCTCTCGCCGAGCATCGCATCGGCCCGCTCGCGGTCATCGCGAAGGCGGTCTGCCTCGCGCTCGGCCGTGCACCGGGCCTCAACTCGCGCTGGGACGAGGCGGCGGGCGAGATCGTCCAGTACAACTTCGTCGACCTCGGCATCGCGGCAGCGACGGATCGCGGCCTCATCGTCCCGAACATCCGCGACGCGGATCAGCTGAGCCTCACGGGACTGGCGGGGGCGCTGAAGGCTCTCGCCGAGACGGCACGCGCGGGCAAGACGTCACCCGCGGAGCTCGCCGGCGGCACGTTCTCGATCTCCAACATCGGCGTGTTCGGCGTCGACGCGGGTACGCCCATCCTCCCGCCGGGTCAGTCCGGCATCCTCGCCGTCGGTGCGGTGCGCCGGCAGCCGTGGGAGTACCGCGGTGAGATCGCGCTGCGTCAGATGATGACGCTCAGCCTTTCGTTCGACCACCGGCTGGTCGACGGGGCGGAGGGTGCGCGATTCCTGAAGGACGTCGCCGACGTCCTTCAGGAGCCCGGCCGCGCGATGCTCTTCAGATAGCGGCTCGCAGAGCGGCATCCGCCATCGCGACGAGAACGCTCGCGGTGGCGGCATGCCGCCGCGCGGCGGCACGAGTGCTGTGCGGCGTCGAGTTGATCAGGCCGAAGCAGGCCTGCACGCGGAGCCGGAGCTCATCCCGGTGAGCGGGGGAGTCGTCGCGGGTGGGATGGAGCGGCTCCAGCACGTCCATCCAGAGTTCGATGTAGGCGCGCTGGAGTCGTCGGACCTCAGCCCGATCCGTCTCGGAGAGGTGGGCGACATCGCGATCCTGCACCTGGATCACCTCGGCGTTCCCGAGCGCGAAGTCCACGTGGAAGCGGATCAGCGTCTGCATCCGCTCATCGGGTGTCTCCGCGCCGTCCGCGACCCGCTGGCCGCCGTGGATCAGGTACTGGCTGACCTTCACCAGGACCGCCCCGAGCAGCGCCTGCTTGCCGGCGAAATGGCGATAGACCGCCGGTCCTGACACGCCGACCGCGGCACCGATGTCCTCGAGGCTCACGCCGGTGTAGCCGCGCTCGGCGAAGAGCCGAGCGGCGGCGTGAAGGATCGCGTCGGAGCGCTCGGCCTTGGCGCGGTCTCGGGCGGTGACCGGGCTTGTCATCTCAGTTAATCCTCGCTAACCTGAATCAACGGGTTAGTGAACACTAACCGAGAATGCATGCACCGCGCCAGGGTCATCGACGGGCGCGACGTGGGTCGAGGAGGACATCACGATGCCGGCAACCCAGGAGTCGCTCGCCGACGAGCTGCGGGAGCGCCTTGCGACGGCGGCGCGCGGAGGCCCCGAGGCCTCGCGCGAACGTCATCTGGCGCGAGGGAAGCTGCTCCCGCGGGACCGCGTGGCGCGGCTCCTCGACGAGGGCAGCCCGTTCCTCGAGGTCGCCCCGCTCGCGGCCGACGGACTGTACGGGGGAGAGGCGCCGGGCGCCGGCGTCATCGCGGGGATCGGGCTCGTCCACGGCCGTCACGTGATGGTGGTCTGCAACGACGCGACGGTCAAAGGCGGCACGTACTTCCCCCTGACGGTGAAGAAGCACCTCCGCGCCCAGGAGATCGCCCTCGAGAACCGGCTGCCGTGCCTCTACCTCGTCGATTCGGGCGGCGCATTCCTGCCGAAGCAGGACGAGGTGTTCCCCGACCGCGAGCACTTCGGGCGGATCTTCTTCAACCAGGCGCGGATGTCCGCGGAGCGGATCCCGCAGCTCGCCGCCGTCCTCGGCTCCTGCACGGCAGGCGGCGCCTACGTCCCCGCGATGAGCGATGAGACGGTCATCGTCCGCGGTCAGGGCACGATCTTCCTTGGCGGTCCGCCCCTCGTGAAGGCCGCGATCGGCGAGATCGTGACGGCGGAGGAGCTGGGCGGCGGGGAGCTGCACGCCCGCCGCAGCGGCGTCGTCGACCATCTCGCGGAGGACGACGAGCACGCTCTCGAGATCCTTCGTGACATCGTCGCCACGCTGCCCCCGTCGCAGGCACCCGCCTGGGAGGTGCACGACAGCCGGCCGCCGTCCGAGCTGTCCTCCCTCTACGACGTCGTCCCCGTCGACGTGAACGCGGCGTACGACGTCCGCGAGGTCATCTCCCGGCTGGTCGACGGCGACAGCTTCCGCGAGTTCAAGGCCGAGTACGGCACGACCCTGGTGACCGGCTTCGCCCGGCTGCACGGGCATCCGATCGGGATCGTCGCCAACAACGGCGTGCTGTTCAGCGAGTCCGCACTCAAGGGCGCGCACTTCATCGAACTGTGCGACCAGCGCGGCATCCCGCTGCTCTTCCTGCAGAACATCACCGGATTCATGGTCGGATCGGATGCCGAGGCCGGCGGCATCGCGAAGGACGGGGCCAAGATGGTCACCGCCGTCGCCAGCACCCGCGTCCCCAAGCTCACGGTCATCATCGGCGGATCCTTCGGTGCCGGCAACTACTCCATGTGCGGTCGCGCCTACTCGCCCCGCTTCCTGTGGACGTGGCCGGCCAGCCGCATCTCGGTCATGGGCGGTGCACAGGCGGCATCCGTCCTCGCGACCGTCAAAGAGGATCAGCTCTCCGCGCGCGGCGACGAATGGACCCCCGAGGACCGAGCGTCGTTCGAGGCGCCGATCCGCGAGCAGTACGAGCAGCAGGGCGAGCCGTACTACGCGACCGCCCGCATCTGGGACGACGGCATCGTCGACCCGGCACAGACCCGTGACCTCCTGGGCCTCGCCCTCGACGTCGTCGCCCGCAGTCCGCTGCCCGAACCGCGCTTCGGCGTCTTCCGGATGTGAGTGCCATGTACTACGACACCGTCCTCGTCGCGAACCGTGGAGAGATCGCGCGCCGCGTGATCCGCACGCTGCGTGATCTCGGCATCCGCAGCGTCGCGGTCTACAGCGACGCCGATGCCGACGCGCCGCATGTCCGCGAGGCGGACGCCGCTGTGCGCATCGGACCGGCGCCGGCCGCGGAGTCCTATCTCGACATCGATGCCGTCATCGCCGCGGCTCGTGCCACGGGTGCCCAGGCCATCCATCCCGGCTACGGCTTCCTCTCGGAGAGCGTGGGCCTCGCGGAAGCCTGTGCGGAGAGCGGGATCGTCTTCATCGGACCGTCCGTCGAGGCCCTGCAGATCATGGGAGACAAGGCGCGGGCGCGCGACCACGTCATGCGCTACGGCGTGCCGGTCGTGCCGGGCTTCGACGCCAGAGGGCTCTCCGACGGCGAGATCGCAGAGGAGGCGCACCGCGTCGGCTTCCCGCTGCTGGTCAAGCCCAGCGCAGGTGGGGGCGGGAAGGGCATGGAGGTCGTCGCGGATGCGGCCGGCCTCGGCGGCGCGCTGGCGTCGGCTCGACGCGTCGCGGCAGCCGCGTTCGGCGACGACTCCCTGATCCTCGAGCGACTGATCCGGCGCCCTCGGCACATCGAGGTGCAGGTCTTCGGAGATGCCCACGGAACCGTGGTCGCGCTCGGCGAGCGCGAGTGCACGCTGCAGCGCCGACACCAGAAGGTGATCGAAGAAGCGCCCTCGGCCGGGATCCCAGCGGAGACGAGGGAGCGACTCCTCTCCGCCGCCGTCCACGCCGGCGAGAGCGTGTCCTACGTCGGTGCCGGGACCGTCGAGTTCCTCGTCGACGCGGATTCGCCGGAGGACGTCTTCTTCATCGAGATGAACACGCGGCTGCAGGTGGAGCATCCGGTCACCGAGGAGGTCACCGGGCTCGACCTGGTCGCGCTGCAGCTGCGCGCCGCCGCCGGTCTGCCGCTGGATGTCACGCCGACGATCAGCGGTCACGCCGTCGAAGCGCGCGTGTACGCGGAGTCTCCGGAACGCGGCTTCCTTCCCTCGACGGGGACCGTGCTGCTCTTCGACCCTCCCACGGGCGTCCGCGTGGACGCGGCGATCGCGACCGGCAGCGAGGTGACGGGGTTCTACGACCCCATGATCGCGAAGATCATCGCGTTCGCCGAGGACCGCACGACGGCACTGCGACGCCTCGACGAGGCGCTGGCGAAGACGGTAGTGCTGGGCGTCGACACGAACATCGCGTTCCTGCGTCAGCTCTGCAACGACGCCCGCGTCATCGCCGGCGATCTCGACACCGGGCTCATCGACACGCTGCTGCCGGTGAGCGCGGAGGCGCCGTCGGCGGCGATGCTCTCGGCCGCCCGTGCCGCGGCACCGACGGCGGCGGAGCCCGTCAGGACGAGCGCGCTCTGGCGCGAGCTCCCCGGCTGGCGTCTGGGGGCGGGACCTGCTGCGCACGCGACCTTCGCGCTGCTCACCGACGACGACGAGCTCATCGAGGTGCCGGCCGGCGACGACGTGACACCCGGGACGACGGCACGCGCTGCTGTCGATGCCGACGGGGCCGTCTGGGTCTCGGAAGACGGCAGGACCGCTCGTCTGCGTCCGCTCGACCGACGTCAGCGGATGCGACGTCGGCACGCCGCGCACGATCGTGGCGCTGCGGCGACCGAGCCGGAGGCGCGCGCGCCGATGCCGGGGAGCGTCGTCGCCGTGCACGTGGAGGACGGCGCGTCCGTCTCCGCGGGCACCCCGCTGATCGCCATCGAGGCGATGAAGATGGAGCACCCCGTGCTCGCGCCGCACGACGGCGCGGTGCAGCTGCTGGTCGCCGTGGGCGATCAGGTTCGACGCGACCAGCCGGTCGCGCGAGTGACGACAGAAGAGAGCTGAAGATGGAAGACCTGTCCGAAGAGGAGCGCGAGCTCGCCGCCATGGTGCGCGAGTTCGCCGAGACCGTCGTCGCGCCCCAGTCGTACGAGGCGGACCGCACGCACACCCTGTCGATGGACGTCGTGGCGCAGATGGGCGACCTCGGCCTGTTCGGCCTGCCGTTCCCCGAGGAGTACGGCGGCCAGGGCGGCGACTACATGGCACTCGGCATCGCGATCGAAGCGCTCGGCCGGGTCGACCAGTCCATCGCCATCACGCTCGAGGCGGGGGTCAGCCTCGGCGCCATGCCGATCTTCCGCTTCGGCACCGAGGAGCAGCGCCAGGAGCTGCTTCCCGACCTCCTCGCCGGTCGTGCTCTCGCGGGCTTCGGTCTCACCGAGCCGGAAGCCGGCAGCGACGCGGGGGCGACGCGCACCACGGCCCGGCTGGAGGGCGACGAATGGGTGATCGAGGGCTCCAAGCAGTTCATCACGAACTCCGGCACGCCGATCACGCGGTTCGTGACCGTGACCGCGGTCACCGGCGTCGAGAACGGCCGCAAGGAGATCTCGACGATCATCGTTCCCAACGGCACGCCAGGGTTCACCGTCGAGCCGCCCTATGACAAGGTCGGCTGGAACGCGTCCGACACGCACCCGCTGAGCTTCCAGGGCGCACGAGTCCCGGCAGCGAACCTGCTGGGCGAACGCGGACGCGGATTCAAGAACTTCCTCAGCATCCTCGACGAGGGGCGCATCGCGATCGCCGCTCTGTCCACGGGTGCCGCGGAAGGGTGCCTGGAAGCCGCGGTCGACTACGCGAAGAGCCGCACGATCTTCGGCAGCGCGCTGAGCACTCGTCAGAACGCGCAGTTCACGCTGGCACGGATGCGTGCGCGGGTGCACACGGCACGACTCGCCTGGCATCACGCGGCGCGACTGCGCGACGCCGACAAGCCGTTCGCCGAGGCCGCCGCGATCGCCAAGCTCGTCGCGGGCGAAGCCGCGATGGACAACGCCAGGGACGCCACCCAGATCTTCGGCGGGAACGGATTCATGAACGAGTTCCCCGTGGCACGGCACTACCGCGACTCGAAGATCCTCGAGATCGGCGAGGGCACCACCGAGGTGCAGCTCCTCGTCATCGCCCGCGGGCTCGGTCTCGCCGGGTAGCGTGGGCGACATGCCAGAGGACATCATCCAACGCGGCCTCTACTACGAGGAGTTCGTGACGGACGCCCGGTATCTGCACCGACCGGGACGCACGGCGACCGAGGCCGACAACGTGCTCTTCACGACGCTGACCATGAACACGCAGGCGCTGCACCTCGATGCGGCGTTCGCCGACGCCCAGGCTCCGTTTCACGCACGGCTGATGAACTCCATGTGGACGCTGTCGACGATGGTCGGCGCATCCGTCGCTCAGCTGACGCAGGGCACGCTGGTGGCTCAGCTCGGCTTCGGCGACATCACGTTCCCTCATCCGCTGTTCGCGGGCGACACGCTCTACACCGAGAGCGTGATCGTCGACAAGCGGCTGTCGTCGTCACGACCGGGGCAGGGCATCGTGCAGATCGCGCACACCGGACGCAATCAGGACGGCACCGTGGTCGCCACGGCCACGAGAAGCGCCCTCGTGCACTGCCGGCCGGAGGCGTCCGCATGACGACGTTCGACCTGGGCCCGGCGCTGCTGTTCTGCCCCGCCGACCGCCCCGAGCGCTTCCGCACCGCGCTGGAGAGGGCGGACGCGGTGATCCTCGACCTCGAGGATGCCGTGCTCCCTGACGCGAAGGCGGCGGCGCGCACCAACCTAATCAGCGCCGCGATCGATCCCGATCGTGTGATCGTGCGGGTGAATGCACCGAACAGCGAGCACTTCGCCGCCGACCTCGAGGCTCTCGAGCGCACCGACTTCCGCACCGTCATGGTGGCGAAGACCGAGGGCGCCGACGGCCTGTCCGCGTTCGACGACCGGTTCTCGCTCGTCGCGCTGTGCGAGACGGCTCTCGGCATCCACGCGGCCGCCGAGATCGCCGCGCATCCGCTCGTCTCGGCGATGATGTGGGGGGCGGAGGACCTCGTGGCCTCGCTCGGCGGCACTTCCTCTCGCACGGTGGGCGGCGCCTACCGCGAGATCGCCCGCTACGCCCGCTCGCGCGTGCTCCTCGAGTCGGGCGCGCACGGCAAGGCGGCGATCGACGCGGTGCACATCGACATCGACGACGTGCAGGGCCTCGAGGAGGAGGCGACGGATGCCGCGGCCTCCGGGTTCCGTGCCACGGCGTGCATCCATCCGAACCAGGTCGCCGTGATCCGCGCGGCGTACCTCCCGGATGAGGCGACCGTCACGTGGGCGAGAGCAGTCCTGCTCGCCGCGGAGAGCGAACGCGGTGTCTTCCGCTTCGAGGGCCGGATGGTGGACGAGCCCGTGCTGCGGCACGCGCGGTCCGTCGTGGGCCGCGTCCGCTGATCAGATGACCAGCGACTCCTCGAGGAGTCGGAGGGAACCCGGCGACGCCTCGAAGCGGTGCGCCGAGCCGTTCGCGATGACCTCTCCCTCTCGCGGCAGCGTGCCGCCGGAGACCTGATCGATCACCGACCGGATGACGCCGCCGTGCGCCACCACCAGCACGGATTCGGCCAGTGGGGCAGACCTGCGCCGCGACTCGCGCGCGATCGCGTGGAGGGCCGCGATGGCTCGCACGCCGACCTCGTGCAGGGACTCCGCGCCAGGAACCTCGGCGTGCCAGTCGCCGTACTTCGAGATGTACTCGGAGACCAGCATCCCCTCGCCCTCGCCGAACTCGCGCTCCCGCACGTCGGGGACGACCCCGGCGAACTCCAGACCGAGCTCTGCGGCGATGATCTCGGCCGTCCCCTTCGCCCGGAGCAGCGGGCTCGAGTAGATCGCGTGGTGCGGCGTCGCTGCGAGATGACCGGCCGCCCGGTGCGCGTCAGCGCGCCCCTTCTCGTTCAGCGGGATGTCGGTCGAGCCCTGGATGCGCCGGGCGAGATTCCAGTCCGTCTGGCCGTGGCGGATGAGGGTGATGAAGGTCACGAGAGAAGTTCCTGAAGGGCGGGGAGCACGTCGCTGGTGCCGGCGGCGATCGTGAGATCGGCCCAGGCGTCCGCGCGGGTCGGCTCGCGATTGACGATGATCAGAGGGATGCTGCGGCGGCGGGCACGCTCGATGAGACGGACCCCCGAGTTCACCACAAGCGAGGAGCCCGCCACGATGAGCGCCGAGCTGGAGCGCAGCAGGGACTCCGCTGCGCGGAAGCGATCCTGCGGAACGTACTCGCCGAAGAAGACGACATCGGGCTTCAGCATCCCATCGCACACGGTGCAGGTCGGGATGACGAAGCCCTCCGTGCTCTCCGGGAGCACGTCGCCGTCGGGGGCGAGCGCGACGTTCTCGGGCACCGTGATCCAGGGATTCAGCTCCTCGATCTGCACCGCCACGTCGCGGCGGTCGAAGACCTGGCCGCAGTGCAGGCAGAGCACGCGACGCATGGTGCCGTGCACCTCGATGACGTGCGAGCTGCCGGCGCGCAGGTGCAGTCCATCGACGTTCTGCGTGATGACGCCCGACACGATTCCCGCGGACTCCAGTTCGGCGAGGGCGACGTGCCCCGGGTTGGGTGTCGCGCGTGCGAATGCGCGCCATCCGAGGTGGCCGCCGACCCAGTAGCGTCGCCGGGCCGCCTCGTCGCCGAGGTACGTCTGGATGGTCATCGGATCGTTGCGGGTCCTGGCGCCTTCGCCGCGGTAGGCGGGGATGCCGGAGTCCGTGGAGATACCCGCACCGGTCAGGAGAGCGATCCGCCTGCCCCGGAGCAGCCCGGCCGCCTGGGCGAGTGTCGCCGACAGCTCGGCAGTGCTCGATGCGCTCACAGGACCTCCCCGAGCGAGTCTACGACGTGTCGCAGGGGTCGGTCGTGCCGCGAGTCGTCCGTCGGGTGGCAGAGTGGCTCTCGTGGAACTCATCTCCGTGGCCGACGCCGCAGACCCCCGACTCGACGACTACCGGGGTCTCACCGACACGGCTCTCCGCGCGCTGCGGGAACCGCCGGACGGGCTGTACATCGCCGAGTCGACGAAGGTCATCGCCCGCGCGGTCGCGGCCGGCCATCGCCCCCGTTCCGTTCTCGTGCAGGAACGCCGGATCGACGACATCCGAGGCATCGTCGGCGCCCTCGATGTGCCGGTCTACGTCGTGCCGGATGAGGTGGCCGAAGCGGTCACCGGGTTCGCCGTGCACCGCGGGACGATCGCGTCGATGCACCGCCCGCAGCTTCCGACCGTCCGCGAGGTCATCCAGGGCGCCGGTCTCGTGCTGATCCTCGAGAACATCGGCGACCACACGAACGTCGGCGCCGCGTTCCGTGCGGCGGCCGGCCTGGGCGCCGACGCCGTGCTGGTGTCGCCCGGCGGCGCCGACCCGCTGTATCGCCGCAGCGTGCGGGTGAGCATGGGGACGGTCTTCCAGGTGCCCTGGACCCGGATGACGGACTGGGCGCAGACCGTGACGGACCTGCATTCAGAAGGCTTCGATATCGCCGCCCTGGCACTCGAAGACGACGCCATCACACTGGACGCGTACGTCGACATCCATCCGGAGCGCGTCGCCGTCGTGATGGGGGCCGAGGGCGACGGCCTCTCCCGCACCGCGATCGCCAGCGCCGATCACGTCGTGACGATCCCGATGAGCGGGGGAGTGGACTCGCTCAACGTCGCCTCCGCCGCGGCGGTCGCGCTCTGGGCCCTGCGACGCTGAGTCCGCCCGCGGATCAGTCCTGATCGAGCCGGATCATCGGCGCCGCCTCGGGACGCTTCGCCGCGACGTGATCGCCGGAGGACTGGTGACGCAGCCGTCGAAGGACCCAGGGCACGAAGTGCTCGCGCGCCCAGCCGAAGTCCTCGGAGCGGGCCTCCCGCCATGTCCGCACCGGCAGAGGCTCGGGCTGCATGGCCTCGAGCTCGTTCGGCACGTTCAGTGCGCGCAGGGCCATGCGCGCGACCTCGTGGTGGCCGAGCGCGTTGTAGTGCAGACGATCGTCGTCGAAGAAACGCATGTCCTGGACGACCTTGAGCGCCCACTGGTCCGCGACGATGCAGTCGTGCCGCTCGGCGATTGCCCGCACGTTCTCGTTGTAGATCGCGACCTTGCCGCGGAACGCGCGGAACACGGGGGTGAATCCGGTGTCGATGCCGGTGAACAGGAGCACCGCGGCGCCCGTGGAGGATAGCCGCGCGACGGCATCCTCCAACTGCGCGGCGATCGCGTCAGGATCGGTTCCCGGACGGATGACGTCGTTCCCGCCGGCGCAGATGGAGACGAGATCGGGGTGCAGGGCGACGGCGGGTTCGATCTGGTCGGCGACGATCTGCGCGATGAGCTTCCCCCGAACCGCGAGGTTCGCGTAGGCGAAGTCGTCGACCTGCTGGCCGAGCACCTCGGCGACCCGATCGGCCCACCCGCGGTGGCCGCCCGGTGCGCTCGGGTCGGGGTCGCCGATGCCCTCGGTGAACGAGTCGCCCACGGCCACGAACCGTCGCCAGGGGTGCACGCTCTCGTTGGGGACGTAGGGGGTCCGAGTCGAATCCTGGTCGGTCATCCAGCTCTCCTTCGCGAACGGGTGCGCCGGGCGGTGGCCGCAGCGCAGTGAACGAGCCTACCCGGCGACGGCGCGTCGCGGCAGGGGTGACGGGAGCGGCGCGCCCCGTGCGCCGCAGTGTCGGCGGGAGCGATTATCGTGGACTCGATGCTCTCTCCGTCCTTTCCTCAGCGCGCCCCGTGGGGAACGGCGAACAAGCTGCGGGCGTGGCAGCAGGAGGCCCTGGAGCAGTACTTCGAAGCCGACCAGCGCGACTTCCTCGTCGCCGCGACACCCGGCGCCGGCAAGACGACATTCGCCCTGACCCTCGCAGTCGAGATGATGCGCATGGGCGAGGTCAACCGCATCATCGTGGTCGCCCCCACCGAGCATCTCAAGACGCAGTGGGCCGACGCGGCCGCGCGCGTGCACATCCGCCTCGACCCCCGGTTCCGCAACAGCGACTGGGCGCCGGCGCGGCACTATCACGGCGCCGTGGTGACGTATGCGCAGGTCGCGGCGAAGTCGTCGGTGCATCGACACCTGACCGAAGACGCGAAGACGCTCGTGATCCTCGACGAGGTGCATCACGGTGGCGACGCGCTCAGCTGGGGGGACGCGATCCGCGACGCGTACGGGCCGGCGAAGCGACGGCTGCTGCTGTCGGGGACGCCGTTCCGCAGCGACACCGCGCCCATCCCGTTCGTCGAATACCACCCCGACGAGTCCGGAGCGCGCATCTCCCGCACCGACTACAACTACGGCTACGGACGCGCCCTCGCCGACGGCGTCGTGCGTCCGGTGCTGTTCCACATGTACGCCGGCAAGATGCGCTGGCGGACGACGTCGGGCGACGAGCTCGAGACCCACCTCGGCCAGGACAACACCAAGGACGTCACCTCGCAGGCGTGGCGCACGGCGCTCGATCCCGAAGGGGAGTGGATGCCGGCGGTGCTGTCGGCGGCGGACCGGCGCCTCACGGAGATCCGACACCACGTGCCGGATGCCGGCGGTCTCGTGCTCGCGACGGATCAGACCGTGGCGCGCGCCTACGCGAAGATCCTCCACAGCATCACCGGGCAGCAGCCGACCGTCGTCCTCTCCGACGACGCGACCGCGTCGGAGCGCATCGAGAAGTTCAGCGCGGGCGACCAGCGCTGGATGGTCGCGGTGCGCATGGTGTCCGAGGGCGTCGACGTGCCGCGGCTCGCCGTCGGCGTGTACGCCACCTCGTCGTCGACCCCGCTCTTCTTCGCCCAGGCCATCGGACGTTTCGTGCGAGCGCGTCGTCGGGGTGAGGCGGCGAGCGTCTTCCTTCCGCAGGTCCCTGTGCTCATGGGGCTCGCCGGCGAGATGGACAAGGAGCGGGACCACGCTCTCGACCGCCAGTCGAAGGACGACGACGGGCTCGAGGACTCCCTGCTCGAGAGCGCCAATCGCGAGGACGAGGCCTCGGAAGCTCTGGCCCAGGAGTTCAGCTACCAGGCGCTCTCCTCGGTCGCCCACTTCGACCGCGTGGTGTTCGAGGGCCAGGAGTTCGGTCAGCTCGCCGAGCCCGGTACCCCGGAGGAGGAGGAGTTCATCGGGTTCCCCGGTCTCCTCGAGCCCGAGCACGTGCACGAGCTCCTCATGCAGCGTCAGAGCCGCCAGTCCCGCCTGCGCGAGGCTCGTGAGGCCGCTGCGGGCCCCACCGAGACGACGACGCTCCCCGCCCCTCTCCACCGCACGCTCAAGGAGCAGCGCCAGCTTCTGAACAGCCTCGTCGGGCTGTACGCGCGGCAGAAGGGGGAGCCCCACGGCGCCGTGCATGCCGAGCTCCGCCGCATCTGCGGTGGCCCCGCCGTCGCGCAGGCCACGGTGACCCAGCTGCAGTCGCGCATCGACGTGCTGCGCAAGCGCGTCCGCTCCTGATCGCCCCGCGGTCCCTGAGCCTGTCGAGGGCGGTCCCTGAGCCTGTCGAAGGGCGGTCCCTGAGCCTGTCGAAGGGTTCGGATCCCCGAAATGCTGGCAATCCTCGTCTCAGCAGGGTTCGCGCGCACCCGCGCGGCTAGCGTGGAACGGTTGCCCGCGCACTCGGGCTTCGTGACGCCTGGAGGATCCATGACAGCGCCTGCCGCCGCAGAGCCGACACCCGCTGATCACCGCCGATGGGCGCGCTACCTCGTCGAGGAGCGCGCCGAGGGGGCGGTGTACCAGAAGCTCGCCGCCCGTCGCACGGGAGAGGAACAGGAGATCCTGCTCCGGCTCGCGGATGCCGAGCGGCGCCATGAGCAGCACTGGCTCGACCTTCTCGGTGGTGAGCCGAAGCGGCTGCCGCATGCCGGCATCCGCTCCCGCCTCCTGGGCTGGATGGCGGGTCGCTTCGGCTCGATCTTCGTGCTCGCCCTCGCGCAGAGCGCGGAAGCCCGGTCGCCGTACGACTCCGAGCAGTACGCGACTCCCGCGATGCGCGCCGACGAGAAGATCCACTACGAGGTGGTGCGTGGGCTTGCCGCTCGAGGACGTCGACGTCTGTCCGGCTCGTTCCGTGCCGCGGTCTTCGGCGCCAACGACGGCCTGGTCAGCAATCTCGCCCTCGTGCTCGGCATCGGCGCGACCGGGGTGAGCTCCGGATTCGTGCTCTTCAGCGGAATCGCAGGTCTGCTCGCCGGCGCGCTCTCGATGGGTGCGGGGGAGTTCGTGTCGGTGCGGTCCCAGCGCGAGCTGCTGGCCGCGACCGAGGCCAACGAGGACGCAGCGGATGCCGCAGGCGATCTCGACATCGACGAGAACGAGCTGGCGCTCGTCTACCGAGCACGCGGCATGGAGCAGGAGGAGGCACTGGTCCGTGCGCATCGCATCGTCGAGGCAGCGAAAGCCGGCGCTCGTCGCGCGGCGACAGGGCCCGTGCGCGTGCCGGGGAGCGACCACGAGATCGTCGGCAGCGACTGGACGGCCGCGATCTCGAGCTTCCTGCTCTTCGCATCCGGCGCGATCATCCCGGTGCTGCCGTGGATCTTCGGGCTGCAGGGTGCCGCAGCCGTCATCCTCGCCCTGGTGCTCGTGGGCATCGCCCTGCTGAGCACGGGCGCCATGGTCGGCGTCCTCTCCGGCGGCCCGCCGCTGCGCCGCGCGCTGCGTCAGCTGGCGATCGGCTTCGGCGCCGCAGCGGTCACGTACATCCTCGGGCTCGTGTTCGGCGTCGGGGCGGTGTGACGCCGTCCTGCCCGTCCCCGGGATGCGAAGAAGGCCCCTGATCCGTGGATCAGGGGCCTTCTTCTTACCTGTGCGCGGAGGGGGACTTGAACCCCCACGCCCTTACGGGCACTACGACCTCAACGTAGCGCGTCTACCATTCCGCCACCCGCGCAGGTTTTGGATGATCGTTGCCGACCGAAGAATGAGATTAGCACGTAATCCGGCGCGCTTCGAACCGAGCCGTACGCCCGGGCGTGGCTCGCCGTTTCGGTAGCCTGGGAGTCATGACCGATCCCTCTCTGCCCGAGGTCGTCCGCATCGCGAGCGACCTGATCCGGTTCGACACGTCGAACTTCGGCGGCGGCAACGCCAAGGGGGAGCGGGAGGCGGCGGAGTACGTCGGCGCGTACCTCCAGGCTCTGGGGCTGGAGGTCGAGTACTACGAGCCGATCCCGCGCCGCACCAACGTCATGGCGCGGGTGCCGGGCCGCGACAGCAGCAAGCCCGCCCTGGTCGTGCACGGTCACCTGGACGTCGTTCCCGCGATGGCCGAGGACTGGAGCGTCGATCCGTTCGCCGGCCTCGTGCAGGACGGGATGCTGTGGGGCCGAGGTGCCGTCGACATGAAGAACATGAACGCGATGATCCTCACGGCCGTCGCCGACATCCTGCGAGCGGGGGAGCGGCCGGAGCGCGATCTCGTGCTGGCGTTCTTCGCCGACGAGGAGAACGGCGGCGTCGAGGGGTCGGCCCTGGTCGTGCAGAACCGTCCGGAGTGGTTCGAAGGCGCCACCACGGCCATCAGCGAGGTCGGTGGCTACTCGATCACGGTCGACGACCGCCGCGCCTATCTGCTGCAGGTGGGGGAGAAGGCCCTCATCTGGATTCGCCTTGTGGCCAAGGGGCGTGCGGGGCACGGCAGCCGTCTGCACGACGACAACGCGGTCACGAAGCTCGCCGAGGCGGTCGCCGCCATCGGACGCACACGGTGGCCTCTCCGCCTCACACCGACGACCGAGGCTCTCCTCGCGGGTCTCAGCGCCCTGACGGGCCGCAGCGCCGAGGACCCGGATGCCCTCGCGGCCGCCGCCGGGCCCGCCGAGGCCTTCCTGCGCTCGTCCTTCCGGACCACGTCCAACCCCACGGCCCTGACGGCGGGGTACAAGCACAACGTGATCCCCGAGCGCGCCGAGGCGCTGATCGACGTGCGCGTGATCCCCGGCACCGAGGACGACGTCCTGGCCGAGCTGCAGCAGATCGTCGGCGACGAGATTGTCATCGAGACGGTCGTGCGCGACATCGGCATGGAGACGCCCTTCGAGGGCGAGCTCGTCGAGGCCATGGTCGCGAGCATCGGCCGCCACGACCCCGGCGTCCCCGTGATCCCGTATCTGCTGGGGGCCGGAACCGACAACAAGGCGCTGGCCTACCTCGGCATCACGGGATACGGGTTCGCTCCGCTGAAGCTGCCGGCCGACCTCGACTTCACGGGCATGTTCCACGGCGTCGACGAGCGTGTGCCCGTAGAATCGCTTGTCTTCGGCCAGCGGGTGCTGGCCGATCTGCTGCGCACGTACTGACCGCAGCCCGCCCGCTTCCGCGCCCTCCCCTCACCAGAAGGCCCTCCATGCACCTGCTCGAAGCCCTCATCCTCGGCATCGTCCAGGGACTCACCGAGTTCCTGCCCATCTCCTCCAGCGCCCACCTGCGCATCCTCGGCACGTTCCTGCCGTCGGGGGAGGACCCGGGGGCGGCGTTCACCGCGATCACCCAGATCGGCACCGAGGCAGCCGTCGTGGTCTTCTTCTGGCGTGACATCGTGCGCATCATCTCGCAGTGGTTCCGCTCGCTCGCGGGACGCGTTCCGCGCAGCGACCCGGACGCGCGGATGGGCTGGATGATCATCATCGGCAGCATCCCGATCGTCGTGCTCGGCCTGTTCTTCCAGGATCAGATCGAGACCGTGTTCCGCTCGCTCTGGATCGTGGCGATCATGCTCATCGTGTTCGGCATCCTGCTCGGCGTCGCCGACCACGTCGGGGCCAAGCGTCGCAAGCTCGGCGACCTGACCTACCCGCACGGCATCGCGTTCGGATTCGCGCAGGCTCTCGCTCTGATCCCCGGCGTCTCCCGCTCCGGCGGCACGATCACGATGGGACTCTTCCTCGGATACGAGCGCGCCGCAGCGGCTCGATACGCCTTCCTGCTCGCGATCCCGGCGGTCTTCGGCAGCGGCTTCTATCAGGTGTTCAAGAGCTGGGGAGAGCCCTCGTTCTTCTCGTTCGGCGACACGCTGGCCGCGACCGGCATCGCGTTCGTCGTCGCGCTCGGCGTCATCGCGTTCTTCATGAACTTCATCTCGAAGCGCAGCTTCCTGCCGTTCGTGATCTACCGGATCCTGCTCGGCACGGTGCTGCTGATCCTGCTCGGCACCGGGGTGATCGCGGCCTGAGCCGCGTCAGCGCTTGTGATCGCCGGGGGCGTCGCCCCGGCGGCGCAGGTAGCGTTCGAACGCCTGCGCGATCGCATCGCCGGATGCCTCGGGGGAGTCCCAGGTGTCGCGGGTGCGCTCGAGCTGGCGGATGTACTCGGCCATGTCCTCGTCCTCGGATGCGGCGGCATCGATCGACGCCTCCCACGTGGCCGCCTCCGTGCGCAGGTGCTGTCGGTCGACGTCGACGCCGGTGAGCTCCTCGAGGCGATCGAGGAGCGCGAGGGTGACCTTGGGGGAGGGCGTGGCCGAGGCGACGTAGTGGGGCACGCTCGCCCACAGACCAGCGGTCGGGATTCCCGCGCTCTCGGCGAAGTGCTCGAAGACGCTGAGGATGCCGACCGGCCCCTCGTAGAGCGAGCGCTCGAGGCCATGAGCCTCCCGCACCTGCTCGTTCTGGCTCGAGGCGAAGATCGAGATCGGGCGGGTGTGCGGAACATCCGCCAGCATGGCGCCCATTGTCACGAGTCCGGTGATGTCGTCGCGCAGGGCGATGTCGATGAACTCCGAGGCGAACGCCTGCCATGTGCGCGCCGGCTCCACGCCGGTGAGCAGCCAGAACTCGGGACCGGGGCCGGGGTCGCGCGGCCGCCAGAGGCCGGCCTCCGGCCACTTGAGCTGTCGGCGCCCCTCCGCATCCATCTGCGTCGACGGTCGCGTGTACTGGTAGTCGAAATACAGCTCGGGGTCGACGGAATGCACGAGCTCGTACTCCGACGACGAACGCAGCGCCTCGACGGCGCCACTGGCTGCTTCGCCCGCGTCGTTCCAGCCGTCGAAGGCGGCGATGACGATGCGTGAACCGAGAACATCCATCATGGGCTCCCTTCGAGATCGAGGACGTATCCCTCCAGGCTAGTCCGCGGCGGCGGGATGTGGGCGGCACCGGGCTAGCATGGGTTCAGTGAGCAGAAAGCCCCGCGCAGTCCTCTGGGACATGGATGGAACACTGGTCGACACCGAGCCGTACTGGATGGCGGCGGAGACGTCGCTGGTGGAGTCCTTCGGCGGGTCGTGGACCCATGAAGATGCTCTGCAACTGGTGGGAAGCGGCCTCATCGACAGCGCGATCATCCTGCAGAACGCGGGCGTCGCGATGGAGCCGGAGGCGATCGTCGCTCATCTGACCGATGTGGTGCAGGAGTCGCTGCGCACCCAGGGCGTCCCGTTCCGACCGGGCGCGCGCGAGCTTCTCGCTGAGCTCAGGGACGCCGGCATCCCCACCGGGCTGGTCACGATGTCCCTCCGCAGGATGGCGCTGAACGTCGTCGACCTGATCGACTTCGAGGCGTTCGACATCGTCGTCGCCGGAGACGACGTCGACAATCCCAAGCCGCACCCCGAGCCGTACCTGCAGGCCGCCGCCCTTCTCGACGTCGACATCACCGAGGTCGTCGTGATCGAGGATTCTCCGACGGGAGTGCGCGCGGGCCTCGCCTCCGGCGCCGTGACGCTCGGCGTGCCGCACATCGTCCCGCTGGACGATCTCGGAGCCCACGAGCTCTGGCCGACGCTCGCCGGGCGAGGCGTGTCGGACCTCGGCGACCTGTTCGACGCCAAGAGCGCGATGACGGAGGTCACCCGATGACGGATTCCGCTGCCCAGCGACCGAGTGGGCCCTTCCGCGTGGGTGATCGCGTCCAGCTGACGGGTCCGAAGGGCCGTCTCCACACCGTGACCCTCCGCGAGGACGGCGAGCTGCACACGCACCAGGGTGTGCTCCGTCACCGTGATCTCATCGGTCTTCCGGACGGCTCGGTGGTGGCGAACAGCTCGGGGCACGACTATCTCGCCCTGCGTCCGCTGCTGCGGGACTTCGCGATGTCGATGCCGCGCGGCGCCGCGATCGTGTATCCGAAGGATGCCGCGCAGATCGTCATGCAGGCGGACATCTTCCCCGGCGCCACGGTCGTCGAGGCCGGGGTCGGCTCCGGGGCGCTGTCGCTGTCGCTCCTCCGCGCGATCGGGCCGGTCGGGCAGCTGATCTCGTTCGAGCGACGCGACGACTTCGCCGACGTCGCCCGCGGCAATGTCGAGACGTTCTTCGGCGAGCATCCCGACACCTGGCGCGTCGTCGTCGGCGACCTCGTGGAATCACTGCCCGCCGAGGCCCCGGCGGGAACCGTCGACCGCGTCGTGCTCGACATGCTCGCCCCCTGGGAGTGCATCGACGCCGTGGCGGAGGCGCTGACGCCCGGTGGCGTCGTGCTCTGCTACATCGCGACGGCCACCCAGCTCTCGCGCGTCGCCGAGTACATCCGGGGAACCGGGCTCTTCACCGACCCCGATGCGTCCGAGACCATGGTGCGCGGCTGGCACGTCGAAGGGCTCGCGGTGCGCCCGGACCACCGGATGGTCGCGCACACCGGCTTCCTGCTGACCGCCCGCCGTCTCGCTCCCGGCGCGGTGGCCCCGTCGGTCAAGCGCCGCGCGTCGAAGAGCAGCTACGGCGACCACGACGTGGAGGCCTGGACCCCTGGTGCCGTCGGCGACCGCGAGATCAACGACAAGAATCTGCGCAAGCGCGCCAGAGAGGCGGGCAAGGCGGCCGAGGGGGCGCGCCTTGCTGCTGCTGCGCGCGAATCGGAGCACGCGACGGAATAGACTGGAGCGCGTGCGTAAAACGTCCGCCGTTCTGGCCTCCCTCAGCCTCGCCGTCCTCGCCCTGACGGGCTGCACCGCGTCGGCCTCCTACGACGGCGCTGCGTGCGATCGCAGCGCCGACGCGAACGACATCCAGGACGCGGTCACCGTCGAAGGCGACTTCGGCGCGGCCCCCGACGTCTCTGTCTTCTCGCCGCTGCACCTGAAGAAGTCGTCCTACGCCGACATCACCGTCGGAGACGGCCGCACGATCGTCAACGGCCAGCAGGCCCTCACCGTCGAGCTCTCGATCTTCAGCGGGGAGACCGGCGAGAAGGTCTACGCGACCGCTTACGACGAGGACAAGGGCCAGGTCTCCAACGCCGACTACTGGGCATCGCAGTCGCCCGGGCTCGCCAAGGCATTCGAGTGCGCGACCGAGGGTTCGCGCATCGTCGCCGGTCTCACGCCGGAGGACTTCGGCAAGGAGGCGCTGTCCGGCCTCGGCCTGTCCGACGACGACAACATGGTGTTCGTCATCGACGTGCTCGACGTGTTCCTGTCCAAGGCCGAGGGTTCGCTCCAGTTCAACGACGCCCAGGGCATGCCGACCGTGGTCCGCGCCGCCGACGGCACTCCGGGGATCATCGTCCCCGACAGCGCGGCGCCGAAGGAGCAGGTCGTGCAGACCCTCATCAAGGGCGACGGCGAGAAGGTCGGTGCCGATCAGATCCCGCTCGTCAACGTGACCGCGGTGAACTGGGACGACAAGAGCGTCGTCAACAGCACATGGGGACAGGGCCCGAGCGGCGACCTCGCATCAACGGTGCCGACCGTCGCCGAGGAGCTCGTCGGCAAGACCGTCGGCTCCCAGCTCCTCGTGGTGACCCCGGGCGCCGAGGGTGCAGCGGCCATCGTCTACGTCATCGACATCCTGGGCGCAGTGACGGCGCCCACGCAGTGATGGCCGCCCGGATCCCCGCGGAGGAGCGCCTGACGAATCTCGTCGTGGCGCTGATGGCCACGGAGATCGGGCTCACGAAGCAGCAGATCCTCGACAACGTCTCGGGATACCGTCAGCGCGCCGATGCCGGCACGCGGTCGGACGCCCTCGAGAAGATGTTCGAGCGCGACAAGGAGGAGCTGCGTTCACTCGGGGTGCCGATCGAGACGATCGGCGACGCCGCCGACCCGAACGACCTCCGCGAGGCGCGCTATCGCATTCCGCAGGCGGAATACGATCTGCCCGCCGACATCGAGTTCACCCCGGCCGAACTGGCCGTCCTCCGTCTCGCGGGCAGTGTCTGGAGCGCCGAGTCCGCGTCCGGTGACGCGCAGTCCGGCGTGCGCAAGATCCGGGCACTGGGCATCGACGGTGATGAGCCGATCATCGGGTTCGCACCTCGGATCACCGCCCGCGATGCGGCCTTCGCGCCGCTGCAGGACGCCATCGAGAAGAGCAGGGTCGTCGTCTTCGACTACCTCAAGCCCGGTGAGGCGGTGCCGCGTCGGCGCAGCATCCGTCCGCTGGCGCTCGTCGACTACGAAGCGCGCTGGCACGTCTTCGGCGTGGATGTCGACATCGACGAGGACCGGATGTTCCTGCTCAGCCGCATCGTCGGCGATGTGAAGGTGACGACGACCACCTTCGACCCGTCGCTGCGCGACGGTGCGGGGGAGCGTGCGCTCGCGGGACTCGACCGTGTCGCGGCGGAGAACGCCGCGCTGCTGGAGGTCACGCCGGGCACCGAGGCCGCCCTGCGGCTCGGTCGGCGTGCGACGCCGGCTGCGCAGGGCATCACGGTGCCGTTCGTCGACCTGCACATCCTCGCCGACGAGCTCGCCTCGTACGGGCCCGAGGTGCGCGTGGTCGAGCCGGCGACGCTGCGGGATGCCGTCATCGCGCGTCTTCAGGCCGTCGTCGACGCCCACGCCGATCGCGAGGAGGCACGATGAGCGCCCAGCCCAAGCCCCTGCTCGCCGCTGATCGCGTGCGGCTCTACCTGACCCTCGTGCCCTACCTGCTCGAGCACGGCCAGGTGTCGCTCGCCGAGGCATCGGAGGAGTTCGGCGTCACGCCGCAGGAGATGCGCGGCATGGTCGAGAAGCTCACGGTCATCGGACTGCCCGGCGAATCCGGATACTGGCAGCAGCCGCAGGAGATGTTCGACATCAACTGGGACCTCCTCGATCTCGAGGACGTCATCGAGATCACGAACGATGTCGCGCTCCGCCGGGTGCCCCGATTCACGGCGCGCGAGGCCGCGGCGCTGCTCGCCGGGCTGCAGATGGTCGCGGCCGTTCCCGCGGTCTCCGACTCCGGGCTCGTCGCAGGGCTGATCTCCAAGCTGTCGCGCGGCGCAGCCGACGCGCCCGCCGATGTCGTGGTGGCCCCGAGCGCGGTCGACGAGGTGCGTGAGGTCGTGGCACGCGGGCTGCAGGACGGCGTCGCCATCTCGTTCACGTACCAGGCGCCGGATGCGGCGCCGACGACGCGCACGGTCGATCCGGTGCAGATCCTGATCACCAACGCGCAGTGGTACCTGCAGGGCTGGTGCCATCTGCGCCAGGCGATGCGCACGTTCCACCTGGATCGCGTGAGCGAGCCCCAGCTCACGGATATCCCGATCACCCACGGCGGGGATCAGGTTCCCGAGCCCTTCGCCGGTCTCGACGACGAGCGCGAGGTGACGGTGCGCGTCTCCGAGAGGTTCGCCCCGCTGCTCAACGGATTCCTGCCTGCCACGACGCTCGAAGCCGTCGACGGCTCGGTCACCGCGCACGTGCATCTGGCCGATCCGCGTGGCATCAAGCGCCTCGCCGCACGGTTCGGCGGCGCCATGGAGGTTCTGGAACCCGGAGTGGCACGGTCGTCGACCCGCGAATGGGCGGCATCCGGACTCGCGCTCTATCACCGCCCCGATCACGAGGATTGATCTGTAGACTGGGGCGAAAGCTTACCGAAGACGGGAATCCTGACATGTTCGCTGGAATGCAAGGCTGGCACCTGCTCATCGTGCTCGCCGTGATCCTCCTTCTGTTCGGTGCTGCGAAGCTGCCGGCGCTCGCGAAGAGCATGGGCCAGTCGGCCCGCGTCTTCAAGGGCGAGATGAAGGCCATGAAGGACGAGGACGCGACGCGCACCGACGCCGTCGTCGCCGAGCCCACCACGGTGAAGGACTCCGGCGTCGACCCTGAGACTCCGCCTCGCGCCTGACCGACCGTGGCAACCATCGAACCGACCGTGAAGCAGAAGGCGGATCGGGATCGGCGGATGTCGCTGGGCGCACATCTCGTCGAACTGCGCAAGCGTCTGATGTACGCGGCGCTCGCGCTCGTCGTCGGCATGGTGGTCGCGTTCATCATCGCCGATCCGGTCATCCATCTGATCACGGAACCCATCCGCGTCATCATGGACAAGCGCGGTGACAACTTCAGCGCGCTGAACTTCGGCACCGTGACCGCCGCTTTCGACATGCGCATGCGGATCGCCTTCTCGATCGGCCTGTTCATCTCCGCGCCCGTGTGGCTGTGGCAGATCTGGGCGTTCATCATGCCCGGGCTCACCCGCAAGGAGATCAAGTACACGATCGGCTTCATCGCCGCCGCCGTACCGCTCTTCTTCGCCGGGTGCTACCTCGGCATCGTGATCATGCCGCACGTGATCGAGCTGATGTGGGGATTCACGCCCGAGGGCGGCACGAATTTCTACCAGGCGCAGGAGTACTACGACTTCATCTTCAAGCTGATGATCGTGATCGGCGTCTCGTTCGTGCTCCCGGTCTTCCTGGTCGCGCTGAACTTCGCCGGTGTGATGTCCGGGCGAGCCATCCTCAAGGGATGGCGCATCGCGATCATCATCGCGACGGTCTTCGCGGCGCTGGCGACTCCGGCAGCCGACGTGATCAGCATGCTGATGCTGGCCGGCATCCTCATCGTCCTGTTCTTCGCGGCCGCGGGGCTCTCCCTGCTCTTCGATCGCCGAAAGCGCAAGCGCGACGCCGCAGCGGGGCTTCTGCCGGACCCGGTATGAGTTCGCCGTCCGAGCGTTACGCGGCCGCACGAGAGGCCGCTGAGCACCCGGCGACGAACGCGTTCGCCGCGCGTCAGAGGTTCGAGCTTGACCCGTTCCAGGTCGCCGGCTGTCATGCTCTGGAGGCCGGCCGCAGCGTGCTCGTCGCGGCGCCGACCGGCGCGGGGAAGACCATCGTCGGCGAGTTCGCGATCCACCTCGCGATGCAGACGCCGAGCGACAAGGCGTTCTACACGACGCCGATGAAGGCGCTGTCGAACCAGAAGTTCCGAGAGCTCGTCGAGGTGTACGGCCCCGACGAGGTCGGCCTGCTCACCGGTGACACGAACATCAACGGCAACGCTCGCATCGTGGTGATGACCACCGAAGTGCTCCGCAACATGATCTACGCCGACTCGGCGGCGCTCCGCGATCTGCGCTACGTCGTGATGGACGAAGTCCACTATCTCGCCGACCGGTTCCGCGGCGCGGTGTGGGAAGAGGTCATCATCCACCTGCCGCAGCATGTGCGGCTCGTCTCGCTGAGCGCCACGGTGTCGAACGCCGAGGAGTTCGGCGACTGGCTCGACACCGTGCGCGGCGACACCGAGGTGATCGTCTCGGAGATCCGGCCCGTCCCGCTCGAACAGCACGTGCTCGTCCGGGACGATCTGCTGCCGCTCTTCGACGATCGCGCGGGTATCGCGACCGCGCAGGTGAATCAGGAGCTGATGCGGATCCGCTCCTTCACGGGTTCGAACTACGAGAACAATCGCCGGACGCAGGCGTACGTCAGCAACAGGCATGCCGGTCGACAGGCGAAGCGACCGCCGCGTGGCGGCCAGCGCCCGGTGCGTCCCTCGAACGTCCGCCGCATCGAGCGGATGGATCGCCCCGATGTGATCAAGCTCCTCGAGCGGGCGAACCTGCTGCCCGCGATCTTCTTCATCTTCAGCCGCGTGGGCTGCGACGCCGCGGTGCAGCAGGTGCGCCGATCGGGCATCCGGCTGACCTCGCCGGAGGAGAAGGCGGAGATCCGCGCCATCGTCGAGGAGCGCACCCGGTCGCTGCAGGAAGAGGATCTCGGCGTCCTCGGCTACTGGGACTGGCTGGAGAACCTGGAGCGGGGCGTCGCCGCCCACCACGCCGGACTCCTGCCTGCCTTCAAGGAGGTCGTCGAGGAGCTCTACCGTCTCAAGCTCGTCAAGGTCGTCTTCGCCACGGAGACGCTGGCGCTGGGCATCAACATGCCCGCGCGCACCGTGGTGCTTGAGAAGATGGAGAAGTTCAATGGCGAGGCCCGTGTCGCGATCACCTCGGGCGAGTACACGCAGCTCACCGGACGCGCCGGCCGTCGCGGGATCGACGTCGAGGGCCACGCGGTCGTCCAGTGGACCGAGGGCATGGATCCCCAGGCCGTGGCGGCTCTGGCATCGCGTCGTACGTACCCGCTGAACTCCAGCTTCCGCCCGACGTACAACATGGCGGTCAACCTGATCGACCTGTTCGGCAAAGCGCGCGCTCGGCAGATCCTCGAGTCGTCGTTCGCCCAGTTCCAGGCCGACCGCTCGGTCGTCGGGTTGGCACGTCAGGTGCGGGAAGCCGAGGATTCCCTCGCCGGGTATCAGAAGTCGATGGCGTGCGAGCACGGAGATTTCCCCGAGTATGCGGCGATCCGGCGCGAGCTCAGCGACCTCGAGAAGAAGAACCGTCAGGACTCCGGTGCACCGCGTGCCTCCCGCGACAAGCGGATGAAGCGCATCCAGTCGCTGCGCACCGTCATGCAGCGGCATCCCTGCCACCGCTGCCCCGATCGGGAGGCGCACGCCCGCTGGGCCGAGCGCTATTGGAAGCTCAAGCGCCAGACCGACCGCATCCGGCGTCAGATCGAGACGCGCACCGGGACCGTCGCGCGCGTGTTCGACCGCGTAGTGGAGGTTCTCGAGACACTGGACTACCTCTCCGAGGAATCCGGGGAGACTGCGTTGACCGAGGCCGGGCGCACGATGCGGCGCATTTACGGGGAGCGCGATCTGCTCGTCGCCGAGTCGCTGCGCCAGGGGCTGTGGAACGGACTCGACGCCCCTTCGCTCGCCGCCATGGCCTGCTGCCTGGTGTACGAGCCCCGACGCGACGAGGCGAACTCGGGGGAGCGGGGACTGCCACGCGGTGCGTTCCGCGCGGCGTATGAGAAGACCACGACGCTCTGGGCTGAACTCAACGATCTCGAGAAGGATCATCACCTGCCCGGTTCGGAACCTCTTGCCGCCGGCCTCGCCGGCGCGATGCACTCCTGGGCCCGCGGCGGAATGCTCGATCGGGTGCTCGTCGATGCCGACATGGCGGCCGGCGACTTCGTGCGCTGGGCGAAGCAGACGATCGATCTTCTCGACCAGCTGTCGATCGTCGCGGAGGACGGCGCGCTCGCACGGACGGCCCGCACGGCGCTCGACGGCGTCCGGCGCGGAATCGTCGCCTACTCGTCGATGTGAGAATGAGAGGGATGTCTGAATCCCCTGCGCGTCAGCGCCCTCTCCTGCCGCTCTGGGTGGCTGTGATCGCTGCGGCGCTCTCGGCGTTCCTGATGAATCTGGCCTACCCGGAGACCGCGATCTGGACCCTCGCGTTCCCTGCCACTGCTCTTCTGCTCGTCGCACTCATCGGCCGGCGTCCCGGAGGAGCCCTGCTGGTCGGCCTCGTCTACGGGATCGTGCTGTTCGGTCTCCTGGTGTCCTTCACCTCGCGCTATCTGGGTCCGATACCCTGGGCGGCGCTGAGCGTGGTCGAGGGAGGGCTCACGGCGGTGGCCCTGATCCTGACGGCGCTGGCGTACCGCTGGATGCCCCGAGCGTTCCCGGGGACCGCGGGACGCCTGGTGGGCGTCCCGGTGGTGGTCGCTGCCCTCTGGGTCGGCCGCGAGGTCTTCGTCGGGTCCTTCCCCTACGGAGGCTTCCCGTGGGCCCGCATCGGCATGAGCCAGGCGGAGAGCCCGCTGGCCCCGCTGTCGTCGTGGCTCGGCGTCAGCGGCCTCGGATTCCTCATGGTGCTCCTGGTGGCGATGCTGGTCGAGATCGTGCGGCTGCGGGCATGGCGGACTCCGCTCCGACTCCTCGTGCCAGCCGCGCTCGTGATCGTCCTCTTCTTCACTCCGCTCTTCCCGACGACGGATGCCGGCTCGATGCGCATCGCCGCCGTGCAGGGGAACGGGCCCACGGGCTACTTCGATCAACGCGAGCCCTTCTCGGTGATCGACGCGCAGACCGATGCCACCACACCGCTCTACGGCGAGGACGTCGACCTGCTGGTCTGGCCGGAGGGGTCGCTCGACACCGATCCGTTCCAGAACGAGGCGCTGGCCCGACGGATGACGCTCATCACGACCCGGATCGATGCGCCGCTGCTCGCGAACGCGGCGACCGGGCGGAATGAGCGCTACTTCAACACGTCGATGCTGTGGACGGATGCCGGGGGAGCGACGCAGCTCCACGACAAGCGTCATCCGGTGCCCTTCGGCGAGTACGTGCCGGATCGAGCCTTCTTCAACGCCCTGGCCCCCGACCTGATCGGGCTCATCCAACGGGAGTACACACCCGGAGAGAATCCGCCTGTCATCGACGTCGACGGGGTCGCCGTCGGGCTCGCGATCTGCTTCGACGTGATCTACGACGACGTGATCACCGAGGGGGTCAACGCCGGAGCTCAGGTCCTGGTGTTCCAGACGAACAACGCCGACTTCCGCGGCACCGACGAGAATCTGCAGCAGCTGGCCTTCGCGCGGATGCGTGCGATCGAGACCGGTCGCAGCGTCGTGAACATCTCGACGGTCGGCACGAGCCAGATCATCCGCCCCGACGGATCGACCATGACGAGCCTGGATGCCGGAGAAGCGGGCGCGATGCTCGAGGACGTCTCGTTGCGCACCGGGTTGACCGCCGGTGTCGTCCTGGGCCCCTGGGTGCAGCAGCTTCTGGTCTGGGGCGGGCTGGTCGCGCTCCTCGTGGCGTGGTGGCGCGCGCGGAGGCGCGACCAACAGGTGTGACCCGCACGCGCCTCACACACAGAAGCAGCAGGACTCGTTCGAGCCCTGCTGCTTCGTGAGTCAGGCCGTCAGGCCCCGATCTTCTCGCGGGTCGGGTCTTCGCCGGCACCGCGGCGGGCACGGATGAAGGCCAGACGCTCCTCGAGGAGCTCCTCGAGTTCGGCGCGGGTGCGGCGCTCCATCAGCATGTCCCAGTGGGTGCGAGCGGCCTTCTCGTCGGTGACCTCAAGCGTGACGGCCTGGCCGTCGACGTTCAGGCGGGCGTCCGCTCCGCAGGAGCGGCATTCCCAGGTCTGCGGCGGCTCGGCGTCGGCCGCGAACATCAGGTTCGTGACGTGTCCGCACGTGTCACAGGAGTATTGGGTCTCGCGGCGTTCCATGAAAACGACGCCCTCTTCGCTCTGTAGGCTCTGGGCGCCGAGTCGGATGCCGCGCAGGCTGCGATCTGCCATTTTGTGGTCCTCTCGTCGCTGTCAGGTATAACGCTCCAGCCTGTGCGCCTGCTCCACGCGGGCGGTTTCCCGGCGGGATTCACAGCGTAATCCCAGCGGAGGAGGTTATAGAGCGCGTCGAGAGCCTTCGGCGGGGTGGAGAGCGGCCAGGGCGACGTCGGCGCGATCGGAGACGACGCCGTCGACGCCGAGACTCACGAGGCGCTGCATCTCCGCCGGATCGTTGACCGTCCAGACGTGCACCTCGACGCCGGAGCGGTGCGCGGCACGCAGGAGGGGCGGGGTGAGCACCGTGAGCGCGCCGTGCCGTTCCGGGATCTGCAGCGCGTCGATCTCGCGGAGGACCCGGGCGGGGGAGAGGCGCAGGGATGACAGCGCGCGCACTGCGGCGATGGCGCGGCTTCCGCTCGACGTGGCGGGCCGGAGTGAGGCTCCCGCTCCCATGACAGCGGCGATCGTGGCGCGACGGTAAGCGTCGGAGAAGCTCGTGACGAGCACCCGGTGCGTGTGGTCCGCGAGGACCGGGCCCAGAAGCCCCGTGGCGGCATCCGTCTTCACGTCGATGTTGAACCGGATCTGCGGGAACGAGGAGAGCGCCTCTGCGACCGTGAGCAGACCGCCGTGGTCGGCGAAGACGCTGCGGAGCTCTCTCGTGCGCACCTCCCGCACCGCGCGGCGATCCCCGAGGAGGCGTTCGAGCGTCGCATCGTGGAAGAGCACCACATCGCCGTCGGCCGTCACCTGGCAGTCCGTCTCGATGTAGTCGGCACCGGCGGCGTGCGCGGCGGCGAAGGACGCCGCCGTGTTCTCCCACACGCCGGAATCCTCGCCCGCCGCGGTGATCAGACCGCGGTGAGCGAGGACTCGGGGATGCCGTGCCTTCGAGAAGTACGGGTGCGTCACGCGCCCGGGAGCGTGTTGGTCTGGCCCTGGCCGGGCTTCGGCGTGAATGCGCTGCCGATGCCCTTCAGCGCCTCGGTGAGCTCGCTCGGGATGATCCACAGCTTGTTCGACTGGCCTTCGCTGATCTTCGGCAGCATCTGCAGGTACTGGTACGCGAGGAGCTTGTCGTCCGGAGCGCCCTGGTGGATCGCCGTGAAGACGTTCTGGATCGCCTCGGCCTCACCCTGCGCGCGGAGCACCGCGGCCTGCTTGTCGCCCTCGGCGCGGAGGATCTCGGCCTGACGCGCACCTTCTGCTTCGAGGATCGCGGACTGCTTGGTTCCCTCTGCCGTGAGGATAGCGGCACGGCGGTCACGCTCGGCGCGCATCTGCTTCTCCATCGAGTCCTGGATGGAGATCGGCGGGTCGATGGCCTTCAGCTCGACGCGGCCGACGCGGATTCCCCACTTGCCGGTCGCCTCGTCGAGCACCACGCGCAGCTGGCCGTTGATGTTGTCGCGGCTGGTGAGAGCCTCTTCGAGGTTCAGACCACCGACGACGTTTCGCAGCGTCGTGGTGGTGAGCTGCTCGACCGCGCCGAGGTAGTTCGCGATCTCGTAGGTCGCGGCGCGGGCGTCGGTCACCTGGAAGTAGACGACGGTGTCGATGGAGACGACGAGGTTGTCCTCGGTGATGACCGGCTGCGGCGGGAACGAGACGACCTGCTCGCGCATGTCGATGAGGGGGCGGAGCCGGTCGATGAAGGGGACCAGGAGGTTCAGACCCGGCATGAGGGTCTTGTGGTACCGGCCGAGCCGCTCCACGACACCGGCTGTCGCCTGCGGGATGATCCGGATCGAGCGCGCGAGGGTGACCACCACGAAGATGATCACCGCGATGACGAGTATCCAGCCGATGGCGGCGGGGATGAACGAGGAGTCGTTCATGTGTTTCTCCTAGTCATTGACGGGACGGACGGTGGCGGTCGCCCCATTGATCGCGGTGACCGCGACCGGTGAGCCCTGGGGGATCGGCACTGAGGTGGATGTGCGGGCGGTCCAGGTGTCGCCGTTGCTGAGCTTGACCTGGCCGGAGATCTGGGTGATGTCGTGCAGAGCGACGCCGCGCAGGTCGATCAGCGCGTCGACGTTCGACTTCGTCGGATCTTCCCCGCGCCGCAGCCGCTTCAGCAGTGGCGGCCGCAGGAAGAGGATGAACAGGGCGGCGGCTGCGGCCGCGATGAGAACCTGAGCCCAGATGGGCAACCCCACGAGATCGCTGACGAGGCCGATCGCGCTGCCGAAGCTCAGCATGAGGAAGGTGAAGTCGAGCGTCAGCATCTCGATCACGAGGAAGAGTGCGATCAGGACCAGCCAACCGATCCACGCCCAGTTGTCGATCAGTTCGATGAAGACGGAGAAGTCGTTCATGCGGCCTCCTTTGCGGTCAACCTATCACGCGCCGTCGACGCTCTCTGGAGTCGCCGAGCCGGATTGATAGTGTGTGAGAGCCGTGCGATCACGGCTTCTCACCCATCTCCAGGAGTCATCGTGACCGACGTTCTTCCCGCAGGATCTCTCGACGGCAAGGTCGCCCTTGTCACCGGCTCATCGCGGGGGATCGGCGCCGACACGGTGCGCTACCTCGCCGAGGCCGGCGCTGACGTCGTCATCAACTTCCGCAACAAGGCGCCCCGAGCCGAGAAGCTCGCCGCACAACTGCGCGAGCTCGGCCGTCGCGCTCTCGTCGTGGGCGCCGACCTCACCGATCCGGCATCCGTCGCCGAGATGTTCGACGCGATCCGCGCCGAGTACGGCCGGCTCGATGTCCTGGTGCTGAACGCCTCCGGAGGCATGGAATCGGGGATGGCCGAGGACTACGCCCTCACCCTTAACCGCGACGCGCAGCTCAACGTGCTGAACGCGGCGACGCCGCTGCTCGGCGAGGGCGCTCGCGTGGTGTTCGTCACCAGCCACCAGGCGCACTTCATCCGCACCACGCCGACGATGCCCGAGTACGAGCCCGTCGCGCTCTCGAAGCGTGCGGGGGAGGACGCGCTCCGTGAGCTCATCCCCGGCCTCGCCGAGAAGGGCATCGGCTTCACCGTCGTGTCCGGCGACATGATCGAGGGAACGATCACGGCGACGCTTCTCGAGCGCGCCAACCCCGGTGCGATCGCCGAGCGCCGCGAGTCGGCAGGCAAGCTCTACAACGTCTCGGAGTTCGCGGCCGAGGTGGCCAAGGCCGCGGTCGACCCTGTGCCGGCCGACAACACCAGGCTCGTCGGCGACGTCAGCGCATTCGCCGCCGAGTAGGACCTCTCTGAACGGCGATCGGCCCCGTCCTGCTTCTCGCAGAGCGGGGCCGATCCGTGTCTTCTGGTCGGTCAGGCCGGAGCGCCTTCCTGCGCGGCGGTGAAGGCCTTCTCATCCTTGCCGAGGGTGATCGCGCGCACGATCTGCACGATGCCGAGCGCGACGAGCGAGATCCCGAGCAGCAGCCAGAACGCGAGGCCGGCGATGATCGGCGAGAACAGCACGATGATGCCGGCGATGATGCTCAGCAGCGCGTAGAGCAGCGTCCACACGCGGGAGCCGTCGCGGCCGAGGAGCGACAGGGAGACCACGCCGTCCACGATCCAGCTGATGCCGATGAAGAAGACGACGACGAATGCGAGAGTCGCGGCTGCCGCGCCGAGGTTGGCGTACGCGATCACACCGGCGACGATGTAGACGAGACCGAGCACGATGTGACCGACGCGCGACCATCCGCCCTTCGCGCCCGAGAAGATGCCGAGGCCGATGTAGACCAGGCCGGCGATGATCAGATAGGTGGCGAAGATCGCCGTCACGATGACCGCGGACTTCACCGGCCAGATCAGGAGGACGAGTCCGGCAATGAGCGCGACGACGCCGGACACGGCCAGCGCGACACGGATCGACTTGAACAGGGACTTCGCTTCGGGGAGTGTTTCGGACATGGTGTGGACCCTTTCTGAGAGAATCCTGTGGGGATGCCCCTCAGGGTAGCGCTCTCAGGATCGCCTGTGGAAGATGATCCGACCGCGCGTCGCAGGACGTCACCCCGTGACGCCTGGTGACGTGGCAGGATCGTCTCGTGACTGCCATGGATGACGCCCGCCTGCGCGAGCTCGCCGTGATGCGGAAGGTGAGAGATCGCATCGACCGCGAGTACGCGCGGCCGCTGGACGTGGAGGCGCTCGCCAGGGGAGTGCACATGTCCGCCGGACATCTGAGCCGCCAGTTCCGTGAGGCGTACGGGGAGTCGCCCTACTCGTATCTCATGACCCGGCGCATCGAGCGGGCGATGGCCCTGCTGCGACGCGGGGACCTGACGGTGACCGAGGTGTGCTTCGAAGTCGGATGCTCGTCGCTCGGAACCTTCAGCACCAGGTTCACGGAGCTGGTCGGTGTCTCACCCCGGGTGTACCGTGAACGCGCCGCCAACGTCGACGGCATCCCGTCCTTCCAGGCCAAGCACGTGACCAGACCGATCAGGAATCAAGAAGCACCGCGCACCGATGCGCATCTAGCGTGAACACCATGAACATCAGCATCCACTACGCCTTCCTCCCGCACACCGACGCCGATGCGGCTCTCGGGTTCTACCGAGACACCCTCGGGTTCGAGGTGCGCAACGACGTCGGGTACGACGGCCTCCGCTGGCTCACCGTCGGTCCTGCCGGCCAGCCCGAGACCTCGATCGTCCTCCATCCGCCGGCCACCGACCCCGGCATCACCGACACGGAGCGGCAGACCATCCTGGAACTCATCGCGAAGGGCAGCTACGGTGCGCTGACACTCGCGAGCGACGATCTCGACGGGCTGTTCGAGCGCCTGGTCGAAGGAGGCGCCGACGTCGTCCAGGAGCCGATGGATCAGCCGTACGGGGTGCGCGACTGCGCCTTCCGCGACCCGGCAGGAAATCTGCTCCGTATCAATCAGGCCGGCTGACCGATCAGCCACGACAACGAAGGACGCCGATGACCGCCGCCGAGCATCCCGCAGACACCCACGATCTGATCCGCGTGCAGGGCGCGCGCGAGAACAATCTGAAAGACGTGAGCGTCGACATCCCGAAGCGCCGCCTCACGGTGTTCACGGGCGTCTCCGGGTCCGGCAAGAGCTCGCTCGTGTTCGACACGATCGCCGCCGAGTCCCGGCGCATGATCGACGAGACGTACAGCGCGTTCGTGCAGGGGTTCATGCCGTCGGTGCCTCGACCCGACGTCGACGTCCTCGACGGGCTGACCACGGCCATCATCGTCGACCAGGAGCGCCTGGGCGCCAACCCTCGTTCGACGGTCGGCACGGTGACCGACGCGAACGCGATGCTCCGCATCCTCTTCAGCAAGCTCGGCTCGCCCTACATCGGAGGACCGACGGCGTTCTCCTTCAACATCCCGACCCAGCGGGCGAGCGGCGTGATGACGGGGCCCGGAGGCGAGAAGAAGATCGTGAAGGACGCGATCTACCTCGGCGGGATGTGCCCGCGCTGCGAGGGCAGGGGAGCGGTGTCCGACCTCGACCTCGCCCAGATCGTCGACGAGTCGAAGTCGCTCGACGAGGGAGCGATCATGGTCCCCGGGTACACCGCCGACGGATGGATGGTGAAGGGCTTCTCGGCGTCGGGCTTCTATCCCGCCGACAAGCCGATCGCGGAGTTCACCGAGAAGCAGCGTCACCTCCTTCTCTACGGGGAGGTGACGAAGGTGAAGATCTCCGGCATCAACATGACCTATGAGGGCCTGATCCCGAAGATCACCAAGTCGATGCTGTCGAAGGACCTCGACGCGCTGCAGCCCCACATCCGTGCTTTCGTCGAACGGGTCGCGACCTTCGCGGTCTGCCCGGAGTGCGATGGGACGCGACTCACCGAGGGCGCTCGCTCGTCGAAGATCGAGGGCGTCAGCATCGCGGATGCGTGTCGGATGCAGGTGACGGACCTCGCCGCGTGGGTGCGGGGACTCGATCTGCCCGGAGCGGGTCCGCTGCTCGAGGCTCTCAGCGCGAACCTCGACGCGTTCGTCACGCTCGGACTGGGCTACCTCAGTCTGGAGCGGCCCTCCGGCTCGCTCTCCGGGGGAGAGGCGCAGCGGATCAAGATGCTCCGCCACCTCGGATCCTCTCTGACCGACGTCACCTATGTGTTCGACGAGCCGACGATCGGACTGCACCCGCACGACATCCAGCGGATGAACAGCCTGCTGCTGAAACTGCGCGACAAGGGGAACACGGTCCTCGTCGTCGAGCACAAGCCCGAGACCATCGCCATCGGCGATCACGTGATCGACCTGGGGCCGGGAGCCGGCGGCGCCGGGGGACAGATCTGCTTCGAGGGGACGGTCGAGGGGCTCAAGACCAGCGGCACGCGTACCGGCGATCATCTGGAGGACCGCGCGCAGTTGAAGGGATCCGTGCGCGCGAGCGACGGCGCGATCGAAGTGCGCGGAGCCACCGAGAACAATCTCCGGAACGTCGACGTCGACATCCCGACCGGAGTGCTGACGGTCGTGACCGGGGTCGCAGGGTCGGGGAAGAGCTCGCTCATCCACGGTTCGGTCTCGCGTCGCGACGGTGTGGTGGCGATCGACCAGGGAGCGATCAAGGGCTCTCGCCGGAGCAATCCGGCGACGTACACCGGCATGCTCGAGCCGATTCGCAAGGCCTTCGCCAAGGTGAACGGCGTCAAGCCGGCTCTGTTCAGCGCGAACTCCGAGGGAGCGTGTCCGACCTGCAAGGGCGCCGGGGTCATCATCACCGAACTCGGCTTCATGGACACCATCGAGACGCCCTGCGAGGACTGCGGCGGCAAGCGGTTCCAGGCGAGCGTCCTGGAATACAAGCTGGCCGGCAAGGACATCACCGAAGTGCTGGACCTGCCGGTTTCGGAGGCGAGGGTCTTCTTCTCCGAGGGCGAGGCCAAGATCCCGGCGGTGACCGCGATCCTGGGCCGTCTGGACGACGTCGGACTCGGATACCTGTCACTCGGCCAGCCGTTGTCGACGTTGTCCGGGGGAGAGCGGCAGAGGATCAAGCTGGCCATCCAGATGGGGGAGAAGGGCGACATCTACGTGCTCGACGAGCCCACCACGGGCCTTCATCTGGCCGATGTCGACAAGATCCTCGGTCTTCTCGATCGGCTCGTCGACTCGGGGAAGACCGTGATCGTGATCGAGCATCACCAGGCCGTGATGGCGCACGCCGACTGGATCATCGACATCGGTCCGGGCGCGGGCCACGACGGAGGCACAGTGGTCTTCGAGGGCATACCCGCGGATTTGGTATCCCAAAAAACGACGTTGACGGGGGAGCACCTGGCAGAGTACGTCGGGGCGTGACAGCGATCGCACCTATGGGCTGCCCCCGAGGTCGTTCTCATGTTGCTATGAGTTCCGCAGCGGGCCTCGTCCCGATCTAGCATCGGGACGTGTCCCGTCTCGTCAGAGGTCTCTCGCTCACCGTTCTCGTGCTCGCCATCACGGGGTGCGCGAGCGCGCCGGCGCCTGAGGCGTCTTCACCTTCGAGCCCGAGCGACCTCGAAGCGGCCTACGGTGCGCTGGACCGCGCTGACGCCTCGGTGGTCACCGCCGTGTCGGTGGAGGGGGCGCCGGTTGCGGTGCGAGAGTTCGGTGCGCTGCAGGACGACAGCATCCCGGCCGAGAAGACGTTGGTCGACATCGGCTCGATCACGAAGACGGTCACCGCCGTGGCCATCTCGAAGCTCGTCGATCAGTCCGGCGTCCGTCTCGACGAGAAGCTGGCGGAGGTCTTCTCCGGTGTGCCTGACGACAAGTCGGACATCACCGTCGAGCAGTTGCTGACGCACAGCAGCGGCCTGCCCGAATCGGTCGGTGACGACTCCGAGCAGATCGATCGAGACGAGTTGCTGAGGCACGCGTTCGCATCGCCGTCGATCGAGATTCCGGGTACGAGATACGCCTACTCCAACGTCGGCTACTCGATCCTCGCCGCCATCATCGAGGTGCGCAGCGGCAAGTCCTACGAGGAGTACCTGCGGGATGAGGTTCTGGCCCCCGCGGGGATCGGTGGCATCGGGTACCTGTCGGAGTACGTCGATGAGCTGTCGATGCGCTCCACGAGCGGCGAGAGCGTTCGCGAAGCGAGTTGGGGTGCGCATGAGGTCTCCTGGAACCTCGTGGGCAACGGCGGCCTGGTCACCACGGCGCCCACGTTCGTCCGCTTCCTCCAGGAGCTGACGAGCGGCGGCCTACTCTCGCCTGCGTCACTGGACCGCCTTCAGCAGCCGCACATCGCCGAGGACGATGCCGGATCGAGCTTCTACGGGTACGGACTCGTGGTGCAGGACGTTCCGGACCTCGGCCGCATCTACTGGCACGACGGTGGGAACGACGTCTTCTCCGCCGAATGGTCGCTGTACGCGGATCATGGAGATGTCATCTTCACCGCCGGAGTCGATGCGGCGCCGGGGGAGAGCGCGGCGGGAGCAGCCGCGAGTGTCCTCCGCGAGCACCTCTATGGTGCGAAGGACTGACTGCCGAGAGCGGGTCTCAGTCCCGACGCGTGACGATCGTGTACGTGCAGGGCACGAGGTCGCGTTCGGAATCGGGCCACGCCCAGCCGCCGTCGACCTCGACCATGCGAGGGCTGAACTGCCACGGCAACGTGCGTCCTTCATCGAAATGGAGCAGGCGGAGTCCGGCGTGCAGCAGCGCACCGAGGATCTCCGACAGCGGATGCGGCCATTCGAAGGTGCGCGGATGCGCCACGGTGCCGTCTCCGGCGTAGGTGGACGCGTCATCCCATTGCTGAGCTCGGCCATCGCCGAAGTACGGGTAGCGAATCGTCAGTGACGTGGCTTCCTCGTCCAAGGCGTAGAGCGACGGGTGCCCGTCGCGGATGAAGAAGGTGCCGCCCGGGCGAAGCAGAGCGGCGATCTGCTTCGCCCACCGATCCAGATCCGCCAGCCATGTGATCGTCCCGATGCTCGTGTAGACCACGTCGAAGTGACCTTCGACGACGTTTCGGGCGTCGAGCACATCCGTCTCCACCCAGGTGGCGGATGTGCCCGTACGATTCGCGAGCTCCGCAGCGGCACGGAGGGCGGGCCGTGAGAAGTCCACTCCGGTGACTGTGGCGCCCGCGCGAGCCAGTGAGACCGTGTCTGTCCCGATGTGGCACTGCAGGTGGCACAACACATCCAGACCGGAGACGCTCCCAGATGACAGGGACGACTCGAGGACGGGAAGATCGTGTCGCACGACGTCGCTGAGATACGTCGGGTCGTCATAGGCCTCGAGCCCGTATGCCGCTTGGTGCGGCGGAACCCGATCATCCCAGTTCTGCTGATTCGCGTGTCGCGCGGCTTCCCAGGCGATCTCGACGTTGCGTGGAGTCACATGACGAAGCCTCGCGATCGGCCTCATCGCGCGTCCGCGAGCATAAGCCGATAATGCACATTATGTCAGATTACGAATGGTGCGAGCTCCTCCGTCTCTCCTCGATCACCATGCGCCGGCCGGTGCAGAGCGCGAGGAGCACAGCGATGGCCTCTCCTAGGCTGTGCGGTATGCCTTCCCACACGCACGATCTGCAGATCACCGACACGGTGGTTCGTAAGAGGTTTCTGAGCTGGGCAGACGGCGAAGCCGATCGTGAGTGGCGCTGTCTGCAACTCGTCTGGAAACAGGTTCCGGGGATCACCCCGCGGCCCTTGGGGCGGACCACTGACGACGAGTACCCCGTGGTGATCATGGAGCGGATACCCGGCGTGCCGCTCGGCGACAAGCCGCTCGCTGCTGAGCAGACGTCTTCGCTCGGGCGGACGCTGCGGCGACTCTACGACATTCCCGTCGAGGACATCGCTGCCGCGGGGATCGTGGAGCGCCGCTACGGCCCTTCGACACTTCCGCAGGCGCTCGATGCGTGGCTGAGCGACACGTACGACCTCTCCCCTTGCCTGGATGCCGTTCGGGTCGCCGACGGCATTGCGGCCGCGCACGACTGGCTGAGCCAGCCCGATGTCCTCCCGACCCCACGACTCGTCGGGCTCGGAATCGCGGATCTCAACCCCGCGAACATCCTCTGGGACGGCCGCACGTGCCGCCTCGTCGACTTCGAAGACGGCGGACTCACCGATCCGGCGTATGATCTGGCCGATCATGTCGAGCATCTCGCGGGGCGCCTGGGTAATGTGTTCGATCCCGACGCGCTCTCGACTGCCGTCGGGCTGTCGGCGGATGAACGGGAGCGGATGCTCGCGTACCGGCCTCTCTGGGCGGCGTTCTGGCTGACCATGCTCCTGCCCGGGAACGGCGGTTTCCTCCGCAACCCGGCCGGTACGACCGAGGCTCAGGTCAGTCATTTCCTGAAGCTCATCAACTGATCTCCCCGCGACGGACCTGCTCACGCGAGCACTCGGTAGCGCAGGTGGACCTCACTCGCGAAGGCCGGGACGCCGATGGAGTCGAACTCGACGCAGCGGATCGGCTCCGACCAGGTCGCCTTCGCGAGATGCGCCAACACCGTCGACTTGCCCGCGCCACTCGCGCCGGTGAGAGAGAACAGCATCCGCAAAGACTACGGGCCCCACCGTTCCGCGGTCATCGGGGCGGGCGCTCGCTTCCGCGCTGCTCACCGCCGCCGGTGGCCCGCAAGGAAGAGGTCGACAGCGCGATCCACCGGCGGGGCCTCGATGTCGTCGGCAAGCAGGCGGGCGTTGAGCGGTGCTCCGATCACGAGCCACGTGAGGTCCGCGGCTGCAGCATCCACATCGTCCATCCGAAGCCCATGCCGTGCCGCTACCGCGCGCAGGGTCTCCGCGAGGTTCCGGATGTTGGTGTTCCAACTCTCCTCGAGGTACATTCTCGCCACTTCGGGTTGCGTCACGGCCTCCGCCGTCACGAGACGGCGCATGGCGAGCACCGGTTCGCTCAGGATGCCGAAGCGCATCGTCTCCGCCAGTTCGGCGAGCCCCTGCCGAAGATCATCCGCCGCCTGCAGCCGCTCCAGAGCCGGGCGCATCGCGTCGCGGCCGGCGGATGCCCAGTGGCGGACCACTGCTTCGTAGAGGGCCGACTTCGAGGGGTGCTCGCGATAGAGCGACGCCTTCGAGATCCGTGCTCGTCTGGCGACCTCCTCCATGGAGGCTCCCCCGTACCCGCGCTCCAAGAACACGTCGCGCGCCACCGCGAGGAGATCCTCCCCCGTGAGGCCTGCGGGTCGGCCCGGTGCGCGAGCTTCTGTCGTCATGCTGCCACTTTAGTACTTGACGGTTCTAAATGACCAGTCTAGTCTGAGTACCAGTCGGTACTAAAGGAGTCGAAATGCTCATTCTCGGAATCGCCGTCGCCACCGTCGCGTCATTCATCGCCAGTGCGGCGCTGTACGCGATCCCCGCCGTCTCGGCCACGATCAGCCGCACGAGCACGCCGCGGCCCGGGCTGTCCATGGCCGCCCAGATGGCGTCCGTCGTCCTGCGCAGCATCATCACCGCGTGCCTGATGGCCGGGATCCTGGTGTGCGCGGAGTGGCACGGAGCCGTCCCGGGGCTGCTCCTGGGCCTCGCTCTCTCCGTGCTGCCGCTCACGCTGCTCATGGGCGGCGTCATACACGAGAACACGGCCGTCTCGGCGGCCGCTATCCACCTCGTCGATTGGGTCGTCAAGCTCGCACTGATCGGCATCATCGTCGGTCTCTTCGTCTGATCGCAGAACCGGAGGACATCATGACCACACTCGCACCGCTCGACATCACGTTCGTCGCCACGCTCGGCAAGGTGCGCGACGGAGACACGTGGACCTGCGTCCAGCTCCCCGACTCCGCATCCGTCTTCGGTACGCGCGGGCTCGTCAAGGTCGTCGGAACAGTGGACGGAGAGCCGTTCCGGGGCGCCTTCATGGCGTTGGGCGACGGCACACACAAGCTGCCGGTGACCGCAGCGATCCGCAAGAGGATCGGGAAGACCGACGGTGATGACGTGACCGTCCACCTCACCGGACGGCTCACCTGAACGTCGTGGGTCTCGTCTACTGCGAGGTCCACACTCCGAGCTCGTTGCCGCTCGGATCGGCGAAGTGCAGGCGCCGCCCACCGGGGAACTCGTAGGGCAGCTGGAGGATCGCGCCTCCCGCCGCCACGATGGCGTCCATCGTCGTCTCGAGATCGGTCGAATACAGCAGCACGAGCGGTCCGCCGACCGGGCGCGCCTCGTCGGCGAGCAGCAGGCCTCCCACCTCGCTCCCGTCACCGCTCGGCGAGGCGATGCCGGCATAGCCCGGTCCGTAGTCGACGAAGGACCAGCCGAAAGCCTCGGTGTAGAAGGTCATGGCGGCGGCGAGGTCTGTCACGACGAGCTCTACGTAGTCGATGGAATGGTGCGCGGGTCGAGGCGTCATGCGATCACCGTATCGGTGGCTGCCGACATGCGGGCACCCGACGACGTCTCTCGCCTCTGGCAGGCTGTGAGGATGAGTTCGACGACCATAGCCGTCTGGAACGGCAGCCACGATCAGCTGACGCGGGCGGCGGAGCTCTACGCTGAGGTCTTCTCCGAAGCGCCGTACGGTGAGGAGCGCTCGCAGAGCATCGAGAGCTTCACTTCCCGCGTGCGACGCCGTGCCTCCGAGAAGCCGTCGTTCCGGCTGCTCATCGCGACGGAGGGTGACCGGGTGGTCGGCCTCGTCCTCGGGACCGGCGTCTCCCGTGGCGACTGGTGGTGGGATCGTCTGGAAGCAGCGCTGCCGCCAGACGTGAAGGAGGTCTGGCTCGACCAGGAGTGCTTCTCGGTGGAGGAACTCGCCGTCGACGGATCACACCGCCGCCGTGGGGTCGCGGCCGCTTTGATGGCTGCGGTCCTCGATGATCTTCCGCACCGCACCGCGCTTCTCTCCTGCTACCAGGAGGCGCGGTCGGCGCAGAAGCTCTACAGCCGGCTCGGCTGGGCTGTGATCGATCCTGCCGTCCACGTCACGGAATCTCGCGCAGTGCAGGTGATGGGCATCCGCTTGCACGAGTGACGATGCGAAACCTGCCCGGCTGCACAGGAGTAGCGTTGAGGCGTGTCGCAGGTCCCCCGCTCCCCCGTCTCGACGCCGGAGTGGCGGGCATGGCTGGTCTGGTCCGTGGGTGTCGCGGCCTACGTGCTCGCGATCACGAACCGCACCTCGCTCGGCGCGGTCGGCGTCGAGGCCGCTGATCGCTTCCAGGCAGACGCGTCGACGCTCGCGCTCTTCGCGGTCGTCCAGCTCGCGGTCTACGGCGGCATGCAGATCCCGATCGGCGTCCTGCTCGACCGATACGGGTCACGCCCGATCATGACGATCGGCATGCTCCTGATGGCCGCAGGGCAGCTGACCATGGCCCTCTCCCCCAGCGTCGGCATCGCGATCTTCGCCCGCATCCTCCTCGGCGCCGGCGACGCCGCGATCTTCCCCGCCGTCCTCCGTCTCGTCGCAACCTGGTTCCCTGCGCAGCGAGGTCCGATCATGGTGCAGTTCACCGGCATCGTCGGGCAGGCGGGCCAGCTGATCGCCCTCGTCCCGCTCGCGGCTCTCCTGCATGCGACGACGTGGACGATCACCTTCGGCAGCATCGCCGGCCTCGGCGTCCTCTTCGCGATCCTCGTCGCCCTGATCATCCGAAACCACCCGCCTGAGCGGAATGCCGACGTCACCGTGAACACCGACACCGGGGTGATCCGGGTCGTCACATCCGCGATCGACACCGGCGTCGGCATCCGCGCCGCCTGGGCGCACCCCGGCACCCGGCTCGCGTTCTGGTCGCACTTCACGTCGCCGTTCGCCGGCACCGCGTTCATCCTGCTCTGGGGGATGCCGTTCCTGACGGCGGCTCAGGGCCTCGACACCGCCCACGCCGCGGGGATCATCTCGGTCTACGTCATCGCCGGCATGGTGCTCGGCCCCGTCATCGGCGACCTCTCCCGGCGACTCCCGAACTACCGGTCGATGGCGCTCGTGCTGCCCGCTGTGGGCGTGCAGATGCTGGCCTGGGTCGTCGTCATCGCGCTCCCCGGGCCTGCCCCGCTGTGGCTGCTGTACATCCTCGCGGTTGCCCTGGCGACCGGCGGTCCCGCGTCGATGATCGCGTTCGACCACGCGCGGACGCACAACCCCTCGCACCGGCTGAGCACGGCGACGGGAGTGACCAACGCCGGCGGCTTCATCGCCGCGCTCATCGCGATCTTCCTGATCGGTCTCGCCCTCGACCTGCAGGGAGCCGGAACCCCGGCGACCTACTCGCTCGAAGCGTTCCGGGTCGCATTCCTGATGCCGATTCCCCTCTGGATCCTCGGCGTCGTCTTCATCCTGATCGAACGCAAGCGCACGCGCATCCGGATCGGCTTGGATCCCGATCCGCGTCGCTGAGCGCTCATAGGATGAAGCATGGACTCCGGCTTCACATTCTCCTCCGACTCGACCCGCATCGACCGCGCCCAGGTGCACGCCTGGCTGAGCGAGCAGGCCTACTGGGCGACGGGGCGGCCTCGCGAGATCCAGGATGCCGCGATCGACGCCTCCCGCAACTACGGCGTCTGGAATGGGGACGGCGAACAGGTCGCCTACGCCCGCGTCGTGACGGATGCCGTGACCTTCGCCTGGCTGTGCGATGTCTTCGTCGACGAGAGCGCTCGAGGCAGCGGCGTCGGCAAGATGCTCGTCGAGGGCGTCATCGCCGATCTGCAGCCGCTGCCGGTGAAGCGCATTCTCCTGGCCACAGCCGACGCGCACGGACTCTACGCGCAGTTCGGCTTTGCACCCTCGGAGGACCCGAATCGGTACATGGTCAAGCACCTGGAACAGGCCTGAGCGGAGTCGACGCGCCCCGTGGACTGACCGCTCACCGCCGCAGCGGCGTCCACCCCGGCGGCAGAGGCCCGTCGACGACCGCGCGCTCCCGGTCGATCTTCGCGGACCATCCCTGCGCTTCGTCGACCGTGTCGAACGCGCCACGCGCGAGGCGCAGACCCACGTCGTCCTGCTGCGTTCTCGGAGCTCCACCGCGACGGACCGATGCGCGCACGCTCCAGGCGTCATCCGCGAACCCTCCACCGCGGAACACCCGGTAGTCGTCGTAGCGCGCCGGATCCAGCAGATCCCAGCACCACTCCCAGACGTTGCCGAGCGTGTCGAACAGTCCGTGGAGGTTCGGGATCTTCCCGCCGACGTTCTTCGGCCAGGCGACGCCGTCGGCGCTCGTCCAGGCGGCATCCGCGAGGGGTGCGTAGTGTGGGCCGGTCGATCCTGCGCGGCAGGCGAACTCCCACTCCGCTTCCGTGGGCAGGCGATAGCCGTCTGCCGTGGCATCCCAGCTCACGTCCTCGCCATCGAACAGATAGACCGGGTCGAAGCCCTCCCACTCGGATGCGGCGTTGCAGAAGTGCACGGCGCGGAGCCAGCTCACGTCGACCGCCGGACGTGACGGATGCCGGACGGCGATGCCGAGCACGTCCGCCATCTGCTCCTCGGTCACGGGGTAGACGCCGATCGCGAACGGCTCCAGCGCGACCGTGCGCTGCACCTTCCGCCTCGCGTCATGGAGGATCACAGAGCCCGCGGGAAGCGTGGTCATCTCGAAGTCGGACATTCCGCTCAGCTCGCGATCCGGATCTCGCCCGTCGGCGCCGCGGCGTCCGCAGACGCCGCGACCTCGGGAAGCCCGACCGCGAATACGCGCAGGAAGAACTGGCACAGCGGTCCGACGAGCAGAGCGAACGCCACGGTGCCGATGCCCACGTTCCCGCCCAGGGCCCATCCGACCGCGACCACAGTCACCTCCAGTCCGGTGCGAACGACCCAGATGGGCCAGCCGGTGCGCCGGTGCAACCCGGTCATCAATCCGTCGCGCGGTCCAGGACCGAAGGCCGCACCGATGTACAGACCCGTCGCACCCGACAGCACGAGCAGGCCGATGACGAAGAACGCGATCCGGATCCAGAGCTCGTCCGTCTCCGGGATCAGCAGGAAGCCGATGTCGGCGGCCGGGCCGACCAGCAGGGCGTTGAGCAGAGTGCCGATTCCGGGCTTCTGCCGGATCGGGATCCAGAGCAGCAGCACGACGCCACTGACGAGGATCGTGATGATGCCGAAGCTCAGCGGCACGTGGCGCGCGATGCCCTGCGTCAGCACGTCCCAGGGCGCCGCTCCGATCATTCCTCGGACGAGGAAGGATATCCCGATGCCGTACAGGAACAGGCCGACGAGGAGTTGCGTGACGCGGCGTGGCATCCGCCGACCGCGCAGGCGCTTCACGTGGGGATCCGCTCGACCCACGTGGGGTACTTGGCCGCGCGGCCGTCTCCGGAGGATGTGCGTGTCACGCGACGGCGGACCCACGGGCCGACGTGTTCGCGGTAGTAGGAGAGTCCGGACGGCCTCGCTCCTCCCCTTTCGCGCGGCGCCCACCACGTCTCGGGCGGCTCGAAGCCGAGCGCATGGATCACTCGTGCGGCGACGCGATGGTGTCCCGCGGCGTTCATGTGCAGTCGATCCTCTGACCAGTACGCGGGGTCGGCGAGTTCCCTGTCCGGCCAGTTGAGAGCCCGGATCACATCCGGCCGGTTCTCGATCCGGCGGAGCACCGCCTCGGAGAGCAGGTCGCCGCGTCGCTGAACGAGCGATCCCATGGGAAGCTGGCCGCTCGGGTTCGCGCCGGAGAGCAGGATCATGGTCACACCCTCCTCGTCACAGCGACGGAGCACGCGACTGAAGGCATCGGCGATGTGCTCGACATCGGTCCGCGGCCGCAGCATGTCGTTCCCTCCCCCGTTGAACGAGAGGTGGGTCGGACGCAGCGCGAGTGCGGGCTCCAGCTGCTGCTCCACGATCGGCCAGGCGAGCTTGCCGCGGATCGCGAGGTTGGCGTACTGGATCGGGTGACCCGCCGCATCGGCCCAGCCCTGGGCTGCCAGGTCGGCCCAACCGCGCTCTCTGCCGTCGGGAAGGACGTCGCCGACGCCTTCTGTGAAGGAGTCGCCGATCGCCACGAATCGCACATCTGCCACCGCACAAGCCTATTCCCGCCCGCGGCGGGAGAGGCGCACGTCAGCGGTCGTCGAGTGCGATGCCTCCGCGATCCGCAAGGCCCCAGGCGGCCCCGGCCGCGACCAAGAAGCAGGCGCCGAAGACGACGAACAGCAGCGGCGTGCCGCCCGCCACGAGCAGCACGGGCACGGACAGCGGCGCGACGATCGAGGCGATGCGCCCGACGCCGGCCGCCCAGCCGGCACCGGTCCCTCGGAGTGACGTCGGATACGTCTCCGGGGTCACGGCGTACAGCGCGCCCCACGCTCCGAGGTTGAAGAACGACAGGGCCATCCCCGAGGCGATGATGGCGAACTCCGACGCGGCCGTGCCGAAGAACACGGCGGAGACGGCGGACCCGACGAGGAAGACCGAAAGGGTGGCGCGCCTGCCCCAGACCTCGATGAGCCACGCCGCGACGGCGTACCCGGGGAGCTGTGCCAGAGTGATGATCAGCGTGAAGCCGAAGGACCTGACCAGGTCGAATCCGGCATCGAGGAGGATGCTCGGGATCCAGATGAATGCGCCGTAGTACGCGAAGTTCACGCACAGCCAGACCAACCAGAGACAGAGCGTGCGGACGCGGAACTCGCGGTTCCACAGGGTCGTGAGACGCGCCCTGGTCGTGATCGCGATCGCACGGGACGCGGGCTCCTTGCGGATCGCGGGCGCCGCGACGAGACCGGCGTCCGCCTCGAAGGTCGAGACGATCCGATCCGCTTCGGCGATGCGTCCGCGGGAGGCGAGCCAACGCGGAGACTCCGGCAGTCCCCAGCGGATGATCAGGGCGTAGACGGCCGGGATGGCCCCCAACGCGAACGCCCAGCGCCATCCCGCGTCGGATGCCGGGATCACGAAGTACCCGATGAGCGCGGACACGGTCCAGCCCACGGCCCAGAACGCCTCGAGGATGACGATGAGCCTGCCGCGGATGCGCGCTGGTGCGAACTCGCTCACGTAGGTTGAGGCGACCGGCAGCTCGGCGCCGAGTCCGAGCCCGACGAAGAACCGCAGCACCAGCAGCGCGGCGATCCCGCCGACGAGCGCGCTGGCTCCGGTGGCGATGCCGTACACGAGGAGCGTGAGCGCGAAGACCTGACGGCGGCCGAGACGATCGGCGAGGAGACCTCCGAGCGTCGCCCCGACCGCCATGCCGAGGAACCCGATGGACGCGATCCAACCGGCGTCCGTCTTCGTCAGGCCCCATTGCTGCGTGAGCGCCGCGAGGATGAAGGAGATGAGACCGACATCCATCGCGTCGAGCGCCCACCCGACGCCCGAACCGCTCAGGACGCGGAGATGGCGTCTCGTGAACGGCAGATCGTCGAGGCGCTCGGCGAGCGAGGCACGGCTCGGCAGGGCGGTGTTGGCCATGACCTCATCGTAGGACGGCGCGCGGCCGCGCCGCCCCACGATGACGAGTCAGTCCCGTTCGGACAGGATCTTGCGCACCCGCGGAATGACCTCGGTGCCGTAGAGCTCGATGCTCCGCATCATGGACTCATGGGACAGAGTGCCTGTCGCATACTTGAGATCGAAGCGGCCGAGCCCGAGAGTCGTGATGGTGTCGGCGATCTTGGCCGCCACGCGTTCGGGCGAGCCCGCGTAGATGGCCCCTTCGGGGCCGACGTCGTTCTGGAATCGCGCACGGCTGTACGCCGGCCAGCCGCGCTCGCGTCCGATGGTGTTGTTCATCGCCTCGAAGCCGGAGTATGCGGCGTCCCACGCTTCGGCATCCGTCTCAGCGATGTGCCCCGGAGAGTGCACGGCCACCGGGTGCGATATCGTCCCGAACGAGGCGACCGAGCGGTGGTACAGCTCGACGAAGGGCTTGAAGCGCACCGCCGGACCGCCGATGATCGCGAGCATCAGTCCGAGCCCGTGGCGGGCGACGCGGACCACGGACTCGGGGCTGCCGCCCACCCCGACCCACGTGCGGAGCCCGTTCTCGGTCTTGGGGAAGACGTTCGCGTTCTCGAGCGAGGCGCGCATGGTTCCCGACCAGGTGACGGGCTCCTCCTTGAGGAGCTCCGTGAACAGCTCGAGCTTCTGCTCGAAGAGCGCCTCGTAGTCGCGGAGGTCGTAGCCGAACAGCGGGAACGACTCGATGAAGGAGCCGCGGCCGAGCACGACCTCGGCGCGGCCGTGCGACAGTGCGTCCAGCGTCGAGAACCGCTCGAATACGCGCACGGGGTCATCGGATGACAGCACTGTGACAGCTGTGCCCAGGCGGATGCGCTCGGTGCGCGCGGCGATCGCTGCCAGCACCATCTCCGGGGCGGAGATCGCGAACTCGGAGCGGTGATGCTCCCCCACGCCGAAGAAGTCGACCCCGACCCGATCGGCCATCTCCGCCTGCGCGACGACGTTGCGGATCGTCTGTGCGCCGGTGAGGAGTTCTCCGTCGGAGTCCCTCGTGATGTCGCCGAAGGTGTCCAGTCCGAATTCGATGCTCATGTCATCCCTTTCCATTCAGATGAATGAACACCTCCCGGTGCCGGACCATTCCCGTCACCGCGGGAGGAGTGAGCTCCGGAGCGTGTCGAGGCCGACGCCGCCCATGTCGAGCGCCCGCTTGTGGAAATCCTTGAACGAGAAGGATTCTCCTTCGGCTTCGCGCACGGCGTCGCGAACCTGTTCCCAGATGCGCTGACCGACCTTGTACGACGGCGCCTGCCCCGGCCAGCCGAGGTAGCGGTTCACCTCGAACTGCACGAACTGGTCGGACATGTTGACGTTGCTCCGCAGGAACTCGAGAGCGTAGGCGGCGTCCCAGGTGCCCGTTCCGTCGAGGCGGGGCTTGCCCAGGTGCACCCCGATGTCGAGCACGACGCGAGCGGCGCGCATGCGCTGGCCGTCGAGCATGCCCAGTCGGTCGGCGGGGTCGTCCAGGTAACCGAGCTGCTCCATCAGGCGCTCGGCGTACAGCGCCCAACCCTCGGCATGACCGGAGGTGCCGGCGAGGAGGCGCCGCCAGGTGTTCAGCTCGGCGCGGTTGTACACCGCCTGAGCGATCTGCAAGTGGTGTCCGGGAACGCCCTCGTGGAAGACCGTGGTCAGCTCGCGCCACGTGTCGAACTCGGTGACACCCTCGGGGACCGACCACCACATGCGTCCCGGACGCGAGAAGTCATCCGTCGGTCCGGTGTAATAGATCCCGCCCTCCTGTGTGGGCGCGATCATGCACTCGAGCGTGCGGATCGCTTCGGGGATGTCGAAGTGGGAGGCGCCGAGTTCAGCGACAGCGCGGTCGCTCGTCTCCTGCATCCACTTCTGGAGCGCGTCGGTGCCCACGAGCTTGCGGGCAGGGTCGGCCTCCAGGTGGGCGACGGCCTCTTCGACCGAGGCGCCGGGCAGGATCTCGTTCGCGATCGCGGTCTGCTCGGCGACCATGCGGGCGAGCTCCTCGCGTCCCCACTCGTAGGTCTCGTCCAGGTCGATCGTCGCGCCGAGGAAGCGGCGCGAGTTCAGCGCGTAGAGCTCACGGCCGACCGCGTCGACGTCACCGGCAGCGGGCGCGAGCTCCTCGGCGAGGAAGCGACGCAGCTCGTGGTACGCGACACGCGCGGCCGCGGAGTTGTCGGCGAGCGTGCGGGCGAGAGATGCGGGAAGCTGACCCTCGTCGGGGCCGGCGTCAGCGACGAACGCTGCGAAGAAGCCGTCATCCGCGGTGTAGCGATCGATCTGCGTCGCGACCTCGACGACCTGACGACGCGCCGGGGTGACTCCCTCGGCGATGCCCTGGCGCAGCGTCTCGGTGTAGCCGCGCAGCGCGCCGGGCACCGCCGCCAGACGCGTGGCGATCACGCCCCAGTCGTCGGCAGTGGCCGTCGGCATCAGATCGAACGCCGATCGCACGTCCTGCGCCGCCGAGGCGATCACGTTGAGGTCGCGCAGGTGCCACTTCGCCTCGTGCAGCTCGAGGTCGAGACGGAGCTCGGCACTCAGATCGGTCTTGGTGACCTCGTCGATCGCGTCGCCTGGCTCGAGCGCAGACAGCTTGTAGAGCGTCGAACGGGTCGCCGCGGCGATCTCCTCATGACCCGCGGGACTCAGATCGCCGAAGCGGTCGTTCACCTCGTCACGGCCGATGTAGGTACCGAGAGTCGGTGCGAGGACAGCGATCGTGTCGACCCACTCGTCAGCGACCTGGTCGATGGCAGACGGAGTGCGGGGAGCTGAAGTCATCCCTTCAGCCTAATCCCCCGCATCCTCTCGATATATCGGTTCTGCGCGATGCGCCGACCTCAGTGCGCGGCCTCGTTCCAGTCCGCACCGCGACCGACCTGCACGTCGAGCGGCACCCTCAGGTCGGCGGCATCGCCCATGCGCGCCCGCACGATCCGCTCGACGGCGTCCCACTCGCCCGGCGCGACCTCGACCACGAGTTCATCATGGATCTGCAGCAGCGCACGCGAGGAGAGCTGATCGGAGCGCAGATCGTCATGGATGTGCAGGAGCGCGATCTTCATGATGTCGGCGGCACTGCCCTGGATCGGGGCGTTGAGAGCCGCACGCTCGGCGTTCTCCCGCAGCACGCGGTTCGGGCTCGCGAGGTCGGGGAACGGACGTCGACGCCCGAAGATCGTCTCGGTGTAGCCGACCTCCTTCGCCTTCATCACAGAGGCGCGGAGATAGTCGCGGACAGCGCCGAAACGGGCGAAGTACTCCACCATCAGCTGCTTCGCCTCGGACTGCTCGATGCGCAGCTGCTTGGAGAGACCGAAGGCGGACAGCCCGTAGACGAGGCCGTACGACATGGCCTTCACCTTGGTGCGCATGGCGGAGGTCACCTCGCTCGGGTCGACACCGAACACCCGGGCACCGACGAACCGGTGCAGGTCCTCGCCGCTGTTGAACGCCTCGATGAGCCCTTCGTCGCCGGAGAGGTGCGCCATGATGCGCATCTCGATCTGGGAGTAGTCCGCCGTCAGCAGAGCCTCATAGCCCTCGCCGACCTGGAACGCGCTGCGGATGCGACGCGACTCCTCCGTGCGCACCGGGATGTTCTGCAGATTGGGGTCGGTGCTGGAGAGCCGTCCCGTCTGACTGCCGGTCTGCACGTACGTGGTGTGGACGCGGTGGTCGTCGCCGATCGCCGTGTCGAGCGACTCGATGATCTGACGCAGCTTCGTCGCCTCGCGGTGCTGCAGGAGCAGGCTGAGGAACGGGTGCGGGTGGGTCTCCTGCAGGTCGGCCAGCGCTGCAGCATCCGTCGAGTACCCGGACTTGGTCTTACGGGTCTTCGGGAGCTGGAGATCTTCGAACAGGACCTCCTGCAGCTGCTTGGGCGAACCGAGATTGAACTCTCGGCCGATGCTCGAGAAGGCCTCCTGGGCGATCCCCTCGGCGCGGGTGGCGAGCTCGCCCGAGAAGGTCGACAGCACCTCGTGCGAGACCGCGACACCGGCGACCTCCATGTCGGCGAGCGTCATCAGGGTCGGGAGCTCGATCTCGACGAGCACCTTGGTGACCGACTCGGGGATGTCGTCCCGCAGCGCGTCGGCGACCCGAAGCGCGAACCAGGCCTCCTGGGACGGCGTGGCGCCCTCGGTCTCGGGGACGAGCTGAGAGGGGTCTGCCTCGGGAAGCTTCTCGCCGAGGTAGCGCTCGACCAGGTCGGCGAGCGTCTTGTCGGGGAAGCTCGGGCGCAGCAGCCAGCCCGCAAGACTCGTGTCGTAGGCGAGACCGGCGAGGCGGATGCCCTGGCGCAACAGCGCCTTGACCTGGGGCTTCGCGTCGTGCAGCACCTTCGGGCTCGACGACTCGATCCAGCCGCGGAGCGCGTCTGCCGCGGCATCCGTCCAGTCGGACTCCCGCAGCTCGGTCGTCGTCGCCGCGCCGATGCGGACGGGCTTGCCGCCCTGCGTCGTGATGCGGAGCGCGACGTCGCCGTCCTGTGCCGCGGCCCACGTCGCGAGGTCAGCCGGCGCGACCTCGGCGGGCACGGGCAGGACGACCGCGGAGGCGGGATCGTCGGCGACCTCACCGGCGCCGACAGCGTCGAAGACACGCGGAAGCAGCGTACGGAACTCGAGCCGCGCGAAGATGTCGCGAACGGCCTGCGCATCGATCGGCGTCACCGCGAGGTCGTCGGGAGCGACAGGAAGCTCGACGTCACGGAGCAGACGGTTCAGCTTGCGGTTGCGCCGCACGTCGTCGATGTGGTCACGCAGGTTGCCGCCGACCACACCCTTGATCTCATCGGCGCGATCGAGCAGCTCGTCGAGCGTGCCGAACTGGGTGAGCCACTTCACCGCGGTCTTCTCCCCCACCTTCGGGACTCCGGGAAGGTTGTCGCTGGTCTCGCCGACCAGGGCCGCGATGTCGGGATACTGCTCGGGTGGCACGCCGTAGCGCTCCTGCACCGTGGTGGGGTCGTAGCGCTTCAGCTGCGACACACCCTGCACCGATGGGTACAGCAGGGTCACCTCGTCGTTCACCAGCTGGATGCTGTCGCGATCGCCCGAGACGACGAGCACGTCGTAGCCCTGCTCCGCGCCCTGTGTCGAGAGGGTCGCGAGGATGTCGTCGGCCTCGATCCCCTCTTTCGTGAGAACCGGGATCGACATGGCCGCGAGGCAGTCCTGGAGGAGAGGGATCTGGCCGCGGAACTCCTGGGGCGTCTCGGACCTCGTCGCCTTGTACTCGGGGTACTCGTCGGTGCGGAACGAGTGCCGGGAGGTGTCGAAGGCGATCGCCAGATGGGTCGGCTGCTCGGCCTTGATGAGGTTCACCAGCATCGACAGGAAGCCGTAGATGGCGTTCGTGTGCTGATTGTCCTTGGTCGTGAAGTTCTCGACCGGAAGGGCGAAGAAGGCACGATAGGCGAGCGAATGGCCGTCGATGACCATGAGGGTAGGCTTTGCGGAGTCCGTCACCCTGTCAGCCTAACGAGGACGGCAGACACCCGCTGAGGAGGATTCATGAGCGACGTCGCGACGAGCGAGGGACTCGACTGGGCGACAGCTCGAGGGATGGGGGCGCTCGCCCAGAAGATGGGCATGGAGTTCCTCGAGTTCAGCCTCGAGCGGTGCGTCGCGACGATGCCCGTCGAAGGCAACACGCAGCCCGTCGGTCTCATGCACGGCGGCGCGTACGTCGTGCTCGGCGAGTCGCTCGGGTCGATGGCGGCGAATCTGCACGCCGGCCCCGGACGCCTCGCCGTCGGCGTCGACATCAACGCCACGCACACGCGTTCGGCGACCTCCGGTGTCGTCACCGGCGTCTGCACCCCGGTGCACCTCGGCCGCAGCATCACGGTCCACGAGATCGTCGTGACCGACGATCAGGGCCGGCGCTGCTCGACGATCCGGATCACCAACATGATCAAGGCCGTTCCCGCCGCGGACTGAGCGGCTCCTCCAGCAGCAGCTGGAAGAGCAGGTGGTCCTGCCACTCCCCCGCGATGCGCAGATACTTCGGCGCCAGACCGATGCGCTCGAACCCGCTCTCGGCGAGCACGCGCTGCGAACCGATGTTGTGCAGCAGCGTCGCCGCCTGCAGGCGATGGAGCCGCAGTTCCTCCCTGGCGTGGGCGGCCACACGCTCGACGGCACGGGACGCGAGACCACGGCGGAGACGCGAGACGTCGATCCAGTAGCCGAGGTCGGCGCTCCAGAACGCACCCCGCACGATGTTGTTGAGGTTCATCCGCCCGCGGATCTCGCCGTCGTCGGATTCGATGACGAATCGGATGCTGCGTCCCGAGGCGGCATCCGTCTCGCACTCCTGTGCGTGCCGCTCCTGGAACTCCTGCGTGAAGAAGGACTCTGCACGGGTGGGCTCCCAGGGCGCGAGATGGTCGCGGTTCGCGACGTAGGCGCGCGCGAGAGCGGCACCGTCACCGATCCGGATCGGGCGCAGGATGTGCTCGGCGTCGAGCCGAACAGCGGATTTCGGCAGGCTCACTCCGAGCCCTCCGGGCTCACTTCTTCGGCGCGAGCTGCTCGATGATCGCCTTCGCGACGTCCTGCATCGTCAGACGGCGGTCCATCGACGCCTTCTGGATCCAGCGGAACGCCTCGGGCTCGCTCAGCCCCATCTTCTCGTTGAGCAGGCCCTTGGCCCGGTCGACGAGCTTGCGGGTCTCGAAGCGCTCGACCATGTCGGCGACCTCGGCCTCGAGCGTGATGATCTGCTCGTGGCGGGCCAACGCGATCTCGATCGCCGGGAGCAGGTCGTTCGGGGTGAACGGCTTGACGACGTAAGCCAGAGCGCCGGCCTCGCTCGCGCGCTCGACGAGCTCCTTCTGGCTGAACGCCGTGAGGAGCACGACCGGGGCGATGTTCCCCTTGTGCAGCTTCTCGGCCGCGCTGATGCCGTCGAGCTGAGGCATCTTGACGTCCATGATGACGAGATCGGGGCGCAGCTCGGTCGCGAGAGCGACAGCGGTCTCACCGTCGCCGGCCTCGCCGACGACATCGAAGCCGTTGTCGCGGAGGATCTCGACGATGTCGAGACGGATCAGCGATTCGTCTTCGGCGACGACGACGCGTCGGGGTGCGGATGCCGTGGGCTCTACAGCCTGTTCTTGCTCGGTCACAGATCCATCCTAGTGGAGAGGCCCCGGCTACCGGCTGTGGTCCGACGCTGCGGTGAGATCTCCTGCGCTAAAGTCGAAGGCGCGACACACGAGCCGGCGTGGCGGAATGGCAGACGCGGAGCACTCAAAATGCTTTGTCCGAAAGGGCGTGTGGGTTCGAGTCCCACCGCCGGCACCCTCTGTGCGCTATACAGTCCCTATGGACAGTGGCGCGCCTGCGGCGCACGCACATCGACCGAGGCGACGACGGATCCTTCTCATCATCGGGGCCGTCCTCGTCGTCGTGCTCGGGCTCGCCGCAGCGGAGTTCGCCCGCCGGTACATCGAAGGGCAGGCCGACCTCAAGACCGATCCGGCGTTCTACTCGCTCCCCTCCCCCGCCCCGACCGGCGACCCCGGCGAGATCATCCGCATCGAACCGATCGCGAGCGCACCGGCGGGAACATCGGCGTGGCGGGTGATCTACCACTCGCGAGACCTCGCCGGCGATGACATCCCGGTCTCCGGCGTCGTGATCGTCCCGGAGGGACCTGCGCCGGAGAACGGACGTACGGTGATCTCCTGGGCCCATCCGACCACGGGTGCCGCCGCGCAGTGCGCACCATCGCTCGGTCTCGATCCCTTCCAGTACATCGAGGGTCTTCACGAACTGCTGGCCGAGGGATACGCGATCGCCGCGACCGACTACCCGGGCCTCGGCATCGAAGGGCAGTCCTCCTACCTCCTCGGCGTACCGGAGTCGAACAGCGTGCTGGACATCGTGCGCGCAGCGCGCACGATCGACGGCGCGGACATCGGCGACCGCGTCGTCCTGTGGGGGCATTCGCAGGGAGGGCAGGCCGTGCTCTTCGCGGCGGAGCGGGCATCGTCGTACGCCCCGGAGCTGAAGCTGCAGGGTGTCGCGGTGGCTGCGCCGGCGGCGAATCTGAACGCGCTGATGACCGATGACATCATCGATCTCTCCGGAGTGACCATCGCGTCGCTCGCCATCCCCGCCTACACGGTCGCATACGCCGACCGGTACACGGCGGACGAGATCACCGCGATACTCACTCCCGCCGGGGCGAAGGCCACCCCCGAGATGGCCGAGCTCTGCCTCCTCACGCAGACGAAGGAGCTCCATGCGATCGCCGATCCGCTCGGCGGCGGCTATGTGACCAGCGACCCGGCCACCACCGAGCCGTGGAAGACCCTGCTGGAGGAGAACAGCGCGGGCGGGCAGCCCGTGACCGTACCCGTCTTCGTCGGACAGGGCGAGGCCGACCAGCTGGTGCGCCCGAGTGCGACCGAGGCCTATGTGAAGCTGCTCTGCTCCCAGCAGGCGGATCTCACGTTCCACACCTACCCCGACATCAATCACGGACTGGCCGCCTACGCCGCGCTCCCGGATCTGCTGCTCTGGCTCCCTACTCTGGGCGACGGGCGCACACCCTCGGGGAACTGCGGCTGACATCTCCCGTTCGAGCACCGCGAGCAGCCTGCCTTGGGCACAATGAGATGTATGCCCCGTCCCAGACCACGCTCGGCGCTGTTCTCCGCTGTTGCGATGTCCTCCATCTCCGTGCTGTTCCTGAGCGGATGCACTGGCCCGTCGGGCGCGTCCGACTCTCCCGCCATGACGCCGGTCGAGTCCTCACCCGCCCAGTACGATGCCGCTCAGGATGCCTACTCCCCGGTGGTCGTGACCGTCACGAATCCGCCGATCGCGGCTCCCGCCACCGACGGTCGCATGCATCTGGCCTATGAGCTCCTGCTCGTCAACGCCTCGGCGTCGCCGGCAACGATCGAGTCCGTCGAATCCCGCGCCGACGGAGGCACACTGCAGTCGCTCACCGGCGAGGAGTTGACCGCCGTCTACCGCGGTGTCGGCACGGGCGACGCGGGCGGTACCCTCCCGGGCGGCGGAAGTGCCATGATCTGGATGGACGCGATCGTCGACTCTGCCGCCGAGGTGCCGACCGCGATCGAGCACACCGTGACGGTGCGGATGCCGGAAGCCAATCCACCCATCCACGACTCCGTCATCGTCGAACACGTTCCCGCCGTCACGGTGAGCGCTTCGACTCCCGTCGCCATCGGTCCACCGCTGCAGGGCGCGGGCTGGCTGAACGGCAACGGATGCTGCACCCTCACACCGCACCGCGGAGCGGTCAGCCCCATCAACGCCGGCTTCAAGGTCCCGGAACGCTGGGCGATCGATTACGTGCAGCTGACCGACGATGACCGGCTGTTCACCAGAGACAAGACCGTGGCCCAGAACTACCCGTCCTTCGGCAACGACGTCATCGCAGTCGCCGACGGGCCGGTGGTCGCGATGACCACCGACCGACCGGAGCAGACACCGGGCGCGAACCCGACCGGCCTCACCCTCGACGAATACGGCGGCAACTACATCGTGCAGGACATCGGCGACGGCCGGTTCGCCTTCTATGCGCACCTGCAGCCCGGCAACCCAGCGCACGTCGAGGTGGGTCAGCAGCTGAAGAAGGGCGAGCCGATCGCGCTGCTCGGAAACTCGGGCAACTCCGACGCCCCACACCTGCACTTCCACATCATGGACTCGCCGAGCCCGCTCGCCTCGAACGGCGTGCCGTTCCTGATCGACTCGTTCACCCTCGACGGAGTCGTGCCGAGCGCTGAGGCGCTCGAAGCGGGCTTCGCCGGCACGCCCTACGAGCTCGATACCACCGTCTCGGGCGACCGCACCTCCGAGGCGCCTCTCGTCGGGGACGTGATGACCTATGCCCCCTGACAGCAGCCCGAAGCCTCGTGGAGGCGAGCGCGAGATGTTCGACGTTCGGGGCGAGGTCTACTCGGCCAGCACCGCCAGCTCGGCGAGGACGCGCGGATGGGCGAGGATGCGGAAGTGCCCTCCGGTGTCGAGCCGGACGTTCTTCGCTCCCGCCAGCTCGCTCCCCTCGGGGATGTGCGGATCGAAGTCGGCGTAGATCGAGACGATCCGGGAGTTGACGCTGAGCTGCCGGGCGAGACCGACGATCGACGGGTCCTCCGGAGCGAACGCACGCAGCGTGCGCACGGGGAACATCCGGGCGTAGCGTGAGCCGCCGAAGGGCGTCGCCACCGCGAGCATCGAGCGCACCCGTCCTGCCGCGCGTCCGGTCATGGCGAGCTTGCCGGCCAGACCGCCCTTGCTGTGCGCGACGAGGATGACGTCATGCAGATCCCGTGCCTCGAGGAACGCGGTCACGCTCTCCGCCATCTCAGCCACAGGGCGCTGATTCCGCTGCAGGGCGTCGACGACATGGACGGGATGCCCTCGGGCATGCAGCTCCGTGATCAGCGGCTGCAGGAATCGCCAGGTCTCGTACACGCCGGGGAGCACCACGATGGGTGCCGCGTCGCCCGACGCGTATGACGTCGCGTCTGATCGGGAGAACGTCGCCCTGAGCTGCCAGTACCCGGCGTAGGCGTAGTCGGCGAGCCACCAGCCAGCGGCCTTCAGCGGATGGATGCTGCGGCCTCCGCCTCGGAGTGGACGAGCATCTCCCGGTCGTTGTCCATAGGGGGAACATACACCGAGACGGACGACAGAGGGGCGAGACCGAAGTCCCGCCCCTCTGCTGCGCACCAACGGATCAGACGGTGGCTTCCTTGTAGATCGGAGCAGCACCGCCGACGGCGTCCCCGACCTTGTGGACGCGGATGTCGTTCGTCGAGCCCACGATTCCGGGAGGGGAACCGGAGATCACGACGACCTTGTCCCCTTCCTCGGCCAGACCGTTCTTCAGCAGATAGTCGTCGACCTGCAGATACATGAGGTCGGTGTGCTGCACCATGTCGACGAGGGTCGAGCGGATGCCCCACGTGAGCGCCATGCGGCGGCGGATGTCGGGCTCCGGCGTGAAGGCCAGCATCGGGATGCGCGAGCGCAGACGCGACAGGCGACGAGCGGAGTCGCCCGACTGCGTGAAGACGCAGAGGAACTTCGCGTCGACGAACTCGGCGACCTCGAGGGCGGCGAGGGTGATCGCGCCACCCTGGGTGCGCGGCTTGGTGGTGAGCGGCGCGATGCGCTCCAGGCCGTGCTCCTCGGTGGACTCGATGATGCGGGCCATCGTCTCGACGACAACGACCGGGTAGTCGCCCACGCTCGTCTCTCCGGAGAGCATGACCGCGTCGGCGCCGTCGAGGACGGCGTTCGCGACGTCGGACGTCTCGGCGCGCGTCGGGACCGGGCTGTTGATCATGGATTCGAGCATCTGCGTCGCGACGATGACCGGCTTCGCCATGCGGCGGGCGAGCTCGACGGCGCGCTTCTGCACGATCGGCACGGCCTCGAGCGGCAGCTCGACACCGAGGTCGCCACGGGCGACCATGATCGCGTCGAACGCGTCGACGATCTCCTCGAGGGCGTCGACCGCCTGCGGCTTCTCGACCTTGGCGATGACGGGGACCTTGACGCCCTCCTCTGCCATGATCTCGTGCACACGGGTCACGTCCGAGGCGTTGCGCACGAACGACAGCGCGATCAGGTCGGCGCCGATGCGCAGACCCCAGCGCAGGTCGTCCTCGTCCTTCTCGCTCAGCGCGGGGACGTTGACGGCGACACCGGGCAGGTTGATGCCCTTGTTATTCGAGACGGCACCGGCGACGATCACCTTCGTGGTGACGACGACGCCGTCGGTCTCGACGACCTCGACGCGGACCTTGCCGTCGTCGATGAGGAGGAAGTCACCCGGCTTGACGTCCTGCGGCAGACCCTTGAAGGTCGTCCCGCAGATGTCCTTGTTGCCGATGATGTCCTCGGTGGTGATCTTGAAGATGTCACCGACCGCGAGCTCGTAGGGCCCGTTCTCGAACTTGCCGAGACGGATCTTCGGGCCCTGGAGGTCCACGAGGATCGCGACGGCGCGGCCGGCGTCGTCCGCGGCACGGCGCACGTTGGCGTAGTTGTTCTCGTGCACGGAGTAGTCGCCGTGGCTGAGGTTCAGGCGTGCGACATCCACCCCCGCATCGATCAGTGCGCGCACCGTCTCATAGGTGGAGGTGGCGGGGCCCAGGGTGGCGACGATTTTCGCGCGTCTCAACAGAATTCTCCAGGGATAGAAGTGGGGGAAGGTGAATCAGGCGAGGTGCCGCCGCTCAGCCTACGCGGGCTGAAGGCCGATCGCGACATCATGCGGACGCACCGGCTCGGGCAGCACGGTGCTGCCCATGAGGAACCGGTCGACGTTCGCGGCAGCGGCCCGGCCTTCGGCGATCGCCCAGACGATGAGCGACTGTCCGCGGCCGGCGTCACCGGCGACGAACACGCCGGACACGGTCGACTCGTAGCTGGAGTCGCGGCGGAACGCACCGCGGTCGGTCACCTGCGGGAGGGTCTCCTCGGTGTAGCCGTCCTGCTCCGGGCCGGTGAAGCCCATGGCGATCAGCACGAGGTCAGCGGGGATCTCGCGCTCGGTGCCGCTCTTCGGCACGCGGCGTCCGTCGATGTACTCGGTCTCGGCGACCCGAAGTGCACGCACCTCGCCCACCTCGTTCGAGAGGAACTCGACGGTGGAGGCGAGGAACATCCGCTCGCCGCCCTCCTCGTGGGCAGAAGCGACCTCGAACACGGTCGGCATCATCGGCCACGGCTGGTGGTCGGGACGCTCCGTGCCGGGCTGCTTGCCGATGGCGAGGTTGGTGACGCTGAGTGCGCCCTGACGGTGCGCGGTGCCGATGCAGTCCGCGCCGGTGTCGCCGCCGCCGATCACGATGACGTGCTTGCCCTCGGCGGTGATCTGGTTGGTGACCTTGTCACCGGCGACCGCGTGGTTCGACTCGACCAGGTACTCCATGGCGAAGTGCACGCCGTCGAGGTCGCGTCCGGGGATCGGAAGGTCGCGCGGAACCGTCGCGCCGGTCGCGATGACGACCGCGTCGTAGCGCGCGCGCAGGTCGGCCCAGGAGATGTCCTTGCCGATCTCGACGCCCGCCCGGAAGCGGGTGCCCTCCTCCTGCATCTGGCGAAGACGCGTCTCCAGCTGTCCCTTCTCCATCTTGAAGTCGGGGATGCCGTAGCGGAGCAGTCCGCCGATGCGGTCGTCGCGTTCGAACACCGCGACCGTGTGACCGGCGCGCGTGAGCTGCTGCGCGGCCGCGAGGCCGGCGGGGCCGGATCCGACGACGGCGACGGTCTTGCCGGTGAGGCGCTCGGGCGGCTCGGGCTCGACCCAGCCCTTCGCGAAGGCCTCATCGATGATCGAGACCTCGATCTGCTTGATCGTCACCGCCGGCTGGTTGATGCCGAGCACGCACGAGCTCTCGCACGGTGCGGGGCAGAGCCGACCGGTGAACTCCGGGAAGTTGTTCGTGGCGTGCAGGCGCTCGATGGCGGCACGGCCCTCGCCGCGCCAGGTCAGGTCGTTCCACTCCGGGATCAGGTTGCCGAGCGGGCATCCGGAATGGCAGAACGGCACGCCGCAGTCCATGCAGCGGCCGGCCTGGCGCTGCAGCACCGCCTTGTCGCCGCGCTCGTAGACCTCTTTCCAGTCCATGATGCGCACGGGCACCGGACGTCGTGCGGGGAGTTCCCGCTCGGTCACCTTCATGAAGCCTTTGGGATCAGCCACCGGTCACCTCCAGGATGCGGTTCCACACGATGTCGCCGTCGGGGTCGATCCCCTCGGCCAATGCTTCCTCGCGCATGCTCCGCACGGCGGCGAAGTCACGGGGAAGCACCTTGACGAACTCGGACGCCGTCTCATCGAAACGCTCGAGGAGAGCGGATGCCCGCGGTGACGCGGTGCGCTCGACGTGCGCCGTGAGGAGGCTCCGCAGCACCTCGAGATCGGCACGGTCCAGCTGCTCGAGGAGGAGCTCTCCGCTGCCGAGGGACTGCGCGTTCACCTTGCCCGTGTCGAGCGCGTGCACGTAGGCGATGCCGCCGGACATGCCGGCGCCGAAGTTGCGACCGGTCGAGCCGAGGATCACGGCGAGCCCACCGGTCATGTACTCGAGCGCGTGGTCTCCCACGCCCTCGACGACTGCGGTGGCGCCCGAGTTGCGGACGAGGAACCGCTCCCCCACGACACCCGAGATGAACATCGTGCCGGAGGTCGCACCGTAGCCGATGACGTTGCCGGCGATCACGTTCTCGTGCGGTGCGATCGACGAGCCGCGCGGCGGACGGATGGTGATGTCGCCGCCGGAGAGGCCCTTGCCCACGTAGTCGTTGGCGTCGCCCTCCAGACGCAGGACGATTCCCGGCGGGAGGAACGCGCCGAGCGACTGCCCCGCCGTTCCGTGCAGGGTGACGTCGATCGTCTCCTTCGGGAGCCCCGCGGCGCCATGCCGCGACGTGACCTGATGGCCGAGCATCGTGCCGACGGCCCGCTCGGTGTTCGCGATCGGAAGCTCGACCACGACGGGCTCGCCGTTGAGGAGCGCGCCCTTCGAGATGTCGATCAGCTGCACGTCGAAGTGCTTCTCGAGCTCGTGATCCTGTGCACGGCCGCTTCGACGCGGCTCGCCGGCCGGGAAGACGGGACCGTCCAGCACCGGGCTGAGGTCCAGGCCCTCGGCCTTCCAGTGGTCCACGGCCGCGTTCATCTCGATGAGGTCGGCACGGCCGACGATCTCGTCGATCGAGCGGTAGCCGAGCTCGGACAGCAGCTCGCGCACTTCTTCGGCGATGAACTCCATGAAGTTGACGACGAACTCCGGCTTGCCGGTGAAGCGCTCGCGCAGCGCCGGGTTCTGCGTGGCGACGCCGACCGGGCACGTGTCGAGGTGGCAGACGCGCATCATGATGCAGCCGCTCACCACGAGCGGAGCCGTCGCGAAGCCGAACTCCTCCGCACCGAGCAGGGCGCCGATGATCACGTCGCGGCCCGTCTTGAGCTGACCGTCGACCTGCACGACCACGCGGTCGCGCATGCCGTTGAGCATGAGGGTCTGCTGGGTCTCGGCCAGACCGAGCTCCCACGGCGTGCCCGCGTGCTTGAGGGAGTTCAGCGGGCTCGCGCCGGTGCCGCCGTCGTGTCCGGAGACGAGGATGACGTCGCTGAGCGCCTTCGCCACACCGGCGCTGACGGCGCCGATACCCGACTGGCTCACGAGCTTGGTGTGGATGCGCGCCTCGGGGTTCGCCCTCTTCAGGTCGAAGATGAGCTGCTTGAGGTCCTCGATCGAGTAGATGTCGTGGTGCGGAGGAGGCGAGATGAGTCCCACGCCGGCCGTCGCGTGACGCGTGCGCGCCACCCACGGGTACACCTTGGTCGGCGGCAGCTGCCCGCCCTCGCCGGGCTTGGCGCCCTGGGCGAGCTTGATCTGGATGTCATCCGACTCGGTCAGGTAGAGGCTCGTGACGCCGAAGCGGCCGGAGGCGACCTGCTTGATCGCGCTGCGACGCTCAGGGTCGACCAGTCGGTCGGGGTCTTCGCCGCCCTCACCGGTGTTCGACTTGCCGCCGATCCGGTTCATGGCGATCGCAAGGGTCTCGTGCGCCTCGCGCGAGATCGAGCCGTAGCTCATCGCGCCCGTCGAGAACCGCTTGACGATCGCGGACACCGGCTCGACCTCGTCCAGCGGCACGGGCTTGCGGGTGCCGGTGCGCAGGCTGAAGAGTCCGCGCAGCGTCTTGAGCTCCGCCGCCTGGTCGTCGACGAGCTTCGTGTACTCGCGGAAGATGTCGTAGCGACGCGTGCGCGTGGAGTGCTGCAGCTTGAAGACCGTCTCCGGGTTGAAGAGGTGCGGAGAGCCGTCGCGACGCCACTGGTACTCGCCGCCGGTCCACAGACGCTCGTGCGCGCGCGCCGCGGCGTCCTCCGGGTAGGCGTAGTCGTGACGCGCCTGGTTCTCGGCGAAGATCTCCTCGATGCCGACCCCGCCGAGCTTGGACTCGGTGCGGGTGAAGTAGGCGTCGATGAACTCCTGGCTGAGGCCCACGGCTTCGAAGACCTGCGCGCCGGCGTAGGACGACACCGTGGAGATGCCCATCTTCGACATGATCTTCAGCACGCCCTTGCCGAGCGCGTAGATCAGGTTCTTGACGGCCTTCTCGGGTGTGATGCCGGTGATGTAGCCGGTGCGCACCAGGTGCTCGACCGTCTCCATCGCCAGGTACGGGTTGATCGCCGAGGCGCCGTAGCCGATGAGGGTCGCGACGTGGTGCACCTCGCGCACGTCACCCGCTTCGACGATGAGACCGACCTTCATGCGGTTCTCACGGCGGATCAGGTGGTGGTGGATCGCCGAGACCATGAGCAGCGACGGGATCGGCGTCAGATCCTTGTTCGAGTCGCGGTCCGACAGGATGATGAACTCGGCGCCGTTCTCGATCGCCTCGTCCACCTCCGCGCACATCTCGGTGAGGCGGTCGGCGAGCGAGTCGGGGCCCGAGTCGAAGTGGTACAGGCCGCGGACCGTCACGCTCGACCGGTCCGGAAGGGCCTTGTCGATGTGGCGGATCTTCGCGAGCTCGTCGTTGTCGATCACAGGGAAGTCGAGCGACACCGTGCGGGTGTGCTCGGGACCCCACGAGAGCAGGTTGCTCTCCGGGCCGAGACCGAGCTTGAGGCTCGTGACGACCTCTTCGCGGATCGAGTCCAGCGGCGGGTTGGTCACCTGCGCGAACTGCTGCGTGAAGTAGTCGAACAGCAGGCGCGGACGCTTGCTGAGCACCGCGATCGGTGTGTCCGATCCCATCGCGCCGAGGGGCTCGACACCGGTCTGACCCATCGGGGTCAGGAGGATGCGCACCTCCTCCTCGGTGTATCCGAACGTGCGCTGACGGCGGGTGATCGAGGCCGGCGGGTGCACGATGTGCTCGCGCTCCGGGAGATCGGCGAGGCGCACGGCACCGGCATCCAGCCAGTCCTGCCAGGGGTGCATCGTGGAGAGCTCGCGCTTGATCTCCTGGTCCTCGACGATGCGCCGCTGCGCGGTGTCGACGAGGAACATCTTCCCCGGCTGCAGACGGCCGCGGCGCTTGATGCGCTCCGGCTCGAACGTCAGCACACCGGTCTCCGAGCCGATCACGACGAGTCCGTCGGTCGTCTCCGTCCAGCGACCAGGACGCAGTCCGTTGCGGTCGAGGGTGGCGCCGACGAGGGTGCCATCGGTGAAGATGAGGGCGGCGGGTCCGTCCCACGGCTCCATCTGGTTCGAGTGGTACTCGTAGAACGAACGGAGCTCCGGCGTGATGTCGGCCTGCTTCTCGTAGGCCTCGGGGACCATCATCATGATGGCGTGCGGCAGACTGCGCCCGGTGAGCGTCAGGAGCTCGAGCACCTCGTCGAAGGAGGCCGAGTCGCTGGCGCCATCCGTGCAGATCGGCAGCAGCGGCGCGACGTCTCCGAGCAGCTCGGACTCGAGCTGCGACTGACGCGCGCGCATCCAGTTGCGGTTTCCGCCGACCGTGTTGATCTCGCCGTTGTGGGCGAGCATCCGCAGCGGCTGCGCGAGAGGCCAGGACGGGAAGGTGTTCGTCGAGTACCGCGAGTGCACGACGGCGAGCTCCGAGGCGAAGCGCTCGTCCTGGAGGTCGGGGTAGAACGGCTCGAGCTGCAGGGTCGTGACCATGCCCTTGTAGCCGAGCGTGCGGCTCGAGAGCGAGACGAAGTAGGCGCCGAGCTCGTGACCGGCGCGCTTGCGCAGACGGTAGGCGACACGGTCGAGCGCGATCCCCGTGAGCGGGGCCTGCGCATGGGTGGCTCCGCCGGCGCTGACGAACAGCTGCTCGAAAGCCGGACGGGCCTCATCGGCGAGCTTGCCGAGGTTGTCGTTGGCGGTCGGCACCTCGCGCCAGCCGAGCACGCGCAGCCCTTCGGCGCGGGCGATCTTCTCGATGCCCGCCTTCTGCTGGCGACGTTCGCTCGAATCGCGCGGCAGGAACGCGAGCCCCGCGGCGTACTCCCCCACCGGCGGGAGCTCGAAGCCCGCCACCGCGCGGAGGAACTCATCGGGCATCTGCGTGAGGATGCCCGCTCCGTCGCCCGTGCCGGCGTCAGAACCGATCGCACCGCGGTGCTCCAGGTTGCGCAGCGCCTGCAGCGCGAGCGCGATGATGTCGTGCCCTGCCGTGCCTCGCAGCGTCGCCACCATGGCGAGGCCGCAGGCGTCCTTCTCGAACGCCGGGTTGTACATGCCCTGCTTGGCCGGGAACTGCTGCCCGACGGGTGCGCGGAGGTCGCTCGATGCCATGCGGTACCGTCCTCAGATCTTCAGGTGACCCGGGGACGTCATTGGCCGGGTGGATGCGTGGGGTTCCTCACGGAACTTCTGGAGGCTATCGAGAGCCGTCCGCGTCCGTGGGAGCGACGCTTGTGGCGCTGGCTCCTGCGGTGACTTCTTCGGCCGGAGGCTCGCTCAGATCCACGAAGTCAGAGGGATTGTCCTGCGATTCTACATCAGCGCCTTCGTCACTCCGTCCGCGGCCCGGCTGGTAGGGCGACGGCTCGAGACCCGGGTGACGGCGCGTCTGCACGATGAGGATCGCGAGACCGACGACGATGCCGATGATCGCGGCCCAGACGTTGCTGCGGAGGCCCAGGATGATCTCGCTCGGGTCGATGCGGATCGACTCCCAGACGACGCGTCCCGCGCTGTACCAGATGAGGTAGATCGCGAACAGGCGACCCCACTGGAAGAAGAGCTTGCGGCCGAGCCACAGCAGCACAAGCACGCCCAGGCCGTTCCAGATCACCTCGTACAGGAACGTGGGGTGGAACAGCGTGCCGTCGGGGAGGCCGGGAGGGAACGCGGAGTTGGTCGACTCGATCTCGAGTCCCCAGGGCAGGTCGGTCGGGAGACCGAAGAGCTCGTGGTTGAACCAGTTGCCGAAGCGACCCATGGCCTGAGCCAGCAGAAGTCCGGGAGCGAGCGCGTCGGCGAACGTCCAGAAGCGGATGCCGGTCCACCGGCATCCGAGGTAGGCGCCGATGGCGCCGCCGATGAGCGCACCGAAGATGGCGATGCCGCCCTCCCAGATCGCCCAGACGGAACCCGGTTCGAACGGGTTCCAGGTGTTCTTCCCCTCGCCGAAGTAGAAGTTCGGGTGCGTGAGCACGTGGAAGATGCGCGCGCCGATGATCGCGATCGGGACGGCCAGGATCGAGATGTCGATCACGACCCACGGCTCCGCCCCGCGCTTGGTCAGGCGGTGGTTGGTGATCAGCGCGGCGGCGATGATGCCGGCGATGATGCACAGCGCGTAGAAGTGGATCCGGATCGGCCCCAGGTCGAAGTACGACACAGGAGGGCTCGGGATGCTGGCGAGCACGCCGTTGAAGGTGCTGTGGAGCGCGAGGGACATGAGTGCGATTCTAGTTCTCGTGATCGGGGCGTGCCGACGACGTGCCGGATGCCAGGTTTCGGGTGACCTCGGCGAGAGCCGGGATGCCGCCGTCGCGCAGCGCGCGGACGAGCGCGGTGCCGACGATCGCGCCGTCGGCGTACTCCGAGACGCCCGCGATCTGCTCGGCGGTGGAGATGCCGATGCCCACGCAGGCACGGGTGGCTCCGTGCTCGCGGAGGCGCGCGACGAGGGTGCGGGCCGCACGGTCGAGCTCGGTGCGCTCTCCGGTGATGCCCATGGTCGAGACGGTGTAGACGAAGCCGGTCGACGACTTCACCACGAGGTCCAGGCGCTCATCCGTCGACGTCGGCGCGGCGAGGAAGACGCGGTCGAGTCCGGTGCGCTCGCTCGCGGCGATCCACTCCCCTGCGACGTCGGGCGTGATGTCGGGTGTGATCAGCCCGGCGCCGCCTGCGGCGAGCAGGTCGTCCGCGTAGCGGTCGACGCCGTACTGCATGACCGGGTTCCAGTAGGTCATGACGAGCACGGGCGCATCGGTCGCGGACGTGATGGCGCGCACCGCGGTGAACAGGTCGGCGGTCGTGAACCCGGCGGCCAGCGCCTGGGTCGTCGCCTCCTGGATGATCGCGCCGTCCATCACCGGGTCGCTGTAGGGCGGGCCGAGCTCGATGATGTCGACGCCGTTCTCCGCGAGAGCGATGGCGGCCTGGATGCTGGTCTCGAGGTCGGGGAAGCCGACGGGCAGGTAGCCGACGAAGGCGCTGCGCCCTTCGGCCTGAGCGGCGGCGATGGCCTGTTCCACACGGCTCACAGTTCCGGCTCCCCCTTCGACGCGGCCTTGTCGGCGACGCTCTCGTCCTCGACGTCGTGCGCGAGGGCTTCCTCGTCGTACAGCTCGAAGTAGCGCGCGGCCGTGTCCATGTCCTTGTCGCCGCGCCCGGAGAGGCAGATGGCGATGATCGCATCCGGACCGAGATCTCGTCCGACGCGCAGTGCGCCGGCGAGGGCGTGCGCCGACTCGATCGCGGGGATGATGCCCTCGGTGCGGCTCAGCAGACGCAGCGCCTGCATCGCCTCGTCATCGGTGGCCGGGATGTACTCGGCGCGGCCGATGTCGGCCAGCCAGGAGTGCTCGGGGCCGACGCCGGGATAGTCGAGTCCTGCGGAGATCGAGTGCGACTCGATCGTCTGACCGTCGCCGTTCTGCAGCACGTAGGTCCGCGCTCCGTGGAGGACGCCGGGGCGTCCGCGTTCGATCGAGGCGGCGTGCCGGTCGGTGTCGACGCCGTCGCCGGCCGCTTCGACGCCGTAGAGCTTCACGCTCTCGTCGTCGAGGAAGGCATCGAACATGCCGATCGCGTTCGACCCGCCGCCGACGCACGCGAAGACGGCATCGGGAAGGCGGCCGACCTCGTCGAGGAGCTGCGCCCTGGCCTCTTCGCCGATGATCTTCTGGAAATCGCGCACCATCGCCGGGAACGGATGGGGGCCCGCCGCGGTGCCGAAGATGTAGTTCGTCGTCTCGACGGATGCCACCCAGTCGCGGTACGCGTCGTTGATCGCGTCCTTGAGCGTGCGCGAACCCGAGGTCACAGCGACGACCTCGGCGCCGAGCAGACGCATGCGGGCGACGTTGAGCGCCTGACGCTCGGTGTCGACCTCACCCATGTAGATCGTGCACTCCAGGCCGAACAGCGCGGCAGCGGTGGCCGTGGCGACGCCGTGCTGACCCGCGCCGGTCTCGGCGATCACGCGGGTCTTGCCGAGGCGCCTGGTGAGCAGGGCCTGACCGAGCACGTTGTTGATCTTGTGGGACCCCGTGTGGTTGAGGTCCTCGCGCTTGAGGAAGACCCGCGCACCGCCGGCGTGCGCGGCGAACCGCGGCACCTCGGTGATGGCCGAGGGGCGTCCGGCGTACGAGCTCAGGAGCTGGGCGAGCTCGGCACGGAACTCGGGATCGGCCACCGCCGCCTCGTAGGCAACGGTGAGCTCGTCGATCGCCGCGATGAGCGACTCGGGCATGTAGCGCCCGCCGAACTCGCCGAAGTACGGTCCGTGCTGATCGCGCAGGCTCACTTCGCCTCCAGGAAGCTCTTGAGGGTTGCGACGGGGTCGCCCGTGACGAGCGCCTCGCCGATCAGGACGACATCCGCGCCGGCGGAGCGGTAGTGCACCACGTCGGCAGGTGTCAGGACGGCGGATTCGGCGATCTTGACCGCGGTGTCCGGGATCCGGTCGACCAGACGGCCGAACAGATCACGGTCGAGCTCGAGGGTCTTCAGGTCGCGCGCGTTCACGCCGATGAGCGGTGCGCCGAGATCGATCGCCGCCTCGAGCTCGTCGGCGGAGTGCGTCTCGACGAGCGGCGTCATGCCGAGCTCGGTGATGAAGCTGAAGAGATCCTGCAGCACGGCGGGCTCGAGCCCGGCGACGATCAGCAGGACGAGATCGGCTCCGGCCGCTCTGGCCTCGAGCACCTGATAGCGATTCGCGATGAAGTCCTTGCGCAGCACCGGCAGGGACACACGGGCGGTGACGGCCTCGAGATCGGCGAGGCTGCCGCCGAACCGCCGCTCCTCGGTGAGCACGCTGATCGCGGAGGCTCCTCCGGTCTCGTAGAGCGATGCCTGAAGGGCGGGGTCCGGGATGTCGGCGAGGGCGCCGCGCGAGGGGCTGGCCCGCTTGACCTCGGCGATGATCTTCACCTGCTCGGCGGGAGCGAGGAACGACAGGGCGTCCTTCGCCGCGGGACGCGAGAGCGCCTCCCGCTCGACGACGTCGAGGGGGCGCGAGAGCGCGCGACGCTCGGCGTCTGCGACAGCGCCGGCCGTCAGGTCGGCGAGGACCACTAGTGCGCCTTCGGCGAGTACTTGGGGCCCTTCACGCCGTAACCGGCCTTGGCCAGCGCCCAGCCCACGATCGCACCGATCGGGATGAGAGCCGCGGAGATCCAGACGAGGGCCGGCTGCTCGAAGCAGAACGCGACGGTGCCGGCGGTGAAGCCGACGAGCATGATCACGACAGCGGTCCAGGCCGCAGGCGAGTGTCCGTGGCCGGGGTCGGCGATCGGGTTGGTCATGTTCTCCTCCGGGGGACGACGTGCGGGGCGGGTTCAGTCTATCGGGGTCACCGCGTCGGGTCGGTTCCGCGGGACAGCTCGTCCCAGGAATCGACCGCGTCGACGGGACCGTCGTGCGGAGCCGCGTCGGCGGCATCCGTGCGGTAGCGGCGGCCACCGGCCTTCCAGCCCCGCCACGTCACGAGGACGACGACGGATGCTGCGAGCAGGATGACCCAGCCGACCAGAGCGATGATCGGCCACGCCGTCGGCGCGACCGCCTCCACGACATCGCCCAGGGCGCCCCCGCCGGCCAGCCCCGTGGCGTCGGTCACAGCGGGGCCCACCGCGTCGAGCGGGGCGGCGAGCAGCTGCAGCGTCGACCAGATGAGGAAGACGGATGCCGCTCCGGCGAGCACCGCGAAGACGACGCGCAGCACGCGGGCCGCGATCGAGAGTGCGGCGCCGAGGGCGAGGACGGCCAGGCTCAGCGGAGCGAGCAGGACGAGGGCCGACGCACCGGGCACGAGGATCGCTTCCCCGGCATCCGCTCGTTCGACCGTCAGCCACGTCTGCGTGGACGAGATGATGCCGATCGCGCCGGAGAGGAGGAATCCGGAGACGGAGATCGAACGACCGCGCTGGGCGAAGGTCACGACTCTCCCGCTCCGACGGTCGCCTCGAGGTCGGTGGTGTCGAAGCACGTGCGGGTGCCGGTGTGGCAGGCAGGCCCGGTCTGCGCGACCTCGAGCAGGATCGCGTCGCCGTCGCAGTCGAGGCGGGCCTCCCGCACGACCTGGATGTTGCCGGAGGTGTCGCCCTTGCGCCAGTACTCCTGCCGGGAGCGCGACCAGTACGTCGCACGTCCCGATGTGAGGGTGCGACGCAGTGCCTCCGCGTCGACCCAGGCGAGCATCAGCACCTCGTGGGTGTCCCACTGCTGCACGATCACCGGTGCCAGGCCGTCGGCGTTGAAGACGACCTGCGCGATGCGCTCCTCGACCGATGTCATCGGACCAGCACCCCTTCCGCGCGCAGCGCGTCCTTGACGTCGCCGACGGTCAGCGCGCCGGTGTGGAAAACGCTCGCGGCGAGCACGGCATCCGCTCCGGCCTTGATGGCGGGCGCGAAGTCCGCGGCCTTGCCTGCCCCGCCGGACGCGATCACCGGGACGTCGGCGACCTCGCGCATGAGACGCACGAGCTCGAGGTCGAAGCCGTCCTTGGTGCCGTCGGCGTCGATCGAGTTGACGAGGAGCTCGCCGGCGCCGCGCTCGGTGGCCTCGCGAGCCCAGGCGAGCGCGTCGAGCGTCGTCTGCGTCCGCCCTCCGTGCGTGGTCACCACGAAGCCCGAGGGCGTCGTGTCGGCGCGCTTCACGTCGAGCGAGAGGACGAGCACCTGGGCGCCGAAGCGGTCGGCGATCTCGCCGATGAGCTCAGGACGCGCGATGGCGGCCGAGTTCACTCCGACCTTGTCGGCGCCGACCGAGAGCAGTCGCGCCACATCATCGACGCTGCGCACTCCCCCGCCGACGGTGAGAGGGACGAAGACCTGCTCGGCCGTGCGCTGCACCACGTCGTAGGTCGTCGCGCGGGCGTCGACCGTGGCGGTGACGTCGAGGAAGGTGATCTCGTCCGCACCCTGCGCGGCGTAGTGCCGGGCGAGCTCGACCGGGTCGCCCATGTCGCGGAGGTTCTCGAAGTTGACACCCTTGACGACGCGGCCGTCGGCGACGTCCAGACACGGGATGACGCGGCTGGCGAGAGTCATCAGAGCCTCGCGTTGTGGATGGCGGTGACGAGGATGGCGCGCGCGCCGAGCGCGTACAGCTCGTCCATCACGTGGTTGACGCGCGAACGCGCGACCATGACCCGCACGGCCACCCACTCGGGGTCGCGGAGCGGCGAGACGGTCGGCGACTCGACGCCTCCGGCGATCTTCACGGCGTCGTCGAGGAGGGCGACCGGCAGGTCGTAGTCGATCATCACGAAGCGACGCGCCACCATCACGCCGCGGAGCCGACGCAGCAGCGTCTCGGAGCCGTCGGCGTCGACCGGACCGGCGATGAGGACGGCCTCGGACTCGAGGATCACCGGACCGAACACGTCGAGCCCCGCCTGACGGAGCGTCGTGCCGGTCTCGACGACATCGGCGACGGCGTCCGCGACGCCGAGGCGCACGGCGGACTCCACCGCACCGTCGAGCGGGACCAGGTCGACTGCGATTCCCCGCTCATCGAGGAAGGCGTCGACGAGGCCCGGATACGAGGTCGCGATGCGCAGGCCGTCGAGCTCCGAGACGTCGCTGTAGCGGCCCGAGGGCGCGGCGAAGCGGAACGTCGAGCCGGCGAAACCGAGGGCCTCGATCTCCCGTGCGCCCGGCATCCGGGCATCCAGCAGGAGATCCCGGCCGGTGATGCCCACATCGATGGCGCCCGAGCCGACGTAGGTGGCGATGTCCTTCGGGCGAAGGAAGAAGAACTCGACGTCGTTCTCGGCGTCGATGACGTGCAGGGTCTTCGGGTCGCGTCGACCGGCATAGCCGGCCTCCGCGAGCATGTCGGCGGCGGTCTCGGAGAGCGAGCCCTTGTTCGGAACAGCGATGCGCAGCATGGATGGCCTTCAGTTCGAGAGGAGAGGAACGGAGCGCATCACAGATGTCGGTAGACGTCCTGCAGGCTGAGACCCTTCGCGATCATCATGACCTGCAGGTGGTACAGCAGCTGGGAGATCTCCTCGGCGGCGGCCTCGTCGGATTCGTACTCCGATGCCATCCACACCTCGGCGGCCTCTTCGACGATCTTCTTGCCGATCGTGTGCACGCCGGCATCCAGCTCGGCGACGGTGCCGGATCCCTCTGGGCGGGTCTCGGCCTTGACGCTGAGCTCGGCGAACAGCTCGTCGAAAGTCTTCACCCCTCCAGGCTACCGGCTCGCGCGCGGTCCCTGAGCCGAGTGACAGCGGCCTCGATGTCGTCGGCGCCGAAGACCGCCGAGCCCGCGACGAACGTGTTCGCGCCCGCGGCAGCGGCGATCTCGATCGTGCTGTCGGAGATCCCGCCGTCGACCTGCAGCCACACCTGCGATCCGCGGCGCTGCGCCTCGTCGGCGAGAGCGCGCAGCTTGGGCATGGTCTCGGGCATGAAACCCTGACCGCCGAAGCCCGGCTCCACGGTCATGACGAGGATCTGGTCGAACTCCTCGAGCACCGAGTACAGCGGTTCCGCGGGTGTGTCGGGCTTGATCGCGATGCCGGCGCGAGCCCCGATGTCGCGCAGCCGACGGGCGAGGGCGATCGGATCCGCCGCCGCCTCCAGATGGAACGTCACGCTGGCCGCCCCCAGCTCGGCATAGCCCGGAGCCCAGCGGTCCGGATCGGTGATCATGAGATGCACGTCGAGCGGGATGGGACTGGTCGCCTGGATGCGCTCCACCATCTGCGGTCCGAACGTGAGGTTCGGGACGAAGTGGTTGTCCATCACGTCGACGTGGGCGAAGTCAGCGGTCGCGATCTTGGCGAGATCGGCCTGCATGTTCACGAAGTCGGCGGCCAGGATGCTGGGGTTGATGCGGGGTGCGCTGGGGAGTTCCACGGTCCTAGTCTTCCTTCGCTGCGGTGTTCGGGGCGTCCGTGCGCTGGAGCAGCGCGAGGAACATGGCGTCGGTGCCATGACGATGCGGCCAGAGCTGGGCGCTGCCGGAATCCGCGCGGCCGTCATCGGCGAGGTCGATCGGCGACCGGGCGAGGTCGGCGATCACGGACCTCGCGTCGAGCTCGGTGATGTCGGCACGGTCGCGCAGCACCTCCTGCACGACGCCGACGGTCTCGGCCAGATGCGGCGAGCATGTGACGTAGGCCACGATGCCGCCCGGCGCGAGAGCCTCCAGTGCCGCCGTCAGGAGGTCGACCTGCAGCGGCACGAGCTCCGCGACGTCGGCCGGAGACTTGCGCCACCGCGCCTCCGGACGGCGGCGCAGCGCGCCGAGGCCGGTGCAGGGGGCGTCGACGAGGATCCGGTCGAACTCTCCCGCCCGCGCCGCGGCCAGTTCACGACCGTCCTGTTCGTGCACGACGACCTCGCCCGGAACGGCTCGGAGCGCGTTGCGCACCAGACGGGCGCGCGTCGGCACGACCTCGTTCGCCTCGAGGGTCGCGCCATGCTCGCGGGCGATGGCCGCAAGGAGGGCGGTCTTGCCTCCGGGCCCCGCGCACAAGTCGAGCCACCGCTCCCCTGCCCGGATCGGCGCGGCATCCGCCAGAGCGAGGGCGACGAGCTGGGAGCCCTCGTCCTGCACGCGGACGGTGCCTCCCGAGGCCTCGACGGAGCGTCGCGGATCGCCGCCGGGTGACGCGAAGGCCGTCACGGCATAGGGCCGACGGGGGTCGACGGGTTCGGCCAGCCCCGGCAGCGCCACCAGCGTCACCTCGGGTGAGACGTTGTCGGCCTCGAGCAGCGCCTCGAGCTCGTCCACGCGTCCCTCGTCCGCGAGAGCGCGTCGCAGCGCTCGGATGATCCAGACCGGATGCGCCGACCGCAGCGCGAGTCGCTCGTCGTCGGAGCGCGCATCCTCCTCGATCCGCTCCTGCCAGTGCTCGGGGGTGTCGCGCGCGATCCTCCGCAGCACGGCGTTCGTGAAGCTCCCCGCACCGCGTCCCGCTGCCGTCGCGACGAGGTTCACGGACTCGTTGACGGCCGCATGCGAGGCCACACGAGTCGCCAGCAGCTGGTGCACGGCGAGACGCAGCGCATCGAGGACCGCGGGGTCGATGCCGTCGACGGCGCGATCGGCTGCCGCCGCGATGATCGCGTCGTAGAGCCCGCGGCGCCGCAGCGTGCCGTAGGTGAGCTCTGTCGCGAGAGCGGCGTCCTGCGGCGAGAGAGCGGCCTCGGCGATGGCCGAGGGCAGCAGCAGGTTCGCGTAGGCGTCGGAGTCGGACACCGCGCGCAGCACGTCGTAGGCGACGCGTCGCGCCGGCTGCACGGTGCGCGTCGGTCCCCGGCGTCCCGAGCGGTCCCCGGTGTTCGTGGGACGCGCGCCGACACCCTGACGACCGGAGGTCCGTCGCGGTGCTCTCCCCTGCTCAGATGGGCTCATGATCCGGCACGCAGCCCTTCCGTGGCGCGCTGCCCGCGCCACCAGTCGACGGCGTTCATCGCGCCCTTGCCCGCCGGCTGCACGCGCGTGACGGCGAGAGGAGCGGATGCCGTGCCGATCAGCAGGGCCGACTTCGTGCCGACGATGCGACCGGGCTCCACCGGCTCGGCAGCATCCGCCGGGGCCGCCTCGAGGATCTTGAGCCGCTGACCCTCGACGGTGGTGTGCGCTCCGGGTTCCGGAGTCACGCCGCGGAACCGGGCGAACACCGCGTCAGCGGGCTGCGACCAGTCGAGCAGGCCGTCGACCAGGGTCAGCTTCGGGGCGAGCGTGGGCGCTCCTCGCTGCGGCTCGGCGCGGGCGGTCCCGTTCGCGATCGCGTCGACAACCTCCGCGGTCAGCTCCGCACCGTCGCGGGCCAGGGTCTCGAGTGCCTGCTCGGCGGTCGCGGTCGGCGCGACCACGATCGTGCGCATGGCGAACACGTCGCCCGCATCGAGCTCCGGGACGAGCTGGAACACGCTCGCTCCGAGCTCGCGGTCACCGGCGATCAGCGCACGCTGCACCGGCGCGGCTCCTCGCCAGGCGGGCAGCAGGGAGAAGTGCAGGTTGATCCACCCGGCATCCGGAGCCGAGAGCAGCGGCTCGCGCACCAGGCCGCCGTAGGCGACGATCACCCCGAGCTCGGGCCGCAGCGCCGTGATGCGCGCCGTCGCGTCGTCGTCGAGCCGGCTCGCACGGATCACCGGCAGACCGAGCTCATCGGCCGCCTGGGCGACCGGCGAAGGCGTCAGCACCCGCTTGCGCCCGAGAGGGGCATCGGGGCGCGTGACGACCGCGACGATGTCGTGCAGCGTCGAGAGACGTCGCAGTGTGGGCACGGCGGCAGCAGGTGTGCCGGCGAAGACGAGGCGCATGAAGGTTCTCCGGAAGGGTCAGAGCTCTGGATCGAGGATATCGAGACGAACCGAGAGCGTGTTCTTCGCGTTGCGCGCGCGGCCTCGACGACCGGCGACGGCCTCGGCGACGACGGCCGCTCGCAGGACGGTGGCGACACGGCTGCCTGCGCCGTAGCCGAACCGGACGAGCGCGCGCACGCGCGGCGGGACATCATCGGAGTCGATCGGGACGGGCCCGAGGACGGCGTCGGCGGGAAGGGCGAGCTCGCCCAGCGCGACCAGCGCGCGGGAGACGGCCGCGGCGGATCCCTCGACCAGCGCCACCCGCGCCGTCGGGGGCATGTGCAGTGGCGCACGGCTCTCGAGCTCGGATCGCGCGTAGCCGGCCTGGTTCCAGGTCGCGAGGGCCATGCCGACCGCACCGCTGACGCCGACGAGATGGATCGGGGCTCCTGGAGCGGCGAGGGCCGCCGCGTTCGACCACCAGCGCAGGCACGCCTCCCCGATACGCAGATCCGGTGCCTGGAGCATCCGCGGTCCGTCCAGGAGGACGACGGCACGGTATCCTCCGGCGGCCAGCGGCTCGGCGCCGCGTGTCGCCACGACGAGCGCGGGCTTGGCGTCGACGCGTTCGACGGGGTGCGCGCTGTCGGCGACGATCACACGGATGCCGGGGAACGCGCGCCCGAGCTCGTCGGCGGTGCGCTCGCTCCCGGAGGATGCGAGTCGGAGCTTCGTCGACGAGCATGCGGGGCAGACCCAGGCGCGGGCGCTGCGGCCGCACCAGCCGCACACGGGGACAGCGCCGCGGTGGCGTGCGCCGAGCGGGCCGCCGCAGTGCGGGCAGCGGGCAGGTGCGCGGCACTCCGCGCAGACCAGCGAGGGCGAGAAGCCGGGACGGGACACCTGCACCAGGACGGGCCCCTCCGCCGCGGCGGTGCGCGCGGCCAGGAACGCCGAGGACGGCATCCGCTGCGCTGCGGGCTGCTCCATCTCCTGCGGGGTGCTGAGCACGACCTTCGGCAGCACGCGACGGGACGCGCGCACGTCCTGCAGCCAGCCGCGCGCGATGAGGCGCTCGACGTCGGTCGTGCGGGTGTGCCCCGCGAAGAGCAGCGCCGACTGCTCGAGCTCCTGACGGAGCAGTGCCGCGTCCCGCGCGTTCACGTACGGTGCGAGCTGCTCGCCCAGCAACGGGTCTCCGTCGTCCCAGACGGCGACGAGACCCGCCTCGACCGGGGCGTAGACCGCGGAGCGGTTCCCGACGACGATGCAGGGCGACTCCTCGAGCGTGCGGAGGAAGCCGCGGTACCGATCGGGGTTCGTCTGGCGGGAGTCGTAGCGCACGACCGCGTCGCCGGGGACGAGCGCCTCGAGGGCTGTGAGCAGCCGATCGAGGTCGCGGTGGTCGGGCACGATGAGGATCGACGAGCGGCCGGCGGCCAGCATCCGTGTCGCGGAGGCCGCGAGGAGCTGGGACCAGGCCTCTCCCCCGTCACGCAGCTGCGGGACGGCCTCGACGGCGGCGCGTCCTCCTCCGTCGAGCACGGCGACGAGTCCGTCGTAGACGTCGAGGATCTCCTGACTCCGTTCGACGGCGGACGCATCGAGCACCGGCACCGGGCTGTCCGCGGTCCAGGCCTTCTCGACCCGCACCTGCCGCTTCGGGATCACGAGTCGCAGCACATCGGAGGCGGACCCTGCCGCGCGGTCGGCGACGCGTCGGGCGAGTCGGTGCAGGCGCTCGGGCAGCACGGCGACCTCGGAGACGACGCTGTCGACCTCGGAGAGGGGCCTGTCGGCATCGTCCTCCCTGTCGATGTCGACGATGTAGCCGTCGATCACACGGCCGGCCGTGCGCAGCGGAACGCGCACGCGCACCCCGAGCCGGACCTCGCCGAGCTCGGCGGGGAGGGAGTAGTCGAACAGACGGTCGAGCTGCGGCAGCGGTGAGTCGAGGAGCACGCGCGCGATGCGCCGGCTCTCGGACGTCATGAGGACCGAGGCCCCATCAGAGACCGGCGGCGCGGCGCAGCTCTTCGACGCGGTCAGTGCGCTCCCACGTGAAGTCGGGAAGCTCGCGGCCGAAGTGGCCGTAGGCGGCGGTCTGCGCGTAGATGGGACGGAGCAGATCGAGCTGCTCGATGATGGCCTGCGGGCGGAGGTCGAAGACCTGCTCGATCGCCCGGATGATCGCCTCGTCGGTCACCTTGCCGGTGCCGAAGGTCTCGACGTAGAGACCGACCGGACGCGCGACGCCGATCGCGTACGCGACCTGCACCTCGAGGCGGTCGGCGAGACCGGCCGCGACCGCGTTCTTCGCGACCCAGCGGGTGGCGTAGGCCCCGGAGCGGTCGACCTTGGACGGATCCTTGCCGCTGAACGCGCCGCCGCCGTGACGGGCAGCTCCGCCATAGGTGTCGATGATGATCTTGCGTCCGGTGAGACCGGCGTCGCCCTTGGGACCACCCGTGACGAACGGACCGGCAGGGTTGATGTAGTGCGTGACGTCGCTCAGGTCGAGGCCCGTGGTCGCGAGGATCGGATCGATGACGTGCTCGCGCACCTGCGCCTTCAGCTCGTCCTGGGAGATGTCGGGGTGGTGCTGCGTGGAGAGCACGACCGCGTCGACGGTCTTCGGCGTGAAGCCGTCGTAGCCCAGCGTGACCTGCGTCTTGCCGTCGGGACGGAGGAACGGCAGCAGACCGCTGCGACGCACCTCGGTCAGGCGCTCGGCGATGCGGTGCGCCGTCCACGCGGCCATCGGCATGAGCTGCGGCGTCTCGTTGGTGGCGAAGCCGAACATGATGCCCTGGTCGCCGGCGCCGAGCGCGTCGAGCGGATCGACCGACGAGCCGTCGCGGTGCTCCTGCGCGTTGTCGACGCCGTGCGCGATGTCGGTGGACTGCTCGCCGACCGAGATGCTGACACCGCAGGAGTCGCCGTCGAAGCCGGTCTCGCTCGACGTGTAGCCGATGCCGTTGACGACCTGTCGCACGATCGTCGGGATGTCGACGTACGCCTCGGTGCGGATCTCACCGGCGACGTGCACGAGGCCTGTCGTGACGAGCGTCTCCACCGCGACCCGGGAACCGGGGTCCTTCGCGATGAGCCCGTCGAGGATGCTGTCGGAGATCTGGTCGCAGATCTTGTCCGGGTGCCCTTCGGTGACGGACTCGGACGTGAACAGACGCAGCGCGCTCATCGGTGCTCCAGAACGGGGACGGACGGTGGGAGGGGTGTTGCCCCCATTCTGGACCGCGGCACCGACAGTGCGGCGCCGCGGTCTCGAATATCACTCTGCGTGACGCAGGCGGAGCTTGTCCTCGTTGATCTCGTGCAGCGCGATGGTGAGCGGCTTGTCCTCGACCGAGGAGTCGACCAGCGGGCCGACGTTGTCGAAGAGGTTGCCCTCGTGCAGGTCGGAGTAGTAGTCGTTGATCTGGCGCGCGCGCTTGGCGGCGTAGATCACGAGCTCGTACTTGGAGTCGACGCGGTCGAGAAGGTTGTCGATGGGGGGATCGATGATGCCCTTGGTGTGGTGTCCGGCCATGGTGGGACCTCCAGATCAGGCGACGGGTTCGTCGCGAAGACGGTGCAAAGGCGCGCGAAGGTGACTCAGCGCGCAGAGCCTGAGGACAATTCTACGACCTCACGGGCGGCGGCGGCGACGTCCTCGTTCACGATGAGGTGATCGAACTCGTTCTGGGCGGCCAGTTCGACCTTGGCGGTGCGCAGTCGCCTGGCGCGTTCCTCCGCCTCCTCGGTGCCCCGCCCGACCAGGCGGTGCACCAGTTCGTCCCAGCTCGGCGGGAGCAGGAAGATGAGCGTGGCGGCCGGCTCGGCGCGTCGCACCTGCCGGGCACCCTGCAGGTCGATCTCCAGCAGAACGGTCCTGCCTTCGGCCAGCGCCGCGTCGATCGGCGCCCTCGGCGTGCCGTAGCGGGAGCGGTTGTGCACCACCGCGTACTCGAGGAGCTCGTCGTCGGCGATCAGGCGGTCGAACTCGGCGTCATCGACGAAGAAGTAGTGCACGCCGTCGATCTCACCCGGCCGCGGAGGCCGGGTCGTCGCCGACACCGAGAGGTGGATCTCGGGATTGTGCTCACGGATGTGGGCCGCGACGGTGCCCTTGCCGACCGCCGTGGGACCGGCCAGCACGAGCAGACGGCTGCGTGCGCCGCGCGGCTCGAGCACCGGGAAGCGGGAATCGAGCCAGGTCTCCAGCACGACGCGCTGACGGGCGCCGAGCCCGCCGAGACGCTTGACCGGGGAGATGTGCAGCTCCTCCAGCACGCGATCGCGCTTCCCGGCGCCGATGGCGGGGAGAGCGAGCAGGAAGTCGGTGATCCGCATGGATCCCTCGACCGAGTCCGCATCCGCGGTGGCGCGATGCAGCACCGTCTGCGGTGCCACGACGCGCATCGTGAGATCGCGCTTCAGCGACGCCCTGGCGCGTCGGCGCTCGACGGCCCGGCGTGCGGCCGCCGCGCGGTCGACCTCGGGAACGGTCCGAAGCGGTTCAGACACCGACGACCTCCCGATACTCGGCGACGCGATGGGAGATCGCCGCGGCGAGACCCTCAGGACCGGCGGAGAGGATGCTGCGGCTCTCGCTGGCGATCACGGCATCCGCCATCGTGCCGAAGCGTGCGCGGAGGTCGGCGGGCGTCGCCCCCTGGGTGCCGAAACCGGGCGCCAGGATGGGGGCGATCGGGCCGAACGGCGTGATGCCTGCCTGATCCCAGTCGACCGTCGCGCCGATGACGAAGCCGAAGCTCCCCCACGCCCCGGGCTCGACCAGGCCCGCGTTGCGCGCCGACACCTCGCCGACGATCTCCGCCGACACCGTCAGGCCGGTGGCCCCGATCGCACGCTGCACGCCCGCGGCCTCGGGGTTGCTGGTCGCCGCGAGCACGAACACGCCCTTCTCGTGCTTCGCCGCGAGGGCGAACGTGCCGTCGAGCGCTCCGACGCCGAGGAACGGGTTCACCGTGAGGGCATCCGCTTCCAGAGGCGCGCCGGGCGTCAGCCAGGCGCGGGCGTAGTCGTCCATGGTCGAACCGATGTCGCCGCGCTTCGCGTCGGCGATGACGAGCAGTCCGGCGGCGCGGGCCGCTGCGAGCACGTCTTCCAGCGCCGCGATGCCCTGCGATCCGAAGCGCTCGAAGAACGAGACCTGCGGCTTCACGACCCCGACGCGCCCCGCGGCGGCATCGACGGTGCGCAGCCCGAACTCGCGCACCCCGGCGGCGTCATCACCGAGGCCCCACGCGGCGAGCAGCTCGGCGTGCGGGTCGATGCCGACGCAGAGGGGACCGCGGGCGTCCAGCGCCCCGCGGACCCTCGCACCGAAGCTCTGACTCACAGCGCTGCCGCCCGATCGATCGCATACTCCTGCAGACTCTTCACCTGGAAGCCCTCGTGCGCGGCATCCATACCGCTGACGGCGGCGCCGAGCACCGCCATCGTGGTGAACAGCGCCTTGTCGGCAGCGACCGCCGCCGCACGGATCTCGTAGCCGTCGGCACGGGCCGCACCACCGGAGGGCGTGTTCACGACGATGTCGATCGCACCCTCGTTGATCAGGTCGACGATGTTCTTCGCGCCGGACTCCTGGGTCTCGCTGTACTTCTCCACCACGGTCACCGCGATGCCGTTGCGCGAGAGGATCTCGGCGGTGCCCTCGGTCGCCACGATCGTGAAGCCGAGCTGCTGCAGGCGGTGCGCCGGCAGGATCACCGCGCGCTTGTCGGAGTCGGCGACCGAGATGAACACGGTGCCCGAGGTGGGCATGCCGCCGTAGGCCGCTGCCTGGCTCTTCGCGAAGGCCGTCGGGAAGTCGCGGTCGATGCCCATGACCTCACCCGTGGAGCGCATCTCCGGGCCGAGCACGGAGTCGACCGTCTTGCCGTCCGCCGTGCGGAAGCGCTTGAACGGCAGCACAGCCTCCTTGACCGCGACCGGGGCGCCGAGCGGGACGCGGGAGCCGTCCTGCTGCGGCAGCATGCCCTCGGCACGCAGCTCCGCGATCGTGGAGCCGGTCATGACGCGGCTCGCGGCCTTCGCCATCGGGATGCCGAGCGCCTTGGACACGAAGGGCACCGTGCGGCTGGCGCGGGGGTTCGCCTCGATCACGTAGAGCACGCCGGCGCTGATCGCGAACTGCACGTTCAGCAGGCCGCGCACGCCCACGCCTTCGGCGATGGCGAGGGTCGCCTCGCGCACACGGTCGACATCGGTGCGTCCGAGTGAGACCGGAGGGAGCGTGCAGCTGGAGTCGCCGGAATGGATGCCGGCTTCCTCGAGGTGCTCCATGACGCCGCCGATGTAGAGGTCGGTGCCGTCGTACAGCGCGTCGACGTCGAGCTCGATCGCATCGTCCAGGAAGCGGTCGACGAGCAGGGGCTTGCCCTCCTCGATGACGACCTCGCCGGCGGTGCGCACGAAGTAGTCGCGCAGCGATGCCGTGTCGTAGACGATCTCCATGCCGCGGCCGCCGAGCACGAAGCTCGGGCGCACGAGCACGGGGTAGCCGATCTCCTCAGCGATGCGCACGGCACCCTCGACGTCGATCGCGGTGCCGTTGCGCGGGGCGACGAGCCCCGCCTCGTCGAGCAGGCGCGAGAACAGCTCGCGCTCCTCGGCGAGATCGATGGCGGCGGGGCTGGTGCCGAGAACGGTGTAGCCGGCCGCCTCGATCCCCTTGGCGAGTCCCAGCGGGGTCTGTCCGCCGAGCTGGCAGACGACGCCGAGGATCGTGCCGCTCGCGGCTTCCGCGTCGAGGACCTCGAGCACGTCCTCGAGCGTCAGCGGCTCGAAGTACAGGCGGTCGGACGTGTCGTAGTCCGTCGAGACCGTCTCCGGGTTGCAGTTGACCATGACGGTCTCGAACCCGGCGTCCGACAGCGCGAACGAGGCGTGCACGCAGGAGTAGTCGAACTCGACGCCCTGCCCGATGCGGTTCGGGCCCGAGCCGATGATGACGACCTTGGTGCGCTCGGAGGGGGCGACCTCCGTCTCGAAGTCGTAGCTGGAGTAGTGGTAAGGCGTCAGAGCCGGGAACTCCCCCGCGCACGTGTCCACGGTCTTGTAGACCGGGCGGATGCCGAGACCGTGACGGACGCCGCGGACCTCGGGCTCCGTCGTGCCGCGGAGCTCGGCGAGCTGCGCGTCGGAGAAGCCGTGCTCCTTCGCGTAGCGGAGTGTCGCGGCATCCAGCTCGGGCGCCGTGCGCACGATCTCGGCGACCTCGTTGATCAGCACGATCTGGTCGAGGAACCAGGGGTCGATCGCCGTGGCGTCGAATGCCTGCTCGACGGTCGCGCCCTTGCGAAGCGCCTGCTGCAGCGTGACGATGCGGCCGTCCGTCGGGATCTTCGAGATCTCCAGGAGCTCTTCGAGCGAGCGCTCCTCCGTGCCCCAGTGGAAGCTCGAACCGCGCTTCTCGAGTGAACGGAGCGCCTTCTGCAGCGCGGTCGCGTAGTTGCGACCGATCGCCATCGCCTCGCCGACCGACTTCATGGTCGTCGTCAGCGTCGCGTCAGCGGCCGGGAACTTCTCGAACGCGAATCGCGGCACCTTCACCACGACGTAGTCGAGCGTGGGCTCGAAGCTCGCCGGGGTGACTCCCGTGATGTCGTTCGGGATCTCGTCGAGGCGATAGCCGAGCGCGAGCTTGGCTGCGAGCTTCGCGATCGGGAAGCCGGTCGCCTTGGAGGCGAGGGCGCTCGACCGGGAGACGCGCGGGTTCATCTCGATGACGATGATGCGCCCGTTCTCGGGGTTGACGGCGAACTGGATGTTGCAGCCGCCGGTGTCGACGCCCACGGCGCGGATGATGTCGATGCCGATGTCGCGCAGCTTCTGGTACTCGCGGTCGGTGAGCGTCAGAGCCGGTGCGACCGTGATCGAGTCTCCCGTGTGGACGCCGACCGGGTCGACGTTCTCGATGGAGCAGACGACGACCGTGTTGTCGGCGGTGTCGCGCATGAGCTCGAGCTCGTACTCCTTCCAGCCGAGGATCGACTCCTCCAGGAGGACCTCGGTGGTCGGCGAGTCGCGCAGCCCCGCGCCGGCGATGCGGCGGAGGTCGCTCTCGTCGTACGCGAATCCGGACCCCAGGCCGCCCATCGTGAAGCTGGGGCGCACGACGAGCGGGTAGCCCAGCTCATCGGCCGCCGTGAGCACCTCGTCCATCGTGTGGGCGATGCGGGAGTCGGCGACGTCGGCGCCGGCATCCAGGACCAGCTGCTTGAAGATCTGACGATCCTCGCCCTTGTTGATCGCCTCGAAGCTCGCGCCGATGAGCTCGACGTCGTACTTCTCGAGTATGCCGTGGTTGTGCAGCTCGATCGCGGCGTTGAGCGCCGTCTGCCCGCCGAGGGTCGGGAGGATCGCGTCGGGACGCTCCTTCGCGATGATCGTCTCGATGACCTGCCAGGTGATCGGCTCGATGTACGTCGCGTCGGCGAAGTCGGGGTCGGTCATGATCGTGGCAGGGTTGGAGTTGACCAGGATGACCCGGACGCCCTCCTCGCGGAGCACGCGGCACGCCTGGGTGCCGGAGTAGTCGAACTCGCAGGCCTGACCGATGACGATCGGACCGGATCCGATGACGAGGACGGAGTTGATGTCGTCGCGCTTGGGCATTACTTGCTGTCCTTCTGAGTCGCGATGACCAGGTCGCGGAACCGGTCGAAGAGGTAGTTGGCGTCATGAGGGCCCGCGGCGGCCTCGGGGTGGTACTGCACCGAGAAGGCGGGGATGTCGAGCGCCCGGAGGCCCTCGACCACGTTGTCGTTCAGTCCGACATGGCTGACCTCGACCTTGCCGTAGCCGTTCGGGCTGTCGAACGTCCCCTCCAGCGGGGCGTCCACCGCGAAGCCGTGGTTGTGCGCCGTGATCTCGACGCGGCCCGTGGTCTTGTCGAGGACCGGCTGGTTGATGCCGCGGTGACCGAACGGCAGCTTGTAGGTGCCGAGCCCGAGAGCACGGCCGAGCAGCTGGTTGCCGAAGCAGATCCCGAAGAACGGGAGGCCGTCGTCGAGGACCGCGCGCAGCAGCTCGACGTGATCGCCGGATGCGGCAGGATCGCCGGGGCCGTTCGAGTAGAAGACGGCGACCGGGTCGATCGAGCGGATCTCGTCGATCGTCACGTTCTGCGGGAGAACGTGCACCTCGAAGCCGCGGGCGGCCAGGTTGTCGATCGTGGCCTGCTTCACCCCGAGGTCGAGGACCGCGAGGTTGCCGACCCGCTGTCCCATCGCGGTCGTCACGGTCGCGACGTCCACCGACACCTCGGCGGACAGGTTCCGCCCTGCCATCTCGGGTGCCTCGCGGACGATGCGCAGCTGCTCCTCCGCGTCGAGAGCGGCATCCGCGCCGGAGAAGACCCCGCCGCGCATCGATCCGGCCGAGCGGATGTGACGGGTGATCGCGCGCGTGTCGATCCCGCTGATGCCGACGATGCCGTCGTTCAGCAGCACCTCGTCGAGGGATGCGTTCGCGCGCCAGTTCGAGACGACGCGAGAGGGGTCGCGGACGATGTAGCCGGCGACCCAGATACGGCGGGACTCGGCGTCCTCGTCGTTCATGCCGGTGTTCCCGATGTGGGGTGCGGTCTGCAGGACGATCTGACCGGCGTACGACGGGTCGGTGATCGTCTCCTGGTAGCCGGACATGCCGGTCGCGAACACCACTTCGCCGAGGGTGCGACCGCGCGCGCCGTACGCACGACCGGTGTGGCGGGTGCCGTCTTCCAGGACGAGGACGGCGGTTTCGGGCAGGGAGGTCATCGTGTGGCTCCTGTGTCGGGGGCAGCGGGAACGAGCCGCTGCAGTTCAGAGATGAGGTTCTTCGGGTCGCCGGTGGCGAGGCGCAGGTAGGAGTCGACGACCGTGTCGTCGTCGACGTTCCAGGCGATGCGGATGAGCCCGCCCGGCTCGACGACGCGATCGATCGTGACGGTGGCCCTGTCGACGTGCACGAGGCGGGACGAGGCGAGGAACACCGTCGGCGCGCCGTCGAGGCAGAGCGCGACACCCCGATCCGTGACCGCGAGCTCACCGCGGGCGCGGTAGATCAGCGGCGAGACCGCCAGCCGCTCCAGCGGCTGGTCGTGTCGCGTCGTCGAGACGTACAGCACCTCGTCGCGGCGGGCGACCTCCGCGTGCTCCGGGACTCCGAGCGGTGCGGTGAGACCGGAGTCCCGGCGCAGTCGTCGTCGCCACGCGAACAGCATCGCGAGCAGGATGAGCACGGCCACGGCGATCATGATCGCGATGGCGAGTTCGCGCGTCACGCGTTCAGCTCCTCGACGACCGCGCCGCCGTCGACCGTGAGCGTGCCGCCATGGACGGTGAACTCGACCCGTCCGGGGAGCGCGCGACCGAGGTACGGCGAGTTCACGCTGCGCCCGTGGAGGTCGGCTTCCGTGAAGACACCGGCGACCGAGGGGTCGTAGAGGGTGATCTGCGCGGCAGCCCCGACCTCGAGGGGCGTTCCGTGTCCGGCGAGCCGTCCGATGCGCGCGGGAGCCGCGCTCATGACCCTGGCCACGTCGGCCCAGCCGATGAGCCCGGTCTGCACCATCGACTGGTGTACGACGCGCAGCGCGCTCTCGAGGCCGACCATGCCGTTCGCGGCCGCCTGCCACTCGCAGGCCTTGTGCTCGCTGGGGTGCGGGGCGTGATCCGTCGCGACGATGTCGATCGTGCCGTCCGCGAGTCCTTCACGCACGGCCAGCACGTCCTCCTCCCGCCGCAGCGGCGGGTTGACCTTGTAGCGCGCGTCGTAGCCGCGCACGAGCTCATCGGTCAGCAGCAGGTGGTGCGGTGTCACCTCGGCGGTGACCGCGATGCCGCGCTTCTTGGCCCAGCGGATGATGTCGACCGATCCGGCCGTCGAGAGGTGGCACACGTGCAGCCGCGAACCGACGTGCTCGGCGAGGAGCACGTCGCGGGCGATGATCGACTCCTCCGCGACCGCGGGCCATCCGGCGAGACCCAGCTCCGCCGAGACGGTCCCCTCGTTCATCTGCGCGCCCTCGGTGAGCCGCGGGTCCTGCGCGTGCTGCGCGATCACGCCGTCGAAGGACTTCACGTACTCGAGGGCCCGGCGCATGATCAGCGGGTCGAACACGCAGAAGCCGTCGTCGCTGAAGACGCGCACTTGCGCCCGGGAGGTGGCCATGGCCCCCAGCTCGGCGAGACGCTCGCCCTTCTGGCCGACCGTGACGGCGCCGATGGGCTGCACCGTGGCGTATCCGGCGGCCTCGCCGAGCGCGAGCTCCTGTTCGACCACGCCCGCCGTGTCGGCGACCGGCGACGTGTTCGGCATGGCGAAGACGGCCGTGAAACCGCCGGCCGCCGCCGCCCTCGTGCCGGTGAGGATCGTCTCGGATGCCTCGTAGCCGGGCTCGCGCAGATGCGTGTGCAGGTCGACGAGGCCCGGCAGTGCGACGAGTCCGTCGGCGTCGATGACGCGTGCACCTGCGCGACTCAGGCCGCTGCCGATCTCGGTGATGACACCGCCTTCGACGATGATGTCGGCGCTCTCCGCACCGAGCAGCTGTGCACCGGTGATGACGAGGGTCTCGCTCACAGGTCTCCCCCTCGTTCGTCGTCTCGTTCTCCTGCCAGCAGCAGGTACAGCACCGCCATGCGGACGGACACTCCGTTGGTGACCTGCTCCAGCACCGTCGAGCGGTCGGAATCGGCTGCTTCGGAGGAGATCTCCAGTCCACGGTTCATGGGTCCGGGGTGCATGACAATGCTACCGTCCGGGAGCCCGGCCACACGCCGTGCGTCGAGCCCCCAGCGGCGCGAATACTCCCGCTCAGTCGGGAAATACGCCGCGTTCATCCGCTCGAGCTGGATCCGCAGCATCATCACGGCGTCCGGCCCCTCCGCCAGTGCCTCGTCGAGGTCGAAGACGACCCGGACCGGCCAGAGCGACACGTTCTGCGGCACGAGCGTCGGCGGAGCGACGAGAGTCACGGATGCGCCGAGGGTGGTGAGGAGCCAGACGTTCGAGCGCGCGACCCGCGAATGCAGCACGTCGCCCACGATGACGATCCGGAGTCCGGCGAGATCGCGCCCGCGGCAGTCGGCGCCGAAGCGGCGCTTGCGGATCGTGAAGGCGTCGAGCAGCGCCTGCGTCGGGTGCTCGTGCGTGCCGTCGCCGGCGTTCACCACACCGGCCGAGATCCATCCGCTGGTCGCGAGCGTCTGCGGGGCGCCGGATCCGGGATGACGCACGACGACGGCATCCGCGCCGATGGCCTCCAGGGTCTGCGCCGTGTCCTTCAGGCTCTCGCCCTTCGAGACGCTCGAGCCCTTGGCCGCGAAGTTGATCACGTCCGCGGAGAGGCGCTTGGCGGCAGCCTCGAAGGAGATGCGGGTGCGGGTCGAGTCCTCGAAGAAGAGGTTCACGACCGTCTTGCCGCGGAGCGTCGGGAGCTTCTTCACCTCGCGGGACTGGGTGTCGGACATGTCCTCGGCGATGTCGAGGATGCGGAGGGCTGTCGCCCGGTCGAGCGTGCGGGTGTCGAGGAGGTGTCTCATTCGCCGATCGTCACCTCCTCGGCCCCGTCGTTCTCGGTGAGGCGCACGTTGACCCGCTCGGAGCGGGCGGAGGGGATGTTCTTGCCGATGAAGTCGGGCCGGATCGGGAGCTCGCGATGACCGCGGTCGACGAGGATCGCGAGCCGCACGACGGCCGGTCGTCCGATCGACTGGATCGCGTCGAGCGCCGCGCGGATGCTGCGACCGGAGAAGAGCACGTCGTCGACCAGCACGACCGTCTTCCCGTCGATCCCGCCGTCCGGGATCTCGGTCGGGTGCGGGGACCGCGTCGGGTGCTTGGCCAGGTCGTCGCGGAACAGCGTGACGTCCAGCGCGCCGACGGCGACCGGGGTCTGCGCGATCTCGCCGATCAGGCGCGACAGGCGGTGGGCGAGAGTGACGCCGCGGGTCGGAATGCCCAGCAGGACGAGGTTCTCAGCCCCTCGATTCGACTCGAGGATCTCGTGCGCGATACGGGTCAGAGCCCGCGATACGTCGGCTTCGTGCAGCACGGTGCGTGCGCTCATCAGCCGCTCCCTTCTCCGCCTCACAGGACGGTGTTAAAGGTTGCTTGTGGCTTCAGTCTATCGGAGCGGCTCAGGCTCCGACGACCTCGACACCGCGTTCGCGGGCGATGTCGGCCAGCCGCCGGTCGAAGGTGGCGAGGGTGGCGCCGAGCATGATCGCTGCGGCGAGGACATAGGCGTCGGGAAGCTTGAGTCCGGTCTCGGCGCGGAGGCGAGCGACCCTGAGGGGTTCATCCGTCGCAGGCGTGAGACGTTCGACTCCGAGCCTGGCATGATCCTCGAGCGCCTCGCTCTCGCGCTGCTCGCGGACAGGCCACACCAGCGTTTCGGCGAGAGTCACGGGGTGCAGGACCAGATCCTCCTCAGTGTCGAGTATCTCGAACGCATCTGCCGCGTGGGCGTCGCCCTCGGCCCAGAAGGAGATGAGCACGTTGGCATCGAGCACGATCACTCCGGCCAGTCCTCACGCAGTTCCGCGAGATAGCCAGGAGGATATCGGTACTTGCCTCTCGTCTCCTCGAGAACCTTGCGACGCTCGGCGCGTCGAGCCGCGCGTTTCGCCGTGAGCGCTTCCACGCCGCTCTCAGCGAGACGGGCCACCAGTTCAGACCGCGAAGCTCCCGGCCATTCCTGTGCGGCGAGCTCGAGGCCCGCGGCAAGCTCCGGGCTCTGGGTCACCTGAATGCGAGGGAGTGTCGTCGCCATGCCGCAAATGTACCACTCGATGGCGAGGTGGTACCAGCTCTCTCACACTGCGGGGCGAAGGGCTCCCTCGATGACCTCGTCGATCTTCGACGAGCGGATCGGGTGGCCGCTCGTGGTCAGGCACCGACCGGTGTTCAGGTCCCACTTCCAGTCGTGCATGCTGCAGGTGAGGACGCCGTCCTCGTCGACCTTCCCCGTCTTCGTGAGGTCGGCGCGCAGGTGCGGGCAGCGACGCTGCACGAGCCAGTCCCCGACCTCGGCATCCTCGGTCTGATCGGTCTGCTCCTGGTACCAGTTCTCGACGTACTCGATGCGGTCGACCGACAGGCACTTGAGGAACGTCGTCAGGAACTCGTTGAACTTGCCGCTGCGACCCACCTGGAACTGCATCGAGAGGAAGATCGAGTTCGACCAGTCGATCTCGCGGTCGCGGATGTTGGTCGAGACGAGATCGGCGGGGATCGTGTACCAGTAGATGCACTCCTCCCCCGCGTATTCACGGACCTTCGCCCGCGGGAAGTCGACCACCATGTCGAGCTCGCCGATCTTGAACCTCACGCATCCTCCGACGCCGAGCCGGATGGTGCGCGACTTCTTCAGCAGCGGCTCCCACCACGCCTTGAGGGTCTCGAGCATTTCAGCAGGCGGGATGATCTCGGCGCGCGAGGCCTCCTCGTCGCGGATCTCCTGCTGCCTGCTGGCCCGCTGCGATTCGAGGTAGTCCCACTTCTCATCGAAGATGTGGGCGATCTCCGCCTCGGTGTAGAGGGACTGCTCGGTGCTCACCGACGCACCCTCGACGGTCACGACCGTCCCCGGGACGAACAGGTGACCGTCGTACTGCGGAGCGAGTTCCTTCATGTGCGCGAGGAACTGCTTCTGGTCGGTGAAGATCGACTCGCCGTTCCTGCCGACGCCGTTGAAGTCGAACAGGTCGTCCCGCAGGAACATGGGCGGGCCGGCCATCGGGAAGACGTGCGTCGCGTCGACCTTCTCGATGTAGTACATCGCCCGCTTGTTCTGCGCGTCGCGCTTGAGCTTCGCGAAGTTCTGCTTGGCGTCGAGCGGCAGGTCGTAGACCATGGGCCACCAGATCGCGCCCGAGACCTGCGTGAAGTAGGCATCCGGCTTGCCGAAGCCCAGCAGCTTCTCGAGGTCGAGGGGGTGCGAGTCGTTCTGGTTCAGAACGGATGCGGTGCCGTCGTCCACGCTCAGCGAGGAGTCGCCGATCGGGCCGTCGCTCGGGGCGCGCAGCGGCGTGATCATGATCTTCAGCTCGCCGCGGTGGATGATCTCCCCCGCCGGCGCGTAGGTGATGTTCGTGTACCCGAGCGCGCGGATGTCCTGCTCGAGATCGTCGATCGGGTACTCCGGCAGCAGCACCTCGATGTCCTTACGGATGTACCGCTCGAGCAGCTTCGGGTCGAAGTGGTCGCGATGGCGGTGCGAGATGTAGAGGAAGTCGGCCTCACGGCCGAAGCGCTCCCAGTCGAGGCCGCGATTGTCCGGGAACGGGAACCAGGATCCATAGAACGAGGGTCCGAGGACGGGGTCGCAGATGATGTTCCCGCCGACCGTCTCGATGAACATCCCGGCGTGGCCGAGTCCCGTGATCCGCATTGCATTCCTCTCGAAAGTGAACCGTAAGAGTCTACCGACGGCCTCCTGGGCGCCCGCGGAGACCAGCCGTGAATACTCGACCCGACGGTGGTCGGGGCGACGCGCTAGTCGTCGAAGAGGCCGCGGATGTCGTCGGCTGTGAGGGACTGGGCGAACAGCTCCTGGTCGTCCATCACTGCCGTGAAGAGGCGGGCCTTGCGCTGCTGCAGTTCGCGCACCTTCTCCTCGATCGTCCCGGCCGAGATCATGCGGTACACGAAGACCTGACTGGTCTGGCCGATGCGATGCGTGCGGTCGATCGCCTGCGCCTCGGCGGCCGGGTTCCACCAGGGGTCGAGCAGGAACACGTAATCGGCCTCGGTCAGGGTGAGTCCGAATCCGCCGGCCTTCAGGCTGATGAGGAACACGACCTGCTCCCCCGACCGGAACCCGTCGACGACGTCCTGCCGGCGGCGGGTAGACCCGTCGAGATGGGCGTAGGGGATGCCGGCGGCGTCGAGGCGGGCGGCAGCGAGGTCGAGGAACGAGGTGAACTGGCTGAAAACGAGCGCCCTGTGCCCTTCGGCCTGCAGCTCCACGACTCTCTCGAGCAGGGTGTCGAGCTTGCTCGAGCCGATGTCGGGGTCGTTCTCGTCGACCAGTCCCGGGGCGAGGCTCAGCATCCGCAGCAGGGTCAGGGAGCGGAACACGATGAAGCGGTTGCGATCCAGATCGTCGAGCAGTCCGAGCACCTTCTGGCGCTCGCGCTGCAGCACCACGTCATAGAGGGCGCGGTGGGCGGGGCTCAGCTCCACCTCGAGCACCTGCTCCTGCTTGGGCGGCAGGTCGGCTGCGACGATCTCCTTCGTGCGGCGGAGCATGAGCGGACGGATGCGGCGGCGCAGCTGCTCGAGGCGACGACGGCGGTACTCGCCGCCCTCCTCGTTCTCCGGGACCTTGCCCTTCTCGATCGGCTGGATGTACCGATCGCGGAACCGGCGCGCCGACGGGAACAGACCGGGAGCGGCGAGCTTCAGCAGCGACCACAGGTCGGAGAGGCTGTTCTCCATCGGAGTGCCCGTGACCGCGTACGTCACGTCCGCGCGGAACGTCGAGATCGCCCGATGCAGCTTCGTCTTCGGATTCTTCACGAACTGGGCCTCGTCGAGGATGAGCCCCGCCCACTCGACGCCGGCGAACTCCTTCTCGTCGAGTCGCGCCACCGTGTAGGAGCTCACGACGACGTCGACCCCGGCGGCGGCATCCGTCAGCGAACCGCGACGCGTTCCGCTCGTCGTGTCGACGAGCGCCACCCGCAGCTCGGGCGTGAAGCGGGCCGCCTCGGTCTTCCAGGTGCTCAGCACCGAGGTCGGAGCCAGCACGAGGAACGGCCGCCGCTCGCCCCGGTCGCGCGTGTGCTGCACGAAGGTGAGCAGCTGCAGGGTCTTGCCGAGCCCCATGTCATCGGCCAGGATCCCGCCCAGCCGATGCGCCCAGAGGAAGGCCAGCCAGTCGAACCCTGACTTCTGGTACGGACGGAGCTCGGCGCGGAGCGACGGCGGCACGGGCGTCGCGGGCACGCCGGTCGCCTGGCGGAGGCCCTCGGCGGTCGAGCGCCAGCTCACCGCCGGCTGCGCCTCGTCGGCGAGATCCTCGAACTCCTCCCAGAGATCGGTCTGGTAGCGGCTGATCCGCGGACCGGTCTCCCACTCGTCGAGCTCGCCCGCCTCCTCGATGAGCTCGCGCAGACGATCGAGCGCCGGATGATCGAGGGTGAAGTAGCCGCCGTCGGAGAGCAGCAGCTTCTTCTTCCCTCTGCTGAGCGCCGTGAACAGGGGCCCGAACGGGATGCTCCGCCCGTCGATCGTCACGATGATCCCCAGATCGAACCAGTCGGAATCCGTCGTCTCGACCGTCGAGACCGTCACCTCGGGAACGCCGGTGAGCTCGCGGTACTCCTTGCGCGTGCCGGTCGTGACCACCGTGACCCCGGCAGCCTCGAACGCGGGCACGACCTGGGCGACGAAAGCCGCAGCGTCGATGTCGTGGAACGAGCCCGAGGGCGCGAACCGGTTCGTCGTGTGCTCGTGCCAGACTGTCTCGAGCTGGGCACGCCGCGCCGCCTCGGCCTCCGGATCGCGGACAGCGGTCCGACCGGCCGCGAACGGCACCGTCCCGAATCCGCGGTACGACCAGGCGAACGAGTAGCTGACGACATCCCCGCGTTCGAAGGCGACGTTCAGCACGGGCTCCGGCGCGGGGATCTCCGGCAGTGCGACGTCGCCCACCGTCTGCACGGCCGTGCGCCGCGCGAGCAGCGGGTAGGCCTCGGTGACGAACGCCTCCTCCTCATCGGCCGGGACCACGATGGGCCGCGGCGCCTCGAGGAGAGCCCGCACCTGGTCGCTGAGCGGCACCTCGGCGAGAGTGATCTGCATCCGGCTGCCCATGAGGACCGCTGAGTACACCCCGGATCGGCCGATCGGATGCACGGAGGACGCGGAGACCTGCTGACCGTCGATCGTGGCATCCGCGGCGACCGTCAATGCGCCGCCGTCGTCGCGGGCGATCGTCGCCGAGATCTCCGCCGCATGGGCGAGGCGCACGGTGGCGTTCTTCTGACTGGTCACCATCGGGATGCCGAGAGCCGCACCCGCGCGCAGGTGTCCCCACAGGAGTCCCGACTCGATCTGGTCGACGACCAGCCAGTCGCCGGCGTTGCCGGAGAGCAGCGAGTCGCGCGAGATGCTGAGCAGATCGCCGAACCAGCGGGTCTGGCTGCGCCCGAACTGCGCCGCGTCCCGTCGCACCGTGTCCCAGCCGGCGTGCCCCTGGATCCAGGCACCGGTCTGCTGGCTGCGCATCAGCGGTCGGATCGCCAGGAGCAGCTCGCCGGTCGACCGGGCGAGGTCTCTGGGCGTCGCCGGTCGCACGGCACGCGGTGCCCAGTGATTGTCGCCGCGCGGCTCACGGTGTCGCAGCTCCACCCCGAGCGCCAGCGCACGGGTCTGCGCGGTGACCGCGGGATCGACCAGCGCACGCCAGGAGGGCGCGGCAGGGGGCGCGGGGGCGGGAGCGGCCACGGCAGGTTCGACGACTCGCGCGCCGCTCTGCTGGGAGTACTCGTGGACGTTCGAGGCGAGCAGGGCGGCGACGACGTGCTTGCAGGCGGAACGCACGGGGCACGAGCACCGCGTGGATCGGACATGCCGCTTGCCGTTCGACGACACGAAGCCGACCTCGACCAGGTACTGCGCGCCCTGGCTGCCCTTCACATGGCCTTCGAGCTCCTGCAGGTCCTCGTCCCAGACGAGGTCGAGCACGTTCCCTTCACGGAAGTACGCGAGCCCGCGCGCGTACCCACCGGCGTCCGTGATCTGCATGAGGTCGCGGAGGTCGACGTGCGGTGCGGGCATGCCCGTATCCTTCCCGCGGCATCCGACATGGAGACCGCGACTCGGACGAACCGATCAGGAGGCGCGGGCGACCCGGGCGAGGACGCCGTGCACGAAAGCACCGGAATCGTCGGTCGAGAACTCCTTGGCGAGCTCCACCGCCTCGTCGATGGCCACGGCCGTGGGCACCGCGTCGTTGTGCAGGATCTCCCACACGCCGATGCGGAGCAGGGCGCGATCGACCGCGGGCATCCGCTCGAGCTTCCAGTCACGGCTGTGCGTGGTGATCTGCTCGTCGATCTCGTCGCGCTGGTCGATGATGCCGTCCACGATCTCGCGGGCGTACAGCCAGGAGGCTTCGCGCGCGGGCTCGCTCGCGGCGCGCTTCGCCTCGGCGGCGAGGGTGACCGAGAGGTCGTCGCCGCGGACGTCGGCGGAGAAGAGGATGTCGAGAGCGCGCTTACGCGCCTTCGTGCGGGCGCTCACGCCTTACTTCTCGCGGCCGAGGTAGTCACCCGTGCGGGTGTCGACCTTGATCCGGGTGCCGGTCTCGACGAACAGCGGGACCTGCATCTCGTAGCCGGTCTCGACGGTGGCGGGCTTCGTGCCGGCCGACGAGCGGTCGCCCTGCAGACCGGGCTCCGTGTACGTCACCTCGAGGATGACGGAGGCGGGCAGATCGATGTACAGCGGGTTGCCGTTGTTCAGCGCGATCGTGACCTGCTGGTTCTCGAGCAGGAAGTTCTTCGCGTCGCCCACGGTCGCCGCACCGACGGTGATCTGGTCGTAGTCGGAGGTGTCCATGAAGACGAAGCTGTCGCCGTCGGCGTACAGGTAGGTGAAGTCGCGGCGGTCGACGTTCTCGATGTCGATCTTCGCGCCCGCGTTGTAGGTGCGGTCGACGACCTTGCCGGACACGACGTTCTTCAGCTTGGTCCGCACGAACGCGCCGCCCTTGCCGGGCTTGACGTGCTGGAACTCGATGACGTTCCAGAGCTGTCCGTCGATGCTGAGAACGACGCCGTTCTTGATGTCTGCGGTAGATGCCATGCGCTGAGAGTTCCGTTCCTGAGTCTGTGGGGCCGGCCTCTCCCGCGCGATACAGGCAGGGCCGACAGTCGATTCTACGGGATGCGCGGGCGCGGCCCGGAAACGGACGTCTCAGAGCGAGCCGACGAGCTCCCGCACGGCGTCGGCATAGCCGTCGATCCCCCGGCCGATCACACGCACGGCGGCGACATCGTGGAGGTAGGAGTGGTGACGGAACTCCTCGCGGGCGTACACGTCGGAGATGTGCACCTCGGCGAACGGGAGCGCCACACCCGTGAGCGCATCGCGGAGCGCGACCGAGGTGTGCGTGAGCCCGCCGGGGTTGATGACGATGCCGACGCAGTCCTCGCGTGCCGCGTGGATGGCGTCGATGAGCACGCCCTCGTGATTGCTCTGGATCGCACGCACGTCGTAACCCAGCGCACCGGCGGCCTCGGCGGTCAGACGCTCGACGTCGGCGAGAGTCGCCGTGCCGTACACCTCGGGCTCACGCGTGCCGAGCAGGTTGAGGTTGGGGCCGTTCACGAGGAGCAGGCGCGGATTCGCGGTCACGATGACACACTATCCGCGGACACGAGCGGACGGCTCATCTCGAGCTCGGGTCCGATGGATCCGGTGAAGCGCAGGCCGGTCTCGACGAATCCCGCGCGGCGATACGCGCCCTGGGCCCGCTGATTGTCGACGTGCACGTCGAGGACGAGCGCGGCGTCGCCCAGAGAGCGCGCCCACTCAGCCGCCGCGCCGAGCAGCGCATCGACCGTGCCGCCGGCCCGGTTCTCGGAACGCACGAAGACGCCGACGACATCGCCGCGGGCGACGGAGACCTCGCGCCCGTGGTGGTCCGTCTCACCCGCCTTCCACCGGATCACCGTGACGGTGCCGACCCACTCGGCATCCCGCTCGGCGACGAACTGCGCCACGCCGTCACCCTCGGCGGCGTTCGCGGCACGATCGTGCCAGAACTCGTCCGGGTGCGCCGCCTCCGTCTCGTAGGAGTGCAGGAACGCGATGGAGGCGTCCGGGTCGCGGACCGCGTCGAGGCGCAGATCGCGGACCCGCTCCCCCTCGTCCGCGCGCACGCGCCGGATGACCATGCTCACGCACCGACCTCCTGGTAGGCGGCGAAGAGCAGCGACTCGTCGGGGGCCTGCAGCACGGTGGGCTTCGCGATGTCGTCGAGCAGGATGAAGCGGAGCATCCCGCCGCGGCTCTTCTTGTCGCGCTGCATCGTCGCGAGCAGCTGCGGCCACGCACCGGCGCGATACGTGGTCGGCAGGCCGAGGGATTCCAGCACGGTCCGGTGCCGCTCGGCCGCGGTGTCGGACAGACGCCCCGCCAGACGCGAGAGCTCCGCCGCGTAGAGCATGCCGACGGACACCGCCGCGCCGTGCCGCCAGCGGTAGCGCTCCGCGTGCTCGATCGCGTGACCGAGGGTGTGGCCGTAGTTGAGGATCTCGCGGAGGCCCGCCTCGCGGAAGTCGTCGGAGACGACCTTGGCCTTCATGTCGATGGCGAGCTCGACGGCGCGGCGGAACTCCTCGGTCGTCGGGTCGACGGCCCGCGCGGGATCCGCTTCGACGATGTCGAGGATCTCCGGCGCCCAGATGAATCCCGCCTTCACGACCTCCGCGAAACCGGCGGTGGCCTCGTTCGGGCTGAGGCTGGCGAGCTCGTCGAGGTCGCCGATGACCGCGGCCGGCGCCCAGAACGCGCCGACGAGGTTCTTGCCCTCGGCGGTGTTGATGCCCGTCTTGCCTCCGACAGCCGCGTCCACGAGTCCGAGCACCGTCGTGGGCACCTGGATGAGCTGCACCCCGCGCAGCCACGTCGCGGCCACGAAGCCCGCGAGGTCGGTCACCGCGCCTCCGCCGTAGCCGATCACGGCATCGCTGCGGGTGAAGTCCGCCTGTCCCATGACCTGCCAGCAGAAGGCCGCCACCTCGACGCGCTTGCCCTGCTCGGCATCCGGGATCTCGGCGAGAAGCACCTCGCGCTGTCCGTTCTCGGTGTCGGCGAGCAGACGGTCGCGCAGCTCGGCGGCGCGAGCGGCGAGCGTCGGAGGGTGCACCACGAGGATCTTGCGCACGGTCGGCGCGAGCGCGGCCGATACCTGATCGAGCACACCCCGTCCGATGGTGATGTCGTACTCGTCGTTCCCCGTGACACTGATGGTCGTCGTGCTCATCGCTGTTCTCTCCTCCATGCCACGATCTCGTCGGCAATCCTCTGCATCGGGCGTCGCGACGTGTCGAACGTCGTCGAGGCCACCTCGTCGTACCAGTCGCGCCGTTCCTCGAAGATCCGGATCCAGCGGTCCACAGGGTCCTCCCCCGCCAGCAGCGGACGGCTCCCGCCGCGGATGCGATCGGCCACCGCATCCGCGCTCACCGTCAGGAAGACGACCGGATGCTGTCGCAGGAGCGCGCGCGTGCCGGCATCCGTCACCGCGCCGCCGCCGAGCGAGATCACCCCGCCCTCCGACAGCGCGGCGGCCACAGCGGCGCGCTCCAGTTCGCGGAAATGCGGCTCCCCGTGCTCGGCGAAGATCATCGGGATCGGGCCGTGCGCGGCGACGATCCGCTTGTCGGTGTCGATGAAGGGCACGCTCAACCGGCGCGCCACGCGCCTGCCGACGCTGGTCTTGCCGGCGGCCATCGGGCCCACCAGCACCAGCGTGAGCGGGTCAGTCGCGCTCGTCATGCGCGATGAGCGCCGCCTCGGACGCGGGAGTCGTGCGCAGCTCCGCCGGAATGCCCGCGAGGTACCCCTCGAGGTTGCGACGCGTCTCGCGGACGCTGTCGCCGCCGAACTTCTCCAGCACGGCGCGGGCGAGCTCGACAGCGACCATGGCCTCCGCCACGACTCCGGCGGCCGGAACGGCGCAGACGTCGGAGCGCTGGTGGTGCGCGGTCGCGTCCTCCCCCGTCGCCACATCGATCGTGCGCAGTGCGTGCGGGACCGTCGCGATGGGCTTCATGCCCGCGCGGACGCGCAGCACCGTCCCGGTCGACATGCCGCCCTCCGTGCCGCCGGCCCGGTCGGAGCCACGAGAGATCCCGTCGGCCGTGGCGAACAGCTCGTCGTGAGCGGCCGAGCCGCGTCGGCGCGTCGTCTCGAAGCCGTCGCCGACCTCGACGCCCTTGATGGCCTGGATGCTCATCAGCGCCTGGGCGAGACGGGCGTCCAGGCGGCGGTCCCAGTGCACGTGCGAGCCGAGGCCCGGCGGGAGGCCGTACGCGAGCACCTCGACGATGCCGCCGAGCGTGTCGCCGTCCTTCTTCGCGTCGTCGACCTCGGCGACCATCAGCGCGGAGGTCGCGGGGTCGAAGCAGCGCAGCGGATCGGCGTCCAGCACGTCGACGTCGTCCGGGGTCGGGAGCGCCGAGCCCTCGGGCACCCGGACCGGTCCGATCGAGAGAGTGTGGCTGACGAGGCGGATGCCGAGCTCGCCGAGGAAGGAGCGGGCGATCGCGCCGAGCGCGACCCGGGCGGCGGTCTCCCTGGCGCTCGCGCGCTCGAGGATCGGACGCGCCTCGTCGAAGTCGTACTTCTGCATGCCGACGAGGTCGGCGTGCCCGGGACGCGGACGCGTCAGCGGGGCGCTGCGACCACGGGACTTGTCGGTGAGCTCCACGGGCTCGGGGTTCATGACCTCGATCCACTTCGGCCACTCGGTGTTGCCGATGCGCAGTGCGATCGGGCTGCCGAGGGTCTTGCCGTGGCGGACGCCGCCCGAGATCGACAGCTCGTCCTGCTCGAACTTCATCCGCGAGCCGCGGCCGTAGCCGAGCTTGCGGCGGGCGAGATCGGCCTGGATGGCCTCGGACGACACCGGCACGCCGGAGGGCAGACCCTCCATGACGGCGATGAGTTCTGGGCCGTGCGATTCGCCGGCCGTGAGCACGCGGAGCATTGCTCCAGTCTCCCATGCGATCAGGCCTGTCCTGCGCCGCGTTTCGTTCGGGACCCTCCGGATCAGAGCACGGCGCGCATGGCGGCCACCACAGCGGCCTCGTCGGGCAGCGCCGTCGACGGGTCGCCGTGATGGAAGATCCTGATCTGGCGCACGGCCTGATGCAGCAGCATCCCGAGTCCGGACACCACGGTGGCACCGCCCCATGCCGCCGCGAGGGCGGACGGCCAGGGGGCGTAGGCCGCATCGAACAGCGCGCCCCCTCGCGCGGCCAAGGCCGACGCGGCACCCTCGGGAAGAACGGTTCCGCTCGGGAGCGTCGCGATGGTCAGATCGGTCTCGGCCGCGACATCGTCGAGCGGGCGTGCCTCGACGGAGATGCCGATGCGCTCCCCCAGAGCGATGAGACCGGCAGCGCGCTCCGGGCGGCGCGCCGAGATCTCGACGCTCTCCGCTCCCAGATCGGCGGCGGCGACGAGCGCGGATGCCGCCGTGGCGCCGGCACCGAGGATGCGCACGGAGCGCGTCTCGGTGATCCCCGCCTCGGCCAGCGCGTCGACGATGCCGCCGACATCCGTGTTGTAGCCGGCGATGGCGTCGCCGAGCAGCAGCGTGTTCACGGCGCCCGTCAGCTCAGCATGCGCATCACGCGATGCGGCGGCACGGAACGCCTCCTCCTTCAAGGGCATGGTGAGCGACAGGCCGCGCCACCGGGCGTCGAGCCCGTCGAGGGCCTCGGCGAACGCCGCCGCATCGACCTGCCGTCGCCCGTACTCCCAGTCGAGACCGAGCACACGGTAGGCGGCCGCGTGCAGCGCAGGCGACTTCGAGTGCGCGATCGGGTCTCCCCAGACGGCGAGATACGAGGCGGTCACCGGCTCAGCAACCGCCGTCGGGATTGGCACGGCACCACTCGCGCCACTTCTCCACACCCTGCTCGTGCTCGGCGAGGGTCTCGGAGAACTGGGTCTCGCCCGTGGCCAGGTTGACCGTGACGAAGTAGAGCCACGGCCCGTCGGCCGGGTTCATCGCCGCGTCGATCGCCGCGTCGCTCGGGCTCGCGATCGGCGTGACCGGGAGTCCCGTGTGGACGTAGGTGTTCCACGGGTTGTCGTCGGCGAGTGCCTCGGCCGAGCTCGACACGACGCCCTCGTGCAGCGAGCCGTAGCCGTACTGAGCCGTCGAGTCCATCTGCAGGAGCATGTCGATGTCGAGGCGGTTCTGGATCACCCGCGACACCTTGGCGAAGTCGTCCAGGCGGCCTTCGCGCTCGATGATCGAGGCGATGGTCAGCACACGCTCCGCTTCGTCGTCCGGGACCCCTGCCGCGGCGAGCGACTCCCGCGTGCGATCGACCATCCGCTGGATGACCTGCTTCGCCGTCACCTCGGGATCGAAGGTGTAGATCGCGGGGAAGAGCCATCCCTCGAGAGACGGTGCGGACACGCCGTAGGCCGCGGGATCGGCCACAGCGGCCTCGAAGTCCGCGAGCGGGATGCCGAGCGTCTCGGCGATGTTCGCCAGCGACGAGGCGATCGTCCCGCCTTCGGTGATCGACACCGTGTTCTCGAGCTTGTTCTTCTCGTCCTTGAGAGCGGCGAGAGCGGCCTCGGCCGTCATCTTCTCCTGCAGCCGATAGATGCCGGGGTAGAACGTCACGGCGAGGTTCTCGTTGATGAGGTAGTCGTAGAAGACGTCCTCGGTCCTGGTCACGCCCGCATCGTAGAGAGCGGTCGACACCGGTCCTCCGGTGTCGCCCTCGCGGATCGTGACCATCACCTCGCCCGTCGCGATGCCGGGCTCCCAATCGGCGGCACCGCCCCAGCCGAGCGCCTCGCTGATCTTGTCGCCGTATGTGTTCCAGGCCCAGACTCCGCCGGCGGCCAGACCTCCCACGATCACCAGCACGATGGCCAGGGCGATCAGGCAGCCGGTTCGCCGCTTCTTCTTCGGCCGCCGGGCGGCGGGGTGCTCCTCATGCGGAGCGAAGAGATCGTCCAGCCCGCCGCCCAGTGGCGGGGCGGGGTCGGGAGAAGTCGACTTCGGAGACGTCGCCGCTGAGGCGGATGCATCCTGCTGCGGCGACGCTGCGGAGGCGAAGAGGGCGTCCGCGGCAGAGGGCTCGCGGCGCGCAGGCTCCGTGTTGGCGGAATCCTCGCTCGTCGACTCCGAACCCGGCGAGCCCGCCGAGTCGTGCGACTCCGAGGGCCGACCGGCGGCCTCGCGCGCGGCGCGGCGCGAACCCGGCGTCGGGGCGCTGTTGTCGACGGTCGGGATCTGACGTGTCGGGGCGGGCAGATTCTCGAACAGGTCGCCCAGGCGGGCGCCCGGATCGTGCTGGGGGGAAGCACTCTCGCGTTCGGACATGTTCAGGCGGGCTCCTCGTCAACCGGGATCGTGGCACCGGCCGGGTTTCCGGTGCTCTTCTCCGTGTCGATCGCCTGCTGCAGCAGCACCACGGCGGCGACCTGATCAACAATGCTACGAGACTTCTTCTGTGATCGCCCGGAGGACCGCAGCGCCGCATGGGCGGTGACGGTGCTGAGGCGCTCGTCCACCAGCCGCACCGGCGCACCGCTGCGCCGGCCGAGCGCGGCGGCGAACTCGCGCGCATCCGTCGTCGACGGCGTGTCCGCCCCCTGCATGTTTACCGGAAGTCCGACGACGAACTCCAGGAGGTCGTAGTCTCCGGCGATCTCGACGATGCGGTCGATCGAGAGGTCGTCGCGGGGAACGGTCTCCACGGGCACGGCGAGCATCCCATCGGGGTCGGATCGCGCCACACCGACCCGAGCACGGCCCACGTCGATGCCGAGGCGCACCCCGCGGCGGAACCCGCTCACGCGGCGTGCAGCTCCTGAGAGACGGACTCCAGCGCAGCGGGGAGCGCCGAAGCGTCCGTACCACCGCCCTGTGCGACGTCGTCACGACCGCCGCCTCCGCCGCCGAGCACACCCGCGGCTCGCTTGGCGAGCACACCGGCCTTGGCACCCGCGGTGCGGGCGGCATCGTTGGTCGCGACCACGACGACCGGCCGTCCGCCCACGACAGCACCGAGAGCGACGACCGCGGCCTCGGACCCGAGACGGTCGCGCACACCGAGGACGAGCTCTCGCACATCGTCGGCCGAGGCGACCTCGCCGAGCGACTGCGCGGCGATGAGGAAGGATCCGACACGCTGCGCGGCATCGGCGATGGCCGGCACCTGACCGGCGCGCTCCTTCGCCTCGTACTGCGCGATGCGCTTCTCGGCGGCCTTGAGACTTGCTGCCAGATCGGCGATCCGCTCGGGCAGCTGCTCGCGCGGCGTCTTCAGCGAGGCGGTGAGCTGCGACACGAGTGCCCGCTCCGCCGCCAGTTCACGGAACGCGTCCGCGCCGACGAGGGCTTCGATCCGACGGTTGGATGCGCCGACGGACGACTCTCCGACGACGCTGACCAGACCGATCTCCGCACTGGTGCCGACATGGGTGCCCGCGCACAGCTCACGGGACCACGGGCCGCCGATGTCGACCATGCGGACCACGTCGCCGTACTTCTCGCCGAAGAGGGCCATCGCGCCGGCCTCCTTCGCCTCGTCGAGCGAGACGATGCGCGTGGTCACCTCGAGGGCGTCCTGCACGGCGCGGTTGGTGATCTCCTCGATCTCGGAGCGCGTCTCGCCCGAGAGCGCCTGCGACCACGAGAAGTCGAAACGCATGTACCCGGCGCGGTTCAGGGAGCCGGCCTGCGTGGCCGTCGGTCCGAGGGTGTCGCGAAGGGCGGCGTGCACGAGGTGCGTCGCCGAGTGGGCCTGGCGCGCGGCACGCCGGTTCGCGGCGTCAACGACCGTCGTCGCGGCGTCATCCACGGCGACGGTGCCCCGCGTGACCTCCACGGTGTGGCTGATCAGACCGGGAACCGGACGCTGCACGTCGAGAACCTCGAGCTCGAACCCGGGGCCGACGATGGTGCCCTTGTCGGCCACCTGACCGCCCGACTCCGCGTACAGCGTCGTCTCGGCGAGCACCACCTCGGCGATCTGCCCCTCCGACGCACTGCGCACGACGGCGCCGTCGACCAGGATGCCGAGGATGCGCGACTCGACCTCGAGCGCGGTGTAGCCGTCGAAGCCGGTCTCGCCGAGCGCACGGAGATCACGGTAGACCGAGACGTCCGCGAGCTGGCGCTTGCGGTTGCGCGCGTCGGCCTTGGCCCGCTGACGCTGCTCCTGCATGAGCGAGTCGAAAGCGGCACGATCGACGTCGAGCCCTGCTTCCTCGGCGACCTCGAGCGTGAGGTCGATCGGGAAGCCGTACGTGTCGTGCAGCAGGAACGCCTCGGGGCCGCTGAGCGTCTTGCCCCCGCCCTGCTTCGTCTGATCGAGCGCGAGGTCGAGGATGGTCGATCCCGCCACGAGCGTGCGCCGGAACGTCTCCTCCTCGGCGAAGGCGGACGCGGAGAGCGTCGACCAGTCCTTCTCGAGCACCGGGTAGGCCGACTTCATCGCGTCGCGCGATGTCGCGAAGAGCTCGGGGAAGACGGGCTCGTCGACGCCGAGCAGACGCATCGCGCGCACCGTGCGCCGCATGAGGCGGCGAAGGATGTATCCGCGGCCCTCGTTCGACGGCCGCACGCCGTCGGACAGCAGCATGAGCGAGGAGCGCACGTGATCGGCGATCACGCGGAAGCGCACGTCGTCCTCATGGGACGCGCCGTAGCGGCGTCCGGACAGCTCGACCGCGCGGTCGAGCACGGGGCGCACCTGATCGGTCTCGTACATGTTGTCGACGCCCTGCTTGAGGAACGCGACGCGCTCGAGACCCATGCCGGTGTCGATGTTCTTCATCGGCAGCTCGCCGACGATGTCGAACTCGGTCTTGCTGCGGATGTTCTCGATGAAGTCCTGCATGAAGACCAGGTTCCAGATCTCCAGGAACCGGGAGTCGTCCGCGGCTGGTCCGCCGTCGTTGCCGTACGCGGGTCCGCGGTCGAAGAAGATCTCGGAGTCCGGGCCGCCGGGACCGGGCTGGCCGGTGTTCCAGTAGTTGTCGGCGCGGCCGAGCCGCTGGATGCGCTCCGGCTTCAGCCCGATGATGTCGCGCCAGATCGCCTCGGCCTCGTCATCGGTCTCGTAGACGGTGACCCAGAGGTCCTTCTCGTCGAATCCGTAGCCGCCGTCGGCCTCGGAGCTGGTGAGCAGCTCCCAGGCGTAGCGGATGGCGCCTTCCTTGAAGTAGTCGCCGAACGACCAGTTGCCGAGCATCTGGAAGAACGTGCCGTGCCGAGCGGTCCGACCGACCTCTTCGATGTCGTTGGTGCGGATGCACTTCTGCACGTCCGCGATCCGGGGGTGGGGTGCAGGCACCACGCCGGTCAGGTACGGGATCATCGGCACCATGCCGGCCACCGTGAACAGCAGGGAGGGATCGTCGCTGACCAGAGAGGCCGACGGGACGATGACGTGGTCGTTCTTCTCGAAGAAATCGAGGTAGCGCTGCGCGATCTCCGCAGTTTTCATAGAGTGCCGGGTGTCCTTGCGTGAGAATGCCGCGCCGAGGCGCAGCGAGGGTTCAGTTCTTGCCCGGCTCCGTGAGCCGTGCCTCCTGCTCGCGATAGGCATCGCCGAGGGCAGCCGTGAATCCGTTGATCCGGGCATCGACCTCGGCGAGGATGTCGTGACCCCGCGGGTCCTTGTCCATGAAATGAGCGACGACGAAGCCGCCGATCAGACCGAACACGAACCATCGCAAGCTCTTCATGTCACCATCCTTGCCTCTATCCGCGAAGGCGCGGTTTCTCCATCGTAGGCGGAAACGACAGAAGGCGTCGGGTTGCCCCGACGCCTTCTGCGAATTACTCGATCGCTGGATCAGCGAGCTGCGTAGTACTCGACGACGAGCTGCACTTCACAGGTCACGGGGACCTCGGCGCGCTTCGGACGACGGAGCAGACGAGCCTGGAGCTTGTCGAGCTCGACCTCGAGGTAGCCGGGAACGGGGGGAAGCACCTCGGCGTGACCGCCGGCTGCCGCCACCTGGAAGGGCTCGGTGCCCTCGCTCTTGGGCTTGACGTGGATGAGCTGACCCGGCTTCACGCGGAACGACGGGCGGTCGACGAGCTGGCCGTCGACGAGGATGTGACGGTGCACGACGAGCTGGCGAGCCTGCGCGGTGGTGCGGGCGAAGCCCGAACGCACGACGAGCGCGTCGAGACGCATCTCGAGGAGCTCGACCAGGTTCTCACCGGTCAGGCCGTCGTGACGACGAGCCTCGTTGAACGTGTTGCGCATCTGCTTCTCGCGGATGCCGTACTGCTCGCGCAGACGCTGCTTCTCACGCAGACGGACGGCGTAGTCGCTGTCGGCCTTGCGCTTGGTGCGGCCGTGCTCACCCGGAGCGTACGGACGCTTCTCGAGGTAGCGGGCGGCCTTCGGGGTGAGAGCGACGCCGAGGGCGCGGCTGAGACGCACCTTGCGGCGGTCCTGGGACTTCGTGGTCACGAAGCTGTCCTTCCGATGACGTGGTCGCGTCTTTCGCGACTCACGGACGTATCGTCCGCGTTCTGCCTGGGAGCGCACGCCGGGGCACCGGCCAGGTGGGGTGTGAACGAGGAGATGCCCGAAAACTCGGTTTCGAGCCGGTCAAGTCTAACAGATCGCCGGTCGGCTCGATGAAGGCAGCTCAGCGATCGCCGAGGATGCGGCGGATCCGCTCCAGGCGGGCGGCGACGTCGCGCTCGGCTCCGAGGGTCTTCGGCTCGTAGTACCGCCGGCCGTCGAGCTCGTCTGGCAGATACTGCTGCGGCACGATGCCGTACTCGCTGTCGTGCGAGTAGACGTAGCCCTTGCCGTGGCCGAGCCGCTTCGCGCCGGGGTAGTGCGCGTCGCGCAGATGCACGGGCACCCGGCCGAAGCCGCCCTTGCGGATGTCGGCGATCGCGGCGTCGATGCCGACGTACGCGGCGTTCGACTTCGCCGTCGTCGCCAGGTACACCGTCGCCTCGGCCAGCGGGATGCGCCCCTCCGGCATTCCGATGAACGCGACGGCGTCGGCGGCGGCGACCGCGATGACGAGGCCCTGCGGGTCGGCGAGACCGACATCCTCGGATGCCGAGATCACGAGGCGCCGCGCGATGAACCGCGGGTCCTCCCCCGCCTCGATCATGCGGGCGAGGTAGTGCAGCGCGGCATCCGGGTCGGAACCCCTGATCGACTTGATGAACGCGCTGATGACGTCGTAGTGCTCGTCGCCCTGACGGTCGTAGCGCAGCAGCGCCTTGTCGACGGCCTGCGAGACGTCGTCGGCGGAGACCGCCGGCGCACCACTCGCCTCGGAGTCCTTCTTCTTCCTGCCCTTCGCCGGGGCGTCGGCCGCATGCGAGAGCGCCACCGCGGCGGCGGCTTCGAGACCGGTGAGCGCACGACGGGCATCGCCGGACGCGAGTCGGATGAGCGCGGACCTCGCCTCATCGCTCAGCGCGACGGCACCGTTCAGACCGCGCGCGTCGCCGACCGCCCGGTCGACCAGCAGGCCGATGTCGTCGTCGGTGAGCGGCTGCAGCGTGAGCAGAAGCGACCGCGACAGCAGCGGGGAGATCACCGAGAAGGACGGATTCTCCGTCGTGGCCGCGATCAGGATGACCCAGCCGTTCTCGACCCCGGGGAGCAGCGCATCCTGCTGGGCCTTGGTGAACCGATGGATCTCGTCGAGGAAGAGGATCGTCGTCTGACCGTAGAGGTCGCGCTGGGTGATCGCCTCCTGCATCACCTCGCGCACGTCCTTCACGCCGGCGGTGACCGCCGAGAGCTCGACGAAGCGGCGCCCGGAGGAACGGGCGATCGCCTGAGCCAGAGTGGTCTTGCCCGTGCCGGGAGGACCCCAGAGGATGATCGACACCGCACCCGGCGACGTCGCCTCCGGGTCGGCGAGTGCCACGATCGGCGAGCCCGATCGCAGAAGATGACGCTGCCCGGCGACCTCGGAGAGGGAGACCGGGCGCATGCGCACGGCGAGAGGCGTCTGCCCGGAGAGCAGCGCGGCAGGGGACGTCATCCCACCAGGCTACTGGCGGGTCACGACACTCGGGTGACGCTCAACGCACCCCGCCGCCGACGGTAGGCTCTGAGGCGACGTGACGCACCGTCGCACGGATGGGAGATCGAGGCATGGCCGCACGCGGTTCGAGGAGCACCCGGCAGGAGCGCGTTCAGGCCGAGCGCCGCACCCGTCTGCACACCGCGCGCACGATCTGGCATCAGGGGCAGATCCGTCGCCGCACGCGCGACAACGCCATCGCGGCGATCGCCGGCTCCGTCATCGTCCTCGCCGCCATCGCGAGCCAGGTCGTGCATGCGCAGGTCACCGCTCCTGAGCCCACGCCGACGCCGACCGTCGAGCCGACGACCGCGCCGACCGAGGCGCCGGTCGAGACCCCGGTTCCGATCCCCTCGGACACCCCGGCGGAGTAGCCGGTCACGACTCCGCGTCCGGTCAGTACTCGATGACCGCGAGCCGATAACCGCGCTTCACGACGGTCTGCACGAGCTCCGCGCCGCACAGCGACTCCCGGAGCCGGGCCACGGCGACCTCGACCGCGTGGCCGTTGCGGTCGCTGCCGGGGAGGACGCGTCCGATCTCCGCACGCGAGAGCACGCGGCCGCCCGCGACGAACAGCGCCTCGATGAGGCGCGCGGCCGTGTGCGACAGCGGCACGAAGCGCTCGTCGATCAGGACTCCGCCGCTGCGCACCTCGAGGCGCCCGGCATCCGTCTCCAGCGACGGCGCACGGCCGCCGCCGAAATGCGCGATCACACAGCGGGCGAGTGATCCGAGGCGCCCGCGGTCCGCGATCGTCGTCTCCAGGTCGGCCGACAGCAGCGGTCCCGCCGTGATGGGGCCGACCGCGGCGAGGAGCAGTCTGCCGGTCGCGGCACGGCGACGGATGTCGTCGAGCACTCCCGCCTCCTCGGCGACGGCGAGCCAGGAGGCGGCTCCGGGAGCGGAGGTGAAGAGCACGGCATCCGCTTCGCCCGCGCCCGCCTGGCGGGCCGACCGGCGCACCACCTCGGGGTCGGGCGGCGGTCCCCAGCGATACACCGTCACGCTGACGACCTCGGCACCGGCCTCCGTCAGCAGCTCATCGAGCCCGTCGGATCCGGCGCCGTGGTGCTGGACCACGATCCGCTTGCCCGAGATCCCCGAGGCGAGCAGATACTCGCCGACCTCCGCGGAGGTCTCCGACTCCGCGACCCAGTCGGCGGTGAACCCTGCCTGCTGGATCGCGCCGTGCGCCTTGGGTCCGCGGGCGACGAAGTGCGCACCGCGCAGCGCCGCGCCGATGCGCTCATCGAGACCGTGCTCGTGCGCGGCATCCATCCACCCGCGGAACCCGACGCCGGTCGTGACGACGACGATGTCCGGCGGCGCGGAGATGAGCTGCTCGGTCCGGAGCATCAGCTCCGCGTCATCCGCGTTCGCGACGATGCTGAGCGCGGGAGCACGATGCACCTGTGCTCCCCTCCGCTCGAGCGCCGTCGCGAGGTCGACCGAGCGGCGGTCGGCGGCGACGATGATCGTGCAGCCGGCCAGCGCGGAGTCGAGTGTGGGTGTGTTCGTCACGCCGAGCTCTCCGCGAACTGCGACGTCGTGGGCAGCAGCAGTCCGGCGCGTGCGACGTCGCCGATCACGATCACGGCGGGATTGACCACGGCGGCCTCCTCTGCGTCGGCCACGATAGCGCCCAGGGTGCTGCGCACCGTGCGCTGTCGCGGCGTGTGCCCGTTCTCGACGACCGCGACCGGACGATCGACGGGGATGCCGTGTCGGAGCGCCGCATCGACCAGCCGAGGGAGCGCGGCCACGCCCATCAGCACGACCGTGGTCACGGACGGGTCGGCGAGCGACGACAGGGTGCTGTCGGTGAACGGCCCCTGGCCGTTCACCACGTGCAGGGCGGATGCCACGCCGCGATGCGTCACCGGGATGCCGGCCGCCTGGGGCACGGAGATCGCACTGCTCACCCCGGGTGTCACCGAGACGGGGATGCCCGCGGCCTCGCAGGCGAGCACCTCCTCGCCTCCACGACCGAGGACGAAGGGATCGCCCCCCTTCAGACGCACGACGCGCCTTCCCGCCCGCGCATGGTCGACGAGGAGTGCGTTGATCTGCGCCTGCGGCACCGGGTGATGCCCCGGACGCTTGCCGACGTCGATGACGATGACCTCAGGACCGAGCTGCGCCCGCACCTCGTCCGCCGGACCCAGCCGATCGGCGACCACCACGTCGGCCTCGGCGAGCAGACGATGGGCCCTCAGGGTCATCAGATCGGCGGGCCCCGGTCCGCCGCCGACGAGATCGACGCGCCCCACACGCGTCGATCCGCCGCTCGTCCACGATCCTGCCGTCCTCCTCCGACGGAACCGGAACATCATGCGCCGTCCTCCCCGGCGGCAGCCCCCGCGACGTCGACATGCACCCCGTCGGCCGTCACCCGGACGGGGTACACCCGCAACGACGCATCCGGCTTCCCCTGCGTCTCCAGGCACGCCCCGGTGCGCAGGTCGAACACCTGCTTGTGCAACGGCGACGCGACCGTCGGCGCCTCTCCCCTGGTCCCCACGATGCCGCGGGAGATCACGTTCGCGCCGCTGTACGGATCGAGGTTCGACACGGCGTGCACCGTGCCGTCGGCGAGCAGGAACAGCGCCAGCTGCTCGCTGCCGAGCAGCGCCGCGCGCCCGCGCTCGACCTCGAGGTCGGAGATCGCGCAGATGCGCACCAGGGTCTCCTCCGCGATCAGACCGGTCATCGTCGTACCTCCAGTGCCGTCCCGGCGATCAGGACCGCGCCCGAACGTCGCTCCTCGGCCGTCGCCGGCCTGATCTGCCCGCGCTCGGCCACGTACCCGAGGGACGGGTCAGGGGTGTCCGCCGCGTTGACGAAGGAGCGGAACCTCTCGAGCTTCTGGGGATCCTTCAGCGTCGCGGCCCACTCGTCCTCGTAGTGCTCCACGTGCAGCGCCATCGCGGCGTCGAGATCGTCGCAGATCCCGAGGCTGTCGTCGAAGATCACGGACCGGAGGCCGTCGAGTCCTCCCTCGACCTCCTCGCACCAGGGAGCCGTGCGCTGCAGCCGATCGGCCGTGCGGATGTAGTACATGAAGAACCGGTCGATCGCGCGGATCAGACCCTCGTCGTCGAGCTCCGACGCGAGCAGCTGCGCGTGCCGCGGCGTGAAGCCGCCGTTGCCGCCGACGTACATGTTCCACCCGTTCTCCGTCGCGATGATCCCTACGTCCTTCGAGCGGGCCTCCGCGCACTCCCGCGCGCATCCCGAGACACCGAGCTTCAGCTTGTGCGGTGCGCGCAGCCCGCGGTACCGCAGCTCCAGCTTCACGGCCATGCCCACCGCGTCCAGCACGCCGTAGCGGCACCAGGTCGACCCCACGCACGACTTCACCGTGCGCAGCGACTTGCCGTAGGCGTGACCGGATTCGAAGCCGGCATCCACCAGCCGCTCCCAGATCAGCGGCAGCTGCTCCAGACGCGCGCCGAACATGTCGATGCGCTGACCGCCCGTGATCTTCGTGTACAGGGCGAAGTCCTTCGCGATCTGCCCGATCGCCAACAGGCCGTCCGGCGTCACCTCGCCGCCCGGCATCCGCGGGACGACGGAGTAGGTGCCGTCCTTCTGCATGTTCGCCATCACGTGATCGTTGGTGTCCTGGAGCGTGGCGTTCTCGCCCTCGAGCACGTGTTGGCCGACGAGTCCCGACAGGATGCTGGCGATCGCGGGCTTGCAGATGTCGCAGCCGCGACCGCGTCCGAAGCGCTCGACGATCGAGCTGAACGTCGACAGCTCGGCGATCCGCACGGCGTCGAACAGCTGACGGCGCGACATGTCGAAGTGCTCGCACAGCGCGTTCGACACCGTCTGGCCGAGCTTGGTGAGCTCCTGCCCGACCACCTTCTTGACCATCAGCACGCACGAGCCGCAGGTCGCGCCCGCCTTCGTGCACCCCTTGACGGCCGCCGCATCCCGGCAGCCCTCCTCGTGCACGGCCTGGCGGATCCGCCCCGCCGAGACGTTGGAGCACGAGCACACGACGGCTTCGTCCGGGAGCTCCCCCATCGGTGCGGCGTTGCCCCCTTCCGGCAGCAGGTAGGCCGACGGATCGGCACCGAGCCTGGCACCCACGAGCGGCCGCAGCGAGCCGTAGGCGCTCGCGTCGCCGACGAGGATGCCGCCGAGCAGCGTCTGCGCGTCGTCCGAGAGCACGAGCTTCTTGTAGACGCCCGCCACGGGATCGGCGTAGACGACGTCGAGCGCGTCGGGGGTACGGGCGAGCGCATCGCCGAAGCTCGCCACGTCGACACCCGAGAGCTTGAGCTTGGCGGATTCGTCGTAGCCGGGGAAGCCTGCGTCTCCTCCGAGCAGCCGGGTGGCCGCGACCTCCGCCATCGCGTACCCCGGAGCCACGAGGCCGACGCATCGGTCGTCGAAGTTGGCGACCTCGCCGATCGCGAGGATGTTCGGGTCGGACGTCGAGCACCGCTCGTCGATCAGCACACCGCCCCGCGGGTGCACCTCCAGCTCGGCGTTTCGCGCCAACTCGTCCCGCGGGCGCACGCCGACCGTGAACACGACGACATCGGCCCGCTGGAACGAGCCGTCCTGGAACTCCAGTGCCGTGACCGCCCCGGACTCGTCCGGGTCGAGCCTCGTCGTCCGTGCCTGCGTGCGCACCGTGATGCCGCGGGCCTCGAGCAGACGCTTCAGCATGCCGCCACCGGCCTGATCGAGCTGCGCCGACATCAGGCGGTCCGAGTACTGCACGACCGTGGTGTCGACGTCCAGCCCCTGGAGCGCACCCGCCGCCTCCAGGCCCAGCAGGCCGCCGCCGATGACCGCGCCGCGCAGAGGGCGGCCGAGCGCGCTCGCCCGCCGGGAGACGAAGTCCCGGAGCGCCTGCACGTCGTCGAGCGTGCGGTAGACGAAGCAGCCGGGGAGATCGGCGCCGTCCACGGCCACCCTGGCGGCGTAGGAGCCGGTGGCGAGCACGAGCGTGTCGTAGTCGTAGTTGCGACGCGAGCGCGTGCGCACCGAGCGGGCGGAGCGATCGATGCGCAGGACGCGATCGTTCTGGATCAGACGCACCCGCGCGTCGCGGAAGACCGAGCGGTCGAGTTCGAGGTCGTCCGGGGTGGCGCCCGAGAAGAAGCTCGTCAGCCCCACGCGGTCGTATGGCCCGCGCCCCTCGTCGCCGATGACGGTGACACGCACATCCGCGTCGGCGCGGCTGAGCAGGCTCTCCACGAATCGATGCGCCACCATGCCCGCTCCGACGACCAGGATCTCGTGCGGCGTGGATGCGGTGTCGTTCATGGGGCTCCTGTCGACCGGGGGAACTGTCGTGCTGGCGACGATAGGAGCGCCGTGTTTCTCGGAGAGGACGCTGCATGTTTCACCCGTCGAACGATCTCCTCACAGATCGGTAACGATGATGTGAGAACGGCGGGCCTCACCGGCAACCCGCGGGCGTACTAGGCTGAGCCTCGTCCTTTCCGCCTCCCGCGGCCTTACCGCGCAAGGAGAATCACCGTGTCTGCCACCGAGCCGTCGAAGCCGACTCCCCCCGTTCCCGCACCCCCCGCCGTGCCGATGCCCCGGAAGGCGCCGACACCGGCCGTCGTGCCGCCGGTCGCTCCGGCCCCGGCATCCTCGTCGTCGTCCGCCGAATGGGGCCGCGTGTCCGAAGACGGCACCGTCGAGGTGCGCGAGGGCGACGCCTGGCGCGTGGTGGGCCAGTACCCCGACGGGACCCCCGACGAAGCGCTCGCCTACTTCGTGCGCAAGTTCGACGACATCGCCTTCAAGGTGCACGCGCTCGAGCAGCGTCAGCAGTCGGGCGGGGCGTCCGCGAGCGATCTCGCCAAGCAGGCCGGTCACCTCATCGACGAGGCGACGGATGCCGCCGCCGTCGGAGACCTCGCCGGTCTGCGCGACCGTCTGAACGCCCTCACCGCATCGCTCTCCGAGGCCACGGAGCAGGAGGCGCAGCAGGCGAAGGAGCTCGTCGACAAGGCGATCGCCGAGCGGACCGTCCTCGTCGAGCGCGCCGAGGCGATCGCCGGGCGCGACCTCAGCAAGGTCCAGTGGAAGCAGGTCACGGCCGAGCTCGGCGAGCTGTTCGACGCCTGGCAGGCGCAGCAGCAGACCGGCCCTCGCCTGTCGAAGGGCATCTCGCAGCAGCTCTGGAAGCGATTCCGCGATGCTCGCGCCGTCGTCGACAAGCAGCGACGCGCCTTCTACTCCGAGCTCGACGACACCCACAAGGTCGCTCGAGACGCGAAGTCCCGTCTGGTGGAGCGCGCAGAGGCTCTCGCCCCGCGCGGCACCGACGGCATCCCCGCCTACCGCAACCTGCTCGACGAGTGGAAGGCAGCCGGCCGTGCCGGGCGCAAGGCCGACGACGCGCTCTGGGCGAAGTTCAAGGCGGCAGGAGACGCCCTCTACGCCGCTCGCGCCGAGCAGGCCGCCGCCGAGGAGGCCGAGTCCGGCCCGAAGATCGAGGCCCGTCAGGCCCTGCTCGAAGAGGCCAAGGCCGTCGCCGACGAGTCGAACATCAAGCGCGCCCGCGCGCTGCTCACCCGCATCCAGCAGCAGTGGGACGAGATCGGACGCGTCTTCCCCCGGGAGAAGGAGCGCGCTCTGGACGACCGCCTCCGCGTCATCGAGCAGGCTCTGAAGGCGCGCGAAGAGGTCGACTGGAAGAAGAACAACCCCGAGACCAAGGCCCGCGCCAATGACATGAGCTCGCAGCTGCTCGAGGCGATCGAGAAGCTCGAGGCCGAGCTCGCGGCGGCGGAGAAGGCCGGCGACAAGAAGGCGGCGAAGGCTGCCGCCGATGCGCTCGAGGCTCGACGCACCTGGCTCAGCGCACTGGGCGGCTGACCCGGTTCTCCACAGGTCGACCGCGATCGCTCGCACGCGGGGTGCATCACGCCACACTGGCGTGATGCACCCCGCGTTCCTGTATGTGCCCGGCGCCCGCCTGAGCCAGGCGGAGCTGAGTGCCGCCCGCATCGACGGGCACGTGTTCGAGATCGGCGAGGCCTATGCGCCGGCCGACCTGGTCGAGACAGCCGATCTCCGCGCGGCATCCGTCGCCGTCTTCGTGCATCCGGGAACAGCGGCGTCGGGACCGACGGCGGCGTGGATCCACGGCGCCGGTGATGCGGCCCCGTCGGTCCACCACGTCAAGCGCGCGGTGGACCGACGCCTTCGTCCGCGCACGAGCGCGCGCCTCGTCTTCCACGACACGGTGCTGCCCGCACCCGACATGCAGCTGATCGGCGGGATCGCCGTCTCGACGCCCGCGCGCACGATGCTCGATCTCGCCACCGCCCTGCACAGGGATCCCCGGATGCAGGCGTGGATGGAGCGCCTGGCGCTGCTCCGCCCCGGACTCCCCGCGGAGACGGCACCCGTGCTCCGCTCCCTCCGACGCGTGCCGGGGAGCCGCGTGGGTCTCGCGGCGCTGGAGCGTCTGGACCTCAGGACGAGGTGACGCGGTACACGTCGTAGACCGCGTCGATCCTCCGCACCGCGTTCAGCACGCGATCGAGGTGCACGGCATCGCCCATCTCGAACACGAACCGGCTCAGCGCGAGGCGCTCGTCGTTGGTCGTGACCGTCGCCGACAGGATGTTGACGTGGTGCTCGCTGAGCACCCTCGTCACGTCGGAGAGCAGACCGGAGCGATCCAGCGCCTCGACCTGGATCTGCACGCGGAACACGCTCTTCGTCGTCGGCGCCCAGGAGACGTCGACGAAGCGGTCCTGCTCGGCGCTCAGCGCCTTGACGTTGACGCAGTCCGCACGGTGCACCGAGACGCCGCTGCCGCGCGTCACGAAGCCGACGATCGCATCGCCCGGAACCGGGGTGCAGCACTTCGCGAGCTTGACCAGGATGTCGGCGGCTCCGCGGACCAGGACGCCCGAGTCGCCCGAACGCGGTTCGCGGGTGGGGACGCTCCCGGGAAGGTCGATGGTGCCGGTCGCCGGGTCGCTCGCCGCGACGAGCGCGGTGACCTTCTCGAGGACGGACTGCGTCGAGACGTGTCCCTCACCGACGGCGGCGTACAGGGCAGAGACGTCTTCGTAGTGCAGCTGGTGGGCGACCTCCGCGAAGGAATCCTGGCTCATCAGCTTCTGCAGCGGCAGGTTCTGCCGGCGCATCGCCCGAGCGATCGCCTCCTTGCCCTGTTCGATCGCCTCTTCGCGACGCTCCTTCGTGAACCAGCCGCGGATCTTGTTCCGTGCGCGGGTGCTCGCCACGAATCCGAGCCAGTCCTGACTGGGGCCGGCATCCGGGTTCTTCGAGGTGAACACCTCGACCACGTCGCCGCTCTTCAGCTCGGACTCCAGCGGCACGAGGCGTCCGTTGACCTTCGCGCCCATCGTGCGATGGCCGATCTCGGTGTGCACGGCGTACGCGAAGTCCACGGGTGTCGCACCGGACGGCAGACCGATCACACGCCCCTTCGGCGTGAAGACGTAGACCTCCTTGGCGCCGATCTCGAAGCGCAGAGAGTCGAGGAACTCACCCGGGTCGGCCGTCTCGGCCTGCCAGTCGGAGATGTGGGCGAGCCAGGCCATGTCGGTGTCGGAGGCGCGGACCTCGGTCTTGCCGCCGCCGTTCATCCGCTCCTTGTACATCCAGTGCGCGGCGACACCATACTCCGCCTGCTGGTGCATCTCGTGCGTGCGGATCTGGATCTCGACCGTGCGACCCGCTGGCCCGATCACCGTGGTGTGGAGCGACTGATACAGGTTGAACTTCGGCGTCGCGATGTAGTCCTTGAACCGGCCGGGCAGCGGCGTCCACCGGGCGTGGATCGCACCGAGCACCGCGTAGCAGTCACGGACCGAGGCGACGAGCACCCGGATCCCGATCAGGTCGTAGATGTCGTCGAACTCGCGACCCCGGATCACCATCTTCTGGTAGACGGAGTACAGCTGCTTCGGGCGTCCGACGACCTTGCCGCGGATGCGGAGATCGCGCAGATCCTCGTCGATCTCCTCGACGACCTGGCCGAGGTACTTCTCCCGCTGCGGCGTGCGCTGCGCGATGAGACTGTGGATCTCGTTGTAGATCTTCGGGTGCAGCACCGCGAACGAGAGGTCCTCGAGCTCGGACTTGATGGCCTGGATGCCGAGTCGGTTGGCCAGCGGCGCGTAGATCTCGAGCGTCTCCTTGGCCTTCTTCGCCGCCTTCTCCGGCGGGACGAAACCCCAGGTGCGCGCGTTGTGCAGGCGGTCGGCGAGCTTGATCAGGAGCACGCGGATGTCCTTCGACATCGCGACGATCATCTTGCGGACGGTCTCGGCCTGAGCGCTCTCGCCGTACTTGACCTTGTCGAGCTTGGTGACGCCGTCGACCAGCATCGCGACCTCGTCGCCGAACTCGGCCGTGAGATCGGTCAGCGCGTAGCCCGTGTCCTCGACCGTGTCGTGCAGCAGGGCTGCGGCGATCGCCCGCGGGCCCAGCCCCAGTTCGGCGAGGATCTGCGCGACCGCGAGCGGATGCGTGATGTACGGCTCGCCGCTCTGACGCTTCTGGCCCTCGTGCTTCTCCTTGGCGACCGCGTAGGCGCGCTCGATGACCGGGAAGTCACCTCGGGGGTGGTTGGCACGGACGGTGCGGATCAGGTTGTCGAGGTCGTTGATCCTGGACGCGCGCGAGAAGATGCGGGGCACCAGTCGTCGCAGACTGGATCCCTGCGACGACGTCTGCGGCTCCGCCATCCATTCACCTTCCCGAATCTTCTCATCTTACGCGTGCTGTGCGGGACGAGCTCCCGCGAGAGGGAACGATCAGGCGTCGACGGACGCCTTGCTGCGGGCTTCGCGGATGCGGGCGTCCCGCTCCTTCAGCTGCGGTTCGTTCTCGCGGAACAGCGAGTAGAGCGGAGCGGCGACGAACAGCGTCGAGTACGTCGCGACGAGGATGCCGACGAAGATCGAGAGCGAGATGTCGGTGAGCGACTCGGCGCCGAGCCAGAAGGCGCCGATGAAGAGCACCGCGCCGACGGGCAGAGCCGCGACGACCGAGGTGTTGATCGATCGCACGAGTGTCTGGTTCACGGCGAGGTTGACGGATTCTCCGAACAGCCGGGCGGACTTCTCCCCGTCCTCGGTGGTGTTCTCGCGGATCTTGTCGAACACGACCGTGGTGTCGTACAGCGAGTACGCGAGGATCGTCAGGAAGCCGATCACGGCGGCGGGCGAGATCTCGAAGCCGGCCAGCGCGTAGACGCCGACCGTGATCACGAGCACGTCCAGGAGACCGATGATCGCCGCGGCGGACATCTTCCACGTGCGGAAGTAGATCGCGAGGATGAGGAAGGTCAGCGCCAGGAAGATCGCCAGGCCCCACAGCGACTGCTTGGTGACGTTCTCACCCCAGGCCGGACCGATGAACGACGACGTCACGTCGGCGGCATCGACCTCGTACGCGTCGGCGAGGGCCGCAGCGACCTGCTGCGTCTCGTCGGCGCTCATCTGATCGGTCTGCACCCGGATGTCGCGGTCGCTCACGACCACGACCTTGGTGGCCGCGCCAGGCACGACCGACTGCACGGCGGCAGTCGCCGCCTCCTGGTCGAGGCTGTCCGGTGCCTGCACCGTGAACTGCGACCCGCCGGTGAACTCGATCGAGAACTGGATCGGGCGGATCAGCGGCACGAGCGCCGAGCCGACGACGAGCACGATCGCGATGATGAACCAGAGCCGGCGCTTGCCGACGAACGGGAAAGAGGTCTTCCCCGAGTACAGGTTGTTGCCGAACTCATTCATGGAAGGCATCAGGCGTCTCCCTCCCCGGTTCCCTTGGTCGAACTGTCGGCGTTGGCAGGTCTCTCCCCCGCCAGGGCTTCTGCGCGCTTCCGCTCGGCGATCGTCTGACGACGGTCGGCCTCACCTCTCGCGCGGGCGTTCTTCGCCCCGCGGCCGGTGGTGACGGTCGACACCTCACGGAACTGCGACCGACTGCGGTAGACCGCGCCGAGCGCCTCGGGGTCGAGACCGGACAGCCTGTGTCCCCCGCCGAAGAATCTCGTTCGCGCGAGGAGCTGCATCACGGGGTGCGTGAAGATCACGAAGATGAAGACGTCGATCAGGGTCGTGAGGCCGAGCGTGAACGCGAAGCCCTTCACGGTCGAGTCCGCGAGGATGTACAGGACGACCGCCGCGAGGATGTTGATCGACTTCGAGATGTAGATCGTGCGCTTGGCGCGACCCCAGCCGTCTTCCACGGCCGAGGTGATCGACTTGCCGTCGCGGAGCTCGTCTCGTATTCGCTCGAAGTAGACGATGAACGAGTCGGCGGTGAATCCGATCGACACGATGAGACCCGCGACGCCGGCGAGCGACAGGCGGAAGCCCAGTCGCCAGGCCAGGATGCAGATGATGATGTAGGTCAGCACGGCCATCACGGCGATCGAGGCGATGATCACCGAGCCGAGCGCTCGATAGACGATGAGCGAGTAGATGGCCACGAGCGCGAGTCCGATGAGGCCGGCGATCAGGCCGATCTGCAGCTGCTGCGTTCCGAGGGTCGCGGAGATGGTGTCGGAGCTCTGCACGGTGAAGCTCAGCGGCAGAGCGCCGAACTTCAGCTGGTCCGCGAGGGTCGTCGCACTCTCCTGCGTGAAGCTGCCCGAGATGCTCGGCCGACCGTCGAGGATCACGCCGTTCATCCGCGGGGCGCTGAGGACGCTGCCGTCGAGCACGAACGCGAACTGGTCCCGCGGCGACAGTCCGTCGATGCGGTTCTGGTTCAGGCGCGTGCTGACGACGCCGAAGGCGTCTCCGCCGGAGCCGCTCATCGTGAGCTGGACGAGCCAGGCTCCCGACTTGGGGTCGCGACCGGCGGCCGCGTCGGTGATGGCCGTGCCGTCGAGCTCGGCCGGGCCGAGCAGGTACTTCTGGGCTCCGTCGGGCGAGCACGCGATGAGCGGCTCGTCCTTCGGCGCGCGCGCCGGGTCGTTGTCCGGGTTGGCGCAGTCATACGCCTGGAACTCCGCGGCAAGCTTCTCGGTCACCCAGGCCAGGTCGCTGGGGTCGGTGGGCTCGGTGGTCGGCGTCGCGTTGAGCGACGGATCGGGCGACGGGAACGGCGTGGAGTTGCCGTCCTCGCCGACGAAGTCCGTGGTGGCCGCGTTGGTGGCCAGCACCGGGCGGAACTCGAGCTGAGCACTCGACTGGATCCGCTCGCGGGTCTGCTCGTCGGCGACACCGGGGATCTGGACGACGATGTTCTGTCCGCCCTCGGTCGTGATGTCGGCCTCGGCGACACCCGATGCGTCGACACGCTGACGGATGATCGCCGCGGCCTGGTCGAGCTGCTCAGACGAGGGGGCAGCGCCGTCTTCGGTCTCGGCGCTCAGGACGATCTGCGTGCCGCCCTGCAGGTCGAGGGCGAGTTCCGGCGTCCACGAGCTCGCCGCCTCCCCGTTGCCGTCCTTGATGAGGTAGACGCCCAGCGAGTTGATGCCGAAGAGCACGCCCGTCACGAGGAGCAGGCCGAGGAGGACCCGCCAGGCGTGACGGACCGGAGAGGATGAAGCCACGTGTGTTCAGCTTTCTGAGATGCCGGAGATGCGAGAGGCAGCGCTGGCGGCGGTCTTACTTGTCGTCTGCGTCCCGCTCGAGACGCGCACGCGTCTCCTCGGTGGTCTCGATCGCGGGAGCATCGGTCTCGGTGGCCACCACGTCGTCCTCGACGACCGCGGGCTCCTCGACGACGACGTCCTTGGGCTCCACGATGCGGAGGATGGCCTGGCTGTGCACCTCGATGATGGTGCCGGGAGCGATCTCGACGAGCGCCGGGGAATCGAGGTCCTCGGGGTCGTACGCGACGATCGTCCCGTAGATCCCGCCCTGCAGCAGCACCTTGACGCCGGGGACGGTCTTGGTCGCCTTCTCCTCCTGCTCGGCCTTCATCTGCTTCGTGCGCTTGCGCGTGTTGAAGATCATGAAGACGAGGAGAACGGCCAGAAGGCCGAAGAGGATGAATTCCATGGGCATGGGGGAAGCGCCTTTCTCAGGTGCACGCACCAGCCTTTGGGCGCACAGAGGTATCCGGGGGGAAGTCTTCAGCGATTATAGGTCATCAAGGCGAAGCGCCCCGTCGGGGTGGGCCACTCCGAGGTGCGCATACGCCTCCGGCATGGCAACCCTGCCCCGCGGTGTCCGTCCGAGGAAGCCGATGCGGACGAGGTAGGGCTCCACGACGCTCTCGACGGTCTCGCCCTCTTCTCCGACCGCGACGGCGAGCGTGCTGAGTCCCACAGGGCCGCCGCGGAACCTCCGGACGAGTGCTTCCAGCACGGCACGATCCAGCCGGTCGAGACCGATCGCGTCGACGTCGTAGAGCTCGAGCGCGGCGCGGACGTCGTGGATCGTCGCCGAGCCGTCGCCGTGCACCAGGGCATAGTCGCGCACGCGCCGGAGCAGGCGGTTCGCGATGCGGGGTGTGCCCCGGGAGCGTCGGGCGATCTCGGCGAGCGAGTCCTGGGGGATCTCCACGCCCAGCACGATCGCCGACCGTTCGATGACCTGCTCGAGCTCTCGCTCGTCGTAGAACTCGAGGTGTCCGGTGAACCCGAAGCGGTCGCGGAGCGGATTGGGCAGCAGACCCGACCTGGTCGTCGCACCGACCAGCGTGAACGGCGCGAGCTCGAGCGGGATGCTGGTCGCGCCGGCGCCCTTGCCGACCATGATGTCGATGCGATAGTCCTCCATCGCGAGGTACAGCATCTCCTCCGCGGAGCGGGCCATCCGGTGGATCTCGTCGATGAACAGCACCTCGCCGGGGACGAGGCTCGACAGGAGCGCGGCGAGATCGCCGGCGTGCTGGATCGCGGGCCCGCTGGACAGTCGCAGCGGTCGGTCGCTCTCGTGCGCGACGATCATCGCGAGCGTGGTCTTGCCGAGACCCGGAGGGCCTGCGAGGAGGATGTGATCGGCGGGTCGGCTCTGGATGCGGGCCGCCTCCAGGAGCAGCTGGAGCTGCCCGCGGACCTTCTGCTGACCGACGAACTCGTCGAGGCTCGCGGGGCGCAGTGCGCCCTCGATCGCGAGCTCGGTGTCGTCGACGGGCTCGGTGGCATCGCGGGCGTCAGACACGCGCCTGGCCTCCCTGAGCCGGTCCCAGCACGGCGAGCGTGCGCCGCAGGAGCGACGCGACAGAGCCGCGCTCGGCATCCGTCGCATCGGCAGCGGTCTGCGTCGCCGCCTCGGTAGCCACGCGCTCCGACCAGCCGAGGCCCACGAGCGCGGCAGCGACCTGGGAGACGACGTCGGTGCCGGCCGATGCCGCGGTCCGCTTCGGCGTCGACGTCGGATGGACCTTGCCGGCCAGCTGCAGCACGATGAGCTTGGCGGTCTTGGGCCCGATGCCGGACACGCGCCGGAAGGGTGCATCGTCTTCGGACGTCACGGCCTCGGCGATCTGATCGACCGTCAGATGCGACAGGACGCCCAGCGCCGACTTCGGACCGACGCCCGTGACGCTGATCAGCAACCCGAAGATCTCCAGCTCGTCGCGCTCGGCGAACCCGTACAGCGCGAGCGAGTCCTCGCGGACGATGAGGCTGGTGTGCAGCTGGAGCCGCTCTCCCACCGTCGCCGTGTGAGCCACATCGGTCGGGACGGCCACGGAGAAGCCGACGCCGCCGACCTCGACGACGACCTGGTCGGGCGTCGTGTGCAGGACGACGCCGTGCAGAGAGGAGATCATCCCCTCAGCCTACGGCGTCACTCGTAGCTATGTTCGAGCGACACGCTCTGCGGCAGCCCAGGCGCGCTGCGCCGGTGTGAGCGCCCCCTGCGTGGCGACCGCACCTCCCCGGCGCCAGGCGTGGCACAGCGCGATCGCGAGAGCATCCGCCGCATCCGCCGGCTGCGGCGGGGCGTCCAGGCGCAGGATGCGGGCGATCATGGCCTGCACCTGGCGCTTGTCGGCGGAGCCGTACCCCGTGACCGCCGCCTTGACCTCGCTCGGCGTGTGCGTGGCGGCGGGAAGCCCGGATTCCGCCGCGATCAGCAGCGCGACGCCGCTCGCCTGCGCCGTGCCCATCACGGTGTGGGTGTTCTGCTGCGCGAACACGCGCTCGACAGCCACGGCATCCGGTCGATGCTCGGCGATCACCTCGCGGATGCCGGCTGCGACGATCGCGAGACGGTCGCCGATCTCGGCATCCGGAGACGAGCGGATGACCCCCACGTGCACAAGCGTCCCGCGGCGGGAGCGGTCGACGTCGACGACCCCGACACCGCACCGGGTGAGGCCGGGATCGATGCCGAGGACGCGCAGGGAGGAGGTCACTCCCCCAGGCTAAGCCGGACGCCCGACGAGGAGCGTCAGGCTCGCCTCAGGCGTCGTCGTTCTCCAGCTCCGCCTGCACCTCGGACGAGAGGTCGAAGTTCGTGAACACGTTCTGCACGTCCTCACTGTCCTCCAGCGCATCGATGAGACGGAAGATCTTGCGAGCGGTGTCGGCGTCGATCTCGACCTTGAGGTTCGGGACGAACTCGACGTCGGCGGACTCGTAGTCGATCCCGGCCTCCTGCAGCGCACTGCGGACCGCGACCAGATCATGCGCCTCGGTGATGACCTCGAACCCCTCGGCGTGCGGCTCGATCTCCTCCGCACCCGCCTCGAGCGCCGCCATCATCACGTCGTCCTCGGTCGTACCCTCGGAGCCGACGACGATGACGCCCTTGCGGCTGAAGTTGTACGCGACGCTGCCGGGGTCGGCGAGGGTGCCGCCGTTGCGGCTCAGAGCCGTGCGCACCTCAGCGGCCGCGCGATTCTTGTTGTCGGTCAGACACTCGATCATCAGGGCGACGCCGTTGGGGCCGTACCCCTCGTACATGATCGACAGGTACTCGACGGCTTCGCCGCCGATGCCCGCACCGCGCTTCACCGCGCGGTCGATGTTGTCCTTGGGAACAGAGGTCTTCTTCGCCTTCTGCACCGCGTCGAACAGCGTCGGGTTTCCGGCCAGGTCAGCGCCGCCGAGCTTGGCCGCGACCTCGATGTTCTTGATGAGCTTGGCCCACGACTTCGCCCGGCGGGAGTCGATGATGGCCTTCTTGTGCTTCGTGGTCGCCCACTTGGAATGCCCGGACATTAGTCTCCGCTCGTCGTATCCGCCCCGGAGTTCGCACCCAGGGCATCGTCAAGTCTAACGAACCGCGCGAGTGGCACAGGATGGAGATATGCGCAGATCCCGACACATCACCCCGGTCCTCCGCTCATCCGAGGTGCGCGACGACGAACCGACACCAGCCGACACCTTGCGATATCTGGTCCATCTGCCGGACGACTACGACGCCGACTCGGACAGGCGCTGGCCGCTCGTGCTGTTCCTGCATGGCTCGGGCGAACGGGGTTACGACCTCGACCTCGCCGCGCTGCACGGCCCGGCGAAGCTGGCGGATGCCGGCCGAGACTTCCCCTTCATCCTCGTCACCCCCCAGTGCCCCGAATCGAGTCAGTGGGTCGCAGAGCTCTCGACGCTGGCCGGGCTGCTCGACGAGGCCGTCGCGGCGCACCGCGTGGATCCGGCGCGCATCGCGGTCACCGGACTCAGCATGGGCGGTTACGGAACCTGGAGCCTCGCGGTGCGCTACCCCGATCGGTTCGCCGCCATCGCCCCCATCTGCGGCGGGCTGTGGCTGCAGAGTGCTGCGCCGATCCGGAACCTGCCCGTCTGGGCGTTCCACGGCGACGCCGACGATGTCGTGCCGATCTCCGCCACGGAGCAGATCGTGAGCGAACTCCGGTCACTCGGCGCCGACGTGCGGTTCACGAGCTACGCGGGCGTCGGCCACGATTCCTGGACCGAGACGTACGAGAATCCCCGGTTCTACGAGTGGCTGCTCTCCCACCGACGCGTCGACTGATCATCGTCTGGTGCGCGACGGCTCGCGGGTGTAGTCCTGACCCCATGGACCAGAGTGGCCTCGACGACAGAACCCGTGCGCTCAACGCCGCACACCGCCGTGCGACGGAATTCCTGGGGACGCTCGACGACCGACCGGTCTGGCCGCGGGCGGCCCTCGACGAGATGCTGACTGCCTTCGGCGGACCGTTGCCGGCGGCCGGCACCGACCCGGCACAGGTGATCGACGAGATGGCGGAGCACGCGGAGCCCGGTCTCGTTGCCATCCCCGGCGGCCGCTTCTTCGGCTTCGTGATCGGTGCCACGCATCCGGCCGCCCTGGCCGCGGACTGGCTCGTCTCCGCGTGGGACCAGAACTCCGGCTCGTCCACGCTCACACCCGCGACCGTCGCGATGGAACGTGTGGCCGGTGGATGGATGCTGGAACTGTTCGGGCTCCCCTCATCCGCGAGTGTCGGCTTCGTGACGGGAGGTCAGCTGGCGAACTTCACCTGCCTCGCCACCGCGCGTCACGCGGTCATGGCGCGCGCGGGATGGGACATCGCAGAGAGGGGCGTGCGAGACGCTCCCCCGCTGCGTTTCGTCGTCGGCGCGGATCGGCACGGCTCGATCGACCGCGCCGCGCGCTTCCTCGGCATCGGGCGCGCGGAGCTGACGGTCGTGGACTCCGACGATCAGGGCAGGATGCGGCCGGATGCCCTCGAGCGCGCGCTCGGTGACGGCGAGGGACCGCTGATCGTCTGCCTGCAGGCCGGTGAGGTGCACACGGGGGCGTTCGACGACTTCCAGGCGCTGATCCCCCTCGCGAAGCAGCACGGAGCCTGGGTGCACGTCGACGGCGCATTCGGGCTCTGGGCCGCGGCATCCGAAGACCTGCGTCGGCTCACCACCGGGATGGAGCAGGCGGATTCGTGGGCGACCGATGCGCACAAGACGCTGAACGTGCCCTACGACTGCGGAATGGCGATCGTGCGCGACCCTGCCGACTCGATCGCGGCCTTCCGGACCGGCGGCGACTACCTCATCTACTCCGGCCTCGATCCCTGGGATGTCACGCCCGAGCTCTCGCGTCGCGCCCGCGGTGTGCCGGCCTGGGCGGCACTGCGGAGCCTCGGACGCTCCGGGGTCGCGGGCCTCATCGACCGCCTGCATGAGAACGCGGTCGCGATGGCGGCGGGTCTCGCCTCGATCGAGGAGATCGAGGTCCTCAACGAGGTCGACTACACGCAGGTCATGTTCCGGGCCGGATCGGATGCCGCGACCCGGGCGCTGGGCGAGGCGATCCTGCACGACGGGACGGCAGCCGTCACGGGCGCGGAGTGGCGCGGGAGGGCGTCGCTGCGCTGCTCGATGTCGTCGTGGGCGACGACCCCCGGCGACATCGAGCTCACGGTCGCGGCGATCCGCAGACTGGTCGCGATCTAGGCGGCTGCCGCGGTGACGGCGCGTACCCGGTCGAGGAACCGCCGATGGAAGCGGGTCTCCCCCGTGATCTCGGGGTGGAAGCTCAGCCCGAGCAGGCCGCCCTGCTCGACGGCGACGACGCGTCCGTCCGGCAGCGCCGCGAGGATCTCCGCGCCGGGTCCGACGGATTCGACGACGGGACCGCGGATGAAGGCGGCCTTCACCGGATCCGGTCCGAGCTCCGCGACGGCGAGTTCGGCCTCGAAGGACTCGACCTGCCTGCCGAAGGCGTTGCGCCGCACCACGGCGTCGATGCCGCCGAACGACTCCTGCCCGTCGATCGCGTCGACGACCGTGTCGGCGAGCATGATGAGTCCGGCGCAGGTGCCGAGCATCGGCATCCCCGCGGCGATCGCGGCTCGGATCGGCTCCTGCATCCCGAAGATCCGGGACAGCTTGTCGATCACGCTGGATTCGCCACCCGGGATCACGAGGCCGTCGACGGCCGCCAGCTCCTCGGGGCGGCGGACGAGCGTGACGTCGGCGCCCAGCTCCGCGAGCAGGGCGGCGTGCTCGCGCACGTCGCCCTGCAGCGCGAGGACGCCGACCCGGGGACTACCAGCCACGCTCGGCGAGGCGGTGCGGAGCGGGCAGATCGGTCACGTTGATGCCCACCATCGCCTCGCCGAGGCCGCGCGAGACCTCCGCGATGACCTTCGCGTCGTCGAAGAACGTGGTGGCCTTCACGATCGCCTTCGCGCGCTCGGCAGGGTTTCCGGACTTGAAGATGCCCGAGCCCACGAACACGCCGTCGGCCCCGAGCTGCATCATCATCGCGGCATCCGCCGGCGTCGCGACGCCACCCGCGACGAAGAGCACCACGGGGAGCTTGCCGGTCTCGGCGATCTCGGCGACGAGGTCGTATGGCGCCTGCAGCTCCTTCGCCGCCACGAACAGCTCGTCCTTCGGGAGGGCCGTCAGAGCGGCGATCTCGCCCCGGATCTTGCGGATGTGCTTCATCGCCTCGGAGACGTCGCCGGTTCCGGCCTCGCCCTTCGAGCGGATCATCGCGGCACCCTCGTTGATGCGGCGGAGAGCCTCGCCGAGGTTGGTGGCGCCGCAGACGAAGGGGACCTTGAAGCCGAACTTGTCGATGTGGTTCACGTAGTCGGCCGGCGAGAGCACCTCCGACTCGTCGATGTAGTCGACACCGAGCTCCTGCAGGACCTGCGCTTCGACGAAGTGCCCGATGCGCGCCTTCGCCATCACCGGGATGGAGACGGCGTCGATGATGCTGTCGATCATGTCGGGATCGCTCATCCGCGAGACGCCGCCCTGCGCACGGATGTCGGCCGGAACGCGCTCGAGCGCCATGACGGCGACGGCGCCGGCATCCTCGGCGATCTTCGCCTGGTCCGCGGTGACGACGTCCATGATGACGCCGCCCTTGAGCATCTCTGCGAGGCCGCGCTTGACGCGCGAGGATCCGGTGGTGGTCTGGGCGGTCATGAGGACTCCTGTCGGGTGCACCAAAGTCTGAATTGATCTAGGCCAAACATAGCACTGTCCGAAACGACCTAGAATCGGTCCGGAGGGCACATGAGCGACGAGATCACAGGAACCACGGCGGCCGACATCGCCGACAGCGTGCGCGGACTCCGCGACCGTGGCATCCTGCGTCCCGGCAGCCCGCTGCCTCCCGTGCGCGAGCTCGCCGCACGACTCGGCGTCAACAGGAACACCGCGGTCGCCGCCTACCGGCAGCTGGCCCAGGCGGGCCTGGTGATCTCGCGCGGTCGTGCAGGAACCGTCGTCACCGGCCATGAATCCGTCCCGCAGGAGGGCTACGCCGCCGACACCGTGCTGCGCGACGTCGGCACCGGCAATCCGGATCCGCGGCTGATCCCCGATCCCTCCCCCGCACTGATGAACATCGCCAGCCGCCCCGTGCTCTACGGCGAGCCCGTCATCGACCGCGATCTCGACGACTGGGCGCGGAAGTGGGTGGCAGCCGATCTCGACGCCGCATTCCGCGTGACGATCACAAGCGGCGCCGTCGATGCGGTCGAGCGACTTCTGGCGCAGGCGCTGATGCGCGACGACGCCGTCGCCCTCGAGGATCCGTGCTTCCTCGCCAGCATCCACACCGTGCGGCTCGGCGGCTACCGTGCCGTCGCTGTGCCGGTGGACGAGCAGGGCATGACGGTCGACGGGCTGCGCGCGGCGCTGGACGCGGGTGTCCGTGCCGTCATCTGCACACCGCGCGCGCAGAATCCGACCGGCGCGAGTCTCTCCGCCGCGCGCGCAGCCGAGCTGCGGACCGTGCTGGCCGATCACCCCTACGTGCTGATCATCGAGGACGATCACTTCTCGATGCTCTCGCAGCGGCCTTACGAGTCGCTCATCGGTCCGGAGCACCGCCGGTTCGCCCTCGTGCGCTCGGTGTCGAAGTTCCTGGGACCCGACATGTGCCTCGCGATCGCCGCGACCGATGCCGAGACCGCCGAGCGGCTGGCGATGCGTCTGAGTCCCGGCACCACCTGGGTCAGCCATCTGCTGCAGCGCCTCGCGTTGACGCAGCTCACGGACGAGGCGGTGACCGCCGAGGTCGCCGCCGCAGCCGCCCATTACGCGGAGCGGAACGCCGCGTTCTCCGCGCGTCTGCGGGAACAGGGCATCGAGGCGCCGGCATCCGATGGGCTGAGCCTCTGGGTCGAGTTGCCGCAGCCCGCGAGGATCGTCGCCGAGCGCCTGATGCGGCGCGGCTGGCTCGCCCGCACCGGCGACGAGTTCGCCCTCGATGATCGCGCCGAGCCCTCCCACCATCTGCGCCTCACCGTGCACGACCTCGACGACCAGGATGCCGCGACGCTCGTGGCCGACCTCGTCGCCGCCGTGCGTTGACCACCCGCCGCGGACACCGGGCCGCCTTGAATGAAAGGATCGGAGAATGAAGATCCTCTCCATCCAGTCGGCCGTCGCCTACGGTCACGTCGGAAACTCCGCAGCAGTGTTCCCGCTGCAGCGCATCGGCGTGGAGGTGCTGCCCGTCTACACGGTGAACTTCTCCAACCACACCGGATACGGCGCGTGGCGAGGACCGCTGATCGCGCCCGACGACGTGCGCGAGGTCATCACCGGCATCGAGGAGCGCGGCGTCTTCGGGCAGGTCGATGCGGTGCTCAGCGGCTACCAGGGCGGAGAGGGCATCGGCGACGTGATCATCGACGCCGTCGCGCGCGTGAAGGCCGCCAACCCGAACGCCGTCTACGCGTGCGACCCCGTCATGGGCAACGCGAAGTCCGGGTGCTTCGTCGCGCCGGCGATCCCGGTGCTGCTGCGCGAGCGCGTGGTGCCGGTGGCCGACATCATCACACCGAACCAGTTCGAGCTCGGGTTCCTCACCGACACCGAGCCGGACACGCTCGAGTCGACTCTCGCCTCGGTCGACCTCGCCCGCGCGATGGGCCCCCGGACGGTGCTCGTCACGAGCGTCGAGCGGCCCGACCGCGAAGAGGGAACCATCGAGATGCTCGCCGTCGACGACCAGGGCGCCTGGATCGTGCAGACGCCGCATCTGCCGATGAAGGCGAACGGCTCCGGCGACGTCACGGCTGCGCTGTTCACCGCGCACTATGTCGAGAGAGGCAGCGCGCAGGTCGCGCTCGAGCGCACGGCATCCAGCGTCTACGACCTGCTCAAGGCGACGCTCGACTCCGGAGAGCGCGAGCTGCAACTCGTCGAGGCCCAGGAGTTCTACGCGAACCCTCGGATGCAGTTCACCGCGCGCCAGGTGCGCTGAGCGTCAGACCCGACGTCGGGTCCCTGAGGACCTTGGGTCCCTGAGCCTGTCGAAGGGCAGACGCTTCGACAGGCTCAGCGACCCCGCATCCGCCGGTCGTCGAGCGAGGGGCGAAGCGACGGGACGAAACGCGGTCAGCGTGGCCAGGCGTCCGCGACGGCCTCGCGCACCTCGCCGAGCAGCTGCGGCAGCGCCTTGGTCTTGGCGATGATCGGGAAGAAGTTGGCGTCCGACGTCCACCGCGGCACGACGTGCTGGTGCAGGTGGCCGTCGACGCCGGCGCCCGCCACGGCGCCCTGATTCATGCCGAGGTTGAACCCGTCGCAGCGCGACACGTCCCGCAGCACGCGCATCGCGGTCTGCGTGAGCGCACCGATCTCGGCGACCTCTTCGGGCGTGGCCTGGTCGTACGTCGCTATGTGGCGATACGGACACACCAGCAAGTGACCGGAGTTGTACGGGAACAGGTTCAGCAGCACGTAGGCCGTCTCCCCGCGCGCGACGATCAATCGATCGGCATCCGCATGCTTCGGCGCCTCGCAGAACGGGCACTCGTCGCGCAGCGGCTCCGGCCCCGCCTGGATGTACGCCATCCGGTGCGGGGTCCACAGCCGTTGGAACTCGTCCGGTACGCCGACGAGGCGCCCCGCATCCTCCAGCTCAGCCACCGCGGGATCCCTGCACCTGTCGAAGGGTCACGCCAGGTCCCCTGCTGTCTGCACGAGTGCGTGCGAGTCGATCGCCGCGCGGATGCGGTCGACGGCATCCGCGATCGGGACGCCGTTCTCCTGCGTGCCGTCGCGGTAGCGGAACGAGACGGTGCCGGCGGCGCGGTCCTGCTCCCCCGCGATCAGCAACAGGGGCACCTTGCCGGTGGTGTGGTTGCGGATCTTCTTCTGCATCCGGTCGTCCGAGGTGTCGAGCTCGGCGCGCACACCCGAGTTCCGGAGCGTGGTGATGACCTCGCCGAGGTAGTCGGCGTACTCTTCAGCGACCGGGATGCCCACGACCTGCACGGGCGACAGCCACACCGGGAAGTCTCCGGCGTAGTGCTCGAGCAGGATCGCGAAGAACCGCTCGATCGAGCCGAACAGCGCTCGGTGGATCATGATCGGACGCTTCTTCTGGCCGTCCTTGTCCATGAACTCCAGGTCGAAGCGCTCGGGCAGGTTCGGGTCGACCTGGACGGTCGAGAGCTGCCAGGTGCGTCCGATCGCGTCCCGCGTCTTGAGGTCGATCTTGGGGCCGTAGAAGGCCGCCTCGCCGGGGACCTCGGTGAGCTTGAGACCGGATGCCACCGCGACACGGCGCAGCGCGTCGGTCGACGACTCCCAGAACTCGTCCGAGCCGATCCACTTGGACTTCTCGTCGTCCTTCATCGACAGCTCCAGCTCGAAGTCGGTCAGACCGAAATCGCGCAGCATCGAGAGGATGAAGTCGAGGACCTTCGCGACCTCGTCCTCGAGCTGATCGGGGGTGACGAACAGGTGGGAGTCGTCCTGGGTGAAGCCGCGCACGCGGGTCAGGCCGTGCAGCGCGCCGGAGAGCTCGTTGCGGTAGACCGTGCCGTTCTCGGCGAACCGCAGGGGCAGGTCGCGGTAGCTGCGCGCGCGCTCCTTGTAGATGAGGATGTGCATCGGGCAGTTCATGGGCTTCAGGTAGTAGTCCTGGCCCTGCTTGGTGATGTTGCCCTCGTCGTCGCGCTCCTCGTCCATCACGATCGGCGGGAACATGCCCTCCTTGTACGTGACGAGGTGGTTCGAGGTGAGGAAGAGGTCTTCCTTCGAGATGTGCGGCGTGTACACGTAGGTGTAGCCGCCCTCGATGTGGCGCTTGCGGGCGTGCTGCTCCATCTCGCCGCGGATCATGCCGCCGCGGGGGTGCCAGACCGAGAGGCCGGAGCCGATCTCCTCCGGGAACGAGAACAGATCGAGTTCCTTGCCGAGGCGGCGGTGGTCGCGCTTGGCCGCCTCCTCGAGGCGATGCTGGTACGCGCGCAGCTCGTCCTTGGTGGGCCACGCCGTGCCGTAGATGCGCTGCAGCTGCGGGTTCTTCTCGCTGCCGCGCCAGTAGGCGGCGGCGATGCGGGTGAGGTCCCAGCCGTTGCCGATCATGCGGGTGTTCGGCAGGTGCGGTCCGCGGCAGAGGTCCTTCCAGACGACCTCGCCGTCGCGCGTGGTGTTGTCGTAGATCGTGAGCTCGCCCTCGCCGACCTCGACGGAGGCGCCCTCGGCAGCTTCCTTCCCGCCCTTGAGTCCGATCAGCTCGAGCTTGAACGGCTCATCGGCCAACTCGGCGCGAGCCTCGTCGTCCGTCACGACGCGGCGGACGAAACGCTGTCCCTCGCGGACGATGCGCTGCATCTCCTTCGTGATGGCCTTGATGTCCTCGGGGGTGAACGGGGTCTCCACACCGAAGTCGTAGTAGAAGCCGTCGGTGATGGGCGGGCCGATGCCGAGGCTCGCCTGCGGGTTGATGCGCTGCACGGCCTGCGCGAGCACGTGCGCGGCCGAGTGGCGGAGGATGTTCAGCCCGTCGGCGCTGTCGATCGTGACCGGCTCGACCTCGTCGGCATCCGTCACGGTCGTGGCGAGATCCTTGAGGTCGCCGTTGACGCGCATGGCGACGACGTTTCGATCGGTGAACAGGGCGAAGCCATCGTGCGGCCGGGCGTTTTCAGGCACAGAAACTCTCCATCTGGGTCACTACCCAGGTTACCGGTACGCCCAGGCGCTCCGGACCGTCAGACGACGGCATCGGATGCGCTGTTCGAGGCGGTCGGGGCGAGGATGACGATCGCCGCACCGACGAGGGCGACCGATGAGCCGACCCAGTCCCACACGGTCGGCCGGAAGCCGTCGACGATGATCCCCGAGGCGAGCGAACCCGCGATGAAGATCCCGCCGTACGAGGCGAGCACTCGACCGAAGTTCGCGTCCGGCTGCAGGGCCGCGATGAATCCGTAGGCGCCGAGCGCCATCACGCCGAGGACCGCGAAGATCCAGCCGCGATCCTCCCTCACCGCCTGCCAGATCAGCCAGGCGCCGCCGATCTCGGCGAGGGCCGCGAGGACGAACAGAACGACGATGCGGAAGACGGTCATCCCGCCAGTGTGTCAGCCTCACGCGTCGGATCGTCAGCGTCGTGTGATGTCTCCGGAGCCCGAGATGTCCTGGGCGACACGCGCATCCCCCGCGTACGTGACGTCACCGCTGCCGTCGATGATGATCGCGAGATCCCCGTCGGCGGTCACGTCCGCGCTCCCCGAACCGCGGATCGAGACGAGTGCGTCCACGCTGCGCAGAGCCTCGGCCGAGTAGGAGCCGGCGCCGTTGATCGCGATGTCCTGCCGGTGCGCCGTGCCATCGATCTCGACCCCGCCGGAACCGTCGATACGTACGGTGAGCTCGTCGACCGTGACGTCGTGGACGACGATCTCGCCGGCGCCGTCGATCCGGAACACAGCCGTCGCGGCGTCGATGCCCGTGACGTCGACGTCACCCGAGCCCCGCACGGTGACCGCGGGAGCGGTCGCTGCAGAGAGATCGATCGAGGCGTCGCCCGACCCGAGCACGATGAGGGACTCGAGCGATGACACCGTGAGCTCGTACCGGATCTCTCCGTTCCGCAGCATCGGCTCGCCCTCCATCCCGAGCTGCAGCACTCCGTCGACGACATCGGCTGTGAGGCTGTCGATCACGCGTTCGCCGGCGGTCACGGTCAACGAGGGCGTCGTGCCCAGAGTGACGGTGAGATCGCCGGAGGTGTCGAGTTCCACCGCGGCGACGTCGGTCATCTCTCGGTTCTGAGTGACGACCGGGCCCGGATCGAACGCCGCGCACCCCGTCAACGCGGAAGCGGAGACGACGAGCAGGGCGATGGCGGAAGGGCGGACGAGACGTGAGCGCATGGCCTCAGCGTAGATTCCGGCGCGCGCCGCCGACAGCTACGGGAGTATCGATGTCGCCTCACACCTCGGTAGGGGCGGGCGACGGCAGGATGCCGCCCGATCACGTACCGTGAGGGAATGAGAGCAGTCGCCCGATGGATCCTCGCGATCGCGCTCGGCGCGATCGGCGTCATGCACTTCACGTCGACCCGCGGGTTCCGCGTCGTCGTCCCGGACTGGGCCGTGGAGCTGACGAAGCTCGACAAGAACGACATCGTCCTCGCCTCCGGTGCCGCCGAGATCGCTCTGTCCGCCGGCCTGATCGCGCTCCCCCGCGAACGACGCCGGATCGGCTGGGCGACCGCCGCGTTCTTCGTCGCCGTCCTCCCCGGCAACATCCATCAGTGGCAGACGCGTCGCTCGACGCCGGGGCTCGACACGGATGCTCGACGGCTCGGGCGGCTCTTCCTGCAGCCGGTGCTCGTGCTCTGGGCCCTCTGGGCGACGAACGACGAACCGGCTCGCCGTCGCTGAAAGCCACCGCGGCGGGCACGCATCGTCGCCGGGGTCAGAGACAATGGGGCCATGTCCTCTCCCTCGATCGTCTGGTTCCGCGACGACCTTCGACTGGCCGACAATCCTGCCCTGCGCGCCGCGCTCGATCTCGGTGAGCCGATCATCGCGCTGTTCGTCCTCGACGAGGAGTCCGACGGCATCCGTGCCCTCGGCGGCGCCTCGCGCTGGTGGCTGCATCATTCGCTCGCCTCGCTCGCGGAGCGTCTGCAGGAGCGTGGAGCAGAACTGATCCTGCGGCGGGGTGCGGCCGACCGCATCGTCCGCGACCTGGTCGCGGATTCCGGGGCGGGTGCCGTGTTCTGGAACCGCAGGTACGGCGGTCCGGAACGGGATGTCGATGCCGGCATCAAGTCGGCCCTGCGCGAAGAGGGCGTGACGGTCGCCTCCTTCGCCGCGTCGCTGCTGCATGAGCCCTGGACCGTCACGACGGGCGGTGGCACGCACTACTCGGTGTTCACGCCGTTCTGGCGTGCGTGCCTCGCGCTCCCCGCGCCCCGTGCCCCGCTTCCGGAACCGCGGGAGGTTCCCGGCGCGACGCCGGTCTCGGCATCCGACGCTCTCGACGACTGGGAGCTCCTCCCCACGGCGCCGGACTGGGCAGGTGGCCTTCGCGAGACGTGGGAGCCGGGTGAACCGGCCGCGCGCCGGCGACTGAGGGAGTTCCTCGAGAGCGACCTCCCCGACTACGACAGCGCCCGCGACCAGCCGTCGGCCGGCGCGACGTCGCTGCTGTCGCCGCGTCTGCGCTGGGGCGAGCTGAGCCCTTTCACGGTCTGGCACGAGGCGGTCGGCGTCGACGGAGCCGGCCGCTTCCTCTCGGAGCTCGGCTGGCGGGAGTTCGCCTGGCACACGCTGTACCATTCCCCGGATCTCGCGACGAAGAACCTGCGGCGGGAGTTCGACGCGTTCCCCTGGCCGCCGCTCGACCCGTCGCAGCTCGACGCCTGGCAGCACGGCGAGACGGGGGTACCGCTGGTGGATGCCGGCATGCGCGAGCTCTGGCACACGGGCTACATGCACAACCGGGTGCGAATGGTGACGGCCTCGTTCCTCGTGAAGAACCTGCTGATCGACTGGCGGCTCGGCGAGGAGTGGTTCTGGGACACGCTCGTCGACGCCGACGACGCGAGCAACCCGTTCAACTGGCAGTGGGTGGCAGGGTCCGGGGCAGATGCTGCGCCGTACTTCCGCGTGTTCAACCCCGAGCTGCAGGCGAAGAAGTTCGACCCCCAGGGCCTCTACATCGCGCAGTGGGCATCGGATGCCCCGACCGAGCCGATCGTCGACCTCAGCGAGACGCGGAAGGCGGCTCTCGCCGCCTACGACCAGGTCAAGCGCGGGTCGCGAAGCGAGAGATGAGCATCATGCGCCCCTGGGAGATGCACGATACGGTCGTGATCGGTGCCGGCGTGATCGGGGCGTCGATCGGCTACCACCTCGCTGCACGCGGAGCGGCGGTGACCGTTGTCGATGCGGGTCTTCCCGCGTCCGGCGCGACCCGGCACTCGTTCGCCTGGATCAGCAGCACCGGGGGCGCGGATGGGCCGGCCTTCGGGCTCAGGGATCTCTCGGTGCAGGACTGGAGACGCCTCGGCGAGGAGATCCCGGGACTCGGGCTGGTCTGGTCCGGAGCGCTCACCTGGGGTGAGGAGTTCGGGCGCGCAGGGGCGATCGAGCCGCCGATCGACGTCGAACCACGGCTCGCTGATCTTCCCTCGTCCGCTCGGTTCAGCCCCGACGAGGGATGGATCGATCCCGTCCGCGCGTCGGAACGGCTGATCGAGGCCGCCCGACATCGCGGGGCGCAGATCCGGCTCGGAGCGCCCGTGCTGCGACTGATCCGTGGCGAGGTCGCGGGCGTGATCGGCGTCGACCTCGGCAACGTCGTGCTGGGAGCGACGAACGTCATCGTGGCTGCCGGGACCGGATCTGCCGCGCTCTGCAGCTCGGTCGGCGTCAGCCTTCCCCTGCCGGCGGCTCCCGCGGTCATGGTTCGCCTCTGGGCAGAGCCGGGACTCATCGGGCACATCGTCGCGAACGACGAGTTCGAGGCCAGGCAGAGCCCGGACGGCACGATCCTGATGCCGCGCGGCTACGCCGGCGAGGACTCGACCGAATCGCTGCTGGCCACTGGCGAGACGGCCCGACGACTGCTGATCGATTCGTTCGAGGGCGCAGACGACGTCCGTCTGCTCAGCGCAGAGGTCGGCTGGCGGCCGATGACGAGCGACGGAGAGCCCGCCGTCGGCGCCACGCGCATCCCGGGGCTTCACGTCGCCGTCGCACACCCCGGTGTCTGCCTCGCCGCCACGATCGGAAGGCTCGTCGCAGACGAGCTCACGACCCCCGTTGCTGCGCCCGAGTTGGCGCGCTTCCGTCCGACGCGGTTCGACGGACGGCTGCGGGCACCTCAGGCGTCGACGGTCTGACCTGCACGCACCCGGAACCACAGGCTGAGCTCGGCCAGCGCGCGAAGCGTGGTCGATCGCTCATCGGCATCCTCGAGGTCGGCGAAGGAATCGCGGAACCCCGCCGGGGCATGATCGCGATCACCCTGGAGGGTGCGGTAGCCCATCGTCCAATCCTCGAACTGCCGTTCCTCGATCGGCTCCTCCATCAGGATCCGCATATCTTGATGACGCGCGTCCTGGCCGATCGTGCGAGCCAGTCGGCGCACGACATGGGCAGGACCCTCGAGCACCTGGATGAATCGCTCGCCTCGGTACAGCAGCATCCCGGTGATGTCGCGTGCACCGTTGAGGCTCCTGGCCTGCTCGAGCAGGTGCGTGAGAGCCGTCTCCCGGAAGGGCGCAGCGGCCTTGCTCGTATAGACGAGCGAGAGAAGCGTGGTGTCGTCCGTGCTCACAGCTGCACCACTCCCCTCAGCTGCTCGTCGGTGCCGTCGTCCGGCGAGACCACGGCGCGCGACGAGGACACCGCGGCGGTGGCGCCGTCGAGGGTCGCGAAGCTGCCGAGCGCCCGCGAGCGCGCGTCGAAGGCGGCGTAGGCGCCGTCAGGCTGCCGATCGACGTAGCCCAGGAAGTCTCCGCTGCGGCTGCCGACATGGAATCCTTCCTCGACGCACGCCCAGAGGACGTCGGAGGAAGCAGAGTGGGGATCGTTCACCCGTGAACACTATGAGGCGGGAGCGACATTCCGCTTCCCCCTTGCGCAGCGGAGGTCCGCTGTGGCAAGTGCCGACGCGCTCAGACGCGGCGCACCGACAGCATCTGCCAGCCCTCGGGGACCTTGGCCTCGAGGGCCGCCATGTCGTCCGCCTCGATCTCCTGAGGCTCGTCGCGCCGCTGGAAGCGCCCTTCGACGATGCGGATGCCGCCGGGCTTCATCTCCACGTGCGCAGTCGCCATGTCCCAGCCCGCCGGAGCCTGGGCGAGAAGCTGCGCCCGGAGCTCCGGGATGTCCGTGCCCTCTACGGTCGCGGTCTTCTTCTCAGCGGGGCGGATCAGGGCAGCGAGCATCCACCCAGCCTAGGCGACCTGAGTGTCTGCTGTTAGCTGCCCTGAGTGTTCACTGTCAAGGTTCTTCTCAGGTCGGAGATGATGCTCGACGGTGTCCTCATAGCCCCGGTTGGGGGTGACACCGGGTCTGTCGATGGAGGGTGAGATGACGGAAGTGGCGGATGCTCGGTTCGAGCTCCGGAAGGTCGTCGGGTACGAGTGGCTGATCCTCGATCACCGATACGAAGTGAACGATCCGCGTCGCACCGTCGGGTGCGTGTATCAGGTGGATGAGTACGAGGTCGAGGTGTCGTGGATGCGGGAGATCCCGCTCGCACGCCGATATATGACACCGCTCGATGCCCTGCAGGAACTGCTCCGGTTCGAGAACCGCAGCCGCTCCACGAGGCCGATCGAGATCCCGCATCAGCCACCGCTGATGGCCCCGGCACCAACCCCGAGCAGTCCTCTCTGATTCGCTCGAGGTGCTCGCCGACTTCACTCGAGGTGCTCGCCGACACGAAAAAACCCCCGGAGAACCGGGGGTTTGTCTGTGCGCGATACTGGGATCGAACCAGTGACCTCTTCCGTGTCAGGGAAGCGCGCTACCGCTGCGCCAATCGCGCCTATACAGGCTGTTCAGTTGTATGCGACGAGGTGGCGACGGGATTCGAACCCGTGTAAACGGCTTTGCAGGCCGGTGCCTAGCCGCTCGGCCACGCCACCGTGTGGATTGACCCCACGTGCCGTGAGCCTTCCGGAGAAGACCCTCTGCACTCGAGCGGATGACGAGACTCGAACTCGCGACCCCAACCTTGGCAAGGTTGTGCGCTACCAACTGCGCTACATCCGCATTTCGTTCCCGGTTGTCCCGGGCACTCATGAAACATTAGCCGATGTTCGGCAAGTGTCCAAACCGGAAACGAATCTCGCGCGTGTCTCCCCGACTGGTCCTCGCGGCCTCCGAGCGTCGGGTAGTATCTGTTGACGTACCCCACAGGTATGGGCGATTGGCGCAGTTGGTAGCGCGCTTCCTTCACACGGAAGAGGTCATCGGTTCGAGTCCGGTATCGCCCACCGAGAAGGCCCCGACAGGAAGTGAAATCCTGTCGGGGCCTTCGTCGTCTCGTCTGACGCCCTGGGGCAAACCTGGGGCGCTGCGGTCAGCTTCTCGGCTCAGACCCGGTCTGAACGGAGAGAGCCTTCCGCCTCGCGCCTGGCCAGGTGCTCACTCGGCGGAAGGCCCAGAACGCGACACATATCGTCCCCAGTTGCCCTGCACCGCGGTTCTGCGAGCAGAGTACGCCGTTAAACTTCCGGCGTCCAGATCGAGACCGGGACCAACAGGCGCGCCTCTTTCGGCTAACGCCCGTGGCTCAGTTCGCCGGAGCTTCGAGTACCTCGTCGATGAGTTGGATGCCGCCGGAGGAGTTCGCCGAATGCATGAGATCTTCGATCCATCGCATGTTCAGTTGAGGGGTTTCGGGCTCCTCGAACGTGAAGCGAAGCGGGATGGATGGGTGCAGCCAGATGGTCGAACGTCCAGCCGGGTCCTCCTCGGGATGACGCCACGACAGGGTGAAGCTCTCATTCCTGCGGAGCTTTGTCGCGATGACGACCTTCAGGTGCGCGAGAGCGCGATCCTCGATGTGAATTGCGTCGTCACCGCCGCCGTAGATCAGACTGCCCATGCCGGCCAGGATACCGGGAGCGGCCTGCCGCCGTATCCCTTCACACGACGACAGGCCGCGAGTTTGCAGGGTGCACGTGACGTTCCCCAGAACAGCACGGCTCCGCTGCAGCCGCCCACGTTACGGGGCAGGGCCGACACGCCAAGGGGATTGACAGCACGGCGGAGCAGCCCTGTAGGTTGAGGCTGGGTCGCATGAAACGGCGACCTACGGGCCGGTGAAGTCCCCAGCAACACCGGCAGGTGGTCCCGAAGGTACCCCAGACCTGTCGGGACCACCCCCCCAATCACGGCTGGATGTGGACGATGCTGCACCGCTGAACCACGCTTCACCCCGCGCAGCGACCCCAGGGGCATCCGCACGGAAGAGGCCTTCGCTCTTCCCTCGAACGTGTCAACGACCTCGACTCGGGCGACACCACAGACGCGGACTTCGCCCAGCCTGACGCAGACGTCCAGCCATCATCAGACGGTCAGGTTACGCGCCCGTCCCCCGGTCGCGAGACCCGCAGCCAGCGGTAGCCGTACGCCGGCACCTCCAGCTCGACGGCACCGCCTGGCCCGAGCGTCAGTCGCGCCGCCTCGAGAAGGTCGACGAGCGTCGTCCCCTCGGGCTCGTCGGCAAGCCGGAACGACGTCTCGACGGGCACCTCGGAGAAGTTGTGGAGTGCGATCACCCGACCGACATCCGCTCGCAGCGAGTGGACGAGCAGCGCCCGCGCCGGCTGATCGATCACCTCGAATTCGCCCCAGCCCAGCTCCGGCGAGATCCGATAGCGCGAGACGAGATCGCGGATGAAGTGGAGCTGCGAACCCCGGTCCTCCAATTGGGAGGCGACATTGACATGCTGCGGCGCGTATCCGTCGGCGGGCGGCCGCGCGACGAGTCGCGAGGGCGCAGCATCCGAGAAGCCGCCATTGCGATCCGCCGACCACTGCATCGGAGTCCGCACCGACTCGCGGCCTTCGATGTCGACATTTTCCCCCATGCCGATCTCTTCGCCGTAGAACAGCACCGGGGTGCCGGGCAGGGTGAAGAGCAGGCTGTACGCCATCCGTATCCGTCGCGGGTCGCCCTCGAGCATGGGCGGGACCCGGCGGGTGATTCCGCGGCCGAACACGCGCTGGCGCTCGTCAGGCGCGAGCGCATCGAACACCTCCTGCCGCTCGCTGTCGGTGAGCTTGTCGAGTGTGAGCTCGTCGTGGTTGCGCAGGAAATTCGCCCACTGCACCTCTGCACCCAACGACGGCCGGGAAGTGAGGGCGTCGATCAGCGGAGCCGGGTCGCGGCGCACGAGAGACAGGTAGAACGCCTGCATCCCCACGAAGTCGAACTGCATCGTCAGCTCATCACCCGCGTCTCCACCGAAGTACTCGACCTGCTCGGCATAGGGCAGGTTGACCTCTCCGAGCAGGATCGCCTCGCTCGAGCGGCGCTGCAAGAAGCGCCGGATGTCGCGCAGGAGCTCGTGCGGGTCCGGGATCACCGCACCGGGAGGTGCCTCGAGCAGGAACGGCACGGCGTCGACGCGGAATCCCGAGATGCCCAGCTGCAGCCAGAAGCCGATGACCTTCGCGATCTCATCGCGCACCTTCGGATTCGCGACGTTGAGATCCGGCTGATGCTCGTAGAAGCTGTGTAGATACCACTGCCCGGACTTCTCGTCCTTCTCCCAGATGCCATCGGCCTGGCCAGGGAACACCGCGTTCTTCTGCCCCTTGGGCGGCGCATCGTCACGCCAGACGTAGTAGGCGCGATACGGGGAGTTCACGCTGCGCTTCGCTGCGAGGAACCACGGATGCCGGTCCGACGTGTGGTTGACGACCAGATCCACGATGACACGCATGCCGCGATCGCGGGCGGTGCGGATCACCTCCACCAGGTCGCCGTGGGTGCCCAGCCGGGGATCCACCCCGTAGAAGTCGCTGATGTCGTAGCCGTCGTCTCGGTCAGGCGTCGGGTAGAACGGCATGAGCCAGAGGCAGGTGACGCCGAGCTGAGCAAGGTAGTCGATCCTCTGCGCGAGTCCCTGAAGGTCGCCGATGCCGTCGCCGTCGGAGTCGAGGAACGTCTCGACGTCGAGGCAGTACACGACGGCGGACTTCCACCACAGATCGCTCGTGTCGGTGATCTTCACAGCTGCTCCTTCAGGGACGGGATCAGGTCGGACGCCGCCATGTCGAGGAACGCCGACTGGTCGCGGCCGACGTGATGCAGATAGACGCGATCGAACCCGATGTCCGCCAGCTCGGCGATACGAGACGCCAGTGACACCGGGTCGTGGTCGATCAGCACAGCCTTGCGCAGACCGTGATCGTCGAGGCCTGCGACGGCGTCGTCGAAGTCCTCCGGCTGCTCGAGATCCCAGGTCACGGGCGGCGTGAGCAGACCGTTGCGCCACTGGTCTCGTGCGATCGAGAATGCCGCGGCGTCGGTGCGCGCCCAGCTGATGTGAACCTGGAGGATGCAGGGTCCTCCACCACCGGCCGTGCGATACGCGGCCACCACCCGTCTCAGCGCTGCCGGCTCCTGCGCGACCGTGGCGAGCCCGTCCGCCCATCCGGCTGCCCACGCGGCGGTCTCCGCACTCACCGCGGTGGCGAACAGCGGCGGCGGCTGAGCAGGTCGACTCCACACCCGTGCGCGATGCACCCGGACGAGACCGTCGCGGGTGACCTCGTCCCCGTCCATCAGGCGCCGGATGACGTCGACACTCTCCCGCAGGCGGGCGTTCCGCTCCGGCTTGGGTGGCCAGCCGTCCCCGGTGACATGTTCATTGACGGCCTCTCCACTCCCCATGGCCGCCCAGAATCGCCCGGGGAACATCTCCTCGAGCGTCGCGAAAGCCTGAGCGATCATCACCGGGTGGTATCGCTGTCCGGGGGCGTTGACCATGCCGATCGAGAAGCGGGTTCGTGCCAGGGCCGCCCCGATCCAGCTCAGAGCGAACCCCGATTCCCCCTGGCGCGGACTCCACGGTGCAAGATGATCGGAGCACATGGCTCCGTCGAACCCCGCTCCTTCCGCCGCGGCGACCGCATCGAGAAGTGCGCTCGGGGCGATCTGCTCATGCGACGCGTGGAAACCGATGAAGACCATGAGCCGAGTCTGTCAAGGAAAGAGAACTTTCGGCAGGGCCTGGACACGGCGCGGCCTCGTACCCGTCAGCCGATCGGAACGCTGATCACGCGGTCGTCTCCCGCAGCCGGCTGCCCGCGCCCGTCGGTGTTGTTCGTCAGGACCCACAGCGTGCCGTCCGGCGCGAGCACGACGTCGCGCAGACGCCCGTACTCGCCGACGAGGTGCTCGCTCGCGGTTCCGAGAGCCGCCAGGGGAATCTCGCGGAGCCTCTCGCCGCGCAGGTTCGCGACCACGACGGCACCGTTCGCGACGGCGATCCCACTCGGGCTGGCGACATCGGGGCTCCACTGCTGCACCGGGTCGATGAACCCCTCGCGGTCGGCGAAGCCCTCGATCTCGGGCCAGCCGTAGTTGCCGCCCGCCTCGATGACGTTCAGCTCGTCCCAGGTGTCCTGACCGAACTCGCTCGCGTACAGCACGCCGTCGTCGTCCCACGCGAGACCCTGCGGATTCCGATGCCCGTAGCTGTAGACAGGTGAGCCGTCGAAGGGGTTGTCCGCAGGAATCTCCCCCTCCGGCGTGAGGCGCAGGATCTTTCCCGAGAGGGAGTCGAGATCCTGCGCGCTCGAGGGGTCACCCGCGTCGCCCACGGTCGCGTAGAGCATCCCGTCGGGACCGAACGCGATGCGTCCGCCGTTGTGGTTGCCGGCGGCATCCATTCCGGAGATGACGGTGTCCGCCCGTCCCAACGCGAGGTCACCGGCCGGCCCGGTCAGCTCGAAGCGCTCGATGCGGTTCTCGTCGGCACCCGTGAGATAGACGTACAGGTAGTCCTCATGGACGGCGATCCCCAGAAGTCCGCCCTCTCCCCGCGGCGCGACACCGTCGATGACCGCGACCTCCCGAGCCTCGCCGTCGTCGGAGAGCTCGAGGATGCGGGCGGAGTCGCGTTCGCTGATCAGCGCCACATCATCACGGAAGGCGATGGACCATGGCGCGTCGAGGTCCTGCGCCACGACCGTCACCTCCTCCGGCTCCACCGACGACGGCGCTGCGCTCGTCGCGGAGGGCGGACGCGGGGCTGGCTCGCTCGTGCAGGCCACCAGCACGAGGACAGCGGATGCCGCCGCGCCCGCGCAGATGCACCGTCTTGTCGTGGTCGTCATCGCCTCTCCCCTCACGCCGACTTCGACATTATGCGGCCGCTCCGCTCCTCGGTACCCTCGGGTGACACCGCGCGCCGAGCCGTGTCGGCACCTGCTCGTACGCTCGAGCTGTGCCGTCGAGTCATGACCTGCCCGGTCCCTGCCACCTCTGCGGAGGCCGCACAGGGGCGCGCCTCGGCAGCGCCTGGATCTGCGGCACCTGCGGCTGGCGGTACGGCGATGTTCCCGACAGCGATCTGCCGCTGCCTCAGATCGAGGTGGTCTATTACCTGCGATACGACCGGCGCGTGAAGATCGGCACGAGTCGACGCCCTCGGCAGCGCCTCGCGAGCATCCGACATGACGAGCTCCTCGCCTTCGAGCGAGGCGGCCGGCCGGTCGAACAGCAGCGGCACCGCGAGTATGCGGCGCAGCGCGAAGGCGGTGAGTGGTTCACGCTCGACGATGAGCTGCGTGCCCACATCGCGCGTCTCCGCAGCATCGGCGACCCCTGGGAGCTCTACGCGCGATGGCTCAGCGAGGCTCTCCGGGCGTGACAGAGGCGCCCCCGGGCTGTGGCCGGGAGCGCCTCTGTGGCATGGGATCAGGCCGTGGCGGCACGGCCGCGAGCGGTCTCCGGCTGCGGCTGCGAGAACAGCACGACCACGATGACCGCGGCGCCGACGACGACGTGCGGCAGCCAGACGTTCAGCGCTTCACCGGAGAACCCGAAGATCCACGGCGACAGGGCGAGGAACAGGCTCGCGACGATGTCGAACACGAGGTGGACCGGCATCGGGATGAACCCGAAGGGGCCCCACTCGTACTTGGTGAACAGGCTGTAGACGATCAGGCCGACTCCGAGCACGATCGGGATGACGACGGCAGGGCCGCCCATGCCGGCGAATCCGAAGAGCCACGGCGCAGCGATGAGAGCCACACCGACGATGTAGTCGAGGATTCCGTGGACCTTGGTGGGAATGAAACGCATGATTCCTCCTTGTGCTTCGCCGCGGTCGCGGCTCACATCTGATTCGGCGCGCCCGCCGAATCGGATTGCTCGACTCGCGGCTGAGTCCCAGACCGCCCTGCTACGGTGAGGGAACCGGCATCGTGCCGGTATCAGGGAAGACTTCTTGTCGACCAACGGGCCGTTCTCGGCCATTTCGTTCTCCGTCGCCTCCTCTGTGCGATCAGAGGAGAGCCATGTCTCACCCATCCCTGCCCGTTGCTTCGAGCGATTCCTCCGCCCATTCCTGGTCGGAGCCGCAGCTCCCCACGGGCACGACCGCAGTCATCTACTGCGAGGGCCAGTTCGGCGAGCAGGACGGCAAGACGGCCAACGGGCTCGTCCGCCACTCCGAGAAGTACGAGATCCTCAGCGTCATCGACAGCACGCACGCGGGGGCGGATGCCGGGATGCTGCTCGACGGCACGGCGGTCGGGATCCCGGTCCTCGACGGCCTCACCGCCGCGATCGCTCACGCCGGACACGTTCCCGACTACCTCATCTGCGGCGTCGCGCCCGCCGACGGCCTGCTCTCGCCCGGGCAGCGCACCGTGCTGCTGGATGGGATCGCGCGCGGGATGCACATCATCAACGGCCTGCACGAGTTCTTGACGGATGACGCGGAGTTCGTCGCGGCGAGCCTGCTCGCCGGTGTCACCATCACCGACATCCGCCGCCCCAAGGAGAAGAAGGATCTGCACCTCTTCTCGGGGCGCATCTTCGACGTCACGTGCCCCCGGATCGCCATTCTCGGAACAGATGGAGCGATCGGCAAGCGCACGACCGCGACCCTGCTGGTGCGCGCGCTGAACGAGCATGGCATCCATGCCGTGATGGTCGGCACGGGGCAGACCACGATCATCCAGGGCGGAAAGTACGGGGTAGCGCTGGACGCCCTCGTCCCCCAGTTCTGCTCGGGCGAGGTCGAGAACCAGGTCGTCGCCGCGTTCGAGGGCGAAGACCCCGACGTGATCATCGTCGAGGGCCAGGGAGCGCTCAGCCACCCGGCGTACATCACCTCCGCGCACATCCTCCGCGGCAGCCAGCCGGCGGGCGTCATCGTGCAGCACGCCCCCGGCCGCGAGAACCTCGGGGACTTCCCGATGGTCGCGATGCCCACCGTGGAGAGCGAGGTCGCGCTCATCGAGGCCTTCGCTGACACCAGGGTCATCGGGATCACCGTGAACCACGAGAACCTCTCCGAGGCTCAGCTCAGCGCGTCGATCGACGAGATCGAACTGAGCCTGGGGCTCCCGGCCACCGATCCCCTGACGCGCCCGCTGACCGAGCTCGTCGAGATGGTGCTGCAGGCGTTCCCGTCGCTCAGCCCGCTGCAGCCCAGCCGTAGCGGCGTGTGAGCGCACTCGCGACCCTGTCGTAGCGCCCGCGGTCGAGCACAGCCGCCTCACGCCGCAGGCCGTGCTCGTGCACGCTGTACAGCTGCTCGATGTCAACCCAGGACTCGCGTCCCTGCGAGTCCCAGGAGCCGGCACCGATCGTGAGGAAGTCGCGGTCGCCGTCGTGTGCCCGACTGGTCATGCGGACGGCGTACACGCGGTCCGCCGAAGCCCGCCCGATGACGAGCACCGGTCGGTCCTTGCCTCGACCGTCGTTCTCCTCGTAGGGCACCCAGGTCCAGACGATCTCGCCGGCGTCCGGGGCTCCGTCGCGTTCGGGAGCGTAGGCGACCTGCAGATCGTCAATGCGCTCGGGGTCGATCCGGATCGTGGCCGTGTCACTGCCGCTCCCCCGATCCTGCGACGCATCGACCGGCACCCGTGCTTCCGAGGACGTCCGCAGACGCGCGACCGGGCGTCTCGGACGATGTTCTGTCCGAGACGCCCGGTCCGACCCCAGCAGCTTCTGCAGGATCTGCGCGAGTGTCGCCAGGATGCCGTCGGTATTGCTCACACGGTCACCCTAACCGCTGTCATGCGTCCGCGAGAGCGTAGCCCTCCTCGCCGTGCACGACCTGGTCCACACCGGCGATCTCGTCTTCGTTCGTGACGCGGAAGCCGATCGTCTTCTCGATCGCGAAGCCGATGATGAAGGCGACGACGAAGGAGTAGATGAGCACACCCAGAGCGGCGATCACCTGGACGGCGAGCTGGCGGGCGTCGCCGCCGACGAACAGGCCGGTGTCGGTGGCGAAGAAGCCCAGGTACAGGGTTCCGATCAGGCCGCCGACGAGGTGGATGCCGACCACGTCGAGCGAGTCGTCGAAACCGAGGCGGAACTTCAGCTCGACCGCGAGAGCGCAGACGATACCGGCGACGGCGCCGAGCAGGAGCGACCAGCCGGGCGTCAGGTTGGCGCACGCCGGGGTGATGGCGACGAGACCGGCGACCGCACCGGATGCGGCGCCGACCGAGGTGGGCTTTCCGTCCTTGATCTTCTCGATCAGGATCCAGCCGAGGATGGCAGCAGCCGTGGCGCCGAGCGTGTTGAGACCGATGAGTCCGACACCGCCCATGTCCTCGGCGAGCCACTCCGCACCGGCGTTGAAGCCGAACCAGCCGAACCACAGCAGCGCAGCGCCGAGCAGCGTCAGCGGCACGTTGTGCGGCTTGAGGATGCCCTTCTGGAAGCCGATGCGCTTTCCGAGGACGATCGCGAGGGCGAGGGCCGCAGCGCCCGCATTGATGTGCACAGCGGTACCGCCGGCGTAGTCGATGACGCCGATCCCGCTGTCCTCACCGAACAGCGTGGTGCCGAGGTTCATGATCCAGCCGCCGCCCCAGACCCATGCGGCGACGGGGAAGTAGCCGACGGTGGCGAAGACACCGGCGAAGATCAGCCAGCTGCCGAACTTCGCGCGGTCGGCGATGGCGCCGGAGATCAGGGCGACCGTGATGATCGCGAACGTCGCGCCGTAGGCGACACCGAGAAGGGCGACGTTCGATCCCTCACCCGAGGCCAGGCTCGAGAGCCCGAAGTCGGCGAAGGGGTTGCCGGCGAAGGCGGTCGGACTGTCGACGGCGCTCATGGAGAAGCCGAAGAGAATCCACAGCACGGCGACAAGGCCGATCGAGCCGAAGCTCATCATCATCATGCTGACGACGCTCTTCGCCTTGACGAGACCGCCGTAGAAGAAGGCGACGCCAGGCGTCATGAGCAGGACCAGCGCTGTCGCGGTGATCGCCCACGAGATGTTGCCGGGAGCATCCATAGGAAAACCTCACATCCGAAGTAATTGAGAGCTTCAGTGTGACGACGCGCGGTTTCGCGCATGCGTGAGGTTTGTTTCTCCGGTGTTACAGAAGGGCTCCGGGTGTGAACATCGCGTTACACGGGCCTGCAGGGTCACGCAGAATGCGTCAGCGCGTTCAGTCGGGAGATGGCGCGAAGGTACTTCTTGCGGTATCCGCCGGCGAGCATCTCATCGGAGAACACGGCGTCCAGACCGAGGCCTGTGGCGATGATCGGGATCTGGGCGTCGTACACCCGGTCCACGAACGCGACGAACCGCAGCGCCTCGGACTGATCGGTCAGCTGGCGGACGCCGCGGAGGCCGACCTGGTCGAGTCCGTCGATCACGCGGATGTAGCGGGACGGATGCACCTGGGCCAGATGACGGATCAGATCATCGAAGCGGTCATCGGATGCCGTGCCGGCGGTCGCGCCCGCCTCACGCGCGCTGTCGTAGGCCTCGTCGTCGAGGACGACGGCATGGCCGTCCAGAGCGCGCTGCCGGAAGTCGACGCCGTCGATCCGGATCGTCTGGAAGCTGTCCGACATCGCGTGGATCTCGCGAAGGAAGTCCTGCGCCGCGAAGCGTCCTTCGCCGAGAGCGTTCGGCGGGGTGTTCGAGGTCGCGGCGAGGCGGGTGCCCGTCGGGACGAGTTCGCCGAGCAGACGCGTCATGACCATGGTGTCGCCCGGGTCGTCGAGTTCGAACTCGTCGATGCAGAGGAGGTCGGCGCCCTTGAGCAGGTCGACCGTGTTCTTGTAGCCGAGTGCGCCCACGAGCGCGGTGTACTCGATGAACGACCCGAAGTACTTCCTGCGTGCGGGCATCGCGTGATAGATCGACGCGAGAAGGTGCGTCTTGCCCACGCCGAAGCCACCGTCCAGGTACACCCCCGGCTTGACCTCTGGCTCCTTCTTCGCCCGGCTGAAGAACCCGCCGCGCTTGACCGGGCCGCCGCGACCGGCGAAGCGGATCAGCGTCTCCTTGGCCTCCTCCTGAGAGGGGTAGGCGGGATCCGCGCGATAGCTGTCGAACGTGGCCGTGTCGAACTGCGGCGGCGGCACCAGACTGGCCAGCATCTCGGGTCCGCTGACGGCGGGCTGGCGCTCGGTGAGGTGCACGATTCCCGTGCGGCTGGTCGTGTCGGTCATCACGGTCCTGAATCGGGTGCGCACCTGTGTCGAAGTCTTACGAATCGGGTGCAGGGCGCACTGAGGGGATCTATCGTCGAAGGGACGGCTCCACACTACGCCGTCCGCCACCGCACCCTCGCCCGCTCAATGCTTCGGAGAACCCCATGGCCATCGAGATCGATTCCTCCTCCCCCAAGTTCGCCGAGTACGCCGAACCCGGCCGTCTGGTGACGACCGAATGGCTGGCGGAGCGCCTCGGACAGCCTGGTCTCGTCGTCGTCGAGTCCGATGAGGACGTGCTCCTCTACGAGACCGGACACATCCCCGGTGCCGTGAAGGTCGACTGGCACACCGAGCTCAACGACCCGGTCGTGCGCGACTACGTCGACGGCGAGGGCTTCGCCCAGCTGCTCAGCCGCAAGGGCATCGCCCGCGACGACACGGTCGTCATCTACGGCGACAAGAACAACTGGTGGGCGGCCTACGCCCTCTGGGTGTTCTCCCTCTTCGGACACGAGGACGTGCGACTGCTCGACGGCGGCCGCGACCGCTGGATCTCCGAGGGACGCGAGCTCACGCGCGACGCCACCACGCGCCCCGCGACGGAGTACCCGGTCGTCGAGCGCGACGACTCCGTGATCCGCGCCTACAAGGAAGACGTCCTCACGCACATCGGCAACCCGCTGATCGATGTCCGCTCCCCCGAGGAGTACAGCGGAGAGCGCACGACCGCTCCCGCCTACCCCGAGGAGGGCACGCTGCGCGCCGGGCACATCCCCACCGCGCAGAGCGTGCCGTGGGCCAAGGCCGTCGCGGAGGACGGCGGCTTCAAGAGCCGCGCCGAGCTCGACGCGATCTACCGTGACGGTGCCGGGCTGAAGGACGGCGACGACGTCGTGGCGTACTGCCGGATCGGTGAACGCTCCAGCCACACCTGGTTCGTGCTCAAGCACCTGCTCGGCTTCGAGAACGTGCGCAACTACGACGGCTCCTGGACCGAGTGGGGCAGCGCCGTGCGGGTTCCGATCGTGACGGGTGCCGAGCCCGGCTCGCTCTGAACATGGGAGGATGTCAGGGATGAGCGCCAGCGACCTTCCTGACATCCTCGCCGACATCCGCGACGGCTTCCTGGAGACCCCCGAGTCGGATCGGCTCCTGCTGCTGCTCGAGTACTCCGACGAGCTTCCCCCCGTCTCCGACGAGGTCGCGAACCATCCGGAGATGTGCGAGCGCGTCGCGGAGTGCCAGTCGCCGGTCTACATCTACGTCGAGGTGAACGACGACATCGTCACGATGCATGCGACCGCACCGCCGGAGGCGCCGACCACCCGCGGGTTCGCCAGCATCCTCGTGCAGGGCATCACCGGACTCACATCCGACGAGGTGCTCGCCATCCCCGACGACTACCCGCAGTCGATCGGACTCACGAAGGCGGTCTCGCCGCTGCGGATCGGTGGGATGACCGGGATGCTGATGCGCGCGAAGAAGCAGGTCAGGCAGAAGCGCTGAAGCCCTGCGCCTCGACCCAGTCGGTGATCGCCGCGGTCCAGCCGGGCTGATCGTAGTTCCAGATCTTCGTGTGCCGGGCGACGCTGAACTCGGGCATGGTCACGAGATCCGGTCGTGCCTGCTGAAGGGCCACCGACGAGTCGATCGGCACGAATCCGTCGTCCACGCTGTGGAGGATGAGCATCGGCGCTGTCAGCTCGCCGGCGCGCGCGACCATGTCGAGCCGGTCGAACGAGATCGCGTCGTCCGCGCCGCTGATCCGTGCGGTGAGGGGGCGTTGCAGGGCGCTCATCGCCAGTTCCGGGAGCGGTGCGCGGACACCCGCGATCCGGGCCTGGAAGCGCAGCACGGTGCGCCAGTCGACGACCGGGGACTCCAGGATCAGACCGACGATGCGCTCCCGATAGCTCGAGCTGACCGCCGCCTGCAGGGAGACGGCGCCTCCCATCGACCAGCCCATCAGGATCACCCGCTCGGCGCCGTGGCGCAGTGCGTAGGCGATCGCCGCATCCACGTCCCGCCACTCCGCGGTCCCGAGGGCGTAGGCGCCGGCCCGGCTGCGCGGCGCCTCGCTGTCGTTCCGGTACGACACCACGAGGTTGGGGAATCCGGCGGCATGCAGAACCGGGACCGCCCGCAGGCACTCCACCCGCGTGGCTCCGCGCCCGTGCACCTGGATCACCCACGTCGTCGACGTCGCTGGGAAGAACCAGGCAGGGCAGGGCCCCGCGGGTGATCCGATCAGCACGTTCTGCCAGGACAGATGCAGCTCACTCGGCGACGAGTAGTAGTAGCCGCTGAATCCCGCCCCCCGATCGACCCTGGCCCCCGTCTCGATCTTCGTCAGCAGCTTGCGCCGCACGCTGGTCGCATCGACGCCGAGGACGGCGCCGAGCTTCACGTAGCCGTAGGTGCCTGTCGTGAACAGCCCGTAACGTCCAGGAAGCTCGGTGTCGACCGTGCGTTCGAGCTCGATGGTCTGCGCACCGGTGTCGACCGCGAGGATCTGCGTGTCGACCGGTCGGCGCATCGGGGTGACGACGCGACGAGCCACGCCGAACACGAGGAACGACAGGGCGGCCCCGAGTGCGAGCAGAGCGGGGACAAGGAGTGCAACGGCGTGCCTGAGACTCTTCATCGCCTCCTGACTCTAGCCTGTTGCCGTGACCGCACACCCCGATGCCGGGACCCCCTTCGACAGCGCGATGGCCGAACTGCGCGAGACCGCGTTCCGCGACGACATCACGGTGCGCGAGATCTCCACGCCTCAGGGCCTGGCGCCCTTCGCCATCGCGCTCGCCGCCGACGTGCGACCAGGGGGCGACGGAGAGTCGGTCTACGGCACCGGTCGATTCGTGCTGCTGCACGATCCGGACGAACCGGGAGCCTGGGGCGGGGCATGGCGCATCGTGATCTTCGCGCAGGCGCCGCTCGAGAGCGAGATCGGCACCGACCCCCTCCTGGCGGACGTCACGTGGTCCTGGCTGGTCGACGCGCTCGACTCCCGCGACGCGATCTACCACTCGGCATCCGGCACCTCCACGAAGACGCTGTCGAAGGGATTCGGCGCTCTCGCCGTCGAAGGCGACGGCGCACAGATAGAATTGCGGGCGTCCTGGACTCCGGAAGGCCCGTTCCGACCGCACGTCGAAGCATGGGCCGAGCTGGTCGGAATGCTGGCGGGACTTCCGCCGGGCTCCGAGGGCATCGCCGTGTTCGGCGCTCGAAAGGCAGTACGTGACTGAATACTCCGTGATCTCGGATGTCGAGGAGTTCCGCGCAGCGTGCGCTGCGCTCGCGGCGGGCACCGGGCCGGTCGCCGTCGATGTCGAACGCGCGTCGGGCTTCCGCTACTCGCAGCGCGCGTACCTCGTGCAGGTGTTCCGGCGGGACGCGGGCGTGTTCCTCTTCGATCCGCCCGAGCTCGGCGATTTCTCACCGCTCCAGGAGGCGATCGGCGAGGCCGAGTGGGTGTTCCACGCCGCCAGCCAGGACCTTCCCTCACTCCGCGAGCTGCATCTCGAGCCGCCGTCGATCTTCGACACGGAACTCGCGTCGCGCCTGCTCGGGCACGACCGTGTCGGCCTCGCGGCCGTCGTCGAGGACACCCTCGGGATCACTCTCAAAAAGGAGCACTCCGCCTCTGACTGGTCGACGCGCCCGCTCCCGGACTCGTGGCTCGACTACGCCGCGCTCGACGTGCTGCACCTGATCGACGTCCGCGACGCCCTCGTTGCGGAGCTCGCGGAGCAGGAGAAGACCGAGTTCGCCGCCGAGGAGTTCGCCGCCACCCTGACCCGGCTGCCCAAGCCTCCGCGCGAGGATCCGTGGCGCCGTCTCAGCGGACTGCACCAGGTCCGCGGCGCCCGCAATCTCGCGGTCGCCCGTTCCCTGTGGCAGGCGCGCGAGACCTTCGCGCAGGAGCAGGACGTCTCCCCCGGGCGACTCGTTCCGGACCGCTCGCTCGTCGCCGCCGTCATGGCGAACCCGCAGTCGAAGCAGGCACTCGCCGGCATCAAGGAGTTCCAGGGGCGCGCGAGCCGCACGCAGCTGGACCGCTGGTGGCAGGCCATCGTCGACGGTCGTGCCACCGAGGAACTCCCCCGCGAACGGGTTCCGAGCGACGCGCTGCCGCCGCCGCGTGCCTGGTCCGACCGGAATCCCGAGGCCGACGCACGTCTGAAGGCCGCGCGCCCGGTGGTCGAGGCCGTCGCCGAGGAACTGGGCATGCCGACCGAGAATCTGCTGACCCCGGAGTTCCTGCGCCGCGTGGCGTGGGACGCGCCGGGCGAGACCGCCGAAGACATCGGCGCCGCCCTCTCGGCGCTCGGCGCACGTCCGTGGCAGATTGCACAGACCGCACAGAAGATCGCGACTGCCTTTGTAGAGGCGGCGCAATCGCCCGACACCACCCCCGCACCCGCTTCGTAGGTTCGATCCAACCGATTCCTCCCGGTTTCCGCCCGTTCATAGACTGAGGCGACCGCACAAACTTGGAGGCAGAGTGGCCGAGATCTCGGACGTCTTCTTCGTCGATGGAGTGCGCACCCCCTTCGGGCGCGCCGGCGAAAAGGGCATGTACTGGAACACCCGCGCTGATGACCTCGCCGTGAAGGCGACCATCGGCCTCATGGAGCGCAACGCGGCCGTCCCGGCGGATCGCATCGACGACGTCGCGATCGCCGCGACGAGTCAGACCGGCGACCAGGGCCTCACTCTCGGGCGATCCGTGGCGATCCTCGCGGGGCTCCCGCAGACCGTCCCCGGCCTCGCCGTCGAGCGCATGTGCGCCGGTGCGATGACCAGCGTGACCACCATGGGCGCATCGATCGGCGTCGGGATGTACGACCTGGCCCTCGCCGGCGGCGTCGAGCACATGGGCCACCACCCGATCGGCGGCAACGCCGACCCGAACCCGCGGTTCGTGGCCGAGAAGATGGTCGACCCCGGAGCCCTCAACATGGGCGTCACGGCCGAGCGGATCTTCGACCGCTTCCCGCACCTCACGAAGGAGCGCTCCGACCGCTTCGGGATGCTCAGCCAGCACAAGGTGCAGGCGGCGTACGACGCGGGCAAGATCCAGCCCGACCTGGTCTCCGTCGCGATCAAGGGCGCCGACGGCGCCTGGGGTCTCGCGTCCGAGGACGAGGGGCGACGCCCGCAGACGACCATGGAGGACCTGGCTGCGCTCAAGACCCCGTTCCGTCCCCACGGACGCGTCACCGCAGGAACCTCCTCGCCGCTCACCGACGGCGCGACCATGTCGCTGCTGGCCGGGGGCGGCGCCGTCAAGGAGCTGGGTCTCGCCCCGAAGATGCGGATGGTCTCGTTCGCCTTCGCCGGTGTCCAGCCCGAGATCATGGGTATCGGACCGATCCCCTCGACGGAGAAGGCGCTGAAGAAGGCGGGTCTGCAGATCTCCGACATCGGACTGTTCGAGCTGAACGAGGCCTTCGCCATCCAGGTGATCTCCCTGCTCGACCACTTCGGCATCGCCGACGACGACCCCCGAGTCAACCAGTGGGGCGGTGCCATCGCCCTCGGACACCCGCTCGCCGCCTCCGGTGTGCGTCTGATGATCCAGCTCGCGGCGCAGTTCGCCGAGCGCCCCGACGTCCGCTACGGCCTGACGGCGATGTGCGTCGGGCTGGGCCAGGGCGGCTCGGTCATCTGGGAGAACCCGCACTACGACGGAAAGAAGAAGAAGTAGTGAGCTACGAAGACGTCGACTTCTCGCCCATCCAGGCCCTCACCGAGGGAGAGGTCGTCACGCACTCCCCCGTGCGCGACATCCGCCTCGCCTCCGGCAAGACCCTCGCCCTGATCACGCTCGACAACGGTCGCGACCACAACCGTCCCAACACGCTGGGTCCTGCCACGCTCACCGAGCTCGGCGAGACCCTCGACGGACTCACGGCGCGAGCAGCTGCCGGCGAGATCCAGGCGGTCGGCATCACCGGCAAGCAGTACATCCTCGCCGCCGGCGCCGACCTGTCCGACATCAGCAAGGTCGGGTCGCGCGACAACGCACGCCTGATCGCCCAGCTGGGGCACAAGGTGCTCGGCAAGCTCAGCGAGCTCGGAGTCCCCTCGTTCGCCTTCGTGAACGGCCTCGCTCTCGGCGGCGGTCTGGAGATCGCGCTCAACTCGTCGTACCGCACGGTCGACGCGTCGGCGGCGGCCATCGCGCTGCCGGAGGTCTTCCTCGGCATCATCCCCGGCTGGGGCGGTGCCTACCTCCTGCCGAACCTCATCGGCATCGAGAACGCTCTCGAGGTCGTCATCTCGAACCCGCTCAAGCAGAACCGGATGCTGAAGCCGCAGCAGGCGTTCGACCTGGGGATCGTCGACGCGATCTTCCCCGCGGCGAACTATCTCGAGAACTCGCTGGCGTGGGCCGACGCGGTCCTCGGCGGCAAGAAGGTCGAGCGCAGGAACGAGCCGGGCAAGATCGAGCGCCTCACCAAGTGGCCGATCGCGATCAAGATGGCCCGCGGCATGCTGGAGTCGAAGATCGGCACCGTTCCGAAGTCCCCCTACGCGGCGCTCGACCTTCTCGACAAGGCGAAGAGCGGCACGAAGGCCGAGGGCTTCGCCCGCGAGGACGAGGCGCTGGCCGAACTCGTGACCGGCGACCAGTTCGCCGCCTCGATGTACGCGTTCGACCTGGTGCAGAAGCGGGCGAAGCGCCCCGTAGGCGCTCCCGACAAGGAGCTCGCGAAGAAGGTCACGAAGGTCGGCATCATCGGCGCAGGCCTCATGGCCAGCCAGTTCGCGCTGCTGTTCGTGCGCAAGCTCCAGGTCCCGGTGCTGATCACCGATCTGGATCAGGCACGCGTCGACAAGGGCGTGGCGTACATCCACGAGGAGATCGGCAAGCTCGAGGCGAAGGGTCGGCTCGACTCCGACGCCGCGAACAAGCTGCGCGCGCTGGTCACCGGCACGACCGACAAGACCCTGTACGCGGACTGCGACTTCGTGATCGAGGCCGTGTTCGAAGAGGTCGGCGTCAAGCAGCAGGTGTTCGGGGAGATCGAGAAGATCATCGCCGAGGACGCGATCCTCGCCACCAACACCTCGTCGCTCTCGGTCGAGGAGATCGGATCGAAGCTGGCGCACCCCGAGCGCCTCGTCGGCTTCCACTTCTTCAACCCGGTGGCCGTGATGCCGCTGATCGAGATCGTGAAGACGCCGGCGACGGCGGATGCCGCACTCTCGACCGCCTTCGTCGTCGCGAAGAATCTGGGCAAGAACGCCGTGCTCACCGCCGACGCGCCGGGCTTCGTCGTGAACCGCCTGCTCGCCAAGGTCATGGGCGAGGCGGCACGGGCCGTCTACGAGGGCACGCCGATCGCGGAGGTGGAGAAGGCCTTCGGTCCGCTCGGGCTCCCGATGGGTCCGTTCCAGCTGATCGATCTGGTCGGCTGGAAGGTCGCAGCTCACGTGCAGGACACGATGGTGCATGCCTTCCCGGACCGCTTCTACGCCAACGAGAACTTCCACGCCCTCGCAGAGCTGGATGCGGTGGTCGAGAAGGACAGGGGCGGTCGCGTGACCGGCTGGACGAAGCAGGCGGAGAAGGTGCTCAAGCCGGCGGTCGGCAAGGCGCCGGCCTCGGCCGCGACCATCCTGCAGCGCGTGCAGGACGGCCTCGCCACCGAGATCAAGCTCATGCTGGACGAAGGGGTCGTGCCCGAGGTCGAGGACATCGATCTGTGTCTGATCCTGGGCGCCGGCTGGCCGTTCATCGACGGTGGCGCCTCGCCGTACCTCGACCGCGAAGGCGCGTCCGACCGGGCTTTCGGAGGCTCGTTCCACACCCCGCAGATCCGCGGCATCGAGAGCCGCTGAGCGCGGTACGACCGACGGGGAACGCCCCTCCGACGCGCGAGCGTCGGAGGGGCGTTCTCGGTTCACCGGCCGATCAGCCGGCGACAGGAGTCTGCGGCGGACGCTCGTCGTCATCCCCCGCGCGCGGCCAGAAGAACAGCGCCCGCTCCGCCAGCGCCGTGATGGTCAGCGAGGGGTTCACACCCGGGTTCGCCGGCACGGCGGCACCGTCGACCACGTGGAGTCCGGGATGACCCCACACGCGGTGATAGGAATCGATCACCCCGTCCGCCGGCGAGGCGGAGATCACTGCGCCGCCCAGGAAGTGCGCGGTGAGCGGGATGCCGAACACCTCGGGCCACGATCCTCGAGCCTCGGCGGGAACGCCGCCCTCGCTGCGCATCCGGGCGGCGATGGCGCGTGCTGCGCGATGAGCCTGAGGCAGATGGCTCGGATTCGGCTCACCGTGCCCCTGAGCGCTGGTCATCGTGAGACGCCCGAACCGACGCCGCAGGGAGAGCGTGAGCGAGTTGTCGGCTGTCTGCATCACCAGAGCGATGATCCCGCGCTCGCTCCAACGCCGCAGCGACCCCAGGCGGAACTGGCGTATCGGCGACCGCAGAGCCCGGACCACGACCCCGCCGAGCCTCCGGGCGAGTGAACGGTCGCCCGGCACCATCACGGTCGCGAGCGCGCCCATCAGATTCGAGCCCGGGCCGTAGCGGACGTTCTCGACGTGGGTGCGCTCGTCCACGTGGAACGACGTCGTGATCGCCACTCCGCTGGCCAGGGCGAGGGATTCCGGCACCCTCGTCGCCACGGCGCCGTCCAGTGCCTCGGAGTTGGTGCGGGTGAGCCGGCCCATGGCATCGGACACGTGCGGGAGCGCCCCGGTGTGCTTCATCCGGTGCAGCAGCTGCTGCGTGCCCCAGGTGCCGGCGGCGAGCACGACCTCACGCGCGGTCACGGTGCGCTGCCCGCGTCGCAGCCACGCGCCGCTGCGGCGCGTGGTGACGGCGAACCCGCCGCCCGCGAGCGCCCGAACCTCGGTCACGGTACGCAGCGGCTCGATGATCGCGCCACGGCGCTCGGCGAGGGCGAGGTAGTTCTTCATCAGGGTGTTCTTCGCGCCGACCCGGCATCCGACCATGCAGTTGCCGCAGAGCGTGCATCCGGTGCGCTCCGGTCCCTCCCCGCCGAAGAACGGATCAGCGCTGCGCTCCCCCGGCTTCCCGAACCAGACGCCGACGGGCGCATGACGGAAGGTGCTGCCCACCCCGAGATCCTCGGCGGCCCCGGCCATGATCCGCTCCACGGGTCCGCTGTGCGGATAGCGCTCGACGACGCCCAGCATCCGCTTCGCCGTCGCGTAGTGGGGTGCGAGCTCGGTCTCCCAGTCGGCGATCCCTGCCCACTGCCGGTCGGCGAAGAACGCTCCGCCGGGCTGATAGAGGGTGTTCGCGTAGTTGAGTGAACCGCCGCCCACACCGGCCCCGGCGAGGATCATCACGTGCGGCAGGCGGTGGATGCGCTGCACGCCGAAGCATCCGAGGCCCGGCGCCCAGAGGTAGCGGCGCACGTCCCAGCTCGTCTTCGCGAAGTCCTCGTCCTCGAAGCGCCGTCCCGCCTCGAACACCCGCACCCGATGTCCCTTCTCGGTGAGCCGGAGTGCGGCGACCGCGCCGCCGAACCCGGATCCGACGATCACGACGTCCTCATCGAACCCGGTCACGCGAGAACTCCCTCGGCCGGGGTCAGGACAGTGAACGCTGCCGGACACAGCGAGATGGTGCACTCGTCCTCGCCGAGACGCTCGCCGTCGGCGTAGACCACGAGACCGGGCGCGCTCACCGTCACCATCCGCACTCGACGATGACGCACTTCCGGTCGTGAGAGGTGCCGTCCGCGCAGCAGCAGCGGGAACAGCCGCAGGAGCCGCAGACGCCCGAGCCGTGCGACCTGCACCAGATCGAGCATCCCGTCATCCGGCGTCGCGCCCGCGCACACCGGCATGCCGCCCCCGTAGCTCGCCGTGTTGCCCACGGCGACGAGCGTGCCGAGCGCCGTCTCCGGCGTCTCGCCGTCCACGGCGACCGTGAAGCGCAGAGGCCGGAGGCGAACGAGCTCGATGACGAGCGCCAGATAGTAGCGGAGGGCCCCGTGCGGCCAGCGCAGCCGGTTCGTGCGGTCGCTCACCTTCGCGTCGAATCCCAACGCCGCGACCGTGAGGAACCGCGCGGAGCGGTCGGCGGTCGTCACCTCGCCGACGTCGAGCACGCGACCCGTCCCGGTCAGTGCGAGTTCCGCCGCCGCTGCAGGATCGTGCCGTGGCAGCCCCAGCGCACGGGCGAGGTCGTTGCCCGTGCCGGCGGCGACGAGCGCGACGGGCACGGAGGCGGCGCACACCACGTCGAGGATTCCGGACAGCGTGCCGTCTCCCCCGACGACGACCAGCACGTCGGGACCTTCGTCGACGGCTCGTGCAGCGAGCTCGACGGTCGCCGACGCGGAGTCGCCGGTGTAGACCCGCACCTCCGATCCGCGCGAGCGCAGGTGCGACACGGCGGCATCCGTGGCCTGACCGCCCCGCCCCTTCCCGGCGTACGGGTTCGAGAGGAGTGCGATATGCCCCACGTCAGCCGATCCTCTCGGTGTGCGGCTGCGCGCCGATCACGGCTCCGGGATTCATGATGCCGCGCGGGTCGAGCTCCCGCTTGACGGCCGCCAGGATGCGGACCCCTGTCTCGCCGATCTCCTGCGCCAACCACGGTGCGTGATCGCGTCCCACGGCGTGATGGTGGCTGATGGTGCCGCCGGCCGCGAGGATCGCGTCGTTCGCCCGCGCCTTCACCGGTTCCCAGACGGTCAGCGGATCGGAGCGGATGCCGGCGAGCACGGTGAAGTACAGCGAGGCCCCCGTGGGGTAGATGTGCGAGACATGACACATCACGGAGGACTTCGCACCGGCATCCGCGAAGCCCGTGCGCAGCGCGTCCGTGACCGCGGTTCGCAGGGCGTGCAGGTTCGCCCAGGTCGTCGCCGTCTCCAGCGTCTCGCAGAAGACGCCCGCATCGAGGAGGGAGTCGCGGAGATAGGGTCCGTCGAAGCGACCGGACAACCAGTCCTCCGCTGCCCCCTGGCCGGACGAGGTCCCGCCGGCCGCGGCCAGCAGCGCCGCGGTGCGCTCCCGCCTCTCGCCGATGCCATCGCCCTCGTACACGGTCACGACGCTCGCGCCCTTCGCGAGCGCCTTCCCGATGCGGCCGACCTGCGCCAGGCTCACCGCGGTCTCCGCCTCGTCGGACAGCCGGATCACGGTCGGTCCCCCGCCTTGCTGCGCGACCCGGCGCAGTCCCTCCGCACCGCTCGCGAAGTCGGGGAACGACCAGGCCTCGAACACCCTGTCCTTCGGCACCGGGTGCACGCGCACGCGCACCTCGGTGATCACGCCGAAGATCCCCTCCGAGCCGAGGAAGAGACGCACGAGGTCCGGCCCCGCAGCGGAACCCGGTGAACGGCCGAGCTCCACGTCCCCGGTGGGCGTCGCGACGCGGATGCCGGTCACCATCGTGTCGAAGCGGCCGTAGCCGGCCGAGTTCTGTCCGGACGAGCGTGCGGCGGCGAACCCGCCGATCGTCGCATAGCGGAAGCTCTGCGGATAGTGCCCCAGCTCGAGGCCGTGCCTCGACAGCAGCGCCTCAGCCTCGGGGCCCGTGGTCCCCGCGGCGAGCACGGCTTCGCCGCTGACCTCGTCGAGCTGCAGGAGCCCGCTGAGGCGCCGGAGATCCAGGCTGACGACCGCGTGGTGTGCGCCACGCTCGGGGTCGAGCGCGCCGACCACGCTCGTGCCGCCGCCGAAGGGAATGACCGCGATGTCACGATCGGCGGCGACGACGAGGCAGGCACGCACCTCGTCGTGGCTCCCCGGGCGGACGACCGCGTCCGGCACCTGCTGACCGGGCTGCCTGCGGCGGAGGAGATCGGGGGTCGAACGGCCCCCGGCGTGTCGGATCCGCGCATCGGGGCTCGCATCGACCTCGCCGAGTCCGACGACGGCGGCGAAGCTCGCGAGGTCATCCGCTGTCAGAGCGCTGTCGGCGATACGGACGTGATCCAGCTCGACCGCGGCAGGCGGGCGGCGGAGGCGGCCCAGCAGAAGCGGGAGAAGGGCCCGCACTGCGCGAGGCAGATCGTGGGCCTTTGCGGGATCTCCCCAGCCGTTCCAGCGCATCGGCCCGGCGTCGGCGCCTCTGCCGTTCTCTTGCTCCATGCGTTACAGTGTGACAGATCATGGAAGAACGTCAACCAGGAAGCTCCGCTCTCCTCACCGATCGTCCGCACTGGGACGCGACGCAGGCGCGCGTCCTCGACGCCGCCGACGCCCTCATCAGCCGACGCGGAGTCCACGGCGTCACCATCGCCGAGCTCGCTCGGAAGTCGTCACTGAGTCGACCGACGATCTACCGCAGCTGGAACGACGCCGACGACGTCGTGCGCTCCGCACTTCTGCGTCGCGTGATCGGACTCATCGATCAGTTCCCCGCTCCGGCTCGCACCCGCGCGGCATTGGTCGACGACGTCATGCGGTTCACCGCCCTCTTCCGGACCGACGCGGTGTACAGCCGCCTGCTCGACGACGAGCCCGAGGCCTTCACCCGCTACACGCTGCAGCGTGTCGGCTCCAGCCAGCGCATGATCCTCCAGTGGCTCGCCGCCGCCATCGCAGCCGCGCAGGACGACGGCTCGGTGCGCGCGGGAGAGCCGCAGGAGATCGCGGTGATGCTGCTCCTGATCGCTCAGTCCGCCGTGATCTCGCACGGCACGGTCGCCGACCTGATCGATGAAGCCGCCTGGGAGCGCGAACTGCGTGCGGCGCTCGACGGACATCTGCGGGCATGAGCCACTCGTCGCCCGATCTCGATCCTCGCCGCCGTCGCAGAGAGCTGCAGGAGTCCTCGCTCGAGGTGGCCGATGTGCTCGTGGTCGGCGGCGGTATCACCGGAGCAGGGGTTGCGCTCGACGCCGCGTCCCGCGGGTTGAGCGTGACTCTCATCGAAGCCGAGGACCTCGCCTTCGGCACCAGCCGGTTCAGCTCGAAGCTCGTGCACGGCGGGCTCCGCTACCTCGCGACCGGCGATGTGGCCACCGCGAAGGAGAGCGCGCAGGAGCGCCATCTGCTCATGACGACGATCGCGCCGCACCTCATCCGTCCGCTGGCCCAGCTGCTGCCGTTCCGCCCCGGCGTGACCTGGCGGCAGCGGAGCGCCGGCGCGGTGGGCATGGCACTCGGCGACCTCCTGCGCATGCAGGCGCGCACGTCGCGGTCGGTACTCCCGGCACCTCGTCCGGTCGCCGCCCGCACCGCACGGCGACTCTTCCCCGCGCTCGACGCACGGGGACTCCGCGGCGGAATGCTGTCCTACGACGGGCAGCTCGTCGACGACGCAAGGCTCGTCGTGACGGTTGCGCGGACGGCGGCCGGAATGGGCGCGCGCATCCTCACCCGGGTTCGCGCGGAGCAGCTGCGATCCGACGGGGCCGCCGTGACCGACGAGCTCACCGGCGAACGATTCGAGATCCGCGCGCGCAGCGTCATCAATGCGACCGGCGTCTGGGCGGGCACGCTCGACAACGCCATCTCGGTGCGTCCCAGCCGAGGAACGCACATCGTGCTCGATGCGGCGGACCTCGGGCATCCGTCCGCCGCCCTCACCATCCCGCACGAGGGCTCGATCAGCCGCTACGTGTTCGCGCTCCCCCAGAGAGGAGGCCGCGTCATCGTGGGGCTCACCGACGAGAGCGCACCCGGACCCGTGCCCCGTGTCGCGGAAGCCACCGAGCCCGAGATCGCCTTCCTCCTCTCCACCCTCAACCGCGTGGTGTCGACGCCCATCCGTCGCGATCAGGTGCGCGGGGCCTTCGCCGGTCTGCGCCCCCTGGTCGACAACGGCGCTGACACCACCGCCGATGTCTCGAGACGGCATCTGGTCGCCGTCTCCGACGGCGGATTCGTCACCGTCCTCGGCGGCAAGCTCACCACCTACCGGCGGATGGCCGAGGATGCCGTGGACCTCGCGGTGCGAACGCGCGGTCTGAGTCCCGCGCCGAGCCGCTCGGCGTCGATCCGTCTGATCGAGGAAGATATGGTGGGCCGCGCCCGCATCGCGGACGCGGGAGCCGAAGTCGCGGAGGGCATCGCGATCACCCGGGCGGAGATCGAGTTCGCCGTGCGGGCCGAGGGCGCGATGACCGTGGACGACGTGATGGAGCGACGGACGCGGATCGGGCTCGTCGACGCTGATAGCGACCGCAGCAGGCACGCCGTCGAAGAGATCGTCGCGCAGACGCTGGCACAGATCGACTGAGAAGACCAGGAGAGGAATCGGCCGCGAAATCCACGTGAACATCGGGTGCGCGGACGCTTCACGGGGGCTCGGACGTCGTCAGGACGTGCAGAGTATGAGCGTGGACGCGATCTTCAGCATCTTCAGCAGCGGTGGCGCGATGGGCGGACTGGTCAAGACCGGGACGGCGGTCCTCACGGTCCTCCTCGTGGTTCCGGCCATGTTGAAGCTGTTCATCGTGACCGTCGATGAGGGCTGGGCGGCGATCCGGACGCGCAACGGCAAACCGATCATCCGCCGCGCACGCCTGGGCAAGGCCGCAGCTCCCGGCGTCGGCGAGGTCGTCGTGCTCACGCCCGGCTCGCACGGCGCCTTCCCGCTGTTCTACTGGTACAAGCTCATCGACGTGCGGTGCCGCGCGACAGACCTGCCCGCCCGGCAGCTCACCGCGGCCTCCGGGCATCAGCACCTCGTGCATGCGTCGTTCGAATGGCGACCCGTCGTGTCGGGACGTGACCTGCGGGTGTTCGAGCTCGACGTCGTCAACGTCACCGAGCGCGCCGCCAACATCATCTCCGCGGCGCTGCGCGACGCGGTGCGCTCACTCGAGGGAGCCGAGCTCCCCCGCAACGACGAGCTGAGCACCACGGTGTTGGCGATGTGCGGCGAGAAGGTCCGTGCGGCGTGCGGTGTCGAGGTCGTCGAGGTGCTCATCACCGGAGACGCCCTCACCGACGGCTACCTGCTGTCGCAGGCCATCCGCGGCACCGACAGCGCGCCCGAGGTCGTCGCCGCCCTGCACGCCCTGAACTGAAGCTGCGCCGGTCGTGCGCGGAAGCCCGCTCAGCGCCGTTCGCGGAGCGGCAGATCGATCGCCTCGGTCTCACCCGTCTGACGCGCCACCGGGATCCGGGTGCCGAGCACCTGAGAGACGATGTCCTGCGCGATCTTCGACGACGTCAGCCCCGCATCCGTGAGGATCTGATCGCGGGAGGCGTGGTCGATGAACTCGTCCGGCAGGCCCAGTTCGTCGACCGCGGTGTCGATCCCGGCCTCGCGGAGCACCTGTCGCACGCGTGTGCCGATGCCGCCGACACGGATGCCGTCCTCGAGCGTGATCACCAGACGATGCTGCGCGGCGAGGCTCACGACGGACGGCTGCACCGGGATCGCCCAGCGCGGGTCGATCACCGTCGCGCCGATCCCCTGTGCGCGGAGCCGGTCGGCGACGTCCATGGCCAGCGCGGCGAAAGGTCCGATCGCGACGATCAGCACGTCCTCGGACTCGCCGCGGGCGAGCACATCGACGCCGTCGTCCCGGCGTTCGATGGCCGGGATGTCCTTCGCGACCTCTCCCTTCGGGAACCGGATCACGGTCGGTGCGTCGTCGACGTCGACCGCCTCCTCGAGGGCCTCGGCGAGCCGCGCGGCGTCTCGAGGCGCGGCGATCCGGATGTGCGGCACGATCTGGAGCATCGCGAGATCCCACATGCCGTGATGGCTGGGGCCGTCCGGCCCGGTCACGCCGGCACGGTCGAGTACGAACGTGACGCCGGCGCGGTGCAGGGCGACATCCATCAGCACCTGGTCGAAAGCGCGGCCCATGAAGGTCGCGTACAGCGCCACCACCGGGTGCAGGCCGCCGAAGGCCAGCCCTGCCGCGGAGGCGACGGCATGCTGCTCGGCGATGCCGACGTCGTAGACGCGGTCAGGGAAGCGCTCCGCGAACGGCGCGAGACCCGTCGGCCGGAGCATCGCCGCGGTCATGGCGATGACGTCGGTGCGGCGCTCTCCGATCGAGACGAGCGAGTCGGAGAACACATCGGTCCAGCTGCGTCCCCCGGACGAGAGCTCCTCGCCTGTGGCCGGATCAATGCGTCCGACCGCATGGAACTGGTCGGCCTCATCATCGCGGGCGGGCTGGTAGCCGCGGCCCTTCTCGGTGATGGCGTGCACGATGACCGGGGCCCCGTAGGACTTCGCGAGCTCGAGAGTCTCCAGCAGGGCGGGGAGATCGTGCCCGTCGACCGGACCGAGGTACTTGATGTCGAGATTGGAATACAGCGCCTCGTTGTTGGTGAAGCGCGAGAGGAAGCCATGCGTGCCGCCGCGGACACCGCGGAACACCGCGCGCCCGACGGGTCCGAAGGCGCGGAACAGGCGGTCCGACTTGTGATGGAGCTCCTTGTAGGCCGCAGCGGTGCGCACCCGGTTCAGATAGCGCGACATGCCGCCGATGGTCGGCGCGTAGGAGCGGCCGTTGTCGTTCACCACGATCACGAGGTTGCGGTCGTTGTCGTCGGAGATGTTGTTCAACGCCTCCCAGGTCATCCCACCCGTGAGGGAGCCGTCACCCACCACGGCGACCACGTGGCGGTCGGCCCGTCCCGTCGCCGTCAGAGCGCGGGAGATGCCGTCAGCCCAGCTGAGCGAACTCGAGGCGTGCGAGGACTCGACCACGTCGTGCGCGCTCTCGCTGCGCTGCGGATACCCTGCGAGTCCGCCGCGGACGCGGAGGCCCGAGAAGTCCTGCCGCCCGGTGAGCAGCTTGTGCACGTAGGACTGGTGACCCGTGTCGAAGATGAACGGGTCGTCCGGCGAGGAGAAGACGCGGTGGAGAGCGATCGTCAGCTCGACCACACCGAGGTTCGGTCCGAGGTGCCCTCCCGTGCGGGACACGTTCTCGACGAGGAACGTGCGGATCTCCGCAGCGAGCTCGTCCAGCTGTTCGGTGGACAGCGCGTCCAGATCACGGGGTCCTGAGATGCTCGGAAGAATGGGCATCTGCACCTCCTCACAGGCTGTGTCCGTGCCGTCCGACAGGGGCCGGGCGTCCCCTCGATCCTATCGCGCCCGACCGGGAAAGCTCGGAGAGCGGAGACCCCTTGACATGCGGAGAGGGACCCGCATCCGAAGACGCGGGCCCCTCTCTCGGACCATGCTCAGACGAGCGAGCGCAGCACGTACTGCAGGATGCCGCCGTTGCGGTAGTAGTCCGCCTCACCGGGGGTGTCGATGCGGACGACCGCGTCGAACTCCACGGTCTGCTTGCCCTCGGGCGAGTTCTCGCTCGGGGTCGCGGTCACACGCACCGTCTTGGGCGTGACGCCCTCGTTCAGCTCCTCGAGACCCGTGATCGAAACGACCTCGGTCCCGTCGAGGCCGAGGGACTCCCAGCTCTCGCCGGCGGGGAACTGCAGCGGGACGACGCCCATGCCGATGAGGTTCGAGCGGTGGATGCGCTCGAAGCTCTCGGTGATGACCGCCTTGACGCCCAGCAGGCTCGTGCCCTTGGCGGCCCAGTCACGCGACGAGCCGGAGCCGTACTCCTTGCCGCCGAAGATGACGAGCGGGGTGCCCTGCTCCTGGTAGTTCATGCTCGCGTCGTAGATGTACGACTGCGGGCCACCCGGCTGCGTGAAGTCGCGGGTGTAGCCGCCTTCGACGACCTGGCCGTCGTTGACCGCCGACACCATCAGGTTCTTCAGGCGGATGTTCGCGAAGGTTCCGCGGATCATGACCTCGTGGTTGCCGCGTCGCGAGCCGAAGGAGTTGAAGTCCTTGCGGTCGACGCCGTGCTCGGTGAGGTACTGCGCCGCGGGGGTGCCGGCCTTGATGTTGCCGGCCGGCGAGATGTGGTCGGTCGTGACCGAGTCGCCGAGCGTCGCCATCACCCGGGCGCCCTCGATGTCGCGCACCGGGGTGAGCTCCATCGTCATGCCGTCGAAGTACGGAGCCTTGCGGACGTAGGTGGAGTTGTCGTCCCACTGGAAGATCGCGTCGTCCGGGGTCGGCAGGCTCTTCCAGCGCTCGTCGCCGTCGAACACGGTCGCGTACTGCTTGATGAACTGCTCACGGGAGATCGACGAGTCGACGAGCTCCTGCACCTCGGCCGGCGTGGGCCAGATGTCCCGGAGGAACACGTCCTCGCCGTCGGTGCCCTTGCCCAGGGCGTCGTTCTCGAAGTCGAAGTGCATCGAGCCCGCGAGAGCGTAGGCGATCACCAGCGGCGGGCTGGCGAGGTAGTTCATCTTCACGTCGGGGCTGATGCGGCCCTCGAAGTTGCGGTTTCCGGAGAGCACGGCGGTCACGGCCAGGTCGTGCGAGTTGATCGCCTCGGAGACCTCTTCGATCAGCGGTCCGGAGTTTCCGATGCAGATCGTGCAGCCGTAGCCGACCGTGTAGAAGCCGAGACCCTCGAGGTCCTTGTCGAGGCCGGACTTCTCGTAGTAGTCCGTGACGACCTTCGAACCCGGGCCGAGCGTGGTCTTGACCCACGGCTTCTGCTTCAGGCCCTTCTCGAGCGCCTTGCGGGCCACCAGGCCGGCGGCGATCATGACCGAGGGGTTCGAGGTGTTCGTGCACGAGGTGATGGCGGCGAGCGTGACGGCGCCGTTGTCGAGGATGTACTTCTCCCCCGACGGCGTCGTGACCGGCACGGGCTTCGAGGCGTTGGCCGGTGCACCGCTGTTGATGTGCACCGGGCGCGTCGTCGTGGGCTCCTCCTCGCCGGGGACAGAACCCGGGTCGGATGCCGGGAAGGAGTGCTTCGACTCGAGATCGACGACGGAGTCCGAGGTCGACGCCGACGCGTAGGCCAGGATGTCCTGCTCGAACTGCGACTTCGCCTCCGAGAGGAGGATGCGGTCCTGCGGGCGCTTCGGTCCAGCGATCGACGGGACGACGGTGCCGAGGTCGAGCTCGAGGTACTCGCTGAAGGTCGGCTCGTGCGACGCGTCGTGCCAGAGCTTCTGCTCCTTCGCGTACGACTCGACGAGAGCGACGGCCTCTTCGCTGCGACCGGTGAGGCGCAGGTAGTCGAGGGTGACGTCGTCGATCGGGAAGATCGCGGCGGTGGAGCCGAACTCGGGCGACATGTTGCCGATGGTCGCGCGGTTGGCGAGCGGGACGGATGCCACGCCCTCGCCGTAGAACTCGACGAACTTGCCGACGACGCCGTGCTTGCGCAGCAGGTCGGTGATCGTCAGGACGACGTCGGTCGCGGTGACGCCGGCGGGGATCTCGCCGCTGAGCTTGAAGCCCACGACGCGCGGGATCAGCATCGACACGGGCTGACCGAGCATCGCGGCCTCGGCCTCGATGCCGCCGACGCCCCAGCCCAGCACGCCCAGTCCGTTGACCATCGTGGTGTGCGAGTCGGTGCCGACGCAGGTGTCGGGGTACGCGCGGAGCACGCCGTCGACGGTGCGGTCGTAGATGACCTTCGCCAGGTGCTCGATGTTCACCTGGTGGACGATGCCGGTGCCCGGGGGGACGACCTTGAAGTCGCTGAAGGCCGTCTGACCCCAGCGGAGGAACTGGTAGCGCTCGCCGTTGCGCTCGTACTCGATCTCGACGTTGCGCTCGAGAGCGTTCTCGGAGCCGAAGAGGTCGGCGATGACCGAGTGGTCGATGACCATCTCGGCCGGCGAGAGCGGGTTGATCTTGTTGGCGTCGCCGCCGAGAGCCGTGACGGCCTCACGCATGGTGGCGAGGTCGACAATGCACGGAACACCCGTGAAGTCCTGCATGACCACGCGGGCCGGCGTGAACTGGATCTCGGTGTTCGGCTCCGCCGCGGCATCCCAGGACCCGAGCGCCTCGATCTGCGCCTTCGTCACGTTCGCGCCGTCCTCGGTGCGGAGCAGGTTCTCCAGGAGGACCTTGAGACTGAAGGGGAGCTTCTCGAAACCGGGCACCGTGTCGATGCGGAAGATCTCGTAGTCGGTGCTGCCGACCGTCAGGGTGCTCTTGGCACCGAAGCTGTTCACCGTGGACACGAATCCGTCTCCTTCTATTCGGATGGGAGCGACAGGCGCCTCCATCTTGCTCGCCAGTGAGCCCCTGCGGCTAGGAAGGCGGACCTAACCAGTCTGCCCCGCGGGAGTCGCCGGCGAAAGCCTGCAATTTATCTTGATGTCAAGATAAATCTATCACGCCTCGGCGGGCTCGTCGTTCCCCGACGCGCGCGGATAGAGCGCGCGGACCACCAACCAGGTGACCGCGATCAGCGGCGCGAACAGCGGGAGACCCATGATGAGCTTCAGAGTGCCGAGTGCCGTGACCTGCTCGGTGAGATAGAGCGGCAGCTGCACGGCGAGGCGGGCGAAGAACAGCGCCGCCCAGGCGATGCCGAGCCAGAAGAACGCCCTGCGCTTGCGCCGATCGGCACGCCAGGCCGTCCCCTCGCCCATCAGGAATCCGGCGGCGATCCCGATCAGCGACCAGCCGATCAAGGCGGATACGAGGATCACGGTGCCGTAGGCCGCGTTCGTGATGAGACCGGGGACGAAGTTGTCCTGCCCGCGCCCGGTCCACAGCGCCAGGGCCGCCGCAGCGGCGGCGGCGATGAGGCCGCCGAGCGCGGCCGAGGGCGGGGACTTCTGCAGCAGGCGCACGACCGTGAAGACCGCGGCGAGGCCGACAGACACCCCGAGGGCGAGGATCAGCGGCTCCGGCTTGATCGTGAAGAGGATCACGAACGCCAGGCTGGGGAGGACGGATTCCAGGATGCCGCGCCATCCGCCGATCGCGGACCAGACAACTTTGTGGGTGGTCGCGCTCTCGGCCGGATCCAGACCGGCGCGGCGCGCAGCACCGCCGAGGGCGGCGCCGAGGATCTCCGACGCGCTCTGCTCGCGCTGGGCGTCGGGTCCCGGCTCGGTCACGCGGATCCCGGCGTCGCCGGCATCTTCAGGGGGATCAGGTCGCGCGGGGGCATGGGGGCGCTGCCGCGGACGACCACGATCGAACGGAAGAGGTCCTCGACCTTGGCCGCCGCCTCCGGGTCGGATGCACCGGCCCCGCCGATCACACCGCGCAGGAACCAGCGCGGTCCGTCGATCCCGATGAACCTGGCGAGCCGGAGGCCCGATCCCTCGTTCGCGGTGGCCGGCACCTCGGCCAGCAGCTCCTTGCCCAGGGCGCCCTCGCGCTCCTCGACCCGCCCGCCCTGCGCCTTGACCTGGTCGCGCAGCTGCACGCGGGTCTCGTCCCAGAGCCCGCCGGATCGCGGCGCCGCGAACGGCTGCACCTGCAGCGAGGAGTCCGCATAGTCGAGGCCCACGGCCACGATCCGCTTGGACTGCTCCTCGACCTCGAGGCGCAGGTTCAGCCCCTCGCGCGGCAGGATCTTGATCCCGCCGAGGTCGATGTAGGGCCGGACCGGGTTCGCCTCCGAGTCGTCGAAGGGACCTTCGGTGGCGCGATCGTCCGGCGCCGACTTCGAGGGAGTCGCGTTGTTGTCTGTCATCAGCCTTGTCCTGCTTCGTTCTGGTGGAGCCCTGCCTGGTATCCGGTGGAGCCGAAGCCCCCGTCACCGCGGACGCTGTCGGGCAGCTCGTCGACCGGGATGAACGTGGCGCGTGTCACGGGCATGACGATCAGCTGCGCGATGCGATCGCCGACGGCCACATCGTACGCGTTCCGGATGTCGGTGTTGATCAGGCTCACCTTGATCTCACCGCGGTACCCGGCATCGACGGTGCCGGGCGAGTTGACGATCGAGATGCCGTGCTTCGCCGCGAGTCCGCTCCGCGGCACGACGAACGCGGCGTACCCGTCGGGCAGCGCGATGCGCACGCCGGTGGCGACGAGGGCGCGCTCTCCCGGCTCCAGACGGACGGCCTCCGCGGCCACCAGGTCGGCACCGGCGTCGCCCGGGTGGGCGTATCCGGGGACCACAGCGGCGATAATGGGGACATCAACGGAATCGGTCACCCCATGAGGCTAATGCAGAACACCGCCACAGACGCACGTCCGCGCTACCGTGAACGGCTCGCTCCCAGCCTCTGGCTGCTCGTCACCGTCGCCCTCGCCGGACCCATGGTCTCGCTCATCTTCGTGCCGGTCGGCTCGACCGTCGCGCTGATCGCCGGAGCCGCCGTCTCGGCGCTCCTCGTGACGGCCTTCATCGCCGCCGCCCCGGTGGTCTCCGTCGAGGGCACGACGCTGCGCGTCGGCCGCGCGCACATCGATGCCCGCTTCCTCGGCGATCCCGTCGCGCTGACCGGAGCGGATGCCCGGCAGGCCCGCGGCCCCGGCCTCCCGGCGCGCGGCTGGCACCTCATCCGCGGGGGCATCGACGGCATCGTGGTCGTGCCGAACAGCGACCAGGACGACCCGGTCGAGGCCTGGACGATCTCCAGCAGGACGCCGGACCGCCTCGCCGCCGCCATCCGCGCTGCACGCTGAGAAGCGCGCCGCAGACGACAGCGCGCCCCTGATCGGAGTGATCGGGGGCGCGTGAGACGTCGCTCAGAGGGCTGCTACGCAGCGCACTCCTTGCAGATGGGCCCGGATGCGCCCTCGTGGTCGAGCTGCGAGCGGTGCTTCACGAGGAAGCAGCTCATGCATGTGAACTCGTCCTGCTGCGCGGGCAGCACGACGACGTCGAGCTCGAGGTCGGAGAGGTCGGCACCGGGCAGGTCGAAGTTCGACGGGTTGTCGGAGTCCTCGTCCCCGCTTGAGCCGGAGGATTTGTCCGGCACACGCTCCTTGAGGGCTTCGATCGACTCGGAGTCGTCTTCACTCTTGCGGGGAGCGTCGTAATCGGTTGCCATGCGGTAGATCTCCACTTTCATGGTGCGAGTGGGTGGTGCGCCGTCGGGTAATCGGCGGCCATAGTTTGCACGACCCGAACGCAATAAGCAAATGCCGGTCCGTGCGACATACCAAACTCACGGCACGCCCAGGCTATTCCCGGTCGCAGCGGCCGTCGCGTGGCACCATGAACGCACACCCATCAGAGGGGCATTCGCATGGAAAACGTCACCATCGTCGGCACAGAGGCAGGAGTGCTCGTACTCGCCACCGAGTCGGGCGAGCGCTTCGCGCTGCCCATCGACGACGTGCTGCAGCGTGAGATCCGACGCGCCACTCGCCAGGCCGAGCCGGCGGGTCAGCGGCTCGCCGCGAGTCCTCGGGACATCCAGGCGCAGATCCGCGCCGGACTCACCGCGACCGAGGTCTCCGAGCTCCTCGGGATCAGCGTCGACGACGTCGCACGCTTCGAAGGTCCGGTCCTCGCGGAGCGCGAGCACATCATCGGGCAGGCGCTCGCCGTGCCGGTCCTGATCGGGAGCGAGGTCGAGCCCGACGCGCAGCCGACATTCGGCGCCGCCGTGCGCGACAAGCTCGCCGACGTCGCCGCGTCCTCCGAGCGCTGGGCGAGCTGGAAGGAGGAGTCCGGCTGGGTCATCAAGCTGGAGTTCACCGCCAACGACGTCGACCATGACGCGCGCTGGAGCTTCGACCCCCGTCGCAGCGCGCTGGCGCCGCTCAACGCCGACGCCACTCAGCTCTCGCGCCAGGGCTCGCTGCCCGAAGGACTCATCCCCCGGCTGCGAGCCGTGGATCCCGAGCGCACCACCTCGCCGTACAAGGACGAGAGCAGGTTCGACTCCGGAGCCTTCGGCCCTCGGCTGCTCCCCGCTCCGGACGGCGGCGTCGAGGACCCGTCTCTGCCCGAGCGCTCCGACGCCGCGGCTCAGGACGCGGCGATCAACCGCGCGCCGGAATCCCCGAGGACCAATCCCGAGACCGCCGACCTGCTCGAGGCGCTCCGGCGCCGGCGCGGTCAGCGCGAGACCGCTCCCCTGATCGACGACGTCGACGAGTCCGACGGCGGACAGAGCCCGATCTCGCTGTTCGACGCCTTCGATCAGCCGGCCGACGAGCCGGAGCCCGCAGCCCCGACTCCCAAGCCGTCCGGCGCCGATGCGACCGACGGCGGTGCACGTCGTCGACGTCGGAACGCGATGCCGTCCTGGGACGAGATCGTCTTCGGCGCCCGCACCGACGAGTGACGTCGGATCTCAGCGGGCGAAGGCTCCGAGCCGGATCAGCGGAACCTGACGCTCTTCGGGCGTGAGCCCGCCGTGCTGTCCGACCATCCCGCGGCCGCGCTGATCCGCCGCCGTCCCGTCGTACAGGGCGCCCGCACCGCGTGGCACGACCAGCAGGTCGCCGATCCGTGATGACGCCGCAACGCTGACCGTCGGGCCGAACAGACCGTGTCCGATCGCCTCGTCACGCGTGATGACATCGGCCGCGCCGTCCAGATCGGCGCGCCAGCGCGCGGTGACCGCGGCGCGTTCGGCATCCGGTTCCAGGTAGACGTGCAGCATCCGCGGCTCTCCCCCCACGTGGCGGATGCCGACGAGATGCTCCTCCTCGAGAACGATCTGACGATTCGCCGGGACATCGACCATCCCGTGGTCGGAGGTGACCAGCACCCCGACGCCCGCCGGTGCACGCACAGCGAGAGCCGCGTCGATGTCCTCCAGCGCGGTCACCCATTCGGGCGAGTCGACGCCGTGCTTGTGCCCGGCCTTGTCGACCTCCGGCAGGTAGCAGTACACGAGGGACCCCGGATGCCGCTGCGCGAGGTCGTAGGCGGTCGCCACGCGATCCGCAGGAGTCGTGGCGGAGACGAACTCGGCGCCGCGCAGTGTGGCCCTGGTGAAGCCGCTGCGGGCGTAGGCCGCGACCCCCACCGCGAAGCTCCCGTGTCCTCGCGCGGCCGCGCGCTCGAAGATCGTCTCCGCGGGCTGCCAGACCAGCGGGTCGATCCCGTCGGTCTCCCAGCCGCTCAGCTGATTGACCAGCACGTCACGGCTCGGATCGAGCACGCGGTACCCGACGAGACCGTGCTCGCCCGGCCACGCCCCCGTGACGATGCTCGTGAGCGCCGCGGCCGTCGTCGAGGGGAAGACCGAGTGCGCGACGTCGCGCTTCGCCATGCCCGACGTCAGCGCCCTGGCGTGGCCGGCGTGCGCGCGGAGGCTGATCGCGCCGAGGCCGTCGATCACGACGAGCACCACGGAGTCCGCGCGCGGCAGCAGGTCGGATTCGCCGCGCAGCGCGGCGAACAGGTCGCCCGCCACCCCGACGATGCTCCGGGCTCCGGGCGACTCGGACGGTAGCATGAAGGACATCCGAGCCAGTCTGACACAGGCTCCTCTACGCCCCCAGGAAGTCCATGCCGAAAACCCCGCCGCCCGAGCCCGTCGAGGAACGCATCCAGGACATCGACCTCGGAAGCGAGATGCAGGGCTCGTTCCTCGAGTACGCGTACTCGGTGATCTACTCGCGCGCCCTGCCCGACGCGCGCGACGGTCTGAAGCCCGTGCAGCGCCGCATCCTGTACCAGATGGCCGAGATGGGCCTGCGTCCCGATCGCGGCCACGTCAAGAGCGCCCGTGTCGTCGGCGAGGTCATGGGAAAGCTGCACCCTCACGGCGACACCGCGATCTACGACGCCCTCGTGCGGCTCGCCCAGGAGTGGGCGCTGCGCGTGCCGCTGGTCGACGGGCACGGCAACTTCGGCTCGCTCGACGACGGCCCGGCCGCCGCGCGATACACCGAGGCCCGCCTCGCAGCCCCCGCGATGGCTCTGACCGAGAACCTCGACGAGGACGTCGTCGACTTCATCCCGAACTACGACGGGCAGTTCCAGCAGCCGGCGGTGCTGCCGGCGGCCTTCCCGAACCTCCTCGTCAACGGCGCCAGCGGCATCGCCGTCGGCATGGCGACCAACATGGCGCCGCACAACCTCATCGAGGTCGTCGCCGCCGCGACGCACCTGCTCGAGAACCCGGATGCCACCACCGAGGAGCTCATGGAGTTCGTCCCGGGTCCGGACTTCCCGTCCGGCGGCATCCTGATGGGCCTCGACGGCGTCAAGGACGCGTACACGAACGGCCGCGGCGCGCTCAAGGTGCGCGGCAAGGTCTCGGTCGAGCCGCTCGGTCCGCGGCGGACCGGCATCATCGTCTCGGAGCTGCCCTACATGGTCGGCCCGGAGCGCCTCATCGAGAAGATCCGTGACGCGGTCCAGGCGAAGAAGCTGCAGGGGATCAGCGACGTCACCGACCTCACCGACCGCAACCACGGACTGCGCGTCGCGATCGGCATCAAGACCGGCTTCGACCCCAACGCCGTCCTCGATCAGCTCTACCGGCTGACGCCGCTGGAGGACTCCTTCAGCATCAACAACGTCGCCCTCGTCGACGGGCAGCCGCGCACGCTCGGCCTCAAGGAGATGCTGAGCGTCTACGTCGGCCACCGTCTCGAGGTCATCACGCGTCGCAGCCGCTACCGTCTGGCGCGTCGCGAGGAGCGACTGCACCTGGTCGAGGGACTTCTCATCGCGATCCTCGACATCGACGAGGTCATCCAGGTCATCCGCTCGTCCGACGACTCCGAGCAGGCCCGCACCCGGCTGCGCTCGGTGTTCGACCTCAGCGAGCTGCAGGCCGAGTACATCCTCGAGCTGCGCCTGCGTCGACTCACCAAGTTCTCCCGCATCGAGCTGGAGGCGGAGCGGGACTCCCTGCTCGCGGAGATCGCCGCGCTGCGCGAACTGCTGGAGAGCCCGGTGCTCCTCCGAGCGGTCGTCGCCCGGGAGCTCGATGCCGCCGCCGATGCCTACGGCACCCCGCGTCGCACCCTCCTCATGAACGCCGCTCCCCCGAAGCCGCGCGCCACGAAGGGATCGGTCGATCTGCAGATCGCCGACGCCCCGACCGTGCTCGTGCTCTCCACGACCGGCCGCGCCGTGCGCGTCGATCTCGTCGAGGGGCAGGAGCTGAGTGTTCCGGCCCGTCGGAGCAAGCACGACGCGATCCTGACGACCGTCGAGACGACGGTGCGCGCGGAGCTCGGCGCGCTGACCAGCGCAGGGCGTGTCATGCGCTTCTCCCCCGTCGACCTGCCGTCCGTGCCGGCGACATCGGTGCAGCTCGCGGCGGGGACGCCTCTGCGCGACTATCTCGGCCTCCTGTCGAAGAACGAGCGGATCATCGGCTTCGTGCGCTTCAACAGCGAGACGCCGATCGCGCTCGGCACGGCTCAGGGCACCGTGAAGCGAATCGTCCCGTCGGCCCTCCCGGTCCGCCCCGAGCTCGAAGTCATCGGCATGAAGCCCGGTGACACGGTGGTCGGTGCGGCGGAGGCAGCGGACGATGCCGAGCTCGTCTTCGTGACGACCGATGCGCAGCTGCTGCACTTCGCGGCGTCCGCGGTCCGTCCGCAGGGTGCCCCTGCCGGCGGAATGGCGGGCGTCAAGCTCTCCGCCGGTGCCTCCGTCCTCTTCTTCGGCGTGGTCGCCGCGGGCTCCGACGCGGTCGTCGCGACGGTCTCGGGCGGCGACAGCATCCTGCCGGGCACCGACCCCGGTCGGGCCAAGGTCTCGGCGTTCACCGAGTACCCGGCGAAGGGACGCGCGACCGGCGGCGTTCGGGCGCACTCGTTCCTGAAGGGCGAGGACCGTCTCACGGTCGCCTGGGTCGGGCCGAACCCCGCGCAGGCCGTCGACCCGACCGGCGCGGTGCGCAAGCTCCCCGAGCCCGGCGCACGTCGTGACGCCTCCGGTCAGCCGATCGACGGGGTCATCGGCAGCATCGGCCGCACGATCGTCTGACCGATGGGCGACGCCCTCGGCATCAGAGACGCAGCGCGAGCACGTTCGCGGTGAGCCCGGCGGCGGTTCCGCAGAGGATCACGATGTCGCCGGCGCCCACACGGCCCGCCTCGAGAGCCCGGGTCAGCATGAACGGCACCGAGGCCGACACCATGTTCCCGAACGCGGCGACCTCGTCGACGCGGCGCTCCGCCGGGATGCCGAGACGGTCGAGCATGGGTCCGAGCGCGGCAGAGGCCTGATGCGGGACCCACAGCGCCACGTCGTCGTAGTCGATGCCGTGGCGTTCATGGAACCGCTCGAAGAATCCCGGCAGGACGCGCATCATGCCGAGGAGCGCACGACGGCCGTCCATGTCGAAGAGGTAGTCGCCGGGGTCGGCCTCCGCATAGAGCTGCGCCGGTGAGCGCGACAGCCCGCCACGGATCTCCGTATCGTGCGCATAGGCAGGCCAGGTCTGCTGAGCACTGGCGATCACGCCCCGCGACGGGTCGTCCGATCGGCGCAGCACGACGGCCGCGGCGGCATCGCTGAACAGCTCGTAACTCTCGCGCTGGGCGGGATTCAGGAACCGTGTCCCGACGTCTCCCGAGAACACGAGGATCGTCTCGTGATCGCCGGAGTCGAGGTACCGCGACGCGACGTCGAGCGCCGTGATGAAGCTGGTGCAGGTCGAATTCACGTCGAACGCCGCCGCATGCCCCTCGAGGGTCAGTCTCTCGAGGACCAGTGCCGCCGTGCACGGGATGGGCTGGATGCCCGCCGCCGACGCCCCGAGGACGAGATCCACGTCCTCGATGCCGATGCCGGCGCGAGCCAGCGCCCGCTCGCACGCGCCGGCAAGCATGTCCAGATGCGACACGTCCTCCGCGATGCGATAGCGCACCTCGTCGCCGAAGCGCACGGTCTGCTGCGGCAGCACGCTGCCCCAGCCGACGATCTCACAGTTCCTCATCGGCATCCCCCCTCCAGGTCCGCGCCACTCGGCGCAGCTTCACCGATCCGTCCCGCGTGTACGGCAGGAAGACGATCTCCGGCCGCTCGCAGCCCAGTCGCTCGGCGAGAGCCTGCACTTCGGCGGTGACGCTGCCCGTCGTCCGATCATCGAGCACGTCCAGGGAGATCTCGAGGAGCGACGCGTTCGTCTGCACCACTCGATACTCGTCGAACCCCTCGGCATAGAGCAGCGCGCGCGACATCACGTCGGCGAACACCGGGACACGGCGGCCGTCGAGCCCGCGGAACACCAGGGTGTCCCCCTCCCGCCCCTCGATGCGCTCGATCGCCGCGAGGGCGCTCCCGCACGGACACGGCTCGGTGCGGGCACGGAGCACGTCGCCGAGACGGTAGCGCACGATCGGCTGCGCGCGGCGGCGGATATCCGTGACGATCGGCGTGAACCGCCGGTCGTCGAGCTGCTCGCGCTCGACGATGACGCTGTCCTCGTTCAGGTGGATCACGCCCGCCTCACAGGTGTGCGCGAGGAAGCCCTCGGTGCACTGATAGAGCTGGTGGATCCTCGACTGGCGCAGCGACGTGGCGATGCGCGCCTCGTCCGCGATCTCGAGCACCTCGGCGACCGCGTACACCTTCTGCGGAACGGTCCCGAGGCGATCGGCATCCGCCGCACGGGCGATCAGGCGGAGGACAGACGGCGGTGCGACGAGGATGGTCGGCCGGAAGGCCTCGAGGCGGCGGATGTTCTCGTCCATGTCGGCGTACACGTCGAAGTAGGAGAACGACACCGCCTTGGAGCCGACCGATTCGTACAGGCTGTTGTCGGCGCGCAGGAAGAGCGCGATGCGATGGCCCGTGAGTCGTCCACGCGGCAGCGTCCGCGCGAGCACGGTGCCGACCCAGGCGTCCCGCTCCCTGGGGCTGACGATGAAGAGTCCACGGTGTCCGCTGGTGCCGCTGGAGAGGCCGACCGAGTTCTCCCCCAGGTCGGCGTCGAACTCGCGGGACCGCTCGTTCGCGATGGCCAGGGCCAGCGCCTCGTCGCGCTGCACGCCGACCGTGTTGATCTCGTCGAAGCGACCCATCATCACGCTCTTGTCCATGAGCGGGAGCTGCGCGAAGGAGTGCGTCTCGAGCAGTCGTCCGAAGTACGGCGATCGGCGGCGCAGGAAACGCAGATGACGCCGCAGGAGCCTCGCCTGGCGCCGTTCGACCGCGGCGCGCGTGCGCAGACGCCGCACCCACCGCACAGCGACGAACTCCCGCAGGATGCGCACCGTCGACATCAGTCCAGCAGCTCCTTCGCGCCGAGGGGGTCGTGGCTGCAGACGATGCGGATGCCGGCGGCGGACGCATCCTCCAGCAGTGCCGCCGTGCGGCGATAGGCGCGGTGATCGTGCTGCACGGCTCGAGGGATCGTGCGGAGGTCGGCGGTCGCCCCGAGCAGGTCTCGCCCCCAGGCGGCATCGCCGGCGAGCAGGACGCGCCCGTCCACCAGGGCGCCGATGTGCCCGTCCGCGTGTCCGGGGAGATCTACGACGAGATAGGAGCCGTCTCCGAAGAGGTCGGCGCCCCGCAGCGCGATGCCGCCGACGTGCCGCACGGGGAAGTCGGCGTCGTCGAGGACGATCCGCGTCGCATCGTCGAACCAGTCCGGGAGCAGTCCGGTGAGGATGCCGGTACGCAGCCGCGGCGCCGCCAGCGACCTGCGCTGTCCGGCGGTGATCACGAACGTCGCCCCCGGGAATCGCCGGATCCCGCCGATGTGATCGGGGTGCAGGTGGGAGAGCACGACGTGGGTGACGGATGACGGATCGACGCCGTCGTCGGCCAGCTGTCGAGCGATGTCGTCGTCGGGTGCGACCTGGGGCGGGAGCAGACGGCGGTACGCGGCGCCCCGCCACCCGGTGTCCCATGCTCCCGGCGCATAGCCCGTGTCGAAGAGGACGCGGCGACCCTCCGGTCCGTCGAAGAGGAAGACACCGGAGGGGAACTCGCGCGACTCGTGCGCGCCGCCGCGGAACATGGCGGAGAGGTCGTGCGCCGTGCTCCCGCAGACGTAGTGCCGCAGCCGCGCGCTCATGCGTGCGCCCTCTGATCGGCCGCCGCACGGGCGAGCGCCTCGTCGAGCGAGACGAGCGGTCGGTAGCCGAGCTCGGCCTTCGCCCGCGTCAGATCGAGCGTCTGCGAGTACGCGATCGTGCTGAGCGTGTAGCGGGTGAGCGGCGGTTCCGGGCGACCCGGCACCACCCGGAAGACGGCCTCGAGGACCGCCGCCAGTACCCACGCGAACCGTCTGCTCATGGGGCGCATCCGGGGCGTCTCCCCCACGAGCCGCAGCAGTTCGGCGAGCAGGTCGCGGAACGGACGAGGATCGTCGTTGCTGATGTTGTACACGCCGCCCGCGGGATCGCCGGCATCGAGCGCGAGCCGGAGGGCGGTCGCCACGTTCTCGACAGCCGTGACGTCGATCAGGTTCCCTCCCCCGTCGAACAGAGGGATCCCGACACGACGATGCACGTCGAGCAGACGCGGGACCAGGCTCGGGTCGCCGGCGCCGATGAGCCCCCGGGGTCGCACGATCACGAGCTCGGGGAACGCGGCCGCGCGGCGAGCATCCTGGAGAAGGCCCTCGGCGGCGATCTTCGAGCGGATGTATCCGTTGAGGCGGTTGCCGTGGTCCACATCGTCCTCGCGGATGGCGAGGCGATCGCGCGGCGCCGCGTAGACGCTCGGCGAGGAGACGTGCACGATGCGGCGCACGCCGTTGCGGCGGGCGAACTCGACGACGTGCGCCGTGCCCTCGATGTTCGCCTCGCGGAACGCCTTCCATGGTCCCCAGGGCGTCGAGAGGGCGGCGCAGTGGATCACCGCGTCGACCGGGAGCTCCGCAGACGCGAGAGACGCCAGATCGCCGATGACGCGGTGCTCCCCGTCGGCGACCGCGGCGAGGGCGGCAGCATCGCGTCCGGCGGCGAACACCTCGAACCCGTGTGCCCGCAGATCACGCACGACGTGACCGCCGAGGAACCCGCTCGCCCCCGTCACCAGCACACGGGCTCCGGACATGCTCCTCACCATAGCGGCCCTAGTCTGAGGGGGTGCGCATCGCCATGGTCACCGACTACTACCTGCCGACGCTCGGCGGGGTGCAGACGGTGATCAAGGCGCACCGGGAGGAGCTGGAGCGGAACGGACACGACGTCCTGGTCTTCGCCCCGCTCTCCGCGCCGAGCTCCGATCCCGCCGTCGTCCGGCTTCCGACCGCCCGGGGCTTCGCCCCCGACGGCTACCCGTTCACCTGGACGCCCACGGCCGCCGCCGCGTTCCTGCAGGACGAGCTGCGCCGCCGCGCGGTCGACGTCGTGCACGTGCACACCGAGATGTTCGCCGCGCTGGCGGGGTTCGAGGCCGCCAGGGCGTCGGGCATCCCGATCGTGCAGACCATGCACGGCCGGATCGACGTCTACACGAGCTCGGTCCTCCCGCTGCCGAGCGTGACCACGGCGCTGCTGGCCGGGATGCACCGCCGGCGGATGAGCCACGAGCGTGCGCGGGTCGACGTCACGTCCTCGTACACCCGCACGCGGACGGCCCGGCGGATGTGGCGGCTCATGGTCAGTCAGGCGAACCATGCCGATCAGGTGATCGTTCCGTCCGCGCATTTCGCGGAGAAGCTCCTCGCCCAGGGCGTCGACACCCCGATCACGGTGCTGTCGAACGGCCTCGAGGCGTCCGTGCTCGACGACATCGGCGAGCCCGTCGCGCGCACGGTCGCCCCGGGCGAGCATCTGCAGGTCATGTGGTGCGGACGGCTGTCACCCGAGAAGCGCCCCGAGGTCTTCCTCGACGCCGTCGCCCGGGTGCCGGGCGTCGTGGCGCACCTGTACGGCGACGGGATCTCCCGAGGTGCGGTATCGCGGCGGGCGGCGGGCGGCGCCGACGGTCGCGTCCACGTGCACGGCCCGGTCCCGCAGTCCGAGGTCCTCGCGGCGATGCGTCGGGCGCACGTGCTGGTCTCGAGCTCGCTCGACTTCGACAACCAGCCGATGGTGCTGCTCGAGGCGATCGCCTCCGGTCTTCCCGTGATCGTCACCGATCCCGATCTGGCGGAGACCCTGCCGCCGGGCGGCGGGAGCGTGACGCCGACTCCGGATGCCGCGGGCCTCGCCGTCGCCCTGGCAGGGCTGCGCGACGATCCCGCCGAGGTGACCAGACTCAGCGCCGCCGCCGTCGCGCACCGCGTGCAGGTCGCGCAGACCACGCATCGCGCCGCGCTCGTCGGCGTCTACGAGGCAGCCCTCGCGACGGTCCGCTGACGCGATCAGGCGTCGATGGCCTCGCGCGACAGACGCCCGGAGGAATCGATGATGAACTCGCGGCGCGGGGCGACCTCGTTGCCCATGAGCAGCTCGAAGACGCGACCGGCCGCCTCGGCATCCTCCATCCGCACCCGGCGCAGCAGGCGCCCCGAACGATCCATGGTCGTGTTGGCCAGCTGCTCGGCATCCATCTCGCCGAGGCCCTTGTAGCGCTGGATCGGCTCGTGCCAGCGCTTGCCCGACTTGCGGAGCTTCGCCAACAGCGCGTGCATCTCCTGCTCGCTGTACGTGTAGATCGTCTCGTTCGGCTTCGAGCCCGGGTTCATCACGATCACGCGGTGCAGCGGCGGCACGGCGGCGAACACGCGACCATCCTCGATCAGCGGACGCATGTACCGGAAGAACAGCGTCAGAAGGAGAGTCCGGATGTGCGCACCATCGACGTCGGCGTCGCTCATCAGGATCACCTTGCCGTACCGCGCGGCGTCGATGTCGAACGTGCGGCCGGAGCCGGCTCCGATCACCTGGATGATCGATGCGCACTCGGCGTTCGACAGCATGTCGCTGACCGAGGCCTTCTGCACGTTGAGGATCTTGCCGCGGATCGGCAACAGCGCCTGGAACTCGCTGTTGCGGGCGTTCTTGGCGGTGCCGAGCGCCGAGTCGCCCTCCACGATGAAGAGCTCGCTGCGCTCGACCTCGTTGGTGCGGCAGTCGACGAGCTTGGTCGGCAGCGTGGAGGACTCCAGAGCGTTCTTCCGACGCTGCGTCTCCTTGTGCGCACGCGCCGAGACGCGCGCCTTCATCTCGGAGACGATCTTGTCGAGCAGCTGCGACGCCTGGTTCTTGTCGTCGCGCTTGGTCGAGGTGAAGCGCTGCGCGAGATCCTTGCGGAGCACCTGCGCGACGATCTGCCGCACGGCGGGCGTCCCGAGCACCTCTTTCGTCTGGCCCTCGAACTGCGGCTCGGGCACGTTGACCGTGAGCACGGCGGTGAGACCCGCGAGCACGTCGTCCTTCTCGAGCTTGTCGTTGCCGACCTTGAGCCGGCGGGCGTTCTGCTCGACCTGCGCGCGCAGAGCCTTCAGGAGCTCCTGCTCGAAGCCCTGCTGGTGCGTGCCGCCCTTGGGCGTCGCGATGATGTTGACGAAGGAGCGCACCGTGGTGTCGTAGCCGGTTCCCCAGCGCAGCGCGATGTCGACGGCGCAGACCCGCTCCACCTCGGTGGCGATCATGTGGCCGTCGGCCTGCAGCACGGGGACGGTCTCCTTGAAGGTGCCCTCCCCCTGGATGCGCCAGTTGTCGGTGACAGGAGGATCGGTCGCGAGATAGTCGACGAACTCGGAGATGCCGCCCTCGTAGCGGTAGGAGATCTCGCGCGGCACCTCGTCGACGACGGCGGCCAGCCCGCCTTCTTCGGATGCCGGGGCGGCCTGGGGTCCGCGATCGCGATCGTCGCGGACCAGGATCTCGAGTCCGGGCACGAGGAACGCCGTCTGACGAGCGCGCGTCTCGAGGTCCTTCAGCTGGAAGGCGGCATCCTTCGTGAAGATCTGCCGGTCGGCCCAGTACCTGATCCGGGTGCCGGTCACGCCCCGGGGAGCCTTGCCGATGACGCGCAGCTCGCTCTTGTCCTCGAAGGGACGGAAGGGGGCGTCGGGCCGCTTCTCGCCCGTGTCGGTGAAGATCCCGGGTTCGCCGCGATGGAACGACATCGCGTAGACCTTGCCACCGCGGTCCACCTCGACGTCGAGCCGCTCGGAGAGCGCGTTCACGACGGAGGCTCCGACTCCGTGCAGACCGCCCGACGCCGCGTACGAGCCGCCGCCGAACTTCCCGCCGGCGTGCAGCTTGGTGAAGACCACTTCGACACCGCTCAGACCGGTGCGCGGCTCGATGTCGACCGGGATGCCGCGACCCTTGTCGTGGACCTCGACGCTGCCGTCGTCGTGCAGGATGATGTCGATCTTGTCGCCGTTGCCGGCGACGGCTTCGTCGACGGCGTTGTCGATGACTTCCCAGAGGCAGTGCATGAGCCCGGGCGATCCGTTCGACCCGATGTACATGCCTGGGCGCTTGCGGACAGCCTCGAGCCCCTCAAGCACCTGGAGATGATGGGCGGAATACTCGGCGGTCACAATCTCCGAGTCTATTCTCGCCGCCCCGCTTCGGCCGGCAGACACTCCCCAGCGGGATCCACCCCGCGCGGATCGCGTACGCGCTGAGCGAAACACGCCGTGATCCGGGCATGCCCACAGGTGCAGCGTGGTTGTATTGAGCACGACCCACAGCGAGGCCGACACCCGAGGAGGCACCGAGATGAATGCAACGACCGAACGTGAGGCTTCCGCCATCGAGTTCCGCCTGACCGCCATGGATCGTTGCGATTCATGCGGCGCTCAGGCCTACATCGCCGCAGAGGTCAACGGATCCGAGCTCCTGTTCTGCGCCCACCACGGCCGCAAGTACGAAGAGAAGCTCCGCAGCATCGCCACCAGCTGGCACGACGAGAGCGCTCGCCTCGTCGAGACCGTCTGACGCAGGCTGCTCGCCGGCTCCGGCCGACTTCCGACTCCGGGTCGCGCGTTCGCGCGGTCCGGAGTCTTTCTCATTCCCGGACGATACGGCGCACGCGAGGGGTCAACCGGGTGAGGATCTCCTCGCCGACGGTGTCGATCCGCTCCGCCAGCGTGGTCGCGCTGACCTCACCGGCCTCCCCCGGGCCGAACAGCATGACTTCGTCGCCGACCCGCATCCCCGGCCACCCGTCGACGACCGATGTCGTCTGACCGATCACGCGGAGGGTGCGCGTGCCGCCCGGCGTGCCGACCGGCATCCCGGACAGCGTGGACGGCAGACCGTCGAAGCTCCCGATCGCGACCACCGCGGTGTCCTCGACGACGTCCTCGACGAGCGCGCTCAGCGATGCGACCGGCCGGACGCCATCGAGATCGGGCCCCTCCGCGGAGCGGATGCCGTAGCAGAACGCCCCGATGCGCGACACGCTTCCGCGAAGCTCCGGACGCCACCACGACGCGGCCGATGCCGTGAGGTGCAGGAGCGCCGGCGCGGCTCCGGACTCGCCGGCGATGCGCACGGCATCCAGGAAGACGGCCTGCGCCTCGTCGTCCTCCGCGTCGCTCGCCTCGGCGATGTGGCTCCACACGCCGAGGAGTTCGAGATGCCCGAGCCGCTCCGCCGCGCGTGCTTCCGCGACCGCGGCGGGCCACTCCTCCGGGAGCACGCCGTTGCGATGCAGTCCGGTGTCGATCTTGAGGTGCACACGCGCGGATGCGCCGAGGACAGCGGCACGGGCGATGACGCGCTCCAGGTACTCCGTCGTGCCGACGCCGAGGTCGATGTCGTGCGCCAGCGCCTCGTCGATCTCGTCATCCGTCGACGTCGCCCAGGCGAAGATGCGCACGTCGCCGCCGGCGATGCGACGCACCTCCAGACCGCTGCGGATGTCGTAGCTGCCGAACCACCGGACGCCGGTCTGCACGGCGGTCTCGACGGCCCAGCGCAAGCCGTGCCCGTAGGCGTCGTCCTTCAGGACCAGCATGAGCGTCGACGGCTCGATGCGGGCTCGGACGGCTTCGATGTTCGCGCGGAACGCCGCGCTGCTGATCCGCAGCTCCGGGCGGATCACGCCTCCCACCCCCGAGCGGCGTGGGCACCGGCGACGGTGACGAGCTCGGCGACGGACATCGCGGTGATCTGCGCCCATCGGCTCAGCGCGGACGCCGCCGATCCGGTTCCGCCGAAGTACGTGACCTCGGTGCCGGACGCGACGTCGTGCCCTTCGAGGTCGATGACGCACACGTCCATCGCGACACGACCGACGATCGGGCGGGCGACGCCCTCGACATCGACGTGCGCCTGATTCCCGAGCGCGCGGACGATGCCCTGCGCGTACCCGCCGGTCACGAGCGCCACCGTGGTGTCCGCCGGCGCGCGATACGTGTAGCCGTAGGACACGGCGTCGCCTTCGCGCAGGCGCTTGGTGGACAGGACCCGACCGGTGAGCCGCATGACCGGTTGCAGGGTCGTGGTCCCACCATCGTCGGGAAGTCCGTAGAGCAGATGAGGATCAAGGTCCGCAGCCCCCGACGTCACGGCGTCGATCCCCTCGGGGCGCAGCGCGTCGACCTCGCCCTGCGAGTCGACGAGCACCCGCTCGGCGCCGGCGGCGGCGACCGCCTGCGCAACCGACAGCACCCCGTGTCCCCAGGCATCCCGCCGCAGGTCGGCCGTCCGTCCGCCCGCACTGACGGCAGCGGATGCCGCTGCCGTCAGTGCCGAGCGGGAGATCACGGCACGCGGCAGGGCGCTGGAAGTCGTCTCACACACGCGTTCCAGCCTAGCTTCCGGGTTCGTCGGGCATGTCTGCCGCAGGAACGCAGAAGGCCCGGATGCCGAGCATCCGGGCCTCCTGCATGGGTGGGTCCTGCCTCGGTCGACGGGTCCTGCCTCGATCGACGAGTCCCTGAGTGTGTCGAAGGGATCAGACCTCGCGGACGATCCCGAGCGGCGTGGACTCGCGGCCCTGTCCGAGCGGGTTGTCTCCGAGGATCTTGACGAGACGGCGCTCGCCGTTCCTGTCGAGCGTGGACCCGAGGATGTTGCCGCCGAGGTCGTTGATGTCGACCACGGCCACCTCGAGATCGCCGCCGAGCAGCGCCTTCAGGTGCGCCGCGACACCGCGCGGATCCTTCGGACCGAGCACGACCGCCTCGTTGTACGGCGGGATCGTGTGGCTGGTCGGACCGTCGATCGCCCTGGCCTTGTCGCCGGCGATCCGGTAGAAGTCTCCGCGACGACCGAACGCCTTGGTCACGGCGGCGACCGCCGAGGCGACCAGGATGCGCGGCGTGCCGCACTCGCGCAGCGCCATCTCCATCGTCTCGGGCATGCCGAGTCCGATGCCGTACGGCGTGCGGGTCACGTACTTCGACAGGAAGAGCGCGAGCTTGCGCGGCTTGATCTCGTCGAGACGGTACGACCGGCCCTGAGTGATGGCGACGATCTTCTCCGTCACGAAGAGCAGGTCGCCAGGACGTACCGCGTCCTTCGCGTACTCCGTGATGACGGCGTCGAGGTCGTCATTCGGCATGACGACACGGGTGCGCAGCGGAATCCGCGCGAAGCTCTTTCCATCGACGCTGGTCTCCAGCGCCTTGCCCTCGTTCGCCTGCATCACTCGAGGTAGTCCCGCAGCGACTGCGAACGGCTCGGATGCCGCAGCTTCGCCATCGTCTTCGACTCGATCTGACGGATCCGCTCGCGGGTCACGCCGAAGGTGTCGCCGATCTGGTCGAGGGTCTTGGGCTGGCCGTCGCCGAGACCGAAGCGCATCCGGATCACGCCGGCCTCGCGCTCCGACAGCGAGTCGAGCAGCTGCTCGAGCTGACGCTGCAGCATGGTGAAGCCCACGGCGTCAGCCGGGACGACCGCCTCGGTGTCCTCGATGAGGTCACCGAACTCGCTGTCGCCGTCCTCGCCGAGCGGGGTGTGCAGCGAGATCGGCTCGCGGCCGTACTTCTGCACCTCCACGACCTTCTCCGGCGTCATGTCCAGCTCGCGGCTGAGCTCTTCCGGAGTGGGTTCGCGACCGAGGTCCTGCAGCATCTGCCGCTGCACGCGGGCGAGCTTGTTGATGACCTCGACCATGTGCACCGGGATGCGGATGGTGCGGGCCTGGTCGGCCATGGCGCGCGTGATCGCCTGACGGATCCACCAGGTGGCGTAGGTCGAGAACTTGAAGCCCTTGGTGTAGTCGAACTTCTCGACCGCGCGGATGAGACCGAGGTTGCCCTCCTGGATCAGGTCCAGGAACTGCATGCCGCGGCCGGTGTAGCGCTTCGCGAGCGAGACCACGAGGCGGAGGTTGGCGCCGAGCAGGTGGCTCTTGGCGCGCTGGCCGTCGCGGGCGACCCACTGCAGGTCGAGCCCGAGCTGACCGGTCTTCTCCGCCGCGGTCATCGCCGAGAGCTTCTCCTCGGCGAAGAGGCCCGCTTCGATCCGCATCGCGAGCTCGACCTCTTCGGCCGCGTTCAGCAGCGCGACCTTTCCGATCTGCTTCAGGTAGTCCTTGACCGGGTCGGCGGTCGCGCCGGTGATCTGCGTCGAGTAGACCGGGACGTCCTCGTCGTCGTTCGACGAGATGACGATCGCGCCGGTCGGCAGCGGCTCGGTGAACTTGGGCTTGGAGTCGTCTTCGTCGTCGTCGCCGTCCTCGGCAGCGCCGACAGCGGGAGCCTCGTCTTCTTCGACGACGTCATCCGACTTCTTCTTCTTCACGGGGGCGCGCTTGGCAGCCGCACGCTTCGCTGCGCTCAGCGGCGCGGGCTTCTCAGGAGCGTCGACCTCGACCTCGGCGTCGACGGCGGTCTCTTCGGCCTTCTTCGTCGTCCGTGTTTTCTTCGTCGTGGCAGGAGTCACGTTTCGCCTTTCACGGGGCTGCGGGACCGCCCCGGGACATTTCGGACACTAGTAAGACCCTTGTCAAGTCCGGCGTTCGAAAACGCCGATTGACAACGGGTCAGAGTCCTAGTATCGCATACGTGTGGCGATGCGGATGCATTCCGGCGAAGTTCACGCCGATTCGTCTCAGCCGCGACCGGGCTTGTCGTCGTCTCCGGAGGGACGAGACGCCAGATAGCGCTCCAATTCGGCCGCCAGCTCGTCGGCGCTCGGCAGATCGCGTTCGCTGAAGCCGCCCTCGTCGTACGTGTCGTCGTCCGGGTTGCGACCCGCCATGTAGGCGTCGTAGCGCCGTTCGAGGTTGTGCACCATCTGCTGCAGCTCCTCGTTCCCCGCGACCTGCTCGTCGACGCGGGTGAAGTAGTCCTCCCGGCGATCCTGCACGGCGTCGACCAGGAAGACGAGTCCGGTGGACGCCATCAGCTTGTCCGCGGCGGCGATCACGGCATCCGGGTTCTCCGTCTCGGCGAGGTAGTGCGGGACCAGCAGCACGAAGCCGACGGCGCGGTGTCCGCTCTCGACGAAGCGGAACTCCAGGAGGTGACCGGCGGTCGCCGGGACCTGCGTGCGCGGGCGCCAGACGGAGTGCGCGACCGTGAGCTCACGACGATTGCCGCTGACGGTGGTCCCGATCGGACGCGTGTGCGGAACCGGCATCGCGATCGAGTGCACCCAGTTGAGTCCGGACACCTCGAACTCGGCGGCGAGGTCGAGGACCGTCTCCGCGAAGGCGTTCCAGGCGAAGTCCGGCTCGTAGCCCGCGAGCAGCAGGAAGGGCTGACCGAGCGCGTCGGTCGCGAGCGAGAGCTCGAGCCGGGACGGACGGAACTCCGTGAGATGGTCCTGATCGAACGAGATCACCGGACGACGCGCACGGTAGTCGAGGAGCGCGTCGTTGTCGAAGACGACGACGGGCTCGGGCGACGCGGTCTCGCGCAGGTGGTCGATGAGACCGGATACCGCGCTCCCGGCGTCGGTGAACCCGGTCAGGAGGACGACCAGGGGCAGGCCGTGCGGCACCGCCGGCGCATTCGCGACGCGTTCGTGGATCTCACCGGAGAAGGGCATGCCTCCATGCTACGAGCAGCTCCGGATGCCCGGGCTGGGCTCATCATGCTGAGAGCGAACACGCGGACGGGCCCCGCGCACCCGGGCCGCGGCGAGGATCCTAGGATGGAGGCATGACGCTTCCCGTGCTCTCGCACACCACCGATCAGTTCCCCGGAAGCGCTGCAGATGCCGCAGTGCTCGTCGTCCCCGATCTCTCCGAATCGGCCGAGTCGCTGGCTGCCTACCCCGGCCTCGCCGACGCGCTCGCCGGAATCGGGTTCACCGGATCCGCTTCCTCCTACGCGCGCGTGTACGCACCCGAGGTCACATCGCTGCCGTTCGCCGTGGTCGGAACGGGCGCCGCCTCGAGCGACACCGCGGTGCGCAACGCCGTCGGTGCCGCGTTGCGCTCGCTCACCGGCTTCGAGAACGTGGCTGTCGGACTCGCCGCAGGACTCGAGCCGTTCGCCGCCGCGGCCGCCGAGGGCGCTGTGCTCGGCGGGTACCGCTTCGACACCTACCGGTCCGAGAAGGGCAAGTCCCGCGCTGCTGCGGTCGTGCTGCACGCCGACATCGACGACGCGTCGATCGCGAAGGCGCAGGCGACCGGCGAGGCCGTGGCGCTGATCAAGGACCTCGTGAACGTGCCTGCCGAGTGGCAGAGTCCCGCGCAGCTCGCCCAGAGCGCAGCGGACAGCGTCGCCGACCTCGACGTCTCGGTCGAGATCCTCGACGAGACCGCGCTCGCTGAGCAGAGCTTCGGCGGCATCCTGGGCGTCGCGCAGGGCTCAGACCGCCCGCCGCGCCTGGTCCGACTCGACTACTCCCCCGCCGACGCGACACGCCATATCGCCCTCGTGGGCAAGGGCATCACGTTCGACACCGGCGGACTCTCCCTGAAGCCCGCGGCCTCGATGGTCGGGATGAAGTTCGATATGGCGGGCGCCGCCACGAGCCTCGCCGCCCTCCGCGCGATCGCGACGCTGGCACTCCCGGTCCGGGTCACGGCGTGGCTCGCGATCACCGACAACATGCCGTCCGGTCGCGCTCTCCGCCCCGGCGACGTCGTCCGCATCCTCGACGGCACGACGGTCGAGGTGCTCAACACCGACGCCGAGGGCCGGCTCGTCCTCGCCGACGGACTCGTCGCGGCGAGCCGCGAGCACCCGGACGTGATCGTCGACGTGGCCACGCTCACCGGCGCCATCGTCGCGGCGCTCGGCCACCGCCACACCGGAGTGTTCGGCGATGACGACACGGTCGCCGAGCTCCTCGCCGCGGCCGAGCAGGCCGATGAGCTCGCCTGGCACATGCCGCTGCCGTCGTACATGGAGGACTCGATGGAGTCTCCGATCGCCGACCTCCAGAACGTGAACATGAGCGATCGCATGGGCGGAGCCTCGTACGCCGGGCTCTTCCTGCGCCGCTTCGTCGGGCGCACCTCGGACGCGGAGGACGCACCCCGCATCCCATGGGTGCACCTCGACATCGCGGGTTCCGGCGAGCACGCCGGCGCCGCATACGGCTTCACCGAGAAGGGCCCCACCGGAGCGATGGTCCGAACGATCATCGCGCTGGCCGCAGCATCCCACAAGGAGGCATGACACATGACAACCCACACCTTCGACATCGTCGTCCTGGGCGGCGGAAGCGGCGGCTACGCCGCGGCGCTCCGAGCCAGCGAGCTCGGCAAGTCGGTCGCCCTCATCGAGAAGGACAAGGTCGGCGGCACCTGCCTGCACCGCGGCTGCATCCCGACGAAGGCGCTGCTGCACGCGGCCGAGGTGGCCGAGCACGTGCGGGACGCGGCACACGTCGGCGTGACGGCGACGCTGGAGGGCATCGACCCGGCAGGCGTCCGCGCGTACCGCGAGGGCATCGTCGCGAAGAAGTTCAAGGGCCTCGAGGGGCTCGTCAAGGCGCGTGGCATCACCACCGTGGCCGGACTCGGCCGCCTCAACGCGGACCGCAGCATCAGCGTCGGCGATGACGTGTACGTCGGCGGCGACGTCGTCCTCGCCACCGGCTCGTACAGCCGATCGCTGCCCGGCCTCGAGATCGGCGGCCGCATCCTCACGAGCGAGCAGGCTCTCGCTCTCGACGTCATCCCGGAGCGGGTCCTCGTCCTCGGCGGCGGCGTGATCGGCGTCGAGTTCGCCAGCGTCTGGCGCTCCTTCGGCACCGAGGTCACGATCATCGAGGCGCTGCCGCACCTCGTTCCGAACGAGGACATCGCCCTCAGCAAGGGTCTCGAGCGCGCCTTCCGCCGTCGCGGGATCCAGTACTCGCTCGGCGTGCGCTTCCAGACCGCCTCGCAGGACGAGACCTCGGTCACGGTCACGCTGGAAGACGGCAAGGAGTTCACCGCCGACTACCTTCTCGTGGCCGTCGGACGCGGACCCGTCACCGCGGACCTCGGGTTCGAGGAGGCCGGCGTGAAGCTCGACCGCGGGTTCGTGACCGTCGACCAGGATCTTCGCACCGGCGTTCCCGGCGTCTGGGCCGTGGGTGACATCGTCCCCGGTCTCCAGCTCGCCCATCGCGGCTTCCAGCAGGGCATCGCCGTCGCCGAGCGCATCGCCGGTCTCTCGCCGGTCAACATCCCCGACGCCCAGATCCCCAAGGTCACCTACTCGAGCCCCGAGGTCGCCTCCGTCGGTGTGACCGAGGATGCCGCGATCGCCGAGCACGGCGCTGACGCGGTCGTCGCCTACGAGTACAACCTCGCCGGCAACGGCAAGAGCGAGATCATCGGGACCAGCGGACTGGTCAAGGTCGTCCGCCTCAAGGACGGGCCCGTCGTCGGCGTCCACCTGCTCGGCGACCGTGTCGGCGAGCTCATCACCGAGGGGCAGCTCGCCGTCGCCTGGGAAGCGCACCCGGAGGACATCGCTCCGCTGATCCATGCGCACCCCACGCAGAGCGAAGCCCTCGGCGAAGCCTTCCTCGCATTGGCCGGAAAGCCGCTGCACGCCCTCTGAGCACCAACCGGTGCCCGAGTCACTAAGCTAGATACGCGTCATACAACTTCTTGAAGGAGACTCAGTCATGAGCACATCCGTGGTCCTCCCCGCTCTCGGTGAGAGCGTCACAGAGGGTACGGTCACCCGCTGGCTCAAGCAGGTGGGCGACACCGTTCAGGCGGATGAGGGCCTGCTCGAGATCTCGACCGACAAGGTCGACACCGAGATCCCGTCCCCCGTCAGCGGTGTGATCGAGGAGATCCTCGTGGCCGAGGACGAGACCGTCGAGGTCGGCGCCCTGCTTGCGCGCATCGGCGACGGCAGCGCTGCGGCCCCGGCCGCGGATGCTCCGACCGAAGCCGCTCCCGGGGAAGCAGAAGCCGCACCTGCGGAAGCCGCTCCGGCAGCTGAGGCTCCCGTCGCCGAGGCGGCACCGGCAGCCGAGCCTGCTCCCGCTGCAGAGGCCGCGCCTGCCGCTGCACCCTCCGGCGACGCGAAGGACATCGTCCTCCCCGAACTCGGCGAGAGCGTGACCGAGGGCACCGTGACGCGCTGGCTGAAGCAGGTCGGCGACACCGTCGAGGTCGATGAGGCTCTCCTCGAGATCTCGACGGACAAGGTCGACACCGAGATCCCCTCGCCGGTCGCCGGCGTGCTGCAGGAGATCGTCGCCGCCGAAGACGAGACCGTCGCCGTCGGCGCCGTTCTCGCTCGCGTCGGTTCGGGCGCTGCACCCGCCGCTCCGGCACCGGCTGCTGAGGCACCGGCCGCTGAGGCACCAGCTGCTCCTGCCGCTGAGGCTCCGGTGGCTCAGGCCCCCGCAGCCGAGGCCGCGCCGGCACCGGTCGCTCCCGCACCCGCTGCGGCACCCGCTGAGCCGGCCCCTGCCGCCGCATCCGCACCCGCTGCTCCGGCAGCCGAGCCTGACGCGCCGAAGCTCAGCCTGCCGACCGAGAACGACAACCTCTACGTCACGCCGCTGGTTCGCCGCCTGGCCGCCCAGCAGGGCGTCGACCTGGCGTCGGTCACCGGCACCGGCGTCGGCGGTCGCATCCGCAAGGAAGACGTTCTGAAGGCGGCAGAGACCGCTGCTGCCCCGGCGGCGGCCGCTCCGGCAGCTGCCGCTCCGGCACCGCTCGAGGTCTCGCCGCTGCGCGGAACCACGCAGCCGATGTCTCGCCTGCGCAAGGTCCTCGCGAAGCGCGCGGTGGAGTCCATGCAGCAGACGGCGCAGCTGACGACGGTCGTCGAGGTCGATGTCACGGCCCTCGCGGACTACCGCGACAGCGTGAAGGCCTCCTTCCTGGAGAAGACCGGCGACAAGCTGTCCTTCCTCCCGTTCTTCGCTCTCGCGACCGCTGAGGCCCTGCAGGCCTTCCCCATCGTGAACGCGACGGTCGACGGCGAGAACATCGTCTACCCCGCGAGCGAGAACGTGTCGATCGCGGTCGACACCGAGCGCGGACTGCTCACGCCGGTGCTCCGTGACGCGGCGTCGAAGAACATCGCGCAGATCGCCCACGAGATCGCCGATCTCGCCGCGCGCACGCGTGACAACAAGCTGAAGCCGGACGAGCTCGCGGGCGGCACCTTCACGCTGACGAACACGGGCTCGCGTGGCGCGCTGTTCGACACGCCCGTCGTGTTCCTCCCGCAGTCGGCCATCCTCGGAACCGGCACGGTCGTCAAGCGCCCGGGTCTGGTGAAGGTCGGCGGCGCTGACGCGATCGCGGTCCGCTCGTACGTCTACCTCGCGCTGTCGTACGATCACCGGATCATCGACGGCGCCGATGCCGCGCGCTTCCTCGGCGCGGTGAAGGCTCGTCTCGAGGCGGCGCAGTTCGCCGCACAGCTCGGAGCCTGACACTCCGCATCACTCTGGCTGGTCCGCGACGCCGTAGACGTCGCGGACCAGCCATCTTTCTTTCTGGCGCTCGAGCACCAGCATCTGCTCGGGCGCCGTCGTCGCGTCGGCGGCACCGTCATCCGGACGACCGCCGGCAAGACCGAGCCGCACCACGGCGACGTCGCCGTACTCGTCCACCAGTTCGACCGTCGGCGTGCCCTCTCCTCGGTCGCCGAGCACGTCGACCACGCCGACGGATCCCTCCGCGACGGCGTCTGCGCAGACCCGGTCCTCGGTCGTGTGGCACTCCGCGACCAATGCCAGCAGAGCGATGGCGGCCGCCTCGGGTCCGCCGTCGTCTGCGGGCGGAGACGGAGAGGCCGCCGCATCCGATCCCGCGTCTCCCGGCGCCGGACTCTCCGTCGCGTCGTCGGATGTCCACACCGGCGGAGCCGTGCGCCTGGCGGCATCCGCCGATTCCGCCGCATCGCCTGTCGGCCAGAGCAACCCGCCGGCGAGCACGACGGCCGCCGCACCGCCGGCGACGATCAACGCGCGCCGCCGAGACGACGAGCGTGGGGCGTCAGATTCCGCCGCCGTCCGCCGGACCGCGGAGCCACCGGTCCGCCCCTCGAGACGCGCGCGGATGCCGGATGCGATCGACCGCAGCATGCCGAACCCGACAGCGAAGGGCGACCTCTCCCGCCGCTCACTCGACGAACGCGACCGCAGTCCGCCTCTCCTCATCCCGCGAACAGGCGTCAGGGACCGGTCGACGTCGACAGCGGTGCGAGCGACGTCGCGTGCACGCTCCGGGGCATGCGACTCCCGGCCGATCGGACGGGGTGCCGCGATGGCAAGCAGCTCCTTCTCCCACTCCTCCAGCAGTCGCCGCGGCACGCGCGGCTGCGGAAGCGCTTTGACGAGCCCCTGCTGCACCCCGCCGAGGACACGGGTCAGCGCCTTGTCTCCGGAGTGCTCCGTGAGGCGCTCGATGATCTCCGCGGCTCCTGACCGCGGGTCCTCTCCCTGGCCGAGGACGAGGATGGGGCGGCCGCCGTCGGTCAGCCACCACACCCCCGTCTGCACCCCGGCGGCACCTTCTCCGAGCTCGTCGAGTCCTCGCAGCAGGCTCACCACGAGCGTGCTGCACTCCCCCGACGACAACGCGGAGCCGGCGGCCGCGCGGCGGACCAGGAACCCCAGCGCCCGGTCGGTGCACCATGGCAGCAGCGCGTCGTGTCCGTCGGCACGCCGGATGACGTCGACCGGACCCGCGACATGCTCCGCTCCCGCGAAGCGCCACCCCACCCATCCGGCGAGAGCGGTGGCATCCACCCGCACGGCCACTGCGTCCCCACGAGTGACCAGTACGCCGGAGAACGGTCCTTCTGTCGGATCGAGAGCCCGGACCACCCGATGCGCACCCGGGAGGAGCGCGGTGCCCCGGTCTTCGATCTCGACGTCTGCCATGTCCCCATCAGAGCGGACCAGCGATCGACGCGGTGGCGAACGAGGACGATGGGGAGGAATTCATGGAGCTCGGCGAATGTGCAGAACCAGTCGCCCGGCGCCCGCTCCGCTGGGCGCGAACTCGGCATCACGGCATCCGCGAACTCGGTAGGCTGGTCCCCATGGCAAAGCGTGCTCCCGAACCCGAGAAGCGTCCTGGGTTCTTCTCCCAGATCAAGTCCCTCTTCCGGTTCACCCGTGAGGTCTACCCGTGGCTTCCGTGGCTCCAGGTGGGCATCCTTCTCATCGGCGTGCTCCTCGGCCTCGTCGCCGGGTACCTGATCCCCCCGTTCCAGATCTGGACGCTCGTGCTGTGGGGCATCACCGGTCTGATGCTGGGTGTGCTCGGGTCGCTCTTCCTGATGACCCGGCTGTCGACGTCGGCGATGTACTCGAAGATCGACGGCATGCCCGGTGCGACGGGACACGTTCTCAGCACCAGCCTCGGCCGCAGCTGGCAGGCATCGGAGACGCCCGTCGGGATCAACCCCAAGACGCAGGAGGCGGTCTATCGCACCATCGGCCGCGGCGGCATCGTCGTCGTCGGCGAAGGTGCCCGTGGACGGCTGACCCGTCTCATCAACGAGGAGCGCAGCAAGGCGCAGCGCGTCGCGCACGGCGTGCCCGTCACGGTCCTGTACGTCGGCCACGGCGATGACGAGGTCGCCATCGCGGACCTCTCGAAGACCATCAAGAAGCTCCCCAAGGCGATCGACAAGACCACCATGGCCGCGGTCATCCGACGCATCGACTCCGTCTCGCAGTCGCTGTCGTCGCTGCCGATCCCGAAGGGCATCGACCCCACGAAGGTCCGCGCTCAGCGTCCGCGCTGATCCCGCGACATCCGCCACGACGAGCGCGGCCGCCCTCATTCCGAGGAGCGGCCGCGCTTTCGTTCACTCCGAGAGCGGCTGGCGGGGCAGGCGGCGCACCTTGGCGCGGCGACGACGCCGCTCCGGGACCATGGAGCGCATCTCGTCCAGCTTGCCGAAGCAGAAGAGCCGGTCCTCGGCCTCGAGGACGACGTGCTTGCGCGGGTTCGGGATCACGCTGACGCCACGGTGCAGCGTGAGAACGGTGATGTCGCGCTCCCAGAGGCCCGCCTCGCCGAGGGTCTTCCCCACGAGGTCGACAGCGCCGTGGACCATCAGCTCGGCCACGCCGTAGCCCGTGGAGACGGTCAGCCGCTGCCGCACATCGATCTCAGGGAACGCGACCTGGCCGGCGATGTAGTCGATGATCGCTCCCGCGACGTCGAGCTTGGTGGCGCTCTCGATGCCCTGCAGGCCCGGCGAGGAGTTGACCTCCATCACGAGAGGCCCGTCCTCCCCTTCGAGCATGTCGACACCCGCGACGCGCAGACCCATGATCTGTGCCGATCGCACCGCCGCGCGCTCGTACACCGGGTCGAGTTCGATCGCCGCGACCGATCCGCCGCGGTGCACGTTCGAGCGGAACTCATCGCCGGCCGCGGAGCGCCGCATGGCCGCGACGACCCGGTCGCCGACGACGAGCGCGCGGATGTCGCGGCCGCGGCTCTCGGAGATGAACTTCTGGATGAGCACGTTCTGCTTCGTGGAGTGCAGCGTCTCGATGATCGCCTCGGCGACCTTCACCTGCGGTGCGAGGATGACGCCGATCCCCTGCGTGCCCTCGAGCAGCTTGATCACGACCGGCGCACCGCCGACGCGCTCGATGGCAGGGCGCACGTCGGCGCGGTTGCGGACGAAGGCCGTCGGCGGCATCGCGATGTTGTGACGGGAGAGGATCTGGTTGGCGCGCAGCTTGTCCCGCGCACTCGAGATGCCGTTGGCCGTGTTCGGCGTGTAGACGTCCATCTGCTCGAACTGCCGCACGACAGCCGTGCCGAAGTAGGTGATCGAGTTGCCGATGCGGGGCAGGATCGCGTCGTAGTCGCTGAGCTGACGTCCCCGGTAGTGCAGGTCGGGTTCATCTGCCGTCAGGTCGATCGCGAAGCGCAGCGTGTTGAGCACCTTGACGTTGTGACCGCGCTGAAGCGCGGCCGCACGCAGTCGCTGGGTGGAGTACGCCTGCGGCGCACGGGAGAGCACTGCGATCTTCACGGGGATTTCCTGCCAGGATGTATCAGGTGAGTAGGTCTACCCATTCAAACACCCTTACGGGGTGGCGCGAGTGGGTGAGCCTTCCGGATCTGGGAGTCGACTGGCTCAAAGCCAAGATCGACACCGGCGCCCGCACCTCCTCGCTGCACGCGTTCGACGTCGACGAGTTCGAGCGCGAGGGCGAGGACTGGGTCCGATTCCGCGTCAAGCCCTGGCAGGACAGCCAGGAGGATGCCGTCGTCGTCGAGACGCCCGTCCACGACCGGCGCGCGGTGCGAAGCTCTTCCGGACACGCGCAGGAGCGCCTGGTCGTGAAGCTCCTCGTGCGTCTCGTCGATCGGGAGGTTCTCGCGGAGGTCACGCTCAGCAATCGCGACGAGATGGGCTTCCGCATGCTGATCGGGCGCGAGGCCCTGCGCCGCGGGTACATCGTGGACCCCGCGCGCTCGTTCCTCGGTGGCCGGGCGCCGCGAGAGGCACGACGCCGCAACCGCGGCCGGATCTGACGCGCACTCAGGCGCGGATCAGGACCGTCCCTATCGCCTTGTCGTGCAGGCCGCGCTGATCCGCGTCCCAGATCACGGCCGGCACGACCACGATCAGCAGCAGGGTGCGCACGATCGGTCGCCACAGGCCGACCCAGGCGCCGTCCAGGCGCACGACGCGCATGCCGAGGATCCGGTGGCCCGGGCTGCCGCCGGCGGTCGGGATGAAGAGGATCTGCAGGAGCGCGAACACCATCATCGGCGCGAACTGGGACAGCCCAGCCTCGGTGGGCAGCGCGAACTGGTCGAACCCGAGGAAGGCCGTCGCGATGATCGTCGCCGCGGCGTAGTCGATGGCGAGAGCACCGATGCGGCGACCGACTCTGGCCACGCTTCCCGGGCCCGAGGTCGGCAGTCCGAGTCGTTCACCGGGGTACGTGTTCACAGCATCCGTCACTGCTCCAGCCTAGGCGACCCCTGTAACATGCCCGAAACAATACGGACACCCTGGGGAAACGCCCCAGCCGTACTGTGCACAATGGCCGTGAAGCCATCGATCCGCAATCCAGGAGTCGTACATGTTCAAAGATTCGTCCGAGGTTCTGAGCTACATCAAGGAGAACGACGTCAAGTTCCTTGACATCCGTTTCACCGATCTCCCGGGTGTGCAGCAGCACTTCAACATTCCTGCGGCGACGGTCGACGAGGCGTTCTTCACGGAGGGCCAGCTCTTCGACGGCTCCTCGATCCGCGGTTTCGCGAGCATCCACGAGTCCGACATGCAGCTCATCCCCGATGTCACGACGGCGTACATCGACCCCTTCCGCGAGGCGAGCACCCTCGTGATGATCTTCGACATCTACAACCCGCGCACCGGTGAGATCTACTCGAAGGACCCGCGTCAGGTCGCCAAGAAGGCCGAGAAGTACCTCGCGTCCACCGGCATCGCCGACACGGCCTACTTCGCCCCCGAGGCCGAGTTCTACATCTTCGACGACGTCCGTTACTCGGTCACCGCCGGTGAGAGCTTCTACAAGGTCGACTCCGAGGAGGCCGCGTGGAACACCGGCCGCGAGGAAGAGGGCGGGAACCTCGCCAACAAGACCCCGTACAAGGGCGGCTACTTCCCCGTCTCCCCCGTCGACAAGACGGCAGACCTGCGCGACGACATCACGCTCAAGCTGATCGAGGCGGGCTTCATCCTGGAGCGCTCGCACCACGAGGTCGGCACCGCGGGCCAGCAGGAGATCAACTACCGCTTCGACACGATGGTCCACGCGGCGGACGACATCCTGAAGTTCAAGTACATCGTCAAGAACACGGCTGACGAGTGGGGCAAGGTCGCGACCTTCATGCCCAAGCCGCTCTACGGCGACAACGGCTCCGGCATGCACACGCACCAGTCGCTGTGGGATGGCGGCAAGCCGCTGTTCTACGACGAGGCCGGCTACGGACAGCTCAGCGACATCGCGCGCTGGTACATCGGCGGCATCCTGGCCCACGCGCCGGCGCTCCTCGCCTTCACGAACCCGACCCTGAACAGCTACCACCGTCTGGTCAAGGGCTTCGAGGCTCCGGTCAACCTGGTCTACTCGGCCGGCAACCGCTCCGCTGCGATCCGCATCCCGATCACGGGCTCGAACCCGAAGGCCAAGCGCATCGAATTCCGCGCACCCGACGCCTCCGGCAACCCGTACCTCGCGTTCGCCGCACAGCTGATGGCGGGCCTCGACGGCATCAAGAACCGCATCGAGCCGCACGAGCCGGTCGACAAGGACCTCTACGAGCTTCCCCCCGAGGAGGCCAAGGGCATCCCGCAGGTCCCGAACTCCCTGCTGGACTCGCTCGACGCACTGGCGGAGGACCACCAGTTCCTCCTCGAGGGCGGCGTGTTCACCAAGGAGCTCATCGAGACCTGGATCTCGTACAAGTACGAGAACGAGATCCTGCCGATGGCCCAGCGCCCGCACCCGTTCGAGTACGAGCTGTACTTCGGCGTCTGATCCAGATCACCGTCGAGAGCCCCCGGAGCATCGCTCCGGGGGCTCTCGTCGTACACCCCGGCGACCTAACGCGCGGTGTGACGATCCGCAACCCCCTCGGCCCGGCGGGAGGAGGCGAACAGGATGGGAGTTCCACCGATGCGAAAGGGACGACACCCATGACCGACACCACCCCCACCCAGCGGGTCGCCGAGCTGATCAAGGACTTCCGCTTCGCGATGTTCACCACGCGCAACGCCAACGATCGGCTGGTCTCCCATCCACTCACCGTGCAGGAGGCGGAGTTCGACGGAGACCTCTGGTTCCTCGTCTCCCGCAGCGCCTCCCTCGTCGCCGACATCGCGAAGGACGAACGCGTCGGGATCTCTCTGAGCTCGAACGACTCGTGGGTGTCGCTCTCGGGCACCGCCGCCCTCGTCGAGGACAAGGCCAAGGTGAAAGAGCTGTGGAGCCCGACCGTCGAAGCGTGGTTCACGAACGGCCCGGACGACCCCGACGTCGGACTGCTGAAGTTCTCCGCCGAATCCGCCGAGTACTGGGACAGCCCCGGCGGGAAGATCGCCTCGCTCTTCAGCTTCGTGAAGTCGAAGATCACGGGTGAGCCCTACGACGCCGAGAACGAGACGGTGGAGCTCTCCGGCAAGTGACTGTTCGCTACGCGGCGTCGCGCTCCCCGTCAAGGGCCTGCGCGACGCCGCGTCGCGGCTGTACGTTCGCAGCATGTGGACCGTACTGATCATCCTGCTCGTCGCCTGGGCCATCGTGGCTGTCGTGGGATTCGCGATCGAGGGTCTCCTGTGGATCGCCATCATCGGGATCATCCTCTTCGTCGGGACGATCCTCTTCGGCGTCATCCGCAACCGCACCCCGAAAGCCTGATGCGGCTCCTCGCGTGTCCGGCCGGTTGTCCGCGCGGATGAGGGATGATCGACGGGTGAGTCTTACAACCGACCGGGGGAATCATGCGGCGTAGAAGAGTGATCGCGAAGACGGATGCTGCGCCGGTCGCCGGGACGCCGGAGCTGAAGCGCTCCCAGCCGTCCAACGGCGTGGCAGCGTACGCGCGGACGAACCCGTTCATGTTCGGCCTGCTCGGCGCGCTCGGCGTTCTGGTCGCGCTGGTGATCGGCGGGATCGTCGACCAGCTCGCCACGGTTCTCGTCTACATCGGCGTGGCCGTCTTCCTCGCGCTCGGCCTCGACCCGATCGTCCGTTTCATCGAGCAGAAGCTCCCCCGTGCCGCCGCTGTCGCCATCGTCGTGGCCGTTGTCGTTCTCGCGTTCGCCGGCATCATCCTCGCGATCGTTCCGCTCCTCGTCGAGCAGATCAGCAACCTGATCAAGAACGGTCCGACGATGATCGAGGACTTCATGAACACCGACTGGTTCAAGGACGTCAGCGGCCAGTTCGGCTCGACGATCGAGGAAGCCGTCCAGGGCGTCCTCGGGTTCTTCCAGGATCCCGGCAACTTCGCCGACATCGGCGGCGGCGTCTTCGCGGTGGGTGCCGGCATCGCCGGCGGCTTCACCGGCATCACGATCGTCCTGATCCTCACCCTCTACTTCATGGCATCCCTGCGCGGCATGAAGCGCACCGCCGCCCGCTTCGTCCCGGCATACCAGCGCGACACGTTCAGCGAGCTGCTGGAGGACGTCTCCGGCGCCGTCGGCCGCTACGTCATCGGTCAGGCGAGCCTCGCCCTCATCAACGGCGTGCTGAGCCTCATCTTCCTGAGCATCATCGGCGCTCCCGTGCCGGCGCTGCTCGCACTCATCGCCTTCATCGGCTCGATGATCCCGCTGGTCGGAACGCTGACCGCCTCGATCATCAACTCGCTGATCTGCCTCTTCGTCTCGCCGCTGACCGCACTGATCGCGATCGGCTACTACCTCGTCTACATGCAGATCGAGGCATACGTGCTCTCGCCGCGCATCATGAGCAAGGCCGTGGCCGTCCCCGGCGCACTCGTCGTGATCGCGGCGGTCGCCGGTGGTGCCCTCGGCGGCATCCTCGGAGCGCTCGTCGCGATCCCGGTCGCCGCCAGCATCATCATCATCGTGCAGAAGGTGACGTTCCCCGCTCAGGACCGGAAGACCGTCCCGCCCGTCGTCACGATGTGACGGCTTCTCAGCGGACGAGCAGGGCGCCCGGCTGCACCCGCACGTCGAATGCGGAGACCTCGCCCATCTCCTCGCCGTCGATCTCGAAGACGAGCGGTGTGTCCAGTTCGACGGAGATCTTCTCCACGGGCAGGTGACGCGCCGAGTCCGTGCTCACGGCCTCGTCGGTCGCGCCGAACAGACGACGGATGCCGTTGTCCCAGACGAACGAGCGCACGGTGTCGAGCCACTGCAGCGCGCCGTCGGCGCTGATCATGAGGACGTCGAGCTTGCCGTCGTCGAGGACGGCGTCCGGCAGCAGGCGGATGCCGCCCTGCACCATGCCGCAGTTGCCGATGAGCATGGTGTGGCCGCGCACCGCGACCGCCTTCTCGCCGTCGATCGCGAGGGTGATGTCGGTCATCTCGGTGCCGGCGAGGGCACGCCCCATCGCCTCGACGTAGGCGAGCCATCCGGCCTTCGACTTGAGGTCGTCATCCGTCTCGACGAGCATCTGCGCGTCGACACCGAAGCCGACCATCACAGCGAAGGCGTGCTCGGTGCCGTCGTACGACACCCAGCCGAGGTCGATGCGCCGCGGCTCGGCGTCGCGGACGCGCTCGAGAGCGGCCTTCACGTTGTTGAGCGGCACCTCGAGGTTGCGCGCGAGCAGGTTGCCGGTGCCCTGCGGCACGATCCCGATCGCGGTCTCCGAGTCTGCCAGGGACTCCGCGACCGCACGGACGGTCCCGTCTCCGCCGACCGCGATGACGATGTCCCGGCCGTCCTCCACGGCCTCACGGGCCATCCCCCGGCCCGGATCCTCGGGAGTGGTCTCCCACCAGCGGATGTCGGTCCGGTCGTCGAACACGCCGCTGACAGCATCCTGCAGAACCTCCTGCTCGACCTTCGAGGGATTCCAGACGATGCCGATGCGTGCGTGGGTCATAGCGTCAGCATGAGTCACGGCTTCGGATACTGCAAATTCGCGGTATCGCGCTACCCGTAGAAGAGGTGCTCGAAGGCCTTCCGCGCTCGTCGCGTCACCCCGAGATAGTCCTCTTCGAGCTCGGTCGCCGACCGGTCGGGATAGCCCAGCAGCCGAGCGATCGCATCGAGTTCGCGACGATCGGCGGGCAGCACATCGCTCGTCTTCCCGGTCAGGAGCGTGATCGCGGAGCGCAGACGGCTCGCCAGCCGCCAGGCCTCTCGCAGCAGCACGGCGTCGGATTCCGGCACCAGGTCAGCCGCGACGGCCGCGTCCAGCGCCGAGAGCGTCGAGGTCGTCCGCAGCCCGGGGACGTCGTGGGCGTGCTGGAGCTGGAGCAGCTGCACGAGCCACTCGACATCGCTGAGCGTGCCGGGACCGAGCTTGAGGTGCCGCCGCGGGTCGGCTCCCTGGGGCAGCCTCTCCCCCTCGACGCGCGCCTTGATCCGCTTGATCTCGCGGGTGCCCTGCAGATCGACGGTCTCGGGATAGCGGATCGAATCCGCGAGCGCCGTGAAACGGGCGACGAGCTTGGAGCTTCCGGCGATCCCCCTGGCCCGGAGCAGAGCCTGCGCCTCCCAGGAGAGCGACCACCGTCGGTAGTACTCCGTATATGCCTCGATGGACCGTACGACGGGGCCCTGACGGCCTTCCGGGCGGAGATCGGCATCCAGGTCCAGCGGCACGCGATGATCCGTGAGATGCTCGCGCAGTCCCGCGACGATCTGGGTGGCGAGCGTCTGCGCGCGCTGACCGTCCACGCCGTTGGCGTCGTAGACGTAGAGGATGTCCGCGTCGGACCCGAAGCCGAGCTCCGCGCCGCCGAAGCGCCCCATGGCGATCACCGCGAAGTCCAGCGCGTCGTCCTCGGGCGGCACGACCTCCCGGATGACAGCGCGCAGCGCGGCCTGGATCGTCGCCTCGGTGATCTCGGTGAGCGCCGTCGCGACCTCCTCGATCGTCAGCACGTCGAGGACTCCGCCCATGGCCGTGCGCAGGAGCTCGCGACGCCGCAGCGCACGGACGGCCCGCAGGGCGTCGGTGACCGTCTCATGTCGGGTCTGGATCGCCCTCGCCTCCTCGTCCAGCGCCGCCGCGCCGCGCGGACGCAGGCGCTCGGCGCTGTCGAGCCAGGCGACCGACTCGGGGATCCACTCCATCAGCTCGCCGATGTAGCGGGACGACGACAGCAGGCGCGTCAGGCTCTCCGCCGCTCCCGAGGAGTCGCGCAGCATGCGGAGGAACCACGGGGTGTCGCCCAGGCGCTCGCTGATGCGTCGGAAGGCGATGAGGGCGTAGTCGGGGTCGCTGCCATCGGCGAACCAGCGCACCATGATCGGCATCAGGGCTCGCTGGATCGTCACCTTGCGGCTGAGTCCGGTGGTCAGCGCGCCGATATGGCGCAGCGCCCCTGCGGGGTCACGGAATCCGATGGCCGTGAGGCGGTCGTGCGCCTGAGCCGCAGAGAGGGTGCGCTCCTCCTCGGGGAGGCCGGCGACAGCGCTGAGCAGCGGCCGATAGAACAGGCGCGTGTGGATCTCGCGCACCTCGCGCCGCACGCTCTCCCAGCGCGTCCAGATGCCCTCGCCGCTGTCGGCCAGTCCGGTGCCGCGCGCGAGCACGCGCCGTCCGGCCGGGGTGCGCGGCAGCAGGTGCGTGCGGCTCAGCTCCCGCAGCTGGAGACGGTGCTCCATCAGCCGGAGGATGCGATAGTCGTCTGCGAACGTGGCGGCATCCGCTCGACCGATGTACCCGCCGGCGACGAGCGCATCGAGGCTCTCGAGGGTGCCTCGGGTGCGCAGCGACTCATCGGTGAGACCGTGGACGAGCTGCAGAAGCTGCACGGTGAACTCGATGTCCCGCAGCCCGCCGGCGCCCAGTTTCAGCTGATAGGGCGCGTCTTCCGGGTCGATGTGCTCCGTCACGCGCTCGCGCATGCGCTGCACGCTCTCGACGAAGTCCTCTCTGGCGGCGCTGGACCAGATCTTCGGCTGCACCGCGGCGATGTACTCGGCCCCCAGCTCGGTGTCGCCGGCGAGAGGGCGCGCCTTGAGCAGCGCCTGGAACTCCCAGCTCTTGGCCCAGCGGTCGTAGTAGGCGAGATGGGAGGCGAGCGAGCGCACCAGAGCACCCTGCTTGCCCTCGGGTCGCAGGTTGGCGTCGACCTCCCACAGCGGCGGCTCCACCTCGATGCTGTCGAGGCCGCGCATCGTCTCCCGCGCCAACCGGGTGGCGATGTCGATCGCCCGAGCCTCGGCGACGATCTCCTCGTCGCTCGTGCCGCCGACGAAGATGACGTCCACGTCGCTGACGTAGTTCAGCTCCCTGGCACCGGCCTTGCCCATCCCGATGATCGAGAGTCGGGTGGCCGCGATCTGCTCCTCCGGAATGGTGTCGCGCAGTCGAGCACGTGCGATGGCCAGGGAGGCCTCGAGGGCGGCTCCGGCCGCATCGGCGAGGGCAGCGGACACCGCCGCCACGACCGTCTGCGGCTCCGGATGCGTCAGATCGTAGGCGGCGATGCCGGCGAGACTCCGCCGATACGCGACCCGCACCGCGACGACGGCGGCGTCATCTCCGGAGCCGGCGAACCCGTTCCGTGTGCCCACCGCGGCCAGCATCTGCTCCCGCTGGACCTCCGGGGTGGGGAGCGCGGTGATCGGCTCCCCCAGCACGGACAGCTGCTCCGGATGCCGGAGGAAGAAGTCCGCGAGGCCCTCGGACGCGCCGAACACCCGCCAGACGCGATGGCGCGACTGCGGCTCCTTCAGCAGAGCCTTCAGCGGCACGGCGTCGCGTCGCGCGACGCGCACCATCCCGCGGACCGCCGCATCGGGATCGGCGGCGTCCGCCCCCTCGAGCAGCGACGATCTCGGCATGTCGAGGATCGTCGCCAGCTCGGAGAGGGATGCCGCGGCCTCGCTCAGCTCCGCGAAGCCGAGCCTGGCCAGAGCGGAGAGAGAGACGGAATCGTCCGGACGGGCCATGCGCGATTCTCAGAGGAGTTCGAGGTTGTTCTTCAGCTCCAGCGGCGTGACCTGCCCGCGGTAGGCCTCCCACTCCTTGCGCTTGTTGAGCAGCACGTAGTTGAACACCTGCTCCCCGAGCGTCTCGGCGACGAGTTCGGACGCCTCCATGAACTCGAGAGCGTGATCGAGGCTCGCCGGCAGCGCCGAGTAGCCCAGCGCGCGCCGTTCGGCGTCGCTCAGAGCCCACACGTTGTCCTCGGCCTCGGGCGGGAGCTCGTAGCCCTCCTCGATGCCCTTCAGGCCCGCGGCGAGCAGCAGGGAGTACGCCAGGTACGGGTTCGCCGCGGAATCCAGGGCGCGGTACTCGACACGCGAGGACTGCCCCTTGTTGGGCTTGTACATCGGCACCCGGACGAGCGCCGAGCGGTTCGCGTGGCCCCACGTGACGAAGCTCGGGGCCTCATCGCCGCCCCAGAGCCGCTTGTAGGAGTTCACGAACTGGTTGGTGACCGCGGCGATCTCGTTGGCGTGCCGCAGGAGACCGGCGATGAAATGGCGTCCGGTCTTGGAGAGCTGGTACTTCGCACCCTCTTCGTAGAAGGCGTTCTGGTCGCCCTCGAACAAGGACATGTGCGTGTGCATGCCGCTGCCCGGGTGACCGCTGAGGGGCTTCGGCATGAACGTCGCGTAGACGCCCTGCTCGATCGCCACCTCCTTGATGACCGTGCGGAACGTCATGATGTTGTCCGCCGTCGTCAGCGCGTCGGCGTACCGGAGGTCGATCTCGTTCTGGCCGGGGCCGCCCTCGTGATGGCTGAATTCCACGGAGATGCCGAGATCCTCCAGCATCCGCACCGACCGACGACGGAAGTCGTGCGCCGTGCCTCCCGGCACGTTGTCGAAGTAGCCGGCGGAGTCCACCGGCACCGGACCCTCGGGACCGAACGACGACGACTTGAGCAGGTAGAACTCGATCTCGGGGTGCGTGTAGAAGGTGAACCCGGCATCGGCGGCCTTCGCGAGCGTGCGCTTGAGAACCTGTCGCGGGTCGGCGACCGCCGGCTGCCCGTCGGGTGTCGTCAGGTCGCAGAACATGCGCGCCGTCGGATCGATCTCACCGCGCCAGGGCAGCGTCTGGAAAGTCGTCGGGTCGGGCTGCGCGAGCAGATCGGACTCGTGGCTGCGCGTGAGTCCCTCGATCGCCGAGCCGTCGAAACCGATACCCTCGGCGAAGGCGCCCTCGACCTCGGCCGGCGCGATCGCGACCGACTTGAGCGTGCCGATGACGTCGGTGAACCACAGCCGCACGAACTTGACGCCGCGCTCCTCGATGGTCCGGAGGACGAAGTCCCTCTGCTTGTCCATGACTACTCTGCGCCCTGGCCCTTTGCGTCGCCCTTGACGTCCCAGCCCTGCTCGGCGGCTTCCTCTTCGGCCCAGGCGCGCGAACGCTCCTTGAGCACCTCCGGCGCACGAGCCGCCTCCGCCTCGGTGTCGAACGGTCCGACCCGGTCCACGGAGGGCGAGATCATGCCGAACTCGACCTGACCGGTCTCGGAGTTGTACCAGTACTTTGCGTCGCCGTCAGACATAGCTGCCCCTTCTTCGCGTGATGTCATCGATCCTACTGGCGTGTGCGGTGGTCGCTAAGCTATCGCCCATGGCAAAAGCGATCGGCGTCGACATCGGCGGCACGGGAATCAAAGCAGGAATCGTCGACCTCACGCACGGCACCATGGCCTCCGACCGGGTGCGCGTCCCCACTCCGGAGGGCGCATCGCCGCAGGATGTCCTCGTCGCCGTGCAGTCGGTGCTGAAGACCCTCGACGTGCACGACTCGACCATGCCGCTCGGCGTCGCCTTCCCGGCCATCGTCAAGCGCGGCAAGACGCTGTCGGCGGCGAACGTCTCGAAGGAATGGATCGACTTCGACGCGGAGCGGTTCTTCCGCGATGGCCTCGGTCGCAACATCGTGTTCGTGAACGACGCCGACGCGGCCGGTGTCGCCGAGGCACGCCACGGCGCCGCGAGAGACGTCCGCGGCCTCACGCTGCTGACCACCCTGGGCACCGGCATCGGCTCGGCCTTCCTGTACGACGGGATCCTCATCCCCAACACCGAGCTCGGCCACCTGAACTTCCGCGAGTTCGAGTCCGTCGAGCAGTGGGCCGCGACCTCGGCGCGCGAGCGCGAGAATCTCAGCTGGGAGGCCTGGGCGGAGCGCCTGCAGGCGTTCTACTCGCACATCGAGTTCCTCTTCAGCCCCGACCTGTTCGTGGTCGGCGGCGGCGTGTCGAAGAACGCCGGCGACTTCCTGCCGCTGCTCGAGCTAAAGACGCCGATCGTCCCGGCGATCCACCGCAACAACTCCGGCATCATCGGCGCGGCGTCGCTCGCGGGCGACTGAACAGCGGGAACCACGCAGAAGGCCCCGCTCATCGAGCGGGGCCTTCTGCGTCTGAGGCGAATGGGCCGACCTGTACGCCGGGTTCTGTTCCGGGGTTCTTCGCCCCTTCGACGGCCATCTCTCTCGGCGACACGTTGCCGTGGCACTCTAGCGGTCTACCCGAGGACTCGGCGAGCCGCGTCAACATCCTCTGTCTGACCTTGCTCCGGGCGAGGTTTACCTGGCGGGTCATGTCACCATGACCCCCGGTGGTCTCTTACACCACCCTTTCACCCTTACCCCCTGCGGGGCGGTCTGCTCTCTGTGGCACTTTCTCGCGGATCACTCCGGGTGGGTGTTACCCACCGCCCTGCCCTGTGGAGCCCGGACGTTCCTCGGTGCGGTTGCCCGCCACGCGGCCGTCCAGTCGACCCATTCGCGTCTTCAGTCTACTTCGCCGCGTCCCCGGCGACGGCGGCTACTTCTCGGCCGACGCGGCGATGCGCAGGTCGAGCGGCACGTCGATCGGGAAGTCGCCGAAGAGGCGCCGGGTGGCGACCGCCGCCGCCACCCGCACCGCGTCGGCCGCGGCTTCGGCCTGTTCCTCCGGCACATGCAGGATGACTTCGTCGTGAAGGAAGAACGCGAGGTGCGGCTGCCGGGCGAACGGTCCGGATGCCGTGGCGGCCACTGCCGCCTCGGGCGCGCGCTGCAACCGGTGACGGATCTCGGCGAGCCAGATCAGCGACCACTCGGCCGCGGTCCCCTGCACCACGAAGTTGCGCGTGAACCGACCCCAGTCCCGCGCTCGCCGCCGCGCCAGGGCGACCTCGACCGGATCGGCATCCGCCCCTGTGGCCCGCGACTGGAGCTCCTCCCACTCCGCCGAAGGACGCGGCGACGAGCGCCCCAGCCAGGTCGAGACCACGCCGCCGTCCTCGCCCGTGCGCGCGGCCTTGTCGACGAGGGCCATCGCCCGCGGATAGACCTTGCGCAGCCGCGGCACCAGGCGGCCGCTGTCTCCGGTCGTGGCGCCGTACATCGCGCCGAGCACCGCGTATTTCGCCTCTTCCCGGGTTCCGACGGCACCGGATGCCACGACGCCTTCGTACAGGTCGCTCCCCTGGGCCGCGCGCGCCATAGACGAATCGGATGCCATGGCGGCCAGCATCCGCGGTTCCAGCTGCGCCACGTCGGCGACCACCAGGGTCCAGCCGGGATCGGCGCGCACAGCGGGTCGGAGGCTGCGCGGCAGCTGCAAGGCGCCGCCGCCCGCCGACGCCCATCGGCCGGTCACGACGCCTCCGGGGATGTACACGGGGCGGAATCGCCGATCATGCACCCATTCGGCCAGCCAGGCCCAGCCGTTGGCGCTGAGCAGACGGGAGAGCTTCTTGTACTCCAGCAGCGGTTCGACGACCGCGTGCGACTGGCTCGCGAGCTCCCACCGGCTCGTCGACTCGACGTGCACGCCGACGCGGTGCAGGGCACGCAGCAGCTTCGGCTGGCTGTCGAGGTGCAGCGTCGAGTCGCTGAGGATCGCGCGCACGCGATCGCCCAGCTCGACCATCCTGCTGGGCAGACCACCCGCGACGGGCCGGGTGCCGAGCGTCTCGGTCAGGATCGCGTCGTGGACGCCCTCGTCCCACGGAAGGCCGGCCGCCCGCATCTCCTCCGCGATCAGACCGCCCGCCGACTCCGCGGCGCACAGAAGCGTCAGGCGGCGATCGCGCTCCTGCTCGATCACCCGGCGCTGCGCGCGGAACTGCTCCAGAACCTCGGCGACAGGGTCGTCGGCGCGGCCCTGCTCGACCACGTCGAACAGGGCGGGAGCGGCATCCGTCGGCTCACGGCGCACCCACGCCGACGAGGGAGCGAGGGGACGAGCCACGGCATCCGTATCGCGCAGGATCGCGTGGCAGAGCAGCAGGTCGTGCGTCCGCCCGAGTCGCACGCCTCCCGCGAGCAGCATCGGGTAGATCTCGCGGGCGCTGCGGATGATCCACCGCGGCGCCGCGGTCTTCTCGAGATCGGCGACCCAGGTCAGGAGCTCCGTGCCGGCGAGGGGTGCGCGACTCCGTTCGCCGCCCTCGTCGTCGAGCTCGACCGCCAGGTACTGCCCGTCGCCGAGGTCGATCAGCGCGATCCGCCGTCCCTGCGACGTCGAACGGCTCATCGACGTCGCGCGGGGACCCCGCTCAAGAGAGCCCGGATTCCTCGGTGCGCACGAGGATGCAGCCGCACTCGGGGCAGAAGACGACGAGTTCGTCCGCCGCGCGGCGGATGTCGTTCAGATCGGTGCTGGGAAGCACCATGCGGCACCCTTCGCACGTGCCGCGCGTGAGGAGCGCTGCACCCGCGCTGTTCGCGGCACGACGCGTGTACTCGGCGAGGAGGTCGGCGGGCACGTTCGCGACGACGGCGGCACGATCGCGCGCCAGCTCGGCGCCGCGGTCGGTCGCGGCAGCGACATCGGCCTTCGCCTGCGAGGTGAGCGCGGTGCCCTCCTCCGTCGTGGTGGCGAGCAGAGCCTGCTGTGCGGCGACAGCCGCCTCCGCCTCCTCGAGCCGGCCCATGACGTCGAGCTCGGCATCCTCGAGATCGCTCTGGCGCCGGGCGAGACTCGCAAGCTCGTGCTCGAGCGCCTGCGCATCCTTGGAACTGGTCGAGGCCGCAAGGCGCTCGGCGTCGCGGTTGCGGCGCTGCTCCACGACCGCGACATCGGACTCCAGCCGCGTCAACTCGGTGCGCACGTCGTCTCGGGTGCCCGTGAGCGTGGTGAGCTCGCGCAGCTGCTCCTGACGGATGGCGACGAGCTCTGTGATCCGCGCCCCCTGGGCCGGCTGCGTACGGGCGCGCTCCGCCTGCGCGATGCGCCGGTCGAGGTCGGCGATGTCGAGCAGGATGCGCTGGTTCTCGGGGGTGGCGTTCACGCTTTCAAATCTAGCCGCTGCGGCGACATCCGCCCATCACTCCACGTCGCCGTCGACGTAGTACCACTCGCGTCCGTCGCGGACGAAGCGACTGCGCTCGTGCAGCGATCCGCGCTCGGCACCCTGCCGCCAGTGCGCCTCGAACTCGACGACGCCCACGCGATCGAAGGGACCGCCCGCGGCACGATCGAGGATGACGAGGCGGCGCCAGCTCAGCTCTGGGTCGAACTCGATGGATCCGGGTCGGGTCGACGGATGCCACGTGCGCAGCAGGTGCCCGGCGTCGGCGAGCGAGAAGGCGGTGAACCGCGATCGCATCAGGCGCTCCGCCGTCGGCGCCGGCGCGCCCTGGAGCAGGGGTCCGCAGCACGACTCGAAGGTGTTCCCGGAGAGGCACGGGCAGCGTGAGGGCTCGGTCATGGGAGCCAGCATCGCAGGTCACGCCGTACTCTGAAGTGACCCCCGCACCGAAGGAGCCCCGATGCCCACCGTCCCCACCTTCACCGCTCACAACGGCTTCGCCCTGCCGGCCATCGGCCTCGGCACCTACGCGCTCTACGGCGACGAGGGGGCCGCGTCGATCGCCGGTGCCCTCGATGCGGGCTATCGCTTGGTCGACTCCGCGTTCAACTACGAGAACGAGGGTTCGGTGGGACTCGGCGTCGCAGCATCCGACGCGCCGCGCGAGGAGATCATCGTCACGACGAAGCTCCCCGGACGCCACCACCCGACGGAGAAGGCGCGGGCCAGCATCGAGGAGAGCCGTTCGCGCCTCGGACTCGACATCACCGACCTGCATCTCATCCACTGGCCGAACCCGAGCCAGGACGAGTACGTGCAGGCGTGGGCTGCCCTCGTGGATGCCCGGGAGCGCGGCATCGTCCGACAGATCGGCGTGTCGAACTTCCTTCCGGAGCACCTCGAGCGCATCGAGCGCGAGACGGGGGTCCGGCCCGTCGTGAACCAGATCGAGCTGCACCCGTACTTCCCGCAGGAGGAGCAGCTCGCTTACCACCGCGAGCACGGCATCCTGACCGAGGCCTGGAGCCCGCTCGGCCGGGCCCGCGAGCTCGTCGACGAGGGCGTGGTGGCCGAGGTCGCCGCGGCGCACGGCATCACCCCGGTGCAGGCGGTGCTCGCGTGGCACGTCGCACGCGAGACCGTGTCGATCCCGAAGGCCTCGTCGCTCGAGCATCAGGTCTCGAACCTGGCCGCCGCCGAGATCGTCCTCGACGACACGGAGGTCGCCGCGATCACGGCACTCGGCCGTGCGGACGGACGGCTGTTCGACGCCGACCCGCGGACCCACGAGGAGTCCTGAGCCCGATCAGACGGTCTGCGTGCCGAGCACTCGGACCAGTTCGAGCTTGCCGGCCGCCTCGCTTCCGGGCGCGGCGGTCAGCACGATCAGCGCCTGGGATTCGTCCTCGGTGAAGAGCGCCTGACAGTCGACCTCGATCTCGCCGAGCTCGGGATGCACGAGGACCTTGTGCTCCTCGAACCGGCGGCGCACCTCCTGCGCGTCCCAGAGCTCGACGAACTCGGGGCTCCGCGCCGTCAGCTCCCGGACGATCTCCCCGGCACGGGAACGGCTGCCGAGCAGGCCCTGCGCGGCACGGAGCGACGCGACGAGCGAGCGGCTCTGCCGAGCGTGATCGCTCTCGAGGTAGCGCCCCCGCTCGGTGTCCGGGTGCGCGAACCATCGGAAGATCCCGCTTCGCTCCAGGCCGACCAGATGACCGGCGTCGCCGAGGAGCGCCCGAGCCGCGTCATTCTGCACCAGGACCTCATCGAGCACGGAGACCACGAAAGCCGGAGCGTCGTGCAGCCGGTCGAGGATGCGGAGCATGCCCGGGCGCACGTAGTCGGTCACGGCCGCTCGATCCGGGGCGCTGTAGCCGGCGACGCGATGCAGATAGTCGCGTTCATCCGAGGTGAGCCGGAGAGCCCGCGCGAGAGCCGTGAGGATCTGCGGGCTCGGCTGCGGGCCGCGCTGCTGCTCCAGGCGCGTGTAGTAGTCGGTCGACATGGTCGCGAGCTGTGCGACCTCCTCCCTGCGCAGTCCGGGGGTGCGTCGGCGCACGCCCGGACTCAGCCCCACATCGGAGGGTTGCAGCATCTCCCGTCGCCGCAGGAGGAACTCGGCCAGCGCTTCTCGATCCACCTCTGAAGTATCCCTCCCGCGGAGGTCGGCATCCAGGGACCGCGGATCCCTGGATGAGCGCTCTCTGGTGGGCGCCCCGCGCCTGATCGACGCTGAAGGCATGAACATCAGCGGAAACACCATCTTCATCCCCGGTGCCACGAGCGGCATCGGCCTGGCCCTCGCCCGCGCGCTCCGCGCCCAGGGGAACACCGTGATCGTCGGCGGGCGCCGCACCGCGCTCCTGCAGGAGATCGCCGCGGGGGATCCCGGCATCCACACGGTACAGATCGACACGACGGATGCCGAGAGCATCCGTGCCGCGGCATCCGAGGTCATCGCGGCGCACCCCGAACTGAACGTCGTCATCACGATGGCGGGCGTGATGCGCGTCGAGGACTGGTCGAAGCCGTCCGGATTCCTCACGACGGCCGAGGAGACCATCGTGACCAACGTGCTCGGTCCGATTCGCCTCGTCGGCGCGTTCATCGAGCATCTGCGCAGCCTGCCCGACGCGACCATCATGACCGTGTCGTCCGGGCTGGCCTTCGCTCCCCTGCGCGCCACGCCGAGCTATAACGCCAGCAAGGCCGCGATCCACATGCTCAGCGAGTCGCTGCGGCTCCAGCTCGACGGATCGACCGTGAAGGTCGTGGAGCTCGAGCCGCCGTCCGTGCAGACCGACCTGATGCCCGGTCAGCGGGAGAGCGATTTCGCGATGCCGCTCGATGCCTTCATCGCCGAGGTGATGCATCTGTTGGAGTCACAGCCCGAAGCGACCGAGATCCAGGTCGAGAACGTCAAGTTCCTCCGCTACGGCGAGGCGCGCGGAGACTACGACCAGGTCGTCGCCACGCTGAACAGTCGCGACCCGCACGGTCGCTGACCCGGCGGGCGGCTCAGGCGCCCAGGGTCGCCCTGACTCCCTCGAGCGCGGTCGCCGAGTGACGGAGCAGGTCGAGCTCCTCCGTGGAGAACGACGTGCTCCGGATCGGCACCGCGCCGGTGGCGCTCACGATCGACGGCACCGAGAGCGCCACCCCGTCCACGCCGTGGAAGTCGCGCAGCACCGTGCTGACCGGCATCACGGCGTGCTCGTCGCGCAGGATCGCCTCGACGATGCGGGCGCTCGACAGCCCGATCGCGTAGTTCGTCGCGCCTTTCCCCTGGATCACCTTGTACGCGGCGTCTCGCACGTCGACGGCGATCGCCTGGAGCTCCTCGAGAGTGAATCGCGGATGCCCCGGCACCTCCCAGTCGAGGATCGGGACCGTGCCGATCGTGGCGCGCGACCACAGCGGGAACTCGGTGTCTCCGTGCTCGCCGACGATGTGGGCGTGCACGCTCCCGGTCGATACGCCGGCGCGCTCGGCGAGCTTCCAGCGCAGGCGGGAGGTGTCGAGGACGGTTCCCGAGGCGAAGACGCGCTCGGGCGGCAGCCCGCTGACCTCCTGCGCGATGACCGTGAGCACATCGCACGGATTCGTGACGATGACATACACCGCGTGCGGGGCGACCTCGAGCAGCGCCGGCATCATGCTGCGGATGATGCCGGCGTTCACCTCGGCCAGCTCGGTGCGCGTCTGGCCGGGCTTCTGCTTCGCGCCGGCGGTGATCACGACCACGTGGGATCCGGCCGCGACCGAGATGTCGCTGCCGCCGATGATGTCGCTCGTGCCCGTGAACTGCGTGCCGTGCGCGAGATCGAGGACCTCGGCCTCGACCTTCTCGGTCGCGATGTCGTAGAGGGCGATGTGGCGCGCGGATCCGCGGATCAAGGCGGCGTAGGCGACGCTCGAGCCCACGCTTCCCGCACCGACGACCGTGAGCTTCGAGTTCTCGATGATCTCCATGCGCTCAGTCTCGCAGTCGGAGCCCTCGATGCGGGAGAACGTCTCAGACCGCGGAGGCGACCGCCTCGGCGGCCGTGGGATGCGTGAAGACGAAGCCCGTCTTCTCGAGCACCGCAGGACGCACGTCGGCATCCGAGACGAGGAGCGAATCGGTTGCTGCAGCGCTCAGCACGAGTCGCAGGGCGAAGGCGGGCGCGGGGATCCAGAACGGCCGGTGCATCTCGCGGGCGAGCGCGCGCCCGATGTCGTTGGCCGTCGCGGGCGTGGGTCCGGTGAGGTTCACCGGTCCGGCGATCTTCTGGTCGATGATGTGACGGATCGCTCGCACCTCGTCTTCGAGCGACATCCACGGCCAGATCTGCGTGCCTCGGCCGATGGGGCCCGCGACGCCGAAGCGCGTGAGCTGGATCAGCGGCTTGAGGACTCCCTGCCGATGGATCACCGGGGCCGTGCGCAGCAGAGCCACCCTGGTCTGGTCCTCGGCGCGGCGCGCCTCGGCCTCCCACTGCACGCAGAGCTCCGCGAGGAACGTGTCGCCCGCAGGCGAGTCCTCGGTGAGCTGCTCGCCCGGGGCCGAGCCGTAGTAGCCGACGGCGGATGCGGAGATCAGGGCGGGAGCATCCTGCCTCAACGCGCGCAGGGCGGTCGTGAGCGTGCGCGTGCTCTTCAGGCGCGAGTCGACCAGCTCCTCCTTGTACCGAGGCGTCCAGGGCAGCCGTCCGACGCTCGCGCCGCCGAGGGCGACGACGGCCTCTGCTCCGGCGATGACGTCGGGGTCGAGCTCGCGCTCCCCCGGCGCCCACTGCGACTCGGTCGCATCCCGGGGCGGGCGACGGACGAGCGTCAGCACGTCGATGCCGTCGGCGCGGAGCGCTGAGGCCAGCGCGCCGCCGATCAGTCCGGATGCCCCGCTGATGACGATGCGTCGAGCCATGGTCGCTCCTGGAGTTCAGTCCCTCTGCCGCGGCCGATCGCGCACGGGATGAGTGCTGTCCAGACTAACCGGAGGGCCGGATCCGCACAGGTTCACGGACGCGGCGGCCCATAGGAGAGCCGATCGAACACGAGGATGCTCTCGCTGATCCTCCCGTCGCGAACCGTGAAGTACTCGGCGGCAGGAGCGGTCGACGTCGCAGCGGTCCGTGGGTAGTAGAACAGCGCGACACGATCCCCGTCGGAGAACTCGGCGATGTCCCCGATGCCGGTCAGCGTGGGCGCGAACCCGCCGATGTATCGGGCGTACGCCTCCTTGCCCTGCAGGTCGACTCCGGGCGCGCGACACGTGATGTCATCCGCGACGAAGGTCATCGCCTGCTCCACGTCACCGCCGGTCCACGCGCGGTGATACCCCTGCACGATGTCGAATGCCGTATTCATGCTGTTCTCCTTGCCGTTCCGGGATGGGCGGGTGTTCAGTCGTCGAGCGGATGCCAGTCGTCGGTGCCGGCATCGCCGCCGACACCTGCGGTGCCGAGACGCGGGAGGAAGTGCGCCCAGCCGTGCGCATGTCCGCGCACCTCGGTGTCGGGAAGGTCGGAGTGGGTCAGCTCGACGCGCGTGCCGGTACCGGTCGGAGTGAGAGTGAACTCGACGCGCGATGATCCGGCGGGAAGCGTCTCGCTCCCGGCGACTCCCCAGGAGACGACCACGCGACGCGGATGCTCGACATGCAGGTACTCGCCCCGGATGGCGTGTCCGGCGATGTCGACGGCGAACCGACCGCCCGGCGTCGGGTCGAGCTCGGCATACTGGCCCATCCAGGCGGTCATGCCCTCCGCCGTGACCAGATACTCGAACACCGTCTCCGGGGCGGCGGCGATGTCGATCGAGTCGCGGAACTCAGCCACGATCCGCACCTTCACGCGCTTCGATGACCGCCTTGAGTGCGGCCAGCTTGTCGGGCCAGAAGTCATCGAGGTAGGAGCGGACGGCCGCCAGGCCGTCGGTGTCGACGGCGAAGAGGTGCCGCGTCCCCTCGCGGGTGCTGGCGGCGAGCCCCGCTCGCCGCAGGACGCCGAGGTGATGCGAGGTCGTCTGCTGAGAGAGATCGACGGCATCCGCGATGGCGCCGACGGGCAACGGAGCGGAGCGGATCTCCCGGAGGATCGCGCGCCGGTTCCCATCCGCCAGAGCGCGCAGTGCCAGGTCGAGATCGGCAACGGCGTCGGCACTCATCGGTCTCCCCTTCGTTCGGATGGGCCGACCGTAGCACAAATGCGCGTTTGTACTCAAGAGTATTGGTGGAGTGGACGCACTCGAGCCGGGGCAGGCGAGTGCCCGAGCGAAAAGGTGCCTGAGGGATCCGGAACGGTGGGCCCTGCCGGGATCGAACCGACGACATCCACGGTGTAAACGTGGCGCTCTACCAGCTGAGCTAAAGGCCCTTCCCGATCATCCTATCGACGACACAGCTCCGAGATGGTCGTCACCGCACCAGCGGCACCTCGAGGTCCACGCGTCCGAGCTTGTCCGGGTTCGCGACGGAATAGATCCGGGTGATCCGCCCGTCCTCGACCGTGATCGTCACGATCCCGGCGAGCTCTCCGTCGATCTCCACCCGGATCCCCGGCTGGCCGTTGATCGTCGTCGCCGCCGCATGGACGGCGCCGGCGACCTTGGCGAGGCCGCCGATGAGGTAGCGGGCGATCGTGTCCGCGCCGACCAGCGGCCGCCGCGCGGCACCGCGCACCTTGCCGCCGCCGTCCGCGACGGACACCACATCCGGAGCGAGGACGTCCATGAGCCCCTGGATGTCGCCGGTGTTGAGCGCGGCGACGAGCCTGTCGACCGCGCGCTCATGCTCGGCGGGCACAACGCGGATGCGCGGACGGCGGGCCGCGACATGATCCTTCGCGCGGTGGGCGATCTGCCGCACCGCCGCGGGGGTCTTCGCCACGGCGTCGGCGATCTCGTCATATGGCACATCGAACACCTCGCGCAGCACGAAGACCGCGCGCTCGGCGGGACTCAGGGTCTCCAGCACGGTGAGCATCGCGATCGACAGGTTCTCAGCCAGTTCGACATCATCGGCGACGTCGGGCGCCGTGAGCAGCGGCTCGGGAAGCCACTCGCCGACATAGTCCTCCCGACGCCGCGAGGTGGAGCGGATGTGGTTGAGCGCCTGCCGCGTCACGATCCGCACGAGGTACGCCTTCGGCGCCGCGACCGTCGACGGGTCGACCGCCGCCCAGCGCAGCCAGGACTCCTGCAGCACGTCCTCGGCATCCGCCGCTGAACCGAGCATCTCGTAGGCGACGGTGAAGAGGAGATTGCGGTGCACGACGAACGGGTCGTCGACGGCGCTCACGACGCGGTCCATGTCCGCGAGCCTACGCAGTGTCGCCGATGTGCTCGCGGACGACCTGCCGTTCCGCGAGCGGAGGCAGCCCGCATGCGTCGGCGAACTCCTCGGAGTGGATGCCGAGGGCCACGTTCATCCTGGCGCTCATGTTCATGAACGCCACGCGCGCCGCGAGCTCGACCAGAGCCGCGGGTCCGAGGTCGGCCAGCAGCGCATCGGAGAGCTCATCCGTGACGGCCGGCGGCGTCTGACTTGCAGCCTCCGCGTACTCCATCACTCTGCGTTCGACGGGCGAGAAGACACTCGCCTCCCGCCAGCGCGGCACCTGCCGGATCTTCGTCGCATCGAGGCCGTGGTTGTGACCCATGAAGTAGTTGAAGTCGAGGCAGAAGCTGCAGCCGATCGTCGCTGCGGCCGCCATCGCCGCGTAGGACGCGAGGTCCCGGTCGAGCTCCGACCAGCTCTCGGCCTTCCGGCCGATGCCCATCGCGTCCTTCATGACCGCGGGGTTGTTCCAGAGCACCCCGACCGACTCGGGCACCCGGCCCATCATCTTCTTCGCGAACACCTTCACCATCGCGCCGTAGACCCCGGTGACTTCGGCCGCCGGGATGCGGGTCGTGCTGCTGCTCATGTTCATGTCTCCTTCGATTCGGATGCCGTTCTGCGGGCCTTCCACACGGAGACACCGCCCGCGCCCGGGATGTGACATACGACTCGCCGGACTCGTCGGCATCCGCCGATCCGCGCTCGGGGACCCGGTGCGCGCCCGTGTCGTGGAAGAGGGATAGGCTGAACCCGGCGCGCGTTGTGCACAGCCGACAAGGCTGCCCGCGTCGCTTCCCGTTTCCTTGGCATGACCTGCCAGCTTGACGAAAGGTTCGCCCCGTGACCGTGCACGACCAGGATCCGTATTCCCAGGGCCCCCAGGACAGCGATCCGGAAGAGACCGGCGAGTGGCAGCAGTCGCTCGATGAGCTGGTGGATGCGAAGGGCCACGGACGTGGTCGCGAGATCATGCTCAGCCTGCTCAAGCGCTCGAAGGAGCTGCACCTGGGCGTTCCGATGGTTCCGACCACGGATTACATCAACACCATCGCCCCGGAGAACGAGCCCGAGTTCCCCGGCGACGAAGAGGTCGAGCGTCGCTACCGCGCCTGGATCCGCTGGAACGCGGCCATCACGGTGCACCGCGCGCAGCGCCCCGGCATCGGGGTCGGCGGCCACATCTCGACCTACGCCTCGTCTGCCGCACTGTACGAGGTGGGCTTCAACCACTTCTTCAAGGGCGCGGACCACCCCGGTGGGGCCGACCAGATCTTCGTGCAGGGGCACGCCTCCCCCGGAACGTACGCGCGTTCCTACCTCGAAGGCCGCCTGACCGAGGATCAGCTCGACGGATTCCGCCAGGAGAAGTCGCACGCGCCGAACGGCATCCCGTCGTACCCGCACCCGCGCCTCATGCCGGAGTACTGGCAGTTCCCGACCGTCTCGATGGGTCTCGGACCGATCAACGCGATCTACCAGGCGATGTCGAACAAGTACCTCGAGAACCGCGGCATCAAGGACACCTCCGCCTCGCACGTCTGGGCCTTCCTCGGCGACGGCGAGATGGACGAGGTCGAGAGCCGCGGCCAGCTGCAGGTCGCCGCCAACGAGGGTCTCGACAACCTGACCTTCATCGTCAACTGCAACCTCCAGCGCCTCGACGGCCCGGTGCGCGGCAACGGCAAGATCGTGCAGGAGCTCGAGTCGTTCTTCCGCGGCGCCGGCTGGAACGTCATCAAGGTCGTCTGGGGTCGCGAATGGGACGACCTGCTCGCCCGCGACACCGAGGGCGCGCTGCTCAACCTCATGAACGTCACCCCCGACGGCGACTACCAGACCTACAAGGCCGAGTCGGGCGCGTACATCCGCGAGCACTTCTTCGGCCGCGACGAGCGCGCAGCCGCCCTCGTCAAGGACTACTCCGACGACGACATCTGGAACCTCAAGCGCGGTGGCCACGACTACCGCAAGGTCTACGCCGCTTTCAAGGCCGCGACCGAGCACAAGGGCAAGCCCACCGTCATCCTCGCCAAGACCGTCAAGGGCTACGGCCTCGGTCCGCACTTCGAGGGCCGCAACGCGACCCACCAGATGAAGAAGATGACGCTGGACAACCTCAAGACGTTCCGCGACGCCATGCACATCCCGATCACGGATGCGCAGCTCGAGGAGAACCCGTACCTGCCCCCGTACTACAACCCGGGACCCCAGGACGAGACGATCCAGTACATGCTCGAGCGTCGCAGGGAACTCGGCGGCTTCCTCCCGGAGCGCCGCACGACCCACGTCGGCCTGGCTCTGCCGGATGACACGGCGTACGCCCTCCCCAAGAAGGGCTCCGGCACGCAGGAGATCGCCACCACCATGGCGTTCGTCCGCCTGCTCAAGGACCTCCTGCGCTCGAAGGACTTCGGCCACCGCATCGTGCCGATCATCCCCGACGAAGCGCGCACCTTCGGAATGGATGCGTACTTCCCGACCGCGAAGATCTACAACCCGAACGGTCAGCACTACACGTCGGTCGACCGTGAGCTGCTCCTCGCCTACAAGGAGAGCCCGCAGGGCCAGATCGTGCACGTCGGCATCAACGAGGCCGGCGCACTCGCGGCCTTCACCGCCGCCGGAACCTCGTACGCCACGCACGGCGAGCCGCTGATCCCGGTCTACCTCTTCTACTCGATGTTCGGATTCCAGCGCACGGGCGACGCCCAGTGGGCCGCCGGCGACCAGATGGCGCGCGGCTTCATCATGGGTGCCACCGCCGGTCGCACGACGCTGACCGGCGAAGGTCTGCAGCACGCCGACGGCCACTCGCACCTGCTGGCCGCGACCAACCCGGCGACCATCTCGTACGATCCGGCCTACGGCTACGAGATCGCGCACATCGTGCGCTCCGGTATCGAGCGCATGTACGGCGGGAACCACGAGGACCCGAACGTGATGTACTACATCACGCTCTACAACGAGCCGATCGTGATGCCCGCCGAGCCGGCGGATGTCGACGTCGACGGCATCGTGCGCGGCATCCACCGCGTGTCGGTGGGCGAAGGCGAGGGCCCGCGCGCCCAGCTCTTCGCGTCGGGCGTCGGACTCCCCTGGGCACTCGAGGCTCAGCAGCTGCTCAAGGACGACTGGGGCGTGATCGCCGATGTCTGGTCGGTCACCTCCTGGACCGAACTGCGCCGCGACGGCCTCGCCGCCGACGAGCACAACTTCCTGCACCCGGAGGAGGAGCCGCACACGGCCTACCTCACCCAGAAGCTGCAGGGCGCCGAAGGTCCCGTCGTCGCTGTGAGCGACTACATGCACGCCGTGCAGGACCAGATCCGCCCGTGGGTCCCGAACCGCTTCGCCACGCTCGGCGCCGACGGCTTCGGCTTCTCGGACACCCGTGCCGCTGCGCGTCGCTTCTTCAAGATCGACGGCCCGTCGGTCGTCGTCCGCACGCTGCAGTCGCTCGCCGAAGACGGCGTGGTCGACCGGTCGCTCGCTGCGCAGGCGATCCAGAAGTACAGCCTGCACGACGTGAATGCCGGCACCAGCGGAAACGCGGGCGGGGAGAGCTGAGCCCCTCGGTGACAGCTTCGTCTTCCAGCGGTATGGACAAGACCGCCACGCTCACCTGGCTGCGCCGTATCTCCGGTGACATCGCCTCGGTGACGATCAAGCGGCTGGAAGACACCCTCCCCTGGTACGCCGATATGCCACCGGCCCGCCGCTCCGCGGTCGGGCTGGTGGCGCAGGCGGGCATCACCTCGTTCATCCAGTGGTACGAGGATCCGACCTCGACACCGTGGATCGCGGCCGACATCTTCGCCGCCGCACCGCGGGAGCTGCTGCGCAGCGTCAGCCTCCAGCAGACGCTGCAGCTGATCCGTGTGACGGTCGAGGTCACCGAGGAGCGTGTCGCCGGTCGCGGCAACGATCTCCGCGAGGCGATCCTGCTCTACTCTCGCGATGTGGCGTTCGCGGCGGCCGACGTGTACGCGCGCGCCGCCGAGGCCCGCGGGCTCTGGGACGCGCGGCTCGAGGCCCTCGTCGTCGACTCGATCCTCACGGGCGAGGCCGATGAGGAGCTGCCCAGCCGCATCGCGGCACTCGGCTGGCACGGCCACGGAGAGGTCGCCGTCCTGGTCGGCACGACTCCCCCGCAGTTCGATGTCGACCTCGTGCGTCGCACAGCCCGAAAGCTCGCGGTCGACGTCCTCATCGGCGTGCAGGGCTCGCGCCTGGTGCTGGTCCTCGGCCGTGCGAGGATCGCCGGACAGGACACCGAAGAGGTCGAGGACGAGCTCGGCTTCCAGGAGATCGCCACGCGTCTCGAGCCCTCGTTCGGGCCCGGTTACGTCGTGCTCGGCCCGGCGGTCGCCGCACTCGTGGACGCGAGCCAGAGCGCCCGCGCCGCCCTGGCCGGATTCGCCGTCGCCCGCGCCTGGCGCAGCGCGCCGCGACCCGTCGAGGCCGACGATCTGCTGCCGGAACGCGCCCTCGCCGGCGATCCGCTCGCGAAGCAGACCCTCATCGAACGCATCTTCCGCCCGCTGCAGGCGCACTCCACCGACCTCGTGACGACGCTGTGGAGCTACCTCGACAACGGCCGCTCCCTCGAGGCGACCGCCCGCGAGCTCTTCGTCCACCCGAACACCGTGCGCTACCGCCTCAAGCGCGTGAGCGAGGTCATCGGCTGGGATGCCACGGGCCCGCGCGAGGCGCTGATCCTCCAGACCGCGCTGATCCTCGGCTCCATCGGAGTGACGGATCAGACACGCCGTCGCCCGGCTCTCCGCCGACCGCAGCGCTGAGGCCGACGATCACGCGGTCTGTACGCCACACACAAGGGTTCTTCGGAATCTTGTGATGGATCATCCACCGTTCGGCGCGAAACGTTGACAGACTGAGGATGTGATTGTCGTCGTCTGCCCTGGACAGGGCTCGCAGACCCCCGGATTCCTCGCCCCCTGGCTCGAGCTCGACGGGGTGGCCGAGCGCCTCGCCGCATACTCGGACGCCGCGGAGGTCGATCTTCGCGAACACGGCACGGTGTCGGATGCCGACACGATCCGCGACACGCGCATCGCGCAGCCGCTGATCGTCGCCGCCTCACTCATCGCGGCTGACGCCCTGACCGCCCGGGCCGGTCGCCGCGCGGACGGAACCGCCGGACACTCGGTGGGCGAGATCGCCGCCCTGGTCGGCAGCGGCGTCATCGACGCCGAGACGGGCATGCGCCTGGTCGGCATCCGCGGTCGTGCGATGGCGGATGCCGCAGCGCAGACCCCGACCGGCATGAGCGCGGTCCTCGGCGGCGACGAGGCCGTGGTCCTGGAGCGGCTCACCGAGCTCGGGCTCTCCCCCGCGAACTACAACGGCGGCGGCCAGCTCGTCGTCGCCGGCGAGCTCCCCGGGCTCGAGGCCCTCGCCACGCAGCCCGTCAAGGGAACCAGGGTGATCCCCCTGCAGGTCGCCGGTGCGTTCCACACGGAGTACATGGCGTCGGCCGTGGCCGCTCTGCGCGACGCCGTGGCGACCGTGACGCCCACCGACCCCTCCATCACCCTGTGGAGCAACCGCGACGGCTCGGTCGTCGACAACGGCGCTCAGGCGCTCTCCCACCTCGTCGACCAGGTGTCCTCCCCGGTGCGGTGGGACCTGTGCATGAGCTCGTTCGCCGACCACGGCATCACCGGTCTGATCGAACTCGCTCCGGCCGGTGCCCTGGTCGGACTCGCCAAGCGCGGCCTCCGCGGTGTACCCACCGTCGCCGTGAAGACCCCCGAAGACCTCGATGCGGCGGTCGCGCTGCTGAACGGAGAAGCCGCATGAGCATCACCCTCGCCCAGGTCGCCGGCCCTGCCTACACGCGCATCTACTCGTTCGGTGCCGCGCGCGGAGAGAACGCCGTGCCCAACGAGGACCTCATCGGCCCGATCGACTCCAGCGACGAGTGGATCCGCCAGCGCACCGGCATCATCACGCGTGCTCGCGCGAACAAGGGCACGGACGCCATCGATCTCGCCACCGAAGCGGCCGCCGAGGCCATCGAGAAGTCCGGCATCCCCGCCGATCAGGTCGACCTCGTGATCGTCGCGACGATCAGCAACCCCAAGCAGACCCCCTCGGTGTCCGCGATCGTCGCCGACCGGGTCGGAGCGAACCCCGCCGCGGCGTACGACATCAACGCCGCGTGCGCGGGGTACGCCTACGCGGTCGCGCAGGCCGATGCCCTGATCAAGGCCGGAGCGGCCCGCTACGCCCTCGTGATCGGCACGGAGAAGCTCTCCGACGTCGTCGACCCGACCGACCGCAGCATCTCGTTCCTGCTCGGCGACGGCGCGGGCGCCGCCCTCATCGGCCCCAGCGACACGCCTGGCATCGCCCCGGCCGTGTGGGGTTCCGACGGCTCCAAGGCCGGTGCCGTCGGCATGAACGCCACTCTCACCGAGTTCCGCGACGGCGAGGCGCCGTGGCCGACGCTGCGTCAGGAAGGGCAGACCGTCTTCCGCTGGGCCGTCTGGGAGATGGCGAAGGTCGCCCGCGAGGCGCTCGACAAGGCCGGTGTCCAGCCGGCCGACATCGCCGCCTTCATCCCGCACCAGGCCAACATGCGCATCATCGACGAGTTCGCCAAGCAGCTGAAGCTGCCGGAGACCACGGTCATCGCGCGCGACATCGAGACGACCGGCAACACGTCGGCCGCGTCCATCCCGCTCGCGAGCCACCGGCTGATGGCTGAGCACCCCGAGCTCTCCGGGGGTCTCGCACTGCAGATCGGCTTCGGCGCCGGCCTCGTCTTCGCCGCACAGGTCGTCGTCCTCCCCTGAGATCGCGCGACCTTCCCTAGACTGTTCCACGGTTCCGAATACAACCCGTAAGAAAGAGGAAGACCACATGGCTTTCACCAACGATGAGGTCCTCGCTGGCCTCGCAGAGCTGATCACCGACGAGACCGGCATCAACGCCTCCGAGGTCGCCCTGGAGAAGTCGTTCACCGACGACCTCGACATCGACTCGATCTCGATGATGACGATCGTCGTCAACGCCGAGGAGAAGTTCGGCGTCACCATCCCCGACGACGAGGTCAAGAACCTCAAGACCGTCGGCGACGCCGTCAGCTTCATCGTCGCAGGCCAGGAGTAATCCCCGCAGGATGCCACCCCCGCATCTGCGGGGCGTGGCATCCTCTGCCTTGCCCGAACTCCGCTCCACCCCCGCCCGACAAGGAACCACACCATGACCAAGCGCATCGTCGTCACCGGCATCGGCGCCACTTCCGCCATCGGCGGGACCGCTCCGGAGAATTGGGCCAACCTGCTCGCAGGCGTGTCCGGGACCCGGGCCCTCGAGCACGACTGGGTGCAGCAGTACGAGCTGCCCGTCACCTTCGCCGCCGAGGCCATCGTCCGCCCCGAGGAGGTCCTGCCCCGCCACGAGGCGAAGCGGCTCGACCCCTCCTCCCAGTTCGCGCTGATCGCCGCGCGTGAGGCCTGGGCCGATGCGGGCTCGCCCGAGGTCGCCCCCGAGCGCCTCGGCGTCGACTTCGCCACCGGCATCGGCGGATTGTGGACGCTGCTCGACGCCTGGGACACCCTCCGCGAGAAGGGCCCGCGGCGTGTCATGCCCCTCACCGTCCCGATGCTCATGCCGAACGCCGCTGCGGGCAACCTCTCGCTCCAGTTCCAGGCGCGCGCGTACGCCCAGACCGTGGTGAGCGCCTGCGCCTCGAGCACCGAGTCGATCATCCACGCGTACCACCACCTGCAGGACGGCCTCGCCGACGTCGTCATCGCCGGCGGCACCGAGTCGGCGATCCACCCGATCACGATGGCCTCGTTCGCGTCCGCGCAGGCGCTGTCGCGTCGCAACGACGACCCCGCCACGGCGTCCCGCCCCGGCGCGATCGACCGTGACGGATTCGTCATGGGTGAAGGCGCCGCCGCGCTGATCCTCGAGACCGAGGAGCACGCCAAGGCCCGCGGCGCGAAGATCTACGGCTACGTGCTCGGCGGCGGCGTCACGGCCGACGCGTACCACATCACGGGGAACGACCCCGAGGGCAACGGCGCCGCACGTGCCGTCACGCAGGCGCTGGAAGAGGCCGGCGTGACCCCCGACCAGGTGACGCACATCAACGCGCACGCGACGTCGACCCCGGTCGGCGACCCCAACGAGTACGTGGCGCTCAAGAAGGTCTTCGGCGAGCGGCTCGACGAGATCCCCGTCTCCGCGACGAAGGCTTCCACCGGCCACCTGCTCGGCGGCACCGGCGCCCTGGAGGCGATCTTCTCGCTGCTCGCCCTGCGCGATCGTGTGGCCCCTCCGACGATCAACATGACCGAGCCCGACCCGGCCGTGCCGTTCCGCCTCTCCGGCGAGCCGACGCCGCTCGGGGACGGACCGCAGATCGCGATCAGCAACTCGTTCGGCTTCGGCGGCCACAACGCCGTCGCCGTGTTCTCCAACGGCGACTGACCGTCGCTCGTCAAGAGGCCCCGGGAGATCCTCCCGGGGCCTCTTCTCGTCCCACTCCGCTCAGGGGCGCACGCTCGTCGCGAGTCGACGAGAGCGCTCCTGGCGCAGCGCGGTGATGCGCGGCAGGAACCAGCCGATCAGCGGGCCGACGCCGAGCGCGAAGACGACGGTGCCGACTCCCACCGGTCCTCCGAGCAGGAAGCCGATGATCAGGACGCTGCCCTCGATCACGGTGCGCACGATCCAGACCTTCCATCCGGTCCGGCGCACGAGGCCGGTCATCAATCCGTCACGGGGTCCTGGTCCGAAGTCCGCCGCGATGTACAGACCGGTCGCGAACGCGAGGAGGACCAGTCCTCCGGCGAACAGGGGTGCGCCCCACCAGATGGACGTGGGCGCGGGAACCAGGACCAGTGTGAGATCCGCGCTCGGGCCGATCAGCAGCGCATTGAGCAATGTACCGATTCCCACCCGCTGCCGGAGCGGGATCCAGAGGATCAGCACGACGACGGCGACGAGATTCGTGACCGCGCCGTAGCCCAGTCCGCTCTGCGCCGCGACACCGAGCGACAGCACATCCCACGGAGCGACTCCGATCCCGCCGCGCACCATGAGTCCGAGCGCGACGCCGTACAGCACCAGCCCGACGACCAGCTGCACCAGGCGCTCAGCGAGGTCGCGGCGGCTCGTGGCGGTGACGGGGAGGAAGACGGAACGCATGCTCATCTCTTCATCGTGGTGGGCCGTCCACTGGTGACGACGAGGCCAGTCTTCGAAAAGTGGCCTGCTTTCACCAGGCCAGTGTCGGGCATGCTGGAAGAGTGACCTCTCGATTGGTGGACCAGCTCGGCGCGCAGAGCGTCGCCGGGGCGACAGCGGCGGCGCTCGCGGGGCGGATCCGCGCCCTGATCCTCGACGGACGACTCACGGTCGGTGAGCGCCTGCCCAGCGAGCGAGCTCTCGCCGTCGAGCTGCGCCGGTCGCGATCGACGACGACTCGGGTGTACGACCTGCTCGAAGGCGACGGATACGTCTCCCGCCGACAGGGCGGCGGAACGCGGGTGGCGCTCCCCCGCGAGTACGTCTCACCCCGGGAGCATGAGGACGATTCGGCGATCGACCTGTCCATCGCCTCCATGGACTCGACACCGGGGCTCTACGACGCGACGGTACGTTCGCTGCCACGGCTGGCCGCTCTGCGGGGCACGAGCGGCTACTCCCTGCGAGGCATGCCGGAGCTCCGCGATGCCGTCGCACAGCGATTCACCGAGCGCGGCGCCCCGACCACGGCCGAGGAGATCATCATCACCTCCGGTGCCCTGAACGCCCTCAACCTGGTGCTCGCCACGATCGGAAGACGCGGAGAGCGCGCCGTCGTCGAGCAGCCGACGTTCCCGCACGCCCTCGAGGCGATACGCCGGTACGGCTACCGCCTGCTCCCCACGCCGGTCGACGTCGACGGGTGGGACACGGCGCACCTCTCCGACCTGCTGCTGCAGAGCCGCCCTCATGTCGCCTATCTGATCCCCGACTTCCACAACCCCACCGGCGCCACGCTGCCAAACGCCGATCGTCCGCTCATCGCGGCGACCGCGCGCAACACAGGAACCCATCTCATCGTCGACGAGACGACCGCCGAGCTCGACATCGATCGCGGCTGGCGCCCACTCCCCCTGGCCGCGTTCGGACCGCACGTCATCACGGTCGGCTCGATGTCGAAGATCGCCTGGGGCGGCATGCGCATCGGCTGGATCCGCGCGGAGCGCTCCGTGATCTCCCGACTGCTCGCGGTGCGGCCGTCGTTCGAACTCGGCACCGCACTCCTCGAGCAGTGCATCGCCATCGAGCTCCTCACCGAGATGCCCGCCCTCACCGCACACGTCCGCTCGCGGCTCGCGGCGGGACGCGCGGCCGTCGCCGAGGGACTCGAACGCATCGACGGCGTGCGCATGCCGCAGACCGACGGAGGGCTCTCCGCATGGGTGGATCTCGGCGCTCCCGTCTCGACGATGCTGTCTCTCGCGGCGCGCGAGCACGGACTGATCCTGCCGCCAGGACCGAGGTTCACCACAGGCGGCGTGCTCGAACGGCGTCTGCGTATTCCCATCACGCTCCCGCCTGCGCGGACGGATGAGGCGATGGAACGGCTGCGTCTCGCGTGGACGGACGTGCGGGAGGGGGAGGTCTCGCAGCTCGACGCTCTGCCCCGCGCAGCCGTCATCTGACACAGCGTGACGAGGACCCCGCCTCTTCCGGGGCGGGGTCCTCGTCATGTGAAGCGGGGATACGTCTTCTCAGCGTCCGGGACGGATCACCGGCATCCGATACTCACGCCTCCCCCGCTCCAGGTCTCTCGCCGGCGTCAGCCGACCTTGTGGAGCCACACGACGCGCGCGTCGTCGCTGGCATGGCGGAACGGCTCCAGCTCCTCGTCCCAGGCCGAGCCGAGCGCGATGTCCAGTTCGCGCTGCAGCTCGACCGCGTTCCCTGCGGAGATCTCCATCGCGTAGCGGATGCGATCCTCACCGATGACGATGTTGCCCGCGGCATCCGTCTGCGCGTAATGGATGCCGAGATCGGGGGTGTGCAGCCAGCGGCCGCCGTCGCTGCGAGGAGTAGGATCCTCGGTGACCTCGAAGCGGAGATGCTCCCAACCGCGGATCGCGGTCGCGAGAGCGGCGCCGGTGCCGACAGGTCCGTCCCAGTAGAACTCGGCGCGACGGGCACCGTCGAGCACGGGCTGCTCGGTCCAGTCGAAGTTGACCGCGCGCCCGATGGCGCGTCCTACCGCCCATTCCAGGTGCGGGCAGAGCGCGCGAGGCGCAGAGTGGACGAAAACCACTCCGCGTGCGTAGGCCGTCGCCATGATCTCTCCGTTTCATCAGGTGCGTCTTCCCCAACGACCTGAAACCCACGAGAGTGGCGAGAATATGCGATTATGGGCCCATTCTCGCCCAGTCGGGCCGAAATCACAAGCATGTAGTTCGGGCACAGAAAGGCCCCGGTCATTCCGACCGGGGCCTTTCCCGCTTCGACAGGCTCAGCGACCCAGGATGGGCGGCTTACGCCTCGCTCATCGCCTGCTTGACCTGCTGCCCCTTGGCCGCGTAGTACGCGGCGCGAGCGGCGTCCTTGCGGGCCTGCTCGGCGTAGCCGAATTCGAGCGTCTCCTGGTCGACCTCGTAGTTGGGGACGTCGTCGGTGCCGTTGTACTTCTCGATGTAGGCGTCGAGCTCCGGGCCCGAGGTCCACGACGTGATCAGGCAGTAGCGCGGCTCGTCGCCGTTGTGCGTGGCGGCGTGCCACAGGCGCTGGGTGTCGACGATGAGCTGGGCACCCGCCGGCAGAGCGATGCGGTACTCGATGCTCGGGTCGGTGCGGTTCTCGCGCAGGACGAAGTAGCTGTCCTTGTCGTCGGTGAGGTTGAAGAACCCGCGGACGACCCAGCCGGTCCCGTCCGGGTTCAGACGGTTGTTGTCGTCCTGGTGCAGGTTGTAGAGGCAGTCGCCGTAGGGCGTGGGCTGCAGCTCGATGACGCGGCAGCGCCCCACGTTGGCGCCCGGCTCCTGGGCGCGACGCGTCAGGTTCGGCGCCTTGGCCGTCTGCGAGTCGATCCAGACGCCGTCCTTGTCGGTGCGCGGCGGCTTGTGGTTCCAGAAGCCGTTGCATTCGATGTCACCGAAAGCGCTCGCGAGCGGGGCGAACCGGGTGTCGCCGGACGACTTCCAGTCGTTGTACTCGATGTCGAGCCATTCCTTGGGGTCGAGCTCCTGGTTGTAGCTGTCGAGGACGACGAATCCCTTTTCCTCGAGGGCAGCGGACTTGATGTATCCCATGATCTGAGTCAGATCCTTTCATCGGGGGCCAGCACGTTTTAACAGGCCCTGATAAGGCAAGCCTAACAGCGACCGGCGGGCGCTCCCCGGAGGTCCGCCGTGCATAACCGAATAGACTGACGGGGGCGCCCGGCGAGTCCTCGGTGCCCTGTGCAACGGGAGGACGAGACACCAGCATGAGCTGTGCGACAAACGTCGAGGCGACAGCAGTCAACACGATCGAGTGGCTCGCCGCGGGGACGACGAGCATCGTCGTGCCGGTGTATCAGCGGCAGTACCGGTGGGACATCGGGGGCTGCGAGCGGCTTCTCTCCGATATCCGTGCGGTGGCCGGCGAAGACGACGAGCATCGGCACTTCATCGGATCGATCCTCTCCGCACAGGACGGGCCGGAGCCCGGCTCCGACCTCATCCTCATCGACGGACAGCAGCGCATCACGACGCTGATGCTGCTCGTCGCCGCTCTGCACCACGCGGTCCGTGACGGAGACCCGACGATGGCGGCGGAGCTCGAACGCGTGCTGGTACGACCGGATGAGCCCGGACGCACGAAGCTGCGACCGCACGACGCCTGGGCCGACCTGTACGAGTCGGTGGTGCTGGACCGCCGCGACGACGTCGATCGCGAGTCCCGCTTCGACGACAACTACGCCTTCTTCCGCAGTCAGATCCATGCCGACGAGGCCCCCCGCATCTGGCGCGGACTGCAGAAGCTCGAGCACGTCTCGATCACGCTCGGCGCCCGGGCGAACGCGCAGCAGATCTTCGAGAGCCTGAACTCCACCGGAGAGCCTCTGCGCGATCACGAGCTCATCCACAACTACATCCTCATGGGGCTGACGCACGCCGAGCAGCTCGATGTGGAGGCCCGGTTCTGGCTGCCGATCGAGCGCCACACCGGCGAGGCGATCGGGGCGTTCTGGCGGCACTACCTCGTGATGACCACGGGGCGCGAGCTGGCGGCGAACGGCGAGCACGGCGTGTACAGCGCGTTCCGCCGGTCGTTCCCCCGCGTCGACGTCGCCCACCTGCAGGCGGATGCCGAGAGCTGGCGGCACTTCGCCGAGATCTACGGAGTCCTGCTCGATCCGTCGCGGGAGAAGGACGAGGAGATCGCCCGCCAGCTCCGCTCCGTGAACACGTTCGGCCGCTCGACCTATCCGCTGGTGATGAGCGCGTACAGCGACCACGCGCGCGGCGTCATCGATCGCGCTGAGCTCATCGAGACGTTGGAGTGGATCCAGGCGATGCACCTGCGCCGCACGCTCGTGAATCTGCCGGGTGAGCGTCTCATCGCGCGGCTGTGCCGGGCGCGCGATGCGGGCCGCGATGCCCTCGCACGCGCGTTCGCCCGCATCACGCCGTCGGACGAGCGGGTGAGCGCCGTGCTGAAGTACAGCGAGCTGCCGCATGCGGCCTACGTGCTCGGGCGCCTCGAGGGCGTCGACGACATCGACGGGTTCGACGTGGAGCACATCGCGCCCGCAGTGCCCGGCGACACCTGGTCGGGTGACGGACGGCGTCCGTGGAGCGAGTACTCGGAAGACGAGCAGAACAGCCATCGCGCGCTCGCCCCCACTCTCGGCAACCTCACCCTGCTCGAGCAGCCGCTGGCCGAGCGTGTCTTCGGCGCCTCCTATCCGATCAAGCGCGTCGATGCCTACGCACGGAGCGTGGTGCCGGCCACCCGGGCCGTGGGCGAGACGGCCTCCTGGGGCACAGCGGCGATCACGCAGCGCACCGTCTCCCTCACCGCCGACCTGCTGCGCATCTGGGCGCGCCCGGCGCTTCCGGAGATCGACGACGACGGCCTGACCCCGATCCTGGACGCCGTCCGCCGTCGGGGCTGGCCTGCCGGCTGGGAGCGCGAGTTCGACTACGTCGAATACCGCGGAGAGCGCTGGGACGTCCCCGACGTCAAGTACCTCTTCAACCGCGTGTTCCGCCGCGCGTGGACCGACAGCAGAGCCGCCGCCCTCGTCTACTGCGCGAGCCACGGCGGCCCCATCTACGACGAGATGGCATGGAAGGGACAGTGGGATGACCTCGACGACACCCACTTCCTCTACATGGGATGGGATTCGAACTACATGATGACCGCCGTGCAGGGCGTGCTGGAGGAGTCCGGCATCGCCTCGGAGGTCTTCGTCAAGTACTCGTACATCGGGAATGTGATGTGATGACCACCGCGAAGACCACGACGCGCCGGCTGATGGACCTGACGGTCGAGGAGCACACGCTCACCGTGCCCCTCGTCTGGGGCGACCCGACCGATCACCGGACGATCGACGTGTTCGCCGCCGTCGTGTCGCGCGAGGGCGGCGAGACACTTCCGTTCCTCGTGTTCCTCCAGGGCGGACCGGGTCACGAGGCGCCGCGCCCGTTCCACTCCCCCGCCTCACCCGCGTGGCTGGACGAGGCTCTCGCCCACTACCGCGTGGTCCTGCTCGATCAGCGCGGCACCGGCCGATCCACCCCGGTCGGCGACGACGATCTGGCTCGGGGCGCCTCGGCCGTCGCCGAGCATCTCACGCACCTGCGCGCCGACGCGATCGTCCGCGACTGCGAGGCGCTCCGCGAGCACCTGGGAGCCGCGGACTGGAGCGTGCTCGGCCAGTCCTTCGGCGGCTTCACGACGCTGGCGTACCTGTCGACCGATGCCGACTCCCTGCAGCAGGTGTTCATCACCGGAGGGTTGAGCGCCGTGGGTCGTCACCCCGACGACGTCTACGCGCTCTGCTACGACAAGATGCGCGCGGCATCCGAGCGGTACTACCGTCGCTTCCCTGAGCACCGCGACGCGATGCGCCGCCTGGTCGACCGAGCGGATGCCGGCGACATCGTCCTGCCCGACGGCGAGGTCGTCTCGCGCTCGCGCCTGCGCTCGCTGGGTTCCGCCCTCGGCACGAACGACGGCTGGCAGACCGTGTGGTCCCTGCTGGAGCGCGATCCGCGGTCCAACGCCTTCCGCCACGACCTGATGCACGCGATGCCGTACGACGGGCGCAATCCGATGTACTTCGCGTTCCATGAGTCGAGCTACGCCGACGGAGACGCCACCCGCTGGTCGGCGGAGCGGACCGAGCCGACCGACTTCCGCGAGGATCCGACCCTGTTCACGGGCGAGCACATCCGTCGGGAGTGGACCGAGACCGTCCCCGCGTTCCAGCCGTGGCGCGATGTCGCGCTCGAGCTCGCCGATTTCGTCTGGCCGAGCATCTACGACGCAGATGCCATCTCGGCCTCCGGGGCCACCGGCGCCGCCGCCGTCTACGTCAACGACGTCTACGTGCCGATGGAGTTCTCGCTCGAGACCGCCCGCCTGCTCCCCGGCGTCGAGCTCTGGGTCACGAGCGAGCACGAGCACAACGGGCTCCGTTCCGGGCCCGTGCTGACGCACCTCATCGACCTCGCCCACGGGCGGCGCATCCGCTGAGGATTATCCTCCCGCAGACGGATGCCGCCGCGACACCGCCTGCCTATCCTGGTCGTATGAGCGATGTGCTGGGGTGGGCGACGGCGGCAGGCGTGCTCCTTCTGGGCCCGGTACTGCTCGTCATCGGCATGATGCACACGTTCTCGCGCAAGCCCGTCGAGGAGAAGTACGAGAACAGCGCGGCCGGCGGCCTGGGCGGTGCCTTCGACGCCGTCTGGTCACCATCGGCGCACGAGGCCGGACAGGAGCGGGACCGGCAGACGCAGCGGACCGCACCGGCGCCGTCTCCCGGCGACCCGCCGAGCAGGATCGACCGCGGACGCATCGTCATCGACATCTGACACCGTCCCGGACATGACGAAGGCCCCGCACTCCGAGGAGCACGGGGCCTTCGTCGCAGAGGTCCTTACTTGGACGAGCCGCCGAAGCCCTTGAAGCGCTGGTTGAACTTCTCGACGCGACCGGCCGAGTCCATGATGCGCTGCTTGCCCGTGTAGAACGGGTGCGATGCCGAGGAGATCTCGACGTCGATGACGGGGTACTCCACGCCGTCCAGCTCGATCGTCTTGTCGCTCGACACGGTGGAGCGGGTGAGGAAGGTCTCGCCCGAGCCGAGGTCGCGGAACACGACAGCCTTGTACTCGGGGTGAATGTCAGTCTTCATGGGATTCCTTAGTTGCTGCCCTGGATTGTGCCAGGGACGAGGGAAGTCTGCGGCGCGGAGAGCACCAAGGGTCGATTCTATCAGTACTTCGACGAAGCTCAGTAATCAGGATCAGGCCGCGGCGCGCGCGGCGTACCGACCCTCGTCGCTGGTCAGCACGATCGGCATCCCGAAGGTGTCGCCGAGCGTCTCGGCCGTGAGCGTCTCGGCGATCGGCCCCGCGGCGACGACGGCGCCGTCGCGGATCAGCAGCACATGCGTGAATCCGACCGGGATCTCCTCCACGTGGTGCGTGACCATGAGCATCGCCGGTGTCGTCGGCGACGACGCATAGCCGCTGAGCAGCGCCAGCAGCTCTTCGCGGGAGCCGAGGTCGAGCGACGCGGTCGGCTCGTCGAGCAGCAGCAGCTCCGGGTCGGTCATCACCGCCCGAGCGATCTGCACGCGCTTCTGCTCGCCGTCGCTCAGCGTGCCGAAGGTGCGCTCCGCGAGGTGGGCGAGGCGCCAGTCGCCGAGCACGCGCAGCGCGCGGCGCTCATCGATGTCCTCGTAGTTCTCGTTCCAGCGTCCGAGCACCGAGTACGCGGCGGTGAGGACGGTGTTGAGCACGGTCTCGTCGCGCGGGACCCGCTTGGCCATCGCGGACGACGCGAACCCGATGCGCGGGCGCACCTCGAACACATCGGTGCGCCCCAGGGTCTCCCCGAGGACGGTGACCGTGCCCGAGGTCGGGTGCATCAGCGTGTCGGCCAGTTGGAGCAGCGTCGTCTTGCCCGCGCCGTTCGGGCCGAGGATCACCCATCGCTGGTCGTCGGCGACCTCCCAGGTCACGTGATCGATGATGTTGCGTCCCTCACGGCGCACGACGACGTCGGTGAATTCCAGAGCGCTCGGCATGCACCAAGCCTATCGGCTCAGGTGAGGAGCTCCGCGTAGAGCGCGCGGGTGGTGTCGGCGATCGCGCCCCAGCTGAAGTCGCTCCTGGCGCGTTCGCGTCCGGCAGCGCCGTACTCGCGCGCACGCTCCGGATCCACCGCGACCTCGGTGAGCACGGCCGCGAGATCGGCGATGTAGCGCTCCGGATCGACCGGCGTCCCCGTGCCGTCCTGCAGCTGCTCGATGGGCACGAGCCGTCCGGTCACGCCGTCGGCGACGACCTCCGGGATGCCGCCGGTCGCCGTGCCGACGACAGCGGCGCCGCAGGCCATGGCCTCGAGGTTCACGATCCCGAGGGGCTCGTACACGGAGGGGCAGACGAACGTCGTGGCGGCCGTCAGGATCGCGGACAGCTCGTCGCGCGGCAGCATCCGCTCGATCCAGATCACGCCGTCCCTGCTCTGCTGCAGCAGGCGGACGCCCTCCTGCACCTCGGCCATGATCTCGGGGGTGTCCGGGGCGCCCGCGCACAGCACGAGCTGCACCTCCGGCGGCAGCAGCCGCGCTGCCTGGAGGAGATACGGGAGTCCCTTCTGCCGCGTGATCCGACCGACGAAGACGACGGACGGCCGATCGGGATCCATCCCGATCGACTCGAGGAACGCGGCATCGTGCACCGGACGCCAGCGCTCGACGTCGATCCCGTTGTGGATCACCCGCACCTTGGCCGGATCGACCTGCGGGTAGCTGCGCAGGATGTCGGCGCGCATCCCCGCGCTGACGGCGATCACCGCGGCGGCGTTCTCGTATGCGAGCTTCTCGATGCCGCTGGACACGGCGTAGCCGCCGCCGAGCTGCTCGGCCTTCCACGGACGCAGCGGCTCGAGGCTGTGCGCGGTGAGCACGTGCGGGATCCCGTGCAGTTGCGATGCCAGGTGTCCCGCGAAGTTCGCGTACCAGGTGTGGCTGTGCACCACGTCGGCGTCGGCGATCGCCGAGACGATCTCGAGGTCGGTGCCGAGCGTCTGGAGCGCCCCGTTCGCCCCGGCGAGCTCCGCGGGCGGCTGATAGGCGAAAGTCCCCTCCTCATCGCGCGGTGCGCCGAATGCGCGGACGCGCACGTCGATGCTCTTCCGCAGGGCGGTGACGAGCTCGGCGACGTGCACACCGGCCCCGCCATAGATCTCCGGCGGGTATTCCTTGGTGATCATCTCGACTCGCATGCATTAGACGCTAGCGACTCACTTGTCCAGACGCTAGGAACCGGAAAGGAGTGGCATCTATGGTGGAGCCATGTCCGCTCCAAAGAAGGTCTTCGGGATCATCCTCGCCGGCGGCGAGGGCAAGCGCCTCATGCCCCTGACGGCCGATCGTGCCAAACCCGCCGTGCCCTTCGGCGGACAGTACCGACTGATCGACTTCGCGATCTCGAACCTCATAAACTCCGGCCTCCGCCAGGTCGTCGTGCTCACGCAGTACAAGTCGCACAGCCTCGATCGCCACATCTCGCAGACGTGGCGGATGTCGGCGCTCCTGGACTCCTACGTGACCTCCGTCCCGGCGCAGCAGCGGCTCGGCAAGCGCTGGTTCTCCGGCTCCGCCGACGCGATCCTGCAGAGCATGAACCTGATCAACGATGAGAAGCCCGACATCGTCGTCGTCATCGGCGCCGACCACGTCTACCGGATGGACTTCCGACAGATGCTCGAGGCGCACATCGCCTCGGGCGCGAAGGCGACGGTCGCCGGCATCCGCCAGCCGCTCGCCCTGGCTTCGCAGTTCGGCGTGATCGATGCGGATGCCGAGACGGGCCGGATCAAGCAGTTCCTGGAGAAGCCGACCGACATCGCCGGTCTCGAGGACTCGCCCCACGAGGTGCTGGCCTCGATGGGCAACTACATCTTCGATGCCGACGCTCTGATCGCCGCGGTCGAGGCCGACGGCGAATCCCCCACCTCGGGACACGACATGGGCGGCGACATCGTGCCCTACTTCGTCGATCGGGGCGAAGCGGGCTACTACGACATGAAGCAGAACGAGGTTCCCGGCTCCTCGCCGCGCGACCGCTCGTACTGGCGCGACGTGGGGACGATCGACTCGTTCTTCGACGCCCACCGCGACCTGATCTCGACGCTTCCGATCTTCAACCTCTACAACATGGAATGGCCGATCCATTCGCAGGCGGTCAACTCCCCTCCCGCGAAGTTCGTGCGCGACTCGGTCGGCCGCATCGGGAACGCCATCGACTCGATCGTCTCGCTCGGCTCCGTGCTCTCCGGGACGCATCTGGAGCGCAGCGTGGTCGGGCCGTGGACCCTGGCCGGCGGCGGCTCGACCATCACGGACTCCGTGGTGTTCGACCATGTGCAGCTCGGCCAGGGGTCGCGGGTGCATCGCGCGATCCTCGACAAGAACGTCGTCCTCGCCGACGGTGCGACCGTCGGAGTCGATCGCGAGCGCGACCTGGCGCGCGGGTTCACGGTCACCGAGTCGGGGATCACCGTCGTCGGCAAGGGCGTCTTCATCGAGCGCTGAGTCGGTCACGCGGCGCGAAGACGGTCCCCGCGGTCGCTAGGCTCGAAGCCGTGACCTCCGCGCGATTCCTCGTCGTCCTCGATGCCGATTCCACCCTCATCCGCAACGAGGTGATCGAGCTGCTCGCCGACGAGGCCGGCCGCCGCGACGAGGTGCAGGCCGCGACCGAGGCAGCGATGCGCGGCGAGGTCGACTTCGCCGCGAGCCTGCGCTCGCGTGTGGCCGCTCTGGCCGGCGTACCCGTGTCCGCGTTCGCCCGCGTCCGCGCCCGCATCGAGCCCACGTCGGGCGTGCGCGAGCTGACGGCGGCCGTGCACGCACGCGGTGGCGTGGTGGGCGTGGTCTCCGGCGGGTTCCACGAGATCCTCGACAGCGTCGCTCCCGAGCTCGGAGTCGACCGCTGGCGCGCCAACCGGCTCGCGGTCGTCGATGGCGCGCTCTCCGGCCAGGTCGACGGCGACATCGTGGATGCGGCGGCGAAGGCCTCCTCCCTGCGGGAGTGGGCGATCGAGCTCGGCGTCGCGCCGCACGCGACGATCGCCATCGGAGACGGCGCGAACGACCTCCAGATGATGGCGGCGGCGGGCCTCGGCCTCGCCTTCAACGCGAAGCCCGCGGTGCGGGAGGCGGCCAGCCTGGTCATCGGCCCGCAGGACCTCGCCGAGGTCATCGCGCTGCTGCCGTAGCGCCCGCCCGTGGCGGATGTCGGCGACCCCGGCTACCGTCGGGGAATGGACATCATCCTCATCCCGGGACTCTGGCTCGACGCCTCCAGCTGGGACGAGGTGATCCCGACGCTCGAGAAGGCGGGGCACCGCGTGCATCCGCTCACCCTGCCGGGTGTCGGAGCCCCCGCCGCGGAGTCGGCGGACATCGGCATCGCCGACTGGGTCGACGCGGCCGCACGCGCGGTCGATGCTCTGCCCGGCGCAGCCGTCGTGGTGGGTCACAGCGGCGGGGGCAACGTCGCGTGGGGCGTCGCCGACGCTCGACCCGAGCGCGTGAGCCGCGTGATCTTCGTCGACACCGTGCCGCCGCCGTCCGGCAACGGCATCAGCGAGTTCGAGCTGGTCGACGGCGTCGTGCCCTTCCCCGGGTGGGACTTCTTCCCCGACGAAGACGTCAGCGATCTCGACGCGGCCGTGCGCGCTCGCACCGCTCCCCTGACGCTCAGCGTGCCGGCCCGCGTGCCGACCGACGAGATCGTCCTCGCCGACAGCGCGCGCCACCACGTTCCCGTGACGCTCCTCATGGGAGGTCTCGATCAGGAGACGTTCGAGGGCATGATCGACCAGTGGGGGCCGTACGCCGACGAGTACCACGCGATCGATGACGCAGAGGTCGTGAGGATCGGCTCCGGCCACTGGCCGCAGTTCTCCGTGCCGGAGAAGCTCGGCGAGCTGATCGTCGCCGCGGTCGCCCGCTGAGGGCTCAGAGCCGGCGGCTCGCGGTCAGTGCCCCATCCCCAGTCCGCCGTCCACCGGGATGACCGCGCCGGAGATGTACCCGGCGTCGTCGCCGGCGAGCCAGGTGACGACGCCCGCGACCTCGTCGGGGGTCGCGAACCGGCCGGCGGGGATGTTCGCCTTGTACTGCTTCTGCGTCTCCTCCGGGAGCTCGGCGGTCATGTCGGTCTCGATGAAACCGGGAGCGACGACGTTCGCGGTGATCCCGCGACCGCCGAGCTCTCGGGTGAGCGAACGGGCGAAGCCGACCAGGGCGCTCTTCGAGGCCGAGTAGTTGACCTGCCCGGCGGAGCCGTAGAGTCCGACGACACTCGAGATGAGGATGACGCGACCGAAGCGAGCGCGGAGCATGCCCTTCGATGCGCGCTTCACGACACGGAAGGTGCCGCCGAGGTTGGTCGCGACGACGCTGTCGAAGTCGTCCTCGCTCATGCGCAGCAGCAGGGTGTCCTTCGTGATCCCGGCGTTCGCGACGACGATCTCGACCGGACCGAGCTGCTGCTCCACCTCGGTGAACGCGGCATCGAGCGCGGCGGCATCCGTCACGTCGGCGCGGACGGTGAGCGTGCCGTCCGGGCCCTCCCCTGATCGCGCGGTGACGGCGACGCGGTAGCCGTCACGGACGAAGCGCTCGGCGATCGCGCGGCCGATGCCGCGGTTGCCTCCGGTGACGAGGACGACGCGCTGAGCACTCATGGGTATCACTCCTGATCTGAACCGGCGGTCTCGGAGCGTCCGAGCCGTGATCGATCCTATCGAGGATGCCCCGCAGACCCGGGCGAGGCGTTTGACACGAGCAGTCCGCCCTGGAACTCTGAACGTGACGAAAGGGCCTCCGCGTGAGCGACAACAGCTTCCCTCCCCCCGCCGGCGAACAGCCGGTCTCCCCGCCCCCGCCGCCCGCGCCTCCGGCTCTGCCGCCCGCGCAGCCCGTGCAGGCGTATCCAGGAGCCGCGCCGTCGTACGGTCAGGCGCCCCCGCCTCCCGTCGGATACCCGGCACCGCCCGCCGCCGCGCCGCAGCCGGGCTACGCGGTCGCCCCGAGTCAGCCCGTCTACAGCGCACCGCCCGCCCCGCAGGGGTACGGGGCCGCTCCCGCTCAGCTTCCGCCGCAGCAGCCCGGCTACGCACCGTACGTCACCCCGGGCTACCCCATGCCCCCCGCGCGACCGACGAGCGGCCTGGCGATCACCTCGCTGGTCTGCGGCATCGCCGGGATCGTCCTGTTCTGGGCCGTCGTCCCGATGCTGGCGTCGATCGTCGCAGTGATCACCGGCCACATGGCACTCGGTCAGACCAAGCGCAATCCGGCGCTCGGCGGCCGTGGCATGGCATTCGCCGGTCTGATCACCGGCTACGTGGTCGTGGCGCTGCTGCTGTTCACGATCGTCTCGACCGTCATCAGCCTGCTCTTCTTCGGCGCGTTCACGATCCCGTTCCTCTTCTCCAGCTGAGCGCGATACCGCACGCCGTGCATCCCGCACCGGCGTAGGCTGGACTCATCGTGAAGAACGCGCGTCAGGTCCCGGCTGTCACCTCCCTCCCGCAGTCCCCGCGGGATGAGGCTGACCATCGTGTGCGCCGCTACGCGCTCACGATGACCATCCGCATCGCCTGCTTCGCGCTGATGGTGCTGGTCCAGCCGTACGGCTGGTACACGTGGGTCTTCGGGATCGCCGCCGCGGTGCTGCCGTACATCGCCGTGGTGTTCGCGAACGCGGGAAGCGACAGCACCGAGACCACCGCGGAATCCCCCGTCCAGGAGCTGGAAGCACCGCGACCGGAGCCGACGGTCGTCGAGACCACGGATCCGACGGTGTTCACGATCCGCGAAAGCCGGCAGGACGGATCGTGACCGTACTCGAATGCTCGCGCGCCGGATGCCGGCGCGCGGCTACCAGGAGCGTGGTCTGGCGGAATCCCCGCATCCACGCCGCTGACCGCGAGAAGGTCTGGCTCGCCTGCGACGAGCACGTCGAGTTCCTGCGGGACTACCTGGCCGCGCGGGACTTCCCGGTGACGGTGCGGGACGGTGTCCCTGCATGAGCAAGAGGATGACCCGGTGGGGCGTGTATGTGCTCGTCGCGATCGGCTTCGCGATCGCCTGCGCCTTCCTGTCGAACTGGCAGTTCGAGCGCAACGAGTCCCGCTCCGAGCAGATCGCGCTCATCGAGCGGAACTACGACGCCGACCCCGTGCCGCTGGCCGACCTCATCGGCGACGACGGCGTGCTCGAACCGGGCGACCAGTGGCACCCGGTCATTCTGCAGGGCGAGTATCTCGCCGATCAGCAGCTGCTGGTGCGCAACCGTCCACACGGGGGCACGAGCGCCTTCGAGGTGCTGGTGCCCTTCCGCGACGCCGACGGTCGCGTGTTCATCGTGGACCGCGGCTGGGTGCCGCCGGGCGACGGCGACGCCCCCGACGCGGTACCCGCACCGCCGGAGGGCGAGGTCACTGTGATTGCGCGACTGCGCCAGAGCGAGCAGGTCCCGGCATCCGGCCGCGGTGCGCCGGAGGGTCAGGTCCCGACGATCAATCTGCCGACGATCGCCGAGCTCGTGGATGGCGACGTGATCACCGGCGCCTATGGCCAGCTCATCAGCGAGACCCCTGCCGCCGACGCGGCGCTGGGCGGGTTCGACTCCCCCACCGACGATCCCGGCCCGCACCTCTCCTATGCGATCCAGTGGATCCTGTTCGCGCTGATGGGCTTCGTGTTCATCGGCTACATCATCCGCACCGAGATCGTGAAGCATCGGGAAGAGCTGGAGGATGCTCCGGCACCGGTCAGGAAGACGCGTCGCCGCGACAAGGATGCCGACGTCGAGGACGAGCTGCTCGACGCACGCTGACGTCGATCAGCTCCAGGCCCTGACCTCGGAGATGACGGCGGTCTTGGGGTAGGTGCCCGAGGGCGCGCCGACCTCGAAGAGATCGATCAGCAGCATCATCGGATAATCCGGTGCCTGCGGCATGCGGCGGAGCACGCGCCCTTCGCATCCGATCGTGGTCTCTCCGTCGCCCCAGATCACTGTCCACGTGTGAGGCGCGCTCGCATCGAACGGGAGCACGACCTCGGCCATGTCGGTCGTGAGCCGCGGGTCATGGTGTGCCTTGATGCCGGTCCGCGCCCTCGTCGCCGCAGAGACGGCGTCGGCGTCGATCTCGAAGATGCAGATCTCGCCCGAGTCGGTCTCGGCGAGGTGCTCCGTTCCGACGAGCCAGGCCGCGAGCATGCATCCGTCGTCTGTGCTCGCAGCGACAGTCAGATCGACGCGTCCTCGCGACGGAGCGAACAGGATGCGCGTCGGCGTCGCCGTCCGCACCTCGAGTCCATCGGGGCGATGGCGGTGGGTCCCGCGCATCGACCCGACCGCACCCGAGAAGACAGCGGTCTGCAGGTTCGACACGCGCATCGGAGCATCCTCCTCGCGCCAATCGAGCTGGTCGGCGTCGATCCGGAGCTCCAGCCCGGACTCGATGATCCGATACCGCGCTTCGGACCGCTCGGAGACCGTCCACTGCGGCAGGTAGTGCGGGATCCACTTCTCCGTATCGAGTCCGTCCCGGAAGTCATCGCTGAAGTCCGGCGACCGCGGTGGCGCGGCAGCGAGGGTCTCGTCCATGGTTCAGTCCGCCCAGGGCATCGGCTTCTCGGGCAGTCGCGAGCTGTCGTCCGGGAGGTGAGGCAGCTCTTCGCCGCCCGCGCGGAGGCAGAGCCAACGCAGCTCGCCGTGGCTGTCCGGGCGGGCTCGCCACGTGCGAGCGACGCCCTGGCCGACTCGGATCACGGTTCCCGGACCCACCTCGACGACGTCGTCGTCGAGTCCCATCTGACCGCGCCCGGCGAGGAAGACGTAGACCTCCTCGATCTTCCGATGCGCGTGCCAGTAGCCGGCCTCCTCACCGGGCACGAGCGCATTCGCCGTCATCCCGATGTACTGCATCGTCAGCTCGTGGTCGACGACCCGGCGCCCGTCTCGCGACCGCGTCTCGTCGAAGCCGCCGTGGTGTCCCCGCCAATCGTCGAGAGCCCCGATCTCCACCACCTGATATCCGCTCACGCTTCTCTCCTCCTTCGACATCGGATGATCTCCTGTTCAGCGCGCCAGCGCCGCGAAGTACTCGCGCTGCGCGGGGTAGTAGTCCTCGAACGGCGGCAGCGGAGCATCGGACATCGAGGCGATCAGCTGATCGAGGTACCACTCCCATCCCGGGCCGACGTCGCCGATCGTCGTGGCGTCCACGGCGTGCATGGTGAAGCGCAGCTCCGTGCGCTCACCGGCGGGCGTCAGCTCCATCGAGACATCCCAGGCTCCTGCCTCATCAATCGACAGCACCCGGAGCCGTCGTGGCCGATCGCACTCGGTGATGCGGACGTCTGCCCAGGGCGACTCCTCCTCGAAGCCGAGACGGAGCCTGATCGTCGCGCCGACCGCTCCCTCACCCTCCCAGGCGCCGATCCACCGGGCTGTGCGTTCCGGTTCCGTGATGCTCGCCCAGGAGTCCTCCAGGGATCCGGGCAGCGTCCGGGCGAAGACCAGGTCCTGTCCGTCTGCGGCGGGGACCAGCCGTCCGGTCGGTGCGGGTGCGTTCATGCTGTCTCTCCTCTGATGCTCGATTCGGATGGCGGTCGGGCCCTGCGCTGACGCCTTGCTCGTGCGACCTCGGTCTCCAGGGCGTCCAATCGGGCGTCGAAGGGCGCCCCGAGAAGGCGGTCGAGGTAGGTCGCGACCTCGACGAGCGGCTCGGAGCGCAGCGCGTATATCCGCTGTCGCCCTGACACGGTCGCCTCGATCACGCCGCACTCGACGAGCACGCGCAGATGCTTGCTCACGGCAGGTCGGCTGATCGAGAAATGCGCGGCGATGCTCCCGGCCGGGAGAGGCGCAGCGCTGACCAGCTCGAGGATCTCCCGTCGCACCGGGTCCGCGATCGCTCGAGCTCCGTCCATGGACAAAAGAGTAACCGCATGGTTACGCTTTGTCGAGTGCGAGATGTCGCGGCCGCCCGAGCAGGGCGAGACTCATCCGTTCACGCTGGCGAGGGTCGCCGACATCGGCCCGTACCCCTTCGGCGCGATCAGTCCCGGACGACCGAGTGCCGCCAGCCGTCGCCGACGGACTCGTAGACCACTCGCGTGTGCCGGCGGTCGCGGGACCCCTGCCAGAACTCGATCCGCGACGGGATGACGCGCCAGCGCACCCAGTCCCCCGCGGCGACACCCGCCTGCGCCGCGACCGATCGCGCCGCGAGGTCCGCCGCGCTCTCCTCGGCGGTCGCCTCCTCCACGCGCCCGCGCACCCGAACGGCGCGCACCTGCGGCTGCCACCAGAAGTTCAGCGCCGCGGCCGGCGAATTGGCGAGCTGCGCGCCCTTGCGCGACGAACGGGTGCTGGCGAAGGCCCATCCGCCCGCGTCGATCCCCTTGAGGATCAACACCCGCGCATCAGGGACGCCCGCGACGTCGACCGTCGCGAGGGTGGCGGCATGCGGCTCGGCGACGCCGTCGGCATCCGCCCGCAGCAGCCACTCCCGGAAGAGTTCTGTCGGCTCCGCGGGCACGGCGTCGAGATCCCACTCCGGTGCGACTCCGGTCAGCGCATGGCGACCGCGGAGCCAGTCGTTCAGAGGGAGCAGCTCACGGTCCTGATCGTCGAACGTCACGCTGTCGACTATGCCACGCCCTGCGAGCGGTCAGGCCAGCTCGATGAGGTCCTGATACTCCTGGCTCCAGATGTCCTCGACGCCGTCGGGGAGGATCAGCACGCGCTCCGGGTTCAGCGACTGCACGGCACCGGGGTCGTGCGAGACCAGCACGACGGCGCCCTCGTAGTGCGCGAGAGCTCCGAGGATCTCCTCACGCGACGCGGGATCGAGGTTGTTCGTGGGCTCGTCGAGCAGGAGCAGGTTCGCCGACGACACGACGAGGGTCGCGAGAGACAGACGCGTCTTCTCTCCGCCGGACAGGACGCCTGCAGGCTTCAGCACGTCGTCACCGGTGAACAGGAACGAGCCGAGAACCTTGCGCGCCTCGGTCTCGGTGATGTGCGGAGCCGCGGAGACCATGTTCTCCAGCACCGAGCGGTTCACATCGAGGTTCTCGTGCTCCTGCGCGTAGTAGCCGACCTTGAGTCCGTGTCCGGGCTCGAGCTGCCCGGTGTCGGGCTGGTCGACGCCGGCGAGCATCCGCAGCAGGGTCGTCTTGCCGGCACCGTTGAGCCCCAGCACCACGACCTTCGAGCCGCGGTCGATCGCGAGGTCGACATCCGTGAAGATCTCGAGCGAGCCGTAGGACTTCGACAGACCGGAGGCCATCATCGGGGTCTTGCCGCACGGGGCGGGCTTCGGGAACCGCAGCTTCGCGACGCGGTCTTCCTGCCGGACATCCTCGAGACCCGCGAGCAGCTTCTCGGCACGCGCCACCATCTGGTGGGCGGCCGCGGCCTTGGAGGCCTTGGCGCCGAAGCGCGCGGCCTGCTGCTGCAGGGTCGTCGCCTTCTTCTCGGCGTTGGCGCGCTCCTTCTTGCGACGTTCCTCGTCGGCCACCCGCTGGCGCAGGTAGTTCTTCCAGTTCATGTTGTAGGTGTCGATGACCTGACGGTTGGCGTCGAGGTAGAACACCCGGTTCACGGTCTCGCCGACGAGCTCGACGTCGTGGCTGATGACGATCAGTCCGCCCTTGTAGCCCTTGAGGAACTCGCGCAGCCAGACGACGCTGTCCGCGTCGAGGTGGTTGGTCGGCTCATCGAGGATCATCGTCTGCGCGTCCGAGAACAGGATGCGTGCGAGCTCGATGCGGCGGCGCTGACCGCCGGAGAGCGTCGAGAGCGGCTGATCGAGGATGCGATCGGGGAGGGACAGGTTGTGCGCGATCGAGGCGGCCTGGGCCTCGGCGGCGTACCCGCCCTGCGCCTCGAACTTCTCCGTCAGGGAGGCGTAGCGCTTCATCGCCTTCGCCGCGACCGCGGGGTCGTCGGACCCCATGGCGAGGGACGCCTCGGTCATCCCGAGGTTCAGCTGGCCGAGGCCGCGAGCATCGAGGATGCGCGTTCGCGCGAGATCCTCCGGATTGCCGGAACGCGGGTCCTGCGGCAGGTAGCCGAGCTCGCCCGAGCGCGTCACGCTGCCACCGGACGGCAGCACGTCGCCGGCGAGCACCTTGGTCAGCGTGGTCTTCCCTGCGCCGTTGCGACCGACGAGTCCGATCTTGTCGCCGTCGGCGACGCGGAAGGAGACGTTCTCCATGAGCAGGCGCGCGCCAACGCGGATCTCGAGGTCGTGCACGGCAAGCACAGCGGATGTCCGTTCGTTCAAGGGGAGAGAGTCGGCCGACGGGCCAGCCTCCCAGTATAAGCGGCGCAGCACGGAGCGCCGGTCAGGAAGATCAGTCCCGAGAGTGAGAGGGACGATACCGGAGAGGGATGCCCGCACCGGCACGCGCTCCGTAGCGTGCAGGAGTGGACATCCTCAACGAGCTCATCATGCAGGCCATCGCCTCGCCCTGGCTGTACCTCGTGCTGTTGGTCGTGACGATCGTCGACGGGTTCTTCCCTCCGGTGCCGAGCGAGACGGTGCTGGTCGCGGCGGCGGCAGTGGCCGCATCCTCGGGTGACGGGAACCTGCTGCTCCTCGGCGCGATCGGCGCCGTCGGAGCCGCGATCGGCGACAACATCGCCTTCGCGATCGGACGCCGGCTCGGGACGACCCGCTTCGCCTGGATGCGCCGACCACGGGTCGCCGCCGCGTTCGCGCATGCGCAGACCGCGCTGGACCGTCGCAGCGCTGTCCTGATCCTGGGCGCGCGATACATCCCCGTCGGCCGAGTCGCCGTCAACATGTCCGCCGGCGCGCTCGGCTTCCCGTGGCGACGCTTCGTGCCCCTGAGTCTGATCGCCGGACTCAGCTGGAGCATCTTCAGCCTCACCATCGGTCTGCTCGCGGGAGCCTGGATCAAGGATCAGCCCCTCCTCAGCGCCGGGCTCGGCATCGTCATCGCCCTCGTGATCGGAGTGGTGATCGACCGGGTCGCCGCCGCCCGTCGACGGCGCGAGACCGTTCCCCAACTGGCAGGATGACAGACATGGCACGACGCAGAGAGCGCACCCCGCGCCCCCCGCGGATCAGTCGGCGCACCGCTGCGCTCGCTGCTCTGTGCGTGGCGAGCATCGCGCTGTACTCGACCCTCGTCCCCCTCCAGACCCTCCTCCTCGGTACGCCGCTCCCCCTGTCGTTCATCCTCGGCGCCGCCCTCTGCGTGTCGCCGCTCCTCGCGATCGCCCATCCGCGCTGGGCCATCGCGCTCTTCTGCGCTGCCGCCTTCGTCCTTCCGCTCCTCGTCGTCCCGGAGCTCGCGACCCATTCGCCCTGGCCGTGGTCGGTTCCCGCTCTCCTGACGTTCGTCCTGTTCGTCGGGGTCGTGACGTTCGTGCACGGCGCGCGGATCGGGGCATTCCCCCTGATCATCGGCGTGATCGTGTCGCTCACCGCGCCTCTTCTCCGCCCGGACATGGTCGCGACGGCCGGCTCCGCCGGAAGCGCGACCGCCGATCTGATCGTGACCTCATCGATCGCGGCGGCGATGCTCCTGATCGCGGCGCTCGTGTCCGGCCGACTGCGGGTCTCGGCCGAGCTGTCGCGCGAGAAAGAGCACAGCGCTCTGGAAGGTTCGCGTCGCGCGCTCGTCGAGGAGCGCACCCGCATCGCCCGTGAGCTCCACGACGTGGTGGCCCACAGCATGTCGGTGATCCAGGTGCAGGCGTCGACCGCCCGCTACCGCCTCCCAGAGATCGGCGAGGCCGCGACAGCCGAGTTCGAGGACATCGCGGCGACGGCGAGAGCGTCGCTCACCGAGATGCGACGGATGCTCGGCGTGCTCCGCACCGAGGACCAGAGCGCCGAACTCACCCCGCAGCAGGGCATCGACGATGTTCCGGCCCTGATCGACAGCATCCGTCGCGCCGGTGTCGAAGTAGGCCTGGTGATCGAGGGCGGAGACGCCGCGTCCGCAGCGAACCCAGCCGTGCAGATCGCCACCTTCCGCATCATCCAGGAAGCCCTGAGCAACGCGGTGCGTCATGCGCCGGGTGCGCGCATCAGCGTACGGCTGCACGCGGATGCCGCGACGATCCGCATCCGCGTGCACAACGCCGCGCCCCCGCGCACCCCGGAGAGCCATGGCACGGGCTACGGCCTCCGTGGCATGCGGGAACGCTCCGAGTTGCTCGGCGGCAGCCTCTCCGCCGGCCCTGACGACGACGGAGGCTGGACCGTCGAGGCGTCGCTCCCCGTCGGCGACGCCCTCACCACCGAGAAGGAGATCACGTGACGATCAGCGTGCTCATCGCCGACGACCAGGCCATGGTCCGCGCCGGATTCGCCGCGCTGCTGGATGCCCACGAGGGCATCCGCGTCACGGGGCAGGCCGCCACAGGCGCCGAGGCCGTGACGCTGGCGGCCCGCGTCGACCCGGACGTGATCCTGATGGACGTGCGGATGCCGGAGATGGACGGCATCGAAGCCACCCGACGGATCCTCGGCCCGTCGTATCCTGCGGCGCATGTGCCGCGGATCCTCATGCTCACCACCTTCGACATCGACGACTACGTCTACGACGCGCTGGAGGCCGGGGCCAGCGGCTTCCTGCTCAAGGACGCTCTGCCGGAGGAGCTCGTGCACGCGGTGCGCGTGGTCGCGGGTGGCGACGCGCTGCTCGCCCCGAGCGTCACCCGGCGCATGATCGAGCAGTTCGCCGGACGTCGCCCGCGAAGCCCCAAGGCGACCACGGCGCTGGCCGAGCTCACCGAGCGTGAGCGCGAGGTGCTCGTGCTCATCGGCAAGGGGCGCTCGAACACCGAGATCGCCGCCGACCTGTTCATCGCCGAGCAGACGGTCAAGACCCATGTCGGCAAGGTCCTCGCGAAGCTGAACCTGCGCGACCGCGTGCACGCCGTGATCCTCGCGTACGACACCGGGCTCGTCGAGCCGTCCTCCTGACTCATCCTCCGGTAGGGGGAGAGAACGGCACCGGAGGGTGATGCCGCAGCGCATACCGCGTCCATAGTCTTCGGGAACACCGCTCCCGAGGAGGACTCATGACCATCGCCCAGGCGCCGCGCACGGCGACTCCCACTCCCCCGCCGCGCGCGTCGCGCGACACGGGGATCGACCTCATCCGGGCCCTCTGCGTCCTGGGAGTCGTGCTGCTCCACGCCCTCATGGTCGGGGTCACGGTCACCGATGCCGGGCCGCTCTTCGAGAACGCCAGCGACGGCACGGCATGGATCGCGCCGCTGAGCTGGGTGCTCCAGGTGATGCCGCTCTTCTTCGTGATCGGAGGGTTCTCGGGTCTCCTGGCGTATCGGCGCCTGCGGCAGCGCGGCGGGACCGCGACCGACTTCGTCGCCGGACGCATCCATCGCCTGCTGCGACCGGCGATCTTCACCGTGGTCGTCGTCGGCTTCGCCCTCGCCGTGCTCACGGTGATCGGCGTCCCGGCCGATCTCATCGCCACCGCCGGCTTCCGCTACGGCCAGCCGCTCTGGTTCCTCGGGGTCTTCGTCCTCTGCCAGGCGCTGCTGCCCGTCCTCGCAGCCGCGCACGAGCGTGCCCCGTTCACGACCATCGGAGCACTGGCCGCGGCATCCGTGCTCGTGGACGCGCTGCGCGCCGCCAGCGGCATCGAGGGCCTGGGCTTCCTGAACCTCGCCTTCGTCTGGATGGCCCTTCAGCAGCTGGGATTCTTCCTCGCCGACGGCCGTATCGACGCCCTCAGCCGGCGCACCCGCACGCTCGCCGTCGTGGGAGCGGTCGCGCTCCTGGCCGTCACCTTCCTCACCGGCGTGTACTCTCCCGATCTCATCGCGAACATCAACCCGCCCACGGCGGCGCTGCTGCTCGTCGGTGTGGCGCACACCGGTGCCCTCTCGCTGCACCGCGACCGGATCGAGCGCCTGAGCCGACGTCCCCTGCCGGCCGCCTTCACCGGATTCGTGACGCGACGCGCCATGACGATCTACCTGTGGCACATGCCGATCCTGCTCGCCATGGCCGGATTCACGGCAGCCTTCGCACTGCTCACCGGCGCTGCTCTCCCCGCGCTCGACAGCGCGGACTGGTGGGCCGGGCGTCCTCTCTGGCTCGCTGCGGCGCTCGCCTGCACAGCGGTGGTCGCGCTCGCGTTCACCCGGTTCGAGACGCAGACCGCGCCGGAGCCGACCCGGTCGACGCGCGGTCTCGCACTGGGCACGCTGCTGGGGCTGATCGGCATCGTGATGCTCCTGGTCCTCGGCACCTCCGTGGCGACGGCGATGATCGCGGTCGCCCTCCTCGCCGCGTCCCTGCGTCTCGCGCGCCGCACTCCGAGCGACGCGGTGCCCACCCGTGCGGACTTCGCGATCGCGTGAGAAGTCAGGCGATGCCGCGAGCCGCCAGCGCGTCGCCGACATCGTCGGCATGCCGGAGGGCGAGCACGAGCATCGGAACGATCGCGCGCGGCCCGAGTCGCACCCCGCGCGCCTGCCCCGCCTCGCGCACGCGCTCGGCGAACCCCGCGACCACCGGGATCATCGTGAGCGTGAGCGAGATCGTCATCGCCACAGCATCCGGGTCGACGCCGAGTCGGCGGAGCGGATGCAGGAGCCGACGCAGGACGTCGAGAAGCGCGGACATCGGCGTGGTGAGCGTCAGGAGGCTCGCCAGCATGAGGAGCGCGATGACGCGGCCGGTGCTGGTCCAGGCCGCGGCCGGCGACACGAAGATCGCCAGCGCGGCAGCGAGCACCAGGACGATCCACCGCAGACGCCAGAGCTCGGCGGCGAGGACGCGAGGCCCGAAGCCGGCGACGCCGTACAGTCCGAACGACACGAGCAGAGCGATGCCGATGCTCAGCGGGTCATGCGGGTACAGCGAGAGCGCCAGCGCGGCCACCGCGAGGATGCCGAGCTTCGCACCGGCCGGCGCACGGTGGAGAAGGCTCGAGCCCGGTCGATGCAGCGAGATCATCCGCAGCCTCGGCGATACGCCTCGATGACGTCCTTCGGGGCGCCGGACGCGATCACGCGCCCCTCCTCGAAGAGCACGGCCGTGTGGCACCGGGCGGCCAGTTCGAGGTCATGGGTCACGAGCACGACCTGCGCCGACTGCGCGAGAAGCAGATCGCCGATCCGGCGCGCGTTCCGCAGATCGAGGAGCGTGGTCGGCTCGTCCGCCACGATCAGTCGGGGCTCCGTGATGAGGACCGATGCCAGGGCGAGCATCTGCTTCTGCCCGCCGGACAGCGCCGACGCCGGGACATCGGCATGGCCGGCGAGTCCGTGTGCGGCGAGGGTCTCCCTGACGCGCAGCGCGGCCTGGTCTCGTGGCGTTCCGCGGAGCGAGAGCGCGAGGTCCTCCGCGGGGGTGGGCATGAGGATCTGTGCATCCGGGTTGGCGAACACGAAGCCGACACGACGGCGCACCTGCGCACGGTCGCGAACCGTATCGAGCCCGTCCACGGTCACCCGCCCGGCGGTGGGGGCGACGAGTCCGTTGAGCAGACGTGCGAACGTCGACTTGCCCGAGCCGTTCGCTCCGATCACGGCGATGGTGGGCGCCGTGAGTTCCACCGTCACGTCGTCGAGCACGGCGCGGCCGTCGAACTCGACCGACACGCGCTCGACCGAGATCTCCGCGATCGCCGTCGTCACGCTCTCCGTCATCCGCGGTCCTCTCCTCCACAGCGCACCGCGCTCGACGCGGGCATCACCTGAACACCGTTCACCTGAACGCTGTTCACTATAGTGAGAGCATGACCCCCGAACCCAATCCGGCACGGCATGACCGTGAGAGCGTCGCGCGTACGGCTCTCGCTCTGCTCGACGAGGTGGGTCTCGCCGATCTCTCCATGCGGCGCATCGCCGGACGACTCGACGTGCAGCCCAGCGCCCTGTACTGGCACTTCGCCAGCAAGCAGGAGCTCCTCGCCGATCTCGCCGATCGGATCACCGCCGTCATCCCGGGCGGCGGGTCCGACGTTCTCGCGACGGCCCGGGGCATCCGCGACGCGCTCTTCGCCCACCGCGACGGCGCGGAGCTCGTCCTCAGCACCTACGCCCTCCGGCTCGGCTCGTCTCCGGCACAGTCCGCCCTCATGAGAGCCCTCGAGAGCGAGGGCGCGACGGATGCCGAGCAGCGCGCTGTCGCGATCCTGCACTTCGTCCTCGGACACGCCACGCTCGTGCAGCAGCGCATGCACGCCGACAGCCACGGCGCCCTGCTCGGCGGGGACGAGACCGACGTGACCGCGGGACTGGACCGCGTCTTCGATCTCGGCGTCACCGCCCTCGCCGGGGAGGTCAGTGCTGCGGCGACTCCGCCGCGTGACCGAGCCTGAGCCCGGGAACCACCGCGAGCAGCACGAGCGCGATCCCGAAGGCGAAGACAGCCCCGAAGGCACCCGCCCCGCCGCCGAGCGTCGCGACGCCGAGTCCGGCGAGGGCGATGGCCACCGCTGATCCCGTGGCATCCGAGATCGACAGCGCGGAGGAGTTGAACCCCTGATTGGTCTCGTCGGAGTATGCAAGTGTGAGCACCGTCAGGCGGGGGTACAGCAGGCCCATCCCTCCCCCGGCGAACGCCCAGCCGACGATCACGACGACCGGCGTGATACCCGTCAGCGCAGCGACGAGCACGCACACCATCGCCACGAGGATCAGGCCGAGACTGATCAGGGTGATGCGGTGGTTTCCGAGACGCTCCCCGTAGCGCCCCTGCAGCGCGGACGCCCCCGCCCAGGCGAACGCGGCCAGCATCAGCGCGACACCGGCCCAGGTGGCCGTGAACGCGTACCGCTCCATCAGCAGATACGGGATGTACGCCTCGGCTGCGAAGAACGCTCCCGCGGCGATACCGCGCATGAGCACGACGCTCGGCAGTCCGGGTCCGGCGCGAAGCGTGCGACGCGGCACCAGCGGGAGCACGGCGAAGGCGATCACGACGACCGCGCCGAGCGCGACGGGCCACCCGACGACGGGATCCATGTCGGCGGAGAAACCGATCACCACGGCGAGCACGGCGACCACGACCGCGAGCAGCAGTCGGGTGATCAGTGCGCGCCCGTCCTGAGGCTCGCCGTGACCGAGATCGACGCCGCGGAGACGCACCGCGATCATCAGGAAGGCCGCCGCTGTCAGCACCGCGACGCCGAGGAACGCCCAGCGCCAGTCCAGGTACTCCGCGACGGCACCGGCGAGGAACGGACCGATCATGGAGGGCACCACCCACGCCGCCGCGAACGCCGCGAAGATGCGGCCGTGCAGATGCGCGGGGTACAGCCGGGCCACCACGACGTAGAGCGCGACGGTCTGACCGCCTGTTCCGAGTCCCTGCACGAGCCTGCCGACGAGGAACTGGTGCATGGTCGTCGCGAGGCCCGAGATGAGGAGGCCGACGACGAAAAGCGTCACAGCGACGTAGAGGGCGCCGCGCGGCCCGCGCGCGTCGGACCAGGCTCCGGCCGCGMCCMYGCACCAGCTCACTTTGGGTGAGAAGAACATGGCCCTCTGGCTTGATCTTCTTGACGCCTTCACGTTCCTCGGTCTGGCCGGTGCAGCGCTTGCGATCGGAGCTGCGGTCACCGCGGCGATCGCTTTCACTTTCCTCGGCTCCCCCGCAGGCGGGGGAATGGCGTCCGCTGGTTGGTTGATATGTCTCGCCTTGACTGTGTGCAGCGGCCTCGTCCTTGGGAACTGGATCATGCCAGCCGTTGCCGTAGGTGCGCTTCCATTGTCTCTGCTCTTGGCACGAGCGCTCAGGTTCGTAGGCACGCTGCGCCCTGCTCTGCGCAGATCGAGCGCAGCACACGAATAGTCCACTATTCGTGTGCTGGATCCGGTACGGAGACGGTGTCCCTTCCTAAGGCGGGGCGCACGGGTCGGTCCGATCAAGCGGCCGGGCTTAGAAAGCGTCGAGTGCAATGAAAAGCGGGACAGCCGTGGTTCTTGTGTTGACTCTCGCCTCGATCGTCGCCGCCTCGATATCGCTTGCTCTCCCCCAGTCGGTCACGGAGCGCGGCTCCATGACCAGGCGTACTGCGCGAGAGAACGGCTGGCACATCGTGCTGATGCTCGATGCGGCTCTCCTTTTGCTTACTGCAGTGGCACTGGGGGTGCTCGCCTGAGCACGCCCAGGTAAATGAACTACACC